>OZ250169.1:0-2200000 GCA_965237955.1 Candidatus Marinacidobacterales bacterium | reverse complement strand
GACATGAGGAGGTCGGCAGAAATGACCGACCCGCTTCACTGGGTTTTCTGGTGGAGAGGTAACAGAGTAGAGCGAAATTCCTTGTCGGGTAAACAGAATTGCCCCGGGCGGAAGCGATTCCGTCCAGCAAACCGGCTCAAATCGGTGAAACCCTACCGGCGTAACTAGCAGGTGCGCCGCGGGCAATACCGAGGGTAAGATCGCAACGGCTGTAAGGCGGTTGCGTTCCCCGTAACGACTCAGGGGGTGAGACCTCTGGATGGTTCTTCTTCGGAAGTTCCATAACACGCCGGCCCTGGCACTTCTCAGATGAATGTCGATTCCTACATCTCCGGTTTCGTAGATGGAGAGGGTTGCTTTTGCGTGTCGTTCCAACCGAGTCAGAGACATCGATTAGGTTGGGAGGCTCGTCCGAGCTTCTCGGTCAGCCAAAACGGAGACCGAGCCCAACTCCTATACGAGATTCAAGGATGTGGTTTCATTCGACCGGATCGGTCGGACAAGACCCTCAAGTACGAGGTGCGGAACATTCGCGATTTGGTGGAGAAAGTTCTCCCCCACTGCGAGTCGTTCCCGCTCTTGTCATCGAAGCAAGCCGACGTCGAGCTGTTCCGAGATATTTGTCTCAGGATTTACAACAGCGAACATAAGACAGCGGAAGGTTTTGAGATGATCGTGAAAGCCGCGATGAAGATGAATTCATCAGGGAAGCGGAAGTATTCCGGCAGGTGAGATACTCAGCTCACTGACGGTCAGGTGAAGGTATAGTCTGCGCCACGGGAAACCGTGGAATCACGTGAAGTTCCGACCTGCACGAATGGCGCAACGATCTGGGCGCTGTCTCGACGAGAGGCACTGCGAATTTGTAGTACCGGTGAAGATGCCGGTTACCCGCGACAAGACGGAAAGACCCCGTGCACCTTTACTATACCCTATCAGTGAATTTTGGTGCGTTGTGCGCAGGATAGGTGGGAGGCTTTGAACCTAGAGTTCTGGCTTTGGGGGAGCCAATGGTGAGATACCACCCTCATCGTTCTGAAATTCTAACCTAGGCCCGTTATCCGGGTCAGGGACACTGTTAGGCGGGTAGTTTGACTGGGGCGGTCGCCTCCCAAAATGTAACGGAGGCGCCCGAAGGTTCGCTCAGGCTGATTGGAAACCAGCCGTAGAGTGTAAAGGCACAAGCGAGCTTGACTGCGAGACAGACAAGTCGAGCAGGTTGGAAACAAGGGCTTAGTGATCCGGCGGTTCCGCATGGAAGGGCCGTCGCTCAACGGATAAAAGGTACGCCGGGGATAACAGGCTTATCTAGCCCAAGAGTTCATATCGACGGCTAGGTTTGGCACCTCGATGTCGGCTCATCGCATCCTGGAGCTGTAGCAGGTTCCAAGGGTTGGGCTGTTCGCCCATTAAAGCGGTACGTGAGCTGGGTTTAGAACGTCGTGAGACAGTTCGGTCCCTATCTGTCGTGGGCGTAGGAGATTTGAGGAGAGCTGGCCTTAGTACGAGAGGACCGGGCTGGACGAACCTCTGATTTACGAGTTGTTCCGCCAGGAGCACCGCTCGGTAGTTACGTTCGGAAGGGATAAGCGCTGAAAGCATATAAGCGCGAAGCCCACTCCAAGATGAGATCTCCCGGACCATAAGGTCCCTGAAGGCCCCTGGTAGACCACCAGGTTGATAGGCCCGATGTGTAAGGCGAGTGATCGCTTCAGCTAACGGGTACTAATCGGCCGTGAGGCTTGACCATAAAATTTACCCAGGGCGAAGTTCAAGTGAATTTTGCTCTGCGTTCGCAACGCACTGCGTTTGTATCCCGCCTTCGCTAAAGCTTCGGCGAGGTAAGCCGGTTGTCAGTTATTCTAAAGAGCTTCCCGGTGGCTGTAGCGGAGGGGCCACACCCGTTCCCATTCCGAACACGGAAGTTAAGCCCTCCAGCGCCGATGGTACTGCAAGGGCGACTTTGTGGGAGAGTAGGACGTCGCCGGGAATACATATTCAAAGCCCGATCTTCCCTCAAGCGGAAGGTCGGGCTTTTCAATTTGAAGGAAGTCAGTGAGTTTGCTAGAGTTCTGGGTCCGCGACCCGCTCGCGGGAGGAGGTCAGGCTAGCTCGCGCTTAGCCGTCTTATGCAGCCATTCACGTAGCGTCCGGAAGGCTTTCGGGTGTGATGCTCGAAGCCTTGAGGATGTCAAGGAATTAGTTGAAACCATCATAAGTGCGTATTCCAGCCATCGTGAACGCCGAATCCAGAGCAAGCTGAACAGCGAATCCGGTGAAGCCGAACGCTCATCGAAGCGATGAAGTGTTGGGTGACCTCCTTTCCACTGATTGAAAACGTGAACCTATCTTACCTGCGTGTTGTGTAGCAAGGGGCGGCAGGTCGCTGCCTACGGGAGCGGGCGTAAGGAAAGACGCGAAGCGACCTTCCCGCTCCCGTAGGCAGCGACCTGCCGCGGCCGAACCCCGGGCGATGTGGGGCTGGTTTCGGGGGGTTGCTGGGGTATGGCCTGGCTCGAGAAGACGCTTCCTGAGGCATTCTCGCGCGTCGTTTTGGCGCCGCATCGTCTGGTACCCCGGGTTTGGCGGTTTCACCCGTTTTTATCGCATCGACGCTGTGGTCCCTCGCTCGCTCATGCATCGGCGTTGTCAAATGCCTTTGGCGCAGCCTTGGTCTTTCTCAGAGAAGCTCCTTTGAGAGTGATGCGGTGCGCGCTGTGGAGAATGCGATCGCAGATAGCGTCTGCCTGGTTTGGGTCGCCAATCGCTTCGTGCCACTGCTTGAGCGGAATCTGGGTCGCGATGAGTGTGGAGCCACGCTCGGCGCGGTCTTCGATGACCTCCATTAGATCCCGTCTCTCCGATTCTTTCAGCGGGTGAAGCAGCCAATCATCGATAGCCAGTAAGTCCAGCTTGGCGAGTTTCGTCAAAAGCCGGGCGTAGGAACCATCACCACGAGCGACCGCGAGCTCGTGGAGCAAGCGCGGTGCTCGCACGTAGCATCCGGTGAAGCCGCGACGACAGGCCCGCTCCACGAAGGCGCAAGCCAAGAACGATTTGCCAATCCCCGTCGGGCCGGTGATGAGCAGGTTATGGCGCTCACCGACAAAGCGGCAGTTGCCCAGGCTCAAGATCTGTTCGCGGTTTAAGCCTCGAGGCGCTTGGAAGTTCACGTTCTCCAAACATGCCGGATAGCGGAGCTTTGCCGCTCGCAGTCGTCGAGAAAGCTTACGCTGTTCGCGGGCGGTCCACTCGGCATCGACCAGGAGTCCCACACGTTCCTCGAAGCTCAGCTCCTTGTATTCGCTCGAGCTCAACTGGGTTTCGAACGCGGACACCAAGCCGAACAACTTCATGGCGTTCATCTTTTCTATCGTTTCGGGTGTCAGCATCGGGACTCTCCTCCTTCGTAGTGATCCGCGCCTCGGATGTTCTCGTGCTCCTCTCGCGGTTTCGCTTCGGCGTCCGATTCGAGCACCACACGATCCAGACCAGCCGAGAGAATGTTTTTCACCGTGCGATAGCTGTAAGAGCTCAAAGCTTCCGCTCGTGCGCAAGCGGCCTCGAGACGCTCACTGCCCCAGCGGCTGCCTAGTCGCATGACTCCCAGGCAAGAGCGAAATCCCTGCTCCGGGTGAGGCCGACTCTCTAGAATCCCCGCAACCAGCCTTCCCGTGGCGCGACCTGACTGCTCCGCCCAGTGGAGCAGCCGCGACGGCGTCCACTCCAGGTGCTCCCGATGCGAACGTGGCATATGCTCCGGGTTCGTGGAGTAGTGCCCCTTTCCTTTCTTGCGGGGATGCGACGCGACGCGCTTTCCCTTGAACAGGACCTCCACCACCGAGGCCGTCACCCGTGCCTCGACTTTCTCGTGAATGAGCTGATAGGGAACGCTGTACAAGTTGTTCTCCACCTCCACGTGGTAGTCGATGTTCACTCTGCACCGCTTCCACGTCGATAACTCGTAGCTCTCCTGCGGTAGCGGTTTCAGTACGGGCCGGTCTAGCCTTTCGTACAACTCCCGCCGACTCACACCGAGCTTCTGCATCGGACGCGCATTCAGGACCTCTAACTTCTCCCAGATGGCTTCGTTCAGTTCCGCCAGGCTGAAGAACGTGCGATGACGAAGCACCGCCAGGATCCAGCGCTGCGCCACCTGCACTGCCGACTCCACCTTCGCTTTGTCTTTCGGCTTGAACACCCGAGCCGGGACCACAACCGCACCGTAATGCGTCGCCAGCTCTTCGTACGTCCGGTTGATCCCTGGCTCGTAACGGTCCACCAAATCCACGCCGCTCTTCAAGTTGTCCGGAACCCAGATCTCCGTACTGCCACCGAAGTAATCCGACATCCCCTTATGGGCCTTCGCCCACGATTCCAGCGACTGGTTCAGTGTCGCTTCGACGTAGGTGTAACTGCTCGCGCCCAACGTCCCGACGAACAGCTCCATTTCGACGAGCTCTCCCGTTTTCGGATCGACGATGTGAGGCTTCTTCCCCGAAAAATCGACGAATGTCTTCTCGCCTGCTCGATGCCGTTGACGCATCGTCGGGTTCAGCTTCTTCTTCCACTGACCGTACAGCTCGCAATAACGGCTGTAGCCGTACGCTCCCGGCTTATTCTCCGCGTACTCCACCCACAGCTGCAGCAACGTCAGCTCTCGGTGACGCCTCAGCTCCTCGTGGATGTGGGCATAGTCCAGACCCGGCCGTGCGCCAGACGAGCCCGGCGGCGGAAACAGCCCTGCCTCCAGCTCCCCTTCGCTCAGCTCCTCCGGGAGCGGCCACCTCAGACCACCCTTCTTCGCCTTGGCCAGGTACTCACTCACCGTTCCAACCGCCACGCGAAGTGCCTTTGCGATCATGCGGTGAGTAAAACCCAGCTCGTACTTTAACCTTAGAACCTCTCGTATTTTTCTCATCGATAACCTCTTAGCTGCCATTTCCTAGATCGTCCTCCTTCCGGGTACGACCTAGAGTTGCCTTGAAACGTGCTATCGATGAGCGTTCGCGATGCCGGAACCGGCGTTCACGTTGCCTGGAATCCGTGTTCACCTTCCCCGGAATCGATGTTCACGATCCCCGGAATCCGTGTTCACGATGCTTTGGAATGGATGTTCACCTTCGGCTGGAATCTGCGTTCACGATGCCCCGGAATACGCAAACTAGATTCAGGATATCCTCGAAGCCTTCGGCTGATGGAGGATCGCCGGAGGAAATGACCAATGCTCTGGGTAAGCACGTAATCGCCGAACTTTGGGTTCGAGATCAGAACCGATTGAACGACCTTGACTTGATTCAGGACGCTCTTCTCGCCGCTTGCGAACGCGGCGAGTTCACCGTGTTAAACGTGAGCACTCACGCCTTTTCGCCACACGGCGTCACCGCCGTTGTGCTTCTTTCCGAATCACACATGTCCATCCACACGTGGCCCGAATACGGCTACGCCGCGGTGGATATCTTTACATGTGGCGGAAAGCCGCAACGGGCGCTCGAGGAATTGGAACGGAGGCTCGATGTCGAGCGCATGGATGTCCGAGAATTGGACCGCGGCATCGTTGGACAAGCTCCAACGCGGGCGGCACATCCTTCTCGGGATCGAGCAGTGGATCTATCGCGAGCGGTCTGAGTTTCAAGAAGTCGCGATCGCGAGCGTTCCCGAGCTCGGCAAAGGGCTCTTTCTCGACGCCGTCGTCGAGTTCCTCGAAATCGATGAGTTCATCTACCACGAATCCGTCGCGCTGCCACCGCTTCTGTTTCACCCGGGACCGAAGCGTGTCTTGATCGAAGGCGGGGGCGACGGTCTCGTACTGCGTGAAGTCCTGCGGGACCCGCGCGTCGAGGAAGTTGTGATGGTCGAGATCGACCCGCTCGTCATCAACGCGTGCAAGGAGCATTTGAAAGAGCTTCATCGAGGAAGCTTCGACGATGAACGCGCCGAGATTCTCGTCCAGGATGTCTTTCCGTACCTCGAGGACTCACCGCAACCGTTCGACCTGATCCTAGTCGACCTTCTCGATGGCTACGATCAATCGGCGGTGCGTCTCTATCAGAACGTGCTCCCCTTATCGCAAAAGGTTCTGGCGCGCGGCGGTATCATCGCCGGCTTCGGCGATCTCGCGATGCCTCGTATGAGCATCGCGCCCTTGTATCAGGGGCTCTCAAAGCTTTTTCAGCACGTCGTTCTGCACAGCGCGGCGATCCTGACGTTCGGCGGCGGGTACGGCTTCGTGCTTGCATCGAACGAGATCGATTTCAACGCCGCCGCCACAGAGACGATCGTTGAGCGGGCATCCGCTCTGAGCGGAGAGCTCCGCGCACTTACCCCTCGAGCCTTCCCTGGGTGTTTCGCGGTGCCTCGTTACCTCGCGGACGCCCTCGATCGCCCGGCCCCTCCTCCCAGCGCGGTGTTGGCCGACGAGTTCAACTGGCTTTACTCGAAATAATCGCGCTTTCTCACCGGTTACATTGACAGTTGAAGTATCTTCAACGCACTTGACTTTCTGATTGTTCTGGGCAGACGGAACCTCCCGCAGTCCCGTCGCCGCCGAAGTTGCTTGCCATGGGATCCGGAAGCTCGGGGTAGACCTGGATGCACTCAACGACGCTGAGCAGGAGAATGCCCAAACCCATGGCGACGTGTACGCGGTTCGCGCTCACGCCCGCGGCCTTGAGAACGCGAGCTTCAAGATTCGGGTGATGAGGTCTTCGTAGGACAGGCCGCCCTTTTCCGCGGATTCGGCGAAGTCTTCCCCGTAGGCGAGCTGCGGGTTCGGGTTCGCTTCGAGAAAGTAGACCGTACCGTCGTCCGTCATGCGAAAATCGATCCGGCCATAGCCGGAAAGCTCCAATGCGCGGTAGATCCGGCGGGCGAGTGCCTGGACCTCTCGCGCTTTCGCCTCGGGAAGCCGTGCCCTGCCGCTATGGACGCCGACCTTCTTCTGATACTTGTCGCTCCACTTCACGCGCTCGGTGGCAATGAGCCGTGTCGAAGGGGGCCGTTTTTTGAACCGAAGCTCCCATACGGGGAGCGTTTCGAGACGCTCGTTCCCGATGACGCCGACGTAGAGCTCTCTCCCGTCGATGAACTCTTCCGCGATCGCATCGGTCCCGATGTCCTCATGAACGAACCGGACACGCTCCTGGAGCTTTTCCTCCGAGACGACGACGGACGCCTGCGAGATGCCAACCGACCCATCGAAGATGAGGGACTTCACGATGAGGGGATAGCGGAGCTCCACATGCCGCCCGTTGCTCCTGGCACGCTCTCCTCGTCGAAACACCGCGAATCCGGGCGCCGGGATCGATTCGTGCGTCAGTAACTTCTTCGCGATCGCTTTGTCCCGAGCAAGCAGGAGTCCGCGTGGGTTGCACCCCGTATAAGGAAGCTTCAGGAGCTCGAGATGCGAGACCCAGTGTTGGTCGTTGACGGCCACCCCGTGAAAGTCTTCGAGCAGGTTGAAGAGGACTTGGGGCCGAAAGCGCTCGATCGCCCCGGCGAGAACCGACAAGTCATCGTGAAGCCCGAGAACCTCGACGTGGTGACCCATGTACTCGAGTGATTCGATAACATCGAACTCCATCTTCCAGTCGACGTTCGTGTGGTAGCGGTTCGGGTTCTTTGGTGGCTCGAGCTCCTTGTGCACGAGCGCGAGAATGCGCAACGGGTGGCTCCGGCTCATAACGCCGCTCGGTCCTTCATCCTTGGAAAAGTCTCATTTTACAGTACCTCTGTTACAATTGCGCTCCGGTGAACGTTCGAGACTGCCTGGATCGTATCCACGCCGACGTAGACCCCGAGCCCACGCTCGCGACGTTGCGCACGCTCACCCCTCGCCGGCTCGGCGATCATGCGGAAGCGTGCCGCTACCGTCAGAGCTCCGACGAATCGACGTTCACCCAACGCGTCGTCACCACAGGCGCGACACCCGGCGGCCGGATAACGCTCACTCCGGAGTGTCTGATTCGTCACCGGGGAATACGGCGCGAGCGGACCGAAACCCCCATCGCCAACGACACCGAGTGGCGCGACGCCCTCGAGGAGCACTTCGACCTCGTTCTGGAGCACGTAATATGCGATTGATGCGCCGTCGGCCATCGGCCATCAGCCGTCAGCTTCGGACGCGGCTGATCCCGTTGTTGTTGCTCCTTCCCGCTGTCGCGTCGGGGCAGACCGAGCTTCGTATCGAAGCACCCAGTCTCGTTCTGACCGGTATTCCCTTCCAGATCACCGTCATCGCGGTCGACGCGGAGGGCAACACGGTCTCGGGCTACGAAGGCACGCTCTCCATCACAGGTCTTTCGCGAGGCACGTTCGACGGCCTTCGCATCGAGGGAGCGGTCGTCGACTTCGGAGGCCGGCACACCGTGCGGGTTCAGGATGGAGCGCTGAGCGCGGAAGCCGAAGTGCGCGCGATTCCCGCTATCTTGAGCATTCTTCCGCCGATCTTGGCCATCACCTTCGCCTTGGTGTTCCGCCAGGTCGTCTTGTCGCTTTTCTCGGGCATCTGGCTCGCCGCGACGTTTATCCATGACTACAACATCCTGGCGGGCTTTTTCGCCGTCCTCA
Organism: Candidatus Marinacidobacterales bacterium; assembly: GCA_965237955.1. GTDB lineage: Bacteria > Acidobacteriota > Vicinamibacteria > Marinacidobacterales > SMYC01. The sequence continues at coordinate 2,191,432 of OZ250169.1, read as the reverse complement.
CGCACTTCATCATCAACGCGATCACGACGAAGAGCCAGGCGCAGATCCTCGTTTTCAGCTTCCTCTTCGGTGGCATGGTGGGTGTCATTACTCGAAACGGCGGTGCGCGCGGCATCGCCGAGCTCATCACCCGGTTCGCGAAAGGCGCCAAGGGCGGGCAACTGTCCACGATGTTGATGGCGCTCGTGATGTTCTTCGACGACTACGCGAACGTTCTCGTCCGCGGCAACCTCATGCGCCCCATCACCGACAAGCTTCGCATCTCACGAGAGAAGCTGTCGTTTCTCGTGGATACGGGCGCCGCTTCGGTGGCGAGCACCGCACTCATCTCGACTTGGATCGGCTACGAAGTCGGCCTCATCGATCAAGGACTCCAGATCATCGGCTCGTCCGAAGACGCCTACACGATGTTCATCCGGACGATCCCGTACCGGTTCTATCCCCTGCTCGCGCTTGTGTTCGCGTTCATGATTAGCGCAACCGATCGCGACTTCGGGCCGATGCTCAAAGCCGAGCGCCGCGCTCGTTTCGAAGGCAAGGTGAACCGGGACGGCGCCGAGCGCGCGACCGAAAATCTCGAAGACGAAACCGACGCCGACACGCCGTCGAGCTGGTTGAACGGGCTCGCTCCCATCGTCGCCATTCTCGTGGTTGGACTCGGGGGCATTTACATCACCGGGCGCAACGCACTCGGTCCCAACGACGAGGTGAGCCTCGGCAACATTGTCAGCAAATCGGACTCCTACGTCGGGCTTCTCTGGGCTTCTCTCGCCGGGTGCGTTGTCGCGATGTTCCTGGCGGTGGTCCGACGTGTGTTGACGTTGACGCAGGCGTTTGCCGCATGGATTCAGGGCCTGAAGTCGATGATGATGGCCATCGTCATTCTCGTGCTCGCGTGGTCCATCGGCGCGGCCACGACCGAGCTCCAGGCCGCGAGCTATCTCGTCCAGATTCTCGAAGGTGCGCTCGATCCCGCTTGGCTTCCGGCGCTGTCGTTCGTCATCGCGGCCGCCATGGCATTCGCGACAGGGACGAGCTGGGCAACCATGGCGATCATGATGCCGCTGGTGATCCCGCTGGCGGATTCGCTGAGCGCGAGCGCGGGACTCGGACCGGAACGCGTCGACACGATCCTCGTCGGGGTCATCAGCTCCGTTTTGGCGGGCGCTGTATTTGGCGACCACTGCTCGCCGATTTCCGACACCACGATCCTGAGCTCGATGGCCTCGGCCGCGGACCACATCGACCACGTCCGCACCCAGCTTCCCTACGCGCTGCTCGTCGCCTTTGTGGGGTTGATCGTGGGGAGTATCCCGACCGCCTACGGGATGTCGCCTTGGATCTCGATCCTCATGGGAAGCGCCGTCCTCCTCGCCGTTTTGTATCTGTACGGTAAACCCGTGGGTGTACCTACTGAGGAGAGTCCATGAAAACAAAGCGACTGGGAACGACCGGCCTCGAAGTATCGCGCCTCGGTCTCGGCTGCATGACGTACGGCGATCCCAAGTGGAGGCCTTGGATTCTCGCAGAAGACGAGGCGCGCTCGCACTTCAAGCGGGCGTTCGAGCTCGGGTTCAATTTCTTCGACACCGCCGACATGTACTCGAAAGGCGTGAGCGAAGGAGTGACGGGCAAGATCCTCAAAGAGCTCGCGCATCGCGAGGACTACGTTCTCGCCACGAAGTGTTTTTTTCCACTCGTCGACGGCCCGAATCGGAAAGGCCTTTCCCGCAAGCACATCATCGCCGCGTGCGATGACTCCCTGAGACGTCTCGGACACGACTACATCGACCTCTATCAGATCCATCGTCTCGATCATCACACCCCGATGGAGGAAACGCTCGAAGCACTCGACTCGCTCGTTGGCGCCGGGAAAGTTCGCTATCTCGGGGCGAGCAGCATGGCGGCATGGGAGTTCGCGACGATGCTCTTTCTCGCGGACGTGAACGGCTACCATCGCTTTCAGACGATGCAAAACCACCTGAACCTCGTCTACCGCGAGGAAGAACGCGAAATGATCCCGCTTTGTCTCGAGCAAGGCGTCGGTCTCATTCCCTGGAGCCCCCTCGCGCGCGGGTTTCTCGCCGGCAACCGCCGTCGCGAAGGCAAGGGCGATACCACGCGCGCTCAAGACGACCCGTTCGCCGACGACATGTACTACCGCGACGAGGATTTCGACGTTGTCGATGCCGTGGTCGAGCTTGCCAACGAGCTCGGCAAGAAGCCCGCGCAAGTTGCGCTCGCTTGGGTGCTGTCCGTTCCCGGTGTCGATGCACCGATCATCGGCAGCACCAAGATCGAGCAGCTGGAAGAGCTCGTGGCGGCCACCGAAATCGAGCTCGACGATGAGATGATCGAGCGGCTCGAAGCGTCGTATAGGCCGCATCCTGTGCTTGGGCATACGCAGAGGGGGCCTAGAGATTTGTGAGCGGCGTCGACGCGGTCGCGCACATCACGAAGTCGGGGCATGTCTGCGTCTTCGATCGCGACACCGGAGAACCGTTGTTCCCGATCGAAGAGATACCCGCACAAAGCACCGACCTTCCCGGTGAAACGACGTGGCCCACTCAACCGGTGCCGACGAAGCCTCCGCCGTTTGCGCGACAAGAGCTCACCGCTGACAGCGTGCGCGCGTTCGCTCGCGAGCGCCTCGAGCGGTTGCGACCGAGTGTTCCGTTCACACCGCCGAGTCGCGAAGGAACCGTGATCCTGCCTTGGGGAACGTTGAACGCGATCGACCTCGAGCGTGGAGAGATTCGCTGGCAGGTACCGCCCCGCGGGAGGCTACGCGACGCCGGCAACGTATTCCGTTTCCGGACGCCAGTACGTCGTCATCGCGGCCGGTGGCGGGAAGATGGGCACACCGTCCGGAGACGCTTACTTGGCGTTTGCGCTCCCGGAAGAGTTTTGATCCAGCCGGCGTCCTGCCGGACAATAGCGGTAACACCGATAGGGAGGGAAGCGGCGATGGCTATCGAGATCAAAGTCAAGCTTCCAGACGAGCCCGGCTCACTGGCGCGGCTCGGCACTTTGCTCGGGGACGCCGACGTGAACATCGACGGCATCTACGGTACCAGCGGTGACGGCGGGAGCGTCGTTCACTTCGTGACCGACAATGCCCTCGAGGCAACCCGCGCGCTCGATGCCGCCGGATCGGATTACATCATCCGCGAAGTCGTCGTCTTGAAAGTACTCGACGAGCCCGGCACTCTCGGTGATGTCGCGCTGGTGATGTCCGAAGCCGGCGTGAACATCGACTCGGTCTACACGACGACGCGTGGAGATGTGGTCTTCGGCGTGGACGATGTCGCGGGCGCGATTCAGATCGCCGCCGGCATGGCAGTGATGGTGCGACTCTAGCGTACACGATCATCAGCGGCGAGGTGAAGTACGAAAATCGGTGATCGCGAAGCGCATCTCTGGGTCGTCCGCCCCGACGAGATTCGCGACGAGAAGCTCCTCCGCGCCTACGACGCGATTCTCACGGAGGACGAGCGCAACCAGCGAGACCGGTACCGCTTCGAGAAAGACCTGCACAGCTGCCTGGTAACCCGCGCCCTCGTGCGCACGGTTCTATCGAAGCACAACAAACTGCGGCTCAATTCGCCTCCTTGAGGGCCGCCACCAGATCCGTTGCCACTTTCTTCGCGTCGCCAAAGAGCATCAGCGCGTTGTCCGCGGCAAATAACGGGTTGGCGATGCCAGCGAATCCGGGGCTCAGGCTGCGCTTGATGACGACCACCGAACGCGCCTCGTCGACGTTGAGGATCGGCATCCCGGAAATGGGGATCGACGGATCGTCCTCTCGCGCTAGCGGATTAACCACGTCGTTGGCGCCGATGACCAGAACCACGTCGGTTTGACGAAAGGTCGGATTGATCTCGTCTATATCCTTGAGCCGATCGTAGGAGATTTTCGCGTCGGCCAGCAGAACGTTCATGTGCCCCGGCATTCTGCCGGCAACGGGGTGGATCGCGAAGTCCACCTCGACCCCGCGGCTCTCGAGCTGCAGCGTCAATTCCCCTACCGCGAACTGGGCCTGGGCCACGGCCATCCCGTATCCGGGCGCAATGATGACGCGCCGGGCGCCTTCCAGAAGCATAGCCACTTCTTCCGCGGAGGCCGATTTCACCCGACCGGCGTAGATGTCTTCGCTCTCCGCCTCGGAGGCCACGACCGCACCGACGCCGCCGAAGATGACGTTTCCGATCGAGCGGTTCATCGCACGACACATCAGTACCGTGAGGATGAAACCGGCGGCCCCCACGAGTGAGCCAGCGATGATGAGCACGCTGTTGTTGAGCACCCAGCCGTGGCCGGCGGCGGCGAGCCCCGAATAGGCGTTGAGCAGTGAGATCACGACCGGCATGTCGGCGCCGCCAATCGGAATGACCAGCATGACTCCGAGCAGGGAGGCCACAGCCACCAGGACCCAGAACGGAAGCGAGGAGACGGGCTCCAGAATCAACCAGGCGCTCAGTGCGAGCGAGAGCACCAGCAAAAAGATGTTGATCGCGTGACGGCCGGCGATCAGGACGGGACGCTCCGGCGCCAGCCCCTGCAGCTTGGCGAATGCGATGGCACTGCCCGTCAAGGCAACACCACCGATCAGTCCGGACATAGCCACCGCGGTGGTGAACTGGATGTTGATCTCTTCGATCCACTCCCCTTTCAGCGCCTCCATGAAGGCGGCCCCGACCGCCAGAGCCGAGGCGCCGCCCCCGAATCCGTTGAACACGGCGACCACCTGGGGCATCGCGGTCATGGGGGCGCGATAGGCCATCGCGGCTCCGATCAGACCTCCTACCACGAACCCGGCGACGATGATCTGGAAGCTGACGATACGATGATCGGTCAAGGTGACGACGATGGCGATGAGCATGCCGAGCGCGCCCATCAGATTGCCGCGCACCGCCGTGCGCGGATGGGTCAGCCCCTTGAGGCCGAGGATGAAGAGGACGGCCGCGATCAGATAGAAGAGGTTAATCAGCGCGCCGGACATCTTCGTCCTTCCGGTGGAACATCCCCAGCATGCGGTGGGTCACCAGGAAGCCGCCGACGACGTTGGCCGTGGCCATGGTCACCGCGAGAAACCCGAAGATCTCCGTGGCGAGGCTCAAGCGGGCACCCGAGGTCACCAGTGTGCCGACCAGCGTGATCCCCGATATCGCGTTGGCGCCAGACATGAGTGGAGTGTGCAGAAGCGGTGGCACCTTCGTTATGATCTCGTAGCCGACAAAGAGCGACAGCACGAAGATGGTTAGAGCGGCAACGAACGCGTCCATGGGAGCTCTCCTTTCGTCGCTCGACTCGTCGAACCGCGATCACGCCTTGGGTAGACCGAGAAGCTCTCGCACCCGTGGGTTCACGACCTCCCCCTCACGCGTCAACAAGGTGTCCGACACGATAGGGTCGTCCAAGTCGAGCTTGACCTGACCCCCGTCGACGAGATTCTCGACGAAGGCCGTCACGTTTTTGGCGTACATCTGACTCGCGTGATAGGGAACGGTCGATGGCAGATTGACCGGGCCCAGAATGGTCGCGCCGCGCGCTTGCACGGTCTCGCCGGCGCGCGTCAGCTCGCAGTTTCCACCGCTCTCTGCCGCCAGGTCGACGATGACGGAGCCCGGCGCCATCTTCTCGACCATCGCGCCGGTGATGAGCACCGGCGCTTGTTTGCCGGGCACCGCCGCCGTCGCGATCACCACGTCACTCTCGGCCACGACCTGGTCCATGAGCTCCCTTTGGCGCCGGTAGAACTCCTCGCCCATCGCCCTGGCATATCCCCCACTCTCCTCGGCCGCCTCCGTCTCGAGCTCCATCTCGACGAACCTGGCGCCCAGACTCTCGACCTGCTCCTTGACCGCCGGCCGCACATCGTAGGCCTGCACAACCGCCCCCAGTCGGTGTGCGGTGGCGATCGCCTGGAGCCCGGCCACGCCGGCCCCCACGACGAACACCCGTGCCGGGGTGATGGTGCCGGCGGCGGTGATCATCATGGGGAACAGCTTGCCGAGCTCCGCCGCTGCGAGCAGCACCGCCTTGTAGCCCGCCACCGTCGCCATCGAGCTCAAGACATCCATTGGTTGCGCGCGGCTGATGCGCGGAAGGAGCTCGAGCGCAAAGGCGGTGACCCCCGCCGACGCCAGCTCGCGCCCATTCTCGGGCGCGCCCAGTGGGTTCATGAGCCCCAGAACGAACTGCTCCCTGCGCAGAAGCTCCAGCTCCCCCGGGCCATGAACCTGAACCACGAGCTCCGCCTCGGAGAAGAGCTTTCGACGGTCGGCGACGAGCCCTGCCCCCTGGGACTCGTAGGTGGCATCGGAGAAGCCGGCGCTCTCGCCCGCCCCGGCCTCGACGCGCACCTCCACTCCGGCTTTGAGAAGCGACGGCACGACCGATGGGACGATCGCAACACGGCGCTCGCCCAGATAGGACTCCTGTGGCACGCCGACAATCATCTGGACCCCCGAGAAAAAAACGTGCCCTGTTTCTAGGCTTTTTCGGGACCCCTTGTCAACCGCTGGCCCGGGAACTTGATATACTAATTGGCCCCAGCAGTTCGGCTCAAGGGAAACCGTTGGAGCCGAGGGAGGGTCGAGATGATCCAAATTCCGACTGCCCGTGACGCCTTGTCCCCTTACTTCATTGTTCTACGACCGGAGGAGGATCTCCTCGCGGCCGTCGACGTCCTGGTGCGCAAGCGCGCCCAGGGTGCCCCGGTCCTCAACGACGAGGAGGAGCTGGTCGGGATACTCACTGAAAAAGATTGCTTACGCCTGCTTTCCAACTCCGCCTATGGGGAGCTGGCCGGCGGCAGGGTCAGCGACTACATGTCGTCGGTAAAAGTCACGCTCACGGCGGATATGGATCTGTTCCGCGTCGCCGCCGCCTTCCTCGAAACGAACTTTCCGATACTGCCAGTCCTGGAGCGAGGCAAGCTCATTGGCAGGGTCAGCCGTCTGGATCTCTTGCGGCAGGTCAAGGAGCTTGAGCGCAACATTGAACGAGACCGGGCGCAGGAAGACAAGCGCCGCCACGAGCGGGACAATCCCTCTTCCATCGACCAGCTACAGCGTCTCGCGAACAGCCACACCCCGAAGCAGCTTGCAGAGGTGCTCAAGAACCGTAAACGGTAGCCGGCGGCAGGGAGGCAGACGATAGAGGAGGGTCGCCGTGGCAAACCCGTTCGTCGAAAGGCTCATCGGATCGATTCGTCGTGAGTGTCTCGACCACATAATTATGGGACTTATACCGCTAGTCCCCTGGATCTTTGATTACTATACAAAGTTAGGATTACTATACAAAGTTAGGCTTTTCGCCAGCCCATAAGATTCATAAGATTCATGCACTTAGAATGGTTTCGGCAAGCTCTGCTTTATCTAGTTTGTTCTGATACAGGGGACTAGGAAACAGGGAAATCCGCCGCCGCTACATGGCTGGGCTGCTGGCGCAGCCCACAGCGCCCGAACTCACCGAGGCCGGGCTCGTCCGGCTGTCTCCCAACGGGAGACACGATGACTTATTACGATCCACACCGTGTACATAAGCCGTTGTAAATAAACGACTTGCTTAGAAAACGCCCGCTACCACGCACCAAAAAAATCAAACCTAAGCCGCAGGACGGTGACGACGAGCGGAAGCGCAAGCGCAAGCGCCATGCCAAATCCAGCCTCGCCGCCCACCGGAAGCGGCGGGCGCGTGTCGAGCCATTAGGTATAAGTCCCATAATTATCCTTGGGCAAGCGGCACCTGAGGCGAATCCTGAGAGAATACGTCGACTCATTCTTGCCGGACGCACTTGTCGCTCGAGAAGGATGCGCCCGATTCTAGGCCGGTGAATCCCCCCGCCAGGCGCAAAGTGATTGCCATTCCGAAGGTAGGTGGCCTCCATCACCGATATTGCCTGACTCGCCGCCTAAGCTCACCTGGACTCCGCCCCGAGGACTTTCACGCGAGTCGAACCCGTTCGTTTAACGTTCTACCAGGACCCTCGGTGTCCGCGGGGAACGCGCCCACCGAGATCGATTTGACCTCATCGAAGCCGCTCGGTCCGAAACGTAGTTTGTGCACGGTATCGTCGGATTCGGCGCAAACGTAGACGTAGTAACTGCGCTGCGGCCGGTCGTCGCAATTGGTTCACCCGGTAAGCTAGGCTACCGAAATGCCAGAATTACCGGAAGTAGAAATCTGGCGAGAAAACCTCGAACGCTGGTTGAAAGGGACGTCGCATACAACGCGCCAGCGTTCCCGACGCGCTGCTACGTGGCAGGCAATCTCGCCGCAAGGTGGAAGCCGGGCTCGAGGGCGCGAGAGTCCGCGGGGTCGAAAGACGCGGCAAGTTCCTCGTTTTTGATCTGGGACGAGCGCGTTCGGCGGTGCTCGTGCACTTGGGGATGACGGGGACGTTCGCGCGCGTGACTAAAAAGGCAGAGCTCCCCAAGTTCACCCGCGCGACGCTCGAGCTGTCTCGCGGCGAGCGCATTGCTTTTCTCGACCGACGACGGCTCGGGGAGTTTCGCCTCGTTACGGAAAAGGAAAAAAAGCGCCTCGACGCGCTCGGAGTGGAGCCTCTGGAGCGTGAGTTCACACCCGCTCGCCTTTACGAGCTCGTGCAAAAGTCCGCGCGTCCGATCAAGATTTTTCTCATGGATCAGAAACGCATCGCGGGGATTGGAAACAGCCATGCCGCCGAAGCTCTTTTTCTCGCCGGTATCCATCCGGAGCGAAGCGCGTCCGGACTGACACGAGAAGAAAGCGTGCTCCTCGCCCGCTACATCCGCCGCGAGCTCCGGGCTGAGATCGCGCGATCGCGCTCGGAAAACCTCAGGTATCTACAGCAGGGCGAAGCGAACCGGGTCCGGGTGTACGGGCACGCGGATGAGCCGTGCCCGCGATGTGGTGCGTCGATTGCAAAACTCGTCCAAGGGGGGCGATCCAGCTACTATTGCCCTGAGTGCCAACCCAAGAGGAAATGACATGAACCGCGAAGATCTGAGCCTGTCGACACGAGCCATCCATTCAGGCGCGAGTGGACCGCGCGAGAATCGACCCGTCGTCCCGCCCATCCATTTGTCCGCGACGTTCGAATCGAAAGACGTCGACGAGCAAGTTGCCATCGAAGAGGCGAAAGCCGATATGTTCTACACCCGCTACGGCAATCCTACCCTCACGATTGCCGAGCGCACCGTCGCCGAGCTCGAAGGAGCAGAATCGGCCGCCGTGTTCGGCTCGGGGATGGCCGCCATTACCACGACGCTTCTCGCGCACTTGCAGCGGGGCGACCACGCGGTCTTTCAGCGCGAGGTTTACGGCGGAGTCCATCGATTCGCCTACGAGCTCCTTCCGCGCTACGGCGTCGACGTCAGCTGGTTCGAGGCCACCGATGTCTCCGGCTTCGAAAGCGCGATTCGAGACAACACCAAAGTGGTGTACGTAGAATCACCGACGAACCCGACGTTGAAGCTCGTGGATATCGAGCGCGTCACGTCGGTAGCGAGACCACGAGGCATCGTCTCACTCATTGATTCGACGTTCGCCACTCCGCTCAACACCCAGCCGCACACGCTCGGCGTCGACGGCGTCCTGCACTCCGCTACGAAGTACTTGGGCGGCCATTCAGATTTGCTCGGGGGCGTCGTCACCGGATCGCGCGAGCTCGTCGATTGCGTGAAATCGTTCATGCGGGTGCTCGGCGGCATCCTCGACCCGCACGCGAGCTACCTCTTGATCCGCGGGATGAAGTCTTTGGGACTTCGGGTCGGACGCCACAACGACAACGGCGTTGTCGTAAGCCGTTTCCTCGAAGGGCACGAGAACGTGCGGGCGGTCTACTACCCGATGCTCGAATCGCATCCTCAACATGAGCTTGCGCTCCGGCAAATGCGTGGCGGCGGAGGCGTGGTGAGCTTCGAGGTCGATGGTGGCATCGAACCAGCGAAGCAAGTCGCGAACGCGCTTTCGATCGTACGGGTCGCGCCGAGTCTGGGAGGTGTCGAGTCGCTGATCTCGATCCCGTGCCTGACGTCGCATGCAATGCTTTCCCGCGAAGACAGAGAGAAAGCGGGCATTGGGGACGGCCTCATCCGCCTCGCGCTCGGTATCGAGGATGCCGAAGATCTCATCGCCGACCTCGATCAGGCCCTTGCGACCCTGTAGTGGCTCGACTCGATGTAGGTTGGTCCCGTGTCCGAGCCGGTGTGCGGTGCCCGTGCCCGATCAACTGACCCAATGAAGCAATGCGACCACGAGAGCTCCGTGTGCCTGGCAGCCGTCGCTCGTTGTCGAGTCTCCGGGGGGTGAAGCGGGCACGGGGTCGACCTACGCCGAGGTCCACTTAGCGATGGAATTTGCTTGACAGAACGTGCTATCTTGGGGTTGACTTCGGTATCTTAGTGAAAGCCTTAGGGTCGCGCGCCGGGCTCTCCCCCCTGAAGGAAGTCATCTCTCTAATCCTACCGTCTCAAGAGGCGAGGGCCTTTGCGGTTGGAGGAGGAAAACCTCTATGAAGTATCGCCAACGAGGTTACCGGAACGACGAGTACGACGAGGAACGCCGTGAGAAGCGGCGGACCGAACGCCCGCCGGACCTCGGTAATCGCGAGCAGACCCGATCGTTGCGGCATGCCATCGACCGGGAGACCGTCATCGTCACGCGATGCGGGAAGTGCGGCCACCAGGTTCCCGCGAGCCAGCTCGATGTAGATCACACGACCACGTGCGCCAAGTGCGAGACACCTCTTCACTCTTGCAGACACTGCAAGCAGTTCGATCCCGATGCGCGGTTTCAGTGCCGCGAGAAGATCGATGAGCGGATCGTGGACAAGTGGGCTGCGAACGAGTGCGCACTGTTCAAGCCGGTGCTAGCGCTCGACGCGACCGGCCGCAGGGCGAATACCGCCGAAGACGCGCGCAGCGCGTTCGACGATCTGTTCAAGTAGCTAGGCTAGTGCTCGAGCGGGCTCTCGTCCCTGAGGGCACCTTCCTCATGGGATCGTCCGGCCGTGGTGACAACGAAGGGCCGGTGCACCGCGTCTTCGTCGCCGCTTTCGCAATGGCCGTGACTCCGGTCACGAATGCGGCGTATCGGCGCTATCTAACCGACACCGGTGACGAGCCGCCGCCGTGGCTCGACGAGCCTGCCTTCGACGCGGACGACCAACCTGTCGTCGGTGTAAACTGGGATCAGGCTCGTTCGTTCTGCGATTGGCTCTCCGAGGCGAGAGGGCTCGGCGTTCGATTGCCCACGGAAGCGGAACGCGAGAAAGCCGCGCGCGGCGGGGCCGTTGGCCAACTGTTTCCATGGGGCGACGACATCGACGGTGGTGGCCACGCGCGCGTCCATGGACCACTCGACGGACCGGATCGTGTCGCCTCGACGCCAGCGAACGGCTATGGCCTCTACAACTTGGCGGACACGGTGCACGAGTGGTGCCTCGACGCTTATCATGAAGACTTCTACAGCGTGTCTCCGGATCGAAACCCGTGTGCATTCGGAGGGAGTCGCCGCGCCGCGCGCGGGGGATCGTGGCGGCATCAGACCGTGGTGACGCCGTGCTCCGCGCGTGCCAGCTTGCCTCCGACGTTCCATTACGCCGACTTCGGCTTCCGTTGGGTCGCCGACGTCACGTGATCTACGCGGGCTGTTCAGGCTATAGCTTCAAGGAATGGGTGGGGGAGTTCTACCCTCCGAAAACACCTGCAAAAGAGTTTCTTTCGTATTACGCGACGCAGTTGACGAGCGTCGAGATCAACCACACCTTTCGACGGTTCCCCCGTCTCGAAGTCATTGAAACCTGGGCCGAGAAAATGCCCGAGAGCTTCAAGCTCTCGTTCAAAATGCATCAGAGCATCACCCACAGGTACAGGCTCAAAAACGTGGCGCAGTCGGTATCGGACTTTCTCGACAATCTCATACCGCTCGGTCCGCGTCTGGGGGTGCTGCTCTTCCAGCTGCCGCCGTTTTTCAAGCTGGACCTCGAGCGTCTCGAGACTTTCCTGCAAGAGCTTCCCCAAGGTCACCGATACGCCATGGAGTTCCGCCACGACTCGTGGAACGAGCCTGCCGTTGTCGACCGCCTGAAAGAAGCTGGCGTGGCCCTTTGCGCCGCCGAGTTTGCGATCGGCGCTAGCGAAATCGTGCACACGGCACCGTTTCTCTACGTGCGACTCCGCAACGCTCCACCCTACACGGACGACGAAATCGAGACGGTGCGCACGCTCTTGAGCCGAGCCTCGAACGAGGCCGAAGACATCTACCTCTACGCCAAACACGACGACAAAGGCGTCGCCCCCGCCCAAGTAAAACGGATGACGACCTGATCCCATAGCGGCTATGCGCTACACTACGCCGACGATGTGCTGATGGTACGTGCTGAGAATATTCCTGGGAAGAAGGAGCTGAGGAAGCCGTACCAACGAAGTGGGTACGAACCGCTAATCCCTCTCCCCTGTAGGGGAGAGGGCCTGGGTAGGGGTGCTTCCCGGTTTCTCAAAACCCAACAAGTGGCGGTTGACGGGAAGCTAAACCGACTTGATCTTAATTTGATCGAGAAGCTCTTTGTTGCTCTTCGTCTTCCCCATCTTGTCGAGAAGAAGGGTCATCGCTTCCGTGGGTTTCAATCCCGCGAGAGCACGCCTCAGCAGGTGGACTTTCGGAAGCTCTTCTGCATCGAGGAGCAGCTCTTCGCGGCGTGTCCCCGAGAGGGCGATGTCGATGGACGGAAAGACACGGGATTCCGCGAGCTTGCGGTCGAGCACGAGCTCCATGTTGCCGGTGCCCTTGAACTCCTGGAAGATCACTTCATCCATCTGGCTTCCGGTGTCGACGAGAGCGGTGCCGAGGATGGTGAGGCTTCCGCCATTCTCGACATTCCTGGCAGCCCCGAAGAACTGACGCGGGAACTCGAGTGCGCGGGAATCGATACCGCCGCTCATCGTTTTCCCGCGACCTTTCTGCTCACGGTTTGAGGCGCGCCCCAAACGGGTGATGGAGTCGAGCAGGATAACGACGTCCTCGCCCATTTCGACGAGACGACGGGAACGTTCGAGAACGAGGCGAGCCACGCGGAGGTGGTTGGCACTGGTGCTGTCGGACGTCGACGAGATCACTTGACCGTTCACCGAGCGCCTCATGTGGGTGACCTCTTCCGGGCGTTCGTCGATGAGAAGAATGTAGAGGTGGCTTTCGGGGTAGTACTTGGCGACGGCCTGCCCGACCTGCTCGAGCAGGATGGTCTTGCCGGTTTTGGGGGAAGCCACGATGAGGCCACGCTGGCCTCGGCCGATGGGCGTGATCATGTCGAACACCCGCATCGAGGTCGGGTCTTCCGGCTCTTGGGCGAGCCGCAGCCGGTCGTCCGGGTGCTCGCTGACGAGCTCGGAGTACGGGCGCACTTCGGGGAGCTGTTGCGGCTTGAAGCCGTTGACGCTGTCGACAGCCTGGAGCTCCCGGTGGGGCAGGCCCCCGCGCCGGTTGTTGCGGCGCCGGGCCATGCCGGAAGGCCCCTGGATGAACTGGCCTTCTTTCAGGAAGTACTTGTTGATCAACCGGTTAGGGACGCGAACGTCCTGGGGGCCGGGGAGGAAGTTCTTATCGATTTGCCGGAGGTGACCGTTCCCTTGAGGTTCGAGTTCGAGCACACCTTCGGCTACAGTAGGAGCCGCGCTTTGACGATTCATAGACCTTTTTCTTACATTGGATTGTTGCGGACAATCAGCGTCTATTATTAGGAAGCTGTTGCGCCGCAACGGGCGTCCCGCCAGAACGGCCGGGACTTCGAGTTCCTTATGAAACTCTCACTGCGCATGTTAGCAGATTTCAAGCGCTTGTGAAAGGGACAAAACCAAATAGGCCCAATAGGCCAAATCGGCAGGGGTATCTCATGACACGAGCTCAAAAGGGCAAAACCAAAACGGCGCAAACCCATGCGATCCGTGCTTACGTTCTCATCCAGACCGTACCGGGACGCGTGGAAGCGATCCTTCGTTCGCTCAGACGTATGCCCACCGTTCAAACAGTGGACCCCGTCACCGGCCCTTACGACATCGTCGCGCTGCTCGCCGTGGACGAAGTGCGAGACATCTCACACACCGTCGCGGGCACTATTGGCGGCATCCGTGGCGTGACCCGCACGACCACGCTCATCTGCGCCGCTTGACGTTTCCAACTTGGTTCAGCCCGCTCCTAGTCAAAAAGTCCGCTTGGACCTAGGCGACGATCTTCCAAGTACGTCTTCGTCAAGCGCGGCCGCCGCCCTGGCCACAGGCGCCTCGCCAAATGGCCGACCGCAGCAAGCCCCATCTTACCCGATCGGAGCAGAAAACCCATCTCCGAAATCGGTTTTTCCAGAATCTCCAAACGCTCGAGGCGAAGCTCGGTCGACGTGCGAACGTGTTGCAAGAACGCGGGGAACTGCTCGAGGACTGGATGACTATCGGACGAGCGGCGTGCGAGAGAGAGCGCGAGAACGTCGATCCCGAGAAGTGACCACAAAGAGAGTCCGAGCAAACGGCCTTTGACCCGTGGGTCGTCGTGGATGGCTTTTCGCGTCTCCGACTCGCCGAACGCGACGTGGCGTTCCTCTTGCCGTGTCGCCCGCACGAGAATGGCGCGAATCTCGTCGTGATCGAGTGTGTCGATGAGCGCGTAGAGCACGTTCAACACATAGCCCTCGCCGAGTGCCATCTCGAGGCAAACGTGCTCGGCCCAATCGTCTCCCATCATTCCCGACGACAGAAAGCGCACCGCCGCGTGGGACTTTCCCGGCTTCGCCGACAGCAGGCCGAGGATCTCGTTGAACCGGTCGACGTGTTGCAGCTCTTCGACCGCCTGGCGCGCGAGAAAGTTGGCAGCGTCGAGCGTCGGAGCCCGATAGAGCCAATGACCGACTTGAATGCCGGTGACCTCGCCGTACAGGAACTGATTGAAGATCCAGACAAGAAGCTCCCGGTCGCGCACCGGGTCGAGCCGAGCGTCGCGAAAATCGAACGTCATCTCTTCCCGGCTCAAGAGCATGCGTTCATTCTACAAGGATCCCGCCACCGGCCACCAGCCATCGGCCATCGGCTTGCTTTCACTCCCGGTCTTCGGGACAATTCGGCATGCCTGAACTGAACGGCGCGATCGTCGAGTTCGCCGCGAACGGCGGCAAGACTACAGGCTATTTGACGAAACCCGAAAGCGGAGAAGGTCCGGGAGTCATCGTCCTTCAAGAATGGTGGGGCCTCGTGGGCCACATCAAGAACGTCGCCGACCGGTTCGCCGCGGCGGGTTACGTTGCACTCGCGCCGGACCTGTACCACGGCGAGGTCACGAAATCACCCGACGAGGCGGGAAAGCTGATGATGGCGCTCAACATCGAGCAGACGGAGAAAGATCTCTCGGGCGCCGTCGACTATCTGGTGAGGAACGCGCGTGGTGACAAGGTCGGCATCGTTGGCTTTTGCATGGGGGGGGCAGCTCGCTCTGTTTGCGGCGAGCAAGAACGCGCGTATTGGCGCGTGCGTTGATTTCTACGGCATCCATTCGAACGTCAAGCCGGACTACTCTCAATTAAGAGCGCCGGTGTTGGGACTCTTTGCCGAGAAAGACGGCTTCGTGAACCCAGACGTTGTGAACGCGCTCGAGCAAACGCTCGGGAACGCCGGAGTCGGCACCGACTTCCACATTTACCCCGACGTAGATCACGCTTTTTTCAACGACGAGCGCGAAGTCTACAATCTCGCCGCGGCGACGGACGCATGGAACCGCATTCAGGACTTTTTTAGGAAGCACATCAAGGCTTCTTAGATTCCTTCACAATTCTTCCGGCATTTTTGATCTTGCGCGCGAGCGCCATCACCAGGTGGACTTCGCGCGACGTTAATCCGGCGCGCCCGAATAGCTCGCGCCACTCGGCGAATCGTGGACGGGCGTTGTCGTGGGTCAAGAAACCGACTTCGAGAAACGCGTGTTCGAGGTTCGAGAGCGCCTGTTCCGCGTCTTTGCTGGGAGCGCGCGCCGGGGGCGTCGTCTGGGGTGAGTCGGCGAGTAAGAGCTCGTAGCCGGCAACCATCACCGCTTGGGCAAGGTTGAGAGAAGCCTGGCGTTCGTCGGTGGGGATGAACACCCGGCGTTGGCAATGGGTGAGATCGTTCTCGGTGAGACCCGTGGATTCGCACCCGAAAACGAGAGCGACCGGGGCGTCTTCCTCGAGCGCGGCCACTTCGGATGCCATCGCCTTCGGCGTGATCGGCTCGACCCGCATGCCGGTGCGCCCAGCAAAGCCGGCGACGTACACCGCGTCCTCGAGCGCGACCGCGAGCGTCTCGAACACCCGGGTTTGTTCTAGAATGTCTTCGGCACGCCACGCCATCCGCCAAGCTTCGATGGTGCGCCAGTCACCGGGATCGACGAGATCGAGTCCTTCGAGCCCGGTGTTCATGATGACGCGGGCAGCCGCACCGATGTTGGCCGTGCTTTCGGGTCGGACGAGAACGGCGCGGATGCGGGCCATGCTAGACCCTTATGGTAGACGAAAGGCCGTTCGAGAACGTCACGCGGGAAGGAAGCTCGTTCTTGCTTCCGCGGCGCAAGTGGCGGGAGCTCCTGTTCATCGGGGCGCTAGTTCCCCAGGGCGATCTCTACATTCGCGATCCTTCACGTCCGATGCCGGCGTTCCGCGACCCCGATTTGATTCCCGAGGGCGTTTTGTTCCGAGTGCACCCGGCCGACGACGATCATGTTCGTGTCGAACGGGTCGACTGATGACGACGAGCGCGAACTCGATCGGCGAGCTCGCTCAGCGCCACGCGCTCTTGATCGCCCGCTTTCAAGTCTTTGAGGTTGACCTCGCGTGCTTCCCACTCGTCGGGACCGACGATCACGGCGTAGGGAATCCGGTGTTGATTGGCGGCCTTCAAATCTTTTGAAACGCCCGCCGGTGCGTACGGCGTTTCCGCCCGCACGTCGGCTCGCCTGAGCTCTTCGGTCACCTCGCGCGCCGCTCGAGCGAGCTCGTCGCCCACCGGGATGACGACGACGTCGGCGCGCGCGGGAGTCTCGGGCATCAAGCTGCGATCTCGCAAGATCAAGCTCAACACGACATCGCCCATGCCGAAGCCGAGCGCGGGCATGTCGGGTCCTCCGAGCGAGGCGATGAGGTCGTCGTACCTGCCGCCGCCACAGATCGCGCGCTCCTTGCCCTTGCGGTCGTAGAGCTCGAACACGATGCCGGTGTAATAAGCGAGCCCGCGCACGATGGAAAAATCCACCTCTATTAGGTCGCCTAGGCCCTTCTCGTGTATGAGGCCGAGATATTTTTCGAAGTCCGATAGCGCGTCGCGTGTGGTCTCGTCGACCTCGCCGAGATGCGGTCCGAACCAATCGAAAATCGTGGTGCTCCCGTCGCAAAGCGTCGTGAGCTCGTGGATGGAATCGGTTGGGACACCGGAATCTCGCAACAGAGCCGTGAATTTTTCCGCGGAGGAGATTTTCTGGAACTTGTCGAGGGCGGCATAAACATCGGCGATTTGGTCGCCGGTCACGCCTAGGACGCCTAGCGCACCTGCGACAACGCGGCGATCGTTGACACGAGCTACGACGTCGTCCCGCCGAAGGCCGAGCTCGAGTTGAACCGCCAGCGCTACCGCGAGGAGCTCGGCGTCGGCAACGACTCCCGGCGCGCCGACGATGTCGACGTTCAGCTGGAAGTGCTCTCGCAGTCGCCCGCGCTGGTTTTTCTCGTATCGAAAAAGTTGAGGGATCGAGAACCATTTGATGGGCTTCGGGAGCGTGGTGACACGCGCGGCCATCATACGGGCGAAGGTCGGCGTCATCTCCGGTCGAAGTGCGACTTGGCGGCCGCCTTTGTCCTCGAAGTGGTAGAGCTGCTCCACGATCTCGTCGCCCGATTTTCTCGTGTAGAGCTCGAGCAACTCGAGCGGCGGGCCGTCGTACTCGACGAAACCGAAACGGGTGGCGACCCGCCTCCACGTCTCGAACAGGTGGTTCCGTTCAGCCATCTCTTCCGGGAAGAAATCCCGGAAGCCTTTCAAGTTCTGCAAGTTGATGACTCCATCTCGATTTGTCTCCGGTTCGACACGGGCTCTATAATTCTAGTACGGAGGAGCAACTCTCTATGAGCCCGGTTGTGGCAGCCGCGTGCTGCTTTGGTGTCTATCTGCTTGGTTATCACTTCTACGCAAAGCGTATCGCGCAAAACCTCTTCGAGCTGACCGGAGCGAGGGAGACTCCCGCACACGCCCTCGAAGACGGTCGCGACTACGTCCCGTGTAAGCGCTACGTTCTCTTTGGGCATCACTTCGCGTCCATCGCTGGCCTGGCGCCCATGCTCGGTCCCGCGATCGCCGTCATGTGGGGCTGGGTCCCCGCGATGATCTGGGTCGTTCTCGGGACCATTTTCATCGGTGCCGTCCATGATTTTAGCGCCTTGGCGGTCAGCTTGCGCGCCCAAGGCAAGTCGATTGGCAAGGTCGCCGAGAGCATCATCGGCCATCGTGCCAAGAGTCTATTTCACGCGATCATTATTTTCTTGATCGCGCTCGCCATGGGGGTGTTCGTCCAGGTCGTGTCTCAATTGTTCTCGGCGAACTTCTACCCCGAGGCGGTATTTCCGAGCTTCTCACTGATGGTGCTCGCCGTCATCATGGGCGTTTTGTTCTACAAAAAGGGCGTGCCTCTGGGACGTCTGACCGTCGCGGGTTTCACACTAACGCTCATCGCCGTCTATCTCGGGCGCATCTTGCCGGCTCCGGATCTGGCCGTTGTGACGTGGAGCTACTTGCTTCTCGGCTATGCATTCCTGGCGTCGGTGCTCCCGGTGTGGCTTCTGCTGCAACCGAGGGACTTCCTGAACTCGCTCCTTTTGTATCTCGGCCTCGCCGCGATCCTCGTGGGCTTCGTCATGTTGAGGCCCGCGTTCGTCGCGCCCGCGTTCGACGCCCATCCTCCCGGGGCGCCGCCCATCTACCCGTTCGTGTTCATCGTCATCGCATGCGGTGCCGTTTCGGGCTTCCACGCGCTCGTCTCATCGGGCACGACTGCGAAACAGCTCGACAAAGAAGAGGATGCCGTATTCATCGGCTACGGGGCGATGGTGTGCGAGAGTGTTCTCGGGCTCGCCGCGGTGCTCGCATGCACCGCAGGATTCGCGACCGCGACCGCTTGGCGGGACCACTACTCGAGCTGGGAGAGTGCGGATGGTCTCGCGTCCAACTTGAACGCGTTCGTTTCCGGATCGGGAACGTTTCTCGCGACACTCGGGATCGACCCGAACCTCGGAAAGTCCTTCGTCGCGCTGGTGGCGGTGTCGTTCGCGCTCACGACGCTCGACTCGGCGACGCGGCTTCTTCGATACAACATCGAAGAGGTAGCGGAGACCGTCAAGATGCCCGTGCTCGCGAACCGCTACATCGCCACCGCGTTATCCGTCGGAGCGATTGGCTTTTTCGCGCTCCTCCAAGTGGATGGGCGCCCGGCGGGCGTCGTGCTCTGGGCGGTCTTCGGAACCACGAATCAAGTGATGGCCGGGCTGACGCTTTTGACGGTGACGCTCTATTTGTATTTCCGCAAGAAGAACTATCTCTACACCGCCATCCCCATGGTGTTCATGCTGGTCACGACCATCGCGGCGATGATCATCAACGTAGTCCGATTCTTCAATCAGGGGAGCTACCTGCTGCTCGCGGTCGGCGGCATCGTGCTCTTTCTGGCGCTCTGGCTCGTCTTCGAAGGCATCTTGCGCTTCACCCGTGGCCGCGAGGAGGCGATCGCAGGCGTGAGAGAAGTGCTTGGCTGAGCTTCAAGCTCATCAAGCTCATCTGGCGCAGGTAAGATGACGCCCGCCGTCAATGGCGACGGTGTCGCCTGACGACTGCGAGAGTGACGAGGTGCCATGCTTTTGTTCATGACGCTCGTCTGGAGTCGGCGAGCGGAAAAAGCGCTTGATCTGGCTTGCGGAGTGCTCTAGACGAAATAGGGAGGCGGATCCCTCCCGTAACGGCTAGATTTGGAAAAAAAGGATTCTCGTTCGAGGCGGAGAAACAAAACGGTTGGAACCTCTGATCCGCGGGGTTGCGAAGTCCATCGAAACCGCCTTGTCTCGCTTGCTTGAGTTCTGCTATCCTCACCGGGACTCAAATCGGGCCGCACAGCCCTATCCTGGTGGGGAAAATTCGCGCGGGTCGGTGATGAACACCTATGAATTTTCCTATCTTTGGAAACGGAATGTGCTCCATCGACCAGTCCTTTTTCAATGTCTTTCTGTATAAAAAACGTAACGCACTGACGCTTTGGTTGTAGAAGGTCCAAGACGACTTTTTCTCTTCCGCCAAATACAGCTGGTACTCGCGGATATGTCCCTCGTTCAGCTCCTCCGGAGACTGACCGAAGTACTTCGCGAACGCCGCAACGCAGCGGACGTAGATCTTGATCGTATTCTGGCATAGTTCCGAATCCGGAGATCCTCGATCATCCGGGTTCGTAGTAAGCTAGTCCCCTGGATCTTTGATTACTATACAAAGTTAGGCTTTTCGCCAGCCCATAAGATTCATAAGATTCATGCACTTAGAAGGGTTTCGGCAAGCTCTGCTTTATCTAGTTTGTTCTGATACAGGGGACTAGCCATAGCTGGCTCCGTTCGTGAGTGGTTGAGGTTTGGTCGCTGATACCGTATCTCACGGAGGGAGCCTTCTGCATCTCCGAGCACTGCTCGAAGCATGCAGAATCGTTCAGTGGGTGGGATTAGGGACTATCGCGAAGCGGTTTTGGTTCAACGTTCGGTTCAGCGGCCTCTTTGTAAGCCGACATTGTTGCCCTTCGGCATGTCGCATTTACAGGCTCACAATCGTTCCCACTCCCTTTGTCGTCTGTCTTCCGTCAAAACACCACGTGACCGTCGGTCTCCGTACGTTCCTCTGGCTCGCTTCCTCTCGGTAGCAAGGTAGCTGAGGCTCGCATCCAACAACTCTCGTCTATCGCTCCCGCGCTCGCGACAAACTCGCCATGACCGCGCTCCGCAATTTGCAGCGCGAGGTCGGAAGACCGGCGAGGCGTCGCCGAGAGAAACGGTTCCGGGATCTGCCCTTTGATCTCGCAGATGCAAATTCAAAGACAGAGCCGTCGTTCACTCTCGCGCGCCGAACGTGGCGATGAGCGCCGGCACGCGAGAGAGCCGCACAACGCGACTGATACTACCTACCGCTCAAGCTCCTCTGGCGTCGTGCCACCTGCTCCTCTTCAGTTAGGTCGGCAATCGAGGGCAGTTCCCGGTTGCGCGCTTCGGTAGCTGGCATCTCTTCGAGCAGACACTCGATGTCACGCGAGAAGCGCCGCCACTTTCTCCTGATCAAACGGCGTCCACCATATCTCGCTGATCTTCCCGCCATTGAAGTGGTAGATGTTCACGTGGGGCCATTCGTAGGCGGTGCCGTCCCGCTCGGTGCGGAGTTTGTAAAGGCCGACACCATGGTCGTCGGAGGCCAGGATATCGTGGATCTCAACCTGGACACCCCCCGTGAGTTCCATAACTTTGCCAATGAACTTCTCGACGAACTGTTGGGATCCGCTGTAGTCGCCCGAGAGCGGATGTCCCGGCGGGACATGGACCACCGAGGTCCTCGGAAACAGTCTCAAGCCACCCGGGGATGTTCCCTGCGATGAAAGTGCTCGATCTGCTTGCGAACCAGTTGCTCGTTTGGGTGCATGCTCTTCTTCCTTTCTCGTGGGCTCAGCTCACTCTCGCCCGCCGAACAGTTCAGATGAGAGGCGTGGCCAGCCGCGTAGCACCAGCACGATGCCTTGGTGCACAACTCGCGATCTCGGTCCACACTTGTCCTGTACTCGCGGATTCGAGGTTCCCCATGAGCATTTTCAAACGCACTCAGCGGAAGTATGTGAAGAAGGCCTATCGCGTGAGGAATTGGCGTGAATATGAGGCGGGTCTGCGCAACCGCGGGAGCCTGACCGTCTGGATCTCGCTCACCGCCGGCAAGCTTGTGAACTGGGACGCGCCCCGGCCAAGGAGGAGGAAACCGGGCCGTCAACGCAAGTACTCGAACCACGCCATCGAGACGGCTGTCACCCTGGGCATGGTGTTTCATCTGTCGTCTAGGCAGAGCGAGGGATTGCTGCGATCGTTGTTCGCTCTGATGAAGCTAGACAATGATGTGCCCGATCACACCACGATCTCGAGGCGCAAGGCGAAGCTGGGTAAGGTCCCCTTCTACCAAGACAAGCAGAAGACGCCGTTGCACATCTTGATCGACAGCAGCGGTCTCGCTGTCCACGCCGGCCAGCTGCGCAGAGCACCAAATAGCAGGGACTATCGCAAGCTCCATCTGTGTGTCGACGAGCAGAGTGGCGAAGTCGTCGCCGGCGAGCTGACGAGCAAAAGAGCCCGCGATTCATCGCGGGTTGCATCGCTTGTCGGACAGATCGACAGTCCCATCTCATCGGCCAGAGCTGACACCGCATACGACGCCGGCGGCGTCTATGAGGCAATCGAGAATCACAGCGCTCATTGCTCGCCGAGGGTGCTGATACCGCCGCGCAAGGGCGCCCAGCTCGCATCGGGGCCGGCGAGCAGCCGACAGCGTAATCGCAACATTGCAGCACAAGCTCGGCTCGGCAAACGAAAGTGGCACACAGAATCGGGCTACAGCAAACGGAGCAAAGTCGAGACAACGTTCCATCGCTACAAGGCTATCGTGGGCTCAGCGATGCGAGCGAGAGGGTTGGCGGCACAGAGAGTCGAGGCAAGGATCGGGTGCAAGATTCTCAACACCATGACGGCGCTCGGGATGCCTGATAGCGAGATGATCGGATGATGGGAGTCGGGGCCAAGCGAGTTCTCGGCCTCTATCGGAGTTGTGCACCAAGGCAACAACAAGATGCTCGTTCGGCGCACGCTGGTCGAAAAGATCATCCTCGCCGTGTTGCGTGAGCGTCTGGCGTCGCCCGAGAACATCCGACATGTGCTCGAGCGCGTCGAGGAGGAAGTGAAGAAGCTGTACGCTCACATCCCCGAGACGATCCGTGTGAAGGAGACAGAGCTTGTCTCGGAGGAACGCCGTCTCGCGAATTTCATTGATTTCATCGGTGATGGTCGGGGAAGTAAAGCGTTGGGCCAGGCATTGGTCGAGACCGAGCGACGTGTCGAGGCGCTTCGTGAGGAGCTCGAAGGCCTTGGCAAGGGACGCGAGAAAGTGTTTCAGGCGCCCCCTGTGGAGTGGATCGACGAACGGTTGAGTCAGCTCCGGGAGCTTCTCCAGCGAAGGACCGGCAAGTCAGCCTTGATTTTGCGCCGTCTTCTCGGACCGATTCGGTTGGAGCCGACGCAGCCGGATATCGGCAAACCTTATTACATAGCAAAGAGCTCTATCGACACGACCGCGCTTCTCGACAACTCCATCGTTCGCGATGGGCCGGATGACGGTTCGAATTCTTTGCGTTGGTGGAGGCGGCGGGAATCGAACCCGCGTCCGAAGATCTTCATCCGAAGCCTCTACATGCGTGTCCGGATCCCGTTTATCTCACTCCCATCGGTCAGGAACCGGCAAAAACCCGATGAGAGCTATCTCCTAAGTTTCGCCGAACATCCGGAGCGTATGTCCAACTAGCCTACCTAAATGACGCTCTTTCCGAGCCCGGCAGGCGGGACCCGGGAGAACGTAGCCGGGTTTTAAGCGGCTAAAGCCAACTGGTTGTCGGCAATTGTGTGTTTTCCCACCGTTTAACGAGGGATGGGAGCTCGGCATGCCACTTCGGAATCAATTATCCCCGTCGAACCCTGTTCGCCCCCTTTCGAGGTTATTCTTCGTGTTGTATTTTACGCCCTCTTGGTAGAATAGCGCAAGATCGGGTGACAAGATAACGTCGGCAATCCGATGGACACCGGGCAACGTCTTTGTTTATGTTGACTTATGTGGAGACAGGCGAGATAATGACTCACCTATTGAGGGATAAGTGTATCTGAGCTCCTCGAAACCGGGGCTGTCTCCGTGAGTTGGACCTAGGGGGACGAGCTCCGCGATGAATCAAGACCAATTGCGCGCCAAGTCGCTTGCTCTCTTCCACGCCCTCGTCTCGAATTGGGCCAACGACCTCAGAAAAGAAGTCACCGGGCTACAAGACGAGCTCCTCCAGAAACTCGACGCCTTGCAGGAGCGCATGTCGAAGTACGAGGAGAACATCGATGAGGAACGCATTCTTGCTTTCGCCAACGAGGCGGTGAGCTTGGTGGGCGGTGAAGGCGGTGGCGGTGACACCCTCAAAAACGTCCGGCGATCGATGACGAAGCTGAACGAGGGGACGTCCCTGACGGACGTGTTGACTCTTCTGCTCGACGAGATCTCGCAGTTTGCGCCGCGGGTCGCGATCTTCATTCTAAAGGGTGGCTCTTGCATCGGATGGAACGGCAAGGGTTTCGACCAGAGCCCCGGGTTCAATAACGACGGCATCAAGCGCATCTCGGTGCCGACGAGCGCTAACACCGTCTTCAGCGACGTCATCAACTCACGCATGAGCTTCGTCGGAGAGAGCAACAAGCATCCGGACAACATTCAGTTGTTATCGCGGATCGGCAATGTGCTCCCCTCCAACATTTTTGCCACGCCCCTGGTCCTGCGGGATCGCATCGCGGCTGTGGTCTACGCGGATAGCGGGGATGGCTCGGCCCAGCTCCACGACTCGGAAGCGCTGGAGATTCTAACCGCTTACGCTTCGAAGCTTCTCGATGCGCTGAGCGCTCAGAAATCGCCGGTGAAAACCGGTGAGCACTTGCCGCTCCGAGCCGCGCCTCCTCCGACGCCGGCACCCGCGATGCCGGTCCAAGAACAAGAAGCAGAAGAGTCGGGCACCGTCATGTTCACGAGTGCCGAAATGAACGTTTCGAGCTTCGGTGCACCCGGTGCTTCGGCCGGACCTGCTCCCGCGGCGCCGGCCGCCGCTGGGGCCGACTTGGACTCGATGGACTCGGACACGCGAAAAAAACACGAGGAAGCGATGCGCTTCGCGCGACTGCTCGTATCGGAGATCAAGCTGTACAACGAGGCGAAGGTGCAGCAGGGTCGCTCCAATAACGGCATCTACAATCTGATGAGAGACGACATCGAGCGCAGCCGGCAACTCTACAAAGAGCGCGTTCCCGAGCCCATCCGCTCTCGAACGAACTACTTCAACGATGAGCTCATCCGCATCCTTGCGGACGGAGACGCGAGCGCGATGGGGCAGTCGTTGCCCGCGAGCTGATAGCCTTCCTCGTTTCGGCCCCATTCTCCTGGTACAATCAATGTAATCACGAAATAAGGCGGCCGACGGCCGTCTAATGGAAGAAAGGGCGCGGGGGCACACCATGGTTCAAGGGTCGAGGCAGGTTCTGGCTCTAGCCTTCGCGCTGGTCTTTGCCGGGACGCTGTTCGGCCTGATTGCGGCCGAGCCTCGCGCTCACAGCCTAGAGCGGACGGCTCCGCCACCATCGGCCGCGACCGTTCCCTGGGAGCCCTTGGAGCGGCCGGCTCGAGAGCTCCGGGAGGTCTCAACATTATTAAAAGAGACTTCCCGCAAGCAGAAACTAGAAGCGCTCGCTAGCCTCTACGACGACCAAAGCTTGTCCGCGCGAACCCGAGGGCTTGCGGCCTTTGCCGCCGGGGTGGGCCAGCTCGGGAAGAATCGGCCTCAGCGTGTCGTCGAGTGGTTGGGAGCGACCGAGATTAGGGCGACCGAGCTCGACGGATACGCTCTTCACTATATCGCCCAGGAGCTCGAATCGACCCGGCCGGCGGCGGCGCTCGAGGCACTCGGTCAGCTCGAGACGTCTCATCCCGAGTTCGCGCGGATGGGCGAAGCACGGCTTCGCTACGCGCGGCTCTTGCGATCGCGCGGGGAACGAGAAAAGGCGGTTTCGAAGCTCTTGCCCGCAACCGAAAGCCGTAACGAGGAAGTGCGCGGCGAGGCGTTCGACGAGGTCGCGAAACTTTTTGCCGAGCTGGGAAAGAATGCCGAAGCCGTCGATGCACTCGAGACGCTCTACTACGAGCTTCCGCGGCACAAGCGAGCGAAGGCAGCCGGGCGACGGCTCACGCGATTGCGCAACAAGCTTCCCGCGGTCGAAAAAGCCCACCTCTACCGGTTGACGTTCGGCCGCGCCGAGCTGCTGATGGAACAAGGCCGATACCGCGACGCTTACAACGGGTTCGCTTCGCTTCTGAATCGTTTCTCGAAACAAGCGGACGTCGATCTGGTGCGGCTTCGCATGGCGACGTGCCAATACCGGCGTCATCAGCTCACCGCCTCGGTCGCGAACTTCAAGCGCGTCAAGCGTGATGCGCTCGTGCCCGAAGCGATTTTCTATCGAGCCGAAGTTGCTCGCCGCAAGCGGCGGCGTAGCACGTTCCGAGCGCGCGTCACCGAGCTCGAGACGCGCTATCCGAAAAGCCCATGGACAGAAAAGGCGATCTGGAGTCTCGCGAACCACCTGGCTGACGACGACGAGTACGACGAGGCGCTCGGGCACTACCGCTGCCTCATCCAACAGTTCCCGCAGGGAGAGCAGGTGCTCGACGCGAAGTGGCACGTCCATTTCGCATTGTTCCGCTCCGGTCAGTTCGAAGAGGCCGGCTTCGGTTTGGAAGAAGCGGCACGCGAGCGACCTGGGGCCGACGAGCTGGCGCGCATCCTCTATTGGGCGGGCCGCTCTTATCAAGAGGCGGGGCGTTTCGATCGAGCGGACGCGCTATACCATCAAGTGCTTCTCGGTTATCAGAACTCCTACTACGGTCGTCGTGCGTTCGAGCACCTCTCTCAGTTGCAAGGCGAGAGGGCATCGATGGCGAGTATCGAAGCTGCTCGCCAAGGCATCGATCTAACGGATGCGCTGCGCGTCGACCGTGTCGATCGACAAACACGGGTCGCCGAGCTCTACGCAATAGGTCTCTCGAAACGAGCTCTGGGAGAGGCGCGCGCCGCGGTCGTCGGTGAGCGCGATGATTCCGCGTTCCTGGCGATGGCCGCCTGGATCCATTCGCGCGAAGGCGACAATCTCCAGGCCATCATCACCATCCGCAACGCGTTTCCGTTCCATGTGTCGGCGACGGGCGATTTGTTGCCGCGCCCGATCTGGGAGCTCTTCTATCCACTTCTCTACCGCGACCACGTCGAACGTTACGCGCGCGCGCGCGGGCTCGACCCCTATCTCGTCGCGGCGTTGATCCGACAAGAATCCACGTTCAATCCTCGGGTGCGCTCGAGGGCGGGAGCGCGCGGCCTCATGCAGATCATTCCCGCGACCGGCCGGCAGTTGGCGCGTCGGGAGCGCCGCAAGTACAAAACCCGTGACCTCTACAACCCGGAGATCAACATTCGCTACGGGACGCTCTATCTGAAAGACATCCTCGGGCGCTTCAACGGTCGTGTCGACTATGCTCTGGCGGGCTACAACGCCGGTCCTCACCGAGTGAAACGGTGGACGGGCATGGACATGTCGATCGACCCCGAGGTCTTTATCGAGGATATCCCCTTCGATGAGACCCGGGCCTACGTCAAGCTGGTTCCTCCGAAATGAGATGCTGTATCGTCGCCTATACGGACCGATGGAGCTGGAAGCGGCCGCAGCACCCTAGCCGATAGCCGCATCCTTCTCTTGAGAACATGCGGCATGACTGAATCTCATACTCGACCGCTGGCGTCGGCCAAGGCGCTGCAGTTTACGGAGTCCGTCATCCGGGAGATGACGCGGTTTGCTGTAAAGCACGACGCTGTCAACCTCGCCCAGGGCTTTCCCGACTTTCCCGCGCCCACCGAAATCAAGGAAGCCGCTGTCGAGGCGGTGCGCGCCGACGTCAACCAATACGCCATCACCTGGGGAGCCAAGCCGTTCAGGGATGCGATCGCGGAGCGCTACCAAGCTGCCTATGGCATGGCGGTGGACCCGGAACGAAACCTGACCGTCACCTGCGGCTCGACCGAAGCGATGATGTCGACGATGCTCGCAATGGTGGATCCGGGGGACGAGGTCATCGTGTTCGAGCCGTTCTATGAGAACTACGGCCCGGACACTATTTTGTCGGGCGCGGTGCCGCGCTATGTGCAGCTTCACGAGCCCGACTGGCGCATCGATGAGGGAGAGCTCGAAAAAGCGTTCAACAACAGGACCCGGGCCATTATCATCAACACGCCCAACAATCCGACCGGCAAGGTCTATAGTCGGGTCGAGCTTCAGGGGATCGCCACGCTCTGCCAGAAGTGGGGTGTTATCGCCATTACCGACGAGATCTACGAGTACATCATCTACAATGGAGCCAAACACATTCCGCTCGCGTCTTTGGACGGCATGAGCGAGCGGACGGTGACCATCAACAGTTTGTCGAAGACGTATTCCGTCACCGGCTGGCGAGTCGGGTGGGCGATCGCCTCCGAAGAGCTGACGAGCGCGATTCGGAAGGTCCATGACTTCCTCACCGTGGGCGCTGCTGCGCCCCTACAAGCCGCGGCCGCGGTCGCGCTGCATTTCCCTGAGTCCTATTACGAGAAGCTCGCACGCGACTACGAGGTGCGTCGTGCCATTTTGCTGGACAGCCTCGAGCGTGCCGGTTTTCGTTGCTACACTCCGAAAGGGGCGTACTACATCATGACGGACATCTCGTCTTTCGGTTTCTCGGACGACGTGACGCTCGCTCGCCACCTCATCGAGACAATAGGCGTTGCCGCCGTGCCCGGCTCGAGCTTCTATCATCGACCCGAGGACGGTGCGCAAAAACTTCGTTTCACGTTTTGCAAGAAAAAAGCGACGCTCGACGAAGCCGGGTTGCGGCTTGGACGGCTGGCGGCGACATGAGGCTCGCCCTGGCCGGGCTGCTGGCAGTCGTTGTTCAGAGCTCCGCGGACGTCGCCTATCAAGAGGCGGTTCAAAAGCTCGAAGCCGGCGATGCTGTGGGCGCGGAAGAATCGGTGCGCGAGGCGCTCGACGCGTCGCTCGAGTTCGTTCCCGAACGGGAGATCGAGGAGCGCCCTGAAAAAGGGATCTTGTTCGACGAGATGATCCTCGCGGCCCGCGAGACGTATCGTGCCCGCAGAGCTCCGTATTTCCGCACGCTCGGCGACGCCCTCGCCGCCGAGGGGCGATGGCGCGCATCGCGGAAGGCGTATGCGCGTTCTGGCGCGATGGCGCCTGATTTCGAGCTCTTTCTACTCATGGCCGACGACGAAGACTTGAGTATTTCCGAGCGCCTCGACTACCTGCTCGATGCATATTTGAGCCCGGGCTCCGACCGGCTTCGACTCGAAGGGATGTTGCTCGAGACCGGCATCTTCCGCTCACGAAACGCGCTCAAAGCCAGCCTTGACGAGCTACGGTTTCCCGAGCTCCAGGCGGAGTTTCCGAATCTCGAGTTGGTGCCCGGTGCGTTTCCGCGACTTCAGACCGTCACCGATGCGGGCACGCTGAACACCGCCGAGCTCTACCGCCAAGGAAGTCTCCTCCTCGTGTACAACCCGGTCGACGTGTGCGCCCACTGCAGCGAACAGCTCGACGGGATCACGAGGCCCGTCATGGCGGCGCAGCGGAGCGGTACGCCCATCGCGCTCACCGCGTTCGTTCCCGAAGAGGAGCTTCCAATCGCCCGCCGCATCGTTCGCTTGCTCGCGATGAGCGTTGGCGTCGGACGTATCGAGGGTCTTCCGCCGACGCTTGCGTTCGCTCCTCAAGGTGAGCTCCGCATCGTGGCTCGGGGTGGGATCACCCAAATCCGACTCCCGATGTCCCCCGAAATCCGCGCGGGCGAGATCCGACGCCAGCTCGCCGCGGTCTTCTCGTTTCTCCACGCGCCTGATCTGCCGACGGAAGACGAGCCCGAGGAGGCCAGCGTCCAGCTTGTGGCGCTCGAAAGACAGGTGAACGAGCACCGCATGCTGTACGAGTGGATCGACAAGCTCGAGAAGCTCGAAGCGGGTCCGGCACCCCTCGACGACTTGTACGAAAGGCTGCGGCAACTGACACAGCGGATCGCGCGAGACTCGGAAGGTCGCGATCTGGGCTTCGAGATGATGGAGGCGCTCGGAAGCCTTCGCGGCGCGCGGTCTGCGAAGACGAGAACGTTGGCGCTTCTGGGGACTAATATCGGCGACCGGCTTCTCGAAGAGGTTCAAGATTTGGACCCGGACGTGCGGCGAACCGCGCCGCCTGGTCAAGGCGTGTTCTTCGTCGCGGTGACTGAGGACAACGCGGAAAACGGTCCCAGACGAGTGTTGTTACAGCGGTCGTTCCAAACGCTCGACGGGATGCGTCATTTCAACTTCGTTCTCGAGGACGATGGGCACGACCTCTCCGTTGTCTGGATTGCACCGGAGGATGACGAACCGGCAGGCGTGGCTTCTGTTCAGGCCGGTGCGGTGTTCCGCTACTCCGCGAGTCCCGATTGCGATGGGTTGCGGCTCGTTCGCGACGCCGACGTCGTCTTCGAAGACTGCGCAGGCAAGGTGATCGACAGCGAAGTCGTCGAGGTGCGTAGCGCCATCGTCGATGCGATTCCGAACGGCCCCATGTACTTCAGGAGAAACGTCGCGTCGTTTCTCGAACCAGGGCCCGTAGAAGGTGAGCTCGAAAACGGGCTGCGCCTGTTCGAGCGCGGCGATTTAGCCGGCGCGGCCGCGGCATTCGAGGCGGCGATGGGCTCGATCGATCCGGAGGCGCCCTACGACGCCTCCGATCTCATCTACAACCGCGCGCGTGCACTCGAAGCCATGGGCCAACGACAGGAGGCCCTAGCCCTCTACCGAAGCCTGGGCGACGTCGCCTATCAGGATCTGGTCGATGACGGTGCGGGCCGCATCGAGGGCGCGCCCAGATAGTGAAAGCAATGGTTTCACTCCGCTGCGACTTCGTCCGGAGTAGCGATTTCCTGTTTTGCAATCGATTTTCCGCCGACTGCCGCTTCTCCGATGTTCACGAGGTGATCCTTCATTCTGCGATAGGCGTTGGCGATATCCATGTAGGTAGTGCTGATTAACGGATCGACCGTTTCCTCGGACAATCGATTCCAATGGCGGTCTCTCAAATCTCTGATTTCGGCGGTGATCTCGTGGCTGTTCCTGTGGATATTGGGCAGGTATTCATCGGGCGTGGTCGCCCCCACGCCCTCGTGCACGCGGTCGTAGTAACGGGTAATCAAGTCGTGTAGCCCCAGTAGTTCTTCTTGCTGGGGGAGGGTCAGGTCCACGCCAGCTTCTCGCAATCGCAGGTAGAGCTTCAGGACATTGGAGACGTAGTCGCTCACGGACTCGAACTCGTCTGCCAATCGCAGCTGGGACCGAGCCTCGTTCGCGACGTTATAGCTCAACTCTTCTGAAAGCAGTTTGGTCAGGAATCTCGTGACCTCGATTTGAACCTCGTCGATGAAGCGTTCTCGCTCGAAGACCTTGTCGATCGCGTCGCGGCCAGTGCTATCGTCGGTGATAACGGTACGCAAATCGTCCAGCATGTCACGTACGTGTTGATCGGTTCGCTGTATTTCATGGCGCGATTGCTCGATGGCCGTCAACGGGGAGCTCACCAGATGAAAATCCAGATGCGTCAAATGAACCTTTTCTTCCCTGGGCTTTGATTTGACGAGCCGTTCGAGCGCGCTCGCGATGGGTGTAACAACAGGGATGAACAAGAGCGCGGTGACGACGTTGAACACCGTGTGTACCGCGGCAATCGACGCCGTCATGTACGGAAAGGTCCCTCCTGCCGTTTGCATATTAGGATCTACGCCGCGGATAACGACGTTCTCTATGAAAGGCAGATAGACGGGAAGGAAGAGAGCCGTGACCGCGGCTACGCCGGTAACGTTGAAGAATATGTGAAAGTAGGCGGTACGTTTGGCGTTGATATCGTCCGCCCCCAAAGACGCCAGTAAAGCCGTGATCGTCGTTCCAATGTTCGTCCCCAAAACCAAAGCACCCGCGGTTTGAAAATCGACCCCCCCCGTGTTGGCTAGAGCGATCGTCATCCCCAACGTGGCCGACGAAGATTGGACGATGAGAGTCACCACGCAGCCCACGAGAGCCGATTTCAAGACACCCGCGTAATCGGAAGCCTCGAACAGCTGGAACAGGGCCGCGAAGTCCGGAAGGTCTTTGACCGGCCCGAAACCGTCCTTCATGATCTCCAAACCGAAGAAGACCATCCCAATCCCGAGCACGGAGAGGGCTGAGTACCGTAGTTTTTCTCCCTTGAGGAAAAGCCAGCCGAAGGCAGCCATGCCGAGCAGCGGGAGACCGTACTGGCCTATTTTCAGCGCCAGTATCCACCCGGTGATCGTTGTTCCAATATTGGCTCCGATGATGACGGCAATCGCTTCGGTAAGAGCCATCAATTCACTGTTGACGAGGCCAATCACCATGACGGACGTGACCGAGCTCGACTGAACCAGGGTGGTGACGAATAGCCCTATGCCGACGGCCAGGAACCGGTTGGACGTGACCACGCTGATCATGCGTCTTATCCTGGAGCCGGCGATGACTTGGAGGCCCTGCTGCATATACTTCATGCCGAGCAGAAAAATACCGAGACCACCGATGAGGTGAAAGGCCATTTCCGAGATCAACTCGACATTCATAGCAACTTTGCTTTTCGATCTGCCGCGGCTACTACGGGCTCGAGGAAAGAGAAAGAATAGGACATCTCAAAGTTTGCCATTCTAGTCGATTCTCGCGAGAGCGACATCCCGCGCTCGCGGACCCTAAGCGTGTCGGCTCGAAAACGGCAAAGGTCCTGCCGCTACGAGGCCGTGTCTAGAATGTCGGGGCTCCTTGCAAAACGGCGACAGGACGCTCACTCGAGATGGCCCAGTTGGCAACTCGCAATCCAAAGCAGGCTCCGCCCTGCGGCTCGACACAGGCATTCAGGCATTCAGGCATTCAGGCATTCAGGCATTCAGGCCCTCAGCCGCACTCGAGCGGCGCGTCAAAAAGGGACGAATAGTACACAGAGTATCCCGATTCGGCGAAGATGACGATCGCACCGGCAGGGATCAGCCGGTCCACGCTTTCAGAACCGCAGCGGTATCGCTGTAGGCGACGTACTCCGCGACTTTGCCGTCGGCGTCGAACGTCCACAGGTGCATCCCCTCGTCGATGTAGCCGTTGCCGTTTTTCTTGAACGTCCCCTCGACGCGGTACGCGACCGCGACCTGGTCCCCCGACGCGACGAAGCTCTTGCGCTCGAACAGCTTTATGTCCAAGGTGTCCACGATGGCCTGAAAGAACCCCTCGGCCACCTCGGCGGGTCCGTTCTTGGTGCCAAACCAGGGAATGTCGCTTTCGACGGTCGTGTTGGTGCCCCACTTGACGTTGTCCGCCAGGCCACTGATGATGGCTCCAATCTCAGCGCGATCAAAAGCTGCGTACATATCTTTCGCTTTCCGAAGATTCTCGTCAGCAGTCATGATTGCCTCCTGCAGGAATAAGTTGTTCTTTTATCTGAACGTAGTGCCATTAGCAAGTACAGAACACGGGCAGGAATTCAGGAAAATCAGGAACACAGGAACGCAGGAAAGGCAGGAATTCAGGAATCTCGAGGGTAGGACGGTGTCATTTTGGCTTTCCTGCCGCCACGCAAAACGAAGACTGGAACATCCTGACATTCCTGCTTTCCTGCCGAAAAAACGACAACCGGAGGCAAAGACGAGCAAGCGCTCGACGGGTTCACGATCACGATCGTAGAGCTCGACCCCGAGACGGACTCCACCAAGAAGATCGACGCATCCGACTCTGTTGCTACCGTCGTCGTGACCACCCGCTAGCGACCGGCTCGCGCACGCGAGCACGTTGTCCACCTCTGCCCCGATGAAACGACTGGAACAAAGCAATCGACGCGAAGCCTTCCTGCTCTTCTTGTTCTTCCTGCGTTCCTGCTTTCCTGCGATTCCTGCCCGAATTGCTATACTTCGGAATTGATGGACCCTTGCCCCGTTTCCTCGCACATTCCTGAATGAAGCAGCTTCGTCGACTTCTTCCTTACATCGCGCGCCATCCGAGACCGATGGCTTTCGGGATGCTCGCGCTCGTGCTCGCTAAAGCGGCCGCCGTCCTGACCCCGCAAGTGCTCAAGCGCACGATCGACGATTTGACCATCGAAGTGACGTCGGAGAAGCTCGCCTTCTACGCCAGCCTCATCGTGGGTATCGCGGCGGTTGAAGGGTTTTTCCGGTTCTGGATGCGACGGCTCCTCATCGGAGTATCGCGTCGGGTCGAGTACGACTTGCGGGGTGATTTCTTCGGCCACCTTCAGAAGATGAGCCCGTCGTTTTTCCATCGCTGGCGGACCGGGGATTTGATGTCGCGCGCCTCGCACGATATTACCGCGGTGCGTATGGTGCTCGGCCCGGGCATCATGTATCCGGCGGAGACGTTGGTGATCACCATCGGCGCGCTCGCGTTCATGTTCTCGATTAGCTGGCAGCTAACGCTCGTCGCGCTCGCGGTGATGCCGGTGGTGTCGATCCTGGTAAAGAGATTCGGCTCGATCATCCACAAGCGTTTCCAGGCTATCCAAGAAAAAATGAGCGACATCTCCGCGCTCGCACAAGAAAACCTCTCCGGCATGCGCGTCGTGAAGGCGTACGCGCAAGAGGATCCTCAGCGAGCGAAGTTCGCAGCCGAGAACGACGAGTACTTCGCCCGGAACATGCGGCTGGTGAAAGTGTGGGGCGCGTTCTATCCGATGCTGGCGTCGCTCATCGGTGTCGGGACTGCGCTCGTATTGTGGTGGGGCGGGCGCATGGTCGTGGCAAGCCAGATATCGCTTGGTGAGTTCGTCGCGTTTTTCGCGTACTTGAACCTTCTCACCTGGCCCATGATCGCGCTCGGTTGGGTGGTCAACATCTACCAGCGCGGGGAGGCGTCGATGAAGCGTTTGACGGCGATTCTCGACGAGCAGCCCGAGCTGGTCTCCGGTCGGTTGTTTCCGGCGACGCTCTCGGGTCGTATTGAGTTCCGCGGTGTCGACTTCAGTTATTCGGGACGCGGCAACGGGGATCGTGTGCTGAAAGACATCGATCTCTCGATCGAGCCGGGGCAGACGGTCGCGTTCGTCGGCCGCACCGGCGCGGGCAAGAGCACGCTGACCCGGCTCGTTCCCAGGCTGTACGACGTGACCGAGGGCTCGGTACTCATCGACGGGTTCGACGTGCGCGAGCTACCGGTCGAGTCGGTGCGCAAAGCCGTTGGCTTCGTGCCGCAAGATGCCTTTCTCTTCTCAGAGTCGGTTCGCGACAACATCGCTTTCGGGAGTATGAGCGCGTCGGACGCGGACGTCGACGGCGCGGCCCGGCTCGCCGGCTTGGACACGGATATTGCGGAGTTTCCACAAGGCTACGACACGATGGTGGGAGAGCGCGGCGTCACCCTTTCGGGCGGCCAGCGGCAACGTGCCACCATCGCTCGAGCGTTGTTGGTGGATTCTCCGATCTTGATTCTCGACGACGTCCTATCCGCGGTGGATACCGAGACCGAAGAACGAATCCTGTCGCAGCTAGCCGACGTGATGAAGGCGAAAACGACGCTACTCGTGTCGCACCGCGTCAGCACCGTCAAAAACGCCGATCTGATCTGCGTGCTAGACGAAGGCCGCATCATCGAGAGGGGAAACCACGACGAGCTAGTAGCGAACGGAGGCCTATACGCAAGCCTCCACGAAAAACAGCTATTAGAGGAGGAGCTAGAGCACCTGAGCTGAAAGCTGCTGGCCGATGGCCGATGGCCGATGGCGCACCGATATGCACGAAGAAGAAGTCCTAGGCAGAGTCTACGACGGCCGCTTGATGCGGCGCCTGCTCGCGTATCTGGCGCCGTACAAGCTCGTGGTGGCGGTGTCGCTCGTCCTCGTGCTGTTGGTCTCCGCGCTCAAGCTCGTCGGGCCGATCCTGACCAAAGTCGCGATCGATGACTACATCGCCGTCGGCGATCTCGGGGGGTTGAATCTCATCGCGCTCGTGTACGTGCTTGCCCTCATGGCGCAGTTCGTGACCTCGTATTTTCAGATCTACATCATGAACATGGCCGGGCAGCGAGTCATGGCCGACATGAGGCGTGAGATCTTTTCGCACCTGCAGCAGCTTCACCCGGCGTATTTCGACAAGAATCCGGTGGGACGTCTGGTCACCCGCGTTACCACGGACGTCGATGCGCTCAACGAGCTGTTCACGTCGGGCGTGGTCACGATCTTCGGCGACATTTTCATGCTCGTCGGCATCATGGGTGTACTCATCTACCTCGACTGGCGTGTTGCGCTCGTGACGTTCGCGGTTTTGCCTGCGCTGTTCGCCGTCGCCATGGTCTTCAAACGCCGAGTGCGCGTCGTCTACCGCAAGGTGCGGACCCGTATCGCCATGCTGAACGCCTTCATCCAGGAAAACGTCGTCGGCATGACGGTGGTGCAGCTGTTCCGCCAGGAAGACCGGAAATTCGAGGAGTACAGCGAGCTCAACCGCCAGCACACCGAAGCGAACATCGAGACCATCTTTCACTACTCGATTTTCTACCCGGTGGTGGAGGTCCTGAGTGCAGTCGCGATTGCTCTCATCGTGTGGTACGGCGGCGGGCAGATCTTGCTCGGCGCGTTGACGCTCGGTGGGCTCGTGGCCTTTATCCAGTACTCCGAGAAGTTCTTCCGGCCCATCAGCGATCTTTCGGAGAAGTTCAACATTCTCCAGGGAGCGATGGCGTCTTCCGAGCGGATTTTCGGGCTTCTCGATACCGAAGACGAGATCCGAACGCCCGACAACCCGGTAACGCCTGAACGTCAAGACACAAGCGTGCGCTTCGAGACTGTTTCGTTCGCGTACGAGGGCGACGACTGGGTGCTGCGCGACGTCGATGTGGACGTCCGCCCGGGCGAGATGGTGGCGGTCGTCGGACACACCGGGGCGGGGAAGTCCACGCTCATGAGCCTCCTCATGCGGTTCTACGATGTCCAGCACGGTCGCGTCCTCGTCGAAGGCGTCGATGTTCGCGATTGGGACCTCGAAAATCTGAGGCGTCAGTTCGGGATGGTGCTTCAGGATGTACACCTGTTCTCGGGCACGATCGCGTCGAACATCCGGCTCGGCGACGAAAGTATTTCCGACGAAGCGGTGGCGGCTGCCGCCGCCGCGGTGAATCTGGACGAGTGGGTGGCGACGCTTCCGAACGGGCTCGAAGAAGAGGTTAAGGAACGCGGATCGTCGCTCTCGGCCGGGCAGAAACAGCTCGTTTCGTTCGCTCGCGCGCTCGTCCACGATCCGAAGATCCTGATCCTCGACGAGGCGACATCGAACGTGGACACGCACACGGAGCTTCTCGTGCGCGAAGCACTCGAGCGGTTGCTCGCCGAGAGAACGAGCATCGTCATCGCCCACCGTCTGTCGACGATCCAAAAGGCGGACCGCATCGTCGTCCTCCACAAAGGCCGCGTCCGCGAGGTGGGCACCCACCAAGAGCTCCTCGCGGAACGAGGCATCTACTACAAGCTTTATCAGCTGCAGTACAAAGAGCAGGAGATTGAGGAAAAAGCTTCTTGATTGCAGCCATGGACGCTCTCTCGAGGCGCCATCAGCCGTCGGCCGTCAGCAGGTTCGAGTTGCTTTCACCACGGACGGCGCGCGGTGTTGCGATCGGAGCGTGCCGCCCTAAGGCGATTACAACTCGACCTGCTGATGGCCGATGGCCGATGGCTGATGGCCGATGGCGCCTCGAGAGAACGTCCACGGCGCCTCTACAGAACGCCCATAGACCGATGATATGATTCCCCGCCTATAATAATGATGGACGAGAAATCACCCGAGAATCCCGCACCGCCTGAGCTCGACGACGATCTCGATTTTGGCCGCACCGTCCTCCAGTTTTTCCTGATCCCGGCGTTCGTGGTGGTGGTGTGCGTGGGCCTCGTCTTCTTCTTTGGCTGGCTCGTGTCGGACGACAAGACGGGCGTCGACTACTTGAACGAGATCCGGGCCGGAAGCGAGAGCCGGCGCTGGCAGGCAGCTTTCGAGTTGTCGAAGATCATTACCATGGAGTCTGAAAAGGCGAGGATGGAAGGGCTCGTTCCCGAGATGGTCGCCGCGTTCGAGCAAGCCGCTGACGACGCCGACGACGAACGAGTGCGACACTACCTGGCCCTTTCTCTCGGTCATCTGGGCGACGACACGGCCACGCCCACTCTGGTCAAAGCTCTCGGTGATGGTGACCCGACGACGCGACTCTATGCCGGTTGGGCGCTCGGTAACATCGGCGACCGTCGTGCGGTGCCCGGACTCCTCGAGCGCGTCGGCGATGATGACCCCGGGGTCCGGAAAATCGCCATCTACGCGCTCGGGGCCATTGGTGACGAAAGCGCAATCCCTCGCCTTCAGATTGCCCTGTCCGATCCCGTGCGCGACGTTTCGTGGAACGCGGCGGTGGCGCTGGCTCAGTTGGACGATGGGTCGGGCGAGAGGCAGCTTCTCCAGATGCTCGACCATGAGTTTCTGCAATGTGTTGCCGAAATGGACGAGCGCCAGAGGGCTCTTGCCACGGAAAGCGCCATCAAGGCATCGGCACTCCTTCGAAGCGAGACGCTGACGGTGAAGCTTCGGAGCATTGCGGACGGGCATCCCAACCTCGTGATTCGGGAGGCGGCGCTATCGGCACTCGAGGATTCACAAAAATCGGAGAAAATGTCTGTTCCCTAAAATCGTTGATTTTCAATCGTTTGCCGATGCCGGCGCTTCGTTCGAGTCTTGACACCTTTCGGTGACGGCGAATACAATAGATCGTTTAGATGCAGGTGGTTCTCGTACGAGCCCCTGACGTGGGCAGCCAAAGACCGTTCGACGCAAGGAAATCCCCCGGGAAATCCCGAAGACACGCTCGAACCAAGGTAGACGTATGGCTGAAGAAGAGAAAAAAAGTACCGAAGAGGGCGAAAAACCCGCTGCCAAAAAGGCAGTCAAGAAGAAAGAAGTCACGAGGCGCGGGTTCAATTGGCTCGCTCTCGGATGGACTTTCTTCGCGGCCGCGGCAGGCGCGGGACTCACCGCGACGGGCCGGTTCATGTTTCCGAACGTGCTCACCGAGCCCCCGTCCAGCTTCAAGGCCGGTTTCCCCACCGACTTCGCTATCGGTGTCGTGGACACGCGCTTCAAGGAAGGGTACCGCGTGTGGATCGTAAGAAACGAAGAAGGCATGTACGCGCTGTCGACGATTTGCACCCACTTGGGGTGCACTCCGAACTGGCTCGACGCGGAGAACAAGTTCAAGTGCCCCTGTCACGGTAGCGGTTTCTACATGTCGGGTATCAACTTCGAGGGGCCGGCGCCTCGTCCTCTGGAGCGGCACCGCATCGTGCTCGCCGAAGACGGGCAGGTGCTCATCGACAAGAGCCGCATCTACAAACAAGAGGCGGGGCAGTGGAGCGATCCCGAGTCCTTCCTGGGGCTCGGGTAAATTTCCAGAAAGCCCCACTTCGTTAACGAGGAGTCGAATCGGTGCAGAAGGTTCTGAACGCATTGAGCAGTGCGTGGGATGAGACGACGGAGTCTCAGATCTGGAAGTCCGTCTTCCGGCACGGTGCCGTCACCAGCAACCGCAACCGCGTGCTGGTGATGATGTCGAACGTGTTCCTCCATTTACACCCGGTGAAGTCGCGCAAGGCTGGTATCAAGCTTCGCTACACCTGGTGCATGGGCGGCATCACCTTCTTTCTGTTTCTCGTGCT
Organism: Candidatus Marinacidobacterales bacterium; assembly: GCA_965237955.1. GTDB lineage: Bacteria > Acidobacteriota > Vicinamibacteria > Marinacidobacterales > SMYC01. The sequence goes on along the minus strand of OZ250169.1, from coordinate 2,151,723 downwards.
CACGTTCACCGGGCTGTTGTTGATGTTCTACTACCGGCCGACGGTGGAATACGCCTACGCCGACATCATCGATCTCGGCGAGCACGTTCCTCTCGGCGTGATGCGCGAGCTCCATCGGTGGGGCGCGCATGCGATGGTGATCACCGTGTGGCTGCACATGTTCCGCGTGTTCATGACCGGATCGTACAAGCCACCCCGCGAGTTCAACTGGGGCGTGGGAGTCATTCTTCTCGTGCTCACTCTCTTGCTCTCGTTCACCGGCTATCTTCTTCCCTGGGACCAGCTGGCGATCTGGGCCATTACCGTCGGATCCAACATGGCGCGGGCGACACCGCTTCTAGGAACGGAGGGGCCGCTAACCGCGGCCTTGAAACTTGGCGACATCAACCTCATCAACTCGGGCAACGACGCCCGGTTCGCGCTTTTGGGAGCGCGCTCGGTCGGTGAGAACACGCTGTTGCGCTTCTACGTATTGCACTGCGTGGGGCTGCCTCTAGCTGCAGCATTCCTCATGACGGTTCACTTCTGGAGAATCCGCAAGGATGGCGGTATCTCCGGTCCGATGTGATCAGGGCTGAGCGCTATGGATGTTTTCAAGAATCTAGTCAATTGGGCTTCGGGGCCGACGGTTCTCTTCACGCTGGCCACTCTCGCCTTCTTCCTGTCGTTGAAATACACCCAGGTGTGGTCGAAGAAGGTCGCGTACGTCCTGTTCACGCTGATGGCGGCCTTCTACTTTCTCAGCATGTTCGACCCGAACTTCTTCCTCATCGTGGCGAAGCCGGACAATGTGCCCATCACGTTCGTTTTGTTCCTGGTCGCGTTTTTCACGTGGTACTCCCTGTACCAGGGCGTCGAGAACGACAAACGTGTTTCCGTCGGCGAAGAGGTTCTCGAAAAGCAGGAGAAAGACAAAGTCTGGGTGTGGCCCGATCTCGTCTATGTCGAGATGCTATGCATGGTCATTCTCGGTATCGTGCTCATGGTGTGGTCCATCCTGCTCCCGGCGCCCATTGAGCAGCCGGCCAACCCCGCGGACTCGCCCAATCCGTCGAAAGCGCCGTGGTACTTCCTCGGCCTCCAGGAAATGCTCGTGTACTTCGACCCCTGGCTCGCAGGCGTCGTGTTCCCGACGCTCATCGTCGTGGGGCTCATGGCGATCCCGTACATCGACACAAACCCGAAGGGAAACGGCTACTTCACGTTGAAAGAGCGCAAGGCCGAGATCGCGATCTTTCTCTACGGCTTCTTGATCCTGTGGGTGCTCCTCGTCATATCGGGAACGTTTCTGCGTGGACCGAACTGGAATTTCTTCGGACCGTACGAGTATTGGGACCAGCATCGAGTCGAGCCCCTTTTGAACGTTCACGTCTCCGATTTCCTGTGGGTGCGTTGGTTGGGGAGGCCCCATCCGTCCAACCCGTTCGTTCGGGAGTTTCTCGGCGTCTTTCTCGTTCTCTTCTATATTGGGGCACTCCCGGTCCTGTTGGCGAGACCCAAGGAGAAGTTTCCAAAATTCCTTCAATGGGCAAGCCTTCATGGCTACTACGAGAAGATGGGGCCCGCCCGCTACTACGTGGGCGTCATGTTGTTCCTGCTCATGCTGAGCCTTCCGATCAAGATGTACCTGCGGTGGGCGTTCAACTTGAAGTACATCGTGACGTTCCCCGAGATCTTCTTCAATATCTAGTTTAGAGAGACCAGATACGAGGTGGAGTGAACCGTGGCGAAACCGGCTCCTGGACACGCGTACGACATCAGCGGCCTCAACGTAGTTTTTGGAATTTCCTCCATCGCCTTGTTCGTGACGACCATTTGGATGGTCTGGGACGACTATTCTCGCGAGTGGAAGCAGTACCAGCGCCAGTTCTTCCAGATGGAGCGGGACCTGACGGCCGAGCAGATTCAAAAAGCCGACGCTGCCGTGAATCAACGCGAGCTTCAGCGGCTCGAGACTGAACTCCAAGCCGCTGGCGAAGAGCTCGACGCAAAGCAGGCCGAGATCAGCGAGCTCGAGGCGACGCTCGGGAGGCTGAACGACGATTGGACGCTCGCTGACATCGAAGAGCGCAGGCTCAAGGCTATCTACGACTCCGAGAAGTTCTTCTATGACGAGGGCGTGGCCGGTAGATCCGTGCCGATCGGAAAGCGCATGAGCCAGGAGGCTTTCGACGCGCGCGCGGCCGAGTTCCTTGGCGCTCGCGACGCTCGCATTGCTATCGAGTACGAGCGGGACACCACCCAACAGGCTATTCGCGACTCTCAGGCACGCGTTACCGAGCTCAACGGAGAGCGCGATGCTCTGGTGCAGACGGCGACGCTGCTGCGGCGCAAAGCCGCGGCGATCGCCCAGAACGTGCCGAACACGTTCCGGAATCTTCCCATGGTCGACTTCATCGACCCGAGCATCGAAGTGCATCAAGTGCTGGTGCGGAACGTCACCGAGGAGTTGAACTTCGCCAAGGTTCCGCGCATCGATCGCTGCAAGACGTGTCATCTCGGGATCGACAACCCTGACTACGCCGACGCGGAGCAGCCGTTCCGCACGCATCCCGACGTGGACTTGTCTGTCGGCGCGGAGTCGGCCCATCCCCGCGACAGCCTCGGCTGTACGTCTTGCCATGAAGGGCGCGGCCGCGCGATCAACTTCGTGGGCGTCAACCACACGCCGCAAAACGAAGAGCAAGAGCACGAGTGGGTCGAGAAGTACGGCTGGAAAGAAGATTACCACTGGGACAAACCGATGTACCCGAACGGTATGGCTCAAGCCGGGTGCCAGAAGTGCCACGCCGACCAGGTTCTTCTGCCGGGAGCCGAAGAGTTCAACCGCGGCCGTCAGCTCTATGAAGCGGCAGGCTGTTGGGGCTGTCACAACACCACGGGCTTCGAGGACAGCCGCAACGTAGGGCCGAACCTCGAGCACATCGTTGCCAAGACCACTCCCGAATGGGCGAGACGCTGGCTCCGCGACCCGAAGAGCTTCAAGCAGTCGACCTACATGCCGCGCTTTTGGAATCTCGAGAACAACCTCGATGAAGACATGGGCGCGCGCAACGCGACCGAGATTTCCGCGATCGTCTCCTATGTCTACGACAAAGCGTCGCCGCTCAGCTACGGCGTCGTTCCCGGCGGGAACGTGGATCGAGGTCGCGGGCTCGTGGACAGTATCGGTTGTCTCGGCTGCCATGTTACCGACGAGAGCAATCTCAACCAGGTCGATTGGTACCGCACCCGAGGCGCGAGCCTCGCCGGCGTCGGGACTAAGGTCAACCGCGAGTTTCTCTACAACTGGGTGAGGGATCCCAAACACTATTGGGAAGACACCTTCATGCCCGACCTCCGGCTCACGAACCAGGAGGCGGCTGACATCGCTGCGTATTTGATGACGCTTCGGAACGAGGCGTTCGAGTCGCTCCCGGTTCCTGAGGTCGACGAGGCGGCGCTCGACGAGATCACGATCGAGTTTCTCAAGACAGGTCTTCCCGCGGCACAGGCCGAAGCACAGCTCGCCACGATGTCTCTCGAAGCCAAAACGCTTTACAGCGGTGAGCGTCTGATCTTGAGGTATGGCTGTTTCGGGTGTCACGACATCAAGGGCTTCGAGAACGCGCAGAAGATCGGCGTCGATCTGTCGACGTGGGGCTCGAAGATGGTGACCCGCCTCGATTTCGGCTATATCGACCTCCCGCACACGCGCCACGCTTGGCTCGAGAACAAGCTCAGGAACCCGCGCAGCTATGACCGCGACAAAGCCAAGAGCCCGCCCGAAAAGCTCCGCATGGGCTACTTCGGGTTCACCGATGCCGAAGTGACGGCCATCGCCACGCAGGTTTTGGGCCAAACGCGGGAAGAGCTTCCGATCGAAGCGCGGAAGCGCTTGAGCGCTCACGAAGCGTACGCGGAAGACGCGAGGAAGCTCATCCACGAGTACAACTGCCGCGGCTGTCATATCGTCGACGGTTTTGGCGGAGGTATCTACCAGACCGAGCTGTTGCACGACGACACCGGGGATCCCGGGATGCGACCGCCGAATTTGAATACCCAGGGTGCTCGCACGCAAGCCGATTGGCTCTTCAGCTTCCTCAAGGATCCGAGTGACGTTCGGTTCTGGCTCAACGTTCGTATGCCGACCTTCCACTTCGCCGACCCGCAGTTGAATACCTTGGTGCAGGGATTCATGGCGATGGAAGGGACGCAGCCCTTCAAGACCGCGGCCGCACGGCCCGCCGACGCCACAACCCTTCGCGCCGGAAGCGAGCTTCTCGATAAGCAGCAGTGCGAGAGGTGTCACCTCGCAAGCGCCGCCGGGACGATGGAAGCGTCGCAGCTCGCGCCGAGCTTCCGGCTCAGCGGTGAGCGACTACGTGAGGACTGGATTGTCGACTGGATGAAAGATCCGCAGTCGATCACTCCGGGCACGAACATGCCCCAGGGATGGCCCTTCGACGACGAGGGGAACCACGCCGTGTATTTCCCCGACATCTTGGAAGGCGACGCTGAAGCACAATTGCGGGCCGTTGCTTCTTATCTCATGCGCTACGCGGAGTAGATCACGAAAGTTTCGGACATTTCTGGACATTTCTTAACAGGGCGAGCTGGCCCCGCCGGCGGCAAGGCGGAAGCCAGCTTTTCTGTTGCTCGATGAGGACCACACATGGCTGAGAATACCGAGGCAAACCGCGACGCCAAGCACGGCATGGCGTTGGCCCTATCCATTTGGGGCATCGTGGCCGTATCGGTCGCCTACTTCTTCAAATACCAAGTTCCCGAGCTCGCCTCGGATCGTGGTGCGCAGGATACGCTCTACTACATCATCCTGGCGTTGACCGGGGTGATGTACGTCGTCGTTCAGTGCCTTCTCGGCTTCTACCTGTGGAAGTACCGCCACCGGGACGATGCCGAAGGCAGCTATTGGCATGAGAGCCACAAGCTGGAGATGGCGTGGACCATCGCCACGGCGGTGATCCTCATCCCCATCGTATTCGCCGGGCTCGTTGTCTGGGAGGACGTCAAGGCGGCGCCGCCCGAAGAAGCGATGCTCACCATCGAAGCGGTTGGCGCCCAGTTCCAGTGGGACTTTCGCTACCCGGGACTCGACGGCGAGTTCGGCGCGTGGCAACCGGAGTTGTACTCGCTCGAAAACTATTTGGGGATCGATCCGGATGACCCCGCTGGCGCTGATGATATTCACATGATCAACCAGCTCGTCATTCCCGTCGACCGGCCGGTTCGGATCCTGCTACGCTCGAAAGACGTCCAGCACGCTTTTTTCCTTCCGAACCATCGGGTGAAGCAAGATCTGATGCCCGGGATTGAAACCTCGGTTTGGTTCACGCCTATTACGGTCGGTGAGTACGAGATCGCGTGCGCGGAGCTTTGCGGCCTCGGCCACTACCGCATGCGGGCTTTTATGAGCGTGCGAAGCGAAGCTGACTTTCAGACGTGGCTGACGGAACAAGCCAACCAATAGTGCATTCATTGTTTTGAGTCTTCATACAGCGAGGAGAAAACTGGCATGAGCGAAGGTCACGACGACCACGGCCATGGCAAGCAGGGCTTCATAAGCAAGTACATTTTCAGCTTCGATCACAAGATGATCGGCAAGCAGTACTTGACCCTCACCATGTTCATGGCGGTCATTGGTGGAGCTCTGGCGATGCTGGTGCGTTTGCAGCTCGGCTATCCGGGCCAGCACGCGCAGTTCTGGGAGACGTTGTTCCCTGCCGGTATGGCGTCGGGCGTGATGACGCCCGAGTTCTACATCATGCTGTTCACGATGCACGGCACGATTATGGTTTTTTTCGTGCTGTCGATCGGCCCCGTCAGCGGGTTCGGGAACTTTCTCATTCCTCTCCAGATCGGCGCCCGGGACATGGCGTTTCCGTTTCTCAACATGCTCTCGTTCTGGACGGCGCTTCCTGGAGCGATGATTATTATTCTCTCGTTCTTTGTAGAAGGCGGTGCGGCGGCTTCGGGCTGGACGGCCTACCCGCCGCTTTCCGCGATTCGCTCGTCGATTCCAGGCTCCGCCCTGGGCCAAACGCTGTGGCTGGTCGGTATGATGTTCTTCATCGCGTCGTTCACGATGGGTGGCCTCAACTTCGTGGTCACCATCCTGAACTTGAGGACCAAGGGCCTCAACATGATGAGGATGCCCCTGACGACGTGGGCGCAGTTCGCCGTGGGTATTCTCGGGCTTCTCGCCTTTCCCGCGCTCGCAGCCGGGGCCATCCTGTTGGTCTTCGACCGCTCGCTCGGGACCAGCTTTTTCCTTCCGGCCGGCATTTTCATCGGCGACGAGCTCTTTCCCCACGAAGGTGGCTCGCCGCTGCTCTGGCAGCACCTGTTCTGGTTCCTCGGACACCCCGAGGTCTACATCATCATGCTGCCCGCGCTCGGCTTTACCTCCGACATCATCAGCACTTTCACTCGAAGGCCTATCTTCGGTTACCACTCCATGGTCTACGCGATCGTGGCCATCGCGGGCCTGAGCTTCGTCGTTTGGGGCCATCACATGTTCGTCTCGGGCATGAGTCCTTTTCTCGGGACAGTGTTCACCATGACGACGCTCGTGATCGCGGTGCCCTCAGCGGTCAAAGTGTTCAACTGGCTGGCGACTCTGTGGAGGGCGAAGATACGGTTCGCGACGCCGATGCTCTTTGCTCTCGGGATCGTGTCGCTGTTCGTGACCGGTGGGCTCACCGGCGTCTTCCTGGGCACCAACGCCGTCGATATCCAGCTGCATGACACCATGTTCGTCGTCGCACACTTCCACTTCATCATGGCGGGTGCCGGGCTCTTCGGCCTCCTCGCCGCGGTGTACTACTGGTTTCCGAAGATGTTCGGCCGCCACATGAACGAGGGGCTGTCGAAGGTTCACTTCTGGTTCACCTTCCTTGCGTACTACGGCGTGTTCTTCCCGATGCACTATCTGGGCATAGCGGGCATGATGCGGCGCATCTACGACCCGAACACCTACGAGTACCTGAAACCGCTGCAACCGGTGAACACGTTCATCACCATCAGCGCGTTCATTCTCGGCGCTGCGCAGTTTATTTTCTTCTTCAATTACTTCTGGAGCCTGTTCAAGGGCAAGAAAGTCGAGTCCGAGAATCCGTGGGAAGCCAATACGCTCGAGTGGTCGACGCCTATCGAGCCCGGGCACGGCAATTGGCCGGGTGAGATTCCCGAAGTCTATCGCTGGCCCTACGACTACCAGAACCCCGATGAAAAGGGCGATCACGCACCGCAGTGGCAACCGCCAGCCAAAGTAGGGGCGAAGTAGCCGAGTAACCCATCAATGTCCGTCAGGGAAGGTGTGCACCCGGCTTCGGAAGTGGAACCGTGGTCGTTTTCGGTCCGCGATCGCGTGCGCGACTATCTGCAGCTCGCAAAAGCACGCCTCTCCTCAATGGTGCTCCTTTCCGCGCTCGTTGGGTACTGGGTGGCGTCGAGCGAGCTTATTCTCGGCCGCCTGCTCTGGTTCGCGGTAGGCACGTTTCTCGTCGTGGCCGGGGCCAACGCGTTCAACCAAATCCTGGAGCGCGACTCGGACGCCCGGATGGATCGTACCGCTCGGCGACCCCTGCCCTCGGGGCGACTCCAGGTGTCCGAAGCGCTGTTCGTGGCGAGTGTCTCGTCGATTGCAGGCGTGGCCATTCTCTTCGCGACTTCCGGATCCCTTTGTGGCGCGCTCGCGCTCGTCGCGCTGGTCACGTACGTCTTGGTCTATACGCCGATGAAATCACAGACGGCGTTCTCGACGGTGCCGGGGGCTGTCGCGGGCGCGATACCGCCGCTCATGGGCGTCAGCGCGGCTTCCGGCTCTCTGAGCCCGCTCGCGTGGTGCATGTTCGGCATTCTCTTCTTCTGGCAATTTCCTCACACCTGGGCGATCGCATCGACCTACCGGGACGACTACGCACGAATAGGTTATCGTGCGATGCCGGTCGAGGGGGCGCGCCTGAGAACGATCGTAGCAACCGTCGCGCTCGTGGCCGCGAGCCTCATGCCCGCGGTGCTCGGACTCGCGGGGACTCTCTACCTCTTCGGTGCGCTGATCCTCGGGGGGTTCGTGCTCGTGGCGGCCGCGCGTTTCGACGATGGCACGCTCAAGCCTAGAGCCGTGCAGCTTATGGCCGCATCGCTCTTCTACTTGCCGCTCGTCCTGGCGCTTCTCGCCCTCGATGGAAAGGCGGCCTAATGATGGCCGGCACGCTGAGTGTTCCCAAAACCCCCAAGACGTCTGATGACGGCGGGAGAGGATCCGATTTCATCGACAAGGGCTTCGGCGATTACGGCTCCGGCGGCGAGGCCGCCAAACGTATCGAGACCGCCAAGCTGGGTATCTGGATTGCGCTCGGATCCATCACCATGCTGTTCGCGGCGTTTACCAGCGCGTACATTGTTCGCAGCGCGGGTAGCGATTGGATTCCACTCGCGGTGCCGCCGCTCCTCTGGCTCAATACTGCGGTCATCTTGCTATCGAGCGTCGTGATGGAGATAGCGCGTCGGGCGTTCCTTGCGTGGCGACCCGTAGCTTTCAGGAAGTGGCTGCTTGCGACCGCTGTCCTGGGTGTCCTGTTTCTCACCGGTCAGGTGGCGGCGTGGGGTCAGCTCGCCGAGCAGGGTATCTATCTCCAGAGCCACCCGCATAGCTCGTTCTTCTATGTGCTGACAGGCGTGCATGCGGTGCACTTGCTCGCGGGGGTTCTTGCGCTTCTCTATGTTCTCGCGCTGGCGCTACGGTACCGCTTGACGCCGGGGGAGTCGAGCTCTCCCATCATTTGCGCGACGTATTGGCACTTCGTGAGTGCTGTCTGGCTCTATCTATTGGTGGTTTTGTTCTATGTCTGATCGGCGCCACTTTTTGGGCCACGTCTGAGCAAAGCGGAGAGGAGTAACGATGACCGATACCGGGGCCGCGGCCCTCGACGCATCTTGGGGTGGGGGCACGAGTCCCTTCAACGTCGGCTGGCAGAAGCTGATGATGTGGATTTTCATCATCACCGATGCCCTACTCTTCGCCGGCTTGCTCGTGTCCTATGGGTTCGTTCGTGTCGCGAGCGCGAGTTGGCCGGAGCAAAGCGCGGCCTTCGACATGAACTACATCACCCTGATGACGTTCACGCTCATTGCGAGCAGTTGGTCGATGGCGTGTGCGGTGTCGGCAGCCTCGGCGGCCAACAAGAAGCACCTCACGATCTTTCTGTGGATGACGATTGTCGGCGGACTATCTTTCCTGGGGATGCAGGTCTACGAGTGGAGCCACTTCATCCACGAAGGGGCGCGACTCACGGAAAACCCCTGGGGCGTGCAGCAGTTCAGCACTTGCTTTTTCGTCATCACCGGTTTCCACGGGATGCACGTGACCACCGGCGTGATTATTCTCCTGGTCGTGGCCATCCGCACGGCCTTGGGTAAGTCCTCGGCGATGGGCGTCGAGAACGCCGGACTGTATTGGCACTTCGTCGACCTCGTGTGGGTCTTCGTTTTTGCTCTTTTCTATTTAGTATAGGCAAGTATAAGCGGGCAAAGGGATTACGACTATGGCGGAACACGCAGAATCGGGCAAGAAAGTCTATCTGCAGTACGCGAAGATCCTCGGCGTGCTCGGGGTCTTGACCCTGTCGATGATTTTCATCAGTGAGTCGGGCTTGGCACAAGCGCCCAAAGCTGGCCTTCTGCTCTTGGGCTCGTCGATCAAGGCCACGCTCATCATCTTCTTCTTCATGCATCTCAAGTTCGAGAAGATGGGTTTGATCATGATCGTGCTCGTCGGGATTTTCGTGACGAGCATCTTGATGTTCGTCGTTCCCGCCTACGACGGCGGCCAAGTCCTACTGAAGAGCCTGAACAAATGAGTACGCGTATCATCACCGCTATTGCCATACTGGCCGCTTCGCTTTGCATGGCCAACGCGGCGAGCGCTCAGTGTGCCATGTGCGTAACCGCCCTCGAGCAGAACGGCGGCGCGATGGCGGCGGGGTTCAACCGAGGGATTTTGTTCCTGCTCGGAATGCCGTATCTGGTGTTCACCGCCATTGGCGCGTCTTGGTACTCGAAGCGGAGACGCAACCGGGTGCTCGAATCAGGGTGATGACGCAGGAAAAGAATAACGCAAAGTCGCAAGGGCGCAAAGACGCGAAGGGTTCGGGTTCACTTCGCTTCACGCGACTTGCTTTCTTTGCGCCTTCGCGTCTTCGCGCCTTTGCGTTTGTTTTTGGGAATCAGAGGCACTAGAGGCCCGGCTCGGCGTTCGTGAAGCGCTCGCTAGGGTCCTTCACGTTCTGGCTTACGGGCTACACGGTCGTCGTCATCCTATGGGGCGCGTTCGTGCGCGCGACGGGCTCGGGCGCTGGGTGTGGCAGTCATTGGCCCCTCTGTAACGGCGAGGTCATCCCACGCTCGCCGGGGGTCGAGACCCTCATCGAGTTCGGTCATCGTCTCTCGAGCGGGCTTCTCGGCATCCTTGTGCTCGCGCTCGTTGTCGTGGCGTTTCGCGCCTACCCGCGTGGCCACCGGGTTCGCAAAGGGGCGATGTGGACACTTTTCTTCGTCGTCACCGAATCGCTTCTCGGCGCAGGTCTGGTCACGTTCGAGTGGGTTGCCGCGAACGACTCGGAAGAGCGCGTGTACGTCATGGCGTTCCATCTCGTCAACACGTTCTTGCTCCTGGCGGTGATGACGCTGACCGCGTGGTTCGCAAACGGAGGCGCTCCCCTTAGGCTCCGCGGCCGTCCGAGCATGGTCGCGCCCGTGATGGCTGCTTTGCTCGGGGTCATGGTGGTGGGCACGAGCGGCGCGGTGACCGCACTCGGGGACACGCTCGTGCTAACCGAGGGTGTTCAACCGGAGGATTCACCCGTCGTCGCGCGCCTGGTCGCGTCGCGGTTCTACCACCCGACGGTCGCTATCGCGGTTCTTGTTCTCGTCGGCTTCGTGGGGTTGAAGAACAGAACGTACGGCCGGCCACTCACGATCGCCTATCTCGTGCAACTCGCCTTGGGCGCCCTCAACGTCTACCTGGAGGCACCGGTATGGATGCAGCTAGTCCACCTGGCGGTCGCTGACGTCATTTGGATACTGCTGGTGCTGTTTGCGGCAACGATGAACGATCCTCAGTGCGATTCCCACTGAAGGCTGCCGGCTGCCGGCTGCCGGCTGCGACCCCAAAAAAGCCCTTTCCCCGTGAGGGAAAAGGGCTTTTTTGGTTAATGCAAACTACTCGCTAGTCCCCTGTATCAGAACAAACTAGATAAAGCAGAGCTTGCCGAAACACTTCTAAGTGCATGAATCTTATGGGCTGGCGAAAAGCCTAACTTTGTATAGTAATCAAAGATCCAGGGGACTAGCAGTAAAGGTGAAGCTAGCGTCGGCGGTCTCTTTCTCGCCGACGGTCACGTTCATCTCCTGCGTTCCAAACCGCTCGTGCCACACCTCGACGACATAGTCGCTCGGGGGCACGTCGGGAATCGAGAACGAGCCATCCACGCCGGTCACCGCGAAGTACGGGTGATCGAGGACGCCGGCGTAGCTGTTCATCCACTTGTGGACGTCGCATTTGAACGGAACCATGACCTCGACGTTGTCGAAGACCTTCTCCGTCTCGAGTCCCTTGATGGGCTGACCGATGTTGAACTCTTTATTGTTCTTCGGCATCGCGTGGATGTTGTGAAGGGTCTCGTCGCTGTTGCGTACGGTCAACGTCTGGCCAACCTGAATGCCCATGACGTGGGGAACGTAGTTGCAACCGTTCTGGTCGAGCACCACGGGCTCACTCGGCGGAGGGAAGTCACCCTCGAGACCGCTCTTGATGTAGACGAAAACGTTGGCGAGCGTTCCGCCGTCACCTGTGATGACGAACTCGTTCATCACCTCCGAGGTGTGCAGGCGAGCGCAATTCGGGTCGGCAGCCATCTGGATGACCTTCATCTCCGGTGCCTCGCCATCGAGAGTGATGGTGCCTGTCAGAACACCCGCGGTAGCGGGGTCGAACGCCGGAGCGGCTGTTGCCGCAGGAGCCGAGGACGTTTCTTCACCGCCACCGCCACACGCGAAAAGGAGCGCGACCATCGCGATCGACGCAAACAGCATTAACTTCTTCATTCAGTTTCCTCCGATTTTGAAATGAGTCACTGGGAGCCGCCTTTGCTGAAGCTCCGGCGAGCCCCAACCTAGCATTCGCGAAGGCGGGCCGCCCACCGTGATTGTCCGCCGTAGCCTCGCGCGGAGGCGGACCTTGAAGAAATTTCACAAGGTCCCCGGCAACGTTCTCCAACGACCGCAGCGCGGCGCTCAAACCAGCAAGTCTACACATCTGCGGTGGGCCGGCGCAAGCGAGATGACCCGCCGGCTCGTTTCTTCGCGCCCTCGGCTGCGTCGAGCTCCGCCGGGTACAGCTGGCGCAGGAGGCTCGATTCCCGTCGATAGAACCCTTCGGTATGAAAAGAATCTTTGAGCCGAAACCGTTGATAATCCAAATGGTGGCAGAGCTCGTGGAGCAGCGTGCGCAGGAAGGTCTTGAATTTCACGACCTGCACCCGCCTGGCCGTCCGCATCCACAGCGAGATTTTGTAGCGCCCGTTCTCGTCGACTTCGTAGAGCCCGTGGAGCTCGCCTGTTTGCCATGAAGGCCTGCGCTCTTGAACCCGGATGCGAAGCCCGGGCACGCCCAGCGCTTCGGTGAGGCTATCAGCGAGTGCTCGAGCGGCGCGCTCGGTCGCGGTTCGCTCCCCGCTCGCGAGCGCTGAGGCCAGCGCCAGAACCCGCTCTCGATGCGCAACCGGACGGTAGAGCTCAACCGACCCAATCCGGTCACTTTCGTCGTAGATTCTCTTCTGGGTTTTGTTGAGGCACTGGTAGTAGGAGAACGGCACTTAAGCGGGGTCGGCTTTGAGTGAGCGGCGGCCGGCGAAACCCGCCTCGATCTCGTGCCAATGCTCGACCTCGGACTCACCGAGCTTCCAACAAAGGTAGACCTCCCGGCCTTCCCAAACCGTAGGAAAGTCGATGAGGCCGGAGTCCAGGTCTGTGAGGTAACAACCTTCGGAGCAGATCTCCTCGATGAGTGCCTGGAAGCGTGTCAAGAGCGACACGTATTGAGGATCGGCCAACATGCCGCCCGCGAGCGAAACTTCGTGCGGCGACGGCATGTCTTGCGACCACACTTCGAGCTTCCCATGTGCGAGACGGAGCTCCTGCAACTTGTTGCTGAGGAATGGAATGAGCTCGTTCGCTTCCTGAACGGTGAACAGGCGTTTGTCGTTCATCGCTATTTTGGCATCGCTATTTTGGCAGTGTAGCTAAAATAGGCCAACGGGACAAATATTCAGCGTCCGGTGCCAGCCGCGGCGGCGGCGGGCCGTGTGCTAGACTGCGGCTATAAACAGCGTCGACGCCGAGCCCCCATTCACGCCGACACGGAGAGGCGAAACACGAATCATGGCCAAGCGCACTCGATCCTATCTCCTGTCCCTGCCGCTCGTTACCGTCGTCCTGTCGATGTCATTCGTAGTAGGAGCGGGATCGGCCCCTGCCCAGGAAAACCAGCCACAAGCTGAGGACGGCCGGTTTCAGTTCCGGGCGACTGTCCAAGCCGTCAACTTGAGCGTCGTCGTTACCGATAAGAAGGGTCGTTTCATTCCGGACCTGAGTGTCGAGGACTTCGAGGTCTATGAAGACAACGCCCGCCAGGAGGTCGACTTTTTCACGTCTGAGGTGACTCCCGTGACGCTGTTGCTCTTGCTCGATGCCTCCACGAGCGTGCGTGGGAGTGTCGACGGCATCAAAGAGGCAGCATCGAACTTCGTCGGCAAACTCTGGGACGGTGACAAAGCGATCATCGCCGATTTCAACGAGCACATCCGGTTCAGCTCGCATTTTTCGGACGATATCGACCGTCTCGTACAGACGATCCAATCGCTGTATCCCGCTGGATGGACGGCCTTGTACGACTCGATCTTGTATTCTCTCGACAAGGTCTCGGAGGCCGAGGGCCGCAAAGCCCTTCTGGTCTTCACCGACGGTGACGATTCCCGGTCGATAGGACAGGGGAGCGAGGCGACTAAAAAAGATGCGATCGAAGGGGCGAAGTTCTCCGAGGTCACGATTTACAGCGTCGGGTTCCGAGGTCAACGCGGCGCGGGCTCGCGCGGCGTGAACAAAGGATTCCTGAAGAAGCTGGCCGAGGAGACCGGAGGAGCCGCGTTCTTCCCGAAAGGGATCGGCGACCTCAACCGCGACTTCGAACAGATTCAGGACGAGCTGCACAGCCAGTATCGGCTCGCCTATGTGCCCTCCAACAAAGAGCAGACCGGCGAGTGGCACACGATCTCGGTGCGGATCAAGAACCGTGATGACCTGGTCGTGAGAACCCGCCAGGGGTATTACGCCTTCCCCGATCAACCCACGATGTAACTAGCCGCGGTCTTCCGACTAGAAAAACTCAACGTAAAGGCGCAAAGGCGCAAAGTGAAGCGCCTTCGGCGCAGATCGGTCTCCTTGCGTCTTTGCGTCCTGGCGCCTTTGCGTTTGTTTTTCGGAAACAGCCACTAAGTACCCGACTTCGCGGCATGTTAGAATCGGCGGCGTGGGTGGTGACGGCAAAGCCCGACTTCTCGAGCGGCGCCGTATCTTCGAGGGTCGGATCGTCACCCTCGACGTCGACCGCATCATCGAGCCCTCGGGCATGGAAGTCGAGCGTGAAGTGCTGCGGCATCCCGGCGCATCCGTGCTCCTTCCCGTCACCGACGATCGCAAAGTCGTGCTGGTCCGGCAGTATCGCTACGCCGCCGGAGAGTTCCTTCTCGAGGCGCCCGCCGGGACCATCGATCCGGGGGAGCGGCCCGAGGAGACGGCGCGTCGCGAGCTCGTCGAAGAGACGGGCTACTACCCGAACCGGCTCGAAAAGCTGACCGAGTTCTTTCCGTCGCCCGGAGTGCTCGAGGAGCTCATGCATCTGTTCGTCGCGACCGAGCTCGAGCGGCGTGAAGGCTCGCTCGACGACGACGAAAGCCTCGAGCCCGTCGAACTTTCTTTGAACGAGGCGCTCTCTCTCGAGATCGGCAAAGACGTTCGGGACGCGAAAACGATCATCGCCCTGTCTTATCTACGGACGCATCCTCTCTTCACGTGAAAAACCGAATCGTGTCCGTCGCGGCGGGCGCGTCGCTCGGCCTTGCGCTCGCGTTGCGATCCGCATACCGCATCCCGGTTTTCGACGTGACGTCGGAGACGAGTGCGCCCTGGCTTTTGACGTCGCTCCCTTCGTTTTCGTGGATCTTCGCGACGGTGGGTCTCGGTGCCGGGCTCGGGGTTTTCTTGCCGCGTCGGGCCGCGGGGCCTTTTCTAATAGCGGGGCTCACCGCGTCCGCGATCTTCGTGCCGAAAGCGTTTGACGTGGCGCCCTTTCTCGCCGCGTTCTCGGGTCGTTTTCTCGATTTCGTTCTAGTGGGATGCGCTCTGTCGCTCGTCTGGCGATTCGGCCGAATGCCTGGAGGCATGACCGCGAATCGCGTGAGCGCCGTGGCGTTCTGTGTTTTCGTAGCGGTCGGGTTCAAGATGTCGAACGACGTCGGTCTGTCGGGAGACGAACCGCACTATCTGCTCATCACGTACAGCATCCTCGAAGATGGTGACCTCAGAGTCCAGAACAATTACAACCGAGCGGACTATCAGCATTTCTATAATGGGAAAATAGGACCGCACCTCGCCGCTGGCACTCCGTACTCCGTTCACGGGATTGGGTTGCCGCTGCTCCTCGTCCCAGGTTATGCCGTGGCGGGCATGAGCGGTGTTCTGGTGACGTTGGCGTTTCTCGGCACGCTGCTCGTCGGTAGCATTTTTCGAGTCGGCTGCCACCTCGGTGTGAGCGACGAGGCCGCGACGTTGGCGGCGTTTGCGTTCGCTCTGACATCTCCCGCGCTTTTTCTCTGTGTCTCGGCGTATCCCGAGCTTCCCGCTGCGGTCGTGGTGATGGTCGTTTTCGTGCGGCTCCTAAGGTCGGCACCTGAACGTCCTTACGTCTCACTCGGGTTCTCGATCCTCGTCGGCACGCTCCCGTTCTTGCATATGAAGTTCGTGCCGCTCGCGCTCGTTCTATGGTTTTCGCTCCTGGTCCGAGCTCGGTCCAAGGGCGCGCGCATCGCCATCGGTGTGGGAGCGTCGGTCGGTGCGATCGCTTTCCTGGTGTTTTTCTACTACACCATTGGAAGCTTCGATCCCACGTCCTCCTACGGACGCCAACGAATCTTCATCAGTGGAATTCCGATTGGAGTGCTCGGACTCCTCTTCGATCAGGAGTACGGCCTAGGGCTATTCGCGCCGGTTTATCTCGTTGGTCTCGTCGGTCTCGTGGCACTGGTGCGGCGGCACCCGTTTTTCGGGGTGGCCGCCGTTTGCGTTCTCGCCGCGGTCGCCCTTCCCGGCGCGGCCCACCCGCTGTGGTCGGGAGGCAATTCGCCGCCCGCGAGGTTTCTTTTCCCCGCGCTGCCGCTGGTGGCGCTCGCTGCCGGTTGTCTTTGGTCGTGGGAGAGGAAGTGGGGGATCGCTCCCTGGCTGCCCGCGCTCCTGATCATCAGTCTCTCCATCGCCGCGTTCACGGTATTCTTGCCAGGTCAGCCGCTGTACTTGAACGCGCGCGACGGCACCGGGCGGTTGTGGGAAGTCCTGTCGAGCTCCTGGGACCTCACACCCTATCTTCCGTCCATCGTCAGGAACGATCCTCGCTCGCTCGTTTGGGCGTTGGTGGGGCTCGGGGTCGTCGTAGTTGCGTGTTTGCTTCAGTATCGCCGCCAAGCCGTGCGACTGCCGGCGTTCGCTGTGCTCTTGCTCGCTGCGGCATGGGCTCAGGATCTGACCGGCGTCACCCAACCGCGCACGCAGTCGGGACGCTGGGTCTCGGGGTTCATGCGACAACTTGCCGACCGGCAACCGGATCGGTTTCTTGCGCTGCCATCGTTCGAGCGTCTCGACACCGATGCAGTGATGGATCGGGTCGCGCTTCGTTTGATGCCGCTCCGGCCCGACGGAGACCCACGCCGCTGGTGGAGTCTTCCGTATTCGATCCCGTCGGGCCGGTATCGCGTGAGCGGAATCGCTCTCAAAGGGTGGGCGCCTTGCAACGACCGCAATTGTTTCGAAGTCGAAAGTACTCGCTTCGAGTCCGCGGTGGCGTTTTTGAGGTTCCGTGTCCGCGCGAACCGCCTCGAGGATCCGCCGCCCCAGCTCCATTTCGAAAGCGTTCGCGGAGCCGTCCCCGTGGCTCAGAGAAGCCTGCCGGTGTCCGGCCGACGTCGTCTCCACAGCTTTGATGACGAAGCCTACCTCGATCCAAAGGGCTTTTGGGTGAAGCGGGCGGCACGCGCCGTGTTCGCTCTCGAGTCCCCTCTCGAGTCCGATGCCGAGCTCGGGCTCTCGAACGGTGGTCGTGACAATACCGTCCTCGTCCACACCGCGTCCGGTACCGAGCGGTTCGATCTCGCCCCGTGGGCACAGGCGACGTTTTTCGTGCCGCGGGAAGACGGGGCTTCGGTTTTCAGTGTCGAAAGCGAGGGTGGATTTCGTCCGTCGGAGCTCGACGCCGAGGCCACCGATCACCGGGATCTGGGAGTTCGCGTGGGTGCACCCCCCGCTTTTGACTTGGAGCGGTAACGTTCCGGATAATAGAGATATAGACAATCGTTCCCGCAACAGGGTAGCTCAGCGCCTCCGCCTCCCCGCGAGGGCGCGTAATGTTCGTGACATCGAGACATCGAATCAATGAAAGCTGAAAGCTAACTGGATCAAGGTGTCGTCAATCAACGGTTTCTTCTCGGGTCCCGGGCCCCGCGTGTTCGCGCACAGAGGCGCGAGCGCATCCGCGCCCGAGAACACGCTCGAGTCGTTCCGTCTCGCTCGCGAGCAAGGTGCTCCCTACCTGGAGATGGACATCCATCTTAGCGCCGACGGCGAGCCCGTCATCATCCACGACAACTCGGTTTCGAGAACCACCGGCCGGCGAGGCCGCGTGGAGAACATGACATTAGCGGAGCTCCGCCAGCTCGACGCCGGTTATAAGTTCTCGACCGACTACGAGCGCACGTTTCCGTATCGCGAGAAGGGGCTCACGATTCCCACCCTCGATGAAGTGCTCACCACGTTCGCCGACACCGGCGTCACCCTCGAGATCAAACGAACGCGGGACGGGGTCAAGAGAGCCGTCGCCAACATGCTCGCCCGGCATGGCGCAGAGGATCGCGTTATCGTGGCATCACACGAGCACGACATTCTCGCCCGCTTTCGCGAAGTTGCTCCGACGGTCGCGACCAGCTTCAGTAAGGACGAGGTGCGCGACTTTCTCATGCGACTCCGCGGCGGGGAGCTCGCCGGTTACCGTGCGCCTGGCGTCGCGTTTCAGGTGCCGGAGTACAAGGGCCTCCGGCGGGTCGTGTCGAAGCCCGTCATCGAAGCGGTCCACGGCTTCGGCGTCGAAGTGCACGTGTGGACGGTCAACGAGCCCGTCCACATTGCGCGACTTTTGGATTGGGGCGTCGACGGTATCATGACCGATGACCCGGCACGCGCGTTCGCGAACGTCTCTGCTCTCAAGAACTCGGCTGAGCTCCGAGACTCGACGCATGCGTCTTAAATGCAGATCCGTTTCACTCTTTGCAGCAATCTTCGTTCTCGGGTCGTTTTCGTGCAGGAAGGACCCCGGCCCGCAAGTGGGCGATCTCGCACCCGGCTTCACCCTTCCAGATCTCGAAGGGCAGCTGCACGAGCTCGCCGATCTGAGCGGCCGTGTCGTCGTTCTCAACTACTGGGCGACCTGGTGTCGGCCGTGCGTCGACGAAATGCCGTCGCTTCAAAAGCTTCACGAGGCGCTCGGCGCTAAGGGTCTGTCGGTGGTCGCGGTGTCGGTCGACGAGCGTTTCGAGGACATCGGGAGGTTCGTCGAGACCTTCGAGCTGACGTTCACCATCCTGCACGACGAAGGGATGAGAACGTCCCGTTTGTATCAAACGTTCAAGTATCCGGAGACATACATCATCGGTCGCGACGGCCGCGTGAAGTCCAAAGTCGTTGGAGAGCGCGATTGGGTTGCGCCCTCGGTGATACGTGACCTGGTGGCGCTTGTGAACGAGCGTTCGGGGGAGAGCTGAGCCCGGGAGCGGCCTTGCCATGCATATTGGACGGCACATCGTTCAAGAGCTCGTCCTAGAGTTCGGTGAACCGACAATAGAGCGATGGGACGTCCCCCTCACCGAGAAAGAGTTTCGTGAAGTAGAGCGGCATCGAGAGCGAGGACGCGCTCACGACGTCAGTCTCCTGATTATGAGAGCGGATCAAGCCGCGGTCATCCGCAAGCCCGGCTATCCGGCCGGCGCGTTTCGGATTCCGTCGGGCGGCATCCATCCCGAGGAGTCTTTCGTCGACGGAGCGGTGCGCGAGGCCGACGAGGAGAAGGGCCTCTCCGTCAAGATGGAAGACTACCTCTTGCAGATCCACGCGAGCTTCACCTTCAACGGGGATAATGCGAAATGGACGACGCACGTCATGCTCGCAAGCCTGCTCGACGGCGACACGGAGACTGAGATCGCCCCACACGATCGCGACGAGATTGAATCGGCTCGCTGGATGGCGTGGACCGAGCTCGTCGCCGAGGTGAGCCCCCTCCTCGAGGGCTCCGGCCTCGGCGGGCTGAGGGAGCGCGCATCCACGAAAGGCTCGACCAGCTCGACGAGATCAATGGGGACGCACGGTGACGAGACAATGAGCAATGTCACGAGCGCAGCCGAGCTTCGCGCGGCCGAAAGGCTTCGCCGGTCCGGCAAGCTCGAGAAGGCGGCTGATGCTCTCCAGAGCCCCGTTGCGAAGTTCCCGTCAGACGCGGACGTCAGGCGAAAGCTCGCTGATGTGCAGCTCGAGATGGGAAATCGAGATGCGGCAATCTCCCAATACGTCAAGATCCAGGAGCAGCTCGTCGTGGACGGCGACGTTCTTGGTGCCATCACCGCGGGCCTCAAAGTCGTCGAAATCGACCCCAAGTTCGACAACCCACTGGCCTACGTAGCAAAAGTGAAAGTCGAGAGCCTTCGCGACGAGCAGAAAGCCAAAGCCGCGCAAACCGTGGCCGTCCGACCGATCACGCCCCTCGACGACATTCCGCTTCTGTCGGATTTGACGCCGGAAGAGCTATCCGACGTCGCCGCGACCATGAGACGCCACGAACTTTCCGAAGAACAGATACTGTTTCAGGAAGGGGATGCGGGCGAATCGCTCTACTTCGTGAACGAAGGGCTCCTCGAAGCCAAAGCGGCCGGATCGAAGCTCGGGCTGATATCTTCGGGACAGTGTTTCGGCGAGTTTTCGTTTCTCATGCGCACACCGCGGACCGCGACCGTGCGCGCCATCGAGCGCTCCGAGCTTCTCGAGCTGTCTGCCGACAAGATGCGTGGGGTCGTCCAGAACCAGCCGCGGCTGGCAGAAGTCCTGTTCACCATGTTCCGCGATCGAGCGCTGGTGAACGTGCTGTCGCAGTCACCTCTGTTCGAAATGCTACCGTCGAAGGACCGCGCCCGGCTCGCGCCGCGCTTCAAGCTGGTGACAATATCGAAGGGGCAGGACGCTTTTCAGGAAGGTGAGCACGGCGGGGCACTCTTCGTGATCAAGGAAGGTTCGCTGACGGTGAAAGCTACGATTCAAGGCGAGCTCGTCGAGCTTGCGACCCTCGGCTGGCATCAGTTTTTCGGAGAGGTCGCGTTTCTCACCGGCGTACCGCGAACCGCCACCGTGCATGCGCTCGAGGACACCGAGCTTCTCAAAATCGAAGAGGACGAGCTGCGGGAGCTCGTGCGGCACCATCCTTACATGAAGGACGTGCTATCCAAGTACCATCTCGACAGGGTCACCGCGACGGCGGACGCGCTCAAGACGTTCTTGAAGAAAGAACGGGTGGAGGGGATCGTCAGCTGAACCGAAAGGTGTAGAGGCCCCGCCTAGAAATTCGCCTCTTCTCCCTCATCGTCGAGAAGGGCATCTTCGGGTGGATCGGGGAGCTCTGCAGACGTGAACGCTTCAATGAGACCATCGTCGAGCTCCTGGACGGCGATGGCGGCTGGCTTGCGGGAGCGGCTGTGGATCTTCGGCGCCGCGCCCTGCATGATCTGCCTCGCGCGCTGGGCGGCGATGTTGATTCTCACGAACAATGCGGCCTCTTCGATATCCAACGTATGATCCTCCTCAATGGAAACTCTTTATTGTAGCACAAGATCCGGACGCGATTCGGCGTCCAGCATTCAGCATTCAGTGCAACTCGGACCGAGCTCCTCGGAGTCTCGGCCTTGCGGGGACGGCACCGTCGCCTTCGAGCGGCACGGCGTGATGTGAACTGAATGCTGGATGCTGGATGCCGGATGCTGGATGTTGCCCTACCTAACTTACACCCGTGTTTCCCGCAGGTTTTTTGAGCGTGGGCGCTGTGCTATTGTGGCGGCTGGATTTCTTTTTATTTGAAATGAACCCTTCGAAAGAAGGACGGGGGAGAATTTGATGCACGCACAAGTTGGACAGCGTATTCGCGAGCTTCGCCAGAAGCAGGGGATGCTCCAGGAAGAACTGGCGCGAAAAGCCGGGCTATCGCCGTCGGCGCTTTCGAATTTCGAGCAGGGTCGGCGGCGCACGTCGCTCGACTGGCTCAAGAAGATCAGCAACTCGCTCGGCGTGAGCGTTTCCGACCTGATTCCCGAGAGCCGCACCAGAAAGCCGCTTGCGGAGAACAAGGAGGAAGAGAAGCTCTTGAGCCACTGGCGCAAAGTCGGAAACCCCGACTTGCAGGATCAGCTCCTGGAAGTCATCGAGCTTTCCGCCGCCGGCGTCGGCAAACCAACGCGTTAAGAATTCGGGTTTTCTTCCCTATGCGGGAGAGGGTCCCGAGTTCTGCCGATACGAGGGGGGTGAGGGTGCGACCGCACGACTCACTGTGACTCGAAGTCTCTCGTACGCCGAATGTAACGCTCGTCGTTCATCTTAAGAAGCCTCTCGTAAAGTGTTCGGTCAGTTCGCGGGCGAGCTGTTCTTCGGTCAGCGGGCCGTCGACCTTGTACCACTGGTAGATCCAGTTCAACGAACCCAGCAGGAAGAAGGTCGCGGCGGTCGCGTCGAGGTCGCGCCTCGCCTCACCTCGTTCCTGCAGTCGGATCAGCAAGTTCCTCACGTAGTTGATGTACTCCTTTTTCCTCTGCAGGATCTTCTCGCGATAAACACCGGTCAGAGCCGTTCTCTCGTGGAGGATGATGGTGACTTCGCGCGGGCGGTTCAGCACCATGTGGGTGTGCAACTTGATGAGCTCGTTCAATAATGCCTTGGGCTCTTCGATGGATTTCAGCGGCTCGATGACCGTCTCTTCGAGAAGGTCCAGGCCATAGTCCGTAATCAGGTACAGCAGGTGCTCCTTGCCTTCGACGAAGTAGTAGAGGCCCGCCTTAGTGATGCCGACTTCGTCGGCGATGTCGCTCATCGATGTCGAATCGTAGCCTTTGAGGCAGAACAGATGTGCGGCTTTCTCGAGAATCTGACCGCGTCGCTCGTTCAAGCGTGAGGGTCGACCCGCCTTTTTCGTCTCCGGTGCGCTCTTGGTCACTGACTTCGTCCCCCTGATAAGACTGACGCGGCGATTCTGTCAGGTGGCGGCGTTCCAAGCAACTCGCCGCTGCTATACGATGCCTACAAAGACCGAGGAGTTCGGCGGCAAGAAGGTGCGCATCCCGCTCGAAGACGACGCCATCGTCACCGAGCGCGGCGTGGAGTGGTTCTACCCGTTGAACCGAGGTACCCAAGAACTGCAACGGTTGCTGCGATGAGCCTATCGCCTCTTGTATACATGTTGATCAAAAGCGTGACCGAACACTTCAAGACCCACCGCGCCGGAGTATCGAGCCGGCCAGCTCTCCGGTCAGCTGGCCACGCTCATAGGTCAGGGTGCCGTTCACGAACACGGCGTCGATGCCTCGGGCGTGTCTCCGCGGTTCGTCGAGAGTGGCCTCGTCGCGAACAACGTCCGGGTCGAACACTACGATATCGGCCCACGCTCCTTTTTGCAGACGACCGCGCCCTTCGAGACCTATCGTGTCGGCCGGTAACGACGTCATCCGGCGGATGGCTTCCGGCAAGCTCAGGAGCGATTCGTCCCTGACGTAGCGGCCGAGCACGCGCGGGAAGCTTCCATAGGCGGCGGGATGGGGCTTTCCCTTGCCGTAGTCGTTGGCGTCGGTGATGAACGCGATATCGGGCCGGCGCACGAGCTCTCGGAGCCCGTCTTCGCCAGTGATGTCGAGGACGAATTGTCCGACGTTGCCGTCTTCTTCGATCATGAGATCCGAGATCGCATCGAAAGGCGAGGAGCGTCGTCGCTTACCGAGCTCGGCGAGCGACAGTCCCTCGACAGGCTTGTTTGCATCGGAGCCCCCGGTGGAGATGCTGGAGATGCAGATCCGATCCCAGCCGACCGCCATGACGAGGTTGTGCGGCCAGCCACCCTCTTCCCACGGAGGCCATTGGGGACGAACGTTATCGATGTCACGACGAATGCGCTCCCGGGTGTCATCGTCTTGCAGGCGTTCGAGGAGGCGGGGAAGCCCGCCTTCGAGAGACCACGGCGGGTAGATGGCGAGCATCATCGTGGCAGCCACGGGGTAGGGGAACATGTCGGCGCTGAGATGAATCCCCTCGCTCCGTGCTTTGCTCTCCATGTCCAAAAAACGCTCCAGCTTCGGCCAATGGGCTCGGCCGACGGCCTCAACGTGCGAGTGGTGCACGTGCACGTTCGCTTTGCGGCCGATGTCGATGAGCTCGCCGACAGAATCGAGAAGCGTCTCACTCGAGCCGCGAACGTGGGACGTGAAGACGGCGTCGTGAGCCACGAGACGACGTGCGAGTGCTATGAGCTCGTTGGTCGATGTGTACATCCCGGGCGGGTAGATGAGCCCGGCGGAAAGACCGAAGCCACCTTGCTCGAGCGCTCGATCGAGCTCCGCCGTCATCTGCCGTCGCGCGGTGTCGTCGGTCTCGCCGGGTGCGAGATGGGCGGCGCCGAGCCGCAACGCGCCGTGCGGAACGAGAGTCCCCACGTTGAGCGGAAGGCCGAGCGCTTCGAGATGATCGAAATAGCCAGCGAGGTCGCGCCAGCTCCAATCGAACGACGCCGGCGTCATCCACCCGTTGATTTGCGGCAGAAGCTCGGCCCCGTGACCGAAAAGAGGTGATGCGCCGAGCCCACAGTTTCCGAGGATTTCTGTCGTGATCCCTTGCCCGATGCGGCCTTCGATCAGGGACAGACGATCGTCCGACGGCCACGCGAGGACGACGTCACCGTGCGAGTGGATGTCCACGAAGCCGGGTGCTACGACTTTGCCAGACGCGTCGATGACGGTGTGGGCGTCTACACGCTCAGGCTCATCGATGCTGACGACGCGCCCGTCGAGGATCGCAACGTCGGCGTGTCGCTCAGGGGCACCGGTGCCATCGATCACGCGACCGTTGCGGATGGCGATGTCTACTCGCAGAGGTTCCCCCTCACCCGGCTCGAAGTGCCCGAGCGCGCCTCCGTGAAACGCTCTCCCCCACGGGGGAAGTTTAGTGGCCGGTTAGATGTTTGATGATCTTCTGTCCGTGGAAGCGGCCGTTCTCGATGAAGATCTTGTTGGTCTGCCGTCCGGCGACGATACCGCCGGCGAGATAGATGCCCGAGACGTTCGTCTCGCACGTTTCCGCGTCGGTCTGCGGCTTCCCGGTGTCGTGATCGATGGCAATACCCATGGACTCTAGGAACGTGTAGTCCGGCTGGTAGCCCGTCAGCGCGAGCACGGCGTCGTTCGGTATCGTGAAGCGCTCGCCCCCTTTCTTCTCGAGCACGAGCTCGCCCTGACGTATCTCGACGACTTGGGTCTCGAGGTGCGCCTCGACTTCTCCACGAGTGATGCGGTTTTTGATGTCGGGACGTACCCAGTATTTGATGTGCGTCGACAAATCGCTGTCGCGGTGGATGAGGCGCACTTTGACGCCCGAGCGGTACAGGTTGAGAACCGTCTCCGCAGCTGAGTTGGCGCCGCCGATGACGGCGACGTCCAGGCCGAAGTAGGGATGCGCCTCGGTGTAGTAGTGCGAGACTTTGGGAAGATCTTCGCCGGGAATCCCGAGGAAGTTGGGGTTGTCGTAGTAGCCGGTGGCGACGACGAGCTTTCGTGCCGTCATCGACTCGGGCGAGCCGACTTGCCCGCGTTGGTACGAGCTCGAAAGCTCGAAGTGACCGTTGACCGGACGGACGCCATCGACTCTTTCGTAGAGCTTTACCTGAAGACGGTAATACTCGGTCACACGCCGGTAGTACTTCAGAGCCTCGAGCCGCGACGGTTTCTCGCGCGCGCACACGAGCGGAAGCTCGCCGATCTCGAGAAGATCCGGTGTGGTGAAGAACACCATGTTCATCGGGAATCGCCTGATGGCGTCGACGAGCGAGCCCTTCTCGACGACGACGTACGACAGGCCTTTTGTCGTGCACTCGATGGCCGCCGCCAGCCCGCTGGGTCCTCCTCCGATGATAGCGACGTCGACATCAGGCATCTAGGTGATGACTCCAGTTGGATCTTTTCAACGCAAAGGCGCGAAGGCGCAAAGGCGCAAAGTGTTGGAGAGAAAATGCGATGTCTATCATGGATCGATAATATCTCGCGGGATTCGCTCTTCTTTGCGTCTTCGCGTCTTTGCGCCTTTGCGTTAATTCTCTTTCTTCTCGATGTGGACGGAAGAGAGGTCGACGCGTGCGAGCGGCTTGTCGCCGTCGGTGGGGATGGCTTCGATGGCTTTGACGACTTGCATCCCGTCGACGACGTGACCGAAGGCAGTGTAGTTGTTGTCGAGCGAGCTCGCGATGCCGGTCACGATGAAAAACGACGTATCGGCGCTCCCGGGCTCATCCCCGCGTGCCATGGACACGATGCCGGAAATGTGGAGGGTGTCATTGAACTCCGGCTCGAGCTTTTCGACATAGTTCATGATGCGCTCCGACGCCGGCCGGTGCCGGGTCTGAAGAAATCCTGTTTGGATGACGAAACCGGGAACGATGCGATGGAATGCGACGCCTTCGTAGGCGCCGATTTGTGCCAGGCGCAAGAAGTTGCGCACATGGTGCGGCGCTTTCTCGGTAAAAAACTCGACGACGATTTCGCCGAACGACGTGACGAGGACGGCCCGGTAGCTCGCGAGCTCTTCGACAGTCTCGGTCGAAAACGGCGGGATCTCCGGTGGCGGTTTGTCCCGAAGCGTAACGGTGGTGACTTCGATGCGCTCCGTCGGGAGACCGTTCTCGTCAATAGGTATCTCCGACATCGTCTGGATCGAGTTGATGCCTTCGACGACACGAGCGAACACCGTGTATTGCCCGTCGAGCGCGGACTGGTCGGTGACGACGATGAAAAACTGCGACCCGGCGCTGTCAGGCCTTCCCGGGATTTGCACTGCGGAGATGGCCCCCCGGGTGTGCTTTTCGTCGTTGAGCTCGCGGGCCAAGAAGCCGAGGCCGCCGGTCCCGTACTCTGCCGTGGCCGCTGGATCTTTGGTCTTGGGGTCACCGCCTTGCACGATGCCGTATTTGATGAGGCGGTGGAACGCCGTGTTGTCGAAGGCGCCCTCTTGGATGAGCTTCATGAAGTAGCCGACGTGGTTCGGCGCCTTTTCGGGTAGAAACTCGATGACGAATTCGCCCCTCGTCGTTTCGAAAACGGCCTGCTTCCCCTGCATTTGCTCGAGCGACAAGGGAGTCGTGAAGAGCTCCTGTGTCATCACTGCCACGAGCAACAAGGCGTTCATAAGGTCTCCCGAGGCGGTATTATATAGGACAGGTAGATACCCTTCGTTACACCATTCCGAGAAAGGAGCTTCGTTGAGGCAGGAAAAAAAGCTTGCTGGCAGCGTACCCCGCATCGATTTCGAGACCTACCGCCTCCCGAACGGTCTTCAGGTCATCTTCCACGAGGACCACAAACTTCCCGTTGTCCACGTGAACCTCTGGTACCACGTTGGATCCAAGAACGAGCAGCCGGGAAAGACGGGCTTTGCGCACTTGTTCGAGCACATGATGTTCGAAGGCTCCCGCAACGTGAAAGGGGAGTACATCTCCCTGATGGAGCGTGCCGGTGCCAATACCTCGCAAGGCGGGATCAACGGCACGACGAATTTCGATCGCACCAACTACTTCGAGACGGTGCCGTCGGGCTCGATCGAGCTCGTACTGTGGGCCGAGTCGGATCGCATGGGGTATTTGCTCGACGCCGTCACCCAAGAGAACCTCGACAACCAGCGGGACGTCGTCAAGAACGAGCGGCGCCAAAGTATGGACAACGTGCCCTACGGCACCGCGGTGGAGATCCTGTTCCGTAATCTGTTTCCGCAAGGCCATCCCTACTCGTGGCACATCATCGGCAGCATGGAAGATATCGAAGCCGCGTCGCTCGAAGACGTGCACGACTTTTTCCGGCGTTTCTACGCGAGCAACAATTGCGTTTTGACGGTTGCGGGAGATTTCGATCCGGTGACGACCAAGGAGCTCGTGGAAAAGTATTTCGCTTCGTTGAAACCCGCACCGCCTCTCGAGCGCCCCGAGCGCTACGAGATCACTCTCGACGCTAACAAACGAATTACCGTCTACGACCGCGTGCCGCAGGATCGCGTTTACATGGCGTGGCCGGGTGTGGCGTATTTCAGCCGGGACGATGCGGCGCTCGATCTCGTGACGACGTTACTGGCCGACAGCAAGAACTCGCGCTTTTACAAACGGCTCGTTTACGACGAACAAGTGGCCTCGGACGTGAGTGCGTTCAACTACAGTCTCGAGATCGCGGGTCTCGTCGGCGTCGTGGCGACGGCCCGGCCCGGTGTGACGCTCGGCCGCATTGAAGAGCTCATCGACGAAGAGATTCGGCTCGTCGCCAAGGAGGGGCCGACCGACGAAGAGCTCGAGCGCATAAAGGCGGGTCAGGAGTACGATTTTCTCTCGGGACTCGAGCGCATTGGTGGCTTCGGTGGCAAAGCCGACAGGCTCGCCATGTACCAGACGTTTCTCGGCTCGCCGGACTTCATCGAAAAAGACTACGAGCGTTACCAGACGCCCACCGCGAAAGATCTGCGCAAGGCGGCCAAACACTACCTGCTGGCGCCGCGCCTCACGGTGAGTTTTCTGCAGGAGACGGCCACCGCCGAAGAGCGCGAAGAGCCGGACCGCTCGTTGACTCCGGCGATGAAGCCGAGCCGCGCGTTCCACGTTCCCAAGATCGCGACGACCACCCTCGCGAACGGTCTCGAGCTACACGTGGTCGAGCGCCGTGAGATTCCCAAAGTAGCCACGGCGCTAATGATTCATGTCGGGGCGACGGCGGAGTCGTTCGAGCGCAGCGGTCTGGCCGCGATGACCGCGGAGATGATGGAGGAGGGGACGACGACGCGCACCTCGCTTCAAATCGAAGCCGAGCTCGACCGGCTCGGTAGCCATCTCGCGACCGGTGGAAGTCGTGAATGGAGCGCGGTATCGCTCGATTCTCTCAAGCGCCACTTGCCGGCGTCGCTCGAGCTAATGACGGACGTGCTGCTCCACCCGAGCTTTCCTGGAGAAGAGCTCGACCGGCTGCGCAAACAACGCCTCGATGCGATGTTGCAAGAGCAGGCGAGCCCGGGTGCGATCGCGGGCAAGTCTCTGCGCAAATGTCTTTTTGGCAGAGAGCATCCTTACGGCTGGCCTATCGTCGGAAGCCGCGATTCCGTCACCAACATGCAGCGCACCGAGCTCGCGCAGTTCTATTTGACACATTACGCACCCAGCAACGCTGTCCTCATCATGGTGGGCGACGTCGACCTCGCGGAAGCGGAAGCGCTCGCCGAGCGGTCTCTCGGTGATTGGGACGTGGAGGCCTTCGGTGAGGCAACGATAGAGCCGGTGTCGCCGCCGTCCAGGATCACGTATTTCGTCGACCGGCCAGGCTCGCCGCAATCAGAGCTTCGTCTCGCGAAGCTCGCACCTCCGAGAAACACCGACGACTACTACATCCTCGAGGTGCTCAACCACATCCTTGGCGGTGGATTTTCCGGCAGGTTGAACTTGAATCTTCGCGAGGACAAGGGCTACACGTACGGGGCGTTCTCATCGATTCGCTTCGGCTCGATGCAGAGTATCCTCGTGGGCTCGGCGCCGGTCGAAAGCTCGGTGACCAAGGAGGCGATTGAACAGCTACTTTACGAGTTCGACACCCTTTCGAAGTGGAGTCGGCCCGTCACCGACGAAGAGCTTGCCCACGCGCAGGATAGCCTCGTCCGTGGTTTCGCCCAGCGTTTCGAGACGATGTCTCAAGTAGCCGGCGAGATAGCCGAGCTCGAGGGGTACGGTCTTTCCACCGACGAGCTCGGTCGCTACCCCGAGCGCATCGAGTCCATCACCAAGGATCAGCTCGAAGCTGCGGCCGCAAAATACCTGAACACGGACGAGGCCATTCTTTTGGTGGTGGGCGACGGCGAGAAAGTCGCGGACGGGTTGAGCGCGCTGGAATTCGGAAGCATGAAGCGGCTCGACGTAGAAGGAGAGTTGCTGGATTAGATTCGCCCGTCTGGTGCAGAAGATAGGTTGGAAAGTCAGCTCCACCCTTGCCCTCTTGCCGGTCCCGGACTTAGAGTGTCGCGATGAGCTGGCGGCAATACCTCTACGCCGAGACTCAGCGTCCCCCACTCAGTTTCTGGGACAAACTCACCCAAAGTTTTTTTTCCACCGAAAGAAGACCCGGAGCTTCAGGCCGAGTTCGCCGGTCTTGCGGAGTCGGCGTTTCGGGTGGCCGGACTCGTGCTGGTCGGAGCAGTGGCTTGGGTGTTGCTACTCGAACAAGTGATCGGAATCCCCACGGCAGGAAGACCATGGGGTCACGTTGCCATGGCCCTGACCGGGGTTCTGGCCTACGCGATGTCGTATTCAGAAACAGCGCGGCAACATGCGCGCCCGGTGGCCGTCGCGCTGGGCCTGCTGTTGGCTTCGATATGTATCGTATCGGTCTTGTACTACCTTCCCGTTCACCCAGAAGAAGACCATCATCTCCCCGGGACGCTCTGCCTGGTGATGCTCGCGATCGTTGCCATCTTTCCCCTCCGGCCAACGCATACGTTAGTCCTCGCCGGGGCTACGACCATGCTGCACTTTGCTCTGGCCACCGTCGGCCCGACTTTGCTCGGCATCACGGCGAAGCCCGGAGCGGGTCATGCCATGACCACCGGGCTTGGCGCGCTCGTCGCGCTCGGTGTCAGCTCGCTGATGTATGCGCAGCGGCGGCGAGCCTTCCGGGCCAACCAAGTCATGCAACAAGCGCTTTCGAGTCTTCAAGAATCGCAATCGCGCCTACTCGTCTCGCGCGTGGCCGCATCCCAGGGCCGCCTCGCCGCTGCCCTCGCTCATGAGCTCAACACGCCGCTCGGCGTAGTGAACAGTCTGCTGGACGATTCCGCCCTTAAGGAACTGCCGAAGGTACCGCCAAGCAAACGGATCCCAACAAAGCGCTCGAGACGATTCGATCTCTGCCGGCCGGCCAACTGTGGCGTCATAACCAAGCTGGCGACCTACCAGGGAAGGAAAACCGGATTCGAGCGACCGACCTGCGAAAACTCGTCGAAGCGAACCGCGGCAAGCGAGGGGTCCACTTACACTCACAAGCCACTCACGCCTACGAATCGCGCGCTAGTCCGTGAAGCGAACGAGAACGGCTTCACCGTCAATCTCTCGGCGAACAACTTTGGGTAGCGGCTCCATCTGTGCGTAAATTTACTCTAAGGGCGCCCGACTCGGCACCGCTATCGCCGGATTACCAGCGAAATCTGTCAGAAGCGGGCATGTCGGGACGAATCCTATAAAATGTCTCGCGGTTGAGACATCAAACACTCACGAAGGGCGCGCTCGCGCTTGCGCTATCGCTTTCTGTCCTTTGGGGTGGAAACCCGGTGGCACTGAAAGCCGGGCTCAGAGACTGCCCGCCGCTCCGTCTCGGTTGGATGCGGTTCGCGCTCGGTGGCCTCGTCGTCCTGGCGGCGGCGCTGCTTCGTCGTCAGTCGCTTCGCGTCGAACGGCACGAGCGAGGCGCACTGCTCGGGCTCGGGCTTTTGTTCTCCGCTCAGCTTGCGTTCATGAACATCGGTCAAGACCACACGAGCTCCGGCCACGCCGTGGTCCTGATGAGCGCTTATCCGCTGTGGACGGCGGTGTTCGCCCATTTCTTCGTGGCCGGCGACACGCTGACAGTGAAGCGGTTGCTCGGGGCGCTCGTCGCTTACGCGGGCGTCGTCGTCGTTTTCAGTGGGAGCTTGGGAAGCGACGAGTCCGGGACGTTGCTCGGTGACGGCCTTCTCGTCGTTTCGTCACTCCTTTTGGGCGCGCGGCAGATCGTGTTGTCGCGCTCGGCGCAAGGGATTGCCATCGAGAAGCTCTTGTTGTCCCAAGCGGTCGTCGGGGGCGTGAGCTTCGTCGTCGCGAGCGTTTTGTTCGAGCCCGAGCCCACGCAATACACCTCGAGACTCGCGATTGCGCTCGTCTATCAGGGCGTTCTCATCGCCGGCTTTGCCTTCGTGCTGCAGACGTGGCTTCTCAAACACTTCCCGCCTTCACGGGTGTCGACGGTGTACCTTACCCAGCCGCTTTTCGGGGTGGCGCTCAGCTTCGTCGTTCTCGGCGAGCCCATCGGCCCCGAGCTCTACTTGGGAGCGCTACTCGTGGTGATCGGCTCTTACTTCGTCCAGCGTCACGCGTAAGCGCAAGCGCTAGAACGACCCGTAGGTCGTGATGCCCGTATAGAGCACGTTCAACGCAACGGTCCAGATCACGCTGAAGATGCGTCCGAACAAAACCCAGGCGATCACGATACCCATCATCCCGAAACCGGGTTGACGGAACAGATCCAGGAAACTGCGAGCCCGATCTTCGGACATCATGATGGTGACGCCGACGTTGCCGTCCAGGGGTGGCACCGGCAGCAAATTGAACGCCCCCAGGATCAAATTCAGCATGAAGAGCACGCTGAAAAAGATCGCGAGAAGCGAGCCGATACCCGACGGATCGGTGGCTTCGGTGATGCGTGTGAACGTCACCGTTGCCGGCGCCTGAAACGTGCCAACCGCGATCCCGATACGGATGGCGGCGGCGCCGATCAACATCAGGGTGAAATTCGCGGCCGGACCGGCGAGCGCCATGCGCGCGGCGCGGTGGGGATGTCGGTAGGCCCAGAGGGGATCGTACGGTGCGCTCGCCCAACCCATCATCCAGCCACCGAGGACATAGGAGATGATGGGCACTGCCACCATGCCGAAGGGTTCTCGCTGCACGTGAGGAAGTGGATTGAACGTGATCTGGCCGCTTGCCGTCGGGTCGCCCCCCAGCTTGGCGACGAAAGCGTGTGCGCCCTCGTGGCACGTCGTCGAGAACAAGAACACGACGAACCAGATGAGCCCAAGCGTGACGGTGTCGAAAGAAAGTTCCAAGCGTTACCTCGATGGAAGAATAGAGTGGGAAGGAGCTGCTGCGCAACTCGGCATCCAGCATCCAGCATTCAGTTCATTTCGCACCGGTGCCCGCAAGAGGCGTGTCGCCTGATCGGAAAAACCGTGCTCGATTTACGATGACCCCTTCACCGCCGTTTACCTGTTGCCCAGCACCTCGAGGAGCCGACCCGCCTTCGCTGGTAGCTTCGGCGGGCCAGCCGTAGCCTTGCGCGAAGGCTGGTCGGAGTAGTCGGTGAAGATCGCATCGGCCCAAATCGAGCCGTTGGAAGCACTTAGACGTGTGCAGGCTAACACGGTCGAGAAGCGGCTCCTGAACGACCGAGCTCTGCCGGCGTTCAATTTGCGCTTTTTCATCCTCAATAAAATGGGCGAGTACGCCGGCGTCGCCATGTACGCGTCCGGAGAGACCGTCTACGGTGTCTGTACGGAGCATGGCGCCGAGGAGAAGCCCCTCGAAGGCCTTATCGAGGGCTCTCCAAGTTGATTCCCGGCGGTCTTGCCGAGGCCTCTCCGCTGTACTAAAATACGTTTTCTGGCTAACGCCTTCGTGCAGTGGGCTTTGTCACCATGGTGTTTCCCGGGCGTTTTGCCACAGTACCCTGAAACCAGGAGATTTGCCTTTGGCCAATCGTAGTCGACAGACGTTCATCAAACGTCAGAAGGAGCGGGCGCGTCAGGAAAAACAACGCGTCAAAGCGGAACGACGCGTCCAGAAAAGCGCGGACCGTGTCAAGGTCGAGAGCGTGGACGGAGAAGACCCGGATATCGCTGGTATGGTCCCAGGCCCGCAGAAGCAGGCGTGGGAGCTGATGGACGTTCTCACCGACGACGAGAAGCTGGCCATCGAAGAGGCCGAAGAAGAAGAGAAAAAGAAAGCCGAAAAAGAAGCCGCAGGAGCTTGACACCCCGCCCCGCTAGTACGAGATTTCCGAAGCCCTTTCGTAAACCGTTTTGATGATGACCGGATCCTTCATCCGGCCAAACTTGACGGTCAAGGTCACAACCATCGTTCCGCCGTCGGGCGAGAGCTCGAATTTGCGGTCTAGCTTCCCGCGCTCCATTTTTTCTTCGATGAAGACGGCGTTTCCTTTGAGCTCGGCCACGGTCTCGAGCTTCATGCCGTTCGCCATTTCTCGCTTGTGCTTTTCACCGTCCAGGTAGTAAATCCGCAGTCGCTCTCCGTCGTCGATTCGAAGCTCGTCGTTCAAAAGCTCCACGGTGAGCTCGTCGGGGACGTTGCCGAGATCCGGCCGAGCCCCGCCTTCTCCCCGGCCGCCACGACCATCGCCCATGCCTCCAGGCCGTCCGCCTCCTCCGGGTGGACGTCCACCACCGCCGGAGCCACCACCACCCCGACGGCCCATCCGTTCCCGCATCTGCTCCATCGCCTCCTGCATCTTCTCCTGAGGGTCGTCGCTCTGCTCGATGTTCCTCTCCCAAACCCCGCTGAACCCGACACCGTCCTGCCCCGGCATCATCGCCCATACAGCGCAACAAACGAAGCTCAACGCTAAACTCATCTCAAACCTCTCCTTGTCCCAAGTCGTCAGCAACCGAATGCTGGATGCTGAATGCTGATTCAGAGAAACCGTACCGCCCCACGGTAGGTGTACGTCGGGAAAGCGAGGCGGTACGGCATCTCCTTCGCCGCCACTCAGAAGGAGTCGGGATTTCGGTTGCGACGATTTTCCATGCGCTCTTGCTTGCGCTTGCGGCGCTGTTCCCTCTTTTGCTTCTGCTCTTCCTTGAACGCTAGGTACTGCTCTCGCTGCTCCTCGGTGAGGATCTCCATCATCTGCGCGTGCATCCGAGCACGCTCGACAGCAGCATCGCCTTCCGCCTCTCCACATTCGTACGCGAGCTGACGGATGGCGGCCTCGTCCGCGCCGTTGTCGACCGCTTCGTTGAGCGCGTTACGCCGCTCGGTCAAACGCTCGAAAATGTCGCGCGGCATCCCGTGCTGGCCTTGGCGGAGCGCGCGCATCTGCTCGCGCTGATCTTTACTGAGGTCCAACTCGTGAAAGATCGCGCGCCCGCTTCCTCCGCGATCCCCGCGGAAGCCTCGGCGCCCTTCGGGCTGAATGCTTGCGGAAAGCGTCAGGGGAACCACGAGCATGCTGTCAACGAGCGCGGTCCATAGCAGTTTGGTCGTGATGTTCTGTCTTGGCATTGTCATTGTCGTCCTCCTAATCAGGTGCTTTCCACAGACCTATATTAGCGAACCGAGTCTTGGGAGTTATCAAGCCGGTGAAAAGGTTGTGTAAAGGATGTAAAAGCTCGCGGTGCGGCGTAACGCGTTGACCCGTGTACCGTTAGAATGGAGACATGACGCGCTTCCGCGGGATGCTCTGGCCGGTTCTATTGCTGGTGCTCCTCGCGGTCCTGGCATGGCTCCAGTTTCGGTGGACGGGACAAGTCAGCGTTGCCGAGCAAGAGCGGATGCAAGCGAGCCTCCAATCGTCGGTGCGCCGTTTTGCGGGCGACGTCGACGACGAGGCCTTGCTTCTCTTCCAGTTCTTCCGCGCCGAGCGAGTGGATGAGCTTGGCTCTCGGCTCGAGCGCTATCGCGACGAGGCGCGCTATCCCGAGCTCGTGAGCGCCATCTATTTCTGCGACGCGGACGGGGCGCTCTCGAAGCTCGATAGTGTGGGTGCGCCCCATAAGCTCGTCCCCATCGAGTGGCCCCAAGCGTTCGAACGAGTGCGCGAACAGTTGATTGGTTGGGGCCGCGGAGTCGAGCGAGGACGACGCGGCGGACCGCCGTTCCCGTTTCCGGTTCTGTCGGGTGAGCCGCCCGTCGTTGCGATTCCGATCGCGTCACGCGAAGCGCGCTGGGCCGGGTTCTCCGTTTCGGGCTATATCCTCGCAACGCTCGACTCGGCAACGCTCCGCGAAACGATCTTCCCCGAGCTCGCAGAGCGTCATTTTGGATCCGACTACGACGTTGCCGTCGTC
Organism: Candidatus Marinacidobacterales bacterium; assembly: GCA_965237955.1. Lineage (GTDB taxonomy): Bacteria > Acidobacteriota > Vicinamibacteria > Marinacidobacterales > SMYC01. The sequence goes on along the minus strand of OZ250169.1, from coordinate 2,116,218 downwards.
GATGGTCACGGGTATGTCTTTTTCGCGACCGCGGACGGTGACGCGACCATGGGTCTGGATGCACGGGCGGATGCGCGCGGAGAGCTGTTCTCGCTCGGGCGTTTCATCGGAAGGCCTCCGCGACGTAGGGAGCGACGACGTCTCCCGCCCGAGCTCGTCGAAGCCCGCGAACGGCTCGGAGTGGGTTCTTGGGAAGTTTTCGTCCGACACCGCGCGGGCTCACTCGAGGCTTTTGTCGCGAGCGCCCGCACGCGCAACCTCATGGTGAGCTTTGGAATTCTCGGGCTTCTCGCGGCGAGCATCGGTCTCGTCGCGGTGTCCACGCGGCGCGCTACCGAGCTCAACGATCGCAAGATGGAGTTCGTCGCCGGTGTGTCGCACGAGCTACGCACGCCGGTCGCGGTGTTGCGCTCGGCGGGCCAAAATCTAGCGGACGGATCGGTGAGCGACCCTGCTCAGGTCAAACGATACGGATCGCTCATCGACTCGGAAGGTCGACGGCTCAACGAGCTCGTGGACCAAGTACTCGCGCTCGCCGGTATCCAATCGCAGAAACGGCGCTACCGCCGTGAACCCGTGTTGGCCAGCTCGCTCGTCGCCGACGCCCTGGCGGATTGCGAGAGCCTTCGGGAGGAACGCAGCGTCCCTATCACGACGAGCTTTCCGTCGAAGGGCGCCACCTTGTTCGGCGATCCGGATGCGATGCGGCGCGCCGTCAGTAACATTATTATGAACGCGATCAAACACGGCGGCGATGGAGATGGAAACGCCGTCGAGATTCTCGCCGAGCCCCGGGGCTCGAAGATTGCCATCGTCGTGACCGATCGCGGTCCCGGTATCTCCGAGGAAGACCGAATCCATCTGTTCGAACCGTTCTATCGCGGAAGCCGTGCTCACGATCGGCAAGTACCGGGGAGCGGTCTGGGTTTGAGTCTCGTCGACCATGTCGCGAGAGAGCACGGTGGCAGTGTCGAGGTAGAGTCGACTCCAGGGAAGGGAAGCCAGTTTACACTATATCTTCCAGCCCAAGACTAAGATGCCCGGGGATTAAGGACTGAGATGCCGGCGCCCAAGCGTATCCTCCTGGTCGAAGACGAGCCCGGTCTCGTTCTCACGCTCACCGATCGGCTGAAGGCGGAAGGCTATGTCGTTGATGCGGTTACGGACGGCGACGCTGCCGTGGTGAAAGCCTTGAAAGAGCCTTTCGACTTGGTGATCCGGGACGTCATGCTTCCGGGCAAGAACGGATTCGACGTATGCCGCGAGCTCCGGCAGAATGGATTAGAAGTGCCGGTTTTGTTTCTCACCGCGCGCGGTGAATTGACGGACAAGGTGGTCGGCTTGAAGCTGGGTGGTGATGATTATCTGACGAAGCCGTTTGACATGCTGGAGCTGACCGCTCGCGTGGACGCGCTCCTCAGGCGTACGCCGGCTCGCGATGACGACGCCCCGGAGCGTTTTCGTTTCGGTGCCATCGAAGTCGATTTTCGAAGGGCGGAAGTGACCCGCCACGGCGAGTCGGTAGACTTGTCCGCGCTCGAGTTCAAGCTGTTGCGCTATTTCATCGAGCACCGTGGGGCCGCGCTCAGTCGCGACGAGCTATTGAACCGCGTGTGGGGCTACGAGGCTATGCCGTATTCACGCACCGTCGATGTACACGTGTCGGGTCTCCGTCAAAAGATCGAAGAAAATCCCTCTCGCCCTCAATACGTCGTCACCGTGCACCGGCTCGGCTATAAGTTCGTGGGGTGAAGTAGATGATGTATTTGTTGCTTGTGTTGTTAGTGGGCGCCGCGCCCGTTCAAGATGCCGAGGATGCTGCGCAAAAGAGTGTGGAGGCGTGGCTGGACCTCGTTGACGAAGGGCGCTACGACGAGAGCTGGGAGGAAGCAGCGTCGCTCGTGAAAACCGCCGTGACGAAGGACGATTGGGGGCGGAGCATCGCCTCTGCACGTAGTCCGCTGGGCAAGCTCGTTTCGCGCACCGTAAAATCGCGTACGTACGCTGAGACGCTACCTGGAGCACCCGACGGGCGCTACGTCCTGATCCAATACGACACGACGTTCGAGAACAAAAAGAGCGCAATAGAGACCATCACACCGATGATGGATTCCGACGGCCGCTGGCGAGTGTCGGGCTACTACATCAAGTAGCTCTGCGCAACCGCCAGGAATCCACGGACAGCTTGTCCTCTTCGGATGCAAAACCAGGGCTATCAACATCAGACTCCGCGCAGCAGCATGTGACCTTGGATGCTGTAGAGCGGTTCGTCTAGTGCGTGGCCGTAGGTCACGATGAGCAAGACGAAACCAATGGTGACGAGCGCTTCGCGTGTGCGCCAGCCGACGATGAGGAGCGCTCCGGCAACGAGCTCGACGACCGGTATCGCGCGCGTGTGCCATTGGCGTAAGCTCGAAGCATTTCCATCACCCAATGCCCACCATCACGCGGGCGAACATCCGAGCCCAGCCTTGATCAGTCATGCGTCAACTCCCCGTGTAGACGACGCGCCAGATTCGGCCCGTCACCGAGTCCGAGATGTACATCGATCCATCCGGACCTTGCGCGAGTCCGGTGGGACGGTAGGTCGCATCGCGAGGACTCATCAACTGCTCTTCGCCCTTGAAACCATCCGCGAACGTTTCCCAATCACCGGTGACCGCGCCGTCACGCATGGGAACGAACACGACGTTGTAGCCGCCTTGCGGAAACGGCGCCCGGTTCCATGATCCATGGAATGCGATGAACGCGCCGCCGCGATAGCGCTCGGGAAACTGCTCTCCGGTGTAGAACAGTAAATCGTTCGGCCCCCAATGCGCGGGGAAGGCCACCAAGGTGTCGGGAGCCATATCGCAGTCACCGACTTTCGAGCCGTCACCACCGTATTCGGGCGTGAGGATTTTCTTGTCGAGCGCGGTGTCCCAATAGCAATAGGGCCACATGTAGTCGTCGCCGTCGGTGAGTTTGAAGAACTCCTCCGCGGGATTGTCCCGGCTCTGCTCGGCGGTAAAGAGATCGGGCCAGAGCGTGTCGAGCGAGTCACGTCCGTGCTGGGACACGAAAACGCTCTTCGACGCAGGATCCCACGCGATGGCCACGGAGTTCCGAATGCCGCTCGCGTAGCGGTATCCATCGGAGCGCTGATTTTGCCCGCCACGATCGTTCTTGAAACGCCAGATCGAAGCTTGCCAGTCGCGATGAGGGCAGGGGTTTTGACCCGGAGAGCCTTCGGTGCGCGTCTCCTCCATGCATGCATTGGAGGGGCCGCCCACGTTCACGTAAATGTTGCCCTCGTCGTCGAACGTCATCGGCTTGACCGCGTGTTGACTCTGCTCGGGAAATCCGTCGATCCAGGGAACGTAGTCGCCTTCGGGCTCGAGCTGGCCGGGCGTCAACGTATAGCGCACGATCGCAATGTTGGTGCCGAAATAGAGATGGCCCTCGTGGACCTCGACACCGGTTCCATAGTGATCGCCGAACTGAGCCTGATCGTCGGCTCGACCATCGCCGTCATTGTCGCGGAGCGCGACGACACCTCCGTTCTCGCCCTCCCGAAGCGCGACGTAGACGATACCGTCGTCCGTCACCGCGAGGTGGCGGCCGCGGCCGAGGTCTTCCGCGAACACGGTGGCGCAGAAACCCTCCGGCAGCGTGAGATCGTCACTGGCGGGATCGCAGCTCGGCGCGCGAGCGGCGCCCGGCACGAGCTCACTCGAGACGGTTTCGGGCTCCGGATCCGGTGATTCGCCGGCACACGCGAGGCAGAGGAGCAGGAGCGGGAAGGCGGCGGTTAGGATAAACATCGGCAGTCTCCTTTGAAATGCCCTTGTATACTTACCGCGTGGCGCGCGGGCCGTCAAAGGCGCTGAACCTTCTCGGCCTTGGAAACGTGTTGCCTGTCAGGGTCTCGTTTCACCGGGAGAGTACATGTCAGACTTCGACATCATCCATGATCTCCGCTACGGTCTACGGATGATGGGAAAAGCGCCCATGGTTATGGCGGTGGCGGCTATCTCGTTGGCCTTCGGCATCTCGGCCAACACCGTGACCTTCAGTGTCGCTAACGGGTTCCTGTTCAAATCCTTCCCGTACGAGAACAGCGGTGACGACGCGATCGATCCCAGGTTCATTGTCGCCGTGACCGCGACGTTGGTCGCGGTCGCCTTCTTCGCGACCTTCCTTCCGGCTCTCCGTGCCTCACGAGTCCACCCGGTGCGAGCGTTGCAAGCGGAGTAGCGCACCGGCCACGCCGCGCTATTATCTGGGTGGCACGAGTTGGCTATGAAGGTGATGTTGCGCTTCACTCGACACATTCTCGAGATGCCGATTCATTGGCAGCTCTGGATCGCGTTGTTGTTTCTGGCGAACATGGCGGCGGTGTTCTTCCTGCCGCGCGTAGAGGCGTCGCTCGTGCTCGCAGGGCTTTTCGTCGGAGCCTTGCTCCAGATGGTAATTTTTGCGCGATTCGGGTTCGTGCGCTTGCTCGGCCTCGGTCACTTTCATTGGTTTGTGATGATCGCGTGGCTCGTGAATCGCCTCGCCTCGATTCGAGGCGAGGGATTGTTCTATAACTGGGTCGTTGCCGTGATCGCGCTATGCGGGCTCTCACTCGTGATCGATACCGTCGATGTCGTACGCTATCTTCGTGGAGAGCGAAAGCCTACCATCGTGCTCGAAGCGTGATGGTGGGGAGCGTTTTGTATCTCGCAGCTACGATGTTTCTGCTGCGTGTAGGGCCGCGCCGATGATACCGGCTCGGTTTCGGAGCGTCGCGGGCAAGATCGGGCAATCAACGGTGAGATAAGTGGCGAATTTCTCGAACTTCTTGCTCCCGCCGCCGCCGAGAATAATGAGCTCCGGCCAAAAGTGAGAGTGCACCCGTTCGAGATATGTATCCAACCGGGCCGCCCATTGTTTCCAGCTGAGCCCGTCGTCGTCTCGCACTATCGCCGACGCCCACTTCTCGGCGTTACGTCCGTCGATTTCGAGTTGGCCGAGCTCGACGTTGGGAACGAGTTTCCCGTCGAGGCAGAGCGCGCTGCCGATCCCCGTGCCGAGGGTCAAAACGAGCACGACGCCTTTTTTCCCTTTGCCCGCGCCGAATCGCATCTCGGCAACGCCGGCGGCGTCGGCGTCGTTCATGGGTACGAAATCGCACCCGGTGGTCTTTTTCAACAGTGAGTCCGCGGCGACCCCGATCCATTTTTTCGACACGTTGGCGGCGGTGTGAACCACACCATTGTGCACGACACCCGGGAAGCCGCAGCCGCCGCGACCTTTCCAATCGAAGTGGCGCGTGATTTCCGCGACGACGTCAGCCACGGCACGCGGCGTGGACGGCTTCGGAGTCGGGAGCCGCAACCTTTCGGCGAGAAGAACGCCCCTAGTCGTGTCCACGGGCGCGCCCTTGACACCGGTCCCGCCGATGTCGATGCCCAGAATCTGCACGGGCAGGGATTAAATCACAGATGTTCCCATGGCGAGGATCGAAACCTTTCGCGGACGTGGTCCGTCGAGCTCGACGAAAAAGAGCCGTTGCCATTCGCCGAGCTCCACGCGCGAGGCGATGACGTTCATCGTTTCAGAGGCGCCGAGAATCAGTGCGCGCGCGTGCGCGTCGCCGTTCGGTTTCTCGTCCGGTGAGATCCGCTGGAATCGTCGCGCTTCGAGATTATTATGGCGATAGCGTTCCTCTTGCGGCGCCCACGCTTCGAGACGCTCTTCGAAGTCGCGCAGGAGGTTCGGTTCATTCTCGTTGACCACGACCGCCGTCGTGGTGTGCTTGGTCTGAATGTTGACGACGCCATGGCTAATACTGGCGCGTCGAACGCGCTCGAGGACGAGCTCGGTGATGTCGATGAACTGCACGCGCTTTTGGGTGCGGAGCTCTACGCGGTCGTGACAAATTTTGAAATCGGTGCGCTCGTGCTCGTCGGTGAATACGGGTAGGGCCATGGGTGTTCGTCTCCTTTCCTTGTCCACAAGATAGGCGCTGGGTCGCGAAGGGAAATGAGAGAAATGTGAGATTGGGGTGAGTTAATAATGCTCCTAATAAGCTCTTCTTCCTTATACCCCCTCTCCCGCGTGCGGGAGAGGGGAATAAGGATCGGGGGCTTATTAGGAGCTTCTTAAAGCCCTGCTGATTCGGGATATTAAACTGGAGAAGGGCTTCGTTTTCTTCGCAGGTTCGGATTCGGTCGCGAGGCGCGAGAGCGACGGCAGGGAGCTGCCACTGGCTTTCGCGTAGGCGCGGCGCCGGATGTCGCGTGGGCTCTTCGACTGAATGCGGGCGTTCCGGTCTTCGTGGTCCTTCGCGCGCGCCGATTCCAGCAGCAGCTCGATGCCACCTTCGAGCATCGTGCGGTGCGGGGTACGCTCGTCGGGCTCGAACTTGAAACGTCCATGGGTCGCGAAGCACAGCCGTTTGAAAGCCTCGAGACCGTAGCGGTCGGCGTGCTCGGCGTGGACGACGTTTCCCGATTCGATGTAGATGCGCCCGGGGCGCCGGGCACCGTTTCGAATGGTGACCCGTCCCGTTTTTCGGGCCGCGAACAAGAATTGGAGCACGTCGGGCAACGAGTCGTCGTCGAGATGTCCCTCGAGCGGGCCCATCGGTTTGGGCTCGTAGCGAAGGCGTCGGCTATTGGCTGCCAGAAGCTGCATTGTTCTTAGTAGCTCATCGTCGCTTGCGTCCAGCGTGGCCCAAGCCTCGGTCGGATAGGCCTTGGCGCGGGCACGCTCGCTCAGGAGGAGCGTGAGGATAGGAACATCGCCGGTGGTCGGGTCCTCTTTGATGCTGCGAGCGATCTCGGATGGCCCGGGGGCATTCGTGTGCGGCGACAAGAGCACCAGCGCCGGCTGCGTCCGCCTCACCACCGATCGGGCCATCGTGCCAGAGTTCGTGGTGAGGACTTTGAATCCAGCGCGGCGGGCAAGCTTGCGAAATCGCCCGGACTCGGTACCGGGACTTTCGACGATTAGAAGCGTCCGGCTCGCCATTTTACGTCGGGGACAACCAAAAACCCCTGCAACGGCGGTGTCGAACCCAATACGACTAGCGCCATTGCCGTGCTCGTGTGATCGCCGAGCATACACGACAATGCAATACGCGCGCCATCAATCTGTGAAAATAATAGACGATATGCTATCAGCTACTTAGAGCGCCTTGGAAAGGATGTGCCGGAGCCACCAAACGCGTTACTGTCAGAAAAGCCGACAGTCGCGCCGAAGCGCCATCTCCCTTAACTCAACAGCGCGAGACACTTGAAGGTGAAGTCGTGAGTTGTAAGTCTTACCGACATTAGCGGCGTGGGCGCCTCGTGAGCCCCGCGACGAGTCCGAAGCCGAACAGAAGACCCTCGAAACCACTGATGCCGCACTTCGTCGCCAAACCCGGCGAGTTTTCACCGAGGAGACGCGCGAGCGGGTCCAAACTCACCTGCGAGCCGGGAAAGCTCTGAGCCATGAAATCGAGGCTCATCGCTCCGAGGTGATGACCGCTCCACCCCAACACGATGCTGGCGCCGGCGCCGACGAGCCCAGCGATGAGCGCTACTCGCCATCGCGCGGCGCCCCGGGGAGTGGCCATCCCTCCGGATTCGATCGGCGTCGCGAGGGCGTAGCCCGCCCCCACGGCTGCACCTAGGATGAGGCCTTCGAAGCCGCCGCCCACGGGCGACAAATCGCGCCCGAAGAGTCCTTCGAAGGTGTAGCGACCGACGAAGTGGGTGAGGCCTCCTACGAGTCCACCCCCGGCGCTGCCGAGCACGATCAAGGCCGCACGCCGATACGAGCGCACGAGCGCTTCCGCCCACGCGAGTCCCCCGCCGACGCCGAGCGCACCCAAACCACCAACGGCGGCGCCCACGATCGGAAGTGCTACGAGCACGCTTCCCGTGGCTCGGGAGCCCGGACCGTACAGCAGCACCAGCGCGCCCAGGAGGCCGCCCACGATGCCCGCAACCACGCCTCCCATGGTCGCACCCAACCATCGCTTTCGAACAAGCCTCCACGCGCGGCACATCCGAAGGCCGAGAAGAATGCGGATGGCGGCAAAGGGGCCGGGAAAACCGACGAGCGGTGCGCGGTCAACGTCGGGAAGATCCCAACGAGCATCTCGCAGAAGCGCGCGCGCGACGTCGTTGAACTGAGACAGGTCTTCGCCTGGACTCGAGCGCAGAACCGTTTCCGCGGCCTCCCGCAGTCGCATCTCCTCGTCCTCGTTCGACGGGGGTTCGGCGTCCACGAGAAGCGCGAGGGCTGCCTGCAGCGTGTCCCCGTTGTCGGGTATCACCTCCTCTACGACATCTTCGTAGACGAAGCGGTAACCATGACGCGAAACCGTGCGGATGAATTGCGGCTCTTTGGCGCGATCTCGGAGACTTCTTCGAAGGATGCGGATCGCCTGCGTCAACGCGCCGTCCGAGACGATCACGTCGTGCCAGACTTTGTCGAAGATCTCGTCGCGGGTGACGGCTTCGTACCTTCGTTCGATGAGAAGAACGAGCAAGTCGAAATAGCGTGGGATGAGCGGAATCTCGACGTCGCCTTTCAAGAGCAACCGCGTGGATGGCGACACCGTGAACTCGGCGAAACGATAACGGATACGCGGTGACGTTGCCGTCATGTATTTGAAAAGCTCATGGATTCCATCGAGGTTAGCACAGCTTCTAGCCGGGCTTAGGGCATGCTCCTCGGGTGCTACTTTTGGCATGGCGTTGTCGTCTGACGGGAATCAGTCCGCCACAGAGAATGGCGAGGTGTGTCCATGGGTAGCTGATTTCGGATTTTCGTTACGCGTTGCGGAGTCTTGCGAAGAGCCCCGGCGACGCCTTCGTTGCGATCGTGACGCTCGGCCTCGCGATCGGCGCCAAACCGTGCGATCTTCAGGTATCGCGAAGGACGTGAAACAGGCAGGACTCGAAGAGGAGACCGGAACCGAATGCTACTTCTACTATCCGGTTCTCGCAGCAACGGGATTCGCGCCCCGGAGCATGAACCTCGTGTTGCGTTCGAGCTCGCCACCGGAAGGCGTAAGCGCCACGGATCTCGCAACGTTCGTGACCGTACCCGTCGAGTTGCTCACCGTGGCGCTCTTCGCCTGTGTCGTTCCCGCCTGCCGGGCCCGCCTACCGTCTGACGCGGGTGGAGCCCGTCACCGCGCTGAGATACGAATAGCGCTCGGCTAGTCCGTTCAACGCCTTGCGCGCGTCGTTGGCGACGTCCGCGTGCGGGTTCGACGCCAGCGAGAGGCGGAGCAATCGCTCCGCTTCGGTCTCATCGCCGCGAGCAGTTGCGATCCGTCCAGCGTGGTAGAGCAAGCGAGCATCGCGGATTCCCGGCTCGAGCGCCCATTGGATCTGCTCCCACGCCGCATCGTGGCATCCGCTCGCGTAGAGTGCCCAGGCATAGGCATCGAGGGTGAACACGTCGCGGCGCCGCTCTATGTCTCGTCGCGCGACTGCGAGTGCCTTTTCGGGCTCTCCCGAAACGTCGGTGTAGTAGAAGACGAGCTCGCGGTTCGCATTGTCCCACGAGGCGATCTCGACGCGCGCCTGTTCTTCGAACGATGCGAAGAGCTCGCGCGCCTCGTCCTCTCGGCCCGCTCGGGAAAGCGCCACCGCGAGCTCGAACAGATTCTCGGGATGGGGCGCGACATCGTATCGTTTCCGAAGAAGGGTGGCTGCGTCCTCGGCTCGATTCTGGGCGAGCCTCACTTTCGCGAGCTCCGCGAGTGCGTAGTGGTAGTCGGGGAAGAGGGCGAGTGCTTCGCTCGCCGCCGCCTCGGCTCCCTCGAGCTCGCCGCGGGACAGCTCGAGGTGGGCGAGCTCGGTCAGCACCCACGCGCGGTCTTCGACTTCGTGGAACGGCGTTTGCTCATAGGCCGCCCACATCCATTCGATTGCGCCTACGACGTCGCCGAAGATCTCACGAAGGTAGGCCCCTCGGGTCATCCCGGCGACGTTGCCTGGCCTGAGGTCCAGCATCCACTGGGCGGCTTGCTCAGCCTTTTCATAGTTGCCGAGCTCGACATGCGCGTCGGTCAGAAACGCATAGATCAAGATATCGTCCGGCGCCTGTCGGTTGAGATCTTCGGCTAACTGCAGCGCCTCCGAGAACTCGTGTCGTCCCAGAAGCACCCAGGTACGGATACGAAGTCCGCCGTAGTTGTCGGGTGCGAGTTGGAACGAAGTTTCGAGCGCCTCGAGCGCGCGGACGTAGTGTGTGGGATCCCCGGTTTCGCGGGCACGCCGCGTCAGGGCCAATGCGAGCTGGTTGTAGGCTTGGTAGTGCTCCGGAGTCTTGTCGATGGCGTGTTTGGCCGCGATGATTTTCTCTTCCGCGGGGGTGGGCCCGGCCATCGTGCCGGCCATCGTGAAAGCCGCGAGAAAGAGGCTGCCGACTGCCATCATTCGATCGGCCCTCCACCCATCTCACCCGGATCGACGTGCCGATGGTTTCTTCCGTCGGGCGACGAAGCGAGATACGGGAACGCTTGTCGGTAAGCAGCATCGTTGACATTGACGCCATCACCCAAGCGCGCATTCACGTCCAGGTCGAAACCGGGAAACGTCGGATCGAGGACGCCACCCACGGCGATGCGCAGCGTGATGTCCACGACGTCGTCGAACACCCGGCGTCCGTTCGGAAAGCCGGCAGCGTCTCCAGCGAGAAGACCGAGCCGACTCGTGTCGGCGAGGGGCGTTGCCGACACACCGGTGTTCAGCCGAAGCAAATCGGCGATCGGGCCTGTAGGTGTCCCCGGTGCTGCAATCGGAGCGGCGTAGGTGACGAGGGGCAACAGATCCGTGCGCGGCGCATCGGGGACGGCGAGAGCTCCGCCATAGAGCGCTTCGACGATGCGCACGATCGGTGGGTCGAGAAAAAAATCTGCAAACTGGCTGTCACGCCGCGGGTGCTCCATGCTGAAGCGATCTTTCGATCCGATACCAATCAAAAGCTCATTGATGAGCGGGTTTCCCATACGCTGCACTTGACGCCAGGATCCGATGTTCTTGGCCGGCCGGGTTGCACGACGGATCGTCACTCGCCGGCGGGACGTCGTGGCCCAGACCCCGATGGTGGCGTCGGGCGAGGATGCCGGCTCGATCTCGCCGGTTCGTGTCAGCCATCCGATGGGAACTTCCACGGCGATCGAGTTCACCGCGAAGCCGGAGACGGTGTCGCTCGCGAAGTTCATCATGGCGGTGTCCTCCTCGGCGGTGAGCACACCGGGGACACCGCTTCCGAGGGTTCGAAAGTTCGCGGTGTCGAACGTCGCACCCAAGTCGATCCAGAAGGCGTCGTCCGTCGTCCCCGCGAAGACCGAAGCTCCGCTCGCGAGCTCGTAGGTCGCCGCGTCGAAAAGAGCTTCATAGTCCATGGTGCGTGGACCCGCGTTACCAGGCACGGCAAAAAACGGCGAGCCATCCGGGTCCTTCAACCGCATCTTTCGTCTGCCCCGGACCAGCGTCACGGTATAGGTCTGTCGAAGGTTGAGGCCCGGATTGGCAAAATCGCGTATCTGAGGTGGGACGACGAGCTCGCCGGTTCCGGGGGCGAAAGCGCCCGCGTCACCGATACCGGCGAGAGCGGTGTAGACGCCTGGGAGTCGAAACTCTGTTTCGAACTGGAAACGGAAGCTGACGTTGGCGCGAGCATCTTGATCGTTGTCGATATGGATCTCGTAGCGGATGTTGGGGTCGAACGGAAACAAAGTCGGCCCGTTCGCCGGCTTGAGCAGCGGGTCGACCGACAGGATCAACGTGACGTGAGTCGGCGTTTCGCCCGCGGTCTGATCCGGCCCGTAGCTGACGAACGCGTAGATGTCGGTGATGTCGGCTTTGTGATCGAGGGCGGTGATGGGTGCCTCGCGATGGTTCGACGCCACCGCGACGCCGAAACCTAGGTTAACGAGGACGACGCAAACGACAAGGGTAGTGGGGAATCTCATCGATATCTCCTGAATGCTCCGAAGAGCGACGTTAGATTGTTTGTTCGCTCTTGGTACGCGCGCGTCGCGTCGTTGGATGACTCGCGTGGGAACTTTTTTCAGGAGCCGAGGAGAACCATCGGTCCGGTCGGTTGGGGAACGCCTCCCGCCGGCTCGACCGTCACGGCAACGCTCACCCTGCCTTCGAAAGCGGGGAGCGGTTCTCCGTCGAGACGCGCGCCTCCATCGGAGTCGACATCGAAGGTGCCGACGCTGACCGGAGTGCCGTCAACGAGAAGCCAGACCTGGTACGTCCGATCGGGAGGAAGCGCCGGCAAGTTTTCGACGTACAGGAACAAGCGCCGGTTCTCTCGGTCGAGAAACGCGGTCGCGCGAGCGGAGGCTGCGGCCTCGAGTCCATCGAGAGACACGGCGCGATTTTGAGGGGACGTTACCGAAGCCAAGGAGCTCCGGAGTCGCTCGGCTTCCACTTCCGCGGTTTGACGGCGAGCCGTTTCCTCTGCCAGCGAATTTTGTAATGAGCGAGCGTAGAATCCCGCTGCGAGCGCGACAACGAGACCGGCAGCCGCGGCGAGCACCGGCCAGCGGGAAGCGCGTCCCGTGGAATTTCCAGCCGAATTTCCGACCGAACTTCCTTTTTGCCCCGCGGCGTCGTCACGGACGCGCGCCATCAGCTTTTCACGGATGCTTTCGTTCGGCGTCGACGGCTTGGCGGCAGCCAGAAGCTGGTCGGCGACACGCCTGGCGCCATGCCTTTCGGCCTGACACCGGTCACACCCGGACGCCAGATGCGCTTCGAGACGAGCCCGGTCCGCTGCGTCGAGCGCATCGAAGACGTCGAGCGCGACGAGCTCTTCGAATTCGCGGTGCTCGCTCATCTCAAATGTTCTCCGGGGCCAATAGGCTTTGCTTCAGCTTGGCCATCCCCATGCGAATGCGGCTCTTGATCGTGCCGAGCGGCTCGCCCAGGTGCGATGCGACTTCTCGATGCGTCATTCCTTGGAAGAAACAGAGCTCGACGGCTCGCTGTTGTTCCATCGGTAGCCCGGCCAACGCCTCGAGAACGATGCGACGACGTTCGCCGAGAAAGGCGTCCTCTTCGGGACTTTTCTCGAGAGCCGAATCCGAATCGATCTCGAGCGGGCGCGTCAAAGGACGCCGCCGCTCCGAGCGCAAGCGGTCGACACACCGGTTGCGAGTTACCGCGAACAGCCATGTGCTGAATCGGCCCCGCTCGGGGTCGTATTGCATCTTGTGCTTCCACAGGAGCCAGAACACATCCTGAGTGACCTCGTCTGCCTCCTCCCGCGCTCCCAACATACGCAGCGCCAGCCCGTGCACGTAGGGAGAGTAGCGGTCGTACAACGCTTCGAGCGAGTCGGGGTCACCGGCTGCGAGTCGGGCGAGCAGATCGCCGTCGGAGCTTGTCGTCGTCGTCATCATCAGCGGCGTAGCCTGCTCGCTCAAGAAAGCGTCCCTTCTGGTGGTACGTCGGGAGCCGCGAAACGGATGAGTGAGATTGTAGCTTTTTTGCAGCAACGAGTCCCAGCGTGGCGAAGTCGGAAGCAAAATCTCAACGCAAAGACGCCAAGACGCGGAGACGCAAAGGAACGGCGAATGCAGATCATTGCGCCTTGCGACGCTTGTTTGGGCCTAGACAATCCCATTTCGGCAGAAAGCAGGAATCTTAGGAAATCAGGACGGGAAAGGGCCCGCCACAGATGACGCCGGACGTAAAGACGCCAGCCGCGAGATTAAAGAGAGAAACAGCGCCGAAGGCGCTCGACTTGGCGCCTTTGCGACTTGGCGCCTTTGCGATGAGATTTTTTTTGAGGGCTTGAGCGAGGAGGGCTGACGCGGGGTTGGGTCCCCGCGCCAGAAGTACACTGTCCTTAGTCGCCCACGGTCAGGCGGTTTTCGACTTTGAACACACCGAACGTCGACCGTGCGATGGACTCGGCTTTGCGCTTTTCGAGTTCCGAGTTCACCGCTCCGGTGAGCGCCACGTTGCCGCGCTCGACGATGATGTGAATCGGCGGGTTGAAGCGAAACGCGTAGTGCTGGAACAGAGTGTTGGTATAGAGGCGATAGGCCAAGTTGGCGCGGATCCTATCGTCGCCGAAATTCGTCGGCAGCGTTTCGATCTCGTTCGTCAGACTCTGAACGCCCGTCACCCTGGAGACACGACTTTCGATTTCGTCGGACTTGAACGCCATTGTCATCCGGCCGGTCAAGAACACGTTGCCGCCGTCGACCCCGATATTCACGTCGTCGTAAATCGTGAAAAACGGGTAGCGCAGCACGATTTTCGCGACGGCCTCGCCGACGGCTTTGTCGCTTTCCGCGAACATGATCTCGAGCTCGTCCTCCACGACGTCGACGCCTTCGACATCCATGGCGAGCTCGATGGCCTTGTTCTTCGCCCACAGGCTCTTGACGCTTCCGGTGAGCGTCGCCACGCCTTCGTTGACGTCGACCTGCGGTCCACCACCGTTGATGATGTTCGCTTTGTCGAGCTTGGTCTCGATCGCGACACGCGCGGCGTCGTCGGTCAGAACATCGGCTCCGGCTAGCCCTGCGATGCCCAGCCAGAGGATGCCGAGAAAACAAACTGTCTTTTGGATCTTCATCGGGTTCCTCCCTAGTGTGGATTACGCCCTCACCATTGCAAGGGGAGTACCAGCACGACGCAATATCTCTATGCGCTTGTGATAGAAGATGTTGGCATCGAAAAGCCTACTGACTAACCGGGCGGTCGCTGTCTCCGAAAGAGGTCGATTCGTCACGCGCAGCGTTCACCCACACACGGACCATCCCCCGGCGCAGGCCGGGAAACCGAGTCTCGCGACGAGCCTCGAGCTGCTCGTACAACACATCAGGGTCCGCACCCGCGAGGTCTTCGACCCGGCGGTAGCCGAGCCGGCGTAGCAGCTGGGCGTGATGGTAGCCGATGCCTTTGTGCGTCAAGAGGTGTGCTTCGTCGTAGAGCTCGACCAGGCCGGCGTCGGTCAGGCCCAATCCGGTTTGCACGCGACGCGCGCGCTCGGGGTTCTTGATCGCGCGAACGAGCTGTCGAGGTCGGTCGATGTCCTCCTTCTCGAGAACGGCCGCTGCTCCGAACGGCAGGCTCTCGAGATGATGGAGCTGGAGCTCGATCGAGCCGATGTTCCGCGTCATGGTCAAAAGTCCGATAGAGCCCCAGAACGCCACGTGGAGCGGCACGAGCGCGACGAACGCCTTCATGGAAAGGCCTCGACGCGGCTCGAGTGGTTGGGTGACGTCGTCCGGGTTCTCCCACGTCTGGTTACCGTGGAACAAGTAGGCAATCGCTGCGTACGCGGCGAAGGCATCGAGTGCGAGCGCGGGAAAACCCACGAAGCCGAGAACGGGCATCTCGAAGAGCTTGAGCTCTTCGAGGCCTCGCACCGTGTAGATCCACTTCTGCGGCGCCATGAAGTTGAAGCTCTCCCAGACCAGACCGCAAGCGAGACCGGAGAGGAGGAGGCGCAACAAAACGCCGAAGTTTCCACGTTCCACGTCGGCGAGGATCGAGCGCGCCCCGCGCCGGTAGTTCCATGGGTCGACGAGAAAGCTCAAGCTTCCCCACACAAGGGGAGCGAGGTAGTAGGAGAACGCGAGCGAGAGAGTGACCATAATGGCACCCGCCGCTTGGACCGCGTAGGTGACCCAGGTTGCAAAAGTGTGTGGCCGTAGCTTCACTTTTCCGAATAGCCCGTAGGTCGCTAGCGCCTCATAGGTCTCGAACAATCCCATGAACACCGTCGCGAACGCGGCGGTGCCGAACACCATGCCTCCGAGCAGGTCGGCGACCGACCCGATTCCGAAAACGCCGACGTAGTACCAGTTCTGATAGCGTAGGTTCAGAAGCTCGAAGAAGTACCAGAACGTGATCGACCACAGCAGGATGCTCGGGAGATACTTTTTTCGCGTCGTGAGAAGCGAGCTTCCGCGGCGTCGCGCTACCAAGCCGTCGAGAAGGAAGATGTAGCTCCACCACGCCCACGCGTAAAAGGGCTGCGCGATGAATCCGATATCGTGGAAGAGTCCCCAGAGGGAAATCGCGAGTCCGAGAGCGCCGACGATAAGCACTTGGATGTTACATGGGCTCGACGTCGTAGAGCTCGATCCCGGGAGCGTTTTCGAGCGCGTAGCTCAAGTTCCAGTTCGAATCCGTGAGCACGACCGGTTGGCCGGTGCGATCCTCGACGAGGAGATAGCCATGCGTCGAGCGAAGCCATTCGAGGGCTTCGGGCTTTCCGCCCACCCAGCGCGCGCGGCTGAAAGACGCTTTCACGAACTGGACCGAGACTTTGTACTCGTTTTTGAGCCGTTCTTTGAGCACTTCGAACTGCAGGATACCGACCGCGCCGAGGTAAGGGTTTTGGCGTCCCTGGCCGGGGGTAAGGAAAAGTTGGATGACACCCTCTTGTGAGAGTTGCTCGAGACCGTTGTCGAGCGCTTTCCTTTTCATCGGGTCTTCCAGCCGGAGTTGCCCAAAGTGCTCGGGTGCGAACCGGGGGATGCCGGCGAACTTGATGCCCCCGTTGGCCGACAGCGTGTCACCGACGCGGAGCTTGCCGGTGTTATAGAGGCCGACGATATCGCCCGGCCAGGCTGCTTCGACGAGGGAGCGCTCTTGTGCCATGAACGTGTGTGGTTTCGACAACCGCAGGACTTCGCCCGAGCGGCTGATGATGGCGTCCATACCGCGCTCGAACTTGCCGCTCACGACCCGCATGAACGCGATGCCGTCGCGATGGCGCGGGTTCATGTTCGCTTGAATCTTGAAGACGAAACCGGTGAAGCGCTCATCGTCCGGCCGCACCTCTTCGTCGTCCTCGGTCGTGCGCGCAGCGGGCGAGGCCGTTTTGATGGCGAGAAAGCTCAAGAGCTCTTCGACGCCGAAGTTACTCACCGCCGAGCCCCAGAAAAGCGGGCTGACTTCGCCCGCGAGAAAACGTTCGTGGGAGTAATCGTCGCCGGCGTGCTCGATGAGCTCGAGCTCCTCGGAAACCCGGTCGAAATCTGCGGCGCCTATTAGCGCCTCGGCCTCGTTGAACGGGATTCTTCGGGAGCCGACGATGCCTTCGCCGCGGCGTCCGTGCGCTTCGTAGACGATGACGTCGCGGCTGGCCAAATCCACAACGCCTTTGAAATCTTCGCCCATGCCGAGAGGCCAGTTGACGGGAGCGACTTCCAGATCGAGGGTGTCGCGCACTTGATCGACGAGCTCGAGTGGCCCGAGCCCGTGTCGGTCGAGCTTGTTCATGAACGTGACCACGGGGAGCTTGCGCATGCGGCACACTTCGAAGAGCTTCAACGTGCGTGGCTCGACGCCTTTGGCGTGATCCATGAGCATGACCGCGGAATCGACGGCCGCCAACGTTCGGAACGTGTCTTCCGAGAAGTCGGCGTGACCGGGCGTGTCGAGAAGGTTCAAAGCGCTTCCCTCATATTCGAACTGAAGGATCGACGAGGTCACCGAGATGCCGCGCTCTTGCTCGATCTTCATCCAGTCGGAAATCGTGTTCCGCGACGCGCGTTTGGCTTTGACCGAGCCCGCGAGATGGATGGCTTTGGCGTAGAGGAGGAGCTTCTCCGTCAGCGTCGTTTTCCCGGCGTCGGGGTGCGAGATGATGGCGAACGTTCGCCGCCGTTGCACTTCGTCTTCGAACTTCATCGGCGTGGCGAGGTCAGTGGCGGCGCGCGGAGCACAGAATGGAGATGCCGAAGGGGAGCTGGGCACGGCCTACGGCATGGCGCTCGATGGAGAACAAGGACTCGAGCGTTCTCTCGATAGGCGGTGGAAGTCGCATATCGAAGTCGCTTGCTCCACGGTTGCCGTTTCTTTCGGGGAAGATTCTGCGGAGAAGCCGCATCGCTGCGATCGGTGGAAACAGCACGGTGTTGAAATAGCTCGCGTACTCGACGTCGAATCCTGCTTCTTCGAGGAGACGGGCGAGCGGACCGCGCCGGTAGCGCCGCTTGTGCTCGCTCACCACATCCTGCCGGCCGTACAGGAACATGAACGCGGGCACGGTGATGAGGAGCCGTCCCTCGGGCGTCAGCACTCGATGAATCTCCTTCAAAACCAGATCGTCGCCGTCGACGTGCTCGAGCACGTCGAAGATGAACACCGCGTCGAAGGCGTGGTCGGCAAACGGGAGCGCGAGAGCGTCAGCCTGGGTCGGGAGCGAAAACTCGGTGCAGTCGGGGTTGATCGGCGCTCGGTCGATGGCAACGAGGCGTGTCCGCTTCGCCAGCATTTCTGCTTCGCGCATCGCGCCTACGCCGACCGTCAGGGCTCGAGCGGTGTCACCGACGAAGCGATCGACGGCCTGTTCGAGGATCGTCCGGCGGGCACGGTACCACCAATGCTCGTTCTCGAGCTGGGCCATCGCCTGACGAAAGTGTTCCTGCATCGCAAACCAGAAAGTATAGCTCAACGAGCTCAACCGGGGAGGTCGAGGCGGTCGGTGGCGAGAAGCGTTTGCAGGAGAACGTTCGTGCCGGCTTCGATGTCGCTCGGGCGCGAGAGCTCGTCGGGGGAGTGGCTGATGCCATCGACGCTCGGGATGAAGATCATCCCCACCGGCGCGAGGAGGGCGATGCTCTGCGCGTCGTGTCCGGCGCCTGACGGCATCGAGTGCGTCGACAGACCCAGAGCTTCGGAGGCGTCGGCCACGAGTCGTCGAAGTCGCTCGTCCGTCGGCGCGGAGCGGCTCACATAGTATTGTTGCAGCTCGATGCTCGTGCCATTCCTTGCGGCGAGTGCTTGACCTTGTTTCTCGATGCCCCGGTAGACCTCGTCGATTTTCGTCATCTCGAGATCCCGAATTTCGAGCGACAGCGTGACCTCGCCCGGGATCACGTTCGGCGCGCCGGGATGGGCCGCGATGCGGCCGACCGTCGCGACCTGGCGACCCGGAAGCTCGGTGGCGACGCGATGGACCGCGTCGACGAACCTGCCGGCGGTCAGCATCGCGTCGTGACGCTGGCCCATGGGCGTGGTGCCCGCGTGGTTCGCGCGGCCTCGGATGGTCACGTTCCAGCGTTTGATGCCGACGATACCTTCGACGATCCCGATGTCGATGGACTTCTCGTACAGGATCGCTCCCTGCTCGATGTGAAGCTCGAGATACGCCGCAATGTCGCCCGGCCGGCGCCCGGCCTCGTCGAGCCGCCCCGGATCGCCACCGATGAATGCGATGCCCTCGCCGAGCGTCTTGTCGGTATGGGACGGCTGGTCGAGCTCGCCGTCGGTGAGCTCACCCACCATCGCGCGGCTTCCGGTCTTGCCGTTCTCCTCGTTCTGGAAGATGACGACCTCGAGTGGATGCCGCGTCGTGACCCTGGCGTCCTCGAGCGTTTGCGCGATTTCGATCGCCGCCATCGAGCCGACTTGACCGTCATAGTTCCCGCCATGAGGTACGGAGTCCGTGTGGGACCCGAACATGAGCGGCGGCACATCCGGATCAATTCCCCGGCGCCTCCCGAGGATGTTGCCGGCAAAATCGATCGTCACATCGAGCCCCGCTTGCCGCATGAGTCTCATGGCGTAAGCCCGCCCGTCGAGATCGGCGTCGCTATAGGCCACCCGGCTGATCCCCCCTTCAGGCGTCCGTCCAAACTGTGAGAGTTCCGTAAGGGTGCTGTTCAACCGCGCGCCATCGACACGAAGCCGAGGACGTTGACGAAACGCAAGTGCCCAAAGACTGAACAGGAACTCACGCCGTCGCATGACCCGCCGAGTTTAACGGAAGTCGCCGCGTAACTGAAGCTGCATACCCTACAATTTTGAGAGACGTTCCGCCCGGGCGCCAGGAGGGAATCTACATGCTCGGAAGCTCGAGATTGATCTTGTGCTTTTTCCCACCGCTCTCGATGAGCGTGAGTGGGTGAGTGCCGTCGGCGCGAAGCGCTCGCCGCGCTTCGTCGAGCGAATAGTGGCTCGCGGGCTTGGTGTCGATCTCGGAAATCATGTGTCCGCGCCGGAGTCCGGCGAAGTACGCGGGTGAGTTGGACTTCACATCCATGACCCGGAACCGCTCTCCCGAGGATTCAGCGGCGATGCTCAGGCCGGATCGGAAGCGCTTCTCCTGGATCTGGACTTGGAAAGGGTGTTGTCACGGCCCACAAGAGATTTTGGCCGGTCTCGGATTCGCTCTGCGAACCTCTGCGTCTTTTGCGCCTCTGCGGTGAGCTTTTTTGGATTTTGTGGCTCCTGAACGGAGTAAGGGCGAGGCCGCTCCCCCAACCGCGGATCCGAAGATCCAGGTTCGGCCTCGCCCAAACAACCGGTTCCGTTTCGACACAATCGATCCGGCGCTACCGTTTCATGACGGAACAGGTTCGCCACAATGAAGGGCTAATTGGGGGGTAAAGCAAAACGAGTGCCAAGGCGTGCGCGCAAAACGCCGAATCGGCTTTTCGTTGATGCTAGAATAAATGCCCCTCCGTGGCGGGGTAGCTCAGATGGTGAGAGCGAAGGACTCATAACCCTTAGGTCGGCGGTTCAAGTCCGCCCCCCGCTACCAATTCCCGATTTGTTGCTCGGAATCCCGAACGCCAGTTGGGGGGAAGTGCATGTGGTTGGAATTGCCTACGCGAGGGTGGGTGTTTTCCGCCGATCATGAAGGCGCCCGCGACAAGATTTTGTAAGCCCCTTTGTATCAGTGGCTTACTAGGCGTTTTTGTAACGAGACGGTATGGAGCTTGCAGTGCATAGCCTGGTGCCTTTCTGGGGTTCTCTCATGCTGAAACGCCTGCAACTCACTAAGGCGCTGCTGGGCACTCTTTTGTGCACGCAAGCGCTTAGCGCCGCCCCCGCGTTCAACTACTTGCCTGCGCCGGCCGATGTATCGGTCGGCGTTGCGGGCGCGTGGGTGGATGTGGACGTGTCGACCTATGTCCCGCCTGGCGCAACCGGCGTTCTCGTGCTCGTGCGCAACCCGACCGCCGGCGACCGCGCGTACGGGATCCGGAAAAATGGCTCCACCGATCCGTGGGAATCCGAGTCAACTCTCATCAACAGCCAACAGACCTGGCTCATGACGGGGCTCGACCCGGACGGGGTGTTCGAGATCTACGCGGAGAACACTGCGCTCGAGTTCTATTTGTACGCGTACACGATGAACAGCGTCCAGTTCTTGACCGACCGCATCGACAAGTCTGTCGCACCCAGCGCGTGGACTGACGTCGACATCACCGCCGATACCGGCGTCGATACCGCGATCGGCGCCGTGTTCACTGTCCTCAATCGGAGCGGATCCGCTCAGCGCTTTGCGCTGCGACGGCAAGGCTCGGGAGACGATCGATACTCGGCGCTCGAAAAAAACGCCGCGACCCTGGGCCTCATCGGCGTTGACGGAGCCGACCAAGCGGAGATGCGGATCGAGTCGAGCCTGGTAGATCTCTACCTGGTCGGCTACGTCACCCATGGCGCCGTTTTCATCGCGAACGGAGTCGATAAGTCGACATCCTCCGCGGGCGCGTACCAGGATGTGGACATCACCGCCGACATTGGTGGTAACCGCGTCAACGGCGCCTTCGTCGAGCTCCACAGCACGAACGACTCGGCTTATCAGACAGCGCTGCGGCGAAACGGCGATACCGAAGACTTCTATCTGGATCAGACACACGCCTTCGCCTCGATCGGGGTCGACTCGGCCAATATCTTCGAACAGAAAGTCGGCGATACACAGAGGGATCTCTATCTGGTCGGTTATAGCCTCGATCCCCCGGTGTGGTATCGCTCCATCGGTACCGCGCCGGATTACGTGGCCGGAACCGTGAGCGCGACCGCTGGCTCTGCGATCGTCACCGGCACCGGCGTCGCCTGGCAAAGTGCGAACCGAGGTCGGGGTGATCGTATCGACATCGGCGGTACCGACTACGTCATCCTGTCGGTCGATTCCGAAGCCCAGCTCACGCTGACCCAACCCGCGGCCACCAGTTTCTCCGGCCCATACACGATCTCGCGGCAGTATCCGACGATGCCGGCGTGGGAGGACTGTGTCGACGGCGGACCCTGTAGTTACTTCCCCGTCGCCAGCTCCGACCTCGTCGCCGACGATCGCATGGAGGTCGGCGTCGCCTACAACGACGCCCCCTTCACCGATCCCCTCGTCATCGACGGAGCCACGACGGATGCGTCGCATCCCATCATCCTCACCGCCGCCGTCCGCAACCGCCACCGTGGCGTCGCCGGTACCGGGGTCGTCATCGATTTGAGCACCGGCGCTGAGGCGGTCTTGATCGAGGACGCTTTCGTTACGGTGGAGTGGCTGGAGATCACGGGCTCCAGCGGAAGTCCCAACGCGTTCGAAACCAACTCTCAGAATGCGTCCAACCAAATCGTGATTCGCAACAACATCATCCACGACATGCCGCGAGACGGCTTGGAACTGCGTGACGCTGATACCAACATCGATTTCTTCAACAACATCCTTTACACGTTGGGACGAAGCGGCGTTCGGATGACCTCGCAGCCGAACGTGGGCAGGTTCTTCAACAACACGGTGTACAACTGCGCGGCGCCTGGTTTCGAAGGAACGGGCAATGCGTCGACCTTCTTGAGGAACAACATCGCTCACAGCAACACCACGGCCGATTTCGCGGTGACGCCGGTCGCGGCCACCAGCAGCGACAACTTTTCCGGCGACGCCACCGGCATAGCCCATAGCCCTTTGGGAGGCGGCATGGACAACGTGCCGCTGGCCAATTTTTTGTTCATCTCGACGACGCCCGGGACGGAAGACCTCCACATCATCGCGGGCAGCGCGGCTGAAGACGCTGGAACCGATCTGAGCAGCTTCTTCTTGGTCGATATCGATGGCGCCAACCGCTCGAGCCCGTGGGACATCGGTGCCGATGATGTGCTCGCCGGAGGTGCGCCGAGAATCTCCTCCGCCACGGCCCAGAGCTTCACCGTAGGCGATCCCGACACGCCTGCGGCCTTGGTCACGATCACGGACGATCCGGGCGCAGCGACGATTACCGCGGTCAAGGATCTGCGAATCCGCATTCCCGCGGGCTTCAACATGCGGTGGGACAGCTCGGTGACGTCCGTCGCTCTCGGCGGCAGCGCGTTCGCCAAAGTCGACCCGACGATCAAGGCCTACGAGGATCTCGATCAGACCGTGGTCCTCGACGTCGTGACCGACTTCTCTCCGGGCGATTTCATCACGATCGACCTCTTGCAGTTCTTCAGCTTCACCGCGCCATCGCCTCTCGACAACCTCGAGCTCGAGGTCGCGAACGATGGCCTGGCTTCTGCGCTCGACGACAAAACCATCGCCATCGCACCGAGCGCCAACCCGAGCTTGTCTTCGTTCGACCATCAGTTCTTCACCGTGGGGCCAGGCCCGTCACCAGCCGAGTCCTTGTTCATCAGCGAGGGCGCCGTCGCCTTCATCAACGCCACCGATGACATTCGCATCCACATTCCCGGCTCTCTGGCCATGGAGTGGAATACGACCCTCACCTCGGCGATCATCGGCGGCAACGCGGCCTCCAAGGTCTCGACGACGGTCAGCTACGCCAGCCCGACGATCCTCGTCATCAACGTTACCGCTCCGTTCGCACCGGGCGAGTTCATCTCCGTCTCCGGTCTCGAGTTCGTGAACTTCGCCGCGCCCGGGGTCGGCAACCTCGAGCTCGAGGTCGACAACTTTGGGACCATCGTCGGCTTCGATGACAAAGTCATCACCATCACCGATGCCACCGACGTCCCGTTCTTCACCGCCACCGCCACGAACAACCAGGTGAAGCTGGAGTGGGTCAACCCCTTCTTCGGCGCCTGCGACAACACCCATGTCGTCAGGAACACCGTGCAACCGACGGGTCCATTCGACGGGCTGTCCATCGACGTTCGCTCCTGCGTTGGCCTGCCAGGCCAGAAGCAAGACGTGATCGACGGGAGCCCTGTGAACGGTACCAAGTATCACTACGCCATTTTCGTCGAGTACGGCGCGGCGATGTTCACCGCGGGGAAGTTTCTCCGAGCCAGGCCGTTCAACAGTCTTCCCGGTCCGGTCAAGTGGGCTTACTCGACCGGCGCCGCATCGATGGCGCCTCCGGGGCTTCGTTTCTTCGCGGGCGTCGCTTACGTCTACGCGGTCTCGAACGACGGGGTTCTCCATTCCGTGAACGGCGACGGCACAGGAGGGGATTGGCCGGCTGGATGGATTCCGTTCGCTCTCGGCGCTCCCGCGCAAGCGCGTCCCCCGGTCGTTCCCTTCGCGGTAGGCGGCGCGACCAGTGGAGCGGCCTTCGTCGGCGCTCAGAACGGCGTGGTGTATGCCGTCGATGCCGTGAGCGGGATGGAAGAGTGGAGCCAGTCGATTGCCTCGATGGTACAAGCTGCGCCAGCGGGGAACTTCCTCTTCTACAACGCACTCGCCAAGGATCTCATTCTCGTTGGTACCCGGAGCGCGTCCTCCCCCAACACGCTCGAAGCTCTCGATGTCACGTCGGGAACCCCGGTGTGGAGCTTCGACAACTCTGCCGCCTACGGAGGCGACGACACGGACATCGGCATCATTAGCGGTGGCGCCTCCGTGGACTACGCGAATCGCCGCGTCATCTTTACGTCGAGGGAGAAGTCCGGGGGCAGCTCCAATACGGTGTGGTGTATCGACTTCGATTCGGGCTTGCCGAGCATCGTCTGGGCCAAGGCTTACGGGAACATCGACGGGAGCCCGATTCTACTCGGCACGACCGTGTACGTGGGCACGAACGCCGGTGTCGTGTACGCTCTCGACGCGGCCACCGGCGATGTCAACTGGTCGCTCCCACTCGCAGACGGTGTGATCAAGAGCTTCATCTTTCCGCAGTTCGGCTCCATCAATCTGTTCGCGTCGACCAACGGGAAAATCTGGTCCATCGCCGACAGTGGCGGGAGTGGTGCCGTCAACCCTGGTTGGCCTGTGACCAGCGCGGAGGTGCCGTCCCCGTCGACGCCTCTCTATGTGCCGGGCTCCACTATGGTGATCGCCGGCTCGGGCGACGGCAATTTGTATCAGATGGATGTCATCACGCCGCTTCCGACGACGAGCGTCACTCTTGGCGACGGCACAGCCGCAGTGGGCGCGCCCACGATGGACTTGCTGAACTCCATGATCTACGTGGGCAGTGACGAGGGCGTCATCTATGGAGTGGAATTCCCGCTCCCCTGAGGAGAAAGGCTCGGAGCGGGTCGGATACAAAAAAAGGCCAAGGGAGCTGCGGGCTCCCCTGGCCACCGCTGACAGGAGGGAAATCTGTCAAAGGGGCTTCTCTTTGTTAGACGGAAAAAAATAGGATTTTCACGCAACTCGGATTACTTCCCGTAAACTAGAAAGGCCGTATGGCCCTCTACTTCGTGCTCGGCTTGTGCGCCCTTCTCGCCGCGCTCCTCGTCTATCGGTACGACCTTTACGAGCGCGAGCCGTGGTACATGATCGTGCTCGGAGCCCTCGGGATGCGACTCGTGGGAGCGATCGCGCTCGTCTCGCTCGTCCTCGTCGACTCGCACGTCGCCGTGGCGGCGCTGGCGGCGCTTCACGAAGAGGCGGCTCGACTCGCGATTGTCATCGCCATCGCCTTGGTCTTTCGCAGCCAGTTCAACGATCCAATGGACGGCATCGTGTACGGTTCGATGGTCGGTCTCGGGATGGCGCTCGAAGAGTCGTTCTACTTGCTGGGACTCCTCGAAGCGCCTGACGTGTTGTTGCTGCCGGTGGAGCTCGTGCGGCCTCTCGGCCACCTCGTCATGGCCGGCATCGTAGGCTTCGGCATCGGCCTCGCTCGGACGCGCGTTCCCGGCTGGCGGTCGCAGCTCGTCCGCTGCCTGGTCGCGGCGTTTCTTCTCCATTTCTTGTGGGATTGGATCGCCCTCGATGCAGCGGATGCGGCGTCTCTGACCTCGCTTCAGACGGTGGCGTCGATTGCGCTGATGCTGTTCGGGATGCTCTTTTACGGTAGTTTGGTGGTGGTGGGCTCGAAGCTGTCGAAGCAGATGTTCGCTCCTGAGAGCACGGCGGGTCTATGGGGGTGGCCGTTTACGGTGTTCCTGAAGACGAGTAAGAGTGCGGAGGATGACGACGAGCGCGGCGGATAAGCTGCGAACGCTCTTGGACCAACCCGGAGTTATTTCCTTTCCCTGCTGCTATAGACAACAGCCGGATGCCCAGCCGTCCGTTTTCCGGTCTACGGCGTCTCCGCGCGCTTGCTCGGGGCTCATGTAGGCGGCCGTGCCCATGATAGCGCCGAGTGCTGTGCCTTTGGTGAGCGTCGGAGACTGCGACGTTGCCGCGGAAACGTCGTCCTCACTGGAGAACGCTTTTGCGAGGCCGAAGTCGAGAATCTTGACCTTGCCGTCCGGCGTAATCTTGATGTTGGCCGCCTTCAAGTCGCGGTGAATGATCCCTTTCTCATGGGCCGCTTCCAATCCTTCCGCAATCTGCCGGAAGATCAAAAGCGCCTCGGCAATGGGGATCGCGCCTCTCCAGAGAAGCGGAAAGTAAAGCGTCTCTGCGCCTTTCCGTTTTGTTTTAAGATACGTAGCCATGTCGAGTGTTGGCGCAAGCTCCCGCCGCAAGGAAGGTCCGGACAAACTCACCGGCACCGCCAAGTACATCGACGACTACCATCTGCCCAATTGCCTCCATGGCGTGACGCTCCGCTCGAGCATCGCTCGTGGTGTCGTCAAAGAGATCCGTTTCGATCCGGCGTACAACTGGGATGACGCCGTCGTAGTGACCGCCCAAGATATTCCCGGTGAGAACTACGTCTATCTCATCGAAGTCGACCAACCCCTTCTCGTCGATCGCGAAGTGCATCATGCCGAGGAGCCCATCCTCGTGCTTGGCCACGAGGATCGGGCGAAGGCCTACGACGCGCTCGAGCACATCGACGTCGAGTACGAGGAGTGGGATCCCGTGCTGACGATGGAAGAAGCACTCGAAGGCAAGAGACTTCTCTACGGGAACGACAACGTCTTCAAGCGTTTCGAGATCGTGAAGGGCGATATCGGCCGGGGATTCCACGACGCGGACGTCATCGTCGAGGAAGAGTATCGCGTCCCTCATCAGGAACAGGCGTACATCGAGAACAATGGGATGGCCGCGTGGGAGGACGGCACGCTCGTGCTCATGGGATCGATGCAGTACCCCTACTACGTGCACAAAGCGATGTTGCTGCTCTTTCCGCGAGAGCCCGAAAAAGTCCGCGTCATCCAAACGACGACGGGTGGCGGTTTCGGAGGCAAAGAAGAGTATCCGAACATGCTCGCAGGCCACGCGACCCTGCTGTCGCTCAGAGCGAAACGTCCGGTGAAGATGATCTACGACCGGCACGAGGACATGCGGGCGACGACGAAACGCCATCCCGCTCGGGTGCGACACCGGACCGGCGTTCGGGGTGACGGCACGATCGTCGCCCAGGATATCGACGTTCTCATGGACGGCGGCGCCTACGTCACGTTGTCGCCCGTAGTGCTCTCCCGCGGCATTCTTCATGCGAGCGGACCGTACGAGTGCCCGAACGTCCGTATCGTCGGACAAGTCGTCGCCACCAACACGCCGCCGAACGGTGCGTTCCGTGGATTCGGCGCGCCGCAAACGCTTTTCGCCGCCGAGCTCCACATGGAGAAAATCGCGTCTCGGATCGGTATGGATTCGGTCGCGCTCCGGCAGACCAACTTGCTCCGCGAAGGCTCGGTCACGGCCACGGGACAGACGCTGCATGAGAGTGTCGGCGCTGAGATGGTGCTCGATCGGGTACTGTCTCGCAGCAGGTTTCGTGAGAAGAAGTCGCGACACGCACAATGGAACCGTTCGAAGAAAAAGCCGACGTGGAGGGGTATCGGCCTTGCCACCGTGTTTCATGGCGCTGGGTTCACAGGAAGCGGTGAAGTTTTTTTGCGGAGTCGAGCCGGGGTCGAGTTGACCAGGGACGGCACGATTCGCATCGACGCGGCGTCGACGGAGATCGGTCAAGGCACGACGACGATCCTCGCGCAGATCGTCGCCGATGCGCTCGACGTTCCCTACGATTGGATCGAGGTCGAGACCCCTGACACGAGCAAAGTCCCGAACTCCGGGCCAACCGTGGCGAGTCGTACGTGCATGATCGTCGGTGGACTTTTGCACCGCGCTGCGAAGAAGCTCGAGAAGGAGCTTGTGCAAGCAGGTGCGCATTGGCCACTCACGCGTGATGGACTGGCCGCGTCTGCGGCACGCGTGTGTGGATCGAAAGATTCGATCGATTTCGTCGAGCAGTACGAAAAACCGGGCGAGTTTACCTGGGACGAAGAGTCTTATCGCGGCGATGCCTACGGTGTCTTCAGCTACGCCGCTATGGTCGTCGATCTCGAAGTCGACAAGACGACGTACGAGATCACGATTCGTGATGTCGTCACCGCGCAGGACGTCGGTAAAGCCATCAATCCACTCCTCGTCGAAGGCCAGATCATCGGCGGGACCGCTCAGGCGCTCGGTTACGCGCTTCTCGAGAACACGGTTCTCGACGATCGCGGTGTCATGCAAAACGCTCAGTTCACCAACTACATCATTCCCACGACGTTGGACACACCGAACATGGACGTCACCATCGTCGAAGCGCCCTATTCGAAAGGTCCGTTCGGCGCGAAAGGTGTGGGCGAGCTTCCGATGGACGTGCCCGCGCCCGCGGTCGCTGCCGCGATCCATGACGCGACGGGTCTGTTCATGACCGAGCTACCTATCCTGCCCGAGCGGCTTTGTAAGGCGTTTCATGATCGAGCTCAGAGTTAACGGCAAGAAGCGCGCGTTTCAAGGCCCGGAGTTCACCCGTCTCATCGACGTCTTGCGGGGCGACTTCGGGCTGACCGGCACTAAAGAAGGTTGCGGCGAGGGCGAGTGCGGCGCGTGCACCGTGTTTCTCGACGGCGAGCTCGTGAATTCGTGCTTGATTCCGGTGTACCAGGCGGACGGTTCCCGCGTCGAGACGATCGAAGCTCTGGGCAAGCCTGAAGATCTTGCGCCGCTGCAAGCGGCCTTTCTCACCGAGGGTGGAGCACAGTGCGGTATTTGTACGCCGGGAATGGTGATGAGCGCGTGGGCTTTTCTGCGCGACGGGGGGCGTGACGATCCCGATGCGATCCGCACCGCACTTGCCGGAAATCTCTGCCGTTGCACCGGCTACCAGCACATCGTCGACTCGGTCGTCTCGACTGTACGCAACGCGCGCGGCAAGAGGAGCAAGGGGACCAAGAAGAAATGAGAGGCGATGCGGCGAGCATGCGCGTCCTCCGGCCGCGCACGATTCGAGAAGCCATGGACGCGTACGCGCGTCACGCGGACGCGCTGCCACTCGCCGGGGGCACGGACTTCATGGTCGCTTGGAACGCCGGGAGCGAGAACGGCCGCCTGATACTCGATCTCGGTGCCATCACGCCGTGGAGACGTGTTCGCGAGAGCGGCGATGGGTTGCGGCTCGGGGCGCTCACCACACACTGGCAGCTGCAGCATGATCCGCGGGTGGCGAAACGGTTTCCACTTCTTACCGAAGCGTGCGCGACCATCGGTGGATGGCAGATCCAAACGCGAGGGACTTTAGGGGGGAACATCGCGAACGCGTCGCCCGCGGGCGATACATTTCCGCCGCTCGCTGTTTATGACGCGCGCGTTCGCGTGCTCTCGGCTTCGGGTCGGCGAACCCTGCCGTTCGTCGACGTGTTCGAGGGTGTGAAGAAAACGGTACTCGGCCGGGGTGAGCTGATCGAATCCATCGATATCGACTATCCCAAGAAACCCGCGCGGCAGCTGTTTCGCAAAGTGGGCACGCGGGCGGCTTCGGCGATCTCGAAGACGGTAGCGGCCGGGCTTTTGTGGTTGCGCAGGGACGGTACTATCCGTGAGCTGCGGTTCGCGCTCGGGAGCATGGCGCCGACGGTAAGGAGGCTTCGGGCGGTCGAGGCGTTTGTGGCGGGGAAGACGCCGACGCGGGAGGTTGTGGAGGAAGCGGTGGCGCTTTTGGAGGAGGACGTGTCGCCGATTGATGATTTAAGATCGACGCGGTTTTACCGGCTCGAGGTCTCGAGGAATTTGTTGCGCGGATTTTTTCTGGAATCAGAAGCGAATTATTAATGCCCCCACAAAATGGCTTTGCCAGAAAGTGGATAGGCGTTCGAAGGTTACGCAGCCGAAGACGCCGCAGGCGAAGTCTTCTTGGCGATCGCCGGTCCGGGTGCCGAAGGCGCGGGCGTCGAAGCGGACTCCGATGCGCTCGGTAAGGTAGGCGTTGATCCCGGCGCCGATGGAGAACGAGAACTTGGTCACGCTCGAGGCCATGGCGGCGTCGGGACTGAATCGAGTCGCGCCGGCGCCTGCGGCGATGTAGGGCGTGTACTTCTCGTTGCCGCCGTCGAAGCGGACGCCGCCGTGGAAGTAGTCGATCCCCAGATCGAATAGCTCCCCGTCGGGCGCTTCAGGTTCGACAGGCGGCGTGGGCACGTCTCCACCGAGAACGGTGGTCTTCTTGTTGACGGTGGAGCCTTCGTGTCCCCAGAGGAACTCGATCGCGAGTTGGTGTGTCACCATGAAGTCCGCGAACACGCCGAAGGTCGGGGCACTCGAGACGTTGTATAAGACCAGCTGATCTTCGCCGCGGAAGCTTCCCGCGGTACGAATACCCCCGTAGGGTGAGATTTCGAACTTGTGCTGAGCGAAAGCAGTCGGGGCCAAAACCGCTATCAGCGTGAGCGAGAACGCGAGCGCGCGCCACATCAAGAACATCCTCCTTGAATGAAACTGTATACGGTGAAGGATAAGATTGTGTTCGATTCTGCGGTCAAACCGCCATTATGTACCGGAAATCAGCGTTTTCGCGGAACGATGGGGCGGGCCACGATGACGCCTCGCCGCTCGGGGCGACGCAGCAGGTAGTTCGTCAAGTCCCGGACGGTGATGACCACACGACCGTGGTAGCTCGAGGCGTGGAGCAGGCGGGGCGTTCCGTTCGCCCAATATACGAAGCCGGCGTGGCGCACGAGAAGTCCAGGCCGCTCCCTCACAAAAGCGACGAGATCCCCGTCCTGGAGATCGCTCAGAACCGGGGGAGCGCTCTCTCGAGTCAGCACCGAATGTGTCGTCGCGCTCAAACGCGCCTCGGTGGTTTGCATCTCACGGGTCATTGACGTCAGGGACGCCAGCTCATCTTCTTTCACATCCAAACGCTTCAGGACGCGCTCGGTAATGTAGAAGAAATCCCTCTGGACCGGTTCGCCGCCGAGCGAGGCTGTCATATTCAAGAGGCGCCCGCGGCTCTCGTTGTCACCGATCCAATCGATGAAGTAGTGGAGCCTGCTCGTGTAGTCGCCCATCCGACCGCTACGGTACCGCGTCGCCTCTAGCTCTCGGACGAAACAGCCCTCGGTCGGCTCGGATTCCCACGCGCAACGCGCGACCGCGAGCGTGGACTCGATGAACGAGACGCACTCGAACGCGTCCACGTTGACATCCAGGGTCTCGGCGCCGGGCGGTTGCGAAACTTCTGTGTATTTTACTCCGTGTTGTATCCGAGCGGTCCTCGCGAGGTAGCGGCCAAACGACTCCTAAGGTCTCGGCTCCCCGAGCGCTTCGTACCAGGAAGCGAGCTTTGTCGCCGGTTGTTCTGCTCGAGCCGAGCTCGCCAGCACGGAGAACCCGCAGATGAGCCACATCGCAAATTTGGATCGCGAAAGCATTGGATGTCCTAGGTGCAGACTATCGGTCAGCGCCGCCCGACCGCAAGTTGATTCCGGGGGGGCGGTCGAGGTACATTCTCGCCGGCCCGTTTCCGTTGGGGGGGACGGGCTCGGGGCGCGCGGCCGACCGGGGCGGTGCATGCTTGGTGACAGAATCCGGGCTCGACCTCGGCGCGTCATTGCGGTACACGTCGAATCCGCTGGCGGTCGAGTTCGGTGGGGTCCTCGCGAGCGGGGTCGTCGCTCGTCAGGGGGTGGGTTTTGGATGATTATCTCGGACATCTGCGGGAGTTTAGGCGGATTCTCCAGAATCTGGAGGGTCAGGCCGCTCATCCGCTGAACCGAGAGACGATTGTCGCCCTTTCTCAGAAGCTCGATCGGGACGAATCCCAGCTCAACGCCGACCGCCTCGAACGCTCCATCCGGGCCACCGTGGAGGCCACCCGGACCCTGGAGACCTGGAGCACTACGAACAGGACATCATGGCGGTCTTCCACGAGATCACGACGAAGAAACGCCGCGATCTCGAGCGTGAGCGGTTCCGCAAGCTTTTGGACCAGTCGGGGGAGTCGATCCTCGTGGTGGAACCTTACACGGGGCGGTGTCTCGACGTGAATCAGACCGCGAGCCGGGTGCTCGGCTACTCCCGGGAAGAGCTCCTCGAGTTGTCGCTCAACCACATCGAAGTCGGCTTGCCGCTGACCCCGGCGAGCGCGTGGCACGACTGGGTCGAGGGTGTCCGCAAAAGCCACGATGTGATGTACCTCGAAGGCGTCCACCGCCGTCGCGACGGATCCCGGTTCCCCGTGGAAGCTTCGATCGGGTTCGCCACCGTCGATAACGAAGAGCTCTTGCTGTTCGTGACTCGCGACATCACCGCGCGCAAGCGTTTGGAGAACCGTCTCCGGCGACAGTGGGGATTCTTCAGCCGTCTCGTTCACAAGAGCGTCGACGGCATCATGGCCTTCGACCGCAGCTTCAACGTCACGTATTGGAATCCGGCGATGGAGCGCATTCTCGGCATTCGCAAGAACAAACTTCTCGGCAAGAACGCATTTCAAGCTCTTCCCCAGCTCAAAGAGCTCGGCGAGGACCGGTATTTTCGCGATGCGCTCGCGGGCACGACGTCGACGTCCCGCAATCGCCCGTTCACCCATGGCGAGACCGGTCGCCAAGTCTACTTCGACGGGTACTACTCACCGCTGACGGAGGATCGCGGCGAGATCCTTGGCGGGGTAGGCATTTTTCGCGACGTGACCGATCGTCGCGAGACCCAACTACGGCAAGCTCGTGACGCGACGGCCCGGATCGACCAGCAGCGCGTGGCCGAGCTCGAGGTGCATCAGCGTCTGCAAGGCGAGATCGAAGAGCTCAAAGAGGAGAACGCGAAGCTCACCGTGGATCACGAGCAGTCGGAAGCCGAGCGTGGCGAATATCTCCGCTTCGAAAGAGTCGAAGGGCTCGAGCTCCTCGCGAAAGGGATTGCGCGCGCGGTGGAGCCTCTCATGGCCGACATCTTGTCTCAGACGGGTGTCGCCCTTTCGGAGCTTCCCGCGGGCTCGCTGCCTTGGTGCACAACTCCGATAGAGGCCGAGAGCTCGCTTGGCCCCGACTCCCATCATCCGATCATCTCGCTATCAGGCATCCCGAGCGCCGTCATCGTGTTGAGAATCTTGCACCCGATCCTTGCCTCGACTCTCTGTGCCGCCAACCCTCTCGCTCGCATCGCTGAGCCCACGATAGCCTTGTAGCGATGGAACGTTGTCTCGACTTTGCTCCGTTTGCTGTAGCCCGATTCTGTGTGCCACTTTCGTTTGCCGAGCCGAGCTTGTGCTGCAATGTTGCGATTGCGCTGTCGGCTGCTCGCCGGCCCCGATGCGAGCTGGGCGCCCTTGCGCGGCGGTATCAACACCCTCGGCGAGCGATGAGCGCTGTGATTCTCGATTGCCTCATAGACACCGCCGGCGTCGTATGCGGTGTCAGCTCTGGCCGATGAGATGGGACTGTCGATCTGTCCGACAAGCGATGCAACCCGCGATGAATCGCGGGCTCTTTTGCTCGTCAGCTCGCCGGCGACGACTTCGCCAGTCTGCTCGTCGACACACAGATGGAGCTTGCGATAGTCCCTGCTCTTTGGTGCTCTGCGCAGCTGGCCGGCGTGGACAGCGAGACCGCTGCTGTCGATCAAGATGTGCAACGGCGTCTTCTGCTTGTCTTGGTAGAAGGGGACCTTACCCAGCTTCGCCTTGCGCCTCGAGATCGTGGTGTGATCGGGCACATCATTGTCTAGCTTCATCAGAGCGAACAACGACCGCAGCAATCCCTCGCTCTGCCTAGATGACAGATGAAACACCATGCCCAGGGTGACAGCCGTCTCGATGGCGTGGTTCGAGTACTTGCGTTGACGGCCCGGTTTCCTCCTCCTTGGCCGGGGCGCGTCCCAGTTCACAAGCTTGCCGGCGGTGAGCGAGATCCAGACGGTCAGGCTCCCGCGGTTGCGTAGACCCGCCTCATATTCACGCCAATTCCTCACGCGATAGGCCTTCTTCACATACTTCCGCTGAGTGCGTTTGAAAATGCTCATGGGGAACCTCGTATCCGCGAGTACAGGACAATTGTGGACCGAGATCGCGAGTTGTGCACCAAGGCAACGGCCCGCCCAAAGGGTAGCTCTGCTCAATGGTTGTCGCGGGTCCCTCCGTCCACGCCGCATCGATTGCTCGCTTGTAACGTTGCCAGTGGATCAAGTTTCGGCACAGGACGCCATCGCATGTAATAATGATGTCGGCGTGCACACGAAGATGTTGCTGAACGTCAGGCACCGCCTGGTCAGCTCAGTCTGCATCGCCGAAAGAACTGTGTCCCTTCGAAATAAGGCTCAAACTCCAGCACGTGAGCGGGTTACGCGGCGGCCACCAACACTTGATTTCAGAAGCACCCGTGTCGAAGTGGAGCGGGTTTAGCTTGTGAAACTCCCAAGCCATTCTCTATTACTGCCCGGTCTTCTCGTCGCGCTCTCCCAGTCTGTCGCCGGACGCGAGAATTTTCCCGGCCGTATCGGTGGCGAAGGCCGCATCGGCCAAGCGGCACCCCCCTTCGAGCTAAAAGCGTGGTTGAACGCGGATCCGCTCGAGCCGGCCGACTTGAAGGGAAATGTACTACTCGTCCGTTGGTGGACGGACACTTGTCCCTTTTGCTCCACGACGGCGCCCGTGCTGCGGGAGCTCAACCGCAAGTACCGAGGTCGGGGCCTCCGGGTCATCGGCATCTTTCACCCCAAGCCGCCCGGCGATAGGAGCGTCGAACGGCTGCGGCGGGCGACCGAGCGCTTCGGCTTCACCTTCCCGGTGGCCCTCGACGCGGATTGGATAGCGCTCCACCGCTGGTGGCTCGACCACGAGGTACAGGCGTGGACCTCCGTTTCCTTCCTCGTCGACAAGCAGGGTGTCGTCCGCTACGTCCACCCCGGCGGCGAGTACCATCTGGGAGAAGCTGGACTCCACTGGCGGAACCACGAAAGCTGCCATCGGGAATACCGCGAGATAGAAGACACCATTCTCAAACTCCTCGACAACTAATCCCCACGAGGAGCAACGCCGCCAGCGCGAAAAAGGACGAGGAATTTTACGGTAGAATTAGCGGGTTCGGGCGCTCAACGCCTCGATTCTGGCTCGGGAAAGGCACGGATGATGAAAAAGACCGTGTTTTTGGTTTCAGCAGCAACGTGGGTCGTGACTGGTCTCGCGGCCGCCCAGCCGGACTTCGACGCCGTGGAAATGACGGTGTATCCGGTCGTGGGCCAGGTGTCCTACATCGAAGGCGCCGGCGGGAACATCGGGCTCTTCGTCGGTGAGGACGGCGTGTTCTTGATCGATGATCAATATGCTCCGTTGACTGACAAGATTGTTGCCGCAGTGCGAACCGTTTCCGACAAACCGATTCGCTTTCTCGTCAACACTCACATGCATCCGGATCACACCGGCGGCAATGAGAATTTTGGAAAAATGGGAACGCTCATCTTCGGTCACGACAACGTCCGGGCGCAGATGGCCAAGGCCGGTTACGACCAAGATCCGCCGCTCGTTACTTACGGCGACGACATGTCGTTCCATATCAACGGCGAGACCGTGTACTGACGAATCCGTCGTTCAGAACGATGGATCGGCGCCTTCGGGAGATTGGATTTTTGACCCAAATAGTCGGAATCATGGTTAACCGGCGACATTTAACCGGCGATTTTTTTGAACGCCACAAGCAAGGTGATGTGACCCTCGCGGTGATGGTGTAGTATTCCGTGCGGCAACGCCCGGGGGACGCACGAAATTTACCAAAATTCAATACAGGGAGTCAGCCACGATGCACGCGGGTCTTTCCCCCCGCCTTTTGGCGATTTTCCTCATGACCATCCTTGCCGCGGCGTCAACGGCGCGGTCCCAGACGGACATCACCGAGATTTTCGTTTTGAAAGCTCGGAGCATCGGCCCCTCCGGCATGAGCGGCCGCATCAGCGCCATTGATGCCGTGAACGCCGACCCCAACATCATCTACGTGGGCGCGGCCACCGGCGGTCTATGGAAGTCCACCTCCGGCGGCGTGACCTGGACGCCGCTCACCGACAGCCTGCCCGCGTCCTCGGTGGGGGCGATCGCCATCTACCAGGCGGCGCCCGAGCTCGTCTGGATCGGCACCGGCGAGCGCAACCGCCGCAACTCGGCCGGGGTCGGCACCGGGGTGTACAAGTCGCTGGACGGCGGCAAGAGCTGGCAACACGTAGGGCTCGAGTCGAGCGGCGCGATCGACGCGATCGTGTTGCACCCGAGCAATCCGGAGCTTGCCTACGTCGGCGCCCTCGGCAACACCTGGAAGGAGAGCCCGCACCGGGGCGTGTACAAGACCACCGACGGCGGCAAGAGCTGGGACAAGGTGCTCTACGTGAACGAGACCACCGGTGCCGGCGACCTCGTCATGGATCCCGCGAGCCCCAATCACCTCATCGCCGCCATGTGGGATCACCGGCGCTGGCCGTGGTTTTTCCGCTCGGGTGGAGCGGGGAGCGGGCTCCACGTCACGTACGACGGCGGCGAGAGCTGGAAGCGGCTGAGTCCCAACGAAGGCCTCCCCGAGGGCGAGCTCGGCCGCATGGGGCTCGACTTCGCGCGGGGGACCCCAGGTGGTTTATGCCGTGGTCGAGGCCAAGCGCAGCGTAATGCTGCGCTCCCACGACCGTGGCGACACGTGGAAGGTCGTGAACGACTCGTTCACGGCCTTCCACGTTCACGGAAGCGATGTCGCTGAAAGGATCGCCGGGCGGCCGTTCTACTACGCGCAGGTGCGGGTCGACCCCACCAACGAGGACCGCGTGTATAACTTGCACGGGACGATTGATCGCTCAGAGGACGGCGGCAAGCTCTTTCGGCCGCTCCTCCGCTTGGGGCGGGTGCACGGGGATCACCACGCGTTCTGGGTGAGCCCCGACGGCAAGTTCCTGATCGACGGCAACGACGGCGGGGTCTACCTCTCGCGCGATCGCGGCGCCTCGTGGCGCTTCATCGAGAACCTGCCGCTCGGCCAGTTCTACCACGTCAACGTGGACCTGGCGACGCCGTTCAACATCATGGGTGGGCTCCAGGACAACCACATGTGGCACGGGCCGAGCTCCGTGTGGCACAACGGCGGCATCCGCTTCTACGACTGGAAGAACATCGGATTCGGTGATGGCTTCGCCGTGCTCGCCGAGCCCAACGACCCGCGCTACGTCTACGCCACGAGGCAAGGCGGCCGCATCCTCCAGTCCGATCTTCAAACCGGCGAGCGCAAGTCCATCGTGCCGGCCCATCCCGAGGCGATCGAGCTCCGGTTCAGCTGGAACGCGGGGATGGCGATCGACCCCCACGACCAAGCGCTCTACATCGGGAGCCAGTTCGTCCATCGCAGCACGGACATGGGAAGGACGTGGACCCTCATCAGCCCAGACCTCACCACCAACGACCCTGAGAAGCAGATGCAGGACGAGTCCGGCGGGCTCACGCTCGATGACACCGGGGCGGAGAATCACACCACCATCCTCACCATCGCGCCGTCGCCGGTCGAGCGCGGGGTGCTCTGGGTCGGCACCGACGACGGCAACGTGCAGCTGACGCGCGACGGCGGCCGCACCTGGCTCAACGTGGTGGAGCGGATCCGCGGCGTGCGCCCGAACAGCTGGGTGCCGCACATCGAGGCGTCCAAGTTCGACGGCGGCACGGCGTTCGTGACCTTCGACGATCACCGTCGGGGCGACAACACGCCGTACGTCTTCAAGACCATGGATTACGGCACCACCTGGACCAGCCTCGTCACCGCGGACATCGAGCCATTCAACTTCGTTCATGTGATCGAGCAGGATCCCGTCGAGGCGAATTTGCTGTTCCTGGGCACCGAGCACGGAATGTACGTGTCGCTGAACGGAGGCCAGAAGTGGCATCTGTGGCGTCACGGACTCCCGCGGGCTCCCACGCGGGCCCTCGTCGTGCATCCGAGGGATCACGACCTGGTGATCGCGACACACGGCCGCTCGGTGTACATCCTGGACGATGTGGGGCCGCTGCGCGCGCTGGCGCGCGATCCCGCGATCGCAAACAGGTCGCTGCACTTGTTCGAGGTCCCGGTGGCCATTCGCTATCAGGTGGCGCCGCCGGATGGGATGCAGGTCACGGGGGACGGGATGTTCATTGGGGAGAATCGGCCCTACGGGGCGCTCGTGACCTACTCCATTCCCGCCGAGTCCGCGGTAAGAGACACCGCCAAGGTGACCTTCGAAGTCCTTGACGAGGCTGGTGCCACGATTCGCACGTTCGAGGCTCCGGCCAAGCCGGGCGTCAACCGGACCGCGTGGAACCTGCGACGCGACGCGTTCCGCCAGCCCCGTGTTCAGGAGGAAGACGCAGCCAGCCCGTCGCTCGTACGGGGGCCGGAGGTGCTGCCCGGCCGTTACACCGTCCGGGTGAAGTTCGAGGGCCAGGAAGCGAGCGCGGCGGTCGAGGTCCGGGAGGATCCGCGCTTCCAGGTCCCGATGGCGGTGCAGCGTGAGAGGCTGGACTTCATCATGACCGTGGGCCAGCGTCAGGAAGTCGCCGCCGAAGCGGTCGATCGTCTACGAGACGCGAAGCGCGCCGTCGACCGCGCGGTGGAGCAAGTCGAAGCCAACCGCGGGGCGACCGACAGCACCGCCAAGGCGCTGGCATCGGCCGGCCACGACCTCAAAAAGGCGCTCACGAGCGTGGAGGAACTGTTCACTGGACACGGGGTTCAGGGGCAGGTGAGCTGGTCGGACGAGGTGCTGCCGCAGCTCGGCAATCTCTTCGGTGACATCCACGGCACGCTCAGCTCCGCACGCGAGGCGCCGACCGAGGCCGAGCGGCTACACCTGCGGGCGGCCGAAGAGGACCTGAAGCGAGCGCTCGAGCGCACGAACCGGGTCTTCGCGGAGGAGGTGGCGCGGTTCCGGGAGCGGGTGGCGGCCGGGCTCAACGCGGAGCTCTTCCCAGCGAAGGAGCCTCTGAGCGTCGATTGGAGACAGCCGCGATAGAGTCTAAGCCGTTCCTTTATGTTCCTCAAGTAAGTCCAGGGAGATAGACGCCATGCACACGGATCTTTCCCCCCGCCTTTCGGCGGTTTTCCTCGTGACCATCCTTGCCGCGGCGTCAACGGCGCGGTCCCAGACGGAACTCCTGCGCAATATCGCCAACGCCCTCTCCTGGCTCGACCGAATCAAAGCAGGCAAAACCTATGAGCAGATTGCCACCGAAAACGCCATCCCAACGGACCGCGTGCGCAAGGCAATCCGTTATGCCTTCCTGGCTCCCGACATCGTCCGCGCCATTGTCGAAGGCCGCCAGGCCGTTGGGCTGACCTCGAGCTACCTCTTGCATCATCCGCTTCCCGACGATTGGGAGAAACAGCGAGTGCTCGTCAAAACGCTGTGAGCCTGCCAGCGCCCACTCCGTGAATGGGCTCGGTTAGCAGCAAGCTGCTCTCCGACACTGGCCTCCACCAATCAGCCTCAAACTGGCCCAAATTCCCTGTCATGGTTTCCAGACTCGGATAGCTCCTTGTACTGGACCGTCTGCGGAGTCATCTTCGTTTCCTCCATAAAACTCCGCTGGATGAATTCGAGGTTTGGCCAATTCGAATTCCGCCATTCGCCTTCTCCTCAGGCGCGATCTAGGCGTTAAGCGTCTTCTCATTGTCTGCACGATTAAGCGCAAAAACGTCCCGATAAGCCCCAAAATCACACCAAATTGCACGTTAATGGCCTGTTTAGCTCTGTTTCTGATCGTTTCCAGCCAAGAATCGGAAGCTCCACTCGAGCCTCCCGACTGCGATAGCCGGAAAGATGTTCCCGTCGACGAACATTCGCTGATGAGACGTAAAGCCTTTTGCTACAATGAGTAACGGTCGGATCCGCCTCCGGAGGGTTTACGACACGGCCCTCTTTCAAGCATCCAGGAGGTTGAGATTGCCGTATAAGAAATTTGATTGAAGCAAATTCGATTCCGGCTCGGAACGAGCACCCGTCGATGAGATGTGCGGGGACCAGCACGTGGTGGCTTCCTTTAAGTCACTGTAAAAAAACAGGATAGAACGCTGTGGGCATCAGGGCTTCTCTGAGTTTTCGCTACATTGCCCCAACCACGCGCACGGCCAAAAGTTCGATCCTGACTCCCAAAATTGCCAAAATACCTTTTGCCGAGACCGGATGGCTCGAGACTGCACCATCCGCCACCCAGTCTGGCCAATTGTGGCACTGCAGAGACGGATGAGATTTTCCGCGCGGTTGGCGGGGTTTTGCAGGGGTAGGTGGCACCAGAGACGCGCTAGAAGGGCGGAACGGGCCTCATTTTCGGCTTTCGTCTCTAATCTCGATTTTCGAGTGCCACGTTTGCGCCAAATAGAAGAACGGGCGCTGACCGGGCCGTGCGGCAGCGGAAAAGAGGCCACCCGAGAGGCCCAGAATCGAGGCCGGGGCTACCGAGGCATAGCGGGCTAGCACGTTCTGGTCCAGGTGCGGCCCGTGCCTGGATCCAGGTCTCCGCCCGGCAGCGTGGCATCCCGTTGCTGGACAGTGTTTTTCCTGCGCGTGCGGAGAACCCGAATCGCCGACATCGCCTCCGACACGCCCCTGATCTGGAGTTCGCCAGGGGGCGATGACGCTCGAAACGGCTCGGCGTGTCAACGCCGGCCGAAAACTGCGCATTCATGGCGGATGAAAATTGCACACCCGAGCCATGGGTGGCGAACCCTATGACGCCGTCGCCTCCGTGTATTTCCTATGAGATTTAGCCGGCGGGTGAGGTTCGTCCGAACCCGCCGGATGGAGCGCTCGCCACAGTTCGGAGTACTCTCTCATGCGGTAACTGTTTCCTCGGATGTTGACGAGGTGGCAGTGGTGCAGAAATGCGGTCGATGAGAGCGGCGGCCATGACTTCGTCGCCAAGGATCTCGCCCCATTCCTCGAAACTTTTGTTAGAGGTGAGCACGGTCGAAGCGCGCTCGTATCGCCTACTTATGAGCTGGAAAAAAAGCACCGCGCCGGTCTGGGTGACGGGTAGGTATCCGATTTCATCGACAACAAGCAGTGACGGATAACTGAGAACCGCGAGTCGACGAGTGAGGCGGCCCGCGTCACGAGCCTCTTCGAGGGAGGTGATGAGCTCAGCCAGGGTGCCGTAATAGACGCGCCGTCCATTCTGGGCAGCGGCGATGGCAAGACTAATCGCGAGATGAGTTTTGCCCACACCAGGAGGTCCCAATAAGACGACGTTCTCCTTACGTTCAACGAACCCGAGCTCGTGAAGGTTCTCAATCTGCTCGCGTTTGATCGATGGCTGGAACGAAAAATCGAACTCATCGATTGTTTTGACCGCGGGGAGTCGTGAGGAGCGCATCGCCGCTTGGAGACGACGGTTGTTTCTCAACGTGATCTGCGCTCCAAGAAGGTTCTCGATGGCCTCCGCCGTTGTGACCGCACCGCCATCGGCATCAGATAGTACGCGGTCGACAGCTTCGAGCGCGCCAGGCATCTTTAGGTCGGCCAGCATCGTACGGATCTGCTCACGTCGCGATATTGTGCTCGCCTTCATTGTCCACCTCCAACGAGCCGCGTGTAGACTTCGAGGGGACGATGCTCGACATCCATCGAAGGCAGTGTGGTTAAGCAGGCTTTTGGAGTTCTTCTCGCGGGTTGGTTTGGCAGTACAAGAGAGCGATATGGCCGCTCAACGAGCGGTCTCAGAGTGGCCCTTTCATCGCGCGCGAATCGTTCTATCGGTCGTTCGTTGTGCGATGGAGTCGGACGTTGGCGACGTCACTCAGCCAACGCTCGATCTGAGCATCGAGGTCGTCATCGTTGATAAAGTGGCGACCGTAGAAGAAGCTTCCTCTCACATAGCGGATTGGCCTTTCCACTTTGCCCTTGGTCTTCGCCCGATACGGGCGACACGCTCTTGTTCGAAACTCCCAGTGGTGGGCGAAGCGGACGAACTCTGGGTTCTCAACGAGAGGGCCACCTTCCCGGCGGTGATCCTCGACGATGACCGAACGCATCTGGTCAAAAAGGAGCTCTTTGGGAACTC
Source organism: Candidatus Marinacidobacterales bacterium (assembly GCA_965237955.1). GTDB lineage: Bacteria > Acidobacteriota > Vicinamibacteria > Marinacidobacterales > SMYC01. Next base: position 2,073,923 of record OZ250169.1, on the reverse strand, counting down.
CTCCAAAAAATAGGAAGGCCTGCTCAAGCCCCGCGAACAACGTCCGCATGTCCTGTCGCTTGAAAAACCGAAGCCATAGCAGCCTCGAGTATCCGAGCACCACGAGAAGTGCCCACCGACGACCCCATGGCAAACGAAAGTGTGCAAAATCGACCTGAGCTTGGTGGCCTGGTGGGGTCTCGAAACGCACCAGCGGCTCCGCCGGTGGCTGTGGGCGAATCTGCCGCACGTACTCCTTGACCTGCGTGTAGCCGCCTTCATAGCCCGCGGCACGGATCTCATCATGCAGGCGTACTGAACTCAGCTCCGGCTCCGCCGGTGGCTGTGGGCGAATCTGCCGCACGTACTCCTTGACCTGCGTGTAGCCGCCTTCATAGCCCGCGGCACGGATCTCATCATGCAGGCGTACTGAACTCAGCTCCGGGAACTCGTGCAGGCGCGAATGAAGGATCTCCCGGTACGGGTCGATCCTGCGCTCGATCCGCGGACGCTTCTTGTAGCGCACCGTTTCCTCGTCCAACTCTCGGTCCAGTTGACCCGTCTTTATCCAGTGGTGGACCGTTCGGCGGCTGATTCCTAGCTTGTCTGCTAGCGCCGCCTTCTTGATTCCCTGCTCCAAATACTCTTGTAGTAACACTCGTTTCTCCCTTCCGTACATCGGCGCCTCCACTCCGGAAACGCCATTCTGATTGAAGGCGCGCCGTCATGTCTGGCACTCCAGACACACGACAACGGCCTCCTTTTACGGATGGCCGAGTGTGCAATTTACGCCCGCCGCTAACACGGCGCGCCAGTCTTGAGTTCGTTTGTGTTTTTGGACACGACGGGCACAGCTTACGTAGAGAGCTTCAACTGTAAGCTACGCGACGAACTGCTCACCGGAAACGATTTGGTTTAAACCGGCTCCGCTCCGCCGGCTTCAACCAGCCCTTGTCAGCACCGAGTTACTGAGATACAACGTGGTACTAACCGTGGGGTCAGGTCAAGGTCACTTCGGCGTTATCGCAAATCTGTTGAGCTCTGCTCGTACTGGTGCGCACGTTCACAATGCGCGCTGCCCTCCGTGTTCGAGACACATCCCGGGAGCGCGGATGATGCTTCAGTACGCACTCGAGCGTAAGGTCACGGAGGCGTTGGGTCGCAGCTACTACGAGAACGCGCCGGCCACGACGAAAGAGAAGGGACGCCGCAACGGGTATGAGTCCGTCGTAGACCTGCGCAATCAGATCGCGCTTGCCTCCGAGGGAGACTATGCTGTGCTGGCCGATCACGGTATTTTCAGTATCGACGGCACAAACCGACTCGCGCAAAACTAGTTCAACCGATGGCTCAATATGAAATGACCGAAGCAATGGCTGACAAGAACCGCACCCCCGAACAAAAGGCGCGCGACACCATCGACCAGCTGCTGGACGAGGCTGGCTGGAAGGTGCAGTCGAAAAACGAGATAGACTTCAGCGCTGGCTTCGGCATCGCCATCCGCGAATACCAGACGGATGTCGGTCCCGCCGACTACGTTCTGTTCATCGACAAGAACCCGGTCGGCGTCATCGAGGCAAAACCCGAGGACTGGGGCCAGAAGATCACGACGGTTGAAGATCAGTCTGCTGGCTACGCGGCCGCAAAGCTGAAATGGCTAAACAACAAGGAGCCGCTTCCCTTCATCTAAGAGAGCACGGGCGTCGTGACGCGCTTCACCGATACCCGCGACCCGAAGCCCCGCTCGCGCGAGGTCTTTAATTTCCACCGCCCTGAAACGCTGGCCGGGTGGTTCACGCAACCCGCACCGCTGCGCGCACGGCTACGCACCATGCCCAGCCTCAACCCCTCAGGCCTCAGGGCGTGCCAGATCACAGCGATTGAAGGGCTCGAAGAGTCGCTGCGGGACGACCGCCAGCGGGCCCTCATCCAGATGGCGACCGGGTCCGGCAAGACATACGCCGCCATCACATCGATCTATCGTCTGCTGAAGCACGCTGACGCCAAACGGATCCTGTTCTTGGTGGACACCAGGAATCTCGGTGAACAGGCCGAGCAGGAATTTACGGCCTACGTGCCTAGTGACGACAACCGTAAATTTACGGAGCTGTACAACGTGCAGCGGCTGAAATCCTCCTTCGTTGCCAAGGACAGCCAGGTCTGCATCAGCACCATCCAGCGTATGTACTCGCTGTTGAAGGACCAGGAGTTGGATGAAGCCGTGGAGCAGATCAACCCGGCGGAGATGGTGCAGCCCAAACAACCGATGCCGGTCGTCTATAACGGCAAGATTCCACTTGAGTTTTTTGACTTCATCATCATCGACGAATGCCACCGCTCAATTTACAACCTCTGGCGCCAGGTCCTTGAATATTTCGACGCCTATCTCATCGGCCTCACCGCCACGCCGGACAACCGCACTTATGGGTTCTTCAAGAAGAACGTCGTCAGCGAGTATGCCCATGAGCAAGCCGTCGCGGACGGCGTCAATGTCGGCAACGAAATTTATGTCATCGATACGGAGAAGACCAAGCATGGCGGCCAACTCAAGGAGGACCAGAAGGTCGAGAAGCGCGAGCGCCTGACACGCCGAAAGCGCTGGGAGATCCAGGATGAGGACGTCACCTATGCCGCCCGGCAACTCGACAGAGACATCGTCAACCCTGATCAGATCCGCACTGTCGTCCGCACCTTTCGCGACAAGCTGTCGGAGATATTCCCCGGCCGCGGCGAAGTCCCAAAGACGCTTGTTTTTGCCAAAACCGACAGCCACGCCGACGACATCATCCAGACCGTGCGCGAGGAATTTGCTGAACGCAACGAGTTCTGCCAGAAGATCACCTACAAGGTCGAAGAAGATCCGAAATCCGTCCTCGCCCAGTTCCGAAACGACTACTACCCGCGTATCGCTGTAACCGTGGATATGATCGCCACGGGTACCGACGTCAAGCCGCTCGAATGCCTGCTCTTCATGCGCGACGTGAGGAGCCGCAACTATTTCGAACAGATGAAAGGCCGCGGCACCCGCACACTCGACCATGACGACCTCAAGAAGGTTTCGCCCTCAGTCGCCTGCGGCAAGACGCACTATGTGATTGTCGACGCCGTCGGTGTGACGAAATCGCTCAAGACCGCCAGCCAGCCACTCATCACAAAGCCTTCCGTCCCGCTCAAGGATCTGGCCATGGGCGTGATGATGGGTGCTCGTGACGAAGACACGGTGAGCTCACTCGCCGGCCGCCTCGCCCGCCTCAACCGGCAGCTCGACCACCAGGAGCAGGAGCGCATCCGGGAGAAGGCGAGCGGCATAGAGCTCACCGAGATCATCGGCAATCTGCTGGCCGCCATCGATCCCGATCGCGTTGAGGCCAGGGCCCGCGTGATCGAGCCGATCGCAGACGGCGCTGAGCCGGCACTGGCCGCACGCGAAAAAGCTCAGGACGAGCTGGTCAGTGATGCGGCAACCGTCTTCAACGGTGAGCTGATTGAGTTGATCGACTCCATCCGCCGCGACAAGGAACAGACCATCGATCATGAGAGCCTCGACACCGTGCTCCGGGCCGAATGGGAGGGCGACGCCAAGGAAAATGCAGAGGCGATGGCACAGGACTTCCAGCAATATCTGGAAGCTAACCGCGACGAGATCGAAGCCCTGACCATCTTCTACGCCCAGCCGCATCGGCGCAGTGAGCTGAGCTACGCGATGATCCGCAAAATCTTCGACAAGCTTAGAGCTGACAAGCCCCGCCTAGCCCCCTTACGCGTCTGGCAGGCCTACGCCCTGCTCGATGACTACAAGGGGCAGCAGCCCGCCACTGAACTAACGGCGCTCGTGGCGCTGATCCGCTGCGTCTGTGGCATTGATGCGAAGGTCTCGCCCTATTCAGAAACCGTGCGGCGCAACTTCCAGAACTGGATCATGACGCGACATAGTGGTCGCGGACAGAAATTCAATGAGGAGCAGATGGAATGGCTGCGCATGATTCGCGACCACGTCATCAGTTCTTTTCATCTGGACCGCGACGACCTTGACATGGCTCCGTTCGATAGCAAGGGCGGCATGGGCCAAATGTACAAGCTCTTCGGGAACCGGATGGATAGCGTGATTGACGAATTGAATGAAGCGTTAGCGGGATGAGTTACGAGCCAGAATTGCGATGGACAGTCCCCGATAACTGGGCGTGGACGAGCCTGTCGAAAATCGGGGAAATCGTTGCGGGTGGAACGCCGTCAACCAAGGAACCAACCTATTGGTCAAATGAGATCAATTGGATTTCACCAGCCGACTTGACGGGCTACTCGGCCAAGACAATCAAGAATGGCACAAAGAGCATCTCCCGGGTCGGCCTAGCGAACAGCTCAGCAAAGGTGATGCCTGCAGGCAGCGTGCATTTTTCCTCGCGCGCGCCAATCGGCTACGTAGTCATCAGCTCGGAGCAGTTAGCAACAAATCAAGGCTTCAAGAGCCTTGTTCCCGCTCCTGGCATCTCGAACGAGTTCGTCTACTACTACTTGATAGCGTCACGAGAGTATGCGCGCAAGCGCGCAAGTGGCACGACGTTTTTGGAGCTATCTGGTAGAGCTTTCGGCAGCCTTCCGATACCTCTCGCTCCAACAGTCATGCAACACCGCATTGTGACCAAGATCGAGGAACTGTTTTCCGCACTGGACAAGGGCATCGAGAGCCTGAAGATAGCGCGCACACAATTGGCAACCTACCGCCAGGCTGTGCTCAAACACGCCTTCGAAGGCAAGCTAACGGCCCAATGGCGCTCAGAGAACAAAGACAAGCTTGAGACGCCTGAGCAATTGCTCGCTCGCATCAAACAGGAGCGGGAGGCACGCTACGAGCTGCAACTCCAGGAGTGGAAGACCGCTGTCAAAATGTGGGAAGAAAGCGGTAAGGCTGGCAAGAAGCCTCCGAGGCCGAAGAAGCTGCTAGAAATAGCTGATGTTCCCCACGATGTGATCGCGAAACTACCGCAGTTGCCAGAATTGTGGGTATGGCGAAAGCTGGGGTCGCTGACTTGCGGAGTGAAATACGGGACAGCTGCAAAGTCTGCGAAGGCGGGCACAGCACCAGTACTTCGCATGGGAAATATCCAGAATGCGAAGTTTGATTGGGCGGACCTTGTCTATACCTCAGATGATGATGAGATCTCGGAATATCTGCTTCACGATGGCGACGTCCTCTTCAACCGTACTAACAGTCCTGAACTAGTTGGCAAAACTGCCATTTACAGGGGCGAACGCCGAGCCATCTTCGCAGGATACCTCATTCGTGTGAACCACATCCGCTCGATTGCTGACAGCCAATACGTAAACCTGTTCCTCAACTCGCACGTTGCCCGGAAGTACGGCAACAGTGTCAAAACTGACGGAGTCAACCAGTCAAACATCAACGGCACCAAACTCTCAAACTACCCATTTCCGTGCTGTTCGATTGAAGAACAGCGCGAAGTCGCCAGCATTCTTGAGAAGACGCTGTCGCTCGTTGATGAAACGGAAGCGGGTATCAGTCAGGAACTGCAGAAGGCAGATGCACTTCGCCAATCGGTTCTGAAGAAAGCCTTCGCCGGTCAACTCGTCGCGCAGGACCTCAGCGACGAGCCCGCATCGGTTCTTCTGGACAGGATCAAGGCGGTTAAGGATCAGGCCAGAAAGAACGGTGAGACCACCGAGAAAACCAGAAAAATGAGGACCGTCGTATGAACACCGCCCCCATAATTTCCAAAGTCTGGAGCTTCTGTACTACCCTGCGCGATGACGGGGTCGGCTATGGCGACTACCTGGAGCAGCTCACCTATCTGATCTTCCTCAAGATGGCCGACGAGTATGCCAAACCGCCTTACAATCGCAATGTCGGCATCCCCGCCGAATACAACTGGCAAAGCCTGAAATCGAAGAGGGGCTCAGAACTCGAAGGCCACTACATCGCTCTGCTTCACGAGCTCGGCACCAAGACGGGCATGCTGGGGCAGATCTTCACCAAGGCTCAAAACAAGATCCAGGACCCGGCTAAGCTCTATCGTTTGATCGACATGATCGACGATACCGAGTGGGTGACCATGGGTGCCGACATCAAGGGCGACATCTATGAGAACCTGCTGGAGAGGAATGCCGAAGACACCAAGTCGGGCGCGGGCCAGTATTTCACGCCGAGAGCCCTCATCCGTGCCATGGTCGAATGTGTACAGCCTGAACCGGGCATGCTCATCGCCGACCCTGCCTGTGGCACGGGCGGTTTCTTCCTGGCCGCCTACGACTTCATTACCAATTCGGACAACTTCAAGCTCGACAAGAAACAGAAGGCGTTCCTGAAGCACGAGGCGTTTCGTGGCAACGAGATCGTCGCCAACACGCGCCGCCTGTGCCTGATGAACATGTTCTTGCACAACATCGGTGAGATCGAGGGAGGCGCGCCCATATCGCCGAATGACTCGCTTGTGGCCGATGCTGGCAAGCGCTTTGACTATGTGCTCGCGAACCCGCCCTTCGGCAAGAAGAGTTCCATGAGCTTCACGAACGAAGAAGGCGAACAGGAAAAGGACGACCTGACCTACAACCGGCAGGACTTCTGGGCGACCACCTCGAACAAACAGCTCAATTTCGTGCAGCACATTCGTACGATGCTCAAGACCACGGGCCGCGCTGCCGTAGTAGTGCCAGACAACGTGCTGTTTGAAGGCGGCGCCGGTGAGACGATCCGCAAGAAGTTGCTGGACAACACCGACCTGCACACCATCCTGCGCCTTCCGACCGGCGTGTTCTACTCGCAGGGGGTCAAGGCCAATATGATTTTCTTCGATAACCGCGAAGCCAGCCCTAATCCCTGGACGAAGCAAGTTTGGTACTACGACTACCGTACCAACATCCACCACACGCTAAAGAAGAAGCCCATGCGCCTTGACGATCTCGCGGACTTCGTCCACTGCTACAACCCACAGAACCGGCACAAGCGCAAGGCGACCTGGGACGAAAAGGACGCACCGGAAGGCCGTTGGCGCAGCTACAGCTACGAGGAGCTCAGAGCGCGCGACAAGACCAGTCTCGACATCTTCTGGCTCAAGGACAAAAGCCTGACGGACCTGGACAACCTTCCGGAGCCCGACGACCTCGCCGAGGAGATCATCGAAACCCTTGCGGCTGGCTTGAATAGTTTTCGCAAGGTGCTCGCCAGTTTGCGCCAGGGTTCACAGGGGAACGAGCGACGCTCCGGACCGCGCCCGTGATGAGCGCCGCGACGGGAACGGGCCAGCGAGGTTGCGGGAGGGTGCGATCGCCATGAGGTTCTGCGGTGACGGGTCGGGCGTTTCCAGGAAGCTCGGTGCTTCCGCCATCAAGTGTTGGTGAGATGTCGCTAAGACTTTACGGTGCATTAAGTTACAGCCAAAATAGCGCTCGTGACCTTCGCTGCGCGCTAAATGGAGCGTAAGCGCGTCCCGTCCTGTGCCAAAACTCGGCCCTTTTGAAATAGACCACAAATCAGCAGCTTAGACGCCCTTGGAATCCGGGCAGAAGCGAGGGTATTTCGCGCCGCAGGGCTGGCTTACGGCCCCTGGGCTGCAGGTGTCAAGTGACAGGCTCACCGGGGGTGCACACGGCTGGCTCAAATCGGCTGCGGGGCTCGTAAACACCGGGCACATCGAATACAGCAAGCTCACTGAGTGATATTGCCTTGGTTAAGCGTCAGCCCGATGGTCTCGCTATATAGAATACGCGCACGATTAACTTGCGCGACAGTAGACAGAAACTCATGCTGTGCCAGAGAGCCAGTGATGGGCAACTTCTTTTCTAGTGAGACACGAGTTAACGGCACGTCGATGTTTGAAAAGTCCATTCCCATGCGTGACATTTCAATCCGAAGCGTTCTTACAAGTAGATCCGCAACGTCCTGTTCCAAGTCGTAAAACTGCTCTTGCTGATCGTCAGATAGGACTATATTTATTCCAATCGACAAGAATCCTTTGAGTCGTTCTCGCTGGATTACTGAAATGCGGACAGCGTTGTTAAACAGAGTCACCTCGAAGGCGATAAGCGCGTTCTCGATCTGTAACGGTCGAGTGCCCCAACCAAAGCTGTCAGCCCAATCCCGAATGGCGTCCTGTGCCAAAACTCGGCCCTTTTGAAATAGGCCATAAATCAGCAACTTAGTGCCTGTGTTTGCGACCGGGCCAAGGGCCGTGGGCTTTACAATCGTCTTGGGCGGGCGGGTCGTCACCATGCAGATGACCACCTAGTCGAGAGCGAATATCGAAGCGTGTTCCTGAAGCGGTTTCCACGCTACGCCGGTCGAGCCCGCCGAGGGGCTACCGTCGCCGGCGACCATCTACGCGGCACGGCAGTAGTAGTTGAGAATGCCCACAAGTCGCTCTCGCGACACGATGGGGCCAGCGTCATTCGCGCTTGCCGGCAGAGGTGTGAGGAGCTCGTTGCCGAGACCTCCATCAGAGCTCGTTGCCGAGTGGTGGTTCCGTTCTGTGTGATAGTGCACTACGTATTCGGTTACCGCTGTGCGCAGGTGTCGCTCACTGAGAGGTACGAAGCGGTCGAGACACTCTCGACGTATGGAGAGAACGAATCTTTCCGCATATGCGTTCAGATTCGGACTATTAGCGGGAAGGCGAAGGGGCTTCACGCCTGAATCTCTCAACAGCCCACGTACCGCCTCGGTGAATAGCGGGTCCCGGTCGTGGATGAGGTATCGCTTGCCAAGGAGGAAACCATCCCACATGTCAGTGAGGTTTCTTGCAACCTGCTTCATCCACTCCCCGTTGGGGTCCGACGTTATCCCACCGATGCACACGCAGCGAGTGGCGATATCGATGACAAACAGGACATGGTAGCGGACGAGCCCGAACGGGTTCACAACCTCGACGGTGAACAGGTCTGTCGCAGCGATGGCACCCCAATGAGCCTTGATGAAGGTGCTCCACGACATGCTCCTGCCCCGCTCCGGCGCAGGAGCGATACCGTGCTCGGCGAGGATCCTCTTGATAGTGTTGCGTCCGAGTTCATGTCCTAGGTTCTTGAGTGCGCCTCGCAGGCGCGTATATCCCCACGTCGGGTTCTCCCGCGCCACGCGCACAATGAGCTCACGGATGTCCTTCGCCGTCGGAGGTCGGCCTGGACTCCGGTTCTTGCTGCCATCGTAGTTGGCTGCGATGAGGTGGCGGTACCAGCGCAGAAGCGTAGCGGGTGTGGCAACGGACGCAATCTGGGCCAGCGCCTCGCGGCCCAAAGCCTGGGCCTTGACCGCGAGCCTGCGCCGCTCGTCGTCCGAGAGACTGAGACGCTTGCCCCGAAGCCCGGCTCGGAGCACACGGTTCTCCTCTTGCAGGTAGTCGATCACATCCTGCTGCTGGCGGTTGACCCAGCCAGCTAGAACGAGCAGTAGGAATTGCACGTGGTACGTCATCATGGACCTGAAGATAACACCCTCGGGCCAGACGATTGTAAAGCCTACGGCCCTTGGCCCCGGCGCAAACACAGACACTAAGTTGCTGATTTATGGCCTATTTCAAAAGGGCCGAGTTTTGGCACAGGACGGGATGTCGCTCTCATAGCTGTCTGCCCGTCCATACGCGATCTTCTTTTTTTGCGGATCACAGCCGCGTCGGCTGGTCTCCGCGAATTTCGAAAACGCCTCTAGGACTCGAGATTTCGGCTCCGTTCGCGTTTTCGGACACGACGGGCTTCGTTTTCTTCCAGCAGAGGCTGCGCCGTTGGCACGGCGGCACAGCCCCAGCAGAATGCGAACGCGGTCGAGAACCATCGACGAGTATCCACGGTGAGCTTCTGTGGTGGACTCAGCGGATGAGCTCCGTTTCGGGAAACTGCGCGTACCAGCCGAACCAGAAGGCCCGTCGAGCCGGCACGCGGGCAAGCGGCATGAGCGAGATGTCCTCAATCAGCAGAGCGTCTTCCGTCACCTGCCAAAGACTGCCTTCGTTATCCTGGAGCAAACCGTCCTTCGTCTGCCTGACGAAGCGTCGCTGGGAAGTATCGTAGACGCGGTTCGCGCCCTCTTTGCTCGTGACCACGACTAGGTCGTGGCCAGCGAAGGAGACATGATGGATGCGATTCTTCTTCAGGAACTTCGCTGACAGCGCGAGGGTCTTCCGCTCGGCATCGGAGCCCTCTCCTTTCGGGCGGAGCAGAAGCGTCAGCACCTCGTCTTTGTTCTTGAGACGCTTGTCCCTCTTCGGAACCCCGAACATCAATCGGTCGGTCCGGAAATAATCCCGGTACGCCGCGCCCTCGGAGTAGTCGCGCTCGTAGCCGGTATCGAGGGATAGCACCACCGTGTCGGGATGGAGGGTGCGCCACTCCTTCCAGGTCGTCGTCACCACCGGCCGGAACTGGAGCTCCAGGTCCTGTCCCGCCCGCCTGCCAATCACTGGCCGGCCTTCGACTGTCGACCAGAGACTCATCGATTCCTCGTCGAACATGAGCTTGTTCGAACGATAGAGGAGTCCGCTGGTTCCGAAGGTACGGTGCTCGCCTCCGACTTCGGCCTCGTAAGGGATCACGGTTCCGCAAAGCGTGCAGTAGACGATGGCGAGCTCGATCCCGCCCACCCGGTCTCGAGCCAGCTCGTGCCGCGCCAGAATGCGCTTGGGGTAGGCTCGCACATCGCCGTGTAGCGCGATTCCGAAAACGATGTTGTCGTTGCCGAGGTAGCTCGCTTCGGAAGCGGGAACATGCTCGGGGTGATCGAGAGGAGGAATGCCGTTCACCCGGACCCCGCCCCATTCCACCTCGTCGAGACGGATCAGGGTCTGCCCTCCGGACCGAAAGAACTCTGGCATGCGCTCGTCGACCAGTCTATAGAGCATCGCCTTGAAGAATACGTAGTCCGGGTGAGGTTCGTAGGGGCGGTTCCACATCCAGTCTCGCCAGCCGAAGAAGTTGTCACCGAAGCCCTCGCGTGTTTGTCTTTCCAGAAAGTGCGTCAGTCTGGCTCGTGCCATGTCCGTGGGGGAGCGACGGCCCGGTCCGGAAGGCGGCGCGCTCGGCGCGTTAATCGCCCCTGTCGGACCATCGAAGAGATCGTCTCCCCGAGGTCGTCGTGGAGCGGTTTGCAGGAAACGAACGATATCGATGACCATCGTCGCGTATCCGTCGTTCCATCCTTCCGCGATCTGCGCCAGCGCCGCCTCCGCTTCCTCTTTGTCGTAGCTCGCCGCCTGAAAGAAGAGCTCGACATCCGGAGGTTGCTGGGCCGCCGATAATGGTGTGAGGAAGGTAGAGGCGAGCACGCCGACCATCACACAGAGAAACGGCGCGGTAGCCCGTGCCGCGGAGCGCCCTTGCCCGATTGGCAATCGCACGCGTCCAGGGGAGTGGGTACGTCCCTCTGCGAGAGCCTTTCTCATCGCGTGCCCGGAGCCAAGGATGGCAGCCGAACCGGCCGGCCACGCGTCCATGATACCCCGTCCTGTGCCAAAACTCGGCCCTCTTGAAATAGACCACAAATCAGCAGCTTAGACGCCCTTGGAATCCGCCGACCCTTGGGCTGCGTGGCGAGCTACGGGCAGTGAACTTCGCACCCGGAAGTCGTCGTGTCCAAAAACACAAACGCACTCAGGACCTACGCACCGGGATGTCTCGAATTAGACCTGCCTACGCTTGTTTCGCCAACAGAAAGCTAGCGTCCTCGGTCATGAGCACGCCGATCCAGACCGACCAAGACGACCCATCCGGGAATTTGGAGGAGCCAGTAGCGCCAGAAGACGGTCAATGCACTTTGTATTTCGGCGGATCGGGCTCGAAGCTCTCGGGTCGAATGTCCACCACCGGACCCGAGTCGGCGTCGAATCCCATCCCGGAGACGTGCACGTGTACTCGATTTTCTTCGACCGCTCTACGGAAGCACGCCAGCAAGATGTCTTTGATGAGGTTGCGGAAGCCGGGCACGAGCAGCGAGAAGCCGAATGCGTCGGTGAGGATCCCCGGTGCCATCAGCAGTGCGCCCGCGACGAGGATCATGACGCCGTCCGCGAGCGAGCTCGCGGGGAGCTCGCCACGGTCCATCTGCTCCTGAGCGCAGGTCAAAACCGAGAGACCTTGCAGCCGTGCCAGATACGCACCCACGATGCCGGTGAAGACGATCAACGCGAGCGTCGGCCACGTACCGAGATAGATTCCCACTTGGATGAGAAGACCGAGCTCCACGGCGGGGACGATGATGAACAGCAAAAGAAGCTTTCCCATACCGCTATTATAGGAACGTTTTCCTGCCGCCATCGTAAAAAAGAGCTACAGATGGATAACCCGTTGCAAAGTCTACGGTTTGACACCGGCGTCCGCCGCCAACGATGCGGATGATGGAACCACGATGTTGGCGAGCTCGTATGGTGCAAATAGTACGTCGAGCTCGAAGTCGGCCTGTGGAGGGTCGATGACCGGGTCTACGCGAATCGAGGATTCGATAGGCTGCCAGCCGAGGTCAATGCCACGACGATACGAAACCCACCGGGCGGCTCGGACGGCACTCGAACGTATCTACTCAGGCAGCCCCACGATAGTAATAACGAAGTAGGCCGCCGAGTCGCTCGCGGCACTCGACGCTGGGCCCATCCGCGTCCTGGGGAAAATCCTCTAGCAAACGGTTGCCGAGACCCTGGTGATTTCTCTCACGCAGATAATGGAGACGATATTCGCGGAGAGCGCGTTCCAACGCATTCCGGCCAAGCAAGACCATCCTGTTCAAGCACTCCTCTTTGATCGAGCGCAAGAAGCGCTCCGCGTAAGGTCGAGCGCTACTTGTTTCATGAAGACTCGGTCCGGGTTTGGTGTCGGTATCGAGATATGGACCCCGTCCTGTGCCAAAACTCGGCCCTTTTGAAATAGACCATAAATCAGCAGCTTAGTGTCTGTGTTTGCGACCGGACCAAGGGCCGTAGGCTTTACAATCGTCTGGCCCGAGGGTGTTATCTTCAGATCCATGATGACGTACCACGTGCAATTCCTACTGCTCGTTCTAGCTGGCTGGGTCAACCGCCAGCAGCAGGATGTGATCGACTACCAGCAAGAGGAGAACCGTGTGCTCCGAGCCGGGCTTCGGGGCAAGCGTCTCAGGCTCTCGGACGACGACCGGCGCAGGCTCGCCGTCAAGGCCCAGGCTTTGGGCCGCGAGGCGCTGGCCCAGATTACGTCCGTTGCCACACCCGCTACGCTTCTGCGTTGGTACCGCTGCCTCATCGCAGCCAAGTACGATGGCTCACAAACTATCTGACTTCCTCGGAAAGCAGCTCCCCTTGAAGCCCACCAACGAACCGCCGCGAGAATGAGAATTGCGAGAAGTACGGCAGGGCGTGTCAGAGAAGCCGTCGCAGTCCAGCGCCGGAGCTCTGCCATAAGAAGGCGGGTATCCTAGCACACGTCTGAGACATGGATGCCTCGATGGGCCTCAGTCCGGTACGGCGACGAGCTCCATCCGGTAAAACGCTGCCCCGAGTTCGCGGGAATCTGCACTCAGGTCGAGCTCCGAGGGGCGCTTCGTCTTAACGAGGCGGAACGCAAGGACGTTGACTCCAGGCCGAAAGAGCTCAGCGGAGAGGACCCATCGCGCTGTCAACGTTTCGGCCGTGCTCAAACGGCGACCCGGCTCGGTCGAGCCATTCACGGACACCCGAAGCTCGTTGGGCACGGTCTCAGAAAACGGCCGTACTTCAACGTTCAACTCGTACTCCCGCACGGCCCGCAACGGGACTAATAGCTGAGACACCTCGCCTAGCGACCATCGAAACGGTCGTCCATCAGCGTCGAGCTCTGCGTCTCCCCAGCCGGTTGCAACAAACGGCTCGCTACCCGAATCGAACACCAGCTTAAAATTTCCGAAGCCCTCGTGACCGAAGACGCGGTCAAACTTCTCCGGCGAAACGCCAAAGCGCCTGGCGAAGATCCAATTCGCAGGCGCGGCAAACGGGTAGCCGAAGCGGTCATATAGCTCTCGGACGGTCCTCTCCGATACGCTTCGGAAGGAGACGAGGCGATCGGGTGGCACGAGCCCTCGCCGCGTTTGATGCGCAAGTTCCAGATTCCACAAAACGAGGGCTAGGCTTCCTCCGAGAATTGGGATGATGGGATGCCGACGCAGCCAATCGAAGAGCACCGCGAGACCCACCACGAAGAACAGGAAACAACCGTCGAAACGCCGCCCACCGAACGACCAGCCTGCCCACCAGATACCTACGCTTGCATTCACGTAGACCTGCAGCGCGAACCCGGTCATGAAGAGCCATGCCAGTCTGGAAGAGCGAAGCCAGAGCACTAGGCCGAGAACGCCCAGATACGCGACCGGGTTCCAGGGGAAGAGACCTCGATTCGTAGAGAACAGCACCTCGGACCACCGCATCTGGGTCCAGGAGACGTTGTGTCCCTCCGTGGGGAGAGCCACTGGGCTTCCCGATACCACCTGCCAAAACACCAACTGAGGCAGGAATGCCGCCGCCGCACTTGCAACCAGAACGACACCGTCGTGGAGAAGTGTCTTTGCTTCGCGAGAATCGCAGAACCGATCGAGGAGAGGAAGCACTATCATCACGCCGTTCTGCCACCGCACCAGCGCGGCGACACCAATCAGCAGACCGAGCAAGGCGAAATCGCGCCTACGAGTAACGGGCCGGGCGTTTAGCCAGTAGCAGAGGAAGAAGCTCGTCCATGCGAACGACATCGCATGAGGCATGCCTGCTTCGACCACCATGTACCATCCAAGAAACGACGCGGCCACGGATGTGACGAGGCTCAGTGCCGCGAGCCCGAGAGGCACAAACGCGCTCACGGTGCGAAGGAGCCAAACGAGTGCGAGCGAAGCAAAGAAATAGCCGCTCAGCTCGAACGCGGTCTCGTATGGATAGCCGAATCCATGAGCTGGGAGATCGAGGCCAAGCCCTATGCCGATGCGAACGAGAAGGTGTGCGCCGGCGAGAAACGGCAATGACAGCAACGGCAGGCCCACAGGGTACCGCTCGGAGATCTTGATCCGTGGTCGCACGCCCTGGTAGTCGTTCGTGAAATCGACGTCACCGTCGAACAAAAGGGATCGACCTTGAACAAAGTAGTGGACGGAGTCCGCGCTGAGGCGCACCCCGTCTTGTGCCAAAACTCGGCCTTTTTTTAATAGCCCATAATTCAGCTTGTGCCTTCTATTTATTCATCCGCGCGCACCGAACTTGATTAGTCTCCGGTCTGCCGGGACCATGCCGGCATGATTTCGTCGTTTGTTCGCGCTCTCGTCTCTAGAGGACCTAGAATCGAGGCTGGGGCTACCGCGGCGCAGCGGGCTAGCACGTTCTGGTCCAGGTGCAGCCTGGGCCTGGACCCAGGTTTCCGCTCGGGAGCGTGGCATCCCCTTGCTGGACGGTGTTTTCCCTGCGCGTACGGAGACCTCGAATCGCCGACATCGCCTCCGACCCCCAGATCTGGGGCTCGCCACAGGTTGATGACGATCGAAACGGCCCCGGCGCGCCGATCTTGAGTTCGTTTGTGTTTTTGGACACAACGAGATAGGCCGCGCCTACAGAGCACCGCGCCAGCTCTCGACTCTACCGCGCTTCTCCGTACTGCCTTCCTAGAGGTCGATGTCGACACCTACCGGGCAGTGGTCGGAGCCCCGCTCGTTGGGCCAGATGAAGGCGTCCTTCAATCGTTCCATCGCGCTCGGCGACGCGAGGACGTAGTCGATGCGCCACCCGACGTTCCGCTCGCGCGCGCCGCCCCACTGCCGCCACCAAGTGTAATGGTCCGGCTGGTCGGGATGCAGGGCGCGAAAGGTGTCCACCCAGCCCGCTTCGAGCCAGCGGTCGAGCTCGACCCGCTCCTCGGGGAGGAACCCGCTGTTCTTGACATTGGATTTCGGGCGAGCGAGGTCGATCTCGCGGTGCGCGGTATTGAAATCCCCGATCACGAGCACTGGACATCGGCGCCGCAGTTGCTGCGCCCGGTCGAACACAGCCCGATAGAAGTCGAGTTTGTAGCCGACCCGGCTGTTGTCCCGGTCCTTCCCGCTTCCCTTGGGAAAATAGCCGTTTACAACCGCGAACCGCCCGCGATCGGTCCGGAAGTGAGCAGCGATGAACCGGCCCTCAATATCGAACCGAGGCTCTCCGAGGGAGGTCTCCACTAGAACGGGCTGGAACTTCGAGTAGATTCCGACACCACTGTATCCCCGGCGCTCGGCTACCGCGAACACGGCGTGCCAGTCGGTCGGCCTCCGTGCGGCGAGAGGGATCTCCTCGGGCAGCGCGCGGACCTCTTGGACGCCGAGGATGTCGGCTCCAGACCGGTCCAAAAAGTCCACGAACCCGCGCCGCACGCAAGCGCGAATCCCATTTACGTTCCAGCTCACGACCCGCATCGGTTCTTTCTCCGCCACACCAGCCACTAGACGTTCGTCAGGCCGCTCTTAGTAGATGGTCTCGTTGGTGGGGGCAGATCAATTGAGGTTGCCGTCTGGGGAGCAGATTGAAACTCAAGCGCGCGCAAAACAGCGTCCCGCTGCGTCGTGCTCCGCCTGCGAAGCGGCTTCAACACGGTCGACTATGTTGAAACGGTCAGAAGTGACGCCCATCTCGCAAACCCGGTACGGTTCACAATTCAGGCCGCCGCGTAATCTGTCCACAGAACACGCCGAACGAGATGTTTAGTCCTCGTCGAGCCGATTGAAGGCTATTACCGCCTGGCCTATCGCGGTCAGCCATTCATTGGAGTGTTCGAGTAGATCGCCGACCTTCGGCTTTCTCCCGTCGACGACTACGCGCCATGACCAATAGTTGCCGTCCTTTTTCACGGTTGCTCCGGGAAGGAGCCGGGCCACGGCCTCAAGGTAATCCACCCCTACTTGCGGATCGCCGCATTGCTCCGCGTAATAGACCACGTAGTTCGTGTCGAGATCTCCATTCGGAAACAACGTGCCGAAGTTAACCTTGCTTCCATCGCTCCGATGCCAGTTCAAGATGTACGAGGCGCGTGACAAGGTGACTTCGAAATCGTCGCCCTGGGCCTCGTAGCTCTGGAAGAATGCCCGCACGCGCAACGGTAGTGCCGGATCGACCTGTTCGATCTGTTCGTAGAACTCCTTCTCCGTGATCTGCGTCCTGACTCTTACACCACCTGACGCTGGTGGCGGGTCTTCCACCACGACCTCCGCGTCGGCCCGTCGCACGACAGCACGTTCGATTTCGATCGTCTTGGCGAGTACCCTCGGCTCTACGATAACCCCGCCCGCCGAGCCCTCCGGCATGTCGAAGATGGCCAACTCCACGAGCCCGAACGTGATTCGAATGCCGGCGGACTGGTTGAGATAATCCGCGATGCGTTCAACCCCTTCGCGTATGCCGTCGCCCACCACGATCAGGAGAAAGCGGCCGCTGGTAAGGCTACGCGCGACGTCGTCCACGAAGGTCGCTTCGTCAAGCGTATCGTGCTGCGCCCGCACGATATCGAACAACGCGTTGGTGTTTCCGGAACGTCTTGCAGCCCGGCAAACGGCATCGTTCAGCTCATCGTACGACCAGCGACTGATCTCCTTCGCGTAGTCGAGGATCTGGGAGACAGCACCGCGCCGTGCCTCGGGGTTACGCCACAGCTTGCACTCAACGATGGACAATCGACCCTCCTCGCTCATGTAGGCGAGGTCGATCGGCCCGGCCGCGGTTGGCAACTCGCGACAAAGCGGTGTGGCAGGAGCGAACGCAGGATCGATTTCTCCGATTGGGAGGATTTCAGGCGTCTCGAACAGAAGCCGTTGAAGCCAATCCTCGTCATACCCGTTACCGCCGGACCCGATCTCCAGTCGACGCCGGTGCAACGGAACCGCGCGGCTTCCCTTAAGTTTTGGAAGGTAGACTGTCTGACCGTATCTGGAGCGGTTAGACATGCTCAATTCTCCTTTCTGTAGCGGCAGTCCCGGTTAGTCCGGCGCAGTCGAGACATTGTAGCCGCACTGCGAGGCACACGAACTAGACAACACGAGGTATTCTACGCCGCTGCGAACCCGTCCTGCGCCAAAACTCGGCCCTTTTGAAATAGACCATAAATCAAAAGCTTAGTGTCTATGGTGCGCTCCCGTGAACGGCTTGGCGGGTTGCTACGTTGCGTGCACGAACAGATTCATGCTCGGTAGCGAGTGCGGCGAGCGGGCGATGATTCACACGCGAGAGTACTGACGGGTCAGCGCCAGCAAGCTCTCGCGCGTGCGGTCGTGCGACAGTCGAATACGATCCCCGTGGCCGGCAAGCACCCCGTCCTGTGCCAAAACTCGGCCCTTTTGAAATAGACCATAAATCAGCAGCGTAGTGTCTGTGTTTGCGACCGGGCCAAGGGCGGTAGGCGGCCTTTGGAAAGGTGCAAACTGCTGACCCGCTGGGCGTTCGAGTATTTTGACCAGACGGGCTTGCAATCCGAAGTGGATCGGGTGACTACGAGTTACCCGAACACGTTCAGACTCGCCAGTTGGGCCTTTAACGAATCCGCGCGCCTCTTGAGAGTCGCCGCGACCCGAGTTCTTCCGAACCTTCTGGACGAACTCACCAAGCAGGCACGAGAAACCACCGAGATAGTCCGGGGTAAGATCGAGGCTGCGCGTGAGTTCGCGGATACCCTTCAGAGGGTGTCGAGGCCAAAACTGTCTTCAACGAAGAAGAACTGACGAAGGAATGCGACATGGATGCTATTCCCACTCTGGCGGTATTGTGCCTTGCTGTCGCCTTGTCGTTCGTGTTGATCCGTAGCGACCAACTGCGTGCGGAACTTGGGCTCGGAAAGCGGATACGGCTTACCCTGGGGACGCGCAGAAAAAAGAAGAAGCAGTAGCCATCGGGATTACCGGGCCTGCTTTGCGTCGTCTTACGCTGGAATTAGAACAGCCAGAACCGTGCAGGCTCGGTTTCCGCTTTGCAGCGAGGCCGGATTGGATCATGATGTCTGGCAGTAGTGCCAGGGGCGCCTTCTATTTATTCATCCGCGCGCACCGAACTTGATTAGTTTCCGGTCTCGTGAGGTAAAATACTCATGCGGCTTCCCGATGGTAGAAACGTAGCAACCCGCCCGCTGAACTGGAATACGTATCCGACCGCGATGGCGGATTCAAGCGGCCTTTGGGAAGGTGCAAACTGCTGACCCCGTCGTGTCCGAAAATGCGAACGGAGTCGAAAGCTCGAATCCTGGAGGCGTTCTCGAAATTCGCGGAGACCAGCCGACGCGGCACTGGATCTGCGATAGGCGCTCCCGAGCAAAGCTCTCCTCCAAACCATCCGTTCCGTCCAGCTTGAGCGCCCGAACTCCTATGCGGCGGCGCGGTGGTAATAACGGAGCAAGCCACCCCATCGCTTACGACATCGCAAGCCCTCCTAGCAGCAGTTTCGACGGCCACGAGCCGCATCAATCGGCATCGGAGCGACGCCGCTTCCGGAACATCGCCTCGGTGAGAACTACTTCCGGCTGCTCGTGACACTTCCCTTCAATGGATGGTGGGCTTGCCCACGGCGATAGTGGAAAGGGTCTGTTGGCGGGCGCGCTTGCAGGCAAGCATCACCGCGTGCAGTTCTTTCTCTGCGATGTGTGAGAGCTCCCCAACCTCCTTGAGAATTCCCCTCAGGTCCCCCTCTGACGCCGGTAACGCCGACTCTCTCTCCAGGAGATCGATGATACCGCGGGTCTTGGTATGGACTTGGCCGAGGTTGTCCAGAGCCTCGTTGGCCCACTCGGGCAGATCCATGAGCTCCGCGTCACCGAACAGTCCGTCGATGAAGCCTTCAAGCTCCTCGGTGCGGGTCCGGCACAGACGGCGAATGTCATCCGTATCCGGCTTAGCCTCCATCCGCGTCAAACGGAACGGCTTGGTTGCTGATTGATGCCTTGCCAGTTCGTTCCAAAGCCCCATCAGGGACTCGAATAGCTCATTGGCTGCGCCGACATTGTCGAACTCCGGCAGCTCACCTTCCCAACAGCTCTCTATAGCCCGGAGGGGCGATGCGTCGAGCTTGGGCGTCGCGATGTTGCCGAGGAGTCGTGTGCGGACGACATGGAATGACGTCGGACACGCATAACGCTCCAATACAGCGCGAACGGCCTTGTCGCCAGCGTATCGGAGGGAACGTTTCTTCATGCTCGATCCAATATTCTCACGATTGACCTGCTTGACCAATCCGCTCCCTGGATGAAGTGATTGTCCATCAGTAAATTCCCGGAATCTTTGGATTGGCCGCGACTACGGTTTGTAGCGCCTCGACCACCGCCGCGTCCCGCGTAGTGGTGTCCTGTGCCTTCTATTTATTCATCCGCGCGCATCGAACTGGATTAGTCTCCAGTCTGCCGGCATCATGCCTGCATGGATTTCGTCGTTTGTTCGCGCTCTCATCGCAGCCCTCAAGGCTCGGCCCGAGCTAGCTCTCGGGAAAGTCGCTCTTCGCGCGTCTGGAGATTCAGGGTTTAGTCCGACATCTGCTGGTAGCCGCTTCCGGCTCCCTTCGCGTTTTCAGACACGACGGGGTCCAGGCGCGCCTGTCTTGAGTTCGTTTGTATTCTTGGACACGACGCGAAGAGCGACAGGACTACGCCGGCCGTTGCGCGCTGATGTGTGCAACGCCGCGAAAACCGGACGACGCACAACCCGACCTGAACGCGAGGACTGATACTGAACGCGCGATGCGAGGTCTGATTCTGGTGGCGGTCGGCGCCGCCTCTCTTGCCGTCGGCGGTTTCATCGCGCTGAGACGCGCCCACGTGGAACGCGCGCGATCGGGCCGGGTCACCGTGCCGACGGTCATCGCCGCCTTTGTCGCCTACCTTGGGCCGAGCGTCTGTTCGCTGCTGGCGTCGTGGTGGTCGGCCTGGCTGCTTCCGCTTCCGCGCGGGCTGGCCTACCCGTTCGGCGGCGCGTTGCTGGTGCTGGGCCTGGTCGGGTACAACGCGGCCCGGCGCGAGTTTCACTCGCTGCGGTGCAACTGGGGTATGAAAACCGACCGGCTGATCACGACCGGCCCGTACGCGTACAGCCGCAATCCCCAGTTGATCGGGTGGGCGCTGGTGCTGCTCGGTGCGGCGGTCGCGGGCCGCTCCGGCGCCGCGCTGACGCTGACCGCGATCTCGTCCTATGCCAAAACTCGGCCCTTTTGAAATAGACCACAAATCAGCAGCTTAGACGCTGTGCCTTCTATTTATTCATCCGCGTGATGGAGATCACGGATATACTCAGCCAGAGCGTGCCCCTGGAGGACGTGCAGTATCTGGCCGGACACTCCAACCCCTCGGGCCACACAGATCTATGACCGGCGTAGACAGCACGTCACTCGCAACATCGTGGAGCGTGTCTCGATATGAAAGAAGGACCAAGGAAGAGAGACATCCTTTCGAGGCCTGCTAGCAAGAAAGCCGCTGCACGGCCTCGTTCGGCTCCCCGCAATGAACCCAAGCCGGTGCCGGTTCCTCTGCCCGAAGGTGTCCGCCACCAGCGGGTGGGTGAAACGACGGAACGTTCCGCGCATCTCGAAAAACTCAAACAACTCTTCGAGGCGGCTCCGATCAGCCGCTACCTGGGCATGACACTCAGCTATTGCGAGAACGGCGTGGCGTGCGTGCGGTTGCCGTTTCGGGCCGAGTTCGAAGAAAGGCATGGCGTCATCCACGGGGGTCTCATCGGTCTGCTGGCGGACACGGCGGGTAACTTCGCGGTGGGTTCGGTCTCGCCGGGCTCCACGGTCAAGACGGTGGAGTTCAAGATGAGCTTGCTGGCGGGAGTCCAGGAAGACCTGCTCGCCATCGGAGAGGTCGTCCGCAAGGGACGCACGCTCGCCACCTGCCGGCTCGAGGTCGTTGGGGGCAACGACCATGTGGCGGCCATCGGGCTGGCCACTTATTCCCTCCACGGAACGTGTCAACAACTTTGAGACACCCGCGGACTGCATTTAGTGAGCCTCAATCAATGCAGTAAGACTCGTGGGCCCGGGGCGGTCACCGTCTGCGTGCGGCGAGATCTGGTCGCGTTGGCCTGAATCCGGGGGTCCCCAGGTGTGGACCACCTCGAGAAAGTGGCTCCGGCGGCCTCCTGGCGCGTCGTTTTCTCCGGCGGCGGGTTGATCCAGGCCTGAGGAGGCAAAACGGGGGGCTGTGGCATTCCGCGAACGAAGCGTTCGGGATGAGCCCGATGAGCTTCGAGGAGGATTTGGCGCCGGGCAGTGGTGAGCTGTTCCGCGAGACCATCGTGAACGGCGGCCGGTGTCATGAGGCCGATTCCCGAGTGCCGGCGTTCGTGATTGTAGTAGTCGAGGAAGCCGCCGCAGAACAGCCGGCCGTCTTCGATGGAACCAAAACGGCTCGGAAACTGAGGGCAATACTTCAGAGTCTTGAACTGGGACTCGGAGTAGGGGTTATCGTTCGAGACGTAAGGTCTGGAGTGGGTCTTGGTAACGCCGAGGTCAGCCAGGAGCATAGCTACGGACTTGCTTCGCATCGAGCTGCCACGGTCGGCGTGGATGGTGAGCTGGTCTGGTTCAATGTTCTGTTTGCGGCAGCTCTCGCTGATGAGACGACGAGCGAGCTCAGCGCTTTCTCGTCGAGCCAACATCCACCCGGTCACGTAACGGGAGAAGATGTCCAGAATCACGTAGAGGTAGTAGTAGGTCCACTTGACGGGGCCACGCAGCTTGGTGATATCCCACGACCAAACCTGGTTCGGCGCTTCGGCCAGCAGCTCCGGCTTTTGATAATTCGGATGTCGCAGCTGGTTCCGGCGCTCTCGGACCTCTCCGTTCTCCGCCAGAATCCGATACATCGTGCGGATCGAGCAGTAGTAGATTCCCTCGTCCTGTGCCAAAACTCGGCCCTTTTGAAAGACCATGGCTGTAATTTAATGCACTGTAAAGTCTTAGTGTCATTTTGCCAACACTTAATGGCGGAAGCACCCATGAGGTCTGTGTGAGCGGCAGGGCTGCCCGATCGAACAACGGCTGGCTGACCAACAGTAGGAATTGCACATGGTACGTCATGATGGATCCGAAGATAACACCCTCGGGCCAGACGATTGTAAAGGCCACGGCCCTTGGCACCATCGCAAAACACAGACGCTAAGCTGCTGATTTATCGGCTATTTCAAGAGGGCCGAGTTTTGGCACAGGACGGGGACCAGCACGTGACGGAGGCCGTTAAATCACTGTAGGGGAAGAGGATGTAACGAAATTGGCATCATGGTTGAAACCCGAGAGGGCGTAAAACAGCCTTCTCGCAAAACCTGTTCGTACGCGTCAAAAAAGTCAAGAAATGCGCGAAACTCGAAACCTCCTGAATCTCCACTTACTTTTCTATTTGAGGATTTCCGCTAAAAGCTGGACCGCCTTTTGCCGAGACCGGATAGCTCCAACCTGCACCATCCGCCACCCAGTCCGGCCAATTGCGGTCCTGCAGAGACGGGTGAGGTTTTCCGCGCGGTTGGCGGGGTTTTGCAGGGGTAGGTGGCACCAGAGACGCGCTAGAAGGGCGGAACGGGCCTCATTTTCGGGATTCGTCTCTAATCCCGATTTTCGAGTGCCACGTTTGCGCCAAAGGGGGGAGTGGGCTGCTGACCGGCCGTGCGGCGTCGGAAAAGAAGCCACCCGAGAGGCCCAGAATCAGCAGCGCGGCTGGTCGCGATGATGCCGCCTTACGCGACGACGCCGTCATTGCCAAAGCAATGGGCTACCGGGTCGAGCGGAAGTCGTTCTCGCTCGCCTGTTTGTTGGGAGGGTTGTTCTTGACCTACCTCTGGGCGCGCCCCCCTTTGGGCAGAGTCATGGTCGTAGGTGTCTTTCTCGGTGCCGCGCTGCTTGCGATCCGGGATCAACACCTGAACAGAAACACGCTCCATGATCAGCGGGTGACTCGAGCCATACGATTGTAAAGCCCACGGCCCTTGGCCCGGTCGCAAACACAAACACTAAGCTGCTGATTGATGGTCTATTTCAAAAAGGCCGAGTTTTGGCACAGAACGGGAGCGCGCCTCGGGATCGTCCTCTCGTTCCTGTTGCTGAACCGACGCCGCTGCGGGTAGGGCGACGGCGAACATGTACGCCAGGGCCAGCGTGAGCTTCTCCATGCCACCTCAATTATACTTTCCCAGGTTGTGCCTTCTATTTATTCATCCGCGTGATGGAGATCACGGATATACTCAGCCAGGACGTGCCCCTGGAGGACGTGCAGTATCTGGCCGGACACTCCAACCCCTCGGGCCACACAGATCTATGACCGGCGTAGACAGCACGTCACTCGCAACATCGTGGAGCGTGTCTCGATATGAAAGAAGGACCAAGGAAGAGAGACATCCTTTCGAGGCCTGCTAGCAAGAAAGCCGCTGCACGGCCTCCTTCGGCTCCCCGCAATGAACCCAAGCCGGTGCCGGTTCCTCTGCCCGAAGGTGTCCGCCACCAGCGGGTGGGTGAAACGACGGAACGTTCCGCGCATCTCGAAAAACTCAAACAACTCTTCGAGGCGGCTCCGATCAGCCGCTACCTGGGCATGACACTCAGCTATTGCGAGAACGGCGTGGCGCGCGTGCGGTTGCCGTTTCGGGCCGAGTTCGAAGAAAGGCATGGCGTCATCCACGGGGGTCTCATCGGTCTGCTGGCGGACACGGCGGGTAACTTCGCGGTGGGTTCGGTCTCGCCGGGCTCCACGGTCAAGACGGTGGAGTTCAAGATGAGCTTGCTGGCGGGAGTCCAGGAAGACCTGCTCGCCGTCGGAGAGGTCGTCCGCAAGGGACGCACGCTCGCCACCTGCCGGCTCGAGGTCGTTGGGGGCAACGACCATGTGGCGGCCATCGGGCTGGCCACTTATTCCCTCCAGGCTGTTTAGCCATCTGCACCTGCTTGTTGCAGCCCAGGCGGGTCTTGAGTTCGTTTGTGTTTTTGGACACGACGGGGTTGGCGGCACAGAGAGTCGAGGCAAGGATCGGGTGCAAGATTCTCAACACCATGACGGCGCTCGGGATGCCTGATAGCGAGATGATCGGATGATGGGAGTCGGGGCCAAGCGAGCTCTCGGCCTCTATCGGAGTTGTGCACCAAGGCAGCGTCTAGTCGCCTTCGCCGTCACGCTGTCGGCGCTGCTGTCCGGCATCGCGGCGCCGCGGGTACACGCCCAGACCACCTGGGGAGTGGAGGTGTCGCCGACCACGCTGAGCATCGACGAGGGCGAATCTCTCACCTACCGCCTGAGACTGACTGAGCCACCCCTCGCCGACGGATGGTGGGTCGTGCTGCGCGTCAACGGCTCGATACGCGACGCCGGCCACTATAGAGGAATCAGTTGGGTGCCGTCGGTCGGCTGGGAGTTCAATCGGGACAACTGGGACACTTGGCGGGAGGTCAGGGTAACGGCGCTTCAGGACGAAGATGGATTGGATGGGTCGGTGACCTTCACCCACGACGTTTGGGATGAGAATGCCGATTGCCCGGTGAAGGGTGAGAGCCCGGTGACGGTGCGGGTCATCGACGACGACGATGACCGGGGCAGCAGCCTGCCCACCCTGTCCATCGCGGACGCGGCGGTGGCCGAAGGGGGTACGGCCGAGTTCGTCGTGACGTTGACACCGGCCAGCACCGAGCCGGTGACGGTGAACTTCGAGACGGCGGACGGGACGGCCAAGGCGGGCTCGGACTACACAGAGACATCGGGGACGCTGACTTTCACAGCGGGGCAACCAACGAAGACGATCTCGGTGTCGACGGTGGATGACGACGCCCAGGAGTCGGACGAACGCTTCATGGTGACCCTGCGCAACCCGGACGGGGCCACGCTGGACGACCACACCGGGGAGGGAACGATCAGGGATAACGACGACGGCGGGGGCGGTAGCCTCCCGACCCTGTCCGTCGGCGACGCCGCAGTGGTAGAGGGAGACACGGCCACGTTCCGGGTGACGTTGAGCGCGGCGAGCGAGAACGTGGTGACCGTATCGTACAAGACGAAGGACGGAACGGCGGTTGCAGGCTCGGACTACACGGCGATGGCGGGGACGCTGCGTTTCGAGCCGGGGGAGACAACGAAGACGCTCCGGGTACCGACCGTGGACGACGACACGCCGGAGGAGACCGAAGCCTTCACCGTGGAGTTGAGCGCCCCGTCGGGGGCGACGGTGGCCGACGGAACCGGGACGGGGACGATCAGCGACGACGACGGCGGGAGCCGCAGCCTCCCGACCCTGTCCATCGGCGACGCCGCGCCGGTGCCCGAAGGGCGCACGGCCAAGTTCAGGGTGACGTTGCGCAGAGAGAGCGGCGAGCCGGTGACGGTGGCTTACCGCACGGTCGACGGGACGGCGGTTGCGGGCTCGGACTACACGACGACATCGGGAACGCTGCGCTTCGAGCCGGGCGACACGACGAAGACGCTCCGGCCGACCGACGACACGCCGGAGGAGACCGAAGCTTTCACCGTGGAGCTGAGCGCCCCGTCGTGGGCGACGGTGGCGGACGACACCGGCGCGGGGACGATCACCGACGAAGACGAACCGCCCACGCTTGCGATCGACGACGCGCCGCCAGTTGGCGAAGGGGGTACGGCGGAGTTCGTGATGCGGTTGAGCGCCGTGAGCGGCGTCGCAGTGACGGTGTCGTACCAGACGGTCGACGGGACGGCGGTTGCGGGCTCGGACTACACGACGACATCGGGAACGCTGCGCTTCGAGCCGGGGGAAACGACCCGGGCGGTTGCCGTGGCGACGCTGATTGACCAGCTGATGGAGGGCGCCGAGCAGTTTACGGTGGAATTGAGCGACCCGGTGGGGACGACGTTGGCGGACGACACAGGGGTGGGAACGATCACCGACGACGTGGAGCGCCGCATCGGGCTGGTTAACCAGACCGTCCTTCCGGAGATAGGGCGGACGCTGGCTTTCAGCGCTGTCAGGTGTCGCAGCGATCAGGCGTTCTCGGACGCCGCCCAGGGCAGGGCGGAGGAGCCGGTTGGCCGTCTGTCGCTATCTCTCGCGCCGACCTCCGACGGGTGGGCCGCGGCGGGCACCGAGCCGCTGACCCTGGAGCAGGCGCTCGGCGATTCGTCGTTCCTGATGCCGTCGAAGGAGGAAGAGGGCGGGGCGGGACGTTTCGCGGCGTGGGGCTGCGGCGACTACCGCAACCTGGCGGGCGGCGGCGAGGACGGCGTGGTCGCTTGGAACGGCGAGGTGTTCAGCGTGCACCTCGGGGCCGATGTGCGGCTTGGTTCCGACGTGCTGGCGGGGCTGTCCGTATCCCGGTCGAGGGGTTCGTTCGACTACTACGCGGGCGGCAGAGACGCCGGGGGCGGCGCGTACGAGCTGCAGCTGACGGGCGTCCATCCCTACCTGGGCTGGTCGGTGTCGTCCGACCTGGACGTGTGGGGAACGGTCGGTCACTCCTGGGGAGAAATCCGGATCGTGGACGACCTCGCCGGGGATCCCCGGACGAGCGAGGCGATGCTGGACTCTGGAGCGGTAGGCGTCAGCGGTCGGCTCCTGGCGCGCGGGACGACGAGTGTGAAGCTGAAGGGAGAGGGGGCGCTGGCGCGGCTCGACGTCGCGGGCGATGGGGAGACGTTCGGGGCGGTGACGGTCGACATGCGGCGGCTGCGGCTGAGCACCGAGGCCAGCCATGAGCACGTGTTCTCCTCCGGCGGGTCGCTCACCCCGTCCTGTGCCAAAACTCGGCCCTTTTGAAATAGACCACAAATCAGCAGCTTAGACGCTCTTGGAATCCGCGCAGAATCGAGGGTATTTCGCGCCGCAGGGCTGGCTTCCGACCCCTGGGCTGCGGGTGGCGAGCGACAGGCCCACCGGGGGTGCGCACGGCTGGCTCAAATCGGCTGCGGGGCGAGCTGCGGGCAGTGAACTTCGCACCCGGAAGTCCTTCATTAGACTGGACTTTATCGAGCACAAGAGCGAACGTTCGGTGATGCCGCAGGATACAGGGATTGGCCGGAACGTCGTTTTGGACGGTTTGGACTTCGCCAGCTTACGGCGGGTCTGGGAGCAAACCTTTGGGGCTAACCCTTCGCTGTCTTCTTCGCCTTCTCTGACGCTTTGGCTTCCCGCACCTTCGCCTTCTCCGCCGCTTTGGCCTTCGCTTCCCGCACCCTTAGCCACGCCCGGACCTCCCCCAGACGGAATTGAGACGCCACGCCGCGCCCTCTGGTGTGGACCGGCATCCCAGACCGCTCCCATTTCGTTACCATCTGTTTATCGACACCCAAATGCTCGGCTAGTTCCAACCGCGTCAACACTCGCGCTTTTGCCATAGTTCTCCTCCAAATGGCGTTGCCCCCTTCTGTATTGAAAGACGCTCCCAGGATACTACGGTTTCCCCTTGAACGAGGATTCCAATTCGCTGTAATAATCCCCAGCTTTGATTCGTGCCCGCATCAACTACCAGTGGGTCCACTAGCTGTCATCAATCTATTCCGAAACGTCCCGGCGTGCCGATCTTGAGTTCGTTTGTATTTTTGGACACGACGCGTTCGCCGGCACAGGCAGGCCAACTGAAGCAACACTTGATGGGGTAGTGTCTCAGTTTGAAATTAAGAAAATGGAGCTCACAAGTTGGAAGGCGTAAGCCTCGCCGCTCTGAACGCTACCAGTTGGGCTTCATGCTATAATTTCCTTCCAGGCCTTCACAAGTGGGGTTTCATGTCGGACCTTCCCGGTTCTCATCTAGTCGGAAAACGCGCCATTTCGCTCGCCCTGGCCCAGTCTATCATCGAGCTTTTGGAAAACAGTGGAACGACATTTAACGAACAGTTTTCGGCTTTGAGGGTGGTTGAGTATGTCCTTCCGACGTTGGGCTCGTCTCGGTCTGAACCTTCCGATTCAACCCTTCCTGCATCAAAATTACGACCTTTCCCAGAGTAGAATCAATTTCGTCAAGTCTACGGATGATGGTTTCTAGCTGATCGCTTCTAGGGAGCTTCAGCTCAAATGGAGCGACGGGTATAGATGGAATCTTCATGCTTGGTTTTCCTTCAAGTTTGACACGCGACTGCCTCAGAGCAGGCCAGCTTCGCGCTAACTCTGCCGACATATGACGGAACTGACGCTCCACTTGTGGCTTAAGCGCAGCGAACTTCTTCTCGTGGGTTTCGAACGCCTTCGCCATTTGGAGAAGTTCTTTTTTGAGTCGTGGGTCGTCGAACGGATCAGGGATCGGGGGTAAAGACGGAATTATCATCCTTAGTCTCCATGTTTCGGCTCCATCGAGGCCGGCGAAAGTGCGCCGCCCCGCTAGCGGCCGGCTAGCGGGGCGGCTGATTCTATGGAGACTAAGCCGAAAGAATCAACGGACTCGGGGAAACCGAGCTAGTGGGATTCTAAGCTGAACGAGGTTGGCAGATCAAGCACCAACAGTCCCAAGCCCTGGGTTATGCTGCCTGCTGGCGCTTTCGGTAGGGTCCGCGTGGGCCTGGCTTCGGTGCCCGCGCATCGATGAGGCCGACGATCCACTCCATGTCGTGAAGCGTGTCCGTGATTTTGGCTGCCATCGCCGGCGACGTTCTCAACGTCTTGTGGACCCGGCAGAAGTTGTAGTGCACGAAGTAGAGCGCGACGTGATGCTCCAGGTTCGCCAGCTTCTTCGAGAAGGCGTTCGTCAGCCGCGTGTAACGCCGCATCGACATCCGCATCGTCAGGTTCTGGCGCTCGACGTAGCTCGTGGAGATGTGGTCATCGTCGGGGTCGCCAGTGACGCGTATCCGCGTCGCTCCGGTGCAGACGGCCGGGCTGTACCGCCTCTGACCTTCCGGCGCGTCTCCGTAGTTTTTGATCAACATTACGTAGTCGATATCAGATCCGAACGCATCCTCTACCGCCGAGAGGTACACCCTGTGGCCGTCGCTCGTGAGCTGCACGCGGTTGGCAAGACGACCGGCCAGGTCCTGCATGAACTCCGCCGCGTATCCGGCGTCGCGCCCGCCGACCAGCCAGGAGACGATCAGCTTGGAGTCGGCGTCGAGTGCCGTCCACGTCCAGGTGTCGCCCGCGCCCTCGGGTGCGGCCTTCGCCCGCGCGACGTTCTTCGCTTTCGCGTAGGTGAAATTCCAGATCTCATCGACCTGAACGCCGTCGTGTCCGAAAATGCGAACGGAGCCGAGAGCTCGCCTCGGTGCGTCGCTTTTTAGACGGGCTGTGTTCCGGTAGTAATGATGATAGTGCCTCGGCAGCCCCCCTGCTCCGTCTTATCCGGCGGGTCGATATCAGCCCCGGCTCTGTGTCCATCCTGCTCGACCGCAATGCGTTCGCTGCTTGCCTGTCTATGGGGCCCGACCGCATTCGCGAGGATGCACTCCGCATCCTCGCACCGTTCCGCTTGCGTCGACGCGGCGTCGAGACCAAGCTCGTTCTGGGCAACCCCACGAAATCCGTCGACCGCACACTCCTGCGCAATATCGCCAACGCCCTCTCCTGGCTCAACCGAATCAAAGCAGGCAAAACCTATGAGCAGATTGCCACCGAAAACGCCATCCCAACGGACCGCGTGCGCAAGGCAATCCGTTATGCCTTCCTGGCTCCCGACATCGTCCGCGCCATTGTCGAAGGCCGCCAGCCCGTTGGGCTGACCTCGAGCTACCTCTTGCATCATCCGCTTCCCGACGATTGGGAGAAACAGCGAGTGCTCGTCAAAACGCTGTGAGCCTCCAGCGCCCACTTCGTGAATGGCCTCGGTTAGCAGCAAGCTGCTCTCCGACACTGGCCTCCACCAATCAGCCTCAAACTGGCCCAAATTCCCTGTCATGGTTTCCAGACTCGGATAGCTCCTTGTACTGGACCGTCTGCGGAGTCATCTTCGTTTCCTCCGTAAAACTCCACTGGATGAATTCGAGGTTTGGCCAATTCGAATTCCGCTATTCGTCCTCTCCTCAGGCGCGATCTAGGCGTAGAGCGTCTTCTCATTGTCTGCGCGATTAAGTGGAAAAACGACACGATAAGCCCCAAAATCGCCCCAAATTGCACGTTAATGGCCTGTTTTGCTCTGTTTCTGATCGTTTCCAGCCAAGAATCGGAAGCTCCACTCGAGCCTCCCGACTGCGATAGTCGGAAAGATGTTCCCGTCGACGAACATTCGCTGATGAGACGTAAAGCCTTTTGCGACAATGAGTAACGGTCGGAGCCGCCTCCGGAGGGTTTACGACACGGCCCTCTTTCAGGCGTCCAGGAGTTTGAAATTGCCGTATAGAAAAGCTGATTAAAATTCCGGCTCGAACGACCACCCGTCGATGATGCGTGCGGGGACCAGCACGTGACGGAAGCCGTTAAATCACTGTAGGGGAAGCGGATAGAACGACGTGGGCATCACGGTTGAAACCCGAGAGCGCGTAAAACAGCCTTCTCGCCAAACCTGCGTACGCATCAAAAAACTCAAGAAATGCGCGAAGCTCGAAACCTCCTGAATCTCCACTTACTTTTCTGTTTGAGGATTTCCGGCAAAAGCTGGACCACATTTTGCCGAGACCGGATAGCTCCAACCTGCACCATCCGCCACCCAGTCTGCCCAATTGTGGCACTGCAGAGACGGATGAGATTTTCCGCGCGGTTGGCGGGGTTTCGCAGGTATAGGTGTCACCAGAGACGCGCTAGAAGGGCTGAACGGGCCTCATTTTCGACATTCGTCTCTAATCCCGATTTTCGAGTGCCACGTTTGCGCCAAATAGGGTGGCGGGCCGCTGACCGGGCCGTGCGGCGGCGGAAAAGAGGCCACCCGAGAGGCCCAGAATCGAGGCCCGGGTTACTGCGGCGTATCGGGCTAGCACGTTCTGGTCCAGGTGCGGCCCGGGCCTGGACCCAGGTCTCCGCCCGGGAGCGTGGCATCCCGTTGCTGGACGGTGTTTTCCCTGCGCGTGCGGAGAACCCGAATCGCCGACATCGCCTCCGACACGCTCCTGATCTGGGGCTCGCCACGGGGTGATGACGATCGAAACGGCCCGGCGCGCCAGTCTTGAGTTCGTTTGTGTTTTTGGACAGGAGTGCGTCCAGCGAAGGCTGGCATGTTCAGTGGGAAAGAGTCCCACCGGGGTAAAAGTTAGCGCCCCGTAGCTTGAGTCACGTTCGTGGAGGAAACGAGACGGATGAAGCTGACTGACAAAGCCATCTTGAGGATGGTGAGCGAGTCACCGGGCCGTAACACAAGTGAACCCATAGGTGGCCCCGACAAAAAAATAGCCCCAGAGGCCGAGTTTTCTCCTGTCGGACGAAGGCAACAGGATGTGTCGCCAGACTATCTGATGAGGCACATCCCTCTGGCGGGGTGGTAGGGACAGCACGGTGATAAGGACATGCCAAGCAACTGGAGAAGCCGTCCTCGTCCCGTCGAGAAATCGACGGAGCAAGGTAGACCGCATAACCGGAGGCCCCGGGAAAACGGTTGAAGACGAGACGGTGGCGGCTGGGTCCGTAGTAGCGTTGAAACGGGGCAACGCCCGTGGAGCAAAGGGGCCCTGCTGCACACAACTCCTTCGTCAACAAGCGAGGCAGGGGTGAGATGACAAAATCACCCATCACTCTGCAGGAGCTGAGATGAAGGATATACGTCAAGGCGAAGGCCGAGAAGTCTTGGCGCTTCTTGCGCCAAGGTTTCGGCTGGAAGCGATGGAGTAGGCGATGGATGTAGGCGACTGTCGGACTGTTCACAGATTACCGAGTTCGATATCTCGTAGATTCGCCGAAAGACGCCCCGGCTCGATAGGTCACATAACCCTTCGCGGGAAGTGTGCAGGAGCGCGTAGTGCGGGAAAGCCGCACGCTGCGTGCGATGTGGCGGGGGCTGGAAACGGACTTACGGTGCGGCTAGTGAGGCACTCCCACAGGAAACGGGGAGAAACAGATAGGCCGCGCCTACGGAGCACCGCGCCAGCCCTCGACCCTACCGGGATTGCAAAACTGCATTGCAGTACTGATTCGATTGGCGATACCTTTATGCAAGGCGGGAACTGCTGACACTTAACTTGGGACTGAAGAATTCATTGTGGCTATTGTTCGACAACGTCGACAAAGGCTAGCCGACCAACGGAATTCAGGGGGAGGATTTGGTCATCATCCGAGCGCTCCTTAAAGCGACGAGAAAGCTGGAGCGTCGGCTTCGCCGAGGTGACTTCGATTGTCGGACGCTGGTGTTCCTAAGACATGGTGCGAGGAGATCAATCGGGCACAGTCGGACGTGTCCTATGATTTCGTCTTTGTGGACGAAGAGAGCTTCAACAGATACAGCCCAAAATCATTTGCCGACCTTGCTACCAATTTCCGTCAGTACAAGGAGGGCTGAATCATGACCGCGCCGGTCACCGCCTCAATGCTTTACGATTTGGTTTCTTGTCCGCATCGCGTGACCATGGACCTTTTCGCCGACCAGGCGCAACGCGATGAGTCAAACCCGTTTGTTCAATTGCTTTGGGAGAAGGGTAACATCTATGAGAAAGAGGTTATTGAGAGGCTGGAAATGCCCCTTACCGATCTCTCAATATACGCAGGTGATGAAAAGGAACGGCTGACTTTTGAGGCTATGCATGGCGGCGAACCGCTAATCTACAGTGGACGTATGCAGGCCGAAGGCCTTCTTGGAGACCCGGACCTGCTGCGCCAAGAGGGTGACGGGTATGTCGCTGGAGATATCAAGTCAGGCGCAGGGGAGGAAGGCTCGGGTGACCTGTCGAAACCCAAGAAGCACTACGCGGTGCAACTCGGGCTCTACACAGACATCCTGGAACGTAAGGGCCTTTCTGCCGGGAAACGTGGCTTTATCTGGGATATTGATGGCCAAGAAATCATCTATGACTTTATAAAACCATACGGGAAACGGAATCCACGCACGCTCTGGGAGGATTATCAGGATTGCCTCGCCGAGGCCCAGGCGATAGTCGGCAAGAGCACGGAGACGCTTGCCGCCTATAGCGGGGTTTGCAAGCTCTGTCATTGGTACAGCGCTTGTATCTCACGCCTAACCGATGCGAACGATCTGACGCTGATTCCTGAGTTGGGCAGGTCGAAGCGTGACGTGATGATGGAACGTATCGCAACGATCCGGGACCTGGCCGAGGCTTACCCCGCAGAATTTGTCACGGGCAAGAAAACGATCTTCCCCGGCATAGGTCTCGCGACTCTAGAGAAGCTGCACGCCCGAGCGAAGCTGATTACGGCGGGGAAGAAGGCCAAGCCCTATCTCCGCGAACCGGTAACGCTGCCGGTCGCCGATCTGGAACTGTACTTCGACATCGAAGTCGATCCCATGCGCAACATCTGTTACCTGCACGGTTTTGTCGAACGGCGGGGCGGCGACAACGACACAGAACGGTTTATCACTTTCTTCGCCGAGCAAACAACCGCAGAGGCTGAGAAGCAGGCTTTTGCCGAGGCTTGGCGCTACATGCAGGAAAGCCAGCCCTGCGTGATCTACTACTACTCGAAGTACGAGCGAACCATCTATCGAAAGCTACGTGAGAAATATCCGGACGTCTGCAAGGAGGACGAACTGGAGGCGCTATTCGACCCGGTACGGGCCGTGGACCTCTATTCTAATGTGGTGCTGAAGGCCACAGAATGGCCAACACGAGACTTCTCAATCAAAACACTGGCGAACTATCTCGTCTTTGCGTGGCGCGACACACATCCCTCGGGGGCGGCTTCAATCGAATGGTTCCATAGGTGGGTAGAAACGGGTGACCCTACGATTCGCCAGCGCATTCTTGATTATAGCGAAGACGATTGCCGTGCGACGCGCGTTCTGCGGGATGCTCTTGACAGCTTGATCGTGATGCCGGAGGGGCCCGGATGAACAATACACAGCAAACGCATGACGCTCAACAAATACTCTCCAGCCTGAGGGACCATCTTGCGCGGCATGACAAGCCTATCGCTTTCTTCTTAGGTGCTGGCACATCTTGTGCGATCAGAGTGGCGGTGCCCGATGACAAGGATAAGACGCAGCCGCTCATACCTGCCGTTGCCGAATTGACCAAGATATGCCGGGAAAAGGCGCGTGGCTTAGGCAAAAAGTATGAAGAGACATGAACCGCCCCGGGAATCCCGGAGACTGTTTCAGTTGAGTCTCGCCACCTCGAGCGAGCCTTGTTGCGAGCGATAGTAGTTCAGTTCGTGCTCGACCGGTGGGATGTTTCCGATCGGTTCCAAGAGTCGTTGCGTGTTGTACCAGTGCACCCACTCGAGGGTGGCGAACTCGACGTCCTCGAGACCGCGCCACGGTCCGCGCCGACGAATCACCTCGGTTTTGTAGAGACCGATGATGGACTCGGCTAGAGCGTTGTCGTAGGAATCACCGCGGCTGCCGACGGACGGTTCGATGCCGACCTCGGAGAGCCGCTCGGTGTAGCGGATCGAGACGTACTGCACTCCGCGATCGCTGTGATGAACCAACGGGTCCTCGGGGTCGAGTCGACGCTCGTGCAGCGCCTGCTCCAATGCATCGAGAGCGATGTCGGCGGTCAACGATGTCGTCGCTCTCCAACCGACGATGAGTCGGGCGAACACGTCGATGACGAAAGCGACGTAGACGAAGCCGCGCCATCTCGCGACGTAGGTCAGGTCCGACACCCAGAGCTCGTTCGGACGGGTCGCGTTGAAGTCGCGCTCGACGAGGTCTGTCGGACGGGACCCGTTCGGGTCGGGCTTCGTCGTCTTGAATCGACGTCCACGGACCGCTCCCTGGAGGCCCATTTCGCGCATCAGACGGGCCACGGTGCACCGAGCCACGTCGCTGCCTTCGCGACGCAGCTGGCGCCATACCTTACGCACTCCGTACACGTCGAAGTTCTCTTTCCGCACACGCCGAATCTCTTCTCGGAGTTCTCGGTCCCCGTTCTGTGCCAAAACTCGGCCCTTTTGAAATAGACCACAAATCAGCAGCTTAGACGCCCTTGGAATCCGCGCAGAATCGAGGGTATTTCGCGCCGCAGGGCTGGCTTCCGCGTCCTGTGCCAAAACTCGGCCCTTTTGAAAGACCATGGCTGTAATTTAATGCACTGTAAAGTCTTAGTGTCATTTTGCCAACACTTAATGGCGGAAGCACCCATGAGGTCTGTGTGAGCGGCAGGGCTGCCCGATCGAACAACGGCTGCCTGACCAACAGTAGGAATTGCACATGGTACGTCATGATGGATCCGAAGATAACACCCTCGGGCCAGACGATTGTAAAGCCTACGGCCCTTGGCCCGGTCGCAAACACAGACACTAAGCTGCTGATTTATGGCCTATTTCAAAAGGGCCGAGTTTTGGCACAGGACGGGGGCAACAGCTCGCTCCTGAACTCTGTCGTTTCTCCCGTTTCCTCGTCTCGCACGCGGGCTCGACTTACGGTGCGGCTAGTGAGGCACTCCCACAGGAAACGGGGAGAAACAGATAGGCCGCGCCTACGGAGCACCGCGCCAGCCCTCGACCCTACCGGGGTTGCTCTGTTTCTACCATCGGGAAGCCGCATGAGTATTTTGACCTCACGCCCTTGAACGCCGCTCAGACCAGGGTTTCGAGACGCAGTAGCTGAATCATCGGCTGTCCTGCCTCGCGCGAGGTTTCGAGATTTACCCCCAGCTCCGCGATCCAATCATTGAGGTCCTCCAGATCCACGAGCATCTGCTCGACGCGCCATGTAGTCCGATCGTCCGAGAGTTTCACGTGCGTGTGGCGGAGGTTCCGCGCCTCGGGGTCGAGGCGCAGGCCCGCGTGGTCTACGCGAAAGGCCTCGCGAGCCGCGTGCAGGCGCTCCGGGCTCCAGAGCTCTCCGTCAGCATCAATTTCCGAGTCGATGGTACGAAGCGCCGCTTCGTCGTCTCCGACCGACCACGCACGGAGGAAGGCGAAGACACGCGTGCGAATGGCGGCAGTGAAGGCTTTGGTATCGTGCGTGACGTCCGGTGCCTCCTCCGAAAGTGGTGGCCGCGACTCCTCCCGCTCCTCCGGCCGGTAGTTCGAGTCGCGCATCCTCTCCCACTCCTCAAGAAGGCTCGAGTCCACCTGACGCAACATATCGCGCAGGTAGAGTTCCATCTCGACGACCTCGTCGGTCTTCACCTGGTCTGGCACGGTCTGTCGGAGAACCTTGTAGACGCTATTGAGGTGGCGCAGGAGGAGCCCCTCGGCCCGCTCAAGGTCGTACTCCTGCACGTAATCCGAGAACGAGCGAAAGCTCTCGAACATCTCCCGCGCGATCGACTTCGGCCGGATGTTCTCCTCCTCGACCCAGGGGTGCCGGTCGGCGAAGGCGTTGAACGTCGCGTAGATGAATTCCCGCAGAGGCTTCGGGTACTCGAGCTTTTCGAGTTCTTCCATGCGCTGGTCGTAGTCGAGGCCCTCGGCCTTCATCTCCGCGACCGCCCTCCCCTTCAGCTTGTCGAGCTGTCGGCGCAGGATAAGCTTTGGGTCCTCGAGAATGCTTTCGACCAGCGTGAGGATGTCGAGCGCGTAGATCTCCGACTCCGGGTCGAGGAGCGGGAGCGTCTCGAGAAGATAGAGCGAGAGGGCTTGATCCATCGAGAAGTCCTCTTGAAGCTCGACATTCACACGAAGCCGCGAGCCCTCCGCCGTTCTGGGAACGATTTCGACGATGCCGCGCGCCAAAAGGGAACGGAAAAGCTGCCATCCCCGTCGAAAGTGACCTCCCTTGGCGCGGTCGGGCTCGTGGCTCACCCGGATAAGCCTCCGCATCGCGAGGCACCCGTCGCTCTGACGCGAAAGGACGTTCAAGAGCATCCCGTGCGACACGTCGAAACGGGAAGTGAGTCGCTCCGGGGGAGCGACGATGAGCCGCTCATAGGTCTGCCGGTCCCAGTTGGCGAAGTTGTGCTCGGGGGGGTTCCTCTTGACGACCTTCTTGCCCTCTTTCGCCTTCTCCCCGAGTTTCAAGTTCTCGATCACATGATCCGGGGCCTGTGCCACCACGAAGCCTTCCTCGTCGAAGCCCTTCCTGCCCGCGCGCCCGGCGATCTGGTGGAAATCGCGGGCGGAGAGGACCGCCGTCTTGTGCCCGTCGAATTTGCAGAGCCTGGTGAAGAGAACCGTCCGGATCGGCACGTTGATGCCCACACCCAGCGTGTCCGTGCCGCAGATGACCTTGAGGAGTCCTTGCTGGACGAGTTGTTCGACCAGCACCCGGTACTTGGGAAG
Source organism: Candidatus Marinacidobacterales bacterium (assembly GCA_965237955.1). GTDB lineage: Bacteria > Acidobacteriota > Vicinamibacteria > Marinacidobacterales > SMYC01. The sequence goes on along the minus strand of OZ250169.1, from coordinate 2,035,843 downwards.
GAGTCCCGCGTGGTGCACACCTATGCCCTGCCGGAGCCACTTGCGGACCTTGGGGCCGTAGGGGCTCGTGAAGCGGACCCCTTCGATCGCCGCCGCTACCTGGTTCTTCTCCTGACGGGTCGAGAGCCTGAGGCTCGTGAAGGCCTGCGCGCTGTCCGCGGCGTCTTTCTGCGTGAAGTGAACGATGTAGATCGGCGCCTTGTCCTCGGAGGCGAGCTTTTCTACCGCCTTCGCCAAGGGGATCTCGGAATAGGCGTGGTCGAGCGGAACGGGTCGCTCAATGGACTTCACCGTGACGGTGGTCCGACCATTCCGGCCGGTGAGCGCCTCCTCGAAGAAGGCCACGTCACCGAGAGTGGCGGACATGAGGAGGAAGCGTGTCTGGGGCAGGGTAAGAAGCGGTACCTGCCAGGCAACCCCGCGATCGCGGTCGGCGTACCAGTGGAACTCGTCCATCACCACGTCGTCCACCGCCGCATCTTTCCCCTCTCGCAAGGCCATGTTCGCGAGGATCTCCGCGGTGCAGCAGAGGACTGGTCCTCCGCGGTTGACGGTGGCGTCGCCCGTGGAGAGGCCGACGTTCCTAGGACCAAGCTCGCGGCAGAGTGCCATCCACTTCTCGTTGACTAGCGCTTTGATGGGACAGGTGTAGACGGAGCGTCGCCCATGAGCGAGAGACATGAAGTGTAGCGCGGAGGCGACCAGCGACTTCCCTGAACCGGTAGGGGTGTTCAGGATGACGTTGTGCCCCTCGAAGAGCGCGAGGATCGCGTCCTCCTGAGCTGGGTAGAGTGTGAGACCCAGGTGCGAGATATAGTCGAGGAAGCGACCGAGAAGCTCGTCGCTCCCTGCCTCGCCGCGGGGCAGCAACTCGTAGAGGGGACCCGTCATCGTCCGGCTATTGTGGGCCAGATCGATAGGAGCTGGCCACGGGGCAGTCGGCGTTCATAATCTCAGGAAACTTCCTTGTGGGTAAAACGACCCCGTCCTGTACCAAAACTCGGCCCTTTCGAAATAGACCATAAATCAGCAGCTTAGCGACTGGGCCAAGGGCCCCTAGGCTTTACAGTTACCCCACCCGCAGTCGACCTTCGAGAGCCGCGCCGTTTCACCGTACGGCAGAGGACGGCGAGCTGCTGCCGAAGAGCGACATTGTCAAGAGCCAGTTCGCGACGAGCCTTGAAGGCGGAGATGAGAGCGCGAACAAACGACGAAATCAAGCAGGTATGGTGCCGGCAGACCGGAGACTAATCAAGTTCGGGGCGCCCGGATGAATAAATAGAAGGCACAGGTCTGGCGAGGGCGTGGGCCTAGTCCCCTGTATCAGAACAAACTAGATAAAGCAGAGCTTGCCGAAACCATTCTAAGTGCATGAATCTTATGATCTTATGGGCTGGCGAAAAGCCTAACTTTGTATAGTAATCAAAGATCCAGGGGACTAGTTGTCCCCGTCGCCGTGCGCCATCTTGATTGCGAAGGTTGGATTACCTCAAGCTTTGCGCAGCCGCTTCACCGCAAGCACCACCAGAACCAGCGCCAGGATCAAAAGACCGAACATGAGCCCGGGGCTCATCCCGGTCTCCGCTGCCGCCGCCTCATCCGTTTCAGCGGTGGACTCTGCCATTTCTTCTACCGATTCGGCAGCCGAGTCCGCCATCTCGCCAGCAGCCTCAGCGGCTTCCCCAGCGGCGTCGGTTACCGCTTCCGATTCCTGCACGGCCTCCGATTCCTGCGCGGCGATGGCGTGGGTGAAACCCACTATCAACATAAGAGTTGCGATCGCAGCGAAACCAAAGATTCTCTTCATCGCTCCCTCCTAATAGAACCCAACAATGCCATATATACAAAATGTGAGAACGATGCAAGCGAAAAAGCCAGAGACGTTTGCCCCGAAGCCCGGCTCGGAGCACACGGTTCTCCTCTCGCAGCTAGTCAATCACATCCTGTTGCTGGCGGTTGACCCAGCCAGCCAGAACGAGCGGTAGGAATTGCACGTGGTCGTTAGATCAAAATACTCATGCGGCTTCCCGATGGTAGAAACGGAGCAACCCCGTATGGTGCAAATAGTACGTCGAGCTCGACGTCGCGTCTGGTCAATATACTCGAACGCCCAGCGGGTCAGCAGTTTGCACCTTTCCAAAGGCTGCTTGAATCCGCCATCGCGGTCGGATACGTATTCCAGTTCAGCGGAAGGAGTCGCGATGGACTGGAAGACCATGCTGGGCTACGTCTCAGGATCCGTGGATGAGAAATTGCTCCTGCGCAACGGGTATCTTGTGGCCGAGAATCGAGTTCTTCGAAATCAGATCCAGGGTCGCTTGCGCCTGACCGATGCGAAACGTCCCGGCGCGACGGTCTTGAGTCCGTTTGTGTTTTTGGACACGACGGGATGGCGAAGTCGAATCCGAAGTGGGGGTATACACGCATTCGCGGCGCCCTGTTGAATCTCGGCCATACGGTAGCCAGGAGCACCATTGCCAATATTCTGCGAGAACATGGCATCGAGCCTGCGCCGGAGCGAAGTGAGCGAACGCCATGGCGTACGTTTCTCGCCGCCCATTGGGAAACCGTTGCGGCGACCGACTTCTTCACCGTCGAGGTCGCCACAGTTCGTAGGCTCGTGACCTACTATGTGCTCGTCGTCATCGAGCTGTCTTCGCGAAAAGTACACATTGCCGGAATCACTCCGGGGGTCGGAATCTCACCGACCCATTCGACGGCTTTCTGCGCGGCAAGCGATTCCTCATCCTGGACCGCGACAGGAAGTTCACTACGGAGTTTCGCGATTTGCTCGAGCACGCCGGAACTGACGTCATTCGGCTGCCGCACTGTTCGCCGAATCTGAACGCTTATGTCGAAAGGTTTGTTTTGTCGATCAAGAGCGAGTGCTTGGAGCGGATGATCTTCTTCAGTGAGCCATCGCTGCGTCGTGCCATCACTGAGTTCATCCATCATTATCACGGAGAGCGCAACCATCAAGGGCTTGGGAACTCGTTGCTCGAAGCGGAAGAATGCGTCGGCAGTCCTCACGGGAAGGTGCGATGTCGTAAGCGATTGGGCGGTTTGCTCAGTTATTACCACCGCGCCGCCGCATAGGAGTTCGGGCGCGCCAGCTGGACGAAACGGATGGTCTGGAGGAGAGGTCCTGCTCGGGAGCGCCTATCGCAGAGCCCGTGTCGCGTCGGCTGGTCTCCGCGAATCTCGAGAACGCCTCCAGGATTCGAGCTTTCGGCTCCGTTCGCATTTTAGGACACGACGCCCAGGCAGGCTTGCGCCTTCTCGCCGCTTTCCGTCGGTCGGATGATCCTAGCATCATCACAAGGGCTCGACGGATCGGCCACAACGCTCGCCGCCCTGAAGATCCAAGTCGAAGAACTCTAATCCACTCCGCGGGCCGCGCTAGTGAGGATCTGCTGAATGAACCGCGGGTTGACTCCGACATTCTCGCAGAGCCAAACGAGGCAATCGATTTCCTGCTGGTCGATCGATCCGTCCGCGTAGGAAATCACAACAATGTCCCGAATCAGCTGAAGCCTCTGGAGGCCGGTCATCATGTAGGCAATGTCCTTGGAAAGCTCAACTACTTGCTCACGGACTACATCGACGGGCTGGTTGAAGACTTCACGAATCTCGTCCAGTGAGACGGCCAGCCCCACCAAACTCTCGAGTGCCTCGACCTCGGAACGCTCGAAGACTCCGTTGGCGGCCGCCACGAGAAACTTTGCCCTCAGTAGATAGGCGCGCGCCTTGTCGCCGACGTCGCCGGTGTCGGTCAGGTGTGTCGGCTCCATGATGCTCATGAGCTCGGTCACCTGATCGGCGACTTCGTCGGCAGTGAGGGTTCCTCCGTTGGAGCCGATCAGCTCGCGGTAGGGCTGGCCCTTGGTGAAGACTTCAAGCGCTTTCAGCCGCATGGGATTGAAGGGATACGGGCTGAACCAGTCCTCTGGATCGGACTCCTGCGAGGCTACCTCGCTTCGAAGATCATCGAGCTGCGCCAGGTACTCCTTCACGCTGAACTGGAAAACGGAAGACGTGATACCCGAAGACAGCTTGAAGAACGTATTGGCCGCGACGTCGAAGCTGCGGCAACAAACCATGCCTACTCGATCGGCGGTAATTTCCGCGTTCCGCATCCACGCGTACAATTTCATCGCATGGAGAGTGCGTATTCCGGGGCATCGTGAACGCAGATTCCAGCCGAAGGTGAACATCCATTCCAAAGCATCGTGAACACGGATTCCGGGGATCGTGAACATCGATTCCGGGGAAGGTGAACACGGATTCCAGGCAACGTGAACGCCGGTTCCGGCATCGCGAACGCTCATCGATAGCACGTTTCAAGGCAACTCTAGGTCGTACCCGGAAGGAGGACGATCTAGGAAATGGCAGCTAAGAGGTTATCGATGAGAAAAATACGAGAGGTTCTAAGGTTAAAGTACGAGCTGGGTTTTACTCACCGCATGATCGCAAAGGCACTTCGCGTGGCGGTTGGAACGGTGAGTGAGTACCTGGCCAAGGCGAAGAAGGGTGGTCTGAGCTGGCCGCTCCCGGAGGAGCTGAGCGACGGGGAGCTGGAGGCAGGGCTGTTTCCGCCGCCGGGCTCGTCTGGCGCACGGCCGGGTCTGGACTATGCCCACATCCACGAGGAGCTGAGGCGTCACCGAGAGCTGACGTTGCTGCAGCTGTGGGTGGAGTACGCGGAGAATAAGCCGGGAGCGTACGGCTACAGCCGTTATTGCGAGCTGTACGGTCAGTGGAAGAAGAAGCTGAACCCGACGATGCGTCAACGGCATCGAGCAGGCGAGAAGACATTCGTCTATTTTTCGGGGAAGAAGCCTCACATCGTCGATCCGAAAACGGGAGAGCTCGTCGAAATGGAGCTGTTCGTCGGGACGTTGGGCGCGAGCAGTTACACCTACGTCGAAGCGACACTGAACCAGTCGCTGGAATCGTGGGCGAAGGCCCATAAGGGGATGTCGGATTACTTCGGTGGCAGTACGGAGATCTGGGTTCCGGACAACTTGAAGAGCGGCGTGGATTTGGTGGACCGTTACGAGCCAGGGATCAACCGGACGTACGAAGAGCTGGCGACGCATTACGGTGCGGTTGTGGTCCCGGCTCGGGTGTTCAAGCCGAAAGACAAAGCGAAGGTGGAGTCGGCAGTGCAGGTGGCGCAGCGCTGGATCCTGGCGGTGCTTCGTCATCGCACGTTCTTCAGCCTGGCGGAACTGAACGAAGCCATCTGGGAGAAGTTAGAGGTCCTGAATGCGCGTCCGATGCAGAAGCTCGGTGTGAGTCGGCGGGAGTTGTACGAAAGGCTAGACCGGCCCGTACTGAAACCGCTACCGCAGGAGAGCTACGAGTTATCGACGTGGAAGCGGTGCAGAGTGAACATCGACTACCACGTGGAGGTGGAGAACAACTTGTACAGCGTTCCCTATCAGCTCATTCACGAGAAAGTCGAGGCACGGGTGACGGCCTCGGTGGTGGAGGTCCTGTTCAAGGGAAAGCGCGTCGCGTCGCATCCCCGCAAGAAAGGAAAGGGGCACTACTCCACGAACCCGGAGCATATGCCACGTTCGCATCGGGAGCACCTGGAGTGGACGCCGTCGCGGCTGCTCCACTGGGCGGAGCAGTCAGGTCGCGCCACGGGAAGGCTGGTTGCGGGGATTCTAGAGAGTCGGCCTCACCCGGAGCAGGGATTTCGCTCTTGCCTGGGAGTCATGCGACTAGGCAGCCGCTGGGGCAGTGAGCGTCTCGAGGCCGCTTGCGCACGAGCGGAAGCTTTGAGCTCTTACAGCTATCGCACGGTGAAAAACATTCTCTCGGCTGGTCTAGATCGTGTGGTGCTCGAATCGGACGCCGAAGCGAAACCGCGAGAGGAGCACGAGAACATCCGAGGCGCGGATCACTACGAAGGAGGAGAGTCCCGATGCTGACACCCGAAACGATAGAAAAGATGAACGCCATGAAGTTGTTCGGCTTGGTGTCCGCGTTCGAAACCCAGTTGAGCTCGAGCGAATACAAGGAGCTGAGCTTCGAGGAACGTGTGGGACTCCTGGTCGATGCCGAGTGGACCGCCCGCGAACAGCGTAAGCTTTCTCGACGACTGCGAGCGGCAAAGCTCCGCTATCCGGCATGTTTGGAGAACGTGAACTTCCAAGCGCCTCGAGGCTTAAACCGCGAACAGATCTTGAGCCTGGGCAACTGCCGCTTTGTCGGTGAGCGCCATAACCTGCTCATCACCGGCCCGACGGGGATTGGCAAATCGTTCTTGGCTTGCGCCTTCGTGGAGCGGGCCTGTCGTCGCGGCTTCACCGGATGCTACGTGCGAGCACCGCGCTTGCTCCACGAGCTCGCGGTCGCTCGTGGTGATGGTTCCTACGCCCGGCTTTTGACGAAACTCGCCAAGCTGGACTTACTGGCTATCGATGATTGGCTGCTTCACCCGCTGAAAGAATCGGAGAGACGGGATCTAATGGAGGTCATCGAAGACCGCGCCGAGCGTGGCTCCACACTCATCGCGACCCAGATTCCGCTCAAGCAGTGGCACGAAGCGATTGGCGACCCAAACCAGGCAGACGCTATCTGCGATCGCATTCTCCACAGCGCGCACCGCATCACTCTCAAAGGAGCTTCTCTGAGAAAGACCAAGGCTGCGCCAAAGGCATTTGACAACGCCGATGCATGAGCGAGCGAGGGACCACAGCGTCGATGCGATAAAAACGGGTGAAACCGCCAAACCCGGGGTACCAGACGATGCGGCGCCAAAACGACGCGCGAGAATGCCTCAGGAAGCGTCTTCTCGAGCCAGGCCATACCCCAGCAACCCCCCGAAACCAGCCCCACATCGCCCGGGGTTCGGCCGCGGCAGGTCGCTGCCTACGGGAGCGGGAAGGTCGCTTCGCGTCTTTCCTTACGCCCGCTCCCGTAGGCAGCGACCTGCCGCCCCTTGCTACACAACACGCAGGTAAGATAGGTTCACGTTTTCAATCAGTGGAAAGGAGGTCACCCAACACTTCATCGCTTCGATGAGCGTTCGGCTTCACCGGATTCGCTGTTCAGCTTGCTCTGGATTCGGCGTTCACGATGGCTGGAATACGCATCCATGAGGTGTGCGGGGACCGAGCACGTGAAGGCAGCCGTTAAATCACTGTAGAAAAAGAGGATAAAATGATGTGGACACCACGGCTTCTCTGAGTATTCGCTACATTGCCCCAACACGCGCATGGCGAAAAGGGCGATATGACTCGCAAAACTCGCAAAACCCCCCGTATGGGCCAGGACGTAGGTTCCGACCTGTGCTTCGGGGTTTCCAGCCGAGACCGGATAGCTCCGGACTTCACCATCCGCCAACCAGTCCGGCCAATTGCGGCACTGCAGAGACGGGTGAGATTTTCCGCGCGGTTTGCGGGGTTTTGCAGGAACAGGTGTCACCAGAGACGCGCTAAAAAGGGCTGAAAGGGTCTCATTGTCAACGCCGGCCGAAAACTGCGCATTCATGGCGGATGAAAATTGCACACCCGAGCCATGGGTGGCGAACCCTATGACGCCGTCGCCTCCGTGTATTTCCTATGAGATTTAGCCGGCGGGTGAGGTTCGTCCGAACCCGCCGGATGGAGCGCTCGCCACAGTTCGGAGTGCTCTCTCATGCGGTAACTGTTTCCTCGGATGTTGACGAGGTGGCAGTGGTGCAGAATGCGGTCGATGAGAGCGGCGGCCATGACTTCGTCGCCAAGGATCTCGCCCCATTCCTCGAAACTTTTGTGGGTCTACGCGGAAATCTGTGGGCGAATGCTGACGGAGAAATAGTGTAACTCATTGTGTGGAAAAGGTATTCAGCACTTCATCAGGTGCTGAGAAGTGATCCGTTTTTAGGATAGGCTAACCGAGTGAAAAATCCCCAGTCGATCCGCTCGCTTTTTGCGCTACCAGGTTTCGTGGCTGGCGCCCGATTGAACGGTGTATTCGGTGACCGATACGCCCGCGTCATCCAGCTCAAGAGGCGAAAAAAACAGCCGTGTGCTCGTACTGTGGGCATCGGTGCCGGGGGCGCTATGACAAGCAAGTGTGCCGGGTCCGCGACCTGTCGTTGGCAGGCTGGCGGATCTATCTGGAATACGAGCGTTGGCGCGTCAACTGTCGTGGGTGCGGTGGTGTGCATGTAGAACACTTGGACTGGCTGGCGAACAACCCGCGCTACACCCAGCGCTTTGCGACGCATGTGGGCAAGCTGTGCCGGGATATGCCGAACAAGGCGGTGGCCGAGATGGAACGTCTGCACCACACTACGGTGAAGGACCTGGATAAGCTCTACATGCAAGAGCAAGTCGAGCGGGCGGGGCTGCCGGCGCCTCGGGCCATCGGTTCGATGAGATCTCCATCCGCAAGGGACATAACTATCGTGTCATTGTCAGCGACCTGGAGCGGGCGCGTCCCATCTGGGTGGGCGGTGAGGGTCGCAAAGAAACCGACATCGATTTGTTCTTCAAGGCGCTGGGCGGGAAGAAAAGCGCCCGTATCAAGCTGGCCGCCATGGATATGTGGAAGCCCTTCCGGAACTCGGTGATTAACAACGCACCCAATGCGCGGATCATCTTCGACAAGTTTCATATCATGCGTCACCTGTCAAAGGCTCTCGATGAGGTCCGGCGCCGTGAGTACAAACGCCTCAGCGGCGAGGACCGGTCGTATATCAAGGGGCAGCGTTACACGTTGCTTTCCCGGCGGGAGAACCTGAGCCTGGACGGTCGCCGCGCACTCAAGAAGTTGCTCCAGGCCAACCGGCGCCTGAACACCGCCTATGTTTTGAAGGAGGCCTTCGGGCAACTCTGGGATTACCGCACCGAACGCGGGGCTCGCGCCTTTTTCACACGTTGGAAAGACAGCCTCAAATGGCAGCGCCTGCATCCCTACCAGAAGTTCGCCGGAATGATTGAGTCCCATTGGGATGGTATCGCCTCCTACTGTCATCCTGAGAACAAAGTCAGTCTCGGACTGGTTGAAGGGGTCAACAACAAAATCCGTGTTCTGCAACGACGCGCCTACGGCTATCGTGACGAGGGATATCTCAAGCTGAAGATCGTGGCGGCATTCCTTCCGCCATTACCCAGAAATGCCGTTTTCAACCCACACGAACCCGCGTAGACCCACTTTTGTTAGAGGTGAGCACGGTCGAAGCGCGCTCGTATCGCCTACTTATGAGCTGGAAAAAAAGCACCGCGCCGGTCTGGGTGACGGGTAGGTATCCGATTTCATCGACAACAAGCAGTGACGGATAACTGAGAACCGCGAGTCGACGAGTGAGGCGGCCCGCGTCACGAGCCTCTTCGAGGGAGGTGATGAGCTCAGCCAGGGTGCCGTAATAGACGCGCCGTCCATTCTGGGCAGCGGCGATGGCAAGACTAATCGCGAGATGAGTTTTGCCCACACCAGGAGGTCCCAATAAGACGACGTTCTCCTTACGTTCAACGAACCCGAGCTCGTGAAGGTTCTCAATCTGCTCGCGTTTGATCGATGGCTGGAACGAAAAATCGGAACTCATCGATTGTTTTGACCGCGGGGAGTCGTGAGGAGCGCATCGCCGCTTGGAGACGACGGTTGTTTCTCAACGTGATCTGCGCTCCAAGAAGGTTCTCGATGGCCTCCGCCGTTGTGACCGCACCGCCATCGGCATCAGATAGTACGCGGTCGACAGCTTCGAGCGCGCCAGGCATCTTTAGGTCGGCCAGCATCGTACGGATCTGCTCACGTCGCGATATTGTGCTCGCCTTCATTGTCCACCTCCAACGAGCCGCGTGTAGACTTCGAGGGGACGATGCTCGACATCCATCGAAGGCAGTGTGGTTAAGCAGGCTTTTGGAGTTCTTCTCGCGGGTTGGTTTGGCAGTACAAGAGAGCGATATGGCCGCTCAACGAGCGGTCTCAGAGTGGCCCTTTCATCGCGCGCGAATCGTTCTATCGGTCGTTCGTTGGTTGTGCGATGGAGTCGGACGTTGGCGACGTCACTCAGCCAACGCTCGAGCTGAGCATCGAGGTCGTCATCGTTGATAAAGTGGCGACCGTAGAAGAAGCTTCCTCTCACATAGCGGATTGGCCTTTCCACTTTGCCCTTGGTCTTCGCCCGATACGGGCGACACGCTCTTGTTCGAAACTCCCAGTGGTGGGCGAAGCGGACGAACTCTGGGTTCTCAACGAGAGGGCCACCTTCCCGGCGGTGATCCTCGACGATGACCGAACGCATCTGGTCAAAAAGGAGCTCTTTGGGAACTCCTCCAAAAAATAGGAAGGCCTGCTCAAGCCCCGCGAACAACGTCCGCATGTCCTGTCGCTTGAAAAACCGAAGCCATAGCAGCCTCGAGTATCCGAGCACCACGAGAAGTGCCCACCGACGACCCCATGGCAAACGAAAGTGTGCAAAATCGACCTGAGCTTGGTGGCCTGGTGGGGTCTCGAAACGCACCAGCGGCTCCGCCGGTGGCTGTGGGCGAATCTGCCGCACGTACTCCTTGACCTGCGTGTAGCCGCCTTCATAGCCCGCGGCACGGATCTCATCATGCAGGCGTACTGAACTCAGCTCCGGGAACTCGTGCAGGCGCGAATGAAGGATCTCCCGGTACGGGTCGATCCTGCGCTCGATCCGCGGACGCTTCTTGTAGCGCACCGTTTCCTCGTCCAACTCTCGGTCCAGTTGACCCGTCTTTATCCAGTGGTGGACCGTTCGGCGGCTGATTCCTAGCTTGTCTGCTAGCGCCGCCTTCTTGATTCCCTGCTCCAAATACTCTCGTAGTAACACTCGTTTCTCCCTTCCGTACATCGGCGCCTCCACTCCGGAAACGCCATTCTGATTGAAGGCGCGCCGTCATGTCTGGCACTCCAGACACACGACAACGGCCTCCTTTTACGGATGGCCGAGTGTGCAATTTTCGCCCGCCATAAGTGTGCAATTTACGCCCGCCGCTAACACTCATATTCGTTTTCGTCTCTAATCTCGATTTCCGAGGGACACGTTTGCCCCAAATAGGGGAGCGGGCGCTGACCGGGCCATGCGGGCGGCGGGAAAAGAGGCCACCCGAGAGGCCCAGAATCGGGGCCGGGGCTACCGCGGCGCAGCGGGCTAGTCCCATGTATCAGAACAAACTAGATAAAGCAGAGCTTGCCGAAACCCTTCTAAGTGCATGAATCTTATGAATATTATGGGCTGGCGAAAAGCCTAACTTTGTATAGTAATCAAAGATCCAGGGGACTAGCGCGTTCTGATCCAGGTGCGGCCCGGGCCTCCTTGATGTCCATCTTTGCCCAGGACCTGGATCCAGGTCTTCCCCCAGAGAGCGTGGCATCCCGTTTCTGGACGGTGTTTCCCTGCGCGTACGGGGAACCCGAATCGCCGGCCACAACGTCACCCTCCCAGGGCATTGGTGTCACCTCGTTCGAATGGGCGAGGATCTCCACGACCGCCTAGGGGCAGCCCTGGCGTTCAGAACAATAGGCCGGATATTCGAAAACAGTCGCAAGAGCGAGCCAGGGTCCAAAGGGACACCGGCGGCGCTCGTCAACTCAATCGCTCATCGCCAAGCTGCCTGAAACAGGCCGGCTCAGCGAACAGACTTCTTCCACGGGCTGTTAGGAACGCGATCACGGCGGCCGGCGGGATGCCAGCCGAGCTCGCTGATGCCTCGGGCCTCGCCTGAGACAATCTCATATTGCGAATTGCCAAAGAGGACAAGGATCGACAATAGTCGAGATGATATGGATCTGACTTGCTTCCACGTGGCTCTGCAAGCCTTCGCCAACGCCGTAACAACCAAAAGTACGCAGGTCATCGCTGGCGCACAAGAAGATCAGATGCGTGGCCCGTTCGAGGCTTTTATGGACGCTGTCGCTGAGGCGTTGAATTGGAATATTGTTTGCACGGGTGAGACGCTCCTGCCTGGGCGCATCGGGCGACCTGATTACGCCGTTCATCTCAACCAACTGCTCGCCGGATACGCCGAACTCAAGGCACCCGGGGTTGGCGCCACCGCCAGTCGGTTCAAGGGTCACAATCGCAAACAATTCAAGCGTTTCTCGGCCATCCCAAACATTCTCTACACCGACGGCAATGAATGGGCACTCTACCGAGATGGTCAGCTCTGTGACCGAGTCGTCCGGCTGTCGGGTGATGTTGCTGCTGACGCTAGCAACGCCGCCACGCTCCAGGACGCGCAGGCCGTCGAACGCCTTTTGCGGGATTTCCTCTCGTGGCAGCCGCTAATTGCGGAAGCACCCGTGTCATCGAAATGACCAACGCAAAGCCGCCCGCCCGACAGGGCGCGTCCGAGCGGAAGCCAGTGACTTGACGTGCGAATTCGCTATTTCTCGGACATCCGATTTCCACTTGAGCGAGCCAATGGCGTACAAACGATGGAAACGTGTCACGCTCTCGCCGCGCGTGGGCACCAAGTCTTTCTGGGCGTGCGTTCGGATACTGCACGACCCTCACGGGACCCGCTCAAGTTTTACGGGTTAAAAGCTCTTTCAACACTGACCATTGACCGTCTACGTGTTGTCGGTCCACCGGCAGTCCGTCGGGCCCTCTATTTCGCGTTCGCTGTCGAACGTTCGGTATGCCATCGGTCCGACGTAATTCTGACTCGTGATCTTGGCATCGCTTCCTTACTTTTGGACCTGCCGCGGTGGCTGCGTCCACCAATTGTGTTTGAGTCTCACGGATTTGCTCCGGTGTTTGCCGCGACAATGGACGAACTCGTGTCTGGGGGGCGCCGTGCAAGGCCGCCCCAAAAGGACCGTCTTTTTAGGCGTGAAAAGCGAGTATGGAAGCTTGCGGATGGTTATGTGACCACGACAAGAACTCTCGCAAGTGAGCTCGAGACGCGTTTTGGTCGGAGAGATGACATTATTACTATCCCGAACGGTGTTCGCCTTTCGTCAAATAGGCGATTTACACCACCGAGTTGGCTTGAGTCGCCGGTCGTCCTATACGCGGGACATCTGTATCCATGGAAGGGCGTCGAGGTATTACTCCGTGCCGTTACCCGTTTACCAAAGGTTCGAACAGTTATTGTCGGTGGCCATCCTGAAGAGGGGGACCGTCTCCGACTGCAGAATTTAGCACGGTCTCTTGGCATTAGTGATCGGGTGGACTTTGTTGGGATGATTTCGGTGGCTGATGTACAGACGAGGTTAGGGACTGCTGATGTGTTGGTCCTTCCGACCACGTCGACTGAATCTGCAGATCGCTATACTTCGCCTCTCAAACTATTTGAGTATCTTGCTGCAGGAAAGCCAATTGTTGCGTCTGACTTACAGGCCACGCGTGAAGTTCTTGAGGATGGGCGTAATGCAGTTCTTGTGACTCCGTCAGATGCAGACGCGCTCGCTGACGGCATAAATCGTGTTGTAGATGACCTTTCGTTGGCAACTCGAATTGCTGAAAATTCTTTCCAGGACGCTAATGGCTTTGCGTGGGAGCACCGAGCCGAACGGTTAGAGCATCTATTGAAAGCCGTTCAACGATCCAACTGATTGAACCGCCCCGGGTTTTCCGGAGACTGTTTTAGTTGAGTCTCGCCATCTCTAGCGAGCCTTCCTGCGACCGATAATAGTTCATCTCGTACTCGACCGGGGGGACATTTCCGATCGGCTCCAAGAGTCGTTGCGTGTTGTACCAATGCACCCACTCGAGGGTGGCGAACTCGACGTCCTCGAGACCACGCCAGGGCCCGCGTCGACGGATCACCTCGGTCTTGTAGAGGCCGATGATGGATTCCGCCAAAGCGTTATCGTAGGAGTCGCCTCGGCTGCCGACGGACGGCTCAATGCCCGCCTCGGCGAGCCGCTCGGTGTAACGGATCGAGACGTACTGCACGCCGCGATCGCTGTGATGCACCAATGGATCTTCTGGGTCTAGTCGGCGCTCGTGCAGCGCCTGCTCCAACGCATCGAGAGCGATGCCGGCAGTCAACGATGTCGTCGCTCGCCAGCCGACGATGAGTCGAGCGAAGACGTCGATGACGAAGGCGACATACACGAAGCCGCGCCACGTAGCGATGTAGGTCAAGTCCGAAACCCAGAGCTCGTTCGGGCGTGTGGCGTTGAAGTCGCGCTCCACGAGGTCCATCGGGCGAGTGCCGCTCGAATCCGGCTTCGTCGTCTTGAATCGACGTCCACGGACCGCGCCCTGAAGCCCCATTTCACGCATCAGACGGGCCACGGTACACCGGGCCACTTGGCTGCCCTCTCGACACAGCTGTTGCCACACCTTGCGAACTCCGTACACATCGAAGTTCTCTCTCCTCACGCGGCGAATCTCTTCTCGAAGCTCTTGGTCTCTCTTGGTCCTCGCCGGCAAGCGAGCCGGGTCCTTCTGACGAGCCTTCTGCTCGTAGTAGGTCGACGGGGCAATCGGCAACATGCGGCAGATCGGCTCGACCCCGTAACTCTCACGGTTCTCGTCGACGAACGACATCACCTCGGTCGGCGGTCGAGCTCCGCCTGGGCGAAAAACGCCGACGCCTTGCGAAGGATCTCGTTCGACCGCTTTAGCTCACGGTTCTCTCGTTCGAGCTCCTTCAGCCGCTGACGCTCGTCCGTCGTCAGCCCCGCGCGCTTCCCAGCATCACGCTCTGCTTGCCGCACCCACGTGCGTAGCGTTTCCCGCGTGCAGTCAATCTTCGACGCGATCGATGAGATCGCTGACCACTGAGATTCGTGCTGAGCCTGCTGGTCGAAAACCATCCGCACTGCTCGCTCTTTCAACTCCGGTGAATACCTGCTTCGTCTTGCCATGACTCCATCCTCTCAAGAGTTGGAGTCTCCGGAAAACCCGGGGCGGTTCAGATTGAAACAAATGGTTATAAGGGTACTGTCAACTTGAGCTGGTTACTGACAAAATGGTGCTTGCGCTGTTTGCTGTTGGTGATGTGTACGCATCCCTTTGCAAAAAAGGCGCTTACGCTTCATTTAGCGCGCAGCGAAGGTCGTGAGCGCTATTTTGGCCGTAATTTAACCTTAATCGCAAATAAATCTAAGACGCCAAGGCAAGTTCGAGATCTTCAAATAGCCGCTGAGTGTCCGAGTTTCTGGACATTCGGAGGACGTTGCGGCCCCCGATACGAACGAGTCGTCCCGCTTTGGAAATAATGAGAAACCGCAACGTTCTCACGCTGTGTAGAACGTACATGGAGGTCCGTTTTGGTGAGGGCGGCTTGTTCTCGGCGATAGTATCCAGTTGAAATCCTCGACAGAGATTGTGAGCGAGGATGTTTCAATTGCTGCCAAGCGTTGTTGGCGGCATAGTCGTTGGTGGGTACGACGTCGAGTGCGAACTGACCGCGCAGCTCGGCGAGCGTTTTTTCTTGCGCGCCGCGTCCAGCGGCGAACGCCCACAGATTTTTCGGTGTGAGCGATTTGTTCCCTCGAGCCCATAGGTGCCGGCCCCAGAACTGCTTTCTCAGCGCCCGAAAATCTCTCAGCAAATGGTGCGAGGTCTTCCCCTTGATCGCCTGCATCACTCGGCTCGGCCCCAGGTGCGGCGGCACGCTCAACAACAGGTGCACGTGCTCCGGACGCACATGTCCCTTCAGGATCTCTATGTTGTTCGTCCGACAGATCTCCCTTACCAGCTCCCGAACTCGAATTGCTACATCTCCTCGCAATATCGGCTTGCGGTACTTCGGGATGAATACAAAGTGATAATGCAGTAAATACGTCGTGTGCGATGATTTACGATAACCTTGCATCCATACATCGTACCGCAAGCCCCCTGAAGGCTTCGCCTAAAGGCGAGGGATTTCACCCATCCCCGAGAGGGACATTAAACCATCCGCCTATTGTATCTTCCCCACCATGGCCGAATGGAGGGTTGCCGATGTCGTGGGCGAGACAGGCTGCTTGCACGATGTACCCGAACGTATCGGGGGTAATCTGGGGATTGCCCAGTCTAACCGCGATCGGCGATCCAATGATCGTACCCATAGACCTGCCAACCGATGCAACCTCGATACTATGAGTCAGCCTCGTATGAACGTGATCGTTGTCCGATAGAGGGTGTACCTGTGTCTTGTGAGCAAGCCGTCTAAACGCAGCGGAGAAGACTACGCGGTCACCAGCCCGGCGCCCGCAGAAAATTTTTGCGGACTTCGAGAACGCCTCTAGGATTCTAGCTTCTCGGCACCGTTCGAGTTTTTGGACACGACGGGGGCGGCGGCGTAGACGATGCCTGCGGCCATGCCGCCCCAGCGGCTGCCGGTCAACTCTCGCACCAGGCAATACATGCCCAGCCCGGAGAAGAAAAACGATGCGGCCGATGGCGAAATTATAGGCAATCAGCGGGCTGCCACTCAGCCACCAGACGGGCGGCCGCGAGCAGGGTAATACCGAACAGATGCTCCGAATACGCCAGAGTATCCGGACGCGGGAAAAAAATGTTTGCGTCGAACAGGGAGAGCGGCTGGAGCGGGAGGATGTGATAGCTCCAGGCCATGGCCCAGAAGTTCAGCAGCGAGTCGGGGTTGGTGCTCAGCCCGCTTCCCATGCGCAGTGGCAGTGGCCAGGTGAGATAGAGCGTCAGGAGCAGAAAAAAAGCAAGTACGGCGAGCGCCCTTGGCGCGACGGGGCTCTTGGCGGGCACTGCCCAGAGCATTGGCTCCGAGCCTCAGTCCACCGAGATAGGAGTGAGCTCGACTTTACAACATCGACGGCAAGCGGGGAAGATGCCGTGATCGAGAAGCTTCTTCCGGTAGTCCACGAACTTCGGTCCGTTCCAGATCTCGGCGAGGCTCTGCTTGCGCAGATCGCCCATCTCGGTGCGAATGAACGGACAGAATTGGACCTTGCCGTCGTAGGTGATCCTCCCGCCAAAAAACGGATAAAAGCACTGGCCTTTGAGCGGGTAGTTGGGAGTGTAGTAGTTCTCCATGGCGGAAAATGACTGGGCCGGCCGCCAGTTGATGGTCACTCCCTTGCTCTTGCCGTAGGCCACTGCTTCTTCGAGCACTTTGGGCACGGCCCGAGGCTCGATCCCCGGGTCATCGGTGACCAGAGTGCTGATGAGCTCCGGATCGGTCTCGCCGAGTATGGCCAGTGTGTCGTTTATCTCCTGGTGAGTGGCAAACATCAGGTGATTGACGCCGATGAGCGTCACCCCTAACTCGGCGACCGCGTCGATGATCCGGGGGAAGAGATGGACATTGCCCTGATTGAGCGTGGTGTTTACCGAGATACGGGGCGGGACGCCATTTTCGCGAAACGCCTTGCGAAGGCGTTTGATGTTGGTGGTGGTTTTCTGGAAGGCTCCCTTCAGCCCGCGCACCTCGTCGTGGAACTCCTCCGGGCCGTCGATGGAAACGCTGATATGCCGCAGGAAACCCGACGCCGCCAGTGCCCCCAGAGATTGTACCTTCTCCTCGGTCAACATCGTTGCGTTGGTGGTGATGTAATCGCAGTGCATCCCCTTTTTTTGCAACAGCTCGAATATCGAAAGGAGGTTCTTGCGTACAAACGGCTCGCCGCCGGTGATGTTGACGGCCTTCAGTCCGTTTTCGAAGAAAATGCCGTCGAGCTCCTCCAGGCTGAGCTCGCGGGACCGCCAATCCGAAGGATTGAGGATGTCCGCGACGTAGCAAAAGCTGCAGTGGAGATTGCAGAGCAGCGTCGGCTCGTAAACCATGAAGTGGGGAACTTCGGGAGCTCGGCCGTCGCCCTGCTTGACGATTCGATTGGTACGGTAACGCCGAACCGTGCGGGTTGCCTGGTTCTTTAACGTCCGTGCCGCGCGCTTGAGCAAAGATCAACACTCCGGAGATGGGCTATGCTTTCCCATCGAGCCACCAATTATACTCCATTCACTTCGCTGCCGTTCCCGCTCGACCTGGCCATCACTTCTACGAGGTAGGCGTTCTTTCTCCAATGGCCACCGCGAGGTCGATCGCAGCCCTTGGCTGGCTGACCGGCGCGACACGCGGGTCAGCGGGTCGCGGTCCCTGTCGGGAACATGCTCACGCTGTTGGCCATGGGCTTGGAGGACGGCCGGTCCAACATCTTCAATGTTCGTATCCACGAGCGGCTTCAGCGTGAAGGGGCCAGGACTGTCGGACGGCTCCGGTTCGATCGACACGACAGCTTGGTAGCCGATCAGCGAGACCAGCGGCGTGATGAACTCCTGCCCTGGGAAGGGCGGCATGCCATCCGGGCCCGCCGCCGGTCCGCCCGCGTCCGAGTCGGCACCCATTACCTGAGCGAATCGGCCCGTTGACACTGGTCCTTCGGGGCCGACCACCCAGCCCTCGTAAAGCCAGCCGGCTGGCAACGCCGGGAGCACCAGCGACGCGCTCGGACCGCCAGGGTCGAGCCACCAGATGCCGGACGCGTAATCACGCGCCACAGCGGCAGTTGAGGGTGTCTCCAGGATGAAGCTCCCGGACGCAGAAGCGAAGTTTGTCCCCAGCGCTACACCGTCCGCCACAGAAAGCGCCGCTCTGTTTCCAGAGAAGTCACCGGCGAGATACTTCGTCGCCGACGGTGCCGGATCGAAATCTGGTACCGGCTCGATGGTTAGGATGAACTTCGTCGTCGACGAAAGCCCATCCACGACAACAAACCGTTGCCTACTCAAGTTGCCATCGGCACCGACGCTGAACTTGCCCGTCGAAACGGGATTGCCGTTCACCATGACCCAGCCCTCGTAGACGAAACCAGAACCCAGACTCTGGAGTCCGTTGAACGACAACTCGAGACTCTCCGGGTTGACTGCGGTGGGACTGTTGTTGTCGCCACACGCCGTGACCAGCAATGCCGACATCAACATCCCGCTCACTCCGATCTGACTATGTCGTCGAACCATCAAAATCTCCTTGTACCCCCTGCACCGAAGCAGATCACCGACGCTGTCCTCCCAAGTTTATCATTAATGGAGACGCCACCACTTCACGGTGGGTCCGCCCCCTCCTCACAGGACGCAAAAAACCGTCGAAATCAACGTAGAGACACTCCAGCTTGGCCGGCTTGCGCATAGGCTACTATGGCGAATGAACAGCGAATACAGGATATCAGAAATTCTGTCAGAGTATTTTTTTCAGGCTTTTCCTGTGATTCCCCTTGTCTCGGCCTCCTGGGGAACACGGAGTGCGTTGAAAAAGGGGATTACAGACTTGACTAAGCACGCTTTTTTGCTGGCTTCGGCGGTCTGTGCCGTAGCGCCTTCGCTAGAGCCTCCGGGCTCGGCGGACGAGGCATCGATACGGTGCCTTGGTGCACAACTCGCGATCTCGGTCCACAATTGTCCTGTACTCGCGGATTCGAGGTTCCCCATGAGCATTTTCAAACGCACTCAGCGGAAGTATGTGAAGAAGGCCTATCGCGTGAGGAATTGGCGTGAATATGAGGCGGGTCTACGCAACCGCGGGAGCCTGACCGTCTGGGTCTCGCTCACCGCCGGCAAGCTTGTGAACTGGGACGCGCCCCGGCCGAGGAGGAGGAAACCGGGCCGTCAACGCAAGTACTCGAACCACGCCATCGAGACGGCTGTCACCCTGGGCATGGTGTTTCATCTGTCATCTAGGCAGAGCGAGGGATTGCTGCGATCGTTGTTCGCTCTGATGAAGCTAGACAATGATGTGCCCGATCACACCACGATCTCGAGGCGCAAGGCGAAGCTGGGTAAGGTCCCCTTCTACCAAGACAAGCAGAAGACGCCGTTGCACATCTTGATCGACAGCAGCGGTCTCGCTGTCCACGCCGGCCAGCTGCGCAGAGCACCAAAGAGCAGGGTGAACCGCCCCGGGTTTTCCGGAGACTCCAACTCTTGAGAGGATGGAGTCATGACAAGACGAAGCAGGTATTCACCGGAGGTAAAAGAGCGCGCAGTGCGGATGGTTTTCGACCAGCAGGCTCAGCACGAATCTCAGTGGTCAGCGATCTCATCGATTGCGTCGAAGATTGACTGTACGCGGGAAACGCTACGCACGTGGGTGCGGCGAGCAGAGCGTGATGCTGGGAAACGAGCGGGACTGACGACGGACGAGCGTCAGCGGCTGAAGGAGCTTGAGCGAGAGAACCGTGAGCTAAAGCGGGCGAACGAGATCCTTCGCAAGGCGTCGGCGTTTTTCGCCCAGGCGGAGCTCGACCGCCGACCGAGGTGAATGTGTTGTTCGTGGACGCGAACCGTGAAAATTACGGGGACGCGCCGATCTGCCGGATGCTTCCGATCGCCCCGTCGACCTATTACGAGCAGAAAGCGCGAGAGAAGGACCCAAGCCGCCTGCCAGCGAGAGCGAAGCGCGACGTCCAACTCCGCGGCGAGATTCGTCGTGTACGGCAAGAGAACTTTGACGTGTATGGCGTGCGCAAGGTCTGGCGTCAGCTGTGCCGTGAGGGCCGCGACGTGGCTCGATGCACGGTGGCCCGTCTGATGCGTGAAATGGGTCTCCAGGGCGCGGTCCGTGGACGTCGATTCAAGACGACGAAGCCGGATTCGAGCGGCGCTCGCCCGATGGACCTCGTGGAGGGCGACTTCAACGCCACACGCCCGAACGAGCTCTGGGTTTCGGACCTGACCTACATCGCCACGTGGCGCGGCTTCGTGTATGTCGCCTTCGTCATCGACGTCTTCGCTCGACTCAGCGTCGGTTGGCGAGCGACGACATCGTTGACTGCCGGCATCGCTCTCGATGCGTTGGAGCAGGCGCTGCACGAGCGCCGACTAAACCCAGAAGATCAATTGGTGCATCACAGCGATCGCGGCGTGCAGTACGTCTCGATCCGTTACACCGAGCGGCTCGCCGAGGCGGGCATTGAGCCGTCCGTCGGCAGCCGAGGCGACTCTTACGATAACGCTTTGGCTGAATCCATCATCGGCCTCTACAAGACCGAGGTGATCCGTCGACGTGGGCCCTGGCGTGGTCTCGAAGACGTTGAGTTCGCCACCCTCGAGTAGGTCCATTGGTACAACACGCAACGACTCTTGGAGCCGATCGGAAATGTCTCCCCCGTCGAGTACGAGATGAACTACTATCGGTCGCAGGAAGGCTCGCTAGAGATGGCGAGACTCAACTAAAACAGTCTCCGGAAAACCCGGGGCGGTTCACTCTCTCCTCCCCACAGAACGTTGTTCTCACACCAAACAACATGAAACTAAATGGTGAAAAGACCTCTGCGTGGGAGCTACTTGTCAACGCTCTACGTGGAGTTCATTCGTGAGGTCGACAAGCTGGCAGCGTCATCGCGTCCTGTGCCAAAACTCGGCCCTTTTGAAATAGACCATAAATCAGCAGCTTAGCGACGACGCCTTCCGGAACATCACCCTGGATGAGAAACTACTTCCGGCTGCTCGCGCTAGAGTATGAGGCGCCGCTCGTGTGCTCGAATGGAACCTGTCACGTGCTGCTCGTGACACTTCCCTGTTCGATCATCTCAATTCCCTGTTCTTCCAGGAGTGATTCCCTGATCGCCATCTCCAAATTCCCTGTTCAATCACATTCAAATTTCCTGTTCTTCCGGAACAGGGAATTGCCTGCTAACCATATGAAATCTGGAGGGTTATCACGTGGGAAAACGGCCCAATCAGCACAAAAATGGCACTTATTCCCTGTTAATTCCCTGTTATTCAGGGTTTCCAGCCGAGACCGGATAGCACCAGACTGCGCCATCCGCCAGATCGGTATTCGGCTGTTGTCAGCTATCCGCTTCCCGCTATCCGGCCTGCATGGCGGCGTCAGTTGGGGACGAGGCGTTCGAGCTCTTCGAGCCAGTTCTGGATCACGATGATCTCGCTTCGGGCGGCGTCCGTCTCGCTCTCGCGGATCATGACGAACTTCTGACCGTCCGGCATAGCATCATACGTGTGGCCGCGATTAAGTGCGGTTCGATAGTACGGGCCGGTGAACAGCAGCTGCGGTTCTCCCGAGGCAAAAGCGGAGCTGGTGTCGACCGAGACCGCAAACACGGCCGATCCATTCCGATAGAAGAGCTCGCGGCCATCCTCGGCCCACAAGGGCTCCGTTCCACCATCTCGCGAGACGCGCCATTTTCCTTCGGCCGCGTTGGGAAACGGGCTGACGTAGATCTCTCTTTGGCCCGACTCATCTGAGGCATAAGCCAACCAACGACCGTCGGGGGAGATTTGAGGGTTGGTCTCCTGGAAATCGCCGGCAAGAAGCGGCTGCAGCACAGGCTCGCCTTCTAACGCCACACTGTGAAGGTCCCAACCGGTCTCCGGGGTCGACTCGACGTACGCCAACGTCCGTCCGTCGGGCGCGATTGACCAGAGTCGGGGCTTGCCTTCGAACGAAACGAGCTGCTCTGGCTGACCCGTTCCGTCGGCGCGTTTCGAGTACAGCGCATAGGGGCCTCCCCGCTTGGACCCGAAAAGCACGTGCTGCCCGTCCGGCGTCCAAACCGGCGAGACGTCGTTAGCCGGGTCGAATGTCAACTGGGTCGCCCTCTGCCCGCGCACGTCATACAGCCACAAGTCCTCGAGGCCCGAGCCCAGCACCTCGAGTGCGATCCTTGTTCCGTCCGGTGAGATCGAGACCGAATGGTAAGCGCGTCGAGGAACTTGCAAGGGCTCTTCGCGGCCCTTGCGATCGACCCACACCAGCGTGCGCTCGGCACGAATCAGCCCACCGGCGATATAAACAGCGGCGCCGTTCTCAGCAAGGGCGAACTGCACGGAGCCCCCGGCCTCGATGCGGACGCCCTCCAGCACCTGGACAGGGTCCCCCGTCATCTCGAGCCGATCGGCATCGAAAGCAACCGCCCAGACGGCGCCTGCCTGTCCATAGATCAAGTGACCCGTCGGGGCGAAGCGGGGGAAAAAACCGTCCCCCAAAAGCCGCCGTTCTCCCGTGGAGAGCGACACCACAGCGAGTCGAGCGTCGTCCAGTGATCTCGACCACAACGTGAAGAGCACCGCTTCGCCGTTTGGAACGAACGCAGGCTCGTCGACCACCTCCCCTTCCGCGAGCGTCGTGATGGGCTCGAGAATACCACCGTGCGACGAGACCCGCACCAACACTCTACTGGCGTTGTCCGCGAACACGATCGTCCCGTCCGGGCCCCAGGCACCGTCGACGGATGGATCGCAGTCGCAGATCGTCGGCGGCGGCCCTCCGGAAAGCGAAACCTTTTTCATGCGCTGGTCGCCGGAGCTGAAGGCGACCCACTGACCATCCGGAGAGAAAAACGGAGCACGCGCTTCCTCGGTACCGGGAAGCGCGACGGCTTCGAGACGGTTCATGGAGCGATGGTAGAGCTGGTCTCCCTCTTCGGTAACGGCCACGTAGACCAGGTCGCGCCCGTCGGGAGAGATCGCGACGAGCGTTCCATTCCGCGGAGGCAGTTCGCCGTCGATGGAAACCGCAAATCGGGTAGGCTCGTAGTTCGGGGACACGGGGTCTCGGGTGCCGATGGAAACGATCGCCATCAAGAACGCGATCCCGGCGATGGCCCACGGCACCAAGGTTCGCGTTCGCGAAAGGATTGGGTGCCTCGTCTCAGCCTCGAAGGCGCCGTCTAGCGCAAGCCTTACATCGCCGATGTCGCGTACCCGCTCTTTCGGATCTTTCGCGAGGCAGCATTGCAGGAGCGGCTTCAGCGTCGGCGGCGCGTCCTCGGGCAATCGCTCCCACGACGGCTCGGACTTGTTGACACCGGCGAGAATCTCCGAAGCATCATTGCCGTCGAACGCCCGCCGCCCCGTCAACATTTCGTAGAGCGCGACGCCGAAGGCCCGGACGTCGCAGCGCTTGTCGACGGTCTTGCCACGCGCTTGCTGCGGCGACATGTACGCCGCCGTCCCCCAACCTCGTCGATCGGGAGCTCGTGGTCTTTCGCTCTCCCCACGAAGGCGTCTATCGAGAACGTGCCACCTACCGCTCCGGGGACCGTGTCGCTCCCGAGGAGTGGCCAGACGTGGTGATATCGAGGTCAGCGAGCTGCTTCCCACCCCTGACCCATCCTGACCCGGCCGCTTCACGGACCCGCCCCAAGGGGGTTGCGCGTTCGGCTTCACTTACCAAGCACGTCCAACCATCCCTGGACTCGATCCATGACTCACGTGAGTCACGCCGTCCCCCGCCGCGTCGTATCGACGTTTCACCCGTTCTCGGCATGTTTTCTCGGTCGTCCTCACACGCTTCCCGCACGAGATCGGCTCGAGCGTACCCTCTTCAAGCTCGCCGCTCAGCTTCGGTAGCGATGACTCACGTGAGTCACGGATTGGGTTCCCATAGCCCGGCGGCGTTTCTCTTACCATTGGCGCAACAATACTCTCGTCACTCGCGTCGCCTATGTCTTCGTAACGAGCGCCGCCGGAGCTGACTTCCTCACTCGCGGTTTCGAGCGGCTCTTCGATCACACCAAACGGCCCTTCCCACCTGATCTGGTCCGGCGCGCGGCCGGTCGCCTTCAGCGACCCTCGTTCGATCGCGCTATGACACACCATGCAGAGCGTGAGAATGTTCACCGGTTCTTCCGAGCCGCACCGCGCGCGCGATTCGATATGGCTACCAGTCAGCGCGGTTCGATTGCTGCAACCGGGCCGCTGACAGCGGAATCCATCCCGCTCGATGACTTTGGCGACGTAGCCGCCCATCGGCGCCTCGGGGTCGCCCAAGGGCGGGGTGAGATCGTGCGTGCACAGCGACTCGGCACACGTGAGATCGAAGACTTCGATCTCGGTGAGCGTTTTGCCCGCGGGTTTCTCCATCGCTTCGCGCGTCCGCTCCCACGTCTCGATGCGCTCTTCGTCGAGGACGAGCACGAGCTTTCTCGTCTTTTGCGGTGGCAGCACTTTCTTGACCGCTTGTTCGAGCTGGCGGTTGCTCAGCGTCTTGCACTTGTCGATCCATTCATCTTCGTTCTTCGCGGTGGCGACTTTCACCACCTCCCTCGCTTTCGTATACGGGATCTCGCCACGGCTGAAGGACTCTTTCATCTTCGGCAGTTCTTTGAAGCGACGGGCTAGATGCAGAAGCGTTCGGGTCTTCCGGTCCTCGAAGCCGAGACACTCGCGTGCGTAGTCGACCGTGCAGGCGTGGCCGTAGTCGATGTAGAGCCCTCGCTCTTCGACTTCCTGAAGGTAGAAGCACAGCGCGGATTCGACCCTCAGCTCCACGCGTGCCAGGAGGACGAGCCGACCGTGGACGTCCATCGCTTTCAACCCTCGCTCCATCTCGAGGTCTTTTTCCGTGAGCAGACACTTCGCAGCAGCAGTAGCCGGGCTCGCCATCACCGTCCTCCTAAAATCACTGTTCCCAAGAAGATTCAATTGTAGGTGAATAACAAGTGAATGTCAAATTAGGCACATCCACAAAATCAATAGATACAGATACTTAAAGAGATTTATCTGTTTCCTTTCTACACACTCACGGAGCCGTTCGCGGACCCAAAATCGTCCCGCCGATCGGTCAGTTCTGGGCCCGCGGTCCACTAAATTTGAGGGCGGGACGAGGCGCTCCTGAACTGAATCGGGGTTAGATTTACATAGAACCTAAATGATGGAGGAGCTCGGCTGTGTCGGCCTTCTCGTGGACGCAAAGCGCGACGCAGTGGCGTTCTACCAGCGCTACGGTTTCATGACGTTGGAAGTTGTCGAGGGAGCCGCCGCGCAAAGACCCCAGCCGACGCCGATGTTCCTCGCGCTCGGCTCTGTTCCGCCTGGCAAGTAGCGCGGCCGCCATCCAACGGATTCCTGCAGCGAGAGAACGAGGAGCTCGAGCAGGAGAAACAATCGCTTTACGTCGACAAGGAAGTCGCCGTCGCGCTCCGTCACCGAGCTGCTGTCGAGGGAAGGAGTCAAGCCGCGCTGATCCGGGAGGCTCTACGCAGATACATCGAGGAGGTCGAGCGCGCGGAGCGCCCGCCGATCCATGGAATTGGGGGCCACCGATGCGGCAGGACCGAGGTATCCGATCGCGCCGAGGAGTTGCTGCGTCCTGTGGCGGAAAGCGGATAGCGGACGGCTGATAGCCGAACTGTTCAGCGGGCGAAAAAATGCACCGCCCCAAACGTGACCACGGAGCTATCGTCGATGTTCCACTGCTCGTACGCGCGGACGTCGCCCTTCAGCTTCACGGCCGCGCCGACCGATCTTAGAAACGTATAGATCGGTGCGTAGCCGCACCAGTTGAGCTCGTCGCCGCCGGGATGGACGAGGTCGAAGAATCCCTCCGCGTCGCCCTTACAGATGCGCTCGAGTCGGCGTTGGTCTTTTTCGGCAACTTCCTCCATCACGCCCTCTCCCGCGCGTGCGGTCTCGCGGTCGCCGTAGCGCGTTCCGATGTGAGCCATGTCCACACCGAGTACCCAAACGAGGTTGTTGCGCTTCGCGTGGAGCTCGGCCAGCGCGTCGAACACGCGCCGGTTTCCATCGATGCTCTCTGGAGGCTTCCCGGTCTTCAAGCTTTCGACAAAAGGGCCACAGAGAATCGGGACAATCTTGAACGGGTGCGCGAGCTGGTGTTGAAGAAAGAGAACTTGCATCTCGATCGAATGCTCGGCGCGATGGCAATAGTCTTCTTCGACAACCGCGTCTCCCGCGAGCGACACGAAGTCGCGAAGCGCCTTCCGGTCGACCTCCGCGGTCCCGAGAGGAGTGCGAAACGGTTTCGTGCTCGTGCCGAAGCGCTCGGGCGCTCCGTAGTGTGACGTCCCCAAGACGACGAACGTGGTTTCCTCCGCGACCGGCGGGAGCTGGTACGCTGCCTGGTAGGACGCGAACCCGCCTTCAGGCGAAACGTGGGGCGCCGCGAGCGCGAGCGGCCATGGCGTATCCGAATCCTCGGCCTTCGAAATTCGTTTCGAGAACAGCGTATCGATGTCGTCGCGCTCCGCGGGATAGGCCGAGCCGGCGTGGGTCGCTTCTCGGATCGGAGCGAGCCGGAACTCTTCGTGGCGGCGCTCTTTCAGCTCGTCCAGCTCGTCGCCCTCGATGTAGCCGGCCTCGTTCAAAACCGAGACGAATTGCTCCACTTCCTCCCGGGCGACGATTTGGCCCCCGGCAAGACGGGTGAGGATCGCTTGGGCGTCGAGGGCGGAGTGGGCTCCGTCGAGGCATTGAAGGACGACAACCCACGTCGGAGGGATCACAAGGATGTGTTCGGTGTAAAGGAACGGGTCTCGCAACAAGAGCCCCGGCTGCTCGGGAAGCGGGGACGGCATGACATCGATGTCACCCCGCAACCTCGGCAGCGAATCAGTCACCCTTTTTCACCGCCGCGTTTTTCTCTGTTTCTCCGTGGTTTGTTTTTTCGTTTGGGCATTGTAGTATGAACTGCCTGCCGAGGCCCGGGCGTCCATCAAGCGGAGAGGTGCTGGAGTGGCTGAACAGGGCTGCCTGCTAAGCAGTTACACGGGTGATGAGCCTGTGTCGAGGGTTCGAATCCCTCCCTCTCCGCCACACTTCATCGCAACTTTTTGACAAAGCGCCGGGCGATCGGTACTCTGACGATCACTCGGCTGCCAAGCCGAAGCCAAGCTTGAGATTTCTGGGAAGTCGTCCAACGGCAGGACACACGGCTCTGGACCGTGGAATCGGGGTTCGAATCCCTGCTTCCCAGCCATTTTTTTTGCCGGTCACCCGCCGCTTTCCATGAACGCAGCGATTTGCTTTGCTGTCTCTCTTGCTTGGCCGATGCAGTCGGGGATTCCTACACTTTTGAGGCCGTTTCCCAGCACGTAGAGGCCAGGAATCCGCGTGAGCTCCTCGTCGAGCTCCTCCAGGATCTTGCTGTGGCCGAGCTCGACTTGCGGGGTGCGGTCTAGCCAGCGAAAAACTTTCGAGAACTTCGGCTCTCCCAAAAGCCCAACCGCGCGCGCGAGCTCGCGTCGTGACAGCGCGACGAGCTCATCGTCGGAAAGCGACACCGCATCCAGATCGTGGAGCCCGCCGAGAAACGTTCGGATCAGAACGCTGTCATCGGGCGCACGTCCGGGAAACTTCGTGGTCACGAACGTCGCAGCGAGCAACCGGTTCGGCTCCCCTTGCGGCACGACGAAGCCGTAGCCGTCGAGCGGATGCCGCACGTCGTCTTTGGCAAAGGCGTGAAAGACCACGGCGGAAGACACCGTCTGGATGCGCTCGAGGATTTCGGCCACGGCCGGGAACCGGCGTCGCACCAACCCACGCGTCGCGTAGATCGGGAGAGCCAGCACCACGACCTTCGCGTGGATCGTTTCTCCCGAGGTCAAGTTCGCGACGAAACGCCCGTCCTCGAGGCGCACGTCCTCGACCGCTTCTTCGAGCAGGACATTGTCGTCGGGGAGCTCGCCTGAGAGCGCTTCGATCAATCGGCCCATGCCACCGGCCAGCGACGCGAACGCCGTGCCGCCCGCACCGGCCGCGGCCATCCCGCGGGTCACGCTTCCGAAACGCTCTTCCATGGCGACGAGTCGCGGAAACAGGAAATCCATCGACAGCCGCTCCCCATCGCCGCAGTGGATCCCCGCGAGCAAAGGCTCGCCGACACGCTCGTACGACTCCCCTCCAAAACGTCGCACCATGAAACTCTCGACCGATTCTTCACTCTCTCCCGAACGCGGCGGTATCCACCGCTCGCGCAGCATGCGAAGCTTGCCTCGCCACGTGAACAGGCCCGAGGCGATGAGCGGAAGCCACCGCGTCGGTACCGTCAACCGCATTCCTCGAGGGAGTGCGTGCAATGTCCCGCCGTGAAGGATGTAGACTTTTTGTTGATCCGGATTGGTGGAGATCATTTCGTCGCCGAGGCCGAGCTCTCGGCACAGCTCGGTCGCTTGCGGCTTTTGCGTCAGGAACGCATCGGGACCGGCGTCCATCACGAACCCATCCCGGGCGTCGGTCGAAACGAGACCTCCCAAACGTCGGGCGCGTTCGACAACGACGGCGTCGACGCCGTGGCGTCCGAGGTCGTAGGCTGCCGTCAGCCCGGACACACCTCCACCTGCGATCAAAACGCTCGTCGAGCGCATCAGCTCGAGCTCGTCGCCTGATGGATGTGCGCGACGAGTGCGGCCACATTCTCGACGGGCGTTGTCGGCAGAATCCCGTGACCAAGATTGAAGATGTGACCCGGGCGCCCGCGTGCCCGCTCAAGGACCACGTCAGCTTTCGCCATCAACACGTCGCGGGGGGCAAAAAGCGCCAACGGATCCAGATTGCCCTGAACGGCAACGTCGGAACCCAAGATGTCCCAACCACGATCTAGATCGACACGCCAGTCGAGCCCCACGACGTCACTACCAGGCTTCAATTCTTCCAGAATGCCCGTCGTGCCCGTGCCGAAGTGAATTCGGGGCACGTCGAGCCCGCCGAGAGATTCGAGGATCGCGCGCGTGTGCGGTGCGACGAGCTCACGGTAGTCCGACGGCGCGAGCGCACCGACCCAGGAATCGAAGAGCTGGATCGCTTGAGCACCTGCTTCGATTTGCGCCGTCAAATAGTCTTTGATGCAAACGCTGAGCTTTTCGAGAAGTCGGTGCCAGCCCCGTGGGTTTTCGTACATCAGCGCTTTCGTTCTCTCGAAGTTCTTGGACGGTCCGCCCTCGATGGCATAAGACGCCAACGTGAACGGAGCGCCCGCGAAACCAATGAGGGGCACGGTCAGCTCTCGACGCAGAGCTCGGATCGCATCGAACGTGAACGCCATCGACTCGCGCGGCTCGACGGGACGGAGCGCATCGATGTCGCTTTCCGATCGAATCGGGTTCGAGATTTGGGGTCCTTCCCCTTGAACGAAGTCGAAGTCGATTCCCAGAGGCATAAGCGGGATGAGGAGGTCGGAAAACAAGATGGCGGCGTCGACACCGAGGCGGTCGATGGGCTGCAGAGTGACTTCGACGGCTAGCTCGGGCGTTCTACAAATCTCGAGAAGCGTGTGGCGGCGTCGAAGCTCGCGGTACTCCGCCAGGTAGCGGCCCGCTTGGCGCATGAACCACACCGGAGTGCAGTCGGTGCGCTCGCGGCGGCACGCCTTCAGGAAACGATCGCGCTCGAGAGTCAAGGCTCTCGACGGGAGCGAAGTCGGATGAGCTTGTTCGCGACGAGAGGATAGAGAAGCCGACACGTGTTGTACTCGGAAATGTTTGCCGCCTCGGCAACCTCCTTCAGATTCCGCTGGCCGTCGATTTTCGAGAGAACGACCCATTCGCTCGTGTTCAACGTAATCTGCTGGCCGGTCTCGTTGTCGTCCGGAAGCACGAACTCGGGGACGAGTCCCATATCCGGAATGTGGCGCGACAGCACGCTCCATTCGTCCTTTCGCCGCGCCCCTTCCAGAAGAAGGTTGGTGCTGCTTTGGCAAACCGTTTTCTCCGTCGGCTCGACATCGGGCTCGAACGCGAACTGTCCCTCGCCCCAAAGCATTAGATCGAAAAACGCGTCTTCCCCCACCGAGCCGCCCAGCTCGGCATGGACGACCGTTCCTTCGGCGAATAGGATCGAACCTTCGGCGCCCGATTGACTCGCCCTGAGGCGGAGCTTCCCGGTTTTCTCGGATCCGCTCAAAAACTGAACGATGTCCGAGACGTTGAATTCTCGAATCGAGCCTTCGAGCTCTGCATTTTCTTTCGGTGGTTCTTTGTGTGCTCCCATAATCGAATGTCACGCTAGCACAGCAAGTTGTTTGAGGTCAATGGGTTCTGGGAAGAGACTCCCCCCAACGAGCGCGCGCCAGCGCGAGAACGAAAACGGCGGCCACCTGATCTATAATGTTGGCGAGGCCTTATACACTGGAGACGTTTCATGCCTATCAGAAAACTCGCTCTTCCCGTTTCGTTGGTTCTGCTCGTCGCGACCGGGGTCGCGCTCGCGCAAATGGGCACCGGGCGCGTCAACGGCAAGATCACCGACGCTGCAGGAAACGCCATCGAAGGGGCAGTCATCACCGTCTTCCTCCAGAGCGGCAAGAAGCTCACAGGAACGAGCCATGAGGACGGTCGGTGGGCCCTCATTGGCTTCCGCGCGGGAACCTACGACTTCAATTTCCAAGCCGAGGGCTATGAGCTGAAGATCGAGAAAAGATCGGTTCGAACGTTGGGGGCGAACGAGATGGCGGACGTCGTGCTCATCCCGCTGGTAGTAGCGGTCGATCCCCTGGTGAGAAGCGAGGCGCTCCTCAACGAGGCCAACGAGCTTCTGAAGCAAGAGCAATACTCAGAAGCCATCGCGAAGTACGAAGAGCTCCTCGTGGCCCAGCCATCGTTCTACCAGACGCACGAGTTCATCGCGATCGCTTATCGCGAGATGGGTGACTACGATGCCGCTCTGGCGCAGTTCGAAAAAGTCCTTGCCGAGGACGCAAGCCACGCCGGCGCCCTCATCGGCGTCGGCGACATGCTCGTCTCGCAGCAGAAGCTCGACGAAGCGGTGGAGTACTTCGAGAAAGCCGTTGGTCAAACGACCGACGCCATCGTGCCGTTCAACGTTGCCGAGATGTACTTCAACCAACAAAACGCGGCGAAGGCCGTCGAGTTTTATCGGGTCGCGACTGAATACAAGCCGGACTGGCCAGACGCGCATCTGAAATTGGGCTACGCGTACCTGAACACCGGCGACCTGGATTCTGCCAAAGCCGCGTTCCAAAAGACCGTGGAAGTAGCCCCCGAAAGCCCCCAAGCCCAAATGGCCCAATCCGCCCTATCATCGCTCCCCTAAAACTAGGAGTTACCCCGAGCCCGAGCCCGACAAAAACTGCTCCAAAATCCTCCTTAGCTCAGAATCGATCCCGACGGGCTTCAGCGTATCCAAATCAACCAGCACCGTAGTGATATCACCATGAAAGCAAAGCGCTCCGTCGCGCTTGCGCCGGATATCGTAACCGAGCTTCAACGATGAGTTACCAATCTCGCTAACCGACAACTCCACGATAGCAATGTCACCGTACGACAACGGCGCATGAAACTCACTCTGGATCGCAACCGTCGGAAAGCCCAGCCGTCGCTCCCCGACGAGTTGAGGGTACGACATCGGAGCCGCCGAATCGAAGAAGTCTTCGAACGCGGCGTGGCACAAGTGGAAAAACTGCGGATAGTAGACGATGCCGGCACCGTCCACGTCGTCGAACCGGATCTTTTGAATGCTAGTGAAGGCCACGGTGTTGTCGTTTGCGCGAGTGTCAGCGAGCTCCGGGATCCGCATCGTAGTGCGCGAGACGCGCTTTGACTGCACGTTGCTCACCATCGAGCTCGAGTGACAGCAGAGAGAACAGAAAAGCAGTGAGCAAGACCAATGCGCTCACCGCGTGGAAGAGGGCTCTTTCCTCTCCAAGGTGATGTTGTAGCGCTTGATCATTTCGTTCAGCGTCGTCGGCTTCAGACCGAGCAACTGGGCCGCCTTTTTCTGAACTCCACCGGAAGTTTCGAGGCTCGATTCGATGAGCCGCTTCTCGAAACCGGTGATGACGTCGCGGAACGAGATGCCCTCTTCGGGCACGACGACCTGCGGCAGCCGAAACGATGGACCTGAGCGAACGTGCTCGGGAATCAATCGTCGATCGACGACGGGACCATTGGCAAGAACGACGGAACGCTCGATGACGTTCTCGAGCTCGCGGACGTTCCCCGGCCAATCGTAGCCGAGCAGGGTTTGAACCGATTCGGAGGAAAGCTCGAGATCCGGGCGTTCGTTCTCGTCGCCGTATTTCTTGAGAAAGTGCTGGGCGAGAAGCGTGATGTCCTCTCTGCGTTGGCGGAGCGGCGGAAGGCCGACGTTGATGACGTTCAATCGGTAGAAGAGATCTTCCCGGAACAGACCGTCGACGACGAGCTCTTTGAGATCGCTGTTGGTGGCGGCGATGATACGAACGTCGACGCGTATGGTGTCGACGCCCCCAAGACGCATGAACTCCTTTTCTTGAATGACGCGGAGGAGCTTCGCTTGTGTTTCCAGCGGCACGGTGCCGATCTCGTCGAGGAAGATACTGCCGCCATCGGCGATCTCGAAAAGCCCTTTCTTGGGGCTCACTGCACCGGTGAAGGCGCCCTTGACGTGCCCGAACAGGTTGCTCTCCAGCAGATCCGGCGGAAGACTCCCCGAGTTCACGGTGACGAAGTGTTTCAGCTTCCGCGGGCTGTGGTTGTGAATCGCTTTGGCGACGAGCTCTTTACCGGTGCCGCTTTCACCGGAAATCAAGACCGTGCTCTTGGAAGGCGCGACTTGCTGGATTAGCGAGTAGACCTCTTGCATGCGGGGCGACTTGCCCACGAGAACGTCGAAGCGTTGACGGTCGATCAACGCGGCCTTGAGCGTGCGGTTCTCGTCGACGAGCCGGCGCTGTTTCATCCCGTTCGCCACGACGACGCGCAGCTCGTCGTTGTTGAACGGCTTCATCACATAGTCGAACGCGCCGCGCTTCATCGCCTCGATGCCGGTTTCGATCGAAGCGAACGCGGTAATCACGATCGCGACCAGCTCGGGGTCGGACTTCTTCAGCTCGTCGAGCACGTCGATGCCGGACCCATCGGGAAGCATCACGTCGACGATGGCAAGTTCGATGGGCTCGCGAGCGGCTATTTCGCGCCCCTGCTCACCGGTAGCCGCTAGCTTGACTCGATAGCCCTCGGAGCTGAGAACGGACTCGAGGATCTCGCGCATGACTTCTTCGTCATCGATGACGAGGATCGTCCCTGCTTCAGTCACGCGTACCCATTCTCGCTCGAAGCTTGCTCTAGTCCAAGGCTCTTACGTCATCCGCGTCCAGACTTGGGGTTCTCGAAAGATTTCAAAAGGCCCGACCCGCCGCTTTCTGTCCCAACCGACTAACGACTCGGCCGCGCGCGGCGCAGCGCGGGCCGGCCTTCAGCCCGCTCGGCCTGTAACAAGCGCACCGAAAAGCTCGTGCCCTTCCCGATCGAACTCTCGACGTTGATGTGACCCGAATGCTCCTGAATGATTCCGTAGGTGATCGAAAGTCCCAAACCGGTACCGCTCGAACCCGCGCCCTTCGTCGTGAAAAACGGGTCGTAGATGCGCTTGATGTCTTCCTGGCTGATGCCCTGGCCGGTGTCCGAGATCGTGGCGACAACCTCGACTCCCTTATGAGCGGTGGTCAATGTCACCCACCCGCCCGAAGGCATGGCGTCTTGCGCGTTCAGGATGAGGTTCAGAAAAACTTGCTGGAGCTTGTTCTCGTCGCCCATGACTTCCGGCAGCTCGTCGGCGAGCTCGAGACGCACCTGGATGCGCGCGCGCATGAGCTGATGCTCCAAGAGCGACAAGACGTCGCGGATCACGTCGTTGAGCTTGACCGGCACGAAGCTCGCACGACCTTGGCGCGCGAAGTTGAGCAGGTTGTTCACGATCTTCGATGCGCGCTCGGTTTGTTGCTCGATCTTGTCGAGAAGCGTCGCCTTGGGGTCGCTAGCCTCGGTTTGATCCTGCAGCATTTGGGTAAAGCTGCTGATGCCGGTGAGAGGCGTGTTGACTTCGTGGGCCACGCCGGCGGCCAGGAGGCCAAGAGAAGCCATCTTCTCCTTGAGCTGAAGCTGGGTCTCGAGCTCGACCCGTGCGGTGACGTCCTCGAAGATCACGATCGTCCCCTCGGGCTCCTCCTCCTCGGTGATGAACGGCGCAACCTGAAGCTTGACGACTTTGTCCTCGTCGTGCAGGTTCTTCAGGTTCAACCGGGAGATGCCACTCGCCTCTCCCCGAGTCCACCATGACTCGCCCATGGACGCGACCAGCGTGTCGCAAAGCGACGCGGGAAACAGCGTATCGAACGGCCTTCCAATGGCTTGTGCGCGCCGAAGCCCGTACAACGTCTCGAGCGCGCGGTTGAAACGGACGACGTTTCCGGAAAGATCCATTACGAGAATACCTGCTTCGAGCGACTCGATCGTGTTCTCGCTGTGTTCCTTGAGCACCTCGAACTCCGCTGCCTTGCGCTCGAGCGAGCGGTACAGCCGGGCATTCTCGAGCGCGGTCGCCGCTTGACCGGAGAGCATATCCAAGAGGTCCATGTCCTCGCTGGAAAGCGCGCTCTGGTCCCACCGACGACCGAGAAGGATGACGCCGACGACCTTGTCGTGCGAACGGCAGGGGATGGCGTATTGCAAATCCTCGATGGCGACGACGTCACCGCTCTCGCCCCGGGTAACGTTGTGCGCCGGGTTCCACTCGAACTCGCCGTAATAGACCGCTTCCCCGTTCGCGAGCCGGGCGTACAGAGGAGAGTTTTCCGAGATGTGCACGCTCCTCCACTCCTGATCCGTGAGTCCGTGACCCGCTTGGACGCGGAGTCCATCCATCGACGGTACCAGGAGCGCCACCTTCTCGACCTCGAAGGTATCGCCAACGCGCTCTACCACGCGCGACGACAAATGATCGAGGTCCAGATGGGCATTGAGATCTCTCGAGAACGCAAGGAGCGCTCGCCGGTAGTCGTAGCGCCCGCGATAGAACAAACGATCGATTGCGTTTTGGATACGGCTCTTGATCGGGGTGAACAGGAGCACGATGACAAACGCCGACAAAAGCGCGAGGATGGTGCTGTGCTCGTCGCCCACCATGTAGCTCGCGCCTATTAGAAACATGGCGAGATAGAGCCCGCCGACGACCGCGGTTGCCAGCGTGAACACCATTCCCCGCTTGAACAACACCTCGACGTCCATCAACCGGTATTTGACGATCGCGTACGCGAACGAGAGCGGGATGAGGGCGAGTGCTCCGACCGAAAGATCCATCTCCAGAGACGGAGTCACCCCGAATAGGTACGGAACGGCATAGAAAAGCGCGAACGGGAGCGTCCCGAAACCGGTCCCCCAGACGATCCACTTCGTCTGCTTCTTGACGGTGATGCTCCGTGCCGTGCGGTGAGCGTTGACGAACGACACGAACGCCAGAAACGACATCGCCGCGATATGTGCCGGGACGATGCGGTCGAGGAAGTTCGCGGCGCCGATGAAGAGCCGGTCTCCCCACGCCAGGTTCGAGAAGAACGCGACTTCCCCGGTAAGGCGCACGTAGAGGAGTGCCACCGCCGGGAGATACACCGCCCAGATAATCCACGGGCGGCGCTGAACGAGCGCTTGCCTCGTTGGGAAGCACAGCGCGAAGTGGAGGAAGATCGGCGGGAAGAACAGAAGCCCGGCGACATCCATCCAGAAGAAGGCTCGGTCCCAACTGTTGAGTTCGCCGGTGAACGAGAACCCGAAAGCGAGAAACCAGAACAGACACAGCATGTAGAAGTGCGCCGTGGCCGCGACCCCGCGCCGTCGCACGTAGACGACGGTTCCCACGCCGAGCGTGAAGATTCCGACGGCAGCGAGAAAGTAGTAAACGGGGACGTTCCCCTGCGGGAGGGGCTCGACCGTCAGCTCGACGGCCTGGCGAGCTTCCTCGCGAACGATTTGATAGGCGATCTGCTGCCCGCCGGTCGCGGCGTCGAGAGCGAGTCGAACGTCGGCCGCCTCCTCGATAGGCTCGTTATCGAGCAGCACGAGAACATCACCCATCTGAAGCCCGGCTCGAGACGCCGGCCCATCGGGATCTAAGCGCTTGGCGGTGACGCGTCCCTGGTGATCTTCCCAAAAAACGCCATCATCCAGGATCTCGAAGCGTGATTTCTGATGGATGTTGTGGACGGCAAGGGTCAGCAGAATCGAGCTCGTCAGCAGGACGAGCGGAATCTTCCAAGACCCCGAATCACGCTTCGTCAATTTGTAGTGACCTCACAATCATTAAAGCAAGTTCTATACCGCGACGCCAGCGCACGACGATGGATTTAAGTCACTCAATTATAGCAACTTACGAAAAAGAGTGGAGAAAGTCCATCCGAGTGGATCCACGGGGCTGGATCCAGTATCCAACGTAAAGGATCGTCAAACCACCGCAAAGCAACGCGATAGCCGAGCTGGCTGGGCTGATGGCCGATGGCTGATGGCCGATGGCTGTGGACCTAGAAGCGGACAGTAACCCCGCCCAAGACGCGGCGTGGTGCGTCGATGACGGCAATCTCGTCGAGTACCGACGTGTTCTCGAAATCGTCGTAGAAAAGATTTCTCACGGCCACCATCAGCTCCCAGCTCGTTCCGTCCCAGCCCACGAACGGGAGCGCTTGGAAGACCTGGATGTTGAAGCGTGAGTCCTGGGTGGTGCCGGGAGCAAATCCGTCTCGACTGGCGGCGAACGTCGGATGGCTGACGAAGCGATACCGAGCGGTCAGCCGCGTTCTCGTCCGATCGATCGAGGTGGCCACCGCGGTGGTCACGTCGTGGATCTCCTTGTCGGTAGGAGAGGAAACGCCGAGAAGCCGAGGCGACAACGCGCGGCCCATGCCGAACGTGTATCCAATCGAGCCTTCCATCGCACCGAAGCTCTGGGAGACCATGAGCCCGACGCTCCGGGTTCTGAAATCGCCCTTGTTGCCCACGGTGAAATGACCCGCCCCGGCTCCTTCGAGCGTGTCTTTCATGTAAACCTTGACGAGCTGGTCGTGAGCATTCTCCTGAAACATCCGCACGCCGATGCGGGTGCGACTCGTGAGTTGTCGCTCCAGCCCGAGTTGAAAGCGCGCCGTGCTCTCCGCACGCAACGAGGAGGAGGAGGAGCCGAGAGACTGCGACGGACCGTAGACGTCTCCAAACGCAACGCGGGCAAGTAGGCCGATGTCCTCTCCACCGGGAGCGAGAACACGGTAGTCGACAGCCCCTTTGACGACGGTTCGTCCTGTCTCGCCCAACGGTTGCGCGACTTCCACGCGAGGAGCCGCATAGCCCGACTTGGACAGGAAACCGAAATATTCATACGCGATGCCAGCGTTGATCGAAGCCGAGCCGAGCGCAAACGAATCCGAAGCGTAGACCGAGCCGAACCATTCGGTGGACCGCTGCCCGACAGGACGGTCGCGGCGGCGCGTGAGCGCAGCCTCTGGCGGCCGGAAATCCTCGAGGTCGCCGTAGAGGAAGTTCCCGTACGTGACGCCGGCTCCGAGCTTGTGCCCGGCGAGGTTGCCTTTGACGTAGTCGGCGCGGCCCGCCCACGACGACAGCGCCGATTCCAGCACTTGCGCGCTCACGAGCCAGCGACCGTCGTTCTTGGTCGGGATATGAAGCCGCGCATACGCGAGGCGCGCGTCGAGCCCGGCGCCACCTCCCGGAAACTCGTCGAGGCCTTGGTCGTAGGCCGCGGCGCGCACGCCGAATTCTCCGCTGAACGCGAACGTCGGCTCGTCAGCGGCAAGCGTGTCAGTCTCAGTGCGCTCGAGCGACGCGACCGGAAGCTCCCAATCGTCGCTCTTCAAGACGTTGCGATCGCCGTGGGCCACGAGCCAGTTCAACTCGGCGAGCGTGCGCTTGCGATCGGGCCCAGAGTTATTCCCAGAGTTACTCGAAGCTTCGTCCGATGCTTCCTCGGCGCCGTCGAGGGCGGCGAGACTCATCAAAACCGCGCCCACTTGCTCCACACCTTCTTCGATGATGACTTTGGCGTAGGACGAGGGCAGGAATCCGGAAAGGTATGCGCGGAGCCGATACAGCCCCGGCGGGACACTTTCGAGCTGGAACTGGCCGGACGCGTCGGTGACGGCGATGAGCGCCCCATCGGCTAGATTTTTTCCGAAAACGGAGACGACGGCGCCCACGAGCGGTTGCCCGAGCTCGTCACTGACGCTTCCTCCGAGCTCGATTCCGGCCCGCGGAGGCGCTTCCCCGGCCCGCGGCAGCGCTTCCCCAGAGGCGTTGAAAGCGAGGACCCATCCGAGAATTATGAAGATGATGGCAGCGCGAGTTCTCATCATGATCGCGTTCCCCCGAGAGATGGCTCGGCCTCGCTCGAGCAAACGAAGGTATGAATAGCGAGGAAAAAACTGCTTAGAGACAGTCCTGTCGGCATTCGATAAGATTAACCCCAATGTTACCCTGACTTGTTATCACAGGGGGTGAGGCCTGTCAATCGGACGGCCCATACGCCCCTAAAAACGCTCTGGAAAGGGGGGCTCCATGACGACGATTCTCGTGATCGAAGCCCGGCAAATCCTTGATTCGAGGGGAAATCCGACGGTCGAGGTGGAAGTGAGCCTCGAGGGCGGCGGGTTCGGGCGTGCGGCGGTGCCTTCAGGCGCCTCGACCGGCGAGCACGAAGCGGTCGAGCTCCGCGACGGCGATGCTGAGAGCTATGGGGGCAAAGGGGTCGCCCAAGCGGTCTCGAATGTGATGGACCAGATCGCCCCTGAGCTCGTGGGAGAGGATGCGCTCGAGCAGGTGCTCATCGATCGGCTGCTCATCGAGCTCGACGGCACCGAGAACAAAGCAAGGCTCGGTGCGAACGCGCTTCTCGCGGTCTCGCTCGCGAACGCACGCGCGGCAGCGGACGCGTTGGATCTCCCGCTCTTCCGCTACCTGGGGGGACCGATGGCCAGCCTCCTCCCGGTACCTTTGATGAACGTCGTGAACGGAGGTGCTCATGCAAACAACAACCTCGATGTCCAGGAGTTCATGCTGGTGCCGTCGGGCCTTCCGAGCTTCAGCGAAGCGCTCCGCGCCGGAGTCGAGACGTTCCACGCGCTCAAATCCATTCTCGAGAAACGTGGTCTTTCGACATCGGTTGGTGACGAGGGCGGTTTTGCCCCTAGCTTGAAATCGAACGACGAAGCGCTGTCGTTGTTGATCGAGGCCATCGAGAAAGCCGGCTACCAGCCTGGCGAAGACATCTTCGTCGCGCTCGACATCGCCGCGAGCGAGCTTTACGACAACAAGCAGTACGTGATGAACAAATCCGACGGCGCCAAGCTCAGTGCGAGCGAGCTTACGTCGATGTATGCCGGTTGGGTCGAGCAATACCCAATCGTTTCCATCGAAGACGGCCTCGACGAGAACGACTGGCGTGGTTGGGAAGAGCTCACATCTGAGCTGGGAAACAAAGTTCAGCTCGTCGGTGACGACTTGTTCGTCACCAACGCGGCAAGGCTCCAGGAAGGCATCGACCGATCGGTCGCGAACTCGATTCTCATCAAGCTCAATCAAATCGGCACGCTGACTGAGACCATGGAAGTCGTCGAGCTCGCCCACAAGAACGGCTACACGTCCATGATCTCGCATCGCTCGGGCGAGACCGAGGACACGACGATTGCCGACCTCGCGGTGGCCACCGGGAGCGGCCAGATCAAAACCGGCTCCGCCAGCCGCAGCGATCGCGTCGCGAAATACAACCAGCTACTGAGAATCGAAGAACAGCTGTTCGACGTAGCCCGCTACGCCGGCAACAATGCTTTCAAAGTAGGCAAGAAGGCGTGATCGGTGGCTGTACCAACGAAAAGATGCCTTGGTGCACAACTCGCGATCTCGGTCCACAATTGTCCTTTACTCACGGATTCGAGGTTCCCCATGAGCATTTCCAAACGCACTCAGCGGAAGTATGTGAAGAAGGCCTATCGCGTGAGGAATTGGCGTGAATATGAGGCGGGTCTACGCAACCGTGGGAGCCTGACCGTCTGGATCTCGCTCACCGCCGGCAAGCTTGTGAACTGGGACGCGCCCCGGCCGAGGAGGAGGAAACCGGGCCGTCAACGCAAGTACTCGAACCACGCCATCGAGACGGCTGTCACCCTGGGCATGGTGTTTCATCTGTCATCTAGGCAGAGCGAGGGATTGCTGCGATCGTTGTTCGCTCTGATGAAGCTAGACAATGATGTGCCCGATCACACCACGATCTCGAGGCGCAAGGCGAAGCTGGGTAAGGTCCCCTTCTACCAAGACAAGCAGAAGACGCCGTTGCACATCTTGATCGACAGCAGCGGTCTCGCTGTCCACGCCGGCCAGCTGCGCAGAGCACCAAAGAGCAGGGACTATCGCAAGCTCCATCTGTGTGTCGACGAGCAGAGTGGCGAAGTCGTCGCCGGCGAGCTGACGAGCAAAAGAGCCCGCGATTCATCGCGGGTTGCATCGCTTGTCGGACAGATCGACAGTCCCATCTCATCGGCCAGAGCTGACACCGCATACGACGCCGGCGGCGTCTATGAGGCAATCGAGAATCACAGCGCTCATTGCTCGCCGAGGGTGCTGATACCGCCGCGCAAGGGCGCCCAGCTCGCATCGGGGCCGGCGAGCAGCCGACAGCGCAATCGCAACATTGCAGCACAAGCTCGGCTCGGCAAACGAAAGTGGCACACAGAATCGGGCTACAGCAAACGGAGCAAAGTCGAGACAACGTTCCATCGCTACAAGGCTATCGTGGGCTCAGCGATGCGAGCGAGAGGGTTGGCGGCACAGAGAGTCGAGGCAAGGATCGGGTGCAAGATTCTCAACACCATGACGGCGCTCGGGATGCCTGATAGCGAGATGATCGGATGATGGGAGTCGGGGCCAAGCGAGCTATCGGCCTCTATCGGAGTTGTGCACCAAGGCAGTTCTTTGCGACAAACTCGTTGACGTAGCGCTGTAGGTGCTTGGGGCTGAGCTTGTGGAAGACGCCCTTATGTGCGCGCTTGAGGGTGGCCCAGAACGATTCGACCCCGTTGATATGAGCTTGCTGGCGCACGTACTCGCCGACTGAGTGCTTGACGGCTTCCCTGTCCCTCGGTAGCCCATCGTAGGCTGAGGCTTCATCGGTGTAGACCTTCGCGGCCGGGGCCGAATTCTCAATCACGAAGCCTTGGAGGGTAGGCTGGTCGGTGCTCTCGACCACCTTGGCCCGGACTTGCTTGCTCGTCCGGTCCTTCATGGCGACGACGGCGGTCTTGCCCTTGGTGCCGCGGCCAGTGAGCGCCTTGCGCTTCGACAGGCTCATGTTGCGGCGCTTGCCTCCGAAGTAGGATTCGTCCACTTCGACGGGGCCGGAGAAGGCCGTCCCACCGTTCGACCTCCACGCTTCGCGAATGCGGTGCAGCATGAACCACGCGGTGGGCTGTGAAACGCCGATGTCGCGATGCAGCTTCATGCTCGAGACGCTCTTGAGGCTCGTGAGGCAGAGGTAGATCGCGATGGTCCACTTGCGCAGCGGGACGTTAGAGTTGGCGATCGGAGTGCCAGTCCGCACGCTGAAGTAGCTCCGGCAAAGCCGACACCAGTAGGGCATCGGCTTTCGGTTCGGCACTTCGCTCGTAGCCAGACTCCCGCAGTGGCTACAGCTGCGCTCGCCGTGCCAAACGGCTTCTTCAAACCACTTGATCGCCGCCTCTTCGCTGGGGAACATGTCCATAAGTTCAACAACCGTCAGGCCTTCGCGGTCGGCACGCCCTGGGGCTTTGTACGTCATGATGGAGACATGCTACACTAACCCCATAGGCTTGTCAAGGATTATTTATAATTCCCTTTCCAATCGTCGATGCGAGCCACGAAAATGCGCGTGCGAACGACGTCGCCGAGCGTACCGCCGAGGGTATCGATCGCCGCTTCGATCTTGTCGAGAGCATAGCGAGCTTGGCCAGCCGCGTCTCCGGGTGCGACAAGCCCGGCGG
This sequence comes from Candidatus Marinacidobacterales bacterium, assembly GCA_965237955.1. Classification (GTDB taxonomy): domain Bacteria; phylum Acidobacteriota; class Vicinamibacteria; order Marinacidobacterales; family SMYC01. The sequence goes on along the minus strand of OZ250169.1, from coordinate 1,993,478 downwards.
GACCGGTGGCCGTCGTTCCGGAAACGCAAATCCGATCGCCGACGCGAACCGCACGGGAATACCCATAGGTTTCTTCCCATGAAACTCCGCTTCCAACAGATTTGCGTTCCACGATGCGTCGTACCTCCGATTTGAGGTATATCATAGTGGCAGCCAGGAACCGCGAAACCCCTCACGCATGCGCACTCAACCACACGTCCTCGGCACAACCACGCTCGCGATTTTCATCTCAGGGGCGCTCGTATTCGCTCAGGCCCCGGACGAAGAGTCGGAGCCGAGTGAGCCAACCGACACCAGCTGGCGCCGCCCCCTCGCGAGCCGGAATCAGTTTCCGGTATCGCTTTTCTTCGTGTCGCTGGCGCCGGACAAAGCGTCGTCGCTGGCCAACGGACGAACCGCCCTCGACGTCAGCTTCGACTACTCCAACATTATTAGCGCCCAGGAGTCCGACGACGAGATCCTCTACCTCGACCTCGAATATCTGAGAACCCAGGTCGAGCTCAAACGTGGGCTACCAAAGCGAATGGAGCTCGGCGTTTCGATCCCTTTCTACATCTATTACGGTGGCTTTCTCGATCCATTCGTGGGCGGCTTTCACAATTTGTTCGGCCTCCCTAACTTCCTCCGCGGTCAGACCGAGAACGGGCAGACTCGCTACGAGCTCATCACCAACGGAGGCACACCGTTTCTGGGGGACGAGAGCCTCACCACTGTTGGCGACATTACAGTTCATTTCAAAAAGACGCTCTTCGAGAAAGAACGCTACGCTGTCGCCGTTCGAAGCGACCTCAAGCTCCCCACGGGGAATCCGGAGACATTGAGCGGGAGCGGTGCCACCGACGTCGGCGTCGGCGCGGCGTTCGACCGGATCACCGATCGCTGGGCGTTCTATACGAACGCCAACTTTCACTTCCTCGGTCAACCGGACGCTTTTCGAGTCAAGAATTTCTTCTCGTTCATGGTGGGCTTCGACTTGAGGCTCAAACCCCGGATGACGGCTCACTTGCAGTTCGACCACGTGCGGCCTTTCGTCGAGAGCGAGCTACCCATCTTCAATGAAGGAGCGCAGCAGCTCGCTCTCGGGCTCCGGTGGCGCTATTCCGATCGATTCGTGTACGAATGGCGCTTCGTCGAAGACCTCTCGGACGTCTCAACGGATTTCACCTTCGCGTTCCAGCTCGGATTTCGCTGGGATCGAAAGAGCAAGGCAGAAACGCCATGAAGGGCCGGGGGTGGCTAGTGGCAACGGGCGATCGACTCTTCGAGATCTCACGAGTTATTTGGAGCACCCCTCACCCGCCGGCCTGCGGCCGGCACCCTCTCCCGCACGCGGGAGAGGGGTGTTCGGATCAAGAGCTTATTAGGGCCGCTGCCAAGAGCGGGAGCATCAGCTCGTGGTGGCCCACGAACTCGAAGCCTCTGCCGCTTCCGGTCACAGGCCGCTCGACGACATTCACGCGCGGCCGATAGTGCCGAATGAAGTCGAAGTTGGCCGTCGAAAAATCGGTGAGCGGGTGGCCGAGGTTCCGTACGACGCTCACCGCCTTGAGGAAGACTTCCGGCAACAGCACCGCGGAGCCGACGTTGAGATAAACCCCGCCATCGTTCAGACTACGTACCACACTCGCGAACAGTTTGAAGTCGTGCAGGCTCGTTTGACCGATCGCCTCGCCCGACGCTTGCGGGTGCATGTGGATGATGTCGGTGCCGACCGCCACGTGGACCGTGACCGGGATCGAAAGCCGATACGCGTTCCAGAGAAGACTGATCTGTTTATGAGGCGGGTCTTCCCCGTCGAGAAGCGCCCCCACCGCTTCGCCGAGCCCGATGTCGTTCACGGCGCCACTCTTGATCGCTTCGTTCAGTAACGTTGCCGTCTCCTCGGCCATACCGAACTTGCCTTCTCCGAGACCATCGGCCACTTCCTCCGACGTCTGACCGACCATCGCGAGCTCGAAGTCGTGGATGATGCCCGCACCGTTGAGCGCGAGCCCGGAAACGAATCCTCTGTCCATGAGCTCGACCAGGAGCGGCGACAGCCCGACTTTGATCACGTGGGCGCCGAGACCCCACACGATCGCGCGCTCACGCGAACGTGCCTCCTGCATCCGTTGCACCAGCTCGCGGAGAGCCTTGGCCGCAAGAATGTCCGGAAGGCCATTCCAGAAATCGCTGAAGCTCGCGCCCGGCGCGGGAGCCTTCCCGAGCTGCTCCCGACCCACTTTGCTTGCGCGCGAGGCCAGTGGGTACGTGTCGAGACCGTCGAGCTCGAGCGGCTGGATGGAATATTTCGACGGCATGACGGCCACTATGGGAAAAGCTCGTCCTCGATCATTTGACAGAAAAAATGCACGAGCATGCCGTGCACTTCCTGAATGCGTGCGGTCTCCTGGTGCGGAACCGTGAGACAGAGCTCGACCGACGAAGCGAGCTCGCCTCCGTCCCGGCCGGCGAGACCGATCGTTCTCAACCGCTTGGTTCGCGATACCGAAACCGCCTTCAACACGTTCGGGGAGTTACCGCTCGTGCTGATCGCGAGGGCGACGTCGCCTTCGGCGCCAAGGGCCTCGATTTGACGGCTGAAGATGTCGTGGTAGTGACTGTCGTTCGCGACGCTCGTCAGGATCGACGAATCCGTCGTCAACGCGATGGCGGCGAGGGCGGGCCGATCGTCTCTGAAGCGGTTCACGAGCTCCGCGGAAAAATGTTGCGCATCGGCCGCACTTCCCCCGTTGCCGAAAACGAGCACTTTCCTACCCGCTCGCAGCGCATCCGCGAGAAGCGCGCCTGCTTTCAAAACCGTATCCGCCTCTTGGTCGAAGAACGACTGCTTCAGGGCAACGCTGTCCTCGACTGCGGATAACAGCGAGTCTCGATCCACGAACGGGATTATATATCGGCGGGCTTTTCGGTATGGCGGCTGCCAGTACCTCGCGCCGCGCGCCGTTGTGATTCGATAAGTGGGCGATGGGCGGACGGGAGCTCCAGGCACCAGGTTCGGGCGCGGGTTGGGCCGTCGTGCTTTGGGCAACTGTGTCCGGGCACAGTTGGTGTGAACGCTCCAGAAAAAAAGTAGAACAAAACGAATTGTGCAACCGCCTACATCGGTAACGAAACAGACCGGGCACATAGGTAACAGTTTGCGGTGTCGTGGATTCTCTTCGAGATCATTTCGGGCCTCGTCTTTTGTATGGCCTCTTGCTTCGTCGTTCGGGAGAAACTAGAAGCCCAAAGGCGCGATATCCACGGTCCCTGGCGTTTCGAACATCGAGAATCCCGAGAGGGACGGGACCGAAGTGAACCTTCCACCGGTCGTCATCGACTTGCTCGAGACCGACGCGCTCTGACTTTAGACAGCTGCTTATGTACCACTGCTTGGACTCAAAAGAGATCATTCCGTTGGGATAGGTTTGAGCGACGTAGAAGTGCTCCGGGTATTCGATTTGCGGGAGCTGACGAGGGTAGGGGCGGTTCGAGGGCTGATAGCGAGATGCAGGAACCTCCTGACCAAGTGCCTCATGCGGGCGGATTTCGTTGTATTCCTCCCGGAACCGATCGAATGCCCGTTGCTGTGCTCGAAAGCTCGCTCGGGGCGGTTTAGCCGTCTCTGACTTCAAGGTGCTGTGCATCCGTTCATGTCTTCCGTTTTGATCGGGTCGGCCGGGCTGAATCCGCTCAGGACGGATTCCGAGACGAATCCACCAAACAGCAAGTCTGGACAGTCCTCCTGGCGCAAGAGTCGAGAACGGCGCTCCGTTGTCGGTTCGAATCGCGTCCGGCAGACCGTATGCTCGAAATACCGATTCGAATATCTTCCGTGTCGGCTTGAACAATGGCCGGTGAAGACCCTGACAGGCAAATAAATAGCGACTGCATCCGTCGCTCACGGTCAAGGGGTGACAACGCTCCCCTGCAACCGGAAAATGTCCCTTGAAGTCGGCACACCACACCGCATTGGGGCTCCCGTAGTCGCCCAGACGATCGCCATACGGAGAGCTTCGGCGTATCCGCCGCCGCTTCTGGATGAGCCCATTCTTACGCAGAACCTCTCCGATCGTGCTCGTCGCCGGCAGCGCGAGCTGCGGATAGTGCCGTTGCAGGATGACACGCAACTTGCGCGGTCCCCAACGCGGGTGTTTCTTCCGGGCTCTCAGAATCTTTTCCACCACGTCGTCCGCGACAGCGTGAGGATGCGACAAAGGGGCGCGAGAACGCTCTTCCAGACCTGCGACCCCATCCAACTCGTAACGTTCGACCCACTTGTAGCCAGTCTTTCGGCTCACCCCAAACCGTTCGCACAGGGCACTGAACGGCTCCCCAGCTTCAAGGCGCGTAGCGATGAATCTCACTCGTTCATTCATGCAATTCGTCTCGTCCCACGGCATCGGCCACCTCCCTGGTAAAGGGATTGTCACCCATGTCGCCGGTCTGTTTTGTCACCAATGTACCCGGTCCGGACCAATTATTTAGGCCTCTCCTGCCATTTCAGTGGATCCTCTCGAGGGTGAGACCGCCACAGTTTAGGTAGACGAGACTGATGAGAGCTTCGGCAGAGTGGAGTCCAAAGCTGCGGTGGCTCAGCAGCCGGATTTTGTTGTTCATTCCTTCGAGTCGGCCGTTGCTGAGTCTCCACGTGACCCACGCGATGACGCCATCGAAGTGGCTGCTCATCTTCGCCGCGCGTTTGACGGGCTCTATCCTCGAGCTCATAGCGCGCCGCAGCCATCCTCGGAGAAACTTCTTGGCCCATGTCTCGGTTTTGTAGGTGTAGAGGTCCATGAAGTCGTCGCGCAGAAGCATGGCGCGGTAGAGGCGACGATTAGCTCGCACCTGCTCGCGGAGCACCCGTTTGTCTTTCGCGCTGCGGTTGTGTTTGGCCTTGAGAAGGGGAAACTTGGTGTTCTTGAGGTTGCGCCGGGCAGTCCCTTTGAGCTCGCGCACCAGCTCGCGCCGGGTCTTATCCACGGCCTCGTTCAGATGCTTGACGATGTGGAAGCGGTCAAAGATCACCCGTGCCTGAGGAGCCTTTTTGCCGACGACAGTTATGTACGGCTCCCACATGTCCATGCTGACCGCTTCGAGCTCCGCGGCTCTTTGTGGTCCGAGCTTGCGGAAAAACCGCAGCAGCGTCTTGGCCTTGCGCTCCTTTCCCGCCCAGACGACCCGGCCGCTGAGATGGTCTATTACCACTGTTAAGTACTTGTGGCGTTTGCGGTAGCTGATCTCGTCCATCCCAATCACCCGCAATCCATCGAGCTCGCGCCGCTCATCCCGCTGCTCGGCAACCACTCGCTGGATGATCCGTCGCACCGAACGCCACGTCACTCGGAAATAGTTCGCTACGGCGCTGACGTCCGTCCTCTGTGCCAGCCACGCTACCTCTTGTTCGAAGCTTTTGGTAAAGCGGCTTCCCTTGTCTGCCCAAGGCACCTTTTCTCTGACCACTCCACACCGCCGACATACCACTCGTCGGATCGAGTAGCGAAGATAGGTCCGGACTCCGAACAGGTCCAAGTGCCGCCAGTAGCGATTGTAGCGATCTTTGTTCTTGCGGACCTTTCGTCCGCAAATCCCGCACAGAGGCTTCCTCCTCCGTGGTACTACATCCACCACCACTCTGGCTTTGTCCGCCTGGAAGTGGAAACCTCGGACCCACAGGCCTTGCAATCCGATGAGCTTGTTGACTAACGTAGTAACGCGCATCGCGGGAACGCTCTTTTCTCTTTCGGAAAAAAAGATTCTAGCGTTCTCGCCGATGCGCATCTACACATGGCTTACCCTCTCAACCCACGGGCCTCACCAAATGCCACTGCCCCTCAGCGGGAGACAAGGCTGTGGGAAACGCCCCCACGGTTCTGGTCGTTCAGACCTTGCTCACGACTGAGTTCTCTTCGAAGCCTGGAAGGGCGTTTTCCATAGCCTCCACTAATCGAGCCCCCCCTTCCTTATTCCATATGAATTAATCTTTCTTGTATATATATCAGGAGGGGCCTGTGGGCGCTCGTGGGAAACGCGAAGCGTTTTCCAAGCGATTGTGGAAAACGCCGCTCCACGTTTGTACGTGCTCACAACCTTTCCCTAAACGCCTCTCTCGCCCGGAGTTTCCGGCGTTTTCCACAATCGCGGCAGCGTCCATAGGCCATGCCCTCCAACACAAATCAGATCCCCCGAAACGACAGGAGAACCTTATTTAGTTGACAGCCTTTTGGAAGCACTTTGGTAAAAAGGGTGGGTGCGCTCTGTAGTGCGTCTGTGCGTGCGTTAGAGAAACGCTAGTCGCCCTGTCTTCATCGTCGAGACTTTGAAAGAGGGTTGATGTCTTGTCGCTTCGCACACGCAAAGTGCAAGCGATGAAAAAGTCCATGCTATAAGAAACAAATGAACGACAAAGACGATTTGAAATCACTTTCCGACGACGAGTTGCTTCGTTGTTTGTCCAATGTGTTGGCGCAGTCGCGACGAGTGGAGTGGGTTCTTGTCGCACACATTGCCGAAGTCGATGCGCGGCGACTCTATGCGCGTGAAGGGTCGCCGTCGATGTTTCAATACTGCCTTGACGTGTTGCATTTGTCAGAGTCGGAAGCCTATCGACGCATCGCGGCGGCTCGTCTCTCCCGCAGCTATCCTGTGCTCCTAAAAATGCTCGAGGATGGACGCATTCACTTGGCCGGTATCTCGGTATTGAAAAAGCATCTAACGGACGCCAACTACGAAAACGTTTTGGATCGAGCCACTCACAGGACTAAGCGTGAGATCGAAGAGCTCGTGGCCGAGTTGGCGCCGAAGCCTGATGTTCGTCCGACGATTCGAAAGCGGCCGCAACGGAAAGCCAACTCCGAGCCATTGAAATCGCACTTGTCGACGCAACTGTGTCCGGACACAGTTGAACAAAAGGCTCGGGTAGCGAAGGAAGAGCCTTCGGCAACCCCTGAGAAGCCGGCAACAGTCAAACCGTTGTCACCCGCGCGCTACAAAGTGGCTTTCACGGCGAGCGAGGAGCTCCGCGACAAACTCGAGCGTCTCGAAGCCAAACGGTATGGCAAGACGAACAAGCCGAGAAAAAAACTCGAAGACGCCGACACATCACCGGGCGTGCGCGGCATCTCCGCCGCGGTGAAACGCGCCGTCTGGAAGCGCGATGGGGGTCAATGTACGTTCATCAGCGCCCAGGGCAAACGCTGCCCGGAGCGCCACCGGCTCGAGTTCCACCACGACGAGCCCTACGCGTTAGCTGGGATCGAAGCGTGGACAACGTACGACTGGCGTGTCCGGCTCACAACGCTTACATGGCTGAGCTTGATTACGGCAAGAAGAAGATGGACCGGCACCGGCGCTCGGGCGACCGAGTCGGCGAACCTCAGCCGACGCTCGCGCTTGCCGGGACAAAGTCGCCTGAGACACCGCCCTCGCACGACAGCCATGAACCCGGTGCTCCGCCGGTGGCCCATCGCCCACGCATCGAGTCGTTGCTGCGTCGCGCTCCGTGGCTCAACTCTACTGGCTTCTTGCCAGTTCCCGCCAACGATTTCGTGGGGATTCTTCAGGGACAGGTATACCTGTCCCCTTTATAGAATCAACATAGCGTCGCCGTAGCTATAAAAGCGGTACTTCTGCTCTACGGCCTCACGATAGGCGGCGCGCACGTTTTCCACACCGCCGAGCGCGGACACCAGCATCAGCAACGTGCTCTTGGGAAGATGGAAATTCGTCACCAGGCCGCCCACGACACGGAAATCGAACCCAGGAATGATGAAGAGATCGCTCGCGTGCCATCCGGGCGCGAAGTCGAGCCGGGCCGCAGACTCGAGCGCGCGCACGGTCGTCGTTCCCACGGCGACCACGGTTCGGCTGGAGCGAATACGCTCGAGGGTCTCCCGTGGCACTTCGAAGCGCTCGATGCCCATCCGGTGCTCGGACACCTCTTCGGTGCGCACGGGCTCGAACGTGGCGTACCCCACGTGAAGCGTGATCGTGGCGACGCCGACGCCGCGACGCTTCAGCGCATCGAAAAGGGCGTCAGTGAAGTGCAGACCTGCGGTCGGCGCGGCAATCGAGCCCCGCGTTGTGGCGTATACCGTTTGGTAACGCTCGCGGGTCTCGAGCTCATCGTCCGTTGGACGAATGTAAGGAGGCAGCGGTGTCCTACCGAGGGTGTCGACGACCTCATCCCAATCACCGTCGTAGTCGAAGCGTACCGATAGCGTCTTTTGGTCGACGACCTCGCCTTTGAGTTTTCCCTCGCCGAACGTGAGCTCGGCGCCCACGCGAAGTTTTTTGGTGGGCTTTCCCAAAACCCGCCACGTGTCGTCATCGAGATTTTCGAGGAGCAGAAGCTCCACCGCGCCCCCCGTCGCGCGGTTGCCAAGGAGTCGAGCCGGAAACACCTTCGTGTCGTTCAGCACCAGAAGATCGCCTGGCTCGAGCAGATCCGGCAACGCGTCGAAGCGACGATGGTGAATGGCCCCAGCGAGCCCCCCACCCTTCCCGATGCACAGCAGGCGGGATTGATCGCGCACCGACAAGGGTTCCTGCGCGATGAGCTTTCCCGGGAGCTCGTAGTCGAACGCGGACAGTTTCAAAACAGACGTTTTTGCGGGTCTTTTTGTCGCTCGGTGGGCGTCAGCCCGAAGTGACGGTAGGCGCGCTCGGTAGCAATGCGGCCTCGCGGCGTGCGATCGAGGAATCCAATCTGGATCAGGTACGGCTCGTAGATGTCCTCGATGGTGTCGGGCTCTTCGCCGACGACGGCGGCGACGGTCGAAAGCCCGACGGGTGCTCCAGAGAACTTGTCCATGAGCGTGTGCAGGATGCTGCGATCCATTTCATCGAAACCCATCTCGTCGACCTCGAGAAGGGTGAGTGCGTCGGCGGCTACTGGGGCGGTGATGGTTCCGTCCGCTTTGACTTGTGCGTAGTCCCGCACGCGGCGCAGCAGACGATTGGCGATGCGCGGTGTTCCCCGGGAGCGCTTGGCCATCGAAACCGATGCGGCGTTGTCGACGGGAACGCCGAGGATCGACGCAGAGCGTTCGATGACGGAGGTCAGATCCTCCACCGTGTAGAAGTCGAGACGATGCACGATGCCGAAGCGTGAGCGGAGAGGTGACGTGAGCAGGCCGGCGCGCGTGGTCGCGCCGATCAGCGTGAACTGAGACACCGGGATCTTGACGGATTTCGCCGACGGCCCTTGTCCAATAATGATGTCGAGCCGGAAATCCTCCATCGCCGGATAGAGGACCTCCTCGATGGAAGGGTGGAGCCGGTGGATCTCGTCGATAAAAAGAACGTCCCGCTCTTCGAGATTGGTGAGGAGCGCGACCAGGTCTCCGGATTTTTCGATGAGCGGTCCCGCGGTCGTGGTGATATTCACCCCGAGCTCGTTCGCCACCACGTGCGCGAGCGTCGTTTTACCGAGCCCGGGAGGTCCGTAGGTGAGCAGATGGTCCATCGCCTCACCACGCTCACGTGCGGCCTGAACCGCGATCTCGAGCTGCGCCAGAATCTTCTTCTGGCCGACGTACTCACTGAACCCCCGCGGCCGAAGGCTCTGGTCGAGAGAGACATCCTCATCGGTGCGGCCCAGCGAGACCAGACGCTCTGTCATCTTTCGGGAAAAGTCTACCTCACCTACCCGTGCCCGTGCGCGTGCCCGACCCTAAACTTCGAGGCCGACCGAGCGCATGAGGTCGAGGGCGTTGCTTTTCGTGACGACGCCTTCGCGCATGACGTAATCGAACTGGATTTTTCCGTCCACGATCTGATCTTCGAAGTGAACGTTCGTCGCGGCCCTATCCATCGCGTCGGCCATCTTCGAAAGCGCGAGGTCATGCGTGGTGATGAAGCCGACGGCGCCGCGCTCGACGAGGCCGCGGACGACCGCCTCCGCTCCGATGCGGCGATCGTGCGAGTTCGTGCCGTGCAGGATCTCGTCGAGAAGAAACAGGACGGTGGTGTCCCCGGAAGTGAGCTCCAGGACTTGTCGCAACCGCAAAATCTCGGCATAGAAGTGCGAGACCCCATCCTGGAGCGAATCGACAATGCGGATCGACGCCGCCACCGCAAGTGGCGAGACCTCGAGCCGTCTCGCGCGCACCGGAGCGCCGGCAAACGCGAGCACGGTATTGATCCCGACCGCGCGCAAGAACGTGCTCTTGCCCGACATGTTCGAGCCGGAAACGACGACGAGACGTAGCTTGTCTCCGAAGCGCACGTCGTTTCGAATGAGACGGGCATCCGGGATGAGCGGATGGCCCAGCCCTTCCGCGTCGAAGACGACGGTGTCGTCCCGTATCGTGGGGAACGGGTCCGAGGCATGCTCGAACGCGTAGGTGCCGAGCGCCAAGAGTGCATCGAGCTCCCCGACGGCGGACAGCCAACGTGGCACTCGAGGGCCCGAGTGCAGCCGCCACGACTCGATGGCGAACGCGAACTGGGTGCCCCAGAGCAAGAGCGCCGCAAACGGGGCGAACAACTGGTTCCGGCGCGCATCGAGGTAGTCGACGCGTCGAGCGAGGCGGCGTATCTGTTTCGACGCAGGCTCGCCATCGGAGACCAGCGCCTCCTGGAGCGCAACCAGCAGCGGCGAGGAAAACCCTTCACCTTCCAGACGCACCAGAAGCATCGATAGGACACCGAGCGCGCTCGCCGGGTCCTCCACCGCCGCGAGAACCGAGCGCACACGCGGACGGTACGCGATCGCGAACGACCCACTGACGGCGACGAGGCTCACGAACGGCAAGCGTGCCCACCACGACGCCGCCCAGCCGATGACGGCCACAAAGCTTAGGACACCTAGAACGAGTGCGACGAGACGTGCCCCGCGCGACACTAAAACTGGTGGTTCAATGGCCCATTTCGACAGTGTTTCCGGGTTGACCGTCTCCACCGCGTCGTCGTGCTCGCGAGCGATGTCTTCGCGTAGCTCCACCAGCGGAGCGAGCTCGGCCACCGCCTCCTGGCGTTGACGTACGACCTCGGGGCTCGCCGGCGAGAGCAGCCACTCGGCGAGGGTATTCGCACCCCACGGGCTCTCGGTCGTGGCGAGGAGCTCGAAAAGCGAGCCGTTCCCGAAGATATCGAGATCGCTCGCATACGGATGGCGCGCGTCGACGAACGACACACCCTGGTTCCCCGAGCCCGGCCACTCGTCCCGAAGCCTTGCGAGGCCTCGGGTGTAGAATTTTTCGGAGCGTTCGGCCTGGCGCAGGCCCTCATAGAGACGCGCGTGCCAGCTCATCAGCACCGCGAACGCGGCCGCGGGAGCTAAGAGCCAGGGCCAGGGGACCGAGTCCGTCTCCCAGACAAACCACGCCATCGCGACGCCTACGACAAAAACAAGAAGACGCGCGTAGGAGACCCAAGAGACCTTTTTACCGCGACGCTCTCGCTCGATCTTGCGCTCCGCGACCCGAGCGCTATACAGATCGAGGATTTCTTCCCGCGTCATCTACCCTGACAGCTTTCGCAGAACGTTCTTGAGCGCATCCTCGAATTTGGCGTCGGGGTCGCTGTCGACGACCGCCTCGACTTGCTTCTCGGATTGCGGTCGAGGGAACCCGAGATTCAAGAGCGCCGACACTAGATCGTCGGCGAGCGTCCGCGCCGGATCGGCGCTCGCTCCCGTCGTGCGATCTTCGCTCGCGGCAAGCTCGGGCATCTTGTCGCGTAGCTCGAGAATGAGGCGATCGGCGGTTTTCTTGCCGACACCGGGAATGGCGTGGAGACGCTGTCGATCTCCACGCCGGATCGAGTCGATGAGCACTTGAGGCTCGAGACCCGACATGACTTTGAGCGCCAGCGAGGGGCCCACGCCGGCGACACCAATGAGCCGGTGGAACAGAAGCTGCTCTTTCGCCGAGAAGAAGCCGTAGAGCGCCAGGGTGTCCTCGCGCACATGCGTGTGCACCTGAAGGGCGATCGACTCACCTTCCCCCGGTAGCTCGTAGTACGTCGATACCGGGATCAACACTTTGTAGCCGACACCGCCGACGAGAACGACGACGTGATCGGGCGCCTTTTCGTTGAGTCGCCCTTCGAGATAGGAGATCACGAAGACGATTGCACTTTCGCGTGGAACCGAAGCTGATGCGCGTGGCAGATCGCAATGGCGAGTGCGTCAGCTGCGTCGTGGGACTCGGGCGGAGTCTCGAGACCGAGTAAAACGGCGACCATTCTCTGTACCTGATTTTTGTCGGCACGGCCGTAGCCGACGACGGCTTGTTTCACTTCGAGCGGCGCGTACTCGTGAACCGGTAGCCCGCGCTCGACCGCGGTGAGAAGTGCGACGCCTCTGACGTGTCCGAGCTTCAGCGCGCTCTTGACGTTTACGGCATAGAAGAGGCTTTCGACCACCACCTGATCGGGCCCCCACTCGTCCATGACGTCGAGGATTCCGTCATGGATGAGTTTCAGCTTCTCGGCAAAGGAACCCGCGGTGCGAGTGCGAACGACGCCTTGACTCACGAGGGCGTGGCGGCTTCCGTCGGAATCGATCACGCCGAAACCGGTAACGTGCGAGCCAGGGTCGATCCCGAGAATCCTCATGGTTTCAACGAGGGATCAAGACATGAGAGCTTCGATCTCTTTTCCCTCGATATCGAAGTTAGCCCAGACGTTCGTCAGGTCTTCGTGATCCTCGAGCGCTTCCATGAGCTTGAGCATCTGCTTCGCCTGCTTGCCCTCAAGCTTCACGCTGGTTTGCGGGATCATCGCGATCTCTTCCGCGGCGAGCGGAATGTTCTTCGAAGAGAGCGCATCACGAACCGCCTGGAACGCTTCCGGAGTGGTGAAGATTTCCCAATTGCTGCCGTCTTCGCTCACGTCATCGGCACCCGCTTCGAGAACGATCTCAAGGAGCGCCTCTTCGTCCACGTGCTCGCCTTCGACGACGAGGTAGCCCTTCTTGTCGAACATCCAATTGACCGAGCCCGACTCACCCAGGTTGCCCCCGTACTTGGAAAAGAAATGGCGAACCTCGCTCACGGTGCGGTTCTTGTTGTCGGTCGTCGCCTCGATGAACACCGCCACGCCTCCGGGACCGTAACCTTCGTAGTGGACTTCTTCGAGGTTATAGCCTTCGAGCTCGCCGGTTCCTTTTTTGATCGCTCGCTCGATGTTGCCCTTCGGCATGTTCGCAGTCTTCGCTTTGTCGACCGCGAAGCGAAGCCGCGCGTTGAAGTCGACGTCACCTCCACCCATGCGAGCGGCAACCGTAATCTCTTTGATCAGACCGGTAAACGCCTTCCCGCGCTTGGCGTCCGTAGCCGCTTTTTTGTGCTTGATGGAGTGCCACTTGGAATGACCCGACATGGGAAGGGAATCGTAGCATGAGGGCGGGCCGGCCCTCAATAAGCTGCAGCCCGCCCGCGGCGGCATTCAGCATCCAGCATCCAGCATCCAGGCCAATTCGAGCCGTGCCTGTAAATGGTTGTGTCGCTTACCGGGGGAACGGTGCTCGATATGCGACGACGCCACTTACGGGCAGGGCGTGATGTGAACTGGATGCTGGATGCTGACTAATCATCAAACACAAACGTAGGCTCCTGATAGTAACGGACCTTGTGCTCGGAGACCTTGTGCTGGATTTCGTCGGCGAGCCAGCGCCTTTTTTCTTCCAGGGGGAGGTTCGATTTCAGAAGCGGTAGGCGGAGGTTGAAGCCCAGCACCCGTCGCGGGACGAGGATGCGGGTCACTCCCGAGGGAAGACGATCTCCCGCCTCCGCGACGGCGCGGACGTCGTCTTTGGTGAAATCGGGAAACGTGACCAGCGCTCCGAAGTGGGGGTGTTGTGCGCGCAACGTCGCCACGTCGGCGTGGTTCACGCGGTCGAGACGGGCCTCACCTTTGTAGTAGATGTCGACGATCGCACGCAAATGTTTCACGCGCTCGTTCATCGGAGCGCTGGTGACGAGATGGTGCGCTTCGTCATCGTCGGTTACGAAGCTCGCGAGATAACCCTCGACGGGTGCCTCGCCCTCGACCATGTCCACGCCCGGAATCGAACGGGCATACTCGACGATCTTGTCCGCCTCGATGTCGCGCACCACGTGGTTCCAATGCCGAATCTCGAGGTCTCGGTTCTCGTAGGGCTCCACTTGCACGAGCAAATGAGGGATGTCGAGATTCTCGAGCGCCGAAACGCGGTTGGCGCCGTCGAGGAGCAAGCAGCGATCGCTTCCGGGAAGGCTCGCCACGATCGGCGGGTTCCGCAAAATCCCGTCCGCCGAAAGGCGGTCGAGCAACCGCGCAGCCCGTTCGAGATCCACGTCTTCATGTAGCAGCAGATCGCTAACGGGAACGATCCGCAAATCGGGGAATCCCCCCGAGGACGGTTGACTCATGCCGCTATTCTAACCACTGAAGACGTCGACCGGACGGCGGATAGCGGATAGCGGACATCGCGCGGCGGTGAATGGCTCGTTACCCGCCGTGCTACCTTTTTCGGCGGCTTTTCCTCTTCGCGCTCAAGACGAGAGCGTCGACGTCCTCGCCGGGTAGACCATCGATCGCGCGCAACATCCGTCCCGCGTTGACCGGTTGGCGGCGGATAATGCGCCTCAGATCGGTCCCGATACGGCCCGCGAGCGCGAGGAACTCGTCCGGGTCCTGGTCGAGCGCCTTGGCGATCTTGACGACCTTGTGCTCCGCGGGCGGAGCGAACACGTCTCGCTCGATCGGCGCCAAGTACGTCGGGCTGATCCCTACCTTCCGCGCGAACTGAGCAATGCTGATGTTTTTCTCTTCGCGAAGCTTACGTATCGTCCTTCCGAACTTCATCGTGGATGGCCTCCCTCCTTTGGTGGCTATCGCTTAAAGACGGGGGGTACGCTCGGACCGGCAGGCAAGGGAGTACCAACCCTTTTTCGGCCCGCGAGCCGCATTGCGAAAACTTCTCCCCTCTGCAAAAGAAACTAGGACGACGGGATTCTAATGGCGAGACGGGTGACGGTCAAACCAGCCTTCAGGGCAGCGCACCGCGGAGGCCGTGGGGAAATCAGGACTCGAGCCATTCGGAAAGGTGCACGAGCGTACCCCCTTCGGCTTTGCTCAAATGGATGGCGTTCAGTCCCTGGTGGTTCTCTGCGCTGAAGCTGATGGACGTTCCCACGAAGTTATCGGTCCAGTTGTCGATGCCCTCGATGGCCAGGATGAACTTGAGACGCGTGAGGTCAGGACCGGCACGCTCGAGGCCCTCGACGAGAATCTCCGCACGCGCGAGCCCCCAATAAGCGTAAGTGCCGAACTCCATACCGTTTCCATACTGTTCGATAATCTCACGAGCCTTGATCGTGCCGGGCTCATCGGACGTCGTCTCGGGCACACTCGAAGCGACGATGGCGCCCTCCCACCCGTCGCCCGCGAGATCGAACATGATCGGATCCGAGAGGACTTGCGTGGCCACGATTTGAGGGTCGTAGTCCTCGATCGCGGCAATGGCTTTGACGAGGGCAGCAGCACCTTCCGTGATGCTCCAAACGAAGATGACGTCCACTTCTTCGTCTTTGAATTTCTGAGCGATCTCGGTAAGGTCATTCTGCCCCACCTGGTACGCTTGTGCGAGGACGATCTCTTTGTCCGCGCTCCGGAGTCCAAGGCGCACCCCTTCTTCGCCTTCGCGCCCGAAGGAATCATCCTGGTAGAACATGCCGTACTTGTCGGCTTCGACCTCGTTGACAACGTATTTGGCAAGAATACGCCCCTCGGTGACGTAGGAAGGGAATGTGGAGAACACGTAGGCGTTGACGGGCGATGTCCAGACCCGCGCGGCGGAGCCAGGGTTGATCCAGGGAAGCAGTTTGATCGCGATGTAGTCTTTCACGGCCAGACAGCTCGTGGTGCCGCTACCTCCAAGCAACGCGAACACGTGTTCGCCGTCGACCAACTCCTCGACGACACCTGGCGTCCGTCGTGGATCATAGCCGTCGTCTTTCACGAGGAGCGTCAGCTTGCGTCCATGGATGCCGCCTTGATCGTTGATATACGCAAAATAGGCGTCCATGGCTTTGGCGATCGTCGAGAGATTCGAAGCCGGTCCTGTCAGCGGCGCCCAGGTCCCGATCTTGATCTCTTCGCTCGTAACGCCGACATTGGGGCCTCCGCAGCCTGCAAAGACGAGCAGCGAAACCGCCGCCAACGCAAGAATTCTCTTGAGTTCCATGGTAGCTATGCTTCCTGTAGTAGCTTTGGTTTCCTAGCAAACGACGTCGAAACGACCTCGCAAGGGTCACCAATACTACCACGAATCGCAATCCGACGAGTGCGCCTCACGGAAACACCATGCTATAATTCTCCCGTCCTAATTAACAAAAAGACCAACGAGTGGGGAGCTCACGATGAGCGACGAGCTAGACGTCGAGGCTGACATTTTCCTCGAAGAAGGCGTGTTCTACTGCACGTGCGGTAACCCTATCGAGGCGGAAGACGTGACGAGCAAGATCGAGAAAGAAGCTGGCAAGGAGTTCGTCACCTGCCCCACGTGCGACATGAAACACTTCGCGGATAGCGGCCGATTTCGTATCGGCGACGACTAGCCCTGCCGCGCGCAACGCGCCCCCGACGGTTGAAAGCCGGGGGCGCGCCACGCTGAAGGCAGGCGCGACTATTCGTTTCGTCTAGAAGACCGGACCCGTTCCTCCACCAAGATCATCGTCGTTGTCGTCTCCGGGTCCGTCGGTTCGTATCGGGTCCGGTGGCGCCGGAGCCCTGACGCTCGGAGTCTGGCCGTTGCCACGACGGGGTCGCCGGCGCCGAAGACCCGCTCTCCCACGGTGCCGGCGTTCGAGCCGGTTCCGCTGGAGCGGGCGCGGGTTTCGGAGCCGGAGGAGCCTTCTTCTTCGGCGCCGCTTTTTTCTTCTTGGCGGCCTTTTTCTTGACCTTCTTTTTAGCCTTTTTCTTGGCTTTCTTCTTGGTAGCCCTCTTCTTCTTGGTCTTCTTCTTGGCTACTCTCTTCTCCGCCTTCTTCTTTTTAGCCTTCTTCTTTTTAGCCTTTTTCTTGGCTGGCCGACGCTTCTTCGCGGCTTTCTTCTTGCGCGTCACTTTCCGCTTGGTGGCTTTCTTCTTCTTGGCTTTCTTCTTTTTTTTCTTCTTCATGTCAGCTGCCCACCTCCATCCACGGTCAGCGGTGTCTTCGTTGCAATGAACTCCAACACATCAAGCGAATCTCCCGCAACTCCGAATCGAGAATAACATCGAATGTTTGTTTCGTCATCTCGATGAGAGCGCAAAGAGATAAGACTGATGTTCCTCGAAACGTTTAATGAGACCAGATCCGCGTTGCATTCGGTCGCGATTCTAAAGAACATTGATTCGCGCTGTCAAAGGTGTTTCTAACAATCGCGATGCAGGACCGTCTGAAGGCGTACAGCCGATTCGTCAAGATCGAGCACACCCTGTTCTCGTTCCCGATGCTTCTGAGCGGCGCCCTTCTCGCCCACGGCGAGCTCACGTGGCGAGTGCTCCTCCTGATCCTGGTGGCGGGGACCGGCGCCCGCACCGCCGCGCTCGGCCTCAACCGCATTCTCGACCGCGCCATCGATCGCAAGAACCCGCGGACAGCGGGCCGGGAGCTTCCCAGCGGCCAGATGAAGCTCGCCGAAGGGGCCTTCGTCACCGGTGTCGGCATCGTCGTCTACCTCGTCGCCGCCTATCTCATCTCTCCCCGATGTCTCGAGCTCGCCCCCATCCCGCTCGCAATCTTTCTCCTCTACCCGTTGCTGAAACGCTTCACGATGTGGGCCCACCTGGGAGTCGGCGCGGCCCTCGCCATGGGCCCTCTAGGCGCCTGGTTCGCGGTGCAGCTCGATTTCATCGACTACCCTCGCATCGTGCTCCTCGGCCTGTTCACGTTGTTCTGGGTCGCCGGCTTCGACATCATTTACGCGACCCTCGATATAGATTTCGACCGCAGCGAAGGCCTTCACTCGCTTCCCGCTCGGCTGGGAAAGGAACGCGCGCTCGCGATTTCCCTGCTATTCCACGTGGTGGCGTTTGCGCTTCTAGGCGTGCTCTACTGGACCTTCATGGAGGGTCCGCTGGCCGCTACGATGCTGCTCGCAATCGGGGCGCTGTTGCTCCTCGAGCATCAAAAGGCAACCGACGTGGAGCTCGCGTTTTTCAAGATCAACGCGGTCGTCGGTTTCGTGGTTCTTGGCTTCGTGGCGGCGGGAGTCTGGTCGTGAGGATCGTTGTTGGCATAACTGGTTCTTCCGGAGTCATTTACGGCGTCAAATTTCTCGAGCGCTGCCCCGGCGACAAGTTCCTCGTGGTCTCCGACTGGGGCGAAAAAGTGCTCGAGCACGAGCTCCACATGGGACTCGACGACCTGAGGCCGCACGTCAAAGCGGTGTTCCGCGACAACGATTTGGCGGCGCCGTTTTCTTCCGGGTCCAACTGCTATGATGCGCTCGTGCTGATGCCGTGCAGCATCTCGACGCTCGGCAAGATTGCGAACGGCATTGCCGATACATTGATCACCCGGGCTGCACAGGTCGCACTGAAGGAGAGAATGCGGCTGGTCGTGGGGATTCGGGAAACGCCGCTGTCGTCGATCGCCCACGAGAACGCGCTCAAGCTGTCCCGCGAGGGAGCGGTGATCATGCCGATCTCGCCGCCTTGGTACAAGAACCCCGATTCGATGGACGACGACGTGAACGGGTTCATCGACAAAGTCTTGCCAATCCTAGGCGTCGAGGTGCCGGGAGGCTGGCGGGCAAAAGAGCTCGAGTAGGATGCGTGGGAGTGATGCACTCGCAGGCTGGTCAGCGACGTTTTAAGCGCCGACGAGAGGCCGAGCGAGCGAGCGAGGAGCGAGCGAGCATTCCACTGGAAGACGCGGCCGGTTTTGACAATAATTCGGTTGTGAGCACGACCACGATCGAAGACATCCTCTTTCAAGACCAGGCCCTCGTTCCGATTTGGGAGAAAGTGCTCTCGGGCGTGAGGCTAGGCCGCGACGACGGCCTCACGATCCTGAACACGTGGGACATTACCGCCCTCGGCAAGATGGCCGACCACGTCAAACGAGCCAAGACCGGCGACACCGTCTACTTCGTGATGAACCGGCAAATCAACCCGACGAATCTCTGCGTCCTCGACTGCACGTTCTGCGACTTCGCCGCCAAGCCGGGCGACGACCACGCGTACGAGATGTCCATGAACGAGATCCTCGGAAAGCTCAGTGACGAGCTCTCCGAAGTCCACATCGTCGGGGGGCTCCATCCGAAATGGCAGTTCGAGGATTACGTCGACATCATCGCCCGCATCCACGAGGCGTTCCCGTCGATTCAAATCAAGGCATGGACGGCTGTCGAGATCGATTGGTTTGCCCGCATCGGCCGCGTCTCGGTTCAGGAAGTGCTCGAGCGGCTTCGCGAGGCTGGCCTTTCGTCGCTCCCGGGAGGCGGCGCCGAAGTCTTCTCCGAGCGGGTGCACCAGGCGACGTTCAAACACAAGATGGGCGCCGATCGCTGGTTCGAAGTGCACCGCATCGCTCACGAAATGGGCTTCCCCTCGAACGCGACGCTCCTCTACGGGCACATCGAAACCTACGCAGAGCGCGTCGAGCACATGGTGCGCCTTCGGGAGGCGCAGGACGAGACCCCCGGGTTTCTCGCGTTCATCCCGCTGGCGCTCCAGCCCGGGAATACCGGGCTCGTGGAGCGGCAGGCCTCGGCCATCGAGGATCTGCGGACGGTGGCGTGTGCCCGGCTCCTGCTCGACAACTTCGACCACATCAAATCCTACTGGGTGATGCTCGGCGAGGAGACGGCGTCGGTCGCGCTGAACTTCGGCGCCAGCGATTTGGACGGAACCATTGGCGAAGAGCGCATCGCCCACTACGCGCAAGCGCAAAGTGCCGTAGGGCTGGCGCGGGAGGAACTCGTCGATATGATCCGAGAATCCGGTAAAGTCCCCGCGGAGCGCGACGCCCTCTACAACGTCGTGCGGGTCTACAACTAACGGCGCCGTGCGACTCCTGATCGGGCAAATCTCC
This sequence comes from Candidatus Marinacidobacterales bacterium, assembly GCA_965237955.1. Classification (GTDB taxonomy): domain Bacteria; phylum Acidobacteriota; class Vicinamibacteria; order Marinacidobacterales; family SMYC01. The sequence goes on along the minus strand of OZ250169.1, from coordinate 1,973,488 downwards.
TATCTCAACAGCCAGCCGTTTTACCCTCTTCTCGGGGAGCATCGTCTCATCCCGACGCCGCCGCGCGAACTCGGCAAGATGGCATCGAACGGCGAGATCGACGCCGGGATTTTGGCGACCGCCGACTTCCTGCTCTACGAGAATCGCTACGAGCCTGCGGCCGGGCTCGGCGTCGCGAACCGCGAAGAGGTGCGGAGTATTTTGTTCCTCAGCCGAAAGCCCATGTCCGAGCTCGACGGCGCGCGGATCGGGATCACCGAAGACACGTCGACGTCGGTGCGCCTCCTGCGGCTCCTGCTCGAGGTGCGTGATGGGAACAAACCGAAGGAATACGTCCGCGGGCTTCGAGACGAAGCCGATGCGTTTCTCGTCATCGGGAACGAAGCGCTCTGGCGCAACCAAACCCCGACGCCGAGATTTCCCCACCGCTACGACTTGGCCACGGAGTGGTGGAACTGGACCGGCCTTCCGTTCGTGTTCGCGCTGTGGGCGGTGCGCCGCTCGCTTCCGAACAACGTCAAGACGAATTTCGCGGACCTCCTCGAGCGATCGTTCATCGTCGGCATGTCGCAGATCGACGAGATCGCCGCGGAGTTCGCGGGCGAGCTCGGCCAGCGTAAAGTGCTCGCGTCCTATTTGCGCAACTTCCACTACCGGCTCGGCCCGGACGAGATGAAAGGACTGGAGGAGTTTCGCCGTCTGAGCGAGGAGCACGGCCTGTTGGAGCCGATTTAGACATGGCAGTCACACTCGAGTCCGTCCGGGACAAAGTTCGCTCGCTCGAGCGCCTCGATCGCAAAGAAGGTCTCTTCCTTCTGAGTGACGTATCGTTACTCGACCTCGGCCAGCTCGCGATGAAAGAGAGACGTCGTCGGCATCCCGACCCCGTGGTGACGTTCGTCGTCGACACCAACCCGAACTACACGAACGTGTGCAACGTCGATTGCACGTTCTGCGCGTTCTATCGAAGCCCGGGACAGGACGGTGCCTATACGCACTCGGTCGAGGAGATGCTCGAGCGTATCGGCCGCTCGGCGGAAAAAGGCGTGACGACGGTGTTGATGCAGGGAGGCGTCAACCCCGAGCTCCCGTTCGAGTACTATCTTGAGCTCGTGCGCGGCGTGCGCGAGCGCTACCCCGACGTCACGCCTCACTTTTGGTCGGCCGTCGAGATCGAAGGCATGGCCGCGGTATCGGGACTCTCGCTGAAAGAGGTCCTTCACGCGCTCAAAGACGCCGGACAAACGACGATACCCGGAGGCGGCGCGGAAATCTTGTCGGAGCGCGTCAGGAAGAAAATCTCGTACAAAAAGGGCATGAGGTACAGCTGGATCGAAGTGCATCGCGAAGCGCACGCGCTCGGCTTCCGCTCGACTGCCACCATGATGTATGGGCACGTCGAGACCGACGAAGACGTCATCGAACACTTCGACGCCATCCGTGCACTCCAGGACGAGTACGGTGGATTCACCGCGTTCGTCCCATGGAGCTTCAAGCCTGGGAACACTCCGCTCGTCAAGAAGATCCCGCGCCACGCCGGTCCCAACCACTACCTGCGCATGTTGGCCGCATCGAGGCTCTACCTCGACAACTTCGATCATGTCCAGGCGTCGTGGTTCTCTGAAGGCAAGAAGACGGGTCAGGTCGCTCTGCACTGGGGCGCCGACGATTTCGGCGGCACGCTGTTCGAAGAGAACGTCCATGCCGCGACCGGCTTCATCAATCAGACATCCACTGAGGAACTGAAGACGATCATTCGGGAGGCAGGATTTCGGCCTGCGCAGAGGACGACGTTGTATGAAATTCTTGAGGTCTTTTGATCCGCCTTCAGCCATCGGCCATCAGCCATCAGCAGGTTCTAGTCGCCCTCACCAAGTACGGGGCAGTGTCGTTGCGATCGGACTGTGCCATCCTGAGGCGAGTACAACTCGAGCCTGCTGATGGCCGATGGCGAAATCTATTCAGCTTTCAGCGGCCTCGCCAACAACTCCTCTACCGCCTGCGAAGCTGTTATCTCCCCCAAAAGCAGCCGCTCCATTTGCACAGCTATGGGCATGTCGACACCGTGGCGACGCGCGAGGGCGACGGCGGCGTGGGTCGTGCTGACGCCTTCGGCAACTTGGCGCATCTTTCCGAGAATGGCGTCGAGGGGCTCGCCTAGGCCGAGGGCGACGCCCACGGTTCGGTTTCTCGAGAGCTCTCCGGTGCACGTGAGCACCAAATCGCCCATGCCGGAGAGCCCCGATAGCGTTTCGCGCTTGCCGCCCATCGCCTCGGCAAGGCGCTCGATTTCTTTCAATCCGCGCGCCATGAGGGCCGCTTTCGGGTTGTAGCCGAGACCGAGTCCCGACGCCACGCCCACGGCGAGCGCGATGACGTTCTTCAGCGCGCCCCCGAGCTCGACCCCCACGACATCGTCGCTTGTGTACACGCGGAAGCTCTTTGTAGATAGCCGGCTCTGTACGGTCTCGGCCGAGCCAACGGTTGCACTCGCAGCCACGAGCGCGGTGGGCTCGCCACGGGAGACTTCTTTCGCGAACGACGGACCGGAGATTGCGGTGAGATCGGGCGTAAACGCGAGCGCGTCGGCGACGACCTCGCTCATCCTCAGGAGGGTTCTCTCCTCGATGCCTTTGGTGGCGCTCACGAGCCGCTGCTCGCTCCCGACGCGAGAGGCGAGCTCCTCGACGACGAAGCGCAGGAACTGCGATGGCACCGCGAGAACGATAAGATCGCGACCCTCGACAGCTTCGGCGAGCTCGTTCGTGGCCTCGAGTGTGCCTGGGAGCGGCGCATCCGGCAGGAACGCCTCGTTGACCTGGCGATCTCGAATCGACGCTGCGACCTCGGGCTCGCGGCACCAAAGAGTGACCGCCTCGCCTTTGTCGGCGAGAAGCTTCGCGAGGGCCGTGCCCCAGGCTCCCGCACCGACGACCGCAACACCCACTGAGCTATTTGTCCTGGCTCAGGGTGTGGCACAGGAAGTACGCGAACCCACCCCAGAGACCTCCAAGAACGAGGATCATCATCACGATGCCGCTCAGCTCCATTTCAGGATTGTACCGCGATGCGAAGCCCCCGTGCCCGTGCCGGTGCCCGACCAAGACCGCACCAGCAATGGGCTGAGTGCTCGGGCAACTTGTGAGACACTTGCTAAGAACGCGATGATAGTCGCTCTTGTACTGGTCCTGGTCCTGGTCCTCGCCTTCTCTGCGTTTTTCTCCGGATCGGAGACGGCGCTCATGTCGCTCGACCGCTACCGGCTGCGACACCTCGCGCGGACCAAGCCGAAAGCCGCGCTCGTCGTCGACGTCGTCGCCCATCCCGAGAAAGTCCTGGGCACGATCCTCACCGGGAATGTGTTCGTCAACACCGCCGCCGGTGCTCTCCTCACCTATGCCGTCACCGTTGTCGTTGCTTCTGAAGATCCGCAGGCCCGTACGATCTTTTTCGCGTCGATCGGCCTCACCGCGCTCATCCTCGTCTTCGGGGAGATGGTTCCCAAGAGCCTCGCCGCACGCCATCCCGAAGGCTGGTCCCTCCTCGTCATCCGTCCCATCACCGCACTCATCAAGTTGGGCGCGCCCGTGGTGTGGCTCTTGACCCGGGTATCGAACGTATTTTTGTCTCTGTTCGGGGTGAGCACGGGTGCTCTGAGCTCGGCGGTCACCCTGGAGGAGATCAAAGGCATCCTCTACGCAGGCGGCGTTCCCGAAGAAGAGCGCGGCTCCCGCCGGCAAATGCTCCGAAGAGTCATCGAGCTCGGTGAAAAGCGGGTCGCCGAGATCATGGTGCCGCGCACGGAAATGGTCGCGGTCGAGAAGGACACCCCACTCGAAGGCATCGTTCGTCTGATCCAGAACCGGCGATTCTCGCGCATGCCCGTCTACGACGGGACCCTGGACAACATCGTTGGACTTCTCTTCGCCAAGGACGTCCTCACCTATTGGGGGGCGCACATCCCGTTCCGGCTCGAGCAGGTCCTGCGGAAGACGTACTTCATTCCCGACTCGGCAAAAGTCGAACAAGCGCTCGAACAGCTCCAGCATCAAAGGACCCACCTGGCGCTCGTCGTCGACGAGCATGGAGGTGTCGAAGGCCTCGTCACCCTCGAGGATCTTCTAGAGGAGATCGTGGGTGAGCTGCTGGACGAAAAAGACGAACCAGAGTCGCAGGTGGTCGAGCTTCCGGATGGGAGCCTCCTCCTCGACGGCGCCTTCTCCGTCAAAGACACCAACGAGCGGTTGGGTCTCGACATTCCCGAGCAAGCCGACTACCACACCCTGGCCGGCTATATGCTCGACCGGCTAGGCCACATCCCCGTGGCTGGCGAGGAGCTCGAGGTCGAAGGCGCCCTACTATCGGTCGACAAGGTCACCGGTAATCGCGTGCTACGCGTAAGAGCCCGCAAAACCCGATAAAGCATTCCGGCATTCAGCATTCAGCATTCGGTTCAATTCGCGAACGTTGCCCGTCGGTAGCGTCGTCGCCGCGCCAATAGGGCTCTAACCTTCGGGTCAGGTAACGCCGCCGGAACGCGACGTCCTACCAATGTTTTGGACAGCGTGGCCCGAAGGCAAAGTTCGCGAGTTGAACTGAATGCTGGATGCTGGATGCTGATCTAATCTTCGTCACCAAAGAAGAAGAGCTCAGAACATTGCTTGGAGCAGAACGGGCGGCCATTGCGGTCGTACTCGCACTCCACACAGTAAATACGGAAGCACATGACACACTTTTTCAGCTCCCGCTCCTCCTCACTGATGCCGCAGTGCCCGCATTGGCCTTCCATGGTCTCGAACCCCTCTCCTCGCGGGGGAAACTTTCGCGACTTTCCTTGACAGGGTGACCTAACTCTTCTAATATAATACACTTAGGCCGAAACTCCAAACGATCGGACGGGCTGCCCTGCCCCTCCCCGTCTTCCGACGATGTTGACGACAAAGATTCTGCGGACGATTCAGCGCCACGCGATGGTGTGCCCAGCCAAGCGTGCTCGGCGCGTGCTAATCGGATTGTCCGGCGGCCCTGATTCCGTCGTGCTAACCCACGTGCTCTTCGAGCTCACAACGAAGCTTGGAATCGAGCTCATCGCCGCCCACCTGCACCATGGGCTCAGAGCGGAGGCGGACGATGACGAAGCTTTCTGTCACGAGCTCGCGGACGCTCTACACCTGCCTTTCGTCGCCGGGCGCATCGATGTCGCTTCCCGAGCCAAAACCGCCGGCCGCTCCATCGAGGACGAAGCGCGACGAGCCCGCTATGCGTTTTTGTCCGAGCAGGCGGCGCATCACGTGTGCGACCGTATCGCCGTCGGCCACACGATGGACGACCAGGCCGAGACATTCATGATGCGTCTCGCCCGCGGCTCTGGCGTCCGAGGCCTTTCATCCGTGTATCCTGTTGTAAAAAAAGAGAATGCCGACATCATCCGTCCGCTCATCGACGTGCGCCGCCACGAGATCCTCGCCTATCTCGAAGAGCGCGGCCTCTCGTACCGAGAAGACGCGAGCAACCTCGATCGCCGCTTCACCCGCAACCGCCTACGGCATGATGTCCTGCCGTATGTCGCGGACGAGCTCAATCCCAAGCTTGTCGAGACCCTCGCGCGGAGCGCCGAGATCCTGAGGGACGAAGAAGATTTCATGGAAGCTCGGGCGCGGAAGGCGTTCACTAAGGCAGCCACAGCCGCCGTCGCGATCGGGAACGGAATCTCGCTCTCGGTCTCCGCTCTCGACGCCTTGCACCCCGCCCTCCGCAGGCGGCTGACTCGCCTTGCCGTCGAGCACGTGAACGGAGATACCGCGAACCTGACCTCGGGTCACGTCGCGGATGTGCTTGGCCTGCTCGAGGACGGAAAAAGTGGCCGCGAGGTTCACCTCCCGGGTCTCACCGCGGAGCGGTCCTTTGGCGAGCTCATCTTTACGACTCGGGCCACTCCGGCCACTCGCGGGCGCAAGCAATGTACAAACGTCTATAATAAGTATGACTACCGTTTGCCGATCCCCGCGAAGCTCCACATCACGGAGTGTCGGGGGTTGCTCACGGCGCATCTCGTGGAGTCGGTTCGGGCCGGGGATAAGCTGGCCGCGGCCGCGGGAACCGCGGTCGACATCGGAATCGAGGGCAGGGGAATCGAGGACGGGCTTTGGGAGCTTAGGGTCAGAAGCCCTAGGGCGTCGGATCGATTCAGGCCGCTCGGAGCCCCCGGTTCGAAGCCGCTCGCGCGGTATCTGATGGAGCGAAAAGTCGCGAAAGGAGACAGGCGTCACGTACCATTGGTGGTGCGCGCCGATGCAGATGAGATTCTCTGGGTCGCCGGGCATGCCGTCTCTGAACGAGCGCGACTTGGGGCCGGACGTCGTCGCCTTCACCTCGAATGGATGAGTCAATGAGCAAAGGGACAGGGCTATCAGTCCTCTACAGCACCGACGTGATCGGCAAGCGTGTGCGCGAGCTCGGCGCCGACATCGCAAACGACCACCCCGACGGCAACATTGCCTGCGTGGGTGTGCTCCCGAACCCCATGGTCTTCATGGCCGACCTGATTCGTGCCATCGACTGCTCCCTCACCTGCGATTTCCTGAAGGTTACAACCGAAGACGCGAAACGCGTGGATGTCGCGTTCGGTCAAGCGAACGATTTCAGCGCCCGTGACGTATTACTGATACAGGGCGTTGTCGACACTGGAGTGACCTTGAGCTTTATCACTGGCCATATCGAGGAAACGTGGAAACCCCGCACCCTCAAAGTGGCCGCATTGATCAACCGCGAGAACCACCGTAAGGTGGACTGTCCTGTAGATTACGCGTGTTTCGAGCTTTCGAAAGAAGGCTTCGTCGCGGGCTACGGCCTAGGACTTCACGAACAACACCGGGGGACACCATTTCTCGGACTCGCGGAGGCCTCATAATGATGATCTTGTTCCATTTGACGCGTTCGAAATCTTCTCGAACCGGAGGCGGCTCTTGAACTCCACCATGAAGAACTTGATGTTCTGGATGGTTGCGGCTCTCGTGATCTTTCTCTTCTGGAGTGTCTCGTCGCGCATTCAGAAAAACGAACGCCAGCTCAGCTTCAGCGATTTCATGGCGCAGCTCGATCGCGGTCACGTGGCGAAGGTGGTCATCACCGGCACCGGCGCCGGAAGCCAGATCGTGGGCGAGTTCAAGAATGGCCAGTCGATCCGCACGTTCGCGCCGCCGCAGATGGAAAACCTCGTCAACGTGATGCTCGACAAAGGAGTCGAGGTCACCGCGCGAGATGCCAATAGCTCGTCTTGGCTCGGGCATATCATCAGCTGGACGCCCATCGTCATCATGATCGCGTTCCTGATCTTTTTCATGCGGCAAATGCAAGGATCGGGCAATCGAGCTCTGTCTTTCGGCAAGAGCAAAGCCAAGCTCAGTTCCAGCCAACAGAAAAAGGTGACGTTCAAGGACGTCGCCGGCGTCGACGAGGCCAAAGCGGAGCTTCGCGAGATCATCGACTTCCTCCGCGAGCCGCAAAAGTTCCAGAAGCTCGGGGGGAGGATCCCAAAGGGCGTTCTGTTGATGGGACCTCCAGGAACGGGGAAAACGCTCCTCGCGCGGGCGATCTCGGGCGAGGCCAGCGTGCCGTTTTTCTCGATCTCAGGCTCCGACTTCGTCGAGATGTTCGTGGGCGTCGGCGCGAGCCGCGTGCGCGATTTGTTCGAGCAGGGCAAGAAGAACGCACCGTGCATCATCTTTATCGATGAGATCGATGCCGTCGGCCGCCACCGTGGTGCCGGCCTCGGCGGCGGGCACGACGAGCGCGAACAAACGTTGAATCAGCTCCTCGTCGAGATGGACGGCTTCGAATCCAACGAAGGCGTCATCCTCATCGCGGCGACCAATCGGCCCGACGTCCTCGATCCGGCGCTTCTACGCCCTGGTCGTTTCGACCGGCGAGTCGTCGTGTCGCTTCCCGACGTCAACGGCCGCGACGGTATATTCAAAGTCCACACCAGCCGCATTCCGCTCGCGAACGACGTCGACTTGATGATCCTGGCGCGCGGGACTCCGGGCTTCTCCGGCGCTGACATCGCCAACCTCGTGAACGAAGCGGCGTTGAATGCCGCCCGGCTCGGTCAAAAGGTCGTCACGATGGACGACTTCGAAGAGGCCAAAGACAAAGTGCTCATGGGCGCGGAGCGGCGCTCGCTGATCATGAGTGACGAAGAAAAGCGCACGACGGCCTATCACGAAGGGGGCCACGCGCTCGTTGCCGCGCTCATCGAGAATGCCGACCCCATCCACAAAGTGACCATCATCCCTCGAGGTATGGCGATGGGCGTTACCATGATGCTCCCGGAAACCGATCGGCTCAGCCACGACAAGGACTACGTCAACGCCAGGATTGCCGTCGCCATGGGCGGAAGGCTCGCCGAAGAACTCGTTCTCAATCAGCTCACCACCGGAGCCCACGACGATCTCGAAAAGGCCACCGAGCTCGCGCGCAAGATGGTATGCGAGTGGGGCATGAGCGAGAAAATGGGTCCTCTCACGTTCGGCCGCCCGGAAGAGCAGGTCTTTCTCGGTCGTGACATCGCCCGACATCAGGATTACAGTGAGGCCACTGCGGTCCAGATCGACCAAGAGGTCAAGCGCATCGTCCACGAGAACTACGAGCGCGCTAAGACCATCTTGACCAAAAACCGCGAAATCCTCGACAAAGTGGCCGACGCACTCCTCGAACGTGAGGTGCTCGACGCCGAAGACGTGAAGATGATCATCGATGGTCTTCCTCTCAAGGAGCGCGAGCCGAAATCGGACGACGTGGTCCCAGATAGGAAAGACGAACCCGAGGCTAAGGAAGCCGACGAGGAGCGGAAGGCGCCTCTCACCCCGCCCATTCTGCAAAATCCGGGTAGCGTCCCCCAGAGTTAACGCTAGCCATCGAGCTCGAGGGGAGCTCGCCAAGATTGGCGAGGGCGGGAGCGAGCATGAGCACAGCAGGGCGCTGAAGCAAGGACCGCGCGGCCCTGCGCGACCGCCTCGTGCAGCGAGCCGGTCGAGCGGAACGCAAGCCCGTTCGAAGAACGGGCGCGTTGCAAGAAAGACGACGAGCCCGGCCCTTTATGTACCGACAATCGTCCGCATCGGGCTGCTTCAAAGGTATGAGATGTTGAGCGCGAAGCGCGAAAAAAAGACCGACCGAGTGAGCGAGGAGCTCGGCATTTTGAGCATTAAGCACTCCAAGCTGCCGTCTCACATTTTTCGCGCTCGCGACAAGAAGCTCGCCCTCGGAGAGCGAACCGCTCTCATGGGCGTCGTGAACGTCACGCCGGACTCCTTCTACGAAGGTAGCCGCTATCCCGAAGTCTCGGAAGCGGTCGAAGTCGCCCTCGCGCTCATCGAAGCGGGTGCCGATATCGTCGACATCGGCGGAGAGTCCACTCGGCCCGGCGGTCAAGAAGTTCCCGTTGGAGAAGAGCTCGAAAGGGTGCTGCCCGTTCTCGAAGGCGTACGTGCAAGAACCGAAGCTCTCCTCTCGATCGACACACGCAAGGCCGCGGTCGCCGAGCGTGCGCTCGAAGCCGGGGCCGATATCGTCAACGACGTGTCCGCTTTCGGCGACGACGGTATGGCCCAAGTAGCGGCACGCGCTCGCGCGGGGGTAGTGCTCATGCACATGCGCGGCACGCCGGAGACGATGCAGCGGGAACCTGTCTACGAAGATGTCGTCGGCGAAGTGAAGGCCTACTTGAGAAACGCCGTCGCGCGCGCGGAAGCGGCCGGAGTGTCCGGCGAGTCGATTCTCGTCGACCCCGGTATCGGTTTCGGCAAAACCCTCGAGCACAACCTGACGCTCTTACGTGAGCTCGGCGCATTGGCCGAGCTGGGAAAGCCGGTTCTAATAGGAACCTCCCGCAAAAGCTTCATCGGGCGCTTGCTCTCGGACACGTCCCACGACCGCATTTTCGGAACTGCCGGCAGCGTGGCCACTGCCGTCTTGAACGGCGCCTCCGTTGTTCGAGTGCACGATGTCCACGAGATGTCCGACGTCGTGACGGTCGTGGACGCCATTCGCACGGCGACGGGCCTCGCCCAAGAGGTCGCGCCATGAACCAAGTCCTCGACTTCTTCGAGAGCGTGTCGCGTGACATCTCCATCATCGCCGTTTTTGACATCTTTCTGGTGAGCTTCCTGTTCTACAAGCTCTTCCAGCTCATCCGCGGCGGGCGCGCGTTCCAGATGGTGGTGGGAACCGTTCTACTGGTGCTGCTGTTTTTCGCCTCGCGGTGGGCGGAGCTCACCGCGTTGAACTGGTTGTTGCGGAACTCACTCGCTTACATCGGGTTCGCCGTCATCGTCCTCTATCAGCAGGAGCTCCGGCGCGGGCTCGCCAATCTAGGCCGCGCACCCCTGTTCAGCTTCTTGAACCCCACCGCCAGCAAAGGAACGCTCGACGAAATCGCCTTCTCGGTGCTGACCCTCGCCGGGCGCCGCATCGGCGCGATACTGGTTCTCGAACGCGATATCGGCCTCAGGAGCTATATCGAGGGTGGCATCGTCCTCGACGCCGTGGTGACGTACGATCTGCTCTTGTCGATCTTCAATCCAAAGTCGCCACTCCACGACGGCGCCGTCATCATTCAAGGAGACCGCGCCGCCGCCGCCGCGTGCTTTCTTCCGATTTCGATCAACCCGCAGCTTTCGAAGGAGCTCGGCACACGACACCGCGCCGCCATCGGCATCACCGAAGACACCGACGCGGTCGCCATCGTCGCCTCAGAAGAGACGGGCCTGGTGAGCTTCATCGATGACGGTGCGATCGCGTCCGGGCTCGACGGAGACGAGCTTCGTCAGAAGTTGCGCGAGGCCTTTGGACAGGAGGCACGGAGCGCAGGCAGCACCGAAGCCGAAGCCAGCGCGCCGGTAACGGAAAGGCCGATCTCATGAGAGAACGCCTTACCGAAAACCTGGGGTTGAAAGTGTTGTCCCTGGTTCTCGGGATCACGCTCTGGTACGCCGTCGCGCGTGACCAAGGGGCCGAGTTCGCGTTCTCGATCCCTCTGGAGCTCAGAAACGTCCCCGAGGGGCTCGAGGTCGTCGAAGAGTCCGTCCAGCAAGTCGACGTCCGGTTGCGCGGACCTTCCGAGATACTACGCCGTTTAACGCCCCGGGATTTCAGGGTCGGTGTCGACCTCTCCGAAGCCGAGCCGGGCGAGCGCGTCGCCTATTTGACGCCGGACGACGTGGCGGTCCCTTTTGGCGCGCGCGTCCTACGCGTCACGCCCGCGAGCGTGCAAATTGCACTCGATCGCACTGTCGAGAAGACCGTGAACGTCATCCCCAGAGTCTCGGGCGCGCCCGCCGAAGGCTTCGAGCTGGTAGGCATCGAGCTCTCACCTCAGGCCATCACCGTCATCGGTCCTGCCACTCAAGTGAGAAGCCTCGAGCAAGTCACGACCGAGCCGGTTTCCGCCGAAGGCTTGCGCCAGCCGTACTCACGCTCGGTGAGCCTCGAGCTCGACCCGCTCGTGCGCCTCGAGCAAGAATCGAGCGTGGACCTCACCCTCGACGTGCGCGAGGTTCGCCTGCGAAAAGAGCTCGCTGGTGTGACGGTAAAACCACAGCCGGACGGTGTCGATGCAGAGCTCAACCCTAAGACGGTGCGGGTTTTCGTCGAGGGGCCGAAAAGCCTCGTCCAACAGCTCCGGGCAGAGGATCTGGAGGCGGAAGTCCGACTCGACGGGGTCGCGGCCGGAAGCCACCACGTCGTGCCCGTGGTGCGCGTTCTCCGTCCCGACGAGCTAGCAGCGATCCACATCATCTCCGTGAAACCCGAAGAGATCGAGGTCGACGTCCATTAGTGGCGTCAGTGGCGTTCGTGGCGAAGCTCTTCGGAACTGACGGCATCCGCGGCGAGGCGTACGCGCCACCGCTCGATCGACTCACTCTCGCCCGCGTCGGGGAGGCACTCGCGAAAGCGCTTCCGGCGGAGGCGCCTCGGATTCTCATCGGGCGCGACACCCGCGCGAGCGGGCCGGATATCGAGACGTGGCTTAGAAGCGGTATCGCTGCCGGCGGCGGTCTCTCGACATCCGTGGGAGTGGTGCCGACACCGGCCGTCGCGTTTCTGACGCGCGAAAAAGGCTTCGACGCCGGGGTCGTCATTTCCGCGTCCCACAATCCGTATCAAGACAACGGCATCAAGATTTTTTCAACAGATGGCGTCAAATCGAGCGAGGCACTCGAAGACGCGATCGAAAAAGCCGTCGCCTCGGCGTCGAGCGTGCCGGACGAACAGGGCGCCACGCCACCCGTTGACTTTCATCAAAGGCATCAAAGGCTTCACAGGCTCGAAAGCCTCTACACCGATCATGTCGTCTCGAGTCTCGGCGACGGGATCACGCTTGCGGGACTCAAGATCGCACTCGATTGTGCTAACGGTGCCGGGTATCGCGTCGGTCCGGCACTTCTCGCATCACAAGGAGTGGACGTGGTGCCGCTCTTCGACGAGCCCGACGGCGAGAACATCAATCGCGGGTGCGGATCGACAGCGATGGAACGTCTGGCGGCTGTCGTACCGGAACACGGTTGCGACCTGGGGGCGGCTCTCGACGGTGACGGCGACCGGGTTCTGCTGGTCGACTCGAAAGGAGTTTTCGTTGACGGCGACGCCGTGTTGTTGGTGTGTGCACGGAGGTTGAAGAGAGATGGTCGCCTCATCGGTGACGGCGTGGTCGCTACCGTCATGAGCAACATGGCACTCGAAGTCGCGCTCGCCGACGACGGCATCACCTTGATCCGTACAAAGGTCGGCGACAAATTCGTCGCACAGGAGATGGCCGAACGTAATATCATTCTCGGCGGCGAACAGTCGGGGCATATCATTTTTTCTGATTACGCTTCGACGGGCGATGGTTTGTTGACGTTGATGCAAGTTCTGCGCGTGATCGTGCTCGAAAACCGGAGTCTCGACGACCTGGCGCACCTGAAGCCGTTCCCTCAAATGCTCGTGAACGTTCGGGTGCGTTCGCGACCCGACATCGGCGACGTCCCGGAGATCCAACGCGCTATCGAACGAGCGGAGAAACAACTCGATGGGCGCGGTCGTGTGCTCGTTCGCTATTCCGGAACCGAGCCTCTTCTCCGGATCATGATGGAGGGTCCTGACGAAGGAGAGATCGCATCGCTGAGCGAGGACGTCCGCGCCGTCGTGGAACAATTGATCGGGAGTACGAATGATTGAGCTTGGTGTCACCCTAGACGCGATCGCCAACTTACGCGAATCGCGCAACGCCAAAAACCCTGACCCTATCTTTGTTGCGTTTTTAGCCGAGCAAGCAGGCGCATCCGCAATCAACGTGCAATTGCGAGGCGATCGGACGCATATCCAAGAGCGCGACGTCAATCACTTGCGTGAAACGGTGACCGTCGAGCTCAACCTCGTCGTCACCCCGCGCCAGGAGATGGCTCGCTTTGCGCTGACGGCGAAGCCCGATCGGGTGACGTTCATTCCCGAGCGGCTCGAGACCGCCGGTGGCGGGGGCCTCGACGTTATGCTGAACAGCTCCCAGCTCAAAGAACGGGTTCGCGAGATGCGGGAAAGCTCCATCCTACCAGCCATTTACCTCGACCCTTCGATCGATCAAGTGAAAGCGGCCCATCAGGTCGGCGCGCTCGGTGTCGAGCTTTCGACCGAAGCTTACGTCGCCGCGAGCGAGGGTATCGCGATGGCACGGGACAAAGACGCCGTCGGTCGCGAGCTGCAACGCCTGTCCGATTGTACGCGCCTTGGCGCCAAGCTAGGACTTCACGTGAGCGTGAGCCATGGTCTTACGCTCAGGAATACACCCGCCCTGTTCGATATCGGTGGCGTCGCGCGGGTGAACGTCGGCCACGACCTCGTCGCGCAAGCGGTGATGGTCGGCGTCGAGCGCGCTGTGGGCGAATGGATGGGGTTGCTGCGTCGCCCCGAAAGCGACGGGAATTGACGACGCGACCTCTTCTCTGCTAATTTCAAACTATGGGAAATGCCCTAGTGGTAATCCTTTAGAGGGAGGCAATACGCCGGTGAGCCGGAAGACGAAACCGAAGGTCGTGGAGTCCAAGGACCATGACTCCGGAAGGGACAACAAAGACACCGACGAAGGTTTCGAGAAGTCGACACTTCGCGAGTACTTCGAGTCGATCTGCGTCGCCGTGATCCTGGCTCTGTTCATCCGTACGTTCGTCTTGCAGGCGTTCAAGATCCCCACGGGCTCGATGGAGAATAATCTGCTCATCGGAGATCATCTGATCGTCAACAAGATGCTCTATTCGCCCGCACCGAGCGGGCTCGAGAGCAGCATCGCCCCGATGAGAAACGTTCGGCGGGGCGACGTTGTCGTGTTCAAGTGGCCCGACGATCCGAAACGGGATTTCATCAAACGCGTCATCGGACTCCCCGGAGAGCGCATGCGTATCGAAGACAAGCAGGTGTATATCGACGACGTCCTCCTCGAAGAGCCCTATGTGTTCTTCCAGGATGACACCGGCGGACCACCTCTCGGTTTCAGCTCGGATTCGATGCGCGACAACATGCCCGAGGTCATCGTGCCCGAAGGGCACTACTTCGTGATGGGGGACAACCGAGACAACAGCCACGACAGCCGGTATTGGGGCACTCTCGACGGAGATCTGCTGAAAGGCCGTGCTCTTATCATCTATTGGTCTTATGAGTCTGATAAGGAAGACTACACGAAGCGGGGTTTGGAGTATTGGGGAGGATTGCTTTCGTTGCTCCCCTACCCGCGTCGTGTACAAGGAGAGTGGGAGTGGGGCATCCTCACGAACACACGGGGGGATCGTTTCTTCGACCTCGTGCGGTAAAAAGCAAAGGAGAGGCGGCGATGAAAAGGTTTAGAAATCAGCGAGGCGGCGCGGGCGGCGGGTTGCTGATCGCGCTCGTGGTTTTCCTGTTCGTCGCTTACGAGGCCAAACAGTTCGGGCCTCATGTGGTGGCACAGTTTCAGTTTCAGGACGCCGTCGTCGAAGCGGCGAAGTTCTCACGCGCGAAAACAGCCGTCTCCGTACAGCAGGAAGTGCTCGCCAAGGCCACGGAGCTCCACCTCCCGGTAACCCGTGACATGATCAAAGTCACGCGTAGGCCGACGCATACGCGCATCGAGGTGCGCTACAACCAGGAAGCGGAATGGCTGCCGGGCAAGCCCTACAAGTGGACGGTGTCGCTGGACGAAGAGAGTATTTTGTTCTAGATCACGCAGCCCGCTGTCCGCTATCCGTCCGCAGGGCTTCCAGGCTTGCTCCTTGGTAGCGGGCTCGCATACGATGCTCTTCGTTGAGCATCCTCCATGTCGATTGCGGCTGGCCCCTCTAGGCAGTTATCGTTCTACGGTTCGGCTTTTCTCTTCAGGAAGGACAGTTTGTCCGATTGAGCTTCGCTTTCGCTCATGAGTTGGATCAAGTTTCTCAAGTTGGCGATCGCTGCGAGGATCGAGTTCAAGACCTGGCGCTTTTGCATCTTGAGCTCGACGATGTCCTTCTCGATCTCGTGAGCGCGCGACTGTGCGGCTTCGACGAGGCGGTCCGCGGCGAGCTCGGCCTCTTTCAGTAGCATCTGAGACTGCTTCTTCGCGTTCTCTTTGGTCTCTTCTGAAGTGCGCTGGGTGGCGACGAGGGTGTTCTTCAGAATCTCTTCGCGCTGGCGGTGTTCGGACAGATGCACGTTCAAACGACGCACTTCTTCCGAGCGCTTTTCGTTCTCGGCGCGGAGCTGTTCCATCTCTTCCGCGACGTCGTTGAGGAACGTCCTCACCTCATCAGAATCCAGGCCGCGCAAGGAGCGCTGCTGGAACTCATGGCGTTGGATATCTAGCGGGGTTAGCTTCATCGGGACTCCTGACGCGACGGTGGCCCGTCGCTCGCTGCAGCCATCGGCCGTCAGCCATCAGCTCGTTCTTCATTCAAACAACCTGCTCAGTGCCCGTGACCTTGGCGGGTCGCGGGCCGAAGATTGCCGTCCCCACGCGAACCAGGGTAGCGCCCTGTTCGATGGCGACCTCGAAATCGTGGCTCATCCCCATGGAGAGTTCGCGTCCGACAAGCCCACGCTCGTGTCCGTTCTCGGAAAGCTCGCGGAGGCGCTGAAAGTACGGACGCACTTCGTCGGGGTCGTCGAAGTACGGTGGGAGCACCATCAAGCCGTCGACCCGAAGATTCGAGCACTCACTCAGGCACTCGAGTGTCGGGAGGAGCTCTTCCTCCGGGAGACCGTCTTTGGTCTCCTCACCAGCGAGATCGACTTGTACCAGTACCGGCTGCACTTTGTCCCGTTCCGCGGCGAGGCGGTCGATGCGCTGGCCGATCGCCGCGCTATCGACGGTGTGGATCAGGTCGAAGAGCTCCACCGCCTTTTTCGCCTTGTTCTTTTGCAAGTGACCGACGAGGTGCCAGCGGGCGGACGCTTGGAGCTCGGGCTTTTTAGCTTCGGCCTCCTGGACCTTGTTCTCACCGACGTCGGTGACGCCTGCCCCCACCGCGGTAGCCATCTCCTCTAGCGAGCGTGTCTTCGTGACCGCAACGAGCTTCACCGATGAAGGCTCCCGGCCGGCTAGCTCCATCGCTCGTTCCATACGGTCACGAATCTCCTCGAAACGCGTCGGAATATCCATCGGTTGTGGGTTTCAGAGAATCAGAAGTCGTTATTATAACGCCTTTTCGGCGCCATGTGGGAATTACTCTACACCGTAGCTGGCGCTGTAGGTAGGGGCTTCCCAGACCCGGACCAGGCGCACTGACACGCCCGCGCCCGTGGGGAGTTTCTTGGCGAGCTCGTCGAAGAAGAAGCGCGCCATGTTCTCGGTCGTCGGGTTGAGCTCGTCGAACGGCGGCAAATCGTTCATGTGGCGGTGATCGTAAGGCGCCACGACCTCCTTCAGCATCGCTTCGAGCTCGAGAAAATCGACGATGTAGCCCGTGTCCGGGAGAGACTGGCTTGCAACGAAGACCTCCACTCGAAAGTTGTGGCCGTGGAGCGGCTCGAGCGGCGCTTTGTAGTCTCGCAGCTGGTGCGACGCGGCGAAGGTCGTCTCGACCGAGATCTCGTAGCTAGCCCCGCTCATCCGAAGCCTCGAAAAAACACACCACGTCCTGGCGATCATGCGTGAGCCGGTACGGCGGCAAGCTCGACACGAACCGCTCGCCGTAGCCGCTCGTAGCGATGCGGCTATCCAGAACCGCCACCACCCCTCGATCGGTTCGGGACCTGATGAGCCGGCCGAGCCCCTGCTTCAAAGACAGCACCGCCATGGGCACTTGATAGTCGGCAAACGCATTGCCGCCCGTGCTCGCGACCAGATCGATGCGTGCCGAAATCAGCGGATCCCCAGGCACCGCGAACGGAAGCTTGTCGACGATGACCAACGAGAGTTGATCGCCGATGACATCGACACCTTCCCAGAAGCTCGATGTCCCGAGGAGCACGGCGCCGGTTGTGTCGCGGAACGTTTCCAGAAGCTCGCTGCGCGGCGCTTCTCCCTGGACGAGCAACGGGTAAGGCAGCTCCCCTTGGAGCGCGCGCCGGACCGCGTGGAGGTTCGCGAAGCTCGTGAACAAAACGAACGCGCGGCCCCGGCTCGCTGACAACAGCGCGCGGATCTCGGCCACCGCCTTCGGTAAGAACGCGCCATCGCGCGGCGCGGGAAGATGTCGTGGCACGTAGAGCATCGCTTGTTCGCGATAGTCGAACGGAGACGGCAGACGCTGGCATCGTTCGGTGCTCACCCCGAGACGCTCACTCATGTAGTCGAACGAATCCTCCACCGCCAACGTGGCGGACGTCATCACGACCGTGCGCTTCTTAGCCAGCAGCGTTTGTTGAATGAGCGGCGCCACGTGGATCGGCGACGACCAAAGCGCTATCGAGCGCTCCCGGCTCTCGCACCACGACACCGCTTCCGGATCGGCGGCGTCGAGGATCGTCTGAAGGTCGAGCTCGATTTCCCCCGCGCGACGAGCAAGGGCGACGCTGGCTTCGTTCGGATTCGGGATAGCTCCCAAACCGGTGCGCACTTTCGCGAGCTGTTTCAGAAAGGCGGCGCGATAGCGCTCCTGAGGTGCGGTCGTCTGGCGCGGCCGGATACGGTAGCGGTCTTCTTCGGCTCGATAGGTCTCGAAGAGCTCTTGGGCCACGCTTCGCAGACGGCGGATCTCGATGCGCGCTTGGGAACGATGCTTGCCTGTCGCGTGGCTTTCCCACGCGGCGTCGGTGTCGCGCGCGAGCTCCTCGATGCGCGCCGTGCTCACCGACACGCCGAAATACTGGGTGGCGACACTTTCGATCTGGTGAGCTTCGTCGAGCACGAGGTAGTCGTAGTCGGGAATGACTTCCCCGTAGGAACCTTCGCGGACCATCAAATCCGCGAACAAGAGATGATGGTTCACGATGATGATATCGCTGTCCGCGGCACGCTGCCGGAGCTTGGTGACGTAGCAACGCTCGAACTCCGGGCATTCTTTGCCGGTGCAGTTCTCGCTCCGCGCAGAAATACCCTTCCAGAAGTCGAGACGCTCGGGAGCGCCGAGAATCTCCTCACGGTCGCCAGTCTTCGTCATCCCCGCCCATCGCTCTACCGAGTCGAAATGGCTCGCCTCCTCGAGAAGGCGGAACGACGGCTGCATCGCGAACTGTGCGAACCGTGTCAGGCACAGATAGTTGGCCCTCCCCTTCATGAGACAGGCCGTGAACGGAACTTTCATCGCTTTCCTTAGGAGCGGGATGTCCTTGTAGAAAAGCTGCTCCTGAAGATTTTTCGTTCCCGTCGAGATCACGACGCGCTGACCCGAAAGGACCGCCGGAATCAGATACGCAAGGGTTTTGCCGGTGCCGGTGCCGGCCTCAACGAGAAGCTCGCCACCGTCGCGAAAAGCGTCCGCGACGACAGCAGCCATCTCCTGTTGCGAGGCACGGTACTCGAAACGAGGGAGGGTCGCCGCCAGGGGGCCATCGCGGCCAAGGAGCTCGAGGACGTGGTCCCGATCCAGTTTTTCGAGACCGCGCTCTTTCGTGGTAACGCCGGTGGTCTCAGCCATGCCCGTCATACACATCTAGGGACGAGATCGGTCGGCCGCATCCTCCCTGCGAGATCTCATGAAGTAATGGGCGTGTCCCCGGAGCGTTCTATCAGGTCGGGATACAGAGGAAAGGCCGAGGACAGCTCGCGCACGTCGCCGCCTATTCGGTGGAGCTCGTCGTCGTTGTCGCGAGCTCTGAGCGCGCGCGCAATCAGCCGGCCCACACGCTGCATCTCCGGCTCTTTCATCCCGCGGCTCGTGAGTGCCGCGGTGCCGATGCGGACACCGCTCGCGACGAGCGGAGGTCTCGTGTCGAAGGGGATGACATTCTTGTTGACGGTGATCTCCGCCTTTTCGAGCGCCTCTTCGCCCGCTTTTCCGGTAATGTCACTCGCACCGACATCCACGAGAAGAAGGTGGGTGTCGGTACCTCCCGAGACGAGCCGGAAGCCTTCCTCGAGCAAAACCTCACCGAGGGTTTTGGCGTTGGCAACGATCTTCTGTGCGTAGTCTTTGAAGGAGCTCTGAAGTGCTTCGCGGAAGCAGACCGCTTTGGCGGCAATCACGTGCACGAGAGGCCCGCCCTGAATGCCGGGAAACGTCACGCGGTTCAGGTCCTTTTTGTACTCTTCCCGGCAGAGAACGAGACCACCTCGCGGACCCCTCAGCGTCTTGTGGGTCGTCGACGTCACGAAGTCGGAATGGGGGACCGGAGACGGATGTGCCCCGCCCGCGACGAGCCCGGCGATGTGCGCCATGTCGGTCACGAGTTTGGCAGACACCGAATCAGCAATCTCGCGCATGCGCTCGAAGTCGATGAATCGCGGATAGGCGCTCGCGCCCGCGATGATCATCTTCGGCCGGTTCTCCTTCGCGAGCGCTGCCACGTGGTCGTAGTCGATTTGCTCGGTGTCCTCGGTAACGCCGTAAGGCACGACTTTGTAGAACCGGCCCGAGAAATTCAGGGGATGGCCGTGAGTCAAGTGGCCGCCATGAGCCAAGTCCATTCCCATGAAGGTGTCACCGGGCTCGAGCAGCGTCATGTAGACGGCCATGTTCGCCTGAGTTCCGCTATGGGGTTGGACGTTCGCGTGCTCGGCGCCGAAAAGCTCGATGGCGCGCCCAATGGCGAGTCGCTCGACGACGTCGACCACCCGGCATCCGCCGTAATACCGCCGGCCCGGGTAGCCCTCGGCGTACTTGTTCGTGAAGACGGAGCCCGTCGCCTCGAGCACGGCGCGACTGGCAAAGTTCTCTGAGGCGATGAGCTCGAGCCCATCGGCCTGGCGCCGCAATTCAGCGTGGACGGCTTCGCCAATTTCGGGGTCGGTGGCGCGGAGTGAGCCCCCGGAGACATCTGTCATCGCGGCTATATCTTAGCTGCAGGCTCTCTGGGGTGCCACTACCGCATGTGCGCGGATTCGTGTAAACTAATGGGGTTTTCTCAGTCAAAGGAAAAATTCTATCCGCACCCGGAAACCCTGGGGGCAACTGAGCTTGGAAGATCAGAAGGACAAGGTCCAAGCGGACAACTCCTAGAAAGCGGAGCCGGCGGAGACGCAACCCGCATTGGATGCGATCCCGGAGGAAGCAGAGATTATCGAGATCGTCGACGACGACGATGCGACCGCTCCTGCTGTCGAGGCCCAAAAGCCCGCCCCGCCCCGCACCGAACCCGATTTCCCGAAAGAGGCGCTCGAGCGAATCCGGGCGCTCAAAGGTCAGCTCGAGCGCAAGGACAGCCAGATCGAGCAAGTCATGGAGGCGTACCGCTCGAAGAAGGCCGAGACGGAAAAGCTTCGCGAGCGCATCGAGAAAACCGAGCGTCGGCGCTTCGAACAGTCCAAGGGCGATTTCATCGCGCGCTTCGTCGAAGTCCTCGACAACCTCGACCGTGCCATCGACTCGATCGAGGAAAGCTTCGACGCCGATTCCGTCCTCCAGGGCATCATGCTCGTCCGTTCGCGACTCGTACAACTTCTCAAGACCGAAGGACTCGAGAAAATCTTCGTCCGCGGTCAGCCGTTCGATCCAATGCACAGCGAAGCCGCCGAGTTGGAAGACGTTTCTGATGAGACTCAGGATGGCGTCGTCATCAAAGAGCTCCAACCAGGCTACATGTTGAAAGGCTCTCTCCTGCGCCCATCTCGGGTCGTCGTCGGGCGTTTCGAGGTCGATGCGGCAGGGGCACCTACCACCGAGCCCGAGGTACCGGCCGTCGCGCCGCCTGCGGACAATGCCGCGAAAACTCCAAGCCAAGACAATTGGGAGACGGATGAAGCCAGTCGGGAGCTGGAGTTCGGTGAAGATGGGTTGGATTTCAATAATGAAATAGGCGGCGCCGTCGGCCATCAGCCATCAGCCACCAGCAGGTTCGCGTTGCACTCACTCCCTTGAAAGCTCGAGTCGGTAGAGACGGATCGCGGTGTCTTGGTGGCGGCGGCTGAGCCTTTGAGTCGCGTCGTAGCTCAGGACAAGACGGTTTAGTCCCGCCTTCAGACTCTCAGCCGCCATCGTCACGCTGTGGGTTTCGCGTTCTCCTTCGTAAGCGAGTTCGCCTAGTTCTTGCTCGTTGAGCGTCAGTGTTACCACGCCTTCGGTTGCGGCGGCGCCGAGCATGAGCTCCGCATCGAGGTCGGTGGGCTCGTCTAGGACGAAGAAGATCTCCGAGGTATCGCCCTGGGATAGGCGCGAGGTTTCGAAGGCGCCGGAGGTCGGCGGGTACCAGCCACTGCCGAAAAACGGGAGCTCTCCCGCACCGATGACTGCGGCTCGGCGGTTTCGGCGGAAAGTTCTCGGCATGAGGCTTTCCCGGCCAGGGACTTGGTACGCGATGATGAGATCCCCGAGAGCATTTTCGTTCTCGAATCGAGCCACCTCACGTAGGCCTCCCGTCCTCAACCCGGGCGGATACCCCGAGTACAGAACCCAATCGTAATTTCCGACGAACTGCTTCTCCTCGACCCGGATCCGGTGCACGTGGTAGTTCTCGGGGTCGAGGCGCGGCGTGTGCTCGTCCTGAAGCACGCGGCTTCCTGGTGGAAAATTGGACGTCGCCCACGACCGGGCGGCTTCGGCAGGAGTCTCACGGTGCGCACGGCGCCAAAGGTCGATCGAGCCGAGAAGAGGACCCGCGACGAAAACCAGACCCAACGCGACTCGCGCCCCAAGTCGCGATGTTTGCGGCGCGCGACGCGCGACGCGCTCGAACGTATCCGCAGCGAGGAGCGCGACGACAGGTAGCAGCACGAGTGCGTGTCTCGGAAAGGCGCGGTCGAAGAACGAGAACACGAACCAGTAGGTCAGTGGATACCCCATCAGCACCAACAGTCTTTTGTCGACAGCGCTCAGAGCTCGCGCCGCCGCGAGAACCGCTGCGATCGCGGCGACGACGCCGACGCCTCTCGTCGCGAGCTGACGCGTCAGCTCGAAAGGCGCGTTCAACTGAGCCGCTTGGTAATAGCCCATGTGCATCGAAACTCCACGCACGAACGCAGATACGTTCAACAGGGTGTACGGGCTCGTCACCACGAACGCAATCCCCGAGAGCACAAGGCCCAATATCCACTTGCTGGTGTCCCGTCGCGGGCTCGACCCGAAAAGCCAAGCCAACAAGAACGGCACGAGCGCGAAGACTCCGGTGTACTTGACAGCACTCGCGAGCCCAACCGACACACCCGCGAGCCCATACGAAAGCCACGACCTGGACTCCAAAAGGCGCAACGACAAACCCAAGGACACGACCACGAACAACATGAGCATGAGGTCCGGGTTGACCACCCCGGATTCGCGAAAAGCGAGCGGCGACAACGCCACCAAACTCGTGGCCAAGGCCGCACTGAAAGACGAAAGCCACTGGCACCCAATCCAAAACACAACCCCGGCGGCAAGGACTCCTGCCATCAGAGTGAGCCGACGCGCCCCGAGGTAAAAGCCCGATCGTGGAAGCTCGGGGATCGTCTTAGAAGCCGCGGCCAAGTGCGCTTGCGCCGGAAGCATTTGCAAGTAGAAGTGGAGCCCCGGATAGCCTGGATGGCGATGGTCGAAGTCACCCATCCGCAGCATCTCGAGCACGTTCTCGACGACTTCACCTTCATCTGGACCGGCGTAGTGCTCGACGTCGTGCGAAGCGATCGGCCAGCGGAGCGCGAACGCGAAAACGACCACGGCCGAAGCGAACCATCGGGCGGCGCGGCTACGGTTCCCGGCCTCGCCCCCGGTCTCGGACGCCGTGAACGTCGGCGGGCTCTTTCCGGACAACTTGAATAGGGCGAGCATCCACAGCGCCGTGGCTCCGATCGACCCGACAGCGCCTCCCACTCCGGAGAGAAGCGCCACGAGAAGCGCCACGGTGGCCACCGCGAGAAGCATCGGTTACTACCTGTTGTTTTCGTCGCCCTTGTTGATCTTGCCGCGCCAGTCGTTCAATAAGTCGGAGAGGGTGTCTCTGAGAGAAAACTCGGGACTCCACCCGGTATCTTCACGAAGACGGGTGGCGTCGCCGAAAATCAACGGGGCATCGAGCGCGTGGTAGCGCTCCGGGTCGACTCGCACTTCGACGTCCGCGGTCGAAAGCTCGATCAACGTGTCGAGCACTTCCTGAATCGATACCGCCTCTCCACGGCAAACGTTGTAGGCGCGGCCCGGCTGACCGCGCTCGACGATCGCCGTGTACGCGCGTGCGACGTCGCGTACGTCGGTGAAATCACGCCGCGCGGCAAGGTTTCCCACGTGGATCTCGGGAGCTCTCTTGCCGTTTTCAACCTCTGCCACCTGCCGGGCGAAGCTGGAACAAACGTAGAAGTCCGCCTGGCCCGGGCCGGTATGGTTGAACGAGCGAGTCCAAAAAACGGGCAAGCCTTCCGAAAGAAAATAGCTCTGCCCGAGAAGCTCTTGGGACGCCTTGCTCACCGAGTAGGGGGTGAGGGGTTTCTGAACACGCTCTTCTGAAATCGGTTGCTCGTCTTCGGTGACCTTCCCGTACTGCTGAGCCGAGCCAACGAGGAGTATCCGGGGCGCGCGTCCGCCGTGGCGCGCAGCCTCCAAGAGATTTTGGGTGCCGAGAATGTTGGTCTCCAAAGTCTGGCGCGCATACTTCAGGGAGCTCTCGGGGTTCGAGAACGCGGCGAGGTGATAGATCGCATCCGGCTCGAGGCGGGCGACGGCGCCCGCGAGCGCACGCTCGTCCAACAGATCGGCGGCTTCGATGGTGGCGACACCATCGAGCTCGAGGTCCTCGTTGTGCTCGCTCGGGTGGACGAGGGCCGATACAACGTGCCCGCGGTCTTTCAAGTGCCGGGTGAGATGACGGCCGACGAAGCCAGCCGCTCCAGTGACGAGGGACAGCACTTAGTCGATCTCCGCTCTCCAGTAGTCGAGCATGTCCTGAAGCGTTTGCTCGTAGGGAATACTGGTCGTCCAGCCCGTGGCTTTTCTGAACTTCGACGCATCGCCGAGGAGCACGGGCACGTCGGAAGGGCGCAGCCTGGCTGGATCTTCCCGGACTTCGACTTTCTGACCCGACAGATCGATCAACTTGTCGAGCACGTCCTGGATGCACCAGTCGGTGCCGCTTGCGATGTTGTACGCTTCACCGGGCTCACAGTTTCCATCGAGCGCGAGCCAGTACCCTCGAACCATGTCGCGCACGTCGGTGAAATCACGTCGGGCTTCGAGGTTACCCACCTCGATGAGCGGTGGTTTTTTGCCTTTCTCGATCGCGACGAGCTGCTTGGCGAAGTTCGATGACACGAACACGTCGCCCCGCCGCGGGCCGTCGTGGTTGAACCCACGGGTGCGGATCACTTTCATGCCGAAGCTCTGACAGTATTGGTAGCCAAGATAGTCCTGCCCCACTTTGCTCACCGCGTACGGTGACAGTGGACGCAGCGGGTTCGTCTCTTTGATCGGCAGCTCGTCCTCATAGACCATCCCGTACTCTTCGCTCGAGCATGCGATCTGGATCCACGGGTCGAGGTTCAGTGCCCGCACGGCTTCGAAAATGTTGAGCTGACCGAGAATGTTGGTGCTGAGCGACTCCGCAGGAGCGTTCCACGACGACGGCACGAAGCTTTGCGCCGCGAGGTGGAAGATGCGATCGGGCTCCGCACGCTCGATGAGCTTCTTGACCGAGCTCGAGTCCCTCACGTCGCACTCGATCAGTTGGATCTTGGACTCGATATCTCGGATGTTCTCGGTTCGGCTTCGCCACCGCATCGTGCCGTAGACCTCGTAGTCGCGATGCTCGCCGAGGATGTACTCGGCTAGATGACTTCCCGCGAAGCCGGTGATTCCAGTTATCAGTGCTTTCATTCGTTCTCCTTCAATCCGCCATCGGCCGTCGGCCATCAGCCATCCGCAAATATGCGTTCAGCGCTTCGCGCCAGGGGCGAACGCGCTTTGCAGTCGTTTTCTCGTAGTGGCTGACTGACAGAGCCGAATACGCCGGTCTCGGTGCCGGACGCCGCAGCGTTTCCCCACGGATCGGCTTCAACTTCGCCGGGCCGTGGCCCAGCTCTTGGGCGACGGCGCGGCCGAGGTCGAGCCAGGTTGCTTCCCCTTGGTTCACGAAATGAAAGACGCCACGATGAGCGCCGGTGGCGAGCTCGAGAAGCGCATCGGCCAGATCGCCCGCGTATGTCGGCGAGCCTTTTTGATCGTCGACGACGGGAAGCTGCTCGGACCCGACCAGGCGGGCGCGGGCCCAGTCCACAAAACCTTTGCCGGCTCCGTAGAGCCAACCGGTGCGAACGATGATGAAGCGCTCGGGACACGCGTCCTCCACCCGTCGCTCACCTTCGAGCTTCGAGACCCCGTAGCTCGAGAGAGGTTTTGTGGCGTCACTTTCTCGATAGGGCGTCGCCCCTTTGCCATCGAATACATAGTCGGTGCTGACATAGACCAGGCTCGCTCCAAGCTCTTTGGCCGCGACCGCCACCTGCTCGGTGGCATCCGCGTTCACTTCGAGGGCCCGCTCCGGGTTGCGCTCGGCGCCGTCCACGTCGGTGTAAGCCGCGCAGTGTAGCACGACGTGCGGGGAAAACTCCCGAACGGCGCTCCGGACGGCGCCCGGGTCGGTGACGTCGAGCTCGGCACGCACAAGACCGCGGATGTCATGATCCGCCGCCGCGCGCTCGACGACGAGGCTTCCGACGAGCCCACCGGCTCCCGTCACCAGGATTTTCACGGGATTTTCACGGCATCTGTCAGTACACGCGCCCGGAACCGCCGAGCGAGGTGCCGAAGCTCCCGATATTGGCGAGCGTAATCCCGAACCGAATCGTGTTCTCTTCGCGGAACCCGCGGAAGTTGAAACGGTTGAACTCGACCATGAACCCACAGCATTGGATGTTGTAGACAACGCCGGCACGCACGTTGGTGAGCTCTCTCGAAGTGACGTCGTAGCTCGTGTTAAAGTTGACTTGAGTTCCGCGGGCTACGTTCAACGCGGTACCGATCCGGAAGTTGCTGCGTTTGACATCCCGATCGGGAATATTGCGGCGCGTCCACAGACCGCGCACCGACCCCCACCGTCCTCCATAAGTCGCCGCGGTGCTCGAGGAGCGGATCGCGTTGAAGTTCAAGTCGTAGTCCAAGTTCCAACTGGCGGTGAGGTTTCGTGACGGGCGGTAGTTTACTCGGGAAGTAATCGGCGAGCGACTACTCGGAATACCGCCCTCTGAATAGTAGGGCGTCGAGAATTGCCGGTCGTAGAGCGACGCGTTGATGTTGAAGAAGTAGCGCTGGGAGAGGGTCCACGTCAGCATCGCGGTCGCGGTCTGCTGCTCTTTTCCGTTGACGATGCGCTTCGCAAGAAAACGGTTGACGAGAGAGAACGCGACCTGGTTGGTTCCCGGAACGTAGTCCTGACCGTCGAACTTGGGGATGAAGTCGAAGTTGTCGACGCGTGAGCGATAACTCCACACCACTTGAGGCTCGATGATGTGCTTGTACGCCGCCGCGTAGCCACCGTTGTCAGAATTGAAAATCTTCGCGAACGTCGGGCCACGGACGTCCATGCGCGTCTCGAAGTACTTCCGGTCGATACCCACGTCTTCGAGGTCTCGGCCTGCCAACGCCGACGTATAGTGCGTGTATCGTCCCGAGAGGCTCAGGCGCGCTGTTAGATAGCTCAGGCCCGTGAACGGATAGGACACGGTCGGGAAAACGTCGAAGCGCTCGTACTCGAACAACTGGCCCCGGGTGGTTCGCGCGAGAGATGTCGCCTCCGTCTTGAACGAGAAGAGAATCGGCGTGCCGAAAATCTCGCTCGGGCGCGAGCTCAGCTTCACGCTCGGCAGGATCTTCCGGACCGCAACACGCTCACCGAAGGACGTGTCGTTGCGATCGAACAGGATACGGAGGTTGTACTGGTTGAACGATCCAGAGATCGTGCCCGATGCTCTCTTGGAGCGCCTCGTGGCACGGTTGTAGTTTTCCTGAAACTGCTGCTGGAACTCGAAGCTGCTGAAAAAATCGACGCGAGCGACCGCTTTGAAGTTCCAGGGCAGTCTCTGGTTCACGAACGCGTTGATGGTGTACTCCTGGGTGTTCGCCTGCGAGTTCCGAATCAAGAACGCGTCGACCTCACCTCGTGAGCCGGGGCTTTCGACGTAGCGGTATTCGAGTGAGCCACCGTTTCCGATCTCCGAAAACCGCTCGAAGGTAAACGTCGCGTCCATCGAACGGTTGATCGCCCAAAAGAACGCTTGGTTGTAGATGAAGCCTTTCAACGAGGAGTTCCCGATCTGGGGCAATAACAGCCCCGTGGAGCGGTCCTCGTCGTTGATGGGGTAATAGAAATAGGGCAAGTAGAACACCGGGAGCGACTTCACCCGCAACAGCGTGTGATGGAGCGATACGTGGTGGTCTCGCTTCAGCGTCGCCTTACCGGCAGTGAACTGCCACCGAGGGGTCGGCTGCGCGCACGACGTAAACCAGCCGCCCTCGATAACGTAAATGTCCTCGGACTTTTTCTCGATGACATCCCCATAGAAGTAGAAGTCGCGGCCCGCCATACCGAAAGCGTTCAAGAACCGGCCGGTTTTGGTATTCAGGTCTACCTCGAGCCGAGCGGCAACGATCTTCTGGTCGTCTTGCTGGTACACGACGTTGCCCTCGGCAACGACGCGGCCTTCATCTGGCCAATAATCGACACGATCCGCGGTCAGGTGCGCCGATCCGGCACGGATGGAAACGTACCCCTCAGCTTTGACGAGACCGTCGCCCAGCTGTTGCTGGGTTTCCGCCTGCAGGGTCACTTCATCTTGGGCGCGGACCTCCGCCGGAGCGACGAGGAGAAAAGCAAACAGGAGACCTCGTAAGGTGTATCCGGCGATAGCGATGCCCGGTTGGTCAGAAGTGCCAGGTATTCGAGACCCCGATATCCTCATCCGTGAGATGGGCGGCGTAGATGCCCGTGCATTATGCACGTTCCGTTTTATGGAATCCAGTTCCCGATAACTAGATTGCCACCCCCCGTGCCCGTGCCCGATCCGTTTTCGCTCGCGCGCCATCGCTGGCAAAACGTCCAAGATTGCCGCACATTCGGCAGCCGGGCTCGAAGTCAGAAGTCGATGGCTCCTATCATCATTTTAGTATCGAGGAGGGGGTAGGGCACGGGCACGAAGGCTGGGCAACACCCGAACGTTTGATTGGACTTTTGTTACCAGATTAGTCATAAATAGTGTCATGCACCATCCCGCACGCCCCAACGTGCTCCTGATCTCGTGCTACGAGTTGGGACACCAGCCGTTGGGTCTGGCGAGCCCACTGGCTTTTTTGGAGCGCGCTGGCATCGAGGCCGAGGCCATCGATCTGGGCGTGGATCCGCTCGACGAGGACAAAGTACGGCGCGCGGATTTCGTCGCGGTATCGGTCCCGATGCACACGGCGCTCCGTCTGGGTGTCCTCGTGGCCGAGCGCGTCCTGGAGCTCAATCCAGGCTGCCAACTTTGCTTTTACGGGCTCTATGCCACCCTCAACTCGGAAATGCTCGTCGATAGTGCCGGAGCCGATGCCGTTTTGAGTGGCGAGTGCGACGAAGCGCTGGTGTCCTGGATCACCCGGGACGAGCGCGTGCCCCTGGTACCGGCACCGTTTCGGAAGCGACTCGACTATCTCGTGCCCGAGCGAGCCCAGCTCCCGAAGCTCGACCGCTACGTTCATGTCGAGCGCACCGACGGATCGCACGCGATCGTCGGAACCGTCGAAGCGAGTCGCGGCTGCCGCCATCACTGCAGGCACTGCCCTCTGCCCCCGGTCTACCACGGACGCTTTTTCGTCGTGCCCCCGGAAACCGTGCTCTCCGATATCCGACAGCTCGTCGAGGCGGGCGCGCGCCACATCAACTTCGCCGATCCCGATTTTCTGAACGGACCGCGTCACGCGCTCGAGATCGTCCGCGCGATGCATCGAGAACATCCGGCGATGACGTTCGACTTCACCGCGAAAGTGGAGCACATTCTCAAGCGACGCGACGACTTGGAAGAGCTCGCGGACTCAGGGTGCACCTTCATCGTTTCCGCCGTGGAATCGTTGAGCGACCGTGTGCTCGAAGAGCTCGACAAGGGCCACACCGCCCGAGATGCACGCGAAGTCTTGACGCTCACACGCGAAGCCGGGATTGCCCTTCGACCCACGTTCGTGGCGTTCACCCCGTGGACGAGCTACGACGATTATCGCGAGCTGTTTCGTTGGGTGGCCGACGAGGACCTCATCCACCACGTCGACCCGATCCAGCTCACGTTGAGGCTTCTCTTGCCGCCGGGAGCCTTGCTACTCGAAAACCCCGGGCTTCGACCGCACCTCGGTGAGTTGGATCGCGCCGCGCTCACCTATCGCTGGACCCATCCCGATCCAGAGATGGATCGGCTCCACGAAGAGGCGACGGCCCTGGTCGCGTCGGGAACGCGCGACGGCTTGTCGAACCCTGATGTTTTCCGTTCTCTAGCCGAGCTCGTCGGTGTGAACGTGCCACTCGGAGCCGGGACGGCCAAAGCGCCCCGCCTCACCGAAGCGTGGTTTTGCTGAGCGGAGCCTACCGAGGACCAGTTGGTCCTCTCGGAAGCGGGGCCGCGCCGTAGTATCATGGAACCGTATTAGGAGGAAAAATGGACGAGATAAGCATCCAGGCAGAGCCCAAGGACGACCAGACCTGTCGCTTCACGGTGGACAGGCCCGTTTATCCCGACGGCTCCATCTATTTCGGCGCCAAGGCGCAAGCCGAGGGCTCGCCCCTAGCCGAACAGATCTTCGCGATCGACACCGTCGAGTCGGTCCTGGTCCAGGACAGCGTCGTCACCGTCTCCGCGGCGACCGGCGGCAACTGGATGCCGATCGCCAAGCAAGTCGGCACTGTGATCCGCTCGGTGCTTTCGAGCGACGAGACGCCGATCGCCGAAGACGCGCTTCGCGCTCTTCCCGATCCCGAGGAGATCAAGAAGAAAATTCAAAGCGTCCTCGACGGCGAGATCAATCCCGCCGTCGCCGCGCACGGCGGCTGGGTCGAGCTCATTGACGTCAAGAATAACGAGGTCTTCATTAAAATGGGCGGCGGGTGCCAGGGTTGCGGCATGGCCGACGTGACGTTGAAACAGGGTGTGGAAAAATCAATCCGCCAAGCCGTCCCCCAGATCGGCGCGATCATGGACACGACCGACCACGCGACGGGAAGAAACCCTTATTACGCTCCGTCGAAGTGAATTTGGCCGCCGACACGCCATCGGCCATCAGCCGTCGGCCATCAGCTGATCGCGAAGCGTAGTTTTTGGTGGGCTTCGCGTAGTGCCTCTTCGACTTCGGTGGGTGTCGTGGCGCGGGCGAAGATGAAGCCCAGGTAGCTCGAGCCTTCCGGTAGAGGTACGAGTCGTCGTCCAAGTGGGGCGGTGATGATTACATCCTCGATCGCGTCCGTTGCCTTCGCTTCGTCAAGGCCGGTGACCTCTTCGAGCATGCCCATTTTCGGGATTGGGATCATCATGACGCCGGCAGCGCCCCCTTCACGATCGAGACCGGACACGTCTCGACCCAGAGCGTGGCGCAAAATCAGCTCTTCGAGAGAGAGGCCGAGACCGAAACGGAGCGTCCGCGAGCAGAGCCCGCCGATCGACCTTCCGGCAATCTCGATCACCGAGGGTGCGCGCTCAGGCGGCAGTCTCAGCTCCGCGTGGACCGGGCCATGGCGCAAGCCAAGCGCCGTAGCGGCACGTGTCGTGACCTCGACGATCTGGTTTTTGAGCGCGGACGACAGCCGGGACGGGGTGACGTAGATCGTCTCCTCGAAGTACGGGCCTTCGAGCGGATCGGGTTTGTCGAAGAGCGCGAGCATCTCGAGCTTCCCGTCGGACAAGAGCCCTTCGAGGGCAACTTCGGCTCCCGGTACGTAGTCCTCCAGTAGAACGACACTTGCATGCTCGCCGCCGCGCTTTCTGACGTCGCGATGCGAGAGAAAGCTTCGCAACCACTCGAACGCACCGACGAACGCTTCTTCGTCATTCACCCGTTGCACTCCCCGGCTTCCTGACAAAAACACCGGCTTGACGACGGCGGGATAGCGCAACTGCCTCGCAGCCTGGCGTGGATCGTCCCCAGTATCGAGCACGCGATACGCGGGACCGGGAACTCCCTCCGCTTCGAGGACGCGGCGCATAACGTGTTTGAGCCGTGCTCGCATCGCGGCTTCGGGAGCGTTATGAGGAAGACCGAGCTTCTGGGAGATGGTCGAGGCCACGACGGCCGTCTCTTCGTCGACGGAAACGACTGCGCTCAGCGGGTACCGCTCATGGAACGAAACCACTTTCGCCGCCGATCCCGAAGCGTCGAGGAAATCGAGCGTCAGCAACGAATCTTCCGCGAGGCGCTCCATCGTAGAGGGCTCTTCCGATGCGACGACGACCAGAGCCCCTAGTCGGGCCGCAGCTTCCATGAAGTCGCGGGTGCGGTAAGTCGATGTTGGCAGCAGCAGGAGCACGCGCAGCGACAAGTGCGAGTGCCTAGTGGCCGTTGCCAAAAAACAATCGCAAAGGCGCGAAGACGCAAAGGCGCAAAGAACTCGAATCGAGTGAAGCAAAGCGGCGTCGACCCCTTTGCGACTTCGCGACTTTGCGACTTTGCGTTATTTTTTCTTCCACTGGTCGACACCCCCGGAACTGCGCGCAGTGTCGCCTCATCAGCTAATGATGCGCGCGCTTTCGATTACAATGACGTCGACGGGGACGTCCTGGTAGCCGTCTCGGCTCGTCGTGGGCGCGCTTTCGATCTTATCCAATACCTCGATTCCCTCGATCAATTTGCCGAACACGGCATAGCCCCAACCTCTGGGCGAGCGCTCTAGAAAATCGAGCGCCGGATTGTCTTTGGTGTTGATGAAGAACTGCGATGTGGCGCTTTGGGGATCGTCCGTGCGCGCCATGCAAATCGCTCCCCGGAGGTTCAAGAGCCCGTTATCGGCTTCGTTCTCGATGGGAGGCTCGGTGTCTTTTTTCATCATGTCCGCGGTAAACCCTCCGCCTTGGATGACGAACCCCGGCATGACACGGTGGAAGATGGTCCCGTCGTAGAACCCTCCGCGCACATACGAGAGAAAGTTGTCGACGGTCTTCGGGGCTTTGTCAGGATAGAGCTCGAGCACCAACGTGCCGACGTTGGTGCGCATCTCGACCACCGGATACGCGCCGGTCGCGATATCAGATCCTCCCTCTTCGGAATCCTCTTCGAGCCCCTCTAACCCCGCTTCGTCGGCGGAGTCTCCGGAAGGCACGGATGGTGGCGCGGAAGCCACTGTCTCTGGTTCGGCCGCCGGACCGCCGCCTCCGCCACAGCCGGCGGCAAGAGCGCAGAGCAAAACGCAGCCTAAGAGCCAAACGAATCGTGTCGAGGGCATAGAGCAAACTCTCCTTAGCGAACTGGTTTGAGGATCTATTCTAGAACAAGCGCCTAATATTAGTCCGACGAGCTTTCAAAAGGATCCGCTCGTCGATCCGACTCTCCCTCTCCCCCGTGGGGGAGAGGGCCTGGGGTGAGGGGGATGTGTAGTCGTCACAGAGAGTAGTGTGGAACAGTCCGACGAGCTTGCGTTCGGCGCACGGGAGACTTCGAGTCACGGAGAGTTGTGTGGTGGTACCCTATCGGGAGAAGAGCTTGTTAAGACGCCACATGAAAGAATCCACTGCCATCCTGTTCGATTGGGACGGCACGTTGCTCGATTCGTTTCCGGCGGGCTACCGTGCCTCGATCACGGTCCTCGAGCACTACGGTATCGATATCGACCGCGAACGATTCCTCGAGACCTACAGTCCCAACTGGTATGAGTCCTACGAGAAGCTCGGGGTACCGCGCGAAGAGTGGGATAACGCCGATCAGATGTGGCGGCGGACCTATCGGAACCAAGTCTCCAAGCCCTTCCCGTTCGTTGGTCAACTCCTCGAGCGCTTGCGCGATGCCGGGCTCACGCTTGGGCTGGTGACGGCCGGCAACCGCGACCGAGTTCGCCGCGAGCTGGACGATTTCGAGCTCGGCGAGTTCTTCGCCGCCGTCGTTTGCTTCGAAGACACGGAAGAGAAAAAGCCCCACCCGGCGCCCCTGACCCGTGCACTCGAGCACCTCGACGTCGCGCCCCAAGCGACGGTCTACGTCGGCGACCGCCCCGAGGACATCGTCATGGGCCAAAAAGTAGGGGCGTACACGGTAGGCGTCGAGAGCGAGTACGGATCACGATCTGTTTTAGAGGAAGCAGAACCTGATTTGATCCTGCCTCACGCGGGACATTTAGTAGATAGCTTCAGGCTCGACTAGCGTCGCGCCCGAAGGCCGTCGCCATCGGCCATCGGCCATCAGCCATCAGCAGGACGGAGCTGCCCTAACCCCGGACGGCGGCACACCGAGCTGCTCGTGTCCCGCCAAAACGCGTGCAGCTCAAACCTGCTGATGGCAGATGGCGGACGGCTGATGGCGGATCAAGAGGAAGATGACGGCTGATGGCTGATGGCCGCCCCAACTAGATTTTAGTGTTCCCACGATCTCCCAACAGCCAAATCCACCTTCAAGGGCACATCCATCGGATAGACGCCCTCCATGGTCGTGCGTACGAGCTCGCTCGCCCTATCCAATTCATCCTCGGGCACTTCGAGCACGAGCTCGTCGTGAACTTGCAGCAGCAAGCGCGAGCGGAGTCCCCCTTCCTCGAGCCCCCACGACAGATCGAGCATGGCTTTCTTGATAAGGTCAGCAGCCGTCCCCTGAATCGGGGTATTCACCGCCACCCGCTCGGCGCCCGCCCGGGTATTGCGATTGCGGGAGCCAATCTCGGGCACGTAGCGCTGCCGGCCGAAGAGCGTTCGTACTTTCCCCGTCTTGCGCGCGTCAAGAATGATCTCGTCGAGGAGCTCGCGCACCTTCGGGTACCGTTCGAAGTAGCTATCGATGAACGCCTGCGCCTCTCGGGTCGGGATGGCGAAGTCCTTCCCGAGCGTGTAGGCCGTCTTGCCATAAATAATGCTGAAGTTGATGATCTTCGCCCGGCGACGCCGTTCGCGCCGCTCGATATCGTCAAGCTCCACCACATCACCAAAGACGTGCTGCGCGGTCCGATCGTGGATGTCTTCGTCGTCCCGAAACGCCTTGATGAGGTTCTCGTCCTTGCTGAGGTGTGCCAAAACCCGAAGCTCGATTTGTGAATAATCCGCCGAGAGCAACTGCGACCCCGGCTCGGCCACAAACGCACGCCGGAGCCGCCGCCCTAGCTCAGTACGGATCGGAATGTTCTGAAGGTTGGGGTCGCTTGACGAGAGTCTCCCGGTCGCGGCGACCGTTTGATTGAACGTGGTGTGGATACGGCCTGTCTCCGGGCTCACCAGATTCGGGAGCGCGTCGACGTAAGTCCCTTTGAGCTTCGCCAGGCTCCGGTAGTCGAGAACCTTACGCGGAAACGGGAAACTTCGAGCGAGCTCCTCGAGCACCTCCACCCGAGTCGATGCGGCTCGTTGCTTCTCCGTCTTCTTGAACGATGGAAGGTTCATCTTGTCGAACAGGATCTCGCCGAGCTGCCGTGGCGAGTTGATGTTGAACTCGACGCCGGCGAGCTCGTGAATCTCTTTCGTGAGCGCGTCGATGTCTCTATCGATCGTCTTTGCCATCGCGATGAACTCGTCGCGATCGATGGCGATCCCCGCGAGCTCCATACGCGCAAGGACTTCGATGAGGGGCATCTCGATATCTCGAAAGACCTCGCCCAGCTCTTCGTCTTCGATGCGCCGCTCCATTTTCTCTTCGAGCCGTAGGATTCGCTCCGCGCGCTCGGCGTTGAGCGGCCCCGTGGCTTCGGCACCGGGCTCGGCGAGCCCTGGCAAAACGCCCTGATCTTGCCCATCCTGCCCGTCCCCCGCTTTCGTGAGCGGCGTTTGCAGGAACTCCAGCAGAAGCTCGCCTAGATCCTGCGAGCGACGCGAAGGGTTCAAGACGTAAGCCGCGATTCTCGTATCGAAGCCAAGACCGCGAAATTGGATGCCACGCGCCCCGAAGAAGGTCACCGCTTGTTTCAGAT
Source organism: Candidatus Marinacidobacterales bacterium (assembly GCA_965237955.1). GTDB lineage: Bacteria > Acidobacteriota > Vicinamibacteria > Marinacidobacterales > SMYC01. The sequence continues at coordinate 1,937,905 of OZ250169.1, read as the reverse complement.
CATGCCCAACTTTGACAACATCGCGATCGCTCACAATGTCCTTCAAACTTGCCAGAAGATCAGCTTCGTCGAGTGTCGCGTACACGCCTTCGCCGGGCTCGACGGCGAGACCGAGGCCGACAAGGCGCTGATTCCAGGGAGCGAAGCGCTTCACTTCGGTCAAATCGAGCCAAACAGAGACCTTCCCGCGTTTTTTGGCGGCATCGACGAAGCTCGAGAGCTCGCTCTTCGAGCCGAGCGCCCGAAACGACGCGGTGAGGTCGACGGGCTCCCCTGCTGGCAAATAATCTTTGATGTGTGTCGTGAACTCGAGCTCTTCGAAGAGCGCGAACGCGGCATCGCGGTCCGCACCCTTGTAGCGGAGCTCTTCGGGGTCGAGCTCGAAATCCAGCCTGGTGTCGATGGTAACCAGCTCTTTCGAGAGCAGCGCCGTATCGTGGTGCTCTTTCAACGCCTCTCGCTGTCGCTTGTTCTTGACCTCGTCCGCATGGGCGAGAATCTCTTCCAGCGTTTCCCACTCGTTGATGAGCTTCGCTGCGCCCTTGTCCCCGATCCCGGGCACGCCGGGAACGTTGTCCACCGCATCGCCCTTCATCGCGAGGAAATCCACCACCCGCTCGGGAGCAACACCGAGCTTTTTCTCGACGCCCGCCGCATCGAGACGCTCGTATTGGACGGGATGGACGACAGTGATGTCATCGCCCACGAGTTGGAACAGATCTTTGTCCGAGGTGACGATGTCAACGCGGTAGCCCGCCTCGAGCCCGCGGCGCGCCAGCGTCCCGATGATGTCGTCCGCTTCGACACCGTAAATTTCGACGATGGTTAGACCCAGCACTTCGCACAGTCTTCGCGTATGCGGGATTTGTTGCCTCAGGTCGGGCGGCGTCGGCGGCCGGTTCGCCTTGTACGCCTCGAACCGTTCATGACGAAACGTCTTCCCGCCTGCGTCGAAGGTCACTGCGGCCAGCGCCGGCGTCTCATCGGCGAGGAGCTTTCGGAGCACGTTGGCAAAGCCGAGGACCGCGTTCGTCGGGATGCCCGAGCGGTTCGCGAGAGGGGGAATGGCGAAAAACGACCGGTAGACTAAGTTATTCCCGTCGACGAGCAGAAGGAGCTCGCGCGAGTCCCTGGACGAGCTCGAGCCCGTTGGCATGAGGGGGCATTGTATCGCAGCGGATGCCCGCGCTATAGAATCGACACCATGGGACACCATGGGACGGCACCTATACTTCTGACACTTCTGGTCCCTTGGGCGCTCGCGCTCCCCGCGTGCACTTCCTACGAGTACGAGGAGGAGGTATTTCTCGAAGTCGACGGCTCGGGTCGACTCCGGGTGAGTGGCTCGTCCGAGATATTGGAAGCGTTCCACGCTCTCAACAGGCTCAACGGGGCCGACGGGGGGAGCGCGTCGTCGATGACTTCTCGGTTCGAGGGTCCGGGCTTCGAGCTCGACTCGGTCCGCGAGACCGAGCGGGAAGGACGGATCTTCGTCCACGTCCAAGGGCGGTTCGCCGACTGGAACGAGCTGTGCGCTCATCCCGCTTTCGCCGACCGCGAGTGCCGTCTCGACGTCACCGACGACGACGAACTCGAGTTGTATCTCACCTTGCCCGTACCGGAGGGAGACATCCCCGAAGGGGTTTCCCCGGACGCAACCATCGCGCTCCGGTTCCACTTCCCGAGTACCGTGCGCTACTACAACTCACGGAGCGACATCGAGCGCGGCAACATCATTGGTTGGGAGCGCACCGCCGCCGAGCACTTCGATGCAACCGAGCTCGTCGTCGAGGCGAGGTTCGAGCGACGTTCGGTGCTGGCGACAACCGTCGTCATCCTCGGGACGGCCGTCGTCGTCGTCTTGTTCTCGGTAGCGCTCGCACTTTTTTTGATGGTGCGGAAGGGTCGAAGACAGTTGGCGCTCGAAGCCGACGGGGCACTAAGCGCGCGGACTCCGACCGTTCACCGACGGTAGCTGGCAGGCTTTTCTAGATTCAAGCTGATGCTTCGGCACACATGCTGTAGAGATCCATCGAAGCGTTCTTGCGCTTCTCGACAAGCTTCAACTCCACGAGCTTGTCGAGTGCACGTCGCACTTCGAGAGGATCGGCAGTGACCCAGAACCTGGCGATACCCTCGACCGAGTCCTTTGCCTGGGGGTGACTTCGGAAGTAATCGAGGATCTGCAAGGCAAGCTGAGATTCTTCTCCGATATCAGCTACGCTCTCGACACTCATTGACCTTACTCCTTGCTGATCCTTTCAAATACACTCGAAGTTCATATAGCAACTGGTGTGCCAAACCGAAAACACACCGTAAGCGCTTGCTAGCAGCTAGTTTGCGTACTGGCGATGACGACGAGCGTGCGGTCAATTCCACCCGAAAGCGGCCCGCACGACATAGGATTTCACCCGCACTCATCCCAAATCCGGCGATGCGGGGCCATGTGTGAGATCGAGTGGGGGGTAGATCCCAAGGTCCCAGCTTGTAGGGGATTACCAGCACGCCGGAGGGAAAAGCCCTCGTGACCACCCCGAGGTTTTGATGGGGAGTTCCCAATAGGGCCTCGATCCCCCGCCTTAACCGTCTCACTCATCGACACTTGCGCGCGATGGTCCTGGGCGCACCAAGAGCATGGAATAGTGCCATCGCGTCGATTTGCTGGTACGGATATTGCTGTTTACTACCCGGTCTGGGTTCCAGTTGCCCGTAAAGGAGGAAGGTGTTGTCGCAGAAAATTCTGGCCGTGGACGATGAGCCGGACATCCTGCGGCTGACCCAGTTCCTCTTGGAGTCCTGGGGATACGAAGTGTCGACAGCATCGAGCGGCAAAGAAGCCGTCGAACAGGCTCAGGTGGTCGAGCCGGATTTGATTTTGATGGACGTCAACATGGAAGAGATGAACGGCTTCGAAGCGTGCGAGAAGATCAAAGGCGACTTCGCGACGTCGTTCATTCCCGTCATCATGCTAACGAGCCAAGATCAAGTGCAGAACAAAGTCCATGGCCTGGGTAAAGGCGACGACGACTACGTCATCAAGACGGTCGATCCGCTCGAGCTCCAAGCGCGCATCGAAATGGTCATTCGCCGAACCCAAGAGCAATCGGGCGCGAACCCACTCACCCGCTTGCCAGGCAACCTCGCCCTCGAGCGCGAGATCAAGAAGAGACTCGACACCGGCGACGTTTTTTCCGTGTGCTACTGCGACCTCGACAATTTCAAGGCCTACAACGACAAGTACGGCTACGAGGCCGGTGACAAAGTCATCTTCCACACGGCGCAAGTCATCATGGCCACAGTGCGCGAGCTCAGCGACAGTGATGACTTCGTCGGGCATATCGGCGGTGACGACTTCGTCGTGGTGACGACCCCGGAGCGAGACAACACCATCGTCAAGGCCATCGCGAAGCAATTCGACGAGACCATCGTCGAGTTCTATGACGACAAAGACCTCGAGCGTAAGGGCATCCAGATCGAGAACCGTGCCGGCGAGCTCGACGACTTTCCGATCATGAGCATTACTCTCGCCATCGTCAGCGGCGCGAAAGAGGATTTCGAGAGCACGCACGTGATCGCGGAGCGAGCGGCGGAGCTCAAGAAGTATTTGAAGAAGTTCGACGGCAGCAATTTCCTTTCGGAGCGAAGGGGCCTGCGAGAGGAAGCCATGGGTGAGGTCACGACGAGTCAAGGGTTGGGCAGTGCAAGATAGCAAAGCTCTAGCGGTGCGGGGTTTGTTGGCGGGAGCTCTCGCCTCGCTCATCGCATGCACGCTGTATTTCTTCCAGGTGTTCGAGGCGCTCGAGTACCAGCTCTACGACCGCAACATTCGTGCGTCAGCGAGCGGGCAAGCGCCGCCGAATATCGTCATCGTCGCCATCGACCAGCCGTCGTTGGCCACACTCGGAAGTTGGCCGTGGCCGAGGGCATTCCACGCCGAAGTGGTGCGCGAGATCCACCGGCAAGGCGCCAAAGTCATCGGAGTGGATATTGGCTTCTTCGAGCCGGACCGGCGCGAGCCAGACAATGACTTCCAGCTCGTCGAGGCGACGCGTGAGGCGGGAAACGTCGTCTACCCGGTCATCATGGAGAGGATCCTCACCGACGGCCAAACGAAGCTGGTCGCGTTCGAGCCCATTCCCGATCTGCAAGCAGCCGCGGCAGGGATGGGTCACGCACACATCGAGCAGAGCAACGATGGCATCGTGCGGAGAGTGCACCTCGCGTAAAAGACGCCCGAGCGAACGTACTGGGGCATAAATCTCGAAATCTTGAAGTTGTATCTCGATCTCGACGACGACTCGATTCGCGAAGTACGGCCCGGCGTCCTCGCTCTCGGCGACATCGAGATCCCCGTCACCTCGGCGCCCGCGTCCGCGGAAGCTTTCGACGACGTCTTCGTCATCGACTACGAGATGAACATCCCGTTCGTCGGCACCCAGGAGACGTTCGAATACATCTCGGCGAACGACGTCATCGCGGCACGCGTACCGGCAAACTACTTCGACGGAAAGATCGTGCTCTACGGCGGCAATGCAGCCGGACTCTTCGACTTGCACATGACGCCGTTTTCCCTGGACCGGAGCCCGACCACGGGAGTCGAGATCCAGGCGAACGTCATCCACGGGATCCTCGAAGGACGGCACATTCAACGTGCACCGCTGTGGCTGCTCGTTCTCGTCACCACGCTCGCCGCCATGGCCGTCGCCGCCATCTATCTCTACTTTGATACACGACTAGCAACGCTGTGCCTAGTGGTTCTCTCTGGCGGCGCCGTCGTCACGCAGATGTTTCTGTTCGGAAGCTACGGCTTCTGGATCGAAGTATCGCCGCTCATCGTCGCACTCGTCATCGCCTTCATCTTCGGGCTCATGCTCAAGATGCGGCACGTGAACGTGGCTCTCGACCAGGAGGTGGTGAGCCTCTCCGAGTCGGCCGCGCTCAACGAGCGGGCGGGCGAGAAAGTCATCATCGAAACGTTCCGCTCTGCCGAGGCGACGCTTCGAGACATCCTCGGCGTTCCCGCCGCGGCTTTGTTAAAAGTCGAGCGCGACAAGGGCATTTTGGTCCCGACGGCGCAGTATGGCCTCACCCGCATTAATCCGAATCAAAAGACAACCATCAAGCTGACCGGGGATCTGACCAGCCTCCTCATCAGTTTGGAACCGATTCAAGTCGACAGTCTTCAAAACCACCCTCTAGCGGCCATCGTGCCGAGACCGCAGGTCCCGGCCTATCACTCACAGGTCGTTCCACTCGTATCCAAGGGCGAGACCGTGGGCGCTTTGTGCTTGTTCAAGCCGCGTGATGAGGAATTCCGCATCGAGGACCAAGAGCTCCTCCAAGCGGTGTCGGCTGAGTTCGGCAAGATTTGGCACAACGCTCTGCTCTACGCGCGCCTCACGGCGAAATCGGCCAACCCGCTGGCGACGTTCACCTACAAGAACCAGGAGCGGCGGATCCAAACGCTCAGCGCATTGAACGATGCCGTGATCAGCGAGAAGTCGTTGATGGCGTCCATTATGGACAGCATCGCGGACGGTGTCGTCGTCACCGATGTTCTCGGGACCATCCAGCTGTTGAACCCGAAGGCCAAGGAAATTCTCGGCCTTTACGCAGAAAGCGCAATAGGACAAAGTGCAGTCGAGTTCATCCAGCGCTTCGAAGACGTGCCCTATGAACTGATGCACGAGAAGTTTCAGATGATCATCAAGCGGGGCGAGACCTTCAGCACGGACATCAAGCTCTCACTGCCGACGACGCGCTTTTACACGTTGTCGCTTGGACCGGTTCGGAGCAAGGACGGCCTGGTGCAAGGCGTCGTGGCGGTGCTCTCCGACATCACCGAGCTCAAGGAAATGGACCAGATGAAGACCGATCTCATGTCGATGGTCACGCACGAGATCCGAACGCCGCTCGCCACCGTGCGCGGCTTCGCCCAGATTCTGCTCAAAGGCGGCATCGGCAACGACAAAGCTGGCGAGTTTCTCGAGATCATCAACCGCCAGTCGAATCGTCTGGTCAACCTAGTGAACGATTTCCTCGATATCACCCGCATCGAGTCCGGACGCCAGGTTATCACCAAAGCTGCGGTGGACCTCGACAAGTTGATCCAGAACGCTGTCGCCGACCTGAAACCGCTCGCCGACGAAAAGAACATCGCGCTTCAATACCAGCCGCCTCCGGCAACCGTTCCCGAAGTGTTCGGCGATCGCAACCTGGTCGAGCAAGTGCTCATCAACTTGATCTCGAACGCGATCAAATACTCGCCCAAGGGTGCTTGGGCTCGGGTCTCGGTCGCCCAGCGCAACGGACAGATGGCGGTTTCGGTACAGGACAACGGGCTCGGCATCCCGAAGGAATCGGTATCCCGCCTGTTCGAGAAGTTCTACCGCGTGCGCAACGACGACCGGAAAGACATCATCGGCACCGGTCTCGGGCTATCGCTCGCGAAGCAAATCATCGAAATACACGGCGGCATCATCAGCGTGGAGTCCGAGCACGGCGAAGGCTCGACGTTCACGTTCACGATTCCGATCCATCTCGAAGGGATGGAGCCGACCACGACGACGACTTCCCGTCACGTGGAGTCACAAGCGGTGTTAACGAATTGAGCCAACTAGGCCAATTGAGGATGACGAGGCATGTCTAAGCAGCTGATCCTGATGGTCGACGACGAGCTCGATAATCGGGTCATGATGCGCTACTTCCTCGAGTCCTGGGGCTATGAGGTCGAGCTCGCCGCCAACGGCAAGGAAGCGCTCGCGAAAGTTGCAGAGCAGCGGCCGGCGCTCGTCCTGCTCGACCTGGAAATGCCGGTCATGGACGGCTTCGAGGCGTGTAACCAGCTCAAGAGCGACCCCGACACCGAAACGATCCCGGTCATTATGTTCACCGGCCTGGAAGCGACAGCGGACAAAGTCAAAGGCATTCGCAAGGGCGCCGACGATTACGTGGTGAAGACCGTCGACCCGGAAGAGATTCAGGCTCGCATCGAGATGATTCTCCGCCGCAGCCAGCGCTACGAGCGCCCAACCGCATCGGAGAACGGCAACGGTGACGGCGCGGTTTTGAGCGGCTCGCTCGAGGACAAAAGCGTTCCCGAAGCGTTCCAGCTGGCGATGGCTTATGGCGAGAGCGGTACCCTCGTGCTGAAGAACGGTGACGAGATCGGCAACGTTTTCCTCGTCGATGGCGACGCGGTCCACGCCGAGTACGGCGAGCTCGAGGGCGAAGACGCGTTCTACGAGTTGGCACTTTGGGACAAGGGCCAGTTCAGCTATAAAGTCGGTGAAAGCTCACCCAAGCGAACGATCGAGGCCAGCGGTCAAAGTCTCCTCATGGAGGCCACGAGGCGGATGGACGAATGGAACCTGATTTCGTCCAAGATCCCGAGCCTCGATGTCGTACCTCATCGAGCCGCGAGCGGCGCGACCGAGCCCATCCGTCTTACCAAAGCAGATTGGAAGGTGCTGAGTCACGTGGACGGCGAGAAAACGCTTCGACAGTTGTCAGAAGCGCTCGGAACCGATCCCCACGAGACCGGGCGTGTCATCTTCGGTCTTCTCACCGCCGGGGTGGTAGCGTTCGAAGCGGACAAGCTCGAGCGCGACTCGTTCTTCGACGCTGTCCCCGAGCTCCGCGACGAGCCCAAAGACGATGAGCCCTTCGAGCTCTCGTCGATGCAGTGGAAGCTGCTCGCTTACATCGACGGTGCGCGCGACCTCGGTACGCTTACTCATCTCGTCGGCCTTTCGCCCCGCAAGATGGCGGCGGCGCTCAAAGAGCTCGCGGAAAAAGGTTTTGTTCGTGTCAACAAATCCCGGCCCACGTCCGAGGGCGCGGGAGCAGCGGCCCCCCAAGCTGCAGCAGAATCCGGCGGCAAAGTCGAGGCGTTTCAGCCTCGCATCCGCGCCGTCGGACTGGACTGAGGTTTAGCACTCATGATGAATGAGTTTAACGGTTTCCTCGACCAAATCAGTGGGCTTCACGAGCTCACGCTTCGTTCCACAAGGAGGGTAAACACGATGAACAATTGGAAGAAGGTCCTGACCTTCGCGTTTGCCATGTCCATCGCTGTAAACCTCGCTACATTTGATGGGGGGCGTTCTGAGGAGCAGGAAAAGAAACCGACACCTGCCACGAAGATCGACTCTCCCAAGGAGATGGCGGCTACGTCCGACAGCTCCGGCGAGGATTATGTGGTGGTCATGACGGACAAGGACACGACTCCGCTCAAGGTCTACCAGAAGTATCTGCGTAGCGCCGACGAGTGGCGTCAAATCACCGAGCATAATCTCCTGCAACAGGGAGTTGCCGTCAAGGTTCCAAAGGATATGCTCAAAGCGGGAATGATCCCGGCCAAGGTCACCAAGTTCAGTGGCCGTGTCGAGATCGCTCGCAACTTCGACTGGAAATGGGTCAAGGTCGTGGACGATTTGCTCGTCCAGGAAGGCGATTGGATTCGCACGCGCGCCAAGTCGTCCGTCGAGATCAAGCAGGATGATGGAACCGTCATCGTGTTGCGTCCGAACACCAAGATCCTCTTCGAGTCCAACGGTCAAGCCAAAACGGCTCGCGGCGAAGTCCGCACGACCAAGCTCAAGCTCGATCAGGGCTCCATCCTCGCTCGGGTCAAGAAGCTCGCGCAGCGGGACTCCCGCTTCGAGATCTCCACGCCCACGGCCACGTCCTTCATCCGCGGCACCGAGTTCCGCGTGAAGGTCGAGCCCGAAGGCGCGACCCGTCTAGAGGTCCTCGAGGGCCGTGTCGACTTTGGTGACACCGAACAGAACGTTTCCGTGGACGGTGACTTCGGCTCGCTCGTGAGCGCTCAGGGCGCCATGCCCGACCAGCCTCACCAGCTGCCCGCCTCTCCAGCTCAGCTGATCACTCCTGAGGACCGACAGGTTCTCGCGGGCGATCTCGCGAACTACAACTTCGCGTGGGCCACGGTGGCGAATGCCGCTCGTTATCACCTCGAGGTTTCCGCTGACGCCGAGTTCAAGCAACTCGTCGACGCGACCTGGATTGCCGGTACTTCCGCGCAAGTCCAGAGCCTCGACCTCTCAGACCTCGATCCCGGCACGTACTTCTGGCGTGTCTCGACTCTCGATGCCGATGGCTACGAGAGTGCCTGGTCGCACACCGCGCATTTCATCTACCCGATGGCGCTGCGGTAAACAACTTCGCCTCGCTTTAGAGGCGGCCCTCTCCTCCCTCGTGGAGGGGAGGGTTTTTTCTTTTTGCAGCGTCCACAGGGCGGTTCTTCGCTAGTCCCCTGGAACAGAGGTTCGTAGCCTAAAGCTCGACGCCATTTTGTGGGCTGGCGAGGTGTGACGACGAAGTCATATTGGAATATTTCGAGGAGGAACAACGACGCCAGCGCGCAAAAAGGGCCCGAGATTTAGGCTACGAACCTCTGTTCCAGGGGACTAGCAGATCTCGTCTTTACCCGCCATGGGCTCCATGGCGGCATCTCCTGCCTTCCTCCCGAAGGCGGACGCCTGTCGTAGCTCGCGAGATGGAAATCGGCGCCGACCTCGAAGCCGAGTACGGACGTCGTAGCGACCCGGTACTTGTCAATCCAATCGCCCGGCGCCGCGGCGCTCGCCCCGGTATGAAAGTTTGTCAGCCGTAGACCGGTCCGAGCCAATTCATCGAGATGCGGCGTATCGATTTCGGAGCCGAAAGCACCGGTATCGCTATACCCGAGATCGTCGACCACGATGACGATGATATTCGGCCGTTCGTCGGCGCCACGCGCCCGAAAGCCAGTGAGCAAACTATCGAGACAAGCTCCGAGCTTCGAGTATTGGTCACGCGAGCTCCGGTTAGGAAGGCAGCTCTCCCGTCGCCAACCAGCGCGCGCATTCTTCGCCGAGCTCCTCGACGACTCGTGCCTCGTAGCGTTGATTATCGTCCGCAGTCAACGTGTCGTGCCAGCGACCATTCGTACCTCTGTGTATGAAAGTTTGCGCGCCGCCGTCCCAAAAGGCTCCGCCCAAGGGAACACTTTTCGTGGCGTTCTTCTTCATGTAGGCGAAACTGCAGTGCTCCATGATGGCGTCCCACTTGGCGGGGTCCACTTCGATCTCGAGAAACGAAGCGATGCGGCGTATCTGGCCGTCCATATCCTCTTTGAGTGCGGCAAAATGCAATGGCAGAACATTCGGTAGATCACGAATTTCCCACCACGACCTGAGATTCTCCCAAAAAGGCCAGAACGGATAACCGTCTTTTTCGAGCCAATCGAGAAAGTACTGACGGACCGACTCAGGTGGCTCTTCGAACAAACCCCTCGGGCACTACAAGATCTTGGAGAAGGTTGGCTCGGGCGGGATGGGTGATGTCTATCTGGCCGAAGACACCAAGCCGGGAATACCGAGGTGACCCGGCTCTAGGTGGTTTCTTCGTTGGGAGGCAGGCCCGAATTTTTCGTCCTCAAGCGCTACGGCTTCATTTCTCGAGCCTCGGGCAATGTCGCCGCGGGTCTCATGATTCCCAGAAGGCGCCACGGAGATCGGAGAGGACGTGGAGCCCGAGAGACAGCTCGAACGCTACTCGGTCCAGGTGCTCCGATTCGGACAGGTTCAGCGCGGCGGCGCCCTGCGAGAAACAGAAGAGGAGGAGACCTATACGGCGGTTGGGTGTGCCCAGCGGGAACGCGGCCGAGGCGACGCATTCGGGCCCCACGCGCTTGATGGTTTTCGTGAGCGGCCCTTCTTCGCCGCGCATCTGAACGACCCTCTTGCCGGCGTTCTGGATGGAGACACCGTCCGAGGCCCCATTGGGATCGACCGCACTTATCAAAGGATCGATCTCGAGCGCGTGGCTTACCAACTTCTCCAGCGTGCCGTCCGACGTCGTGATGTATAGCGCGGCGTGCGACGCCTCCCAGTTGGCCGCGAGGCTTTGTATCATTTCCTCGAGCTGAGGGAGGGCATCGGTGGTCGCGGTGCTCAAGATAGCTCTCACGGTATCGGACACGACAGAGAAGTCCGCGCCGCGCCGGGCGAGCGAGTCCTTCGCCTCCCGGAGCTCGCTGATGTGATCGGCTAACCCCACCGCGGCCTCGGCGTAGCTATCCACCATGGCCTGCGCCGAAAAAGCATCCTGAACCTCGCTGGCGGCCGAGAGGGTGTCCAAAGCCATGTCTGCTCCGCCCGTCGCGGCCGCCGTGACGTCCGGAGGGTTCGGGTGGTTCGGAGGGTTCTGGAGGGACGGAGGACTGCCGAGGCCGGGGGTGTCCGCGCGCGCTCCAGTCGTCCGAGCGGGCGATGCCGGCAAATCCTTGCGCTTCTTGGAAGGCGTCCGGACACGAACGACTTTCGGCTCGGCTGCCGCCGCAGGCGGTTGCGAGGGTTCCGCGGACACATAGTCGGAACCGTCATCGAACCTCAACACGCCGAACGTGAAGAGCATCGTTTGTTCCGCCCACTCGTCGATGCTCTGGGCGCTCGTGAGCTCAGACGCAATCCGGTATCTTTTCGCGAGATCGGACATGGTGGCTTTGAGCGCCGAGGCGAAGGTCTCGAGGACCCCCGTTTCCTGACTGGCGACCGCCGGAAAGTGCGCCGCCCCGCGAGAGTTCAGCGCCCGTTCCATCACTTGTATGTCGACCGTGTCGCCCAAGTCTCGCTTGTTGTACTGGAACACCATGGGGACGATCGTCGGATCGATGCCCTGCTCGAGGAGAAAACCCGACATTTCTTTGTAGCTTTCGATGGATTCATCCCACCGGTCGGCGGCGGAATTGGCGACGAAGACGACCGAATCGGCGTTTTTCAACAGCATCTTCCGAGTCGTGGCGTAGAGCTTCTGGCCGGGCACCCCCAGAATCTGAAATCGAAGCTGGTAGTTTCGAAAGGCGGGAGTGCTCATCGGAAGAAGGTCGAACAGAATCGTGCGGTTCTGTGAGGTGTCGACTGAGAAAAGGTCTAGGTCCTTCTCTTGCTTGGAACGGCTATGAATGACCTGAAGGTTCGTCGTCTTGCCGCCCGTGGCGGGACCGTAGTAGACGATTTTGGCCCGCATGGACCTCTCGGCGTGGTTTATCTCGACCATAGTGAGCAGATGAAGTTGGCAATCGTGTTCATTCCATCACACGCCAAAAAAAACGTCTTGTCAAGGTGATAGGTTTCTATTTCTTCCTCTGCCTGGTGGTTCGTGTCGCGGTCCGTTTCTTCGCCTCAGCCGCTTTCTTCAGCCCCGGAGAGACCCCACCCATATCGATATCGACGCCGAAGACCGATGACAGCGCGTCCGATGGGAGCATCCTGCTACTCCGGGCCTTGTCTCCGCTCGGTGGTCGGTCAAAAGCCGCCTCCACCATCTCGGCGGGGTCGACACCTCGTAAGGTGAACAGCATCTTCGGCTCGTGGTCGAGGCGCGCGCCCACGCCGTAGAGCGTCGCCGCCACGTGCTTGCACAGGATCGCCCAGTCGGGGCACGAGCAGCTCAGCGAGATCTCTCGGGGTGATGGGAACAGTCCCTCTCCCTTGCGGGTCACGATCTGCATCACGCCCTCGGAGATGGAGCCCTGCAGCAGCTCGACCAGCGAGTCGATCTGGCCCGCGCATTGGCCCTTGATGCCGGTCCACCGCTGCTCGGCGAGGGGCTGGATCTCGATGTCCACCTCGTAGATGTCCGTCCCGCTGACGAGAGAGCGCGCACGTCCGGCCCCGATATGCAGATCGATCACCGAGCCGTTGCGCACGTAGGTCCGGCCGCGAGGCAGGCGGTTCGAGTAGTCACTGTAGGACTCGAGGTTCTTGCACCAGGCGTCGCCCCAGAAGGTGAGCGCGATCTTGCGGCCCGCAATCTCGACCGGCGAGATCTGGCGACCGGCCTTTTTCATCTTGGCGAGCCTCTTCGCGGCCTTGCGGCGGCGCTCGGCCACTGAAACATAGGGTCGCCAGTCGTCGTCCCAATCGTCGTCCGAGTACCAGCCCATGAGCTATCGCTCCACGGCGCTATTCAGGTCGAGCGACACCATCGAGATCAACTCCTCGTTGCTCATCTCGGTCAAGGCCGACTCCGCGCCGCCAGACAGGATCTCGTCGGAGAGCTTCTGTTTGCTGGCGATCAGCTCGTCGATGCGCTCCTCCACCGTACCCCGGCAGACGAACTTGTGAACGAGCACGTTCTTCTTTTGGCCGATGCGAAAGGCCCGGTCCGTGGCCTGGTTCTCGACCGCCGGGTTCCACCACCGATCGAAGTGGATCACATGCGACGCGGCGGTCAGGTTGAGCCCGATGCCTCCCGCCTTCAGCGAAGCCACCATGAACGGCACTCGATCGTCCTCTTGAAAGCGCTCGACCATCCCCTGGCGCTTCTTGACCGGTGTGCCCCCGTGGAGCACGAGGCCGCTCCTGCCAAAGACCTCGGCCAGAAAAGAAGCCAGCGGCTCCGTCATCTCGCGAAACTGGGTAAACACGAGCACCTTGTCCTGCCGCGCAGCGATAGACTCGCCGAGCTCACCGAGCCGCGAGAGCTTGCCGCTGTCTTCGGCCTCGTAGCTTCCGTCGCCGAGCCACTGGGACGGGTGGTTGCAGATCTGCTTGAAGCGCATCAGAAAGGCCAGGACCACACCGCGCCGCTCGATGCCTTCGAGCTCCGCGAGGGCCTTTTTCATCTCATCGACCGACTGCTCGTACAGGACAGCTTGACGCTTGCTCAGCAAGCAGTAAGCATTGACCTCGGTCTTGTCGGGCAAATCGGAAATGACCCTCTTGTCGGTCTTGAGCCTTCTCAAAATGTAGGGCTGCACCAGTCTGCGCAGCGGCGCGTAGCCACTCGACGCCATGGACTTCGACAGGCGGGAGAAAGCCTGGGCCGAGCCCAGAAGCCCCGGGTTCAGGAAGTCGAAGATCGACCACAGGTCGCCGAGCCGGTTCTCCACCGGCGTGCCGGTCAGAGCCACGCGCCACCTCGCGTTCAACGCCTTGACCGCCTTGGTCTGCTTGGCACCAGGATTCTTGATGGCCTGGGCCTCGTCCAGGATCACGTACCGCCACACATGGGACTTTATCCACTCGGTGCGCATCGCGGTGCCGTAGGTGGTGATCACCGCGTCGTGAGTCTCCACCTTCTTCAATGGTAGCTTCTTGAGCTCTGGCGGCGGGATGCGCGACGGGTGGGCGATGAGCACCTCGAGCTCTGGGGCGAAACGCTCGAACTCCAGGCGCCAGTTGTCGAGGAGCGAGGCCGGCACCACCAAGAGGGCTGTGCCCTTCTCTTTTTTGCGCCGACTCAGAGACAGCACGCCGAGCACCTGGATAGTCTTGCCGAGGCCCATGTCGTCGGCCAGGCAGCCGCCAAGCTCCAGACCGCGCAGGGTCCAAAGCCACTGCACACCGAGCTTCTGGTAGGGTCGGAGCTCGCCCCGCAAGCCAGCGTCCGCCTCGATCTCCGCCCGTAGCTCGGGCGAGCGCAGCGCGTCGAGCCGTGACGCAAGCCATTTTCCGGCGATGACCTCCGACCATTCCGGCCGGGCGTCCTCGGCGCGGTCCGACTCGCCGGAATCGAGCTCGGCGCCAGCCAGCATGCGCATGGCCTCGCCAAAGCTCACTCCGCCCGCCCGGGCTTGCTTCTGCACGTCGCGCCACTGAGCGAGGACTTCGGCGAGCTTGTCCTTGTCCACCTCGACCCACTTGCCCTTGATCAAGACCAGGCCCTCGGTGGATGCGAGCAACGCGTCCATTTCCTTCGGTGACAGGCTCTTGCCATCGAGGGTCAGCTTCACGTCGAAGTCCAAGAGGGCGTCCATGCCCAACGTCGACGGCGCCTTGCCGCCCACCGACACGGAGACCTTGGGGCGGGGACGACTCTTTTTGTTCCACCCCTCGGGCATGCGTACGACCAGACCGGCTTGCTCGTAGAGCGCGACCTCGCACAGGAAACGGTGGGCCTCCTTGGGTGTCCAGGACATCGGGTGGTAGATATCGCCGGAGTCGACCAGCTCGCGGACGAATTCGCTCCGCTCAGACGCGCGCGACAGTGGAGAGAGCAGCGCGAGCAACTTCTGGCGGTTCTTCGCCCCGGCGTAGTCTTCGAGCGCACGCCCGAGCGGCAGATACTGGAGCTTGGCCTGGCTCGAGACCTTGTGCACGTAAGTCGCGATGAAGGCGAAGGGAAACGAAAGGTCGCGCTTGTTCTCGGCCAGATGAAAGCAGACCCGTCCGACCACGTTCCAGACCGAGCTCTGATTCTTCAGATAGCCCTGGACCCCGTCCTCGTACCGCGCTGCTTCGGCCGCCAGCGCCTCGCCGATGTCGGACCACAGGTCGCCAAGCAGCGCGGCCGTGACCAGCTCGGCGCCCTGCATGGGAGGCGTCGCCTCGCAGAAAACCGCGAGCTCGTCCGGGGCGAGGGCGGGGATGACCAAGGATTTCGGGTCGGGCGGGTCCAGCGCACCGCAGACTCCGGCCACGAAGGACCGCCCGATGTCGCGCCAATACGAAAGGGTCGGGTGAAGGTCGGTGCTCAGCTCGCCCGCGCCGAGGTGCAGCACTCCATGCCCGCGCCCGACGTTGAACGCATCGACAATGCGCCGTTCAACTGCGGTGGACAGGCTGGGGCCCTCGTCCTCATCCGGCGAGCCGGGGTGGACGTCGATGTGACCGCTCGGGGTCAATCCGCAAACGAGGGTGCCGCTTTTGTCAGGGGCGCTATCGAGGGAGAGCTGGGACATTCTTCTCTCGAGGAGCGGGTAGATGGAACGGCTCCTTGCCGGGCCACACGAAGTGCCTCGCGTAGGCTTCCTCGAGCTTGGGATCGGCATTCTTGGTGAATCGCAGCCGCCGCTTCGGACCTTTGCTCCAGCGTGTATACACCGTGATCGAGGGCACGAGGTTGAGATCGTGGGCGTGGAACCGGAGGATTCGCAGGAGTTTGGAGAGCCGGTTGAGGTTGCAGTTGATGACTTTCTCCAGGTACGGCACCCGTCCGCGACGCCAATCCTCGAGGCGCTCGGGCGTGAGCAAGTCCATGCCGATCAGGACATCGACGGGGGCCACGACCTTGCCCCGCGCCAGTATCTGCTCCACAGTGCGCGCGATTCGTTGGCAGAGCGGATCGTCACGAAACGTGCCGACGCTCACTGTCGGCTTTGAACGCTTGGTGTTTCTCACGTTCGCTCTATTCACCTCGTTCAACGCGCCTTCGTCGAGCGCACTCCCGAAAACCCCGCGGTCGACAATTCGTCATCCATATGGTTCGATCGATTCTAGAACGTTTCCGTGCTCCGCGTCCCCATGTTCGAGCATCGCAAAGAGCCGCTCCTCGCACGCCGGCAGTTCATCGGCCGCATGGCGCGCGCGTTCCTCGCAACGCTCGCGCTCGTCGGCATGTCCTTGCTCGGGGGCACGCTCGGGATGGTTTATTTCTATCAGATGAGTTGGTCGGAAGCTTTCCATCGTGCGTGCCTCGTCCTCGGACAGCACGACGTCGACCACATTGCTGATTCGGCTGGCGCACGGGTATTCGCCGGCGTTTTCATTCTTTACGCCCGACTTTTGTTCGTGTCCCTCACCGCGATCTTGGTCGCACCTGCGCTCCATCGCATGCTGCACAAGCTGCATCTCGAGGAGACGAAGGACGCCGAGCGCTAGCTCAAGAGCATTGCGGCGCCGCGACGAGGCTCAGAGCTCGAACGGCTCGTATCCCTTGTGCGTTTTCCGGCGGACTCCGTGAGTCGGAAGCTCGAGCCGGGAGAGAAACTCCAGATAGTCGGCAAAGCCGAGCCGTTGGCGCTCCCGAATCCGTTTGAGCGCGGCCACGTCTTCCGGCGTGGTCGGCAAATCTCTCTCGAGGTCCAGTGGTTCAGGATGCTTCGAACTCATGATAGCGCTCCAAAAGTCCGTGTTTTTCAAATTGAGCCCGAACGTGCTCGCGGTCCACGTGGTTAAGCGTCAGAAGAAAACGAATGTCGGCTAAATCCTGGTACGTTCGCGACGGATCGTTCTTCATCGCGACCACTTTCATGGCGATCAGATGCTCCGGGCTCGGAATGGGAATCTTCAAACCTCCCGGCCCTTGGAGAACACGAGTCGCGTCGAAGACCCTCCGGCTTGTTTCGTCGCGTACATAAACCAGGTCGACGCTTCCCATCTCGGGCTCGCCATGTCGGTGGTTCGAATAACCCGTCGAGCGATGAAGCGTCTCGTAGCCGAGGGATTCGAGAAACGCGATCATTTCTGGCTGCGCACTCGCATCGAGCACGAGATCCAAATCCACGGTCGCCCGCGACATTCCGTAGCCGGCAAGCCCGACCCCACCGATGACGGCATAGGGATACTTCCGCCCCTCTAGAAACTCCGACAGTTGTTTCAAGACCTTTACGAAATCCACCGAATCCCTGTCTCATTGTATCCGGTCATGACAAGGTATACGGTCGCACAACCTCAAATTGCGGCACCCCGCGTTACAAAAAATTGTCGCCGGCGACACGGTTGTGGCGCACGAGTGACGTATCCAACTCGTTTAGCTTGACTTAGCCACGCCGCCCGATTGGCACTGAACTTGCACTATGTCCTCTCAACCCCGGCCCTTTCCGATGAGGAGAAGCGGTGAACTGCCACACAGTAGAACGGGGTTACCTGACGCGTGCGGAGCTGATTGTCCTTTTCGCGTTCATCGCATTAGGAGCAGCGATTCTCGCGCCGAAGCTTCTGCGCGCCGACGTCGCCTCCGACGAAGCGCAGGCCATCGC
Organism: Candidatus Marinacidobacterales bacterium; assembly: GCA_965237955.1. Classification (GTDB taxonomy): domain Bacteria; phylum Acidobacteriota; class Vicinamibacteria; order Marinacidobacterales; family SMYC01. Next base: position 1,920,195 of record OZ250169.1, on the reverse strand, counting down.
GGACGCGCGCACCGTCTACCGAGCCGAGGAAGCTTACGCCGCCGCGAACTTCGGATACTACTCGGACGTGACGAACCTGTGCCGCTCGGGACCCGAGTGTAGCGGCATTGGTATTCCCGGCTATCCCGAAACCGCTCCCCTTCCGGCCGATTTGGGCAGAACCTCGCCGTTTGCCAAAGACGGATATTTCCGGACCCCAGGCTCTAGGTCCAATCCCATCCCCGCCTCGGGGGATCAGAACCTCGCCGTTTGCCAAAGACGGATATTTCCACATCTGGACCCCAGGCTCTAGGTCCAATCCCATCCCCGCCTCGGATCCCAACAGCGTGATGAACTACTGCTACAACACGATTCCCGAAGTGTTGACGGTCGAGGGGCAGCGCGCGTTCGCCATCGATGGCTCGGGGCGCATGCACTACGACGCGACCGGAGCGGAAACCGCATGCCCGATACCCATCGCCACGGATTTGCTCGAAGTGCCCCGACCGGCCGTCGCCGTGGACTTCGGTCGCCGCGGACTGTGGCGCTATGACGGAGCCTACGGTTGGATTCGGCTGGCCCGGTCGAACCCCGTCCTCGTCCGCGCTCGGGGGGAGACGCTTCTCGCGACCTTCAAGCGGAAGAAGGGGCTTTACCATCTCGACGACGCGGGGTGGACACGCATCGCCAGATGGACTGCGACCGAGGTTCTCCCGATTGAAGGCGGCCTCGTCGCGCGGTTTCGCTCCCAGCCAGGCGTATGGTACTGGGACGAAACCGAGTGGATGCAGATCGCGACGTGGGGACCGGAGGCGATGGAGGTCCAAGGGAACAAGCTCCTCGTCGATTTCGGACCCGAGGGAGTGTGGTTTTTTTGGAAGCCTCTCGGATGGACGAGGCTCTCCGACCAAGACCCGAGCTTCATTTACGCCGGTCGATTCTTGATCGCGGACCTCGTGGATGGTCAGGGCGCGCAATGGATTGTCGTCGGCGACCTGCACAAACCGCGGATCTGGTGGATGCCGTTCGACCCGTCCGCTCCGGAGGCCGCGCTGGAGTTCCGGAGAAACCTCTACGGGTATAACTTCGCCTTAGATCTCGGTGTCGCAGAAGGGAACCGGCTCAACGGTACACAAGTAACCCCCTGGGATCCTTACCTTCTCTCGCATCTCGACGACGACCTTCTCGCCGCGTTTCGAGGACGCGGTCTCTACCGTTTCGAAGACGAAACGAGCTGGGTGGAGCTGTCGGCGTCCGAGCCCACGGAGCTTGCGCCCGCGGACACGTATGTCGGTGCTCTGTTCGACGATGACGATCTCAAGGGCGTGCACCGCTTCGATGATTCCGGCTCTCAGCAGATCACGCGCTGGCGGGCGGCGTCCGTCACCGCGGTCGATCTAGCGGCGGCGTCTCAATCGTGGCGGCTTCGTCGCGCACGTCGTTGCCCCGTGCCCAAGAGTGAACGCAACAAAGACTCGTGCCGAAGGATCGTGCGCCGCAGGAATTCCCCGTGAGCGTCTCGTACCGCGAACAGCTGATTGAATACGCGCCCGCGGATCAATAGACTCGCTCTCGTCGTACTCGTTTCCGTGAAGAGGAGCGAACGATGAAGACGAGAGCAAACGGTCCACTCACGTTCGCGTTGTACTTCCCACTCGCGCTGGGCCTCATCGCTTTTGCGCCGGTTCCGGCCGCCACCCAGGAGCGCGGCAGCCCGGAAGGCGAGTGGCGATACATCGGTGGCGACGCCGGGCACACCCGGTACTCACCCCTCGACCAGATCAACGCGGCGAACTTCGAAGACCTCGAGCAGGCTTGGGTATGGAGGGGGACAACTACGGACCTACCGTGGACTATCTCTTCCGGTCGACGCCGATCTATGTCGATGGATTGCTGTACACCGTCGCCGGCCGACGTCGCACGGTCATCGCCATCGAGCCGGCCACAGGGGAGACGATCTGGACGCACCGCGAGTCTCACACGACGCGCTACCAGCGAGGTATGCGGAATAACTATGGGAAGGGAGTCGCCCACGCCGAGGTCGACGGCAATGGAGTGATCTTCACCGCGAGCCATGCATTCTTTCTCCACGCGCTCGACGCCAAGACCGGCCGACACCTCGAGAACTGGGGAGCGCGCGTGCCTCTCCCCGGTTTTCCCGAAAGCGGGGTCGTGGATTTGCTGCCCGACCTCGTCGCCGACTGGGACCCTTGGCTCGAGTCCGGCTATACGTACGATCCCGACCACGGGATCCCGCAGGATCTCGGAAACCTCAGCAGCTCGTCGCAGCCCATCGTGGTGAACGGTGTCGTGATCGTAAGCAACGTCCACGAGCAGGGTTACTACCAGACGCGCACCGAGAACATCCCGGGCGACATCCTTGCCTATGACGCGCGCACCGGGAAACATCTATGGAAGTTCCACGTCATCCCCCGTCCCGGCGAACTCGGTCACGAGACGTGGGAGAACGACGCGTGGAAGACCACCGGCGATGTCTCTTCGTGGGCGCCCATGTCGGCCGACCCGGAGCGGGGGGGATCGTCTACATTCCCACCAACCCGCCGACTATCGACTTCTACGGCGGCTTCCGGCCGGGCGACAATCTTTTCGGCACCAGCCTGCTCGCCCTCGACGTCAAAACGGGCGAGCGGGTGTGGCACTTCCAGTTGGTGCACCACGACATTTGGAACTACGACAATCCCACCGCCCCGGTCGTCATGAATGTCACCGTCGATGGACGGCCGACCCCGATTGTTTGTTCAAACGACGAAACAAGCGTGGGCCTTTACCTTCAACCGGGAGACGGGCGAGCCGGTGTGGCCCATCGAGGAGCGCGAGGTTCCGCAGTCGGACCTGCCGGGAGAGAAGCTCTCGCCCACCCAGCCCTTCCCCACGTGGCCGCTGCCTTATGACATGCAAGGGCTCACCGAGGACGACCTCATCGACTTCACCCCCGAGCTTCGTCGGGAGGCACTGGACATTACTAAGAACTACAAGACCGGGCCGATCTTCAACGCGCCGATCCAGGTGGACCACCCGTCCGGACTGCGCTCGTTCGTCCTCTGTCCGAATGGCGCGACGAACATCTATGGTCCGACGTCAGCGGATCCGGAGACCGGGGTCCTGTACGTGTCCTCCAGGACCGGATGTCGATCCGAGAACATCGTGCCGGGGCACGACATGGACGAGCCCGACGATCCGATGACCACAGGAAAAACGGTCGCGGACTGGGTGGTGGCGAATCGTGGAGACTTTCACGGGCCGCAGGGCCTTCCGATCTACAAGCCGCCCTACAGCCGGATTACGGCCATCGACATGAACACGGGCTAGCACCTCTGGCAGATCCCGAACGGAGACACGCCGGAGCGCATCAAGAACCACCCAGCCCTAAAAGGAGTAGACCTCCCCAACACCGGGGTAAACTCGCATCCCAATACCGTGGTCACGAAGAGCCTCCTCATCCATGCCGAGGGTGCGCGCGGGAAACCGGTACTCCGCGCCATCGACAAAAAGACCGGCGAGCTCCTGGGAGTCGTCGACATGCCCGCACCGGGCCAGTACGGCATGATGACGTATCTGCACGATGGCCAGCAGTACATCGTGGTGCAGATCATGAGCCGGACGCATCCGGGGTCGCTGGTGGCGTTGCGGCTCCCCGTTGATTGAGAGAGGAGGTCGTGTCGTGACGTTTCAGTCCACTCGGGTATTCGTGCTAGTTATGGCAGCGCTGGTCGTGACGTGGGGTGCGAGCTCACCCGCTCAATCGGTCGCCAACAATCCGTATCACGCCGTTCACGGCTGGGAGAAGATGCCCAACGGTTGGAAGCTCGGAGTGCCGAGCGGCATCTTCCCCGATCCCGACGGCGAGCACATGTGGATCTTGTCCAGGTGCGGCGCGAACCATTGCGCGAGCTCGGATCAGGACGCCATTTTCAAGTTCGATCTGGACGGGAACGTGGTGAAGAGCTTTGGCGCGCGGATGTTCTCGTTTCCGCACGGTTTCTTTCTCGACCACGAAGGATACTTATGGGTCACCGAAGCGGCGCCGGCCGGCGACCGTCGAGAAGTCGAAGGGCTCAAGCGCGGCCTCGGGCACCAGGTCTTCAAGCTCGACCAGGATGGCAACGTGGTGATGACGCTGGGCGAAGCCGGCGTCTCGGGGCACGGCCCGAACCACTTCAACGGACCTGCGGGTGTCGTGGTGGCGCCCAACGGCGACATTTGGATTGCGGACGGGCATCGCGGCGGCAACAACCGCATCGTCAAGTTCTCGAGCGACGCGAAATTCCTCCTGGAAGTGGGCGGTGGCGTGGAATCGAAGAGCGGCGATCCCGGCAAGTTCAACGATCCGCATGACCTCGCCATGGACGCCGAGGGCCGACTCATCGTCGCCGATCGGGGAAACAACCGCGTCCAGATTTTAGATCAGCAAGGAAACCTCCTCGCGGTGTGGACACAGTTCTCTCGACCATCCACGGTGTTCGTCGACACCGAAGGCGTGATCTATGCGGGCGATGGGATGTCCAACGACCAGTGGAACCCCGGGTGGGAGCGCGGTATCCGGATCGGAGACGTCCAGACCGGTTGGGTCACGGCATTCATTCCCGATTCCGAAGCGCCCGACGGTACGGGCGTGGAGTTTCTCGGTGTGGATTTCCAGGGCAACATCTACGCCGGCGAGGTCGGCCGCCAGCGGTTGGTGAAGTACGTGCGGTTCAGACCGTAGGAGTCTCGATACATACGCACGGCTCTAGTGATCCATCACGAACGCCACGTCGTCGTCGATCGCTCCCGGCTTGGGGGTCGATAACCAGCTCACCAGAAAAAGCACGGTAAACGACGCGGCGAGGGACACGGCGGTGGGTAGCACTCCCGGCTGCAAGACGGTGACGCCACTCCTCGCAAGTACCTCGAGCCCGAGGTTGACGACGATGCCCACGAGCATCGAGGCAATAGCGGCACTGGCCGTGACGCGCTTCCAATTGAGCCCGACCGCCAGCGCCGGAGCCAAGGCCGCACCGAACGTTCCGAAGGCGAACGTACCCAGGATCGCAATCAAATCCCCGGACAGTATCGCCAACGCCCCAGCCGCCGCCGCGATAACCACGACCGCCACCCGTCCCCAGAAAAGCTCCCGGCTCAAGGTGCGTCCCAGGGCGCGGGGCAGGTCTCGAACGAGCGCCGCCGAGCCGATGTTCACGAATGAGTCCGCGGTGGACATGATCGCGGCTAGGATGCCGGCAAACACCAAACCCGCGAGGAGCGTCGGGGCGAACTCCAGCAAATAGGTCGGTGCCGCATCGTCGGGCTGCACCAAAGGAGCGAGTCGTCCTTGCGCGACCAATGCCGGTACAACGAGACCGAGACCGAGCCAAATCAGCACACAGAGCGTTTGCGTGGAACCGACGACCAGCGGGATCCACTTTAACTTTCGCGGATCATCGATCATATAGAACTTGTGGAGCATGTGCGGCTGCCCGAGGATGCCGATGGCGAACACGAAATAGAAACCCACCGCCGTCAATACCGGGACGCGCCCCAGAGGCTCTAAAAACGAAGCTCCGAACGCCTCCGACTGCGCGATACTCTCCGCGATGCGGGCGCCGCCGCCACCCTCCACAATCGCGTGGATGAACACCACGCCGGCCACCAGCGTCATCAATGATCCCTGAAGCAGGTCGGTGTAGACACCAGCGATCATGCCGCCGAGGCAGGAGTACAGCACGACCACCACGACCCCGGCGCTCACCGCGATCGCGAGACTCTGCGGGCCGAAGAGCTCGCGGGTCCCGAACACCGCCTCGACGAGCCGTCCCAGTGCCAGAAACTGCGCGCCCAGATAGGCAACAGTCCCCGCGAGCACGGCGAGGGCGGCTATGCCGGAGGCAGCTCGATTGCGGTACCGGCACAAGATGGCGTCGGGGATCGTGTACACCTCTCGCACCGCCGCGAGAAGCCGAAGACGCTTCGCCAGCACCCAGCAAATCAACCCGGCGGTGAAGCCTCCAGCGACGACGATGAAAAGCGACCCGGCGCCCAATTGGTAGGTGAGTCCCGGCCCTCCCAGGAAGACGAAGCCGCTGAACGCTGCGGACGTCGTGGCGAGCCCCGTCGTCAGGAGTCCTATATTCTGTCCGGCGATCCAGAAGTCCTTCGCCGTCTTCGTCCGCCGCGCCGACCAAAGGCCCACCATCAGCACGAGAAGGAGATAGACGCTCGCCACTCCGATGATGAGTGATCTATCCGGTATGTCCAATCCCGTCACGTTCGATCAGGTTCGACGTGCCGGTCGCGCCGCATTTGCTTCAACCGCCCGAGCAACTCGTCATCGATGCCGAGCTCGGAAAACGTCGCCGCATACGTCAACGTGGTCACACACAGAGGACCAAGCCAGATCAGAAGAAGGAGAAAGTGCAGCGAGATTGGCAATCCGTAAAAGCCGGTGATTCCCGAACCATCGAACGCCAGGACGCCGATCACACCGCATTGGAGCATGGCGGACAGCACGACGAGAGGGAGGCGCAAGCGCCCGAGCCGCCCATCGCGACTCACCGCCAACGTCACTAGGGCGATGGGGAATCCCATGACGAGCACCGCGAAAAGCCACGACAGAGCTCGAAGCTCGACAAAGAAAATGACGAGGATGGCGAGCGAAGCTACGGTGAGAAATCCCAGCGAGAGACGCTTCGCCATGGCACAAGCTTACCCGATGTCGAGCGATGAGCTTGTAGAGGTTGCCGGCACGGAGACCGACTCGCTCGGGAAGGAAGGTCGCCTGAGCAGTGAACAGGAGCTCGTTGCGAGCCTCGGTGTCGTTCCAGAACCACCCGTTGGGCGCGTTCGCGCCCGGCGTCAGGGCAGCCATAGATCTATGCGCTCGTTCGGCTCCGGGTCGCGAGCGAACGCTTCGCCAATACGGTACTGCGTCGAAACGCAGTTGACGCGAGTAACGACGACCTAGACCCGTCCGCCCACAGTTCTCTTCTCGAGCGCGGTGTGGATTACATGCAGGATCATGGCCCGGAGCACCATTCGGCTTCGTCGGCGGAGCTTCACCAGGAGTTCTGGCAGTTTCGCGAGGAGCTCCCGGCCGAGCCTTATTGGGTACACTTCCAGACGACGGATGTCCACTGGCCCTACCGGCCCGGGCGCCTTTCGCCGGCCTCTACGTCTCGCCGGAGCGACGCGCCGAGTTGATCGAATGGGATAGCCACGTTTTCGATTCCTTTGAGGACGAACCCGCCTGGTTCACTATCTACGATTTGTACCGTCGATCGCTCGCAGATCAGGACCCGCCGAGGATCGCTTGTCCGGGCGAAACGTCGGGGACAAGCTCGGTATCCCGTACGACGAAAGTGCCGCCGACGAGAACGTGGATCATGCCCGCAGACGGCGTGTCTCCCTTGGTGTAGGTCGAGCGGTCGATGATGGTGCGCGGATCGAAAATCGCGAGGTCGGCGTCGGCGCCGACCTGAACCCGGCCTTTTCTCTTCATCGAAGGCGCGGCACGCTCGAGCCTTCGCGCGGGAAGAAGCGTCATCTTGGCGAGTGCGTCCATCAGACCGAGCGTTCCCCGCTCGCGTACGTAGTGACCCAGGATTCGCGAGTAGGTTCCCGCGCCGCGGGGATGCGCGGGCCCGTAGAGGTACGGAATGCCGTCGCTCGCTACGATGACGTCCGGCTGCGCGACGATCCACTCGTTCGTGGCTTCGTTGCGCCCGTGGATGATGACCCAGCCGCCATAGGCACGGTACTTCGTGAACGTCTTCGTCGTCAGCCGCTCGCCGGTTGGCGGCCACTGGAGCCTCTGGTAGTCCTCGTCGGTGAGGTCCTGCCACGAGTCGAACAAGGCCGATTGGATCAACGTGGAGCCCGCCGTATACGGATAGGCTTCAGTGGTCACGTCGAGCCCTCGCTCTCGTGCGCCGCGGATCATGCCGAGCGTTACTTTTGCCAGCTCGCCCGCGCTGCTGTTCATGTGGACGATATGCGCCGAGACTCCCGTCGACGCGGCGTTCGCGATGACCTCCTGGAACGCGCCAAGCGTTCCGCCCGAGTTCTCGCCGCGAAGGTGGATGTAGATCGGAACGCCGCGGCTCGCGGCAAGCTCGAAGAGCCTTAGGATCTCGACGCGCGACGCACCAGGCGTATAGGTGAGCCCGAAGCCGATCCCGAGCCCACCCTCGTCTAGACCCTGGGAGAGCATCGCGCTCAATCTCTCGAGTTCCTGCTCGGAGGCTTCCTTGTACGCGTGCTGGCCGGTGTTGAGCCTCGCCTGCTCCTCCGGCGGAAGCGTGGGAAAGGTGCTTGAGCGCGACGGCATCCATGAGCTGGGCCCGCGCCGGCCAGTGACCTACGGTGGCGCCATAGTGGATGAGGGCATCGCCCTTTCTCGAAGTGAGCCACTCGCCGACCGGGTAGACGCCGATCTCCATCTCCAGAGCGCTCGTCACGCCGTCCGCTGCCTGAAGCTTGTTGCTGACGGGGTCCTGGCCATGCGCGTGCAGATCGATGAAGCCGGGAGCGACGACACGGCCGCTCGCATCGAGGCTCTCGATTCCTGTCAGGGTTTCGTCGGTAATGGTTCTGATCACTCCGTCCGAGATACCGACGTTTCGGACGGCGTCGAGACCCGTCTCCGGATCCATGACGCGGCCCCCTTCGATGACGAGGTCCAGCTCCTGCGCCGCGGCAAAGGTGCCAAACGCGGTCAATCCGAAACAGAGGAGCCACGGGATCGGCGTGCCGATGATTCGTTTCATCACGTTACCTCACGGATGCCTAGGGCCGGTTGGACCCGAATATCACGCAGGGCGAGGATGATACAACACGCCGTCGGTATACCTTGGAGTGGTTGACTGGCCGACGAAGCGCGAGAGCTTGCTTTCTTTTTCAAGGCGGCGAGCGACGTGTACGCGACCGACTATCCCGCGACCGTCGGGCCGCACATGACGAACACGGACTCGACTCCGTTCATGAACGTCGTGCCCGCGTTAAGCCTCCGCGAGAACGACCGCGGCGCGCACGTCGGCGCCGGATGAATCCGAACTGGCACCAGCCGACGGACCTCTACTCCACGTTCACCGACGACGACTTCCGTCTAGGCCTCAACGCCGGGCAGACGACGCTCGCGGCGATCGCCGAGCTCGCGGGTGCGACGATCTCGGAGAAGTGACACTCTCACCGATTCGCGGCACGCGGTAGGGCGGGACCTAGTCAGCCACGGCGGCGCCGGCGAGGTGCGGCTCCCACCAGAAGAGCCCCGCGATCTTGCCGAACAGAGGTTTGTCGGGCGTGTACTGCTTGAAGTGGCCCCGCACCCAGTGGATCGCTCGCGCGGCTTCGCCCGCGTTGCGACCCATCGGCTTCATCTTCAGCGTGGAGAAATTGTAGAGCGGGATCTTGCCCGACTTTCGACGGGAACGTTGTAGCTTGTGGTCAGGGCTCACCGTCTCGCGCACGACGTTCCTGCAGTTCATGAGAGCGAACGGCGCCGCCATCGCGCCGACCTGGTGCTGAATAAAATTCTTCCAGTCCTGTTCGGGAAGTTCGATCACCGCACCCGCTCGCTCCGGTGCGAACTCGTTCACTTCCTTGAACGCCTGGTTCGACATTTCCCGGGCGAGCGCCATCGCCGGCGGTGTCGAGAAGTGCTCAGCGCAGAACGTAAGGAAGCGATAGGTCACGAGACAGTCGAATCTCTCGGTCAGACCGACGACGGTGGTCAGCAGCACGTGGGTGGCTCCGTCCGGCGCCCAACGGCCTACCGACTCGGGCACCAACCCGATGTCGGAGCTTCGAATGAACAGAGCTCCCTGCTCGCGACCCTCCTCGCCGTTGCCGAAAACGACCATGTTGTTGCAGAGCGGCTTGGCGAATTGACCTGAAATCATCTCGCCATCTCGTGGGACGAGTGACGTCTTGACGGGAAGCTGACTCTCGTGAGGTGGAAATATGGCGAAAGGCGCCTGGATGACCCGCGATTGATCGCAGAAGTCTCGAACCCAGTCGGCCCTTGCCGCTAGCTTGTCAATCACCATTCTTGCAATACGTCTCCGAATACTCATGCTCCAAAGCACGAGCGTGATGGGCAGCGGTATGGGTACTTTACCAAGAAGCAGAGGCCGGTGTGAGGAAAAAATCTGGTTCTCCTGTCGTTTCGGGGGATCTGATTTGTGTTGGAGGGCATGGCCTATGGACGCTGCCGCGATTGTGGAAAACGCCGGAAACTCCGGGCGAGAGAGGCGTTTAGGGAAAGGTTGTGAGCACGTACAAACGTGGAGCGGCGTTTTCCACAATCGCTTGGAAAACGCTTCGCGTTTCCCACGAGCGCCCACAGGCCCCTCCTGATATATATACAAGAAAGATTAATTCATATGGAATAAGGAAGGGGGGGCTCGATTAGTGGAGGCTATGGAAAACGCCCTTCCAGGCTTCGAAGAGAACTCAGTCGTGAGCAAGGTCTGAACGACCAGAACCGTGGGGGCGTTTCCCACAGCCTCGTCTCTCGCTGAGGGGCAGTGGCATTTGGTGAGGCCCGTGGGTTGAGAGGGTAAGCCATGTGTAGATGCGCATCGGCGAGAACGCTAGAATCTTTTTTTCCGAAAGAGAAAAGAGCGTTCCCGCGATGCGCGTTACTACGTTAGTCAACAAGCTCATCGGATTGCAAGGCCTGTGGGTCCGAGGTTTCTACTTCCAGGCGGACAAAGCCAGAGTGGTGGTGGATGTAGTACCACGGAGGAGGAAGCCTCTGTGCGGGATTTGCGGACGAAAGGTCCGCAAGAACAAAGATCGCTACAATCGCTACTGGCGGCACTTGGACCTGTTCGGAGTCCGGACCTATCTTCGCTACTCGATCCGACGAGTGGTATGTCGGCGGTGTGGAGTGGTCAGAGAAAAGGTGCCTTGGGCAGACAAGGGAAGCCGCTTTACCAAAAGCTTCGAACAAGAGGTAGCGTGGCTGGCACAGAGGACGGACGTCAGCGCCGTAGCGAACTATTTCCGAGTGACGTGGCGTTCGGTGCGACGGATCATCCAGCGAGTGGTTGCCGAGCAGCGGGATGAGCGGCGCGAGCTCGATGGATTGCGGGTGATTGGGATGGACGAGATCAGCTACCGCAAACGCCACAAGTACTTAACAGTGGTAATAGACCATCTCAGCGGCCGGGTCGTCTGGGCGGGAAAGGAGCGCAAGGCCAAGACGCTGCTGCGGTTTTTCCGCAAGCTCGGACCACAAAGAGCCGCGGAGCTCGAAGCGGTCAGCATGGACATGTGGGAGCCGTACATAACTGTCGTCGGCAAAAAGGCTCCTCAGGCACGGGTGATCTTTGACCGCTTCCACATCGTCAAGCATCTGAACGAGGCCGTGGATAAGACCCGGCGCGAGCTGGTGCGCGAGCTCAAAGGGACTGCCCGGCGCAACCTCAAGAACACCAAGTTTCCCCTTCTCAAGGCCAAACACAACCGCAGCGCGAAAGACAAACGGGTGCTCCGCGAGCAGGTGCGAGCTAATCGTCGCCTCTACCGCGCCATGCTTCTGCGCGACGACTTCATGGACCTCTACACCTACAAAACCGAGACATGGGCCAAGAAGTTTCTCCGAGGATGGCTGCGGCGCGCTATGAGCTCGAGGATAGAGCCCGTCAAACGCGCGGCGAAGATGATCCGCAGCCACTTCGATGGCGTCATCGCGTGGGTCACGTGGAGACTCAGCAACGGCCGACTCGAAGGAATGAACAACAAAATCCGGCTGCTGAGCCACCGCAGCTTTGGACTCCACTCTGCCGAAGCTCTCATCAGTCTCGTCTACCTAAACTGTGGCGGTCTCACCCTCGAGAGGATCCACTGAAATGGCAGGAGAGGCAAAAATCTTTTAACGACGCAAACTTGCGTGTTTGTCAAAACGGAAAGGCCTCGCCGTAGCCTTGGCGAAGGCGGGGGGCTACAGCCCGAGGATCCAGGCGAACATCAGCGGGGCGACGATCGACGCGTCCGACTCGATGATGAATTTCGGCGTGTCGACCCCGAGTTTCCCCCACGTGATCTTCTCGTTGGGGACAGCGCCCGAGTACGAGCCGAAGCTGGTGGTGGAATCGGAGATCTGACAGAAGTAGCTCCACCGGGGCACGTCGGTTTTGCCAAGATCCTGGTGGAGCATCGGAACGACGCAGATCGGAAAATCGCCCGCAATCCCGCCTCCAATTTGGTAGAACCCGATGCCGCCTTTCTCGACGTTCTCGGCGTTGTCGCTGTACCAGCGCGCGAGCTCGATCATGTACTCGATCCCGTTACGCATCACGTTCGGGTCCAGCTCCCTTTGGATGCAGTGGGCAGCGAAGAAATTGCCGAGGGTCGAGTCTTCCCAACCGGGGACGACGAGCGGAAGGTTCCTCTCGCATGCCGCGACGACCCAGCTATCTGCCGGATCGATGTCGTAGGACGATTCGAGCTCGCCCGAGCGCACGAGCTCGTAGATGAACTCATGGGGGAAATAGCGTGCGTTGTCCTTGTGGGCGCGCTCCCATAGCGCGTAGATGCCGTGCTCGATGCGCCGCATCGCCTCCTCCTCAGGGATGCACGTATCGGTTACGCGGTTGTAGTGCTGCTCGAGGAGCGCCTCCTCGTCCTCGGCGGTGAGCTCGCGGTAGTGCGGTACCCGCTGGTAGTGGCTGTGCGCGACGAGGTTGAAGACGTCTTCCTCGAGGTTGGCACCGGTACAACAGATGATGTCGACTTTTTCCTGCCGGATCATCTCGGCGAGCGAGCGTCCGAGCTCAGCCGTGCTCATGGCCCCCGCGAGCGTGATCATCATCTTGCCGTCCCCGTCGACGAGCTCCTCGTACGCGCGCGAAGCATCGATGACCGTGGCCGCGTTGAAATGGCGAAAGTGGTGCTCCATGAATCGAGAGACCGGCCCTTTTTCCCTTTTCATGTCCACCTCCTCGCGCTTACCGCGATAGCGCGGCCGAGCTCAGCCGATAGAGTAACCGCGCGCCGACGTTTGCGTCCCACTCGCTTCCCCTCTCGCCCGATGGCGATACCTCACTCAGGTCGAAGCCCACGATGTTGCGCTCGGTGGCGCCCAGCCGCTCGACGAGATAGAGCGCTTGTTCGTACGCCAGCCCTCCCGGCACCGGCGTTCCCGTTCCCGGGCACAGTGACGGGTCGAGCCCGTCGACGTCGAAGCTCACGTAGACATTCTCCGGAAGCTCCCGCACGATATCGTCGGTCATCGCGGACCAGGTCTCACCGTGGAAGCTTCGTCCCGACAGCGTGTGATTACTGAAAAGTTGCACCACGCCTCCGCTACCACGTATCACCTCGATCTCTTCTTCGCAGTTGTCGCGCACGCCGACTTGAACCATTTTCGAAAGACCTGGTAACCCGAGCGCGTGTCTCATGATCGATGCATGCGAGTGTACGAAACCCTCGTAAGCGTCCCGAAGGTCGCAATGGGCGTCGATATGCAGGATGCCGAAATCGTCGTAACGCTCGGCGAGCGCCTGCATGAGCCCAAGCGCCACGCTATGGTCACCGCCGAGAACGCCGACCCGCTTGCCTCGATCGAGAAGACCGGTCGCATCGCTTCGCACCCGGGCGACCATCGTTTCACAAGCGCGGTTCACTTCGGCTAGTGACGCGGCCCCGCTTTCCGCATTTCCCCGTGCAATCGCGTCGATGACCTCGAGAGCCTTCGGTCGGGTCACGTCGTTCAGGCGCCTCACGTCACAGGGCTCGGGCGCCATGGCAATCCCCTGCTTCCACGCATTCGGATACATCTCGTTCTCGAGGTCGACCTGGCGCGACGCCGTGAGAACGGCCGCGGGTGCGTTCGCGGTGCCGGCACCGTACGATACCGTCACTTCCCACGGCACCGGAAGCACGACGAGAGCCGCGTCGTCCACATCGAACGGAAGACCCCAGAGCGTATTGGTGGCGACGGGTTGGTTCGGATCGAAATCGCGAACGTTGTTTTCGCGCGTCATGCCGGTGGGCGTCTACTCGACGAGCTTCTTGTCCCGGTCTTTCGCGGAGCGCACCGGAGGCGCATCCGGATCACGCCGGTAGCCGAGAGTCCGGAGAACTTGCTTGGAAACCTGCTCTTCGCTGAGCACGCGGAACACGCGATGCCCTTCATCGTCGAGCGAGATCACAACGTGTTTCGGATCCGGCATGAGGCAGTGGTGGAGGCCTCCCACTCCGCTCAGAACTTCCTGGTAGGCGCCGGTGTGGAAGAACCCGATGTATTGCTGCAAGCGTGTGTCCGGCATGAAGATCGAGCCGCGATGGGTTTCTTCGCTGTAATAATCATCGGCATCGCACGTCATACCGCCGATGACGACTTTTTCGTAACCGGCGTCCCAATTGTTGATGGGCAGGAGCATGAACCGGCGGCCGAGCGCCCACACGTCAGGGAGCATGGTGATGACGCTCCCATCGATCATGTGCCACTTTTCACGATCGTTCTGCTCTTTCTTCCCCAACACTTTGAAGAGCGTTCCGCTGCTCTCGGCCACGGTGTAGCTTCCGAACTCGGTGATGAGGTCGGGCTCTTCGACCGAGTTCTCCCGGCAGATCTCTTGCACCGTCCGCACGATCTCGCCGATGACGTACTCGTAGTCGTACTCGAACGCGAGCGAGTTCCTGAACGGCAGGCCACCACCGAGGTCGAGCATTGCGAGCTTCGGATTGACGACCTTGAACTGACAGTAGAAGTTGACGAAGCGACGGAGCTCGCTCCAAAAAAACGGCGTGTCTTGAATGCCGGTGTGCACGAAGAAATGCAGCAACTTCACGCCCAGGCTCGGATGATCCGAGAGCTTTTGCATGTAGAACGGAATGATCTGGTCCTCTCTCATCCCGAGGCGGCTCGTATAGAAACCCGATTCCGGCGGCTCCTCGGTCGCAAGCCGAATCCCCAGCGTGCACGGCACGTGGAGCTCCTGCTCGTAGAAACCGAGCTCGTCTTTGTTGTCGAGTATCGGAACGAAGTTTTCGAAGCCGTCGTGCAGCATGTCCACGATGTTTTGCTTGTACTCGTAGTCTTTGAATCCGTTGCACAACACCCGGATCTGTTTGTTGACGTGGCCGGAACGTTCGAGGACGTCGATGATCGGGATATCGAGAGCCGACGACGTTTCTAGTTGCGCCCCCGCTTTGAGCACCTCGACCATCACGTGTTTGAAATGCGCGCTCTTCGTGCAGTACGTGTAGGTATAGTTGCCACGGTAGGCGACCTTGTCGATCGCGTCGTGGAAGTACTTCCGCGCCCGCCTCACTCTCTCCGAGATAATCGGCATGTAGGTGAACCGCAGCGGCGTCTTGTAGGTCTCGATGAGCTCCATCACGTTGATCCCGTGAAAATAGAGCTCGTCGTCGAGGACCTGGAACCCCTCGGGCGGGAAGTCGAAGCTTTGATCGATAAACTCGGAAAATGTCTGCATCTGCCGAAGCTGCCCACCCCAGATGGGCACGGCTCCCGTCTGTGATTGGCCGAGCCTGACCGAGAGCCACACAATTCTACTGTGTCCAGCCCCTGGGGTGAAAAGCGAACCTGGGTTTTCCGGCTCGCTCGCCAACCTTGCTAGAATCGCAAACACAACGGCGCGATGATCGAGCTTCCCGGTAGCCAACGAGAACCTGTGGACGGCGCTCGTCACGAGCGCGGTCTCACCCTTGTGGGCTGGTCTCGGCGCTCGTCTAAATGAAGGGTTGGCCGACACCGGCGAACGACTTGGGTTCGTGACGCCGCGCCTCTACCGGCTTCGATCGTCCGGAGCGCTACGTCGGTTTACTTCCGGGGACAACGGTGGATACTCCGCCGGTCCGGGCTGGGATGAGTGCACAGGACTTGGAAGCTCTAATGGCACGAGCTTGCTCGAGGGCATTAGGGCCCAAGCCGCAAACACGCGCGACGAGGCGCCGGAAAAAAATAATCTGAAAGAGATTGCTGACGCGATCGAATCAGAAGACCTGACGTTTCGCCCGCTTCTTTCCAGCTTTCTTGGTGGTCTTCTTTTTCTGGGTCTACGCGGAAATCTGTGGGCGAATGCTGACGGAGAAATAGTGTAACTCATTGTGTGGAAAAGGTATTCAGCACTTCATCAGGTGCTGAGAAGTGATCCGTTTTTCGGATAGGCTAACCGAGTGAAAAATCCCCAGTCGATCCGCTCGCTTTTTGCGCTACCAGGTTTCGTGGCTGGCGCCCGATTGAACGGTGTATTCGGTGACCGATACGCCCGCGTCATCCAGCTCAAGAGGCGAAAAAAACAGCCGTGTGCTCGTACTGTGGGCATCGGTGCCGGGGGCGCTATGACAAGCAAGTGTGCCGGGTCCGCGACCTGTCGTTGGCAGGCTGGCGGATCTATCTGGAATACGAGCGTTGGCGCGTCAACTGTCGTGGGTGCGGTGGTGTGCATGTAGAACACTTGGACTGGCTGGCGAACAACCCGCGCTACACCCAGCGCTTTGCGACGCATGTGGGCAAGCTGTGCCGGGATATGCCGAACAAGGCGGTGGCCGAGATGGAACGTCTGCACCACACTACGGTGAAGGACCTGGATAAGCTCTACATGCAAGAGCAAGTCGAGCGGGCGGGGCTGCCGGCGCCTCGGGCCATCGGTATCGATGAGATCTCCATCCGCAAGGGACATAACTATCGTGTCATTGTCAGCGACCTGGAGCGGGCGCGTCCCATCTGGGTGGGCGGTGAGGGTCGCAAAGAAACCGACATCGATTTGTTCTTCAAGGCGCTGGGCGGGAAGAAAAGCGCCCGTATCAAGCTGGCCGCCATGGATATGTGGAAGCCCTTCCGGAACTCGGTGATTAACAACGCACCCAATGCGCGGATCATCTTCGACAAGTTTCATATCATGCGTCACCTGTCAAAGGCTCTCGATGAGGTCCGGCGCCGTGAGTACAAACGCCTCAGCGGCGAGGACCGGTCGTATATCAAGGGGCAGCGTTACACGTTGCTTTCCCGGCGGGAGAACCTGAGCCTGGACGGTCGCCGCGCACTCAAGAAGTTGCTCCAGGCCAACCGGCGCCTGAACACCGCCTATGTTTTGAAGGAGGCCTTCGGGCAACTCTGGGATTACCGCACCGAACGCGGGGCTCGCGCCTTTTTCACACGTTGGAAAGACAGCCTCAAATGGCAGCGCCTGCATCCCTACCAGAAGTTCGCCGGAATGATTGAGTCCCATTGGGATGGTATCGCCTCCTACTGTCATCCTGAGAACAAAGTCAGTCTCGGACTGGTTGAAGGGGTCAACAACAAAATCCGTGTTCTGCAACGACGCGCCTACGGCTATCGTGACGAGGGATATCTCAAGCTGAAGATCGTGGCGGCATTCCTTCCGCCATTACCCAGAAATGCCGTTTTCAACCCACACGAACCCGCGTAGACCCCTTTTTCTTCTTGGCGGCCTTCTTCTTGGCCTTCTTCTTTGCCATGCAGCTTCCCTTTCAGTTATACCGCCTGCGGAATTCTACGAGCAAACCGCGGTTGCCGTCCACATAAAATTGCGATGGTGAGAGACGCCGAGAGCGATATCTCGGGAACGAGCTTCCGGCCTTCGCCAGAGCTCGTTCGGCAGCGGTCAAATAGCCCTCGCTCCCGTTGAGACGTTTCAAGGGCACACGCAACCCATCGGTGGTGGGCTCGCCGAGCTCCTTCGCTACTGCGAAGAACCGGTTCACGACCGGACGGCTCGGTTCGTAATCACCGAGCCGGACCGCCAAGCTGAGATAGCGACCATCCTGCTCGAGAATGAGGCCGCGCTCAACGAGCGGATCGAGACAACGGACAAGCTCGGTGCTCTCGGTCTTTCGCCCCCGTTCTTCCTCCACGCGACGGATCAGGGTCTCGAGAGCCGAATCGCATCGCATTCCAAATAGAGAAACCGCGCGAGCCCCGAGAGAACACTCAACGGCGCGATGCTCGCGGGTCGAAGATCCCCAATTGCGAGCCGGCCGTCGCCATCGACCATGAACAGACCCGCATCATGCGTCGACATCCAGCGGCGGAGCTCAACCAGCAACGGGCGAATGTAAGCATTCACATCACGATTGTCGGCGTAACGAAACGTGAAATGGTAGGCGAGGTTCATCAGAGCCTCGTCCTCGAGCGGGTAGACGTGCCGATACGCCGGGAGCGGGGACACGTCGACGAAACCCATCTTGGTTGCGTCGAAGAAAGTTGGGGCTGAAGCGGTCCAGACGAATGCCCGCAATGCCGCCCGGTGGTTGCAGGTGCATAAGATGGGGGACGAGACGCGCCATGCGCGCGTAATCCTCCTCTTGCTCTCCGGAAAACCCCACAGGACGTTCCAATACGCCGTGAGGCAGAGCTCCCGACACCACTTCAGAAGCTGGACGTTCTGCAGCGCGCTGACGCCTTTGCGCATCAACTGGAGCACGGCGTCGCTGAAGCTCTCGACACCGGGCTGGATCTCGAGCACACCGGCATCGCGGAAAAGCTTCAGTTGATCTTTCTTGAGATTGGCTTTGGTCTGTTCTGTAACCAGTGAATCGCGCGGTCGTTCTCTTCGATGAGCGCGTAGCACTGCGCGAGCATCCACGAGTACTGGAGGTCGGTGCCGAGTGCCGCCTCGGTTTGTTCGGATACGGCGTCTTTAGCCCGCTCGCGATCACCTCGTAGCCAAAACGGTAGAACGCGCCCACGTGGGTAAACGGGCTCTCCGGCATGTCATAGAGCAGAGCATCGAACACGGCGGCCGCGTCGTCGATTTTCCCGCTCATGACCAACGCCTGCCCGTAGAGAAGCCGAACGCCCGGGTTCTCGAGGTTCATAACGTAGCTCTTCGAGAGGAGCTCACTCGCTTCGTCGAAGTTTCCTTTCATCGAAGCGAGGACCCCGGGAAGAACTCGATAAAGCGGCGTCAGTGGATCGATCTCGAGAAGTCGCGCCACCCAAGGCGTGGCAACGTCGTGTTTACCGCTTACGGCGGTGAACACGCTGAGCCACATGAGCGTGTCGGGATCGTTCGGCTCTTCCTCGTGCGCGCGCCGGTGTTGGCGAATGCCTTCCTCGGTCTCGCCCTCGTGGAAGCGGATCATACCCGAAAGGCGGTGCGCCGCGGCCGAGGCTGGGTCCGCATCGAGAATTCGTTGGCGATGCTTCGGGCCTTCTCGAGATGTTCGGGATCGCTCGACAGGCCCTCGTTGACGTATTGCCAGTGCGCCTCGCCCGTCGCCGACAGCAGCAACAGGTTGTCTTCGTCGATTGCGGCGCCGGCTCGCAAGTGATCGAGAGCCCGCTCGAGCGCATCGGAAGAAAAGCGGTGCATCTCCTGCTTCGCTCTCAAATAGCACTCGTAGACGCGTACGTCGGCAATGGGATGAGCGGCCATTCTGCGTTTCTCAACCGAAGTCAGTCTCAGCTCGAGCGCGTCCGCGATGTTGCGAGATGCTTTCTCCTGGATGTCGAAGACGTCTTCGACTTCGCCGCTGTATTTGTTTCCCCAGATAGGCGAGTCGGTGTCAACGTCGACGACGTTCACGGTGACCCGAAGCTTGTTGCCTGCCTTGCGCACACTGCCCTCGACGACGTATTGCACTTTGAGCTGCTCACCGATGCGGGTGATGTCGTCCGAGCTGTCCTTGAGGCGTAAGCTCGAGGTTCGCGAAATCACGCGAACGCTCTCGACATTCGAAAGGTCGGTGATGATCTCCTCGGTGAGGCCGTCGGCAAGGTGCTCGTTGTCACCGGCCGGCGATCGATCCGCGAACGGAAGCACCAACACTAGAGAACGATGCCGAGCGACCACACGTCGGTCTTGAAATCGGCGTCAACGGTTGCCCTTCGATGAACTCCATGACGATGAACGTACGATTGTGATCTTCGCCGACATCGTGGATGGTGCAGATGTTGGGATGGTTGAGCGCCGAGACGTTCCGGGCTTCGTCGACGAGCCGCGCTCCGTCGATCTCCTGATCGGGCCTCTCACTCAGAATCTTGATCGCGACGGGACGCTCGAGCACGGTGTCGAACGCACGGTAAACGATCCCCATCGCTCCGGCGCCGATTTCCGCGTCGACACGGTAGTGTCGCAGTGTCTCACCAATCACGCGGTTTCTCTCGGAGGGCTTTCAATGGAAATTCGATCGGACGACACACTCGGGGACTTGGGCATCGCGTATCGCGCCACCTTGCAGAAGCGGCCCTAGCGGACGTGAGATTAGGCACAGTTTCGTCGGCTGCGAAGGCAACGTCGCGACGGCGGCCTGCGCGCTTCACCGGGGAGCGCCCTCCCTTTGGTGTGGGCACCAAGCTAGAATAGGGGATGATGCAACGGTTTACGCTGGTTCTGTTTCTCGCTTTTGGAGTCGTTTGCGCGCCCGGGCTTTTTGCGTCCCAATCGCCGAGCGATGAGCAGCTCGCCGAACGGGTCCGGCGGGCCCTCGCCCAAGACGGCCTCCAATCCGTCAACGTGCGCGCCGACGACGGCGTCGTCGTCTTGTCGGGTGTCGTCCAGAGCGCGAGAGAGAAGATTCTCGCGATCGAAGCGGCCTTCAGCGTCGCCGACGTCGAGGCGATCGACACCGAGCTCCGCCTCCGCGTTGGGGTGACACCCGAAGTGGAAGAGGAGATTTGGTTCACGTTGCTCCAGAAGGGCCTCGACTCTGGTATCGACCAGGTCATCGTCAAAAACGGCGTCGCCAGCTTGAGCGGGCAAGTCGTCGACGAGGCGACACGCGACCGAGTTCATTCGATCGCGCGACAGGCGCAAGGTGTGGCCGCCGTCAACAGCACGATCGTCATCAAAAGCGTGACGCTCGCCCAGCTAGAGCCCACTGCCCCGCCCCCCGAGCCTGAACCCGAGCCCGAACCGGAACCTGAGCCCGAACCCGCGCCCATGCCCGAACCGGAACCTGAGCCCGAACCCGCGCCCATGCCCGAACCGGAACCAGCACCCGAGCCGGAACCGGAGCCCGAACCTGAACCCAAGGCCGAGCCGGAACCTGAGCCCAAACCCGAACCCGCGCCGGAACCGCAGCCCATGCCCGAACCGGAACCCGAACCAACCACTTCCAGCAAGGAAGCGCTCGACCTACCTCAACCGCCGCCGCGCGCCGACTTGCCTCAGAACATCGCCGACCAAATCACGACGAGCTCGGATTTCACGGTTTTCGACCACGTCCAGTTCTCTCTCGAGGGCAGTGAGGTCATCCTGCAGGGCTCGGTGACCTCCGCCACCAAGAAGGACAACCTCGAAAGTGCGGTGGCGAGCGTTCCCGGAGTCCGAGGAGTGCAGAACGAGCTCCGCGTTCTGTCGGACTCGTCCGAGGATCAAAGTTTGAGGGAGCGGCTCTTCCGACGCATCTACGAGGACCCGTCGTTCGCGGAGTTCGTCGACGCACCGAACCCTCCTATCCACATCATCGTCGAGTCGAAGCACGTGACGCTGACCGGCGTCGTCAACGCGCTCATTCTGCGGATGAGCGTGGAAGCGATCGTGCGCACGACGTTCGGCGTGCGCACCGTGCGGAACGAAATCCGAGTTCGCAAGTAGCTCACACCAGAGCGGCGACGCGTTCCTGGACGCGCCTCGCCGACACGTCGCTCCTTTCGATCGGGGTGCCGACAGCAACGCCGATGCGCGTCCAGAACCCGAATCGCCTTCGCGCTCGAGAGAACAAGCTCCCCCACAACCCGCGAAGGCCCAACGGCACCACCGGCGCGCTCGTGCGCTCGACGATGCGCTCGATGCCTTTTCTGAACTCACGCATCTCGCCGTCGTTGGTGAGCGCTCCCTCAGGGAAGATACAAACGGCCTCGCCGTTACCAAGCGCGTTGGCGATCTCATCCAGCGCCCGCCGTAAGAGCTCGGGGTTTTCCCGCTGGCTCGCGATCGGGATCACGCGGGCCCGTTTCAAGATCCGTCCTGCCAATGGTAAATCCACAAACTTGTAATACATCACGAAGCGAATCGGACGAGCGAGCGCCGCCGAGAGGATCAACGCGTCGACGTAGGTCACGTGGTTCGCAGCGAGAACGACGGGACCCTTCTCGGGAACGTTGTCGAGCCCGGAAACCTGCAGACGGTAGAAGACCCTCACGAGAATCCAAACGAGGAATCGAAGGAAGAGCTCCGGTAGTTGTCGCACGATGTAGACGAAGACCGCGGCGTTCATGAGCGCGAGAACGAGATAGGTGAACACCGACGGGATGCCAATCGACGCGAACAAGAGCGTCATCCCCGCTGACACGACCATGAAGAGCGCCGAAAGGATGCCGTTCGCAGAGACGATCCGAGAGCGCTTGGTAGCGGGGGCGCGCGCCTGTATCAGAGCGTTCAGCGGGACGATGTACGCACCGCCACAAACGGCGAGACCCAGGAGGTCGGCCACGATGCGCACACTTCCAGCGCTCGACAAGAATCCACCGAGTCCGGCGAGCGCCGCCGTCGGTTCATAGGCAAGGCTCGCGAAGAAAAGATCGAGAACGAACAGGCTGAGTCCGGCCGCGCCCGCCGGTACGAGCCCGAGCTCGACACGATGGCGCGCGATCCGCCCGCACAGGAGCGCACCGAGACCGATGCCGACACAAAACACCATCAGAAAGAAGGTCACGACTTGTTCGTTCACGTGCAGGACGTTCTTCCCATATGTCGGAAAAAGCGTGAGCAGCGTCGCGCCAAAGAACCAGAACCAGGACACTCCGAGAGTAGCGCGCCACACCGACGGATCGGCGGCGGCGTAGCCGCACACCCGAACCGCTTGTCGCATCGTGTTCCAATCGAATCGAAGTCCGGGATCGCTCGCGGGCGCATCGGGTATACGACGACTAACGAGGAATCCCACGCTGGCGATGACCAGCACGAGTCCCGCCGTCATCGCCGAGGCAAAACCCGTCTCGATGAGGAGTCCACCGCCCATGCTGCCGAGAAGTATGGCGAGAAACGTCGCCGTCCCGATAAGAGCGTTTCCAGAGACCAGCGAGTCCTTGCCCAACGCCTGAGGAAGGATGGCGTATTTCACTGGGCCGAAAAACGCCGACTGCGTTCCCATGAGGAACAAAGTACCCGCGAGGAGCCACGCGTTGTTCGTGAGAAATCCCACCGCCGCGACTCCCATGACCGCGACTTCCCAGAGCTTGATCCAGCGAATCAGCCTAGCCTTTTCGAGCTTGTCCGCGAGCTGGCCGGCCGTCGCCGAGAACAGGAAGAACGGGAGAATGAGGAGCCCGTTGAGCATCGGCGTCCACAAAGCAGCGTCTCTGGACTCGGCGAGGACACCGTAAGTAATAAGGAAGATGAACGCCGTCTTGAACAGGTTGTCGTTCAACGCGCCGAGAAACTGGGTCCAAAACAGTGGGCCGAAGCGGCGCTCTCTCAATAATTCAAACTGGTTCGGCTGGCTCATCGTGACCTCTCCTGCCCACTCACTAGAGCAAGAGCCGTTCCAGGGTTCGCACTCTTGTTTTCAACGACTTACATGGACAAACCCTGCATCGATTTGCATGCAGGCGCGCATGGCGCAAGCTTCACGGCTTCAGGGCTTAGTGCTAGACTTCTCGCGTGCGTCACCTGACGATCGCGACGGGGCTCGTCGTGGTCACGATCATGAGCACGTTCGCCCCGTTGTCCTGTTCTCCGGACGGCCGCAACCACACCAAGGTCGTCGTCCTGGGCTTCGACGGCGCTTCATGGGACACCATCGACCCTCTCATCGAAGCGGGGAAGCTCCCGGTGCTCGCCCGGCTCAAGCAAGACGCTGCCTGGGGCCCGCTCGAGACGTTCAAGCCCACGAAATCGCCGGTGATCTGGACGAGCATCGCCACCGGAAAATCGATGACGAAGCACGGGATCCTCGACTTCGTCTTCATGGAGAAAAACAACATCCAGGTTCCCTACAGCAACTCCGAAAGGCGGGAGCCCTCTATTTGGCAGATCCTCGACCATTTCGACCGGCGCTCAGTGGTGGTGAACTGGTTCGTCACCTATCCGCCCGACGCGATCGACGGCATCATGGTCTCGAACCGTTTTCGCAAAACCTTGTTGCTGCCCGAGGAGCGACGCGCCCGTATGGCGGATTCGGTGCACCCTCCGCAATATTTCAGCGCGCTTCAACCGTTCCTGAGCCTGGACTACGACGACATCCGTCGAGCCAGAGAGCTTCCCGATATCGCTCGGCTACACGAAAGCCTCGCCGCGTCGAACGACGCCACCCAGATTCCGGTGCTCAAGGACTACTGGATTTACGTGTTGCAAGAAGCGCTCACCGAGAACGTCTCTCGCTATCTCTACGAGACCGAAGACTACGATCTGTTCGCGACGTATTTTCGTTTGCCCGACATCGTGAGCCACGTCGCGCTCACGCTGATCGAGACCGACTACGTCGACACCACACTCCAGAAGCTCCGACGAGGGGAGCTCACCGAAGCCGAACGAATGGCATTTCGGAAGCGGCTCGCTTCGGTGCTGGAGCCGTTTTACGGCTACATGGAGTCCATCATCGACGCCTACGCGCGCACACTGCCGAACGACACTTACCTCATCGTGGTGTCAGACCACGGGTTCACACTTCATCGTGGCGGCTACGACCACTACCACATTCCGGAAGCAACGAAAGCGCCCGCGGGCATTTTCCTCATGATGGGGCCGGACGTCGTAGCCGGCCGGGTGCCGTCCGTGAGCGTCTACGACATCGCGCCGACGATCTTGCACTTGTATGCGCTACCCGTCGGAGAGACGATGGACGGCGAGCCACTCACGACCGCGCTCGGGTTCGAGCGCGCCGTCAACCGACAACGCTACGCTCGCGAGCTGATGACACCCAAGGAGCACCGGCGCGACCGAGAGATCGACGAGCGCACCATCGAAGAGCTTCGCTCACTCGGATACATTCAGTGAGCTGCTCATGAAAACCCGAGAGATCGCCGACCACATTGCGAGCTGGCTGAGAGACTATGCCGAACGTTCGGGGATGCGCGGTTTCGTCGTCGGCGTCTCCGGCGGCATCGACTCGTCCGTCACATCGACCCTCGCCGCGATGACGGGCCGCCCGCTCCTCACGGTAGAGATGCCGATCCACCAAGCGTCCCCGCAGCGTAGCCGCGCCCGCGAGCACATCGAGCAGTTGGAGACCCGCTACGACAACGTTTCGTCCGTCGAAGTCGATCTCACCCGAGTACTCGAAACTCTGACCGATGCCCTGCCGGAAACGGGCGATGCCAACCGAGGCGAGCTGTCGCTGGCAAACACGCGTGCGCGACTTCGCATGACGACCCTGTACTACTTCGCCGCGCTCGATAGAGACCTCGTCGTGGGAACCGGCAACAAAGTCGAAGATTTCGGCGTCGGCTTCTACACCAAGTACGGTGACGGCGGCGTGGACTTGAGCCCGATCGCCGACCTCACCAAATCGGAGGTCTACGCTCTCGGGAAAGCGCTCCCAGTCTGCGACTCGATCCTGAAAGCACCACCCACCGACGGACTCTGGGGAGACAACCGAACCGACGAAGATCAAATAGGCGCGAGCTATCCCGAGCTCGAATGGGCGATGACGTTCTCGGGCGACGAAGACGCACTCGACGAAAGACAGCGCGAAGTGCTCGCGATCTACCAGCGCCATCACGCGGCCAATCGGCACAAGATGGATCCCATCCCGGTGTGCAAGATCCCCGCCCATCTCCGCTGATCCCCTTCCCGCGCCCGAAAGAAAAACTCACCGCAGCGGCGCTCAGTGGGTGCGGCGGCGGCGTCTGGACTTTCGTGGAGCGTAGTAGCCCCCTCGAGTGCGGACGCTCGTGCCTGGCTCAGCGGTGAGGATCTGAAGATGTCTCCACTTGCCGTCGTGCTCGGTGTTCATCGACACGTAGCCCAGGGTGTATTGACCTTTCAGCTCTTCGAGAATAACTTCATAGACGCCGGACAGGTCGTTCAACTTCTCGGGCGCGTAGGACACACCGCCACTTTCCTCGGCCAACATGTCCAGCTCGTACTTCGCGTTGCGGTACTTCTCCTTCCTAAGGTCGGCTTCGCTGGCACGGAGCGAGATCGCGTAGATGATGATGTTACTCTTGCGCGCTTCCTCTTTCACGTCTTCGAATCGGAGGACAGACTGGGTATCGTTACCGTCCGAGAGCACCACGATGGCGCGCCGGTCGAGCTGGTCGCTTCGGTACGCTTCGAGGTCTTTGAGCGAAATATAGATTGCGTTGTAGAGCGGGGTCGCGCCGGCGACCGTGGTCGAGCGGATGGCGTCCGCCACTTCGGTGAAGTCCGGGGTGAACTCGACGAGCGTCAACACGCGGTCGCCGAACTCGACCACTTGAACTTCATCGCCCGGCTTAAGGGAGTCGACGAACCTTACGGCGGCCTCTTGAGCCATTTCGATCTTTTGCCGCATGCTCGAGGAGACGTCGAGCAAGATCACCATTTTCAACGGGAGCTCACCGTGGGCAAAAAAGTGGATGTCCTGCTGGACACCGTCCTCGTAGACGGTGAAGTTTTCCTCGGGCAACCCGGTGATGAGGCGGCCGCCTTCGTCGAGGAGCGTGATCGACAGGCTCACGGTGTCCACCCCGACACGAAAGCGGGGAACGTCGGGCTCTTGCGCGAGCGACGTCGTTGCCACCAGGGCCGGTGTGAACACCCAAAGGACCCAACGCATCACATGCACCAGGGTTACCGCGCGTCGAGGGCCGCCAATCGGCTTTCAGCGCGCTCGATCGCTGATGCCGCATCATCGGCGGGCTGGCCTTTGGCGCCGAGAGCACGCGCGCTCTCGAGCCGAGAGCGGCTGTTTTCGAGCGCTTCGGCAAGAGCACTACGCTCGATTTGAGTGAGGCTCATCCGTCGCTTCAAAACCGCCCGCTCTACCCACGCGCCGCCGGCTTGCGCGGACAGGGCGAGAAGCTTCCACTCCGGTTTTCTGGAAAGCGTATGACGGAACGCGAGCGTCGCGGAGGCGTCGCGGAGGGCGACCGGCCGTTCTTGACTCGCGAGGCTCGTCGCGAACCGCAAACTGATATCGCGCGCGTCAGGATGAACGTCGAACAAGTTGTTCAAGTACTGCTGGGGAAACCACGGCTGGAGGTTGCGCGTGGTCGCGTTCGCTTCGTCATCGATCGCGATCTTGAGCGTCGTGTGTTTCAACCGGGAGATCGAGGCACGGCGAGACGTCATCGAGCCGGCACCTTCGATCGACCACAAGCTGAGCTCGAGCACCCCGTCGTCGAGGAGCACATTGCCAACGAACGCAGTCGTCTCCTGCAAGAATCCCGAGTCTGGGCTGAGCTTGACCGAAAGCGTGAGCTCGACCGTACCCGCCTCGAGGTTCATGAGTGCTTCGGTCTCAACCGGTATCACTTCTTCCCTGCCGAGAGATTTTCTCGTGTAATCCTGCGGAAGATGCGCGTTCAAGTTGACCATGCTCGACAGCAAGCGCATTCGGAGCTCGGCGTTCCACAGTCCGTCGAGTGAGGTGTGGAACAAGATCGTCTCGTCCGCGAGGTGAATCCGATCCCCGGGATTCAGGGAGACCGGAACCCGGGCGCGCAACTCGGTGCCATTCACCCGGCTCCCGTTGGAGCTTCCGACGTCGACGAGCTCGATGCCCTCGTCGGTTCGCCGAATCGCCGCATGACGCCGGGACACCCGGGGCGATGTGAGCGAGATCTCGTTCTCGAGGAGACGGCCGAAGCGATTATCCTCTCCCGTCAGCGGGTAGGCACGGAGCGAACGAAATACGTAGACGTAGCCCCAAGGTTTCTCTTCAGTTGCTTTCTGAACCGCAACCGGCTGTTCTTGCGGGTAGGCTCCGCTCGCAACAAAGACCAGCGAAGCGAGCGCGAAATATCGGATCATGATCGGCGTTCGAAACGAGCGTACAGATTAGGATCGCCTCCGGCCGCCGTCAAGTCGACCCCTGAAACAGGTCTTACGACGGCCCCCAGCCCCGCTCTTGCAAGAACTCCGAGACCACGTCTCGCACCGCCCTCCGCTCGTCGTCCACCAGCCGGTTGAGACGCCGCATCGCCGGCTCGTCGATCCCACCGCCCAATATCTCGAGCACGTCACCGAGCGCCGGATACCGCTCCACCGCGTCCGGCCGGTAGACAGCCGCGGCGTCGTAGGGCGGGAAGAAACGCCTGTCGTCTTCGAGAACGACCAGATTGAACTTCTCGATGAGACCGTCGGTCGAGTTCCCGGCGACGAAGTCCACTTGACCTTCGACGAGAGCTTGGTAGATGAGACCGAGCTCCATCCCCCGGGGCGCGATCGAAAACTCCAGCTCGTAAGCTTCCGTGAGCCCGCGAAGACCGTCCTCTCGCTCGAGGAACTCGTGTCCCGCGCCCGGGCGAATCGTGGTCTGGTGCTCCGCGAGGTCGGAGATCTTGGTAGCGCCCAACTCGCCCGCTCGCGCCCGCGTCACGATGATCGCGAACGTATTGTTGAATCCGAGAGGCGCACTCCACTCGAGGTTCAGGTCATCACGATAGACGTCTCGGACACGCTCGTAGACTTTCTGCGCGTCGTAGTCGAAAGGCTCTCGGAGAATAGCGGTGAGCGCGGTGCCGGTGTACTCCACGTAGATATCGAGACCTCCCGAAACGAGCGCTTGATGGCAAATGAAGCTCCCACCGAGGTTCAAACGGCGGTCGACCGGGACGTCGTGCGCTTCGAGTAGCTGGGCCACGATCTCACCGAGAATGACTTGCTCGGTGAAGTTCTTCGAACC
Organism: Candidatus Marinacidobacterales bacterium; assembly: GCA_965237955.1. GTDB lineage: Bacteria > Acidobacteriota > Vicinamibacteria > Marinacidobacterales > SMYC01. The sequence continues at coordinate 1,891,509 of OZ250169.1, read as the reverse complement.
GACGACCACCGGGCGGGGTCCGCCCGAACAGGCTGCCCAGGCTGCCCCCGTTGCCAACGACACGAAGAGGGCGAGCGATAGCGCTTTACAGGATCGCATCATGCTCGTCAGGCTCATCAGTCTCATTAGGCCGCCGCCAACATCTTCTCGGCTCGGCCCAACAGTGCGTCGAGACCTATCGCCAGCATCGCTGCGGGCAACGCGCCCGCGAAAATGAGTCGGCTGTCCACCATCGTCACGCCTCTGAAAATGAAATCGCGCAGGCCGCCGGCCCCAATCGCCGAAGCAATCGTGGCCAGACCGACGGTGAGCACGGTGGCGATGCGAACGCCGGCCAAAACCGTGGGTAGTGCCAGCGGCACTTCGATCAGACGAAGCCTTTGGAGCTCGGTCATACCCATCCCCTTGCCCGCCTCGACCACCGCGGCATCGACGGACTGAATTCCGATGTAGGTGTTCCGCAAGATGGGGAGAAGCGCGTACAAAACGAGAGCGATCGTCGCCGATCGCATCCCGATCCCCCCGATAAGGGGTATCGGAATCAAAAAGCCGAAGAGCGCCAGGCTCGGCACCGTTTGGATGACGTCGGCAAAGCCGAGCACGGGCGGCGCCAGGTTTTGCTTCCGCGTCAGCAACAAGCCGAGGGGCACGCCGACGAGCACGGCGATGCCCATCGACATACCGACGAGCTGCAGGTGCTCCCACGTCTTGGCGAGTATCTGGTCGTGCCGCTCGACAAAGAACTGGAAAATATCCATGAATCCCTCTTTCACGAACGTGAGCCGAGGACGGCTTCTTTGGTATCGAGTCGAACCAATTCGCGGACGAACTCGTCGGCGGGCTCGTCCAGTATCGTCTCCGGCGCGGCCAACTGCAAGAGCTTTCCATCGTGCATCACCCCAATACGGTGGGCAAGCTTGAGCGCTTCCGGCACATCGTGGGTGACGAACACGATCGTCTTTCCGAGTCGGTCTCGGAGTGCCGAGAACTCGTCCTGCAGGCGGCGGCGGTTGATGGGATCGAGCGCGCCGAACGGCTCGTCCATTAGAAGCAGTGGCGGGTCCGCCGCGAGCGCCCGCGCGACACCCACACGTTGCCGCTGGCCGCCGGAGAGCTCCGAAGGACGCTTGTGCGCGAACGCGTCGGGCGGGAGCGACACCAGCTCGAGAAGCTCTAGCGTTCTCTCTCGTCGCCGGTCCTCGGGCCAGCCCGAGAGCCGGGGCACGAGGCCGATGTTGTCTTCGACGGATAGGTGCGGGAGAAGACCGACTTCTTGAATCACGTAGCCGGTCTGTCGTCTCAGCTCGATCGGATCCCAGGCACGAACTTCTTGTCCGCGAACGAAGACCTCCCCCTCGTCCGGGGTGACGAGACGGTTGATCATCTTCAGGGTCGTCGTTTTTCCGGAGCCGGACGAACCCAGTAAAACGACGGTCTCCCCGGTCTCGACCGCGAGCGATATTCCCGATAGCGCGGGTCGATCGCCATCGAACGACTTGCTGACGTCTCGAAGCTCGACGGCAGGGCCGGCCATCCGTTCGCTCGGAGCTTACGAGTGCTCCATGGTGCGAAAGCGATCGCTGTCATGCACGAGCACGAGATCGGCCATGCCGATGAAGAGCCCATTGTCGACGACCCCTGGGAGCTCGTCGATGCGACGTTCGAGATCGCCGGGGTCGGCGATCTTGTCGAATCGCGCGTCGAGGATTTGATTGCCGTTGTCGGACTCGAAAGGACCGTCGCTGTTCGTGCGGAGGGCCACGTCGGCGCCCAGCCGGAGAAGCGCCGCGCGGGCCACGGGAACCGCGAACGGTACGACCTCCACGGGCACCGCCATCTTGGCTCCGAGATGCGGTACGAGCTTTTCCTCACCGACGAGGACCACGAAGCGTTTCGACACCGACGCTACAACACGCTCTCTCAAGAGTGACCCACCGTGTCCCTTAATAAGGTTGAGGGTGGGATCCACCTCGTCGGCGCCGTCGACGTCGATATCGATGCTTTCGACCTCGTCGAGCGTCGTGAGCGGCACCGAGAGCTCCTTGGCGAGCTCGGCGGTTTTCAGCGACGTCGGGATTCCGCGGATCGACAGACCGTCGTGGACGCGGCGGGCGAGCGCGCGCACGAACATGGCCGCGGCGCGTCCCGTACCGAGACCCACGACCATGTCGGGCTCGACCATATCGGCGGCATGCTCGGCCGCGGGCCAGATGTCGGTCATGCTCAGTGTGCAGGATAGCAGCATTCAGCATCCAGTTGTCGGCATTCGGCATTCGGCATTCGGTACAATCCACCTTATGCGTTCGTCTTTGGCGCTCTTGCCGACGCCGCGGAAATTTCGCCTTCGGGAGGGAGTGTTTCGTTTGGGGCCCTCGGTGCCTATCGTGCTCACGCGTACCGACGATGACGATTTTCGGTCGGCTTTGGCTCTGCGGGACGCTATTGCTCGTCGTACCGGCTTTGGTCTTGCTATTGAGACGCATGCGCGCACGACGGATCTCGGGCCTCGTATCGAGCTTCGGCGGAGCGGCGATGGGGGACAGGGGTACCGGATTCGGGTGCGCTCGAACATTGTCACCCTTACCGGGGGCGGGTCCGCCGGGCTTCGGTACGGGGTCGAGACGCTCTCGCAGCTCACGCACAAGTCCATTCCCGTGTGTGACATCGACGATGCGCCCGATCTCGACAAACGCGGTCTACTCATCGACGTCTCGCGCGGGAAAGTGCCGACGCTCGAGACGCTCGAAGAGATCGTCGACCTCATGGTGCAGCTCAAGCTGAACTTGCTCATGCTCTACACCGAGCACACGTTTCAATTCCGCAGGCATCCTCTGATCGGCAAGGGGGCGTCGCCGATGAGTGCCGCAGAGATTCGTAGGCTCGATGCGTACGCTTGCGAGCGTCACGTCGAGCTCGTGCCGACGCTCCAGTCTCTCGGGCACATGCATCACCTGTTGAAGATTCCGCGCTATCGGCATCTCGCCGAAAGCGATCGCCGGTGGTCGATCTCGCCGGCGGTCGAGGAGAGCTATGCTCTTCTCGAGGACCTCTACACGGAGTACATTCCGAACTTTCGCTCAACCTGGTTCAACGCGAATTGCGACGAGCCTATCGATCTCGGCCAAGGTCGTTCCAAAGCGTGGGCGGATAAGGACGGGCGTGGCGCTGTCTTCCGTACGCACCTCGAGCGCGTGGAAGCACTCGCGAGAACGTTTGGGAAAAAGACGATGGTGTGGGGCGACGTCGCTCACGAGCATCCGGAGCAGATTCCTCTACTGAGTCGTGAGCTCATGCTCCTCGATTGGCGGTACGAAGCGGATCACGACTTCGCGCGGGTGCGCGTTTTCAAAAAACACGGCATCCCGTTCATGGTGTGTGCTGGCACGACGAGCTGGAACACTCTCTTCCCACGCGGAGACAACGCCGTCGCCAACATCAAGGGACACGCGGAGGCCGGCAAGAAGTTCGGTGCACGAGGGTTCATCAATACCGACTGGGGCGACAACGGACACTACAACCTGCTCGGGAATTCGCTGTTCACTTTCGCGTGGGGGGCCCAAGCGAGCTGGGGAGCCAGCGACGTCGACGCGCGCGCGTTCGACCGAGCGTTCTCGATGCAGCTCTACGACGACCCTTCGGGTGTTACCGGAAAGATCTACCGTCGTCTCGGAGGGCTGCACCAAACGGGCTTCGACCACTTCAACAATTCCCCACTCAAGTCGGTCTACTTCGACGATGTGATCGACGGAACGTTCATGCTACAGGTAAAGCCGAAAGTGCTCGAGCGCACGCTCGTCAAGCTTTTGAAGGTCCGCGATGTCTTCGCAAGGAACAAGGAGCGATTCGCGCCGAGGCCGATCGCCAGGGAGGAGCTTCGCTTCGCCATCGACGCGTCGATCTTCGCGGCAGAGAAGGGCCTCGGTCACCGGCGACCGAAAACGCTCGCCCACGAACAGCGGTGCCTGATGGCCCGACACCGAGAGCTCTGGCTCGCGCGGAATCGCCGCTCGAATTTCGAACACACCGAAAAGCTCTACCAAACGTCGATTCGAAGCCTCGAGCGCGTTTGACGATTTCGCCCCTCCCAACGCGGTTTTTTTCCTATTTTCGAACGTCACAACTCTAAGTCATTCCATCGAAGCCAGTTGCGCCCGAGCGTGCATGACACGCGCCTTGCGTCACCCATGGCCGGGAATCCATGCACAGGGCAATCACGAGAATCACGCTGGTTGTACTTGCTATGCGCGAGCGCAACCCGTGTCGACGCCACGTTCTCACGCCGGAAGCCGATTACGATCGACTTCAATCAGGTGTCGGGGCCGTCGAACCTGACGACCTTCCCCGTGCTGGTAAGCCTCGTCGACCGCTCATTATATGTAACTGTTAGCGGCGGGCGTAAATTGCACACTCGGCCATCCGTAAAAGGAGGCCGTTGTCGTGTGTCTGGAGTGCCAGACATGACGGCGCGCCTTCAATCAGAATGGCGTTTCCGGAGTGGAGGCGCCGATGTACGGAAGGGAGAAACGAGTGTTACTACGAGAGTATTTGGAGCAGGGAATCAAGAAGGCGGCGCTAGCAGACAAGCTAGGAATCAGCCGCCGAACGGTCCACCACTGGATAAAGACGGGTCAACTGGACCGAGAGTTGGACGAGGAAACGGTGCGCTACAAGAAGCGTCCGCGGATCGAGCGCAGGATCGACCCGTACCGGGAGATCCTTCATTCGCGCCTGCACGAGTTCCCGGAGCTGAGTTCAGTACGCCTGCATGATGAGATCCGTGCCGCGGGCTATGAAGGCGGCTACACGCAGGTCAAGGAGTACGTGCGGCAGATTCGCCCACAGCCACCGGCGGAGCCGCTGGTGCGTTTCGAGACCTCACCAGGCCACCAAGCTCAGGTCGATTTTGCACACTTTCGTTTGCCATGGGGTCGTCGGTGGGCACTTCTCGTGGTGCTCGGATACTCGAGGCTGCTATGGCTTCGGTTTTTCAAGCGACAGGACATGCGGACGTTGTTCGCGGGGCTTGAGCAGGCCTTCCTATTTTTTGGAGGAGTTCCCAAAGAGCTCCTTTTTGACCAGATGCGTTCGGTCATCGTCGAGGATCACCGCCGGGAAGGTGGCCCTCTCGTTGAGAACCCAGAGTTCGTCCGCTTCGCCCACCACTGGGAGTTTCGAACAAGAGCGTGTCGCCCGTATCGGGCGAAGACCAAGGGCAAAGTGGAAAGGCCAATCCGCTATGTGAGAGGAAGCTTCTTCTACGGTCGCCACTTTATCAACGATGACGACCTCGATGCTCAGCTCGAGCGTTGGCTGAGTGACGTCGCCAACGTCCGACTCCATCGCACAACCAACGAACGACCGATAGAACGATTCGCGCGCGATGAAAGGGCCACTCTGAGACCGCTCGTTGAGCGGCCATATCGCTCTCTTGTACTGCCAAACCAACCCGCGAGAAGAACTCCAAAAGCCTGCTTAACCACACTGCCTTCGATGGATGTCGAGCATCGTCCCCTCGAAGTCTACACGCGGCTCGTTGGAGGTGGACAATGAAGGCGAGCACAATATCGCGACGTGAGCAGATCCGTACGATGCTGGCCGACCTAAAGATGCCTGGCGCGCTCGAAGCTGTCGACCGCGTACTATCTGATGCCGATGGCGGTGCGGTCACAACGGCGGAGGCCATCGAGAACCTTCTTGGAGCGCAGATCACGTTGAGAAACAACCGTCGTCTCCAAGCGGCGATGCGCTCCTCACGACTCCCCGCGGTCAAAACAATCGATGAGTTCGATTTTTCGTTCCAGCCATCGATCAAACGCGAGCAGATTGAGAACCTTCACGAGCTCGGGTTCGTTGAACGTAAGGAGAACGTCGTCTTATTGGGACCTCCTGGTGTGGGCAAAACTCATCTCGCGATTAGTCTTGCCATCGCCGCTGCCCAGAATGGACGGCGCGTCTATTACGGCACCCTGGCTGAGCTCATCACCTCCCTCGAAGAGGCTCGTGACGCGGGCCGCCTCACTCGTCGACTCGCGGTTCTCAGTTATCCGTCACTGCTTGTTGTCGATGAAATCGGATACCTACCCGTCACCCAGACCGGCGCGGTGCTTTTTTTCCAGCTCATAAGTAGGCGATACGAGCGCGCTTCGACCGTGCTCACCTCTAACAAAAGTTTCGAGGAATGGGGCGAGATCCTTGGCGACGAAGTCATGGCCGCCGCTCTCATCGACCGCATTTCTGCACCACTGCCACCTCGTCAACATCCGAGGAAACAGTTACCGCATGAGAGAGCACTCCGAACTGTGGCGAGCGCTCCATCCGGCGGGTTCGGACGAACCTCACCCGCCGGCTAAATCTCATAGGAAATACACGGAGGCGACGGCGTCATAGGGTTCGCCACCCATGGCTCGGGTGTGCAATTTTCATCCGCCATGAATGCGCAGTTTTCGGCCGGCGTTGACAGTAACGACGTGCTGGACAACAGCTTACCGTTACAGATGGTGTGTAAAGTTATTCGACGGTCGACTCGGGCGCGGGGGTGTCGCTCGCTTTTTGCGTGTCGCTGCGATCGGAAACCTCCTCCGACTCGAGTTTGGAGGCGGAGTCGGCTTTCGGTTTCGGACGAAAGAACTCCGGAATCCCGCCGTCGGCTGGCGGTGGCGATGGCGGAGGTGACGCGGGTTTCGGAGGCTCCTCCGGAGGCTTGGCCGGACGAGGCTCCTCCGGGGGCTTGGCCGCGGGCTCGTGTTTTCGCGGCGGGATCGCGGCGCGGAAAAAGCTCGGCAGGTGCGCGACGTCTTCGTCTACCTCTTCTTCCGCGGGCTCATCTTCTTTAAGCTCAGGGGGCTCAGGCCGGGGTTCCGTCGATTCCGATGACGCCGAGGTCTCAACCGGCTCCGAAGGCTCATCCGGCGGCGGCGGCGGTTCGGGCTCGACGACAACCTGCTCTGCACGGTCGGCCGATGCATCCCCATCTTGGGGCTCGGTGCTCTCGGCCACGGCATTGAGATCGAGCTCGGCGGTTTCGACCTGCCCGTTGTCCGCAAGCGTTGCATCCGGATCCTCGGACTCCGAAACTGCTTCGAGGTGCGCGCGCTCCTCTTCCCGAGCCTTACTCGGTTCGGGCGTGGCATTGTCAGCGGGGTTAGCGCGCTCACTGGCCGCATCCGGCTCTTTCGTCTCGACCGGCTCTTCTTCCCCGCGTTCGGACTCGCGTTCGGGCTCGCGTTCGGAATCGAGCTCAGCACGATCCCGACGACGGGCATCTTTGGGCTCTTTCGGCTCTTTGACTGGGCGAGCCGAGCTCCTGAGCGCATGCTCGTACTTCGACAGAAGCTTCTGCCACCCGTAGTTTTCCTTGATGTAGCGCTGACCGTTTTTCCCGAGGTCTCGCGCGAGGTTTCGATCCGAGAGTAGGAGACCAACGATCTCCTCGAACTCTTCAAAGTCACGATAGTAGAAACCAGCGTTCGCTTTGCGGCAGTGATCGATGAGGACCTGTGAGGCAGCGTTGGCGATGACCGGCGTAGCGACGGCGAACGCTTCGAGGGTCACGATGGAAAGGCTTTCCATCTTCGACGGCTGGAACACGGCGATCGCGCCCGCCATCGCGGACAGTTTCTCGGCTTCGTCCACGAACCCAACGTAACGAATCGATTTGTCGTTCGGGAGCTTCATGCCGAGCTTGCCGATGAGGATGAGCTCGAGGTTCCCCGACGCTGGATGCTCTTCCTTGTAGAAGCTGAAGTATCGAAAAAGCTCCTCGAGACCCTTGCCTCCGTCGATTCGCCCAGCGTAGAGAAAGTAGTTGGCCGAGACAGCGTGCCGCTTGCGGAAAATCGACGGGTCAGGCTGATCGAGAAGATCCATCCCCATGCCGATGGTCTCGCGCATCTTCTTGTGCACCGGGAATCGCTCGAGCACGAGCAGCTCTTCTGCTTCGGTGTTGAACAAGTAGGAGCTCGGAAGCTGGAACATCTCCTTGAAAATGCCGAGCTTCAACGGCGGCTCGTCATGAGCGGTAGGAACGAGAACGCTTTTTTCCGGTGCTACTTGGAGACCATAGTACGTCGGGTAGTAGAGGTACGTGAAAAAAATGATTAGGTCGAAGCGACCGTGCTCCTTTTTCAGATACTCGATGAGCTCGGGCGACGCCGGGCCCTGCCGCTCGAGCCACTCGAGCTCTTGCTCGCGCGTCGGCTTACCCTGATAGATCCCTTCCGAGAACTTGTTGAAGGCGTCGATGTCGCGCTCGCCCTCTACGGGAAAGCGGATTATGCGAACCCCGCGCTGTTTCTCCTCACCGGGTTTGTATGCGTTTTTCCACGTGATGTAGTCCTTCGCCGTGGTCGTGAGCACGGTGATCTCGTGGCGCCGGGAGAGTCGCTCAGCTAGCTGACGGGCAAGGGTCTCGGAGCCGCCAAGAATCTCCCGCCCGTATCGTTGTACGATGAATGCCAGCTTCACGAGCTCACCTCCTCAAGGTAGCCTAGTAGATCGGCTTCGACACGGTTGGGATGAAAACGCTCCAACCGCGCTTGTTGGGATTCGATCACAGCGTTTCTCAAACTTTCATCGACCGTTAGTAAATGGGCCATCTCGGCCAACTCCTCGTATCGCTTCTCGCGAAACTGAATACCGGCGCCGCCCAGCGTATCGGGCACTGCTGCAGCCGCATAGGCCAACACCGGAAGCTCCATGAGCATGGACTCCACCAGGGGGACTCCGAAGCCCTCGTGCTCACTCATACTGATGAACACATCGGAGCACCGGTAACACGCGAGCAGGTCTTGAAAGCTCACGTGCCCCGTGAACAAAAACTCACTTGGCCTCAAGCCCCACTTGTCCGCGAGAGCTTGGACCGACTGTTGGTAACGCTCCATCCGGCCGGCTTTGCCGACGAGGATGAACCGGAAATCTTCGGACACATATTTCTTGTAGAAGAACGCGAGTCGCGCCAAGTCCTCGAACCGCTTGTTCGGATAGACGCGGCCGACGAACAGGAAATTGGCGCGACCGTCGTCCAGCATCTCTTCCATCACCGGGCTCGGCGTCCCCTCCAGGTAGTCGTCGAAGTCCATCAAAATGGGAAGAACCCCAGTCCGGTCAAAACCGAGATTCTCGAGCTCCTCGCGGTTGTACTCCGAATCACCGAGCGCGAGATCGACCGCGTCCGACAGCGACACGAGCTCTCTCGTCCCAGCCTCGGCAATCCGGACGAGCTCATTGTCGTAGTTCACGAAGAATCGAGACGGGGTGATGTTGTGATAGATGAGGACTTTCTTGCCGGATGCTTCGACGAAAGCTTCGGTGAGCGGCGACGGCAGGGCAAAATGAAGAATCGAGACATCGCTCCGAGGGCTCTGAGGCCTCTCGGAGAACTCGAGGACCTCGCCCGCCAGGTCATCGTCGACATGTAACGAAAACACGTCGGACTCCATGCCGGCTCGCCGGAGAACGTCGCGGATGCGGATAGCCTCGTCGCCGATCGCATCCCCCCGATGCGCCGCTGGAACCCACTGGTCAACTCGTCCGACTCGTCCCACCCGCATCCTACTTACCGACCGTTTCTCGCTCCATCGCCTGCTTCACGAACTCCATGAGCAATGCCGCATCGTCCCGGGAGCTCATGCGCTCGAGCACGCGGTCCTGAGCTTCGACGATCTTCTGGTTGAGCGCTTCGTCGCTCACGATGGCGTGCGCCATGAGCCCTATCTCATCGATACGTTTTTCGCGGATAAGGACGCCGGCGTCTCCGAGCGTTTCGGGAACCGCGCCCGCGTCAGCGGCCATCACCGGCACACCGAAACGAAAGGCCTCGATCAGAGGCACGCAGTAGCCCTCGTGCTCGCTCAGACACAGGAACAGATCGGCGACCTCGTAGTACGCGGCGAGATCGTCGTCGTCAACGTGCCCGGTGAAGACGACGTCTTTCAACTGGAGATCATCGACGAGCCGGATGAGCGCTTCGTAATACTTCTCGAACCCCACCCACTCGCCGACGAGCAGCAACCGCGAATTGCGATCGACGAACTTCTGATAGAACGCAAACACCTTGATGAGATCGTGGAAGCACTTGTTCGGGATCACGCGGCCGACGAAGAGAAAATTCGTCTTGTCGTCATCGAACATCTCGACGACGACCGGGCTCGGCGCTTCCGCGAGACGGTCGGTGTCGAGAAGCAACGGCAGGACCCCGGTCGGATGAAACCCGACCGCCTCGAGCTCCGCACGGTTGAACTCGGAATCGCCCAGCGCCAGCCGCGTTTGCGGAACGAACGCCTGTAGCTCGCGTCGCCCGTGGTAGCACAGACCGGCGAGATGCTGGTGGAACGTCGCGAACCAACGCGCCGGCGTAATGTTGTGGTAGATGAGAAGAATCGGGTCGGGCAAGTGGTACGCAAACGTGCTCACCCCTGCGCCGATCGAAAAATGGAGTATGAGGAGGTTGTCCGGCGACGAGACGTTTTGGTAATCCCAGAGTTTTTTCGCCAAGCCCGCCATCTCGGGGTGAACCGATTCCGCGAAAATCTCGGAATCGAATCCGCCCTCTCGAAGGATCCGCTGGATGCGCAACGCTTCATTCCCGATGGCATCTCCATAGGAAAGAGCTGCGAGCATCTGGTGAATCTGCATTCAGCTCAATTTCCCAAAAGGCGTGCCAAAAGACCGTCCCTAGCGATGACCGGTGGTCGCTTTCGGTCTTCGTTGCGAAGTAACGACAACATCCGATTGTACTTTCCCTCTACCACTTCCCAGCGATAGTGGCCACGGTAATAGCGCTCACCGTTTCGGCCGAGGCCGTCGCGAAGCGCTTTGTCGGCCTCGAGCCGCGACAGCGCGCCCCGGAACTCGTAGTAGTCGTCGAAGTAGAGACCGGCGTTCGAGCGACGGCACTGGCCCCTCAGCACGTCGCACTTGCCATTCGCGAGAACCGGCTTTCCTATTGACCAGGCTTCGTTGGTCACCATGGAAAGGCTCTCGAGCTCCGAGGGCATGACGAGAAGCTCGGCGCCTGTGAGCGCACTCCACTTTTCCGCCTCGGACAAAAACCCGACGTAGCGAATACCCGGATCATCCGGGATGTCCATCATCTTGCCACCCACGAGCACGAGCTCGAGAGGCGATCTTGTCTCTTCCCGGTAGCGGCGATAGTAGTTGAAGAGCGTCCGGCAGCCTTTGTTCTGGTCGATCCGGCCGATATAGATGATGTAGCGATCCAATTTGTTCTGGCCGCTTTGCCGCGTGCGGAAAAGCTCGCGGTCGATGGATGCGGGCACGTCGGAGCCGACTCCGACGACTTCGCCGCGCACGCTGCGGTTACCCGACTTCTGCCAGATCATCGCGCGTTCTTCGACGGAGTTGTAGACGATGGCCCTCGGGAGGCGGAACAACGTCTTGAAGATCGCGAGGTCGATCACTTCATCCCGCTCGGCCGTAGGTACGAGCACCGCCTTGGGAGCGACCGCCTGCACGCCGTAGAAGCTGTGGTAGTAGCGATAGCTGAAGAAAACAAAGTAGTCGTATTCATCGTACCGGCGTTTCAAAAAAGCCAGCAGCTTCGGAGAAAGCGGCCCCTGCTCGTCGAGCCACGCGAGCTCGTCTTGCTCGTCGTGACGACCCAGAAAAACTTTTTGCGACAGACGGCCGAAGCGATCGGGATCTCGGGTTTTTTTGACCTTGAACCGGCGCACCCGAACACCGTTCACGACCTGAAGCCCAGCTCGATGCTCGTTGCGCCAGGTGATGTAGTCCTTCGCGCAGGTCGTCAACACCTCGACCTGATGCTGCCGCGCCAGGTGCTCCGCGATCAACCGGCAGTGGTACTCGGCACCCCCGTTGACGTCGTCGCCGTATCGCTGAACGACGAACGCGAGTCGAAGCCGCTCGGCGTCTCTTCGCGGCCGGGTCGAAGCTCGAGCGGCGCCGAGAGCTACCGTCTCTCGGGAGCCTCCCGGCACGCGGTTACTTCGAGCCTCCACCGCCACCGTCTCTGGAGCCGGAATCACCACCGCGACCGCCGCCGCTCGCTCTTCCCCCACGGCGACGACGGTAGGGGCGCCGTCCGCCGCCACCACCTCGCCCGCGGCGACGGCCTTCGTTCGATGAAGTTGAAGATGAAGTCTCTCGCGTCTCTCGCGTCTCTCTCCTCTGGCCCGACTCGAGCTGCTCGAACGTCTTTTCGCGTTTCGTCTGGAAGTCGACCCGGACGCCTAAGGTTCGAAGCCGCGCTTTGAGGTTCGTGAGCTCGAGGTTCAGCCGGGTCATCTCCGTAGTCATGTTGTGCAGCATGAGCACGTAGTAGCGATTTAGATCCGACTGGCGCGAGAGCGCGCTGATCATGGGATTGGGATTGAAGAACAGCTTGAGAATTGGATTCAAAAGCCCGCGCAGCGAGCGGATGAGCCCACCCCCTCCCGCTCGCGACGACGCATAAATCGTTTCGGGAGTAAACGTGTAGTTCCACTGCTCGTCCCGCGCCCGAAACGCCGCGACGAAATCACTATTGAACTCGTTGCTGTCGAGAATAGCGTCGAGCCGCATCTCCGCGATCTCGCGAACTTCTTCTTCCGTGTAGAGCCCTTTGCGCTTCTCTTCGATCTTCTTTCGGATGTTGGCCATGATGGCCTCGACATCGATGTCCGATCCTTTCGCGCTGAAGGTAGACATAGGCCTCCTAACCGTGTTTGCCGAAGTTGGCGAACACGTTCACTACGCTGGGCAGTTCGTCGTTTCGGAGAGTCTATACCCTAACGGCTTCCGTGGTAAATCAACGTGACCACCGCCGCTGCCCAAAGCGCCACTGTCACGAGAATCGGCCTATCATTGAGGAGCACCCGACTAGGATCTCCCCCCGCTTCCTTTCGATGCACGAGGTACAGGTAACGAAAAATCCCATACAACACCAAAGGAAGCGTCCATATGAATCGATCCGTTCCGAATCTGTCCACGGTCTCCGGCGCCAACGTGTAGAGCGCGTACGAGACCAGGGTCGAAGCCGTCACCACGGCAATCATCTGATCCAACAGATAGGGACTATACTCTCCTAGAATCCTCCGATGCTCCGCTGCTTCATCCGCCAAGAGCGTCAGCTCGTGTCGCCGTTTGGCGAGAGCCAGAAACAACGCGCCCAGCAATGTGCATACCAAGAGCCAGTTGCTGAACGCCACGTCGATCGCCAGCGCTCCGGCGACGGCCCTCAGCACGAAACCCAGCGCGACGACGAGAACGTCCAGAATAACGACGTTCTTGAGCGCCAAGGAATACGCGGTCATCATCATAAAGTAGACGAGGGCCGCAATCCCGAACCGAGTCCCAAGTAAAAACGCGCCCGTGAGACCGACGACGACGATCGATACCGCCGCCGCAAGCGCCACAACCCGCGACAACTTCCCTCTCGCCAAAGGCCGGTCCCGCTTCACCGGGTGCCGACGATCCTGCTCGACGTCTACCAGGTCGTTGACGAGATAGACCGCGCCCGACAGCAAGCAAAAAATCCCGAACGCAATCGCCGCGGCCGTTACCGAGGGGCCGTCGAACAGGCGCTCCGCGAAGATGAGCGCTGCGAGTACAATTAGATTTTTTGTCCACTGGTGTGGGCGTAGGGATATGAGGAGCTGTTTGAGCTGGCGAGCAAGAGACACCAGCGCATTTTACCTTTGCTGACGAAAGGCCGCCGCATCCGCGAACGGAGCAACTTGTCTACGCCCTAGCTTCCTCACTCGTTGGCTTCCTTACTCCTTCCGGTGCAAGGCTTGTCCAAACGAATCCGGCGCCTCGACGTCTCGACGTCTCCTTAGGCAAAGCTCTTGACCACGGACGCTTCGTCTTCGTAGGTATCGAAGACGGTCAGAAGCTTCGTGATCGACAGCAGGTCGTGAATGCGTTTGGTCAAGTTCAAGAGCTTGAACTCACCGTTCTTGCGGCTGACGGTCGTATAGCAGCGAACGATTTCACCCAGGCCGGCACTGTCGACGTAGGGAACCTCGGCCAGATTCAGCACGATTTTCTCGGTTCCGTTCTCGACTAAACTATTGATTTTCTCGCGAAGCAGCTCGTCACCTTCACCAATGAGCATTTTGCCATGCAGATCCAAGATGGTGACGCCATCGACTGCTCGTTCTTCGATCTTCATTGCTAAGAGTTCCTCCTAGAAACCAAGGGCATCGCCCTTTTATTCGAAGCCCTACAAAATTATCACACTCGCCATACCTTGTCAAACTATCTGAGCCGGGGCCACTTATTGGGTCATCAATGCGTGTGCTAGACTCGCCGCTTCGATGTCCGACCCGTTTCTGCAAAAACTCCAGGAGCGCGCCGCTTCCGACAAGAAGCGCATCGTCCTGCCCGAGTCGACCGAGCCCCGCACCCTGAAAGCGGCGGTTTCGATGCGCACCCGAGGCGTCGCCGAGCCCGTTCTGATTGGGGAGCCGGATGCCGTCCACGATGCAGCGCGATCGGCGGGCGTGAGCCTCGGGAACATCGAGATCCACTCCTCGCAAAACCGCGCCAGAGCAGATATTTACGGCGAGCGTCTCTACCAGATGGGCCGTCACAAAGGCATCTCCGAGGACGAGGCGAGAAACCAGGCCCAAGACCCTATCTATTTCGGTGCGCTAATGGTCGCCGCCGGGGACGCGGCCGGCTACGTCGCCGGGGCTCTCAACAGCACCGCCAACGTATTGCGTCCCGCGATCCGCGTCTTCGGCACCCAGGAAGGTGTCCGGCGAGTCTCCAGCTTCTTTCTCATGTGCTTCGCCGACGAACGCGGACAATATTTGTTCGCCGACTGCGCTGTGTTGCCCGATCCGAGCGCGACCGAGCTCGTCGAGATCGCCGAGCTCGCCGCGGCCAACACCCGTCTGTTCCTCGAAATCGAGCCCCGAGTCGCGCTGTTGTCGTTTTCAACGAAAGGAAGCGCGGACCACCCGCACGTGCGCAAGGTTGCCGAGGCGGCGGAGACGCTGAAAGCGCGCGCTCCCGCGCTCGCGACCGACGGCGAGCTTCAAGCCGACGCTGCGATCGTGCCCGAGGTCGGGCAAAGAAAAGCCCCCGCGAGCGAAGTGGCGGGCCGGGCGAATACGCTGATTTTTCCAGACTTGGACTCTGGAAACATCGCCTGCAAGCTCATCGAGCGCCTCGCAGGTGCGGCCGCTATCGGTCCCATCCTTCAAGGCCTGGCGATGCCCGCCAACGATCTCTCGCGTGGTTGCAGCGTGGAGGATATTGTCAATGTCGCCGCGATCACCTCGCTACAGTCTCGCTGATGGCTGATGGCCGATGCGTGCGGCGGACACCGGTTGCTGCCCGCCGCACTTAGCTGGCTAATCCGACTGTTCGCGGCGCATCTTCTTGCGCTGGCGCTTACGTGCTAGTGCCTGTTTGGCGCGTCGCTTGTCCCCTGGCTTCATGTAGTACGAGTGTTTCTTGATCTCTTTGATGATGTCCTCTTGCTGCACTTTGCGCTTGAAACGTCTCAGCGCACTCTCGATCGACTCGTTATCGTTGACTCTAATCTCTGCCAATGGCGACAGCACCCCCCTTCCTTTTCAAGGTCATCGAGCCAGCACCGCGCCACGAAAACGTCACGACATCCTCAAGAGAGGCGGCAGAGAAGAAACCAACTCTATTGCGAAGATTGGATGCAGGCGAACGCGATGGTGCGGTTATAGAAGCCCGCTCGACTCGAAACTACTATAAGTAACGAGGTTACAGGTTGTCAACTGCCTCCCACCACGCGCAACCCAAAATGTTGACACCTTCCGAGCCTCCGTGGGATAATCACGAGATTCAATGAGTATCGTAAGTTGCTGATAATATTGAATTTGACGGCGATTTCGTGAGGGTGCTCGTCGTAGGGGGAGGCGGGCGTGAGCACGCCCTCGCGTGGAAGCTCGAGCAAAGCCCGGAGGTGTCCGAGCTCTACTGCGCTCCGGGAAACGCCGGCATCGCGAGCCTCGCGGATTGCGTCGACATCGACCCCTCCGACATCGTCGAACTCGCTGATTTTGCCGAGAATCTCTCCATCGGTCTCACCGTGGTCGGTCCCGAGCTCCCGCTGATTCTCGGCCTCGCGGACGAGTTCGAGCGTCGCGGGCTCAGTGTATTCGGTCCCAACCGAGCGGCCGCGGAGCTCGAAGGCAGTAAAGCGTTCGCGAAGGATTTCCTACAACGCCACGCCATTCCCACCGCCCGCTATCACGTGGTGAACAGCATGGAGGAAGCGACCTCGGTGATCGAGAGCGAAGAGGTCGGCATGCCGCTCGTGGTCAAGGCCGACGGACTCGCCGGCGGAAAGGGCGTTGCCATCATCTCCAATCGTGAAGAGGCGCTCGCCGAAGCCGCCAAGCTCATCGACGACCGTCAGCTCGGAAGCGCGGGGACACGGCTCGTGCTCGAGGAATTTCTCGAGGGCGAAGAGGTGTCGTTTTTCGCGCTCTCCGACGGCCATCACGTTCTCCCGCTCGTCGCCGCTCAAGATCACAAGCGCGCGTACGACGGCGACGAGGGTCCCAACACCGGCGGCATGGGATGCATCTGTCCCGCGACGAACTTGAAAGCCGAAACGTTGAAGAGCATCGTCAAGGACATC
The DNA here is from genome assembly GCA_965237955.1 of Candidatus Marinacidobacterales bacterium. Classification (GTDB taxonomy): domain Bacteria; phylum Acidobacteriota; class Vicinamibacteria; order Marinacidobacterales; family SMYC01. The sequence continues at coordinate 1,874,921 of OZ250169.1, read as the reverse complement.
GTCAACCCCACGATCTCGGGACTCGCCGCCGAGGGAAGGAAATACCAGGGCCTTCTTTACTGCGGGCTGATGTTGACGAGCGAAGGTCCCAAAGTGCTCGAGTTCAACGTGCGCTTCGGAGATCCCGAGGCGCAGGCCATCTTGCCGCGATTGAAAGGCGATATTCTCCCGCTGCTCGTCGAAGTCGCCGAAGGAACGCTCGGGCAGCATCGTCCCGAATGGACCCGCGAGCCCGCGGTCAGCGTCGTTCTCGCCTCGGGCGGATATCCAGGGAAGTACGAAACCGGCAAGGCGATCGAAGGGATCGATCCGGGAAGCGTCGAGCTCGATGAAGGCACGTACGTTTTCCACGCCGGCACCAAGATGGAAGACGACAAGCTCGTGACCGCGGGAGGGCGGGTGCTCGCGGTCACGGCGTTAGGCCAGAATCTGCAAGCGGCGATCGAGCGCTCGTATCAGGGTGTGGATCGCATTCGCTTCGATGGGCGCCAGTACCGGAAGGACATCGGTCAGAAAGCGCTCGCCCGGTTTCAGGGAGGTTAGGTTGTCGTCACCCAAGGTCATCATCGTCATAGGGAGCATCTCCGACAAGGAAGTCATGACCGAGGCGGCGGTCGTATTGCGAGAGCTCGACATCCCCTTCGAGATGGGCGTCTATTCAGCGCACCGCACGCCCGAGCGCTCGGCCAAGCTCGCTTCCGAAGCGGCTTCCCGCGGTGTCAAAGTTTTAATTGCAGGCGCGGGCGCTGCCGCCCACTTGGCAGGTGCGATGGCCGCGCACACGCATTTACCCGTCATCGGTGTCCCGTTGTCAGCGACATCGCTCGGTGGAATGGACGCGCTCCTGGCAACCGTACAAATGCCGGCGGGCTTTCCTGTCGCGACGGTCGCGATCGGAAAAGCGGGCGCGCGCAACGCCGCCCACCTCGCCGCGCAAATCCTCGCAACCTCGGACGATGGGCTCGCCGACCGCATCCGTGCCTTCCGCGCGCAAAAAGCCAAGGAAGTCGAAGAAGCTTCCGAGAAACTGCAAAACGAACTGTGATGCGGCTGTTTCCTAAGCCGTGCCCGTGCCCGAGCCCGATCAAAATTGATTCGCGAGCTGCCCGCACGCAGCCAGCACATCGTCGCCACGGCTTCGTCGCAAGCTCACCGTCAACCCCGCCTCGGTCAGCACGTCCATGAAACGCTCGGTCGCTTCCGGCGTCGCGCGTCGGTGGGGCGCACCGGGCCACGGGTTGTACGCGATGACGTTGATCTTTGCTTTGACACCCTCGAGTAGAGTCGCGAGTCGCTTCGCATCAGCAGGTGTGTCGTTCTCGCCGCCGAGGAGCACGTACTCGAAAGTGATGCGGCGACGACGCGCTCGCGGAAGCGCGCGCGCTGCTGCGATCAATTCTTCGATGGGGTGTTTTCGGTTGATGGGCATGACGCGGTCGCGAACGGCGTTCGTGGTCGCGTGAAGACTGATCGCCAAGCCGACCAATGGAGCTTTCGAAGAAAACCGCTCCAGCTCATCGACGAGGCCCGCCGTCGACACCGTGATACGATGCGGCGAGACCGCGAGTGCGTCTTCATCGGTCAGGACGTCGAGCGCGGTCAACACCCCGTCCGAGTTCAAGAGCGGCTCACCCATTCCCATGAACACGATGTTGCTGCGGGCAGGCAGCTCCGGAAGCTCGTGGCGCGCGAGCATGAACTGCGCGAGGATCTCCCCGGGCTCAAGATTGCGCTCGAACCGGATCGTCCCCGAGAAACAGAAGGTGCACTTGAGCGGGCATCCCACTTGGGTCGACAGACAAAACGTGTGCCGTTCACCGTCGGGGATGTAAACCGTTTCGACATTCCTTCCATCTGAGAGCGCGAGCAGGAACTTGATGGTGCCGTCGCGGGACACGTGACGCTCCGCGATCGCAGGCTTCGTGAGCGTGTAAGCGGCCGCAAGCTCGTTCCGGAGCTCACGCGACAGATCCGTCATCGCCTCGAAGTCATTTACCGCGCGCGCGTAGATCCAGCGATAAACCTGCCGCCCCCGATAGGCCGGACGACCGAGCGATTCGATCTCCGCCTCGAGCTCAGCGCGAGTCAACCCAAACAAATTCTTCACGACTGCATGCTAGCAGATGTTCTATGCAGCCTGTTCTGCGGCGAGAAAAAGTCAACGCAAAGGCGCGGAGTCGCAAAGACGCAAAGTGAGCGCCTTCGGCGCTGATCCTTTCTTTGCGCCTTTGCGTTGTCTCTTTCACCTCATTGATGGGTCGAGCCGCCTTGTGATAATCTTCCTTCTTCTCGGATGCTCCGTAAACGGGTTCTAGATAACGGACTTACGATTCTCACCGAAGAGATGGCTCACGTGCCTTCGGTGACGGTCGGGGTGTGGCTGAAACGCGGGAGTCGGCACGAGACCGAGAAGGAAAGCGGGCTCTCGCACTTCATCGAGCATATGGTGTTCAAGGGCACCGAGCGCCGCACTCAGGCGAGGATCGCCCAGGAAATGGACGAAATCGGCGGGCAAACCGACGCTTTCACTTCCCAGGAGTACGCGGGCTTCCACGCCAAAGTCCTGGGAGAAGATCTACCCCGGGCGGTCGACCTGCTTTCCGACATCGTGCTCGCGCCTCGCTTCGACGCCTGTGAGCTCGAGCGCGAGCGCAGGGTCATTTTCGAAGAGATCAAGAGCGTCGAGGACTCACCCGAAGAGCTCGTTCACGACATGTTCTGTGAATTTTTCTGGCCCAATCACCCGATCGGTCGCCCCATTCTCGGCATTCCCGAAACGGTGGGAAGCTTCAGCCGCGACGATCTCGTCACGTTCTTCCGCAAGATCTACGCGCCGAGCAACATCATCGTCGCTGCCGCCGGTCGGCTCGAGCACAGCGATCTCGCCAAGCTCGTGCAATCTCACTTCGAACGATTGCAAACGCCCACCCGACGACCTCTCGGTGACGCCACCCGACGTCGCCTCGACGGTACGGGTGCAAGAAAAAGATCTCGAACAAGCCCATCTCGTGGTGGGCACGGTTGCCCCTCGGTCAGCATCTCCCGATCGGTTCGCATGCTACGTTCTGAATGCCGTGCTCGGAGGTAATTTGAGCTCGAGACTGTTTCAGGTCATTCGCGAACAGCATGGTCTCGCGTACTCGGTCTATTCGGGTCTCTCGAGCTTTCAGGATTGCGGGCAGTTCACGGTGTACGCTGGAACCGATCCGAAAAACGTCGCCGACGTGTTGGATCTCACCTTGCGCGAGCTCAGCCGGATCAAAGCCGAGCCGGTGCCCGCCGACGAGCTCGAGCGCGCGAAAGCTCATCTCCGCAGAGCCACGTTGATGGGTCTCGAGTCCAACGGCGCGCGCATGTCGCGTGCGGCGAGACAGGAAATGACCTTCGGGCGTCACATCCCCGTGGAGGAAGCGCTCGAAAGCTTCGAGGCGGTGACGAGCGAGGACGTCTTGCGTCTAGCCACGGAAATGTTCAACGAGCGACCACTCGCGATGACGCTTCTCGGCGCCAGCGCTCACTTCGATCCCAAACCGGAGACGCTGGTTGCCTGAATTTCACATCTCCGTTCTAGGCAGCGGCAGCTCAGGCAATGTCACTTTCGTCTCTGATGGCTCGGTGAGGCTCCTCCTCGACGCCGGTCTAGCGTGTCGAGAGATTGAAAACCGGCTGCGAACGCTCGGGATCGCTCCGGGCCATATCGACGGCGTGTTGCTCTCCCACGAGCACAGCGATCACTCCAAAGGTGCGTGGCGGTTTTGCAACCGACACGACGCTCGCTTGTACTCGACCGAAGGCACGTACCGCGGCATCAAACAGCTACCCCAGAAGCATGTCGATTGGGTGCGCGTGCGCTCCGGCTCGAGTGTCAAGCTCGGCAGGATCACGATCGATCTCTTCCCGACTCCGCACGACGCGGCCGACCCCGTCGGATTTCGACTCCGGCGCGGGAAGCTCGCGTTCGGTCACGTCACCGACATCGGACACATGTCCGACGACGTCGTGGACGGGCTCCGCGGCTGCTCCGCCATTCTCATCGAAGCGAACCACGACGTCGAGATGCTGCGCGACAGCGACTACCCCGCGTCCATCCGACAACGCGTCGGCAGTCGATGGGGCCACTTGTCGAACGACGCGCTCGCGACCTATCTCGAGCACCGACTACCCGACGGCGTGCGCCATCTCTTTCTCGCGCACTTGTCGCAACAAAACAATCACGAACGCCTCGCGCTCGACTGCTGTGTCAGTGCGCTCGCCCGCCGCGGGGGGCGTGCCCCCAAACTGCACCTGACCTACGCGCACCGACCGACGCCTCTGCTCCGTTTGAGTGAGCCGCGCACCGCCAGAGACGATCAGAAGCAAGGCGTTTTGGTGTTCTCCTAATGTTGACCGATCGCTACGTCCATCCCGAGATGGGCCGGATCTGGAGCGAAGAGGCGAAATTCGATGCCTGGATGGAAGTCGAGACCGCGGCGGCCGAGGTCATGGCCGAAGCCGGCATCATCCCCAAGAAAGCGGCCGAGGAGATCCGGGCGAGGGGCGCCTACTCTATCGAGCGTATCGACGCGATCGAAAAAGACGTGAAACACGACGTCATCGCCTTCACCCAGGCGATGGCGGAAAACGTCGGCGACGCGGGGCGGTTCGTTCACTTCGGGCTGACGAGCTACGACGTCGTCGACACCGCGCTCGGCATGCGTCTCCGAGACGCCACCGATTTGATCTTGAAAAACGTCGACGCGCTCCTCGGGGTGTTGAAGGCCAGAGCCCTCGACCACAAACGAACGATCATGGTCGGGCGCACCCACGGCGTGCACGCGGAGCCGATGACCTTCGGGATGAAGCTCGCGCTCTGGCACGCGGAGATGGAGAGAAACCGCACCCGGTTGGCCGCCGCCCGCGACGCCGTCGCCGTCGGCAAGCTCTCCGGCGCGGTCGGCACCTTCGCGCACCTGCCCCCCGATATCGAGGAAAAGCTGTGCGCCAAGCTCGGCCTGAAAGCCGCACCGATCTCGACTCAAGTGTTGCAACGCGACCGCCACGCAGAAGCGATGTCGGCCCTCGCCATCACCGCGAGCACACTCGACAAGATCGCCGTCGAGATCCGGAGCCTGCAACGAACCGAGATTCGCGAGGTCGAGGAGTTTTTCTCGGACAAACAAAAAGGCTCTTCGGCGATGCCCCACAAGCGCAATCCGGTGGCGAGCGAACAGATCTCCGGTCTCGCCCGTGTCATCCGGGGAAATCTCCAGACCGCGCTCGAGAACGTGCCGCTTTGGAACGAGCGCGACATCTCGCATTCGTCCGCCGAGCGGATGATCCTGCCGTCGAGCTACATCCTCACCGACCACATTCTCCGGCGGGCGACGACGGTGCTCGACAACCTGATCGTCTATCCGGAGACGATGCGAGCGAACCTCGACTCCATGAACGGTCTGGTCTTCAGCGGTCAAGTACTCTTGTTGCTCGCGAAGAAGGGGCTTGCGCGCGAAGACGCCTATCGTCTCGTACAGCGGAGCGCGATGGCGGTGTGGCAAGACAAAGGCACGTTGCGCGAGCTCCTCGGCGGCGACGACGACATCGGGAAGTGGCTGTCGGACGACGAGCTCGACGAAGCATTCGTTCTGGAGAGACAAATGGAGCACATCGACACCATCTACCAACGCGTGTTCGGATCATGCTCATGAAGGCGAACGTCATCGTCAAGCTCAAGTCCGCGGTCCACGACCCGCAAGGGGAGACCATCATCCGCGCGCTCGACGGGCTCGGCTTCGACAGAGTTTCGAGCGTCCGCCAGGGGAAGTTCTTCGAGCTCACCCTCGACGTGGACTCGAGAGACGAAGCGGTCGCGATGGCGCGCGAAATCGCCGAGCGTGTTCTATCCAATCCGGTGCTCGAGGTTTTTCGAGTGGAGGTGGAAAGCTAAGTTGCCCCGCTTTGCGGTCTGCGTCTTTCCAGGGTCGAATTGCGAAGAGGACGTTCACTACGCGCTCGAGAGCGTTCTCGGAGAGCCCACCGATCTCGTGTGGCACAAGGAAACGTCGCTCGACGGCTACGACGCCGCGATCCTTCCCGGGGGCTTCGCCCACGGAGACTACTTGCGCGTCGGTGCGATTGCCCGGTTCTCGCCGATCATGAGCTCGGTTGAAGCGATGGCGGAGGCAGGAAAGCCCGTCATCGGGATCTGTAACGGGTTCCAAATGCTGCAAGAAGCCGGCCTCCTACCCGGCGCGATGCTGCGGAACCAGAGTTTGACGTACATTTGCCGCTACCTCTACCTGCGCGCGGAGCGTCGGGACTCGCCGATGACGAAAACGCTCGGCGAGGGAGACGTGGTGCGCGTTCCCATAGGGCATGCCGACGGAAATTTCTACGCCGTCGACGAAACACTCGACGCTCTCGAGCGCGACGACCGCGTCGTTTTCCGCTACGTAAACGAAGACGGCGAGCTCGACGACGAATCGAATCCGAACGGCGCCGCTCGCGCCATCGCTGGGATCACCAATGAGCAAGGAAACGTCGTGGGCTTGATGCCGCACCCCGACCGCTGCTATGAACCCGAGCTCGGTACAGACGACGGCCGCAAACTATTCGAAAGCCTGGTCGCGTGGACGAAGGAACGCGCATGATCCTTTTTCAACGCAAAGGCGCAAAGGCGCGAGGAAGATCGAGCCGCCTCAACCTTTGCGTCTCTGCGCCTTTGCGCCTTTGCGTTGAAAAGAACCTATGACGCTTGAAGAACAGCTCGAGGTGCATAACCTCACGCGCTCCGAGTACGACACCATCGTGGCGAAGCTCGGGCGGGAGCCGAACGAGAACGAGATCGGGCTGTTCTCGGTCATGTGGTCCGAGCACTGCAGCTACAAGAGCTCCCGAGTCCACTTGAAGCGGCTTCCAACGCGGGGGCCGCGCGTCCTTCAAGGACCAGGCGAGAACGCCGGTGTCGTCGACATCGGCCACGATCTCGCGGCGGTGTTCAAAGTCGAATCGCACAACCACCCTTCGTTCATCGAGCCGTACCAGGGTGCAGCGACCGGCGTCGGCGGCATCATCCGTGATGTGTTCACCATGGGCGCCCGGCCGGTCGCGCTCATGAACTCGCTTCGTTTCGGCCCGCTGGCCGTTCCCAAAAACCGCTCGCTCTTGACCGGCGTGGTCGCCGGCATTGCCAGCTACGGCAACAGCATGGGCATCCCCACCGTCGGTGGTGAGGTCATCTTCGAAGAGAGCTACAGCCTCAACCCGCTCGTCAACGCGTTTTGTCTCGGGATTGCGCCCAAGGATCGCATCTTTCTCGCCAAAGCCGAAGGCGTCGGCAATCCGGTGTTCTACGTCGGTGCGAAAACCGGCAAAGACGGCATCCACGGCGCCACCATGGCCTCGGCGGAGTTCGACGAAGCCGCGGAAGAGAAACGCCCGACGGTTCAAGTCGGCGATCCGTTCATGGAGAAGCTTCTTCTCGAAGCGTGCCTCGAGCTCATGCAAACCGACGCCCTCGTCGCCATTCAGGACATGGGCGCCGCCGGTCTCACCTGCTCGACGTCGGAGATGGGCGCCCGTGGCGGGATGGGCATCGAGATCGATCTCGACAAAGTCCCGAAGCGGGTCGCGGGCATGAGCGCTTACGAGATTCTGCTCTCCGAGTCCCAGGAGAGGATGCTCCTCGTCGCCCATGCCGGAAGAGAAGCCGAGGTCGAAGCCATCTTCGACAAGTGGGACCTCGACGCGAGCGCCATCGGACGCGTCACCGAGGACGGGTTGTTGCGGGTCATTGCCGACGGACAGACGGTCGCGTCGGTGCCGAATCGCTACCTCGCCGACGAGGGGCCCGTCTACGAGAGGCCACTCGCCCCGCGCGCTCCGCGCGCTCCGGTGGGTGTCGATGACGTCGCCGAGCCCCCGAACCTCGAAGTCACCCTCGTTCAGATGCTCTCGAGCCACACCATCGCGAGCAAGCACTGGATCTTCGAGCAATACGATCACATGGTCCGGAGCAACACCATCGTCCTTCCCGGCTCGGACGCGGGCGTCATCCGGATCAAGGGCACTCCCATGGCGCTCGCGATGTGCCTCGACGGCAACGGCCGCTACGCGTCGCTCGACCCGTACCTCGGCGGTGCGAGTGCGGTCGCGGAAAGCTGCCGCAACCTCGCGGCGGTGGGGGCTCGGCCCATCGGCGCCACCAACTGCCTCAACTTCGGGAACCCGGAGAAACCCGAGATCATGTGGCAATTCTCGCAGGCGGTCGACGGGATCCGCGACGCCTGTGAGCGCTTGGGCGTCCCCATCACCGGCGGCAACGTCAGTTTCTATAACGAGACCGAAGGCGAGGGCATCTACCCAACGCCGGTTGTCGGCGTCGTCGGGATCGTTGATGACGCGACCACGTGTGTGAGGCACTATTTCCGTGAACCAGGCGATCTCATCTACCTCCTCGGCGAGACCCAAGACGAGTTGGGAGCAAGTGAGTACTTGAAGGCGATCCACGACTGCATCGACGGCCAACCCCCCGCGCTCGACCTCGATGTCGAAACCGCGCTCCACCGTTTCATGCACGGGGCGACGTCCCGGGGGTTGTTGCGCTCGGCGCACGATCTGAGCGACGGCGGCCTCGGCGTTGCCATCGTCGAGAGTCTCTTCGGTCCGCTCGGCGAAACGATGGGCGGGTCGATAGCGCTCGAGACACCACGTCGCGCCGACGGAGTCTTGTTTTCCGAAAGCCAGAGTCGGATACTTACGAGTGTTCCCTCCGAGTCGGTGGACGCTCTTGTCGAGCTCGCGGACGTACACGGAGTTCCTCTTTCCAGAATCGGCGTCACCGGCGGCGACCGACTCGACATCCACGTGAACGGTGTCAAGGCGATTTCGAAAGAGGTCACCGCGCTGCGCCAAACGTGGTGGACGGCCATCGAGCGAGGATTAGCACCATGAGTGGCTTCAAAGACGAATGCGGTGTTTTCGGTATCTTCGGACACCCCGAGGCTTCCCGGGTGACGTATCTCGGCCTCTACGCGCTCCAGCACCGCGGCCAGGAGGCTGCCGGGATCGTCACTTCAGGTAACTCCGGGTTTCGAAGCCGCAAGAAGAAGGGTTACGTCGCCGACGTGTTCGACGCCAAGGCGCTCGAGAAGCTCGAAGGGTTGAATGCGATCGGACACACGCGCTATTCGACCTCGGGCGAGAGTAACAATGCCAACATCCAGCCCATCTACATCGAATGCAAGTTTGGCAAGATCGCAGTCTGTCACAATGGAAACCTCATCAACGCGCATCTTCTCCGGCACGAGCTCGTCGAGCGCGGATCGATCTTCCGCACGACGAGCGACACCGAAGTCATTCTGCACCTCTACGCGAAGTCGATGCAACGAAGCCGTGAAGATGCGATCTTCGATGCTGTCCGCACGGTGGCCGGCGCGTTCTCGCTTTTGTTCCTGACGGAGAACGCACTCGTGGCGGTTCGCGATCCGAGAGGCTTCCGGCCGCTCATTCTGGGAAAGCTCGGCGCGAGCTACGTCTTGTGCTCGGAAACGTGCGCTCTCGATCTCATCGACGCCGACTACGTCCGCGAAGTCGAGCCGGGCGAGATGGTCGTTATCGATGATGACGGTGTGCGATCCCTGCGCCCGTTTCCCAAGACACCCGCGTCACACTGTATCTTCGAGCACGTCTACTTCGCGCGCCCCGATAGCACCGTGTTTTCTCGCGACGTTCATCCGACGCGCATCGCGTTGGGACGCCAGCTCGCACGAGAAACACCCGTCGATGCCGACGTCGTCGTCCCTGTGCCCGACTCCGGCGTCGTCGCCGCCGTCGGCTACTCGAAAGAGTCCGGCCTTCCCTTGGAGTTCGGTCTCATCCGAAACCACTACGTCGGCCGGACGTTCATCGAGCCACGTCAATCGATCCGCCACTTCGGCGTCAAGATCAAACTGAATCCGGTGCGCTCGGTCATCGAGAACCGTCGTGTGATCCTCATCGACGACTCGATCGTTCGTGGTACCACCAGCCGCAAGATCGTGGGTATGATCCGGAGAGCGGGCGCGGCGGAAGTACACTTCCGGGTCTCGTCACCGCCGACGACGGGGCCATGCCACTACGGCATCGACACGCCCCGACGCGAGGAGCTCATCGGGTCGAATCATTCCGTCGACGAGATCAGGGAGTTCATCGGCGCGGATACGCTCGGCTATCTCTCCCAAGAAGGTCTGATGGCCTCCGTGGGCGACGACCGCGGACGCTATTGCGATGCGTGTTTCTCGGGCAACTACCCGATCGCGATCCCGAAGGAAGGCCGCGACCAGCTCAAGCTCTTCGCGAAAACGCGGGATTAGCTCAAAACGGCGGGGCGTCCTCAGTCTCATCAGTCTCGGGGTCGTCGGGAAGCTCGCCGATATCCTTCAACACCGATTCGACCTGTTCCTCAGTAAGCCCGCGGGTGTTCTGGCGAAGTGAATGCTCGAAGCCTTCTGATAGCGTGCTGCAGTCGACTTTCTCGATCTCGCCGGCGACACACAACCCGTGCACGTGAATCGGCATCGTCCGGTACTGGCTTCCGAACTCGATCTCCCGGCCGAGAACCACGCGGAGACTTCCTTTCTCCATGACCTCGCCACAATGCTTGCACTTCGCTCGACCGGACGGATCCACTTCAGCGAACGGAATTTTCTTTCGTTGCTCGCGCTTTTCCTCCGCCTCTTCGTTGAGCTTGCGCATCTCTTCGATCGAAGGCACGTCTTCCGGAGGTTCTTTCGCTTCTTTCCAAGCCTCGCGCTCGTAGGCAGCTTCGACGTCGTCGAGCCGTCGTTTCGCGGCACAGGTGAGGTGATGCCACAGGTATCCGACGCCATAGGGCCCTTCGATGAGAACGCCGAGGCGCAGCACTCCTTTTTCGATCTTCTTCCGGCAACTCTTGCACTTCGAGCGGCTCGAGCGAGCGCCTTCGATCATGTAGGGCGCGAGCTCGGGCTCCGCGGGTGCCGGTGGTCCCGTTTGAGGAGGTTGAGGAGGTTGAGAAGGTCCGTCGCTAGCCATAGTTAACTTCCTAGCATGACGCACACCGCGCCGATCGTGCAAGACGACCCTAGCGACAACCTAATTCACCGCAAAAAAGGTACCCGTTGCCGATACGGGTTCTCCTTCAGCTTGGTCGAGGTATTCCTCGAGAGTCTCGAGACGCACCTCATGCACGCCTTCGTTGGTGCGCCGTTCCTCGACCCAGTCGGGGAAAGCGAGCCTTGTACACGTCGAGGAGCTCTTGCCCACCGTTTTCGGCGACGCCGATGAAACGCTCGCCCTCGGCGAGCGTGTTGTGCTCGGACAGGGCGACGAAGTCGTAGCCCGCGGTCTTGTACCAATCGATGATCATCTCCGGGTAATCGTCACCATCGCTCCAGAACGAGTGCGTGTGAAGGTTCCCCTTCCACCATCGGGCGAGGGGGGTTTCGGGAGCGGGTGCACAGAAGCTCAACGAGCCAGATCACAGGGCAACGTCGCATCTCAAACCTCCCAAAAGGACGTAACACATTAACTCAATTGGCATTACGCCGCAACGCCGAGCGAATTGAAGGGTTGATCTTAGCCGGGAAGCCCCGCACAATATTAAGTACAGCACCAATACAGTCCATTTGAAAAGCTTTCTTGGGGGGGGTCGCTCCACCGTGGATTGCCCAGCTTGCGGCCGCGACAATGCCGCGGACCGCATGGAGTGCGCGCTCTGCAACGCGCTCCTGGTAAATGCGTTCGAGCCAGAGGATGACTCGAAGACCGATCCGATCGAGATGATCGGCGGCTCACGCACCACCTCGGCCGAGACCGACGAGCTCCTGCGCGCCGCTCGCGAGATGTCCGAGGACGACGAGGTCGGTCCGCGTGAGTCGCTTTGGCGGTTCTCGACCCCATCCCAGTACACCGGCGAGCTACCTCGACTGTTCCGATTCGGCAATCGCTATCAAATCCTCCAGAAACTCGGCGAAGGCGGCATGGGCCGCGTCTACAAAGCGCTCGATCTCGAGCTCGACCGGGCGGTGGCGCTCAAGACGATCCGCGCCGAGAAGAGCACGAGCCGCGAAATTCTCGAGCGCTTCAAGCAAGAGCTGATCCTCGCGCGCAAAGTCACCCACAAGAACGTCATCCGCATCTACGACCTCGGCGAGTTCGAGGGGATGAAGTTCTTCACCATGGAGCTCATCGAAGGGGCGAACTTGCGCGAGGTGTTGGACGAGAAAGAAAAAGTCCCCGTCGCCGAGACGCTGTCGTTCATGAAGCAGATGCTGAGCGGGCTCGCCGAAGCCCACAGCCAAGGCGTGGTGCACCGGGACCTCAAGCCGCAGAACATCATGGTCGACGGCCGCGGGGTCGTCCGGATCATGGACTTCGGCATCGCTCGCACCGCCGACTCGGCGACGATGACGGGCACGGGCGAGATGATGGGAACCCCCGATTACATCTCCCCCGAGCAGGTCAAAGGTGAGACCGCGGACGCCCAGTCGGACCTCTACTCGTTCGGCGTGATTCTCTACGAGCTTCTCACCGGCGAAACGCCGTTCAAAGGCGACACGGCGATCTCGAAGATCGTCGCGCGAATTCAGACGAAGGCTCCCTCTCCACGCGAGTCGAATCCCGATATCCCTGGCTACCTCGAGCGCATCATTCTCAAATGCCTCGAAGCGGATCCGGACCTTCGCTACCACAGCGCGGAAGAAGTGCTCGAAGACCTGACGCGCGAGCAAGTCGACTCCTCGTTGTGGCTCCGCACGAAGAAGGCCGTGAGCCGTAGGCCAGGCTGGGTCGCTGCAGCGTGTCTCGCAGGCGCGCTCGGTGTCGGCGTTTGGTACAACCTGACCCAGCCACCTCCGCGTGTGGCCGCCGATGTTCCAACCACCACGCTCGCGGTGCTCCCGTTCCACAACGTGACCGGCGCCCAAGATTTGGCGTGGATGGAGATCGGTATCCCCGAGATGTTGATTACCGATATCTCGCAGTCACCCACGTTGAGACCGGTGACGCCAGCGCACATGAATCAAATCCTGAAGGATCTCGGCAAGGAGGGCCAGAGCCGGTTCGACGAGCAAACGCTTGGTGTTGTCTCGGAAATGGCGGACGCGCAAGTCTCCCTGCACGGACGCTTCGTGGAAGCACAAGAGCAGCTGCGGATGGATCTAGTTCTGCGCGACAGCCGAACCGGGGTCAGCACACCGATTCAGATCAACGGCCCAGCTACCGAGGTTTTCGGCCTCGTGGACGCCATCACCGTGGAGGTTGCGAAGGAACTGGACCTCGAAGCGGGGGTCGACCGACCGATCCACGAAGTTTCCACGGCATCGTTGGGGGCCTTTCGAGCGTACCACCAGGGTCTCGATGCGCTTCATGACGGTGCGAACCAAGCCGCGGTGCCTCTTTTCCAAGAGGCGATCGCGGAGGATTCAGGTTTCGCCATGGCGCACGCGCGCCTCGCCGAAGCGTTCTTCCACCTCGGAAACGAGTCAGGCGCTCGCGAGGCCATCGCCGAAGCCGAGCGTCTCGCGCAAATCGTCCAGCTACCGCGAGGCGAGAGGTACGAGGTACACGCGATTGCCGCCCGGATCCACGACGACCCGGAGACGGCCGTCGAGAGCTATCGCGAGCTCCAGAAGCTTTATCCCAACGATCCCGGCGTTCTGTACAGCCTCGCGAGCTCGCTCGAGACAATGGGACAAGTCGACGAAGCGATCCGCAAATATCGTGATGTGCTCGAGCGCGACCCCCAATACGGGGGGGCGCTCTTGGGACTGGGGCGCATGCTCGTGACGAACAAGCGGACCCGCGAGGCGATCCCGATTCTCGAGCAAGCCGTGGATGCGGGCGCATTCAAGGGCGATTTCGAGGCGCTCGGGATGATCCACTCGATCCTGGGCGTCGCTCCATCGAGACTTGAATGAATTCGACGTTGCGACCAAAGAGCTTCAGAAGTCACTAGACTACCGCCGAACCGCGGAGAACAGCCGCGGCGTGAGCGCCACGCTTACGAACTTAGCGACGGTACACCAGCACATGGGCCAGCTAGAGCAGGCGCGCACGCTTCTCGACGAAGCACTATCAATCGCTCGTGACACTGGTAACTCCACGATGGAGTCCTTCGCGCTCATCAACCTCGGCTCCGTCAATGAAAGCTCAGGCTTCTTGCAGAAAGCTCTCACCAACTATAGTGACTCGCTCGAGATCGAGTGGGAGCGCAAACAGCATTCGGAGCTTACCGATCGTCTCAACATGATTGGGCACGTCTACTCTCTCCTAGGCAGATACGCCGACGCGATGGTTTACTTGGAGCAGGCCAAAGTCCACATCGCCGCTTCCAACGATCCCAAGGGACGCGCCTACAATCTCTTCAATCACGGTCAAATCTACCGGGTCAAGGGCGATTACAAAGAAGCCATCGAGGCTTTCTTGGGCTCGATTCCGCTGCTCCAAGAAACAGGTAACTTAGCGGACGCTGCGGCTGCTCATGAAGAGCTATCCAGAATCTACGCCGACCAGGGGCGCTACGAAGAGGCGATGCAGTCGGTCGTCGAAAGCCTAACGGTAAGCGACGCGCAGCACATCCCGGCGCGTATCGCTCAATCGAAGATACAGGAAGCGCGGCTGCACCTCGTTCAGAATCGCATCGCCGAGGCGGAGCACGCATTGGCTAGTGCGGACAAAGCGCTTAGTGAAGTCGACACCGAGGGTCTAGAACCCTTGCTACAACTCGTACGAGGGATTCTGCTTCGGACAAAAGGGGAAGCAAAATCAGCGTCGAGCACGCTGGTCGCGTCGCGGGAGCTTTCGCAAAAGAGCGGGTATCTCGAGCTTGAGCTCGAGGCGACTCTAGAGCTCGCACGTGCACGCCTAGACGCCAACGACGTGCGCATGGCTTCCGAGCTTCTTTCCCAGGTGATCGGCACCATCGAAGGACGCCGTCTCCGCCCGCTCCAAGCCATCGCGCGCGCCAGCCGCGCCGAGCTCTACATCGCTCTCGGCGAGCCCGAACGCGCGCTTGTGGAGATCGAGCAATCGATAACGATCGCCACCGAGTTCGACGGGGTTCG
Organism: Candidatus Marinacidobacterales bacterium; assembly: GCA_965237955.1. Classification (GTDB taxonomy): domain Bacteria; phylum Acidobacteriota; class Vicinamibacteria; order Marinacidobacterales; family SMYC01. The sequence continues at coordinate 1,859,862 of OZ250169.1, read as the reverse complement.
CATCGTCGAGCGTGCGGAAGACTTACGGCGCAAGATGGACGAACCCGCGACCTTGAACGTCCGGTGATCCCACCAGGTCTGCCGAACCTGTCGTGCGGTTCGTGAAAACGACGCTCAGCCGCCGTGAACCAAGCCAAAGGAGGGTCCACGCAAAAAAAAAGGGACTTATACCGCTAGTCCCCTGGATCTTTAATTACTGTCCAAATTCGATTTGCCATGTGTATCGAGCGTTCGCTGGGCGAACCGAGCGATGGTTTCGAGGATTTGGTCGGCGGATTTCGTCCACTTGAACGGCTTTGGGTTCTCGTTGTGAGCATCGAGATAGTCTTGTATCGCAACGCGGAGCTGAGGCACGCTCGTGTGCGAGCCTCGTCGCAAGGCGTGTTCGGTGAGCAAGCCAAAGAAGCGCTCAGCGAAGTTGAGCCAAGAGGCGTGTGTCGGTGTGAAGTGAAAGTGGAAGCGAGGTCGCTTGGAAAGCCAGCGTTTGATCGCCGGTGTCTTGTGCGTGGCGAGATTGTCGAGCACGACGTGGATGTCCAACTCGCTGGGAACGGCTGCTTCGATCTCAGCGAGGAACTTCTTGAACTCTAGCGCTCGATGTCGCGCGTAGCACTTTCCGAAGACTTCACCTGTTGCGGCGTCGAGTGCGGCAAACAGGTCAGTCGTTCCATGCCGAATGTAGTCGTGGGTTTGTCGCTCGGGCTGGCCCAAGCTCATGGGCAGGACAGGTTGAGCACGCTCGAGCGCTTGAATCTGCGATTTCTCGTCGACGCACAGGACGACCGCGTTATCCGGTGGGTTCATATACAGGCCAACAACGTCGCGTACTTTTTCGACCAGTTGTGGGTCTTGCGAGAGACGAAACGATTCCGAGCGGTGCGGTTGAAGCCCGAACGTTCGCCAAATACGTCCAATCGTCGAATGACTCAGCCCAAGATGCTTGGCCATCGAGCGCGTACTCCAATGGGTTCTCCCCTTTGGAGTCGTCGCCAGCGTCTTGGTCACGACTTCCTCGATCTGGTCATCGCCGATTTTGCGAGCCGCTCCCGGCCGAGGTTCGTCGTACAACCCTTCCATTCGTTGTTCTACAAAGCGTCTTCGCCACTTGCCCACCGTGCTCCTCATGGTGTGCATCTTCCTAGCAACTTCCATATTCGTCAGACCCGCCGCGCAATCCAGCACGATCTTCGCTCGGAAGGCTTGGTGCGGCGAACTACGGCTGCGTCGCGCCAGTCGCGTCAGCGCTTCGCTTTCTTGAGACGACAGCTTCAATTCGGCTTTTCGCCGGCCCTTGTGTTTCATGCATTTAGCAGATCACAGAAGTGCCAGTGTTGTCTAGCTTTTTCTGTTCCATGGGACTAGCTTGACAACCCCATAAGGGCGATAGTGGAACACGGAAGCCGCTAGGAAACAGGGAAATCCGCCGCCGCTACATGGCTGGGCTGCTGGCGCAGCCCACAGCGCCCGAACTCACCGAGGCCGGGCTCGTCCGGCTGTCTCCCAACGGGAGACACGATGACTTATTACGATCCACACCTCGTACCTAAGCAGTTGTAAATAAACGACTTGCTTAGAAAACGCCCGCTACCACGCACCAAAAAAATCAAACCTAAGCCGCAGGACGGTGACGACGAGCGGAAGCGCAAGCGCAAGCGCCATGCCAAATCCAGCCTCGCCGCCCACCGGAAGCGGCGGGCGCGTGTCAAGCCATAGGTATAAGTCCCAAAAAAAAGGGCAGCTACAAGGCTGCCCTGTACTAATTACGCTCAGGGATAGTGATTGAACTGGTTTCCACCACTACCAGATTGGATTCGGGTTTTGACTTTCATCGAAGTACTCCTTTATTAGATTTGCCTCTTTACCCGCTTAAGAGACATGTTGCAACGTTCATGACTACAGTCGTTGCCAGCATCGAAATGGGAGGTGCCCCCACCATAGTTGAAGGTTCGAGGTGGTGGCGGCTCCTGACACATGGTTTACCCGACTTTGGCGTGCTTGTCGAGCGCTTGATTCTCAGTGACCTCCGCTAACTTCGCTTCGAGGATCGGTAGCGATTGGTATCCAATGATACGACGGAAATTTTTCTCCGTGGCGAGCAGAGCCGAAGCGGCCCATCTCAGAACCATCTTGCCATTGCGCCAGCGGGTGACGCGACGGGTACGACCTCGCGCACCGCTGAAGCACGACTCGATGATGTTCGTCGATCCAAGGCAGCGTTTCAGAGATGCGGGGAGGTCGAGCTCGTTGATGGTGAACATCTCGTCGAGCCCCTCCCGGATGCTCTCCGCCGCCGAGGGGTAGTCGTCCTCGAGCCACTTCGCCTGTTGCTCCAACCGCGCTTTGCCCTTCTTTGCTGGGAGCTGCCAGGCCGAACGCAGGCTCGCTTGCACTTGCGGCTTCAGCTCCTGCGGCAGATAACCGAGCACATTGCGCTCCTTGTGCTTCCTGCAACGCTGGACCTTGTTGTGGGTACCGAACACAGCGTCGACGGCGACCCGTAGCGCCTTGGAGCCATCGATCACGAACAGCCGACACCGCTCTGGGCTCAGGCCTCGTTCGACCAGGTCCTCCAGCAGCGCCTTGCACACTATCTGGTTCTCCGATGCTCCATCCCGAAGCCCCAGAACATGCTTGTATCCCTCTGTATCTACGCCGATTGCCGCCAGCGCGTGGTGCTCGCCGAAGCGAATCCCGTCCAGGTACACGACCGCGATCTCCAGCTCGTCCAGCGGATGCTCCATCAGCCCCTGCAACTGCTCCGCGCTTGCTTCCACGAACTCACGGCTCACCTCGCTCTTGCTAACCCCTACCGTCTCCGCCATCTCGGGAAGAACCGACGCGTACTTGCGCGTCGACACACCCAGCATCAGGATTTCCCAGATGCGTTGGCTCAGCCGAGACGAGTTGTTCACCGCTTCGTAGGCAGGAATCGCAACCTCCCCTCCCTCTGCCTTTCCCTTACGCCGCAGACGTGGCCGGCTCACTCTCAACTTCCGCTCCGCAAGGCTTACTACGCCACCCTGCCGGCCGTGCCAGCGAACATCGCTACCCTTCTTCCCCAGGTGTTTCTCCCCAGCCACACTTTGGGCTGACAGATCCAAGACCGCTTCGATCGTCGCTCGGCCAGCAACGTCGATCACTTCGTCGATCGCTATCTCGGTTCGCTCAATCGCATCCAAGAACGGCAACAGAGCTTGCCCCTTCGAGCTCAGTATCTCTCGAAGCTTCTTCCTGTTCTTCGCATCGATGATTTGGTAATTTGACATCGTGGTGGCTCCTTTCTTTTTCCTTCACAGCCGGATTCTATCGAACCCGGCCTTAGGAGCCGCCACTCCTAACCTTCAACTATCTCAGGGGCATCTCCTCGAAATGGTCATATATCGAGACGCTTTTTCGTGGTGTCAAGCCCACAATGCTGTGTAAAAAAGTAACGCTTCGAGAGGTCCGTACCACGGACTTCCCAGCACGGAACCTCTTCCCCGGGACGGTGTCCAACCCCTCAGAACGCGTCGAAAACGCCTCCAGTACGGTTATGTGCTCGAGATGATGGACCGCTGCCGCACCGCGGGCGCCACCGAAGTCGCGCTGATCACCAAAGCGAAGGTGGACGACCACGCCGACTAGTCCCCTGTATCAGAACAAACTAGATAAAGCAGAGCTTGCCGAAACCATTCTAAGTGCATGAATCTTATGAATCTTATGGGCTGGCGAAAAGCCTAACTTTGTATAGTAATCAAAGATCCAGGGGACTAGGGGTGAGCGATCACCACGAGGGTGTCGGCTTTCTCCCGTGCACAGAGGAGCGCCTGTCTCAAGTTATCGGGGTCGAGGGCGGCGAAGCTCTCGTCGAGAAGCACGAGCTCGGCTCCTTGTAACAACGCGCGCGCCAAGTAAAGCCGGCTGCGCTCGCCGTGCGAGAGTCGCCAGCCGGTGTCGCCGACGATTTGGTTCATCCCGCCGGGCATCTTGTCGAGGAGCTCGCCGAGCCCGAGCTCACGGCAGAGGCCTTCGGCTTCACGCCAATCTTCGGCGGTCGGAGGCCAGCGACGGCCCATGAGGAGATTGAACGCGAACACTTCGGTGAAGACGTGGTTCTCGTGAAACTGCGGTGCGGTCGCGATCCGGCGCGTCCACGCTTCGGCGCCAAGACTCAACCGATCGACGCCATCGAGGAGCAACGTTCCGGTGGCGGGAGTCCGCAGTCCGTTGACGAGCGAAACCAACGTCGATTTTCCACCACCGGATCGCGACGTCAGCAGAATGCAGTCGCCCGTCTTGACGCCGAAGCTAGCGCCGCGAATCACCAGCTCGCTTCGATTGGCGTAGCGGTAGCTGAGCTCTTTCACTTCCAGGAGCGGCCGTCCGTTCGACGTCGCCCCTTGTCGGCGCGCTAGACTCAACACGTTCGGGTCGCCGGGAGCTGGTCGTCTGCCTGCAGCATGAAAGAGCGGAGCGATGCGCTCCCACGCGATCCAGGCATCGAGCAGATCCGCGAGCCCGTCCGCGAGCTTTTGCAGTCCGCGCGCAGCGAGGACGGTGCCGCCGAGTGCGACCGCCAACCGTCCGAGCGTCGCTTGACCAACAATGAAGCCCGGCGCGAGACCCAACACACCGATCGGCAACCACAGCCGGTCGAACACCGCTAGCCAGCCGTACAGACGGTCGGCGTCGCGGGAGACTTCCAGATACGTCGCCAGGCTTTCGTCTTCGCGCTCGTGCCGGGCGTCGGGGCGCAACTGCGCCAGTCGTGTGCGATAACCCACCATGCGCTCGAGCACATCGTGGCTGATGCGAAAGCGCGCTCCTGTCCACGCGCGCCGCGATACGAAATACCGCCACGCGACCAGGAAGCACGCGAACACGGTGAGGACGAGAAGGAAGACGTGGAGGAGACCGCCGGAGCCGAACGACAGGATCACCGCCGCGATGACGAGCTCCATGCTGGCTGCTGCCGAGAGCAGACCGCCGCTCATCGCCGACGATTCGACGGCCTCGGATTCGAGGACGCGGGCGAGATGGCGGCCGAATCCATCCTGACGGGTCTCGTCCGGATCGAGGCGCATGGCGCCGAGCAAGAGCCTCTGCTTGAGGAGCCCACCCGCCGCGACCGCGGTTCGTCCCTGGTACCACGTCGACATCATGCGGAACGGCACCATGGTGGCGAACAAGAGCGCCCACGCTGTGAGCCAGCCCCAATCGATCTGTCCGCGCAGCGCACCGCGGCCGATGAGCCACCACGAAGCGATGAACAGGCTGTAGTCGATGAAGTAGGTGCCCACGAACGCCGCCAAAAATCGCAAAACGCGCGATTGCCGCACATCTTCGGCGACGCTCGCGCCGGGCGGCGAGCGCACGAGCCAGATATCGTCGATGGTCTCGTCGTTCAGACGCTCTTCGATCATGTAAGCACGTGCCTTGTCGGGAGCCGACAAGGAAACGCTCTCGAGGAGCGCTTCGACTTCGCCCTCCGCGTCGCCACCAATCCGCTCTTCGAGGGCGCGCGCGACGGCGTCTCGAGCCACGCGATGCGGCTGGCCGTCATCGCCGAGAACTCGAAGCTCACGCCGCGTCGCCGACATCACCAGGAGGAACTCATCGTCCGCCACCCGCACGATGGCGGGCCCGGGAGCGCGGAGAAAACTCGCGAGCTCGGGGTGCGGCAAGCTCAACGCCGTAGCTTCGATGCCGAGCCAGCGCGCCCCGGCGTCCATCCACTCGCCTAGATTTTCTCCTTCCGCCGGAGGCGGGGGCGCGTCTTCGTTCGAGTCTGGTCTCGAAACCGGCATCCCGCTCTTCCGCGCAAGCGCTTTCAGCCCTTCGCCCAGCCGAGCGCGCGGCCAGCTATGTCGCATCGACATCAAAGGGCCTCATGCTCACGCTCGTGAATCGCACCGTCGCGGATTTCCCACTTGCGCCACGAACCGTCGGACCAAAGCGACCTGAGCTCACGTTCGGAATCGACGAGCGCGCGGTATCGCGAGCTCTTCCGAGACAAGAGCTCGCCCGGTGGTCCGTCTTCGACGATACGGCCCCCGTCGAGGACGAGCACGCGATCGAATCCCTCGGTCTCGCTCATATCGTGGGTGATGCACAAAAGCGTGGCCTCCCGCCAATGCGCGCGCGCTCGTCGCAGAAGCACCGCGCGCAGCTCACGCCCGAGACCGCGAAACGGCTCGTCGAGGAGCACGAGGGAAACATCCGGCCGCAACAGGGCTCGTCCCAGCCGAACTCGTTGGCCTTCACCGCCGGAAACGAGGCCGCCTCCCTCACCAAGCAGCGTCTGATGTCCTTGGGGCAACATCTCGAGCACCGGCAAGAGCTCGGCTTGCTCGACGATCGTTGCCAGCGGAAACTCCGCGCGGTTGTCGTTCCCATAGCGAAGGTTCTCGATGAGACTGCGATTCCAGATCTGCACTGCGGGGTCGACCCAGGCGGTACGCGCCCGCATCTCGTCTAAACGCTCGCCGCCCAGAATGGAACCGTCGACGAGGACTCGGCCTTCGTCGGGAAAGTGCCAGCCGAGCAGAAGACCGAACAGACTCGTCTTGCCCGAGCCCGATCGGCCGACGATCGCGACGTGGCTGCCAGCGTCGATGTCGACGTCGAGGTTGTCGAGAATGACGTGACCCGCCCTGCGTACCGTGGCGTTCTCCAATCGAATAGCAATAGGACCCGTGCCCAAGGGGGTGCGGTCAGCGACGGGCGCTTGCTCAGACTCCTCGCTCGCGCGGAGCGGCTCAGTCACACGCAGAGCCGTATTCCGCTGCTCCGGGTAGCGCCACGCGAGCCGAACGAGCTGAAGACCGAGCACGGGAAGATTCAACGCCCAGTAAGCGAGGAGCAACACCGCCGCCGGCTCACCGCCTTGATTCAAGTACGAGAGCAGCAACAGCACAATCAAACCGTAGCCGACGCAAAACTGCGCGGCTTCGAGGCCTGTGGCCATCCGTTGCAATCCGAGCCGCGCGCGCGCCCACTCGACGAGGAGACTCTCGTGCTCGGTCCGAATCGGTTTCTGCGCGCCGTGGACGCGTAGCGGAATCAGTCCTAAGAGCGCATCGAGATAGAACCGGCTCAGCGCTCCGACGTGGCTTCGCACCCGAAGATCGCGCTCTTGAAACACGGGCTGGCCCGCGAGCGGGATCACAAGCGACGCGGCCACGACGAGCAGCACCACCACACTCGTCCCGGGCTCCAGCCAGATAATCGCCGCCGTGGTGAGAACCATCTCGAAACTCGTCCGCAGGAGCTGGCCCGCGAGCTTGGGCAGCGTCCTCAACAAGTGGATGCTGTGGTTGCGCTCCGCCATGTCGGAGATGAGCCGGCTGCCGAAGTAGCGATCTCCGAGCCGCGGGATTTTCTCTTGAAACGCGACCCGAAGTCGCGCCTCCAAGCGCCGGCCGATACGAAGCTCGCCGGTGATCGCGGCGTAGTCGATCACGAGTGCTACCAACATGAACGCGAGAAGGGCGCCGACGATGCCGACGCGATACTCGGAAAGCCCGAAGAGCGGCGCGAGCTCGAGAAGAGACCGGAACAAAAGAGCCTCGATGACAACCGCTGCGGCGGCGCCGGCAAACGCCGCGACAAGGACCGCCGGCGTGAGGAGCCCGTCTTCACGGATCCGCGACCAAAGCTCCCACCCCGGCCGGGCCGGCTCTTCGTCACGCGCCGCCTCGATTGCCCGCGAAAGCGACGGCGAGGAAACTCTCTCGCTCGCGGGCGATCGGTCGAGTCGCAGGAGTACCGCGCCCCTGATCATGATCTCGTCCACGACGTCGTTATCAGTATCTGGCCCAGGCGCATCCGGCAACGCTTTCGTAGACCAGTAGCTCCTGGGGATGGAGTCGGCATCTTTGAATAACGTAGCGACGAGGGACGCCGCTTCGTCACCACTGCGGCACGCGCCGGCATCGAGCATGGATCGCACCGCGCGCACGGCCGCGTCGAGCGCCGCGAGCGATCGCCAGCTGGGATCCGACAGCGCCTTCCTGATGAGCTCGTCGACCGTGCCCTTCGAAACATTCAATGCGGAAAGACGTCTTGTGAGGAGGCCCAGTCCCTGCTCAGAGCTCGCCCACTCACGCCAGTCTCCGGCCGGCACCGGCAGGTTGTGCTCGTAGAGCTCGTGCACGAGCTGGCCACGCGTCATCCACCGGCGTCCCGTCGCTGGATCCATCACCTGGACGATGCCTGCGACCACGCTCCAAATCACCGCGAAGTGGGTGTTGCCGTTCGGAAGCCGCATGACTGCAATGCACGGCAGCGCTTCAGCCTCTTCGAGCAGCACGAGATCTTTCGGGAGCATGACTTGCTCCACGAGAACGCCGAGCTCGTTCGCGATCTCTTCGAGGGTCTCGATCGCAGTCCCGTCGACGTCGGTCTGGCAGGCTTCGCGCAGTCGGCCATAGCTCACCGACACTCCGTGGCCCTCGACGAACGCTTTGAGCGCGGCTGGACCACAGTCCATCCCCGACGATTGGACGACCTCGGGCACGAGAAAGCGTTTGCGCTGGGACATGTGGTCGACGGCTTAGGCTCGAATACTAAGCTTTTTCAAAGGGTTATTTCACTACCTGGGTTTAAATCTTTTATTTGTATCGCTTACAGCGTGCAATCGACTTGTCTCCGCGAAACGCTTTGAGTAGAATCTGGTTCGGTCGCGCGCGCTCCCGCCTGCCGACCGTTAACGACAACGATCGCTCAGGAGGTATTCGTTCGATGGAGGAAGCATCTTCGAAAACGATGATCGAAGCCTGTGGCCTGACCAAGTACTACGGGCCTTTCGTCGCGACGGACAACATCAGCTTCTCGATACCCGAGGGGCAGATCGTGGCCTTTTTAGGGCCGAACGGCGCCGGCAAGACGACGACGATGAAAATGCTCACCGGCTATCTCGCGCCGAGCGCAGGCTCCGCTCGGATCGCGGGACTCGATGTCCACAAAGAACGGATCGCGGCGTCGAAGAGACTCGGCTATCTGCCCGAGAACGGACCGCTCTATCTCGATATGACGCCGCTCGAGCTCCTCGAGTTCTTCGGCGAGGCGCGCGAGATCGACCCGACGACGCTCAAAAGGCGGATCGCCGACGTTCGCGACCTGTGTGCGCTCCACGAGGTTCTGGAAAAGCCCATCAGCAAGCTGTCGCGCGGCTTGCGCCAGCGCGTCGGGCTCGCGCAAGCGCTTCTTCACGACCCGGACGTCCTCATCATGGACGAGCCCACCGCGGGGCTCGACCCCAACCAGATTCGTCATTTTCGCAACAACATCAAGAAGCTCGGGCGTGACAAGACCATCCTCATCTCGACGCACATTCTTCAAGAGGTCGCGGCGATCGCCGACCACGTGCTGTTCGTTCACAACGGCCGGCTGGTGTTCGAAGGCACCGCCGACGAGCTCAAAGAAGGCGGCTCGCTCGAGGAACCGTTCTATCGTCTGACCCAGAACGAGAACACGGCAGAGGCACCGGCATCATGATCAAAGACGTGAATTGGAACATCGTCCGCGCCATCGCCAAGCGGGATCTGCGCATGTACTTCAGCAATCCCACTGGTTATGTCTTTATTACCCTTTTCATTTTCTTGAGCGCGGCGGCTGCTTTCTGGCAGGATCGCTTCTTCCTGAACAACCTCGCCAACCTCGACCAGCTGAACGCGGTCTTTCCGTACCTCCTCGTGTTCTTCGTGCCCGCGCTCACCATGTCGATATGGGCGGAAGAGAAGAAGCAGGGTACGGACGAGCTGCTGTTCACGCTGCCGGCGACGGATCTAGAAGTCGTGCTCGGGAAATACGGCGCGGCGCTCGGCATCTATACCGTGTCGCTCGTGCTCTCGCTCAGCCACGTCGTCGTGCTTCTTTTCCTCGGCAGCCCCGACTTGGGCCTGATGTTGGTGAACTACCTGGGCTACTGGCTAATAGGCGCGACGCTCATCGCGGTCGGTATGCTGGCGTCGCAGCTCTCTTCGAACGTGACCATCGCTTTCATTCTCGGCGCTGTTTTTTGCAGCATGGGCGTTTTCATCGAAGCGATGGCGGGGACGTTGAGCGTCGATCTCGCGCGGATCGTGGCGCCTCTCGGCATCTTCCATCACTTCGAGGACTTCGCGCGCGGTGTCGTAAGCTTCACCGGAGCTCTCTACTTCGTTTCGGTCACCGGCGTGTTCCTGTACCTGAACGTGCTCCTCGTCAGCCAGCGTCACTGGCCGCGTGAGGCAGACGGGGTTCGCATGTCGACACATCATCTCGTGCGCGCCGTGTCCGTCGTCGTCATCCTCGTCGCTGGCGTTTCGATCGTGAGCCGACTCGGCCTCCGTGTCGATGGAACCGCCGAGCGGCTCCACTCGTTGAACCGCGAGACCAAGGCGTTGGTTGGCCAGATCGACAGGGATCGGCCGGTGTTCGTGCAGGCCTACATCAGCCCGACGGTTCCCGAGCAGTACGTGCAGACGCGGGCGAACGTCGTTGGCCTCCTCAAGGACGTGGCATCGGCGAGCGGCGGACGCGTTCAGATCGCAATCTACGATACCGAGCCGTTCAGCGAGGAGGCCCGGGAAGCAAGAGAGAAGTTCGGTATTGGGCCGCGGCAGATCCCGAACCACCAGAGAGCGCGCGCCGGCTTCAGCGAAGTCTTCCTGGGTCTCGCTTTTACCTGCGGCGGTGAGGAGCAGGTCATCCCGTTCTTCGATCGCGGGCTGCCGGCCGAGTACGAGATCGCGCGCAGCATTCGCGTCGTTGCCAACACCGAACGGAAGACAATAGGGGTCATCAACACCGCGCTGCGCCTGTTCGGCGGGCTGGACTTTCAGACGATGCAGTCGACGCCGTCGTGGTCGGTGGTCGAAGAGCTTCGCAAGCAGTACGAGGTCGTTCAGATCACGCCGGATAATCCCGTCACCGAAGACGTCGACGGCCTCCTCGTGGCCCTACCCTCGTCGCTCACCCAAGAGCAAATGGACAACGTGGCCGACTTTATACGACTAGGCACGCCGGCGCTTCTGCTCGTGGATCCGCTTCCCATCGTGAACTTGAGTCTCGCTCCATCGGAGCAGCCCGGAGCGAGCCAGAACCCGTTCATGCGGCAGCAACAGCCACCCGCACAGCCGAAAGGCGATATCCGCGGCTTTCTCACCGGCCTGGGTTTCCGGTGGGATCCGGCCATGATCACGTGGGACACCTACAACCCCCATCCGGACTTGGCGCACTTGCCACCCGAAGTCGTGTTCCTCGGTCACGGTAATCAGAACCCGGAAGTCTTCAACGAAGCCCACGCGGCCAGCGCCAAGCTCCAACAGCTGGTGCTGCTCTATCCAGGTCACATCGATTCGGCTTCCGCCGAGGGTCTGACCTATCGTGCTTTGTTGCAGTCGGGCGCGATCTCGGGACGCTTTCCTTATTTCCAGATGGTCCAACGGAATTTCCTGGGCTCTCAGTTGAATCGCAACTTGCCGCACCAACCGGACCCGATGACGTACACGCTCGCAGCCGAAGTGCGCAGCACAGAGGACGCGGGCGAGCCCGACGAGCCCGACAAGGACGACGATGAGAACGCTGTCGCCGCCCGGCCGCCACTTCACGTCATCGCCATCGCCGACCTCGACTTCATCTCGGAGCAGTTCTTCGAGATCCGGCGGATTGGCCCCGGCAACTTGAACTTCGACAACGTCACGTTCTTCCTCAACGCCATGGACACGCTCGTCGGCGACGAGTCCTTTGTGGCTCTCCGGAACCGGCGGGTTCGGCACCGAACACTGGAGCGCGTGGAGAATCAGACCCGCGATTTCATCGAGCAGCGCACGCAGGAAGAGTCGCAAGCCGAGATGCGCGCCGAGCAGGCGCTCGCCGCGGCACAACGCCGGCTGGACGAGAAAGTCGCCGAAGTGCGGGTCCGCGACGACGTGGACGCCCAGACAAAGCAAATCATGGCGCGCAACCTCGAAGAGGTCGAAAACCGAAAGCTCGACGTGCTCAAGACCAACATCGACGCCGAGAAGGACGCCGAGATTCGAGCGAGCGAGCAAAGAATGGAGTCCCAGATTCGGCGCATTCAGAGCGGCATCCGCACGTTGGCGGTACTGCTGCCGCCGATTCCGGTATTTTTGCTCGGCGTTTACATCTTCATCCGTCGCAGAGAACGCGAGCGAGAAGGCGCCCTAGCGGCCCATCGTCTGAGGGAGGGAGCGTAAATGGTAGAAGAACGAGAGAGCGAGCTGAAGCTCACCAAAACACTGGCGGGCGCCGCGCTGCTCCTTATGATCGTCGCCATCGTCACCGCACCCCGCAACGTGACGCCGAGCGCTTTCCTCGACCAAGGTGAGCCGTTTTTTCCGGACTTCGAAGATCCCAACGTCGCGACCACGCTCGAGGTGATCGAGTTCGACGAGGATACCGCGGCAGCGCGACCGTTCAAGGTCACCAATCAGAACGGGCTGTGGACAATCCCGTCGCACCACAACTACGTCGCCGATGGCGAAGATCGACTCGCCGAGACGGCCGCCGGCATCATCACCGTCACCAAAGACGACTTTCGCTCGGACAACGTCGCCGACCACGAAACACTCGGTGTCCTCGACCCGCTCGACGAAACGGCGACGAGCCTCCGCGGCCGGGGCAAGCGTGTCACCATCAAGGGCGAAAACGACAAGATCCTCGCCGACATCATCGTCGGGAACGAGATCGAAGGTCGCGAGAACTTCCACTTCGTTCGGGTACCAGGACAAAAGCGTGTCTACGCAGCCAAGATCGACGTCGACATTTCGACGAAGTTCGAAGACTGGATCGAGAGCGATCTTCTCGAAGTTCAGCAAACGAACATCGGCCACGTGATCCTGAAAGACTACTCGATCAACGAGCGCACGCTCATGGTCGATGAACGCGATACCGTCACCCTCGACAAGAACGACGGCACCTGGACCGCGAACGGCATGCGCGCCAACCAGGAAGTCGACTCGACGAAAATGAACGACTTGTTGCGCGCGGTGGATAATCTCTCCATCGTCGGCGTTCGGCCCAAGCCCGAAGGCATCGACGAACGGTTGTCGGGACTGACGATCTCTCGCGCGGACGTTTTGTCGTTGCAGAGTCGTGGCTTCTATCTGACCCGTACCGGCGACCTCCTGTCGAACGAAGGCGAGCTACAGGTGCGAACCGACGAAGGAGTCTTCTACACGCTTCGCTTCGGAGAGATTTTGTACGGAAGCGGTGAAGCCATCAGCGCCGGCGACGACTCGACCGGCGAAGAGGAAGCTGGACCGGGAGAGAACCGCTATCTCTTCATCACCGCCGATTTCGACGGCTCGGCACTCCCGGAGCCTCCGCGACCGGCGAACCGCGACTTCGAGGACAAAGAACAAAGCGAATGGTCGGACGACGACAAAGAGAACAAGAAACTCGCGGACGACCACAAGAGCTGGGAGGACGAGATCGCAGAGGGTCAGGAGACGTCGGAAGAGCTCTCCGAGCGCTTCGCCCCCTGGTACTACGTCATCTCAGCGGAGAGCTTCGACAAGATTCATCTGGTGCGGGGTGATCTGATTCAAGTGAAGGAAGACGCGGACGAGACGGACGAGTAGACGAATCCCAGGAGTAGCCGCTCACCCGGCGCTGCACTCGGATTGAGCCACCCTTTCCCCTTCTATGAAAGGGGAATAAGGATCGGGAGCTTATTAACGCGTCCCGATTCTCAAATTGGACCAGATAGCTTGCTCGAGCGTCTCTTCACGATCGCAGTTGCCGAGCTCGACCCAGTGGGGGTTCGGGCGGTAGGGCCTATCGTAGTTGCGGTTGAGGATCTCGAGACCCTCGAGAAACACCTTCACATGCTGCGAAGGGATACCGGGAAACGTGCCCCATTCGATACGCCACGAGTAGACGATGCTGGGCTCGAAGTCGAAAAACGTGATCCCGACGTTCGTTTCTTGGCCGCGGGAGATCCAGCGAAGGCGCACGTCGTTCACTCGTACCGTGGAGCGGTCGAGCTTCTGCAGGTGCATCCGGAACGGGTTCGTCGTGTACTCGCCCTTCGAGGGGTCCCACATGCTGATGAGCATGCGTTTTCCGGGGAACGGGTTGGGCGTGCCCAGGTTCGTCGTTTCGAGCTCGATCCTCCCCTCGGGGAGTACCGGTATCTGGTAGCGAATACAATCGGCCTTGGATTGCGCTTGCCAGCCTCCGGCGACGAACCGCCCGCCCATCACCTGACCGATGGAGCCGCCGGTCAGCGGATCGAAAACCACGAGACCGCCGGAGGGGCGGTCTCGGGTAAAGCCTGACTTGATGCGAAACTCCGAGCTCGCGGAGCTCGGTCCGCTACCGGCGCTCGTGCGCGCGCGCGCGCGCCAAAAATACTTCGAGTCCGCCTCGAGCGTTTCACTGACTTGCCAGGCGGTAATGCCGCCGCGGCCTTCGCGGACGCCGGTCTCCATCGCGACAATCTGTTGGAACGCCCCATCGCGGGCGACCTCGAAAGTGTAAGTCCGCGCTCCGGAACCGCCGGTGGCGTTTCCGATCTCGAGCTCGGGTTTGAGCTCTTCGAGCTGCTCACCCTGCTCGGGCGAGCGGATCGTGGGAGCGGTCAGCGAGGAATCCGTAGTAGGTGGTTGGGGTGTCGTTGGTGTGGTGGGCGAGCTGCCGCCATCGGCGCCACAGCCGATGATGAGCGTCACGAGGAGCATCGACGACAAGAAAAACGCAAGACCACGTTTCATGCTGGGAGTCATCCTTTCCTAGAGAGTTTCTCAGGTGTCATTTTTGGGTATCTAGGCCCTGTGCGAGAACCGCGAGGATACGGCGCCAGAACCCGGAATCCTAGCACAGCGCTCTGCTGACGGCCACATCTTGAGTTAGGATCGAGCCTGTGCAACCCATCGTCCTCTACCATGCGCATTGCGCTGACGGATTCGGCGCGGCGTGGGCCGCCTGGCAGAAGCTCGGCGACGACGCCGACTATCTTCCCGTGCGCCACGGCAATCCCCCGCCCGCGCTGCCAGACGGCGCGACCGTCTATATTCTGGACTTCTGCTACCCGCGCCACGTCATCGTGAAGATGCGAGAGCGCTTCGAAGCGCTCACCGTGATCGACCATCACCAAACGGCGGAGGAGGAGCTCGAGGGGCTCGAATACGCGATCTTCGACAACGAAAAGAGCGGCGCGGTGCTCGCGTGGGAGTTCTTCAACACCGGAAGACCGGTACCCGAGCTTCTACGCTATGTGATGGATAGCGATCTTTGGCTTCACCAGCTACCCCGAAGCCGCGAGGTATTCGCCGCGCTGAGCGCTTACCGCATGGATTTCCGAGTCTGGAACGACCTCGACATCGCCGAGCTCGCGGACGAGGGCGAGCCCATCTTGCGGTACAAGCGCCAGCAAGTCGCACTTCTGTGTGATCAGGTTCGTTTCGAGACCCTAGCGGGATATCGGGTTCCGGTCGTGAATGCCGCCGTGCTCGGCTCCGAAGTAGGCGCAGAGCTCTTGAAGCGCCACGACGCTCCTTTTGCCGTCATCTATTTCGATCGCGGAGACGGGATTCGGCAGTGGTCGCTTCGCTCTCGTGAAGACTTCGATGTGTCTCGCATCGCGCAGCAGTTTCAAAACGGAGGCCACCGCCAGGCGGCCGGCTTCGAGACCAAGATCGGCAAGGATTTCGTCCCCCAGCCTAAAAGGGCCCCAAAAACCACCCGCCGCAAGTGACCTCATTCGCCGCGTAAAAGAACTAACGCAAAGACGCCAAGACGCAAGGACGCAAGGACGCAAAGTGTTCTCTCTCGGCGAGGACCTCTTTGCGCCTTGGCGACGTTGCGCCTTTGCGTTGAGTCTTTTCGTAGCTAAAAGAAGCGGCGCTTTTTAAAGGTTTGTCTCTCTCGGCGGTTTTGAATTGCCTCAGCGCATCGATAGGACGGCGATCGGGTTGCATGAGCTTGATCGCTCGTTGCAGGAACGGCTCGGCGTTCGCGAAGTCTCCAGTCTCGCCGTAGATCGTGCCGGCATAGTAGAGCGCGAGCCCGGAGTCCGGTTCGATGCGCAGCGTCTCTCGTAGCTCTTGGAGGGAGTTGTCCTTTTCGATTTGAGAGTCCTTGCGGTATTTGCAGAAAGCGAGCTCGGCACGGTACTCGCTGTTCTGGGGCTCACAGTCGTACGCGAATTGTAGTTGCTCGATGGCGTCGGCGTACTGGCCCTCCTTCATGAGCTCGACGCCCTTATTGAACTGCGTTTCGGAATCGAGAAGGTTCGACTTGATGGCGAAAGCGTTCCGCGCCTCTTCCGGAACGAGCTTCTCCTTGAACGCGCTGTTGCGCCGCGCGACGAGCGAGTTCCGCGTCTTCGGGTTACACAGCTCGCCGAACGCTCGGCCGCCAGCGATGAACAGGTCGCGCGCCTTCTCTGTCAGGCTTTCGAGGCCCGGCTGGCTCATAGTCCACGGAGCGTATTTCTCACCGAATGCCAAATACGCCTCGTCGACCTGGTCCCGGGTCGCATCGTCCGCGATACCGAGAAGATCGAACGCGTCTTGCTTGCGGTGAAGCAGATAAGCCTCCATGACTTCGTTTTTGAGCTTGTCGACGTCCACGGCCGGCGTCGTAGCCGCGGGAGCCGGTTCTGGCTCAGCGTCCACCAACCCCGGCAAAATCCATATCGGGTGTGGCCTCGACGGCGTCGTGAACGATCCAGTCTTCAGGCAAGGCCACGCCAATCACGGCGAGAGCGTAGAGCAGGCGCAACACTTTGGCCTTCTCCATTCCCGATTCCGCCTCGAGCTCCTCGGTCGTCTTCCCGAGCGAGACCAGCCCGAGAATCTCCTGATGATCCTTGGTGAGGCGGAGCTCCTTGAGCGGGAACGGGGGTCTGGGGTTGAACAGGATCCGCTTTCCCTCGAGGCCGGCGATCGCTTCCGCGATCTCGTCCTCGGGAGCGAACTTCGAGATTCCGGTGAGCACGAGCTGAGGCGCTTTGACCTTGAGCGGTGAGTCGACCTGCGGCAAGTTGGTGGAAACTTGGAACGTACCGCTTCGCCACGAGAAGCCGTCGAGGAGCTTTTTCGCCAGGTTCTGCTGGAGGATCTTGTAGAGCTCGGAGGCGTTGATCAGACCGTCCGCGACCAGGATCTCAGCGAACGGCTGCCCGGTGGTGGCGCTCTGGCTGAGAGTTTGATGATTCTGCTCACCATGAAGGGCGCCCCGCGCCACCATGAACTTCCCGAGGGTGTCCTGGAGCAGGTTGGAATGGCAGTCGACAGGAATCCCGTTCTCGAGAATGATCTCTTTTTTGAGCTGCCGTCTCTCGATACTGAGGACTACCGAGCGTTTGTGGACGGCGAGCGCTTGTAAGAGCACCGGAAAGGGGATCTCGCCCAAGTCCCCCTTGGTCATCTGCGAGATGGCTCTCAACTGCTCGGCGTTCGGGATCATGGTGACTCTGGATTGGAAAAGACGGACAAACCTTTGAAATGAGTTTAGCCTAAGAATTTCCCTTAGGGCCGGCGACAAAATAAGTTCCCGTTTTCAAGACGGTCGGATGGTGTAGTTCCATTTGGGTAGAGTCTGGTCCTTTGTAACGGAAAGCGCCTGCATCCGCTCGTCAGTGATTTTGACGCCCTTCGGATAACGACGCCGGATAAGGTGTGCGCGTACCCGCAAACCGGAAGAGGTGGTGGTCGTGCGGATGTATTTGAGGATGGTTTCGTAGCTGTCGAGAGGCCTGCCCGCCCAGTTCTTGCTGATCTCGCTGAACAGACGGTGCTCCACTGGATTCCACTTGGATGTACCGGACGGATAGTGGGCTATGGTGATAGCGATGTCGTGGCGATTGCAAATCCGCGTTTGAAGCCCGTGCTTCCAACCCCGACACCGATAGCCATTGCTGCCCCCGGCGTCTGCCAATATCGCGAGGTCACGGGCTGCAGGATAGCGTCGCCGTCCTTCCGTTCGCCACCACTTCTCGATGGCATTCACGGCGAAGTCCGGGGTGTTGTACGAGGTACCAATGAACACTGTCCCGCGGTTCGCGAGCAGATCGTAGACGCCGTAGGGGATTGCGATGCCGTTCGATTCGGAACGGAAGTCATGGTCTTTGACGAGAGTCGGCTCGCGGTTCCAGGCCTGCCCGCCGTTTTTGAATAATCCCACCAGCTCCCGTTTCTTCGTGTCTACGCTGATGATGGGATGACCAGCTGCGGCAAAACGCTCGCGCAGTTCGGCGATACACGCGAATTGGGTATCGCGATCTTCGGACGTGGCACCGCACAGCTTCTTGTGGTTCACCCGCAACGAGAAGCCGAGCTGTTTGAGCAGTCGACCGACGGTTTTGCTGCTGACGTTCACACCGAGGCTTCTTAGCTCGCAAGCAATCTTGTCGGTGGTCCGCCGCGTCCATTTCACTCCCGTCATCGGATCGCCCGCGGTGTCGTGCTTCATGAGTTCTTCGATCTTGGCGATGACTTCTGGCGTTTTTTTTGCACGGCGCGCCGTCCGCCACCCTTTCGCCGAACTCCGTCGAGCTCAACATCTCTCATTAGCAATTCCCTACGACCTCTGGCTACCGTGCTCGGATCCATCCCGAGCAGTTCGGCAATCTGTTGGTCGCCACCGTGACCGAGCTTCATGGCCTCGACTCCCGCGTAGAGACGGCGCTGCTTTTCATCGAGCAGGCTGTAGAAAAGAACGATCGCAGCCTTCAACTCCACGGGGAGCACGCGGACTCCCCCGACCCAGCCCAACGTGGAAGGTGACGCCTCATGTACCTGGCGGGCCGAGAGCTGTTGCTTGCGCGTGCTCACATCGGTGGCCAGATACAGATATCGGCCGAACACCTGCTCGCGCGCCAATCTTTTCTCTCGGACCAGTTTCAACAGAGGAGCCTTGACGTCAACCTGCACCACGTCCTCGAGCTCGTCGACGTAGTAGCCTGCCTCACAGGCCGCGACCAACGCTTTTACCGTCGCAAGCAACGTCCCGTACTTCGAGAACCACACTGAGCGCAACGACCAAAGACCTTTTCGATCGAACTGGGCGATCTCGTCCAACGTGTAGTAGCTACCACGGTGGGAGTAGCTTGTCCGATACGCCAACTCATTGAGCTTTCGGAAGACGGTCGAGTCCACATCGGTACCCAACACTGCCTTCAAATCATCGAGGGTAGCTATTTTGTGCTTCCTCAACAGGCGGTCGAGATCTTCAGACTGATAGCTCGTAGGTCTCATAATAGGAGAAGTGCTCCTTGATAGGCGTAATCCTCCCTAAAATGAGGACCGTTTGTCAAACACGCGCTGGTTGCTGAAGATCTACAAATGTTCCGTTTCTAGGGAGCTTGCCAGGCTCTCGTGATGCCAGACGACATCGCGATCACGATCTGAAACAGGAAGAGTGTGCTCAAAACTAGACAGTTATTTTGTCGGCGGCCCTTAGGCTCGGACTCTCAAGGTCGCTTCGGCAGCGAGTTCCTGAGCGACGCTTTTCCACTCATCCTTGAGGGTAGTCGCTCGCCTGGAATCCTCCCCTCGGTGAGGACAGCACGCGTCGCCGGTCATCAGTGCATGCCGTAAAAGGCGTCGGTCTTGGCGGCCATGATGAAATCGTTGCGGTGTAGGCCTTGTATCTTGTGGGTCCACCAAGAGACCGTGACGCGACCCCACTCGGTGAGGATCGCTGGATGGTGACCCTCGCTTTCAGCCAGCTCGGCGACCTTCTGCGTAAACGCCAGCGCTTCGGCAAAGTTCTTGAAGCTGAAGACGCGGTTGAGGCGCGGGATGTTCTCCTCAGACAGGACCTGCCACTCCGGGGTTTCGGGCTTCAGGTGCGCGATCTCTGAGTCGTTGAGCCTTGGCGCGTCGCGTCGGCAGGCGACGCACTTTTCCTGAATCAACGTACCCATGAATTCCTACGATATCTCGACTTCGACGTCGTCCCCTTCGACTCGCACGTTGTAGGATGTCACTTCCGCTGGCGCGGGTGGCGTCAGGTTCTTGCCAGTGCAGACATCGAAGTTGGCTCCGTGCCACGGACAGGTCACCGTGCTGCCCTCGAGTGATCCCTCGGACAGAGGGCCTCCACGGTGCGTGCAGGTGTCCGCGATCGCGTAGCAGGTCCCATCTACGTTGAAAAGAGCGATCTTGTTTCCGGCGACCTCGACGGCCATACCCTGCCCGGGGGCAAGGTTCTTTGTCTCTGCGACCTTGTGAAAGGTTCCCATCGCGATAAGTCCTCCCTGACACGCGATTGTAACGGCGCCTGCAGGGATAACTCAAGCGCGGGAGCGACGCGCCCGGGTGCGGGATCGGGAACCCTCCGGTTCTCCCCAACGGCCAGATCGCTGTTCGAGCCTTCTGGCTGAAGCAGATGTCACTATTATCGAACAGCCCGCGCCAGAATGACTGGGACGGTTGTGAGCTCGGGGAACCATACATCCTTTCTTTTCTGCGCTCGGGAGTGCTTCGAGCTCAGCGGAGGCCTTTATGCTGCCTTGGTGCACAACTCCGATAGAGGCCGAGAGCTCGCTTGGCCCCGACTCCCATCATCCGATCATCTCGCTATCAGGCATCCCGAGCGCCGTCATGGTGTTGAGAATCTTGCACCCGATCCTTGCCTCGACTCTCTGTGCCGCCAACCCTCTCGCTCGCATCGCTGAGCCCACGATAGCCTTGTAGCGATGGAACGTTGTCTCGACTTTGCTCCGTTTGCTGTAGCCCGATTCTGTGTGCCACTTTCGTTTGCCGAGCCGAGCTTGTGCTGCAATGTTGCGATTGCGCTGTCGGCTGCTCGCCGGCCCCGATGCGAGCTGGGCGCCCTTGCGCGGCGGTATCAGCACCCTCGGCGAGCGATGAGCGCTGTGATTCTCGATCGCCTCATAGACGCCGCTGGCGTCGTATGCGGTGTCAGCTCTGGCCGATGAGATGGGACTGTCGATCTGTCCGACAAGCGATGCAACCCGCGATGAATCGCGGGCTCTTTTGCTCGTCAGCTCGCCGGCGACGACTTCGCCACTCTGCTCGTCGACACACAGATGGAGCTTGCGATAGTCCCTGCTCTTTGGTGCTCTGCGCAGCTGGCCGGCGTGGGCAGCGAGACCGCTGCTGTCGATCAAGATGTGCAACGGCGTCTTCTGCTTGTCTTGGTAGAAGGGGACCTTACCCAGCTTCGCCTTGCGCCTCGAAATCGTGGTGTGATCGGGCACATCATTGTCTAGCTTCATCAGAGCGAACAACGATCGCAGCAATCCCTCGCTCTGCCTAGATGACAGATGAAACACCATGCCCAGGGTGACAGCCGTCTCGATGGCGTGGTTCGAGTACTTGCGTTGACGGCCCGGTTTCCTCCTCCTCGGCCGGGGCGCGTCCCAGTTCACAAGCTTGCCGGCGGTGAGCGAGATCCAGACGGTCAGGCTCCCACGGTTGCGTAGACCCGCCTCATATTCACGCCAATTCCTCACGCGATAGGCCTTCTTCACATACTTCCGCTGAGTGCGTTTGAAAATGCTCATGGGGAACCTCGAATCCGTGAGTAAAGGACAATTGTGGACCGAGATCGCGAGTTGTGCACCAAGGCAACGGGGACGGGCAGGGGCAGAGGCAAGGGCAGGGGAACGGGTCGACTTGCTCGGCTCCGGGCTATAATTGCGCCTCATGAAACAGCGTCAGCGCCTTACGGGCGCGTTTTTTTTGGCCTTATTCACCGTCGGCTGCGCATCGACACCGAACCCGGTCGAGCCCACACTCGAAGACAAGCTCGCTCGCTTGCTCAAGCTCGAGGACGAACGCTCCCTCGGGGACGGCGAGGTGCACGCGCACCTGAGCGACCAGGCCGGGCGAGTCCGGGCGCGGGCCGCCCTGGTGCTGGCCCGCATCGGTGAGCCCGGCGCCGCGGCGGCGATCGCTCCTCTGCTCGATGACGGTACAGCCTACGTACGCGCGACAGCAGCTTTCTCGCTCGGCTTGTTGGAGGAGGAGCTTCCCGAGGACGCCCTCCGCCGGTTGACGGAAGCGACGCGTGACGACGACCCGTCCGTCCGTGCGCGGGCGTACGAGACGATCGGCAAGAAGGGAAGGGATGCCGCTGCCGAGACGATCGCGACGGCGATCTCGAGCTCGGTCCCGCGCGGAGCCGAGCCTTACGAGTGGGCCGACGACATGGACGTGTCAGCGCTTCGCCATCCTCACCACGACTTGAGGCTCGCAATCCTTGCTTTGGCTCGCCTCGAAAGTCTGCGTTGGAGCTGGGACATTCTCGCGACCGAAGGCGGGACACCGCGCTTCGTCTGGTGGCCCGCCGCGTGGGCGCTGAGCGAGCTCGAAGGCGATCAGCGCGCGCCGCTTCTGGCGTACTACGCCGGCGAGAGGAATCCAGAGTTTCGGTTGTGGAGCGCTCGCGGGCTTCGCACGGTGGCGAGCGCGACCGCACGTGATCCCATCCGGGTGATGTTGTCCGATCCCAACGAGCGGGTTCGCATTGCCGCGGTGCGTGCGGCGACATCGATTGGACTCCCGGAAGTCGTGCCGGCTCTTCTGACGTTGCTGGAAAGGGACACGCGCTACGTTCAAGCGGTGGTTCTCAAGGCGCTGACGACCCTGTCGGCGCCGGCTGCTATCGAGCCGCTCTTGGATCGGCTGGGGAGCGAAAGCCGTTGGCTACGCGCACTCGTCTTGCCGGCGTTGGCGCGACAAGACCCGGCGGGCTTCTGGCTATTGCTCGCGGGCGTGGGCGCGGACCTAGACTGGGAGGTGCGAGCCGCACTCGCGGATCTACTCGGGCGCATGACCGGCGAAAGAGCGGTGGAGCTATTGCGCACCATGGTCGATGCCTCTCTCGAGCCGGACGCGCGCGTTCGCTCGCACGGGCTCACCGCTTTGGCACGACGCGACCCGGAAGGTGCGGTGACCGTGCTCATACAGCATCTGTCCGCGGACGATCCGTTTGAGAAACTTGCGGCCGCGGTGGCGCTCGGGAGCATCGGGGCGTCCGAAGCCGCCGCGCCGGTCCACGAGGCTTTTCTCGTCGCGGACGAGGACGAGCCGCGTGTCAAAGCGGGGCTTCTCGCGGTGTTCGCGGCGCTCGAGCCAGAGTCAGGACTTGAAAGCGCGCGCAGAGCGATCGATGACACGAGCTATCTCGTCCGACGCCAGGCGGCAGCGATCTCCAGGCAGGCCGGCGACGCCAACGCGGCGATTCGCGCTCGACCCAGCGAATTGAGCCTCGACACCTACCGACCTTACGTTAGCCCTCGCTATTCACCGCAGGCCTTCATTCGCACCGAGCTTGGGGTCATAGAGCTCGAGCTCTTCGTGCTCGATGCGCCGATGACGGTGCGGAACTTCGTACGGCTCGCCCGCGACGGCTTTTACAACGGGCTCTCGGTTCACGACGTCGTTCCCAACGGATACATTCAGGCAGGAGACCCGAGAGGTGACGGCAACGGCGGGCCTGGTTATGTGATTCGCTCCGAGATCAACAGGCGCCCCATCCTGCGAGGCACGGTCGCGATGGCGAACCACGGGAAGGACACGGGCGGAAGCCGGTTCTTCATCACCCACTTGCCGCGACCCGATCTCGACGGTCGCAACACCGTTTTCGGGCAAGTGACCTCGGGGATGGAGATCGTCGACCGACTCGAGCCCGGCGACCCCATCGTCGACGTCACGATCTGGGACGGTTTCACGTCTCCCTACCGTGAGCCCTAGAAGTGTTCCGGCTCGTCGCCGTCGATCTCGACGGCACTCTACTCAGCTCGACGCGCGACATCGCGGAAGAAAACAGACAAGCTCTTGGCGCGTGCGTCGATGCCGGCGTGGCGGTGGCGATCGTCACCGGCCGCCGCTTCCCGTCAGCTCGTCCCTATGTCGCCAAGCTTCCGATCGATCCGTTCGTCGTCGCGAACAGCGGGGCCATTATCAAAAACGGCGTCGCCGGGCGGCTCCTGAGAGTTTGCCTCTTGCCGCGCGACGTCGCGGAAGCGGTTCTCGACATTGCCACCGAAGCCGGGATCGAGCCCGTCGTGCACGACGGTCCCAACGGGGAAGGACGCTTGATTCTTCGCGAAGACGCCAAGCTGCTTCCCCACGTCGGACGGTACTTGAATCAAACGATCCCGCCTCCGAACTGGGTTCCGTCCCTCGTGCTCGAGCGTGATCCCGTACAAATCGGCTTCGCCGCCGGACTAACCGAGATCCGCGAATTCGCCGAACATCTGACGAGCGCGCTCTCCGGCGCAAGCGTGAGCATCATCAAAACCGAGTATCCCAAAGAGGATCTCGCCCTACTCGACGTTTTAGCGGCCGACGCCAACAAATCATCGGCCTTGAAGTTCTTGAGCACGCATGTCGGAGCCCCGATGAGCGAAACCCTCGCCATGGGCGACAACTGGAACGACCTAGACATGCTGGAGGCGGCAGGTCTAGGCGTGGTGATGGCCAACGCCGTCGAAGAATTGCAAAACAAAGGCTTCGCCGAAACAAGAAGCAACGACGACGCCGGAGTTGCCGACGCAATCCACCGCTACGTGCTAAAGGATTGATTTGCGGCCAGCTGGAAGCTGGCCGCTTTTGACTGGTAGCTGAGAAAAAAAAGGGGGTGAAGCTCTCACCCCCGCTCTCGATACCCCTGAGGAAGTCGCTATTTCTTTTTTGCAGCCTTTTTCTTGGCCGCTTTCTTCTTGGTAGCTTTCTTTCTCTTTTTTGCCATGCTTATCGCCTCCTCTCCTTAGGGGATAGAGCAGAGGTGCCCGAGGGAGTCACTGCATTTTGAAAGTTCAAAATTTCTTAATGACATCTCGGTCTTCCGCTCGCATGCCGGAAAACCCAAACCACCGTTCTTCGGACAGAAGCACCAAGGGGCGCCATCCGCTCGAAGAGCAGTAACAACTAGCAGTTGTCTGAGTCCAGGCTTGACATACTAGATGTAGGATAAGGAAGGGCTGAGGGGCCTGTCAACCCTTTTGTCGGTGGCTCGAGAACTTGATGCTTTGTATTGAACGCGTTAGCAGGAGCGGCAGCGGAAAGTGCACGAAAACCCGTATCAACAGCGGGTCCTGGCCATATCCTGTTTTTTTAGAGAATATATAGAGAAAGTATGAGCATCAAAAAAATGCGTTTTGGATTCTCGGTGACGGCCCGATCGGGGCGCGCACGACGTGGACTCCTCACGACACCGCACGGCGACGTGGATACACCGGCGTTCATGCCCGTTGCCACCCAAGGCACGGTCAAAACGCTCACCCAAAAACAAGTCGAAGAGCTCGGCGCCTCGATGCTTCTCGCCAACGCGTACCACTTGATGCTGCGCCCGGGTGCAGACCGCGTCGCCTCGCTCGGTGGGCTTCACGGAATGATGGCGTGGGACAAACCAATCCTGACCGACAGCGGCGGATTTCAACTGGCGAGCCTCGCCGCTTTGCGCCGCATCGACGACGAAGGCGTAACGTTTCGCTCCCATCTAGATGGAGCGCTGCACGCGCTCAGCCCTGAAAAGGCAGTCGCGATCCAGGAGAAGCTCGGCTCCGACATCGCGATGGTACTCGATGAATGCGTTCTCTACCCCGCTGAGCGGCGTGACGTGCGCCAGGCCACCGAGCGAACGTTGTCATGGGCCAGACGATGCCGCGCTCGGCATCATCGCGACCAGCAAGCACTGTTCGGTATTGTTCAAGGCGGCGTCGACGAGGATCTACGCCGCGAGAACGCGCGCGCACTCGTCGATCTGGATTTCCCCGGATACGGTATCGGCGGTCTTGCCGTCGGCGAACCCAAGGAGCTCACCCGAGCGATGACCGAAGTGTCGACAGAGGAGCTTCCCGACGAGCGGCCTCGCTACCTCATGGGCGCAGGCACGCCGGGGGATCTCGTGGAATCCGTGGCTCGCGGCGTCGACCTGTTCGACTGCGTGCTTCCCACCCGCAACGCGCGGAACGGAACTCTGTTCACTAGCCGCGGCAAGCTAGCCATCAAGAACGCCCGCTACACCGACGACCAACGCCCCCTCGATCCCGACTGCGCCTGTTACACGTGTGCACATTTCTCCCGCGCTTACTTGCGCCATCTGTTCATCGCGAAAGAGATGACGGGACGAACCCTCAACACGATCCACAACCTGCACTTCTATTTGGAGCTGATGCGCCGCATCCGGAAGGCCATCGAGGAGGACCGCTACCAGGCGTTCTCGCACGAGCTCTCCGATATAGATAATCCTTTGGCTTGAAGCCCGAAAACCGCTGCACTATCATTACTAAGATGTTCACCGCTTGGTTCGCTCCTTGGCAGAGCTCGCTTTCGCCTTTCGGCAACCCGCTCTACCTGATCCTCATCATCTGCGTGGTCTTCTACTTCATCGTCATTCGGCCCGCACGCAAGTCTCAACAGGACACGGAGACCATGCGAGACCAGCTCAAAAACGGCGATCGCGTCCTGACGAGCGGAGGTATCTACGGAACCGTCGTGGGCGTTTCGGACGATCAGATCCAGGTGCGCGTTGCCGACAGCGTCAAGATCCAGTTCGCCAAGTCAGCCGTCGCCCAGCGCGTCGAGGAGCCGTCCAAGCGCTCCTGAATTCACATACGCCGGCCCTCGATGACGGGGAGGCCGTTGGAGTCGAGACCCCATGAAGAAGAATCTGCGTTGGAAGGCCCTATTGATCCTTGCCGTTGTGGTCGGGTCCACCTGGGCATTCTACCCACCCGAGGAGAAAATCAAGCTCGGCCTGGATCTCAAAGGCGGCATCCATCTCATCATGAAGGTGAACACCGAGGATGCTCTCGTCGCCGTGACCCGTGAGGTGGCGGACGGCCTTTCCGAGATCCTCGACGATCAGAGCATCGCGTTCGCGAACATCTACGACGTCGAGCCCGGCAAGCTCGCCCTCGAGGGACTGGACACCAATGAAGATGCCGCGTTCCGGCTCATCATGGACCAGAGTTTCCCGGCGTGGGACGTCCGAAGCCTCGCAGGTGGCGGCTGGGAGCTCGAGATGCGTCCGTCCGACGTCGGCATCCTGCAAGAAGAAACCGTCACCCAGGCCATCCAGACGATCCGGCGACGCGTCGACGCTCTCGGCGTCGCCGAGCCAGTCATCGCTCCCCACGGAGACCGAAGCAGCCAGATTCTCGTGCAGCTTCCTGGCTTCGAGGACGTCGCCCGCGCCAAAGAAGTCATCAAATCGACCGCGAAGCTCGAGCTCCGTATCGTCCGAAGCTCGGGGCCATCCGAACCGCAGGCCCTGCCGGGCACCGAGATACTGCCCGGCGAGCCGGACGCGGGCGGCAACATTGAATACTTCCTGTTGGATCGCATCCCCGTGATCACCGGTCGCGATCTGAAAAACGCCCGCCCCGGAGTCGATCCGCAAACCAACCAACCGGACATCAGCTTCACGCTGAAAGCAGAGTCAGCCAACAAGTTTCGGACCGCCACCCGCGAGAACCTCGGCGAGCGGCTCGCCATCATCTTGGACGGTATCGTCATCTCAGCGCCGGTAATACAGGGCGTGATCTACGATCAAGGACAAATCACCGGGAGCTTCACGTCCCAGGAAGCGTACGACCTCGCTCTGAAACTGCGATCGGGCGCGCTTCCTGCTTCGCTCGAGTACCAGGAAGAACGAACGGTCGGGCCCAGCCTCGGCGCGGATTCGATTCGTAGCGGGATCACCGCATCCGCCTTGGGTTTCGCATCGGTCGTGCTCTTCATCCTTCTGTATTACCGGTTGGCGGGCGTCAACGCGGTGGTAGCACTCATGCTCAACTTGCTGATCCTCGTGGGCGCGCTCGCGTACTTCGCTGCCACGCTCACGCTCCCGGGCATCGCCGGCGTCATTCTCACGATCGGCATGGGCGTGGACGCCAACGTTCTCATCTTCGAGCGCATCAAGGAAGAGATGCGCGCTGGAAAAACACCGCGCACCGCGATCTCCGCCGGCTTCGGCAAGGCGTTTTGGACCATCGTCGACGCGAACGTTACCAGCCTCGTTGCCGCCGCCATTCTCTTTCAATTCGGCACCGGACCCATCCAAGGATTCGCGGTAACGTTGAGCATCGGGCTCATCGCGAACATGTTCACCGCTATTTTCGTTTCACGGTTCATCTTCGATCTCGTACTCGGCGGGCGCCGCCAGGTCGAAGCCCTCAGTATTTAGGACGCGACCAACATGGATTTCATTGGCGATACCAAAATCGACTGGCTGAAGTACCGCTGGCACTTCATCACCATCTCCGTCATCGTGGCCCTCATCGGTGCCCTCGACATCGCCCGAAAGGGCGGGCTACGCTACGGCATCGATTTCTCCGAAGGCACCATTGTTTACGCGAAGTTCGAAGCCACGCCGGAAGTAGACGTCATCCGCCAGCAACTGCGAGGAGCCGGCCTCGGCAATGCGGTGATCCAGCGCTACGACCGTGACGAGCTCAACATGGTCATGATCCGGGTCGAGCGTGCGGAGGGAAACGAAGGCGAGCTCGATGCCAGTGCCAACACCATTCTCCGAACCCTCAGAGAGGATATTTCTGGAAACGCCCTGGCGGACGCGAGCACGGAGATCGTCGGCCCCGTCGTCGGTGCCGAGCTGCGCCGCCAAGCGAGAAACGCGACGCTGTTCGCGCTCGTGGCGATGCTCGGCTACATCGGTTTCCGCTTCGAGCTCGTGTACGGAGTGGGCGCTACCCTCGCGGTCATCCACGACGTGGTGCTCACGCTCGCGCTGGTATCGATCTTCAACCTCGAGATTACGTTGTACTTGATCGCCGCGTTCTTGACTCTCGTCGGCTACTCGGTCAACGACACCATCGTGATTTTCGACCGCGTGCGCGAGAACCGGAAGCTCGTCCGGAAAAAATCGCTTCGAGACATCATGAACCTCTCGATCAACCAGACGCTCCGGCGTACCGTCCTCACCTCGGGGCTCACGCTGTTCGTGGTCGTCGCGTTGTACGTCATGGGCGGCGCCGTCCTGAGAGCCTTTTCTTTCGTGCTCGTCGCGGGGGTGATCATCGGCACCTATTCGTCGATCGCCATCGCCTCACCGATCGTGTTGTGGTGGCGCGGGCTCCGTGACCGCCCCGTGAGAGATCGCGACAAACCGGACGCTCGGGAAGCGCGAGTTTAGCCGGCTTCCAGCTCTCAGCCAGCCTTCGCGTGCAGCTACGGCTGGCGCGCCGAAGCCAAGGGCGAAGGCGGGTCCGCCGTAGCCTTCTGGCGCGGAGGCGGACCGATGGCGGTACAATGGCCCAAGGAGGGGCCCATGCCGGAGCCGAGCTTTTTCTCTGACACGCTGTCCGCGGGTCGAGACGGAGCGCGCCTGCGATACGGGCTGAGTGGGCCGCTCGGATTCGCCGCCCATGGTTTCGCCCTCGCGGCAATCACCGTCATGTCGTTGTTCTCCGTGCCGGAGCACTTGACGCCCAACGCCCCGTCGACGACGTTTCTTCAATTCGCGCCACCGCCTCCGCCCGCTTTGCGTCGAGGTGTATCGCTCGAGCAAAGCTCACGAGCGGCCCCTCGCCCCGTGGACCCCGATGCCAGGACGTTCGTCCCGACGCCGACCTTCGTGATCCCCGTCGAGATGCTCACCGCCACGCTCCCGATGAGCGATATCCCGATCGGTGTCGAAAACGGTTTCGACGACGGTGACATTAACGGGATAGGCGGCAGGATGCCGGGCGGCGTGGTCGGTGGCGTCCCGGGCGGCCTCGTAGGCGGCGTCATCGGTGGCACCGGCAAATTCCCTACTCCCGATGTCCAACCGAGGCCTCTCCGTATGCCCCTGCCGAGCTACACCGTAGAAGCGATCCGGCAAAACGTCAAAGGCTCCGTGAAATTGCGTGTCGTGATCGACGAGCAAGGGAAAGTCCACGTCCTCGAGATACTCCGCTCCATTCCCGAGCTCGACGACGCGGCAATCCGCACCGTGGAATCGAGCTGGCGCTTCGAGCCAGCGATGAAGAACGGCCGCCCCATCCCTTGCCTGAGCGACCTAGTCGTCAGGTTTAACTTGTATTAGCTGAAGCTGCCAGCCAGCCTTCGCTCAAAGCTTCGGCTGGCCCGCCGAAGCCAACGGCGAAGCTGGGTCACCAGCTGCCACGGGTAAATGCTTGACAGCCCGCAAACTGAGGATTAGTATAGCCCGCTCGAATGGGGCAGTGGCTCCTCCAAGCCGCTGTCTTAATTATCTGACAATGGATTGGGCTTCACATTATCCATGCCGCACCCGTCGCATGCCATTGACATGCGGGAGGTGTGCGAGCTGCCCGACGCCGTGGCTGGTTCGCGGGACCGTAGCGTTCATGTTCTCTCCGATCCGACAGGAACCTTTTGCGGCGTCAGGTGTCTAAGGGCTTTAACCAAGATGGGATATCGCTCATATCTCGCTTGGTGTGAGTACGATACGGATTAGAGCGAGCCTATACATTTAATCAGAGTCGTTCATAATCTCTCGAAAGGAGCGCCGAACGCCGTGGCAAACAACGCACCAAATAAAGCGCCCCAGGACGTCCCCAAGAAAGAGTTGTTCGATCTTTCGCTGACCGCTGAGGGCAACACAGGAAGGTCTTTCGCGTCGTTCATGACGTCGCTTCTCATCCAAGGCGGGATTGTGACACTCATGGTGATCGTCCCGCTGATGGCAACGGACAATATGCCGACGCCGGAGGGGATCATGACCTTCATGGCGCCGCCTCCGCCTCCGCCACCACCGCCACCACCGCCGCCGCCGCCGCCGAAAGCACGTCCGAGACAAGTGCCGCGGCCAGTTCTGGCGGTCACACCGAAATTCGTTGCACCGGTCGAGATCCCCGACGAGATCGGCCTGGGAGATGACTTTGGTGTCCCTGGAGGTGTCGAGGGTGGCGTGCCCGGTGGAGTCATCGGCGGAATCGTTGGCGGTCTGCCAGACGCACCTGTGCAGGCAGCGCCGGTTCGCGTCGGTGGAGACATTCGACCACCGAACAAGATCAAATCTCCGCAACCTATCTATCCCGATATCGCCAAGCAGGCGCGGGTTCAGGGAATCGTGATCCTCGAGGCCATCATCGATCCTTCCGGGAACGTCACCAACGTTCGCGTGCTGCGCTCGATCCCGCTTCTAGATCAGTCCGCAATCGACGCGGTGAAGCGGTGGAAGTACGAGCCCACGTTGCTGAACGGCGTGCCAGTCCCCATCGTGATGACGGTGACGGTGAATTTCTCACTGAGCTAATCGAATTGAGTTTTTCGCCGAGTTTTTCGATGTCCAGTTCATCACCACGTGGCCCCACCAACGTGGCGGTTCAAAAGTCAAAGCACTAAGCCAAAGGGCAAACAGGAGGAAATAATGTCGTTCAGCTTAATCGATATTTGGCAGCACATGGGATTCACCGCGAGGGCTGTGAACTTCACGCTGTTGCTCATGTCCATTTATTCCTTGAGCGTGATGATCGAGCGGTACATGACGTTCCGCAAGGCCAAGAAGCAGTCCCGAGCTTATGCACCCAGGGTGGCGAAGCTCCTGAAGGACGGCAAGATTCAAGAAGCCATCAAGTCTTCGAGCCAAAAGGACGTGAAGAACAGCCACTTGGCCAAAGTTCTTCTCGCCGGTCTCCAGGAATACCAGTACCAGAAGGAGAGCGGTGAAGGCAGCCGTTCCGACATGATGGAAGCGGCACACCGGGCCATCGAGCGCGCGACCGCGCTGAACCTCACCGATCTCAAGCGCGGCCTCTCGGGCCTCGCCACGGTGGGTGCGACCGCCGTGTTCGTGGGACTGTTCGGAACGGTTGCCGGCATCATCAACGCTTTCCGCGGCATGGCTCTCACGGGCTCCGGCGGTATCGGCGCGGTCTCGGCCGGAATCGCGGAGGCTCTCGTGGCGACGGCGTTCGGGCTTTTCGTGGCCATCCCGGCCGTGTGGGCGTTCAACTACCTCATCGCGCGCGTGGAAGGCTTCACCGTGGAGATGGACAACAGCGCCTCTGAGCTCATCGACTACATGGCCAAGAAGACGGTTAGCAACTAGGCTGTCGTCGTTGTTTATCTACTAAGGAGACACGGCTATGGGAACGAACACAGCCACGACCCAACTCAATAGCAACATCAATGTGACGCCGCTCGCCGACGTCATGCTGGTGCTGCTCATCATCTTCATGGTCATCACCCCGCTGCTCCAAAAAGGTGTCGACGTGAAGCTGCCGGAAGCGCAATTTTCTCGCGACAAGCCGGACAGCGAAGATGTCGTCAACGTGGCCATCCGGTTGGACAATGCCATCTACCTCAACCTGGTACCGATAGCGGAAGCGGAGCTCGTCACCAAGCTTTCGGAGGCATTCGAAGGAAAGGCGGAGAAGATCCTCTTTCTCAAAGCAGACGAGGGCTTGGAGTACCGCGACGTCATGCGGGTAATGGAGCTTTGCCGCGACGGCGGCGCTGACGAAATC
Organism: Candidatus Marinacidobacterales bacterium; assembly: GCA_965237955.1. Lineage (GTDB taxonomy): Bacteria > Acidobacteriota > Vicinamibacteria > Marinacidobacterales > SMYC01. The sequence goes on along the minus strand of OZ250169.1, from coordinate 1,827,494 downwards.
GGCCTGATCACGGAGAAAAAAACAGGCTAAGCAGTCGTTTCGGACGATTTACAAGGAGCACTCTTATGGGAATGTCACAAGCTGCAGGTAGCGAAGGCGCGATGAAGGACATCAACGTGACGCCGGTTATCGACGTCATGTTGGTGCTGCTCATCATCTTCATGGTGGTGACGCCACTCACCCAGGCGGGCCACGACGTGGAGCTGCCGGAATCGGCCGATGACCTCCAGGAGAACCAAGAACCCGATCCGAACCAGCTCGTGCTCGATATCGACGCGGGAGGCCAGGTGACCATCAACAAGCAGCCGGTCACTAGGGATGAGTTACCCCTTCGCATACGCGACATCTTCGAGACGCGCGCGGACAAGACGATCTTCTTGCGGGCAGCGCCTACGCTGAAGTACGGAGAGGTCGTCGCGATATTGGATGTGGCGCGCGGCAACGGTGTCGAACGTGTCGGCATCGTTCCGCCGGATCCGTACGCGCCCGCGGGCCGCGGCGGTAGCCCTTAGATTCGGTCTTCGCTGGGAGGTGGCGTCCGCCGCCTCTCAGCGCTCTGTTTCTAATAATGCCTCTCCTGCCATTTCAGTGGATCCTCTCGAGGGTGAGACCGCCACAGTTTAGGTAGACGAGACTGATGAGAGCTTCGGCAGAGTGGAGTCCAAAGCTGCGGTGGCTCAGCAGCCTGATTTTGTTGTTCATTCCTTCGAGTCGGCCGTTGCTGAGTCTCCACGTGACCCACGCGATGACGCCATCGAAGTGGCTGCTCATCTTCGCCGCGCGTTTGACGGGCTCTATCCTCGAGCTCATAGCGCGCCGCAGCCATCCTCGGAGAAACTTCTTGGCCCATGTCTCGGTTTTGTAGGTGTAGAGGTCCATGAAGTTGTCGCGCAGAAGCATGGCGCGGTAGAGGCGACGATTAGCTCGCACCTGCTCGCGGAGCACCCGTTTGTCTTTCGCGCTGCGGTTGTGTTTGGCCTTGAGAAGGGGAAACTTGGTGTTCTTGAGGTTGCGCCGGGCAGTCCCTTTGAGCTCGCGCACCAGCTCGCGCCGGGTCTTATCCACGGCCTCGTTCAGATGCTTGACGATGTGGAAGCGGTCAAAGATCACCCGTGCCTGAGGAGCCTTTTTGCCGACGACAGTTCTGTACGGCTCCCACATGTCCATGCTGACCGCTTCGAGCTCCGCGGCTCTTTGTGGTCCGAGCTTGCGGAAAAACCGCAGCAGCGTCTTGGCCTTGCGCTCCTTTCCCGCCCAGACGACCCGGCCGCTGAGATGGTCTATTACCACTGTTAAGTACTTGTGGCGTTTGCGGTAGCTGATCTCGTCCATCCCAATCACCCGCAATCCATCGAGCTCGCGCCGCTCATCCCGCTGCTCGGCAACCACTCGCTGGATGATCCGTCGCACCGAACGCCACGTCACTCGGAAATAGTTCGCTACGGCGCTGACGTCCGTCCTCTGTGCCAGCCACGCTACCTCTTGTTCGAAGCTTTTGGTAAAGCGGCTTCCCTTGTCGGCCCAAGGCACCTTTTCTCTGACCACTCCACACCGCCGACATACCACTCGTCGGATCGAGTAGCGAAGATAGGTCCGGACTCCGAACAGGTCCAAGTGCCGCCAGTAGCGATTGTAGCGATCTTTGTTCTTGCGGACCTTTCGTCCGCAAATCCCGCACAGAGGCTTCCTCCTCCGTGGTACTACATCCACCACCACTCTGGCTTTGTCCGCCTGGAAGTGGAAACCTCGGACCCACAGGCCTTGCAATCCGATGAGCTTGTTGACTAACGTAGTAACGCGCATCGCGGGAACGCTCTTTTCTCTTTCGGAAAAAAAGATTCTAGCGTTCTCGCCGATGCGCATCTACACATGGCTTACCCTCTCAACCCACGGGCCTCACCAAATGCCACTGCCCCTCAGCGGGAGACGAGGCTGTGGGAAACGCCCCCACGGTTCTGGTCGTTCAGACCTTGCTCACGACTGAGTTCTCTTCGAAGCCTGGAAGGGCGTTTTCCATAGCCTCCACTAATCGAGCCCCCCCTTCCTTATCCCATATGAATTAATCTTTCTTGTATATATATCAGGAGGGGCCTGTGGGCGCTCGTGGGAAACGCGAAGCGTTTTCCAAGCGATTGTGGAAAACGCCGCTCCACGTTTGTACGTGCTCACAACCTTTCCCTAAACGCCTCTCTCGCCCGGAGTTTCCGGCGTTTTCCACAATCGCGGCAGCGTCCATAGGCCATGCCCTCCAACACAAATCAGATCCCCCGAAACGACAGGAGAACCCTAATAATCCCCCGCACCAGTTCGGTTGGGAGGCTTTTCCTTTTTAACCGATCGGGACTATAATTCCAGCTCGTGGGACAAGCTTCTGTCTGCTTTTCCAAAGGAGGATCCGATGACGAACCACAGAGAATGGGTGGTGGGTGCGATCCTAGCGTGTCTCTGGGCCTGCGGTAGTCCGGAGCAAGCGACCATCGACCAATTCTTCCTTGCCGCCCGGAGCAACGACAGCGCTACGCTTGCCGCCATGTCGGCCGTCAGCCCTCCCGGGCCGGCAGAGTCGTGGCAGGTGGTGGACGTCAGCTCCGAATCGACTGAGTCTTTCACGTTGCCAGAGCTGCTCGTTCGGTTAGAGGCCGCCGAGAAGGAACGAGACGCTGCGTTGGAGGAAGGCAGAGTGTATCTCGCGGACAACGGAAAAGCTCTCGATCGGATCATCCGGAAGCAGAAACAGGACTCACAGTTCAAGTTCAGCGGAGAGCTTGGTGAGATTCAAGAGGAGTGGTCGAAGCGGGTTGAAGAGCGCAAAACGACGGAACACAAATTTCAAGAGCTCGAACGGGCCGTCGACACCGAAACCAGGCTCGCCACTAGGTCAGTGATCAGACAGGTGACCATCGAGAACTTGGATGGAGACGTCGCGGTGACGGAAATGCTGCTCATGCTCAAACTCCCGGATGCCGACGAGAAGCCCTATACGGTTACGCTTCGAAAGTACGACCTTTCTGGTCCGCAGAGCGATCGCACCGAGGCCTCGCGTTGGATCATCGTCGACATCAAGGAAAAGGCACCGACTTAGGTTTCAACGCAGCTCCCCCTCGACTTTGAGGTATTCGGCCAACATGGCGGCCAGGCACTCATCGTCATCGATGATGAGAACGCAGTCGGTCATGTCCCGACAAAAAAGGGGCGCGGCAGCGCCCGAAAGCACTGTCTCGCCCAACGAGCCGCCCGAAGAGGAGAAGAGAGGTTCCTTCGTGCTTATTGGCTCGCCTGCTGAGCCTCCTCAGCGTCAGTCGCGGCTGCAGACCGAGCCGCCTCTTCCTGCTCCTCGCGCAGCGCCATGGCCTTGTCCCGGAGCTCATTCGCCTGCGCGGTGAGCTCGTCTTTGTCGCGCGGGTTGACTTTGGCCTTCTCGCGGAGAAGTAGGTTCTTGTAAATCAGCGCATCGACATACTCATCGTTGATCTCGAGCGACTGGTCGAGCTGGGCGATGCCCAGCTCGATGTAGTCGCCCCTCTCACCCGTCGTTAGATCGGGATCCCGATAGACCTTGTCCCAGTAGTGAACGGCGATCAGGTAGTAGCCTTCCGGATTGGCGGTGTCCACGTCCCGAGCCTTCCCGAGCCAGTCCATCGTGTCTTCGAACCGCGCGTAGCTGGGCGAGTTGAGAAGGTTCGCCACCTGACGATACCCGAGCGGCTCGTCGGGGTTCATCTCGACCGGTTTCTTGTAGGCCTCTAACGCCTGCTCGAGTAACGGCATCTCTTCGGGATCGTCGAACCGCTCGTAGACATCCGCGAGCGCGTAGTATCGCTCGGGGGTGTCGGGATCGAGCTCGATGAGTGCCTTGAAGTAGTACTCTGCGTTCTGGAAATCAACGAGGTTGTCTCGATAGATCGCGGCGAGCTGTTCCATCGCGTACTGCTCATAGGGAGCCAGCATCTCGTATTCAGATGCGTGCTCCCGCGCCAGCTCGAGCGCCACCTCATAGTCCTCGATGCCGGCTTCCAAATATGCCTCGTTCTCGGGTTCGTCGGGCCGGCCCGGCCGAAACTGGAGATGGTAACTGCTACCTCGGTAGAAATAGGTCGTCACCAGAACTCTCGGGTCCGGATCGGGATCGATCTCGAGCGTCTGATTGTAAAATTCGATGGCTCGCGGGTAGTCCTTCTGCCCGTAGGCCACGTTGGCCTGCTTGAACGCGCGCCGCGACTTCAGCATGTTCCACTTGCTCCCGACGCCGCAGCTCATCAAGCTCGTCAGTGCGAACAAAGCTAGCAATATGAATGCGATTCGATGGGTCCTCATAATCAAAACCCCCTCTTCCTCAAGGCGTTCCACAACTGGGGAGCGCAGTATATTATGCGGTGACATCGCCAGTCAAGAAACTCAACCATTCGGCTCGGCGCGAGCCTCGAACTCCGCTCTTGATCCCCGGAAGGGCGAAGCCTATCATGGGACCGGGGAGTAAGCTACTCAGAGCAAGAGGTTTGCGCTTCCTCCTGACGCCATGATCCGCTTCGAGAATATCCTGGAGAAAGTCCGTGCGTACCACCCGGATGGCGACGTCGAGCTCCTCCGCCGCGCGTACGTTTTCTCCGCCAGGGAACACCGAGGCCAGCTGAGAAAGTCCGGCGAGCCCTATCTGATCCACCCGCTCGAAGTCGCCAACATCCTCGCCGAGATGAAGCTCGACGTCGTGAGCGTCGTCGGCGGTCTCCTCCACGACGTGGTCGAAGACACGCTCACGACGACCGAGACCGTCGAGGAGTACTTCGGCAAGGAAGTGGCGCACATCATCGACGGTCTCACCAAGATCAGCAAGATGAATTTCTCGTCGGTGGAGGAGCACCAAGCCGAGAACTTCCGCAAGATGCTCATGGCGATGGTCGACGACATCCGGATCATCCTCATCAAGCTCGCCGACCGGTTGCACAACATGCGGACGCTCAGACACCTTTCCGAGGATCGGCGGGCCCGGATCGCGAACGAGACCCTCGAGATTTATGCACCTCTCGCTGGCCGGCTCGGGATCGGCCGCATGAAGTCCGAGCTCGAGGAGCTGTGTCTCAAGAACCTCGATCCGAAGGCCTACGGTGTCCTCGCCGCTCGGGTGGAAGCCAAACAAAAGTGGGCGCACGAGTTCATTGACGAGATCCAAGCCACTCTCGAGAAAACCCTGCAAGAAAACGACATCGTCGCCGAGATCAAGGGACGCACGAAGAGTATCTACAGCATCCACCAGAAGATGAAGCGCCAGCGGATCGAGCTCGACCAAGTGTATGACTTCATCGCGTTGCGCATCACTACCGACAGCGTCAAAGACTGTTACGGCACGTTGGGCATCATCCACAACACGTGGCGTCCCGTCCCAGGTCGCATCAAGGATTTCATCGCGATGCCGCGGCCGAACGGGTACCGTTCACTCCACACCAGTGTCATCACCGATTCCGGAGTTCCGTTCGAAGTGCAGATCCGCACTCCGGAAATGGACCGCGTCGCCGAACAAGGCATTGCTGCGCACTGGAAATACAAAGAAGGCCGTCCCCTCGAAGAGGATGACATCAAGAACTTCGCGTGGCTTCGCCAGATGATCGAATGGCAGCACGAAGTCGACGACCCCCACGAGTTCTTGAACGAGCTGAAGGTCGACCTGTACCCAGAAGACGTCTTCTGCTTTACGCCTAAAGGCGACGTGAAGTCGTTTCCGCGTGGCGCGACTCCTGTCGACTTCGCCTACTCCATCCATACTGACGTCGGCCACCAGTGCGTGGGCTCACGCGTCAACGGGTTGATGGTGCCGCTTCGCTACCATCTCAAAAACGGTGACATCGTCGAAGTGCTCACCAACCGCGGCCACAAGCCGAGCCGCGACTGGTTGAGCTTCGTAGCGACGTCGCGCGCACGCAACAAGATCCGCACGTTCTTGAACGCGACCGAGAAGCTTCGAAGCATCGAGATCGGCAAGAGATTGCTCGACAAGGAGGCTCGCCGTCTGGACGTGAGCGTCAAGCACGCGACCGAGTCAGAGCAATTCGATGAAGTCCTTCAAGAGTACGGTTGCTCCCAGGCCGACGATCTCTACGCCGCTCTCGGCTACGGCAAAGTCTCACCGCGCAAGTTGCTCTCCCGGCTCGTGCCCTCCGAAGAGCTCGAGGAAAAGCCTGGCGCGGGCGCAAGCTTGGCCCGAGCGGTCCGGCGGGTTCTAAGGGGTACCGAGGACAAGATCAAAGTCAACGGGATGGACGACCTCATGGTCTACCGCGCCAAATGCTGCAACCCCGTTCCGGGCGAGAATATCACCGGCTACATCACGCGCGGCAAGGGCGTGTCGGTGCACTCGGTGAACTGCTCCAACCTGCTGAACCTCATGGTGGACCCCGAGCGGCGCATCGACGTCTCCTGGGAATCTGAGAAGGGTACGAAGTACGACATCACCCTCTCGGTCAACGTCGAGGATCGTAAAGGCATCCTCGCCGACATCACGTCGATCATCGCGGAGACGAACACCGATATCCGAACCGTCGAGGCCAAGACGTTCGAGGACCAGAAAGGATCCATCGACGTCACCGTCTCGATCACCAACGTCAAGGAACTCGAGCGCATCACGCGCTCGATCCGTGCCGTGGACGGCGTGCTCGATGTCGCCAGACCCGGCTCTCAGAAGGAAGAAAGTGATAGGAGCACACTAGCATGAAGAAAGCGATCGAAAGCGATAAAGCGCCCACCCCTATCGGCCCCTACAGCCAGGCGGTGCGTGTCGGAAACTTGGTCTTCGTCTCGGGCCAAGTGCCATCCGATCCCGTGACCGGAGAGATGATTGAAGGAGACATCGGAACCCTGACTCGCCGGTGCATGGACAGCGTGCTGGGGATACTGGAAGCCGCGGACTTGAACGCAAGCCACATCGTCAAGACCAACATTTACCTGGCCGACATGAGCGACTTCGGCGCGATGAACGAAGCCTATGGATCGTATTTCGAAAGTGTGGAAATCCGCCCCGCGCGCGCCGCCGTGCAGCCTGCGAGATTGCCGAGGGATGCGCGCATAGAGATTGAAGTGATTGCCTCGGGCTGATCAGCATCCAGCATTCAGCATCCGGTTCAATTCGCGTTGTGCCTGTAACAAGCGTGTCGCTTACCGGCGGAACGGTGCCCGATATGCGACGACGCTATTTACGGGCAGGGCGTGGTGTGAACTGGAATGCTGAATGCTGATCCGCTACTTCTTCACCGACTCCATCTCTTTCAGTGAACGAAAGCTATAAATCCCCGTATTGTGCCCGTCCGACCAGTTGATCTGGATGGCGTAGTTACCCACGGGTTCTACCGTTATGGGGCGGAAGTTCGATGGCAATAGCAGGATCAAGTTCTTTCGCTTGCCGGTCCACTCGTCGACGCACACCGCGCACGGGCAGCGGTTTCTGAGGAAGTCGAACGGGAAGCTCGAATCCGAGCCATCGGTCCAGACAATCTTGAGCTTGCCGTCTTCTTCCAAAATCTCTTTCGGTCGGCAGGCGATGTCGCTGTCGAAGTTGGCGCGGGCGACCGCGGCGGCGACCCGGGCGGTAATCTCGCGGTAGGCAACGGAAGCAGGCGCGTTTGGGTTCTTGGCCACGATCGGCTCGCCTTGATCGCCTGCCGAGACCACTTCGGGGTCGATGGGGATTCCACCGAGGAACGGAACACCGAGCTCTTGGCTGATGGTCTCGCCTCCCCCTTGGCTGAAAATGTAGGTCCGCTCGTCACAGTGAGAACATTGGAAATAGCTCATGTTCTCGATGATACCGAGAACGGGAACTTGCACGGGACGGAACATCCGGAGCCCTTTCTCGGCGATCGTGCGGGCGACGTCCTGGGGCGTAGTGACGATGACGGCGCCCGTCAACGGCACGCTTTGTGTCAGCGTGAGCTGCACGTCGCCGGTGCCGGGTGGCAAGTCGATGATGAGGTAGTCGAGCTCACCCCAAAGGACACCGCCCATGAACTGCTGGATCAATTTGGTCGCCATAGGGCCGCGCCAAATCACCGGTGTCTCCTTCGTGGTGAGGAGCCCCATCGACATGATCCGAACTCCATGCGCCTCGAGCGGGATCAGACGCTGTTCGGAGTCAGCCTCAGGTCGCGCAGACAAGCCGAACATGGTGCCCTGCGACGGTCCGTACACGTCGGCATCGCAGAGCCCTACAGACGCACCACTTTGCCGCAGCGCCACGGCGAGATTCGCCGCGACTGTCGACTTGCCAACGCCTCCCTTCCCCGAAGCAATGGCGACGAGGTTTTTGACTCCCTCGGGCTTTTGTGGAGCCGGCGCGACTTGCCCTCCCGGCAACACCCGCTTCACGCCTTCGGGGGAAGCGGTCACACGCCACTTGACCTCCACGTTGGCTTCGTTGATATCAGGAAGCTCGAGGAGGGCCTTTTGCGCTTCCTCACGGATACGGTCCTTGGCCGCGCTCACGGGGTTCGCGAGCTCGATGTCACAGCTCACGATGGGCGCACAAATACGGATGTTCTTCACGTATTCGAGGGACACCACGTCGCGGCCCAACTCCGGGTCTCGCACCACAGACAACTTATCGAGAACGTCTTTCTCAGTCAGCATATTCGCATTATAGGACGTTGCTCAGCATCCAGCATTCAGCATCCAGCTCACACCGCACGTCGCCGGTAAGAAGGACCGCGTAAACGGCGACCGCCTTGCCGACCAGAAACATTACCTACCGGCTTTGCCCATGGTGAGCGCGGCACCCTCCTCTACTGGCACGGCCTCGTTTGAACTGAATGCTGAATGCTGGATGCTGATCAATTGTATACTTCTCCGCTTTTATGAGATAACGGCTCGTCGGTTCTATTGGTGCCCCACCCAGGAGGTTGTCATGACCCGCACACTCATCGCAGTTTTCCTGTTCGGCACGATCACGTTCATCGTGCCTACCCCCCTGGTCGCTTTCCAGGACCAGCCCCCAGTGGAACAAGATGACGAACAAGATCAGCCGCAGCAAGAAGAGCAACCTGAAGAGCTCATGACGTATTCCGAGACGGTCGTCGTTAGCGCGTCGAAAGTGGACACGCAGATCATCAACGCACCCGCCACGGTCTCGGTAATCGGCTCCGACTTCATCGAGAACGCGGGCGCTCAAAACTATGGAGACCTCATCAGGTCCGTGCCGGGGGCGAACGTTGCTCAGACTTCCGCACGGGACATCAACATCACCAGTCGAGGGGCTACATCGACGCTGTCCACGACCCAGCTAGCCTTATTGGACGGCCGCACGATCTATCAGGACTTTTTCGGTTTCGTCGGCTGGGACTTCTTGCCTATCGACACCAGCGAGATCGCTCAGATCGAGATCATCAATGGCCCGGCCTCCGCGGTCTGGGGGCCGAACGCGATGACGGGTGTGGTCAACGTGATCACCAAGACGCCCCGAGAGCTCGACGGTACGGCGGTGACGCTCGGCTTCGGCGCCATCAACCGAAGCGCGGGTCAAGACTTGGACACGGGGACGAGCTACCACGTGAACGTCCGTCACGCGCAGGCATTGAACGACCGTTGGGCTTTCAAGGTCTCGGGCGGTTTTTCGACATGGATCCGCTCGCGCGACCCGTCGGGCAAGTGCCCATCGTCGACGATCCCGAGCGAGGCAGAACTGGCGGCGGCGAGTACCCCGCCTACACCAACGCGGGCACGACGCAGCCGAAGTTCGACGTGCGGGTGGACTACGACCATCCTGACGGACGCCAGAAAGTCATCTTCGCCGGTGGGATCGCGGGAACGCAAGGAATCATGCATACCGGGATCGGCCCGTTCGACATCCAATCGGGCACGGTGATGGGGTACGGGAAGGTCAACTATCAGCGCGACAACTTGAGGGTCAACTTCTTCACCAACATCCTCGACGGCGACGCTCCGGCTCTGCTCGCGATCGGAACCGATGGCCAGCCGATTAACTTTTTGTTCAAGAACAACACCTACGACGTGGAGCTCGGGAACTCACAGCTAATAGGCACGAAGCATCTCATCAACTACGGCGGTAATTTCCGGTACAACACGTTCGACCTCTCGATCGCCCCGGGCGGCAACAGTCGTACCGAAGGCGGGTTCTACATCCAGGACGAGATCTTCCTCTCCGATCATTTCCGTTGGCTCGGTGGCGGCCGCGTGGACGGGTTCAGCGTAATCGACAAATTCGTGTTCTCGCCACGAACCACGTTCATGATCAAACCGACTCCGGACCACGCGTTTCGGGTGTCTTACAACCGCGCGTTCCGAGCGCCATCGTTCGTCAACAGTTTCCTCGACGTTACCATCCTGCAACCGGTCCCGCTTCCCGGCATCGGGCGATTCATCTTTCCGGTCCGAGCCGACGGGAACACGGGCTTGGACGAAGAAAGCTTGACGGCTTACGAAGTCGGCTACACGGGAACGCTTGCGAACCGGTACACGGTGAGCGCCGCCTTCTACATCAACGACACGACCGACAACATCTTCTTCACCACGTCGGGCGTGTACACCAGCGCGAATCCGCCGCCACGCTGGCCCCTACCACCCCAGGTGCTCGACCTCTTGGCCGCACAAGGGATCCTTCTGCCCAGTTCACGTATTTGAACTTCGAGGGAGTGCGCGACAAAGGAGTCGAGCTTGGGCTGAACATCCGAATGTCGCAGGAGTTGAGTCTGTTCGCCAACTACTCCTGGCAGGCCGCGCCCGTGCCGGACAACCCGGACGACTTTGGCGAGTTCAACATCGCGCCAGCGAATCGATTCAACGCAGGTGTCAACTACGACCGCGGCCAATGGTTCGCCAATCTCAGCCTGAACTTCACCGATTCGGCCTTCTGGACCGACGTGCTGGACGCACGTTTCCACGGTCCCACCGAGCGCTACACGATGGTGAACGGCGGCGTCGGCGTTCGTTTCGCCGAGCAACGGATGACGCTATCGGTCAAGTTCACCAACCTCGGAAACGCCGATGCCCAACAGCACATCTTCGGAGACGTTCTGAAGCGTCAGGTGTTAGGCGAGCTCAAATTCGACTTTTAGTCGAATTTGAGCGCGGGCGCCATCAGCCATGGACGTCCTATTGCGGCGCCATCGGCCATCAGCCATCAGCCATCAGCCGTCAGCAGAATGGAGCTGCCCTCACCTTCGGACGGTACGCTCCGATCGCAACACCACCGCGCCGTCTAAAGGTGAAGGCAGCTCCGACCTGCTGATGGCTGACGGCTGACGGCCGATGGCCGATCGAACTACATCAACTACTTCAGGGATTCCATAATATCGTCCAACGCCGTCTTGGGCGGGCGGACGCGATCGAGAGGAAGGGTCGCTAGCGGCTCGTCGACGACGTTCAGAAGCTCGATCAGGTTCTTCTTTTTCGTATCCAAGTAGATGAGCCCGGTTAGGAACTGCTGCTTCTCATCGGCGTCCAGGAGTAGGTCGAGAGCACCTCGTCGATTCGTGGGATCGTAGTCACGCTCGAGTTTCTTGAGAACGATGTGGGAACCGTCGTGTAGCTCGACTTCTCGAACTTCGCCTTCTTCGTAGTCGACATCGATGTCCTCGAAGAACGGAACGAAATCGACTTCCTGGATGAGCTCTTCGTTCTCTTTGCCCCAGGTGTAGCTCTTGGTGGAGCCTGCATGGTTGTTGAACGTCACGCATGGGCTGATGATGTCTAGGACGGCCGTGCCGTTGTGCCCGAACGCTCCCTTCATGAGCGTGCCCACCTGCTTCGGATCGCCCGCGAACGAGCGCGCGACGTAGGTTGCACCGAGCTCGACCGCCAACCCGCACAGGTCCACCGCGGGCAAGTCGTTGATGACCCCGGTCTTCAACTTGGAGCCCACATCGGCCGTCGCCGAGAACTGGCCTTTGGTCAACCCGTACACGCCGTTGTTCTCGATGATGTAGACGACCGGAAGGTTCCGTCGGAGAAGGTGCACGAACTGGCCGATGCCGATAGACGCTGTGTCACCGTCTCCGGAAACACCTACCGCGACCAAGTCGCGGTTCGCCACCACGCTACCGGTCGCGACCGACGGCATGCGGCCGTGGACCGTGTTGAAGCCGTGACTCTTGCTCAAGAAGTAGGCGGGGGTTTTCGACGAGCAACCGATGCCGGAGAGCTTCGCCACCCGGTGGGGCTCGACGCCGTACTCGTAGAACGCTTTGATGAGCTGGCTGCTGATGGAGTCGTGACCGCACCCCTTGCACAACGTCGAGGGCTTGCCCTTGTAATCCGCGTGGACGAGCCCGAGCCGGTTGACCTTCTTCGACGGTGCAGGGGGTTCTTTAGTCGTTGTCGCCATGTCTATCTCCCAATCTCGTTATCCGTCAGTCGGACGGGCGTTCCTGGTCGAGAAGTTTCTCGGTCACGGTGCGCGCGTCGATCGGATGTCCGGCGAAATACAGAATGCTCCGTAGTTTGGCGAGGAGCTCCGGACGCTTGGCCAACTCCAATTGGATCAACTGAAACATCTGCGCGTCACGGTTCTGCTCGACGACGTAGACGCGATCGTGTTTGTTCACGAAAGACTCGAGCTCGTCGTTGAACGGAAGCGCGCGCACACGCATGTAGCTCGTGCCCAGGTCATTCTCGTCGCGAAGTTGATCGCGCGATTCGACGATCGCCCAATGGGTCGTGCCGTAAGCGATGATGCCGATCTCGGCACCGTCCTCTTCGTCCACCACCGGCGCAGGAACGTATTTGCGCGCGGTCTCGAGCTTTCTCAAGAGACGCCTCATCGTGTTCTCGTAGTCCTCCGGGCGTTCCGTGTACTCCGCATAGTCGTTGTGGCCGCTGCCGCGAGTGAAATACGCGGCGCCGGGATGGTTCGTACCTGGAAGGGTCCGGTAGGGAATGCCGTCGCCGTCGACGTCGCGATAGCGTCCCCAATCGCTCACCTTTTCCAGGTCCTCGGCGCTGAGCACTTTTCCTCGGTCGAGCGGCTTGTCCGGGTAGTCGAACGCGTCCGACATCCAAATGTTCATCCCCAGGTCGAGGTCCGACATGACGAACACCGGCGTTTGGAAACGCTCGGCGAGATCGAAAGACGTACCTCCGAACTCGAAGCACTCCGCGACCGACGCCGGGAACAGCAGAATGTGTTTCGTGTCACCGTGCGATAACAAGTAGGTGCTGAGAACATCACCCTGCGCGGTCCGCGTCGGGAGTCCCGTGGATGGACCCACCCGCTGGATGTCCCAAATGACTGCGGGAATCTCGGCGAAGTAACCGAGTCCGACGAACTCGGACATCAGCGAGATGCCCGGTCCGCTGGTAGAGGTCATCGCCCGAGCGCCCGCCCAGCCCGCGCCGAACACCATGCCGGCGGCGGCCAGCTCGTCTTCGGCCTGCACGACGGCGAACGTCGCTTTGCCGGTCTTCTCGTCGACACGGTAGACCTTCATGTAGTCGATGAGCGACTCGACCAGGCTCGACGACGGCGTGATCGGGTACCAAGTGACCACGGTGACGCCGTTGAACATGGAACCGAGCGCGCCGGCGGCGTTGCCGTCGATGAGGATCTTGCCCGCGGTCTCGTTCATGCGCTCGATCTTGAGCGGATCGGATTTCGTGAGGTTTTTCTGCGCGAAGTCGAAGCCCACGTCGACCGCTTTGACGTTGAGCTCGACGGCCTTCGCCTTCGCTTTGAACTGTTTGGTGATCGCCGCTCGGATCTCTTCCTTGTCGATCGACAGCAATTGACCGGCGACGCCGACGTAGATCATGTTGGCGAGGAGCTTGCGCAGTCGGGACTCGTCGATCACGTCCTTGGCGAGCTCGGCGAAGGGAACTGGATAGAAAATGAGGTCGTCACGAAGCTTGTCGAGACCGAGGCTTTGTTCGTAGATGACTGCCGAGCCGGGCTTCAGGGATTGGGCATCCTCGCGCGCGGTCTGGGGATTCATCGCGATGAGCATGTTGACGTCTCTCTTGCGGGCGATGTAGGCGTGCTTGCTCGCGCGGATGGTGAACCACGTCGGTAGCCCTTGGATGTTCGACGGAAAGAGGTTCTTGCCGCTGACGGGAACGCCCATCTGAAAGATGGCGCGCATCAGCACGCTGTTGGACGATTGGCTTCCCGAGCCGTTGATAGTCGCGACTTGGATGGAAAGGTCGTTGACGATGGTAGGCTTGGCGCCGGATTCCGTCTCACCTACGAGGGCCTGCGTTGACATGTGGAGTCTCCAGTCGCGAGGGTGAATCTGCTCGTGTGCTCGGCGTCCTTACTAGAAATCATACCAAAAAGAGCGCGGTTGTCGAAAAAGTTCGACACCCGAAAGCCCAATTTTCTCCAGGGTTTACGGCTTATCATGTTCCCCTCTGTGAGGCTTGTGATCGTTTTCTCGGAACCCCGTAGCGAGCGAGTTTGTAGTGGAGCGCGCGCGGGCTGATACCGAGGATGCACGCCGCTTTCTGGCGGTGATCGGTGAGCTCTTCGAGCGTGCGCCGGATGACGATCTCTTCCACTTTGCGCAGCGGCGTTCCGAGGCGGATGAAGATCTGGCCTGTCGAGCTTTGTCCATCGGAGAGCTCCTCGGGTAAATGCTCCGCTCGGACGGTGCTCGCGTGGACGGTGACGGTGAGCCGCTCGATGACGTTTCTGAGCTCGCGGATGTTGCCCGGCCAATGGTAATGTGAGAGCGCTTCCATCGCCTCGCGCGAGAGCCGCTTGGGCGCCTTCCCGCTGGAGCCGGCAAATTCCTTCAAGAACGCATCGACGAGCAGCGGGATGTCCTCGCGTCGCTCGCGGAGCGACGGCAGATGGATCGGCACCACCGCCAACCGATAGTAGAGGTCTTGCCGAAAACGCCCCGCCTGCACTTCTTCGAGCAAATCCTTGTTCGTTGCTGCGATGATCCGCACGTCGACGCGGATGAGCTTGCTGCCACCGAGTCGCCGAAACTCCCTCTCCTGCAACACCCGGAGAAACTCCACTTGAGTCTTGGCGCTCATCTCTCCGACTTCGTCCAGAAACAGCGTGCCACCGTCCGCGATCTCGAACCTTCCCGGTTTGGAGCCGACGGCGCCGGTGAACGCACCGCGCTCGAACCCGAAGAGCTCGCTTTCGAGGAGCCCTTCCGGGAGTGCGCCGCAGTTGATGGAAACGAACGGGCGGTCCCGGCGCGGGCTCCGCTTGTGGATCGCTTTCGCGACGAGCTCCTTCCCGGTGCCGCTTTCGCCGCTGAGGAGCGCCGTCGCGGACGTGCCCGCGACCTGGCCAGCAACTTCGTAGACCGCGGTGATCGCCCGGCTCTTGCCAACGACGTTTCCGTACTCATCCTTCATCGACAGACGCTGACGCAGGGTTCGGTTCTCCTCGGATAGGCGACAGCGCTCGAGAGCTTTGTGAGCGAGAACGGGTAGTCGGTTCGGGTCGAGGGGCTTGACCAAGTAGTCGTACGCTCCCTCGCGGATTGCCGACACCGCAGCTTCCACGGAGCCCTCACCTGCCTGGGTCGTGAGAATGACTTCGGTCTCGGGAGCGGAGTGCTTCAACCCCGACAACTGACGTGACCAATCGGATTGCAGCAAATCCATGTCGAGCACGACCAGACCGTAGCGGGAAAGCTCGGGTCCTTGCAGGCGCTCGGCCACGTCGACTTTCAACCCCCGGCTCGTCAACCAGGCCGCGATGTTCGTGCGTTCTCCCGCGATGGAATCGAGCACGAGAACGCGTTCAGACAGCTCGGTCATTCCGGTTCAGCCGAGACGCGCCCGAAGTTGCGTTGCCATGAGAACATGTTTCGTCCGTGTCCTTTCTACCGGAACGTTAAACCTAGCAATTGCCGTGCCATATGCATGACGCGTTTAATGCACTTGGAATCAATCAGTTACAGGATGAGCGCAGCGAAACGAACGGCGCTCACCGGGAAACTGCATTCTTTGCATACACGCCCATCTTAGCTCGGGTTCATCGGCACATCAACGCGGCGATCGACGCCTCGAGAGAGCAGAGTAACCTATAGTCAATCAACAACTTACAATGATCGCGCAGGTTTTTCCACGCACGGTACCCGAATTCTGCAATTATTGCATTTTCTTATCTCCAAATTGACATAGCGTGTCTTGCATCGGATCTCCTGACCAAAGCGTTGACACGCAGTCGACTGCCCTTCTACACTTCGGATCGGAGGGACGCACGATGAGACCGACATGGAAGGGTTTCCTCAAGCTTTCGCTCGTGAACATCCCCGTTCGCCTGTACCCCGCAGCGCGATCCCAATCACTATCCTTCAATCAGATTCACAAAGAGTGCAACTCTCGCGTCAAGTACGACAAGCGTTGCCCCACGTGCGAGCGCAGCGTTTCGAGCGATGAGATCGTCAAAGGCTACGAATACGCCAAAGAACAGTACGTCATCATGGACGAGGAAGACTTCACCAAAGTGCGCCTCGAAAGCACGAAGTCCATCAATATCGTCCAGTTCGTCAACCGGGGCGAGATCGATCCACTCTACTACCACGGCTCGCACTACGTGGTCCCGGATGGACCCGTCGCGATCGAAAGCTTCGCGACGATCCTGCACGCGACGGAGGAAAAAGAGCGCATCGGGCTCGCGCGCGTCGTCATGAACGGTAAAGAGCAAGTCGTCGCCATCCGGCCACGCGAGAAGGTGTTCGTGATGTCGGCTCTCTACTTCGCGGATGAGGTCCGCGCGCTTTCGGGAATCGAAGAGCTCGACGCCAATCCCGAGGTCAATCCCGACGAGCTGAAGCTCGCGAGCGAGCTCATCGAGTCGATCACCAAGCCTTTCCATCCCGAGGAATTCGCGGACAACTACAAAAAAGCTCTCCTCGACATCGTCAAAGCCAAGGCCGAGGGCAAAGAGATCGTGGAGCCGCCGGAAGTGGAAACGGGCAAAGTCATTAATCTGATGGATGCCCTCAAGTCGAGTCTGGAAAAGAGTGAGCTGGCTCCAAGGGAAGCGGGCGAAGAGCGCGCGAAAGCTGCGAACGAGTAGATCGTGCGCACGGATCCGCCTTCAGCCATCGGCCATCAGCCGTCAGCTGTTTCCTTGGTCCTTTCAATCGCCCCATGCCGGCACGCGCGACTCACCGTGGTCGGGCCGATGGCTGACGGCTGATGGCCGATGGCGC
Source organism: Candidatus Marinacidobacterales bacterium (assembly GCA_965237955.1). Taxonomy (GTDB): domain Bacteria; phylum Acidobacteriota; class Vicinamibacteria; order Marinacidobacterales; family SMYC01. Next base: position 1,810,380 of record OZ250169.1, on the reverse strand, counting down.
ACCATGCAACACAACCACTGGTTGAACAAAAAAATTGCGCCCATGCTGGCGAGGACGGGGTCTCCTTTCGATTCCGACAAGCACCTCTTCGAGATCAAGTGGGACGGCATTCGCGTCCTCGCTTTTTTCGGCAACGGCGTCGCTCGACTTCAGGGGCGAAAGCTCACGGATGCGACCGCGCGCTATCCCGAGGTCGTGGCGACGCTGGAGAAACTGCCCGGAGAGGGCATCCTCGACGGTGAAGTCATCGTCCTCGACGACGATGGTCGACCCAACTTCCAACGGGTCTTGACCCGTGAGCAGACGGCTTCACGAGATGCGGCTCTTCTCAAAGCGCGGCAACACCCGGTCATTTATGTTGCTTTCGATCTTCTGTTTCGCGACGGTGAGCCGTTGTTCGATCGCCCGCTCGAAGAGCGCAAGCGGCTCTTGTCCGATCTCTTGAAAGAACCACCCTCTCCGATCGTCGAGAGCACCTACGTGTTGAGCCAAGGCAAGGCGCTATTCAAGGAAGCCGACGAGCGCGGGCTCGAGGGTGTGGTGGCGAAGGTTTTAGAAAGCCGCTACCTGTGCGGCGAGCGCTCGAACGATTGGTTGAAGCTCAAGGTAAGGCGGCGCACCGACGGGGTCCTAGTCGGGATCGTGCGCGAGCACCGCACCCGTCGCGTAAAATCGTTGGTGTTGGGCGTGTACGAGAACGACGCGCTCGTGTGGCTCGGAAACGTCGGTAGCGGGCTCGATCAGAAGACCGTCGCCGAGCTCGGCACGGAGCTGGGACCGTTGAAAGCCGAGCGGCCTTCGAATTTCGCAGCGGACGCCCCGGGCGAGATCGACTGGCTGAAACCAGCCCTCGTCGTGAGAGTGGAGTACGCGGAGCTGACCATGGACCACCGATTACGCCACCCGGTGTTCATTGGCTTCGTACAGAAGGATCCGCAGGAATGCAGGTTTCCTCGTCGATGATCAGCATCCAGCATTCAGCATTCAGTTCATTTCGACGACGTGCCTGTAGCAGACGTTTTGGTTTGTGGCACGACGGTGGTCGAGGAGCGACAACGGCACTTACCGGCAGGCCGTGATGTGAACCGAATGCTGGATGCTGAATGCTGGATGCTGGCTACTCAATCAACTCCAAGAATTCCTTGATCAACTGACCCGTGATTCCCCAGATATCGTGCCCCTCGAAGTAATAATGGTATACGGCTACAAACGATCCATCCGGTAAGCGGCGCTTCTCGACTTCGAGAACGTCGGGAGCCGTCAACGCCCCGATGGGCACTTCGAGAAGCGCATCGACCTCGTGGTTCGTTCGAAACGGATAAGGACCAGCCACTGAGGCGACGAAGGGCGTGATGCAAAACCCGGTCACCGTTCCCCTCTCGTCCATCTGACCGAGAACGGTGACGTCGTCCGACGAGAGGCCGACTTCTTCGTGGGTTTCTCGCAAAGCGGTCGCGAGCGGAGACGGGTCCTCGGGATCCACCGCTCCGCCAGGAAACGCGATATCTCCCGGCTGGCGCCGCAAGGATTGCGAGCGTCGGGTCAGGAGCAGTCTCTCGCCTCGAGGCTCCGGGTTCACCACGATCGGCACCAGCACCGCCGCGGCGCGAAGGCCGCTCGGACCTCGCCGTGGGACCCGCGCCGCCAATCGGCGCCGCACCTGTTCGACGAGCTTGCTCACCCAAAGAGGATAGCACCGCGATGAAACCTCATCCGTTGAAGGTCCACGCGAGGCTTCGATATAATCCGGAACACATGAGTCAACGGATAAGCAGCGCCGCTGTCGCGGTCGTGTTTCTGGCATTGTGGTCGACGCCCGCTGGTGCGGGTGACGCGTTTCTCAGAGGCGGCGTCATCGTCTCCCCGCGCGACATCGGGTTCGAAGGGCGCTGGCGCATCGGTTTCGGATCCGACTACCCGGTGAACTTCGAGGAGACCATCTACCTGGGCTTCGAGCTCCAGACGTCGGTCTTCCGCCAGGACGTCGCCGACACACCCCGAACCGCGACTCTGTTCCCGGCCAACGGCTTCGTCAACGTGAAGTACAAGTCGGGCAACATAGGGGTGCGCCCTTACGGCGGCGGTGGCCTCGGCCTGATCAGCACGTTCATCCTCTTGTCCGGCGGAAACGATTGGAAGAGCGATTTCGGATTCCATTTGGTGGGCGGCGTCGAGCTCGGCCGCCTGAGCGTCGAGCTACAGCTACAGCGATCGTTCAGCTCCGACGCAGCGACGGTCAACCAGTTTGGGTCGAACACGACCTACTCCCTCTACGCCGGGTTCGTCTGGTAGGCGATGACCCTTCGGGCCCACGCCCCGACGCGGATCGATCTCGCGGGAGGCACCGTCGATCTGTGGCCGCTGTACCTCCTCATCGACGAGGCGGCGACGGTCAATATCGCGATCGATCTCTACACGGAAGCGGCCATCGACCTCTCTCCCGACGATGCCTGGCACGTTCGTGAGCGTCGGTCGGGCCGTAGCGTCTCGGCGGCCTCGCCCGACGAGCTCGCCCACATGGAGGGCTCAGAAATCGCGGGACGGCTCCTCGCGTTTTTCGCACCCGAGCGCCCGCTCACGCTTACGATCCATTCGGAAGCGCCGCCCCAGGCCGGCCTCGGCGCATCGTCGTCACTCGGGATCTCGATTGCCGGGGCGTTGAACGGGCTGACTGGATTTCGTTACCGATCGCACGAGCTGATCGACATCGTCAAGGACGTCGAAGTCGAGCTCCTTCGCACCATGACCGGCGCCCAGGATCATTACCCTCCGGTATTCGGCGGAGCGGCATGCCTGTGGTAGCAGAAGCTCGGCCATCGTCGCGAAGCTCTGCCCGTCGACGCGGAAGCCTTTCGTGAACGTTTCCTCCTGGCGTATTCCCATCAACCGCATCGCTCGGGCGCCACGAACTGGGAAGTGGTCAAACGCTTCATCGAGGACGACGCAAAGACGGTCGCAGCGGTCGAGCGCAGTGGTCGTACTGCAGTCGCGGTGCGCGACGCCCTCGTCGCCTCCGATTTGAATCGCGTCGCGAAGCTCATCGGCGAGGACTGGCAGGCGCGGCGCGAGATGGCACCCGCGGTCTCGAGCCCGGAGCTGGAAGAGCTCATTGCCGCAGCTCACGAAGGCGGGGCCACCGCAGCGAAAGTGTGCGGTGCCGGTGGTGGTGGGTGCATGATCCTCGCGGTCCCGGGGGGCAAGCGGAAAAAGGTCGCGGATGCCGTCGTCGAGGCAGGCGGCTCGGTGTTGGAGTACCACCTGGCGCCCCGAGGATTGGAGCTCGTAATTGAAGAGACTTGACCCTGCGCCGGCCTCAATCGTCTCTGTCGGGACGACCAGGCGTCCCAAGGTTCAGGCCGTCGAGCGCGTTCTGGCGGAGTTGCGTGCGCGCTTTCCCGATTTTCTACCGGGTGAGCTCAGAGTCGAGCCGCGGCAAGTGCCTTCGGGAGCGCCGTCCACCCCGACGGCGACGGAAGCGACGATGCTCGGCGCGAAAAATCGCGCGCACGCCGCGCTCGTCGCGGTACGAGACGACGGGCTCACGCCCTCGCTGAGCATCGGTCTCGAAGGTGGTGTTGCCACCGAAGGCCGCACCGTGTTCCTGGAATCCTGGGCATTCGCGACGGACGGCGAGCACGGCTTTTTCGGGGGCAGCGGTCGGATCCCGCTCCCCGACGAGCTCGCCGCCGCCGTGCTCGAACGAGGGGAAGATCTAGGTCCTGCCGCCGACCACTACTTCGAGCGGCGCGACGTCGCCGGTCACGAGGGCACGTTCGGCGTTCTCACGGGCGGTGTTGTCACGCGCGAGGAAGCATTTGCGCGCTCCATGTTGCACGCGCTCGCGCCGTTCTATAATGCAGGTGCGTATTCGCTAATATAGCTGGACAGTTATGGATGTTTTTCATTCCCATCCCGGATGGATCGAAGTCATCACCGGAAGTATGTTCAGCGGCAAGAGCGAGGAGCTCATCCGCCGGTTGCGGCGCACACAGATCGCGCGCCAGCGCGTTCAGATTTTCAAGCCGATCATCGACGGACGTTACAGCCGCGAGCACATCGTCTCGCACAGCGACATGCGGATCGACGCGGAGCTCGTTGAACACGCGAGCCAGATCCTGGAGAAGTTGAACCACCGCACCGAAGTAACAGGCATCGACGAAGGCCAGTTCTTCGATACGACGCTCGTCGACGTCTGCAACCAACTCGCCAACGCCGGAAAGCGCGTCATCGTCGCCGGACTCGACACGGACTTCCTCGGAAAACCGTTCGAGCCGATGCCGCAATTGCTGGCGGTCGCCGAGTACATCACCAAGACGCTCGCGATCTGCATGCGCTGCGGGAGCCCGGCGAATCAGACGCAGCGTCTCGTCGCGTCCCAGGATCGGGTGGTCGTCGGCGGCACCGGCGCTTATGAAGCGCGCTGCCGCCGATGCTTCAAGCCGGAAGTGGAAGAAGATCAAAAACGCGACGAGATTGTTGAGCCGCTGAAAAAGCCCAGTTCAGCAGGCTGACGGTATTCGGCATCCGGCATTCCGGTCTATTCTCGCTCTGCCGGTAAATGGCAGTGTCACACATCGAGCACCGTTTTGCCGGTAGGTTGATCTGTGGCCATCCCTATTCATCGCGGCCGCAAGGCGTGCTCATCGAAGGCGCTGCCGTGAGGCGATACTGCGCATTCTGCCGTATGCCGTATGCCGGTCTAATTCGGACGCTGACTATGTAGCTCTTCCGATTCGAATAGGCTTGGCTGGTAGCTGTCCGATTTGGAGCTGCCGCGCTTTCGGCCCTTCCGACGAGCTTTGTCCTCGTACATGGCCTTGTCCGCGGCCATGAGAAGCGATTCCAAGTCCTGTCCGGCGGCAGGGTAAGAAGCGAGCCCGAGCGAGATGCCGACTTTGAGCATCGAACCGATACCGACATCGAGCTCGGTCTCTTCGACCGCTTCCTGAAGCCGGTAGGAGAATTGCGCGCCTGCTCGTAGGTCGTCTTCGGCAAGATCGCGATGAACTCGTCGCCAGCGTAGCGTACCAGCACGTCGGCGTCGCGCATGTGACCTTTGAGGATGCGGCCGACTTCCTTGAGGAATCGATCGCCAGTGTGATGCCCGTGCCGATCGTTGACCGCTTTGAAGTCGTCGAGATCGAGCTCGATCACGGTGAGCGGCTCGCCGTAGCGCTTGGCCTCGGATAGCGTCTGCTCGAAGAAAATGTAAAGGAACCTCGAGTTCGGAAGCCCGGTCAATCGATCGGTAAAAGCGTCTTCTTGGGTCTCCTCGAATCGGGTCGCGTTGAAGAGCGCGATCGACGCGCGGTTAGAAACGATCTCCATCAAGCGAATGTGGTCGTCGGAATAGCGTTCGTCCCCGGTCACGTAGAGCGCGATGGTGCCGAGCGGTCGGTCTTCGTGCACAAGCGGCGCCAGGAGCGAGTTGCCATAAAGGCTCTTGATCTCCTCCGGCAGCGCCATGGTGTCGGGCCCCGGATGCACGTTGTAGAGGAAGCGGTTGTTCGCCGCCACCCAGCCGGCGAGGCGGGTACCAATCTCGATCGAAAGCTCGGCGAACGCCTCCTTGTGCTCACCGGCAATGTGGGCGGGCTTGAGCTCTTCGGTCCCCTCCTCGGCAAGGTAGATGACGAGCGTCGTGAACGGAACGATCTTCTCGAGCTTGGACGCGAGAATCGTGAGGGTATCGGTGCTCGAGAGCGAGTTGCCGATGTTCTGCAGAATCTCGAACAGCGTGAAGATCTCTTGTTGTGGTTCCGAGATCGAGCTTCTCAACGTCATCGCCTTCGGTGTTCCTACGATGTCGGGCGCTCTCTTTTGGTCGCGATGCTCTCTCGGGTCCTCGAGCGAGCGCACTTCGATGGATTTCAGCTCTTGCTCAAGCTGGGGGATCACCTCGAGAAACTTTTTGAAGATTTCCGGATCGAACTTGTTCTTCTCGCGCTTCATGATCGTGAGCGCGGCATCGCGCGACAACGAGCGGCGGTAGACGCGCCGTGCGGTCAATGCTTCGTAGCAATCCGCCAGCGCGAGAACCCGCGAGCCCAACGGGATCGAGTTTCCCTTGAGCCCATCTGGATAACCCGAGCCGTCCCAGTTCTCGTGGTGGTGTCTGACGATCTCCACGACGGGAAACGGAAAATCGATCGAAGAAATTATCTGTGCGCCCACCGCAGGGTGGGTGCTCATCTTCTGAAACTCTCTCTCGGTCAACCGCGTCGGTTTGTGAAGAATGTACGAGGGGATGGAGATCTTCCCGACGTCGTGCAAGACCGACGCGTAGCTCAGCCCCTCGTACGTGGTCTCGTCCACGTTGACTGCTCGCGCGAGAGAGAGCGCCAGCACTTGGGTGCGTTGGATGTGCGTGTGGGTGTGGTGCTTGAAGTCCGTGTGCAGCTCCATCGCGTCGATACAAAACGCGAACGCTTCGAGCGTTTGCTTGTGGAGCCGCGACAGCTCTTCGTACTTCTCGTTGTAGAAGAGATGCGCGTAGTACGCGACGACGAGGATGGGCAACGCCAGGACGAATGACCACGGGCCTGCGAAGGCATGAAAGAGGTGAACGATGGCGGCGCCGCCGGCAGACGCGAGAAAGTAGAGCGGCACCAGCGGGAGGTTCTGGAGCCACAGCTGCCGGAAGGCGTCGCGGCCGGCTAACGCCTGGACGGCGTCCGTGAGCACGGAGTTCACGAGGAAGTACGTCCCCGCCATCAACACAACGGGGATAACCAGCTGCCGAGCGCCTATGGGACCCTCCGGGAGCGCAGCGAAGAAGACCACTCCGAACGCGAGCGCGTAGAGCGCCCCCGCCCCGATGTTGAACGCCGCCTGTAGATTGTTCTACGCGTAGTCGCGGCGGGGGCTAAGCGGCGACGACCGAGTGACGCACCAATAGCTGACGAGATAGAAGAGACCGTTCGCGAGGACCCCCGCCACCACGCCGTAGATCATCGTCACGGCAAGCATCAGGGAATCCGCCACCGCCATGTAGTTGTCCGTGCGTGGCACCCGCACGACCCAGCGCGCGCTCACGCACGCGACGGCGACGACGCTCAGAAACGCGACCCCTTCGGAGAGCGGGAGGCTTTCCACGAAATCGCCGACGGACAGGGCCGCCCATCCGAGAGTCAGAGCTCCCAGACCGGCTATCGTGTAGGAGAAGAAGCGGACACCGATGGGCCCTTTACGCCAAGCCAAGTGCGACTCCGGATCACGTTTGCAGGCGGCACCTGCGGGTTAGCGAAATTATTAATAACCGAAAAAAGTGCCGGTAGAAAAAGCGCCCAACCCTTATTCGGAGCCATGCAATTGAAAATCTAAAAACCCAAGGTCAAGCAAACTACCACAGGTATTGGGATCGGGTCAAACGGAAAGCAAAACCGAGGGAGGAAGTTTAGGAGACCGCCCCCGAGCGGCCTCCCGAATCAACATCTAGGCGGGGAATCTTGTTATGTCCCTATGGATATGGAATCCAAACAACAACCAAGCCGGGCGCCGTGCGCTCTTCGAGCTCTTCGACGGTAAGTTCTAAGATTTCCTGAACTTCTTGTATGTTATCCAAGATGTTCTCCTTAAATGTAACGGAATAAAACACATGAAGAATAATTATTCGTCAATCTGAAATTATAAACCCAAAGAATACCCTGCATGGGGAACCTCCTTTTGTCGCGATAGACGGCAGATCGGCCGAACGACGCCGAGCGCCGGGGCTCAAGATGATGTAACTAACGGGCGGGACGTTCAGCTCACGGAGAGTTCGATGACTCCGGAGCAAGAGCGGGAAAAACGAGAATAAGAAGATTTAGGATCGCGTTTCCTTGCGCCGCTTTGCTGTGGGGCCACCCCTACGTCAACCGTTATCCCGGGCTCACCTCCTCGCCCCCGCGAATCAAGATTCTAACTTCACTGTACGGGTGCAAGCTACTCCCGCCCGACCCTGGGATCAGTGACTTCTGTCACGGTTTGAATTTCGTGGGATTGTCGCTCGTTCGAGGAAAAGCTCGTCACTGTTCCATAAAATGTGCCAGAACGGCGTCGCCCGGACGCCCATCAATCCGGAGCTGTAACCAACGAGCGCATGCGGCACCACGAGATCGAGCAGCGGCAGGTTCTCCAAAACGATCCGTTGCACTTCGTGATAGCACGCTTTGCGGTGCTCGTCGTCGGTCGAAGTCATTTGGGACTCCATGAGGTGGTCGATGCGGGCTTCCCACTCGGTCGCAGGCTGCGATTGCGCCGGATGCCACAAATGAAGCGGTGCGCGACTCAGCCACAGCGCCATCTCCGCAGACGGATCCGGATCCGTTTGCGTCAAGCCGAGTAGACATGCGTCGTAGTCGAACGTGCCGGTGATCCGAGCAAGCAAAGCACTTCCCTCGATCGGCGCCAGGACGGTCTCGATGCCGAGCTCCCTCAAATCTTCCTGGATGAACGCGCCCTCCTGGCGTCTCTGATCGCTCCCCGCGTTGGTGATGATCGTGAACCGGACCGGGTTCCCTTCGCGATCGCAGAGGTTTTCGTCCTCCCACCGGAACCCCGCGTCGACGAGGAGTCGTCGGGCTCTGTCGACGTCACGCTTCATCGGTTGGATGCTCTCGTCTCTCCAGAAATGATTGGCGGGTGACACCGGACCGGACGCCGCAGAAGCCAGGCCGCCGAACACGACCCGCGCCATGTTCTTGCGGTCGATCGCGAGGGAGACGGCGCGACGGAAACGAACGTCTTCGAACCACTTTTTCTTGTACGCATCGATAGGGCTCGCCGGGTTCAAGTTGAACCACAGGCGCTCGGAAACCGTGCTCGGACCGAGGTCATTCAAAGTGACCGACGCGGGACTCTCTCGTCGAAGCTCGCGAAACGCTTCCGGCGCGATGGGCTCGAGCAGGTCGAACTCGCCGGCGCGGAGCTTGAGAACTTGGGCGTTCGTGTCCGGTACGACGTCGAAAACTATTCCCGACAGTCGCGGGTACACGTCGTCGCCCGATCGAAAGTAATGCGGGTTTTTCTCGAGGACGATACGCTGGCCTGGAACGTGCTCGCGCAGACGGAACGCTCCGAGACCGACGATGTTCTCGATGGGCGCACCGAGTCCGGTATCGGCGGCGAGCGTGCCGGCGGCGAGGCTCTCCGCCAGACGATGCTCGGGGAGGATCCGAATACTGTCGAAGATCCTCTCCACCGTAGCCGTGCGGCGCGGCAGCCGGAAGCCGACAGTCGTCTCGTCGATGACGTGGGCGACGATGTTCTCACCGTCGATCACCGCCGAGTCTTTCAGTTGGCTCGCCACCCCGGGGTCATGGAGAACCCGGAACGTGAACGCCACGTCGTCCGCGGTGAACGGCTCGCCATCCGAAAACCGCACGCCGTCCCGCAAGTAAAACACGAGCTCGCCGCCATCTTCCGAAAACTCCCACGACTCCGCCAGCGCCGGCTCCATTAGCTGCGTCTCCTGGTTCAAACGAATCAACGGAGCGTGGAGCTGATCGGTGACGACATGAGTGGGGTAGTCCGCGGCCAGCAAGCGGTTCCACGTGGCCGGCTCGCGTGACAGGGCCACGCGCAAAACGCCCTCGTCCGCCGCAGGAGGCGACCCGCATCCCGCGACCAATCCCCCGATGGTGACGAGAACGCAGAAGAAAAGGCCACGTCGCATGGCAGTTCTCCTAACTTTTCCGGGATCTACGAAAACGTGCCCGTGATACTAGCATCCCCGCCCGCGCACGCGACAACAATCGACAAGGATTGCTATAGTGCCGCTTGAAGCGATGCGGCCCGAGGTCATGGAAAGCGCCATCCGAGCTCTCAATATCGTTCTGCCGACCCTCTATGCGCTTTTGTGGGCTGACTATGCGCTCCTGTTCTTCCGAAACGACCCGTTCGCGGAGAAGACCGCAAAACACCTCCTCCGGTTCGCGGTCTTGACACACGCCTTCTACCTGGTCCTCAGGACGGTTGTGTACCATCACTTCCCCGCCGCCACCGTATTCGAGGCGTGCTCGGTTCTCGCCTTTTCCGTGATCGCCCTGTACCTGCTCATCGAGTCCCGCATCGGCGTCTCGACGACCGGCTTTTTCATCATCGGCATCGTGTTCCTTTTCCAGATCATTTCGTCGGCTTTCGTGCAGGAACCCGAGAGCTTCAGCGCGCTCCTGTGGGAGCCGGCGTTCATGCTACACGTGTCGACGGCGCTTCTCGGATACTCGGGAATGGCGATCTCGGCAATGTACGGCGTTCTCTACTTGATGCTCTTTTACGACATCAAGCAGCACCGCTTCGGCCTCATTTACAAACAGTTGCCGTCTCTCGAAGTGATGGCGAACTTCACCTACCGCTCGGCAATCCTCGGCCTCGTTTTCCTGAGCGTCGCCATGGTCGGTGGGTTGGTACTCCTGGTGAAGGTCTATGGAACCTATTGGAGCTGGGATCCGAAGCTCATGATCACCTTCATCGCGTGGTTGATCTACGGTCTTTGCGTCGGCGCGACTCGATTCTGGGGTTGGTCGGCGAAACGCGTCGCGTTCACGTCGATCGCCGGCTTTGCCGTCATCCTCTTTTCTCTGGTGTTCGTGAACCTGGTGTTCACGCGCTTTCACGCGTTCGTGTGAGTATGGATCTCATCGTCGTCGGTATGAACCACCGCACCGCACCGGTCGAGGTGCGCGAGAAGGTCGCTTTTTCGGAAGACGAGATCCTCGATGTGCTCAAACGCGCGCGCGAAGAGCCCACGCTCGCGGAAGCGATTCTGTTGTCCACGTGCAACCGGACCGAGTTCTATGGACTATCGACGGATAACGGCGCGGCGGAGATGTACATCCGCAAGTTGATTGCGCACCGGAAGAACATCGACTTCGACGCTCACCCCGGCTATGCGTACACGCTTACCCGGAACGAATCCGTACGACACTTGTTGCGCGTCGCAGCGGGATTGGACTCGCTCGTTCTCGGAGAAGCTCAGATCTTGGGTCAAGTGCGGCGGGCCCATGAGCTTTCCCTCGAAAGCCGCGCCTGTGGGATCGTTTTGAACCGCATCCTCCAATCGGCGGTCGCAGTGGGACGGCGCGCCAGAAACGAGACCAAAATCGGCGCGGGAGCGGTCTCGATCGCCAGTGCCGCGTCCGAGCTCGCCGGCAAAATCTTCGAGGACCTCTCTTCCCGCACTGTGCTTCTGATCGGGGTCGGGGAGATGGGTACGCTCACCGCGCGGCACATGATCGAACGAGGGGTCACGTCGCTCGTGATCGCGAACCGCACGTTCGCAAAGGCCGAGGAGTTGGCCCGAGAGCTCGGTGGTCGCGCCATGCCGCTCCATCGACTCGAAGAGGCGCTCGCATCGGCCGATATCGTAATCAGCTCCACCGCCGCGACCGCCCCTATCGTCAGCCGCGAGATGATGGCGCCCATTTTGAGCCGGCGGGGCGGCCGACCGATCTATGTCATCGACATCGCCGTGCCCCGGGATTTCGAGGGCAGCATCGGTGAGATGGAGGACGTGTTCCTGCACGACATCGACGACATGAACGTGCTCGTCGATCGCAGTTTGGAAAAGCGACGTACCGAGATTCCCAAGGTCGAGTCCATCGTCGAGCACGAGCTCGAGAGCTTCGTCACCTGGCGCAACTCACTCGCGGCGACCCCGCTCATCAAGAAGATTCGGGAGCGGGTCGAGAAGATCCGGGCTCTAGAGCTCTCCCGCCATCGAAAACGATTCTGCCGAGAAGATCGCGAGCAATTGGATCTGTTGACGGAAAGTTTGGTCAACAAGATCCTCCATCCGCTCATGGGCCACGTTCGTGATTGGACTGAGACTGAGAGTGACGCGGGAGAATTCGACGCTCTTCGCATCGACACGCTCTACGAAGCGTTCGACCTCGAGCGACCGGACGCGTCGAACCAAAAGAAGTCTCGATGACACTGAGAACATAATGACGCGCGCCATCCGCGTCGGAAGTCGCGGGAGCGACCTGGCGCTCATCCAAGCGCGCTCGACGATGCAAGCACTCGAGGGCGAGAGCGAGCTCGTGATCATCGAGACCCACGGTGATCGGGTCACCGACCGGCCTCTGAGCCAAGTGGGACCCTCAGGTTTATTCACCAAAGAGATCGAATCCGCTTTGCTCGACGAGCGTATCGACATCGCCGTCCACAGCATGAAAGACGTTCCCTCGGTCGTGCCCGACGGGCTGACTCTCGCCGCAACGCTCGAGCGTTTGGACGCGCGCGACGCCCTCGTCAGCCGGAGCGCCGACTCCATCGCCTCGCTACCCCGAGGGGCGCGGCTCGCCACCGGGAGCTTGCGGCGGCGCTCGCAGCTTCTTGCCACTCGCCCCGACATGAACGTCGAGGATTTGCGCGGTAACGTTTTGACCCGCCTCGGCAAATTCGACGCCTCGTCGTGGGACGCGATCGTGCTCGCCGCAGCCGGGCTGGTTCGACTCGGCCTGGTCGAGCGCATTGGCGCCCTGATCCCCATCGAAGACATGATCCCCGCGGTAGGACAGGGCGCTCTCGCCATCGAGACCCGCACCGACGATCGAGATGTTCTCGCGGTTGTCGCGCGGTTGAATCACGTCGACAGCCAGCGGTCGGTCGCTTGCGAGCGTGCTTTTCTCGGACGCCTCGAAGGTGGGTGTCAAGTTCCCATGGGGGCTTATGCCTACACGGACGGCGACCGGCTACGGCTCCGCGGGTACGTGGGCTCCGTCGACGGCGCGCGCCACTTGAGGCGTGAGGCGATGGGAGACGTGCCGGAAGCATTGGGGCTCGCGCTCGCCGAGGAGATGCTAGAGATGGGAGCCGCCGAGATCATGCGCGAGGTGGCGCGACCGGGTGACGATCGGTGACGGAACAAAGGCCTCTGAGCGGACGCCGCATCGTCGTCACCCGTCCCCGCCACCAGGCCGAATCTCTGAAGAACGCTCTCGCCGCACTCGGTGCCGACGTCGTCGTCGCTCCCGCTATCCGTATCGAGCCTCCGGCCGACTGGGCAGCCCTCGATGCCGCCCTCGCGCACGCGGATGACTACGATTGGATCGTTTTCACCAGTGTCAACGGGGTCGAAGCTTTTTTCGATCGCATCGCGTCTACGCGTCACTCAACGTTGGGCTCCGCATTCGCCGCCATCGGCCCCGCGACCGCGGACGCGCTGTCTGAGCGGGGCGTCGAGGCTACCGTGGTTCCGGAACGTTTCGTGGCCGAAGAAGTGTTCGAAGCGCTGTCGCGGCACACCGACTTATCGGGTAAGAAGATTCTCCTCCCTCGGGCCGACATCGCCCGGGAGGCGTTGCCGAACCTCTTGCGCGACGCCGGTTGTGACGTCGACGACGTCGCCGCGTACCGGACCGTTGCCTCGAGCGAAGACATCGAGCGCGCCACCGCCTTGGTCCGCGACGGCTCGGTGGACGCGGTCACGTTCACGTCGGGCTCCACGGTGCGCAGTTTTTTTGCTTCGGCGGACGACAACCTGCGCGCTCACGTCGCTCCCGCAAGCATTGGTCCGATCACCAGCGACGCGCTCCGCGAGGAGAACGTCGAGCCCGTCATCGAAGCCGAACGCTACACCACCGAAGGGTTGGTCGAAGCCATTCGGCAGCATTTTTCTCGGGAGCTCGCCTGAGCCCCCCAAGGCCGATAAGCACAATGAGTCGAAGCGAACAGCTCTACGAAGAGGCGAAGCGCTACTTGCCCGGCGGCGTCAACTCGCCCGTCCGCGCCTTCCGCGGCATCGACATGGCTCCGCGGTTCATCACGGGCGCGCGTGGTTGCCGCATCACCGACGAAGACGGTCGTGAGTACATCGACTACATCGGCGCCTATGGTCCGCTGATTCTTGGACACGCTCATCCACGCGTCGTCGACGCGCTCGAGGACGCGGCCAAGAAGGGCACGGCCTTCGGTACGCCCACGGCGCTCGAGGTGGAGATGGCCAAGAAGCTCACCTCCCTCGTGCCGTCCGTCGACATGGTGCGCATGGTCAACTCGGGAACCGAGGCGACGCTTTCTGCGATTCGCCTGGCACGCGCCGCAACCGGCCGGGATGGAATCCTCAAGTTCAAAGGGTGTTATCACGGACACGGCGATTCTTTCCTGATTCAGGCCGGATCGGGCGCGTTGACGATGGGCGTTCCCGACAGCCCCGGAGTCCCGGCATCACTCGCCGCGTTGACGTCGCTCGCTCGCTTCAACGATCTCGACTCCGTTCGCCGCGCGTTCGAAGCCTCGCCCGAGACCATCGCCTGTGTCATCGTGGAGCCCGTGGCAGGCAACATGGGGGTCGTGCCGCCGGCCGAAGGATTCCTCGAAGGTCTACGGCAGGTGAGCGAGCAGCACGGCGCGCTCCTGATCTTCGACGAAGTCATGACGGGGTTTCGAGTGAGCCGTGGGGGCGCGCAAGAGCTCTACGGTGTAAACCCGGACCTGACCACGCTCGGCAAAGTGATTGGCGGCGGCCTCCCGGTCGGCGCCTATGGAGGCCGACGTGATCTCATGGAGCAGATCGCGCCGGCGGGTCCTGTTTACCAGGCCGGCACGTTGTCGGGAAACCCGTTAGCGATGAGCGCCGGGCTCGCCCAACTCGAAGCATTGGAAGAAGCCAACGCGTGGGATCGACTCGAAACACGCTCCCATCATCTCGAGGTCGGGCTCGAGGGTATCCTCTCGGAGCTGAGCTTGCCGCTGACGGTGAATCGGGTGGGCTCGATGCTGACGCTGTTCTTCACCGAAGGCCCGGTCACCGATTTCGAGAGCGCGACCCGCTCGGACACGAAACGTCACGCCCGCTTTTTTCGCTCGATGCTCGAAAGCGGCGTCCACTTGCCGCCCTCTCAGTTCGAAGCCCTCTTCGTCTCCCTCGCCCACGAGCCCGATGATCTCGACCGCACTCTGGCCGGCGCCCGCCAGAGTTTGAAAGCGGCATTCGATTAGACGGTATACGGCATTCCGTCCACATCAAGCCGTGCCGGTAGGTGTAGCTAAACCGATATCCAGATCGCATCGTCAACGACGCGAACTGGATAGCGGTTTACCCGCGACAACGGATTCACTGGAGAGCAACCGCTTGCGAGCTCGAAGCGCCACTGGTGCCAGGGGCACATCAGGATGCCGTTGGTGATGCTCCCTTCGTGTAGTGGAGCACCTCGGTGCGGGCAGGTTTCGTCGAGGGCAAAGAACTCGTCGCGGTAGCGAAAAATCGCGATGCGTCGGTCACCGATATCGACGGCGATGCCGGAACCCTCCGGGACGTCACCCGTGGATGCGACCCGATGCTGCGTCATTTTGCCGCGGCGCGGAGTCGCTCGAACGCTTCTTCGGTAAGCTGAGCGCAGCCGAGCTCTCGGTCGTCCCCGTTCGGTCGATGGAAGTCCGACCCTCCCGTTGCCAGTAGGCCGAGCTCCTCGGCAAGCGCTTCGTAGTCTGCGATCTTTTCGGGCGAGTGATCCCGGTGGTAGACCTCGAGCGCTGGCAGCCCGCTCGCCGCCATGTCGGCAATGAGTCCATCGTCATCGAGCACGTACGGATGCGCAAGAGAAGCCAAACCTCCCGCTCGCTGGATGAGAGCGATCGCGTCCTCGAGCGATACTTTTTCGTAGCCCACGTACGCAGGACCGTCCTCGCCGAGATAGCGAGTGAACGCTTCCGTCAAGCTCGCGACGACGCCTCGCTCGATGAGCACTTCGGCGACGTGAGGTCGTCCTATTGTGCCGTGGCTCGAGCGCGCGAAAACCCATTCGGGCTCGATGTCGATCCCGAGCTTCGCGAGCTTTTCCACCATCTGGTGCACTCGGTCTACGCGTCGTTTGCCCGCTTGGGCGAAAAACTCGACGAGCCGAGGTTCCCGATACTCTACGAACAGCCCGAGGACATGAACAGGAACGTCCCCGAAGTTCGCGCTGATCTCGACCCCGGGAACGAGCTCGATGCCGAGCGCATCGGCTTGTGCAATCGCCTCGGGAACGCCTTCGACGGTATCGTGGTCGGTCACCGCAAGGGCGCGCAACCCAAGCTCGCTCGCCATCCGTACGAGCTCGGCAGGCGAGAGCGTCCCCTCCGACGCGGTCGTGTGCGCATGTAGGTCGTAGAGACCTTGACTACTCTCAGCGGGCATAACAATCGAGAACCGTTCATGGTAGGAAAGCGTGAGCGGTGTTGTCAAACGCACGCAGCACCATTGAAAGTGAGGCCGAAACTAACCGCTTGACACGGATTTTGGCGCCTGTCTATACTAGGATGTCTGAGCGTTTCGGTTAGATTTCCCGAATCACGCTCAGCTAAAGGACTTAGGAGAACAACGCATGCTCAAGATCACGTCTCTGGCCGCCACGAAGGTGCAAGAGTTCTTGCAGCAGAACGGACGTCCCGACGCTGGACTGCGTGTCCGCGTCGTCGGCGGCGGCTGCTCCGGTTTCCAATACCAGCTCGCGCTCGATGACAGCGCGTCCGAGGGCGACGAGGTTTTCGAACAAGAGGGCGTCAAGCTCTTCATCGATTCTAGAAGCTTCCTCTATCTTGATGGCACCGAGATCGACTACGTGGAAGACATCATGGGCTCGGGTTTTCGTTTCAGCAATCCGAACTCCACCGGCAGCTGCGGCTGCGGTGAGTCGTTCCAGGTCTGACGAACGCGGCCTGCCTCGCCGACGGCAGGCCAAACTCCCAGTAACACTCGCTTGAGCGCCTTCGATCTCGTTCACATCGAGATCGAAGGCGCGACTTTCGCCGTCCCTAAAGGCGAAGTGCTCCTCGCGCGCATCCAATATATAGTTAGGGACGAAGTCCCGGTCCTGGGAAGATTTTGTTGGAGCAACGAGTGCGGCAACTGCGAGATGAGCGTGGCGAAAGCCGACAGTTTGCTGCCGACTCGGACCCGCGGATGCCAAACCGCCGTCGAAGACGGCATGCGGATCTCGGATTTGACCCCCGACCTCCGCTACTGGATCCAGTACAAGCTTGGGCAACTAGGTTCAACCAAGCCCTAGCGCGAACGCGGGTGCTGTACACAACATGCTTTGGCGTGTAACCGCCCATTTTGCGAGCCATCTCGCAGCGGGTGGGCTCTTCGTTACCGCCGCCCTTGCATTCTCCAACCAGCTCCCGGGAGCTTTTCTCCTGTTTTGTACCGCGTCCGCCGCAGGGGCGGCCGCGCTCGCGGGATTTCTCGATGCCGGGTCGATTCGGTGGGTGTGGTTCGGCTTGGCCGTGGCTAGCGGAGTCTGGCACATCGCACTTCGCAAAGGAGCTGGCAGTGGGAAGCTCGCCGCGGGGCTCGCCGCCCTCGCGTCGGTGGGCGCACCCATCCTCGCGGCGCTTTTGTCATCCAATAGCGGCAACAGCGGCGAGAGCGGCGAGGGGCTTGCGGTGGCCGGTGCCATGAGCTCTTCGCTCCTTCTCGGCACGGTCACGGTCACGATGATTCTCGGGCACTGGTACCTCGTTGACACGAGCCTCTCCATTGCCCCGCTCCGCGACGGGGCTCTTTGGTTTTCCATCGCGGTCGTGCTTCGCTGGGCGGCGGTTCTGTCCGTCCTCGGTTACGGTGGATGGGAAGTGCTGCACGTGAGCCGAGCGGCGGATTTCATTTTCTCGACGAACGGACTCTTTTTTTTGTTCCGAAGTCTCATGGGACTCGCAGCACCGCTCTTGCTATCGGGGCTGATCTGGCAAACCGTGAAAATGCGCTCGACGCAATCCGCGACCGGTCTCCTCTACGTCGCCCTGATTCTCGTGCTCTTCGGCGAGCTGGTTTCGCAATTTCTGCTCGTCAGGACCGGCTATCCTCTATGAACGATTGCTCGGTCGGGTATTTTTGCGGCAGCTGCTCGCTCTATAACCTGTACACACTTCCCCCTTCCGAAAGCGCGGGCCGGTGCGAGCATTGCGGACATCGCGATGAAGTGCACTTGAGCCCAGCCCTCGTCGAAGGTGGCCCTATCGACCGCTGCCCGCAGTGCGACAATCTTCATCTCTACCGGCGGAAGGATTTCCCACAGCAGCTCGGTTGCGCCGCGGTGACGGCGACGGTGGTCTTGTCGTCGATCGCCTACGCGCTATGGCATTTTCCAGCCGCGTTGGCCGTCCTCATGCTCGCGTCCATCGCCGACTATACGCTCTATCACCGCTTGAGCGACGTCACCGTGTGCTATCGATGTCATGCCGAGCTTCGAGGTTTCGTCCCGAACGAGGCACATGGGCCTTTCGACATGCACACCGCTGAAGAGTACGAAGCGGGCGGCTAAAGAATCCCCAACATCCGAGTACGGCTCGACTTGGACATTGGAAATTGAGAATTGGAATTGTAAATTCCCTTCAGATCGTTTTTATCGTGACCGGCCCTTGCTGCTGATGGGGAGCTTCCAGCATATCGGCCATGGTGACGCTGCGGAGAAAATCCACCATCTGGGTTTGAGCCTGATTCCACACGTGTTGCATCTCGCAGTTGTCGAGGATGGTGCAATCGTCGTGGTGCCCCTCGACACACTTGTTGAGACGTAGCGGGCCTTCGATGGACTCGATGATATTGAGAAACGAGATCGCTTCCGGCGATCGCGCGAGCGCATAGCCACCATGAGCACCTTGTTGCGATTTGATGAAGCCGTGATTCGCCAACAGAGGAAGAATCTGCGCCAAGAACGCCTGGGGGATGTCCTTCGCCTTGGCGATCTCGCTGACGCGTCCAAAGCGATCGTCGGAGAGCCGGGCGAGATAGATGACGGCGCGCAGCGCGTAGTCACTCTTGCGAGAGAGCTCCAACATGAACCGTACCTGACCCCACCCAATTATATCTCAGCCGACGATGAGGACCAACGGGCAGTAGAATGCCGGCGTGAAACTCGTCATCTTCGACCTCGATGGCACCCTCGTCGACTCGGCGGAAGATATTGCTCACGCGGTGAACGAGATGCGCGACCAATTCGAGCTCGCGCCGCTCCCACTGGACGAGATCGAAAGCTATATCGGGAACGGGGTTAAGAAGCTCCTCGAACGAGCGCTTCCCGGCTCCGCGCGTGAGGTCGTCGAACGCGCTCACGAAATCTATCTGCCGATCTACCGGCGCCGTCTTCTCGACAACACCAGAGCTTACCCTGGAGTGGTCCCTGCGCTCGAGAAGCTCGACGTTCGTGGATGCACCCTCACGATCCTGACCAACAAACCCCGGCTCGAAAGCATCATGATTCTCGAAGGGCTCGGGCTCCGCCGGCACTTCGCTCAGGTCTACGGCGGGGACTCGTTCGAGCACAAGAAACCCGATCCCACGGGGGTACGCTGTCTGCTCGACGAAGCCGGCGCGGGGACGCACGAAACTCTATTCGTGGGCGATTCCGCCATTGATCTCGAAACGGCGAGAAGCGCCGGCGTCCGCTGTTGTCTCGTGACCTACGGCATCCGACAGGAAACGGTCGCGCTCGAGCCCGACTTTTGGGTAGACGATCTGCGTGAGCTAGTCCCCTGGATCTTTGATTACTATACAAAGTTAGGCTTTTCGCCAGCCCATAATATTCATAAGATTCATGCACTTAGAAGGGTTCCGGCAAGCTCTGCTTTATCTAGTTTGTTCTGATACAGGGGACTAGCGTCTATTATGAGAGCGTAGCTACATGGGGATTGATCCGCCATCGGCCATCGGCCATCAGCAGCTGAACGCCGTGCCGAGTCTTGAGTCGGCCTTCGGGCGTTCGGCAAAGCGCTTTTCTGGCTGACGGCTGACGGCAGATGGCCTTCAAAATCATTCCAGATACGGAGAGGGTCCCATACCCGGTTCCAAGTCGATACCTAGTCCGTCGGCCACGCGGTTGATGTGGTTGAAGTAGCCGATGACGTGGACGAGCATGAAGATGTCATCGTCGGCCAGGCCGTGCGCTCTCAGTGGATCCAAATCCTCACGGCGTGCGTCCTTTGGCGCTACGGTGAGCTTGATCGCAAAGTCGACGATAGCGCGCTGACGCGGCGTCAGCTCGGCGGTGGTCGGATCCTTTTTGACTCGCTCGACGAGCTGGTCATCTTCGGAAACCTGACGGAGATCCCCGGTTGCCTCGTCTTCCGAAATCGGACGGATCCAGGCCACGGTCAGCTACCTCCTCTTTTTTTGCACCGCCAGACGTCGAAATGCTAATCTCTTCCTACCAAGTCTAACCGAGCAACTCCGTGCCATCGATACTGATCGTCGACGACGAAGAGACCGTCCGAGCAACCTTTCAGGACGTCCTCGAACTGGAGGGCCATGAGGTCGTTGCCGCGTCGAGCTTCAACGAGGCCAAGACACATCTCGCGGAGAAGCGATTCGACGTCGCGCTTACCGACCTCATGCTCCCGCAAGAGAGCGGATTATCGCTGCTTCGTTTTGCAGCCGAACACGACGAGACCATGAGCGTGGTCATGGTCACCGGCCATCCAGACTTATCCACCGCGGTCGAGGCTCTCAAAGAAGGCGCTTACGACTACATCACCAAGCCCGTCACTCGTCCGGTGCTCCTTGCCGTCGTCGAGCGGGCGAGCGGAACGCGCTTCTACGTGAAAAAGGTCGACTCGAGGCCGAAAACGAAGACTACCAGCGCTCACTCGAAAGGAAAGTGCGTGAGCGGACGGCGCGACTGCGGGAATCCGAAAAACGCTATCGCGAGCTCTTCCAGGAGACTCGGCGCGCGTACGAGGAGCTGAAGGAGACGCAGGAGAAACTGATCCGTTCGGAGCGGCTCGCTGCGATCGGTGAGTTGGCAGCGCAGATCGCGCACGAGATTCGAAACCCACTAGGCGCAATCTCGAACTCGGTGGGCGTTCTCCGGCGCGATTTAGATCTACACGGCGACGATCGCCGCCGCCTCGAAGTCGTCAACGATGAATCGCAACGCCTCGAAGATATCGTCGCCGATTTTCTCCGGTTCGCACGACCGCGGCCCATTCACAAGATGCCGGAGCACGTGACCGACGTCCTCGACGACCTGCTCCTTCTGCTGTCCCAAGAACAAACGGGCAAAAGCGAGATCCGAATCGAAAAAGAGTACGAGCCCGGTTTGCCGAAAGTCCCGCTCGACTCGGCGCAGACCCGCGAAGCGCTTTGGAACCTACTCGTGAACGCGGTCGAAGCCATGCCCAAGGGCGGCGAGATTCGGGTGGAAGTGAGTCGCTCGACGAAGGGTGGCGATTTTCTCGAAATCGTCGTCGCTGATACCGGCAAAGGTATTCTCGCGAGCGAGCGAGACAAAATTTTTCAGCCTTTCCACACGACGAAGGCCGATGGCACCGGGCTGGGCCTCGCGATCGTGCACCGCGTCGTCGAAGCACATGCCGGCGAGGTCGAAGTAGAAAGCGAAGAGGGACGAGGAAGCGCGTTCCGATTGAGATTTCCCATGAGTTCAGAATCGAGTTCCGATGAGCACCAACCGATCGAGATCCGTCGCTGAGGACACGTCCGAGGAATCGGTCCAAAGTGTGTCTGTCCTCGTCGTCGACGACCAGGCGCCCATCCGCGAGTCGATGGTCATCACGTTCCGCCGTGAAGGCTACACGGTGGAGTCTGCGGAAAGCGGCGAGCAGGCGCTCGAGTACCTGTACAAGAAGCCCTTCGACCTCGTCATCACCGATATGCGCCTCACCGGTATGAGCGGCATGGACGTGCTCACCCGCAGCAAGGAGCTCTTTCCCGACACCGAAGTCGTGGTGATGACGGCCTACGGGACGATCGAAGGAGCCGTCGAAGCTATCAAGTCCGGCGCCTACGACTACCTCACCAAGCCGTTCCAGCCAGAGGAGCTTACCCTCGTCGCGGGGCGCGCGCTCGAACGCAAGGGATTGACGCAACGCGTTCGACTGCTCGAGCAAGCCGTTCGCGGTCAACACCCATTCGAGGAAATCGTGTGCACGTCACAGGCGATGAACGACGTATTGAAGATGGTCGACCAGGTGGCTCGACTCGAATCCACCGTGCTCATCACCGGAGAAAGCGGCACCGGAAAGGAGCTCGTCGCGCGAGCGCTCCACCAGCTCTCACCGAGGAAAGACAAGCCCCTCGTTATCGTGAACTGCGGTGCGATTCCGGAGAACCTGCAGGAAAGTGAACTTTTCGGCCACACGAAAGGCGCGTTCACCGGAGCCTACGCCGACAAACGCGGGCTCTTCGACGAAGCCCACGGCGGCACCGCGTTTCTCGACGAGGTGGGCGAGCTGACTCAGATGGCGCAAGTCAAGATGTTGCGCTTCCTGCAAAACGGCGAAGTCCGCCGCGTGGGAACGACCGCGAGTCGCAACCTCGACGTTCGCATCATCGCCGCGACGAATCGCGACCTAGAGAAAAGCGTCGCGGACCGCGACTTCCGCGAGGATCTCTTCTATCGCCTCAACGTCATTCCCATCGAGCTCCCTCCGCTACGCGCACGACGCGACGATATTCCGCCTCTCGCGCAACACTTCGTGCGGCGCATCGCCGAGCGGATGGGCAAAGCGCAGCCGCCCGCGATCTCACCGCAAGCCATGGACCTTCTGTTGAAGCAGACGTGGCGGGGCAACGTGCGCGAGCTCGAGAACATTATCGAACGGGCCGCGGCTCTCGATCGAGACGGCATCCTCGGGATGGACGACCTACCTTTTGGCGAGTCCGATCGCAACGAAGATCGGGTCATCGACCACGCCCGACAGAGCTCGCTCACGCTGTCCGAGCTCGAAAAGGAGTACATCCTCGAAGTGCTCGCGGAGTGTAGTGGCAGCCGCAAGAACACCGCGCGACGACTCGGTATTACGACGGCGACGCTTTGGCGGAAGCTAAAGCAGTATGAGAAAGAAGGCTAGTTGCAGCAGCGGCCTACTCCGGCCCTTCTACCGTCGGATCGATCGCTTGGGCCTTCTCGAGCGTTTTTTGGGCTCTCAGGTGCAGGCCAGCTCTCTCGTAGAGTTTCGCTAGTCCCCTGGATCTTTGATTACTATACAAAGTTAGGCTTTTCGCCAGCCCATAAGATTCATAAGATTCATGCACTTAGAATGGTTTCGGCAAGCTATGCTTTATCTAGTTTGTTCTGATACAGGGGACTAGCTCTAAGACGTAGGACGCTTTGAAGGGATCCAGGTTCGCCGCGATCTTCAGATTTTTCTCGGCGTCCTGACGCCACTTCGGGTTCTTGGCTAGAGCCAGGCCGAGTAGGTTGTAGTAGGCGGCGCAATCGGGTGCGAGGTCGACGGCTTCGCGCGAGAGCTCGATGCACCTCCAGAAGTCCTCGCTATCGAACGCCAGATGTGCGCGGTGGAACAGGCTGGCGACATCGCTTGGTTTCCCTCGCGACGCTGCCCTCGATGCGGGCGACGGGGGACCCTGCTGGGATTGGGCGTAGAGCTCTTCTTTCGCTCGAAGCGACTCGTAACGCTCCATGGATCGTTCGAAGAAAGCGTTTCGTACGCCTCGTTGATCCGTTGAAAGATGAACGACAGCTTCTCTTGGAACTCGGGCTCCGTAATATGGCGAAACATGTCGGGATGGTAGGCCTTCGCACCGCTAAAAAAAGCTTCCTTGATCATCTCCGAAGACGCTCCCCGATCGATCGAAAGGACCTGCCAATGATCTTGGAATTGGACTTCCTGGTAGAGCCGCTCGACGGACGCACGCTCGCGGTCACGCTGCTCGCCCCGCCTCAGCGTTTGGCTGGTGTCGACGTCATCTTCTGGTTCGGCTGCCTCGACTTCGGTCACTTTGGGCTCGACGACATCGGTGCCTTCGGGCTCGATGAGCTGAGCTTCGAGCAGGCCCAGCAAAGTACGAGCGGTCTGCTCCTCGGACAGCGGGCTCACCGCGAAAATGTCCCTCGGGGTCTGCGTTCCGTCCACTCGTGACAGTACGAACGCTTCTTCGGGTTGCAGGTTGACGTCCTGGAAACGTTTGAGGGGGTCGCTCGGGAACCCGAGCTTGCGTTTTCCCCCCTTGAGCGCTCTGAGCTTCGACCCGAGCTTGGGAGTGCGGCGCGCCGCCTCCATGAGAATGTCGGCGACCGAAAGCGGCGCCTCGAGGTAGGCGTCGACTCCGCTAAGAGCCGCAAACGACAGCCGCTTGGGCGGGCGAATGAGTTGCGTGCACGCGATGTCGAGAAGCTGGAGCCGCACGAAAGACTCGATCTCTTCCTCATCGATAACGCTCAGCTCGGCCAGGATCTCGCCCAGCTTCCAACCGCTCTTGATGAAGTGCGATGCATCTTCGAACTGCTGTTGAGTGATGCGACCGTGGCGGATCATGACTTCGCCAAGCCGATCCTGCTCCAGGCTCGAGGAAGCGCTCACGACGAACCCGGACTGAAAGTAGACCGCGCGGCGCGCCGCGTCCGCCTCACACGTAAGCACACCGGTGCGCTTGCCGAAGTAGAGCTTCTTGAAAGCTTCTGCGACCTGCTGGTTCATCGGGGAGCGCCCAGCGTTCAGGACGTGTGACGTAGTTGTGGTGTACCTCAATTCTACCAGACAGCTCAGCCTCCAGTCGTGCCCGACCGCCCGTGCCCGTGCCCGATCGGCCTTGCCGACTAAACGTTGACTGCCCGGCCACGCCCAAGCCTGCCCAATAAAGGGCCTTCAAGTAGATCTAGCCCGCGCACAAGCTCGCCAAGTGTTAAATTTTTAAATGTAATAAGTTTACGTCCAGTTTCAAATTTGAATCCGAAGCTCGTGGCGGACTTTGGCAATACATCGATAACCCATTGCTATATATACAGTTACACCGAAGACCCGTTACTGGCACGCCAATTGCTTGAAAGGGTGTCCGAGAACGCATTTGGCGTCGCTCCTCAATCTCGACGCCAGCCCCGGGGGGTGCCCCCCGCACCGCCTCCCGGGGATAGAAATCTGGGGGGCAGGCAGTCAGCCTGCCCCCCATTTTTCGTTTTGGCTTCAGGTTCTCTTCGAATAACTCGTAGATCCGCCGAGGTACTTTCGAGTGAACGAACGGATTTCGTTCATTCCCCGATGACCTCCGCCCACACGGGCGGTGCCATTGCTGTCAAGTTGCCGAATCGCGCCCCAATATCGTGGGGGCACGAGGATGCGCCGTCGACCATATCTTGGGGTCGAATCGGCCTTGAAGCCCTCAACTTGACAACACCCTCGGGCCGCCAGAAGATGCAAGCGGTCATTCAAAAGATCGAGGCGAGAAACGAGGTCAAGGTGCCGACGAGCTGAGCGCTCCGACGTCGCGGAGCTCCGCGCTCAAAGTGGCCAGCCTGTAGTCGCCCCAGGTGGGGTTATGGTAACCAAGAGCCTTTTCTTCGGCGCGAAGCTCCGTCCAGTCCTTCATGGGCTCGAAGGCGTGGCCTTCGTGCCATTCGTTGAACGAGTTGAGGTAGACGAGAAAAAAGCCGCGCTGAGAGTTCGTGAGAGTCGCAAAACTCTGAACGCGAATCGTAGCTTGTAGTGACTCTTTGATCCTCTCCGCCGACAACCGCGCTGCTCGATCCCGCTCATGCAGCAAATCCCAGTCGAGGCCTTCAGTCGGGGGCGCAAACGGGAGCGGCTCATAGCAGCTATCGGGATCGACCTGTCCCGGCTCGATACCATCGAAGCCGGGATTCGTGTTGAAAGAGAAGAGGAGGTCTTGCCGCGAAGCACCGGCAGCGAACCCTGCGTAACGATCCGGCTCGATGAAATTGTCGTAGATGCCAACACCATCGAAGCCGGACGCCGGGGTCCTCACGAAATCGAGCGAGTCCGCGAGGAGCGTGATGTGATCGAAGTCTCGCCTGAGGGTCTCCCGAAGGCGGTCTGTCTGACGCCGCCAAACCCCGTCCGGCGTGAAATCAGGTACCCGATGTGTGATGCCGTGACAGTCGACGATCGCCCGCGGGAGAATGAGTCGGAATCCTTTGAATACCGGCCGCTCCGCGCCGTCTTCGTTCTTCAATACGAGGAAGGCATCCCAACCGCGTTTCTCACCGAACTCCCGAAGCAAGTAAAGGATGTCCTGGGCGTATCGGCTTCCGCGATCGTTGGCATAAGGTTCGAGACCAAAAGTAACTTTGATGTCATGAGCCTTCATGACATCCATGACCAGGGGGACCGCGGCATCCTCGTAGCTTCCCCGCCCCCACCAGGAGAGTGCGATCGCACCTACACCGGACTCGGCAATCCAGCGTGCGTGCCGTTCCAGTACCGCAGTGGACTTGGAATCATAGGGCCCCAGGTGAGGGACGCTGGTAGCAGCAATGTCATCGGGCGGAAAGCGGTCCCGGTTGTTCCAGTGCCTCCAGGGGTCGGCCCCGTACCACGGGTAGTAGTCGAAAATGAAGTGCCGGTCGAGATCGGCAAAGCGCTCCCTCAAGGACGTGGCAGGTTTCGCTTCGACTTGCGGAAAGGGTGCGGAGAACGACTGAAGGCTCTGCCCGGCCCGGAGAGCCGCAGCGACCGAGGAGTCTCCGCGCCATCCCACCGCCGGATCGGGAAACCCCAGCCCCCATAGGTCCGGGGCGGCCGTCCGTTGGTTGGTTTGTCCTCCGCCGAGGCCGGACGCCGCCGGCAGCGCTAGACTCGCCCCTAGCGCTGCACGCAGAAACTCACGTCGGGTCGGCTTTCGCACGCTCTAACCCCGATCCGAGATCATTAGGAGCCTAGTCCCCTTGATCTTTAATTACTGTCCAAATTCGATTTGCCATGTGTATCGAGCGTTCGCTGGGCGAACCGAGCGATGGTTTCGAGGATTTGGTCGGCGGATTTCGTCCACTTGAACGGCTTTGGGTTCTCGTTGTGAGCATCGAGATAGTCTTGTATCGCAGCGCGGAGCTGAGGCACGCTCGTGTGCGAGCCTCGTCGCAAGGCGTGTTCGGTGAGCAAGCCAAAGAAGCGCTCAGCGAAGTTGAGCCAAGAGGCGTGTGTCGGTGTGAAGTGAAAGTGGAACCGAGGTCGCTTGGAAAGCCAGCGTTTGATCGCCGGTGTCTTGTGCGTGGCGAGATTGTCGAGCACGACGTGGATGTCCAACTCGCTGGGAACGGCTGCTTCGATCTCAGCGAGGAACTTCTTGAACTCTAGCGCTCGATGTCGCGCGTAGCACTTTCCGAAGACTTCACCTGTTGCGGCGTCGAGTGCGGCAAACAGGTCAGTCGTTCCATGCCGAATGTAGTCGTGGGTTTGTCGCTCGGGCTGGCCCAAGCTCATGGGCAGGACAGGTTGAGCACGCTCGAGCGCTTGAATCTGCGATTTCTCGTCGACGCACAGGACGACCGCGTTATCCGGTGGGTTCATATACAGGCCAACAACGTCGCGTACTTTTTCGACCAGTTGTGGGTCTTGCGAGAGACGAAACGATTCCGAGCGGTGCGGTTGAAGCCCGAACGTTCGCCAAATACGTCCAATCGTCGAATGACTCAGCCCAAGATGCTTGGCCATCGAGCGCGTACTCCAATGGGTTCTCCCCTTTGGAGTCGTCTCCAGCGTCTTGGTCAGGACTTCCTCGATCTGGTCATCGCCGATTTTGCGAGCCGCTCCCGGCCGAGGTTCGTCGTACAACCCTTCCATTCGTTGTTCTACAAAGCGTCTTCGCCACTTGCCCACCGTGCTCCTCATGGTGTGCATCTTCCTAGTCCCCTGTATCAGAACAAACTAGATAAAGCAGAGCTTGCCGAAACCATTCTAAGTGCATGAATCTTATGAATCTTATGGGCTGGCGAAAAGCCTAACTTTGTATAGTAATCAAAGATCCAGGGGGCTAGCAACTTCCATATTCGTCAGACCCGCCGCGCAATCCAGCACGATCTTCGCTCGGAAGGCTTGGTGCGGCGAACTACGGCTGCGTCGCGCCAGTCGCGTCAGCGCTTCGCTTTCTTGAGACGACAGCTTCAATTCGGCTTTTCGCCGGCCCTTGTGTTTCATGCATTTAGCAGATCACAGAAGGGCCGGTGTTGTCTATCTTTTTCTGTTCCATGGGACTAGTGCCGTTCCAACTTGTTCCGCCTAAGAACGTCGACGCCCAATGGAACGGCGTGTCGTTCCGGAGCGACACCGGTTTTCGGTCCATATAGTTGGACCGGCACTAGTAGTATCGCCCACCTTTTCTCAAAGTATCGTAGGCCCATCGGCTGTGAAACGTCGGATTGGTCACGCGGTACTTCGTCGTGTATTTGCTGTTCACTCGGCTGGACTTGCGCGCGGCCATGGGTTCATCTCCTCGATATTCGATGTATCGAGAAGTTCAGTCGAAGCGGTTGCCGGAGTCAAGAGCTATTCGTGCACCAAAGCCCCTAAGAAGCAGGAACTGCAGACTGGCTGCTAAAGCTCAACCGTCCATCCTGCACATTGACCGTGAGCTTCGTCCCTTCCCGGATCTCTCCAGAGAGAAGCTTTCTTGCAATCTCGGTCTCGACCGACTTCTGAATCGTCCGTTTGATGGGGCGCGCACCGTAGACGGGGTCGTAGCCCGCCTCGGCGATAAAGCGCTTGGCTTCGTCGGTGAGCTCGAGCTCGATGCGTTTTTCGGCGAGCCGGCGGCGCAGGCGTTCGAGCTGGATGTCGACGATGGCCACGAGCTGCTCCCGGTCGAGCGCATGGAATACCACGGTCTCATCGACCCGATTCAAGAACTCGGGACGGAAGTGATGCTTCATCAACTCGAGCACCTGGCTCTTCATGCTCTGGTAGTGCTCGCTATCGGTTGCTCCTTCGAATTCGAGGATCTCGGCGCTACCGATGTTGGATGTCATGATAAGCACGGTGTTACGGAAGTCGACGGTGCGTCCCTGCGAGTCCGTCAAACGGCCCTCGTCGAGGATCTGCAACAGCAAGTTGAAGACGTCGGGATGCGCTTTCTCGACTTCGTCGAAGAGCACGACCGAGAACGGCTTCCGGCGCACCGCTTCGGTGAGCTGGCCGCCTTCCTCGTACCCAACGTAGCCCGGGGGCGCTCCAATGAGGCGGGCCACCGCGTGTTTTTCCAGATACTCGCTCATGTCGATCCGGATGAGCGCCTTCTCGTCGTTGAACAGATAAGCCGCGAGCGTCCGTGCGAGCTCGGTCTTGCCGACCCCGGTAGGGCCGAGGAAGATGAAGCTTCCGATCGGCCGCTCTGGATCCTGGATGCCAGCGCGGGCGCGTACGACCGCGTCGGCGATAGCGTCAACGGCCTCGTCCTGTCCGACGACACGTTGGTGCAGATGCGCCCCGAGCTTCAGAAGCTTGTCGACTTCGCCTTCGAGAAGCTTCGCCACTGGGATACCCGTCCACCGGGCGACGACTTCCGCGATGTCTTCGTCGTCGACTTCTTCTTTCAGGAGCGTGCTCTTGTTGCTCTCGAGGACGGCTGCCGCTTCCTTGAGCTGGGCTTCGAGCTCGTTGAGACGGCCGTATCGAAGCTCGGCAACCTTGCTCAGCTCGTAGGCGCGTTCCGCTTTCTCGATCTCCTGCTTGGTCTCTTCGATCGCGACCCGCAGCTTGCGCACCGAGCTGATCTGATCTTTCTCCTCCTGCCATTGCGCTCTCAGAGCGTCCGCCAGCGTCTTTCCGTCGGCGAGCTCTCTCTCGAGCGCTTTCAGACGTTGCTTCGAAGCCTTGTCCTTCTCATTCTTGAGAGCTTGCCGCTCGATCTCGAGCTGCATGACACGACGATCCACTTCGTCGAGATGGGTGGGAACGCTTTCGATCTCCGTCCGGAGACGCGCGGCCGACTCGTCGACCAAATCGATAGCTTTGTCGGGCAGGAAACGATCCGAGATGTAGCGGTGCGATAGAAGCGCGGCGGCGACGAGCGCGGCGTCCTTGATGCGTACACCATGGTGAACTTCGTAACGCTCTTTGAGTCCGCGCAGGATCGAAATCGTGTCTTCGGCGCTCGGCTCGTCGACGAGCACGGTCTGGAAACGCCTCTCCAGTGCGGCGTCCTTCTCGATGTGCTTCCGGTACTCGTCGAGCGTGGTCGCGCCGATACAGTGGAGCTCGCCGCGAGCGAGCATGGGCTTCAGGAGGTTGCCGGCATCCATGGGCGCACCCTCGGCTTTACCGGCACCGACGACGTTATGGAGCTCGTCGATGAAAAGAATAATGCGGCCTTCCGATTCCTGCACTGCTTTGAGAACCGCCTTGAGACGCTCTTCGAACTCGCCGCGGTACTTGGCACCGGCGATGAGCGCACCCATATCGAGAGACACGACCCGCTTTTCCTTCAAGCTTTCCGGTACGTCACCGCGCACGATGCGCTGGGCCAAGCCTTCGGCGATGGCGGTCTTGCCGACACCGGGCTCGCCGATGAGCACGGGGTTGTTCTTCGTGCGGCGCGAAAGGATCTGGATGACACGACGGATCTCGTCGTCGCGACCGATCACGGGATCGAGCTTTCCCGACGACGCGAGCTCGGTCAAATCGCGCCCGTATTGCTCCAGGGCCTCATAAGTGTTTTCCGGATTCTGGGACGTCACCCGCTGCGAGCCGCGCACGTCCTTGAGCGCCAAGAGAAGCGATTCCCGACTGACACCGTGCTCCTTGAGGAGCTTTCCCGACGGACCATCGTCTTTGGTGATTCCGAGCAGCAGGTGCTCGATGCTGACGTAGTCGTCCTTGAGCTGGGATGCCTCTTGCTGCGCACGGTCGAGGACCTCGCGCAAGCGCGTGCCCAAATAGAGTTGACCCGCTCCCGGACCTTGCACGGACGGAAGCGACGCGATTTCTTGTTCTACTTTTTGTTTCAGCTGCCCGGCGTCTACGTCGAGACGGGACAAAATCTTCCCTGCCAAGCCACCCTCTTGCTCGAGGAGCGCCAGGAAGAGATGCTCGAGCTCCACTTGCTGATGGCCGTGGCGTGTCGCCAGAGCCTGGGCCACGGCTTCCTGCGATTTTTCTGTGAATTTGTTGACATCCATAGGTTCTACGATCTCTCCCTAATCGAGGTCGAGTAAGACTAATATGTTAGTCTAGATATGTCAAGTTATTTAATGCTGTAGCACTCGTTTTTGTTGACTCGTGCCCGTGGTTCCTGTATACTACTTCCGTAGCGTGGTGCTGAGTTTGCTCAACCCACGATTTAACAACAGTTTAGAGAGGAGTGGCGACACATGGGCCAGAACAATGGCAAGTCAATTGGAATCGACCTCGGCACCACCAACTCGGTGGTCTCAGTTATCGAGGGTGGCGAGCCGAAGGTCATCGTGAACTCGGAGGGCGATCGTGTGACTCCGAGTGTCGTCGCCTTCAATAAGGACGGACAGCGACTAATAGGACAGGTGGCTCGCCGCCAGGCGATCACCAACCCCGAGAACACCGTGTACTCCATCAAGCGATTCATGGGACGGCGTTACGACGAGGTCAAAGGCGAGATCTCGATGGTGCCGTTCGAGGTCGAAAACGGCAAAAACGGCGATGTCCGAGTGAAGGCGGGGGCCAAGAGCTATTCGCCTCCTGAGATTTCCGCGCTCGTGCTGGAAAAGCTCAAGCAGGCGGCCGAGGACTATCTCGGCGAGAAAGTGACCGACGCCGTGATCACGGTCCCGGCGTACTTCAACGACGCTCAGCGACAGGCGACCAAAGACGCCGGCAAGATCGCCGGGCTCAACGTGCAGCGCATCATCAACGAGCCGACGGCCGCAGCACTGGCCTACGGGCTCGACAAGAAAGAAGAAGAGACCATCGCGGTGTTCGATTTCGGCGGTGGTACGTTCGATATCTCCATCCTCGAAGTCGGCGATGGTGTCATCGAGGTCATGGCCACGGGTGGCGATACCCACCTCGGTGGCGACGATCTCGACCAGCGTGTGATCGATTGGATGGTGCAGGAATTCAAGAAAGACCAGGGCATCGACCTCGCGGCCGACAAGATGGCGTTGCAGCGGCTGAAAGAAGCTGCAGAGCGCGCGAAGATCGAGCTCTCGACGTCCGTCGAGACCGAGATCAACTTGCCGTTCGTGACCGCAGACGCCTCGGGTCCGAAGCATCTACAGCTGAAGCTCTCGCGAGCGAAATTCGAGCAACTGGTTGCCGACTTGTTCGACCGGGCGCTCGAGCCTTGCAAGCGAGCGCTAAAGGACGCCGACATCGACACGTCGAAAATCGACGAAGTCGTTCTCGTCGGTGGCTCGACGCGTATCCCAAAGGTCCAGGAAATGGTCCAAGAGCTCTTCGGGAAGGAACCCCACAAGGGCGTCAACCCGGACGAGGTCGTTTCGATCGGCGCGGCGATTCAGGCCGGCGTCCTGCAGGGCGACGTCAAGAACGTCTTGTTGCTCGACGTAACACCTCTGTCGCTCGGGATCGAGACCCTCGGTGGCGTCTTCACGAAGCTGATCGACCGCAACACCACGATCCCCGTTCAAAAGAGCGAGGTCTTTTCGACAGCGGCCGATAATCAGCCGAGCGTCGGCGTGCACGTCCTTCAGGGCGAGCGCGAGATGGCCAAAGACAACCGGACCCTCGGGCAGTTCGAGCTCGTCGGAATCCCGCCCGCCCAGCGCGGTGTCCCTCAAATCGAGGTCACCTTCGACATCGATGCCAACGGCATCGTGAACGTCAGCGCGAAGGACCGGGCTACCGGGAAAGAACAGAGCATCACCATCACCAGCTCGAGCGGTCTCAGCAAGGAAGAGATCGACGGGATGGTCAAGGAGTCCGAAGCGAACCGGGTCGAGGATCAGAAGCTTCGCCAAGCGGTGGAAGCCAAGAACCACCTCGACACCGCGATCTTCACGACCGAGCGGAGCCTCGACGAGAACAAGTCCAACTTGGATGCGTCGATCGTAAGCGACGTCGAAGCTGCTCTCGTCGAAGCCAAAGAGAAGCTCGACAGCGGCGACGGCGACCTCAGTGCCATGAAGGCGGCGGAAGAGCGCCTCACCAAGGCGTCCCACGCCATGGCCGAAAAGCTCTACCAGAACACGCAAGCGGCCAGCGAGACGACGGCGGAAGCGCCGAACGGCTCGCCCACTGATGATGAAGATGTGGTGGATGCCGAATATACTGAAGTGAACAATTAAGAAAAACGCCCCCTTCTTGCATCAGCGGGGAGGGGGCGTTTTTCGATCCGGCCATCGGCCATCAGCTTTCCTTGCCGGACGGCACCGCTCACGGAAGGACCAGCCAGCTTCCCACGCTGGTCCCTCGACGGAACGAGCGTTCGCGACGATTGACGACTCAGCGGATCACGCCGCGCTTCTTGCCGATCTTCGTGAATGCCTCGATCGCACGATCGACGTGTTCGCGGGTATGCGCAGCGGATAGCTGGACCCGGATACGTGCCTGGCCTTTCGGAACCACCGGAAAACTGAAGCCGATCACGTAGATCCCTTCGTCGAGCATGTCTTTGGCGATGTCCCGGGCGAGGCGGGCGTCGCCGAGCATGATGGGGACAATAGGGTGGGTGCCCTCGACGACGTCGAAGCCGCGCTCTTTCATCGCGCTTCGGAAGTGTTCGGTGTTGTCCATCAAACGTTTTCGGTGGTCCGAGCTCGTTTCGAGGATCGTGAGAGCCTTGTTGGCAGCGGACACGATGACCGGAGCAAGAGAGTTCGAGAACAAATAAGGGCGTGATCGTTGCCGCAACAAATCGACGATCTCTTGGCGGCCCGATGTGAATCCGCCCGCGGCACCGCCGAGGGCTTTGCCAAGGGTGGACGTGACGACGTCGACGCGCTCCTGCACACCGAAAAGCTCCGGAGTACCCCGTCCGGTCTCGCCGACGAAACCGGTTGCGTGGGAGTCGTCGACCATGACCATCGCGTTGTACCGCTCCGCCAAATCGCAAATTTCTGCGAGGGTTGCGTAGGTACCGTCCATACTGAAGACGCCATCGGTCGCGATCATCCGCTGCCGGGCGCTGGTCGCTTCCTCGAGCTTCGCTTCGAGGTCCTTCATATCCCGGTTTTGGTAGCGGAAACGCTTCGCCTTACAAAGGCGTACGCCGTCGATGATGCTCGCGTGGTTGAGGGAATCACTGATGATCGCGTCGTCCTCGGAAAGGATGGTCTCGAAGAGACCCCCGTTGGCGTCGAAGCAAGAGCTATAGAGGATGGTGTCGTCGGTGCCGAGGAAACGCGAGATATTGCCTTCGAGCTCTTTATGAATATCTTGCGTACCGCAGATGAATCGCACCGATGACAACCCGAACCCACGCTCGTCCAGACCGTGGTGCGCCGCCTCGAGGATCTGGGGGTCGCTCGAGAGGCCGAGGTAGTTGTTGGCGCAGAAGTTCAAGACTTCGCCGCTGGCCACCGAAATGCTCGCGCCTTGACGTGAGCCGATGACCCGCTCGCTTTTTTCGAGGCCGGCCTCTTCGATTTCCCTCAGCGAGGCGCGGAAGAGCTCACGAGGCTGATCGAACATGGGAGGCCGTAGCTCGTTTCTAATCGATATCCGATTCGGAGTCTCGGTGCTGCCGACGCAACCCAGCGATGAAATCTCCGGTCAAGAGCAAGAACACTTTGATGGGATCGTCTTGGCCGGGCTCCGCGCTCAGCTGGTAGCGTTCCAGGTCTTCGATGCACCGCAAAAACAGCGCCTGGTCCGAATCTCGAAGCCCGGAAAAGGACAGGTATTCTTTGGGCGTGAATTCGCGCAGAAGCGTCTTGACGCGCTCGAGCTGGTCGCTACGTCGACCCTCGTCGAACTCCTTGGCGCGATCCAACGCGTTGCCGAGCCAGTCCAGAAGACGCCCAACGTCGACGACGTTCCCCGGGTCTCGCCGGAAAAGCTTCTTTCTCGTCAGCGACGCATCGATCAGGACAAGCTGCTCGAACAGAGTCGCGTTCAACGTGTCCTGCACTTCCCGCAAGCGGAGCCCGAGCTCGTCTACGACGGCGTCGAGACGCCCTTCGAGAAACTCGGCGTCATCGTCGGCTCGCGCCTCGTCACGTTTCAACGGGAAACGTCGCCCGCGAGATCCCGTACGCGCTGGCCATAGAGTCCTCGAAGCTGCTCCGCGCTTCCCGTGAGCGGGCAATTGGCCATCGACCCTTCGAGTTGGTGGAGCCGCCTCCCGAGGGCGAAAAAGTACTGCCCGAGCTTTTCGACCCGACGGTCGTAGCGCGCGCGCCTGCTTCGGGTCCGCCGAGACCCCGAGACTCAGCTCTTTCAATTCTTCACGAATCTCGTCGACTCCGGTGAACGCTTCCGACGACAGGAGCGACGCCGTCATCAGGAGGTGCTCAATCAGGAAGTCCGTCAGCTGCTGATCTGGAATGCGCCGGATGCAGTCGTTGAGAACTTCGAGCGAAGTCTCTCTGGCAAGGTAATCGAACGCCACCTGGTCACGACCGTGATTCACCCGCTCCAGCAAGGGCTGGCACAGCTGTCCCGTCTTGAAGAGATCGCCCGCGGTGGTGCGAGGGTTGCGCGGTTCCGCGCGCGCCGACAACGGTGCCGGTCGATTCGGGAGTTGAAAGCCCATGCCGTCAGCTTCTTCGACGCGGTCGGGAGTAACGCCGGAGCTGCGCACTATACCAATCCCGGAGGCGACGTGTCAAAAGCAGGCAGGCCTACCGGTTATTGCAACTTGACGCGGAGATGCCCCAGGCGGCTTACGATGGTCTCGCGCAGGCGTCGAAACTCTTCGAGCTCGCCACTTTCGAGCGCGGTGCGGCACGCGTCCACCTTCTCGACCAAATCCTCGAGGTTGTGGCGGCCAAGTTCCTCTCGCACCGCGACGAGCTGCTCGCCGATCTTGTCGAGCGAGCCGACCTCGAGCGTGTTCAGCGTCGCGATGGTGCTATCGAGCTTGAACATCGGTATGAGCGCGCTATTCTAACCTGAAGCGATGACGGACACCGAGCTCAAACAGGCTATCACCGCCAAAGCGCATGCAGCGGGTTTCGAAAAAGTGGGCTTCACCCGCGCACGCTTGGACGAGGAAGCTCCCCATCTCGAGGAATGGCTTCGTCGCGGCTACCACGGCGAGATGCGCTGGATGGATCGCGATCCCGGCCGCCGCACGGATGCGGCCCGAAGCCTCGCGAACGCCCACACGCTCGTGTGCTGTGCCCTCAACTACTATCAAGGACCACCAAGCTCGCCCTCGCCCTCGCGCCCGCTGCACGGTGTCATCTCGAGCTACGCCAGGGGCGACGACTACCATCTCGTCCTGCAATCAAAGCTGAAAGAAGTCGCTGATTTCATCGAAACGACGTGCGAGGTGACGACGAAACTCTACGTCGATACCGGGCCGGTGCTCGAGAAATCGTACGCGGTGGCCGCGGGCCTCGGATGGATGGGAAAGCACTCGAACTTGCTGTCTCAAGACGGGAGCTCGTGGTTCTTCCTCGGTGAGATTCTGATACCGCTCGAGCTTCCCGTCGATGCACCTACAGGCGATCACTGCGGTACGTGCACACGCTGCATCGACGTCTGCCCGACACGGGCGATCGTCGAGCCCTACGTGGTCGACAGCCGACTGTGCATATCGTATCTGACGATCGAGCTTCGAGGATCTATCCCGCGCGAGCTCCGGCCTCTCATCGGAGATCGCATTTATGGCTGTGACGATTGCCAGGACGTTTGTCCATGGAATCGATTCGCGAAAAAAAGCGAAGAAGCGACATTCTTCCCAAGGGAGCCGCTGGGCTCGATGGATCTCATCGCGATGCTTCGCATGAGCCATGAAAGCTTCACCGCAGCCACCAAAGGAAGTGCGATTCGAAGAGCGCGCTATCCGGGATTTCTGCGCAACGTCGCGGTGGCGCTCGGCAATAGCGACGACCCTGTCGCGGTGCCGCCTCTCATCGAAGCGCTCGCTCACGGAGAGCCTCTGGTGCGAGCTCACGCCGGCTGGGCGCTCGGGCAACTCGGAGACGCGCGCGCGAAAAAGCCCTTGGCGTCGCGACTCGAGCGCGAGGAAACGGAAAGTGTCCGGGAAGAGCTAGCGTGGGCGCTAGAGCGGCTCGACGCTCACCTCGGATAGCCACTGTTCGATGCGCTCCTTCAAGCTTTCGTGGGTAAACTGTTGCCATTCTTCGCGAACCGCAGGCAACGCATCGACCGCCTCTCGGAAATGTCGGTACCCACCTGAAGCCCGGAGAGCCGTCGTCAACACCCTCCGCTCGCTCCCATCTTGAAGCGACGCGATGAACTCTCGGAGCTCGTCGGTCGAAACCGTGCGGCGTGCTTGCGGGATTTGCACATAGCGCTTCTCGGAGGTGATGGCGCGCTCGTCTTCCTCCTCATCTTCGTTGTCCAGATACTCCGAAAAGAAGTGGACGGCACCGGTCTCGCGATCGAGGTAATAACGATGTTCGGCAGACCCATCGTCGAAGGCATCGAGGAGCTCTTGCCAGTCGACGCGGATGCGTTTCCACTCGAGCGAGCTCATGGTTCGTAGTCCAAGGTACTCACATCCCAATAGTTGAGGAAAGCACCATCGTCGAACAACTCCAAGAACCGATTCATTTTCTGGCGAACGAGCGTGCTGCGATGTCCAGGAAGGGCTTCGGGGTGAGGGTACCCGTAACTGAAGTAGGCTCGAATGAACTGGGCCGAATTCGTGAGCGGCAATGCCCGGACGTTCTCGACGTAGGTTGGAAAGACACCGCGTCTGATCAAATAGAACTCCACATTCGAAACGTAGAACGCAGTCACCGTCTCGCCTTGCTCCTCGACGAAACGTCCGATGCTACGGAGCGCGTGCTCGCCGGCAAAGTCCCCTATTACTGGCACGAGTCGGCCTGAGTCGGCAAGCTCGCGCACGAACGCGTAGTCGTCGGGGCGCGAGAGAAAGTGGCCGAGAGTGCCATCAGAGGCCTCGGCTGTGAGTAAGCGCCGGTACGTCGGATGGTGCGGCATCGGCCGTCGACCATGACTTCGAAACCGCAGGCCGAGTTGTTCTTCGAAGTACGCGCGGTAGATGAGCTCGATAACGTGGCGGTCGTCGTCGCTGAGAGGGAACTCCAAGTGATTCTCCACGTGGTCGAAAACGGTCTTCAAGTTCCTACGATAGAGATTTTCGTCGGGCGTGGCGGCGTCGACTGCCGCGACCAGCGCATCGAAGTCCTCGAACACCAGAGGAATATCGCAGCTCCGAGAGAACAGCTCACACAGGTAGTCCGGCGGCGTCTCCGCCTTTGCGAGAAGCGCGTTGAGCAGCAGGTGGTGCAGCATGTTGTCGCGGCGAACGTCCACGATGAACGCCCACGACGGTCGCAGCCGGCCGATATAGTGAAAGTTCTGTTCGGGTCCGACACCGATGTAGAGCCCACCTGCGGGCTCGAGGTCTTCGACAACTTGGACGTACGCGGTCTCGTTCGAGATGAGGTTGTCGGTATCGAAGTAGCCGCCTTCTTCGGACAGCTGTTCGACGAGCTCGCCATAACTCGGCGGCGCCTTCGTCTCCGTCGAGCACGACGCAGATGCAATCACCACCAGAACAACCAGCAAAGCGACGAACGTTGGCTTGGTGAGCATTCGTATCGGCATCAACGTCCGAGCGCCGCCTGCATCTCTTCGACCAACGTAAACTTCACTCTCGGAGCTCCCGTGCCTCCGGCTCGCTCGATTTCGAGCGCGTCGAGCTTTCTCCAATCATCGTAGGAAAAATAGTTCGGTTTGCGCTCTCGGACCAGGTTTCGGGCCGCGTCGACGCCGGGTGCGACCGGATCGAAAACCTCGCTCCTGCCGACGTCTTCCAGCATGCATTCGACCGTTTCGAGTGCGTCCGGCTTGTTGGTGCCAATGACACCGGAAGGCCCGCGCTTGATCCAGCCGGCGCAGTAGAGGCCTTTGACGGCGCTCTCGGGCTCATCAGGACGCTCGAGCACGCGCCCTTTCTCGTTGGGAACGACACCCCAGTCCTCGCGGAACGGAACGCCCGGAAGTGCGACGCCGTAGTAGCCGACGGAGCGAAAGACGAGCCCCACCGGAATTTCCTCGTATCGATCGCTCGCGCGCGGACGGATCGTCCCGCGCTCGTTCAAGTAAAGATCGTTCTCGACGAGTTTCAAGGCTCCCACGCCACCGTCCTCTCGAGCGATGAGCTCGACCGGGGAAACCGAGAAGCGGAGCACCAGCGTCTTGGGTTTTCCCGTGCGCTTCTCGGAAGCGTAGCGCTGAAGAATCTCGATTTTACGATCGGTACCCTTGTCGGGGTTTTGCTCCATGAACTTCCTGGTGGCATCGTCGAGAGCGGCATCTTTTTCCGGCACCCGGATGTCCGCGCCCTCCATTTCTCCTAGCTCTTTGATCTCGGGGTTGGTGAATGCTGCCTGCGCCGGACCGCGGCGTCCGAGCATATAGACCGTTTTCACGTTGCTATTGGCGATCGCTTCGAGCGCGTAATCCGCAATGTCGGTTTGCTCGAGCTCGCCCCGGCTGCGACAGAGAATGCGGCAAACGTCCACAGCGACGTTGCCGACACCGACCACCGCGCAAGCTTCCTGGGAAAGATCGAACTCGCGATCGCGATAGTCGGGATGACCGTTGTACCAGGCGACGAACTCGGTCGCCGCATGGCTCCGCTTCAAGTCTTCACCGGGAATCCCCATGCTGCGATCGATCTGAGCACCGACGGTGAAGATGATCTGATGGTAGTGCTTTTTCAAATCCTCGAGGTGCACGTCGATTCCGAACTCGACGAAGCCGTAGTAGCGGAAACGTGGGTTCGAAGCAATGCGATCGTACGCCTTCGTGACCGACTTGATCTTCTGATGGTCCGGCGCCACTCCGCCGCGCACCAGTCCGAAAGGCGTGGGTAGCCGATCGTAAACATCGACCTCGACGACGTAATCTTTCTGTTTGAACAGGTGCCCGGCCGTATAAAAGCCCGTCGGCCCCGCGCCAATGATGGCAACTCGAAGAGGATTCGCTTCCGTTCCGATTTCGTCCTGCGCCATGTGAAGTCAGCTCCGTTCCAACCATGCAACCCTCGATAATCAATTATAACCACGGAGGCACTGACGCACAGCGCGGCAGCGCCGCAACCCAATTCTTTCAACGCAAAGACGCAAAGGCGCGAAGACGCAAAGGTCGGCGGGGAAAGGGGCATCGTTGATGACGCGGGCGCTCACTTTGCGCCTTTGCGACTCTGCGCCTTTGCGTTGAGCTTTTTCTTCTGGCCGATGGCAGATTAGGCCGTTCGGTCCACAACTGAGTAAACGGCTGGGATGATGAGAAGCGTCAGCAGCGTCGCTACGAGAAGGCCGCCAATCACGGTGATCGCCATCGGTGCCCGAAGCTCGCTCCCCTCGCCCAGTCCGAGCGCCATCGGCAGGAGTCCGAGCACGGTCGTCGACGTCGTCATCAGAATCGGTCGCAACCGAAGCCTTCCGGCCTCTTTCAACGCTTCGATTTTCGCTCTGCCCTCGCGCCGTAACCGGTTCGTGGTATCGACGAGAATGATCGCGTTGTTGACGACGATGCCGGCGAGCATGATGACGCCGATGAGAACGACGACGCTCACGGTGACGTTCAGGAGGTAGAGGGTGACGAGAACCCCGATCAACGAGAACGGAACGCTGAACAAGATCACGAACGGGTGCAGGAGCGATTCGAACTGTGAGGCCATGACGAGATAGACCAGGAACACCGCCAGGAGGATGGCGAAGCGCATGCTCGCGAACGACGTTTCCATTTCCTGCTGTTGGCCACCCATCCGCCAATCGAATTCCACCGGAAGCGTCATGTCTTCGAGCTCGGCTTGGATGGCTGCCGACGCCGATGCCAGATCGCGGGCAACGAGGTTCGCCGTGATCAGCGCGGCGCGCTCGCCGTCCGAGCGGCGGATTTCGGCAGGACCCTGGGTCTCCACCACCGACGCCACCGCCGCGAGCGGGATTGGCGTCGTGCCCGTCTGCGCGATGTTGAGGTTTCTCAAATCTGCAACGCTGTCGCGGAACTGTTCCTGCGCGCGCAATCGAATATCGATGGTGCGATCTTCCCGGGTGATGTCGGTGGCCACGTCGCCGAGAACCTTCGAGCGCACCAGCGACGCAACTTCGTTGACGTTGTAGCCCAATGTCGCCAGGCGATCGCGGTCGAAGCGAATCTGAAGCTCGGGGTTGCCACCTTCCGTCGATGACTTGATGTCGACGAGACCGTCGATTTGCCCCATGCGTGCCATGAGCTCCTCGGCGAGACGTTTCAGAAGACTCAAGTTGAATCCGCGGATCTCGACTTCGATGGGCGTCTTGAAGCTGAAGTATGTCGGCCGTCCGAATCGGTATAGGAGGTCCTCTTCCGATTCGAGCAACGGGCGAAACGCCTCCATCAGGGCGTCCTCTCTTTCGAGACTCGACGGCGGCTCGAGAGTCATCGTGAGCTGACCGATATTCTCGCGAAGCTCGCCGGCGGTGCCGCCCTGTTCGTTGCTGGACCCGACGACGGTATACACCGACGTCACCCCGGGGAGATTCATCGCTTCCCGCTCCAGAATCGCCATGCGCTTTTCATTGAGCTCGAGATGCGTTCCGGGAGGAAGCTCTGTGTTCACGAAGAATTCGCCCTGGATGAGCTCGGGGACGAGCTCGCTTCCGAGTTGTCCAACCAGAAGGAGTGAGGCAAGAAAAGCGACCAGCGTCGCGCCGATCACCGGGACGGGTCGCTTCAACACCGCCCCCTGCACGCGAGGGTAGAAATCGGTGATAGCGCCGTAGACGACGTGAAAAAGCTTTGAAGGGAAGTAGAGAATGCCGAGCACGACGTAGACCAAACCCCGCGCGGACCACTTCACCACCCTGGCAATCCACAAACCGATAAAACCCACCACGGCAATCGCGGCCTGGCCGACGGGAGAGCGCTGGTGGTCCGGCACGTCGTCTTTCGGCGGCCGTGCGAACTGCCGCGACGCCAGCATCGGGATCAACGTGAGGGCGACGATGAGCGACACCGTCAACGAGAACGTCACCGTCAACGCCTGATCGCCGAAGAGCTGTCCGGCAACGCCTTCGACGAAGACGATAGGAACGAACACGCACACCGTGGTCAAGGTGGATGCGATGACTGCTTGACCCACTTCACCACCGCCCTTCCGAGCGGCTTCGACGGCGCCGAGACCTTCTTCACGTTTTCGTTGGATGGCCTCCAGTACGACGATGGAGTTGTCGACGACGAGGCCGATGCCGAGAGTGATGCCGCCGAGCGACATGATGTTCAACGAGATACCGGAGACGAACATCAAGAAAAACGTCGCTATTACCGACACCGGAATCGAGACGCCGATGATGAGCGTCGACTTGATGTTGCGCAGGAAGAGCATCAGAACGAGGATCGCGAGGCTCCCACCGATGAACGCCGTGGACAGCACTTCGGATACGGACTGGCGAATGTAACGCGACTGGTCCGTGATCAACTGCAGCTCGAGTCCCTCGCCGAGCCGCTCGAGCCGCTCCTCGAGCGTGACGACCCGCTCCTGCACCGCCTGGGCGACGGTGACGGTGTTCGTCCCACCTTCTTTGTAAATAGCGATCTCCACCGCTTCACGCCCATCGATGCGGCTTACGACCTCGCGTTCTTTATGACCGCGGCTGATCCGCGCCACGTCCTCGAGACGGATATCGCGGCGGGTGGGGTCGATCACGATGTGCCGCATATCCGAGGGTCGCTCGAACTCGTTGATGGTGCGGACAAGGTACTCCGTCTGGCCATCTTGCAGCCGGCCGCCGGTGAGGTTGACGTTCTCGGCGGCAAGACGGGAAACGACCTGGCTCGCGCTGAGACCCAGATTCGCAATGCGGCGTTCGTCGAGCTCAACGTGGATCTCCTCTTCGAGGCCACCGCTCACGAGAACCGCAGCCACGCCTTCCACGCGCTCGAGAAGACGTTTCACGTCTTGCTCACCGATCAATCGCAGGCGAATGAGATCTTCGTCGCCGTAAAGACCCAGCCGCATGATCGGATCGAGTGACGGGTCGTAGCGGAGAAGCACTGGACGCTCGGCGTCGTCAGGCAGCACCACCAGATCCAACCGCTCGCGCACGTCGAGAGCGGCCATGTCCATGTTGGTATCCCAACCGAACTCGAGCGTCACTTCGCTGGTGTCGGAGCGCGAACTCGAGATGACGCGGACGACGTTATTGACGACGCCGACGGCGTTCTCGATGGGTTTGGTGATGAGGCTTTCGACTTCCGACGGCGCCGTGCCTTCGAACTCTGTTTTTACCGTCAGTGATGGGTATGTGATCTCGGGCAACAGGTCGACGGTTAGATCACGGAATGCGACCACGCCGAAAACCACCGCTGCGATGAAAAAGACGAGGATGGTGACGGGGCGGCGGGTGGAGAAGTTTACTATTTTCATTGCGGCGCCATCGGCCGTCGGCCATCAGCCATCGGCATGACTGTCGTTGTACGTTGCGGACTGGAGCACGCTCGATGCGCTCGAGCGGAGAAGTTGACAATCTTCATAGCGGCGCCATCGGCCGTCGGCCGCCGGCCATCGGCATTGCTATTGTTGTTGGCGGCGGCGGGCTAGGGCCTGCTCGATTTGTTCGTCGGTCATGCCGCGCTCGCGCATGCGTTTTTTGATGCGCTCGAGTTGTTCGGGCGTGGCGTTCGAGAGATCCATGCGGCCGCCTGGCGGGCCTCCCATGCCTGGCCCGGGGCCGTTGCCAGCGTGATCTCCTCCGCCGGGCGGGCGCTCGAAGTTCGCGGCGCGGGCTGGGCGCGGCGCTTCGTCGGCACTTGGACCTTTGAGCACTTGAATCGGTGTTCCGTTGGTGAGGCCGTCCTGGCCGACGACGATGACGCGCTCTCCCACTTCGAGCCCCGCGAGCACTTCGACGACATCGGTCTCCTCGTAGCCGAGCTCGATATCGCGACGCACTGCTTGACCTTCGTCGTTCACGACGAAAACGGTATCGCTCAAACTCTCAATCGAAAGCGCTCGCTTCGGCATCACCACGGCGCTTTCATGCGTGTCGGTGACCAGAAAGACACGCGCGAACATTCCCGGGCTGAGCTTAGAACGGGCGCGCACTTGGAGCGTGACCCGGATCGTTCCCGTCGCCGGGTCGACGACCGGGCTGATCCTCAACACCGACGCCTGAAAACGCTCGTCCGGCCACGCTTCGACGTTCAGGTAAGCCGTCTGCCCTTTGCGTAGTCGGGAGAGCTCTTTCTCCGGCACCTGGATCTTGCACAGCAGCGGATCGAACTCGGAGAAGCGAAAAAGCTCCTGATTCGCGGTCACGTTCTCTGCGAGTTTCACAAGACGCTCGACGACGATACCGTCGAACGGCGCCTTCACTGACGTGTAGCTGTAGTTGATCTCGGCGCTCATCAGCTGCGCTTCGGCAGACTCGAGCTGCGCAAGCGCGGCGTCATAAACTTCCTGGCTGATGATCTCGCTGTCGCGGGCCGCTTTGGCGCGCTCGTGGGCGCGCGTCCCTTCTTTCAAACCAACCTTGGCGATCTCGACCTGAGCGAGTGTCTCGGTCTCGTCGATCTTGAGCATGAGGTCGCCCTTCTCGAGGCGCATGCCCTCCTCGGCGACGAGCTCGACGATGGGTCCTTGAATACGAGCGACGATTTGTACGTCGTTCTCGGCTTCGAGGCTTCCGTTCGTCTGCAGAAACGACGACACCGAACGCCGCGAGATAGCAACGACCTCAACCGGCACCGCGGCCGCAGCAGGGCCGCCGCCCATCCCCGGAGGTCCGCCGCCGTGACCACCGCGCTGGCCGCCGTGACCACCGCGCTGGCCGCCTTGGCCACCTTTGCCCCCTTTATCTTGAGGCGCGGCCCCTTCGTCGG
Source organism: Candidatus Marinacidobacterales bacterium (assembly GCA_965237955.1). Taxonomy (GTDB): domain Bacteria; phylum Acidobacteriota; class Vicinamibacteria; order Marinacidobacterales; family SMYC01. Next base: position 1,765,800 of record OZ250169.1, on the reverse strand, counting down.
AGCCGCCACAGCCACTCAGCCCACTCAGCCCACTCAATAAGAAGAGCCCCGCCACGAGCGCGACGGCAAACTGCGTTGTGCTTCTCGTCTTCATAACCGCTTCACTACTCCCACTACGCTGCTCGAACAATCTTTCCGGCAAAGCGCGTGCAATCGTCCACGAGTGAGTAAATCGTGGGAATGATGACCAGCGTCAAGAACGTCGACGTGGTCAGCCCCGCAAGAATGACCAGCCCGACGGGCGCCCAGTTCCCGGCTCGCCCTTCCGTTGTCCCCAGCACACCCGGGAAAATCAGAGGCGCGACCATCGGTAGCAACCCGAGGACGGTGGTCATCGCCGTCATCAGGATCGGCCGCAACCGATGCCTGCCTCCGACGACGATCGCTTCGTCGCGCGGCACACCTTGCCATCTCAAGTGATTGATGTGCGCAATTAGCACGATGGCGTTATTGACCACCACGCCCACGAGAATGATGAGCCCCATGTTTGCCATGTTATCGAGCGGCTGGCTGGTGAGCTTGAGCACGATTCCGACGCCGATGAACGCGAACGGAATCGAGAACATGATCGTGAACGGCTGGACGAAGCTCTCGAACAGAGCCGACATGATCAAGTAGATCAAACCCAACGCAAAGATGAACGCGAACAGCGCGCTACTCCAATCCTGTTGCGCATGACGCCAACTTCGACCGAAACCCCACTCGTAGCCCGGTGGCAGGCTGATGCCGTTCATGATCTCGGTGACCTGCCCCATCATGCGGAACGATGCGCCCGCGGTGTTGGTGTTTGCAGTAATTCTGAGCTTGGGTCGTTTGTTCTCGCGCTCGATCCGGCGCGGTCCCTGTTTGACTTCGAAAGCTGCCATGGCGCCGATAGGCAGTCGGGCGTCGCTCGCCATGATCGGCATTTTCTTGAGCTGATCGAGCGTCGAGCGGTCTTCTTCGCGGAACTGCACCACGATATCGACTTCCCGATCGTCGGCGGCAATGCGGCCGATAGGGCGGGACGAGAGCGCGTTCGAGATCGAAAACGCGACCGCCTGAGTCGAGAGCCCCGATTGGAGAGCACGCTCGCGGTCGACGCTCACGTGGATCTCGTCAGTACCGCTATCGAGCGAGCTATCCACATCGCGCGCCCACGAGGTCCCCTCGAGGGTTGCCACTACGCGCTGGGCCACGAGCTCGAGCACCGCCATATCATCGCCTTTGAGATCGAGATTGATACCGAAGCCGCCGCCTCTGCCTCCATGGCCGGTGCTCTGCGCGATCTTGAAGTCGACGCCCGCTTTCGCGGGCAACAGCTCTCGGATCTCGTCGCGGACCTCCCGCACGGACCGCTTCGACTGTTCTTCGTCGACGAGATAGATGTCGAATCTGCGCCTGCCTCGAAAGCCACCTCGTGAACGGCCGCCGGTACGGCTGTATCTATAGACGACGTCGGAGATATCGAGCTCGACCCGGTGCTCGTTGAGGAGACTGGTGACCTCGGCGTAGAGCGCCTGTGTCTGTTCGAGCGAGTACGAGCGCGGCGTGTCAACGTTGATGGAGATTTGTCGTTCCATCGTCCTCGGTGTGAACGTCCGCTCGATCGTCCCGAGCAATTTGTAGGATCCGTACAGCATCCCCAGAATGCCGACGAAAAACACGAAGCGGTGCTTCAGCGTGAACCCGATGACGTGACCGTAGCCCGCCGAGAGCGCCACGGTGAGCTTCGACTCGTTCGTGTTCTCGCCTCGGAGCAAGACCGCGGCCACCATGGGCACGACGGTGAGCGCGACCAAGAGCGACGACACCATCACGATGCAAATGGTGATGCCGATGTCGAGCATGAAGCGCATGAACCCGCCGCCGGTGTTCGCGAGAAAGATCATGGGGATGAAGACGCACATCGTCGTCAGCGTGGACGCGATGATCGGCATCGCTACCGCCGATGTGCCACGAAGCGCGGCGGTCTTCGCGTCTTCGCGGAGGTCGGTGAGATGCCGCGAAATCGATTCGATGACCACGACCGAGTTGTCGACCAGCATCCCGACCGCGAGCATCAGGCCCATGAGGCTCACGACGTTGATCGTGGTGGTCACCACGCCGAGCTCTCGTAAGAAATACAGGATGACGAACGTCAAAACGATCGAGATGGGGATCGCGAGCGCCACCAGCGCCGTGGTTCGTACCTTTCTCAGGAACAGGAACAGAAAGACGACCGCGAGAAGGCCTCCGAGTAGACCGGCATTGCGAAGCTGTCCCAGGCCCTGGCGAACGTCCACCGACACGTCGTGCAACACCCGCGTCGAAAGGCCCGCGGCTTGGGGCATGGCCTCGATGCGCGCGAGCTCGGCCTTGGCAGCGTCCACGACGTGGAGGAGATTGGCGGTCGAAGACTTGAAGACGCTGAGCGTGACCGCCTCTTTGTCATTGAGGAAGTTGAAGCTTTCCTGCCGCGGGTAGGTATAGGCGACGTCGGCGATGTCCCTGATACGAATGCCACGAACGCCGCGGGTTCCAATCGGAAGCTTTTCGATCTCCTCGACGGTTTGAAACTCACCGACGGACCGCACGGTGAGCTTTCGCGGCCCTTCTTTGATGTAGCCGCCGGAAACGTTGATGTGGTTGTTGCGGAGCACCGAGTTCACGTCACGGGAGTCGACCCCGGCCGCCTGCATTCTCGCAGGGTGGAGCTGCACCTGGAGCTCCCGCTTCCTGATACCCCATACTTCGACCGAAGCCACGCCCTCGAGTCGCTCGAGACGGCGCTGGATGACGTGCTCGGTGAAATCGTAGAGGCGGTCCTTGCCCCAGTCCGCGCTCAGGTGGAAGCGATACACCGGCATGTCGGTGCTTTGCCAGCGTCGGATGCGAATCTGACGAAGATCGTCGGGCAGAAGGTGCCGCACACGGTCGATACGATCGCGCACTTCGACGGCGGCAAGGTCCATGTCGACGTCGTCTTTGAACGTGATACTGACGCTGCCTTCATTGGCAGATGCATTCGCGGTCAGCGTGTCGATACCGTTGATCGTGCCGAGAATATCCTCGAGCGGCCGGACGATCTCGCGCTCGACCTCCTCGGGTGACGAGGAGTTGTACGGCGCGCGTATCCACATGCTGTTCGACGAAAAGCTCGGCATGAACTCGAGGGGCAGCCGCATGAGCGACAGATAGCCGAGGACGAAAATACCGATGACGGCCATCGTCATCGTCACCCGTCGTTCAACCGCGAACTTGGCGATGGGGTTGATGTGTTCTTGCCGCTCGTTGACAGTTTTATCGGGCACTGCGGCGTGCCTCTCGATCTCTATGGCTCTTGGCTTCGTATTCAGCGACCATCTGGTCGAACTTCACTTGCTGCTCTTCGTTCAAGAGCTCGCGGATGTCGGCGCGGAACTGCTGCCGTATCGCCTCGTACTCTTGTCGTGAGTCTTTCCAATACTGATGCGCGGTCTCGTGGTTCCGGTTCATGACCTCTTCGAGACGTGCCGCTTGGTCGTCGGTCAAATCGAGGCCTGAACGCAATCGCTCCACCATGTGCCGGCCACGCTCACTGTGCTCACCGGTTCCGCGGCGATCGACGTCGCGCGCGCGTGAATGCACCATTGATGTTGACGCGAGCAAGAAGCGATCGACGAGAACGCCGGCGCCCATGCCGATCACCAGGGTCGCCAGGAGCGTGACCCCCATCCATTTCTTCGCTGAAGCCATCATGCGCGCCTCCTACTCGATATCCCCAGGAAAAGGTTCGAAGGCAATACTCAAAACCGCTTCGGGGCCGTTATCGAACGCGACCGGAGCTCCCAGCGCTTCGCGCTCGAGCTCTTGAAGTGAACCGGCGGGAGCCGCCGACATCCACCACACCGCGATCGCGGCAACGAGTACCGCGGCCGCGAGCGGCACGAGCCGGAGCGCGAGCTCGCGCCACGTCCACCACGGCGCGACCGAAACCTCGTCGCGTCGCCCGCGGAAGCGAACGACGAAGCCGGGATCCGGTGCAACATCCGTCTCGAAGTATTGGGACAGGTTGCGGAGAGACGCCACCAATTCCTGACAGATAGCGCAGCCCGCGACGTGTGTTTCGACAGCGTTCGCGTCTTGTTGCAGCAGCTCGCCGTCAATCCATGCCGAAATTCGATCTTCAGGACACGACATTCGTTTTCTCCTGCCACCTGGCTCTGAGCTCGAGCCTTGCGCGATGGATACGAGTCGCCACCGTACCCATGGGCCAGCCCAGCGACTCTGCGATCTCCTGATAGGTCAATCCTTCGACTTCCTTCAATATTATTGCTGCACGGTGCTCCGGGGTGAGACGCTCGAGCGCACGCTCTAGATCCCAACCGGCGTCGAGCTGCTCGTGCGGTTCGACGCCGCAGCGCCCGTCATCGAGCAGTGCAACTTCTGCTTTCCGGACGCGTTTTTTGAGCTGGTCCAACGCCCGGCGAACGGCGATACGGAACAGCCAGGCCCGCACCGAGCCTTCGGCGCGGAAGCTATCCGCCTTGCGGTAAGCGGTGAGAAAGGTCTCTTGCGCCACATCCTCGGCAAGAGCGGCGTCGCGCAACACGCCGAACGCGATTCTGCGTACCTTCGCTTCATAACGGATGACCAACTCTTCGAATGCCCTTTCATCACCGTCGAGAAATCGGGCCAGCGCGTCGCGGTCCGCATCCATGGACGACCCAGCATATCGCGCCGTCCTTCGACGTGCGTGACCCGCACTATTCAGACGTCTCAAGGTCCGTTTTTATTTCAGGAATTGCGTGGGCAGAGCAAGATTCTTGCAATTTATTGCCAGAATTGGGACTACGGTGTCTTGAACGACGGGATGTCGCAGCTTCAGGAATCGCTATCGCTTGCGCGCACGAAGACCGAGGGCGACGAGATAGTCTCCGAGCCGCTCTAGATGGGGTCGAAGGGCCGCGAGAAAATCGTCGTAATCGCGACTCGCGGTATCCGGTTCCTCGAACTCCGGTGACACCAGAAGACGCCTGAGCCAATACTCGGATTCTTGCGACGGCAACTCGAGCGAGATGCCGGACAACGAGCCCCCGAGCAGGCTGTCGTCACCTTTCGCGGGTTTGGTCCACGCGACCCGGCCACCTGCTTCGAACAGATCTTTTTCGGACTCGAACTGGATACGAAGCCGTAAGTTCTGCCCCTGAGGGAGGATGCGGTCGGAGTGGATACGGACGCCGCCCTCCGAGATGTCGTTCAAGATCCCGTACGCGGGTGGGATCCTCTCCCCTTGGTAGATCGCGAGCGACACCACACCGCGCGGGCGCAGCCGGTGCAGAACGCGTTTGTCGCCTGGTGCGAGCGTTGACACCTTAGATCCCCCCCGGGACATCGTGTCTGTCGACGGTGCGTGTGTCAACTCTTATCTTTGGTGCCTCTCCTGCCATTTCAGTGGATCCTCTCGAGGGTGAGACCGCCACAGTTTAGGTAGACGAGACTGATGAGAGCTTCGGCAGAGTGGAGTCCAAAGCTGCGGTGGCTCAGCAGCCGGATTTTGTTGTTCATTCCTTCGAGTCGGCCGTTGCTGAGTCTCCACGTGACCCACGCGATGACGCCATCGAAGTGGCTGCGGATCATCTTCGCCGCGCGTTTGACGGGCTCTATCCTCGAGCTCATAGCGCGCCGCAGCCATCCTCGGAGAAACTTCTTGGCCCATGTCTCGGTTTTGTAGGTGTAGAGGTCCATGAAGTCGTCGCGCAGAAGCATGGCGCGGTAGAGGCGACGATTAGCTCGCACCTGCTCGCGGAGCACCCGTTTGTCTTTCGCGCTGCGGTTGTGTTTGGCCTTGAGAAGGGGAAACTTGGTGTTCTTGAGGTTGCGCCGGGCAGTCCCTTTGAGCTCGCGCACCAGCTCGCGCCGGGTCTTATCCACGGCCTCGTTCAGATGCTTGACGATGTGGAAGCGGTCAAAGATCACCCGTGCCTGAGGAGCCTTTTTGCCGACGACAGTTATGTACGGCTCCCACATGTCCATGCTGACCGCTTCGAGCTCCGCGGCTCTTTGTGGTCCGAGCTTGCGGAAAAACCGCAGCAGCGTCTTGGCCTTGCGCTCCTTTCCCGCCCAGACGACCCGGCCGCTGAGATGGTCTATTACCACTGTTAAGTACTTGTGGCGTTTGCGGTAGCTGATCTCGTCCATCCCAATCACCCGCAATCCATCGAGCTCGCGCCGCTCATCCCGCTGCTCGGCAACCACTCGCTGGATGATCCGTCGCACCGAACGCCACGTCACTCGGAAATAGTTCGCTACGGCGCTGACGTCCGTCCTCTGTGCCAGCCACGCTACCTCTTGTTCGAAGCTTTTGGTAAAGCGGCTTCCCTTGTCTGCCCAAGGCACCTTTTCTCTGACCACTCCACACCGCCGACATAGCACTCGTCGGATCGAGTAGCGAAGATAGGTCCGGACTCCGAACAGGTCCAAGTGCCGCCAGTAGCGATTGTAGCGATCTTTGTTCTTGCGGACCTTTCGTCCGCAAATCCCGCACAGAGGCTTCCTCCTCCGTGGTACTACATCCACCACCACTCTGGCTTTGTCCGCCTGGAAGTGGAAACCTCGGACCCACAGGCCTTGCAATCCGATGAGCTTGTTGACTAACGTAGTAACGCGCATCGCGGGAACGCTCTTTTCTCTTTCGGAAAAAAAGATTCTAGCGTTCTCGCCGATGCGCATCTACACATGGCTTACCCTCTCAACCCACGGGCCTCACCAAATGCCACTGCCCCTCAGCGGGAGACGAGGCTGTGGGAAACGCCCCCACGGTTCTGGTCGTTCAGACCTTGCTCACGACTGAGTTCTCTTCGAAGCCTGGAAGGGCGTTTTCCATAGCCTCCACTAATCGAGCCCCCCCTTCCTTATCCCATATGAATTAATCTTTCTTGTATATATATCAGGAGGGGCCTGTGGGCGCTCGTGGGAAACGCGAAGCGTTTTCCAAGCGATTGTGGAAAACGCCGCTCCACGTTTGTACGTGCTCACAACCTTTCCCTAAACGCCTCTCTCGCCCGGAGTTTCCGGCGTTTTCCACAATCGCGGCAGCGTCCATAGGCCATGCCCTCCAACACAAATCAGATCCCCCGAAACGACAGGAGAACCTCTTTGGTTTGGTGCGGCGAAGATGGTTTCGGGCAATGCGACGAAGCTCGTTGTACACCATGGGGACGACACGATCGAACGCGCCTCGATCCCCTCCCGCATAAGCATGGTGTAGCTCGGTAACTTCGCCGTGGTCTGTCATTCCGGGTTCAGCAGAATATCGCGCCGCGAGGCACCTCGTAAGATTCTCGGCCAACTGGTATCATCCCGCGCATGCTCCAAGCACTCATCCTCGCTGCGCTGCTCGCCGCACCCGACGAACAGGATCAGCAGGCAATCCGCGTTGCCGACGAGATGATCGAAGCCATGGGCGGCCGCGAGAACTGGGAGCAAGCTCGGTTCATTCGATTCACCAACGTCCGTCGAAACCGCAAACCCACGTTCACTTGGGATCGTTGGCTCGGTCGCCTCCGCATCGAATCGCGAAACGATGCCGGCATTCCCTATGTCGTTTTGATGAACCTCAACACGCGACAGGGGAAAGTCTACGTCGAAGGCCGACCTCTCCGGCACAAAGAGCTCTTAGACTACCTCAAGCAGGCAACGCGGATGTGGACAGGCGCGACCTATTGGTTTCTCATGCCGTTCAAATGGAGAGACCCGGGAGTCAATCTCTCCTATGACGGCGAAGAAGAAATCGACGGCGTTGTCTACGACAAAGTGCATCTCACGTTCGATAATGTGGGGCGCTCGCCGGGCGACCAGTATTGGGCCTACGTCAACCGCGACACCCACCTGATGGAGCGCTGGAAGTTCAAGTTAGAAAGCGGAATCGAAGGAGACTATCGCTGGACGCGGTGGCACCGCTATGGCGGCATACGCGTCGCCACCGAGCGCATTGGAAACGACGAGCGCATCCGCTTCGAAGACATATTCGTCGGCGCCTCGATGCCGGACGAGCTCTTCACTTCGACCGAGCCGGTCAAGTTTCCCTGACGTGGCCATCCATCATTCGCCTCGTCGACGCTGGGTCCTCGCGCTCGGACTCGTCGTAGCAGCCAACGCGGCGTGCTCCGACGGCGACGCGCCTTCCAAGCAATTCCTCAGCATCGGTTCTGCTCCTCCCGGGGGGGCGTTTTTCATCGTTGGCGGCGCTCTCGCCGAAGTGCTCACCGAGCACGGCGACAACCGTTGGGACGTCACGTCGGAAGCGACGAAGGGTACACTCGAGAGCATCCGCCGCATCGACCGGGGCGAGCTCGAGATCGGTCTTGCCAACTCGTCGATCACATACTTCGCGGTGCGTGGCGAAGGCAGCTGGGACAAACCGTACCGCATGCGAAGCCTCATGACGATGGCGCACAACGTGCTCGTGTTCGTGACGCCTCGCGGCTCCGGGATCGAATCCATCGCCGATCTCGCCGGAAAGCGCGTCGTCGTCGGGGTAGCGGGCGCGGGGTGGGAGTTTTTCATGCGGCCGATCCTCGCAGCCCACGGGCTCAGCTACGACGACTTCACGCCGCTCAACAATACTCAAGCCGGATCGGTCGACATGCTCGCCGACGGATCCGCCGCTGCCGCGTTTCTCGGCGGCGCCGTTCCCACGGCGTCGATTGTGCAAGCAACGACGTCTTCCGACATTCTTCTCGTACCCTTCGACGATGACCGCCGCGCCGCGCTCGTCGAGCAATATCCGTTCTACTTCGACGTTCCTATCCCCGCCGGAACGTACCGCGGGCAGGACGAAGAGTTCACCGGTCTCAACTGCGGCTCGATGCACGTGATCGTTCATGAAGATATGGACGACGAGCTCGCCTACGAGATCACGCGAACCATTTACGAGAACGGGGATCGCATCGCCGAAAAACACCCCGCGGGCCAGTTCATCAGGGCCGACAACGTCGTGCGCGATAACGGCACACCGTTCCACCCCGGCGCCATCCGATACTACCGCGACATCGGCATCTGGCCCGACGGCCGCTAGTTCGCGCAGCACCACTCAAACCAGTAGAATCCGCCAACGAGAGAGGTGCGCTCATGAAGCTCAAAATGGTTCTCGGCGTTTGTCTCGCACTCGCGAGCTTGGCCTCGACCGCCGGCGCGGCGAACGACATCACTCCGCCCGACGCGTTTTTCGGCTTCCAGCTAGGCACCGACCGTGAGCTAGCTCGATGGGACAAGATCGTCGAATACTTCGAGCTTCTCGAAGGGGAGAGCGATCGGATCCAAGTCACCGACCTCGGCCCATCGACCGAAGGCCATCCCTACCTTCTCGTGATCATCTCGTCGCCCGCGAACATGGCGAACCTCGAGCGCCTCCGGGAAGTGAACGTCAGTATCCAGGATCCCCGCACGCCCGAGGCCGAAGTGAAAGAGCTTATCGGCGAAGGCGTGGCGGTGGTGAGCCAGTCGTTCGGTCTTCACGCGACCGAGGTCGCCGCTGCGCAAACGGCTCCCGAGCTCGCCTACGATCTGCTTTCCCGCGACGACGCGGAGACGAGGCGGATCCTCGACAACACGATCCTGCTGATGTTCCCCTGCTTCAACCCCGATGGCCAGATCATGGTCACCGACTGGTACTACCAGAACAAAGACACCGAGTACGAAGGCGTCGGCCTTCCGTGGCTCTACCACAAGTACGTCGGCCACGATAACAACCGCGATGCCGATTTTCTCAACATGGTCGAGGCGGTCTACACCGCAAAGGTCATGTACGTCGATTGGAAGCCCGAGGCCTACGTCGACCATCACCAGATGGGAAGCTACGGCGCTCGGTTCTACGTACCGCCGTACAGCGAGCCCATCCGGCCCTACGCCGATCCCTTGATGTGGCGCGAGATCTCCTGGTACGGCGCCCACATCGCCTACAAGCTGGAAGAAGCTGGCCAGGCTGGCGTTCTCAATGCGGGGCAGTATCCAGGCTGGGGTCATTTCGGATGGCACTGGATTACGCCGTTCCACAACATGGCCGGGATGTTGACCGAGGCCGCGAGCGCGAGCCTCGCGACACCGCTCTACCTCCATCCCGATCAACTCCGCGGCGGAGCACGCGGGCTCCCCGAATACGACGCACAGTCGAATATGCCGAACCCGTGGCCGGGTGGCTGGTGGAGGCTCCGGGACATCGTCGAGCAGCAGAAGGTCGCGGCGTGGGCCATTCAAGACCTGGCGGCCCGCAACAAAGAAACGGTCCTTTGGAACGGCTACTTGAAGGCGAAGCGGCAAACGGAGCGCGGCGCTTCCGGCAGCCCGAAAGCCTATGTGATCCCGACGACGCAACACGATCCGCTGACCGCGACGAAGATGATCAACACACTGTTGATGTCCGACATCGAGATCCAGAAAGCGGACCAAGCGTTCTCGGTCGACGGCATGAGCTTTGAGGAAGGTTCGTACATCGTGTCGCTCGCGCAGCCCAAGATGGGGCTGGTCCGGAACCTTCTCGGACAAACGTTCTATCCCGATAACGAGTGGACCCGCGGGCGGGACGGCACACCTCTTCGGCCGTATGACACCGCCACCCACACCATGGCCGAGTTCATGGGCGTGCGCGTCCATGCCGTCGACGAGGCCGTCGACGACTTCGAAAAACTGTCGAGCGCAGTGCTGGTGTCAGGAAGCGTGGCATCGGGAAGCTCACGGTTCGTGCTCGATGGAAAACTCAACGCGAGCTACAAGGCGGCGAATCTATTGCTCGATAACGGCGCGACCGTGCGCCGTGTCGACCAGGCTTCCGCCGGCCTCGAGCCCGGTGATTTCATCGTGTCGGGGGGCTCCGGGTTGGCCGACGTTGCCGAGGCGACCGGAGTGGACTTTCGAGCTTTGGGTCGGGAGCCTTCGTCCGGGATCCACGATCTGAAACGCATGCGCGTCGGCATGTACCACCGTTACCGCGGCGGCAACATGGATGAAGGCTGGACCCGCTTCTTATTGGAGCAGTTCGCGTTTCCCTACAAATCGGTCAAGGACGCCGAGATCCAAAGCGGTGGATTGAACGCCAACTTCGATGTCATCATCCTGCCGCACGACACGACGGCCATGATCACCGGCGAAGACGAAGAACCGCGACCGGGCCGTCCTCCCACTGCCTACCCTCCCGAGTACATGAGCGGCATCGGTGACGAAGGAACCGAGGCGCTCAAAGATTTCGTCGAGAACGGTGGGACTCTCATCGCTCTCGGAGGCGCTACCAACTTCGCAATCGACAAGTTCGAGCTCAACGTGCGTAACGTCGTCGACGGCATCGACCACAAAGAGTTCTACAGCCCCGGCTCGACGCTCAAAGTGACCATCGACAACAGCCATCCCTTGGCGTATGGGATGCCTTCGAAAGGTCTCGCACTCTTTTGGGAAAACTCCGCTTTCGAGATCACACCGTCACGCGGTAACGATCGCTACGAGACGATCGTGCGCTACATCGACCGCGACATCTTGCAGAGCGGCTGGCTCATCGGCGAGAAGCATCTGGCCAACAAGGCGGCGATGGTGTCGGCGAAGCTAGGCGATGGAAGTGTCGTCCTTATTGGCTTTCGCACGCAGCACCGTGCCCAGACGCACGGAACTTTCAAGCTTCTGTTCAACGCGCTGTTGCAGTGAGGCGACGCGCTACGAGATAAAGCCGTACTTTCGCATCACGCTTCGGACCGCTTTGGCGGTATCCGCGACCAGCTTCTGTGTATCCTTCGGGTTCGTCGTCTGGCTCACACCGGACCACACCAGCTTGCCGTCGCTGGTGTCGTAAACGTTGGTCTCGACCCCGACGATGCGGTCGTTGCGAAAATAGCCGGGCGAATAAACTACCGGATAGGCCCACCCGTAGTACCCGTAGAAGCTGTTGTACGCCGCCGGGTAGCTGCCAGGAACGTAGCGAAGCTCTTGCTCATCGAAGACGGGGCGCATGACGATGATCGCGTCGACGCCGGTATCGGTCACCGCCTGCCGGACACGGTTCTCATGCTGCATGTCCTGATCCGGTATGAGCGTGTAGGACGCGATCGCTTTCGCTTTGCGGATTTGCCGGACGAGCTCGTCTTCGCCGGAGCGGCGCACGAGCGAGTCCTGGACGAGCACGATCGCGAGGATGTTCTCGAAATCGAGTGGCCCATGCTCCGGATAGACCCAGTTCTTGGTCATCTTGGTGGACGCACACTCGACGCTCACGAACGCGACGGCGGCGCAGAGCGCGAGGCGCGAAACTCTCAATGTCATGAACACTCCTTGAAACGTGAGGCCAGAACTTCAACTGGACGTTGCGCTCTCCGGCACCGCCTCCATCAACAGCGCGAGGGCATTCGAAAGCCCTTCGTCGCCCGGCTGCGCTCCCTGGTAGTGGCCGAGGCGAACGACCACGAGGTCGTGGGACGGTATGATGATCGTCTTCTGGTTCCCGGCGCCGGCCATGTAGTACGACTCCTTCGGGATGGGATAAGTACCCGTCCCGTTGATCCAGAAGGGCTCCGTAGATAGGACGACCGTCGGCTTCCCAAGCGGGCGCAACCGTACCCACGAACTCCACGAACCCTTCAGGCAGGATCCGCTCGCCGTCCCAGACGCCGTCTTGCACGTAAAGATTGCCCAGCCGTGCCCAGTCGCGTCCGGTGCCGAATTCGTAGCCTTGAAGCAGGAAATCTCCGTAGGGATCGGTCTCGGCAACGAGGTTTCGGATGCCGATCTTGTTGAAGAGCTCTCGTTGCGGAAACGACAGATACTCGTCACCGCGACGCTCCACGGCGAGGCGAACCAGATAGTTCGTGAGCACGGGGTCGGAGTTGCGGTAACGACCGATCGTGTTCGGAGGCCATTGCTGAGGTCTCGTCGCGGCGTATTCGAACGAGTTCACGGTGCCGGTGTAGACGTAAAGATGATCGGGATAGCCGAGTGCAGGATCCCACTCGGGGTCACCCATGTTCCTGAATCGCAGGCCGCTCGACATGCTCATGATGTCGGCGATACGGATCTCGCCACGTGGATCGCCTTCCTCTTGCCATTCGGGAACGGGCGCAGGCTGATAGAGCTCGTACTCGCCTTGATGGATGAGAATGCCCATGAGCGTCGCGGTGAGACTCTTCCCCATCGACCAGCTTTCGAGCGGCGTATGCACGGTAATGCCTTCCCGGTAGCGTTCGCCGATGAGACGCCCTTTCCACGTCACCACGAATGCGGCGGTGAGGCCTTCCGCGGGCTCGAACGCCGCGTCGACCGCCGCCTGCACTTTCTCCGCGTCGAGCTCGGGCGGGAGGGGGTCATCGGGAAGGACGTCTCCCATCGGCCATGGCGTCACCGCCGGATCGGGAAGGTTGGGTTCGATCTCGACCGGGGTGAAGTAGACGCTGTCTTCGCCTTCGGGAAGCGCGACGCATCCCTGGTCCCCGTAGTACTTCGCGGTACGGACGACGCCGTTGGGTAGCGTGACATGCACGGCTTTGTTCTCGTGGTCGACTTTGCGATCGGTGAGCTCCTTCCGCAGCTCGTACGGGGCGGAAAAGTAGCCGATGGCTTCGGCCGCAAAATCGACGTCGAGACCGGTGATGAAAACGGCCGAGCACAGGATCTTCGCGAACCCCGCCGCATGGTGCTCGAGCGGATCGCCCGGCGGCGACTCATACGGCGTGTCGAGCTCGAACGACGCGGCGCGTGCGACGAGTGCTTCTTTGCTGCCGGCTCGGACGTTTGGGAGTCGTCGTCGCCGGCGTCATGGGGTCCGGTATCGCCGCACACTGGTGCGCCCACGGTTACGACACGACACTCGTCGACATATCGAAAGACAAGCTCGACAACGTGCCGCCCGCTCCTCGCCTTACGAAAACCACCGAGCTCGATGCGCTGGCGACGTGTGATTTGATCGATAGGTACGGCAAGAGCTGACCTCCGCGGAGCGCTTGCCACGTCTCGCCAAGCGCAAGGCGGGGTGCATAGACTCCAACGGGGCCAACGGATCGTCGCCAATGGGCGCGATCCCGGAGACCCAGGACAGGATCCCACCGATGAGAAGAACGACGAAGCTCCCCGGCAGCCGCCACAGGAACCGCATCCTGCCCAGGTAGACGATGAACACGAGAGTCAACGTCGTCAGACCGACGATGGGACGCGCGTAGGTTTGAAACAAGAACCCGAGCGCGAGAAACCCGAGGCCGATCCCCGAGAGCGTCGCGACCATAACCCAGCACCAGCAATTTTCGAACTATCGCCCGTCGGTGTCGACGCGCTCTTTCGGGATCTCGACGCGAGCCGACCCGAATCCCGCGCCGCGCGTGCGCGTATACCGGGCGTCGCTCAAATAGACCGCGTAGCCCGACGAAGTTTCCTCGACTTCGGCGAACGGAAACCGCGCCCAGTTCATGAAACCGCGCACGGTAGGAGAGGCGGTCGCCGCGCGCACGATGGGCGAGTCTTCGAGAAGCGGTACCGTTCGCGGTGCGAGCTCGAGCTCGAACTCCGGCCACAGGTTGGCGCGGCCGTAGTAGTAGCCCTCCGGCGTTTGCACGACGACGTCGCGAACGAACGGGGTGACGGGAACGGGCCCCACCATGATCGTTTCGACCGTGGCTCCTGTTGCTGTCATCGCGTCCACGACGCTTCGCCGTGTGTATCGAGTCGCCGCGCTCAAGACGAGAACGTAAATGGTGACGGCGGCTACGGCACCGATGGCCAGTCGCCGGGATGGGGTTTCCTCCCGCCCGACACGTCGCCAGCGAAGGAAGAGGATGCCGGCGAGCGCTGCGCACCAGAAGATCTTCGCTGGCAGGAGTCCCGGGACAACGGTGAAGAGCATGTACCCAGCAAACGTGGCAAAGAGTCCCCACATCGCGAAGCTCGGAAGACGTCTTTCCCGTGCGAGAAACACCACGCCCCCGAGCGTCGTCCATATCCAAAGATCGACGATGAAGAGCGTGTCGCCGTAGAACCAACGCTCTTCGATCGGCATGAGCCACCGCATGCCGTAGTTGTTCATCCAGTCGAGCGTCGGATGGGTCAAGATAGCAAGGTAAGACCAGGAACACGAGAAGGCCGGTCAGCAGAATCGGGAGCAGCACGAGCGCGGGCACGCCATGCGACCAACCGCGTCGGAACCAAAGCGAGAAATCGGAGCCGCCGAACGTGGCGAGCACGTCGATGTCGGGAAGGTTCGCGCCGGCGATGAGGGCCGCGGCGGCGTACGGCGTCGTGCGTCGTAATCCGGTCTGTGCGAGAGAAGCTCCGACGAGCGTGTGTACGATAGGATCCATGGCTGTATGAGCGTCGCGTCATCATCCTCGAAGCCCGCGCGAGGCGCAAACAATCGGGCGGGCCCGATCAGGGACAACCAACGCACTTCCTCCCGAGGCGAAATTGGGGTATCTTCACGATCAAGGTACCGGCAGATTTCGGCAACAAGAAGCTGACCTGGTATTTGAACGCTAACAACAAGCCGACCGAGATACCGATGGCCTTGAAGAAGGATTGGGAAGTGGAACCCTACCAAGAGAAGGCGCAGGACAACACGCCTCCCACGGTTCGGTTCGCACTCGAGGGTTCCGCCCAACAAGGCCCGCCCATGGGTTTCACCGCGTCGTTCGAGGGCACGACGTCCGCGCCGATGACGCTCAAAGTATCGGCGAGCGACGACGGCGTCATCGTCGACCCTTTCCGGCCTGAACGCGCTATCGATCCGCCCGTGAAGCTATCGTGGAGCAAGTATCGCGGCCCGAGCGAGGTGACGTTCGAGAATGCTGAGCCGGAGGTCAGCAAAGAAGACGGCACAGCAGTGACGACTGCAACTTTCAGCGAGCCCGGCGACTACATCCTTCGACTTCAAGCCAACGATAATTCTGGTAACGGCGGGGGCGGCTCGCAATGCTGCTGGACCAACGCCCACGTCCAAGTCACACGATCTCTTCCGGTAATATCAGTCAGTAACAAGGAGTTTCTCAATGAAGAAGGCACTCATTTTCATGGTGGTGATCGCTCTGTTTGCGTTTGCGGCGCATTCGATGATGGCGCAAGACGCGGACATGAGCTTCTTTCTCACGGGCAAAGGACCCGGCGACGGCGCGAACCTCGGCGGGCTCGAAGGCGCCGACGCGCATTGCACCGCGTTGGCGGAAGCCGCGGGTGTGACCGGCAAAACGTGGCGCGCCTACTTGAGCACGACCGGTAGCGGCGGCGTCAACGCCAAGGATCGCATCGGCACCGGCCCATGGCACAGCGCGAACGGCGTCCAGGTGGCGTCGAGCGTCTCGGACCTCCACAGCGACAACAACAAGCTCTCCAAGGAAAACTCCATCAGCGCCGAAGGCAAGAAGATCAACGGCCGTGGAGATGATCCCAACCGTCACGATATTTTGACGGGGTCGCAGATGGACGGCACCGCGAGCTCGGACAGTGTCGACACCAACTGCCAGAACTGGACGACCAACGCAGAAAACGGTAGCGCACTCGTTGGCCACCACGACCGCCAAGGCGGTGGCTCGAACCCGACGTCGTGGAACTCGTCGCACCCGAGCAGCGGTTGCAGCCAGGAGAACCTCCAGGACACGGGCGGCGACGGCTTGTTCTACTGCTTCGCGATTAATTAGAGTTCGTCAGTCTTCGAATCGTCTCCGTGTACGCGCGTCGACCCACGCGGGGCGTCATCGAGCTGGGAAACCGCCTCCTGCTCGGCGCCGACCACGTCGAGCTGAAGTAACAGTATGGTCACGGCGTATCCGGATTTCAGTATGTTTGCACAATATTCATGAATAGTATTGACTATGCATGATTATCTCGCTAAACTGGTAGGCGCGAGGAAAACACAATGTCGAAGCGTCGCCAATTCGTCCTGGATGACCGAACCAATGAAGTGCTCGAGAAGCTAGCCGCCGATCGGGCGGGAAATCTCAGCTTCGTAGTCCGCGAAGCGATTCAGTTGTACGCGGATATGGATTCACGACTCGACCAAATCGAGCAGGATCCAGAGTTCCAACGCATGATGGAGCGCTCAGAGGATGACATTCGCTCAGGGCGATTGGTGTCCCACAAGGAAGCCATGAGGCGGTCCCGCGACAAGAATCACGAGCGCTGATGGCGGAGGTCCTTTGGCCGGAGAGCGTTCTCGAGGTCCTGTTGGAGTTATCGGAGCGGGAACGCGAAATCATTCTGGAGAAGGTATCGCTTCTCATGCAGTTTCCGCGGATGTTTCCGGTCCGGATGAAAGGCCGGTTTCGAAATCACCGTTGGTTCTTGGCGCAGAACTGGATCGTGTACTACCGGGTATCTGATGACACGATCTACATTCGAGGGCTTTGGCCCGCAAGGATTCCCTAAAAGATCGCAGCGCTGTCCACTCTTCGGACGCTGCCGGCGCTGCCTGGCCCGGTCCGAGCCTCATAGGCCTCTGCGGACTCCCTGAAGAGAAGAGCGTAAACTCGGCCCCGGCTCGCTAGTCCCCTGGATCTTTGATTAGTATACAAAGTTAGGCTTTTCGCCAGCCCATAAGATTCATAAGATTCATGCACTTAGAAGGGTTTCGGCAAGCTCTGCTTTATCTAGTTTGTTCTGATACAGGGGACTAGTCCCCTGGATCTTTGATTACTATACAAAGTTAGGCTTTTCGCCAGCCCATAATATTCATAAGATTCATGCACTTAGAATGGTTTCGGCAAGCTCTGCTTTATCTAGTTTGTTCTGATACAGGGGACTAGGGAGCCATGGTATCAAGGGTGGGAAGCATGATGCGTCTATGCACGAAGAAAAACGTGGTCATCGGTGCCGGTTTGCTCGTCGCCTTCGTCGCGCTCGGCGTCGGTCAGTTTGCGTTGGAGCGTCGGTAGCCGCCCAGGGCAGTGTCGAAGCACCGAAGTTCGAAGTGGATCCGTTTTGGCCGAAGCCGCTGCCCAATCATTGGGTGATGGGATCGACCATCGGGATCTCGATCGATTCCAGGGACCACGTCTTCGTCATCCACCGACAAGGCTCGTTGGGCCGGAAGCACTACGCGCGCGGAATCGCCTACGACGCTCTCGAAGAGTTCGGCAACGCGCGCGCCGCGCGCGCCGAGCTCAATCGTATCGCGGAAAGCGAAGAGCTCCGGAACATGATGGAGATGGTCTTCGCACCGAAGTACACCGCAGAGGGCGTCGTTGCGGTCGCGTCGAACGTCTTGCTTGCCGAGATTCTCGCGACCGAAGGCAATCTCGACGAAGCCATCCGCGTCATGGAGATCGCGGTGCGCCACCAGGACACACTCGGCTACATGGAGCCTCCCGCGTGGCACTACCAGGTGAGGCTGTCGCTCGGGGCGCTTCTGCTTCAGGCCGGTCGAGCCGAAGAAGCCGAGGCGATGTACGTGAAAGCTCTCGAGAAGTTCCGCGAGAACGGCTGGGCGCTCTTTGGTTTATTGGAGTCTCTCCGAGCGCAAGGCAAAACACGAGAGGCACGCGCGGTCGAAGCACGATTTCGCAAATCCTGGGCTCTCGCCGACGTTGTCTTGACGTCATCACGCTTCTGAGCTCATTCTCCGTATCGGCGGGCTGAAGGCAAGACCTTCAGCCCGCCAAGTCGGCCCCGACTCGATGTACAATGCCCCTCGATACTTTTCGAGAGGGCGCTCCATGAAGACAGTCGTCAACAAAACTCGAGCTCCGTTGAGGGTACCGCTACCTCGCGGCAAATCACTTCACCTCGGTCCGAACAAGACCGGACAGATCGCCGATAGTGCTGAGGAGCACGCGGCCCTCAAGAAGCTCGTCGACTCCGGCAAGATCGAGATCTTCGACGGCGGAGACAGCCAAAGAGGGGCCACGGGGGAGGCACCTGCACCTCACGATGCGACCCACGGCCACGCCAAGTCCAGCTTCCGGAAATCAGGCGACCGCTAAAGGCGGCGACATGAGCCGGATGACGATCCAGCGGACGATCGATGCGCCCGTAGAACTCGTCTTCAAGACCGTATCCGACATCAATAACTTCTTGGATGCGCGGGCTTACAAACCTCTTCCCAAGCTGATGAATCCGCTCATCAAGGGCATGGTTCAAAAAGCTGTCGGAAAAGATATGGACGCCGTGAAAGCTTATTGCGAACGATGACGTGGAAAACGCTCCGCTCAGTTATGGTCGCCCAGGCGTCGTAGCTTGTCGGGATTCCGCACCACATAGATCGCGGTGACTCCTTGTGCGGTGGCGTCGAAGAGGAACGCGTTCGCCAGAACGTGATTTCCGAAAACGAGCAACGCCGGTTGGCCGTTGAGCTCTGTGATTTCGAGACCACTCCATCCGGCCGACTTGCTCACTGCGATCAGGAACCGTCCCACACAACCGCTCCCGGCCAGAGGGCGAGCCGCCGCCAGCACTTTCCCACCGCCATCACTCATCAGGACGACATCCGACGCGAGGGTGCCGGCGAGTTGCTCTAGGTCGCCGGAGCGCGCCGCCTCGAGGAATTGTCCAACGAGCGTACGCCCGTGCTCTGTGGAGGGAGGTAACCGGCTCGACGCATCACCGAGCTTCAGACGGGCTCGTCTGAGCGCCTGGCGGCTGGCGGGGGTTCGCGTCCGATCGCCGCGGCGATCTCCTTGTGCGAGTACTCGAACACATCATGCAGGACGAGGACCGCGCGCTCCACCGGGTTCGAGCGTTCGAGCAGCAACAAAAAGGCGAACGATGCAGATTCGGCTTGCTCCACGAGATCGCGCGGAAGTGCCTCGCGCGTCGACACCGGTTCCGGTAGCCATACGCCGACGTACTCTTCGCGACGGTGGCGTGCCGAGCGAAGGAGATCGATCGATAGACGCGTCACGATCGTGAGCAGGTAGGCGCGCGGATGGTCGAGCTCGATCTCCTTGATGCGAACATCGGAGAAACGGATCCAGGCGTCCTGGATCACGTCTTCCGCGTCCTCCGCGATACCGAGCAGCCGGTAGGCGACGGCAAACAAGTACGACCGGTGTTCGGCGAACACCGCCGTTCGACTATCGACCCTCGTTGTTTCTCACGACTATGCCGCAACGGCCTCCGCTATCTCCGGCCACCCGTGAGCGGCGGACCGGTACCGCGGACGCCACCCGCTTGCCTCACGAAAGCGACGGTTCGAGACACGTTGTGACACCGTGAGCACCTTCGCAGCATGGCCCATCATCACACGAGCGAGCATCTCCGGCATCCTTCTCGGTGACGGCGCATCCAGACTCCGAGCGATCGTCTCGAGCAACACGCGCTGGGTCAGGGGCTCATCGTCGACGACGTTGTAGGTCCCTGGCGCAACATCCACCGCTGCTGCGATGGCACTTCCAGCATCCGCAACGTGGATGCTGGACACGTAGTTGCCGCCACTGCCGACGATCGGCATCCACCGCTTACGTACTGCATCAATCACGTCGCCCGAGGCTCTCCCAAGTCCGTAGAGCCGGCCGAAGCGTAGGCTCACCGCCTCGCCGCCGCGCGCGGCGAACCCAGCCAGCATCGCCTCCGCTTCGATCGCCGTACCCATAACGACTGAGGGCGGACGCAAATCTTCCGACTCGTCGATCCAAGCGTCACCGCGGTCGGGGTAGGCGAGCGCTATCGATTCGAAGATGAACCGGCGGCAGCGATGAGCGTCGCCGTGCCCTCGCGACGCAACCGATCGTTCGTGCGCCATGCGCTCAGCCGGACGGATGCGAACCCCAGCGGTATGCTCGTCGCGAAGTGAGCGAGCACGTCGATGCCGACCAACGCCTCTCGTAGGGCGCCTTCGTCGAACATGTTGACATAGATGGCCGTTGCCCCGAGCTCGTCCAGAGCGGCTGCACTGCGTCGCGAATGAGTGGTGCCGACCACTTCGTGGCCAGCCGCGATCAATGCGCGAACGCCGGCGAGTCCCATCGCGCCGGTCGCGCCGGTCAGGAAAATGCGCTTTCTTCGTTTTGCTGTCATGTCATCCTCCTCGTGTCTTCCCACGCAATCAGTGGGCTTCAAACAGTAGGACGAGACAGGCTCCTAGAACGTGGCTCAAACGGTCGCGAGCGGGAGATCGTTCTCCGATCGTCAACTTAATGTTGATCGCTCGTGCGCCTCCCCGAGACGCTCACGACCTGCATCCGCTTGGGCGCCTTGCCCTTCGGCAGCTGAATGACCGCCACCTTTTTCTTGGCTGCGACATCGTACGCCGTAACAGTGTCGTCGGTGGCGCTTGCGACGTACACCGTTTTCCCGTCGGGCGTGACGGTCAACCAGTACGGATCGCCCGGGTTCTCGAACCTGGCAATCTGCTTCGGCGGGTTCTGCGTCGCGTCGAAGACGAACACCAACTCGTGATTCACGTCCGACGCCCAGACTTCCTTGCCGTCCGGTGTCACGACGACGCCGTGCGAGCGGCTCCGCTCGGCCTTCTCGTCGGCCGTCAGCTCATAGTGGGCCGTCGACACCACTTTGCGCTTCTCGAGGTCGAGCACCTTGAAGCCGAGGAGCTCGTCGGTGTTCACGTAGAGCCACTTGCCGTCGGGGCTGACTGCAATCGGCCGCGGCGCATGTTCGGTTGGGATCGTCGCTGCGATCGTGTGGGTGCGTGTATCGGCGACATAGATCTTGTCGTTGTCGCCCATCGGTGCGAGATACATGAATCGGCCGTCGGGCGAAACCACCGCATTGTGCGGGTCCCCGTCCGTCGGAATCCGGGCAACGACCTCCTCCTTGACGGTGTCGAAGACTTCGAAGACACCGCCGCGGCGGATTGGTAGGTATACGAACCGGCCGTCGGGGGTGATGTCGATCTCGTTCGGTGTGTCACCCACCGGATACTTCTTGACGATCTCGTCGGTGACTGGATCCACGACGACCAACTTGTTGTCGCGTTCGGTCGATACGTACAGGATGTCGTTGGTCGCGGGCACGGCGAGGCCGTGCGGCAGTCCGCCAACCTCGATCGCGCCGATGATCTGATTCGTTGCGACGTCGATGATGGTGGCGTCGTTGTCCGCGCTACTCAGGACATACAGCTTCTGCTGGCGTCCCTCTTGCGCGCTTACGACGGTCACGAACGACGACACGAACAGGACGACGACGAGAGTGAAAAGAGTTCGCGCGTTCATCATGCCTCCTAGGTCAAACTGCGTCATGCCAAAAACCGGAGTATTTCCTCTTCGATCTCTACAATTCGGACTACCTCTCCTCTGACCTCGAAACGAAAGCGGAACAGACCGCGTGTCGTCGGACCGCCCAGGCGGGCGCCATCCGCGCGGGGATCGAACGAGCTGAAGTGGCATGGGCAGACGAACACCGGATGGTCGGGCGCACCCGCGTCCAGCTCAGCCGCACCGGGTTCCTCGACCAGATTGACATAACAGATCTCGTGCGGGCAGGTCAGACAGACCGACGTCAGGCCGTCGGCCGGATCCGGTGCGCGTGCAGTCCGCACCAGCGTTCCCTTGAGCCGCACATCACTACCGGACGCGTCGACCGCCCAGGCGTCGAATGCCAGCGGCTGCCACGGCTCGGCGACCTGACGGAGCGGAATCGCCACCGGACGCGTCAGCTCGCGAAACGTGGTCACGCGCGACGTCGCCGCCGCCCACATCGGCCGGGCCACGCCGAGCAACGCGACACAGCGCCACAGGATCGCCCGCCGCGGCAGCGATGTCAAGCCAGCCCCAACCTCCACCGTAGCCTGAGAATACTGCCGTGTCGCGTATCTGTCGAGAGGGTATTGTCAAGTTGAGAGCTTCAAGGCCGATTCGACCCCAAGATATGGTTGACGGCGCATCCTCGAGCCCCCACGATATTGGGGCGCGATTCGCCAACTTGAAAGTACCCTTCACACCCATCCTCCCGGCGGGAGACACTCCTCAACCGCCTTGCCCTGTTTGCTCGAGTTCTGCTACCCTCACCAGGACTCAATCGGACTGCACAGTCCCATCCCAGTGGGGAAATTTCGTGCGGACCGGGGCCGGACACGTATGAATTTTCCTATCCTTATACAGGCTCGGCGGCACGACCGATCTCATTGCCTACCCTTCGTTTCAGGTGTGACCATCGCGGCCAGCCCTCGATATAGAAGCGCTTTTGCGCCCCGAATCCGAACCGCAACGACAGTGAACCTTTACAGCGACCAATGACCGCCACCGTCGACAAAGCGGGCTTGAAAATCGACGCATCGCTGTTCGGGTTGGTCGAGAACGAGATAGCCCCAGGAACCGGAATTGTCGCGGATCAATTCTGGCAATCCCTTGCCGCCATCATAGATCGCCTCGCCCCGAAGAACCGAGCCCTGTTGGACCGCCGTGACGCGCTGCAGCAGGAAATCGACGCTTGGAACCGCGAGCGCCGAGGGCAGCCTATCGATGTCGAGGAGCAAAAGCGTTTCCTAGAGAAGATTGGATACCTGGTCCCTGAAGGTCCGGATTTCAAGGTGAGCGTCGACAATGTGGATGAAGAGATCACCAGAATCCCAGGGCCGCAACTCGTCGTTCCCGTACAAATCGCACGCTACGCCCTGAATGCCGCCAATGCCCGCTGGGGCAGTTTGTATGACGCGCTGTATGGCACCGACGCGATTCCCGATACGGGTGGAGCTGAACGAGGAACCGCGTTCAATCCGGTCCGTGGCAACAAAGTCATTGCCTACACCAAAGAGTTCCTCGACGAGTCCGTCGG
Source organism: Candidatus Marinacidobacterales bacterium (assembly GCA_965237955.1). GTDB lineage: Bacteria > Acidobacteriota > Vicinamibacteria > Marinacidobacterales > SMYC01. The sequence continues at coordinate 1,742,184 of OZ250169.1, read as the reverse complement.
GCTCAGGGGCGCAAAGTACGCCGACGTGACGGGCTTCTCATTGAACGGCTCGGCGGCGAGGAAAGTGTTGTGCGCGTCGTTGCGAAATGGCGGCACCACGGGGCTCGAGGATCCATCGCAGTTCGTGGGCTACAGCGAAGACGAGGGCTCACTCTCCGCCATATTGTTGAAGAACAACGGCCTCCACATCGAGATTCAGCTCGATCCCGCGCATCCCGTCGGCAGAACCGATCCGGCCGACATCAAGGATGTCCTGCTCGAAGCCGCCATCACCACGATTCAGGACTTCGAAGATTCCATCGCGGCCGTCGATGCGCCGGACAAGGTCTTGGTCTACAGAAACTGGCTCGGTTTGATGAAGGGCGATTTGGAAGCCAGCTTCGAGAAAGCCGGCTCTCGTGTGACACGCAGCATGAATCCGGACAGGCAGTTTGTTGCACCTACCGGCGAGGTAATGACGGTGCCGGGGAGAAGTTTGCTGCTGGTGCGAAATGTCGGCCTCCATATGTATACGGATGCGGTCACCACCTCGGATGGTGCAGAGATTCCCGAGGGAATTCTCGACGCCATTGTGTCGGCGCTTATAGCGAAACATGATATCGAGAGAACCGGCAACGTGGACAACAGCAGAACCAAGGGAAGTATCTACATCGTCAAGCCAAAATTGCATGGTCCTCAAGAAGTCGAATTTACGGCTGAGCTTTTCTCAATGGTGGAAGATGCGCTCTGGTTGTCACGCAACACGGTGAAGCTTGGAATCATGGACGAGGAGCGGCGAACGACGGTGAACCTCAAAGAAAGCATTCGCGCTGCCAAGAATAGAGTGATCTTCATCAACACGGGTTTCCTCGATCGCACGGCCGATGAAATACACACCGGCATGGAGGCAGGTCCAATGTTGCCGAAGGCCGAGATCAAGGGCGCACCCTGGATTGCGGCTTACGAAAATTGGAACGTAGACATCGGCATAGAGACTGGATTACCTGGTTCTGCGCAGATCGGAAAAGGCATGTGGGCCATGCCCGATGAGATGGCGGCCATGATGCGTGCCAAGATTGAGCATCCTACATCCGGCGCGAATACAGCGTGGGTGCCTTCGCCGACAGCGGCCACGCTACACGCTATTCACTATCACCGAGTGGACGTGCTTGCTCGTCAGGAAGAGCTCAAGAATCGTGGCCGGGCGAGCCTCGATGACATCTTGACGATGCCTTTGCTAGTTGATCGAGAACTTGACGAGGATGAGATTCAGAAAGAGCTCGATAACAATCTCCAGGGTATTCTTGGATACGTCGTGCGATGGGTCGGTCAGGGTGTGGGGTGTTCCAAGGTGCCCGATATCAACGACACTGCGTTGATGGAGGACCGCGCTACTTTGCGCATCTCAAGCCAACATGTCGCAAACTGGCTGCATCACGGTGTTACGACCAAGCGGCAAGTCATAGAAAGCATGAAAAGAATGGCGGCCATTGTCGACGATCAGAACTCGGGGGATCCTCTGTACAGGAACATGGCGCCTGATTTCGACGGCAGCGTCGAATTCCAAGCAGCGTTGGATTTGGTATTCAAGGGTCGCGTTGCCGAGAACGGCTATACGGAGCCTGTGCTTCATCTGAAGCGGCGTGCAGCGAAGCTTAGACCGTGATGTCTTCGAGTTTCCCGTCCGCGTCCTCACCCAGATCCCAGAGCCCAGGAAACATAACATTCATTACTATGTTGCGCGTCGGGCCATCGCACTCTATGACGACGCTAATCTGATTGAGCCAGTCACTCCCTGCCTAGGCGGTTCTGGGAACAGCACAAGTTGAGCACAAGTCTAGAGTGACGGCGTCCAACGCTGAGTCACGGCAGCCTTTGAAGTTGAAGCGGGTCAGTAACTTTCAATTGGTGCCGGGGGAGGGAATCGAACCCTCACGAGTTACCTCAGGGGATTTTAAGTCCCCCGCGTCTGCCGTTCCGCCACCCCGGCAACAATAACGCCGTAGATGCCACCGAAACTCTAGCACGTGCGGCTATCGACGGCGTGGTCTCGAGGCAGCCACACATCTCAAAGGGACGAGCCGAAAGAACGGGTCAGTCGTCATGCATTACACTTCGAGCCGGGAGGGCTCATGTCCACGAGAGCTGACACATCGAAAGAGCGCAGGCCCTGGATTTTTGCCAATCCAAGAGTGAAGCGAGTACTCGGAATCCTGATCGTCTTCGCTCACGTGCTCGGACTCCTGGCCTCGGTCGATGCCGTCATGAGGAATCGGACCGCCCAAGGCGCCATCGCCTGGGCGGTGAGTTTGAACGCATTCCCGTACGTCATGGTGCCGATCGACGCCGTGTTCGGCCGCCAGAAGTTCGAAGGCTGGGTCGAGGTGCGCCGCGATCACGAAGTGGACATCGAAGAGTTCGTGGACGCGCTCGAGCCGAAGCTCGAGCCATTCGCTCTCGTAACCGCCGACAGAGTTCCCGACTACGATGGCCTGATGGCGTTGTCGGGGACGCCGTTTCTTCGCCGCAACGCGGTAGAGCTCCTCGTCGACGGAGAGGAAACTTTCGACAGCATCATCGATGGCATCGTGCGAGCAGAGGACTATGTGCTCGTCGAGTTCTACATCGTCCACGACGATGGGTCCACTGTTGTAGCTAGAACAAGAAACCGCTCAATCCGCGGTCGACATCGAGATAAATCAAGATCATGGCAACCGTGTTGATGAATCCGTGCGCGAACACCGGATACCACAAATTGTAACCGTGGACGACGAAGATAACTCCGAACAAGAACCCGATGAGTCCGGTACCAATCATGCCGGCGGGACCCTGGTACATGTGGGCGATACCGAATGGAACGGCCGCGACCAGAATGGCAATCCAGATCGCAGCAGGACCGGAGCCCAACAATTTGTGAACGCGGGTCACGACGAATCCTCTGAAGGTGAACTCTTCGAGGAACCCGCCCATGATCCAACCGACGGCAATCATCGTCATACACTTGACGAAGTTGCCTCGTATCCCGTCGAGCACGCTGATATCCACCGCACTGCCGGTGATTTTCTCCAGAATCGGTTCGATGAGTATCGCAAAGGCGAACTGAATCACCACGCCATACAAGAACGTCGTGCCCAGCAATTTCGGCCACGAGACCGGGGAGCGCATCCCCATCTCGCGAAAGCTGCCAGCCTTGCGGCCCAGGACCGCGGCAACAAGGGCAATCAAAAACGCTCCGTTGACACCGACCCCCGGCACCAACACGGCGACGCCGAGCGCCGAACAAACGAGAATCAGCGAAATTGTTTTGCTTTGCCACAGGCTTTTTCTCGTATCGGATTCCTCGGTCACAGGGTCCCTCCAAAAGCCGGAACATCCTACAACGACCGAGTACGACAAATCTCCTTGGGGAAGTGACTCAATCTAAGCACTACCGAGCGCCGATCTGGCCGCGGATTTCTCCTCCCGGATTCGCGGTGGTGTGGACACTCACGTAGAGCTCGCCGTTTCCGAGTGCGGCGAGGAAGCCGGGGAAATCTCCCGCGAACGGGCCCACGAGATCGGCTTCGGTGAGGTTCCTTCGAGCTAATCGACCGTTGAAGCGCCCATCGGGGGGGGGCGGCCCGTAGAGCGTCGCGACGATCGGGCCGTTCTCGTTCGGGAGGCCGGCGCGAATGTGCGCTTCGGTCACATCATCGATGCGGCGGACGACGAGCGTGTGCTTGAGCTGCGTATCACCTCCGAGCAATCGCAAATTCAGCGTACCCTTGGCAAGGGTGTCGACGAACGTATTGTTTCCATCAACGTCTTGGGCGACGACTTGCTTGCCGTTCAGCCGGGCTCTGAGCCTACGCGCGCCCGAGCGGAGAGGCGTCACCGTGACGCGGACCATCGGGTCGAGCCAGCCATGGGTCGATGGAATCAAGTCGTCTCCGCCGACAACGCCGGCATGCGGAAAGATACGCCCGCCTTCTGCGAGGGCGGGATTGCTCACGAGCGTGCCCGCGTCGGCGGACCCGATCCCAAGGAGGGATTGACAAGCCGGTACGAGGTCGGCGAAGTCCTCGGTGTTAGTCTCGGTGCCGGCGTCGCTGACACGGGGGAAATACACGCTGACGCCGCTCTTCGGCAATCTCACCCGATTGAGTCCGGTAAACCCGTCGTTCGTGCACACCACCATGGACACCACCGAAAGGAACTTGGCACGCCGGTCGGCTCCGATGAGAATGTTGGTCGAGCTGTCAAGAAGTGTCCCCCCTGGATCGCTCGCGGGCACGAGCGCACCCGTCGCTCCGGTGGCGATATCGGAGACGCCGGCATCATCGCCAAGCAGTGTCAAAAGCGGAGTCGTGTCACCGTTCTCGGCGAGCGCCTGGATCTCGGCGCTTGCGGATCGTCGCGGTCGGTAGAGCCGTACGCGGCCGGTGTGGGTCGCCACCACCGGCGCTGTGAGCGCCTGAGCTCCGGTGAGGTTCTCGACGGTGACGCGATAGGAGTAGTCGTAGGCTTCGCCTGCGATGAAGCTCGCGTCCACGGCCAGATCATCCGTCATGGTCACGACACATGCGCCGCTACCACTGCACGCTCCGGTCCATTCGACGAACGTGGAGCCACCCGTGGAGATCGCTGTCAGTGTCACCGCGGTGCTGTGAAGATAACTCTCCGAGCAGTCGCCGCCGCAGCTGATGCCGGGAAGATCACTCACGATCATCCCCGTGCCGCTGCCGGACGTGGTGACCGTCAGTGTTCGAGTACCCAGGCTGGTGAAGTTGGCGTCGACCGATCGATCCGCTGTCATCGAGACGACACAAACGTCCGTACCGCTACAGTCACCGCTCCATCCCGCAAACACCGAGCCGGGGGCGGGCGTCGCGGTCAACGTTACCGAGGTGTCGGCCGTAAAGTCGTGCGAGCAGTCTCCGCTGCAGCTGATTCCTGATGGAACGCTCGAGACAGAGCCGGCGCCGGTTCCGGATCGAGTGACGTCGAGCGAGAACACCGGCGCCGCGCTTTGGCGCTCCCACGCCCCGATATCGGCGCGGGCGCCGACGGGTCGAGGATTGCCGAGAATGTCGGTTGGCGGGCTCGCTCCGACGGCGGCATCGATGACAGGGCTCGCCGGATCCACCGCCGCGTAGAGATCGACGAGGTTGACAAAGACCTCTCGAATCGTCGTCGAGCCGTCGGCGAAATCTTGCGCCAACGGAATGTAGCGAGGCAACACGACGCCGGCGGGGTCGCGCACGAGCGGGTCGGCAACCGTACGACGCACGTCATCCGTATAGTTCACGAGCTCGGCCAGATTCGACGGAATGGCGGCGCCTCCGTTCCAATACAGATTGCTATCGAGCAGATAGTCGATGGTTTCGTCCGGAGGAGTGTCGGAAAAATCGTTGGGGCGATCCGAATTTTCTGCGCCCATCATACCTGTCGGATCCGACCAGATGTTGTTCTCGAAAAAGATGTCGTCGTTGGGAAGATTCGAGCCCTCGGTGTTCAAGCGCATGGCGTAAGCGAGGGAAGGAAGATCGCCTACGACCGTGTTGTACCGGAACGTGATCTCGGTGCCCCCCTTGACCCCGAACGACGATCGCATCACGTTGGACGAGTTCCCGATCATGAGATTGTTCTCGACCAGGACTTCTCGAGCTTCGTAGAAGGGTTGGCCGTCCTCGCCCACCAGCACGAAGTTGGAGCCGGTCGAGCCTTCCCAGTTGAGGAAGACGTTGCGCCTGACGGTGATGCGCTCGCTCCCGAGGTTCGTGTCGTCACCGGCATTGCTGTCCTTGATGACGATGTAGCCGCTGGTGTTGTTGTCGTTGACGCGCCCGCTTCCCGAAAAATAGTTAAAGAACACATTGTCTTGAATAACGACATCGGTAACGCTATTGACGTCGATGTGCTCGTCACTCCCCGTCTGGTTGTAGAAGATGTTTCCCTCGACGGTGACGTTGCCCGCGCCGTTATTGATCTTGAGGATGTCGTTATTGAAGCTGCCGTGGAGCACGTTGTTGCGAAACGTGATGCGGCTGACGAAGTCGGCCCCACCAGGTTCGCCGATCAGATCCTGAACTTGGATCACGAGACCGCCGGCACCCGGGCCGTCATGGGCAATATCGAATCCCTCGAGCGTGATGCCTTGACCGTAGAAGCAGATGACCACGGTGGCGTCGTAGCGAAGGCGCGCGTCGTAGGGAATCTCCGAGCGCACGGTGACACCGTTCGCAAACGTGCCACGGAGATTGACACGTCCGAAGTAGGTGCCGGGTCGCACCAGAATCGTGCTGTCGTCGGATACCGAGTCGAGCGCATGGGTGATCGTCGCCCACGGAGCGCCCATGGAACCGTCTCCGGACCCATCGTCTCCGTCCGTCGCAATGTAGAACGTCTGAGCCGAGCTAACTCCCGAGACCGTCAACATCGTTAGGGCACCCAAGAGAGCGGCGCCGAACACAGCCGAACGCTTCGATTCACGGCGATTCACGACTTCCCCCCGGTTCTGGTTGGATTCGATTCCGCCCCAATCCTAGCGCCGGAGCCCGACTTTCGATGTGCGCCGCAATGAGGGGCTTTCACCACACCAGACGCCCTGTTTTCGCCACGCTGGCCTGGACACTTCCAGCCCTCCGCACTTGCGCTTCAGCCAGATAGTTAGTATTAAAGCCTCTCCTGCCATTTCAGTGGATCCTCTCGAGGGTGAGACCGCCACAGTTTAGGTAGACGAGACTGATGAGAGCTTCGGCAGAGTGGAGTCCAAAGCTGCGGTGGCTCAGCAGCCTGATTTTGTTGTTCATTCCTTCGAGTCGGCCGTTGCTGAGTCTCCACGTGACCCACGCGATGACGCCATCGAAGTGGCTGCTCATCTTCGCCGCGCGTTTGACGGGCTCTATCCTCGAGCTCATAGCGCGCCGCAGCCATCCTCGGAGAAACTTCTTGGCCCATGTCTCGGTTTTGTAGGTGTAGAGGTCCATGAAGTCGTCGCGCAGAAGCATGGCGCGGTAGAGGCGACGATTAGCTCGCACCTGCTCGCGGAGCACCCGTTTGTCTTTCGCGCTGCGGTTGTGTTTGGCCTTGAGAAGGGGAAACTTGGTGTTCTTGAGGTTGCGCCGGGCAGTCCCTTTGAGCTCGCGCACCAGCTCGCGCCGGGTCTTATCCACGGCCTCGTTCAGATGCTTGACGATGTGGAAGCGGTCAAAGATCACCCGTGCCTGAGGAGCCTTTTTGCCGACGACAGTTATGTACGGCTCCCACATGTCCATGCTGACCGCTTCGAGCTCCGCGGCTCTTTGTGGTCCGAGCTTGCGGAAAAACCGCAGCAGCGTCTTGGCCTTGCGCTCCTTTCCCGCCCAGACGACCCGGCCGCTGAGATGGTCTATTACCACTGTTAAGTACTTGTGGCGTTTGCGGTAGCTGATCTCGTCCATCCCAATCACCCGCAATCCATCGAGCTCGCGCCGCTCATCCCGCTGCTCGGCAACCACTCGCTGGATGATCCGTCGCACCGAACGCCACGTCACTCGGAAATAGTTCGCTACGGCGCTGACGTCCGTCCTCTGTGCCAGCCACGCTACCTCTTGTTCGAAGCTTTTGGTAAAGCGGCTTCCCTTGTCGGCCCAAGGCACCTTTTCTCTGACCACTCCACACCGCCGACATACCACTCGTCGGATCGAGTAGCGAAGATAGGTCCGGACTCCGAACAGGTCCAAGTGCCGCCAGTAGCGATTGTAGCGATCTTTGTTCTTGCGGACCTTTCGTCCGCAAATCCCGCACAGAGGCTTCCTCCTCCGTGGTACTACATCCACCACCACTCTGGCTTTGTCCGCCTGGAAGTGGAAACCTCGGACCCACAGGCCTTGCAATCCGATGAGCTTGTTGACTAACGTAGTAACGCGCATCGCGGGAACGCTCTTTTCTCTTTCGGAAAAAAAGATTCTAGCGTTCTCGCCGATGCGCATCTACACATGGCTTACCCTCTCAACCCACGGGCCTCACCAAATGCCACTGCCCCTCAGCGGGAGACAAGGCTGTGGGAAACGCCCCCACGGTTCTGGTCGTTCAGACCTTGCTCACGACTGAGTTCTCTTCGAAGCCTGGAAGGGCGTTTTCCATAGCCTCCACTAATCGAGCCCCCCCTTCCTTATTCCATATGAATTAATCTTTCTTGTATATATATCAGGAGGGGCCTGTGGGCGCTCGTGGAAAACGCGAAGCGTTTTCCAAGCGATTGTGGAAAACGCCGCTCCACGTTTGTACGTGCTCACAACCTTTCCCTAAACGCCTCTCTCGCCCGGAGTTTCCGGCGTTTTCCACAATCGCGGCAGCGTCCATAGGCCATGCCCTCCAACACAAATCAGATCCCCCGAAACGACAGGAGAACCGTATTAAATATATATGAAGCGAAAACTGGTGCAGATCGGCCAGTCACTCGCCGTGACATTGCCCGCCGAAATCGTCAAGGAGTTCGAGCTCCAAAAGGGAGAATCGGTCGACGTCGCCATCCATCCGACAACGGGCGCGGTCATCATCCGAGCCGGCGTGAAGTACTTCGAAGATGGCAAGGTCACGAACCGATTCGAGCGGGTCGCAGAAAGGGTTCGAAAGAAATACGACAAGGCGTTCGAGAAACTGGCGAAATAGTGATCCTCTGTCTCTCGATCGAGCAGATCGAGGAGCTCCACAGAGTTCAGATCGAATACTACGGCGGAAGCGCGGGATGCCGGGATTCAAGGGCGCTCGACGCCGCGATCGCGCGACCAGCGATGACATTCGGCGGCGAGGACTTGTATGCCGACGTGGCGGCGAAGGCGGCTGCCCTGATGCACGCGCTCGTCGCCAATCATCCGTTCGTTGACGGAAACAAACGCGTCGGCGCACACGCGGCTCTCGTGTTCATCGAACTGAATGATTGGACCGCCAACATCACACCGAAGGAGCTCGAGGACGTCACCATGGAGGTCGCTCGCGGGAACATCGACATCGAGCCGCTCACGATCTGGTTTCGTCAACGGATCGCCGCTCGCGAGTCGTGACGACCGACCGTTCTCGCCTTTGAACCTTCGAGTCATAGCGAACTACAATCACGGCCTGGGACCATGTCGCTGGAAACAGGAAAGCTTGGCGTTTACGAAGTCATTGCACTCATCTATTCGTTTGGATTTCTAGGCTACGGCGGGCAAATTTCACCGAGCTTCGCTCGGTGAAAATTGGAGGCGGCGGGCGGATTCGAACCGCCGAATAGAGGTTTTGCAGACCTCCGCCTTGGCCACTTGGCTACGCCGCCGGAACCGTGTCGGTGAGCGTTCTGGAAGACGTTAGTTGGAGCGGGACACGGGATTCGAACCCGCGACTTCGACCTTGGCAAGGTCGCACTCTACCACTGAGTTAGTCCCGCCCAGACCAACGGGCAAACGCTATATGTAGCACGTGGATAAAGGTTTGTCAAAATGTCACGCTTCGAACGCATTGCGGATGTGCTCTATTTTCGGACGTTTTTGGGGAGCCTTCGTGATGCCCACGACATCGAACCGGACGGTGACGTCGCCTTCGAGGTGGGCTCGAACATAGGCTTTCGCGAGCTGGATCAGCTTCCGTTGCTTCTTGGCGTCGACCGCATCCACTGAGCGGAAATGGTCATTGCGGGTACGGGTTTTGACCTCGACGACCACGACGGTATCGCCATCCCGGGCCACGATATCGATTTCGCCAAAGCGGCAACGCCAGCGCCGCTCGAGAATCTCGTAGCCGCGTCGTTTCCGCTCTTTGGCGGCGAGAGCTTCGCCGCGCTGGCCAAGATTGCTCCGGGCGCGCCACCTGCAAATCAGGTCGTCGATTACTTTCGTCGCCAACGTGTCCCCGAGGGGGTGTCCTCCAGGACGATATTGCGCGCATCGAGCTCGTCGCGGATCTCGTCGGATCGGGCGAAATCGCGGTTCGCTCGGGCGTCTCTGCGCTCCTGGATTAGCTTTTCGACTTCTTCGTCCAGGGTGAGCCTCTCGCTACGGCCGAAAACACCGAAGACCGAGTTCATGCGCTCGACGGCCTCGCGGAACGCTTCCGCATCCCCCTTGGTTACATTAGACGAAGAAAGTGCGGTGTTCCCTCCCTTGACGAGGTCGAAAAGTGCGGCGAGTGCGGCAGACGTATTCAAGTCGTCGTCCATCGCGGCCTCGAACCGCTCGAGACCGCTCGCCACCGCCTCTTTGGTCTCATCCGACGCCTCGCCATCGCGTTTCACCTCGCCGAGGCGGTCGAGGAAGTCGTCCACGCGCCGGATGGCGGTCGCCGCCTGCGCGAGCCCGTCACGGGTGAAGTTGAGCTGCTGGCGATAGTAGACCGAGAGCAACAAGTAACGGATCGCCATCGCCGAGTAGCCTTCGTCCAAAAGGTCTTTCACCGTGAACTGATTTCCTTTGGACTTGGACATCTTCTCGCCTTCGACGAGAAGAAACTCGGAGTGCATCCAGTGCCGGACGAACGGCTTTCCGGTGGCACCTTCACTTTGTGCGATCTCGTTTTCGTGGTGCGGGAAGATGAGATCGACACCCCCGGCGTGAAGGTCGAAGGTCTCGCCGAGAATCATCATGCTAATCGCCGAACATTCGAGATGCCACCCCGGACGCCCGGGACCAATCGCCGTATCCCAGGAAACTTCGCCGTCTTTCGGGCTTTTCCATAAGACGAAGTCCCGCGCGTTCTCTTTCTCGTACTCGTCGGAATCGACGCGAGCGCCGGCCTTCATGCCACGGACGTCGACGCGCGAGAGTTTTCCGTAGTCCGGCAACGAGTCCACTTTGAAGTAAACCGAGCCGTCGCTTCGATACGTGTGCCCGCGCTCTTCGAGCTTTTGGACGAGCGCGACCATCGCATCGAGGTACTTCTGGTCGGTCGCGCGCGGGTAGTGCTCCGCCTTTTGAATGTTGAGGGTCTTGCAATCCTCGAAGAAGTAGTCGATGTAGGTCTGGGTGTACTCGCGAAGTCCGACGCCGGCCTCCCTCGCTCCGGCAATCGTCTTGTCGTCCACGTCGGTGAAGTTCATCGCCTGGGTGACGTTGAAACCTTTGTACTGGAGATAGCGCCTCAAGATGTCCTGGGAGACGAAGGTTCGAAAATTTCCGATGTGCCCGCGGTTGTAGACGGTGAGCCCGCAGGTGTACATGCGGACGTATCCGTCTTCGATCGGCTCGAACGGCTCGAGCTTTCCCCCAAGAGTGTTCGTGAGCTTCAACTGTGTCATCTAGGTTCTCTGCACGACCATCAACGTCAAATCATCTGCCAAACCCGCCTCCGCCGCAAAAACACGAACGCGGGACAGGAGCGTCGCCATGATCTCACGTGAGGGCTTAGAAACGCTCTCGCGCATGATCTCGATAATGCGCTCCTCCTCGAACTCTTCGCCATCGGGACTGCTCGTTTCCGACAGGCCGTCGGTGTAGAGAACGAGTAGATCTCCGGAATCGAGGCGCGTCCGTCCCGACGTCAGCGATATCTTCGGAAGGAGCCCAATCACGGGGCCGCCTTCCTCGAGGCGCTCCACGGTGCCGTTGCCGCGCAACAACACCGGAAAACAATGGCCGGCGTTGACGAACGTCGTTTCTCCGTGGGCGCATCCACCATGGCAAAAAACGCGGTCACGTAGCGATTGCCCTCGGTGCTCGAATAAACGATCTCGTTCAACCGCTCGGCCAGCGCCTCGAGCGAAATCTCCCCGAGCCCCGCGAGCGCGTGGAGCGCCGCCTGAACCGATGCCATCAGAAGAGCTGCGCCTGTTCCTTTGCCGGAAACGTCCGCGATCACCAACCAATGCTTGCCGCCACCACGGTCGACGTAGTCGAAGTAGTCTCCGCCGACGGTGAGACACGGGATGTTGATCCCGGCCGATGTCCCAGCCGTCGATCCCGGGCTCGCTTTGGGGTAGGAGCGTTCGCTGGATGCGGCGCGCGATGGCCATTTCCTTTTCGATCTTCTGCTTTTCGACGAACTCGCGAGTAAGCCTCAAATTATCGAGCGCCGCTGCCGCTTGCGATACGAGCGAACGCAGAAAATCGCGATCGTCGTCAGCCGACGGTTTTCCAGAAGCTCGGGGCCCGAGAAGAAGCGCTCCATGGGAGCTCTCGCCCGATCGCAGCGGGGTCACGGTATCGATGCCGAGACGGCGCAGGATATCGCGCACTTCTCCCTCGGGAAGCTCGGCGAGAGAGCTCTCGTCCGCGAGCTCCGCGAGCTTGTGGCTGCCGGCTTCGAGGCGCGCTCGGTCCTCGGGCGTCAACGTGCACCCTCTTTGCTCCACGACACGACCATCGTGCAACATCAACGCGCGCGTCGTGAGGACGTGACCCATCGCGTTGGTGAGGAGCACTTCGCGAACTCTGGAGACATCGGGACTGCGATTGAGCTCGCGGGTGATATCGAACAGAGAGTCGAGCTGATAGACCTTCAGCGACAAACGCTGGTTGAGGCGCTGAACCTCCTCGTAAACGCGGCCGTTGTCGATCGCGGCTGCCGCGGAAACGCAAAGCCGATTCCGCGAACAAACGCTCCTCGGCTCCGTACGGCTCGCCTCTATCGCCCAGGAGCAGCACACCTACGAGGCGTTCGGCTTTCACGAGCGGCACCAGGAGCGCGGCACCTGATGCGGTCAAGACGTCGCGCGCCCAAACGCTCACGTCTTCGTCACCGACGCCCGCGATCGCGGGCGGGCTTGCCGGCCCGGGAATCTCGAGCGCACTCCATCGGTCATCGCTTCGACCGCGACGCGTGGCCGTTGGCATTGGCGTTGGCGTTGGCGTTCTCAGTGGCCCCTCGTTCTCCCGCAACAACACTCCCGCCCAGCTCGCTCGTGTCTCGCCCATGGCGACGAACAGAACGAGATCGAGGATCTCGGAAAGCTCGAGCGAGCGGTTCAGCGTGGAGTTGAAGTCGAGAAGTGCCAGAACCTCCGAGAGTTTTTTCTGCGCTTTGGGGTCCTCGATGCACCGAGCGAGTGGTCCGAGGGCTTGTTGATAACGGTAGGATGCAGGCGTTTCATCGGACGACATGGGCCAAATTCGATCTTGTCCCGGCGCTTAGCTCTCGGCCGGATCACGCTGCTTGTAGCGGACCATGACGCACATGTTCTTGCCGGTCCCGGCTTTCGTGTGCTCCACCTTGTCCATCATCTGCCGCATGATCGTGAGGCCGAGCCCGCCGGTCTTGTGCTCGGCAACAAGCTCGTCGAGATCGAACGCGGGCACCGGCATGGACTCGAGCGGCTTTCCCTCGTGGAAGATGACGATATCGAGGCTGTCCCCCTCGGGATCGAAGTGCACTTCTATCTCGTGACCCGCTTCCCCCCCGTAGGCATGCTGCACGACGTTCGTGGTTGCTTCGTCGACTGCGAGCGCAATCTTCTCCGCTTCCGCGGTCTCGAAGCCCGTCGTCTCTGCCAGGAGCCGCGTCATCTCGTGCACCATATGGAGGTATTTGCTGTCGCTGGGGAAGCAAAGCTCCATCAGCGCGCGCGTGCCGGAAGACTTGGTCGACATGTCGACGTTAGCCCGCGGTGCCCGCCTGGTAGCTCTCCACCCCCTCTTGTTCCGAGCTCAATATCTTGCAGAGGTGGTTGAAGCCGAGCACCTCGAAAATGTTGCGCACCGTGTCGTTGAGCTCCGCGAGGCGGATGTCCCCGCCTTTGGCCCGCGTATCCTCGATCAGACCCATGATCACGCCGAGCCCGGCACTCGCGATGTACGCCAGCCCCGAGCCGTTGATGAGGATCTTGTCGTGACCGTCCTCGAGAGCCTGGCTCAGCGCCTGCTCGAATTGACGGACGGTGTGTGCGTTGATGAAACCCTGGGGGCAGATCACGGTCACATCACCCACTTGCCGGCTCTCCATTGTTAGATCAGCCAAACAGAAATCTCCTAGGACCACCGGGACCCCACCGCAAAACCGTCCTACTTATGGGTACGCATTTTACAACACAAGGTTCCGGCCGCGCCCGCGAAAGAAGCTCCGCGCCTCGTCCTCGTCCTCCTCGAGACGAGCCTTGAGCGCCTCTGCCGAGTCGAACGCCACCGTCCCCCGGATCCGTCGGTGAAAGTAAAGGCGAGTTACCGCTCCGTAAATCTCTCGATTGAAGTCGAAAAGATGCGTTTCCACCATGCGCTCGTCGAGACCGAACGTAGGCCTCCGGCCCACATGGGTCATCCCATGGTAACGCTCAACCTCTACGATCGCATCGGTCACGTACACTCCGTCGCCTATTAGGACGTCGCCGTCCACCTTGACGTTCGCCGTGGGAAAGCCCATCAAGCGCCCACGACCATCGCCCTCGATGACGGTGCCCTGAACAAAGAACGGTCTCCCCAACATGAGCCCCGCTTCTTCCACATCGCCATCCATCAGGCTCTCGCGGATGCGCGAGCTCGAGATCATCGCGCCGTCGTGACGCGACGCCTCGACTTGATGGACGACGAACCCATGACGCTCGCCGAGCGCTTTGAGCGCCTCGAGATCTCCGGCGCGGCCCCGGCCGAAGCGAAAGTTGCCGCCGAGAACGAGCTCGGCGACGTGGAGCTTTTCGACGAGCACACGTTCGACGAACGCGTCCGGCTCGATGCGGGAGAACTCTTCCGTGAAGTGGATGATGACGAGAAAGTCGATGCCCAACTCGGCCAACACCTCTTGCTTGAGCTCGGGCGTCAAGATGCGCTTCGGTGCCTGCTCGGGACGCACAACACTCACCGGGTGCGGCTCGAACGTCACCGCCACCGCTGGCGACGCGAGGGCTTTGGCGCGCACCTTCAAAAGCTCCATCGTTTTTCGATGGCCGAGGTGGACGCCGTCGAAGTTCCCGAGCGTGACCGCGGGTCGCGCGTTCTCAAGCAGATCGACGTTGGGGTAGTAGCAGAGTTTCATCGGGGTCTTGACCCTAGGGGGCCCCTTACTCAGGCCCGGATGATCCTACCGAAGGAGGACCCGGAAGGGTAATCTCTTCGGGAAGGATCTCGCGAACGACACTCAGGTAGGGTTCACCGGAAGGCCCAATCGCCTGGAGGACGACTCGTTCCGGTGATGTCTGGTAGCGGTAGGGCTCTCCACCCACTCCGCGCAGATCGTCGGTGGAAACGAGAGGTGGAGTCGCGTTCACGAGGTCATCGAGCGTGGTGGGATACGTGCCGAACGCCATGTAGTACGCACGCAACGCGCTCACGATCCGTTGCATGCCGGCAACGTCGCGGCTTCTTTGTATCGTCTCGGATTCTTGCAGCAAGAAGCTCGGAAGCGCCGGCACCCGGAACGGCACGCCCATCGACACCGCGAAGCCAACGGCGCTCAGAGCGAGCACGACGACGAGTCCGAGGAGTCCGACCGTCTGGCTCGGCGCTCCGTCTTCAACACGTGGTCCCGCCTGGCGTTGTGTGCGCGCCCGCTCCTGGCCCGCAGTGGCGACGAGATTGCGGTCGAGGAAATCGAAGAGAGTCCGGCACACGTCGAAGTCCGACAGTCCGGTCATCTCCATGATCGTCGCTACCGATCGTTTGCCATCGACGAGCTTGTAAATCTTCGCCTCTTGAGTGTTGAGCACGACCTCTGACGTCGCGTTGTTCTCGTTGTCGTCGCCGCTTGCGACGTTCCCGAAAGCAGATGCGAGGCCTCCACTATCGTCCGACTCGTCCACGACCTTGATTTGTTTCTGCGGCACCAACGGCCGGAAGACGGACTCGAGAGACGGAATACGCTTCTCGATGATCGGCCACTCGTCGACGCGCCGGATCCCTTCCATGAGGATGTGGTCGGTGCTGACGGGACTGGCGTTTTCGCGGTCGTAGTCGGTATCCGCCGCCGGGTCGAAGTGGTAGTTTCCAGCCTTCCACCGGAAGACACGGAAGACGATCTGTTGGACTTGCTCGGAAAGCGCCGAGGTCAAGTCGCCACGCTCGATGTAGCCCTGGCTCGTGAGAAATGAAGCCGAGCCGCTGCATGGAAACTTTCTGCTTCGCGAGGGCCTCTTCGAGGATTTCTTTCCGCATCTTGCCTTGGCGAACGAGGACGTTGCCGAGGAGATCGTCGAGTCGTCTCACTGTCGAGTCCGCGTGGACGACCATCCCTTGCTCGAACACGACGCTCACGGTCTCGCGCTCGCTCTCGAGCGTGAGCAGACCGGTCTTACGCTGCATCCCGATGAGCTGAAAGATATCGGGGAGCGCGAAATCTTTCAGGGTGCCTGAGAGAGCCATTTCCTAGCCACGCGACATCGGACGCGAAATGACGTTGGCGAGCACCAACATCACGACCATCAGGGCCATCATCGCGTACGACGGTGATGCACCTAGACCCAAGAGACCATCGGGCAGAGAGTAGAGCGAACCACCGATCCAGATCGTGCACGCCGCCAGAGTCCATACCAACAAGAGCAGTGAACCGATGATCGGCATGCCCTCGCTGATATGGCCACTGCCGGGCGCTACGATCGACAGCAAACGGAACACGACGGACCGCTTGGTGGACGCGCGCTGAACTTGCCCCAGCTTCTCGTTGCGCGCTTGCGCGGACACGCCGTCCTTCATGAAGAACAAGTGGTACACTGAGTGCACAGACCCTTCCGGCCGGTTCCGATCTGGCAACGTCCGCAGAACGCGCTGCCGCACTTCCAGCATCGCTTCGTGAGCTTGCGCTCCCGCGAGAAGAGCTCGAGTAGCAGAATCAAAACGCCCAGAGCGACGGGTACCGCGACGAAGCGGATGCCCCAACCTTCGAGAAGCGACGCGTCCAAAAAGGCTTCGACCGGCTGCTCCCGCATGCCTTCGGAAAGACCGTAGAATTTTGCGAGGATCGCGGTTTCGTCCAGACGCGCATCGGCGACAACCCGATAGCTGCCGGTGCGTTGCTCGTGCGCGGCGACCGCGATGGAATCGATTCCTTCCGCGCGAGCCCGCGCATCCTCGCGCTCGGAAAACTGGAAATTCTCGGCGTGCGCGAGGCTCTTGTTGTAGTAGGCCATCGCGTTCTGCGAGTTCGACGAGAGCACATCGTTGTACTGAGCCAGAGCGCTATCCCAGTCGCGTTGAGCGAAATAGATATTGCCGAGATTGACTTGGGCTTCGACGTCCCCCGGAAAATTCTCGCGGATGCGCCGGTACTGGTTCGCCGCCATCTCGTAGTCGCCGAGGTTCTTGTACTGCGTGGCGAGCAAGAAACTGGAGGTCCCGATCGGAAGGACTTTGGCGGGCCGCTTCGCGCAACACCGAAACGTCGTCGACGTCGAACGTTCCCGTTGTCGACGATAGAGCTGCTTGGTACACCGGATTCGAGACGGTTCGGGACCACGTCGCGTAGAGCTCGACGAACGGTGCGGTGGCGAGCAACACCAGAAGGGCCAACACGGTTGCCACCCTCTCCCTTGACCGATTGGTAACCGAACGTCACCGCGAGCCAATAAGGGGCAAGCCATCCTACGCCCGCGGTCAGGATGAGCGGCAAGAACACCGCTCCGAACGTCGCCGCCAGAGCCCCTTTGCTCCCGATCCGATCGCCGAACCGCTCTTCGAGATCGTGGAAGAGGAGAACGCCATAGCGATACAGCATGGCCACGGCGAATACGGTGAAGACGAGCATGACGCTCGTAAAGATGAGGAACAGAAGGTTCCACGTCGCGTACGGCCCGTCACGCTCCGATCGAAGCGCGGCGAGCTGCGCCTGCACGCGGTGAACGATTGCGGTGGCGTGACCGAACGCGCCCGAGCGCTCGTCAATTCTCGCCAAGCCCCAGCGAGCGGTGGGTAGATTCGGGCTGAGATCTCTCGCGATCTCGAAGTGGCCGCGTGCGCCCTCGACGTCTCCATTTTCGAGAAGCGCGAATCCTTGATAAACGAACACATGCCCACGTCGTGGAGCGCGAACGCGTTGCGCTCCACGCGCAGCCGCTTGATCTCCTCGAGCATCCGTTCAGCGGTATCGGAATCACCGGCGCCTGCAGCCTGGAGGTAGCGGCGCCAGTAGTGGTTGAACGAAGTATGGAGAGACAGTGTTTCGGAACCGTCGGCAGCCTGCGACTCACCAAGCGCGGGCGTCGTGACGACAAGGCACACGACCGCGCTTGCTCGAACCAACGTCCACGCGAGATATCTCAACGAGCGAACCAAGATCCAAGCCTTAGCTATGAATGACCTTTGTTTTTGTCATGAGCATGCAGTTGAATCCATTCGACTAAAACGACAAGGACCCCCAACGTTCGAGCCGGGTTCAGTTCGTTCGGTGTCAGTACCGGGGCAATAACCTAAAATAACATAGCGGGATAGGTGAATCAACACACACGCGTGCCTGTATCTTATCTCTTCTCAGAGATTTATGAGGACGGGGCCGGCCGCGGAGGGTATAATCCTCGACCGTGACCGAAGGCTCGGAGCTCGAAAAGCTTCTGGCGATCATGGCTAGACTTCGCGGCCCCGACGGGTGTCCGTGGGACCGCGAGCAATCCATGAGCACGCTGCGGCCGTTCGTGCTCGAGGAAGCTCATGAGCTCGTCGATGCGATTCAACAAGGCGAAACCGACGCGATCCGTGAAGAATTGGGCGATCTTCTTCTCGAAGTCGTCTTTGTAACGCAGATCGCGGCCGAAGCCGGGCAGTTCACGATGGCCGATGTTGCCCGCGGTATTCGCGAAAAACTCGTACGCCGCCATCCACATGTTTTCGGCTCGTCTCCGGCGGACAACGCCGGCGAAGCCCTCGAACGCTGGGAAGCGATCAAAGCCCGAGAAAAGCCCGACCGCGCATCGGTTCTCGACGGCGTGCCGCGCTCGCTTCCCGCTCTATCCCGTGCAGCCAAACTTTCGAAGCGCGCCGCGAACGTAGGTTTCGACTGGGAGTCAGGCGACGAGATTCGGGACAAGATCGAAGAGGAGCTCGACGAGCTGGACGAGGCACGCCGTTCCCGAAACGCCGACGCCATACGCGAGGAGGTCGGCGATTTACTGTTCGCGATGGTCAACTTGGCTCGCCACGCAGATACCGATGCCGAGCTTGCTCTCTCGGACGCGAACGAGAAGTTCTCGAAACGATTTCGTCATATCGAGACCGAGCTCGCGTCGCAGGGACGGACGGTCGAGGAGACGACCATGGAGGAGCTGGAACGTCTCTGGCAAGAAGCGAAGGGCTTGTAGAGGATCTGCCATCGGCCATCAGCCATCAGCCATCAGCCATCGGCCGTCAGCCGAGAACCCCTGCGTTTTCTTTTACCTCCTCTGCCGGTGAGTGGAGACTTCCATTTGGCCGTCTTTGTGGATGCGGACCGTTACCGTTCCGTTGCGGTCCGTTCTTGCGTATTCGATGCCTCGTTCGCGCAAACGGTGAAGCACGAGCGCGGATGGTATGGGGCGGGAGCGGTTTCTTCTGGCGGACACGATGGCGAACTGCGGTTGTACCGCGTCGAGGAACGCGCTCGAGCTCGAGCTTCGACTGCCGTGATGCGCGAGTTTCAAAACATCAGCGCGGAGATCCATTCCCGAACGAACGAGGCGCCGTTCGAGCTCCTCTTCCGCGTCTCCGGTCAGTAGCACGTGTCGCCCGCCGTAGCCGATTCGCAGCACCACTGAGCGATCGTTCGACGTCTCGAGAGAGCCTTCGCCGGCTGCCAGCACTTCGAAGTGTGCGCCGCCGAGCTCGAAGTTTTCACCTGCTCTGAGAGTGCGCACCGCTACATTCCGTTCGTCGGCGCGCTCGCGCAACTCGCGATACGCTGGACGTTTCCTGTCAGGATTTCCCTGCCAGATCGCATCGACGCGCAACTCATTGACGACGGTCGCGAGCCCGCCGATGTGATCGAAATCCGCGTGGGTCACTACGACCGCGTCGAGTCTTCGCACGCCTCGATCGAGCAAGAAGGGCAGAACGACACTCTCTCCCACATCGAGCAACGCGAACGGCAGCCCACCGCCGTCCACCAAAACATTTCCCCCGTCCGGAAGCGTCAACAGAATCGCATCACCGTGCCCCACGTCGAGCGCGTTGACTTCGAGCACTCCCGGGCTCGCGCGCAACGGAAAGATTGCGGCGACGAGCAAAACGCCGAGGAGTAGGCCTCCACTCGCGCGAAGACGCTTGGATGTCGACAGTAGAGCGATGAGCGCGCCCACGTACACGCCGACGAAAATCCATGATGGCGCGCCGACGCGGATCGAGCCGGCAGGAAGCTCTGCCGCAAGCTCCGCAACACCGGTAAGAACGGTTACCGCGAGGCGCGTCGCGGCACTCACGATCGCGGCCACAACCGGAATACCGGAAACGAAGACGAGGACGACACCCAAAATACAAATCGCCGCGGCGACGGGGATGCCCACGAGGCTGGCCAGCGGTGCTGCTGGATTCAAACGATGAAAATGCCACGCCGCGACCGGCATGACGCCGAGTTGAGCCGCGATCGAGACCGCGAGCGGCTTGGCGAGGAAGCCGAGCGGCGCGAGCCACTCGGCGAAGCGCTCGTAAAAAGCAACAATGGTCACCATCGCCGCCACCGTGAGCTGGAAGCCAGCATCGAACAGGCTCGCGGGCTCCCACGCGAGGAGCATCAACGCAGCGACCGCGAGCGCGTTCTCGGCCGGCGCTCTGAGGCTCCGAAGGCGGGCACCCATGAGAAGCAACGCCATCAGCACCGCGCGGACAACGGGCGCGCGGTTGCCACAGAAGACGGCGTAGAGCGGAAGCACCAACATCAACAGAACCAGCGTCGCGCGCGTGCTGAGCCCCATCCACCGGAACAAAGCATAGAGACACGCGATCCAGATCGCGACGTGAGCGCCGCTGATCGCCATGACATGGAAGATACCGGCCCGCTGGTAGAGACGTATCAGCTCCGGTGAAAGCTCGGTGCGAACACCGGTCACGAGCGCGGCGACGACCCCGAAGGCATCCGGCGATGGCGGCGATCGAAGCTCCGTGCCGAGGCGTTCCAAACCCGACGCCTCAGACGCGATACGAACGCCGACGGCGTCGGCGAGCTTTGAACCCGGTTCACGAGAAGGCCGCTTTTGACCGAGCCCAACAGATCGACGTGCTGCCGCGCTAGATAGCGCGCGCCGTCGAAGCTCCCGGGATTGCTGAAGAACACGGGCTCCCGGACCACCGCCCAAAAGCGCACGCGATCGCCGGCAACCAGTGTTTCGAGGGCCGCTCTCCGCTCGCCCCGTACGCTCGCCCTCAGACCGCCCGCGGCCTTGATGTCGCGACGACCGATGACGATACTTTCGACGTCGACGCTGAGAAGCGTAGCGTCGGCACGTGCTTCCGGCTCCCGGCGGAGCCGTCCCGTCGTAAGGCGCGGCGAGGAGAATACGCGCTCGCCAAATCGCTCGTAGGCCAGGAGAAGCTCGGAGCGTTCCACGGCATGCGTATGCAGCGCGCTCGCCACGTTTCCGAGAACAGCGAACGCCACGACGACACAAATAGATCCCGAGATCGCGCGATGCCGAGCCGCACACAAAAAAGCGCCCGCGAGCGCAAAGGATGCAACGCCAAACGCTTGCAGCGGACTCAACCGAGGGGGCGCCAGGATGCCGACGACGAGGGCGAGGCAAAGCGGCAGCGCGGGCGCCCTCACAACCGCGCGCCCGTGCTAGAAACTAGAAGGTAAGATCGTTTCTCGACTTCTTGATCACGAGTCCGCGGGTCAATGCTTCGAAGTCGTTTTCGTTCTCCGCCACGCGGCTCTCGGGACAGGTCAGGCTCAAAACGTAGGCGAGATCGCGCGAGTAAACGACTACCAGCCGGTTGTACACGCTGACGAACCCGACGTTTTTCGTAAACCGGGATTCGTGCGCCTGGTAGGGATCGAGATTGATCGCGCCGCCCGAGAGCGACTGGTAGCCGGGGGCCGAAGCAATCGATGTCCCGATGTTGGCGACGACTCTTTGAAACTCTTTCTTGCCGCGAAGCTCTTGACGGATCAGAGCGAGGGTGGCACGCGCTTCGGTGGCATCGTTGTCGAGCGCCACCGCTACGTCGAACGACGGCGGCATGTCTTCCATCCGCCACGAAGCCGAAGGAACCACGAGACTGACGTGAAGCTCTTCGTTGGACCAAACCGGAGGTGGGCTCGCGCCCCGGTTTATGTTGTCCATGCTGTCCATGGCGGGCGATGCGGCGACGGGTGCCGGAGCAGGTTCGCGAAGCGGGGCCGGCTGAGCGATGGGCGGCTCCGGCGCTACGGATTCCGTTGGCATCGGCGCGGGCGCGGGCGCGGGCGCGGGCGCGACCGGCGCCGGCGCCGGAGCGGGAGTCGGCGGTGGCGGCGGAGCGGGAGCACTTGCAGGCTCGTCCGAGCCTCCGCCTCCATTTGCTTGCTCGGTGGCTACGAGGTTCACGTACGAGCGCGGCACCGACTGCAGCCTGCCCTCGAGCGTGGTGAACTGTACCGTACCGCTCTTGACTTCGTAGCTTTGAACGGCCATGCGCGTGCCGTTGACAAACACGATGGTCTGCTCGACCGCCGCGGTCGACATAGTTGCGATGAACATCGAGGCGAGGACCAACAAAACTCTCATCGAACGCTCTCCCAATCGCTTCGAACAGCCACTCGTTGATATCGAGCGTTAGCTCGATTCTGTACGTCTTAGCTGTCTCGGAGAAGCTGTGCGCAAAGCTAGTATCGTCCCTCCTGGGGGGCCGAATCAAGTGCTGGGCGGGAGAGCGCCGCCACCGTCTCGAAATGATGGGTGTTCGGAAAGAAATCGAGAAGGTGGAGACGGTCGATGCGAAAGCCGTTCGCGAGAAACGCGGCTGCATCGCGGGCGAACGCTGGTGGATCGCACGACACGTAGCAGATTCGACGAACCGAGCTCTTCGCGAGCGCTTTTCGGATCGCGCGCGCGAGTCCGCCTCGGGGCGGGTCGACGACGACGTAGTCGTCCCGGCCGAAACGAAAGCCTTCCGCGAAACGGGCGGCGTCGGCGCAGACGAACCGAGCTCTGTCGACGCCCGCAGCCTCGGCGTTTGCGACAGCGTCGCGCACGGCAACCGGCGACGTTTCGACACCCACGATTTCTCGCGCGTGACGCGCAAGGGGAATCGAAAACAAACCGACGCCGCAATACAAGTCCACGAGCCGCGCCACATCCGCCTCGGGAGAAACGACCTCGACCAGCTTCTCCAGCAGAAAGCGGTTCGTCTGGAAAAAGGCTCCGACACTCTGGCGCAGCAAGACGTGGCCCACCTGATGATGCACCGAGGGCCGGCCGGCGCGCACGTCGTGAGACCCCGCAGCCACCACCAGGCCCTCGAGTGAGGCCCGATGGAGCAGCGTGTCGCGAACATCGCGGTCGAATCGACGAAGCTCATCACTAGATCGGACGAGAAAATGCCCGACAACCCTCCCTGGGTCGTGGCTGGATTCTTGTAGCTCGATCGACACCAGGCCGCGTGCTATGGAAGATTCGTTCTCGAAGAAACGCCTGATCCGCCGCCAGCGTTCGTTGAGCCCGCTCCCGGCGAGTCGACAGTTCTCGACGTCTTCCACTTGGTGGCTGCCCCGGCGACGAAACCCCATTCTTAGCCGATCGCTCCGAAGGGACACGTGGAATCGTAGACGCGTTCGGTAGCCGGTCTCGGGCGAGGGCGTGAGCTCGAGCGGGATGTCGCTCGTTTCGACTCCACTTCGGCCGAAGCTTTCCAACAGGATGCCCCTTTTTGCCTCGAGCTGCGCGTCGAGATCGAGGTGCATCAGCGAGCAGCCGCCGCAGCGCCCGTAGTACGGACAGGGGGCTTCTCGGCGGGACAGGGACGACTCGAGGCAGGCGACGCTTCCGACCCGAAGGTAGTCTTTCTTTGCTTGGACGATCTCCACACGGTGGCGCTCGCCCGGCGCGGTCTCGGGTACGAAAACGACACGCCCCTCGTGTCGCGCGAGACCGTCGCCGCCGGCGACGATTTTCTCGATCTTGACGTCGAAGCTCGTCATCAAAAAAGCTATCGATCGTAGAGACTCAAACGTGGGAGCTTCGCTTTGTCTCGCAGCCGTCTGCGGTACGCGCTCTTCAACGCCGACTGATAAACTTTGTCCGGCATCCGGTCTCGATACGACGCCAACGAAGCACCCGCGTCCGAGAGAAGCGCGTCGCGATCGTTCTCTTCGAGCGCGTCCTCGGCGAATTCCACGAGCTCGTCGTCGATGGCAGTCAACGCGTCCTCGATACGTTGAAGACTTTCCCCAGAACCGCCGAGCGCCTCCACTCGCGCGGCGAGCTCGGGCGCCACCGCCAGCCTGCTCAGACCGCTCAGTTTCGAGGCGAGACGCGAGAGATGTGCCGCGGCATCGAAGCGGTCTTCGACCGGAGCGGGATCTTCACCGCCGCCGAGCGTCACTTCGCGAAAGCGACGGAACGCCGCTTCGACTGTTTGCCGGCAGTAGCCGAGCTTGCGCGGCTTCGCCGCGGCTTGCGGGCGTTCGAACACGCGGTCGATCCCCTCCTGAACCACGTGCAATGGAATGCCCTTCTGTTCCCACTTCGAGACGAGAAACCACTCGGCGGGGGTGATGAACAGCGGGCTCCCCCGGCGCTCGATGAAATAGGCCTCGACGTCTCCGAAGTAGCCCTGTTCATCATGTTCATCAGGTTCATCGTGATCGGTCATCACCGTCCCGCAGTTGGACAACATCCTCAGAGTACAAGATCCGCTCCTCTCCGTCATCGAGCTCGACGATGAGCCCGCCGTCGTCCGCGATCCCGCGGGTCACTGCTTCGAACGGCTCACTCTCAGTGTCTCGCGGTTGGACGTGGATCCGGTGGCCGGTTGCGCCTTCGGCGAGCTCGCGGAACCGCGCGAGGATCCGCGCTGGCTCACCGAGCCTCCACCACGTCTCGAGCCTGGTGACGACACGCGCGGCGACGTCACGCCTGTTGAGCGTGCCGAGCGCGTGCTCGGACAAGACTGTTGCTCGCTCTTGTACGTCCGCCGGAAAAGCCTCCACCCGTTGGTTCACGTTGATGCCGATCCCCACGACGAACGCTTCCGCCTCGGAACCTCTGAAGCTGCCTTCACAAAGGACACCGCCCAGTTTGAGGCCGCTCGTGTAGAGATCGTTCGGCCAACGTAGCCGCACGTCGAGCGCGGTGGTCTCGATCACGGCTTCCGCAGCTGCGACCGCGCTCAAGTGAGGCAAGAGCGCCACGCGATCGCGATCACCTGGTTGTGGCCTGAGGAGCACGCTTAGGTAGAGCCCACCCGGATGGGACTCCCACCGTCGGCCGAACCGACCTCTCCCCGCGGTCTGTTCCCTGGCAATGAAGAGGCTTCCGTGAGGAGCGCCCTTGCGCGCGTAATCAAGGGCGACGTCATTCGTGGAGACAGCGCGATCTAGCGTGAGGATGAAGTCACCCCAGCGCGTTTTCTCTCGGCCCGTTTGACGAAGCCGCGCGCCGAGGCCTTGACCTTCAGGAGCGATTGCTACCCCGACTTGGGAATCTTCGACTTCAGGACGTCGATCTCTCGTTGGATTAGGCCTTCGGCCAGATCCGGAACGACCTCCCAGGCAATCTCCTGGATAATCTTGGAGGAAAGCTTGTCAACCACGCGCTCGGCGACGCGTTCGACGAGGTCGTCGTCGTCGCTAGTAGCAGCGGGCACCTGAGGGTCGGATGTCGACAGAGGTGACTCCATCGATGCATCCGTGACCGGCATTACGGGTACCACGGGCGGCGCCTCCGCAACCGGAGTCGGCTCGGGCGATGGCAACACCGGAGGCGCGGGTGCGTCCAAGGATTCTCGCTCGTTCGCGGGCTCCACAGGTGTAAATGGCGTTTCCGGTTCCGTCGGCATAGCTGGCATCTCCGATATTTGCGGAGGCTCCGGGTTCGCGGGCTCGGGCGTGGACGGCAGCGGTGTGAAGGCGTCACCGCCTGCACGGACGGGATCCATCGTGGATTGGGTGTCGACCGACGGAATGGACTCGGGCGTCATCTCGACCGGTGAAACTTCGTTGGTGGACCCCAACTCCGGAGGATCGGGCGTAAACAAATCGACGCCCGGGTCCGGCGTTGCTGCCATCGCAGGCGGGGGCGGCACCATGTCCATCGCGGGAGGCTCGGCCATCGGCGGCGGTTCACCCGCCGCGGGCGGCGCCGCGGCGAAGTCTTCGAAACCACCGAGATCCCCTGCCGCCGGAAGCGGAGCATCCGGAATCCCGGGCGTCGACGGCGGCATCTGCCAGGTCGCTTCCGGGTCTTCGTCTCCGACGCTCATTTCGTTGTCGACGGGACCACCCAAGCTCGCTTCACCGGGAGGCGCGGGCATGTTGATCGGGGGCGGTTCCGCCATGAAGATGGTCGCTCCATCGTCTTGATCCGACTCTGGAGCCGGCTGGACGGGCTGCAAAGGCGACACAGACGACCCGGCGTCGCTCCAGATATCGTCGGAAGCACCGGGCGGCGTTGCCGGTGGTGCGGGGGAGTCGTTCGCGCCGAGAAGCACGGTGTGATCGCCAGGATCCATGGCGAGCTCGCGCTCGCCCGCTTCTACCGCGAACGCCTCGCCGAGGCCTGGCGACGGGTCGTCGGCTGGGGGCACGGTCGGCGTCGCGGGTACTTGAGGCCCGCCGACAGCGGGCGGCGGTGCACCCATCGTCGGAGGCGGAACCAACACGGTTTCGTCCCCTTCTCCCGCCATGGGTCCGGCGTTTTGCACGGTGTCGGGCATCAGTGGCGCGGCTACTGGGGGGGGCTCCGGCGGCATGGCGGCGGGGGGCGCTGCAGCGCCAGCGGGTGCGCCTTGAGCACTTGCCAGAAGCTCTTTGACCTCGGAAATCAACGTCTGGGGCTCGAAGGGCTTGGCGAGAAAACCTTCGCACCCGGCTGCCTTGGCGCGCTCTTGGTCGAACGGCTCGAAGGCGCCAGTCAGCAACAGGACAGGGATATGTCTGAGCTCATCGTTCGACTTGATGAACTCGCAAACTTCATACCCGTTCTTCTCGGGCATAATGATGTCGCAGAGCACGATGTCCGGTTGGATGGCGCGAATCTCGTCGATGGCCTTCTGCCCGTTTCCGACTGTGTGGAGCTCGAAATCCTCATCGGAGAACGTGAGCTCGATAACCTTCTGAATCGTGATGCTGTCGTCGGCGAGCAGGATCTTGTGTCCCATCGCGCCTCCTTCCGGCTATGCGAGTTCGAACGGTCCTTCTTTCGGTGTGTTGAATCGCGATTCGAGAGCGTGACTCTGAGAGTTAGGAATAGTAGCACGCGTCCGCGGGACGTGTCAACCAATGCAGTATCATAATTCCTTCCTTACGAAGGCTTTAGGCGCTCGCGCAGCAGCGAGACGATCTCGGTGGTGGATGCGCCTGGCTGGAAGACGGAAGCGACCCCCATCTCGAGCAGCTCCGGAATGTCCTGATCGGGTATGATCCCGCCCACGAACACCGTCACGTCGTCCATTCCTTGCTCGCGTAACAGCTCGAGGATGCGGGCTAGCAAGTGCTGATGGGCGCCCGAAAGAACGGAGACACCGACTGCGTCGACATCTTCTTGAAGTGCTGCCTCAACAATTTGCTCCGGAGTACGCCTGAGGCCAGTATAAATCACCTCCATGCCCGCATCACGCAGAGCGCGTGCGACGACAAGCGCCCCCCGGTCATGCCCATCCAACCCGGGTTTAGCAATAAGCACACGTAGGGGACGCGTTGTCTTGCTGATGGCTGATGGCCGATGGCCGACGGCCGACATGATCTACATCGCCCTCCGATACTCGCCACCGACTTCATAAAGCGCATGGGTTATCTGACCGAGGCTCGCGACGCGAACCGCATGCATGAGCTCGGCGAACACGTTGCCTTGCTCCATCGCGACGGCCTGCAAACGAGAGAGAGCTTTCTCTGTCTCGGCGGCATGGTCAGCTTTGAATTTGCGAAGCCGTTTGATCTGATCGAGTTTTTCTTCGGCGCTCGCGCGCGCTAACTGGGGCGCGGGCGCGGGCTTGGGCTTATCTAGGGCCGCCTCCGGAGCCAAGAAGCAGTTGACGCCGACGATCGGAAGCGCCCCGCTGTCTTTCATGAGCTCGTAGTGCAGCGACTCTTCTTGAATCCGGCTCCTCTGATACTGCAGCTCAATCGCACCGAGCACACCACCGCGGGCGTTGATCCGCTCGAACTCCGCCAGCACCGCTTCTTCCACGAGATCGGTGAGCTCCTCGAGAGCGTACGAGCCCTGGAGTAGGTTCTCGTTCTTCGTCACCCCAAACTCGCGGTTGATGATCTGCTGGATCGCCATCGCGCGTCGCACCGACTCTTCCGTCGGTGTCGTGATCGCTTCGTCGTACGCGTTCGTGTGAAGTGAGTTGCAGTTGTCGTACACCGCGGTCAGTGCTTGCAGCGTCGTCCGAATGTCGTTGAACTGAATCTCACGCGCGTGGAGCGAGCGGCCCGACGTCTGGATGTGGTACTTGAACTTCTGCGAGCGCTCGTTGGCGCCGTAGCGGTGTTTCAGTACGCGAGCCCAAATTCTTCGCGCCACTCGACCGAGGACAAAGTACTCCGGATCGAGACCGTTGCTGAAGAAAAACGACAAATTCGGCGCGAACCCGTCGATGTCCATGCCGCGGGCCAAGTAGTACTCCACATAGGTAAAGCCGTTCGCTAGTGTGAACGCGAGCTGAGTAATGGGATTCGCCCCGGCTTCCGCGATGTGGTACCCGGAGATAGAGACCGAGTAGAAATTTCGAACTCCGTGGTCGATGAAGTATTGCTGTACATCTCCCATCAACCGTAGCGAGAACTCGGTCGAAAAAATGCACGTGTTCTGCGCCTGGTCTTCTTTGAGAATGTCCGCCTGAACCGTACCCCGAGCTCTCGCGAGGGTTTTTCCGGCGATGCGCGCCCGTTCCTTTTCCGTCGGAGGACGATCGTTCTCGGTGGTGAAACGATCGAATTGTTGGTCGATCGCGGTGTTGAAGAACATCGCCAAGATCGTCGGCGCTGGACCGTTGATGGTCATCGAAACACTCGTCATCTCGCCGACGAGATCGAATCCCGCGTAGAGCTCTTTCATGTCATCGAGCGTCGCGATGGAGACGCCGCCTTCGCCGATCTTCCCGTAGATGTCCGGCCGCTCGTCCGGATCCTCCCCGTAGAGGGTCACGCTATCGAATGCCGTCGACAACCGCTTCGCGTTGTCGTTACGCGAGAGGTAGTGGAACCGCTCGTTGGTGCGACGCGGTCCGCCTTCGCCGGCAAACTGCCGCCGCGGCGTCTCTTCGCTCCGCTTGAACGGATACACGCCGGCGGTGAAAGGGTATTGCCCGGGCAAGCCCTCGCTCAACCGAAAACGAAGAATCTCACCCCAGTCCTGATAGCGCGGCAGAGCGACTTTTGGGATCCGCGAGCCGCTCAGCGTATCTGTGTATGCTTGGATAGCGATTTCGCGATCGCGCACCCCGAATTTGACTTCGTCCTGCGCGTAGCGCTCTTTGAGCTCGGGCCACGTCTCGATGAGGGCAAAACTCTCGTCGTCGAGCTCTTCTCGCAGCGCGTCGAATCGTTCGTGGAGCGCTTTTGCGATTTTCGGATCTCTGCATTCTTTGGCCGCGCCGTCGAGCTGATAGAGACGCCTGGCGATGGAAACCTGCGCTTCGACGCGATCGCGCTCCCGGTGCGAGAGCTCGGCGATCTCGCCGAGATAGGGGACGCGGTTGTCGGGGATGAGCGCGTGTCGCTCGCCGGTGACGACACCCTCTTCGACCACGAGCTTCGAGCTGGGCAATCGCGGTTGAAGCTCACGCACGAGAGACAGTAAATGAAGATAAAGCGCGGTGACACCACGATCACCGAATTGGCTCGCGATCGTGCCGAAAATCGGCAGCGCATCGTCAGGGACGTCGTGCGCGATCTGCTTGTTGCGACGAAATTGCTTGCGGACATCGCGAAGCGCATCGTCGCCGCCGCGTCGATCGAATTTGTTGATGGCCACGACGTCGGCGAAATCGAGCATGTCGATCTTCTCGAGCTGCGAGGCGGCGCCGTACTCGGGCGTCATGACGTAGAGGCTGATATCGGAGATGTCCGCGATTGCGGAGGAGCCCTGACCGATTCCGCTCGTCTCGACGAGGATCAGATCGAATCCCGACGCTTTGAAGATACGGATGGCCTCGTCGGTCGCGTGCGAGATCTCGGAGCCGGAGCCGCGCGTCGCCAGGCTCCGCATGAAGACACCTTCGCGATCGATGGCGTTCATGCGGATGCGATCGCCGAGGAGCGCCCCGCCGGTTTTCCGCTTCGACGGATCGATGGACAAGACGGCAATCTCGAGCTTCGGGGCATCGGCGATGAGCCGGCGCACGAGCTCATCGGTCAACGAGCTCTTACCGGCGCCTCCGGTGCCGGTAATCCCCACGACGGGAACGGTCTTTTTCGACACGGCCGTTGCCAGCGCCTCTTCTAGTTCTGCACTGAGGCCGGTTCCGTTTCCATTCGTCTCCGCCTGGGTGATGAGGCGCGACAGTCGATTCATGTTGCCGTCGGCGAGCCATGACAGGTCGCCGTTGGTCGCGACCGGCTGGAGCGGAAAATCCGCACCGCGTACCATCTCGTCGATGATTCCGGCCAGCCCGAGCTTGCGACCATCCTCGGGAGAGAAAATCTTGCTGACGCCGTAGCTCTCTAGGTCGGCGATCTCGCGCGGCACGATGACACCACCGCCGCCACCAAAAATCTTGATGTGAGACGCGCCGCGCTCTCGCAGCGAATCCACCAAGTAGCGAAAGAACTCGTTGTGTCCGCCTTGATAGGAGCTGACCGCGACCGCTTGCGCGTCTTCCTGGATAGCAGCGTCGACAATCTCGAGGACCGAGCGGTTGTGTCCGAGATGGATGACTTCAACGCCTCGGGCTTGGAGAAGCCGGCGAATGATATTGATGGAAGCGTCGTGGCCGTCGAACAGAGACGCTGCGGTGACGAATCGGACCGAATGGCGGGGTTCGTAGACGGCATCCGAGTTCGTCATCACTCAGTGCTCAGTGCTCAGTGTTCGGTCTCAGACTACTCCAAACGGAACGAGCGACGCCCTGGCCCGACAGGGCCATTACCACGAAGCGAGACCTCCACCCAAGAGCAGCGAGCGGCGTTTATTCCTGCTGCGCTCCCTCGAGGCGTTCTTGAGGCTGGTTGATCAGCTCCTTCAGCTCTTTGCCCGGCTTGAAGTAGGGAACTTTCTTGGCGGGCACGTCGACACGCTCACCTGTTTTCGGGTTGCGCCCCGTGCGGGACTCCCGCTGCCGGGTACGAAAGCTGCCGAACCCCCGAAGCTCGATCTTGTCACCACGGTGAAGAGCATTGATGATGCTCTTGAAAACGGTGTCGACGATGATCTCAGAGTGTTTCTTGGTTAGATCCGAAACTCGCGACACCTCTTCGATCAGTTCCGCTTTCGTCATCTGAAAGACTCCCTTCTCAAAAATCGAGCGGCTCTCGGACGAGCCGCCGGGCTATTCTTCCTTAACCGGCTTCTCTGGCTTCTCTGGCGATTCCTTCTCCGGTTCCGTCTCCGATTCCATCACCGTCTCTGCCTCTGCCTCTGTCGTTTCGGCCTCGGGGTTCGCTCTCGAGCTAGAACCCCAGTCGGCGTCGAAATCCGCCACGTCACCGAGGGTGGCGTTGGCCGAGCCTTGGCTCGAGTAGTGAGCCTCGTAGTCCTCGATGTTGACGGCGCGGATGGAGAGTCCGATCTTCCGCTCGAGCGGCGAAATCTTGATGATCTTCATACGGTAGGACTTGCCGACCGCGACCTTGTCTTCTGGCTTTTCGATGCGCTCGTCGTCCACCTCGGAGACGTGGAGAAGCCCTTCGATGCCTTCTTCGATCTCGACGAACGCTCCGAAATTCGTAAGCCGCACGACTTTGCCGTCGACGACGTCACCCTCTTGCTGGCGATTGAAGAACTCTTCCCACACGTCTTCGCCGAGCTGTTTGAGCCCGAGCGACAGGCGCTGGTTCTCGGCGTCGATGCTGAGCACCACGGCGTCGACGGTGTCGCCCTTCTTCAAGACCTCCGAAGGATGCGCGACCCGTTTGCTCCATCTCATATCGGAAATGTGGATGAGTCCGTCGATACCTTCTTCGACTTCGACGAACGCGCCAAAATCAGTGAGATTTCGAACCGTGCCTTCGATGCGGGCACCGGTCTCGTACTTGTCCGCGAGCTGTTGCCAGGGGTTGGGCTCGACCTGCTTCAGGCCGAGGCTGATGCGGCGCTCGCCGGCGTCCACCTGGAGCACCATGGCCTCGATTTCATCTCCAACGTTCAAGACCTTCGATGGGTGCTTGACCCGCTTGCTCCATGACATTTCCGAGACATGGATGAGCCCTTCGACTCCGGGCTTGAGCTCGACGAAAGCGCCATAATCCGTGAGGCTCACGACTTTGCCCTTGACCCTGGTGCCGATGGGAAAGCTCTCTTGAGCCGATTCCCACGGATCGGGCGCCAGCTGCTTGTAGCCGAGGGAGACTCGCTCGGTCTCCCGGTCGAACTTCAGAACGACGACTTCCGTCTGGTCGCCCACATTGAAGAGCTCCGACGGGTGCTGGATCCGGCCGAACGACATATCGGTGATGTGGAGAAGACCGTCGATGCCGCCGAGGTCGATGAAAGCACCGTAGTCGGTGAGGTTTTTCACCACGCCGCGGAACACCCGACCCTCTTCGAGAGCCTCCAGGGTTTCGGATTTGCGCTCGGTTAGGTGCTCTTCGAGCACGACCTTGCGGGACAACACGATATTGCCGCGCTTCTTGTTGACCTTGATGACCCGCATCTCGAGGTCTTGGCCCCTCATGCTGTCGAGGTTTCGAACCGGACGCACATCGACTTGAGAGCCGGGAAGGAACGCGCGGACACCGATGTCCACCGCGAGGCCTCCTTTGATGCGCTCGATGACGCGACCTTTCACGATCGTTTTGTTCTGGTAGGCTTCTTCGATGACGTCCCAGACCTTCATCTTCTCGGCTTTTTCGCGGGACAAAACGAGGTAGCCGTTTTTGTCTTCTGCTTTCTCGAGCAGCACGTCGACGGTATCGCCTGCCTTGACGGTGACTTCGCCTTTCTCGTTACGAAACTCGTTGACGTTGATCATGCCTTCGGATTTGTATCCGACGTCGACCACGACTTCGCTATCCGAAACTTGCAGCACTTTACCTTTGACGACTTCGCCTTCGGTGATATTGGTGTTGTACGCCTCCAGCAGCTTTTCGTATTCCGCAGCCGGAATGAAGTCTTCTTGCGCTATGTCCCCTCCTTCGATGAGGCTTTCAGCGTTGTTGGTTTCCACCATGACCTGGTTTGGTTCCTCCTAGAACTCGAACGATTTACAGGCGCGCACTCGTTCCGCCAAGAAAGGATTTTGGATGGGCTCGCTTCTACAAGGGCGGGCTGACCTGCAAGCCGTTATCCTACTCTATTTAATTGGGTTATGTCAAGCCGATCGGCATTCGGCATTCGGCATTCGGCGGTAGGAGGCATCTCGCCAAAGATGAACGTTTGAGCCCGCTTGCCTTCGGGTGAATGAGTGGTGCTAAAGGAGGCGTTTTTGGGCTTCTTTTAGTAAGCGGTTTAGGGTTTGTTCGGGGGTTAGGTGGGTGGTGTCGACTTCGATGGCGTCTTCGGCTCGTCGGAGGGGCGCGTGTTGGCGGGTGCGGTCAGCTTTGTCTCTTACCTCGAGGTCTTTGGTGACGCGCTCGATGGTCACTTCTTCTTTTTCGGACTGCTCGGAGAAGCGTCGCTTCGCGCGCGCTTCGGGGCGGGCATCGAGGAAGAACTTGATCTCGGCGTCGGGGAACACCACGGTGCCGATGTCTCGTCCTTCGAGCACGACGCCGCCGTTGTCGCCGATCTTCCGCCACAGCTCGACGAGAAGAGCCCGCAGGCTCGGATGGACCGCCACGGCGGACGACGCGTTGGCGACAGCCTGCGCGCGAATGGCTTCGCTCACATCTTCCCCATCGAGCAGAATGCGCTCGAGGCGATCGCTGGCAAATCGGATATCGGAGCTTTCGGCCAAGGCTGTGATCGCCGCTTCGTCGGACAGGTCGACACCCTCCCTCAGTGCTTTCAGCGCGATCGCGCGAAACGTCGCCCCGGTATCGAGGTAGACGAGATCCAGGTGGTCAGCCAAGTTGCGCGCGGCCGTCGTTTTGCCGGCGCCGGCGGGGCCGTCGATGGCGATGATCGGGCGCCTGGTCATTTCACCCCTATTTCACTCTTGTCCGGCGGGATCGCTTGGGAGCGGTCTCACCTTGAAGCTCGGCGATCTCCTGTGGCGTCAGACGGCGGAAGGCGCCGGGAGCAATGCCCACGACCGATAGCGTCCCGATTTGCTCGCGATGCAATTCAACGACGGGATGGCCGAGCGCTCGGAACAAACGCCGGATCTCGCGGTTTCGCCCTTGACGTAGAGTGACCCGAATGCGGGTCCGCGGTTTGGCGGCGTCGCGGCTCCGGCGCGTCGTCACAACGCGCGCGCGATCGATCGAGAGGCGCTCGCCATCGACGACGATACCGCGAGAGGCTTTGGTCAAGACATTCGGCCCGGGTATTCCCATGACGGTAGCGAGATAGGTTTTCTCGACACGGTATTTCGGGTGGGTAAGGCGCTGAGCGAGCTCGCCATCGTCGGTGAGCACGAGAAGGCCGGAGCTCGCCATGTCGAGACGACCTATTGGGAACACGCTCTGGAACGAGATGGGCAAAAGCTCCATCACGGTTTTCCGGCGGCTCGGGTCGGAGCGGGTGGTGACGTAGCCCGCGGGTTTGTTGAGCGCGAAATAGCGACGCGCCGAGCGCGCTCGCACACGAGCGCCGTCCACGCGAATGTCCTGAGTATCGGGGTCGGCGGAGCTTCCGAGCACCTTGACCACGTGGCCGTCGACGGTGACCGCACCTTCCAGAATGAGCTGTTCGGCGGCGCGGCGTGACGCGATGCCAGCATGACTGAGGATCTTCTGTAATCGTTGCTTCATTGCTGCGTCATCGGCCATCGGCCATCAGCCATCAGCCTCTCGCTCGGTGACGTCTTGCTCGTCGGTGAAGATTTCAGTCTCCGGTAACGGTTCTATTTCTACTTCCTCTTTTGCTTCGTCTAGTTGGTCTAGCGTTTCTAATTGCTGCGCTACTTCGTCGCCGAAGACTTCGGACATGTCTTTGAGCTGCGGAAGGTCCTTCACGTTCTTTAGGCCGAAACGGACCAGGAACTCTTTCGTAGTTCCATACAGCAGCGGGTGGCCCACGATTTTCTTGCGGCCCACGATCTTGACCAGTTTTCTCTCGAGAAGTGTTCGCACGATTCCGGCGGAGCGCACGCCCCGGAGCTCCATGATCTCGGGAACGGTCGCCGGTTGGCGGTATGCGATCACCGCCAGCGTCTCGAGCGCCTGGATCGAAAGCCGCGATGGACGCGGGCTGTCGAAGAGACGACCGACCCGCTCATGGTATTCCGGCCGCGTCGTGATCTGCCACCCGCCGGCCACCTCGATGAGCTGCAAGCCTCTCCCGGGCTGCTCGTAGATCTCTTTCAAGCTCGAAAGCGCGTCGTTGACGAGATCGCGTGCCTCCGGAAAGACCTTTTTGAGCGAGCGCATCGGGATTGGATCCCCCGATGCGTAGAGGAGGGCTTCAACGCTCGCGCGGACCTCCTCGAGCGGGAGGCCCGGTAGCTCTTCTGTGTTTTCCTTTTCGCTCTCGAGCTTATTCGGCTTCATTCTGCATCGGGGAAGCGCATGACATGGATGGTGCCGAAGAGCTGCTGCTGGTAGATCTTCAACGTGCGCAGACGAACCATCTCGAGAATAGCAAGGAAGGTCGCGATCACGGTGGCCCGGTCGGTTGCGTCATCGAAAAGCTGGACGAACGTGCATTGCTCGTTCACCTGGAGACGCGCGTCCAGCCGCCGGATCATCTCCTCGATGGAAATCGCCTCGCGGTGGACGATGAGATCGGCGCGCTGGCGTACCCGCTCGAGAACTTCCCGGAACGCGCTGATGAGCTCGAACAGGTTGACCTCGATGAGGCTCTCTTGCGCCTCGTGTCCATCGGAACCTTCGGTTGCGTGTTGAACAGAATCCGGGCGCGCCCACGTGGCGTTGCGGATCTCCTCTTGTTGATGTAGCTGCTGCGCCGCTTCTTTGTAACGCTCGTACTCGAGCAGACGTGCGACCAGCACCGCCCGCGGGTCTTCCGTCTCTTCGTCCTCGGTACCGTCCTCGTGCGGGGGCGGTAGCAACATCTTCGACTTGATGTGGATGAGCGTCGCCGCCATCACCAGGAACTCGCCGGCGAGATCCAAGTTGAGCTCTTCCATGAGCTCGAGAATCTCGAGGTACTGCTTGGTGATGTCGGCGATGGGGATATCGTAGATCTCGACTTCGTTCTTCCGGATCAGATGCAACAGGAGGTCCAACGGCCCGTCGAAAACGGGAAGGCGAACGTGGTACTTGGGCTCGAGGTCACCGCTTTCGACGGTTCCGGGACCGAAGTAGAGCTTGGCCAGGCTCACAGCTGGTCCTCCGTCACCAGCTTCACCGCGTTCCGGACGTCAGCCATCGTGCTCGCCGCCACTTCGCGGGCACGGCGGGCACCGTCACGGTAGATATCCCGGACGTCATCGGGCCGGCTTACATAGTCCGCTCGCCGGTTCCGAATGGGCTCGAGCTGCACGACGACCTTATCGGCGAGAGCGCTCTTGCACTCGATGCAGCCGATACCTGCGGTGCGGCATCCCTCGGCGGCCCAGCTTTGCGTCTTCTCCGTCGAGAACACTTTGTGGAGGTCGAACACGGGGCATTTTGCGGGATCTCCGGGATCGGTGCGCCTCTTGCGCGCCGGATCGGTCATCATCGTTTTGAGCTTTTGGCGAATGCTGTCTTCTTCCTCGGCGAGGCCGATGGTATTGCCGTAGCTCTTCGACATCTTGCGGCCATCGGTACCGGGAAGCTTGGGCGTGGGCGTGAGCTTGACCTGAGGCTCCGGAAGCACTTGGCCATAGAAATTATTGAAGCGGCGCGCAATTTCTCGCGT
Source organism: Candidatus Marinacidobacterales bacterium (assembly GCA_965237955.1). GTDB lineage: Bacteria > Acidobacteriota > Vicinamibacteria > Marinacidobacterales > SMYC01. The sequence goes on along the minus strand of OZ250169.1, from coordinate 1,705,193 downwards.
CAGCTCGACATGGGGCTGCTGATCCACGCCCACGGGGACGAAATCCGCGCGGTACATGAGGATGTCGGCCGCTTGCAGCACCGGATATCCGAGAAAGCCGTAGGTGGTGAGGTCCTTGTCCTTCAGCTGCGTCATCTGCTCTTTGTAGGTCGGGACCCGCTCGAGCCACGGGAGCGGCACCACCATCGAAAGCAGCAAGTGCAGCTCGGCGTGCTCAGGAACATGCGATTGCACGAACAGAGTGGACTTCTCCGGATCGAGCCCGACGGCGAGAAAGTCGAGCGCGAGCTCTTTGATATTCGCTCGGAGCTCGGACGTGTCCGCGTAGTCCGTCGTCAGAGCGTGCCAGTCAACGATGCAATAGAACGTGTCGAGCTCGTCCTGCATCGCCACCCAGTTCTGGAACGCTCCGAGGAGATGCCCCAAGTGCGCGGCCCCGGTCGGCCGCATCCCGGAGAGAACGCGTTTCGCCTGCGTCATTCTGGTTGAGTCGCGCGAAGATTAGCACAAACGCTGCCGTTCGTGCCCGTGCCCGAGCGCTCAAAGCAACTCTTGAATATGCTGATGCACTTGCTTCCCGAGCTTAGGACCAAGGAGCTTCTGCAACTCATCAACCCCCGCCGCTTTCACTCCCTTCAGACTCTTGAAATGCGTCAACAATTTTCTCCGCTTCTTCGGCCCAACCCCGGGAATCGCCTCGAGCGTAGAGCTCAAATCCCGCGCCTTCCGCTGCTGCCGATGAAACGTCACGGCGAAACGATGCGCCTCGTCCCGAACCCGCTGAAGGAGTTGCCGCGCCGGCGAGTGCTGATCCAGCACAATAGGCTCGGAAGCGCCGGGCTTGAAGATCCACTCTTCCTTCTTGGCTAAGCTGACGGTAGGCAGATGGGAAAGCCCCAACTCCTCGAGCCCCTCGAGAGCCGCTTTTAGCTGGCCCTTGCCCCCGTCGATGAGAATCAGGTCTGGAAATTCCCGACCTTCTTCCAGCACGCGGCGATAGCGCCTGAGAACGACCTCTCGTATGGACGCGAAGTCGTCGGGTTTGCCCGTTTTCACGCTTCTGATCTTGTACTTGCGGTAGTCGCTTCTTTTGGGCTGCCCTCGCTCGAACGCGACCATCGACGCGACGGTCTCACTACCTTGGATGTTGGAAATGTCGAACCCTTCGATACGTTCGGGCCGGTCGGGAAGCTCGAGAACTTCGCGGAGGGCATCGAGCCTCTGGCTCGCTTTGCGCCCCTCCTCGCGGAAGTCGAGCTCGTAGGCGAGTCGGGCGTTCCGGCATACGAGCTCGACGAGCCTCCGTTTCCCCCCGCGTTGGGGCACATGAATCTCGACCTTCGAGCCTTTCTTCGAGCTCAGCCACTCGGCCACGACCAAGCGCTCGGGAAAGTCGACGGGAATATGCATCGAAGACGGCAGGAAACGGCCGAGCTCGTAGTACTGTTTCAAACACGCCTCGATGAGCTCGGCTTCATCGTGGACCTCGAGCTCTTCGAGGAGAAAGCTGTCACGGTCCACCACTTTCCCCGAACGGACCGAAAACACCTGAAGCACCGCGTTGTCGCCTTCACGATAGAGACCGAACACATCGCTTTCGTCGCCGCGCACGCCCGCCATCTTCTGGCGCGCGCCGAGATCATCCAGCGTGCGCACGTTGTCTCTGAGCCGCGCTGCTTCCTCGAAGCGCTCGTTGTCCGCTTCTTCGAGCATCTTCTTTTTCAGCGACGCGATGAGAGCATCGTTTTTGCCCTCGAGAAACAACTTCGCGTCTTCGGCCGCTTTGCGATACTCGGCAAGAGTCACGATTTCGTCGACACACGGCGCGATGCACCGTTTGATCTGATACTGCAAGCACGGCCTCGGTCGTTTGCCGTTGAGCTTCTCGCGGCAATTGCGGATGCCGAAGAGGCGGTGCACGAGATTCGCGGTCTTCCGCGCCAAGCTCGCGGGAACGTACGGCCCGGAGTAAACCGCACCGTCCGAGCCGGGCTGTCGCACCACGTACAGACGCGGGTAGCCCTCGTTCAACGTGAGCTTCAAGTAGGGATGGTTCTTGTCGTCGCGGAGGAGAACGTTGAATCTCGGCTTGTGGGTCTTGATGAGGCTGTTCTCGAGCACCAGCGCTTCACGCTCGGTATCGGTGACGACGACTTCCACGTCGAGGATACGCTCGACGAGACGATCGAGCCTGGGACTATCGACGCGTGCCTCTTGAAAGTACGAGCGGACCCGGCTCTTGAGAGAGAGCGCCTTGCCGACGTAGAGGATCTCCCCGCCCTGCCCGCGAAACATGTAGACCCCGGAGCTTTGAGGGAGCTCGTCAAGCTTTTGCTGGAGGTCCATGGCCACGTGTGGGCCCCGCCTCAAACTTGCTGGTGTTGGGGCTCCGAGCCAGTACCAACTGGAACCGTCGTCGGCGCCGGCTCCGCCCGCCGCGACACGTAGGGGTCGCCGGTTTGAGGCGAGCGCCAGTTGTCGAACAAACTCACGATCTGAACGCATGCGATGGTGCAATACCGGGCACACGTTTTGGGGCGGTCGAACTCCCTGCGCAAATCGTCCCGCGTGTAGTCTTCGAGTCGCGTTCCCGGATAGCCGCGTTGTTGCGAGCACAGGTGGACGAGTCCGTCTTCACAGATATAGAGGTAGCGAGCGCCGGCGCGGCAGCGCCAGTTATGCGGTTTGCCGTGCGCGAGATCCTCGCGGAACCCAGTGAAGCGGGCGTAGCTTTTTTTGCCCTGTTGCCGCAGACGGTCGTAGACTTTCATCTCGCGCGCACCCAGCGGCACGAGCTTGCCGGCGCTGTCGTGGATGACGCCGAGCGTCGTCGAGAAACCGAGCTGGACGGCGCGACCCGCGACCTCGACCGCGTCTTCCGGATTCTCGATACCGCTCCCGATGACGGAGTTGATGTTCACGAAGAAGTTCGCGTGCTGGTTGAGGTTTTTGAGCTTCGAGTCGAGAACTTTGAGAGACTTCTTGGAAACGTCGTCGGGCAGAATGTTGTCGATGCTGATCTGAAGATGCTGGAGCCCGGCCTTGTTGAGCCGCTCGATGCGCTCCGGGGTCAGGAAGTATCCATTAGTAATGAGACCTGCGATCATCCCGCGCTTGCGGATACGACGGATGATGTCGTCGAGCTCGGGATGGAGCGTGGGCTCGCCGCCGCTGATGGTGACGATCGACGTTCCCAGCTCGCCGAGCTTGTCGACGCGCCGGAGCATGTCGTCGATGGGCACTGGGGGCGACACGTCGTCGAACTCGTTGCAGTAAGTACAGGCGAGGTTGCACCGCCGCATGGGAATGATGTGAGCAAGGATGGGGTGACGTTGGTTTACCAGCCCCTTGCCGATCTTCCACAGCTCGAGTGCCCGGATTCGCGCCTTCGCCGCCACCCGCATCATCAGTTCCGAATAATCTCGACGTCTTTCGGAAGCTCGAGCTCGAAGATATGGCCAGGAAGCTTCCCGTTGACGACGACGTTCTTGAAATCGATGTCGGTGTGATCGCGGTTAAACTCGTGAAAGACGGAGCGAATGGGCGTCCACGTCGTCTTGTCCACGGTGAGCTCGATCGCGGCAAAAATCGACGCTGGTGAATCCGGCTTGGGCACGAGCTTCAACACCACGCTCGTCGACGTTTCCTCGAGGAGACTCGCATCATAGTTCTTCGCAATCTCGTCGTTACTGCTGCCGAAACCTATTAGTAGATTGAACCCGCCCGAGCCGCTCGCCTGTTTCTGCTCGAACTCCTGCACCTGCCCCGCGGTGGGGTTGTAAAGCCGGACGAGCTTGTCGTTGACGACCAACACCTTGGGTGCCGGCTCGAGGTGCTCCCAGCGAACGCGTCCCGGCATCTCGAGATGGAGCTTGCCGATGCTGACTTCTTGATCTTCCAGGATGGCGTCGTAGTCCTTCTGCTCGAAATCCGCGGAAAGAGTCTTCAGCTCGTCTCCGGCTTTTTGCATCTCGGCAAGGATCTCGTCGAGCCGCTCGGCGTCCACGGGAGCGGCGACGAGTAACAGCGCTACGAAGGAGATCGTAAGCAACACCTTCATTGGAGTCTAGCGCGCCTGAGAGCGCGCCTGCTCAGGCTCTTCGACGAGCTCGGCCACCGTGCCGTGGCTTCGGATCTGACCGTCGAGCATCTCGATGATGCGGTTCCCCATCTCGGCTGCTTGGGGGTTATGCGTGATCATGACGATCGTTTGCTGCTTTTCGCGGTTCAAGTCCGAAAGGAGCCGCAGGACCTGCTCCGAGTTGCGGGAGTCCAGATTTCCCGTGGGCTCGTCGGCCAAAATGATGGCGGGCTTGTTCACGAGCGCGCGGGCGATCGCCGCGCGCTGCTGCTCGCCCACCGAAAGCTCGAGTGGTTTGTAGTCGAGCTTGTGCCGCAAGTGAACGATCTCGAGCAGGTCGCCCACTTCGTCACGATGGATCGGCTCACCACCATATATCTGCCGCGCGATCTCGATGTTCCCTTGGACCGTGAGCGTCGGCATCAGGTTGAACCGCTGGAACACGAAGCCGATCTTGAGGCAGCGCATGCGGGTTCGCTGTGCGTCCGAAACCGACGCGAGGTCGACGCCATCGATGAACACCTGCCCCGACGTCGGGCTCGACAACCCACCCAGAATCTGGAGGAGCGTTGACTTGCCACAGCCCGATGGACCCATGATCGAGACGAACTCACCGGCTTTTATATCGATGTCGATGCCTTGGAGAGCGGGAACGTCGAGCGAGCCCGTTCGGTAGACCTTGCGTAGAGCGATGGTCTTCAAGACGGCAGCGCGCTGGCTCATGTGATTGACGGCTCTATTCCCATTATGCCCAACTCTTATTCCCACTCTTTTATTCGAAGTTGAGCGCCTCGACCGGATCGAGCTTGGCGGCCCGATAGGCGGGGTAGATCGCGCCCAACAGGCCTCCGGTGATGCCTAGGATAGCCGACATGGCGAACCAACGGGGAATCAAGTCCACCGAAAGCGTCGGAAAGAAGATCAGAATCGCCGAGCGCCCCAGTACCGAAAACAGAAAGCCGGCGCCGACGCCCATGACGCAAATCAGCAGCGATTCCGCCATCACCAATTTGATGATGTAGGCCTTGCTCGCACCCAGCGCCTTGAGGATGCCGATCTCACGGGTTCTCTCGATAATCGCCGTGTACATCGCGAGCAGGATCACGAGATAGCTGATGATGGCTGCAGAAATCGACAGCGCGCTGACAAACTCTGTGAGTCCGAGTGCGTTCTCCTTCATCGCCTCGGTGAAAAACTCGAGTTTTCTGATTTGATAGCCCTCGAAGCGCTCTTCGAGTGCCGTGGCCGCGTCGGCGACCGTCGAGTCGTCACTGACTTTGAGAAAGAACAGCGACGCTTTACCCGGCTGCGCGGTCGCGGTCTGCATGTCGGTAATGCCCATGAAGATCCGAACGCCCGCGCCCGCTTTGCAGATACCGACCACGTTGAAGTCGCGATTCATGATCGGGAGCGTGTCGCCGATCTTGATATCGTCGGCGGCGGCGAGAACCGTGTCGACCACAAGGTCCGCGGGCTCCTGCAACCCACGGCCCTCGACAATCCAAATGCCGGAGCCGACCTGGTTGTAGGTCCTCTCGTCAACGCCAAAAATCATGACGAGTTTTTGATTTCCCTTGAGCTTCATCACGCGACCGGTTAGAACCGGTGCGGCCGCGGCGATCCCGGGAACGTCCAGCAGGCGCGCTCCGTAGCGCACATCGACGACGCCAGAGTTCAAGACGAGAAACGGCGACGAGCCGGGCGCCTGAAAGATGATGTCGGCGCCGACGTTCTTGATGCGATCCGAAGTCTCGTCGAGGGTTCCGTGCGCGAGCCCGACGAGTACGAGCACGAGCGCCACCCCAAGGGCGACGGCGAGAATGCCTACTGTGGTGCGGGTTTTGCGGTTGAAGATGTTCGCCAGGGGAAGATTCGCCATGTTGGATCTTTCACAGCACCCCCCCTCGGGGGGGGCACGCAATCAATCTATGCTAGCAAAGTGAGAGGGTGCCAGCAAGGATGCTGCCGTCCGGCCTCGAGGCGCTGTTATACTTCGCGGCATGAAGGCTATACGGGTACGCTCACCGGGGGGCCCGGAAGCTCTTCAGGTCGATGATATTCCTGTTCCGGAACCGGCACCGGGGGAAGCGTTGGTTCGGATCGAGTCGATCGGAGTCAACTTCATCGACGTCTATCACCGTACCGGACTCTATCCGCTCGACGCGCCGTTCACGCCGGGATGCGAAGCAGCAGGTGTGGTCGAGTCGGTCGGCGCCGACGTGACCGAGGTGCAACCGGGAGACCGTGTCGCTTACGTCCTGAGCCCTAGCTACGCGGAGCTTGCGATCGTGCCGGCGGGGAAGCTCGTCCCCGTGCCGGACGACGTCAGCTCCAAGACGGCGGCAGCGTTGATGCTGCAAGGCTTGACGGCGCACTATCTTTCTCATTCGACGTTTCCCATCGAGAAAGGTCACCGTGTTCTCGTGCACGCGGCCGCCGGCGGTGTCGGGCTACTCCTGGTGCAGATGGCCAAGAAACGCGGCGCGCACGTTTTCGGAACGGTCTCCACCGAGGCGAAAGCTGACGCTTGTAAACGTGCCGGCGTGGACGTCGTCATCCGCTACACGGAAGAAGATTTCGAAGAGGCGATCCAACGCGAGACCGATGGGGCGAGGCTCCATGCCGTCTACGACTCCGTCGGCCAGACGACGTTCGACAAGAGCCTGAAGTGTCTCCGCCCGCGCGGCATGCTCGTTCTCTACGGACAGTCGAGCGGACCGGTCGCACCGTTCGAGCTTGCAAGACTCGGCGGCGGCGGATCGCTTTTCGTCACCCGCCCCACCCTCGCTCACTACATGCTCGACCGGGAGGAGCTCCTCGAGCGCGCGAACGACCTTCTCGGTTGGGTGGAGCAAGGCGAGCTCGACGTGACGATCGATCGCGAACTTCCCCTTGCCGACGCCGCACAAGCGCACCGCCTCCTCGAAGGCCGCAAGACGAGCGGGAAGCTGATTTTGGCTCCGTAAGCGCCATCCGGTCAACAACAGAAAAGAAAACTGGCAGTTGTCGCTCGGCCATTCGACCCTTACACTGAAGTCAACTCGCTTTCAGTCAGGGAGCAACGGACATGAAGCCACTCATCGGTGGAATCGCGACCGTGATTGCCGTGATCGTCATCGTCAACTTGTTCGGTAGATTAAGCCTAGCCTACGCGAAAAGAGATTAGCGCTCCGATTGGTAGGCTCGATCCAGCAGCACCACGGGGTGCACCACTTCCGCTTTCAGCATCGCGCGTCTCACACCCTCCGACAGCTGCATGTGACAGCCTGGGTTTCCGGTTGCGATGATGTCCGGCCTCGCGGGGACGATGTCTTTCATCTTCCTCTCGAGCACTTCCATCGACATGTCGTAATGTGTGACGTTGTAGATGCCCGCGCTCCCGCAACAGCGCTCGGAGTCGCGGTAATCGACGAGCTCGACGCCGGGGATTGTCGCGAGGAGCTCGCGCGGCTCGCTCTTCACCCCTTGAGCATGGAAAAGATGGCACGGTGCGTCGTAGGCAACGCGCAGCTTCTCTCTCGCGGGAGCCGCATCCGGTGCGTCGAACCCCTCGCGCACGAGGAACGCGGAAATGTCGACGACACGCGCGGCAAACGATTTTGCGTTTGGATTCGACTCCAGGAGCTCCCCATACTCTGAAAGCGCAGCACCGCATCCGGCAGCGTTCACCACGATCGCGTCCACGCCCTTGAACGCATCAATGTTCTTGGCCGCAAGCTTTCGGCCGGTGTCCGGAAGGCCATTGTGAAGATGAAGGGCGCCGCAGCACACCTGCTCTTTGGGAACGACGACTTCGTAGCCATTGCGTTGCAGCACGCGCGCGGTCGTTTCGTTGACGTCGGCAAACAGATACGACGCGATGCAGCCCGCGAAGAGCGCGACGCGCTTTCGTGGTTCACCTATTGGATCGAAATGCTCCGGCAGCGAACGGGTCTTGGTCACCGCCGGCAAGAGCGCGGCGCGCTCGCCGAGTGCGGGTGAGACAGCGGAGACGAGCCGACGCAGGCCGAGCGCGTCCCCCCAGCGTGCGAAGGTCATGAACAGCGCGAGCCGTCGCGGGTGGGCAAGAACTCCGGAGAGCAAGAACCTCTTCGCCCAGCGAAAGAGGGCGCCTTCCGTCTTTGCTTGAGTCATGAGCCCGCGGGCTTCTTCCATAATGTTCCCGACAGGAACGCCCGCAGGGCACACCGACTCGCAGCCGCGGCACGCGAGGCAATCGTAGAACTCGCTCGCGAGGCCTGCGGTCATCGGAAGTCGTCCCTCCAAGACCGCGCGCACGTTGTACACCTGACCGCGCGGGGCGAGCGATTCCCTCGGGTGGACCTCGTACGCCGGACACGCCGGCAAGCACAAGCCTCAGTGAACGCAAGCGAGCGTTTTCTGGTACAGGCTCTCGTGGCTCTCGATCATGTTCATCAAATTCTGCCGACGAAGCGGCCTGGAGACAGAATACCCTTCGGGTCCAGTTTTTCTTTGATTTTCTGCATCAACTCGAAACCGCCTGGAGTCTCGCCGAATACATCGAGATCTTTCTTGAGCTCGCTCGGCGCTCGCTCGAGCACGACGCCTCCGCGTTGGGCGTCCGCCCGCTCCTGACGATCGGCGAGCGCGTCGGGATCCCGTGTGTGGCTATAGACGAGGCCGGCATCCGGATACGCCACCAGCGGTCCGCCATCCTGCCAGCTTTCCGCGAGATGGAACGTGCGCGCAGGAGCGACTTGACCGCGCAGCACCAACGCACTCGCACCCAGGGGAAAGTCACGAATCTCGTCCCAGGGCGGCGAGCTCACTGGTTCGCCTCCGGCTCTCGAGACGGCGCCCTGAACTTCTTCGCTCAAGCCTTCGAACCGCAGCAATAGATTCCACCCTTCCAAGTCCAATGCGTCCGCGGCGCTCGGGTTCAAAAGCGCGGCCACTTCGGGAGGATGAGGGAGCTCGCGAAGCTCACGCCACGCCCGCTCCGCCTCGGACGACCGCCAAAATCGACGCGCGACGGTCCGTGTCTCCTCCGGGAGCGCGCGCAGTCTCAGAAACGCTCGCGTCATCACCGCGAGCGTGCCCGACGAGCCGACGAAGAGCTTCATGAGCTCGTAGCCGGCGACGTTTTTCACGACGCGTCCCCCCGCTTTCACGCGCGTGCCATCTGCCAGCACTGCCTCGAATCCCAACAACAAATCGCGAGCTCGGGCTCCGGGGCGCCGGCGTAGGCCGGGCTCCCCGACGGCGAGAATCCCGCCGATGGTCGCGCGCGACGGGTTCGGAACTTCCAAGGGTAGGAACTGGTTCGCTCGAGCCAATTCCTGCTGTAGCACATCGAGTGTCGTCCCCGCACGGACCGCAACGGTCAGGTCACCCGGAATATGGTCCTCGACCCCTTCGAGACGCGACGTTTTCAAGTACGCGTCGAGACGGCTCGGCGCGTTCCCGAGCTCGAGTCTGGTAGCGCCTCCGACAGGAACGACCGCCATGTCTTCTTCGTGGCAAAGAGCAAGTGCGCGAGCGCAGGTCTCATCGTCGTCGGGCTCGAGCACGAGCGAAGGCGAGAGACCGTCGATGCGCGGCTCGTCCGCTGACGGAGGGCGCGCGCCGACTTCTTCGAGAAGATCTTTCAAATCCACGTCCCGGGCCCGGCGGCGACGCTCGGCAGGCTCGCCGCTTCACCGCAGCCTGACGACGTCGGAAAGAGCTTGCCCGGATTGCAAAGCCCTCGCGGGTTCCATACGTCGCGAACGGCTTGCATCAAACTCAAGTCGGCGTCGGAGAACAGGAGCCCCATGTAGCTCGACTTCTCGGTACCGATGCCGTGCTCGCCACTAATGGTTCCCCCGACGGCGACACAGAGCTCGAGGATCTCGCGACCCGCTTCGAGGACTCGCTCCCGCTCGTCGCGGTCTCGTCCGTCGTAGGGAATGCACGGATGAAGGTTGCCGTCTCCAGCATGGAACACATTCGCGACTTTGATTTTGTATCGCGCGGCGATCTCTCCGACTCTGACGAGAACTTCGGGAAGCCGCGAGCGGGGAACGACGCCGTCTTGAACGTAGAGATCCGTGGACAGCCGGCCCATGGCGCCGAAGGCAGCCTTCCTTCCGAGCCATAGCCGCGCGCGTTCCTCCTCGTCGCGAGCGACGGAAACGGAGACCGCGCCACGACGTTCACAAACTTCGCGAATCTCGCGCTCCATCCGGGCCATGCCGTGGTGAGCGCCATCGATCTCGACCAGAAGCACGGCCTCGGCGCCCTTCGGATAGCCGGCCCGTGCGACCCCAGCCTCGACGACCTCGATCGTGGCTTGGTCGAGCATTTCGAGCGCGGCGGGAACGATCCCGAGAGCGACGATATCCGAGACCGCCTCGCACGCCGCTTCCATGCTTGCAAACGGCGCGAGCAGCGTTTTGACCGTTTCCGGCGTCGGCATCAACCGGATGAGGGCCTCGGTCGCGATGCCGAACGTTCCCTCCGATCCGACGAAGAGTCCGACGAGGTCGTAGCCGACGGAATCGCGCGGGCCACCGAGGTGGACGATCTCGCCATCGGGCAGCACGACCGTGAGGCCGAGAACGTGCACCGTTGTGGCGCCGTACTTCAAGCAGTGAGGCCCACCGGAGTTCTCGGCAATGTTCCCTCCGAGCGTGCACGACGACTGACTCGACGGGTCGGGTGCGAAGTACAGCCCATGCTTGGCGACCCGACCGGTGATCTCCAAATTAACGATGCCTGTTTGGCAAAGAGCGAGGCGGTTCGCCACATCGATCTCGAGGATCTCGTTCATCGACGTCAGCGAGACCACGAGCCCGCCTTCACTCGGCGTCGCGCCGCCGGACAAGCCCGTCCCGGCACCGCGCGCAACGAACGGGACATCGTGCAACCCGCACAAACGCACCACTGCGGCCACCTCGTCGGTCGATTGGGGCAAGACGACCGCGTCCGGAGTCGACTTGAACGCCGTGGCCCCGTCGCATTCGTACACGAGCACATGGTGTGGGTCGACGAGAACCGCCTCGGTCGCGAGCTCGTCCCTCAGTTTCCCGACGAAGGAAGCATCGAACATAGAGATAGAAACGCTAACACGCCCCTATCGCGCAAGACAAGGCACGCGATCGATGTGCCGTATGTCCCACTCTCACAACGGGATAACGAGAGCGTGCTTGCGCGAGCGGGATCTGTGTATTAAAGTATTTCTTTTGGTCTTCTGATACCCAGATAATACATATCAAGATATATCCGACATCCATATCCACAATGCTTCTACTCGCGCACAACCGTCTCCGGTTGTCGGACCGAGCCCAGGCGAAAATCCGGAGCGTCCTCGAGGAGCGGGGCGAAACGGATGCGGCGGTGAGACTTTTTGCAGAAAAGGCCAGCGATGGGGCCATCGAGCTCGGTCTCGCGTTCGACCAGCGCCGCGACGACGACGACGTGGTCCCCGCCGAGGGCGTTACCGTCCTGGCAGACGCGCGAACGCTAGCCATTGCACGGGATCGAGTCATCGACTACGAGACCCAAGGATTCACTTTCGCCAAGGACAGCGCTTGCGAAGCGCGTCTGTTTACCGAATAGTAACGAGTGAGCGACGAGTTCATGACCGAGCAGATTGCACAGGACCGACCGGCAAGCACACGGCACCAGACCAAGGAGTACGACATGAACACGAGGGCGTCCGAGATCGCCAGTGGAACGAACGGAGTCAATGGTGGCAACGGACTGGGCCAGGCGCTACAGGCGTTCGCCACGACCAATGATTCCCTGCAGGAGCTGAACGGAACGCTCAAGATATTCTCCCGCACGCTCAAAGTCGTTACCGATTCGCGTGTCGAGCTCTACAACGTCACCGACCGGATCAAAGACTTGGTGAAATCCTCGGGAATCAAAGCCGGTTTCCTCGTCCTGTCCACGCTGCACACGACGACCGCCGTGTTCATCAACGAGTTCCAGGCTGCGCTCATGGCCGACGTCAAGCATTTTCTCGAGGGCCTCGCCAATAGCGAGCACGGCTACTTGCACGATTGCGAGGATTGCTCCGACTGCGAGCGCAAGAACGCCGAAGCCCACATCCGAGCGCTCGTTCTCGGCCACAATGTGACGCTCCCCATCCAAAATGGCGAGATTCCTCTCGGTCAATGGCAGAGCATCCTCTTCGCCGAGTTCGACGGTCCGCGCGAGAGGAGCGTCACCGCTCAGGTCATCGGCGTCTAAACGCCGAGGGCGGGGAGCACGACCGTGATTCTTCGCGTCGAGTTTCAGTTCAACGCCGCCCACCGGCTTCCCTTCTACGAAGGCCCCTGCTTTCACACCCACGGACACAACTACAAGCTTCTCGTCTTCGTTGAGGGGCCGGTCGACCCCAAGACGGGACTTTCCATCGACTTCGTGAAAGTCAAAGGGCTCGTGCACGAGCACGTGCTCGACGATATCGACCACAACGATCTCAATCGGGTGCTCGAAAACCCGACCGCAGAGAACGTGGTCGTGTGGATGTGGGGACAGCTTCAACCGCATCTCGAGGGTCTGAAAGAGATGCAGTTGTACGAGACCGATGACGCCGCCGTCATCTATCGCGGAGAGCCTGATGGCCAGCCAGCCGAAGCCTGAGCGCTTCGACGTGGCTGCGATGCGCGACGCCATCCGGTCGCTCCTCGAAGCCGCCGGCCTCGAAGTGGAAGGAACCGACCTCGAGGAGACCCCGGACAAAGTCGCGCGCTCTTGGATCGAGTCCTACCTCGACGGGTACGAGGCCGACCCCGCCGCGATCTTGAAAGATACCTATGAGAGTCCAACCGTCGGCGGATCTTCGCAGATGGTGTTGCTCAAGGAAATCCCTTTCCACGGGATGTGCCCCCATCATCTGCTGCCGTTTCATGGCCGCGCTCACGTGGCCTACATCCCGGGCAAAAAGCTCGCCTCGCTTTCGAGTCTCGCACGGCTCGTGGATTGCTACGCACACCGCCTCGAGATCCAAGAGTCGGTAACGCGCCAGATTGCGGAAGCTCTCTCGAAGCACGTGGACGCAGCCGGAACCGCTGTCGTTCTCGACACCGACCAAACCTGCATGACGACGAGAGGCGTCTCCCGCGAAGGCACGCGTACCGTGACGCAACACTTCACCGGAGCGTTCGCGGACGAAAGCGATCTGCGCTCCGAGTTCCTCTCGAGCATTAGCTGACATGTTCGATTGATTAGAAGTAGAACCCGAACTGAGCGCGCCCGACCCAATACGATGACGCTCCGACGCCGAGCAGAGTCGGGCTCAAGCGGTGGAGGACGCCCATCATGAGCGACGAAAGAAAGCCGAGCGTCACCAGGTGGGTCAATGCGAGAAGCTGGCTGAAGTAGAAGTGCTCGAGAAGATACTCGCGCTTGATGAAAAGCCACGCCGTCGCCATGACGAGCGACAGCATGCTGTTGATAACGAACGGTTCTTCCGCTCGCCCCTTATTCGAGTGCAAAGCTGAGTCGGTCCAGCACCACCTTGCCGTTGTTCACGACCAACAGGACATCTTGCAGCGACAGGATGTTCTCGAGTGGATTCTGATCCACGACGATGAGATCCGCTTCATAGCCTTGCCGGATAGTGCCGGTGCGATCGTCGATTTCGAGGAGCTCGGCAGCAACACTCGTCGCCGCTTGGATTGCTTCCATCGGGGACAAGCCGCACTTCGTCAACGCCTCGATCTCGTGCTGCAACGTGAGCGTACTGTCCGGCCGAAAACCGGTATCGGTGGCAGCGACAATTTTCACGCCCAGGCGGTGAGCCGTCCTTACCGCTTCCATCACCCGTGGCAGCATGTGACGTCCGCGCACCTGAAGCACCGGATCGTCATAATCCCCGCCGGGATTCATCAGATCCTCCACGACCGCTACTGTAGGAACGAGGAACGTGCCCCGCTCTTTCATGAGCGTCAACGTCTCTTCGCTGAGATACGTTCCATGTTCGATGCTGCGCACGCCACCGAGAACGGCAGCGCGGCCACCTTCGTCGCCGTGGGCGTGGCAGGCGACCGGCACCCCGCGGTTCGTGGCTTCATCGACCACGGCCGTGATCTCGTCCACGGGCATCGTTTGTTTTCGTGGATCGGTGTTGGGCAGCCCCGCTCGCTCGGTCGACGTGATCTTGATCCAGTCGACGCCGCGCTCGAGGTTCACCGCGGTCACTCGACGGTAGGCGTCGGCACCATGAACACCCGACCACAGGTCCGAGAGACTCGGATCGTTGATGAACAACGACTCCGCAGGATGCGTCCTCACGTGGTAGCCGGCCGCGAGAATCTCGGGCGATTCGATGATCCCCTTCGCGGCGAGCTCGCGCAGGCCGACGTCCGCGTAGTTGCCCGTACCCATGCTGCGCACCGTGGTGATGCCGGTCCGAAGAGCTCTCCGATCTTGACTCGTGCTCCCTATGTGCACGTGCGCGTCCACGAGACCGGGCAGCAGGTATTTACCCTTCAGGTCATGGACGACGCCTCCGCTGGGGGCAGCGTCCGCGGCAACGCTGGAAACGATACGACCGTCGACGACGACAACCGCGCGACCCAGGCTCGGAGACTCGCTCGAGCCGTCGATGACGTTCGCGTTTGGTGAGCACCAGCGTCTCCATCTGGCTGCTCGCTGGTCGAGCGTACAAGCCGAGCAGGCCCATCAGGAGAAGCAGGCACCAGCGCATCGCGATCAGCCCATCGTCGCGACTTTGATTGGTTCGATGTAGTACTTCACGCGGACTTCGTCAGGCACGCGGTACGGATACTTGTCTTCGTTCAAGTATTTCTTCGCAAGGCGGTCGATGTGCTCGTCGGCGCCCTCTTCGGTGATCTTCGTAATGCGCCCCCGAATCATGAGCGCCCGATACGGGTTGTCGGGGTCGGTCGCAGACACGGCGACCCGGTCGTCGGCTCGCATGCTACGGTCCTTGAGGCGGCCCTTCGCCGAATTCACGACGATGTAATCGCCGTCGTACTCGGCCCACACCGGGCTCACTTGCGGGCTTCCCGTCCCGCATCTTCGTTGCGAGGTGGACGAACGCCTTCTTGTCCAGAATGTCTCGATAGTCCTCCGGTATCGTAACCATAGCTACTCAGCCTTTCTTTTCCGGGAGATCGAAGGCTTTGGACTCGTGCTGAAATCCTTGTCGGTTGTGGGAGCCATCACAAAAAGGTTTGTTCTCGGAGTGCCCACACCGGCAGAGCGAGATCGCGTCTCGTCCCTTGAGGTCATAAGTGTTGCCTTCGGCGTCCTTCAACGTCACTTCGCCTTTCGCGCGCAGCGGCCCATTGTTGAGCACAGTGATCTCGGCCATCCAATTGCTCCTTTCGCGAGCGCGTAGTATATCATCGGGTCATGTTGGACGATGACGCCCCGAAATCCGCGGTCGAACTGGCGATGGAGAAGCTCCGGGCGCGGGGCGACTACGAAGAGGTGAAGCTCACCGACGAGCAGAAGGCGGAAATCGCCGATATCCGCAGCCGCTGTCGCGCCCAGATTGCCGAGCTCGAGATCCAGCACGAAGGCACGCTCCGGGCGGTCGGTTCTTTCGAAGAAGCCGAAGTCCTCCGCGCCGAGCTGAAAAAAGAGAAGGGACGGCTCGAAGAGGAGATGGAAAAGAAAGTCTCCAAAGTGCGCGCGCGGACATAGATGCCATCAACGGTTTTCGACTCTTTCTATTTCAAAGACCGCTTCGGAAGCCCCGCGATGCGGAAGCTCTGGAACGATCGCGCAACACTTCAGCGGTGGCTCAACGTCGAGGCGGCACTCGCGAAAGTCGAGGCGGAGCTCGGGCTCGTACCCAAGAAGGCGGCGCGAGAGATCGCTCAGAAAGCGCGCATCGAGAACCTCGATCTCAAAGCTTTGAAACGATCGTTCGACCGCACATGGAATCCCGTCGTTCCCCTCGTCGATGGCCTACGCAAGAAGCTGTCTCCGGCGTCCGCTGGTTACGTGCACTGGGGCGCCACCAGCAAGAACATCTTCGACACCGGCATGACGCTCCAAGTGAAGGACAGCTACTCTGTCATTCTCGCCAACCTTCAGGCGGTGGCTTCGCTTCTGGCCGGTCTCGCCGACGAGCATCGTGACACCATCATGGCGGGGAGGACGCACGGTCAGCACGCGCTTCCCGTCACATTCGGTTTCAAAGCGGCGGTTTGGCTCGACGAAATCATGAGGCACCAAGACCGGCTGCTCGAAGGCCGCAAGCGGGTGCTCGTCGGCGAGTTCGGCGGCGCAGTGGGAACGCTCGCGTCGCTCGGGAAAAAGGGACTGCGCGTACAAAAGCAGTTGATGCAACGCCTCGACCTCGGCATCGCACCGATCCCGGTAAAGACCGCGGGCGATCGTCTAGCGGAGTTCGTCGTGCACTTGGGCATGCTCTCGGCGACGCTCGGCAAGATCGCGCAGAATATCTACAACCTCCAGCAGACGGACGTCGACGAAGTGACCGAGTTCACCGACGGCAAGGTGGGAAGCTCCGCCATGCCACACAAGCAAAACCCGGTCGCGTCGGGCTCGATCGTTTTTCTCGGGCGGCTTCTACGCTCGAACGTCCTACCGGCGCTCGACTATATCCATGCCGAGTGGGAAGACGACCACCGGCAAGGGGAGACCGCGTGGAAGTTCGTTCCCGAGGCTTGTCTTCTCGTCGACGCGCAGCTCGAGCTCATGCGGCGCGTGCTCAAAACCCTCATCGTCAAGCCGGAAAACATGGAGCGAAATCTAGAGCGGGCCGGCGTCGTCGTCTGCTCCGAAGCACTCCTCATGAAGCTCGCTGCCGCCATCGGGAGCGATCGCGCTCACGCGATCGTGAAAGAGCTTTCCGATGAGGCGCGCCGGAACGAAGCGTCGTTCTCGGACGCAGTACGGGCCCACCCCGTCGTACGCCAGCACCTCACGCGCAAGGAGATCGAGGACTGCGTCAACTACCACGCCTACCTCGGAGAGACCGAGACGCTCGTCAATCGCGTGCTCTCGAGTTACCGAAGAAAAAATCAACGCAAAGGCGCCAAGACGCGAAGACGCAAAGGGAACCGTGCCTGACTTTGCGCCTCTGCGCCTTTGCGCCTTTGCGTTATTTTTTTCCAGCGCTTGTGCGCAAGCGCCCGACGCCGAGCTCAGCTTAGCAGCGAATCGCGTCGAGGCAGCTCGATCGGTCGACGCTGCGATATTCGCCCCCGAACGACTTGGCCACGCCGAATCGGCGCTCGCGACCGCGCAAAGCCTCACCGAGGATGGCAGCTACCTTGCCGCTATCCATGCGGCCGCCGAGACGGTGATGCACGCCGACGACGCGTTCGACGTGTCGACGATCGAAAGAAGTATCGTGGAGCGACACCTCGAGCGATGCCTCCAGGAGCTCGACGGCTTGATGGCAATCGCCCGCTCCCGCGGTGCCGGCGCAGATGCGCCAAGTGAGCTAGAGGCGTTCGGCGAGCGCTACCGCGCGGTGAAGTCCACCGCTGATGGCGGAGACCTGCTCACCGCACTCGAGCAAGCTCGCCAATTGAAGCCCGAGCTACTCGCCTTCGAGCAGAGGTTCAGGGATTAGCCGTTCATTCGACCGGCACGAGCTCTTTCAGTCTCTCGAACCAATTGAGGACGACGTGGAGCCGATCCCATCCCCGTGAGCCCTCGGGCCAGATCGCGATGATGCGATCATCCGGAGTCACATCGAAATCGATCACGTCCGCCTCGGCAACCAATTGCGGGACACCGGCAACAAAACTCTCTGCTGCCGTCTCAATATCGACATCGACGACCATGATGCGCGGACCGCTGAGGAAATAAAGCCTTCGACCGTCCGACGACCACCTGGGAACGTCTCCACCTTCGATCGAAACTGGGACCCGAGCTCCCGGAGTGGGAAACGACGTGACGTACACCTCGGGTCGACCAGAATCACTGGAGACATAGGCGAGCCAGCGACCGTCCCGAGACAAGGTTTGAGCCCCAACCCGCCACGCCCCAGTCATATACCGCTCGCTCCCACCATCGGTGCGCAGCACCTCGATGATGAACGCGTTCCCCCACACCAGGGCAGTTTCGTCGGGCGTCCACGAGCTTGGGAAACGAGCCCCACCACCTTCGAGAAGCTCGATAGCGTTACCGCTGCCATCGGCCGGCGTGCAGTAGAGATTGGGGGCGAGGCCGCCCTGGCTGCGCGCAAAGGTCACGCGGCGGCCGTCTGGCGTCCACACGGGTCTGAAGTAGGAAGCCCCTTCCCGCGATAGAGGAGAGAGCGAGGAGCGGACGATGTCGTACAACCAGATCTCACCGTCACCGTCATCACCGGCAATGTTGAGAGCGATTCGCTGGCCCTCCGGGTCCAAAGCCAGGTATCTGAACCGGCGGTGAACTTCTGAGAGCTCCAACCACTCTCGATCACGGGTCAACTCACGAAGAGACGCCATCGTGCGTGTGGCCGAGCTGGGCAAAAAGACGATATCTCCCGTTCCCGAGACCGCGAAGTGGGTGAGTCCGCCTACCTGGTGCGTATGGGCACCATCCAGAACGGACGCTGGTGTGCTGACCGTCTCCAGAGCATCCACATCGAACGCGGACGCTAGTAGACTCCCGGGCTGATCGTAGAGAAGGTGACCCGAGAGAAGATAGAGCGCCTGCGTCACTCCCGAGCTTTCGTCGAACAGCGTCTTTCTCTCACCCGTTCGCAGCGACTCGACGGCAATCTGCGTACCGGTCTCGGCTCGAATCGAGAACAGGATGCGCTCTCCGTCGGGTAGATGTTGCGGCCAGCGGTGCCCCGTCTCTCCCGGAGCTAACGTCGTCAGCGCCTTCGGCTCGCCACCGCCGGCAGATACCGTCATCAAGCCACCCTGGTAGGAGCCCGGGTAGATGATGGTATCGTCGGGACCCCAGCTCGCGCCGGGGCTGCGGTCGGCTTCGCAGATCGTGATCGGCGCGCCCCCGGCCAGCGAAATCTTTTTCAAATTGTCACCGGCAAAAAACCCAATCCAATTGCCGTCGGGCGAGAAAAAAGGATTCTGTGCGCCCTCGGTGCCGGGAATCCGCGTCGCGGTGAACTCGTTTCGCTCCAAAAGGTAAAGGTGGAGGTCCTCGCCGCTGCCTCGAACCGCGTAGACGATGCGTGAGCCGTCGGGAGAAAACGCCACGTGTTGTACGGGCGTATTGCCGTCAATCCGCACGTCCTCCGGCAAGCTCGTGATGTAGCGCGTTACCCGAACGTCGTTGGATACGCCGCGGAACGCGAAGCCGAGGCCCGCCGCCGTCGCGAGCGCGAGCAGGAGCCAGGGCACGAACGAAAGCGTTGGTCGAGACGCAACCTTCGTGGGCGCGACCGGCTCCTTCAATTCCCATCGCACATCGCCGATGTCACGGATCCGCGCGCGCGGATCTTTCTTCAAACACCGCTCGATCAGACGGGAGCCTTCCTCGGGCAACGAGCTCGTGTCGGGCTCGTCGCGGAGCACGGAGCCGATGATGTCGCTTACAGTCTCACCGTCGAACGCCTTCCGACCCGTCAGCGCTTCGTAGAGGCAACAGCCGAAGGCCCATATGTCGGTGCGCTTGTCGATGGGTTTCGCCCGCGCTTGCTCAGGGCTCATGTACGACGCTGTGCCCATGATGGCGCCGAGAGCGGTGCCCCTAGTCAACGTCGGAGACTGAGACGTTTCCCCGGAAACGTCCCCGTCGGTGGAGAACGCCTTGGCGAGTCCGAAATCCAGAATCTTCACCCGGCCTTCGGGAGAGATCTTGATGTTCGCAGGCTTGAGGTCCAGGTGGACGATGCCTCTCTCGTGCGCGGCCTCGAGCCCTTCGGCAATTTGACCGAACAGAGCAACCGCTTCGTCGAGCGGAATGGCACCCCGCGCGATCCGCTCCGCGAGCGTCTCGCCTTCGACGAGCTCCATCACCAGAAACCGAAGCTCCCCCGATTGCTCCATCCCGTGAAGCGTCGCAATGTTCGGATGGTTCAACGCCGCGAGAAGCCGGGCCTCGCGCTCGAAGCGGTCGAGGCGCTCCTTGTCTTGCGCTAGTGCCTCGGGCAGGACTTTGATGGCAACGGCTCTGCCGAGCTTCGTATCACGGGCCTTGTACACCTCGCCCATGCCCCCCGCACCCACGAGGGACTCGATCTCGTAGTGACCCAGCGACGTGCCTCGCTCGAGCTCCATACCGACGCCCATCGTAGCGGCTACGGGCAAAAAAAGCACGAGCGACAAAGGAGGTTCCGCGTACCTTTTCTCGTCTTCTCTCTTGTGAGAGGAGATGGATGTGAGCCACGACCAGCGCTTCAAGGAGTTCTTGCGCGAGTTCTTCCAGGTTTTCCTGAAGCTGTTCTACCCCGACGTCGAAGCGCGGCTTCAATTCCAAGACATCGAATTTCCGGAGACGGAGATGTTTATCGACTTTCCCGACGGCGAACGCCGTGAGGCCGATGTCGTTGCCAAGCTCGAGACTTTTGATGGAAGCCCGGAGCTCGTTCTGATCTACGTCGAAATCCAGTCTCGACCGGAGCGAGAGTTCGAAGCGAGGATGTTCGAGTACTACGCCCTGTTGTGGTCGCGATACAAGATTCCCATCTTCCCGATCGTCTTGTATCTCCACGGAGGGGACGCGGGAACGAGCCAAGAGGAATACCACGTGAAGCTCTTTGGGCGGGACGTCCTTCGCTTTCGCTACGAAAGCGTGCGACTGGAACGGTTGAATGCGGAGGAGTATCTTAAACAAGGTGGCCCGGTGGGAGCAGCGCTCGCGGCGCTGATGGATCGGTCCTCGAGCGGCGATATCGAGCGCCTACGAGCCTCGATGATGAAGCAGGTCGTTACCAGCGAGCTCGACGAAGCAAGGCAATTCTTGCTGGTGAACATCATCGAGACCTATTTTGAGCTTTCAGACGCACAGATCAAGCGATATCGGCGGCTAATCGCGAGAAAGGAGTATCGGAAAGTGCAAGACGTAGACCTGACATGGATGGATAAACTCCTCCGTGAGGGAGAGGAGAAGGGAGTCAAGGCTGGTGTCCTGAAAGGGAAACGCGAGACGCTATTACGTCTGCTGGCTCAGAAGTATGGCTCGCTACCGGAGCCGGTCACTGCACGAGTCGAGGTGATGGATTCAAAGGAGGAGCTCGACGCGTGCCTCGAGCGAATTCTCATGGCGAACTCGCTCGAGGAAATGGGACTGGACACCTGATTTCGGCGCTCCTACGCTACTTTCGCTTCACGTAGTGGAGCGCTTCGATGTCCCCATCCATGACCAGGCCCTCGGCGATTCCTGCCGTCACCTCTTTGCCGTACCGGTTCTCGACGAAGTACATCGCGATCTCGTAGCTTTTCACCCCGCCCACCGATGTCAGCGCGTGCCCGGCATCGACGAACGAGTGGTCTCGTTGCACATCGATCTTCGGGTATTCCCTTTCCATTTGGTCCCATTCGGTGGGAAAGGTTGTCGCCGGACCTCCGTCCAGCAATCCCGCTTCGGCGAGAAGAAACGCGCCCCAACAAAGCGATATCACGTGGCGGGCTTTGGCTCCCGCTCGGCGACCCAGGCAACGAGCTTTTCGTTCTTGCGATCGCGATCAACGGCTGCCGGAGGTGCTGGGGACGACGAGAATGTCGATCTCAGGAGCGTCGTCTAGGTCGTAGTCCGGAATAATTCTAAGCCCTTCGTAGGTGCGCACCGGATCTTTCCTGAGCCCGACGGTGAACACCTTCGGCGCGGGCTCGACGCGGCCGATGACGTGCTGCATCACGTCCATGGGTACAACGTACACACCTTCGAGGACGAGGAAGCCGATACTTCTCGGCTTCCAATTCGCGTCCTCGGCCATCGCCTGAGACGCGACCAGCAAGCACCCGGCCATGATGACCTTCTTCATGCCTGTCTCCAGTAGTTGCCATCGGCGACGACGACGGCGTCGCCGGTGAGGAAGACACTTTCGCCTTCGGTCCATTCGACTTCGAGAGTACCGCCCGGACAGTGTATTTCGACGGGGCTGTCCACGTGTGCGTTGACGATCGCGGCCACCGCCGACGCCGACGATCCCGTTCCCGACGAGGCGGTTTCGCCGGCGCCTCGCTCCCAGATCGCCATACGGATCGTGTGTCGATCCACAACTTCGACGAGCTCGACGTTCGTTCTGTCGGGAAAGTAAGGATGACTCTCGAGGATCGGTCCGAGCTCACGGAGCGCTTCGCGCTCAGCGAACACCACGCAGTGAGGATTGCCCATCGAGAGCGTCGTCGCAACGACATCCCTTCCCCCGACATCGATGGTAACCCCGGCGCTCACGTCGCGCGGCGCTCCCATATCGGCTCGGAACCGGAAAGTCGTGCCCTCGCGTCCGAGCGCGCTCAGCTTCAATAGCCCCGCGCCTGTCTCGACTTCGATCTCGGATCCCGTCACGAGGTCCGCGCGGGTCAGATACGCGGCAAGGCAGCGAAGACCGTTACCAGAAATTTCAGCGGAAGAGCCGTCGCTATTGAAGAGCGTCATCACGAAGCGGCCGTTCTCGCGGCGATAGAGGATCAAGCCATCGGCGCCGATACCCCGAAGGCGATCGCACATCGCGATGGCGAGCTCGGACGGCGCATCCGTCGCATGCTCCTCGGAAACGACGAGGAAGTCGTTCCCATGGGCTTCGGTCTTGGCGAATGGTATCGGCACGGGCGTCATGCTACGGGTCCGCCTTCGGGGGCGTCCATCGTATGTAGGCGAGAGCGAGGCCGTCGTAGAACGCGTGAACCAGCATCGGGATCGCCATGTTCTCTGTTTCGCGGTAGACGAGACCGAACCCCGCGCCAACGGCGGCCGCCCACAAAGCGAACGGCCAGAGCTTATAGTCCGGCCCGTGAAGCAAACCGAACAAGAGGCTCGACGCGACGAGTCCCATCCGCGGCTGCAAGATGCCCCGGAACAAGAGCTCCTCCGAGAATCCCGCGACCGCGGCGAGGACGACGATGTCGATCACCGTGGCTTCGCGTAACAGCGGAAAAATCTCGTCGTCGAAGAAAGCATATACATGCCGGGTGAACTCGAAGCGCCGACCGATGAAAAACAACCCGAAGTTCACCACCGCGAGAACGACGGTGAGCCCGAGCGCCACGAGAAGCGTCTCGGCGTCGACGCCATACGGAATACTCGTCTCGCTCCGGAGCGCCCACACGAGCGCCACCATCCCGAGAGCAAGCTCGCCGATGACGAGCCCCCGGAGAACGCCCGCCATATCGGTCAGCGAGAACGTTCGCGATCCTGCGCCGGCGCGGGGAACGTGCTCAGCTCGTTGACACTCGGAACACCGAGTCCTTCCGTCATGAGCCTGAAGCTCGCGCCGCCGTCGGAGCTTTTGAAGACGCCCCTGTCGGTGCCGAGGAGAATGTCACTCCGGGGGCTGTCGGGCGCAGGCACCGAAAGGGACAAGACGGCGTGGCCGTCGAGCGCTTCGGCCGGTCGCAGTGTGTCGCCGGCATCATCGGACAAAAACAATCCATCGTCCGTTCCCATCAGAAGAAGCGCGTCCCACCAATAGAGGGCGTGCACTGTTCTCGACGTCATTGCCTTGTCGCCTATTGGCTCGAAACTAGCGCCTCCGTCGGAGCTTCGATAAAGGCCGGCGACGCGCGAGCCAACGATGATCATCGGATCGGCGAGGAAGAAGCGAGAGACGACCATGGAAAGAAGCGGCCCCGTCGGAAGACCGGTGTCGAGACGCTCCCACGACTCACCGATATCTTCCGAAACGAACAGGCCTCCGTCGGTCGCGGCGAAGAACTGAGGGCCGGGCCAAGCGGTGTCGTGCACCGCGCTCGTAATTTGTCCCGCCCCAACGTGCATCCACTCGGTCCCACCGTCGGTAGACCGGTAGAGCCCCGAGGTCGTGCCCGCGAAGATCGTCGGCTCGAGAGCGAACAGCCGCGCAGTGTGAAACGTGGTCACGTCTTTTCCCGGAAAGCTGTCGACGCGCACGTAGCTCTCTCCATAATCGTCGGAGATAAAAATGCCCTCGGAGCCGCCGGCGTAGACAGCCGGTCCCAAACAAGCGAACGTCGCAATGTTTCCTTCGAAGCCGCGGAGGTCGGGACGTAGACGTACCCAATGCTCCCCCCAGCTGTAGGTGACGTAGGGGCCATCAGCCGTGGCCGCGAACAGTCGCGAGACCACTTGCTCCGGCTGAGACTCCAAAGCCACGAGCAAAACAAGAGCTGCCATCATGCGGGACTCTCCACCAGAATGGTCACCGGCCCATCGTTCACGAGCGAGACGGCCATATGGGCTTGAAATCGTCCCGTCGCTGTGGGCACGCCCAGGCCTTCCACGATGCCCACGAACTCTCGATAGAGCTTTTCGGCGAGCTCGGGACGCGCCGCCTTGACGAACGACGGCCGGCGCCCTTTCCGGCAATCGCCGAGAAGCGTGAACTGAGACACCGTGAGGAGCGCGCCACCGACATCCTCGAGCGAGAGATTCATCTTTCCATCGTCGTCTTCGAAAATGCGCAACGAGACGATCTTCTCCGCCATCCACCGGGCGTCTTTCGCGTCATCACCATCAGCAACGCCGAGAAGCACGAGAAGACCTCGAGCGATCTCTCCCACGCGCTCGTCGCCGCCGACGACGCTTGCCGAGCTCACGCGTTGTACGACGGCTTTCATCATTTACCTTTGGTCGTCGACGTCGGGCGGACCGCCGGGATTTTTGCCGTGTACACCAAACGCGCTCAGCACGTCGAGGAGCGAGCACACACCTTCCATTTCGTGCACGTTGGCACGGCTCACAACCGGCAGCAGATCGTAGCCTACCTTACCCATCCGCTCGAGGGCGAGATCGAGGGAATGATCCGCGTGCAGATGCGGGAATACGTGAGAATCCAGCAGATCTCCGATTTTCATTCCCGAGCGTTCGCCGTCGACTGCTTTCTCGATTTGCGCCAACGACACGATTCCCCAAACGCCGTTTTTATCGATCACCGGCCAGGCGCGCAGGCTGCTGTGTCCGGCGCGCTCGAGGCATTCGGCCACCGTCATGTTGATCTCGAAGGTCTCGTGCGGCGGACGCATCGCCAGCCGTACTTGAAGATGGCGCTTCTGGCTTTCCGATGTCGGCAAGTGGATGCCTTGCTGCAATGCGAGAGCCTCGTAGAGCGGTGTTTTTTGCAACTTGTACGACACGAAGAAGCTGATCAAATTCGAGATCATGAGCGGAACGATGATGGCGTAGTCATGGGTGAGCTCGAAGATCATGATCACCGAGACCATGGGTACACGCAGGATTCCGGCAAACGCGGTACCCATGCCCACGAGCGCATAGGCGCCCGGGCTCGCGGTGTAGTCGGGGAAGTAGCCATGGACGACACTTCCGAGCGTGCCCCCGACCATGGCACCGATGAACAAACTCGGGCCGAAGATGCCTCCGGCGTTTCCCGACGCGTAGCACACCGCCGTGGCGATCACGCCGAGCACCACCAGAGCTGCCATCTGAGTGAGTGGAAGGGTACCGTTGAGCGCCTGCCCCACGGTGCCGTATCCGAAGCGGAATATCTCGGGAAGCGTGAATGCCATGACACCGACGACGACGCCTCCGGCCATTGGCTGAAGCCAGCGAGTTCGTCGGGGCATACTGAGAAAACGCTCTCGCATCCTCAGCATGAGCTTGACGAACACAACCGAAACCAGCCCCCCGATCACACCCAAGAGCGCGTAGACGATGAACTCTCCGGGATGGACCGTTTCGTAGGCGGGAACTTCGAACAGGGGGTCGTTGCCGAGGATCAGACGCATCACGAAAAGAGACGTGAACACGCTGACGACCACCGAGCCCAGGATCGGCGCGTGCAAGTTCCCCACGATCTCTTCGAGCGCGAACAAGATGGCGGCGAGCGGAGTGTTGAACGCGGCCGCCAGCGCCGCGGCGGCGCCAATGGGGACGAGCATCTGTATCTTGTCGCCAGCGAGGCCCAGCCCTCGACCGAGACTCGAGGCGAGCCCGCCACCGATTTGCACCGACGGCCCCTCGCGACCGAGCGCAATCCCGCTCGCGAGCGTCATCGACGACGTCAAGAACTTTCCCACCACGGTACGGAACGGAATGACTCCTCGCCGAGCAAACATGGCAGCCTTCGTCTGGGGCACGCCACTTCCGCGGGCATCGGGAAAAAAACGTTGGAGAAGAAACCCGACACCCAACGTTGCCAGGATTGGCGTCACCAGCCGGCGCCAACGTGCACCACCTTCGGCGTAAAGGAGCGCTTCGAGACCATCGGTCACGAGAATGAACGCGACGATGGTAAGACCGACGAGCGCGCCGATGACGATGGTGAGAACCATGAAAACCTGGCTCTCGTTTTGCGCCATCAACTCACGCACACGATCTTGGAAACGGTGCGTGAAGTCCGAGACTCGGCTCATGTCGGGCGGCGGAGCATTATAGCGCAGCCGCCCTAGCCATCGGCCTGCCCTGCGATCCGCCATCAGCCATCGGCCATGATGCTGTTATGGATCCGCCATCGGCCGTCGGCCATCAGCAGGCCTCAGCTGCGATTACCGAACGCCGTCGCCGCGTTGAGCAAAGCCGTTCTAGCTTAAAGGAGCTGATGGCTGATGGCTGATGGCTGATGGCGGATCAAGAGGATTTTTTCAACATCTTCAAAATCGTCTCAGCCGTGGGCCGATTCGAAGGATCCTTGTTCAGGCAAGCCATCACGATGTTGTCGAGGACTTTGGGGATATCGGGGCGAAGCTCCTTGAGCTGTTTCGCTTTGGTGTGCACGTGGTGGTAGAGCACTTCGCCGTCGACGAACGGCGGCTCCCCGGCGAGAAGGTAGTACACGGTGCCGCCGAAGGCATAGATGTCGGTGCGAAAGTCGATCGCTTTGCCGAGAATCTGCTCGGGCGACATGTAGAGCGGCGTCCCGCTCGCCTTCTCACTCCCTTGCGCTTTCGCGTCGCGCAGCACTTTGGCAAGACCGAAGTCCATGATCTTCACCGTACGCTGCTCCGACAGCATGACGTTCGACGGCTTGATATCGCGATGCACCACGCCGTGACCGTGGGCATGAGCAAGCGCTTTGAGCACGCCGACGACGAAGTGCATAACCTGCGGAATCGAAAGCCGGGTCTCGCGCTGCAAGATGTCGAAATACGACTCCCCAGCGACGAACTCCATGGCGATGAAGAGCCGATTGCGCTCGGGATCGACGTCCATATCGAAGACGGTGACGATGTTGGGATGGTTGAGCTGAGCTGCCGATTGGGCCTCACGGAGGAAACGGTCGCGGACGTCTTTGACCTCCATGAACTGCTCCATGAGCATCTTGTACGCCACGACTCGGTTGAGCCGCGTGTCTTTGGCTCGATAGACGACACCCATGCCGCCGGCGCCGAGTTTCTCCACGAACTCGTAACGTTTGCCTTCGCCGAGCTCTTCCTTGGCCGCGTGGACGTGTTTGGGCTCGCGCCCTCCCTCGGCGATTTTCTTTTCGAGATCTTGCAGGCGCCCCACCGCGTCACGATAGCTGTAGTTCTCGGCAACGATCTGCTTGAGAACGTCGACCGCGGCCGCGTAGTCGCCCATTTGCTCAGACGCGACCGCGAGCGTGTGATAGACGTCGAGGTTTTTCTCCGAGAGCGGCTGAACCGCGAGCGCCTTCTTGAGCTTTTCGACCGCCACACCGGGGAGGTCGCGCTCCATGAAGTTCTCTCCCAACTCCACGAGCGCACTTTGATAGTTCGCGTCGCCCGGTTCGACTTTCTGCAAGTAGTCGATGGCGATTTCGGTGAGGCCCTCCTTGCGAGCGAGCTTCGCGGCGCGGTAGTACGCGCCCGATTCGGCGAACATGCGGGTCGCTCGCTCCCAGTCTTCGGCTTTTTCGTAGAGATCCGCGGCTTTTTGATACTCCTGGCTGCGACCGTACATCTCCGCTGCACGATCGAACTGCTCCACGCGCTCATATGCCTCGGCCGCCTGGCGATGCGCTCCACAGTGCTCGTAACAACGCGCCGCGTCGAGATAGTTCCCGGCCTCCTCGTAGACTTCCGCCGCACGCAGCGGGTCGCCACCGAGCAGAAACTGCACCGCGGCTTCGTTTTTCTGATCTTGCTTGTAGAGAAACTCCGCCGCGCATCTGCGCCGCTCGGACGCGATCGCCAGCCTGGGCGAAGGCGTCTGCCGCCTGGTCCACGGCACCAGCTCGTTGGTAGAGGTCGGCTGCTTTGACGTGACGATTGAGCTTCAGAAAAAGCGCCGCCGCGTCGTCCCACTGCTCGCCGCGCTCGAGCACTTCAGCGGCCTGATCCAGCAGTCCCGCCCGTTCGAACGCTTGGCCCGCCAACCGGCAGTATTTGGTGAACTCCGCGTGATCCGCGGGCGAGCGTGCGACGGCGAGGCTACCGAAGCGCTCTTCCAAGAGCCGGCGGTAGTTCTCTCCAGCCCGGCGGTTGTCTCCGGATTGAGCGCACACCTCCGCGGCTTTCAAGTAATGTCCGACGCGCTCGAAAATCGAAGCGGCTTCGGTCAGCGCGCCCGCTTGGACGAGTACACGCGCGGCTTCGTGATTCTGTCCTTTACCTTGATAGATCCTCGCGGCGTCGCGGTAGCGCCCGTCCTCTTCGAAGATTTTGGCCGCACGTTGCCAGTCGCCGGCGGCCAGGGCGGGGTCGGCCCTCGACTTGCCCTTTTTGTCCTTCTTGCCCATGCCGAAAATCTTTTTCCAGCCGGAACCGCTCTTGGCGGCCCCCATGAGCACGAGCAAAACGAGCATGCCGGCAGGCTCGAAGATCTCGATAGGCAGAATGAACTGGCTCAAAATGGTCCTGGGCTCGGAGCGAAGCAGGGTGACGGATCGCCAAACCTGGTCCGGCAGAGTACTTCTATTATACAGACCGCTCGGGAGATGAAAAAACAAGGCTTATCACGTAGCCGGAGGCGACCGCGACGGCGGCACCGACGAGGTTGTAATAAAGGTAGGAAACCTCACTAAGACCTGCCGTGGCCTGCACCGCGGCGATCCCTAGCAAGACACCCGCAAAAGCCCCATGGCCGTTGGCGCGGCGGAGAGCGATCGCAAGGATGAAAACTCCTAGGATCGGCCCGTAAAAGTAGGACCCGATAAGGTTTACGACCTCGATGGCCGAGCCGAGCCGTCCCATGTAGAGGGCACAGAACGTCGCAAAGCCGCCCCAGAACAAAATGGCCATGCGGCTCACCACCAGGTAGTGGCGATCGGTCGCGCTCGTGCGCACGTAGCGTCTGTAGAAATCCACGACGGTGGCGGTCGAGAGCGACGTCAGCTCGGACTCCACCGTGGACATCGCCGCCGCGAAGATCGCGACCAGGATCAATCCCACGAGTCCCACGGGAAGCTTCGTCAAAACGAACGTCGGGAACACGTAGTTCGTATCGTTGAAATCGGGGTCGAACCCTTTGATGAGCCCGACGACCTGGTTGCGAACGCCACTGAGCTCGGCATCCGCGGCGAGAAAGTCGCGTCGCGCCTCGGCCTCGCGCTCGCCACCCAACGCATCCGCGAAATCTGTGGCGGCTTCGCGGCGCGATTCGAACGCCCTATCGTAGTCCGCTTCGAGCGCGCTCACGTCCTGTTGCGCGGCGAGCCGTTCGTATGCAACTGGATTGAACACCACCGGTGGTTTGTCGAACTGATAGAACACGAACAGCAGTGCCCCTGTGAGCAGAATGACGAA
Source organism: Candidatus Marinacidobacterales bacterium (assembly GCA_965237955.1). GTDB lineage: Bacteria > Acidobacteriota > Vicinamibacteria > Marinacidobacterales > SMYC01. The sequence goes on along the minus strand of OZ250169.1, from coordinate 1,675,454 downwards.
CTGCATCGGGATTTTGAGAAGCGCGGTGAACAGAAGCGACAGGCGGCTCTCGGTGAGAGAGCGCGCGGTCAAGTAGCGCTGCACCTGGCTCTGATCGGTACCGAAATACGAGAGCATGAGAAAGATGCCACCGAAAATCCCTGTCCAAATCGTGTAGGTCGTGTTGGGATTGAGATCGAAATCCACGGTGTCGGTTCGACCAGTGGCACCCGCAATCCGGATGGCATCCGTCAACGAGACCTCGTCGGGGAGCCCGAAGATGACCGAGCCGAGACAAAACAAGATGCCGAGGAAAATGATCAGCATCTGCCACATCTCGACCCACATCACCGCCCGCATCCCGCCGAGCGCGGTGTAGAGCGTCGCCCCGACGCCAATCATGATGATGATGACCTTCTCGTCGATGCCGAAGACGATCGCAAGAATCACCGAGGGCGCATAGATGACGACGGCATCCGCAAGCCCACGACCCACCAGAAACAGAAAGCTCGTTAGGCTACGCGTCTTGCCATCGAATCGCTTCTCCAGATACTCGTACGCCGTGAACACTTTGGCGCGGTAGAAAAACGGCACCAGGGTGACGCACAGGATCACCATGGCGAGCGGCAAGCCGAAGTAGATCTGGATGAAGCGCATGCCATCGACGTAGCCCTGCCCCGTGGTGCCCACGAGCGTGATCGCGCTCGCTTGCGTCGCCATCACCGAGAGCCCGATGGCATACCAGGGCATGGAGCGCTTCGCGAGGAAGAAATCTTCGAGGCCTTTGTTCCCCCGGCCGGTGCGGTACCCGATGAAAACGATGAGCGCGAAATACAGCGCGACGACGAGCCAGTCGAGGGGGTGCAGCATCAGCGCGCGTAGGCGGAGAACAGGATGAGCAGGAGATAAGCGAGAAGCGTGTTCGCGATCACGACGGCGTAAAAGCGCCCCCAGGTGCCAAAGACAGGAGGCGGCGCCTCAGGCTCTTTAGACATGCGCGGGCATTATAGAGGAAGCGGTCTAGAGCTCGAGGGCGTCCGCATGCTTAGTTGTCTGTGGGAAATATGTCAACCAATACCGCCAGCCCCGGTCGTCTCCTTTCGTTATCCGTTTTAGAGACGACTTTGGAGACTCGAAACCTCCCTCTTGTCAGTTTCTCGTGACTTTTTTTGACATCATCCAGAACGCTCACTATGCTGCGCGAAGGCATCGACGCCTCGAGGAGCTCTACATGAAACGCCTTATTTTGCTCGCTTTGACGTGCAGTCTCACTGCCTTGGTTGCGTTCGCGCAGATCGAGCCGATTCCCGAAGACCGCGGTGCCACCGGTCTCGCGCTTCAGCTCCGAAAACTCGGCGCGGGCGCGACGTTCTTGCACACGACGGCGCACCCGGACGACGAGGACAATGGACTCCTCGTCATGCTCAGTCGCGGGCGAGGGCTCCGGACGGCGCTTTTGACGGTGACGCGGGGCGACGGTGGACAAAACGAGATCGGCCCCGAGCTCTTCGAGGCTATCGGGATTCTCAGAACCGAAGAGCTCATGGCGATGCACCGCTTCGACGGTGTCGAGCAGTACTTCACCAGGGCGTATGAGTTCGGCTACTCGTTCAGCGTCGAAGAAACTCTCGAGAAGTGGGGCGAGGAAGAAATTCTCGAAGACATCGTGCGCATCATCCGTACGGTCCGTCCCGATGTCATGGTGATGCTTCCGCCTCGCGGTGGCGGCGGCGGACAGCATCATCAGACGTCCGGGCTTCTCACCGCGGAAGCGTTTCGGGCGGCCGCGGATCCGAATCGGTTTCCCGAGCAAATCGCGGCGGGGTTGAGGCCGTGGCAGCCGTTGAAGCTCTACTCGCGGACGCGCGTGGGTTTCGGTCCAGGGCGGCGACCACCGCAACAGCAAGACGAGGACATCCACCTGGTGGAGCTCGACACTGGACACTACGATCCCATCCTCGGGCGCTCGTACTACCAGATGGGTCTCGAAGCTCGCTCGAACCATAAGTGTCAGGGGATGAGGCAGCTTCGTGCGTTTCCCGGCTCACGCCAGTCGGTGTGGCGCCTCGAGGACAACGTCATCGCGGTGGCGGACGAAGAAACCGACCTGTTCGACGGCGTCGACACCGGACTCGCCCGGCTCGAAGCCTTTGTCACCGGGGAGCATGGCCGATTCGTGGGCCTCGCGCTCAATGCGTTGCAGCGAGAAGTGGATGCCGCGACCGATGCGTTCGACGCCAACGAACCTTGGAAAACCGTACCCGCGTTGCGCCGGGGCCTCGAGGCCGTGCGCAAGCTCCGCGCCGACATCGCGTCGAGTGATTTGTCGGAATCCGCTCGCTACGAGCTCGAGCATCGGCTCGCTCCCAAGGAGCATGACTTCGAGACGGCGCTCGTTCTCGCTCACGGGATCGGCTTCGACTCCGTGGCGGATCGCGGCGAGGTGACACGGGGATCGAAGCTCAACGTCGACGTGCGGGTGACGAATCGAAGCCCGCAGCCTATCGAGCTCCAGTCGATCGAGATCGGCACGCCCGCGGGATGGAGTGTCGCGGAAATCAAGAAAGTTGGCGAAAAAGATGGCGAGGACCGAGATGCCTTCCCAGACATTCCAGCCTCTCTGATCGACAACGCCGCGCTCTCGGCTCCCTATGAAGTCACCGTCGCCCCGGATGCCGCTTACGATCGCCCCTACTGGGGCCGCGGCGATCCAACCATCGATCGATTCGAGCTCAACCAGCCCGCGGACTTCGGCCTACCGTGGAGTCCGCCCGCGCTCTCCGCCACGATCACGTTTCGCTCCGGCAATACCAACGTCTCGATCGAGCGTCCGGTCCAATACCGCTACGAAGGACGTTGGGTCGGATCGGAGAAACAGAAGATCGTCTCCGTGCTCCCGCTCGTTTCGGTGACGGTCGCGCCCGGCGTCGTCGTGTTTCCGTCCGGAGCCGACGACAAGACGCGCCCGGTCTCGGTGAATGCCGTCTACAAGGGAACGGAGGCCGCCGTAGGCACGCTTCAGGTCGAAGTTCCTTCGGGATGGTCGGTGGAGCCGTCCGAGGCAGAGCTCTCGTTCGAGCGCGAAAACGTTGCGGTGTCCGTGCGCTTCCGCATCACCCCGCCCGACAACATCGAGAGCGGCACCTACCACGTCAAAGCGGTCGCCCGGGTGAACGGCGAGGAGTTTCGTGAAGGCGTTCAGACCATCGCCTACCATCACATCCAGACCCGCTATCTCTACCACCCGGCGGAAGCGACGGTGCAGGCGCTCGATCTCTCCATCGCACCCGTCAAAGTCGGCTACGTGGTCGGCGTCGGTGACGAGATTCCGGCCGCCATCCGTCAGCTCGGCGCCGAGCTCACGTTCCTGCAAACGGAGGATCTCGCCGAGGGCGACCTCTCGCAATACGACGTCATCATGACCGGCGTCCGCGCTTATCTCGTGCGCGAGGATCTCAGATCGTACAACCAACGATTGTTGGACTACGTCTCCGAAGGCGGAACGCTTCTCGTGCAATACAACAAATTCGAGTTCAACGCCGCCGAGTGGGGTCCGTATCCCAAGAAAGTGAGCCGCAACCGCGTGACGGTCGAGCAAGCGCCGATCGACATCCTCGTGCCCGAACATCCGGTCTTCAACACGCCGAACCGGATCACCGAAGACGACTGGGGCGGTTGGGTGCAAGAACGTGGCCTCTACTTCCTCGATCCCGAAGGAGACCCGCGCTACACCGAGCTTCTCGCGTCGGAGGATCCGCTGGAATACAACGCTGGTGTCAAGACCGGCATGCTCGTCGAAGCGCAATACGGCGAGGGGCGCTGGATCTACATCGGGCTCGGTTTTTTCCGACAGTTGCCCGCGGGAGTTCCCTCGGCTTACAAGCTCTTCGCGAACTTGCTGAGTCTTCCGAAGACAAGCGCCGCATCGGGTGAATAAGAAACCCAGCCGGGAGAGCGTCGGACTCTTTCTGGGGCCGCTGCTCTTCGTGGCGATCGTGTTCTTGCCGAGCGGCGTGCCACCGCAAGTACAGCGCATGATGGCGGTCGCCGCCCTCATGGCCACCTGGTGGGTGAGCGAAGCGATTCCGCTGGCCGCGACGTCGCTCCTACCGCTTGCTCTGTTTCCCCTGCTCGGGCTCGGAAGCGCTCAAGAGTCGGCGACTCCGTACGCCAACCACCTCGTCTATCTCTTTCTCGGCGGGTTCATGCTCGCTCAGGCGATGCAACGTTGGAACCTCCACCGCCGCATGGCTCTCACCATCGTGCACCGCGTGGGAACGTCTCCGTCGCGGATCGTTCTCGGCTTCATGTGCGCCGCCGCCTTCATCTCCATGTGGGTGTCGAACACCGCCACCGCGGCGATGATGATGCCGATTGGTCTCGCCGTCATCCAACAAGCGGTCGAAGCGGTCGAAGCCGAAGGTTGGGGCATCGATACCCGGCCCGGTCATTTCCACTTCGGCGCCAACGTCATGCTCGGGATCGCCTACGGCGCGTCCATCGGTGGGGTCGCGACGATCATCGGAACGCCGCCGAACGTGTTTCTTGCAGGAACGATGTCGGCGATCCACGGGATCGAGATCTCCTTCGTGAGATGGCTCGGCTTCGGGATTCCGTTGGTCCTGTTGTTCTTGCCGTTGACCTGGCTTTGGCTCACCAAGGTCGCGTTTCCGTTGGAAATCCAGTCCATACCTGGCGGCGCCGCTCGTATTCAAGCCGAGCTTGACAAGCTGGGCGCGATGACGACACCCGAAAAGCGAGTCGCCGTCGTCTTCGGCGTCACCGCGTTCGCGTGGACGTTCCGCCCGTTGTGGACCGCGTGGATTCCGACAGGGAGCTTCGTCACCGACTCCACGATCGCGATGATGGCGACGGTGGTGCTTTTTCTCACCCCGGCCGGAAACGGCGAACGACTTCTCAACTGGAAATGGGCTTCCCGTCTACCTTGGGACGTGCTGTTGCTGTTCGGCGGCGGTTTCTCGCTCGCGGCAGGGTTCGAGCGGAACGGTTTGTCTGCGTGGGTGGGCGACCAGCTTCAAATCTTCGCCCAGCTGCCGCTGCCGCTTTTCATCGTCATCGTGATCGTTCTGATCGTGACGTTGACCGAGTTCGCGTCCAACACTGCGTCGGCGGCCATGTCGATCCCGATTCTCGCCGCGACGGCGACGAGCATGGGACTCTCGCCACTCGTTCTCGCGATCCCGGCGACTCTCGCGGCTTCGTGCGCGTTCATGCTTCCCGCCGCGACGCCGCCGAACGCAATCGTGTTCGGCACCGGTTACTTCACCGTACCGCAACTCGTGAAAGCAGGAATCGGCGTCAATCTGATCGGAGTGATCCTGATCAGTCTCCTCACCCTCCTGCTAGTACGCCCGCTCTTCGGCGTTTGAGCTCTATTCTTCGACGGGAGTCGGAGGACCGTTCGGGTTGAACATGTCCGCTGCGATTTTCCATGAGCCGTCTGCCTGCCGTCGCCACACCGTGAGGTACTTGCCGTCGATACGGATCGGCGCGCCGTCGGGCGCGTCCATGTTCATATAGTAGCTCCCGGTCGTGTAGCCGAAGTCGCCGCCCTCGGACACATCCGCTGCTTCCGCCGTCCATGCGGTTTCGATACCAGGCAACGCTTCCATCTCTTCGATAACGGCGCGGATCGCATCCTTACCCTCCGCAAGCGGCATGTCGGGGGCGAGCAGGCGAGCGTCGTCTTCGAACGGCGCCATAAAGGCATCCGTGCTGTTTTCCGCAGACGCGTAGGCGTCAGCCCACGCTTTATCTTTTTCGATGAGCTCGGCTTTCACCGCTTCGAGATCGACTGGCTCCACCGGCGCTTCGACGGGGGCGCACGCCAGTGAGAATGCGATAGTTCCCGCCAGTAATACGATGACTGAAGTTTTCATGAACCCTCCTCCGGATAAGTCCCGCCCGATGCGCATCCTGAACTATCACTGCCCGGTCGTCAAGGCCGAACTATTGCAGGTCGTGACGTCGTGCGGACCACAGCGGATTTGTGTCAACACCCAGTGCACGGGATCGTGGGTGTGCTCATCGGGAGGCCACGGCCACACCATGTCGGGGTGAAAAATGGAGACCAGAGTTTCGGAGTCGCTCACAGTCCCAGAAGTGATCAGGGTGTCGACTGCAACGTCGGAGATTCGGGCTGGGTATCGTTCGCGACCGCTTCCATGGAATCGATGCGCTCAAGAATGAGCTCGAGCCTCTTGTGCACGAACTTTCGGTTCTGTCCCCAAACAAACTTTTTGATCGCGCCCTTGAGTTCGTCCTTGGACAAGCCGCGCAGTCGTTCGGTGAGCTCCGGGGGATAGCGCGTCGGGTAGCGCTCGCGGTTCTCGTCGTAGTCGACACCCCAGAAGCGGGCGTGGGTGCCGGTACCGTTGGCGTTCAAATCGTTCAGCAATGTTTTCTGATAACGAAACGTCTTCGAGTTGTCGATGAGCATCAACCGGTGATCGGGTGAGACCATCGCGTTGTTGAGATGGCGATCGATGTTCGCGATGAGATCGTCGAAGAGCCACATGACACTCACTTGCTCACGCCATCGGTCCATATCCGGAAACTCGCCCTCGAACTCGACCATTACCGTCCCGGTGACCCAAAGTTGGAGGCACCCCTTGCGCCCGCGGAGGCCGCGCTTCACCGTAGGTGGGACCATGCCCAGACCCAAGAGTTTGTCGAGCTCGTACGCCGCAACCTCGTAACGCCAGTTGTCGTGTTTCTTGTCGACCCTCTTGAAGATCGCATGCCGCACGACGCCGTCGAGCTCGAGCGTGACTTTCTCGGGATTGGTGATGCCCTTACCGATCTTCTTCCGCTCGGTGATCTTGGCCTTGCGCAAGAAGTGCTCCAGCTCTTCGCGATCGGGCCAAAGATCCGCTTCTGCATAATCAGTAGGACCAGCAGCCCCAACAGTTTGCCCGGCGGCCACGGGCGCTACCAGCGCAAAGACCGCGAGCGCTACGAAAACCCGGTACATGGTGATCTAAATTGATACACCCGATGGCCCTCGTTTTCAACTTAGAATGCTTTCATGAAACTGTTCGCCGCCACGCTCCTGATAGTCCTGCTCGTCGCGTCGCCTCGAGCGCCTCAAGACCAAGATCCTGGCCTCGAGATGGAGGTCCACGAAACCGTGGTTCACTTTCTCGAGCTCTTGGGAGGGCTTCGCTTCTATGCTCTCGGCCAGCACATGACCGAGGACGCGAACATCATCACCGCCCGTTGGTCGAGGGGCGGCTTCGTGAACCGTGTCCAAAGCGGTCGAGAGTGGCTCGACGGCCTCATGGAGGGGCCGGGTCCCCGGCCGTTCCGCGAGGAGTTGACGAACGTCGAGATCGAAGTCGCGAGCGGCGAGCTCGCCATGGTGAGAGCGGAGTTCGAGATCGTACGCGACACCGGGGTGGCGTCGTTCGGTGTCGATTTTTTCACGCTGGTGCGGCAGGACGACCAGTGGAAGCTCGCCTCGATCGCCTTCACGTCAATCCCCGCAAGCGAACGACCAGGAAACTAAATTCTAGTCGATGACAACCAGCTTCATGACAAGAGCGCCTCGATGCAAGCATCCCAGCGCACCGTGCGCGTATCCGCGTAACCATTCTCGCCCATCCGCCTCGCCAGCTCTTCGTTCGAAGCCCACTCATCGAGCTCGCGGGCGATTTGAAACGGCTCGGGAAGAAGAACATAACCGGAGCGGCCGACGGAGACGAGCTCGGCCGGTCCACCGCTGTCCATGCACGTCAACACCGGTTTCTTGGAGCGGAAGGCCTCGAGGGTCACGAAGCCGTAGTCTTCCATGAACGGAGCGAAAAATACGCCCCGGCATCGGGCGTAGTAGTCGACGAGCGCTTCGTCGCTCACACGACCCACGAAGTCGATGCGGTCGGAAACACCGAGCTCGACCGCGAGTTTTTTCAAGCTCACTTCCTCCTCACCCGTGCCCGCAACGACGGCGCGGAGCTCCTGCGACTTCAGGTGCTTCATCGCTTTGACGAGAAGGTCGAGGCGTTTGAGCGGGTGAAGTCGGGATGCCGCGAACACGAAATTCTCGTAGCCGTCGGTGCGGTACGGGCGCTCGGGTGGCGGTGGGTACAACACTTCCGAGTCGATGTCGCCGAAATCGCGGAGGCGTTGCGCAATCGTCTTGGACTGCGCGTAGAGCTTGGTGACGTTTCGCGTCAGAAAATAACGGTCCGCACGATGGATCAGAAAACGACGAACCGACTCCTTGGCGACGGCCTTTTTGGAAAGCTTCTTCGTGAACGCCGGCCACAAGTCGTAGTACTCGCGCATCCGGTGGTTGAGCCAGCACACGTGCTTTTTGTGGCGTACCGCGAAACTCGGGTAGCGAAGCGATATCACTTGGTCCACGGGCTCTCCCGCGCCCGTCTCACCCACGTCGGTGAATCGGTTGGCGACGTAGGCGGAGAACTGTCTTCCAAAACGATTCTGGGTTGTGGTCACGAGCTCCGCGAGATGACCTTGGGCTTCGAGCGCGCGCGTGATCTCTTTGGCGATTACCCGATGGCCTCCGTCGACGAAGGGAACATCCGAAGTGACGACGATGACGCGAAGCGCTCTCGCGGAGAGTGCCGTCTCCTCCGACGGCGCGACCGTCTCGATCGCAACTTTGCTCATGCGTTTTCGCCAGCCTTTTCCGCCTGCGACGAGCTGAATCCCTCCCAAGCATAAATCAAACCGCCGGGAAGATTGCCGATGACACCGAGCGCGAGGATCAGGACCGACAACACGAACGCCCCGTCAGGGTCCATACCCACTTGAGAGAAAAGCGCGACATACGCGACGTTGGTCGTCCCCCAGCCTCCGACCGATATCGGCAGCATGGTGACTACCAGGATCGGTGGGATGAAGCATAGAAAGTAGATGACCGGCGTTCCGAGATCCAGCGCTTCGGACAGAAGATACGCCTGCAGAACACGAAGACCTTGCACGCCGAGTGATAACAGCAAGACGATGCCGAGCGTCCCGAGCCGATCGCGGTAGCGGCCCATGGCTTGCGCTGCTTTCGAAAGCCAGTTCTCTTGGCCGCGCGCCATAATCCGCGCATGCATCGTGCGCGAGAGAACAAGCGCCAACCCCGCGACCAGCGCCACCGCAGCCACGACGACGACCCCCAGAAGTGCCGGGTGAGGATAGACGCGATAGAACACGGTCAAGGACATGAGCCCCATGAGAAGCATCGACAAGAGCCCGAGCAGTCGATCCATCACCACCGAGGCCACGGACTCTACCCCGCGCGACGTCAATCGCGAAAACGAGACCGCGCGCACCGCTTCCCCACCGACGCCTGACGGAAGAAAGCTGCCGAAGAACGTGCTGAGAAAGAAAATCTTGACCACCCGCACGCCCGGCACTTGAATATCGAGTGCTTCGACGAGCTTCATCCACCGCACCACCATGAACGCGCGGTCGACGAACACGGTGACGAGCGTTGCCAGCACCAGCGACACGTCGGCGCGGCGCAGAAACCACAACATGTTCTCGAGATCGAGGCGCGAGAGCATGAACACGATGAGACCGACACTCACCGCGATGCGCAACACAAACGAGAGCTTGCCGGCCTTCACATTGATGCACCGCGCACGCTCATGAATTTGCCGGGAGAAAGTCGAAGTCCTTGGCGTAATCCCACCGCGGCCGGCGGCCCTCGTCGCGATAACGCCGGACGAGGACGTCATAGAGCTGCTCCATGGTGTCGACGAACGCCTGGATGCCGAAGCGTTGGGATGTCTCGTGGGCTCTCGACGCGAGGCGCTCCGCCAGTGCTTCGTCGTCGATCAATCGGGCCATCCCGGTCGCGAGCGCGTTGGTGTCTCGTGGTTGGACCACGAGCGCGTTATCGTCGTTCACGAGAACTTCTCGGAGCCCGTCGACGTCGGTCGACAAGATCGGTTTTTGCATCGCCATGCACTCGAAAACCGTCAGCGGCGTGCCTTCCCAGAGCGACGGGAACACGGCTACGTCGAAGCTCGCGTAACACGCGGCGACGTCGCGCTGGAATCCGAGAAACACGACGCGGTCCCGAATACCGAGACGTTCGGCCTGGGCTTCGAGCTCGGGCTGGAGCGGACCCTCGCCCACGATGACGAAGCGCGCCTCGGGCAGCTCTTTCGCCACCCGAGCCGCGGCGTCGATAAAGTAGCGGTTGCCCTTCGACTCATGAAGCCGGGTGACGGTCCCGAAGATCTTCAGCGAGTCGTCTTCGAATCCGAATCGGTGCCGCGCATCCTTGGTTTGGCCTCGCGTGAACGGCTGGAACTCGTCGAGCGGCGCGCCGAGAAACACTTTCTTGACCCTCTCGGGGGATAGGAGCCGTCCACGGATACAGAACTCGCGCGTCGACTCGGAAACGGCGATCGCGACGTCGGTGTAGCGATCGAAGAGCTTGTCCGGGATCTTCTGAAACCATGGGGTGTCGGTCAGGTTGGCGTGCTCGTGGAGGATGTTCGGGATTCCGAGATACACCGCCGCCGCTCTCCCGAACGTGGTCGCGCCGTAGCCATGGGTCTGGATCACGTCGATGTCGAGACGCTTCAGCAAAGAAATCAGCGCCGGCAACGTCGACGGGTCGAACTTCCCTTTCTCGAGGTAGTACACGGCGAAGCCGTAGTCTTCGAGCTTGTCCTCGGAGAGATCTTTCTTGCGAAGACTGAGAAGCGAGACGTCGAACCGGCTCTTGTCGAACCGCGGGATCATCCATGCAAAGAGCCGCTTGACCCCATGCATTCGAGACCCCTCCCACCCGAGGTGGTCACAGATTTGCAGAACTTTGATCTTGTCCACGCTACTCGCGGTTGTACTTCTTTTTGATCTCGAGCACACGGTCGATCGGGAGTGCGTCGCGGCGGTTGCCGTTCTTGCCGACGACGACGACCGCCTTGAGGAGCGAGTTGAAGATGGCCTCTTCCGTCGTTTCGATGGTTGCCTGAAACAACGGTGAAAGGTCCTCGTGGCGCATCACCGCGGCGCCTTCGGTGAGATCATCGCTTTCGTCCTTGCTTCTCAGCTCGGGCGCCGTCGAGAACGCGATGACGTAGTCCCCGCTGCCGCTCGATGACGTCGCACCGGTACGGCCGAGACCGAGCATCGCACGTTTCGCGATCCGGTAGAGCCCATCCGTCCGCACGGGAGCGTCGGTGGCAACCACCATCATGATCGAGCCATCGGGACTATTGCCTTCATCTTCGACGGCGCTCTTCAGGTAGTACTGACCCAACTCCTTCCCCACCGGCAAGCCGTCCATCTGCAGCACGCCGCCGTAGTTGCTCTGAACCAGAACCCCGAGCGTATAGCCACCGAGACGCTCGGGGAGCTTCCTTGACGAGGTTCCGATCCCGCCTTTCCACCCGAACGCACTCGTGCCGGTTCCGGCTCCGACGACACCTTCTTGCACGGGACCACCGGAAGCGATGCGAATCGATTCGAGGACGTGCTCTTCTTTCACGTGACGGCCGCGGATGTCGTTCAGGGTCCCATCGTTGGTCTCGCCCACGATGGGGTTGAACGAGTTCACGTTCTCGTTGCCGGGTAATCCCATCAGGTACGTGAGAACGCCGTTGGCCGCATTCCAGACAGCGAGAGTCCCGGTGAGCACGATGGGCGATTCGATGAACCCGAGCTCTCGAACTTGGGTGTAGCCGATGAGCTTCCCGTAAGCATTGCCGAGATGGATCGCTGCCGGCACTTTCTCCTGAAACAGATTGCCGCCGTGCGGAAGGATGGTGGTGACGCCGGTACGGACGTCGTCACCTTTCCAGATGGTCACTTGGCCCACCAACACGCCGGCGACGTCGGTGATGGCGTTCAGCTCCCCCGTCGGAAGCACGCCGGGGGCGATGCCGATGTCTCGCGCGCGCGGCCGCGATGTCGCGTCGGGCTGTGCGCCTGCCATCGCCGCACAACAACTCAAAACGATTGCAACGACGACTTTCAAGCTGTTACTCCGTTGGCGCGGGGGTTTCGCGCGTCAGGGGCCGCCCGAGGTTCTCCGACACGAAATCCAACAACCGGCGCGTCCGATCCAGATAACGTTCGTAGCTGTACTCCTGGTCCGAGCGCCGCCGCGCGTTGTCCCCGAGCGCTCGCGCCCGCTCACGCTCCGACACAATCGTGTCGATGCCTCGAGCAAACGCCTCGGGATCGGGCTCGGTCAAAACGGCGATCTCCTCATCGAGTACTTGCGTGTGCGTGAGAATGCGGGTGGCGACGATCGGTTTTCCTGCGCGCAGGTACGAGTAGATTTTGAGAGGCGTGTTCTTCCCGTGCGAGCGCGGCGAGACGAGGGCATCGCCGGCGGCGAGGTAGAGCGACATCTCCGCGGGTGGGCGCTGGCCCACGAACACAACACGATCTTCCATGCCAAACCGCGCGACGTCTCGTTGCGCCGCTTCGACTTGGTCTGGCTTGCCGCCGACCATCAACAGGCGAACCGAGGGATCATGCACGCGGGAAAGCGCCTCGTAGAGTAGCTCGAGTCCCTGGTACGCCTCGAAGGTCCCGGTGTAGAGGAGAACGAAGGCGTCGTCGAGCCCGAACTCGACTCGCAGTCGTTTGGCTTCGGCCCGAGCGACGTCTCGACCGGACTCCGCTAATGGCGAGTTCTCGATGAGGAAGCTCGGCTTCTCGGGGTCGACTTTGGTGACGACCTCGCCCAGGTACGGACATATATAAATGATGGCTTCGGAGCCCTTGATGGTGATGCGTTCGGCGACGTCGAAGAGATAGCGCAGCACTTTCGAGCGGCTGTAGCGGAAGTTCTCGAGCTGCTCCGGGAGCGAGCTGTGCATGTCGTAGATCGTTGGAATACCGAAGAGCTTCGAGAGGACGACTCCCATCAACCCCGCTTCTTCGTGGCAATCGAGCACGTCGTACCGCGTCGAGACCAGGCGACGCAACGATGATGTAAACACGAGCGCATCGAGAGGAATTTTCGCGAGCGACGGTCCTATGCGGACCGACTTGATTCCCGGGATCGCCGGGGTGCGAAAAATCGAAAGCCCGGTCATGTCTACGTCTTCGCCGATGGGATACGTCACCAAATCGACCTGGTGGCCGAGCTCGGTCATCGCGCGGATGCGGTAAAACTCGCTGAACGGGGTACCCCGCGGCTGGAAAAACGGCTGAGGGGCAATCATTAAAATGCGCATGAAGAGGCTGCTCAGGGGGGATTATAGTCAGTTTCGGCTATCCGCTATCGGCTTCCCGCTATCCGGCGCACACGGATCCATGCGGACCGGACAACTGAGAGCGGGTAGCGGACGCGCGCAGGACCCCTAATGCATCATTGTGGGATCGACCGTCTGGAGCGCGCTATGCACGGCGTGGGTGAGTTCGCCGATCCTGTAGGGTTTGGGGATGAAACCGGTGGCGCCGGCGGCCATGATCTCTTTGACGGCATCCTCGGAGCTGAGCCCGCTCGACAACAAGACGGGAACCTTGGTGTCGACGTTGCGGAGGCGGCGATAGGTTTCGCCTCCGTCGATGCCGGGCATGACCAAAATCGAGGATGACGAGGGCTACCGCCTCGTCGGAGTCCCGGATGAACGAGAGCGCGTCCTCACCACTCCCGACTGCCTGAACCCGATAGCCGTGGGTCTCGAGAATCTCTTTTCCCACCTCGCGCAGGACGCGCTCGTCGTCGACGAGCAGAACCAGCTCACCGCGACCGCGCACCGGCTCGGCGAGTTCCGTCGGCTGGTCTTGGGCTTCGACCCACTTCGTCGGCACGAAAATATCGAAGCGCGCGCCCTTCCCGGGAGAGCTCTTCACGCGAACGTCACCGCCGAGCGAGGTCACGATCTCGTAGACGACGCTGAGCCCAAGCCCCGTACCCCCCTCGCCCTTGGTGCTGAAGAACGGCTCGAACAGTCGTTGCATCGTCGTCGGGTCCATCCCGACGCCCGCGTCCTCGACGGAGAGGCGTAGGCGATTCTCCTGCTCGTCGACCTCCGTCTCTACCTGTAACAATCCTCCGTCGGGCATAGCGTCGCGTGCGTTGACGCAAAGATTGAGAACGACCTGCTGGAGCTGGCCCGCGTCGGTGAGAATGGGGCGGACGCGAGAATCCAAACGTTTGCCGATACGGATTCTCTTGTCAAACGTGTGCGCGAGGAGCTCGAGCGTCTCCTCGACGACCTCGTTGAGATTCGCCGCCTCCTTTTTGGCCGGCGCTTTCCGGGACGCCGCTAGAAGTCTTCCGGTGAGCTCGGCACCCCGCACCGCGGAGCGTTCGATAGTGTCCACGTATCTCTGTGCGTGAGGACGATCCCGCAAATGCGCGTGCAAAAGCGACGCGTAGCCGAGAATACCTCCGAGCACGTTGTTGAAATCGTGAGCAATGCCCCCGGCGAGCGCACCGACGACCTCGAGCTTTTGGCTTTGTCGCAACTGGTGCTCGAGCCGCCGCTGTTCGCTGACGTCGCGCATGACGACACGCGCCGAAAGCGGTTTGCCTTCGGCGCCAGGCACCACCGACGCGTTCACAGCCACATCAACGTTTCGTCCTTCTCGCGCGCGAAGCTTGAGATTGGCGTCGTGCACGCACCCTTTGTCGAAAAGCTCCGCCTGGAGACTCCGCCAGGTTGCGACGGACTCTTGCGCAAGAACACGCTCGAAGCGACGTCCGACCAGGTCTTCCTTCGTGTAACCGAGCGTGCGGCACTGGGTCAGGTTGCAGTCGAGGATGCGCCCTCCGGGGTCGACCGTCTGGTACAGATCGGGCGCGTTGTCGTACAGATCGGCGTAGCGGGCTTCCGCAGAAGTGAGCGTTTCGAACAGGCTCGCGTTCTTCAACGCCGATGCGGTGAGATCGCCCAAAGCCTCGGCAATGTGCGCTTCGGTTTCCGGCCAGCTTCTCTCGGTCGGAGCTTTCTCGAACAAGAAAACGCCCATGGCCTCTCGCCCGTAGTAGAGCGGCACGATCATGAGGGGCCCGAACGACTTCATCTCCGGGCACCGGCCTGCGATGTCCGGGCTCACGCGCATCGTCGAACGCGCGCGGACGGAATCTTCGAGCTCGCTCTCGAGTGACTGAACGCACGCGGGCGAAAGCTCGGGCGCGAATCCGTGTTGGACAGCTACTTGAAAACCGCACCGGTCGCGGTCGACGAGAATCGCACTCGCTCGAGACTGGGCGAGCGGCGCTCCCACCGACGTCGCGATTTCGAGAACGGCTCGAGACTCGCGAGCTCCGGAAAGCGCATGCGCGACGCGCAAGAGTCCGGAGCGCACCTCAGCTTCTTCGGTTTGTTGGCGATATTCCGCACCCCGTGTGAGTGCTGATGCAAGCTGGTCGGCGAAGCGCTGGATGAATCGACGTTCGGTGCTCGTCCACGAACGCGGTCCTTCACATTGGTGCACCGCGATAATGTAGTCGTCGTCAACCGGTACGACCACGATGGAGTGTACCTGGAGCCGCTCCGCCAAAGCGCGGAGCTCGGGATCGGCCTCTTCCGTCAGGTCGCTCGCGGAGAGACGCTCGGCAAGCTCTCGATCCGACGCCAAGACGGGAGGGAGGATGGCGTCCGCTTCGAGCCGCGCTACCCCTTCGGACGCAAACTGAGCGCGGACGCGAAACGCGTCATCATCTTCTCGTCGGTACACGACGGCGCGCGACGCCTTGAGTGTTCTCACCAGTACCGTCGTCGCGGTTTGCAGCACCGAGACTTCATCGGGCGAGATGCGAAGCTCGTCCACGACTTGGGTCAAAAGCGCGCTCTGCCACGCATGGTCCGACACTTGCCGGGCGCGCTCGCTCTCTCGTCCCAACGCGCGTTCGAGCCGGGCAGACTCGCGGCGTTCGCGGACGAGGGCGACACCGAGCCCGCCGGCAAGAAGACCCAGAACTGTCGCGGCCGTTGCCTGGAGGCCGTTTGCCCAAAAGACCCAGGCGCAGAGGGCGGAGCCGACAAAGAGAGAGAGCGGCTGCGCCGCAGGTTCGAGCTTTCATGGGATTCGGAATGGATTTGAGAAAAGTATAGATCTGGACGGTGTGTAATGGAAGCAAGAGAATCGATCCCGTCTCCCGAAGCCGAACCCCTGCCCTTGCCCTTGCCCGGCCCCGTTCCGTTGTCCTCGAGGTCTCGGTTGAGCAGATACGTTCCCTTGGTTTTGAACGGGGACGGGCGAAGGCAGGGGCAGGGGCAGGGGCAAGGGCATGGGGGTTCGGGCTCTAATTGAATATCTGGAAACGCACCAGACGGATCGGCAACAGTCCGTCGGCGAGGAGGCGGTCTTCGAGCTCGGAAGGCGGACTCAGCGGATGGCTACGGCGGTACTCGGCGGCCAGCTCTTTCACGAGCAGCCGGCCGAGCGCCGAATCTCCGAGAGACAGGTCGACCGCAATCCGCTCCGCTTCGGCGCGCGCAGCCGAGGGGGATACGAACGCGCGCTCGCGAAAGAGCGCAGCCGCGTCTTCGAGGCTTTGGCCGTGAGCGTGGACGCCGACCACCGCGAGCAAACGCACCAAATCCAACATCGCCCGCTTGTAGTGTTCGACGCGGAGCTCGGAGCTCTCCGCATGGAATCCCTCATCGAGCGCGGCCCGCTCGAATCGTGCGAGCCAACCCTCGCTCGTCGTCGGCGCGGCGAACACACGTCTGAGTAGACTCGCCGAGCCCGCCTGATGAGCATACTGACGTGCGCGTCCGCCGATCTCCCGTAACGTCAGAAGCTCGAGCTCGGTCGCATCCGGCCGAGCCACCTCACGCACCATCAAGAACGATCCCCGGGCGGGCTCGAGAGCTTTGGGACGCCAAAGCTGCACCGTTTCCGTACCGGGGAAGTAGGCAGGCACACGCCGCACCGGGATCGACGCGTCGAGAGGGGTCGAGCCGTCCCGCTCGCGAAAAAACGCCAGCACGCGGCTTTCCGCGGCCACGACCTCGGACTCCAGCGGCTCCGCCCAAGGCTTGGGTGCAATGACGGCCAGCAGCGATTTCGACGCGAACTGGTTCAACGCCAGCTCGGTCAGCTCGTGCGTCACCACGGCGAGCTCTTCCTCCGCCTCGATCGCGATTTTGTCGAGCGACCAGTCGACCATGTGGTCGTAGAAAAAATAGCGTTCGAGTGACGCCTCCCCCAACGAGTAACCGAGCGGGTCGTCCCCTGATTGGAGCTCGGGCAACAACCTGATGAGGTCTTGAACTGCGCGGGTTGCCGCCCGGCTCAACCCCGCGAGCTCGGCGACCCGGTGCGGCGGCAATCGACCTTCGAGCATCTCGGGCAGGTCCTCGAGCAATCGCCGGCAAGCATCCAGCGAGTCGAGCCCGTCGGATCGCCAGACGCTTTCCGCGGGGTCGAGGTTTTCCCGCGCCTCGTCGAGGAGTGGAGGTATGTTACCTAGCCTCCCGGCAAGCGCGTCGGCGTGCGAGGCGAGATCGCCTTCCGCGAGCAACGACACGAGCCCGAGACGCACCGCGTCGCCATAAAACGCCGCACTACGACGCCAGAGACTTCTCTCCTCGAGCTCGAAGAGCTCGGATTTGACCAGACTCGCCAACCACAGAGCGTCCAAGTAACCCGGCTGCGACAGTGCGGTCGGCCTGAGACCCAGGAGCTTGTGATGAAAGTCCGTCAGCCAGCCGATACGCTCTTCGATCGCCGCTCGCGAGTAGCTTCCTAAGCGGTCGTCGTTGCCGGGAAGACCGGAGAGCGTCAACTCCACCGGATAGAAGCGGAACCGCTCGGAGACATAGGTCTCCATGATGTCCTCGAGCAGGCGGTCTTCTGCGGGCAGAGAAACGTCGGAAGAAACCTGGCAACCCGCGAGCGCCGCGAATCCAATAACGAGGCCCAGCACGCTCGGGCGCGTCGTCATCCTAAACATTTTTTGCTTCGCTTCAAGACAACTATCGGGTAGATCCTTACCGAGGTCAAGCACTTGAGGGTAGAGCAGCGTCGCCGCCTGGCGTAAACCTACGGGTCGAAACGGATCTCGAGAATCTCGAGCGGTCGCTCACCCAACCACTCGACGTCGACCGCGTGAAGACCCGACGTGTCGCGCGCGCTAAGCTCGACACGAATTCGCATTTGGCCTCGGCCAACATCGACTCGCTCTCCGTCGACGACGAGCTCACCTCCGCCATGATGCGACTGCGCAAGAAACGAAATCCCTAACCTCCTGCCTGCCGCACGCGGCACATAGATACGCGAGCTTCCGGGTTTCAGGTTGCGCACGCGGCCGACGCGCACGAACCCGGTTCCTAGATACGGGGAGCCGCGGGCTCCGAGGGGAATCGACGTCGGAGTCATGATCCCCGGAAGGGCCGCGCGCACGAGCGCCGTGCCGTGAACGCGCAAGAGCAAGACGGAATCACCCGAGTAGATTCCCTCGAGCCCGGGGATGGGGCCGACGTCGCCACCTTGCTGCCAGACGAAGTCGACATCGAAGTGATCGAGGACCCAAGCGCGGTAGGCGAGGTCCCCGCTCGACCAGAACTGCGCGAGCGCGGCGCGTCGGAAATCGATCTCGTCGCGGCCAACGAACATGTAGTCGTAACCCACGTAGGGGTCGTAGACCACGGCGCGGCCGGCTAGATACGGCAGCAACGACGGACGGGAACGATCGAGAGGATCTAGCCAAATGGCGTCGGGCTCGGACAGCGCTGCGGCCGCTCTTGCCGCGAGCACGCGAGCGATCCCGATGCGGTCCGGCTCGAGCGAGGCAGCGTAGACGAAATGTTGCACCGTCGACGGTAGCGCAAACACGAGCACGGCAACGAGAGCTGCGCGCCCGCGCACGACCTCGGCGACCCAGAACCAAAGAAGAATCCCGCTCGCCGCCACGAACCAGACGACATCGTTTTGTGCTTCGAGCCGGGACAGTGCCTGCGATTCGGCGGGCGCGATGCGAAACACGAGAGCCGCCAGAAATCCGATGGCGACGAACCACGCCATCGTGCGGCGAAGGGGCGTTGCGCTCGACCAAAGATCGCGCGCCCACGCGCGGAGACCGAGGAGACGGAGACCGAGAAAGCCGGCGATCCAAAAAAGCGTCGCCGCGAAGGCGAGGACCCAAGCGAACGACGGCGCGTCGAATCGACCTACGGCCGCGACCGCTTCGATCGCCGCCGCCCAATCTAGCTTTTCCATCGAGTAGCGCACGAGCTCGAGGGGCCTGAGGCCGACGCTGGTGTTGGAGCCTTCGGCAGCGAGGAACGTATGCGCCAAGAAAGGCAAGGACGCCATCGAAGTCGCCAGGACCGCCGTCGAGAACTTCCGGTTGCCCCAACTCAAAACCGCAGCAAGGCCCATCGCCGCGAGAAGCTGTGCGCCGAGAAACATCTTTACGACGAGGATGAAGACTAAACACACGATACTCCCGACGAGGGCACCTCGCCCTTGCGCGCGCGTGTAGTCGTCGAAGAGCGCGAGGCCTGTGAACAAGACCGGAAGCGCCGGCAGAAGCGGGTTCGCGAGAAAGACCGAGACCAGGGTCACGTCCATGAACACGAGGCTCCACCAGTCCACCGTCGGCCGCAAAAAGAACAGGTAGCCGAAGCCAGCGCACAGGGTCAAGATCGGCGACAAAAGACGAGCGGTGTTGTTCTCGCTAAACCTCCGCGCCAACACGAACGCGCTCGCGACGAGGAGCATCAACTGCCACAAGGTGCCGACGCGCACCAGGGAGTCCATGGCGTCGATCTCGAAAAAGCGCGCCCATGCGGCGAGCTGCAAGTGGTAGCCCACGTGGTAGCCGACCGGGATTCCCGACATCGACAGAAGCGCCGGAGGGTAGTCATGCTCGAGAGAGCGGATGATCCCGAGGTGGAACAACACGTCTCGCTGGAGCGCGCGATCGAGGACGAGGTTGCCTTCCGCATCGGGAAGATACGTAGTTCCGGTCGTCAGCAGATAGGGGACGCACGCGGCGAAGAGAATCAACCCGAGCGTGAGCATCGTCGAGCGTGGCCACCGAAACGGTTGCGGGGATCGGAACGGCACCACGACTGCGACGACCGCGAGATTGACGAGCAAAATCCAATAGAGAGGGGGCCAATCCGAGAGGAGGACGACCAGGTAGATGAGTGCCGCGACGGGCCCGGCGAGGACCGCCGCCATGACGAAGCGTTCTTCTCGATCGCGGCCAATGTCGAGGAGCTTGACCACGAGAAGCCCCGGTAGAAACTGCACCAGGAAGAGCGCGACGAGAGACGAGAGGACCAGCATCACGCTGCACGCTGCCCTCTTAAACTCGGAAGAGAGCTTCTTTCGCTTCCATGGGCGTTCCTTTCAACAAGTGTCGCGCCATGTTGAGTGCCATCTTCATCGAATGGTCGGAGTTGTTGTACCAGTAAGCTCCGGTGCGTCCGAGGAGCTTCAGATTCTCGAACGGCTTCACCATCCCTGACGCCTTGGCAAAACTGCTCTTGTAGTCGAGATCGTAGATGGGATAGGTGTCACGAACCCGTTCGACGTGGACGGAAGCGAAGTCGGATGCGGAACGCACGAGCTTCAACCGTACCAAGTCGGACTGGATCTCGGGGATGAGTGCGTCGGGATTCTCCCAGTGACCTTTACCCTCGAAGCCGGTGACTTCCACGCAGAGGCCCGACTTGCCTTTTGGCGCCATGTAGTCGGCCATTTCGTTGGTGATGGAGACCCGCGAGAGCACGGTGTCCTGTCCGCCGAAGTAGATCCATTGCTCCTGTTGCAACACGTCGCTGTCGATTTCCATGTTGTAGAGGACAGTGCTCAAGTAACGAAGCGGCGGTGGTTTTTGCCCGACAAGACGAGCGAGTGCCTTCAAGTTTCCGCTCCATACGAGATGTCCCGGGCGCAGCCGTCGTCCATCGGCGAGCTCGACCGAGACCACCTTCCCGCCATCGGTGTCGATGGCGCGCACGGTGTTCTCGAGAAGAATCTCGCCGCCCCGCTCGCGCACTTGGCTCGCGAGCTTCTCGGAAAACGTCCCGAAGCCGCCGTAGCTCGGATAGAGAAATTTCGTATCGACCGGAGTCGGTAGCAAAACGGAGCGAACGAGATCGAACAAGGTCTCGCTCTTCACTCGTTTGTCGATGACGGCGCGGTTGATGCCCGTTTTCGCCCAGTCGACGTGGACGTCCTCGCATGGAATCTGGAGAAACTTCTCGGTGTACGGCTTGAAGAAGAGCCGGTACAACGTATCGCCGTAACGGGAGCGGGTGTACTCGGTGAACGAGTTTTCGTCTTGCGGTGCGGAGCGGCGCAGGAGATCGAATCCCGCGGACACCATGACCTTGAGCGGAAGCCGGTAGAGCGCCCGATGATCGAGCGGCCACGGGAAGTATCTACCGAAAAGATGCACCGCGCTCGAGCGACCCACGACAATGTGGTCGCCATCGAGAACGGAGTGCAGGAAGTCGAGCACCTCCTGATCCTCGGTGTGGAAGCGCTTCGGACCGACGTCGAACCAGAAGTCGCCGTAGCGATACGAGCGCGCGAGCCCACCGACGTGATCGTTCCGCTCGACGATGACGGCACTGCGACCTTCCCCCAATACCCAGTGGGCGAAGCTCAGGCCGGCGACGCCCGCGCCAACGACGAGAAAATCAAGGTCGTGGGTCATAGTTCAAACCGCGAGGTTCAGCTGCGAGGCGTAAGTCCCGGCGCACGCCGCCTCGTCAGCTGCAACCGCGCGTTCGGCAAGTATACGTTCAAGGCGCGAGCACTTCCAAAACCGTCGTTCGACCGCTTTCGAAGACGACGCGGAACCGGTCTTCGGCTTCGAATAGAGGCCGCACACGCTCGCCACGGACACGGAGCTCCTGAGCACCTATTACGAGATAGTCGATACCGAGCTCACGTGCCAAACGATGCGCCTCGATGATGTCTCCCGAGTTGAAAATCGGTCGAACGTGCCTTCTCTCACGTACGCGATACTTCTGGAGGTCGAGCAGAAAGATCGGAAAGCCCACCGCCATACGCCTTTCGCCGAGCGCTGGCACGAGTGCCCACTCACCGAGCTCGCGCGCACGCACGTCCCATTGCACGATGGCATCAATAGGCGTCTGGTCACGGATCCAGGTGAGAGCGTCGTGCTCGTCCGCGCTCACCACTGTCGTCCACGGGAAACCGCCGGGCGAGGGACGCCGGTTGGTCACGTCGGATGCGTTATGAACATCGAGCGCGATCGTGAGAATCGCTGGCCCGACGATCGCGGCATGCATCCAGCGCAGGTCTCGGATGGCCACGAGACCCAACGCTACGAGCAAGACGCTTCCCGCGCGCCACGCCATCCACACACCCTCGTAGCCTCGAAGATCGAAAAAGAGAACCGCGACGAGCGCGAGCGCCGCGAGCATGACGAGCTCGACATCGAATGGCCGACGACGGCGCCACCTCAAAAGAGCGAGCACGGACAACGCGCCGGCGTCGATCATCAGGATCGACGGGAGCTCGAGAGCGCGCGGCATGCGCACCGTCAACGCCGCGCCCGCGTCGCTGAAGAAACCGAGCACGACGTACCACGCGAGGAACACAAGCGACGTCGCGGTCGCGACGAACGCTGTCGTCAAGAACGGGAGCTCGGCGCGGCGGCGCCACAAAACGAGCACGAGCCACGGTCCCGCAAGCATGGCCGACACGATGCTCGTTCCCGCCATTCCGCCGAGGAGCACGCCGAAAAGCAGGGCCCCGGGAACGTCTTTCGGCTCGCCGCGAACCAGGAGCAGGATCAACGTAAGGAGCAAGCTGTAACTAAATAGATGTTGGGGCGAGTACAGCAGCGAGCGATGGAGGCCGTCGAGAGAGATGAGCTCGAACACCCAGCGCGACAACGCGTCGACGTTGACGTCGGTCCACGGCTCCACCCGAACGAGAGCCCGGACGAGAGCGATGACGCCTTCATAGCCGACAGCTCCGATCACGATGATCGCGGCGACACATGCACGGGGCGGCGAAAGCTCGAGCCGACGCGCCGTGGCAAACAAGAGACCGGAGAACAAGAAACCGCTTGCGACATAAACGACCAGGAGTGCACCCTGATTCGTTACGAGAAAACCGAAGGTCGCGGGAAAGACAAAAAACAGCCAGTAGTAGCCGAGGCCGGCGCCCACGTAGAACGGATTCGTGAACGGAAACTCGCCCTTCTGTAGCTCCGCGACGACCGAGAGATGCGTCATCAGATCGGCACTGAAGTAGGCTCGATAAGCCACACCGTCGGCGATGGACACGCCGACCCTCGAGAACGGCACGGCCACGATCAGCGCTGCAAAAGCCAACGTGGCCCACATGGGCCACATGGGAACGACCCAGGCCAACCCGGTGTCGCCCCCCCGTCGATCCCCCTGGAAAGCGATTGCGAGCACGGAAAGCAACGCGGAAGCGACGAGAACCGACGCCGGGCTCGCGAGCTCGAAACGATAGAGCACGCTCGCGGCGACCGAGCTCCCCAGAAAACCTAGAGCGAGACCGACGAGCCAGGCTTCATATCCGCGGAACCATCTCCGGGCGAGTGGCACACCTGGGAGCGAGAACGCGATCAGCGCGAGGACGATGAGCGCGTTTTGCTGCGTCGGATGGCCTACTTGTTCGCCCGGATCATGATGTGCCAGCCGAGGGGTCGGCGTATGGCATCCGGAAGGATCTCGAAAAACGGAACGAGCAGGTAGTTGTTGAGCTTGCCGAACAAGTTGTCGAACTTGAGCGTCCGTTTGGGAAAGCGGTCGACGCGGATGCGAACGTTCTCGAAGTCCCGAAAGAGCTTACGACATTCGCGGGTGGAGTATTTACGGATGATGGGTGCGTCTTTTTCGGCGTGCTCGATGTTGGTGCCGGAAACCCATGCGGCGAACGAGAGCCACGAGTTGCGGTTGTAGAGCATGATGATAGCCTCACCACCCGGCTTCAAGACCCGACGCACTTCGGCAATGGCCTTCTCGGTGTCGACCGTGTGGTGCAACACGCCGTGCGAGTACACCACATCGAAAGTATCGTCGGGAATATCGAGGGCCTCGGCGTTTCCCTGCTGGATGTCGCCGGTGTAGCCTTCACGCGCAAGGTTCGCGATCGCGAGCTTCACGGCGTTGTCGGTGAGATCGCGCGCGGAAACGTCCGCGCCCGCGCGCGCGAACTGCATGAGATCGTGCCCCACGCCGCAACCGATCTCGAGAACTCTCTTTCCTTGGTACTGCTCGAAGCCGACGTAGTCGCGCAGATACTCGATCTTGTCGTAGCGGTACTTCTCTAGCGACTCGAAGAACTCGGGAGAGCCTACCGGGAACTCGGTCACTTCGATGTCGTTGACGTACTCGTTCCAATACGAGCGGACGTCGTCCAAAGTGTGTGCAATGCCCATACTCGCGGCGAAGTTTAGCAACGGGGAGATATGGATTCAAGATCCGCGTGGCATATAATCCCAAGATGCCCCTGACTTTTCCGGATAGCCACCGGGAAGCGTTTGCCCAAGACGTCGTGGTTGGGCTGGGAAGTACGCCGAAGTCGTTAAAGCCCAAATACTTCTATGATGCAACGGGGTCGGAGCTTTTCGAAGAGATTACCCGCCAGCCGGAGTACTACCTGACGCGCACCGAGGCCGGGCTCTTGCGCCAGTGCGCTCCCGCTCTCAGTAACCTCGTGGGGAAGGGCGTCAGCGTCGTCGAGCTCGGCAGTGGCAGCTCGGCCAAAACGGCAATCCTGCTCGAGAGTTTCCTCGAAACCAGCGAAGAGCTTCACTATCTCCCCATCGATATCTCGAAGTCGATGCTCCGCCAGACGGCGGATCGCCTCGACGCACGATATCCCGCGCTCGACGTCACGCCGATTGCGTCTCCGTACGAAGCGGGATTGAAACGGGCGAGCACGCTCGTGGCCGCGGACGATCAGGTTCCAGACCGAATGCTGGTCTTGTTTCTCGGCTCGAGTATCGGGAACATGGAGCACGACGAGTCGGTGCAATTCTTGAAGGGCCTTCGCGAGCACCTAGAACCGAAAGACGCGTTTCTCATCGGCTTCGACCTTCAAAAAGACGTCGCGATCTTGAACGCCGCGTACAACGACGCAGCCGGGGTGACCGAACGATTCAACTTCAACATCCTGACCCGAATCAATACCGAGCTCGAAGGCAAGTTCGACCGCAAACGCTTTGCGCACGAGGCGTTCTACAACGTGCCGGCTGGTCGCATCGAGATGCACCTGCGCTCAAACGGCCGACAAGAGGTAGCGGTCGCGGCCTGCCAGCGGAGCTTTTCGTTCGCCAACCAGGAAACGATCCACACCGAGAGCTGCTACAAGTACACCCTGGCATCGATCGAGGGTTTGGCGGCCAGCGCAGGCTTTCGCGTTCGAGAAACGTTCACGGACGAGAAGGATTGGTTTGCTCTCTCGTTGTTCACGCCAGTTTGAGACCGGACCCGCCATCGGCCATCGGCCGTCAGCCATCAGCTAGAATGTTCCCAGCATGAGTGAGCATCGGGGCCAGCTTGCCGCCATTGCGGCCGTCGGTCTTGTCTTGACGGGGTTCTCGCTCTCCGTCGACTACCCGCGCGCGGCTGGAAGTTTCTGGAGCGACGGCGCGACGTACTACACGATGGCGCACAGCCTCGCGTTCGATGGCGATCTCCTCTTCGCGCGGGAAGACGTCGAGCGCGTTTTCCGCGAGTTCAGAAACGGCCCGTCCGGCATCTTCCTCAAGAAAGGCCGCGAGCTCGACTTGACCCTGACGACGGAAGTTCCCTTTCTCGTCAGCCAAGGCCCGCTGACGGACGACATCTATTTCGCGAAGGCGTTTCTGTATTCGCTCGTCGCGGCCCCGTTCGTGCGTGTGTTCGGAACGAACGGCTTGCTGTTGATGCACGCCGTGTTGTTCACCGCAGTCTTGTTGGCGGGTTATTTTTTTCTCGCTGCTTCGAACTCGCGCTTCATCGCCCTGGCGTTCACGGGAACATTCTTCTTCGCATCGGTCGCACCTGCGTACTTCGTCTGGGTCACACCCGAGCTCTTCAATTTGTGCCTGGTGTTCCTGGGAGCGTTTTTCTGGCTCTACAAAGAACAGGCGGACGATCCTCCCTTCGTCTTGCGAGGGCTCACATCCGATCTCATCGCGGCGGCGATTTGGGGGGCGGTCACCTACTCGAAGCCGAACAACCTCTTCTTGATCATTCCGTTCCTCGTCCTGCTCGCGTGGCGCCGCCAGTGGCTTCGCGGACTCAGAGTCGGCGCCGTGTTCGCTTTGTTCCTCGGGGGTCTATTCATCGCGAATCTGCTGATCACAGGCGACATGAACTACCAGGGAGGCGAGCGCAAGACTTTCGGCGGCACCTATCCCTATCAGCTACCGCACTTGAACTTCGAGAACACCGGTCTCGACATGAGGACCGATGTCATCTACACCCACCAGCCCTGGGACATCGTCGCACACGATGTGGTTTTCTTCCACGTCGGACGTTTTTCCGGCGTGACGATCTACTTCTTTCCCGCGGCCGCGGCGTTGTTCCTGTTTCTGTTCTCGCGGGACAAACGGCTCTACCAGTGGCTCGTTCTCGGTATCGCGACGTTGGGCGGCATGCTTCTCGTCGTATGGAGTCCGACGAACTATTTTGGCGGGGCGGGAACGCTCGGCAATCGCTACTTTACGAATTTGTTCCCACTCTATTTCTTTCTCGTCGCGAACATCACCCGGCCACTGGTGCCGATTCTAGCGTCTTGGGGCGTGGCGTCGGTCTTCGTGGTGTCGATCCTGATCGGACCGTTCGAAGCCGGGCGCCGCCCCGGCGAGCATGCCACCGTCGGCGTCTTCAAGTGGCTGCCTCCCGAGCTATCGGCGATCAACCACCTGCCGACCAACAGTGACCCGCGGAAGTTCCGCCAGCGGTTCGACGACGGTTTTCTCGGCTACTTTCTCGACAACAACACATGGGGTCGCGAGCGCCGAAGCCCAGGCGGTCTCGGCTTCCACGTCAAAGGGGGGACGACCGCGGAAATGGTCGTCCGCACGAACGTCGAGTTGACCGAGCTCGTGGTGCGGGTCACCAACGTGGCGGGACGACCCAATCGGGTGCGAGTTTGTGTCCCGGGCGGATGCGAGACGCGCCCGATGGCTCCCGGTACGAAGGTAATCCTCGAGCTACCCGCGGGGAAACCATTTCCGTATGAAGACTTCGGGCACCGAAGCTTTTGCTATCTCGTTTCCATCGAGACCGAGCTGGGTGCCGTTCCGCTGCTCGAAAGCCGCGCCCAACGTGATCGGCGCTACGTCGGCGCGTTCGTCCATATCGAGCCCGCCCCCTACCCGGGGCTCTAAAAGAACGGAACGCAAAGGCGCGAAGACGCGAAGTACGCAAAGAAATATGGGTCTACGCGGAAATCTGTGGGCGAATGCTGACGGAGAAATAGTGTAACTCATTGTGTGGAAAAGGTATTCAGCACTTCATCAGGTGCTGAGAAGTGATCCGTTTTTCGGATAGGCTAACCGAGTGAAAAATCCCCAGTCGATCCGCTCGCTTTTTGCGCTACCAGGTTTCGTGGCTGGCGCCCGATTGAACGGTGTATTCGGTGACCGATACGCCCGCGTCATCCAGCTCAAGAGGCGAAAAAAACAGCCGTGTGCTCGTACTGTGGGCATCGGTGCCGGGGGCGCTATGACAAGCAAGTGTGCCGGGTCCGCGACCTGTCGTTGGCAGGCTGGCGGATCTATCTGGAATACGAGCGTTGGCGCGTCAACTGTCGTGGGTGCGGTGGTGTGCATGTAGAACACTTGGACTGGCTGGCGAACAACCCGCGCTACACCCAGCGCTTTGCGACGCATGTGGGCAAGCTGTGCCGGGATATGCCGAACAAGGCGGTGGCCGAGATGGAACGTCTGCACCACACTACGGTGAAGGACCTGGATAAGCTCTACATGCAAGAGCAAGTCGAGCGGGCGGGGCTGCCGGCGCCTCGGGCCATCGGTATTGATGAGATCTCCATCCGCAAGGGACATAACTATCGTGTCATTGTCAGCGACCTGGAGCGGGCGCGTCCCATCTGGGTGGGCGGTGAGGGTCGCAAAGAAACCGACATCGATTTGTTCTTCAAGGCGCTGGGCGGGAAGAAAAGCGCCCGTATCAAGCTGGCCGCCATGGATATGTGGAAGCCCTTCCGGAACTCGGTGATTAACAACGCACCCAATGCGCGGATCATCTTCGACAAGTTTCATATCATGCGTCACCTGTCAAAGGCTCTCGATGAGGTCCGGCGCCGTGAGTACAAACGCCTCAGCGGCGAGGACCGGTCGTATATCAAGGGGCAGCGTTACACGTTGCTTTCCCGGCGGGAGAACCTGAGCCTGGACGGTCGCCGCGCACTCAAGAAGTTGCTCCAGGCCAACCGGCGCCTGAACACCGCCTATGTTTTGAAGGAGGCCTTCGGGCAACTCTGGGATTACCGCACCGAACGCGGGGCTCGCGCCTTTTTCACACGTTGGAAAGACAGCCTCAAATGGCAGCGCCTGCATCCCTACCAGAAGTTCGCCGGAATGATTGAGTCCCATTGGGATGGTATCGCCTCCTACTGTCATCCTGAGAACAAAGTCAGTCTCGGACTGGTTGAAGGGGTCAACAACAAAATCCGTGTTCTGCAACGACGCGCCTACGGCTATCGTGACGAGGGATATCTCAAGCTGAAGATCGTGGCGGCATTCCTTCCGCCATTACCCAGAAATGCCGTTTTCAACCCACACGAACCCGCGTAGACCCAGAAATATCAGCATCCGAAAGCAGTTAGTTGCGTCTTGCGGCGCGTGTCTGAGCTCCGCACGCCCACGACTCACGAGAGAATCCGCGCGAAGGCGCTCACTTTGCGCCTTGGCGACTCTGCGCCTTTGCGTTGATCTTTACAGCTCGACGCTTTCTTTCAAGAGGAACTCCGGGGCGAAGCAATTGGCATCCACGCCCGAGAGATGGCGCACCAGCGAGTTAATGACCATCGCGTCGAGATGGCGCTCGAGGTGTCCTTCTTGCGTCGTGAAGCTGATGCCCATGCCCGGAGGCAGCGAAGCCTGATCGCGGCCTTCTTCGGTTGCCCACACGACCTCGCCGGGTGCTTCGAGGAGCGATTCATGGGTGACGTCGGAGCTCGCGAGGTAAACCGTTACCGTCGTTGAGACAGGAAGAATCAGGGGTGACGAAAGGTAGAGACCGCCACGGCTCACGTTGACGCCTTTGGCCGCGTGGAACTCCTCGCCTGCGCGGAAGATCATGTCCATCTCGACCGGAACCCGCAGCCGCTCGCGCGACGTGACTTTTTCCTCGATATCCTTCGCGGAGAATTGCCGCGTGACCGGTCGCGGACCGACACCGCTTTTGGACATGAGAAGGTCGTAGAAGTCTTTGAGCTCCTCCCAACGCTGCTCCGCTTCGTTGGGTAACTTTCCGCCCCACATGACCTTGGCATCATGAAGAACAGCGAACTCCCCGATGAGGTCCAGTACGGTCTTCATACGCTTCCCCCCCGCGATCGGTGTGGCCAACGACTGCGGGTTGGGGGGATTCGATCCGCCGTTGGCAGAATAAGACATCGCTTACGCGCTCAATTGATTTTTCGGGTCGAGGTTTAGCGTTCTATTATAGGCTCTCGTAGCGCGGCTGTCCGTGATCTAGACCGTCCCCTTTTCCCCCACGTGTGCTAAAACACGCACGCGTGGGTAACTGGAACTATCAGCGGATCTTGTGCGCACTCATCCTGTGCGCTTCCAGTGTCTCCGCTTCCGACGAGCCGAAAGTGCGCTTGATCGCTACCGGCGGGACGATCGCCGGTGGCCGCGCCGGCTCGCTGTCCGCGGCCGAGCTCAAAGAGCTGAACCCAGCGCTGGCGAGCGTCGCCGAGCTGAGCGTGGAGGACTACATGGCGATCGGAAGCTCGCGCATGACGCCGGAGCTGCAATTCGGCATCGCAAAGCGCGTCAACGAGCTCTTCCACGATGAGCCGGAGCTCTCGGGAATCGTCGTCACCCATGGAACCGATTCGCTCGAGGAAACCGCTTTCCTCCTCGACCTTTTGTTGGAGGACGATCGCCCCGTGGTGTTCGTGGCGGCGATGCGACCGCCGCGTCGAAGCGACACCGACGCTCCTCGCAATCTCCTGAACGCAGTTCGCCTGGCCGCGACCGAGGGAGCAAGAGGTCTCGGGGTTCTCGTCACGTTGAACGACGAGATCCATACGGCGCGCGACGTGCGGAAGACCCACACCGTCGCAACCAACGCTTTCGCGTCACCGGGATTCGGCCCGCTCGGGTATTTCGACGGCGAGAACATCTACCTGGCTCGCAAGCCGGCGCGTCGACTCACGCTCGACGTCGATGCCGTCGAGCCGCGGGTCACCCTCATTCGACTCTTCACAGGAAGCGACGGAAGCCAAGTCCGCGCCGCGGTCGCCTCCGGTCAGCGAGGTATCGTGCTCGAGGTGTTCGGGCGCGGGAATGTTCCGCCGAAAGTCATGGACGCGGTTCGGGACGCGCGCAACCAGGACGTCACAGTCGTGTTCACGGCGCGCGCCGGTGGCGGCCGCGTCCTGGTCGGTGACGATGCGAAGCGCTCCGGCGTGATCTCGGGCGAGGATCTGGACGGCTTGAAAGCCCGCCTCGTGCTCGTCGCCGTGCTTGCCACGACGAGCGATCCTGCGAAGCTGCGATCCTACTTCTCTCGCCTCTCCGGCAAGCTGGAAGAGTGAATCGGGCGGATTCAGTAGGCTCGTTTTTCTCGGCAACGTGAAAGCGTGAAAGCGCTCTACTCGACTTCGGGGTGGGTTTGCAGACGATCGTTCAGGATGGAGCGTGCCTTGACCGCGGCATCTTTGTCCCCGACGGCAAGCTCGATGTCGGCGCCTTCAATGGCCTCATGGTCTTTTTGAAGCTCTTCTCGGTAGGTCTTCGCTTTGTCACGCCACGCTTCGAGCTACCCGCGACGGGATTCTTGGTCTTGCCATGCTAGGCGAACCGCCAAACACGCTTCCGCGATCGCGTCGAGCAGTACGTTCTCGGAGTCGCTGAGCTGCGATCGCTCGCTGAGCGCCCAGTCCTCGAATTCGCGCAGACGTCCCTCGTCCATTCCCGTCCTTTGGTTGAGTACATCAAAGTCAAAGCAAACATCGCGCCAACACGGGTGTTGCGGATTTACCAGCGTGAAACCAGGACGTTCGCGCGCTGAGTGGTTTGCTCGGACGCTCCGGTTGTCATGCGAGCCGACACCCGGTCCCAGGAGGACAGTGTTAACTCTTGGGAGCAGCGTGACTTGGGGAAAACGCAGGCGGTGTCTGGAATTCCGACAGTTCAGGCGCACGCCTGGCAAGGGTACTGGCCGCACATCATGCACAACCCGCGCCCACAGGTCTGACAGCGAATCATGCAATTCGAGCACAGGATGTGTTTTTGGCGACACTGCACGGCCTTGGTATCTCGCGTGCCACAATTGCTGCAGACCCAACCTTGATGCTGCGCCGCGGCGGCCTCGGGCGCGGCTTTTGCGGGAACAGCAGAGACAGACGTCGCGGTCGAAGTCGCGGTCGCGGTGGCGCCTGTGGCCGCGCCCGGCCCGGTGGGCCCGGTTGGCCGAGTGGGGTTGACGGGCGCCTGCACTCTCGCCGCCGTCGGCGCCGTAGCCGCGAGTGCGGCCTGAGCACATGCCTTGCAACTGGTCGATCCACAGGCGAGGCAAAGAACCGACCCACATACTTTGCAGTGCGCGACGCAATCGCCGCACAGGACGTGCCCCGTCCCGCACGGCTCGAGCGGTTTGTCCTTGGCGCCGCAGTTGGAGCATTGATCTTGACTCGCGGTCTTGACGTCACGGTGCACGGCGCTCGAAAGATCGATGAAAAACTCTTCTTTTTCGATCGGCAGCCGATGCATGTGCTCTTCGACCCAGCGCGCCGCCTGGCCGTTCAGCGGGCTCTGCACGTTGTAGCTCTGAAACCCCAGCACTTCTCCGACGCGTTGGATCATCTCGTCGAGGCGCTCGGCAGCGCTCCAGTGATCCCCGATGCAAACCGTATGCGGCGCGATGTTGGGATGAAAGACCGGCGTGAGCATGCGACACACCGGTGCATCTCGCGGGTAGCCCTTGGGAAGCGTGATCTCGAGGCGATGTTCTCTGGCGAGATCGACGCGCTCGCCCTGCTCGCGCAGCGAGCGAACCCGCATCACCAACCGATAGCGGTCGGGTGGGTTTCCGCTCACCCCCTCGACCTCGATCTTCGGATGCAAGTGAACGAGACGTTTCACCGCCTCGTAGTCCGACTGTAGACGACGTAGTCGAAAGTTGCTCATGGATCTGCCCCATCCAGCCCGTCCAAGTTGACGAGCTCGTTGGCGTCCATCATCTCCGTCATCTCCATCATCTCGACGATGCGCTCCATCGTGTTCGACGGCAAGCTGATGCCCCTCGGTCCCCCTTCTTCGATCTGCGTCCACGTGTTGAGCCCGACGAGGCGACCCAAACTATCGAAGAGCCCGGTACCACTGTCCCCCGGCTGCACCGGCAAACTGGTATAGATCAAACTGTATTCTCCGGCAGGCGTCCGGTGCGACTCCCGCTTCAGCACTTTGCCGCGGTGCACCGTCCATCCCGAGCGGAACGGGTTGGGCACGAACGACACGTCGAACCCTTGCTCGGCCGCATCCGCGCTCGCGCGCACCGGTACCGGATTGGGAGGGTCTTCGATGTCGACGCGCACGACCGCGACGTCGAGGGGCGGCTCGGCGGTCCACACGACATGTCCCTCGGCATGGCGCCCATCCGAAAAATAGACCCACACGGGATGGGCATCCTTAGGATCCCGGAAAGCCGCAACCGAAGCATACGGCATGGCGACGTGAGAGCAGGTCACCACAAATGCAGCTCCGCTGTCGCTGCGGATGACAGCGCCCGATCCCAACGACATTCCGCGCGCGTCTCCGTTCCCATCCGGTGCGACCAGAACCGTCGTCGCCGACATGATGGATTTCTCTTGGGCGGTGATCGCCTGCGTCGTTGACAGAGCTCCCGCGAGCGGCGGCATCGCCATGTGAGCCCAGCCGACGCCGCTCGCACCGCCCCAGTTGGCCCATTGAAATGCACCGACGAGCATCGTGACCGCTCCCACGAGCACCGCGGACAAGTTCACGATGAGGAGAGTCGCGTTCCTGAACAGAGATCCCTTTTTCTGCGCGAGCGTCGATGCAATGCCTACCGCGAGAGCCACAACGCCGAGCCCTGCGCGCATGAGGGACGTTCGCTGCAGCTCCGCGACCAACGGCTCCAAGGGACCGAGCGGACGAGCGCTGAAGAGCTCGCGCACGAAAAAGCTCGCTCCGATGCCGACGCCGAGAGCAAGAAGACCCGGCAACCAGTACCGCGCCGTCGCCGCCGAACCGTCGGCTTGTCCGGTGATCTTGGCTTCGGCCTCTGCAATATCCCGCTTGTGGATGACGAGCTTGTGGCCGTCCCCGCCGTAGCGCTCCCAGGCTTTCGACGATTCACACTGCGGACACGCCTCACCACCGATGAGACGCACCTTGACCGGAGCGCTGCACTCAGGACAAATCGTCCCCCCTACGGTGCTCATCGTCACGAGTGTCCTGACAACTCCCTAGAATCCCAACGCGAGCGCGAGCATCATCAACGCGTAGGTCGCTCCTAGCGCCGCGGTACCGTATCCCATGGCGAGATACGTGCCACCGGCGCCCTCCAGCTGTTTTCTCTTGGTAAAGGCATACCATCCCGCGATCGGCCCGATCACCGGAGCGGGCACGCCGGCCAAACAGACTACGAACAGAATGACGAGAGAACGACGCGCGGAATTGATCTGCTCCTGCTTCGCGAGCCAGTGGTAGTATTCATCCTTCGTCATCGAGTCCGCGTACGGGAACTGGGCTCCGCAGCTGCACACGAGAAAGCTCGAGCTCAACTCAACCTCGCACGCCGGACACGATTTACTGTCGCCCCACCCCGTGCCTTGCACCGCCACCGGTTCTGGTTTTTCCGCGGGCGCGACTTTCTCGCAGCCGTACGTCGCGCACCCCCCAATGCCTTCCCAACAGCTCTCATGATACTGCTGATGGCATTCCGGACAGGTACGCGTCGGCACACCTTCTTGAATCAACGTGTGACAAACCGAGCAGCGATTCATCCGAGCCCTCCAACCAACATGCGTACCACGCCAGCGAAAAGAGCGCCCGCCGCCGAGAGCGTCAGCGCGCGCGCGAAAACCGGGCGACCCCAAAGCGGCCTGCGCCCCGAGATCGCGAGCCCGAGAACCGAAACGAGAACCATCACCGTAGCCGCCGCGAGGACCGGGCCCACCGGATGAAACTGGAACGCGTGGCCTACGTCGCCATGAAAAAACGCGACGAAGCTTCGACTCATACCGCACGTCGGGCACGCGTGACCGGTGGTGGCTCGGATCCAGCACATGGTCGGTAGCGTCTCGCCCGATGGCGCGGCGAGGACGTCCCCCGCGGGCGTCATCCAGGTCGCAGCGACGAGCCAGCCGGCGGCAACGACGCCCAGACCCAAATCTTTCAGACGAGCTCCCATCACATCCTCACATGGCCTGCATGATCAAGCCCAGACCCCAAACGACGAGGGCAATGATCCCGAGCACCTTCCCCGTTGTCGCGATGCCGCCGCCGGTAAGACTCGGATCGGCGGCGATCGCGGTCTTGGCTTCGTCCGCCTTCTGGATGGCGACGAGACCAAAGATGATGCCGCAAAGGAAAAACGCCAGGATCCCGAACACGAGCGATGCAACCGCGCCCGGGGCCGTCTGCGTGGGTCCCCGGTACACTCCATCCGGGGAGGTGACGCCCACGTTGCAGTACTCGCACCGAACGGAGCTCGCCGGTATTTGGAGCTGGCAGTTCGGACAATTCATCTTGCCCGGTGGCGGCCCCACGGGCCGCTCCGGCTGCGGCGCGAGCTGTTTCAGCGGTGCGTTCACACAGCCGGCCGAGGCACACCCGCCCTTTCCGTCCCAACACGCTGCGTGATGGCCGGTGGTGCAGCCTTCGCAAAGAGCTGCGTCCTCTCCGAACGTCAGCGTGTTAGAGCACCACCCGCACGGCTTGCCTTCGAGGACTCGATTGGTTTTGAGCCGGTTTACCGTCTGGCCCATGGGTTTCCTCCTCGACTCACTCCGCGCTGCTCGATTGTTTGGCGCGCTCTTCGAACTCGAGCACGGTCGCGCCCAACGTAATTTGATCGCCGGAGTTGAGGCGTTGTCGTCTGATGGCTTGCCCGCCGACTTGGGTGCCGGAGCGGGTGCCGAGGTCCTCGATCTCGTATCGGTTGCCGACGCGATGGATCGCGATGTGATCGGGATCAATGGCCGCATCTTTGAACAAATAAACGTCGGCCGACGGTGAGCTTCCAACCGTCGTTGGCGTCTTGTAGAGAACGAACGATTTTCCCGCGAGCGGACCGGTCCGCACGCGCAGCCACGCTTCACGTGCGAGCTGATCGACGAGAGCCACGAAAAAGCCCACGGACAGTCCTACCGCGACCAAACCGACGAGGCGGGACAGCTCGGCGCCCGCGAACGCCGACGGTTCTTGAAAAAATCGATCGATGGGGTCGAAGAACACGCCGCCGAGAGCGCCGCCGATGACCGAGTTTCGTAGCTGGCTCTTGGTGCTGCGGGCAAGGTTCATCCCCAGCCCGAGGCCGGCGCCGATGAAGGCCCACGCGCCGCTGCGACAAGCGGCGTATAAGACGAACGTCACCGCCGGCATGTCCTGGACCGTGGTCCAGTCGGCAGACGCGTCCATCGACATGACGGACTGAGCAATGGTCATCATGATCGCAGCGGGGATGAACGAGAGGAACGAGAAGATCGCCGTCAACAAGACCCCGATCATCACGCGATCGATCATCCGAACCCAGTTGCGACTCGATACCCCTTCCGCGACGAGCATGGCGACGGCGATGAAGACCGCGGTCAAGGGGAACAGGAGCAAGCCCGCGAAGTTGTCGCCGCTCCCGATTTGATCACCCGTGTCGCCAGCGTGCGTTGCCGTCGCCGGACGAAGCGCGCCCGCGACCATCTCGTTCTCAGCCCAGACTTCGCCCACCGCTTCGAGATACGTTCCGGGTTGGACCTCGGAAATGTCGTTGAAGGGCGGCTGAGAGTCAGCTCCCGGCTCCATCGAGATGAGATTGGGGAACACGATGACTTTGTTGTCCCCTATTGTGAGGTTGATGGCGTCGCCGAGCTCGGGATCGACCGAGCCGTCCCCGAACTCGAAGGGCTCGGAGTTCACGAGAAGCACTTCCCCACCTATTAGGGAAAAGTCGGCGAAGTGCGGCTCGATCAAAACCCAGGCGGTGAAGCTCGCCAGAAGTCCCGCGACGGGAAGGTAGAACAGGCTCGACATCATGAGCCTTCGTACCGGAGACAGATCGGGAGGCTCTTGGGAAACGACGTGGGTGCGAAGCTGACGCTCTTTTCTCAGCGCTTCGTCGACGCTCTTGTCGTAGAGCTCGTCCCTTTGGATGACGACTCGTTCGCTCAGGGTGATCCCTCCTCTTTCAATCCGGCCCGCTTGTCCTCGTAGCGGCGCGCGTTTCCGGGATCCAGTGTGGCCGCGAGTCGGAGAAGACGCCGGGCACGCCGGTTGTCCCCCGCTTGGGCAACATCCTCCGCGACCTCCGCGTAGAGCTGACCGAGCGCGGCGCGTTGATCGGAAAGCATCCGGGTGACTTCCCTCGGGATCGCAGAGGTCTTCTCGCCGAGACTCTGCAAGAGCCTCAACGAGCGATCGGCTGCGAAATGCGCGTCGCGAAGCTCTTTGAGCTTGCGCCGGCCCGCGATCAACGGAACGAGTGCGTCTTTCGTGTCACCTCCCCTCGAAAGCTGTACGACACCGAGATCGATGGCGGTGAGCCCTTCATCGAAATCCCGGCGGAGCCCGGAACCGCCGGAAGCAGCCTCGCGCACGAAGCTCAGGAGCTCCACGTTCAGCCCTCGAAGCAATACTTCCGCCGCCGCCGCTCGATCCCGATCGATGCGCATTTGCGCCTCACGAATGGCGTCGCGCATCCGGTACTGCGCGAACCAGAAACCCGCGAGACCACCAATCAGCACAAGCGCCACCGCGGTGATCGCGAACGTCGCCCAATCCCATTCGCGCTCCGAAGGCGCGAGCTCGACCCGTTTGTTGCTCATGTCCTCTTTCTCCGGGCTTACGACGGCAGCCATGGGCTCCACCGCCATGCGGGGACCGTCCCAAAGGTTTTCTTCGTGCCCGACCCAGTACTGTCGACACCGCGCGGGCTCGTTGTCGCGCCACGCGAACACACCGTGCTCGTGGCTCTTCGGGTCATAGACGAGCGCGATTTGGTAGGGAAGGTTGAAGAAGCTTTGATGAATAAAGAGATCCCGATCCGACAAGAAGATGCCGAAGCCTGGATGCGTGTGGTACCAGCCGACGATCTTCTTGCCCTTGTGTTTGGATTCCAGCTCTTTGTGAATGTAGTCCCACGTCTTTTGCGTGAACGTGAGCTCCGTTTCCTTTTCTTCAGCGTAGAGCGCGTCGATGGTCGCATCGACTTTAACGAACGGACCGTTCTTGTCCTGATGAATACGGCCGACGAGAACGCCGCCCACTTCGCGCGTCAGGTCCGCCTGCCCGCGCTCGGTCGCACGATCGAACGCGTCTTCCGAGATAAAAATACGAAAACCGTGCCGGACGTGAGGAAACGTCTCCTTCGAAAGCTCCTTGGTGTCGATGGCACGCGTGTCAAGACCGTTCAAGAACACCTCCCATCTCCGCGGGAACCGTGAGAGGTCCAAGCACCGAGGTTGCGTCTCCGTCGAAGAGCCACGCGCGCTGATCGTCCAGGCCTTGACGGGCGACGATGATGTCGAACGGCGGCAAACCTGCTTGTTGCGGCGTTCGGCTCAAATCGACGACGCCGTCGCGCGAAACCGACGAGGCGAACTCGACGATACGGTGGGCACTGCACTTCGGGCACGCGGCATCTTTCTCGCCGAGCTCGCCGAGAACAACGTACCTCGGCTCACGCGTGCCGCACGCGGCGCATTCGAGCGACACGATGACGTCGCGGCTGAGCTCCAAAACCGCACCATTGCCGAGCTCTTTTTCCGCTCGCTCGACAAGCGCTTCGAAAGTTATCGCGTCGCTTCGAAGGCCGAGTGGTGCCTTCGCCGACGATGGCGGGTTGACCATGAAGAATCTTGATCGCTTCTTGAACTTCGAGAGCCGCGACGAGGGATGCTGCTACCGCGGTCGTCGGCACGTGTCCGGACTCGACGATGGCCCGCGCGAGCATCGCGCACGAACGCCGCTCGGCCACGAGTTTCCGGTCGGTCTCGTTCATGGTGCATTCGTAGCACGCGCCTTCCGCCGGATTGAAAACGCGGGCGATGCCAGCCAACCCTTCGATGGCGCCGTCGACCCAGGTCCGACCCGTGGCTGCGCACGCACTGTTGGCAAAGATGCGTGCTTCGCGGTTGTCGAGTCCACAGATCACGACGTCGGCCCACAGAAACACTCCCAGGCCGGCCTTGTGGTTCAAGTTCTCCACGCGCGCGTGGGCGCTCACGTCGGGGTTGAGCTCGCGCATGCGCTCGACCGCGACCGTCGCTTTGGCCGAGCCTTTGTCTTCATCGCGGAACAAGACACCGCGGGACAAGTTGCTTTGCTCGATGACGTCCATGTCATAGACGAGCACTTCGCCGATGCCGGTCAACGACAGGATCTTCAGGATTTCGTTTCCGAGCGCGCCGGCGCCGATGACGAGAACGCGTGCGGAGCGCACTCGACTCTGATCCCACCAGGTAATGAGCTCTTGTCGGTGATAGCGGCCCGCGCTGTCGTCGCTCTCGTGCCTGCCGTCAATGCCGAGCTCGCTGTGCGAGAGTTTCAAAGCTTCACGCCCAGACGACGCCAGCGGTTATCTCTGGCTGGATTCGAACTACGTCACCGTCAGCAACTTGCTGATCGGCGAGCGTTTTGTCGTCGAGAAGCTGGATCCCGAGCCGCCGGTGGTGAAACTTGTAGCTCATCAACTGGCCGTCGGGGCTGTGCTTGGGAAGGTGTAGCTTGTCCGCGAGAACGAGCAGGATGCGATCCACGGTAACGTCGTCGGGCACCTCGACTTCGACCCGTTTGTTACCGGTGGCATCCCAGACTTCTAGGTTGACATCACCCATGGACTTGGACTCCAGAGGACGGAAGGTTTGTGGAACCAGGACCCTATTGATTCAATTCTCGCGGACGGGTCGCGTAGTGTCAATAGGGCAGCTCCGTTGCCAGATCGTGCCCGTGTCCGAGCCCGTGCGCGGGCACGGGGTCAACTCCTAGCCGAGATGCAAGGCTAGCGCTACGGAGTCAGGACGGCCATTAGATCCGGTCCATCTAGGATTTGGCCCTCTTCTACTTCGATGCTCTCCACGCGACCCGCAATGGGGGCGTGGACTTCGAGCTGCATCTTCATCGATTCCACAACGATGAGCAGTTCACCCTCCTCGACGCTCGCGCCTTGCTCGACGTGGATCTTGAGCACCTTGCCCGCCATCGGGGCTCTCACTTCGCCGTCGCTCACGACGAGCTTCACCCGGCGGTGCTTGAGGGCCTGGGGATCGTCGAGCCGGAGGGTTTCGCCCTGCACGGTGAGCGCCATGGCGGTCGGGTCGAGCACGGTGGCAACGCCTTCTATGGGTTCGGCGAGGCCGGGTCCCGACAGGACGACGGTGCCCGTCACCGGGTCGGCTTCCACGTCGAGCGCGGCGTGCTCGCGAGAGCTTCCCAAGCGCGCGGTGGCGTTTCCTAGACTACGAAAGCGAGCCGCAGCACGCGTCTCGGAAGCGCCGCCGCGAAGCGCGAACGAAAGCTGCTCGCGAAATCCCGGGGTGCCAAGACGCCCCTCTAGTTCCTGTGGCAGAAGCGAACGGTTGAGCTCGTCGATGTTGGCGCCAATCCATGCCGTCGAAAACGACGCGTCGCGAAACTCGGGGTGGCGAACCACGGCTTGCAAGAACGGCAAATTCGTGACCGCACCATGGACGACGAACGACGCGAGCGCGGGGCCGAGACGCTCGATCGCTTCCGAGCGCGTCTCACCGACGGCGATGACCTTCGCGATCATCGAGTCGAACTCGGCTCGTACGGTGTTGCCTTCGGCGACGCCGGAGTCGACACGAATTCCCAAACCGCTTGGCTCTCGGTAGCGAATGAGCGGGCCCGGCGTCGGCAAGAAGTCCGATCGCGGATCTTCCGCGAGCACCCGGGCTTCGATCGCCCATCGGTTGGGCTCGAGTGCATCGAGGTGCTGTGGCCACTCGCCTTCGGCCAGTGCGAGTTGAACGGCGACGAGGTCGACGTCGTACACCGCTTCGGTCACCGGATGCTCGACTTGAAGACGGGTGTTCACCTCGAGAAAGTAAAAGCCGCCATCGATATCGAGCAAGAACTCCACCGTGCCCGCGCCGCGGTAGTTCGTCGCTCGAACGAGTTTCATCGCCGCCGCGCTCATTTTCTTCCTCAACACATCGTCGACGACCGGACTCGGCGCTTCTTCGATCACTTTCTGATAGCGCCGTTGCATCGAGCACTCGCGCTCGCCGAGAGCCACACCTCCGCCTTTACCGTCGCCGACGACTTGGATCTCGATGTGACGCGGCTCGGCGAGGAAACGTTCGATGAACACCGTCGGATCACCGAAGCCGGCCTTGGCTTCTTCCGCCGCCCGCTCGAGCGCGGCGGGTAGCCCTTCGGCGGTCTCGACGACGCGCATCCCGCGACCTCCACCACCGCCGGCGGCCTTCACCAAGTACGGCGGTTCGATTCCTTTGTCCGCGATGTCGTCGATTTCGTCGAACCGTACCGACGCTAGCGTCGGCACGCGGTTCGCTTCCGCGATCTTTTTCGCGCTCTCCTTGTTGCCGAGACGCTCCATCGCTTCCGGCGTCGGGCCGACGAACCGCATGCCGGCGGATTCCACTTGTCGAGCGAAATCGGTATTCTCCGACAAGAACCCGTAGCCGGGGTGCAACAAATCGGCGTCCCACTTCCTGGCAGCACGCACGATCGCTTTGGCATCGAGAAAGCTCGACACTTCGAGCACCGTGTCCGCTTCGGAGCGGACGAGGGCGTCCGCGTCTTCGGCAGTCGAGATCACCGCGACGAGGTAGCCGCGCTCCCGCGCGGAGCGCAGGATGCGGCGCGCAATCTCCCCTCGATTCGCGATGACGAGTTTCTTCAAGTGACCTGCTTTTTTCGAAGCAGTGTGACGCGAGCGGCCCACGCGGGAGGAGCCTTGCTGAAAAACGCCTCGAGTCCCATCTTGCCTTCTGGAGACGAGCGCGCTTCCGCGATTTGGCGCGCGGTGAATTCGATGAGCTCGGGACCAGGAAGCGGTGACGCTTGCTTCAACAGCGCCTTGGTACGCCGCGCGGCTTCGGGCCCTGCCGCGAGGAAGTCGAGGACCACGTTCTGAAGCACGGCCGTTCGGTCCGACGGCAGCGTAATTCTCTGAACGAGCCCCATATCTTTCGCTTCATCGGCGACGACTCGGCGACCGGTGAGCATCATCGGCGCCGCGCGAGACAAGCCAATCTTGCGAATGATGTAGGGGCTGATGACACCGGGAACGATGCCGAGCAACACTTCGGAGGTAGCGAACACCGATTGCTCGTCCGCAAGCACATAGTCGGCGCACACGGAGAGGCCGAGCCCGCCACCGATGGCGGCGCCTTGGACCACCGCTATCACCGGCGCGGGAAAATCCGCGAGCGCGTAAAACATCCGCGCGAGTGTTTTTGCATCCTCGAAGCTTTCCGCCTCGCTCCCCGCGGCGACTCGCTTCATGTAACCGAGATCGGCGCCGGCGCTGAAGACTTTCCCTTCACCTTCCAGGAGAAGAAGACGCATTTGCAGCGGATCAGGGATACCGGCGAGGTGGTCGAGTACGTCGCGAAGCTCGGCAATCATGGTTTCGTCGAACGCGTTGCGTACGTCCGGCCGCGCGAAGACGATCCGCTTCACGCCCAACGACAGTGATTCGACGCGCAACGTCGTGGCATTCGTGACCACGCGCTCGACGGGAAAATCTCTCACGAAAGCTCCGAGGACGTCGGCTTGTCGGCGTCGGCGATAGTGTCGAGAAGATCAGAGGGCACGTTGACACGGCACCGCAAAAGTGCCTGACCGTAAGTCTTGCCTTGCGCGTCTGTATGAAGACTCACTGTACCGCCGCCTCCGAGCGATTCATCGAGAAGAAAGTTGAGCGCAAGGAGATTGGGCACCAGATAGCGATGCACCTCACCGTGAACGCTATCTTCGAACCAACCGCGCACCCGCTCGGCGCTCACGTTGTCTCGGAGCCACGCATAACATGCGGCACTGCGTCCGATGAGCCCGACGTTCGCGGTATCACCTTTGTCGCCGCTTCGGGCGTGTGCTAGCGCCATGAGTGGCACCGTGATGTCGTCTCCGCCGAGCGCATCGACGAGCGATTCCGGGTAGGGATCCTCGAGCGGTCTCACCGGCTCGGAAACGCCACCCGTCTTCGGCCACTCGATACCGTCTTTCGACGAGACGAGCTCGCCGTCCGCGTAAACCGCGACACTCGCGGGGGCATTCTCTTGCGGAATGAGAGCGGGCCAGTACCGCACCACGTTCGAGATCGCGGGAGCGCCACCGGTCACCGCGACTCCGGCCGGACCACTCAAGATGAGACTCGGCAGAAGCTCCCGAAATATTTGGAGCTTCCGTTTGTCGCGATCGCGCGCTGCGAGACGCAACAGTATCTCGGTGACGTGGTGCTCGGGAGTGAGGCTACGGTGGGTGCTGTCGTCGCCGATGTACTCGGTGTGCGTGGCTTCGAACGGGGCCAAGCCCTCGCGCTCGAGCTCAGCACCGAGTCGTGTCCAGAAAATCTCGGCGAAGGTCTCGGCCTTGGCTCGTGGATCGGGTCCCGAGATGATGAGACTTCCCGCCGATTTGAACCCGTCCTCGAGCGCCGCACTGACCTTGAGAAGATCCGTCGGTGCTGCACCTTTAGCGCCTCGAACGCGAACGCGATTGTCGCCATCGGCCTCGAGCGTCATCGTAGTGAAATCGGCGATGCAGTCGGGCGTGATGTACACCTGGGGATGCCCCATCTCGTATAAAAACTGCTCGCGCACAGTCTGGAGCGACACCAGCCCGCCCGAGCCGGGATGCTTCGTCAAAACGAACGTGCCGTCCGGCTCGAACTCCACGATGGGAAAACCCACGTCGATGTAGCTGGTTACTTTTTTCCAATCGGTGAAGTTCCCTCCACTCGCCTGAGCGCCGCACTCGATGAGATGCGAGGCGACGATGCCTTGCGCGAGACGGTCATAGTCGTCGGCACTCCAGTCGAACTCGTGGATGAGCGCAGCGAGGGTGATGCCGGTATCGGTCACACGACCCGACAAAACGATGTCGGGGTCTTCTTTCAAAGCTTCGACGACCGGCATCGCGCCGAAGTACGCGTTGGCCGACAAGACTTTGTCCCGGTAATCGTCGCCATAGTTATTCAAGCTCTCGCCCGTCTCCATGTTGTCGAGCGTGAGCTCGTCGAGCCGCGGACGCACGTCGTCTCCACCGACGACAGCGACTTTGAGAGAGAGACCGCGCGAGCCGGCGACGTCGAACAGGGCGTCGGCGCACGCTTTGGGGTTGACGCCGCCCGCGTTGGTGATGAGCTTGATGCCGCGCTCCAAGATCTCCTCGAGCAACGGATCGATTTGAGCGATGAAATCCCGCGCGTAGCCCGCACTCGCATCGCGGGCGAACTGCTTTTGCAGAATGCTCATCGTGATCTCGGCAAGAAAATCCATCGTCACGTAGTCGATGGGGAGCTCACCTGTCACCTGGCGGCGCATCGCGTAAGGATCGTCGCCCCAGTAGCCGCCGGCGTTGGCGATTCTCAGAGTGGTTTTCCTAGGCATCACTTACATCCGGAAGACGCCGACCCTGGTGTCCTCGATGGGCGCGCCCAACACCGTCGCCAGGCTCAACGCCAGCGTCGTCCGCGTC
Source organism: Candidatus Marinacidobacterales bacterium (assembly GCA_965237955.1). Classification (GTDB taxonomy): domain Bacteria; phylum Acidobacteriota; class Vicinamibacteria; order Marinacidobacterales; family SMYC01. The sequence goes on along the minus strand of OZ250169.1, from coordinate 1,631,488 downwards.
GCCCGCATGTCGACGACGCCGTCATCCCAGAGCCGGGCCGACGCATAGTAAGGATGACCCTCCCGCTCGTACTTGGCGCGGATGGGCCCGGCAATCGCCTCGGCTTCGTCGCTGGTGAGTGTCTCGTTCTTGCGGGCACGTTGATCGCGTTTGACGGTCACCAGAACTTGAGCCGCTTGCTCCCCTCCCATGACGGAGATGCGACTCGTCGGCCACGTCCATAGAAAGCGAGGATCGTAGGCGCGCCCGCACATGCCGTAGTTACCGGCGCCGAAGCTCCCGCCGACGATGAGCGTCAACTTGGGCACGCGCGCGGTCGCGACCGCGTGCACCATCTTGGCGCCGTCTTTGGCGATGCCGCCACGCTCGTACTGCGCGCCGACCATGAAGCCGGTGATGTTTTGCACGAACAGGATGGGAATTTTTTCGGTGGTGCAAAGCTCGATGAAGTGCGTTGCCTTCAAAGCGCTTTCGCTGAAAAGAACCCCGTTGTTCGCGATGATGCCCACACGCATGCCTTCGATATGCGCAAAGCCGGCGACGAGCGTCGTCGCGTAGCGCTTCTTGAACTCGAAAAAGAGACTGCCGTCGACGAGGCGCGCGATCACTTCACGGACGTCGACCTGCCGTCTCGAGTCGCGTGGCCACACGCCCAAAATCTCCTCGGGATCGTAGGCGGGCGGCTCGGGCGATTCGAAACGCGTGGCAGCCTCAGTCTCGGGTCGCGCTCCGAGGTGACCGACGACCTCTCGAAGAATCTCGAGCGCGTGCTCGTCGTCCTCGGCGAAGTGGTCGGCGACGCCGGAAACTTCGGTGTGAACGCGCGCGCCGCCGAGCTCTTCCGCCGACACGTCCTCGCCGGTCGCGGCTTTTACCAACGGCGGACCCGCGAGGAAGATCGTTCCCGTACCGTTGACGATCACCGACTGATCGCTCATCGCGGGCACGTACGCCCCGCCAGCGGTGCACGTCCCCATCACCGCGGAAAGTTGGGGGATGCGCGCCGCACTCAACACCGCTTGGTTTCGAAAGATACGACCAAAGTGCTCGCGGTCGGGAAAGACTTCGTCTTGTTTCGGCAGGAACGCGCCGCCGCTGTCCACGAGGTAGATGCAGGTTAGACGATTTTCGAGAGCTATTTCCTGCGCACGCAGGTGCTTTTTGACGGTGATGGGATAGTAGGTCCCGCCTTTCACGGTGGCGTCGTTCGCGACAATCATGCATTGACGTCCGCGAACGAGCCCGATGCCGGTGACGAGCCCGCCCGCTGGAACCACATCGTCGTAGAGCTCGTGTCCGGCGAGCGCGCTCAGCTCGAGAAACGGTGTGCCCTCGTCGATGAGCGTTGCGATGCGATCGCGCACGAACAGCTTTCCCTGCTCTCGATGTCGTTGACGTGCGCGCGCGCTACCGCCGGTGCGGACCTCGTCGAGCTTGCGCGCGAGATCTTCGTTGAGCGCACGGTTGGCATCGAAATTTTGACGGTACTCGTCGGAGCGCGTCTTGATCTGAGATCGAAGTAACGACATGTGCGGTGCTTGCTCAGTAGAATCTTGTCATCAAGAGCGAAAGTAGGGAAGCACGACCCGGCCGAGAAGCCGGACCGCTTCGAGGGGGTCCGGTCCGAGCGGCGGCCCGAAGCTCAAATGCCGCGCGCCCGCTTCTACGAGCGGCTCGAGGCGGTCAATCAGGTCTTTGGGCTTGCCGGTGACACCGATGCGCAACATGCGCTCGTCGACGAGGGAGCATGCTTTGTCCATGTCGCGCTCGTGGTGCACGGCGCGGTCGATGGCAACGAAATCGTCTCGCGTCAAAGACAGCCTTTCGAGAATGAGTGGTGAAAGTGATGCTCCATAGTACGCAATCTTCTCGGCAAGAGCACAGCGGGCAGCGTCGCCGTCGCTCGACAACGACACCCATAGACACGCGGCGAAATCGATCTCGCCGAGCGACGCGTCGCGAGCACGAGCCCCTTCCTCGAGGAGAGGCTTTACCGTGAAGTAGTGCTCAGGCGGAAACAGAAGGGCAACACGCCATCGCCGATCTCGCCGGCAAGATGCCTTGGTGCACAACTCGCGATCTCGGTCCACAATTGTCCTTTACTCACGGATTCGAAGTTCCCCATGAGCATTTTCAAACGCACTCAGAGGAAGTATGTGAAGAAGGCCTATCGCGTGAGGAATTGGCGTGAATATGAGGCGGGTCTACGCAACCGTGGGAGCCTGACCGTCTGGATCTCGCTCACCGCCGGCAAGCTTGTGAACTGGGACGCGCCCCGGCCGAGGAGGAGGAAACCGGGCCGTCAACGCAAGTACTCGAACCACGCCATCGAGACGGCTGTCACCCTGGGCATGGTGTTTCATCTGTCATCTAGGCAGAGCGAGGGATTGCTGCGATCGTTGTTCGCTCTGATGAAGCTAGACCATGATGTGCCCGATCACACCACGATTTCGAGGCGCAAGGCGAAGCTGGGTAAGGTCCCCTTCTACCAAGACAAGCACAAGACGCCGTTGCACATCTTGATCGACAGCAGCGGTCTCGCTGTCCACGCCGGCCAGCTGCGCAGAGCACCAAAGAGCAGGGACTATCGCAAGCTCCATCTGTGTGTCGACGAGCAGACTGGCGAAGTCGTTGCCGGCGAGCTGACGAGCAAAAGAGCCCGCGATTCATCGCGGGTTGCATCGCTTGTCGGACAGATCGACAGTCCCATCTCATCGGCCAGAGCTGACACCGCATACGACGCCGGCGGCGTCTATGAGGCGATCGAGAATCACAGCGCTCATCGCTCGCCGAGGGTGCTGATACCGCCGCGCAAGGGCGCCCAGCTCGCATCGGGGCCGGCGAGCAGCCGACAGCGCAATCGCAACATTGCAGCACAAGCTCGGCTCGGCAAACGAAAGTGGCACACAGAATCGGGCTACAGCAAACGGAGCAAAGTCGAGACAACGTTCCATCGCTACAAGGCTATCGTGGGCTCAGCGATGCGAGCGAGAGGGTTGGCGGCACAGAGAGTCGAGGCAAGGATCGGGTGCAAGATTCTCAACACGATGACGGCGCTCGGGATGCCTGATAGCGAGATGATCGGATGATGGGAGTCGGGGCCAAGCGAGCTATCGGCCTCTATCGGAGTTGTGCACCAAGGCAACGGGGAGGGGCAAAGGCAAGGGCACGGGAGCTACGGCTCCAACACTCGCTTCGAGATCCGGTGCTTCGCAATCCGATCTTCTTGGATCTCATACCCGATTCCCGGTCCCGTCGGGACTTCGATCGTTCCGTCGGGGCGAACCTCGACGCGCGGCTCGATGAGCTCTTCGACGAAGTAGCGCTTGGAGTCGGCGACGTCTCCCGGCAACGTGAAATTCGAAAGCGTCGACAAGTGCACGTTGTGGGCGCGGCCGATGCCGCTTTCGAGCATCCCGCCACACCATACGGGGATGCCGTGGTCTTCCGCGAGCTTTTGGATCGCGCGCGCACTCGAAAGGCCACCCACACGGCCCGCTTTGATGTTGATGATGCGCGTCGCTTCCATCTCGATCGCTCGCCGGGCGTCCTCGACCGAATGGATGGACTCATCGAGACAAACGGGAGTGCGGATCTCTTTCTGGAGCTTGGCGTGATCCCACATATCCTGGTAGTGGAGGGGTTGTTCGATCATCATGAAATCGAGCTCGTCCATCTTTTGAAAGAGCGCGACGTCGGCGAGCGAGTAGGCGCTGTTGGCGTCGACCATCAGGAGGGTGTCGGGAAACCGCGCGCGCACCTGGCGAACGACGTCGAGATCCCACCCGGGCTTGATCTTCATCTTGATGCGACGATAGCCGTCTGCGAGCTCTTGTGCGATCTTGTCGAGGAGTTGGTCGACGCTGTCCTGGATGCCAATGGAAACGCCGGACGCAATCTCGGTGCGTGTGCCGCCGAGGGCTTCCGAAAGAGACTCGCCGCGCATGCGCGCATACGCTTCCCACATCCCCATTTCCACGGCGGCCTTCGCCATGTTGTGGCCGCGCACGTGGTGGAGCGACGGGAGAATGTCGTCGGGGTGGTCGTAGTCGCGCGCGAACACATGAGGAGCAATGAAGTCTTCGATGGCGTGAAGCGCCGTCTTCACCGTCTCGGATGAATAAGTGGGCGCCTCGGAAGCAACGCATTCACTCCATCCGGTGACGCCGTCGACGGTCACTTGAAGGAGCAGGAAATGCTCGTAGGTGACACGAGCAAAGCTGGTCTCGAAAAAATGCTTGAGGTCGAGCTTCACCTCGTGAATAACGATGGACTCGATCTTCATAAGGCTGAGAACGTTATCAGACCGCAGGGCTGACGGCTGATGGCCGATGGCGGACGGCGGATCGCCGTCGTGATCTCCCTACCACGGCAAATATTTACCGATCGAATCGATCTTGGAAAGGTCGACGTATATGACCGTGACCATCAGAAGCATCAGCATCACGAAGCCGACTTGGAGGATGCGTTCTTTGGCGCGAAGGCTGAAGTCACGGCCCGCGAGTCCTTCGATGGCGATGACCGCCATGTGCCCGCCGTCGAGGAGGGGGATGGGGAGCAAGTTCAAGATACCAAGGTTCAAGCTCAAAAACGCCATGAACATGAACAGCTGCCGTGGGCCACGGCGGGCGGTCTCACCTGAAGCCTCCGCGATACCGATGGGTCCGGACAACGTGTTGACCGACGCGCGTCCGGTGAGGAGCCTTCCGAGGACGATGAACGTCAGGCGCGTGAAGCGCTCCGTCTCCCCGAGCGCCGCGGCGAACGCGAGCGCCGGATTCGAGACTTGATAGATCACCGTCGGTGAAGGATTGAACTCGATTCCGATGAGCCACCGGTCGCCGTCTTTTTGGGGCGTGAGGTCGAACTCGAGGGTCTCGTCGACGCGCAGAACTCCGATGAGCACCGGCGCCCCATCACGCGCTTCGATGGCGTCGATGAGCTCGGTGTAATAGAAGATCGGAGCGCCGTCGACTTTGGTGATGACGTCGTCTGGTTGCATGCCCGCGCGCTCAGCGGGAAAGTCTTCGCGCAACCTAAGAACTTGAGGTTGGACGGCCGGGAACACACCCGCGTATCCGATCTCATCCTCGCCGCGTGCTTCGACGATGACGTCGCGTTCGATCGTCTCTCCGTCTCGAAGCAAGCTGACGGTCAACGTTTCGTTCGCGCTCACGAGGAAGTCGTCGAGGGCGTCGCGCCAGTTCTCGATCGGTGCGCCGTCGATGGCGACGATCTGGTCACCCGGTTCGAGGCCGGCACGGCTTGCGGCCGAGTCTTCGGCGACGAAGCGCACCACCGCGGGATCGTCGAGCCCGGCCGGCCGGTCGATGCCGACCATGAACAACACCGTCAGGATGAGGACGGCGAGGACGAGGTTCATCACCGGGCCGGCGAAGAGAATCGCCAACCGTTCCCATTTGGAGCGACTCATGAACTCTTCGGGGTCCCCGGTCGCCTCCAACGGGTTGTCTCCCGCCATCTTGACGTAACCGCCGAGCGGGAGCGCGCCGATGCGGTACTCGGTATCGCCCCAGGTCCGTCCTATTATCTTGGGGGGAAAGCCGAGAGAGAACACCTTCACGCGTACGCCGACCCACTTGGCGGTGAGGAAGTGACCCGCCTCGTGGACGAATACGAGAACCCCAAGGACGAAGATGAAAGCTAGTAGCGTGGTCATAGTGTCGTCATCGAGTCGAAGGCGTCATGACGGGCGAACGGATGAGCCGCTCGGCCTCCGTGCGCGCCCATTGATCAGCCTCGAGCACGGTCTTGAGATCACGTACGGGAAGGGGATCGTGACGTGAAAGGGTTTCTTCCAAAATTTCCGGAATCGTGAGAAAACCGATGCGCTCGTCGAGAAACGCGGCGACGGCAACTTCGTTGGCGGCGTTGAGCGCCGCCGGTGCGGTTCCGCCGGCGTCGAGGGCTTCATAGGCGAGCGCGAGGCATTTGAAGCGCTCGAAGTCGGGCGGCTCGAGATCGAGTCGCATGGGCGCATCCAGATCCATGGGCGGAAGACCCACGTCGAGACGCTCAGGGTACGTCAACGCGTATTGGATCGGGAGCCGCATGTCGGTCACGCCGAGTTGTGCGATGAACGAACCGTCTTCTAGCTCGACCATCGAATGGATCGTCGACTGCGGGTGCACCACGACGCGGACCTGCTCCGGCCGAACGTCGAAAAGCCAATGCGCTTCGATAATCTCGAGCCCTTTGTTCATCATCGTCGCGGAGTCGATGGTGATTTTGGGTCCCATCTTCCACGTCGGATGCTCGAGCGCCCTTTTTGGGGTCGCGTCGCGCATTTCTTCCCGGCTGGCGGTGCGGAACGGACCGCCGGAAGCGGTGAGCCAGATGCGTTTCACCGGTTGCTTGCGACCGTCGAGGCATTGGTGGATGGCGTTGTGCTCGCTGTCCACGGGAAGAAGAGCGTTTCCTGCCGCCGCCGCGGCGCGCATCATGAGCTCGCCCGCCATCACCAGCGTCTCTTTGTTCGCGAGTCCCACCGTCTTTCCGGATTCGATGGCGGAAAGCGTCGGCACGAGACCGACCGCGCCCACGGTCGCCGACATGACGAAGTCCGCATCCGTGTGCGTCGCAACGTCGACGAGCCCCTCGACTCCGCACCGGACCTCGACATCGGGAAAGTCACGGCTCAGGGTTTCGGCAAGCTCAGCGCTCGCCACACTGACGATGGCCGGCCGGTACTTCGCGATTTGATCGCCGAGCTCGTCGACACGGCGTCCCGCAGCAAGACCGACCACTCGAAACCGCTCGGGAAAGCGATCGATCACCCGCAAGGTATTGGTGCCAATGGATCCCGTGGACCCAAGGATGGAAATGCCTCTCACGGTTTCTATTCTAGCCCAGCATTCAGCATCCAGCATCCAGTCCACTCCACGCCCTGCCAGTAAATTGCGTCGTTCGCATATCGAGCACCGTTCTGCCGGTAAGTTACTCCCCTGTTACAGGCACGACGCGAATCGGCTGAATGCTGATCAAAGAAACCACCAAACGCATAGCAGTAAAGCTGGTGCCGCAAACAATACGGAGTCCACACGATCCAACACGCCCCCGTGGCCCGGAATGAGGGACGACGTGTCTTTTACCTCGGCCGAGCGTTTCAGGAATGACTCGAACAGGTCGCCGCCGACGCCTAGAAGCGACAGCACCACACCCAGACCCGCCACGGTGGCGATGGGCAATCCCGGGAACCAGAGCTCGTTGAGCACGACCGCCATCGCCATCGCGAACACGACGTCTCCCGCGAGACCCTCCATCGTTTTCTTGGGGCTCAATCGCGGGGCGAGCGCGTGTTTTCCGACAGACTTGCCGACGTAGTACGCGCCGGCATCGCCGACGAAGACGACGGTCATCAGGAACACGACCCAGCGGCGTCCGTCCGGATCGGGCTCCACCATCCGTAGTCCGACGAGGCTTCCGAGAAGGGCTCCGACGTAGAACGTCGCGAACACCGTCCCCATCGCTGCGACGAGATTGTCCGGCTCGGGTCGCCGATGCACCACCACGCCGACGCCGATGAGCAATAACGCGATGAGGCTCGCGTGCATGAACGACAATCGCGGGAAGTAGAACGACGCGGTCACAAGACCGGTGGCGACGTACCCGACCGGTAAGAGCGTTTTGTCCGAGTCCGAGCTCTTCAGCATCTTGGAGAGCTCCCAAAAACAGGCGAGCGCGAACACGACCACCAAGACGAGGAACAGCGACGCCGGACCGCGCAGAATGACGAGCAGGAGAAGAGGAACGGCGACGGCCGCCGTGACAAGCCGTCTCATACTCTCAGGCGCTCGGGACCTCAGGCGGTGCTGCGTGCCTTCGTGGCAATGCCGCCGTAGCGCCGGTCGCGCTTCTGATAAGCGATGATGGCTTCGAAGAGCTCGCGTTTTCGAAATTCCGGCCACAACGTGTCAGTAACCCAGATTTCGGCGTACGCGATCTGCCACAGGAGGAAGTTCGAGACACGGAGCTCGCCGCTCGTGCGGATCAGCAAATCCGGATCGACGACACCGGACGTATAGAGATGCCGCGAGAAGAAAGCTTCATCGATAATAGGCGCCTCGCCTTTCGCCACCGCCTCGTCGACGATGCGTTGGCACGCGTCAACGATCTCGGCCCGCCCGCCGTAGTTCAACGCGATGTTGAAGAGAAGGCCGCGGTTGTCACGCGTCTGCTCCATACCCGCTTCGAGCTCCGACACCACGTCGTCGGGAAGATCCGGCATGCGCCCTAAGACCTGGAAGCGAATATCGTTCTTCATCAATGTCGAGAGCTCGAGACGAAGGTACTGCTTCAACAGCATCATCAGGACGTCGACTTCGCTCCGCGGGCGCTTCCAGTTTTCGACGGAGAACGCGTACAGCGTCAAGACCGGGATATCCAAACGTGCGCACGTCTCGACGGTCTCGCGGACGGAGGCGATCCCGGCGCGGTGGCCTTCGACGCGGGGAAGGCCTTGGCCTTTGGCCCAACGCCCATTGCCATCCATGATGATGGCGACGTGGCGCGGAATCCGCTCGAAGTCGATTTGGTCGAAGAGCTGTCGCTCGACGGACCCTTCGCGGGTCGTGTCGAGAATATCCTGACGGCTCATAGCTTGATCCCCTAACTCTAGCATACTGTTGAGAATCGCTCCCATGCTATTGTCGGGCGGTGGCGGCCGTCATGCTCCTCGTTCTCGGTCTTTTGCCGGTGCCGCTCGCCGAGCGTCACCGCGTTTTTCTCGAGGACGAGGCCCACTTTCTGTTGACCGCGGACGAGCGCGCGCGATTCGGCGCGCTCGAGACCGAGGATCTGCGGGATCGCTTCATCGAGGCGTTTTGGAGCCACCGGGATCGCAACCGCCATCACGAAAGGCTTCGTGCGTGCGAGCGTCTGTTCGGACACCTTGGCCGGTGGTCTGAACGCGGACGCGTCTACCAACTTCTCGGTGCGCCGAGCTTTCGAGAAGATCTTACCCGCGCCGGCCACCGCATCCTGCCGTCCGAGCTCTGGCATTACACCGGTGTCGACGTCTCGTTCCTCCCGGACTCGTTTTACCTCGTGTTCTTTCGACGTGGCGGCTCCGGTGAGTACGGTCTTTGGAATCCGGCCACCGACGGCGTCGGGGCGCTCGTGCCGGCGGCGGAGCCTTCAGCGTTCGAGCTCGGAGCCGACCCCGGGCTCGACGCGGTCGACCCCGAGCTCGCGCTCGCAGTAGAAGGGCTCGTTCCCGGCGGAGGCCGACAGGAGGCGCTCTCGCTCCTCGCGAGTCTCGACGCCTTCCCAGAGCTCCGTGAGCGTGATCGCGTATTCGGCGAAAACGTGCGGGTGGCGGTGAGCACGCGCGAGCTTCGCTCACGGCTCGTCTCGTCGGTGTTCGCCGACGATGCCGGCGTTTTTGAGCTTCACTACGCTCTCGAGCTCGCTCCGGGCGCGAGCCGGTATTTGCGATGGCGCGCGCAGGGTGAGCGCTACCGCGTGCGTTTCACCCTTGTGGGTCGGCTCGTCGGAGTCGCCGTCGAGCGTGAGCGCTGGGAAGATTCGATCGAGCTCGACGTGTCCGCGAGAGAAAGGCAAGCGCTGACGATGACGCGGCTGAGCTTTCGAGGACGGAGAATCGTGCAGCCGAACGACGAGCGCTTCGAATTGGCGCTCGTGACCGATGGCGCCGGGGCTGTGGTCACGGAGCTCGTCGACAACACGTGGCACACGTGGACGGTGGACGACAACGAAGCGCGCGCTCTCGCATTCGAGAACGAGCTCGGAGCCCACCCCGAGCCCGCGCGTGTTCTCGTGCGGGCTCGAACGCGCGCCGAAGAGGGACGCTATCGCTTCGCGCGAGGACTCGCGCTCGCCGAGCGCGGCGCGAGAGCGCGTGCGATCGAAGAGTTGGAAGCTGCGCTCGAGCTCAACGGGGATGAAGTGCGCGTGCATCTCGAGCTCGCACGTCTTCTGTACGCCTCACGGCGCTATCGAGACGTTTTGACGCACCTCGGTGCTACCGAGCGCCAGTTCGCCGATGAAGTCGACGTCTGGGTCCTGATGGCCGGCTCGGCGGAAGCGCTCGGGCAAATTGGCGACGCGGTTGCCTACTACGATCGCGCGTTGGCGCTTGCTCCCGACAACGTCGCCATTGCCCAAGCGCGCGATCGCGCGCGGCGTCGCCTTCTGGGCCTTCCGGAGATGCCATGAAGTGTCGGAAATGCTGACAGGCACCCGCGATGCGGGGACAAGCATTGTTTTCAATTATTTGGATTGCGAAGACCCAGTTGCTGTTCTGTCGGGCTGGCTTACACTCCGCCGGTGGCGCCTTCAGCCCCAAGCGGAGGAAACCCTTCGCAAATAGTCTGTTACAACGAGCATGGCGAGGTGGCACGAGCGTTGCGCTCGCTCCTGTCGCCGGCACGAAATTGACTTAGCTCCGGGACCTAAAATTCGACCTAGCACTCGGATAGCCCCTCTTCTCCTTCGTGGAGAAGAGGGGCTGACTCGGTTACAGCCGTCGAATTCTCTGACAGTCGCCGGTCTCCCGTAAGTCTCGTGATCAGTATCATTTGCGATTATCGAGGCTCGCACGCCGATTGCGGTGTCTGAATAGGTTACGTTCTCGCGTCGTCCGGAAGTTTCCCGATCAGACGTAACAGGTTGTGTTGCAAACACTTTGCCTGTTTGTCACGAAAATTGCTTAGGAAATCACAGGTAACTCTTGGGGAGAAGCACACAATGAAACAGCGCACCATCTCGTTTGCGGCAGTTACCGCCATCGTCATGTGCGGACTCGGCACGAGCACTGCCGGCGTCATTACCTTCGACGACATCGCGCATGGCGAAGTAGCCTCGACACAGATTTTTGGCATCACCATCAGCGCCATCAACTTCAGTTTCGGCGAGGGCGGCCCTACCGACCACCCGAATCTCGCGATAGGCTTCGACACTGGCTTAACCGGTACGCGGGACCCGGATCTCGAAGGACCTTCGTGGGATGGAGGCAATCTCACTCCGTTCGAGCTCGAGAATCTCGAGCTCGGTACCGCCATCATCATCGCCGAGAACAGCATCGGTATCGGAGACGGCTTCGCCGATTTTCCCGATGATGAAGGTAACCGCCAAGCGGGGATGCTCATTTTCGATTTGGCCGACCCTCGAAGCGGCCGTAGGGTTCGACTTGATCGATATCGAAGGAATCGGCATCGGCGAAGAGCCGGGGCACTTCGCGACGTTCCTCATGGAAGGTGTGGTCATCGATACGATCGCGTTCGCCGAGTTTCTGGATGGCGGGGCTTTCGACCAAGATGCGGTGTTCGGGAACAACACCGTCAACCGCATCGCGCCCATCGGGGGGTTCGGGCTGTTCGACAGGATCGAGATCACGCTCGGCGGTTCGGGAGCGGTAGACAATCTCGTGTTGTTACCTGCGCCGGGTGCGTTGGCATTGCTCGGGCTCGGGCTCGGTCTCCTCGCGCTCTCGCGCCGCCGCGACAGCAACGAATAGGACTACGACGCCGCCGACGCGCGCTTCGCGCTGAAATGCGCCTGCAAGTACCGTCCCGTGTGCGAGCGTGTCTCGCGTGCGATCTGAGTGGGTGAGCGCCAAGAAACCAGCTCCCCACCGCGCGCTCCTCCCTCGGGTCCGAGGTCGATGACGCAATCGGCTTCGGCGACGATGTGAAGGTTGTGCTCGATGACGACCACCGTGTTGCCGCGCTCGACGAGCGCCTGGAATCCGTTCACTAGCTTTTCGATATCGGCCAGGTGAAGCCCCGTCGTCGGCTCGTCCAGCAAGTAGAGGGTTTTTCCGCGCGACGGTTTGGCAAGCTCGTACGCGAGCTTGATGCGTTGCGCTTCACCGCCCGAGAGGGTGTTGGAGGGTTGGCCTAGAGTGAGATAGCCGAGGCCAATCTCGCTCAGAAAGCGTATCGGCCGGTGGATCGAGGGGATGCGCTCGAAGAGCGTCCCCGCTTCCGCGAAGGTCATCTCCAGAATCTCGTAGATGTTCTTGCCCCGGAACGTGACCGACAACGTCTCGTCGTTGAAACGACGCCCGCCGCAGCTGTCGCAGTGCACGTACACGTTCGGAAGGAAGCTCATCTCCATCTTGATCGTGCCTTGCCCGGCACAGGCCTCGCACCGGCCGCCTTTGACGTTGAACGAGAATCGTCCCGGGCTGTAGCCCGCCATGCGCGCCGCGGGCGTTCTCGCGAATAGTTTCCGTATCTCGTCGAAAAAGCCGACGTACGACGCAGGGATCGAGCGCGGCGTTCGGCCGATGGGCGTCTGGTCCACTTCGCGAACACGGTCGAGTTGGTGTTGGTCTTGGGCTTGATCAAGGCCGACGAGTGTGTCGTGCTCTCCCGGCAGAGCACTCCCTCCGAGGGCCCGCCGCACCGCTTTACCGAGGACCTCGCGCACGAGCGTGCTCTTGCCCGAGCCGGAGACACCGGTGACGACGGACAGACGGCCGAGTGGAAAGCGCACGTCGAGTTTTTTCAAGTTGTTCTCACGGGCGCCGCGGATCTCGAGAAAGGGGATATCATTTAGCGGGCGCGTCTCCGGTGGTGGAGATTTTCGGCGCAAGTACCGGCCGGTCACCGACTCGGGATTGGTCAGGATCTGCTGAGGCGTTCCCTGCGCCACGATGTTGCCGCCTTCGGTGCCTCCGCCCGGGCCGAGATCGATCACGTAGTCCGCGTTCCGGATGGTGTCTTCGTCGTGTTCGACGATGACGACCGAGTTGCCGGCGAGAACGAGCTCGCGCAGTGTCTCTAAAAGCTGTTCGTTGTCGCGCGCGTGGAGACCGATGGTCGGCTCGTCGAGAACGTAGCATACGCCTCTGAGATGCGAGCCGAGCTGCGCGGCCAGCCGCACCCGCTGCGATTCACCACCGGAAAGGGTGTCGGCGCGCCGCGAGAGCTGCAGGTAGGAAAGGCCGACTTTCAACAGCAGCTGGAGCCGGGACTCGATTTCCTCAAGAAGCGAGGAGGCGACCGTGAGCGCGCGCCCACTCTTTTCGAGCTCGCCCGCTCGGAGCTCGTCGAGGAATTGGAGCACGCCGTCCGGTGTCAGAGCGGCGACGTCTGTGATCGCGCGACCGGACACGCGCACCGCACGAGCCTGCGCGTGTACCCGGCCGCCGCCGCACGAAGCGCACGTCCGTTCGGAACGAAACTGCGCAAGGAAGTCACGTAGCTCTCCCTGCGAATCCTGGTAGAGAGCGTCGAGAGAAGCGAACAACCGCTCGAAAAAAGCGTCCTGTTTGCCTCGTGCGATGCGCCGCCACGCTCGCTCCGGATCGATCCCGAGACCCTTGACGTCTCGTTGTGCGCGGGTGCGCGGAAGACCGGGCATCCGGCTCCGCGCTTTCGGGAACACGGCGAGCGCGCCCTCCGCGAGGCTCAAGGTGTCATCGGGAACCACCAGGCGGCGGTCGAAGGACGCTTCGATCCCGGCTCCGGCACACTCCGGGCAGGCTCCGAAGCGACTTCCGAACGAGAACATCCGCGGGTCGAGCTCTTCGTAGCTACGCTCACACCGCGGACAAGCGCGGCGCGAGTTGTAGTAGCGGCTTTCACGAGCGGCCACGACGAGGAACGCGCCTTTGCCGTTCCGGAGAGCTTTTCCGAGCTCTTTCGATAGTGCGCTCGGCGTTCCCGACCAGACCAAAGCCTCGATGTCGTGCTCGACGTAGCGTGGCAATTTCAGTGGGCGGGCGCCACCGGCGGCCCTGCCGTCGATGACGCGGCCGTCGATGCGGAGTTTCTTGTAGCCGTCTTTGACGGCACGCTCGAGCACGATCCGGTGGGAGCCTTTGCGGGCACGCACAGAGGGACGAAGAGCGACAAGGTCTTTCCCCGGAAGCGTGATCGAATGTCCGCGAGGATCTGATCTTCGGTCTGGGGAGTGATCGGGATGTCGCAATCGACGCAATGCTGGGTTCCTACTTTTGAGTAGAGGAGTCGCAAGTAATGTTAAATCTCGGTCACGGTCGAAACAGTGGAGTTTCTCCCGCCGCGGGTGAGTCGTTGCTCGATGGCGATCGTCGGCGGCAGGCCGGTCACGAGGTCGACGTCCGGCTTGTCGAGGACACGGATGTATTGGCGCGCGTAGGCAGACAGGCTTTCGAGAAATCGTCTCTGTCCTTCGGCGAAGACGATGTCGAACGCGAGGCTGCTCTTCCCCGATCCCGACAGGCCGGTCACGACGACGAGCTGGTCCCGAGGGATGTCGACGTCGACGTTTCTCAAGTTGTGCTGGCGAGCGCCGCGAACCGCGACATGGTTCCCACGCTCGCGGGTTCTCTCGAGGGGTGCGGGCGCGAGTCGCGGAGGTTTTTTTTCAGGTATGGATCGAGGAAATTTCCGGTGTACGAACGGCGCTCGACGACGACCGCCTCGGGAGGCCCCGAAACGATGATCTCACCGTCCGCATCACCTCCCTCCGGTCCGAGATCGATGACCCAGTCGCTGTCTTTGATGACGTCCAAGTTGTGCTCGATGACGACGACGCTCGCACCTTGATCGATCAGCTTGTGAAACGCTCGAAGTAAAAGTCGAATGTCGTCGAAATGAAGGCCGGTTGTCGGCTCGTCGAACAGAAAGAGCGTCCCCGCGTATTCGGCGCTCTCGGCGCTCTCGGCTCGCGCCATCTGCCGCGCAAGCTTGAGACGCTGCGCTTCGCCACCCGAAAGTGTGTTGAGCGGCTGTCCCAAACGCAGATAGCCGAGACCGATCTCGGCGACGATCTCGAGCGGTGCGGCGATTTTTCGGTCGTCTTCGAAAAAAATCAACGCCTCCCTGATCGTGAACGACAACACCTCACGGATGTTCTTGCCCCGGTACCGAACCTCGAGAACGTCGTTTGTGAACCGTGCGCCCGCGCACGACTCGCACGTCACGAACACGTCCGAGAGAAACTGCATCTCCACGCGCTCGAACCCGTCCCCCGAGCAAAGCGGGCAGCGTCCCCCGTCCACATTGAAGCTGAACGTGCTCGCGGTGTAGCCCCTCTTCTTCGCTTCCGGTGTCGACGCAAACGCTCGTCGGATGCCGTCGTAGGCCTTGAGATAGGTGGCTGGGTTGGCACGCGGTGTTCTTCCGAGAGGTGACTGGTCGACGAGCACGATGTCCGAGACGAGCTCGAACCCTTCGATGGCATCGCGCGCCCCGGGCTCGGTCGTGCTCTCGCCACGGAAACGTCGATAACTTCGGTAGAGAACGTCTTCGATGAGACTGCTCTTCCCCGACCCGGAGACGCCGGTCACGGCGGTGAGGAGTCCGAGGGGAATGACGACGTCGATACTCTTCAAATTGTTCGCGCGCGCGCCTATTATTCGGATCGCAGGGTGCCCATCGGGCGATCGTCGTCGTTCGCGGAATGGGATCATGCGCTTGCCGCCGAGGTATTGGGCGGTGAGCGAGGCGCGCTCGCGGGTGAATTTCGATGTGGGTCCGAAATAGACGATCTCGCCACCGCGCTCGCCCGCGGCGGGGCCGAGGTCGAGAACGTAGTCGGCTCGACGGATGACTTCGGCGTCGTGCTCGACGACGACGATGGTGTTGTCGCTGTCGCGGAGTTTTTTCAGAATGTCCATGAGACGAGCGGTGTCGCGTGGATGGAGTCCGATGGACGGCTCGTCGAGGACGTAGAGTGTATTGACGAGCGACGAGCCGAGCGCGGTGGTGAGGTCCACGCGCTGGACTTCGCCGCCCGAAAGGGTTCGCGATTGCCGCTCGAGCGTCAGATACCCGAGGCCGACGCGTTCGAGATAGTCGAGGCGAGATTCGATCTCGGTGTGAAGCAGCTCGGCCACCGGGTTTTGCCCCGGCCGCGACAACCGACGGAAGAACCGAAGCGCGCTCACGATGTCGAGAGCGTAGATCTCCGCGATCGTTTTTCCGCCGAGCCGGTACAACAACGTTTCCGGCTGGAACCTCGTCCCGCCGCAGTCCTCGCACCTGTGGTAGCTGCGATATTTCGAGAGCAGCACCCGGACGTGCATTCTGTACGTCCGGCCTTCGAGCCAATCGAAAAACCCCTGGATGCCGTAGAAGCTTCCGTCACCGTTGATGACGAGCCGCCGGTGCTGGGCGCGCAAGATTTTCCACGGCCGATCCACTGGAATCTTCCGCCGTCGGCAAAACGCGATGAGGTCGTCTTGTCCCTCGGCGTAGCTCTTGGTCTGCCACGGCTTGATCGCGCCGTCTCGTAGCGAGCGTCTCGGATCGGGGACGACGAGATCGAGGTCGACGCCAATCGTGCGTCCGAAACCTTTGCACATCTCGCACGCTCCCAAAGGGCTATTGAATGAGAACAGGTTCGCTACCGGCTCGGCGTAGGTGATATCGCACGCGGGGCAATGGCGCTGGTCACTGAACTTGCTCTCACGGAAGCGGCCGCGCGCTCTCTCGACCAAAACGCTCACCCGCCCTTGGCCGTAGCGAAGCGCTTGCTCCAGCGAATCGACGAGCCGTGAGCGCGAGCCCTCTTGGAGACGGAGACGGTCGACGAGAACGTTCACCGATTCGGCTGCGAGTGCCTCGGGCGTGACGTCGAGGATGGCTCCTTCGGCATCGAGCAAGCGGTGGAATCCCATTTCTTCCAGATGAGCGGAAACGTTCCTGGGCTCGATGCGCCCGCTGAGCCCGGTAAGGTCGAGAGGAAAGCTCACCATCGCTCGAGCGTCGCGGCGACCTTCGAGTTTTCTCGCGATCGATGCGGCGTCATCCTTCTCGATCGGCTCGCCGCATGTGCGACAAGAAAGCGTCGCCAGCTTCGAAAAAAGAAGCTTCACGTGATCGTTGAGCTCGGTCATCGTCCCCACGGTCGAGCGAGAGTTCTTGACCGGATTGCTCTGATCGATGGCGATGGCGGGAGGCACGCCGTGGATCGATTCCACCTGCGGTTTGTCCATCCGATCGAGGAACTGCCGTGCGTATGTGGAGAAGCTTTCGACGTAGCGTCTCTGACCTTCCGCGTAGAGCGTGTCGAAGGCCAGAGATGATTTCCCCGAGCCGGAAACTCCTGTGATCGCGAGGAGACTACCCACCGGAACGTCGAGGTCGAGATTCTTCAGATTGTTCTGGCGCGCGCCTCGGACGCGAATGACCGGCGGACGTCGCGAGCTCCCTGTCATCTTGGGCATCCTGGACATCCTGTTAGGGGTAGTCGACGCGTATGAGATGGAGGCCTTTGGCTGGCGCCGTCGGTCCAGCTTGGGTACGGTCCCCCCTCGCGAACAGGTGGGTGATGGATTCTACCGGTCGTTTGCCCCGACCGATTTCGAGCAGGGTTCCCACCATGTTCCGGATCATGTGCTGCAAGAAGCCGGTGGCAGCGACTTCGAATACGAGCTCGGTGTCGTGGTCGAGCCAGTGCGAGACGAACACGTGCCGGGTCGTCGTCTTGGCGTTGCAAGAGGATGCGCGGAACGCAGCGAAGTCGTGCTCGCCCTGAAACAAACGCGCGGCTTCGTCGAGCGAGGCGCGATCGAGATCGTGAGGGTGGTGGAGCGCGAACCGCGAGCGGAACGGGAGCGGCACCGGAGCCCGATCGAGGTGGTAGCGATAGGTTTTCGACCGAGCGCGGTAGCGGGCATGGAACTCCGGTGGTGCTTCCTCGACGTGGCGAACGCGGATGTCTTCCGGGAGCATCGTGTTCAACCCACGGGCCAGGCCGTCCGCCGGGATCGCGTGCACCAATTGAAAATGTGCGGCTTGTCCGAGCGCATGGACGCCTGCATCGGTACGCGCGGCGGCGACGACGTCCACGGAAGTCTTTGCCATGCGCGACAGCGCGTCTCGCAATCGACCCTGAATCGTGTCGCCTTCGGGTTGCACCTGCCATCCCCGGTAGGCGGTCCCATCGTAGGCGAGCAGGATTTTGTATAGCGGCACGGGGTCTCATTGTAGCGTCCCCTGCCCTTGCCCCTGCTGGGGCAGGGGCAAGGGCAGGGGAGCTGGACAGGACTACTGATCGGGCACGGGCACGTTTTTACATCCTTTACCCGATCCAGCTGCGAGACGGCGACGCGCGTATTAAAATGCACCCCCGAGGGAACTTAATCGCCGGGCGTCGCGTATTTTCGTAGCGAGGTCCGTACGATATTTGAGGAGATTGCCCTGTCAGTATTGTTCGTACTGAGCTCCACGAGGAAAACCATGAAACTGTATCGCCTTCTGATCGTGCTATTTGTCTATCTACTCGGCGCGTCCGCCGCGGTGAGTGCACAGAGCGAGAGCGCAGCCGAGCTTCCTAACGTCGATCCCAACGCCGTTCAGATCACGCTTCAACAGGCCATCGAGATGGCGCTCGAGAACAACCTGGACATCGTTGTGTCCCGCCTCGACACTCAAGTGCGGGCGGAAGGAGTCTCGTTCGCGCGCGGAGTCTACCAGCCGTTTATCTCGCTCGGGATCAATACGTTCGAAAGCGCCTCACCGGCGCAAAACCAGCTCGTCGGTGCGCAGACATTGACGAGCACGCGGACCAATTACAACTTCACGTGGCAACAGCAGCTCGCGACGGGTGGAAACTACAACATCCAATGGTTGAATCTTCGCTCGACGACCAACAGCGCGTTCACCGGTTTCAACCCGCTGTACAACGCCGTCGCCAGCGCGCAGATTACCCAACCGTTGATGGCGAATTTCGGCACCGACGCGAGCAAGCAGCAGATTCTCGTGGCGCGAAACGGAGAGCGTATCTCACGCAATCAGTTCGAGCTCTCGGTCATGGACACGGTTCGCGATGTCGAGTTCGCCTATTGGGATCTCGTCTTCGCGATCCGGGATCTCGAGGTGGCGCGTCGCTCGCTCGGGCTCGCGGAAGATCTACTTCGCAACAATCGCATTCAAGTGGAGGTCGGCACCATGGCGCCGATCGATGTGCTCGAGGCGCAAGCGGAAGTTGCCGTCCGGAACGAAACCGTCATCCTCGCCGAAGAATGGATCCGGGTCACTGAAGATATCCTCAAACGGCTCATCAACGATCCCGATTCCCTCGATTTCTGGAGCAACAGCTACGCCCCTATCGATCAGCCCACCATCGAGGAGATCGAGATCGATGTCGACGATGCGGTAAGAATCGCGTTGTCGCGCCGTCCGATCCTGGAGCAGTCTCGGGTCGAGCTCGAGACGCGTACGTACTACGTTCGCTTCGCCAAGAATCAGCTGATGCCGCAACTCGACGTCGTCGGCTCGCTGGCGTTTAGCGGTGTCGGCGGCAACCAGCTCGTCCGCGACGACTTCGCCGGCCAGCCCCGCTTGATCATTCCGGGCGGCTACGGCGACGCCATCGATCAAGTGTTCGGCCGCGAATTCCGCGATTGGTCGATCGGGCTCAATATTTCTTATCCGCTCGGTAATTCGCAGGCCGAAGCACAGCACGCGCAGACTCAAGTGGCGGCGCGGCAGCAACGAGCGCTCATCAGCTCGAACGAGATTCTCATCGCGCAGGAAGTTCGGCGAGCGGCGAGAGCGGTCGCCACCAACCGGAAGCGTATCGACGCGAGCCGCGTCGCACGGGAGCTCGCACACCGCCGACTCGAAGCGGAACAGAAGAAGTTCGAGGTCGGTATGTCGACGAGCTTTTTCATCGTACAAGCGCAGCGCGATCTGTCGCAGGCGGCCGCGAACGAGCTGAGAGCGCTGATCGACTTCGTGAAAGCCATCGCTGCGTTCGAGAGAGCGAAAGGAACGATTCTAGACGACTCCAACATCGCCATCCGCTAGAGGAGTTCGCCGACTCTGCGTTTCTTCTCTGGCCGCTGCTTTTTTTAACGCAAAGACGCCAAGGCGCAAAGACGCAAAGCGAGAATCCGCGCCGAAGGCGCTCACCTTGCGCCCTTGCGACTTTGCGCTTTTGCGCTGAGTTTTTCCTCACCGGAAAACAAGCTTTTCAAGGCCAGTAGTTCAGAGCGTCGATCGGGATGGGTTGACAGATCGGGCTCCCTCGCATAAATTTGTACGAGCTTCATGCAGCTTCATCCAACGCGAAGGGAGTTTGACATGGCCAAGCCCAGCAATTCGTCAAGCCGGAAATTTCTAGCGCAACGCCGCAAGGCAATCGCTGAGATGGCGAACAAGCGAAGGCAACAACAGCTCGTGCGCGGGGCGGGTATTTCCGTCGCGGACGCGAGTGTGAAGACGACGACGCCGATCTCCCTTCGGGGTGCTGCGCCGCCGAGCCAGAGCTGACGTCTCCCCCTAAACCCTTCCTCAAACTGCCTCGACCGAGGCGAGCAATCAACACGGCCAAACGAAAAACCTAAAGTATAGCTGTAACTATTTCGCCTTAACTTCTCATCAAACAGAATCAATCGCGTGCAAGAAGGCGAGCATGCGATCCGCGGCCCAGAAGTAGCGCGGGGCGTTGGAGCCAGCGACGAAACCCATGTGACCCGCACCTTCTACGATCTCGACCCGGACGCTCTCCGAATGCGGCCAGCGCGTGATGCTTTCGTATGGGATGAACGGATCATTGTCCGCGCCAAGAATGAGTGCGGGTCGATCGATCTCTTCGAGTTTGGGTCCAGTGCTCACCGCGAGGTAGTAGTCGTCCGCGTCGCGATAACCTCCGTAGCGCGCTGTCACGACGTCGTCGAACTGGCGCAGCGTGGTGATGCCGCGCTCACGGCCTTTCTCGTAGCGTTCCGGCAATAACCGTTGCCGCAATCGATACGACTGACACAAGGATCGCGTGAAACGAAGCTGATAGATCCAGTTTTTCCGAAGCTCGAGCGCATCGGCGCACCGCGACATGTCGAGCGGCGGGCACACCGCAACCGCTCCGACGCACGCGTCGGGGAGGCGCTTTTTCTCGCGAGCGAGCGTCAGAAGCGTCAAACCGGCGCCGAGAGAGAACCCGCCGACGGCGAAGCGCGGGACGCGCCGCGCCAGCCAGTCGGACACCGCGACGAGATCCGCCGTCAAGCCAGCGTTATAGAGGCGGGGACAAAGCTCGAGCGAGTCGCCGCAACCGCGCATGTTCATGCGGATGACGTGATAGCCGGCGCGATAAGCGAGGATTCCGGCGCTGAGCATGTAGCGCGACTCGGCCGAGCCTTCGAGGCCGTGGATCAAAAGGAGCGCGGGCCGGGCCACGCTGCCCGGTTGCCATG
The DNA here is from genome assembly GCA_965237955.1 of Candidatus Marinacidobacterales bacterium. Classification (GTDB taxonomy): domain Bacteria; phylum Acidobacteriota; class Vicinamibacteria; order Marinacidobacterales; family SMYC01. Next base: position 1,610,370 of record OZ250169.1, on the reverse strand, counting down.
ACGCTCGCACCAGCAGCCGAACGTCATCCTCCGCTTCGACGATAGTAGCTTCCGTCGCGAACGGCCACCTGAGGAACGCGCGGACGAACTGACCACCGATGGTCTGGAGATGGGCTCCCGGGATCAGGGGGCGGAACGACAACGACATCAAAGTGGCTCACGCTACAGGGTTTTCGCCTTCGCCACGATTTTGAGCTTGCCGAGGGTTCTCGTCTGGTAGTCGACGCCGTGTTTGTCGAGCTCTTCGACGCTGCGATCGAAGTCCGTGTCGTTTCCGTAGGCGAGTAGCAGGGCGCCGCAGTCATCGCAAGTGGCGACGTCACGGTGGCGACGTAGACTCTTGGTGCTTTCCTTGCGGCAGCAGTCTTTCATCGAAGGCGTCTCTCGAGCCCTTTGAGTTTGCAGAGCTCGCACGTCCGCCGTTCACGATTGCTTCGATGACGGGGGCAGTTCTCGAGAATGCCCATGCGCGACAGCGCAAAGTCGTATTTGACTGGGTCGTCCGGATCGACGAGCGCGAGGCTTCGAGTGATGTCCAGGGCCGCACCGAATCCGGGTGTCTTCCTTTGACTCCATCCGAGGTGGCGGCCGATGCGGTAGATATGCGTATCGAGCGGCACGACGAGATCGCTCGTCGGGATGTGCGGCCACAAACCGAGATCCAATCCGTCGTCGGGTCGCACCATCCATCGCAAGTACATGTTCATGCGTTTGCACGCTCCCGTTTTCGGGCTCGTGAAAAAGAACCGGACACCGGCTTTGGCGGGAAGCGTTCGCGATCGATAGAGCCCGCCGTGATCGAGGGCGAGCGCGCGCCGCGAGAACCCTGACAGGCTTTCCGCCATGTCACCGCCGGCGTAGCTCTCTGCGAAAAAACGGCCAATGCTGTGATGGCTTTCGAGCATCTGGCCGGCGAAGTGGACGAGGCAGGCGACGTCCCGCGCCCTCGTCCAGCGGTGGCGAAACCGTCCGAGCGAGCGAAGCGCTTCTTGCGGGCGAGCGTGCCGTGCGAACTCGGCGGGACGCGGACCCATCCAATCGAGACAGCGCTCGACGCTCGACGCGATCGTCTTCACGTTCCCGTAAGCGAGCGCGGATGCGACCAGGCCGACGACCTCACGATCCTGGTTGCGCTCGAACCGCCGCGGGAACACGAGCGGGTCGGTTGCCAGGTAGCGCTCGTCGTAGCGTCGGCGCAGCTCCTCGAGCCCGTCTCTGAGAAGCTTCTTGGGTTGCGTTACTCTCTCGTCCATACGACACGGCCGGAGACGATCGTGGTGGTCGCGGAGCCGGTGAGCTCCCAACCGGCGAAGGGCGTGTTCCTCCCACGCGATACGAAAGTGTCAGGATCGACACGGACGCGCCGCTCGAGATCCAAAAGCGTTACGTCCGCGGGGGCGCCGACTGCGAGCGAGCCACCGGGCACGCCGAGAATGCGGGCGGGACCAATCGACAACAGCTCGACCATGCGCGATAGCGAAATCACGCCCGGTCGGACGAGCCGATCCAGACAGAGCGATACCGCGGTCTCGAGGCCGACGATACCGAACGGGGCGTGGTCGAAGTCTTCGCTCTTCTCGTCCATGTGGTGCGGAGCATGGTCGGTCGCGATCGCGTCCACGGTCCCATCCGCGAGACCCTCGAGAAGCGCGGCGCGGTCGCTCTCGGTCACGAGCGGCGGTCTCATCTTCGCTGCGGTGTCGTAGGATTTCACGCTCTCGTCGGTCAGAACGAGGTGGTGGGGCGTGACCTCGCAGGTGACGACGAGCCCTCGCGCTTTCGCCTCTTTCACGCGTCGGAGCGCACCGCTCGTGGACAGGTGCGCCACGTGGAAGCGCGCCCCCGTCATCTCGGCGAGAACGACGTTGCGGTCCACGGAAATCTCCTCGGAAGCGCGAGGGATGCCGCGAAGGCCGAGAGCAGTCGACCAGTAGCCTTCGTTCATGACGCCGCCGGGGTGAAGCTCGGGCGTCTCGCAATGTTCGATGACGGGGATATCGAACACAGTGGCGTACTCCATCGCGCGCCGCATCACGTTCACGTCGCCCACCGGGAGCCCGTCGTCCGACACCGCGACCGCGCCCGCTTCCACCATTTCGCCCATCTCGGAGAGCTCGGCGCCCGACCTGCCCTTGGTGATGGAGCCGATGGGATACACGCGTGCCTTGTCCGCCTGCGCGGCCTTTCTGAGAATGAACTCGGTGACCGCGGCGCTGTCGTTCGGAGGATCGGTGTTCGCCATCGCGGCGACGGCAGTGAACCCTCCGGCAACGGCTGCATGCGAGCCGCTCGCGATCGTCTCTTTGTACTCGAAGCCGGGCTCACGCAGGTGAACGTGGATATCGATGAAGCCCGGCGCCGCGACGAGGCCTTTGGCTTCGATCACTTCAGCGTCGTCACTCTGAACACCGTCGACCGCCGCGCCTATTGATTCGACGATTCCGTCGGTGAGGACGAGGTCACAGACCTCGTCGAGATTCTGGCTGGGGTCGACGATACGAGCGCCGCGAACGACGAGCCGGCTCATGCGTGGTCTTCCTCTTTGTCGTGTCCGCCCGGTCCATGTTGTCCGCCGGTCAGCAGGTAGAGGACCGCCATCCTCACCGCGACACCGTTCGTAACTTGCTCGAGGATCAGCGAGTAGGGACCGTCTGCGACTTTCGAGTCGATCTCGAGACCGCGATTGAGAGGTCCGGGGTGCATGATGATCGCATCTGGCTTGGCACGCTCGAGTCGAGCCACGGTGAGCGCGTACAAGCGAAAGTACTCACGCACCGACGGAAAAAACGCTTCCGCCATACGCTCTTTCTGCACCCGGAGCATCATCACCACGTCGGCGCCGGCGATCGCGTCGTCCATGGTGGGCGCGACTTCGGCGCCGAGTTTGGCGACGTGCGGCGGTATGAGCGTTGGTGGTCCGGTGACGACCACGTGCGAGCCCATCTTGGTGAGGAGCCGGAGATTCGAGCGGAACACGCGGCTGTGGAGCAAGTCGCCGACGATGACCACCTTGAGTTGGGAGAGTGTCCCTTTGGCCTCGCGGATGGTGTAGGCGTCCAGGAGCGCTTGGGTTGGGTGCTCGTGCATCCCGTCGCCGGCGTTGACGACGGCGGCGGCGACCATGTTCGCGACGGCATAGGGCGCTCCCGATGCACCGTGGCGCATGACGATCACGTCGGGCGCCATCGCTTGCAGGTTTCGAACCGTGTCGAGAAGGGTCTCGCCCTTTTCGACCGAGCTTCCCGACGCGCTCACGTTGATCGCATCGGCAGAGAGCCTCTTTGCCGCGAGCTCGAACGACACGCGGGTTCTCGTGCTGGCTTCGAAGAACAGGTTGATGACGGTGCGGCCGCGAAGCGTCGGCACTTTCTTGATGGTTCGCTCGCTCACGTCCTTGAACGACGTCGCCGTGTCCAAAACGAGCTCGATTTCCTCCGGGCTCAGGCTCTCGATATCGAGAAGGTCTTTGCTCGAGAGCTTCATCCGGAGAGCACCACCTCGTCACGCCCGTCTTGTTCAGCCACGTGGACGTGCACCGTCTGCTCGCGGGCCGTCTCGAGCGTGGTGCCGACGTAATCGGCGTGAATCGGAAGCTCACGCCAGCCGCGGTCGACGAGCACGAGGAGCTGGATGGTCTTCGGTCGCCCGAAGTCGATGAGAGCCGTGATCGCGGCGCGTACCGTCCGCCCGGTGTAGAGCACGTCATCGACGAGCACGATCCAGGTGTCATCTACGGCAAACGGGAGCTCGGTGCGGCGGACGATGGGTTGCTCGCCCACGGCTGTCAGGTCATCGCGGTACAACGTGATGTCGAGCACCCCCAGGTCGGGACGCCGGCCGGTGGAAGCTTCGATGTGGTGCGCGAGCCGCTTGGAAAGCGGCACCCCGCGGGTCCGAACCCCGACCAGAGCGACGCGACCATCGAAGCTGCGGGTCTTCTCGGCGATCTCTCCCGCGAGGCGTTCGAGCTTTTGCTCGAATGCCGCAGCGTCCATGATCTGGGTTTCCGTCACCGTGGCGGATTCTATCAGCTTCCGCCGCCCGGACCCCACCAACTCCAGGGGGGCTACTCAGGAACCTCTAGCTCTGGGATCGCATCCAGAGGGGACCAGTCGGCGTCGTCGACTGGGCGGCGAGCCTCGATGAGGAAATTGTGGTACGAGGAGATGAACGTCACCGGTTGCGTACGTACCAGCGCCTCTTCGAGGGCGTCGGCGCGAAGGCTTCCGGGCATGTCCCGTCCCAGTGGAAGGCCCATCAAGTACAGGAGTGTCGGGGTGATGTCGAGAACCGAGGCGCCTTGGATCTTCGCGCCGGCTGCGATGCCGGAGCCGTACAGGATGAGGAGTCCGTCGGGCGAGTCCTCGTGATATCCGGAAAGATGTGGGTTGCCTTTGAACGGCTCGATGACACGCCGGGTGATGGGTAACGGCTCCATGCCGTGACCCGAGAGCACGAGGATCGTCTCGTTCTCCTGTCGCGATTGGATATAGCCGCCGAGAATCGTGTCGAGGTAGCGATAGTACGATTCGATGGTGCGTCCCTACTTGCGGATCTCCTCGTCGCTGACGTCGCCGAATCGCTCCGGGAGGTGGTAGCGCGTGAAGTAGTGACCGATGGCATCGAGCCCAAAGAAATAGATCGCGTACACGTCGGGGTCCATTTCTTCGCGGAGTAGAGTGCCGATGGTTTGATAGGTCGTGTCATCCGCAAGAGCGCGCCAAAGCTCCGATTGCCATGGAAAGCCATCGCGAACCACGACTGACGTATCGACAAACCGGCTCAGCGTGTCCCCGTCGATCTGGCTCGGCAACACCACGTACTCACTCAGACGATCGGACAGCTCCGGAGGGTAGGTGAGATCCGGAAGCGGGGGATCGAACCGTTCCCGGACTTGACGGTGGAAATATTCGGAGACGACGAAGCCCCGGATCTCTTCCGCGGGGTAGGTGCCCCACCATCGCAACAGCCCGACATCGACTCCGAAACGGCTGAGAATGCTCCAGAATGGCTGAGTGCGCCTGAGCGACGCGGTGACAGCGGTGCGTTTCAAAGCGCCCATTCGATCGAGGGTGGGGAAGTCGAGGCCGCGCGGTTGCAGCGAGAAGTGCGTCGATACGAACGGGAAGCGGTAGCGGTAGAAAGCCTTGAGACCGTGTTGGCGTGGAAACTTGCCGGTGGCGATGCTCGTCCACACGGCGAGGGACTCGGTCGGGTACAGAGTTCTGAGCGCACCGGACGCACCACCTTCTATCAGGCGCGCGAAGTTGGGCAGTTTTCCTTCCGCCACCGCCGGTAGCACGTAGGCCATCGAAGCGCTTTCGATACCGACGATCGTCAACCGACGTGACGACGGGTTCTCCTCGAGCGGCATTCTCACGTCCTCGGCGACGGGCTCCGGGCGCATGATCAGCGGGAGCGTCAGCGCGGCGACGAGGAACAAGGCGGAGACCGCGTAGCTGACGAGAGCGCCTCGCCGCCCGAACGAGTAATGGAACAAAGACACGACCAAGAGTGCACCGGAAGACGCGGTCACCACGGTCGCCGCGATGGCAACCACCCGAAGCGTCTCCGGCGGGATGAACTGACGCAGGCTGACGAGGTTGTGCCACCAAAGCGCGGCCGCGCCCGCGAGCGCCAGCATGAGGAGCCACGTCAACACCCGGTACGATAGCCACGCCGGGCCGAGTGGCTTGCCGCGTACGGCCTTCCACGAGGTACAGCAGCATCCAGAACCCTAGACCGGCGGCGATTCCATACGTGAGCGCGCACGTGCCCCAAACCGACAACACATTCGTCCACGTGTGCGGGACTTCGGGGTTGAACAAGATGATGCATTCGGCTATCAGGAGGGCAGCGACTTGGCCGGCTACTAGGCTATTTGTAAGCTTTCTCATTTCGCCATCCGCCGTCGGCCATCAGCCATCGGCTTGAAAGTTCGCGCTCACGGGTTCATTCCGTGCCGTCACGGAGGCGTCTTAGCCTCGTAAGTAGGGTTTGCATGTCTTCCGGGAGTGGGGCTTCCCACTTTACTAGTTGGCCGGAGGCGGGGTGTTCTAGCTCTAGGGATTTTGCGTGGAGGGCGGGTCTTGGGAAGTCGCGGAGGGGGTGGAACTCGGATTGGCTCATCCCGGTGGGCGGTTTGCGGGGAGCGCCGTAGTCTTTATCGCCCACCAACGGGTAGCCCACTTCGCTCAAGTGTACTCGGATCTGATGGGTTCGGCCGGTGTGAATCCGGATCTCGATGAGTGAGCTTGCGGGGAGACACTCGAGGCGGTGGATTTCGCTGAGCGCCGGTTTCGCGCGGTGGCTTCGGCTCGAGATCTTTGTTCGGTGGATCGGGTCTCGGCCGATCGCGCGGTCGATCGCGAGCTCTTCTGGGGTCGAGCCGTGCACGATGCCGATGTAGTGTTTCTTCACGCGGCGCGCCTGAAACTGTGCGGCGAGGTGCCGGTGTGCGTGATCGTTTTTGGCCACGACGATGACGCCGGTCGTGCCCATGTCGAGCCGATGCACGATCCCCGGTCGCGCGACACCACCGATACCGCTCAGATCCTTGCAGTGGACCAAGAGCGCGTTGACCAGAGTGCCCGAGGGATGTCCCGGTGACGGGTGGACGACCATCCCCGCAGGTTTGTCGACGACGACGAGATGCGGGTCCTCGTAGAGGATCGTAAGCGGAATCTCTTCAGGCTCGGGCGCCCCCGGCACCGGCTCGGGAACACGGACCTCGATCGCGTCTCCTTCGCGGCACGGCCTCGAGGCTCGCACCTCGTCGCCGCCGACGAGAACACGCCCCTGTTCGATCCATTTTTTGACCTGGGCCCGGCTCACGTCTTCGAGATGGCTGGTGACAGCTACGTCGAGTCGCAAGCCATCTTCCGATGGCTCGATGGACCACGAATGGGTGCGGCTCACGCGGTACGGTTTTGTGGCATCCGTCGCAACGCGATTAACGCGAAGATGGCGACGACCATCAACACCGCGGCGATGATTTGGGAAGTCGAGATCGCGCCGCCGAACGCGAGGCCACGGCCGAGATCACCGCGATAGTGCTCGATGATGAACCGCGCTCCCGAGTACAAAGCGACGTAGCTCCAGAAGATCTGGCCATCGAACTTCTTCTTGGTGGTCAAATAGATCAGGATCCCGAAGATCGCGAGCTCGACGATCGATTCGTAGAGCTGCGTCGGGTGCAGGGAGATACCGAGCGGCACGCCTACGATCTCGCGTGCGTACGGATCGGTGAACGTCACGCCCCACGGCATGGTCGTTGGTTTGCCGTAACAACAACCCGCGCTGAAACAGCCCAAGCGTCCGATCGCATGACCGAGTGCGACCGAGGGTGCGAGAATGTCGGTCATCATCCATACGGAGAGTTTGTGCACGCGGAAGAACACGATCGAAGTCACGACGGCGGCGACGAGACCACCATAGAAAACACCGCCGGATCGTATGAGACTCTTCGGATCGTGCTGGTAGTGTTCCCAGTCGACGATGAGCAGTAGGAGCTTCGCGCCGACGAGAGCGGATATGAGGATGTACAGGCCGAGATCCATGATGAGGTTGGCCTCGACCCCGAACTTCTTTCCGCGTATCGCGGCGACTTTCAACGCTATCAGAAAGCCCGCCGCGAGCAGAAAGCCGTAGGTGTGCAGGATGGCGTGGAACTCAGAGCCGAATATGCTGATTTCACCAAAGTCGAACAGTTTGGGGAACAAGTTTATGTTTCTCCTCTTTATGTTTCTCCTGGGTCGGGCTCGCCTGCGACTTCGGCCTCTCGTGCCGGCTCGGGTTCCTCATCGCGCCGACGAAAGCTGTCCAGCAGCAATAGACCCACGCCGATGCAGATGCAGGTATCCGCGACGTTGAATGCGGGCCAGTGCGTGTCTCGGTAGAAAACGTCCACGAAGTCGACCACGTAGCCCAGGCGCGCTCGGTCGATGATGTTGCCCATCGCTCCGCCGAGAATGAACGTCAGCCCGACGCGGGTCAGCCGTTCGTTCCGGGGAGATTTCAATGCGTAGTACGTCACTGCGCCCATTGCCGTCACCGAAAGCAAAGTGACCAGGGCGGCTTTGAACGGAATATCGGCGCCAGAAAGAAGCCCGAACGCCATGCCGGTATTGCGCACGAGCGTGAAGTGAAGAAATCCGGGGATTAGCGGAACCGACTGGCCCAGGCCGAGGGAGTCCACGACCAGGCTTTTCGAGATTTGGTCGGAGGCGACGATGGCGAGAACCAGCATCAGGAGCTCGGGAAGGTTCGCTCGCCAGGGTCTCGCGCTAAGGGCGCTATCGGTCGTCATTTGGTGTGCTCGGACCAGACTAGCACTCTGCTCCCGATTTTTTCAATGAGGTGAAGAGGATGCCCCGAGCCGACCAGCGCCCTATATCTTTGTCGCGATGTAAGTTATCCCATTCTGTTCGCAATCTGTTCCGCCCCGATGATAAACTTTAGGAGTTGTACCAGAGGCTTCCGTTCTCTGGAAGGTGCACTCCGGGGCGCGAAACACAATCTTCGCATTCCTTCCGTTTGGTAACCGCGGACGTTCATGGCTGAAGCAGAATCCTCCATTCTCATCGTCGACGACGATTCCGAGGACCTGTCTGCCCTGGAGAAGGCTCTCGACTCGCTCGGGTGCAATCTGCACACCGTGACGGACCCTCACGATGTGCTTCCCGCGGTGTACCGGGAACAGCCGGACGTCGTCATCTTGGATGCGCTCCTGCCCGGCTTGTCCGGGTTCGACCTGTGCAAACAAATCAAGACGGATGGTGAGCTGAAAGGGATCCAGGTCGTGATCATCACCGGCGTCTACTTGCGTCAGCAGTATCGCCACGAGGCACTCCAGCAGTTCAAGGCGGACGGCTTTCTCACCAAGCCGTTCCGTGCGCCCGAGCTCCAGCGCCTCGTCGTCGAGCTGCTCGCTAAGAAAACGCGCAAACCACAGTCGAGCTTTCTGAGCCGGCTCGGCCTCCCCTCGAAAACGCCGTCTCCAAAAAAGCGCGGGCTCCTCGGGAGGCTCTTTGGCAAGGAAGAAGAACCGGCCCCTGCGCGGATCGCACCGGTACCGCGCGCGCGTACGGGCGAGCTTCCCAAATCGAGGTCCGGCAAGGTGCCGTCGCCGGAGTCCGCGCCCGCGCCCGCGCCGGATGTGGCGAAGGAAGCCAAAACGTCAGAGACGATGCCGGACACAGCCGCTCCCGCCGCCACCGCGACCGCGGCCCATCGAAACGAAACCGAGATTGCCTCTGCGGTGGAAGCGCCCACCGAGGTTCCTGAAGTGCCCGACGTCGAAAAAGATACGGAGGATACGGACGCGGCTGTACCCACGGAGCCGGTCACGACGGACGAGCCTGCTACCGTCGCCGCCGTTGACGACAAAAACGAAAGCACCGAGGAGAAAGCGTCCGAGCCCAAGGTGCAAGAGCCAGTAGAGAAGGCGGCAGCGACCGACGACGATGCGGCGCCCGAGCCCGAGGCAGCGGAAGCAGAGCCGTCCGTGTCCGATGAACCCGCCGCGGACGTGCCGGCGACGCCTGCCGCGGCCGCGGCCGCAACGAAAGACGAGAAGGCTGAAGACGGGCGTGAACCTGACAAGCCTGACAACGCGGAACCCGTTACACCGGAGAGCGAGGAAGCTGGTGATGTCGACGTCAGCGCCTCTGTGGCAAGTACGGCAACACAAGCTGTTCAGGGACTCGATGCCGCGCCGGTTGCCGACGAGGAAGACGACGTCGAGTGGAAGACGGAACAACCAGCGCCGCGACCGCCGGAGCCTGAGCCCAAAGCCGAGGAAGAAACCGACGCCGAGCCCGCGGTGACCGAGCGCGCGGAGGCGGACACGGACCCGAGCCAGGTAGAGAAGCCCGAGCCTGACGCGGCGGCCTCTTCTCCTTTGGCCGTACAGCGGCCGAGGTTCCGCGTCGGTGACGTCCCGATCTACGACGAGGAAGATTTTTACTCCGAGCTCAAACGCGAGCTCTCGAAGTGCCGTCGCGTCGACCGCCCGCTGACGCTGATCTTGATTCAAGTGGACGATTTGACTCAGATCGTCGAGTTGTTCGGTAAAGAGATTCGCGAAGCTGTGCTCTGGCATGTTGCGGAGCAAGCGATGGCGGCTCTCCGTGAAGTCGATCTCGTCGGCATGATGTCATCGAAAGATCTCATCGCTCTGACGGCGTTCGCGTCGGACAAGTACGGAGGAGGCCGCGTCGTGGCGCGCATGCGAAAATTGCTCGAAAAAAACCCGTTTCGCGTCGGCGAAGAGCTCCCGCCCATCGTCCCTGCTCTCCAGTTCGGCATGTCGAGCTACCCCGAAGACGGCGACGAAGTCGCCGGCCTGATAGCGAAAGCGTCCGAAGACATAGAGCATTAGCTGCCGCCTCTCGACCGAGAGGGCAGCGGATCCAGCCATCGGCTATCAGCCATCAGCCGTCGGCTTGCCGCTCCGCAGTGATTTTTTTGTATCATTTGCCCGCCATGAGTGTCGAGATTCGCGATGTCGAGCTTCTCTCGGAGTACGACGCTTGCGCCCACCTTCAGATCGAGGTGTGGGCGTTCGACGAGATCGAAGTCGTTCCCGCCGGCTACCTGGTGGCGATGCATCACTATGGTGGGTCGTGCATCGGTGCGTTCGATGGTGATCGTATGATCGGGTTCGTGTGCGGGTTCGGCGGCTGGGATCGTGGGCAGCCGTTCCATCACTCCCACATGCTGGCGGTCTTGCCGGAGTATCGCGGCCGTCAAATCGGCGAGAACCTGAAATGGGCGCAACGTGAGCGCGTGCTCGAACAAGGCATCGAGCTCATCAACTGGACGTTCGATCCCTTGCAGGCGCCGAATGCCAACTTGAACGTGAACCGCCTGGGATCTGTCGCGCGCCGGTACAAGGTGAACCTTTATGGCGAGAGCAAGAGTCCGCTCCACGGCGGCATCCCGACCGATCGGTTCGAAGCGGAGTGGTATTTGAAAAGCCAACGCGTGCTCGCAGCGCGCGCCGGACGTCTCGACGATTGGCCGACCTGGGAGAGCTTGCCGAGAGCCAACCGTACCCGCTTGAATTCGGAAAGCCTGCTCGCGTGCGAACCGGATCTCGATCTGGACCTCGACGTCGATGCGTTCCTGATCGAAGTGCCGAAGACGATCACCGACCTCATGGCGCGGGATCATGACCTGGCACTCGATTGGCGACACCAGACGAGAAAGCTATTTCAGGAGTATTTCGAGAAGGGGTATCGCGTCGAAGGGCTCCACCGCGGCGAAGCGAGCGCGTTCTATCGTCTCGCCCGCGAACAGGACCCTTCCGACTAGAAACGAACAAGCTGGGAACGCAGGAAAAAACAAACGCAAAGGCGCAGAGTCGCAAAGACGCAAAGGTCCAGGTTCATTTCACTCGACTCGCGTTCTTTGCGCCTTCGCGTCTTTGCGCCTTTGCGTTTGTTTTTAGGAGTCAGACACCCCCGAGCGCTCGAGCTACTTGCCGACCCAGCAAGGCTTTCTCTTTTCGAGGAACGCCGTCATCCCTTCTTGGGCGTCGAGCGCCATCGCGTTCATGCTCATGACTTCTTTTGCGTAGTCGTAAGCCTTACCTTGATCGAGATCGATCTGTGTGTAGAACGCTTGCTTGCCGAGAGCCACGACGAGAGAGCTCGCGTCGGCGACTTTTTGGCCGAGGGCTTCGGTCTCGTCGCGGAGTTTGTCGCGGGGAACGACCAGGTTGACGAGCCCCCAATCGCTCGCGGTCGCGGCATCGACGAGCTCTCCGGTCAGAAGCATTTGCATCGCGCGCTTGCGTCCGATGGCGCGCGACAAGGCCACCATCGGTGTCGTGCAGAACAGGCCAATCTTCACGCCGGGCGTTGCAAACTGGGCCTCGTCCGAGGCGACCGCGAGGTCACACGCGGCCACGAGCTGGCAACCCGCCGCGGTGGCGATGCCCGGCACTTCGGCGATCACCGGCTCGGGGATTCCCTGCACGGTCTCCATCATCTCGACGCACGTACCGAAGACGAAGCGCTGGTGGTTGACGTCTTTGTCGACCATCTCGGGCAAGTAGTGGCCTGCGGAGAACGCGGGCCCCTCGGCGCCGAGGATGATCGCGCGCACGTCGGGGTTCGAGCTGAGCTCTTTCAACCCGCTCGTGATCTCCCCCATCATGTGCACAGAGAGAGCGTTGCGTTTCTCGGGCCAGCTCATGGTCAGCCGTGCGACGGGCGTCGTTGCGTCGATTCGAATTCTTTCGTATGCCAAGACGATTCTCCTTTTTTCAGTTCGAGACGAACTTCTTCCACGTCGCTTCCGGTGACGGCCGTGTCAGAAGACTCCCGATGACGAGTCCCAAGATCGACGCGGTAGCTGCCGGATAGATGATGTAGTCGTAGTCCAGCGGTAGTCGAAACAGCACGAGGTCCAGAGACTCCATTCCACGAGTTGCGAGAGCTCCGAACGCGATCGTGGTCGCGATCCCGAGTGCTACGGAGATCACCCCGCCCGTGGGGGTGACGCGCTTCCATAGAAACGCCGCCAGAAGTGCCGGCGTGACCGCGGCGCCCACCATCGTGTAGGCGTAGAGCGCCATGTCGAGGATGCTGGTGAATTGAGTTGTCACCACCAACGCGACGAGCGCGAGAAAAACGATCATGATTCTCTGAAAAAGAATGATGCCCTTCTCGCTGACATCCGGGTTGATGAACCGTTGATAGATGTCACGCGCGAAGTTGGTCGAAGGCACCATCAGAAACGTGGTCGCGGTCGAGAACACGATCGCGACGGCCCCCGCGAGGAGCAGACACCCGGCGATAACCGGCAGGTTGTTCCTGGCCAACACGAGCAGGATCGTCTCGGTCGTGCGAGCGTCGAACGTTCCATCAGTGGCGCGGAACGCGGTATCGGTCCAATACGTTCCCGCCGCGAAAATAGCGGTCGTATCGAGCAAGGTCTCTACCAGGATGACGCCTGCGATCATGCCGATAACCGCCTTCTTGGCGGACGCCTCGTCTTTCGCCGCGAAAAACTTTTGATACATGCTGCTCTCGCCCAGCAGAAGGAAAAGCGTGGGGAGGAACAGGCCCATCGCCGCTGAGACGCCGAGTCTTCCGGTGACGGTGAAGTGCGTCGCCGGCAGCGTCTCGGTCAACGCCGACCAACCACCGGCGCCTGCGAGCGCGAGCGGCGCCGCGATGACGATGCTGACAATAATGATGAGCCCGTTGAAGACGTCGAGCGAGACGATGGAGAGCATTCCGCCGGTGACGGCGAAGAGGACCACGAGCCCGCAGATGATCGCCTTTCCCACATCGGGGTCGATGGCAGGATAGAGGATGTTCAAAAGGCGCCCGCCACCGATGAATTGATAGCCAGCTATCGTCAGGTAGGCGATCACGATGGCCAGCGTTCCGAGAAGACGCGCTGCCGGGTGGTACCGCGTCTCGAGAATGTCGGGAACCGTGTATTGCGCGATGCGCCGGACCCGACCCGCCAAGAAATAGACGATCGCGATTCCCACCCACGCGCCGGCGCTCATCCAAAGCGCGGAAAAACCCTCACGAAACCCACGGCCCGCGCCCGCGAACAGGCTACCGGAGCCGACCCAAGTACACACGAGCGTACCGACGAGGAAGTACCAGGGAACACTCCGCCCCGCGACCATGAAGTCGTCCTGGGTTTTTACCTGTCGAGATCGGTAGAGGCTGACGCCGACGAGAAACAAGAGGTACAAGACGACGACGACGAGGTAGATGTTCATTTTCTGATTCTATTGCAGCTATCGGCTAGAGATTGCGTCGCGGGTTGAAAGCGGTGGCCGTCGTTTCGGGCTCTTTCGAACCAGGCGTGAAATCCTCCCCTGGATTGATGAAACGGTTCATCTCCAACCGGTACTGTCGATCGTAGAGCTCGCGGTAACGGCCGTCGCGAGCGAGGAGCGCCTCGTGGTCTCCCCGCTCCACGATCTCGCCCTTCTCGATCACCAAAATTTGATCGGCGCTCACGATGGTCGAGAGGCGGTGCGCTATCACGAACGTGGTCCGTCCCGAGCGAAGCGAGCGAAGCCCGTCTTGAATCAGCGACTCGCTTTCACTGTCGAGACTCGATGTCGCTTCATCGAGAATGAGTAGTTTCGGGTCGGCGAGGATCGCGCGGGCGATGGAGATACGCTGACGCTCTCCACCGCTCAACTTGACGCCGCGCTCGCCCACGACGGTGTCGTAGCCGTTCTCGAATCCGGTGATGAACTCGTCGCTGTGCGCGATCCGGCTGACGTCGCGGATCTCCTCAGCCGTCGCGTCCGGCCGGGCGTAGGCGATGTTCTCCGAAACGGTGCCGTCGAACAGAAAGTTGTCTTGCAGCACGACGCCGACATGCGATCGATAGTCGGATAGGCGAATCGACGCCAAATCCTTCCCGTCGATCAGGACTCGGCCGCTGTCCGGCCGGTTGAATGCGAGCACGAGGCTCGCGAGCGTGCTCTTGCCAGACCCGCTCGAGCCGACGAGCGCGGTGGTCGAACCGGGAGGCGCCTCGAAGGAAATGTGTTTCAGGACGGGTACACCCTTCTCGTAGGCAAAGCTCACGTCCTCGAACACGATGGTTCCCGCGACTGCCGGGAGCGGTTCCCGGGTCTCGTCCTCGTCGTCTTCCGTCAACAGCGACCGGATGTCGCGGATCCGGTCGAGGCCCGCGAACGCTTCGCTGAGCTGAGTGGAAATCGACGATATCTGCACCAACGGCGCGGCCACCAGGCCGGTGAAGAAAACGTACATCACGAAATCGCCGAGGGTCATCGTCCCCGAGAGGATCGATCGGCCGCCGACGAGGATCATCAGGACACCGACGACGCCGAAGATGAGCGTGGACCCGGCGGAGATACCCGCGATCGCGGTGACCGCCTTCTTGACGTTCGTGAACAGAGCATCCACGTTTGCGGCGAAGATTCCGGCCTCGCGCTTTTCCGCAGTGTACGATTTCACGATCCGGATGCCGCCGAGCGCCTCGCCCAATCGGCCTGTCGCCGTTGCGTTGAGCGCGCCGCGTTTTCGGAACAGGGGGCGCAGCTTCGCGAACGCGAACGCCATCATGCCGCCGAACACCGCGAGCACGATGAGAGTGAGCGACGTCAGACGCCAGTTGAGATAGAAAAGAACGCCCAACGCCACCGATGCCGTCAAAAGGCCTCCGACCAGTTGGACGAGCCCGGTGCCGACGAGGTTACGAATGCCTTCCGCGTCGGTCATGATTCGGGAGATCAGCTCACCGCTCTTGACGGAGTCGAAATAGGCGGTGGGTAGGCGCAGGACGTGGTCATGGACCGTTTTGCGCATCTCGGTGATCGCGTGCTGTGCGGCGACTCCGAGGACCTGCGAGTTGGCGAAACCCGTCGACGCTTGAACCAGCGTGGCGATGCCCGCCGCGGTTGCCAGGGGCGCAAGCAGCTCGGCCCGGCCGTTGCCGATGACCTCGTCGACGAGATATTTCGATGTGGTGGGGAGGACCAACGCCGCGAGACGACCTATCACCATCAAGACGAGACCGAATCCCAGGCGGTACCGCCGCTCCCAGATGATCGCGCGCGCCTCGCGCCAGACCATCCGCCCATCCCGATCCTTGCTCATCCACGCTAGCTTACACCAGGGGGATTTGCGGCCTCTGGGGGTTGGCCCCTGTGGGTCCTGTTGGCAATGCCGCGCCGGATTGTGATAGACTCCGACCTCCCCGGCTAGGTTAACAATAAGGCCTCTCCTGCCATTTCAGTGGATCCTCTCGAGGGTGAGACCGCCACAGTTTAGGTAGACGAGACTGATGAGAGCTTCGGCAGAGTGGAGTCCAAAGCTGCGGTGGCTCAGCAGCCGGATTTTGTTGTTCATTCCTTCGAGTCGGCCGTTGCTGAGTCTCCACGTGACCCACGCGATGACGCCATCGAAGTGGCTGCGGATCATCTTCGCCGCGCGTTTGACGGGCTCTATCCTCGAGCTCATAGCGCGCCGCAGCCATCCTCGGAGAAACTTCTTGGCCCATGTCTCGGTTTTGTAGGTGTAGAGGTCCATGAAGTCGTCGCGCAGAAGCATGGCGCGGTAGAGGCGACGATTAGCTCGCACCTGCTCGCGGAGCACCCGTTTGTCTTTCGCGCTGCGGTTGTGTTTGGCCTTGAGAAGGGGAAACTTGGTGTTCTTGAGGTTGCGCCGGGCAGTCCCTTTGAGCTCGCGCACCAGCTCGCGCCGGGTCTTATCCACGGCCTCGTTCAGATGCTTGACGATGTGGAAGCGGTCAAAGATCACCCGTGCCTGAGGAGCCTTTTTGCCGACGACAGTTATGTACGGCTCCCACATGTCCATGCTGACCGCTTCGAGCTCCGCGGCTCTTTGTGGTCCGAGCTTGCGGAAAAACAGCAGCAGCGTCTTGGCCTTGCGCTCCTTTCCCGCCCAGACGACCCGGCCGCTGAGATGGTCTATTACCACTGTTAAGTACTTGTGGCGTTTGCGGTAGCTGATCTCGTCCATCCCAATCACCCGCAATCCATCGAGCTCGCGCCGCTCATCCCGCTGCTCGGCAACCACTCGCTGGATGATCCGTCGCACCGAACGCCACGTCACTCGGAAATAGTTCGCTACGGCGCTGACGTCCGTCCTCTGTGCCAGCCACGCTACCTCTTGTTCGAAGCTTTTGGTAAAGCGGCTTCCCTTGTCTGCCCAAGGCACCTTTTCTCTGACCACTCCACACCGCCGACATACCACTCGTCGGATCGAGTAGCGAAGATAGGTCCGGACTCCGAACAGGTCCAAGTGCCGCCAGTAGCGATTGTAGCGATCTTTGTTCTTGCGGACCTTTCGTCCGCAAATCCCGCACAGAGGCTTCCTCCTCCGTGGTACTACATCCACCACCACTCTGGCTTTGTCCGCCTGGAAGTGGAAACCTCGGACCCACAGGCCTTGCAATCCGATGAGCTTGTTGACTAACGTAGTAACGCGCATCGCGGGAACGCTCTTTTCTCTTTCGGAAAAAAAGATTCTAGCGTTCTCGCCGATGCGCATCTACACATGGCTTACCCTCTCAACCCACGGGCCTCACCAAATGCCACTGCCCCTCAGCGGGAGACGAGGCTGTGGGAAACGCCCCCACGGTTCTGGTCGTTCAGACCTTGCTCACGACTGAGTTCTCTTCGAAGCCTGGAAGGGCGTTTTCTATAGCCTCCACTAATCGAGCCCCCCCTTCCTTATTCCATATGAATTAATCTTTCTTGTATATATATCAGGAGGGGCCTGTGGGCGCTCGTGGGAAACGCGAAGCGTTTTCCAAGCGATTGTGGAAAACGCCGCTCCACGTTTGTACGTGCTCACAACCTTTCCCTAAACGCCTCTCTCGCCCGGAGTTTCCGGCGTTTTCCACAATCGCGGCAGCGTCCATAGGCCATGCCCTCCAACACAAATCAGATCCCCCGAAACGACAGGAGAACCAGAAAAACAACGCGCCTTTGCGTTGTCTTCTACCGGCGATCTTTTGTTGCTGTTTCGCAGCCTGCCTAGTCGCTGACTTCGAAGATCGCCTCCACCTCTACCGGCATGCCGCGCGATAGCGAGCCCATCCCGACGGCGCTTCGGGCGCCTTTGCCGCGCGCTTCGCCGAAGATCTCGACCATGAGGTCGCTGAAGCCGTTGATCACTTGAGGTTGCTGGCCGAAGTCCGGCGTTGCGTTCACCATCCCGAGCACTTTCACGACCCTCTCGACTTTGTTCAGGCTGCCGAGCGAGTGGCGCACGTTGGCGAGAATGCGCAGCCCGGCGAGCCGCGCGGCCGCGTTGCCCTGTTCGAGCGTCAAGTCGCGCCCGAGTTTGCCGCGCACCGGCTCCCCGTCGGGGCCGGCACCGGGACCGGAACCGGACACATAGAGCATCGAGCCCGAGCGAACCGAGGGAACGTAGGTGGCGCCCGGCGTTGGCGCCGGGGGAAGCTCGAGGCCGAGCTCGGCCAACCGGTCCTCCGCGGTTTTAACCGACTGGCTCGCCGACAGGCGACCGCGTCCGAGAATGAAAGCGAGTGCTCCTCCCAAGAAACCACGACGATGAAACGATGACATGAAGTCCTCCTTAAGGCTTAGCGATTCGAAGATTATCTATAACAGGTGGCGCGCTTTGACGTCCAGGTAGTGGTTGATGACTTCGGCGGCTAGCTCGTTCGGGACGACTTCGGTAGCGTGGATACCCGAGGCGCGCAGAGCGGACAGCCTCCGCTCCTGGGCGCCGAGCATCTCGGTTGCCGCGGCTACCTGATACGCTTCGACATCTGTTTCTGGGACACGCTCGGCGAGACCGACCAACGGGAGGTCTTTTACGAGAACGCACAAAAACAGATGCGATGAGATGAGTGTTCTCAGGTAACGGCCGACCGCGTCCAAGTGTTGATCGTCGAGGGCATAGGTGATCAGCAGTACCAGCGCGCGCTTTTTGTGCCGGCGGAGCAAATCTTCGCATGCGAGACCGTAGTCGGACGCCTCGTGCCGTGGCTCCAAATCGTAGGTTTTTTGGATGAGCGACTGGATGGCGGCTTTGCCGCGCACCGGTCCGACGTAGCGCTCGATGCGGTTCGAGAACGCGACGAGCGAAACGTTGTCTCCCTGCCCGAGTGCGATGTAGCTGAGGATGATGGCGGCGTTGAGCCCGCGATCGAAATGGGAGATCCCATCGGTCTCGTTCAACATCGATCGGCCGCAATCCAACAGGATGACGATGTTCTGGTTGCGTTCGGTGGTGTACTCACGGCTGATGAGCTTCTGGTATTTCGCGGTCGCGCTCCAATCGATGTGGCGCATCTCGTCTTCGCGACGGTACTCGCGGAGCCTTTCGAACTCACCCTCTTTTCCGCGCAGCCGCCAGAGCTTGAGGCCCATCTCCGACAACCGGTTACGCTTCGCGAGAAGATCGAAGCGACGGATATTCTTGATGTCCGGGTAGATCCGCACGTCGTCGACGAGCGGCCGTTTGACGTTGCGCGACCACAGTCCGAGAGGACTGCGGTAGCGGAAGTAGACGTTTCGGAATTGGTTCGCCCCTCGTCTCTGAGGATAGAGATGGTACGTCGCTTCGAGCTCTCGTTGCGGCACGAGTGTCGCTTCGAACGGCAGACCCTCGCTCCGGCTCGGTACCGGAGGCTCGTCGGTTATCTCGATCGTAATCGGTTTCGGGGCACGACTCAGGACCCTGAGCACGACGGGGTTCGCCGCGCCGACGCTCAGGACGTCCGACGTCTCGCGGAGGATCTCGATGCGTTCGGGCCGTACCATCCGGTAGAGGTCCGCGATGGCGACGAGCGCCAAAACGCCGTTGGCGAGGAGTCCGGCGAGGCTCAGTGGCGGGAACCAGACGCCCGCGACGAGAAAAACTCCAGAGGCGGCGAACCACGCGAGCAACCGGGGTCAAGGTATCACGGTATCACGGTGTCACGATTGCGGCGCAGCCACGGAGCTCAAGATTTGTGCGACTACGCCGTCCGGCGTCTCTCCCTCGATCTCGGCCTCCGAGCGCAACATCAAGCGATGGCGCAGGACCCAGGTTGCGACTTCCTTCACGTCGTCCGGAGTCACGAAATCGCGTCCGCGGCAGGCGGCGAGGACGCGCGCGGACAGGAGAAGGTTGACGCTTCCGCGCGGGCTCGCGCCGACGGCGACCGAGTGCCAGCTCCGCGTCTTGGCGACGATCTCGGTTATGTAGGCAATGACCTTCGGCTCGACGATGACCGCCGTGGTGGCTCGCTGGACCGCGATCACGTCGTCCGCGTTCATCACCGGCGTGAGGTCGAAGCCGGTCAAATCACGCGGATCGCGTCCGGCGGCATAGTGAGCGAGAATGCTGTTCTCCTGCTCCGCGGTCGGATACTCCACGAGAAGTTTGAACATGAACCGATCGATTTGCGCGACCGGAAGCGGATAGGTTCCTTCGTGCTCGAGCGGATTTTGTGTCGCTAGCACCAGAAACGGACGGCGAAGCTGGTACGTTCGACCGTCGGCGGTGACCTGGTGCTCTTGCATGACCTCGAGAAGCGCTGATTGCGTCTTCGGAGGTGAGCGGTTGATCTCGTCGGTGAGCAGCAGATTCGTGAACACCGGTCCCGGCTTGAAGTGGAACTCCTGCTCCTTCATGTCGAAGACGCTGTGCCCGGTCAGATCCGACGGCATGAGGTCGGGGGTGAACTGGATCCGTCGAAACTCACAGGAAACGGTTCGTGAGAGCACGTTGACGAGAAGCGTCTTGCCGAGCCCGGGCACACCTTCGAGCAACACGCTGCCCTCGGCGAAGAGCGCGACCAACACACTTTCGATGAGCCGCTCCTGACCTACGATGACCTTGCTCACTTCCGCCTGCGTCGCCTCGAACAGACTCGCGACTCGCTCGAGCGTGATCGGTTCAGGTGTGGTCGTGGCTTTCATTTCACTTCCCGGCATTTAGGACTCCCAGGGGACTCGGAACCATCTCGCAATCGTGCCAGGAACGTCACGGTTTCGCCAACACGGTCGCGGGAAAGGTTTGGGCTTCTCGCTTCCAGAAGTGTCTGATCCATCTCTTCCGCCTCTTCCGCCCTTTCCGTGTTGCTGCGTGACGCCGCGGGGTCACGCTCGAGGGCACCGCCGCCTCCGCGGTTGTGCCGCAGCCCGAGCTCTCGCCGAAAAAACTCGAGATAGGATGCGACGAGGCTCGAACCTGAGCCCACTTTGAAATGCAAGTTGCCGAGCGCTTCGGCGTGCTCGACGAGACTTCGGCGCGCGCCGGCCTCGCTCGTGCGTAAAGGTCCGAACCGGCGGCTCGCCATCCACCCGAAGAGAAAGGTGACGATCAGAAGCTGAATCGTCATCAGTCGAAACGGCTCCTCGAGCAAGATACCGACGACCCGAGGCGCACCAGCGGCGTTCAAGGCTTCGTCGAAGTACACAGGGCCGATGGGAGCCGCGGTCTCGAGAATACGAAATGCGAGAAGCCCGTGGTTGTCCGCGGTGAGAGAGCGGTTCGTGAAAATGTAGTCGCTCGCGACGACAACGATGGCGCCGTCGCCGATAGGACGCCACACCACTTGCGGTGACCCACCGTCGCTGAGCTCGACGGTTGCGTCCGTTGCCCCCGTTGGTGTTGTCCGGACTTCGCCTTGGCTCCCCCACTCGAATGCTACATCGACGAGCTCGGTCTCGATCGTGGTGTCGTCAGTGCCGTCGGCTTCGTCGTTCGCATCCTTATCGGGGGGCGTCGTCGCCTTGGGCACGACCTCGATCCCGAACGGCTCGAGCTCCACCGCGGGGTCTTGCCAGCGCGCCGCGAACACGAGCGCCCGTCCCTGAGAGACCCAGTCGTAGAGCGTCTGCAACTGCGCCCGGTCCGGGTAGCGTGCCGGTCCGAGCATGACGAGGGTGTCGGCATTTTCGTCGTCGGGGATGAGCGAGTCCGAGCTTCGCGCAACTTCGGTGAGGAGCTCCTCCGCGATGAGAAAGAAAGCCTTCTTACCCGCCGCGTCCTCGCTGAAGGAGTCGACCGGCGCGCGCACATCGGGCGAAGGGATGAGCCCGTAACCGAACAGAAGAAGCGCTACCAATGCCGCGCCCCAGAGTGCATCGACCATGCTGCGTAGCGTGCCGGTCCGAGCATGACGAGGGTGTCGGCATTTTCGTCGTCGGGGATGAGCGAGTCCGAGCTTCGCGCAACTTCGGTGAGGAGCTCCTCCGCGATGAGAAAGAAAGCCTTCTTACCCGCCGCGTCCTCGCTGAAGGAGTCGACCGGCGCGCGCACATCGGGCGAAGGGATGAGCCCGTAACCGAACAGAAGAAGCGCTACCAATGCCGCGCCCCAGAGTGCATCGACCATGCTGCGTCCGCCGACCAAATTCATGTGGGCTTGGCCCCTAGCTCCGGAGGATCGGACACGCCAAAACCCTCGCGGTACGCATCGGAACATTCGCGAAAACCCTCCGAGCTCGCCGCGCGACGCCCGAAATAGACGCGCTCGAACGCGGTGACAATCGTCCGGAGAGATGCGCGCATGCCGCCCGACGTTGCCCCAAGGTAGTCGCGGTTGGTCAAACCACGTCGATGGCGAATGAGTCCCCGCCTCTCGAGGCTCGACATCGCTCCGAACAGGAGCTCTCGAATCGCGAGCTTCTCGTTGCCACGGGCGGCGAGCTCCTGAGCGCGCGCCCAAAAACCCTCGGGTGGAGTCTCCCCCGGAGCGGCGCCGGCTCGCACCAGGCGAGCTCGCTCTTGCTCGCTTGCGAGCTCGCGCTCTTTCGCTGATTCGAGAACCGACTTGAGGATGAAAGCCAAAGCGGCAGAGACGATGAGAAAAGCAACTGCGTACACGAGATAGGCGACGCCTGAACCCATATCACGCTCTTGCTGGACGTTTCCGCCCGCGAGCCACTGCTCGATCCAGTCGAGGATGCGCTCGAGCCAGGCGGGGTTTTTGCTTTCCTCATCCTCGGCATCCCGGAGCCGCTCGAACTCCGGCCGCGCCATGACGTCTTCGACCGTCTGTTGAACGAAGCCTTTGTCCTGGTACTCGTAGCCCCCGTCTTGCGCCGATAGCTCGACCGCGGCGGTTAGGGCGATGGCGCACAGGAAGAAGCTAGTACGCATGCGAAAGCCTCCGCGCTTCGACCCGAAGCGCGATCTCCACATCCCAACCCTCTTTGCGAACCCGCGCGTCCAAATAACAAAAAAACCAGGCGAGGCGCGCAAGAGGATAGACGAGCCACCACGTGGCCGAAAGAGTCCCGACGAGCAGCGGATCGTACGCCAGCAAGTTCGGAATATCGTTGGCCGCCACCGCCCACGAGACCTTGGCGGCGAAAACCGGGATTCCGAAGAGGACTTGGGAGCCGAGATCCATCAGGATGAACAAAGTCAAGCTCGAGCCGAAAGCGAAGGCCGCAATCGCGGTGTAGCGACCGCACGCTTCCAAGTAGATGTCGCGCAGAATCTCTTCGCAGCGTTTCGCGATCCGATATCCCTGCTGCTGTTCCAGGATGACGACTTCGGACAAAAAGCCGTAGCGTGTCGCCACCGGGACCGTCAGGAGCCCCCAACTCATAGTGCTCACGGCGCCATAGGCGAGGCGGGCCGCCGGGAGCAACAGCACAAGCGTGCCGAGGCGGGTACGCACGTGGCGAAGCGCGTTTTTCATGGTGAAGTCCTCGCCGAACACGTGGTGCCCCGCGCCCGCAACCACAGCGGCGCCTAGAAACGGCGACACGAAGACGAACGCCAATCCCGACCACAGCCATCCCGTCCCGCTCGAGGAGCCGCCGCCGCCGGCCGCTACGGGAATCGCTCCGAAGAGAAGCGAGAGCGACAGGAGCTTGGTCGCATGTCGGCGATAAAAGAGGACGGCGAGATCGATGCACTCGCCCACCGAACGCGGCTCGAGCGCGAGGGTCGCGCCTTCCAATCTCATGCGTGACGCCCTCTACCGGCAAAGCCGAGATATCCGATCACGGCGATCCAGAGAACCGCGGCCGCCGAGTACTTCACCATCGGAGGCAGCGGCTGCGCCGACCAGAAACCCTCGACCGTCGCGGCCACGAAGAGCATTCCGGCTGCGCCGAGCGCGAGCTGCACGGCGACGAGACCGCGCACGCGCAGCGCGTCGACACGCGATCGATTGCCCGGTGCGACGATCGCATGGCCGAGCACGAGACCGGCGGTGCCGGAGACGACGATCGCGGTGAGCTCGAACGAGCTATGCGAGGCGACGAAACCGAGGAATCGTTCTCCGTGCCCTTGGGCTAGTCCCCTGTATCAGAACAAACTAGATAAAGCAGAGCTTGCCGAAACCCTTCTAAGTGCATGAATCTTATGAATATTATGGGCTGGCGAAAAGCCTAACTTTGTATAGTAATCAAAGATCCAGGGGACTAGGACGTAGCCTGCAACCGTTCCGAGCTGGATGCCGTTCGACAGTAGCACGTAGATGGTGCCGAGCCCGAGAAAAAATCCAAGTGCGAAGCACTGGAACGCAATCGACGTGTTGTGGCGCACGTAGAATCCCGCCATCGCCGCGTCTTGCCGATCTTGTCGTTCTTGCCCGAGACCTTCCTTGTCGAGATCGTCGAAGTCCTGCGCGTACATCTCTTCCATCGTGTAGAGGATCGAGCCGGGCAGGACTCGGTGGGCGAGGCTCGGATCGGAGGCGACCACGGTCCAGCTAACGGCCATGGGATCGCGAACAGCGCGCACGCGGCCCAGAAAAATCTATGGTTTTGTCGTAACAGCTGCGGGAAGCCGCGAGCGAAAAAGCTGAGAACGCGACCGCGTTTCAAGGGCTTCGCGCCGTAGAACGCGCTGTGACCGCGCACCACGAGGTCGTTCAAGTATCTCTCGATGGACGAGCCCCAATCGCGCGAGCGGACTTGGGCGAGATCATAGCAGAGGGCGCGGAAGAGCTCGGAGAGCTCACTGACTTCAGCAGAAGACAGCTTCGTCTGTGCTGGCGATCCCGCACGGTCGAGAAGAGACTCGAAACGTGCCCAAACCGGTTCTCGCTCGCGGAGAAACGTTTGCTTGTTCATGCGGCCTGCGCCTCGGATGAGGTGCCGCGCGCGCTCCTGAGAACGCGAAACAAAAAACGCTCGGCTTCTCGTGAGCGTAGCGCCGCTGCCCGGAGGTAAGGAGACGCTTTCCGATAGGCTCCGCGAGCACCGAGGCGATCTCGTCGACCCGGGCGGGAGCGAGCTCGAGACGCCGGCGAAACAGTGCCTCGATGGCTTCGAGCGTTTTCTCCGACGGGCGGAAGCGATGCTCGAACTCCGTCAGCGGGAACGCGTCGTAGTCTGTCAACCCTGCGAGGTCGCCTTTCAGCTCGGGGCGTTTTTCTAGAATGACCATCGTTCCGGCGACGATGTCTCCGATACGCTGCATGCGAGAGGTCGAGATCGCGGCGATAAACCCGGCTGCGTAGAACAGAGGTACGAAGTCGGCGGCTCGCAGAAGATTGCGCAGCATCGCTTCGTAGAAGCCGATGGCGTAGCCTTCGGTCTTGATCACTCTCAGACCGAGGGTCCGCTTTCCCGGCGTCTGGCCGTTCCACCAGGTTTCGAAAAACGCGCCGTAGCCCCACTCGAGAACAAACGCCAGGACGAAGAACACGCCCGTTGTCAGATCCGCTCCCGTGAAAGGTTGGAGTAGGGTCAGAACGTAGGCGATCCCGTAGAAAATGGCGATGCGGATCACCAGATCGATCCCGTAGGCGCCCAAGCGCGTGCCCGGGCCGGCAAGGCGAAACGCGAGCCGCACGTTTTCCGGGGTTTCCAAATACGTGCGGTTGCTCAGTGGTTGGGCGGTCTGCACCTGAGGCTATTGTCTCATGGATGCCCGCTAAGCCTCGACGACCTTGGTGCCGGCGAGATGGTCGTGGATGCGTTGGTGTACGACCCGAAGTGGGGTATCCCGTTCACGCAGAAGCTCTACCACGCGAAACCGGTGGGTGCCAGGACATCGGCGAGGTCGCGTTCTGCGCGGGGATTCCCGCGGTCGTGTGTGCGATTCAGGACACGGTCGGAACGCTCAAAGCCCACGTATAGCGCCCGTAGGTAGCGCTTGACGGCCTCGGGCCAGGTCCCTACCATTAAATGACGCGACTCTGCTTCCCGCAACCTGAAGGAAATTTCTGTACATGCCCCGGCTACTGGTGTTGCTCCAATCTGCGTTCAGCGTTTGGATGCTCGTGGATGCCATCGGCCGGCCCGGCATCCCTCGCTACTGGTATTGGGTCATCCTCATGCCCTTCGGGGAATGGTTCTACTTTTTCAAGTACAAGATCCACGACCCCGATTTTGCATGGCTGAAAGCTCCGTTCGGCTCCCTCCTCGATAGGCCCGCGTCCATCCAAGAGCTCCGGCACAATGCAGAGCAGACACCCAGCTTGGCCAACCAGGTGAGCTTGGCTCAGGCCCTCCACGACGCGGACGAATATGAGGAGGCGTCCAAGCTCTTCGAACGAGCGCTCGAGATGGATTCCAATTCGTGCGACGCCCTCTACGGACTGGGGGTTTCCAGGATCGGCCTCGGCGACGAGAAGGGGGCGGTCGAACACCTGCGCCGGCTGGTCGATATCGATCCTCGGCACCACGACTACGACGGCTGGGCCAAGCTGGCACACGCGCTGTGGAAACTGGAACGTCGGCCCGAGACCATCGACGTCTTGTCTCGGCTCGTCAAGACGAGCCCCCGCCTGCAACACCGGATCGCCTACGCCTACTATCTCGGCCTCGCCGAAAATCGCGATGAAGCGCAGGCCCAGCTCGCCACCGCGCTCCAGGAGTTCGAGTATGCCCCGAAGTACATGAAGCGCCGCCAGCGGGGTCTTGCCAAGAAAGCCAGGGAGATGCTCCGCCAGCTGTCGGAGGCATCTTGACCAGGCAGGAGTCGTTCGGCGGCGACCTGCCCGATCGTGTCTCACACGAGCGTCGACAGGAAGTCGACGGCTGGGGCCACTCTCACGCCGCGTGACGTCTCGTAGTCTTTCTTCCCCATAGCGTGAATCTGGAGCGCTTCGCAATCGGGGAACCGGGTTTTGAGATAGTTCAGACCCTTGGTCACGTTCGCGTCTTTCCACTTGCACGCGAGGAAGAGAATGGGCCTTCGCCGTTCGGCGACGACGAAATCGACTTCGCGTCCATCTACGTCGCGAAAGTATTGAAGCTCCAGCTCGCGACCCTTGGCGTCCTGTTGGAAATGCACCCATTTCAGAAGATGAACGGCGACGAGATTCTCGAACCGTATCGACTCGTCGGGTACGACAGTCCAATCTGCGTGATAGTGCTTCCGTTCTTTTTTGACGGCCCATAGCTTGGGTGCGCCGAAAGGCGAGAGCCGGAAGATCGCGTAGAGGCGTTCGAAGATGTCCAGCCATTTGCTGACGGTCTTGTGGCTCACGTCGAGATCTTCGCGAAGCGCGTTGATGGACAAAGGGCTGCCGACTCGAAGTCGACGCGCGGCGACTGTTCGCGCGCGAAGCGTCGCCTTCGATGTTTCAGTACTGCATCGATGTGTTGCACTTGTCGAAGGCAGAGGCCTATCTGCGGATAGGCGTCGCTCGTGCGTCGCGGAGACATCCGATGCTGCTGACAATGCTTGCGGACGGACGCTTGCACTTGAGCGGTATCGTCGAGATCGCATCGCATCTAACGGACGAGAATCGCGATGAGCTCCTAGCGCGAGCGACCCACAAGACGAAGGCTGCGATCAAAGAACTGGTGGTCGAGATTGCGCCGAAGCCGGATGCCCCGACCGTGATCCGCAAGCTGCCGGCACGGCAAGCGAAGCCCGCCCCACAACCGCCCTCGCAAGAGCTCCGTCCAGACGGTCCCGGCGTAGGATCATCCAGTCGATCTGCAGTCCCTCCTGCTGGCCGCGCGACTGCTGGAAGAAGGGCCCCATCTCGACGATATCGGCCAAGGCAATGTCCAGACGCTCGAGGATAGCGTCCATTCCGTCCTCGCAGAGACGCTCCAAGGCGTGGCCGTAGTACTGCTGGATCCTACTGCCGGCAATCGCCCCTCCCCTCGGAGGTGCCCCCACCATAGTTGAAGGTTCGAGGTGGTGGCGGCTCCTGACACATGGTTTACCCGACTTTGGCGTGCTTGTCGAGCGCTTGATTCTCAGTGACCTCCGCTAACTTCGCTTCGAGGATCGGTAGCGATTGGTATCCAATGATACGACGGAAATTTTTCTCCGTGGCGAGCAGAGCCGAAGCGGCCCATCTCAGAACCATCTTGCCATTGCGCCAGCGGGTGACGCGACGGGTACGACCTCGCGCACCGCTGAAGCACGACTCGATGATGTTCGTCGATCCAAGGCAGCGTTTCAGAGATGCGGGGAGGTCGAGCTCGTTGATGGTGAACATCTCGTCGAGCCCCTCCCGGATGCTCTCCGCCGCCGAGGGGTAGTCGTCCTCGAGCCACTTCGCCTGTTGCTCCAACCGCGCTTTGCCCTTCTTTGCTGGGAGCTGCCAGGCCGAACGCAGGCTCGCTTGCACTTGCGGCTTCAGCTCCTGCGGCAGATAACCGAGCACATTGCGCTCCTTGTGCTTCCTGCAACGCTGGACCTTGTTGTGGGTACCGAACACAGCGTCGACGGCGACCCGTAGCGCCTTGGAGCCATCGATCACGAACAGCCGACACCGCTCTGGGCTCAGGCCTCGTTCGACCAGGTCCTCCAGCAGCGCCTTGCACACTATCTGGTTCTCCGATGCTCCATCCCGAAGCCCCAGAACATGTTTGTATCCCTCTGTATCTACGCCGATTGCCGCCAGCGCGTGGTGCTCGCCGAAGCGAATCCCGTCCAGGTACACGACCGCGATCTCCAGCTCGTCCAGCGGATGCTCCATCAGCCCCTGCAACTGCTCCGCGCTTGCTTCCACGAACTCACGGCTCACCTCGCTCTTGCTAACCCCTACCGTCTCCGCCATCTCGGGAAGAACCGACGCGTACTTGCGCGTCGACACACCCAGCATCAGGATTTCCCAGATGCGTTGGCTCAGCCGAGACGAGTTGTTCACCGCTTCGTAGGCAGGAATCGCAACCTCCCCTCCCTCTGCCTTTCCCTTACGCCGCAGACGTGGCCGGCTCACTCTCAACTTCCGCTCCGCAAGGCTTACTACGCCACCCTGCCGGCCGTGCCAGCGAACATCGCTACCCTTCTTCCCCGGGTGTTTCTCCCCAGCCACACTTTGGGCTGACAGATCCAAGACCGCTTCGATCGTCGCTCGGCCAGCAACGTCGATCACTTCGTCGATCGCTATCTCGGTTCGCTCAATCGCATCCAAGAACGGCAACAGAGCTTGCCCCTTCGAGCTCAGTATCTCTCGAAGCTTCTTCCTGTTCTTCGCATCGATGATTTGGTAATTTGACCATCGTGGTGGCTCCTTTCTTTTTCCTTCACAGCCGGATTCTATCGAACCCGGCCTTAGGAGCCGCCACTCCTAACCTTCAACTATCTCAGGGGCATCTCCCCTCCCCTCTCCGGTTTCGGTTGATGATGTCTCCCTCGGCGTGAGCGGGCCGAGGCACCGCTCCAAGGTCTTGCGGTCGTGGAAGGCCTTTGAATGGACCACGTGGTTGGTCATGAAACTCGCCACCGACCCGCAGAGGAAGCGGCGCAGGTTGGGTTCTACGGTTGTGCAAACGGAGCGGCTATCGGTTTCATTGCACAACGGCCCACGCGCGTATCCTGCAGGAAGAACGGAGGCTTGCTACATGGGGATGACGCGGGCTAAGACTTAGATCCAGGTTGCTGCGCGGACGAAACAGCCGCTGGGGCAGTGAGCCTAGGACAGAGTGAGAGATTGGTGATTTTGGAAAACGGGTCAGGCGGAAGAGGAGGGTCCCGACTAATGCGGTTTTGGAGATGGTCCAAGATCTGGCGGATGAGCTGGCTCGGTGAATGAAAGAAACGACGCGCACCTTGCCGACGCAGTTTTTGCAAATCAACGGGTCGGTTTTGAACACACGGCGGATCACGCGCCCATCGTCGGCGAAAGTTCTACCCTGGGTTGCGTTGAGCTCGTTGTCGAACTGAAGGTCGTTTCTTTCGGGTGGTACCGCGAGGACGGGACGCAATTCGGGAGAAACCGCTTATGGGTCGCGGTCCACTCCTCCCTAGCGGTTCAGCGAGATCTGCCCAACCACGGGGTCCACGATGCGCTGAACCTCAGGCAGGAACCCCATAGTCCTCAAGAGCGCGAAGGCCCGAATATCTGCGGACGGAACCCTCGCGGCGAGAAGCGAGGCAGCCGCGAGAAGCGTGGCCCGTTTTGTCACGACGTCATCCACGATTGTAATCTTCGTCGGTGAGTCCACCCGACCGGACTAGCGTCCGCGAGACAGCGGGACCAGTCCGCCGACTTCCTCGGCGTATCGTTCGTAGAGTGTTCCGAAACGTAGCTCGAGGGCGCGATCTTCCAGTGCCAAACGGGCGAGCGTCACCGGGAGGAGTGCACCGCACCAGACGACGAGGCCAAGCACGCTTTGTAGAAGAACCGCCGCTCCCAGCGACGCAGCGAGCAAACCCGTCTCCGAGGGATGCCGCAAGAAGCGATACACGCCGCTTCGCACGAGCGCGTCGTCGACGCCTTCGATCTCGGTGCGAAAGTTGCGGCCCAACGTGCGGACGGCCAGAGCGCGCAGAGTAATACCTGAAAGAAGGATTGCACCGCCGAGGGCCTGAAGCCACGAACCCGCGGGTGCTGTGACCGCACGCTCGAGTAAGCACGCCCAGAAGAGCAACAGCAACAAACAGCCGGTCACCGCAGCCCAACGCTTCGCGCGCGAGTTCAGCGCCGAGCGTGACTCCGAAGACTTCCACTGCATCGTCACGGTGTCGCCCGCGTAGAGCGCGGACGCACCGACAAGAAAGATGAGCGTTGCCGGATCCCGCAGGCTGGCGCCGAGGAGCCCGAGGCAAAGAAGCGGAAGCGCCACCACCAGCAGGTGGAGGATCCCGCCTGCGAAGATCACGCGACCGTCGCGGATCGCAGCAGCGTCTGGACTTCGTTCAGCGGAACCTTGAGCTCTCTTGCTAGATTTCCGAGGAACGTTCGCTCCGCGCCTTCGACGGGACCGTCGGCGAGTGCGACCGCGATGGCCGCTTGGATGACGCCTTGCTTGCTGGTCTCGTTGAGCTGTTCGCGCAAGCGGTTCGCTTCCGCGATGAGCTCGGACTCGCCGTTTTGAACGGACGCCATCTCGCTTCGGATCTCGTGCTCGTCGACGGCGATGCCGAGAACCTGCTCGTAACCCCGGCACGCCGCGGCGATCTGCGCGTCGTCGACCTTGCCGTCGGCCATCATGATGATGGCGAGGATTCGTTTCAGCGACGCGCCGACGTCGGCCTGGAGATGCTGGGCTTCGGCGATCGGATCGTAGGCAAGCACTTCCTCGCTGAACTGTTGCTTGCACGTGAGGCACTCGAGGTACTCACCCACCTCGTCGAGCGGGATAATCGGGATGAAGTACAGCGTGAAAAAGCGCCTGACGCTCCGCCGACTGTAGGCTCGCTGGTCTCCGCAAGACGGGCAGTTGAACGGACCGGTTTCCTTCGTCGACGTGATGCCGCGCGTTCCGAAGATGATCATAGGACCCCCATTTCCGCCTTCGCCCTCCGGGCTACGGCGAGACTCGCCGAAGGCGACCGCACCGAAGTGCGCCCTCCCCATTCTTCAGTTGTTGTGGATACAGTTAGTTTGCCAGTTTTCTATAGAAAAAGCGAGGCGGGCTCACTCATAACGTAGCGTCTGCATGGGGTCGACTCGGCTCGCCCGGCTCGCCGGTCCCAGGCTTGCCAGGAGAGCTCAGGAGAGGGTCCAGCCTGCGGATACGTGTATTTGTAAGAGCCCCTGTAGAATAGAGCATGGAGCTTGCCCGGATTGCCGCGGTTGCCATTCTCGCGGTTACAGCCTGCCAATCGTCGTCGTCGGGCGCGTTCGAGCGCGGTCACGACGCGGCTCGAACCGGCGAGTGGGATGCCGCGGTTCGATACTACGAAAGAGCGCTCGCCGAGGAACCCGACAACGTCGAGTACCGGATCGCCTTCGAGCGAGCCCTTCTCGAAGCTTCGCGCGTCCACTTGGAGGACGCGCGCACCTACGCCGCCGCCGCCGACATCGATGCGGCCATCGAAGGGTTCGAGATCGCTCTCGATTACGATCCGACGAATCGCTACGCGCGCGACGAGCTCGAGGAGCTACGCGAGCGCCGCGGTCGCCACGAACGACCTGCTCCACGAAAACCGACGGCACGCATCTCGCCGTTCTCGCCGTTCCGGCAAGACGAGCCCATCCTCGACCCGAGCTCGCCGGAGCCGATCCACGTGAAGTTTCCCGAGGGCTCGAGCCTCCGCACCGTGTTGGAAACGCTCGCCGAGCTCGCGGGCGTCAACATCCTCTTCGACGAGTCGTTTCGGGACAAGCGCGTCGCCGTCGATCTCGAGGGGGTTTCTTACCGCGAGGTCCTCGATATCTTGATGCAAACGAACGGTCTGTTCTACAAGGCGGTGAGCTCGTCGACGGTGCTGGTCACAGTCGGGAAGTGAACAGCGGCCGTATACCGACTGCCACATTCTTGCAGCAGGTCAAACGACGCGCTCGACTTCGGCGCCAAGCCCGTGAAGCTTCTCCTCGATGTGCTCGTAGCCTCGATCGAGGTGGTAGACGCGATCGATGATGGTTTCACCTTCGGCCACGAGTCCAGCGAGCACCAGGCATGCGCTTGCCCGCAGGTCCGTCGCCATGACGTTGGCTGCATAAAGCGGTGTGGGTCCTGCCACGGTCGCGTGATTTCCGTGGAGATCGATACGTGCGCCCATCCGGCTCAGCTCGGCGACGTGCATGAAGCGATTCTCGAAGATGGTCTCGACGATACGGCTTTCGCCGCTCGCTTGGGTGAGGAGCACCATCAGTTGTGCCTGCATGTCTGTCGCGAAGCCGGGATACGGAGCGGTCTCGATGTCGAGCGCGCGGAGATCACAATCGGCTCCCTGGACGCGAATCGAGCCGTCGCCAATCTCGACCGGGACACCGATGTCGCGAATCGCTTGACAGAGCGCGCCGAGATGCTCGGGCCGACATTCCCGAAGCTCGACGTCATCTCCGGTGAGCGCGCCCGCGATGAGGTAGGTTGCGGCCTCGATACGATCGGGTTGGATCGAATGGGTGGTACCACCGAGACGCGCGACGCCTTCGATACGGATACGCGCCGTACCCGCACCTTCGATGGTCGCGCCCATGCCCGTGAGGAGCTCGGCAAGGTCCACGATCTCGGGCTCCCGAGCGCAATTCTCGAGAATGGTTTCCCCGCGCGCGAGGCATGCGGCCATCATCAGGTTCTCGGTCCCGCCGACGGTCACGTTGTCGAAGTGGATCGTCGCGCCGACGAGCCCGTCGGTCTCGGCATCGATGAAACCGTGGTCGAGGTTGATGTGGGCCCCGAGTTTCTCCAGTCCGGCGATGTGTTGGTCGATGGGGCGAGCGCCGATGGCGCATCCTCCCGGGAGCGAGACGTGCGCCCGACCATGCCGTGCCAGAAGCGGACCCAATACGAGCACCGAAGCTCTCATGGTCTTGACCAGCTCGTACGACGCCTCGTGCGAGGTCAGCGAGTCGGTGGTGAGGCTTGCCTCGTGGAGAGAAGGCTGCGTCACGCTCGTCCCGAGTCGCAACAGGAGCCGTCTCATCGTCCCGACGTCCCACACGTCTGGCAGGTTCGCGAGATGAACCGGCGCATCGGTCAGGAGCGAAGCCGCCATCGCGGGAAGAGACGCGTTCTTGGCTCCGCCGACATGGAGCTTCCCGGCGAGTCGCCGGCCGCCGACGATCCGGAGCTTGTCCATTCAGGGTTTCTTGGCGACGACGATTCTGGGAATGCCCGCGAGGTCGGGGACCGTGCGAAGATGCTCGAGACCTGCTTTTGTGACGAGCTCTTTCACGCGTTCGTCCTGATCGTGGCCGATCTCCATGAAGAAAAACCCGCCGGGCCGGAGGGCTTTGTCAGCTGCCGGCAAGAGGCGTTCGATCACCGACAGTCCGTCCTTACCGCCTGACAACGCTTGCCGAGGCTCGTGCTCGGAAACTTCGGGCTCGAGGGTTTCGAGCTCGTCGTCGGGGACGTACGGCGGATTGGAGACGATAGCGTCGACGTCTCCGGTTTGGAGAGGGATGAGAAGATCGCCCTCGAGAAACTCGATACGGCTTGCCACGCCATTGCGTAGCGCGTTTTCCCGCGCGATCGCGAGCGCCGCCGGCGACTGGTCGATGGCGACGAGCTCGGCTTCGGCCAATGTGTGAGCGATGGCGACGGTGACGCAGCCGCTACCGCAACCGACGTCGACGATGCGCGGCTCGTGGGCATCGCCGAGCTCGCGCACGGCTTCTTCGACGAGACCTTCGGACTCGGGACGGGGGATGAGGACCGCGGGGGTAACTCGAAAGCTCAGGCCGAAGAACTCTTGGGCCCCGACGACGTATTGAACCGGAACTCGGCCGCGTCTTCGCTCGACAAGCTGGAAGAAGTGGCCCGATGCTTCGGCGGGAACGGGCTCGTGAAGCCGCGCCAAAAGCGACTCACGCGAGCAGCCGAGCGCATGCCGCAGCAAAAGCTCTGCTTGGATTCGTGAGTCGGCGACACCGGCACGTTCGAGCTCAGAGACGCCTCGTTGCAGAAGCCGCCCTGCGCTCATGAGGCGGTTTCCGCCGGAGGTCACGACGAGACGGTGGCCTCGGCCTCTTTGAGTTTTTCCGTCTGGTAGTGAGTGACGAGAGAGTCGATGACTCTGTCCAAGTTGCCGTCGAGGATGGTACTGAGCTGGTGTAGCGTCAAGTGGATGCGATGGTCGGTCACGCGGCCTTCGCGAAAGTTGTAGGTGCGGATCTTCTCGCTGCGATCTCCCGAGCCGATCTGGCCCTTGCGCTCGCTCGCGATTTGGTCTTGTTGCTTCTTGCGCGCCAGGTCGTAGAGCCGGGAGCGCAGCACCCGCATCGCTTTCGCTTTGTTCTTGATCTGCGACTTCTCGTCCTGGCAGGTGACGACGAGTCCGGTGGGCTCATGCGTGATCCGCACCGCGGAGTACGTCGTGTTCACGCTCTGACCGCCCGGGCCCGACGAGCAATAGGTATCGATGCGAAGCTCTTTCGGATCGATTGCGATTTCGACGTCGTCTGCTTCGGGAAGCACGGCAACGGTGACCGCTGACGTGTGGATGCGGCCGGACGCTTCTGTCGCCGGAACCCTCTGTACGCGGTGCACGCCGCTTTCGTACTTGAGCCGGCTGTACGCGCCTTTGCCCTCGATCAACGCCACGACTTCTTTGATACCGCCGATACCGGTGTCGTTGACGTTCATGACTTGGACTTTCCACCCTTGCTGCTCCGCGTATTGCGTGTACATGCGGAAGATCTCTTGGGCGAACAGTGCCGCTTCGTCGCCTCCGGTACCGGCGCGGATCTCGAGTAGTACGTTGCGCTCGTCGTTCGGATCCTTGGGCAACAAGTGAAGTCGGATTTCTTGGGTGAGGCGCTCGAGCTCTTTTTCCAGCCGTGCGAGCTCTTCTTGGGCGAGGGCTTTGAGCTCTTCCTCATCCGCTTCCGCCAGCATGTCGCGAGTCTCCTCGAGCTGGCTCTTGGTGGTCTTCAACTGGCGGTACTGTTCAACCACCGGCTCGAGCTCCGAGCGCACTTTCGCCAGGCTACGGATGCGCGCGGGGTCGGAAACGACCTCGGGCTTGCCTAGCTCGGCGGTGATCTCGTCGAATCGCTTTTCGACGGCCTCGAGCTTTTGCTCCAGGTTCGACATCGGGCTTCTCTTAACTGGGGCCTTAGGTGGTCGCGGCCGCCTTCTTCTTCTTACGCGTGATGTCGCCGTATTTCTGCTTGAAGCGCTCGACCCGGCCTGCCGAGTCGATGAGCTTCTGTTTGCCGGTGAAGAACGGATGGCACTTCGAGCAAATTTCCAGGCGGATCTCGCTCCCCTTCGTGGAGCGCGTGGTGTACGTCTCCCCGCACGCGCAGCGAACGTTGACGTCCTCGTATTTAGGGTGAATATCGGGTTTCATAGCTGCTCCTAGGGCAAATGCGATCCTCCATTGTAGCGCATTTGCCTAGGCATTTTGGTGAATGCTGAACTAGCCCTGCCCCGACATGGAGTTGAGAAATTCCGCGTTGCTCTTCGTCTTGCCCATGCGGTCCAGCAGGAGCTCCATGGCTTCCACCGGGGACAGCGGGGCGAGTACTTTGCGGAGGATCCAGACCCGGCTGAGCTCGTCCTGGGAGAGCAGGAGCTCTTCTTTCCGGGTGCCGCTCTTGTTGATGTCGATCGAAGGGAAGACCCGCTTGTCGACGAGCTTGCGGTCGAGGTGGATCTCCATGTTGCCGGTGCCCTTGAACTCTTCGAAGATGACATCGTCCATGCGGCTACCGGTCTCGATGAGCGCGGTGGCCATGATGGTGAGCGAGCCGCCTTCCTCGATGTTGCGAGCGGCACCGAAAAACCTCTTCGGCCTCTGGAGCGCGTTGGAGTCGACGCCGCCGGAGAGGACTTTCCCCGAAGGCGGAACCACGGTGTTGTACGCGCGCGCGAGCCGGGTGATGGAGTCGAGAAGTATGACGACGTCGCGCTTGTGCTCGACGAGGCGTTTTGCTTTCTCGATGACCATCTCCGCGACCTGCACGTGTCGCTGCGCGGCCTCGTCGAAGGTGGAGCTTATGACCTCGCCTTGCACCGAGCGTTCCATGTCGGTGACTTCCTCGGGACGCTCGTCGATGAGCAGCACAATGAGCACGATTTCCGGGTGGTTCGCGGTAGTGCTGTTCGCGAGGTTCTGGAGCAGCATGGTTTTGCCGGTTCGCGGCGCCGCAACGATCAAACCACGTTGACCCTTACCGAGGGGCGTCATGAGGTCCATCACCCGCGCCGAGAGGTTGTCCTTGTCGGTCTCGAGGCCAACGCGATCCTGAGGGTAGAGCGGCGTCAAGTTGTCGAAGAAGATCCGCTCGCGAGAGGCTTCGGGAGACTCGAAGTTGACCGCTTCGACCTTGATCAGTGCGAAGTAGCGCTCGCCTTCTTTGGGTGGGCGGATCTGGCCCGAGATCGTGTCGCCGGTGCGAAGGTCGAACTTCCGGATCTGTGAAGGGGAAACGTAGATGTCGTCCGGTCCGGGAAGGTAGTTGTACTCGGGCGCGCGCAAGAACCCGAAACCATCGGGCAAACACTCCAAAACACCTTCGGAAAATATGAGCCCTCTTTTTTCGGTCTGCGCCTGAAGGATTTTGAAGATGAGTTCCTGCTTGCGCATGCCCGTCGCGCCGCCGACTCCGAGATCCTTCGCGACTTTCGCAAGGCCGGCGATGTTCATCTCCTTGAGCTCGGCGATGTTCAGAGACTTCTGTTTCTCGCTGCGAGCCGGCTTGTCGATTTTGTCGACTTTTTCTTCGACTACTTCTTCGGTGCTCGTCGAATGTGTTTCTCGATCACCTTCCATAACTCGTTCCTTCCTTCATTCGTGACCGCGGAAAAAGTGATAAGGGGTACTTTCCCCTCGGCCCCATAAATGCGTTCGAGCTTCGCCCGTTGTTGCCGGACGCGGCTCTTTGAAAGTTTGTCCGCCTTGGTGGCGACGACGGCATGCGCCACCTCGCCCTGAACGAGCAGGTCGCGGACCTGAATATCGATGTGCATCGGCTCGCGGCGCACGTCCACCAGAAGCAGAGCCAAACGAAGCGCCGCCTCCCGCTCGAAGAGGTAGGCCGTCACCAGCTTCTCCCAGTTCTGGCGCACGGACGCCGGTACTTTTGCGAAGCCGTAGCCAGGGAGGTCGACGAGCATCATCTCGCCGCCAAGCCGAAAAAAGTTGACGAGCTGCGTCCGACCGGGAGTTTTCGAGACGAACGCCATACGCTTCGCGCCCGTCAGCCGGTTCAAAAGGCTGGACTTGCCTACGTTGGAGCGGCCCACCACGGCGACCTCGGGAAGATCTCGTTTCGGGAAATCGCTCGGTTGCGCCGCGCTGGTGACGAATTCGACGGAGAGCGTCTTCTTCATGATGCATTACCGTCTCGTTCATGGATGAATGAGAACCCCAGAAGGTTGTTACAGAAGTGACCGACCCCGGTCACCTAATGTCTTAATGCGCAATCGATTCGCCCGCAACCGGCCCCTCGTCCTCGGGCGGCAGGTCGGGCTCGAGCTCCGTATCGTCTTCGAGAGGCTCGAGAGAATCATCGGAGGCCACGCGCGGTGGCGACGTGAGCGCGGTCTCGAAGACGTCATCGACCTTGTCGACGAGCTTGATGGAAAGCTGTTTCCGGATCTCGTCCGGAATTTCGCTCAGGTCTTTTTCGTTGTCGACGGGCATGACGATGTTGATGATGCCCGCGCGGTGCGCAGCAAGGAGCTTTTCCTTGACACCACCGATGGGAAGCACCTTACCTCGAAGCGTAATCTCGCCGGTCATGGCCACATCTGAGCGCACTGGAACGTCCGAGAGCGCGGACAGGAGCGCCGTCGCGAGCGTAATGCCAGCGGAGGGCCCGTCTTTCGGGATCGCGCCTTCGGGAACGTGCAAATGGATGTCGATCTTCTTGTGAAAGTCCTTGGGGAGCCCGTAGCGCTCCGCGCGAGAGCGGATGACGGAGAGCGCCGTGCGCGCCGACTCCTGCATCACGTCGCCGAGCTTTCCCGTCAGCGTGAGATCTCCCTTGCCGGGCATGAACGTGGCTTCGGTCGTCAACAGCTCGCCACCCACTTCCGTCCACGCGAGTCCCGTCGCCGTACCGACTTCCGCCTCGCCTTCCTTGCTTCGCGGTCGATATTTGGGGACCCCGAGGTAGTCGCCGATCGCCCTTTGCTCGATATGGAGAGCCTCGTCGGTAGCTTTCTTGTTGGCTTTGACGATGCTTCGCGCCACTTTACGAAAGATCGACGCGATCTCGCGCTCGAGGCTGCGGACACCGGCTTCACGCGTGTAGCGGCGGATCATCTCGATCAGTGCCGCGTCGTCCAGCGAAACGTTCTTGTTCTTGAGCCCGTTGGCCTCTTTTTGCTTTGCGACGAGAAATCGTTTCGCGATCTGAATCTTTTCTTCTTCGGTGTAGCCGGGAAGGCGGATGACCTCGAGGCGGTCCATCAACGCCTGCGGCATGTTCTGTAACACGTTCGCGGTCGCGATGAACATCGCGTTCGACAGGTCGTAGTCGACGTCGAGGTAATGATCCTGAAACGAATGGTTCTGCTCGGGGTCGAGGACTTCGAGAAGCGCCGATGCCGGATCACCGCGAAAATCCATGCTCATCTTGTCTAATTCATCGAGCAGGATCAGCGGGTTGATCGTCCCGGCCTTTTTCATCATTTGGATGATTTGACCAGGGAACGCGCCGATATAGGTCCGGCGATGACCGCGGACCTCGGCTTCGTCACGGACGTCGCCGAGCGACAACCGCACGAATTTGCGGTTGGTCGCGCGCGCGACCGACTTCGCGAGTGACGTTTTGCCGACGCCGGGAGGGCCCACGAGGCAGAGGATCGGACCGCGCTGTTTTCTGACGAGTTGGCGTACCGCGAGGAACTCGATGAAGCGGTCTTTCACTTTTGCGAGACCATAGTGGTCTTCGTCGAGGATGCGCTCGGCGCGCGTGATATCGCGGCTTTCACGAGTCTTTTTCGACCACGGAACGGCGAGGAGCCAATCGAGGTAGTTGCGCGACACCGTCGCCTCGGCGGACATCGGTGGCATCACCTCGAGGCGTTTGAGCTCGACAATGGCCTTCTCCTCGGCCTCTTTGCTCATCTTCGACTCGACGATTTTCGTCCGCAGCTCGTCGACCTCGTTGCCTTTGTCG
Source organism: Candidatus Marinacidobacterales bacterium (assembly GCA_965237955.1). GTDB lineage: Bacteria > Acidobacteriota > Vicinamibacteria > Marinacidobacterales > SMYC01. The sequence goes on along the minus strand of OZ250169.1, from coordinate 1,571,020 downwards.
TCTTTCTTGCCGAGCTCCTTCTGGATCGCCTTCATCTTCTCGTTGAGGTAGTACTCCTTCTGAGCGCGCTCCATTTGTTTGCGTACGCGACCCTGGACGCGCCGGTCGACCTGAAACTTGTCCACTTCGAGCTCGAGCGCGGTCGCGATCCGGGTGAGGCGCTCCACCGGATTCCAAATCTCGAGGAGGTTCTGCTTCTCGTCTACCGTCATGACTAGGTGAGACGCAATGGTGTCGGAGAGCTTGCCGGGATCGTCGACTTGCACTGCGGCATTTTTGACTTCGCTTTGCAAGTTGCTCGCGAGCTTGACGTACTGCTCGAACAGCGAGACGACTTTACTCATGAGCTCGTCCGCTTCGACCGGCAAATCCTGGGGCTTGGGCACCGTCTTCACCACGACTTTGTAAAACCCCTCTTCGTCGCGACACTCGATGGTGCGGCCACGGTCGGCGCCCTCGACGAGGACCTTGATGTTCCCATCGGGAAGCTTGACCGATTGCAGGATGTTCGACACCGTGCCCACGGTGTAGATGTCGGGCGCGCCGGGGTCGTCGGTGGTCGCGTCGAGCTGCGCGGCCAAGAAGATACGCCGGTCGTGCGCTAGCGCATACTCCAGGGCACGTACCGATGACGAGCGCCCGATGACGAAGGGCATCATCATGTACGGGAAGATCACCACGTCTCTCAGGGGGACCATGGGGAGGGTCTCGTAGACTTCAGCGCGATCTTTGCTCTTGGCTCCGAACATATGCCTCGTTACTTGCTCGTGGTGCGGCTCGTGTTCAATCCGGGCTCACGGTCCGAGTGCTTGGGTTCAAATTCGGGGATTTTCGACTCGCCGAAAAGGCGAGCCTAGCGACAAGTGTTACGTTTGGTTCGAATTGAAAATTAAAAAAGAGTCTAAATTCCAATCGTCTCCGGCCTGGCGCCGGAAACCCCCAGTGCCTAGCCCGCCTTTTCGATTAAGGTCACCGGCTTCTCGCGGTCTTCCACGACCTCCTTGGTGACGACGACTTCTTTGACCTTCTTTTGAGACGGCAGATTATACATCAGGTCGAGCATGAGGTCTTCGATGATCATCCGGAGGCCCCGGGCCCCGATCTTGCGCTCGACCGCCTGGTCGGCGATGGCACCCAAGGCTTCGTCGGTGAATCGAAGCTTCACGTTCTCGTACTCGAACAGGCGCTGGTATTGCTTGGTGATGGCGTTTCTCGGTTCGCTCATGATGCGGATGAGGGCATCACGACCGAGCTCGTGGAGCGTGCCCAGGACCGGGAGTCTTCCGACGAACTCGGGGATGAGCCCGTACTTGATGAGGTCCATCGGCTGCACCTGGCTGAAGAAGTTTTCCTTGTCGCTCGCTTTGACCTTGACCTTCTTGATGTCGGCCCGGAACCCGAGGCTCTTCTTGCCCGCGCGCCGCTCGATGAGCTTGTCGAGTCCGACGAACGCACCGCCGACGATGAACAGAATGTTCGTCGTGTCGATCTGGTAGAACTCCTGGTGAGGGTGTTTGCGGCCTCCCTGGGGCGGCACATTCGCGACCGTGCCTTCGAGGATCTTGAGCAGAGCCTGCTGCACACCTTCGCCCGAGACGTCACGGGTAATGGAAGGGTTCTCGTCCTTGCGGCAGATCTTGTCGATCTCGTCGATATAAATGATGCCTTCCTGGCACTTTTCGATATCGCCTTGAGCCGCCTGGAGGAGCTTGAGGATGATGTTCTCCACATCTTCGCCGACGTAGCCGGCCTCGGTGAGCGTGGTGGCGTCCACGATCGTGAACGGAACCGAGAGAAGCTTCGCGAGGGTTTGTGCGAGAAGCGTTTTGCCTGTGCCGGTCGCGCCGATGAGCAGAATGTTGCTCTTGGTGAGCTCGACGTCCTGGCGCCCTTTCGACTTCATGATATTGACGCGCTTGTAGTGGTTGTAGACCGCTACCGCGAGCCGCTTTTTGGCCTCTTCCTGCCCGACGACGTACTCGTCGAGGAACTGTTTGACCTCGACGGGCGTCGGTAGGTTCGAGCGCTGAGAGCGGTTCTCGAAACGATGATCGTCTGCGATGATGTCGTTACAGACCTCGACACACTCGTCGCAGATGAAGACGGTGGGACCGGCGATGAGCTTGCGCACGTCGCTCTGATCCTTGTTACAGAAGGAGCAACGAAGTACTTCCGGGTCCCCGTTCTTTTTGGCCACTCTTTTCGTCCTCGTGCGCGTTAGGAACGCCTGTCGATGACCTGGTCGATGATGCCGTAGTCGCGGGCGAGGTCGGCCGTCATGATGAAGTCCCGCTCGACATCTTGTTCGATCTTGGGAATGTCCTGCCCCGTGTGAACGGAGAGGATTTCATTGAGCCGCTGGCGCGTACGGAGAATTTCCTTTGCCTGGATGTTGATATCCGTGGCTTGGCCCTGGGTGCCACCAGAAGGTTGGTGGATGATGACGCGTGAGTTCGGGAGCGCGAACCGCTTTCCCGGCGTTCCCGCTGCCAGCAGCACCGCCGCCATGCTCGCCGCCTGCCCGATGCAATACGTGGTCACGTCAGGGCGGATGAACTGGAACGTGTCGTAGACGGCGAAGCCCGCCGTCACCGAGCCTCCCGGAGAGTTGATGTAGACGGAGATCTCCTTTTCGGGATCTTCCGCCTCGAGAAAAAGGAGCTGAGCGACGACGAGGTTGGCAACATAGTCGTCGATCGGGGTTCCTATAAATATGATGTTGTCTTTGAGTAAGCGCGAGTAAATATCAAAGAAACGCTCACCCCGGTTGGTCTGTTCGACCACCATTGGGACCTGCATTTGTAAGTCCTACCCCTATTTAAGTTTAGCACGAAGCTTTACGAAGTCAACCGCCTTCTCGCGGCGCAATCTACCTCTAACTCGTTCTAGCGTACCGTCTTTCATCATTTGGGCCCGAGTCGCCTCGGGGCTCTTCTCGAGCGCCTTCGAAGCTTTTTCGACCTCGACCGACACCTCTTCCTCGGTCTCCTCGAGCTTTTCCTGCTTGACGATGCTGTCGAGGAGCAAGGTTGCTTTCACTGCGTTTTCGGCGGAGGCCCGCTGCTCGCTACGCACTTTACTCCAATCGATCCCCGCCTGGCGGGGGTCGATGCCCCTCCCGTAGAGATCCCGGGCGGCGGCCTCGACCCGTCCGTCGAGCTCGACCTCTACCAGCGACGCGGGTGCGTCGAAAGCGTTGGCAGCAATGACTTTCTCGAGGAGCTGGCTGCGGAGGTGCTGCTCGTCGTCGCGTCGGGCGCGCTCTTCAGCCTGGCTTCGGAGCGCCGCTCTGACCTCGTCCAGAGTGTCGTGCTCCCCAATGTCCTTGGCGAACTCGTCGTCAGCGTCGGGGAGCACTTTCTGTTTGAGCTCTTTGACCTCGAAGACGACATCGAAGCTCTTCCCTCGGCGCTCTGGATCCCCGTGCTCGGCGGGGAACGTGGCCGAAAAATGCACCCGAGCGCCGGCCTCGGCGCCTTGGAGCTTCTCGTGGAGCGCCTCATGGTAGGCCTCCGAGCCCACCTCGAAAGAAACACCTTCGTGGCGCTCGGCGGCACCTCCGAGCGACGGGGTCTCGACCAGATCGCCCATCACGAAGTCATGATCCTGGGCGCCTCGCCCTTCGATGGGATCTAATCTCGCGTTTTGCTCGCGGAGGTGGTCGATACCTTGGTCGATTTGCTCTTCGGTAACCTCGGTCTTTTGTTCGGTTACCTCGAGGCCTTCATAATCCTTGGCGTCGACGTTGGGCATGACTTCGAACGATGCCCGGAAACGAAGTGGCTCGCCGAGCTTGGGCTCGAGGTTACTGATCTGGGGGTCGCCGAGAGGGTAGAGCTCCCGGGCCTTCAAGGCGTCGCGCACGGCCTTGTTCAGCAAGTCGTGAACGGCTTGCTCGAGAACATCCGAGTGGAAGCGGGAGCGGATGACGTCCTTCGGAATCTTACCCTTGCGGAAACCGGGAAGCTTCACCGACTTCCGGAGCTTTACGACGCCTTTTTCGAACTCGTCGTTCAGCTCCTCTGCCGGCAGCTCGATATCGAGATGCCGAAGCGCCGAGCCGTCTTCTGCGTAGTCTACTTTCAACTTAGAAACCTATAACCAAAAGAATCGTAGTGGTGCGAAAGGGGGGACTCGAACCCCCACGGGTTGCCCCACTGGATCCTAAGTCCAGCGCGTCTGCCAATTCCGCCACTTCCGCATGGGAATATCTGATGCGCGTGAGAATGGGAACCTATCAAGAAGCCGAACGAACATTCTAGACATAGCTTGCGGGCGCGTCAACGTCCGGCAGCGTTAGGGTCCTGAGGCTTGCCCGTCGATTCGATGTAACATGAGCGTCGTTTCAGGAGGCTCGTCGGTTGGTCACTAGTTGGCTGAAGGAAATTCTGCTGTTCACGTCCGATCGGGCGCTGTCGTTTCTCCTGGCCTTTCTGTCCACTCTTCTGGACGTGAGAAAAAATCGCGTTTCCCAAGGGAGATGGGGATGGTTGGTCCACACTTCTGTCAACTAGGGGGTCGGGTCCGCGCGGTACGGATTCACCCGATATCGTATCGGCGTTTCGTTGGTGCTCTATGACTAGCGCTTTAACAAGTCGGGCTGCGTGTGCTCAACGCGCTCACGTCGGCACGAGTGTCGATACCATCTTCGGCCTCCAGCGGAGGCGAATCCACTGCAAGATATCGTAGGTGAGGGCGACCCACAGAGATTCAGTGCGCACTTTGGCGACTCCGCGCACGCTAAACTGCCGCAGGCCGAACTTGGTTTTGATCCAGAGATTCGGAAACTCGGCCACCTGCGAGCGTGTCTTATAGATGGCCTTGGCTTCGTCGGTCTGCATCTTCTTCCGGAACGCGGCTATGTCGGGCAAGAGTTCGCGCCGCTCGATCGAGCGGCCGTGCTGCGTACGAGGACAACACTGCTCTTTGGCCGGACACGTCTGGCAGTCTTGCTTAGACGCCTTATATCGATAGCGCATCGTGCCATGGCTTTCCTGCTTGGCGTCGTAGCGTAAGTGCTTGCCCTGCGGGCACACATACGTGTTGGTCTGCGTATCGAAGACAAACTTCGACGCCTCGTATTCCGCTTTCACGCCGTGGTGCTTATACGACTTGCGCCGATTGGCCTCTGCTGCCTTGTTCTCGTGGTCGGGGCCGACGAGATCGATGCCGCGCTTCGCCATCTCCGCGATGTTGTTGCTACTAATGTAGCCTCCATCTACGACCATCTGCTCGGGCGCACGCTGCATGCTCTGCTCAATCCGTTCTATGGCCGGCGTCAGCTGCTGATAATCGCTACCGGCCTGCGTGGCATCGATGTCGACAATCAGGCCGTGTGCGGCATCCGTTGAGACTTGGACGTTGTAGTTAGGTGCGGAGCCGCCCTCGGCTTGCTTCATCACCCGCGCGTCGGGATCGGTCGTGCTCACGCAGTCTATGCGGCTTTTCGCGGCTTTCAGCTTGTCATACTCCTTCAACGCTGATTCTAGACGATCCTGTCTCTCTCGCCTGGCGCGTTGCTGCGCTGCCTGCATCTGCCGGCTCGATTCCTCCTCCGTCTGGGCGTTGAGAGTCTCTACCGCCTCACGCGCCTGCTCCAGACACTCTTCGACCGTCGGCTTGCGGCGAAATCCACTCGACGAAGCGTTCGCGCGCACCTTCGTCCCATCCAGCATGACTCGCTCGAGCGTGATCAATCCGTCCGAACTCAAAACTCCCAGAGCTTGCACAAACAACTCGTCCAGGATCTCCCTATGAATCATCCGAAAGTCCGACAGCGTGTGCGCACTGATGCTCTGCATTCCGCTGAGCCATTGATACGCCGGATGATGTTCGCACAGCCGCTCAACCGCGCGGGCCGAACTCACGGCTTGGCTGTAGCTGTAGACCCACAGGCTCACCAGTAGCTGAGGATCAAACGCAGGCCGGCCTGCGCCACCCGCGACCGAGCGGACTTGATCCGTGTACCCGCTGAGATCCAGCCGACCCACGAACTCCCAGATCGCACGCGCTGGGTGATCCTCTGGGATCAAACGCTCCACGTCGACCGTCCGCAGCAGCAGCTGCGCCCTATCGACCACCTTCAACCGAGCTTGTGTCACGCGCGCTCCCTCATCGCCGTCATCACCATCGCTGCGTTTTCGCGGACTCGGAAAGCCTGGAAGTGACGTTTGCTTATCACCCACGTTTACCCCGCTTCCTCCCACGCTTTGCCTTAGGCGTCCGACGCACAATCAGTGTGTTTCGATCCTCCACCACCCACTCCAGCTCCTCGCCCGGCTCCATCTCTAGCGCCTGGGCTAAAGGTGACGGGCAAATCACATAGAACTGACGGGTGTCGTTGGCTCGCTTGATCACCTGCAGCTTTGTCACGTATCCCATGCTGGTCACTCTATAACATAGCTGTACCGCTAGTCAAGCTTAATTTTTTCTCACGTCCTTCTGTTCCTCATCTACCCGTTCTTTCCGCCCGAGGGCCTCGGAAATACGTCATCGACGTGTTCCTCTCGCTCGTTCTGATTTCGGGCACGTTCGCTGTCGAGAAGCGAAACCTGCGACGCATCGCTCTAGGGCTCGTGGTGATCACGCTACTGACCCGTTGGGCCACCTACGCCACGCCAAGTCGTGAGCTCCTCATCGCCTCCACGATTCTGGGAATCACCTTCTTCTCGTTCGCGAGCGTCGTCATCCTTGGCCGCGTGTTCGCCGCGGGACCGGTCACGAGACATCGTGTCGAAGGCGCCGTGGCCGTCTATCTCTTGGTCGGCCTCATCTTCGGTTCGATTTTCGCTCTCATCGCAATGTTACAGCCCGACGCGTTCGAAATGGCCGAGCTGGCTACCGGTGGCGCGACCACGACTAAGGAATTGTATGACGAGCTCGTAGGACGTCTCAGCTATTTCAGCTTCGTCACATTGACGACGGTGGGTTACGGGGACGTAACCCCGGTCACTCCGGTCGGCAGGCAGTTCGCGGTTCTCGAAGGCCTTATCGGCCAGCTTTACCCGGCGATCCTTCTGGCACGCCTCGTCTCGCTGCAAATATCTACCCCTACGCCTGGGGACTAGTCCCCTGTATCAGAACAAACTAGATAAAGCAGAGCTTGCCGAAACCATTCTAAGTGCATGAATCTTATGAATCTTATGGGCTGGCGAAAAGCCTAACTTTGTATAGTAATCAAAGATCCAGGGGGCTAGCTTGTTCGGGGCGTCATGGCGCCCATATAATCACGGCGCCTTTTTCGCTCTCGTTAATGCATCTGGAGGGCCTCATGCAGCGAACACTACTGGGTCTTTTGCTTCTCGTTCCCTCGCTCGGAGTTTCACAAGAGGAAGTCTCCGATGAAGGGCATCCTTCGGCTCGAAACGCGAGCTACAGCATCGAGGTCGAACTCGACCCGGAGACGAAGATGCTGTCGGGGAAGGAGATCATCACCTGGCGCAACATCCAGCCCACGGCGACCGATGAGCTTCGCCTGCATTTGTATTGGAACGCGTGACGCAACAACCGCAGCACGTGGCTCCTTGAGTCTCGCCTCCGTTCCCGTGGCAGGAATCGTGACGACCCGCAGGAAGGTGATTGGAGCTATACGGACGTTACCTCGATCGAGCTCATCCCCGACGTGGGTGTTCCCAGTATCGACCTGACCAGCAAGGCGCGGTTCGACGCGCCCGACGACGGCAACCCCGACGACCGGACGGTCATGGTCGTACCGCTTCCCCAGCCGGTCGAGCCCGAGGGCATCGCGCAAGTCGAGCTGACCTGGAATGCGAAGATCCCGCGCACGTTCGCGCGTACCGGATTTCGTGGGGGATTTCTTTTTCATCGCCCAGTGGTTTCCCAAAGTCGCGGTTCTCGAAGAAGATGGCTGGAACGCGCACCAGTTTCATGCCGGTACCGAATTTTACTCGGACTACGGCGAGTACGACGTGCGCATCACCGTCCCGAGCGAGTACGTCGTTGGTGCGACCGGGCGCGAGGTCGAAAAGGACTTACACGCCGACGGCAAGACGACCTACCGCTATCGGCAGGCGGACGTGCACGATTTCGCGTGGACGGCGAGTCCCGATTACGTCGTCTTGGAAAAGCGATTCGACGAGCCGCCGCTACCCCCGGTCGACATGCGGCTTCTTCTACAACCGGAGCACGAGGACCAAGCCGCGCGTCACTTCGAAGCCACCGCGGCGTGCCTTTGCCTTGGTGCACAACTCCGATAGAGGCCGATAGCTCGCTTGGCCCCGACTCCCATCATCCGATCATCTCGCTATCAGGCATCCCGAGCGCCGTCATGGTGTTGAGAATCTTGCACCCGATCCTTGCCTCGACTCTCTGTGCCGCCAACCCTCTCGCTCGCATCGCTGAGCCCACGATAGCCTTGTAGCGATGGAACGTTGTCTCGACTTTGCTCCGTTTGCTGTAGCCCGATTCTGTGTGCCACTTTCGTTTGCCGAGCCGAGCTTGTGCTGCAATGTTGCGATTGCGCTGTCGGCTGCTCGCCGGCCCCGATGCGAGCTGGGCGCCCTTGCGCGGCGGTATCAGCACCCTCGGCGAGCAATGAGCGCTGTGATTCTCGATTGCCTCATAGACGCCGCCGGCGTCGTATGCGGTGTCAGCTCTGGCCGATGAGATGGGACTGTCGATCTGTCCGACAAGCGATGCAACCCGCGATGAATCGCGGGCTCTTTTGCTCGTCAGCTCGCCGGCGACGACTTCGCCACTCTGCTCGTCGACACACAGATGGAGCTTGCGATAGTCCCTGCTCTTTGGTGCTCTGCGCAGCTGGCCGGCGTGGACAGCGAGACCGCTGCTGTCGATCAAGATGTGCAACGGCGTCTTCTGCTTGTCTTGGTAGAAGGGGACCTTACCCAGCTTCGCCTTGCGCCTCGAGATCGTGGTGTGATCGGGCACATCATTGTCTAGCTTCATCAGAGCGAACAACGATCGCATCAATCCCTCGCTCTGCCTAGATGACAGATGAAACACCATGCCCAGGGTGACAGCCGTCTCGATGGCGTGGTTCGAGTACTTGCGTTGACGGCCCGGTTTCCTCCTCCTCGGCCGGGGCGCGTCCCAGTTCACAAGCTTGCCGGCGGTGAGCGAGATCCAGACGGTCAGGCTCCCACGGTTGCGTAGACCCGCCTCATATTCACGCCAATTCCTCACGCGATAGGCCTTCTTCACATACTTCCGCTGAGTGCGTTTGAAAATGCTCATGGGGAACCTCGAATCCGTGAGTAAAGGACAATTGTGGACCGAGATCGCGAGTTGTGCACCAAGGCATCTTGCTGGCGTCGGCCTGGGCATGGTTCCTGGGCGGAGGCTGGGGTCTTGTCCGCCGCTTCGCTCCGGCGCTCGGTCTCGCCGCGAGTATCGCCTCCGTCCAGTTTCTTCCAACCGTGCTGCTCGCAGGAGAATCGTATCGGGCTGGTTCGGGCTACGAGTTTGCGACCAGCTTCGAATTTTACCCACTCTGGCTCTGGGCCGCTCTTGTCCCGAGAGCGCAGGTCGTGCCGCCGGGCGAGCTTGCGTCGGCGCCACTACATGTGTATGTCGGGATCGGTTCCTTGTTGCTGGCGGCGATCGGGCTGACGTGGTCGGCTGTTCGCTCGCGCTGGTTCTTTGCGGCGGTTGCCGTCGTTGCCGTATTCCTGTCCGTCGGGCAGGACTCTATTCTGTTCGACGTGGCTTACCTGGGCCTTCCTGGCTTCGGACGTTTTCGGATCCCATTTCGATGGCTCGGGCTATACGCACTCGCGATGTCGGTGCTGGTTGGGTTGGGGGTCCAATGCCTTCTGGCGGGAGGGCACCGGCTTCGACGTCGTTTACGTCCGCTGCTGGGAGCGGCGGTCGTTTTGCTTGTCCTAATGTGTGCATGGAGTGCGTACTTGTACACTTTGCTCCTAACAGGGGCCGACGGCACGGGGTCCGTGCCCGTCGATCGACTTGTGGCGGGAACCAACTGGGCGCTGATGCTACTAGCTCTCAATACGATCTTTCTTCTGGCCTACCGATGGAAACCGCGCGCTCGATGGCCCGTCTGGTTGGTTGGAGGTCTGGTCGTGATCGACCTCGGGAGTTTCGTCAAGGATCGCGGGATGCACCCTTACCGAACGCTCGCCCGCGCGGGCGAGAGGAAGATCACCCGACTCGTTGCTGCCCAGGCGTTTCCCGCCCGCTACGCGAGTGGTAGACGCCTCGAAAACTACGCCATGCTCCATGGTGCCGAGTTCGTCGGTGGGCATTTCTCGATGCTCGATGGCCGCTATGCCGAGCTGCTGGACGCCAGCTCTCGAAGCCTCAATATTTTGTCGCTCTTGAACGTCGCGTTTATCACCCGGGTGCCGTCCGACGGGAAATGGTGCGGTTCCCGTGTCCACTCGCCGTCACCGCTGATCGATATCACTCCTTCGATCTCACCATTGACGCTGAAGATGGAGCAGCCGAGAGAAGTGCGCGACCTGCGACTCACTTGGAGTTGGATCGGCGACGCCGGGAGTGCCTCCGTCCTCGCGAACGGCCACGCTGCCTCGTTTCCTGCCCGCGGTCCCCTCGAAATACGCTTCTCTCCGCCTGAAATTTTCCGAGAACTAACCGTGCGCGCCAAGGACGATAGCTCGGGACTACGCCTTGAGGGCATCGAGCTCGACGGAGCTCCCATTGCACAAACGGACGATTTTTTGGACCTGGACGGTGTTCACCTTAACCTCCACCGCGTGCCGCGCGCGTACTTCGTCGAGGCTTGCAACTCCTACGTCGAAGGCGCGGATCGTGAGGCGCTCGACAGCCTTTCCTGCTGGACGCCTGCGGCGGGGGTATCGGTGGAGTCCTGCCCGGTACCGGGAGCCGGTGACGTTCTGCAGTCGGTCGACATCACCCGCCGTGAGCCGGAAATGGTGGAGCTGGCTGTCGTGGCACCCCGCGCGGGTTACGTCGTCCTTGCTGACACGTTCCACAGCGGCTGGGCCGCCGAGGTTGACGGGAGAGAGATGCCGATACACCGCGCGCATCACGCTCAGCGCGCCGTTGCCGTTCCGCCGGGTGACCATATCGTTAGGTTTGTCTACCGCCCCCGCTCCTTGTATACCGGTGCGATGATCGCGTCGGTCGGACTACTGACGGTGCTCGGCTTCTTGGCAGGTTTTCGGGGTTACGCTCGCTCGAGGTAGCGCAGGGCATTGCGTCTGGCGAAGGCCATGATGCTGCCTTGCGGGTTCACCGAGGGAGCTGTACTGAGCATACTGCTGTCCGAAACAACGAGACCCTTGTGTCCCTCCACGCGTCCGAATGAGTCCACGGCACGAAGCGCCTCGTTCTCTCCCATCGGGCAAGACGACGAGAGGTGGTAGCAGAAGAGATTGAGTTGACGGCGGTCGAGACTCTCGGGGACTCGGTCGAGCTCTCTGATGGGCGCTAGCCCTCGTGCGTTGACGTAGACGGCTTTGGCGCCGGCGTTCAGCAAGAGTTGGCTCATCTTCGATAGCCCTTCGTTCAACTTCTCGACGTCGGCCGTCGAAGCGCGGAAGGTCACGATTGGATCGTCGCGATTACCGACGGCAAGAATGCGACCGGCCGCGGAACTGGTAATGCCGACGTGGAAGATCAGCATGCGCCTCCAGCTGTGCCTCACCTCGGCCAGGGCCTCGGGGTAGAGGAGCAGATTCAGTGCGATCTGGTCGAGAGTGCTAACCGATGAGCCGAGGACAAAACGCGAGTCGACACTGCGGACGTGGTAGGGCGGCATACGGGATTTACCGATATTGACCTCCTCGTCGAACTCAGCCACGACCTTCACGATCGGCTGAAACCGGAGCGTGCGGCCCACGTTCTTCCGCACCCCGCTTCTCACCAGCAGCAGGGGCGTCTGCGTCGCACCGGCAGAGACGAAAACGCTCTCACAGCGGAGCCGGTGCGGGCTTCCGTCGACCGTGCAATCGAGCTCGTACTGCCCGTTCTCCGGCCGGATCCGGTGGACACGCGTTCCGGTGAGCGACTGGACCCCCAGCTCACGAGCTGAGCGGAGGAAAGTCGATGCCACCGAGCTGCGACGCAGCTTTCCTTCTTGATCCACGAAGTGACAACTCGAGACCTTGGTGACATTCCAGCCGAGGGATTCCGCGCCTCTCTCCAGCACCACTTTGGTACGGTTGAAGGTGTCCTCGACGCCGAAAACGTCACGCCAGTGTTCGAGCACGTGAAGCGGCGTGCGATAGTAGAGGCCCCCGCTGATCTCGCTACCGCCACCGAAGCAACGACCTTCGACGAAACTCATGGTGACGTTGCCGAACGTTACCGTCACACCTCCACCGCGGCAGTAGCGGTCGGCCAGTGGCGGGGAGAGCTGGTCGGGCGAATCGGGAATCTCCGGCCCTTCTTCGAGGACCACGACATCCGAGCCGGATTGAGCGAGGCAATCGGCGGTGACCGCCCCGCCGGGACCCGACCCGATGACCACGACTTTGGCTCGAGCGGGAGGGGAGAGGTGGCCCGGAGAACGTTTCGCATGCTTCTCCCCCGAGCCTGCAAAGGAGAAGTAGACGCACACGGACTGGTAGTAGAGGTTGAAGTTCGAGAGCAGCGGGAGTCGACTCAGGACAGTCCATATCCGCCGCCGGCGCTTTCGCGTCAATCGGTACGAGTGACTCAAGAACACGAGATGCGCGGCATCGTAGAGAATCAGAAACCCCGCACAGGGAAGTTGCGTGTACCAGGACAGTGCCCTTCGCTTCTGGTTGATCTGATCCTGAACACGGCTCAGCGATTCGTCCAGCGGTGACCCGAAGATCGACTCACAGACGAGCTCGACGATGCCGCGCTCGATGGCGTCCAAGTACGAATACTGCTGCCGTTCGATTATGGCTCCACCTCCTCCCGACTCGAGAGCCGTGATAGTATCCGAAACTCATCGCATCGACATCCTGATGCATGTTTTGTCGACCTTTTCCCATGAGAGTCGCAGTCATTGGTGCCGGTCCCGCCGGGCTCACCGCCGCCTACCAGCTTACCAAGAGTGAAGTTTAGGTGTATGTTTACGAGGCCAGCGAGAACGTTGGCGGGCTCGCACGAAGTCTCGATCTCTGGAACCAGCGAGTCGATCTCGGACCGCACCGGTTCTTCAGCAAGGATCTGCGCGTCAATCAACTATGGCTCGAAGTGGTGGGCAAGGACTACGAGATGGTGGATCGTCTAACGCGTATCTACTATCGGAACGAATTCTATCCTTACCGGAGGTGCCCCCACCATAGTTGAAGGTTCGAGGTGGTGGCGGCTCCTGACACATGGTTTACCCGACTTTGGCGTGCTTGTCGAGCGCTTGATTCTCAGTGACCTCCGCTAACTTCGCTTCGAGGATCGGTAGCGATTGGTATCCAATGATACGACGGAAATTTTTCTCCGTGGCGAGCAGAGCCGAAGCGGCCCATCTCAGAACCATCTTGCCATTGCGCCAGCGGGTGACGCGACGGGTACGACCTCGCGCACCGCTGAAGCACGACTCGATGATGTTCGTCGATCCAAGGCAGCGTTTCAGAGATGCGGGGAGGTCGAGCTCGTTGATGGTGAACATCTCGTCGAGCCCCTCCCGGATGCTCTCCGCCGCCGAGGGGTAGTCGTCCTCGAGCCACTTCGCCTGTTGCTCCAACCGCGCTTTGCCCTTCTTTGCTGGGAGCTGCCAGGCCGAACGCAGGCTCGCTTGCACTTGCGGCTTCAGCTCCTGCGGCAGATAACCGAGCGAACACAGCGTCGACGGCGACCCGTCGCGCCTTGGAGCCATCGATCACGAACAGCCGACACCGCTCTGGGCTCAGGCCTCGTTCGACCAGGTCCTCCAGCAGCGCCTTGCACACTATCTGGTTCTCCGATGCTCCATCCCGAAGCCCCAGAACATGCTTGTATCCCTCTGTATCTACGCCGATTGCCGCCAGCGCGTGGTGCTCGCCGAAGCGAATCCCGTCCAGGTACACGACCGCGATCTCCAACTCGTCCAGCGGACGCTCCATCAGCCCCTGCAACTGCTCCGCGCTTGCTTCCACGAACTCACGGCTCACCTCGCTCTTGCTAACCCCTACCGTCTCCGCCATCTCGGGAAGAACCGACGCGTACTTGCGCGTCGACACACCCAGCATCAGGATTTCCCAGATGCGTTGGCTCAGCCGAGACGAGTTGTTCACCGCTTCGTAGGCAGGAATCGCAACCTCCCCTCCCTCTGCCTTTCCCTTACGCCGCAGACGTGGCCGGCTCACTCTCAACTTCCGCTCCGCAAGGCTTACTACGCCACCCTGCCGGCCGTGCCAGCGAACATCGCTACCCTTCTTCCCCGGGTGTTTCTCCCCAGCCACACTTTGGGCTGACAGATCCAAGACCGCTTCGATCGTCGCTCGGCCAGCAACGTCGATCACTTCGTCGATCGCTATCTCGGTTCGCTCAATCGCATCCAAGAACGGCAACAGAGCTTGCCCCTTCGAGCTCAGTATCTCTCGAAGCTTCTTCCTGTTCTTCGCATCGATGATTTGGTGATTTGACATCGTGGTGGCTCCTTTCTTTTTCCTTCACAGCCGGATTCTATCGAACCCGGCCTTAGGAGCCGCCACTCCTAACCTTCAACTATCTCAGGGCATCTCCTCCTTACCCCCTCCAGCCGTTCGATACTTTGAGGAAGATCGGCCTGCGGGAGGCGTGTCATATCACGGGAAGCTATCTGCTCGGGCATATAAAGACGCCCTTTGCCCAAAGGAATGGAGACTCGCTCGAATCCTGGCTTGTCCACCGGTTCGGACAAAGACTCTACGAAACATTCTTCGAGAGCTATAGCCGTAAGCTTTGGGGTATCCCTCCGGATCAGGTCGATGCCGATTTTGCGGCTCAACGGATCAAAGGAGTTTTCCTTTTTGAAGCTCGTGACCGCTGCGATCGGCCTCGGCAACGGCCGCCGGCATCCGACGCTCCTTACCCGCTTTGCGTATCCCTCTCGCGGCTCGGGGATGGTGTACGAAAGGATGGCGAATCGAGTGCGCGAGCTCGGCGGGACGCTCCACCTAGGCTCTCGTGTCACCCGCGTCTCGGGCAGGAAGTCTGGGCTTTGCACCGTCGAGCTTCTTAGTGGTGAGACGAGAAAGGTCGATCATGTCGTCAGCACGATGCCGCTGACACTGCTGGTGAAAGCGCTCCCGATGGTACCCCGTGCTGTGCTCGAAGCTTCTGCGGCCCTGACATTCCGAAATACCGTCTTCGTCTACCTGAAGGTGGCAAGCGAAAGCCCGTTTCCGGATCAGTGGCTATACGTGCAAGGCGATAGCTTGCAGACCGGCAGGATCACGAACTACCGCAACTGGGTCCCAACGCTCTGCGGGGAGGAGCGCGACACCGTTCTTTCCATGGAGTACTGGTGCTTCGACGAGGATCCGCTGTGGAGCTGGACCGACGAGCAACTCATCTCCCAAGCGACAACCGAGCTGGCGGCAACCGGGCTCGTTGAAAAAGAGGCGATTACCGCCGGGCACGTGACGCGCGCCCACCGCTGCTACCCGGTGTACAAGAAGGGATACATGGAGCACCTCGGGGTGGTGCGCGCCTACCTGGATACGGTGGAGGGGCTTTCCGTGATCGGTCGCTATGGGTCCTTCAAGTACAACAACCAGGACCACAGCATCCTGATGGGCATGATGGCAGCCGAGAACCTGCTGGACGGCGCGGCGCACGATCTCTGGTCCATCAATACCGACTATCGGGTATACCAGGAGAGCGCCGACATTACCGAAACCGGCCTCCAGAGAACGGGAAGCGTTTCGAAGCAGAGGATATCTTAGCGCTTCCTCCGTGGACCTGGAGTCACCCCTCGACGCAAACGTGCTCGGTGCAAGAACTCCAGTGTAAAGCCGGTTCGTTCCGTTCGGTTCAGCGATCCGGAAGGCTGTCCGATGGAAGTGTTCGCGTGGCTTCCCGATCGTCGAGGACTCACGGTGGATCGATCAACGCTTCCAAAGGAACTCTGCCGCTCAAGGTGCTCATCTGCAGGTCGAGCAGGTAGGTGATCGTCGGTGCGACATCGAAGTTGTCAACTTTGTCGAGCCGGATTCCCGTTCGGCTCCCGTTCCCTCGCAGCGGTGCTGCTCACACAGACCTCATGGACAATTGCGAGCAGGTCTTCGACGAGCCTGTGGTCTGGTAACAATCCGCACAGCGGGACCCGCGCGTGAAGATTCGCAGCGATAGCAACTCGCTGCTCGATTCGCCGCGCTTCTGACCCGCTGCGCTCTCTTGCGTTGCTCGGAGAGGCGCTCTCGCAGATTCTCCTCCCGGCCGAAGTACACCTCGTCTGGTGTACGAGCGCCGAGAAGAGCGCGCGGGACCTTTTCATTGTGCTCACCGACGTAGAAGGCGACGAGACGCCGCACCGCCGCCGTACTGTCGAGGGTGTTCAGGAAGAGCCAAGTGTGCTTCAATTGTCGCCAAAACGCTTCGATCAAAGAGTTCGAGCAGACAATGTCGATTTGCGCGAGCACACGACTGAGAGAACTTGAATCCTCGAGAAGCTGATCTACCTCGCCGAAATTCTCCGCACCGCCGTCGGTTGACGACAAGCACGCCTGCGTTCGCTGCGGCGTCAGGGAGGTCCTCTGAGGCCTCGATGAGCAGCTCGCGCGTTGTCGCGGAGCTCAGCTTCTCGCTCACCCGCCAAGCGAGAATCCTTCGACTGAAATTGTCGATGACGGCTTGGAGGTAGATTCGGATGCCGGTTGTCAGCTCGGGAAGGCCGTTGCCCTCGAGCTCGGTCCAAGTCTCACCCCCGTCCTTGGACTTGTGGATCCCGCTCCCTTCGCCGCCGCTTTCTCGGCCCCACGTGTGGATCACGACTTCCCACATGCCCGCGTAGAGAATGCGCGGGTTGTTCGGATCCATTTCGAGACTCGACGCTCCCGTGTTCTCGTCGACTGCG
Source organism: Candidatus Marinacidobacterales bacterium (assembly GCA_965237955.1). Lineage (GTDB taxonomy): Bacteria > Acidobacteriota > Vicinamibacteria > Marinacidobacterales > SMYC01. Next base: position 1,554,090 of record OZ250169.1, on the reverse strand, counting down.
AGAACGTGTTTCCACGTCGTGCCACCGTCGAGCGTTCTGAAGATGCCGCGCTCTTTTTGCGGGCCGTGACGATGCCCGAGCGCCGCGACGAAGACGATGTCGGGATTGGTCGGGTGGATGACGATGCGGGCCGTGCGGCTCGGCCACTTCATGTTCATCTCTTGCCACGTCTCACCACCGTCGGTGGATTTGTAGACGCCGCTGCCAATGGAAACGTTCGAGCGGAGGTGGGGCTCGCCCGTGCCCGCCCAAACGATCTGCGGATCCGACGGCGCCACCGCGAGCGCGCCGATCGCGTGGTCGGGCTGGCCGTCGAAGATCGGCTTCCAGTACTCGCCGCCATCCACGGACTTCCAAATGCCGCCGGTGGCGGCGCCGGCGTAATACGTCAGTGGATCGTCGGGCACACCGGCCACGGACGCGATCCGATTGCCGACGGGTCCGATGTGCCGGTACTTCAACTCCTGGTAGTGGTCGGTGGAGACGTTTTGAGCCGTCGCTGCGAACGCAACGGCGAACGCAGCCGCGAAGAAAAGGATTGGTTTCATGTCGAGCCTCTCGGAAACGCCGAGGCAGTCTACTTCACAATAACCTCTGCCCCAAGGGGGAGAGGGATTTGCTACTCCAGGTAACCTAGAGAGCGTAGCCGCTCGAGCATTTCTTCCGAGACCTCTCCCGTCGGAGCGGTGAGGGGGAGGAGCGACGTATCCGCGTCGACATAGCGGGGAGGATTTGCTTCGAGCCACGCGGCCTCGAAGCTCGACGCGCCCACTTTGCCGTCCATGTCGAGAGGAACGGGCTCGCCGAGCGCGTGCAACACCGTGGGCGCGACATCGAGAATCGTCATGCCGCGCGTTTGCCCACCTCGACGAAAGCCTGCGCCGGCTGCGAGGAAGACGCCGAAGGGCGCATGCAGTCCGCGATCGCCTCCCGGTGCCATGCCGTGATCGGAGACCAGCATCACGATCGCGTGCTCGGGAAGCTCGCGCACGAGCTCGCCCACCCACTTGTCGATCTGCATGTACGTCTTGTCGACGACCTCTCTGACCGATTCGGGACAACCAGGGGCTAGCTCGGCACCGTAGCTCAGCGGCAAGAAGAGATGACCGCTCGCATCGACCGATTCGAAATAGACGGTGAAAAAGCCGTGCTCCATCGTCGGAAGCAGGTTGCGTGCAATCCGAAAATAGAAAGCGTCCTGCCACAAAATGCGCTCGAAGCTCGCGAGGCTCTTCGCCTCGAGCGGCGTGCACGACGCCGGGTAGAGCTCTCTCGTGAGTCGCTCCATCGCCGCTTCATCGGGCGCGAGCGCTTCGACGTCGTCCACGAGCTCGGGCGGCCACGTCAGCTGGGTATCGATGCCTTGACGTTTCCCCCGAACGCCCATGTGGGAGCTGACGAGAAACCCGTTGACTTCGTACGCGGGCCACGTATTCCAATACCCCACGACGCCCACGGGGTGACCGAGCTGGCCCAAAAGACTCCACACCGGTTGCGCGCGCATGTGCCCGCTTCCTGCCTCGACGACCTTGGCTTCCGGCTGGTGAAACCCGCCGACGAGCGCGAACCGATCGTAGATGGGATCGAACTCCACCACCGGGGCTTCGTTGGAAGCGGTGACGCGTAGCGACGCGAGCGCGCCCGCGAGCATGCGATGGTCGTTCGACGGACCATGGTCCGACGGACGCGATTGTCGCTCGAACGCGAGCGCGATCGTGTTCTGAGCAGGCCGCGTAGCATCCGGGGGAATCGGGAGCACGAAGTCTAGAAACTCCACTCCGACCTCCACCGCGCCGAGCGCGTTGCCGTTCATCGTGACTGCGACGTCCTGGACCCCGTTTGGCGCGTAGCTGCGTAGTCTCAGGTGCAACTCATGGGGCGGTGGGCCGACGAGCTCGGGGACGTGGAGGGTGGCCTCGGGCGGTCCAACGTCCGAGCCGATCCATGCGAACGACGTTCCCGGTACCGGAAGCAGGAAGTCGACGATGCCGTGCTTGTCCGGCACTTTACCCGTCGCCATGGACGCCCACACGATGGGTGACCAGTAGCCTCGTCGCGGCCGCGGCCTCAATCGTCGCCGGGCCGCGAGCGATTCCATAGGGCCCCACGTTCCTCGACGGATGAGACGATCGATCTCGGGAAGCTTGCCGTGTGCGCGAAGCTCGGTGATCGTTTCGGGTGTGGCGCCATCGACGGCGATCATCACCACGAGTGGCTTCGGCTCTTCCCGAGCACATGTCGTCGTGAGCAGGGCGATGAGCGCGAGCGCGGTTCGTCGACATATCACGGCGGTATTCTAAGTTGTCTCGGGCTCCGAGACGACCGATAATGCCGTGCCGATACATGCGCGGTTGCGAAATCATCGTGTTCGTCCTCTACCTGGCGGGCGCCGCTGTCTTCACCTATCCCCTGGCACGCGACATCCGGACGGCGACGACGGACCACTCCGATCCGTTGTTGGACGCGTGGGCGCTCGCTTGGGTCGCACACCAGCTACCGCGCGATCCGGTTCATCTGTTCGACTCCAATCGTTTCTATCCTGAAAAGGGAACCCTTGCATACACCGACCCCATGATCGGCCTCGCGGTGCCGCTCGCGCCGCTCCAATGGATCTTTGGCGACGCACTGCTCACCCTCAACGTCGCCATGCTGTTGTCGATCGCTATCTCGGGCTACGGTGCCTATCGGCTCGGCTGGTACGTGACCGGCTCACGCGCTGCCGGTGCGGTCGCCGGAAGCGTGTTTGCGTTCGCCGCTTACCGGTTGAATCACCTCGAGCACGTTCAACTGCAGGCCGCCGGCTACATTCCGCTTTTGTATTTGTGTCTGCGCCGGTTTCTGGAAGAAGGACGCACGCGTCACGCGGTCGGTATCGCGGTGTTCCTCTGGCTCGTGTCCGCGTCGTCCGCCTACTACGGCATGTTCACGTGGGTGCTCCTCGGCTTTGCGATCCCTTACGAGCTGTGGCGTACGAGTGCGCTCCGACAGAAAAAGCGCGTGGTCGGCCTCGGCCTTGCGCTCACGTTGTCGGGCCTCGCGTTTTTGCCGCTCGCGCTGCCGTTCATGCGCATGGGCGACAGCTTCCGGCTCGAGCGGCCGCTCCACCGCTTGCAACGCGCTTCGGCACGGCCGACGGATTACCTGCGCTCAGGTTCGCATCTCCATCAGTCCGTCGGGCTGAAGCCGCCGTCACCCGAGCGCACACTCTTCCCCGGATTGTTGGCACTCGGCTTGAGCGCTGTTGCGATCTTCAGGCTGAATCGCTCAACGGCCTTGTTTCTCTTGATTGGCGCCCTAGCGCTATGGGCGAGTCTCGGCCCCGCATGGGGGCTCTACCGCTGGTTGCACGCGCTCGTTCCAGGCCTTAGCGGCGTGCGCGTGCCTCCGAGAATATCGATCTACGTGTTGTTCGCGGTCGCGATTCTCGCGGCGCAAGGAGCCGCGGTCTTGTTCCGTCGGTTTCCAGCGAAAATCCTCGCTCCACTTTTCATCGTCTTCCCGCTGGTCGAGTCGTTCGGCGGTCCGATCCCGTACGCCAAAGCTCCGGAGGTTCCAGAGGTCTACCGGTGGCTTGCCGAGGAAGAGGGGCGGGTACCCATCGTCGAGATGCCGCTACCGCCGGTCAAACGACAACGCGACAACGCCGTCTACCTGTACTGGTCGACGGTGCACTACCAGCCGCTCGCGAACGGTTACGCCACCGTCGTTCCGCCGGTCTATGCAGAGATCGCGGAGTCGATGAAGACCTTTCCCGATGCCGACGGCGTCGCGCTCTTGCGCCGGCTAGGTTTTCGCTATGTGATCTTGCACCGCGACCGTTACCTGCGAGTGCGCGCCGCGCGGATGGAGGAGGGCATGACCGCCGAGCCCGGCTTGAACCGGATCTATCGAACCGAGAACGAGACTGTGTTCGAGCTCGTCCCGTAGGCGCTAATCGCGGCGTGGGCGGCGCGGACGACGGCGGCGTTTGCGCTCGGGGTTCTTTGGCGCGCGCTCTTCGGTTGTCGATTCTTCTTTGTCGGCGTCTTTCGGTGCTTCCGCGAGGCGGCGGTGCACTAGGTAGGAGACGATCGTCTTCGCGTCGTCGTGACTCAGGAGCCCGGAGACGAACTCGTCCAGGCTTTCGCGCTCCTCCGGTGAAACCTCTTTGGCTTCGGCGAGAAGTTGTGCAACGAGTCGCTGGTCGCGGTGTTTGATGATCTCCTCGTCGGAGGGAATCTCTCTTTCGATGAGCTCGAGCTCGTACCGATTCGCGAGCCGGTTGAAGTTCACGAGATCCAGCGCTGCAACCAACGAGACGACGTCGCCTGCGCGGCCAACACGACCGGTTCTCCCGGCCCGATGGATGTAGTCCTCCGGCGAATCCGGGGTCGAATAGATGAAAACGTGGGAGAGCTCGTCGATATCGATCCCGCGAGCGGCGACGTCGGTGGCGACGAGATGTCGAATCTTGCCGGTGCGGAAGCCGGCCATGACCTGCTCGCGTTTTTGCTGCGTCAAATCACTCGAGATCATCGCGACCGGCAGACCTTGACGAGCGAGAAACGCGGATACCGAGCGGACTTCGCTGCGCGTGTTGCAGAAGATCATCGACGATGTGGGCTGGTCGAGCTCGATGACCTTGTAGAGGACCCGCTCTTTGTGCGCCGCCGGAGCGATGATGTAGGTGTGCCGCACTTCGCGAACGTAAGCGAAGTCTTCGGACAGCGACACCCAGGTCGGGTCCTTCAAGTAGTTGTGGATGAGCCCGCAGATTCCAAGAGGAACGGTCGCCGAGAACAAACACGTGTGCCGCTCGGCGGGGATGAACTTCATGATCTCGCTCATCTCCTGGGCGAAGCCCATGTCGAGCATCTTGTCGGCTTCGTCGAGGACGAGCGTGTTCACGCGGTCGAGCTTCAACTCGCCACGCTTCAGCAGGTCGAGGACCCGCCCGGGCGTCCCCACGACGATTTGAGCGCCGCCGCGGATGCCGTCGATCTGTTTTCCGATCGAATCGCCGCCGTAGATTGCTTGCACGCGCAGACCGCGACCCGAGCCGATGCGGCCAAGCTCTTCACAGACTTGCGCGGTGAGCTCTCGCGTGGGCGCCAGCACGATTGCTTGGACGACGGGCTCGTCGGCGTCGATCTTCTCGACGATGGGAATCCCGAACGCGGCCGTCTTGCCGGTGCCGGTGCGGGATTGAACGACGAGGTCTTTTCCCGAAAGGCCGAGCGGGATGGTCTCCTGCTGCACGGCGGTCGGATGCTCGTAGCCCATTTCGTCGAGAGAATGGAGGGTTGCTTCGGATAAGTCGAACTCTCTAAAGGTGTTGTTGGATGTCACAGTGGTACTCATGGAGCTCCCAGTCGAGTTTGTGTGCGGTGGTATTGCCTTGGTGTGTTCAGTGGAAAGATGTCAAATGAAAGGACCAGTCAAGTTGATTATAGCGTAAAAACTGCGGGTCTTGTGCGCGCTCAAGGGCGGGGTCGCGCGAGGGTGCAACAATAATAAAGGACCGCCGACACGACGATGGAAGGTAGCGAGGCGCCGATGGGGTATTGGAGCGTCTCGATAAGCTTGTAGGTGGCGAAACCGGCAACCCATGCGATCAAGGCGGTGACGTTGAACCCGTTGGAGTACCAGTACGATCCGCGCGTTTTGTAGAGCTCGTTCACGTCCAAATCGCGTTTTCGAACGAGGAAGTAGTCCGTCAGCACGATGCCGAAGAGCGGTACGAACATCGCTCCGATGAAATAGAGAAAGCTCTCATAGCGCTCCATCGGGAACACGAGCGCGATGAGGATCGAAACGATTCCGGTGACGAGCGTCGCCATCAGGCCGAGGACGAACATCCACGACGATACTAGGAAATAGCCCCACCATGTACTCCAGAAAGCGCCGGCCCCTCGACGTGCAAACCGCGAGTAGTCCGCGACCAGCGGCAGCCACGATATCGGCATCGCGATCACGAGGTCGAGACCGGTCATGAATGGCATGGATGGCATCGCGCCAGGGCGTGGTCGAAGCGCGTCCGGACTGTCGATGAACGACTGGTAGGTCTCGAAGCTCAGAATCGAGATAACGGCGAGCAAACCGATGACCGCGACCGCCTGGAGAACTTTCCACACCCTCCGCCCGGTGAAAAGAGCCCAGCCGAGCGTCCCCGCACCGATACACACGATCCAGAAGCGATTCGACGCGAGGATGCCTCCCATCGGCTCGCCGAGCATCGCGCCCGCGCGGCCACCGATGATCAGCATGATCGACGCCCAACACACGAGCTGCACGACATTCAGAATCGACGCGAAGTTGGAGCCGCGAACACCGAACGACGGCCGCACCGAGACCATCGCCGGTATCCCGTGATCCGAGCCGATGACGCCGCCGAGCGCCATGAGCGTGTTGCCGAAGACGTGTCCGAGGATGATGGCCCAAAACGCAAGCCAGAAACCCATCGGTGCAAGAAACCCGCCGGCCCAAATTTATGCCAGCGAGATGGCCACCCCGGCCCAGAGCCAGAAAAAATCCAAACCGCCCAGGGTTCTACCTTCTGCCGAAACCGGCCGAATATCCATCGCGAGAAAGCGTACCAGAAACTCCGACTGCCGGCGGTTGGTGTTCCGTCGAGTTTTCGACGGGACACCTGACGGAGCGTTACGGTAATGGCGCGTCGATGGTCGTCAGAACGGATAGCGCCGTGCGCGATTAGAGACGGTGAAGATGTAGTGGTAAATACATCCTTGAATTGGAGGTGGGAACGTGAGAAGCGTCTTGATTTTCATCGTGCTCGCGGGCGTCGTCGGCTGCCAGCCTGCCGAAGAGCCTGCGCCGACGGAGTCTACCGAAAGAGCGATGGTGCCGACCTCGCTCAACGCCGTGGATGTGGAACCGGACATCAACACGGTCGAGTTCGAGAACGACCTCGTGAGGGTCATCCGGACACGTCGCCCCGCGGGGCAGAAGTCGACGATGCACACGCACCTGCCTGGTGCCTTGGTGCACAACTCGCGATCTCGGTCCACAATTGTCCTTTACTCACGGATTCGAGGTTCCCCATGAGCATTTTCAAACGCACTCAGCGGAAGTATGTGAAGAAGGCCTATCGCGTGAGGAATTGGCGTGAATATGAGGCGGGTCTACGCAACCGTGGGAGCCTGACCGTCTGGATCTCGCTCACCGCCGGCAAGCTTGTGAACTGGGACGCGCCCCGGCCGAGGAGGAGGAAACCGGGCCGTCAACGCAAGTACTCGAACCACGCCATCGAGACGGCTGTCACCCTGGGCATGGTGTTTCATCTGTCATCTAGGCAGAGCGAGGGATTGCTGCGATCGTTGTTCGCTCTGATGAAGCTAGACAATGATGTGCCCGATCACACCACGATCTCGAGGCGCAAGGCGAAGCTGGGTAAGGTCCCCTTCTACCAAGACAAGCAGAAGACGCCGTTGCACATCTTGATCGACAGCAGCGGTCTCGCTGTCCACGCCGGCCAGCTGCGCAGAGCACCAAAGAGCAGGGACTATCGCAAGCTCCATCTGTGTGTCGACGAGCAGAGTGGCGAAGTCGTCGCCGGCGAGCTGACGAGCAAAAGAGCCCGCGATTCATCGCGGGTTGCATCGCTTGTCGGACAGATCGACAGTCCCATCTCATCGGCTAGAGCTGACACCGCATACGACGCCGGCGGTGTCTATGAGGCAATCGAGAATCACAGCGCTCATTGCTCACCGAGGGTGCTGATACCGCCGCGCAAGGGCGCCCAGCTCGCATCGGGGCCGGCGAGCAGCCGACAGCGCAATCGCAACATTGCAGCACAAGCTCGGCTCGGCAAACGAAAGTGGCACACAGAATCGGGCTACAGCAAACGGAGCAAAGTCGAGACAACGTTCCATCGCTACAAGGCTATCGTGGGCTCAGCGATGCGAGCGAGAGGGTTGGCGGCACAGAGAGTCGAGGCAAGGATCGGGTGCAAGATTCTCAACACGATGACGGCGCTCGGGATGCCTGATAGCGAGATGATCGGATGATGGGAGTCGGGGCCAAGCGAGCTATCGGCCTCTATCGGAGTTGTGCACCAAGGCACCGGGCGTGCGCGTCACTTCCTCGGTTCCCCTCGGAGGCTTCGCCAGCTTCAGCGGGACGTCGATGGCGGCCCCGCACGTTACCGGTGCGTGGGCGGTGTTCAAACAGCTCGACCCGTCGGCAACGGTCCCGACCGTCGAAGCAGCATTGAAGACTTCGGGTAACCCGGTCACCGATTTCCGCAACGGCATCACCAAGCCGCGACTCGACCTCCGCGAAGCGATCACCGACCCGGGTTCTCGAACGCTGACGGTCACCACGTCTGGTGACGGCGCGGGGACGATCGTGAGTGGACTTCCGGGCATCAGCTGCGGCAGCGACTGCTCGGAGAGTTATCCTCACAGCACCAGGGTGACACTGACAGCGATCCCGACGAGTGGCTCGACGTTCGTCTCATGGACCGGAGCGTGCAGTGGTAGCGCCGCATGTGTCGTCACCGGATGATCTGGCCGTCGACGCGAGCTTCGTCGCGGTCGAAGCCCCTCAGTACTCCTATCGCGTCACCGTCGAGAACCTTACCGGGGGTCAAGCGCTCACCGCGCCGGTGGTGGCGACCCACACCGGCCGCGTGCGGCTTTACCGGCCTCGTCGCCCCGCAAGCGCGGAGATTCAGGCGCTCGCCGAGAACGGTGATAGTGCCCCGCTCGTGACATGGCTTGGCGCTGATGCCCGCGTCTCCGATATCGCCACCGGAGCGACCGGAGCGCTCGTGCCCGGGAGCGATCCGGGAGGGACACTTCTTGGTAGCTCGACCAACATCCTCATCGAAGCCAACCAGCGTGCCAAGTTCCTTTCGGTGGCGTCCAAGCTGGTGTGCACGAACGACGGATTCACCGGACTCAATCGGGTGAGTTTGCCGACGAGGGGCGTGAGCGTGTATTTCCCCGGCGTCAGAGACGCCGGCACCGAGATCAACACCGAGGACTTCGCCGACCTCGTACCGGCTTGTCAATCTTTCCTTGGGGTCACGTCTGCGGACGCGGGTACGTTCGTGAGCGATCCCACTCTCGCAGAAGGCGGGCGCATCTTTCCGCATGCCGGCGTTGGCGGCGGAGACGACTTGGTTCCATCGACCCATGGCTGGGGCGGCCCGACGGTCCGCGTCACGGTGACGCCTCTCCGCTCGGGCGCGCGGAGGTTCAGAGCCCGGCTGAAGGGCACGCAAGTTGTCGCCCAGGACGTTGATGGAAACAATACGTTCGTAGACACGCGTGCCAAAGGGGCGCTGAATTTGCGATTGCTACCAGGTGACATCGAGCTCAGGCACGTACTCGCCGTCCGCCGCATCGATGACGTAACCGAAGCGCACATTCGCGCCGGCCTCCCGAACGAGAACGGCCCCATCGTCGCGACGCTCTACGGGCCGGCCGCCCCAGACGGCCGCGTCAGCGGTCGATTGACTCGAGGGAACCTCACCGAAGCCGATCTCGTGGGCCCGTTCGCGGGAGATTTCTCTGGTTTCCTCGCCGCACTCGGAAACGGCGAGCTCTACTTGAGCGTTCATACAACCACGAATCCCGAAGGAGAAATCCGCGGTCAGATCGGAGCTCGGTAATCCTCTAGAACTCCAGCATGTCATAAAGCAGAGCATCGAACACGGCGAAGGCGTCATCGATTTTTAGGTGCTTCCGCCACCAAGTACGCCGCCGAGAAGTTGTTCCGCCACAAAATTCTCCACTTCCTCGAGCGTCAACAACTTTTGAGTGACGAACGCATCGAGCTGTTGAACTCATTTCGACATAGCGGTTTCTCGGTCGACACTTCTCCGACCGTTTGGCCTCAAGACTCCGATGGTCTTGAGAGACTCGGGCGCTACATGTTGAGATGCCCTCTCTCCTTGTCACGCATCCATTGGACTGAAGGCGCACGCACGCTCTTCTACCAAGCCAAGGCCTCGAACAACGACACCCCGTTGAGCCTGTTGAGCTTGTTCAACCATCCCGACGGAGAGACCCTCGATGTCTTCGAGTTTATCGCTCGCGTCCTCACCCAGATTTTGCGGTGGGTAGACCTTCGAAGCAGCCCCGCAACATCTCATACCCTCGAAGGAGCCCGAATGCGGACGATTCCCAAGCCGCGCAAACATATATTCATGACTACGGGGCCTATGCCTCGAGAGCGCGTGCTCTGAGGAAAAAAACAGGGTCTCGAGGCTGTGTCTCAATCAGAGCTAGTCCCCTGTATCAGAACAAACTAGATAAAGCAGAGCTTGCCGAAACCATTCTAAGTGCATGAATCTTATGAATCTTATGGGCTGGCGAAAAGCCTAACTTTGTATAGTAATCAAAGATCCAGGGGACTAGCAGCTCCGCTCCGCGTGAATTCCGCTTGCCGCGCGTCGGACTCAGCTCCGCTTTGACCAACGACTCATGCGAACCCCCCTCAAAATGGAGTTCTGCCTCTCCCCGGCACGCCAACAGACCTTGATTTTTCCTATTGATTTCCTATTGATTCTTTGTTGCGCTCGAAGACAGCCTCGTTTTCCCAGTCGTTGGGCTCTGAGTCTTGAAATATAAGAAAGATGAGAAAGAAACCTACGATGGCGACCTCGCATGAAGTTTCCTTATTCGAATTGCTCGCTTCGGCGTCGCAGCCTTGCGAGAGTCATTGTTCATCGAGCTCGATCCCCGGGAGTCCGCGCTTCCACTCGTTGAGTCGTCCTGCTAAACGATCCCGCACTTCGCGGTGCTCATTTCTGCGACACAGATTGACGAGCTCATCGGGATCGTTTTCCAAATCATAAAGCTCGCACGTGCCGCCGACCTCTTCGACGTACTTCAACTGATGCGTTCGGATCATGCGGAAGCGGCCGGACAGAGCAACGGGATTCGCCTCCCACGGCAGGCGATCATCAGACGGATTGACGTAGGGTTTATCAGCCAGTCCTTCCTGAGCCAGACGGGACTCATCGTACGGGGCGCCGGGGACACCATACTCACTATAGGCCGAGGAACGAACTGATTCGCCCTGTCCTCCATCTCTCAGAAGAGGTACGAGACTCGCACCTTGAACCGAGTTAGGAATCGGTTGACCGGCGACTTCGAGAAACGTCGGCATCAGATCGACATGGGATACGAAGCGAGTGTCTCTCCGCCCCCCGTCGATGTGACCGGGCCAACGCACGAGGAACGGTACCCTCACGAGGCAGTCGTACATGGCTGGGCTTTTGGCCATCAAGCCGTGATCGCCCATGTAATCGCCGTGGTCACTCGTAAAGACCACGAGAGTGTTCTCGGCAAGCCCTTTTTGCTCGAGATAGTCGAGCACCCGACCGATCTCGCGATCCAGGAGAAAGATTTGTCCGTAGTAGACCTGTCGCATGAGACGGACTTGCTCAGAGGTGAAGGGCACAACAGCGTCGTTGTTTTTTTGATGATACTGCTGGCGAAAGGGCTTTCCGGCGGCTTCGAGCCCCTGAGCTTCTATAGCCGGCTCGGGCAGCGTCACGTTTTTGTACATGCTGAAAAAAGGCTCGGGCACCATGTACGGCGAATGGGGATGGTTGTACGAAAGCCAAAGGAAGAACGGTCGCCCATCATCGGCTTCAATGAAGCGTAAGGCCGCGTCGGTCTTGGCGTGTGCCGGGTCGGCTTCGATGCCGCCGGGGACGGCTTCCTCCGCAAGCCGCGGGTACTTCTTCCCGACGGACTCCATCCAGCGGCGCCGTTCCCGCGATGCCACTGGGTCCAAAGGCTCAGGTTTCTCTTCCCAGAAATCGAAGTCCTCGGCTTCGAGAAACGTATGGTTCTTGCCCGAGAGCCCGGTCCGATACCCGGCCCCTCGCAACTCCTTGACCAAATCCGTTGCCGGCCTCGGAGGCTCGTGGTGGTTGGAGTAGCGCTGATGAGTCGTGGACCATTGCCCGGTCATGAGACTCCAGCGAGACGGCGAGCACACCGGCGTCGGGACGACCGCGTGAGTAAAGGCGACACCTTCGTCGACGAGTCGATCCAAATGGGGCGTTTGAATGAGATTGTTGCCGAGCCGACCAATGGTATCGAAGCGTTGCTGGTCGGTATAAATGAGCAGGATGTTGGGTCTCGATGGGATCGTTTCGGGTTGGGAACAACTAACCGTCACCACTAGAACAAGCAAAAGTCCTCTAACGAGCGTCGACCGGAACCTGAGCATGGCCGTGAGCGTAATTGATCTCTCGAGACTTCGTCAACCGGCAGTTGTATTGATGAGGACCTGATACCAATGGCCCCATGATGAGACTCTATGGTTTCTGCGCTCGAGCTGTTTTTGTGATGGCCATCACATTCGTCGGCTGCTCGAAAGATGCCGGCATCAATCCTTTCTCAATCCAGTGGCCGGTCAATGCCGATCGCACATGGGTAGGCCCTGAGCTCTGGGCCAACCGCCTTCAAGATTGGAAAGTCTCCAACGGTCGACTCGAGTGCATCGACGGCTCTGCCGAGCTCCCCATGAGAACGGTTCACCTGCCGACGAGGCATTAGCGTTTACCTCCAGCAAGTCCGCGTAGCTGCGTTGGACGCACGTATTCTTCGACCTCCGGACGTCACCGAGATCGCCCCAGGGCACTTTGTGGCCTGCCATTTCCCGGCGTAGGTAGGGTTCGCCCGGTGCTTCCGCCGTCTACTGTTGGTGATGTGTACGCATTTCTCTCGCAAAGAACGCGCTTACGCCGAGTTTAACGCGAACCGAAGTCGACAGGGCCCAACTTGACTGTAAGCCCTTGCACCATAAAGCCTTAACTTCATTGCGCCAACGCTTCTTGACGGAAGCACCCGCCGGACGAACGGTGGGATCCGGTGTGTATTTCTATCGTTTGACGGCGCCGGATGTCGACCAGACTCGCCGGATGGTCCTGCTGAAATAACGCGAGAATCACGAGTCGATTCTATAATTCAAGAACCCTCGTCTTCCATGTCTTGGTGTGTTACCTATTGACGGGAGCCCCAATGAGCACTGCAAAAGAGAACGGTCAAGAGCAGCGACTCTCCCACTTTACGATTGAAAGAGCTGCAGACGCGATTCTTTGGATCGACACCGATTTTCGCCTTTTCCGCGTCAACGAGGCCGCGTGCCAGTTGCTCGGTTACACACGGGATGAGCTACTCTCCGCGACAATCTATGACATCCTCGTCGACTACTCGGCGGAAAGAGGGGCGAGGTATTGGGGGAAGCTAAAGGAAACACGCGTGCACAACTTCGAGGCCGAGCATCGCAGAAAAGATGGTCATATTATCCCCGTAGGCGTCACAAACAACTTTATCGAGCTCGATGGCAAGGAATACATTTGCAGCTTTGTTCGCGACCACGCCGAGCGCAGAAAAGCGGCGGAGAAACTCGAGAAAAACAGGCGATTCCTCCTGGAAGCGCAGCGGGTCGCTCATCTCGGTATCTGGGAGTGGGATATTCGTGCAAATGTCGTCACCTGGTCCGATGAGTTGTACAAGATCTATGGCCTCAACCCCGAAGAATTTGCGGCCTCGTATGAAGGCTTCCTGGAACGCGTCCATCCTGATGATCGCGAACGTGTCAGGGGTCTGGTGGATACGTCGTATCAAAACCTTACGCCACTTGAGTTCTATCACCGGATCGTTCGTCCGGATGGCACGATTCGCACGCTTCAGGGACGCGGTGAGGTTACTACGGATGAGGCTAATAATCCGATCCGGATGGTGGGAACGGGGCTGGATGTTACGGAGCTTGTAAAGGCCGAAGAAGAGATTCGCAAGCTGAATGTTGAGCTTGAACAGCGTGTGCACGAGCGTACCGCAGAGCTCGAGGCTACGCTTCTTCGGCTCAAAGAGACCCAGAATCAACTGGTGTTGCGTGAGAAGATGGCGTCGCTCGGTAACCTCGTCGCCGGTGTGGCGCACGAGATCAACAATCCGATGGGGGCCGTGAGGAGCGCCTCCGATGTTTCGAGACGGTGTGTCGAACAGCTGAAAGAAATCATTGAGCAAGAAAACTCTACGCAGGCCATTCTAGACAACAGACGTTTTCAAACGGCAATACGACTGCTTACGGAAAACGTCGATATCGCAGTCGAGGGAAGTGACAGAATCTCGACAATCATTCGAAGTCTGAAGACTTTTGCCCGACTGGACGAGGCGGAGCTTGACAAGGCCGATATTCACGAGGGACTCGATAGTACGCTGACGCTGTTGCAACACGAACTGAAGAACAAGGCCGAAGTGAAGCGGAACTATGGCGATATTCCACCGATCTATTGTTATCCCCAGGAGTTGAACCAGGTCTTTATGAATCTCCTCTCGAATGCGGTTCAGGCCATTGAGAAAAAGGGCACGATACGGATCAAGACTTCGACGGACGCCGCGAACGTCTATGTCAAAATCACGGACACGGGAAGAGGTATCCCACCGGAGAGACTAAACAAAATCTTCGACCCCGGTTTTACGACCAAGGGAGTCGGCATCGGAACCGGGCTAGGCCTGTCGATTAGTCATAATATCATTCGGAAGCACCGGGGTAACATAGCCGTGGAGAGCACCGTCGGCAAAGGGACAACGTTTACGATTACCTTGCCGACCGCTTCGAGAACGTCCTAGCCGGGCCGGACACATCAGCGCAATGGATACACTCGCGCGCGGCCTTCTCGTCGCCAGCAAGATCCTGGATCGCTCCGGCTACGTGGAGGGAAAGAAGGAGCGCTACGAGAGCTACGATTCGGGAAAGGGCGCCGCCTTCGAGCGAGGTGAGCTGGGTCTGGAGGAGCTTGCCGGGCTGGCCGCCGAGAGGCGTTGGTGCATGAATCAGTTCGGGACACGCACGGATCCTTTTGGCGGCCCAACTTACTCCCCGACGATCGCTTGGGATTCAGGCTTGCCCAGCTCAACCATCCGGTTCAATACATTGCACCCGATCCTTGCCTCCTGCTTCTGCGATTCGTAGCCGCGCGCGCACGAAGGCTGTTTCCGAGCGTGCGCTTGTACCTGAAGCAAAGATTCTCGACGGCGCCCTGTCCGCCCTGTCGTCGATACCGTGACTCCCGCTGCAAGCCTTGGCACCCGACATTGCGAATCGTCTCGAGGGTTGCGTTCCGCTGCGCCCACGTGCCCTCGGCGCCGTCCGAAGGCACCGCCCCTCGTCGAGGTGGGATCACGAACTTGATGTCCGCGGTGCCGACCTCACCGAGCAGCTCGTACACCGACCGCGTGTCGTAGGCCCCATCGGCTGTGAAACGTCGGATCGGAGAGTCGACCTGTTCGAGCAGACAGGGGGACAAGGGAAATCTAATCATCGCTGATCACTCACGGGCTACAAGACCCCCACCACGGCGCTAGAGGGGAAATTCAGCGTCTACCACTCGAGCGCCGTGGTCATCCTTCGCGGCTCGGCGGGCAGAAGTTTACCGAGCCTGAGAGCGGCTTCGTGTGCGGATTGTGGTATGTGCGCGAAGCGGATATGTTCGGCGCCGAGCACTCCTGATGCGGGTTGTCGAAATCCTGCTCGCGGCCTTCGCTGCTGTTGCGGCTGGTTGGGCTTCCTGGCAGTGGTGGGGCTACCTGAACTCGTCGGCCTACGCGCCAACGCTGGCCTGTCGCAGCCTCTGGTCGCCTCCTGCCGGCTATCTGCTGGAGATCGTAGCGCTCGGATTGTGCGGACTAATCAGCGTGTCCGCAAACCGCGCTCCTGCTTCTCCGCTCTGGGGTAACGCAACGTGGACAACCGCGGGTGCGTTCTGACTCCTGTGGTGCTCGGCGCCTGGAGCATCGGCTTGTTTGTCGCTCCGACGCTCCTTCGCCCTGGTGGCGGCGGGCGCCCTGGCCGGTTTCCGCCGCCGCCGAAGGCTCTTGCCGCAGATGGGCTGGTTCGTCCTCGGTCTAGTGGCTCAGGCTCTGTTGATGCTCTTGGCAATCCTCTTCCGGTGAGGTCCGAGCTTGAAGGCCGGTTCAGCTCCCGTTCAGCACGAAATTCCTTCATCGGGCCCGGTAGTTGCTCTAGGTACCTCTGAATCACGACCTCCATCGGACGGCGTCCGATGTAAAGGTCAGTTAAAGTGACCCCCGGCAAAGCCGGGGGCCTATTCATAAGAGCCCCTCGAAGGGGCTGTTCATGAGCCCCCTAAAGGGGGCGATCTTGCTCCCCAACTACGAGCCCGACCAGTCCATATTCAGCTGGTCCAGACGTTGGTCCTCCTGCTCTTGGAATGTACTTGCGGACCATCTCTTCGTCCAAGCCTACGGTCGACACGAAGTAACCGCGTGCCCAGAAGCTTTCGCCGGTGAAGTTGCGTCTGCGTCCGCGGAAGTTCCGTGCCACCGAGATCGCACTCTTGCCTTTGATGAACCCCACCACGTTCGACACCCGCAAACTTCGGTGGGATGCTGATGCACATGTGGACGTGGTCCGACATCAAGTGGCCCTCCAGAATCCGGGCCTCTTTTTGTTTCGCCAGCTCGTGGAGAATCTTTCCCAGATGCGTTCTGATTGCACCATACATCTTCTTCCTTCGGTACTTCGGGATGAACACAACGTGATATTTGCAGTCCCATCGTGTGTGGGATAGGCTCTTGTATTCTTTCACCTTGGTAGTCCTCCTTGTTTGGAAGTTCGCGCTTTCCAAGGAGGACTTTCTTTCCTACTTCCTTACACGGTCAAACCTCTGGGAGTCACCCCGGCAGAGCCGGGGGTTTACCTCAATGAATTAGTCGTGCGTTGATAGGCTCGCGGCTGACCGTGCGGTCATCTTCACGGGAAAAGCAGCACTCGTTTGCGCGCTAATCGGCAAGCATTTTCAGGATCCCAGTCGCCTCGCCAACCTCGATGAGGTACCCGTCGGGATCACGCATGTAGCACCGGATCTCCGGACCTCGATCGATAGGCGGCGTCAGGAACTCCGCGCCCTTGGAACGCCACTCTTCGTACTTGGCCTTGATATCAGCCACTCGGATGTTCATGAAACTGCCGACCTTCTTGAGGTCGGTCGGGGGGGCTAATGTCACGTCGGGTTTGTCGTCGGTCGGGCCGCCGCCCACGTTGAGGATCACCCACGTGTTGGCGAGCTTGATAACGCACGGATCCCGTTCAAGTACAACCTGGCCGCCGAGCACATCGGCGTAGAAAGCACGTGCGCGGTCCAGATCCTCGACGGTTAAGAAATGCGTGAGGACCATCTCTTCACGTGGCGCGGGGAAGTCATCTCTTCTCATCGGGAATCACCTCATGGCGCTATCGTCCCTCTTCGGACTAAACGATTGCGAAACAGGGTTCGCTCAGACTATCGAATGGTTATCTCGTGGAGTTTTCGATCTAACAACCTTCCATTATCGCCTTCCCGTCGCTGAATTCGACGAACGTGGCCCATCCGTCCCGGCCGCGCTCCCACCTTCGTCTTCCCACCGTTGCAAAGCCAGTTTTAGATCCTCGGGTTCCACTTCCAACGCGGGCGTGGATTCGCCGTGGCTCGCTTCTGATCGTCCTCGCATCTCGCGAGCTGCCCAACTCTCGCCACTCACGTTCCGGCCCTGTCGTGAGTATCCGAGCTTCGCCACGACACCTCCAAGGGCGCAATCTCACCATGAAATATAGCTCCTAAGTGGTTGCGCTCGGTGCTCCGAGTGCTTCACCGTTCGAATCCCTCGTCGTCGGCCGACCGATAGGTATGAGCGTCAGGAAATGTTCTGTTGAATATGGGCAAGAGGAGGTGTTAATAATAAATGAGAAACCGCTTTTACGGTGCTTCCGTCATTAAGTGTTGCGGAGATGGACTTTTAGACACTACGGTTCAATAGCTTACAGTCCATTTAGACGTTGTCGAGTCCAGCTTGCCTCAAACCGGGCATAATCGCTTTGCTCGCATGGGGATACGTACGGATCGCCAACAGTAGACGGCGGAAGCACCGCGAACAGCGCAAGCACCCGCCCAGCCCTGAGTTGGTGTCCTTAGAAAGCAACCCCCAGCTCGACGGCTCCAACCGTCGGCCGGTCCTGGTTCCGAAAACCCACTTCGACCACGAGTCTGACTCGGGGGTGAAAGTATATTCTGAACCCCGGGAAAAAGCTGACAAACGTCTTCTTTGGATCGGCGGGTTGTTCCGGTGGGCGGCTGACGACGTCCAGCCGAGCCGTGACTGTGAGTTGATCCCAGAAGAAGTAGTCTCCCTGTAGGAAGCCGCCGGCGAAGCTCAGGGGCTCCACGGTCCCTTCCGGATTGGCGGCGTCGGCGATGGAGTTGTCGTTCCGCCCATACATGAACAGCCCGTAGAGATTCAGCCGGTTCACGTCGAATGAACCGTCCGCTCCGATACGAAAAAGCTCATCATCCCAGACGAGACGTCAGGCCCGCCAAGCGTCGGGTCGGGGTTCGATCGAGACAATGTGTTCTCGCCGAAAAGAGTAAAGGCACCGGCTCGGTTTTCCCCGAAGAATCGCATGATTCGGCTGTAGAGATTGGGGGCGAAACCGGCGTTATCGGCGTTGCTCCGGCCATCGACCACCGCCAGCGACCAGTAGGTCTCGTCGTCGAGGAAGCCGCCGACCTCACCGCCATCGTGGTACTGGCCGATACTATCGGTCTCGAAACCCGTATTGGCAAAATATATGTTATAGGGGAAGAGATTCGGGGTACGCGCCTGCGTGAAGGGAATGTCGAGCTCCATCCGCCCGCCTCGCAGGTGGAACTCCTCCGGTACGAGCTCGAAGCGCAGCCAGGCGTTATCGATCGCGCCGCCGCTGAGTACGGCGACGCGACCACCCTCACGTTTCTGAACTGCCGACTGACCTACCGACAGCTAGAAGAGGGGGCGGATTTTCTGTTAACTCTACAACTTACGGCCATTCACCCCATGAGCTGCAATCGCTCTTCGACGCTAAAGAGGTAAGTGGATGAACACAGATAGGTTAGACTCTACGATAGGCTGAAGGAGGGTAAGGAGGTATCCCGCTTGTCGGACCGTGTCGTCCTATACAACCCCCCGGGCGTTTTCCATACCATGCCCCTCGGCGTGATGGCGGTGGGCTCGGCCCTCGACCGTAGCCGGTTCGAGGTCGTAGTGGTGGACGGACGGCTTGAGGAGGACCCTATCGACGCCGTCGTCGAGGCCGCTGAGAACGCACTTTGTCTCGGCGTTGGGGTCCTCACCGGCGCTCCCATTCGCGACGCCCTGGCCGTTTCGCGCGCTGTCAAGGCCCGCCGCCCCGATCTTCACGTCGTTTGGGGCGGCTGGCACCCTTCGCTCTTTCCTGAACAGTGTCTGGAAGAGAGCTCGGTGGACGTCGTCGTCATCGGGCAGGGCGAAGAGAGCGTTGGCGAAGTTATCGGACGTCTGGCCGGGGGTGAGAGCGTTGCCGGCGTTGCCGGCACCGCCCATCGAGCCGAAGGGCGGCCTCGCGTCGAGCGCCCGCGTCCGCTCGGTGACGTCAACGCCTTTCCCCGAGTCGACTACCGCCTCGTGCCGGTGGAGGAGTACTACCGGCGCAAGAGACATCGCCAGCTCGACTACATCTCCTCTCAGGGCTGTCGGTTTCGTTGTGCCTTCTGCGCCGACCCGTTCGTTTACGGAAGGGGATGGACGGGTCTCGAGCCCCAACGGGTAGTGGATGAGCTTGAATATTGGTGGCGGGTCTACCCCTTTCAGGAAGTGGCCTTTCAGGACGAGACATTTTTCACCAGCCCGAAACGGGTGGACGCCATCGCCGAAGCGTTACTGGCGGCCGAGATGCGTTTCGTGGACGGCGACTTTGCGTGCCGACCAGGGACACCGCATGGACGAGTTCCTTTGGGAAAAGACCAAGAGGTCAGGCTTGACACGCGTCATGATCGGCGTGGAGTCGGGCTCTCAGAAGATGCTCGACTGGATGAAAAAGGACATCGAGATCGGCCAGGTCTTCGAATGCGCCGAGAGCTGCGTTCGCTATGGCATTGGTGCCATCTTCCCATTTATCGTCGGCTTTCCCGGAGAGGACGCGGAGTCGGTCCAAGCGTCTCTCGATGTCGCCCGCCGTTTGCGCGCCATGAGCCCCGCCTTCGAAGTGGCCCTCTTCTATTACTGGCCCTACCCGGGAGCGGAAATCGTGCAGAATCTTTCACCCGGTGACTACGAGTTTCCGCAATCGCTCGAAGAGTGGGCAGATTTTGACTATGTCGGCGGCGTGGGCCCCTGGGTGAACGAAGACACGTACCGGCTTGTCGAGAGCTTTCGCTTCTATCAGAGGCCCGGCTACGGGCCGACGCCGTCCGTCTTTCGCTGGCCGCTACGGATGTCGTCTCGCCTTCGCGTCGAGCGAGGCTGGTACCGGCTTCCGGTAGAAAAGGCGCTCGTCGAGTAGATTCATCCTCCGATGAGGCTGTCGTGAGGAGGGACGCGAGGAGCGGTGGATCCCCTCTCCCATGCTCGCTCGGAGGAGCAGCTCGAAGAACATCTCGAGCTGCTGCGTTGTCATTACAACTTCGTCCGCCCGCACGGCGCTCTGAAGTTCGGGCGTGAGACCCGGACTCCGGCGATGCAGGCCGGACTCGCCACCCGGCGACTCACTTTCCGCGAGGTATTCGTGTGTCTGCCGCCATCCTTATTAGTAAGCATCGGCGCGATCACGTGCGCCGTGCCGAGCCCGCTGCCGACCCCCCGATCGTGGACGAGCTTCTGGCGGCCTGAGTAACAGTTGATGGCGGAAGCACCCCGTGGGTGCTTCCGTATTTGAGAACGCGCTGCGTGCGCGAGAACGATACGGGAACGTTCTGGCGCGCCAACCGTTTCGCTCGACCAGCTTCCGGCCTCCAGTCACCAGTGGCCAGCCCGGTGCACTAGGCAGGCTACGATCCTCCGCGGAGCAACAGGAGCAAGCTCACCGCTAGCGCGATCGCCATGACGGTTCCCGTGAGCAGGGCCGGGAGGAGCGCCAAAGGCGGCGCGATGTTCTCGGTTCGCCCAACTCCTGACAAGACACGCACCGTCGCGGCGACGGTTTCGTAGCAGCGCGCGCAGTCGACAATGTGATTCGAAATCTCCGTGAGCTCATCGTCGCCGATCCGGCCGTCGACGTACGCGGCCAGTGTCTCCGCGCCGGGGCATGTCGCGTTCGTCATCCTCTTCGATTATACGCGCGTGTCATAATCGATGGCATCAACACATGAGCGACGCGATTGTTCTCGAAAACGTCACCAAGACGTTTGGTCCCACGGTGGCTGTGAGCAGATTGAATTTGTCCGTACCTGTCGGCGGGCTTTACGGCTTTATCGGACCCAACGGAGCGGGGAAGACCTCTACGATTCGGCTGGTGATGTCGATTCTGTTTCCCGACGACGGGCGCGTGTCGGTTCTCGGCCAAACCTCAGCGCTCGAAGCCAAGGACCGGATCGGCTACTTGCCGGAAGAGCGCGGACTCTATCGCAAAATGAAAGTTGGCGCGTTCCTCGTCTATATGGGGCGGTTGAAGGGCGTCGACGAGACGGTGCTCCGCGATCGGGTTCGTCAGTGGCTCGAAAAAATAGGGCTCGCCGATGTCGAGAAGAAGCGATGCGAAGAGCTCTCCAAAGGGATGCAGCAGAAAGTGCAGTTCGTCGCCGCAGTGCTTCATGAACCGGACCTCCTGATACTCGACGAGCCGTTCAGCGGGCTCGATCCCGTGAACATGAGACTTGCGCGAGAGCTCGTGCTCGAGCAGCATGCCCGCGGGGCGACGATCTTGTTCTCAACGCATGTGATGCCCCAGGCCGAGCAAATCTGCGAGCACATCGTCATGATCCACCGAGGCGAGAAAGTCTTGGACGAGAGTCTCGACGCCTTGCGCTCTCGCTTCGACCCGCGAACGGTTCTGCTCGAGCCTCTCGACCCCCTTGACGACGACGCGGATATTCGTGGCCTCGAAAATACCACGGGCGTCGAAGACGTGCATCGCTCAGATCGCGGATACGCGATCTCGCTCGCGGCACGCGCCGACGTGTCGGAGACCATGCGCGCCATCGTCGCCGCCTGCCCGCCACGACATCTCGAGTTGCAACGGCCAACCCTCGAGGAGGTTTTTCTGGCACTCGTCGTTGATGACTGGGATGACCGGGAGGTGGCGGAGTGACGCGGATTGTGCACGTCGCGCGCCGCGAGTTTCTGTCGGCGGTGCTGACGAAGGGATTCATCATCGGCATCCTCCTCACACCGTGCCTCGTCGCGGTCACCTTGGTATTGATGCCGGTTCTCATGAGCGAGGCCACACCGCCGATCGTAGGGGAAGTTCTCGTGAGCGACCCTACCGGGCTGGTGTATCCGGGTGTGCGCGACTATTTGGGGCTGGCCGCGCTCGCCGATAAACGTGCCGAGCTTCTAGACGATGCTGCCGAGGTCATGCCGACCCGAGTGGGTGAGGCGGCGGTTCAGAGCGTGCTCGGTGAAGTCCCGAAGCTCGATGTCATCCTCCACGATGGCGACGTCGACGCGGCGAAATCTTCTCTGCGAGCGGTTTCGGGTCCGCTCGCGATTGCCGTTATCCCCGACGCTGCGGTCGACGGTGCACGAGGAAGCTACGAGCTCTTCGTCCGAGAGAAGCTCGACGACCGTCTCGAACGCGAGCTCCATTCCGCGATTCGAGACGCGATCGTGGACGCTCGCGTCGACGCACGCGGTCTCGATCGCGACGAGCTCGACGCGTTGATCCGGGTGCCGTATCGCCGATCGACGACCGTTACCGAGAACGGAGAGCGCGAGACGTTCGAGCTCTTGAATACGCTACTGCCGCTTACGTTCATGGCTCTCGTGCTCATGTCCGTTCTCGTGAGTGGCCAGTACTTGATGACGACGATGATCGAGGAGAAGCAGAGTCGGGTGGTGGAGATGCTCCTGGCCGCCGTCTCGCCGATGGAGCTCATGACTGGAAAAATTCTAGGGCAGCTCGGCGTCGGGCTTCTCGTTCTCTTCCTCTATTCGGGCGCAGGACTCGTTGGGCTCGTTGCGTTCTCGCTCACCGGCGCCATCGACATCGGTCTTGTCGTGTACATGTTGATCTCTTACTTGATTGCGTATTTCGTCATCGCATCGATGATGGCGGCCGTCGGCGCCGCCGTCAACGAGCTGCGCGAAGCGCAAACGCTCATGACGCCACTCGCGTTTGTGATGATGGTGCCGTGGCTCCTGTGGCTTCCCATCAGCCGCAACCCCAATTCCATGCTCGCCGTGGTGACGAGCTTTCTGCCGCCGGTCAACACGTTCGTAATGCTTCTGCGCCTGACGAGCAACTCACCGCCTCCATTTTGGCAAGTAGCACTGTCACTCGCGATCGGCGTCGCGTCGGTCTACGCGGCGCTTTGGTTCGCGGGCAAAATCTTTCGCATCGGCCTTCTGATGCACGGAAAGCCACCGAACCTCCGCACCCTCATCCGCTGGGCTCGCATGGCCTAGTGCCCAATCTCCAGGCTATTCTGTAAATTCGCCGAGCAACAAAAGATCGAAAAAGTTCGCCTATTCCGGATCACGCCGATCATAGAAAGCGTTTCCCTTCGGCGCTGGTGCCCTGGACGGATCATAAACGTAATCCCGGCGGTGACTCAACAAGGCGCGCCAATCCTGGCGAATCTCTTCTATTGTTGGCCGTCCAACATGATACCAGCCGTTGTAGATCTTGTAGATCGTCCGATCCCGATCCAGAGAAAAAGAATACGGAATGTAAACTTCGCCATGTACTGGATCGGTAGTATCCATCATCTGCATTTCGTAGAGCAGCCGGCGGTCGGGATCCATCAAAAAGGGCCACTCGGCGGCCAGGGCGTCGCGGGTCTCATTGGTATTCATTTTGTCATCTACCGAAACGGTGATCAGTTTGCAGTAGTTAATTTTCATCT
This sequence comes from Candidatus Marinacidobacterales bacterium, assembly GCA_965237955.1. Taxonomy (GTDB): domain Bacteria; phylum Acidobacteriota; class Vicinamibacteria; order Marinacidobacterales; family SMYC01. The sequence continues at coordinate 1,530,266 of OZ250169.1, read as the reverse complement.
CCGGCTGAAGATGAGTCACGTAGTTCGTCAACTGACGACGGTCTTTGGGTCAATAATAGCCGCGGCCAAAAATAAGCACGCCGGGGAACCCGCGTAAAAGATGCGACAGTTTGTGCGGCGTACCGGTCTGGTCCGGCAATTCAAAGTCCGGGAATTTGTTGCCAATCTTCAACTCAGGGTGCATTGGGTAGTTCATTGAGAATCTCCTGCCATCATGTTTTTCACATCATCAAGACCGAGCGCGTTACCACCTACGCCCCAATGGCCGCTCTTGACCTCCTCATTGATCAACGATGACCCAAGTTACGTCGCGCAATTTTTCGCTGGTGACGTCAGTTACAGCGTCCGTGATCCTCTCGATGTTGATGAGATCCTTGGATTGTTCTTGATCAAGCTCTTCTTCTCAGGCTACCTGAATCAAGACCCTAACGAATGGGCCTCGCTGAGTGCCTGGGCGAGTAGATCCGCCACGTCCACTCGCGTAGCCATGCGCTGTATATAGTCACGGTCGAGCGCTGAGCCTTGTACTCGGAGGACACCGAGAACATCCTGCCATTGGCGATCGGAAACCTCACCACCTTTGCGATACCACTGCAATTTCGCCAGAACGACGTCCTCCGGGGAGGAAACGTAGAGCGTTCTTGCTGAGCTTTCTGAATCGGCCGAGACAGCTAGCGATTGGCCCCGATCGAGTTGGGAGATTTCGAAGGGCTTGTCTTTCGCGACGAAGATATCGACTTTGAATATCGGGTCGAGCGCGATGAGGTTGAAACTCTTACCGCCAGCGACGGCCGTCGTCACATGTTCTTCTGCCACGTAGAAATCCCCTCTCACAGCCTCGACTGTCCTCCGATCGCGTACCGAACCCCGAGCTTCTCGAGGAGCTGGGCGATACGGACTGTGACCGCGATGAATTCGGGCTCTGGGACGTTAGCCACTGAGGGCCTTCGAGAGTATCTCGGCAACGTGCGCCCCATAGAGTCGCTCCGCTAGCAGGACGCGAAGCTCCTTGTCCGATCGCTCGGGGTGGGTTCGAGCAAGCTCGCTCCAGACGAGTTGACGTAACGACCGATTCAAGTCGTCCACCATCTGTAGCTTGCGCCACGGTGGGGTCGCCCTGAGGAGCTCGATAAGGACTTTCTCCGCGTCGCGGCTCGTGTCCGTTACCGTAGGCGTTCGAGTCACCGGCATGGCCGATCCTACACCTCGATGGTGTGGCGCCGTCAAATTGCTCGACGCGCCGGCGTCGTCTCATCAGCCAGAGTACCGAAGCGCTGTGCTATGCTCGCTTCTGGCTGAAGGAAGTCGAGCATGAACGGAAAATTCAGGGCTTTTTTAGTCGGCGCCGTCGGTGTGGCCGCGGGACTCGTCAGCATCTCGTTGCAGGCGTATGCACAGGAAACGCCGCGCGACATCATCGACAGAGTCGATCGCATCATGCGCGGCGATTCGAGCCGCGGCACGGCCACGATGGAAGTCGTCACCGAGCACTGGAATCGCAGCATCACCATGGACGTGTGGTCGCTCGGCACCGAGTACTCTCTCGTCCGGGTGACGCAGCCGGCGAGGGAAGCGGGCACCGGGACGCTCAAAGCGGAACAAGACATCTGGAACTACCTGCCGAAAGTCGATCGCACCATCAAGATTCCCGCATCCATGATGTCCGGTTCGTGGATGGGGTCGCATTTCACCAACGATGATCTCGTGAAGGAAAGCCGTCTCATCGAGGACTTCGATATCGAGATCGGTTTCGAAGGTGAGCGCGATGGCGTCAAAGTGTGGGAGTTCACGCTGACACCCAAGCCGGAAGCTCCCGTGGTGTGGGGCTCCATCGAGTATCGAGTTCGCAAAGACGACTACATGCCCATCTGGGCACGCTACTACGACGAGGACGGGGAGCTGTCACGCACTCTGGAGTTCAGCGAGTTCCGGACGATGGGCGGCCGCATCGTTCCCGCGGTCATGAACATGCGCCCGGCGGACAAACCGGGCGAGCGTACGACGATGCTCTATGACCACCTCGAGTTCGACATCGATTTGGACAAGTCTTTCTTTTCACTCCAGACTCTCAAACGGCGGCGATAGCGGGGATGGCGGCGGCGTCTCCCTGGTGGCGGATCGGCTGGAGGAATCTCGGCCGTAACCGCAAACGGACGTTCATCACCGCGCTTGGTCTCGGCGCAGGGTACTTCGCCGTCGTCTTCATCGTTGGATGGGCCGACGGGCTCAAAGCCGAGATGGTCGAAAACGGCACCGGCATTCTGACGGGGCAGTTGCAAGTCCACGCCGCCGACTACCGGCCCGAGCGAAGCCTCTACGACACCATCGGTGATCGCGACGGCACCGACGTGTCCGCGCTCCTCGAAGCGGTGGTTTCGGATCCTGCGATCGAAGCCGCCGCACCGCGGGTCTACGCCGGCGGCCTCGTGAGCTCCGGTGAATCGACGTCCGCGGCCATGATCATGGGCGTCGACGTCGAGCTCGAGCCTCGCGTGAGTCGCCTCCTCACTGGGATCGAGGACGGTCAAGTTCCGCGCCCGGGCAGAAACGAGATTGCGATTGGACACGAGATGGCGCGCCAGCTTGAAGTCGGCATGGGCGACGAAGTCGTGCTCGTGGTGCCGGCCGCGGACGGCTCCATGGGAAACGACCTCTTTCGGGTCGCGGGTATCTATCGCTCCGGCATGACCGAGCTCGACAATGCCTACGCCTTGGTCCCGATTGATTCGCTCCAGACCCTGGTCGCGCTCGAGCCCTCTCGCATCCACGAGATCGCGGCCGCGACGACGGATGCATGGCTCGCTCCGGAAGCGGCGGAGCGGATCGCGCAGGCACTCGCTCCCACTGGTCTCGATGTCGAAGTCGTGCCATGGACGGTGCTCCGCCCGGATATGCTCGACTACACCCGGCTCGTCGAATCCTGGTACTTCATCGTGATCGGCGTCGTGTTCGCCATCGCGATCTTCGGTGTTGCCAACTCGATGTTGATGGCGACGTTCGAAAGACGCCGCGAGTTCGCGGTGATGCTGGCGCTGGGGACGACGCCGGTGCAGGTCGTGCTCACGGTCCTGTACGAGGCTCTCGCTCTCGGCGTCCTCAGTTTGCTCGTAGGCGCGGCCGTCACCTTTCCGTTGATGATGTGGTGGCACAACGCACCACTCGATCTGAGCTTCATCTATGGTGACTTCACGATGTTCGGTGCGTTGATGCGCCCGACGCTTCGCGTCGAGTACAACATACCGATGGCAGTTTGGGCAGCCGGTGCGCTGTTGTTCACCGCGTTCGTCGCCGCACTCTATCCTGCGGCGCAGGCGGCGCGCGTGCCTCCCGCGGATACGCTTTCCGGGCTATGAGCAAGCGCTTTCACGTCGTCGCACGTCTCGCGGTTCGTAACTTGCGCCGGCACGTGCGGCGGTCGGTTTTGACGTCGCTCGCGATGATCGTAGGCGGCACGCTTCTGATGATGTCGTTGCCTCTCGGCGACGGCACCCACGAAGCGTGGATCGAATCTGCAGTGCGCATGGGCGGTGGACACATCACGATTCAAAACCCCAATTTCCGTACGAGCCGCAAGATCGAGGACCGCCTGCCCGGCGACGCACGCGCCGCCGCCGAGGAAGCGTTGTCGCAGGCCGGGATTGCCGAGCGCGTTCTCATCGCGACGCCCCAGCTCACGCTGGGAGCTCTGGCGAGCTCGGCCGCGGGCGCACGTCCCGCACAAATCGTCGGTGTGAGCCCCGAATCGGAAGCCGAGTTCACCATTCTCGACGAGAAGGTTTCGGAAGGGCGCTACCTTGAATCCGGCGATCGCCTTGCCGCCTACGTCGGCGCCGGGCTCGTCGAAAGCCTCGAGCTCCGACTCGGGTCACGATTCGTCGTGACCGCTCAAGATGCCGAAGGGGAGATCGCGGGCCAGCTCTTGAGGGTCGTCGGTATCTTTCGCACCGGAGTGCCCGAGATCGATCAGGCGCTGATTCACATCCCGCTCACAACAGCAGGCGAGTGGCTCCGTTCCGGCAACGACGTCACCAACATCGCCGTTCTCGTCGAGCAGAGCGGTCAGGTCGAAGGGCTTCGGCGGGATCTCGATCGAGAGCTCGCGGGACCCATCGAAGTGGGCGCTCTCACCGTCATGGGGTGGCGCGAGGCCATGCCCGAGCTGGACGCCGCGGTGCGGATCGACGATTTCGGCAACTACTTGTTCCAGGGCATTCTGTTCACGATTATCGCGCTCGGTATCGTCAACACCGTTCTGATGTCGGTGCTGCACCGCTATCGCGAGTTCGGCGTGCTCCAGGCGCTCGGCTTGACGCCGGGGCAGACGGGGAGCCTCGTCCTCATCGAAGGGCTGATCCTCACGGCGTTGAGCGGTGTCATCGGAATTGCCCTTGGTCTCTTCATTACGTGGTACTTCTGGAGCGAGGGTCTCGACATCTCGGGAATGTGGGACGAGGAGTGGAGCTTTTCCGGAGTGGTGATGGAGCCCGTCATCGTTCCGTATTTTCGCGTGGCCCGGGTGATTCAGGCGCTCGTCTTCATCGTGGTCATTGGAGCCCTTGCATCGTTGTACCCGGCCTACCGCGCGGCGCGGATCGATGTGACCGAAGCTATGAAATTCGAGCGCTGATCGCATGAGCGAAGACAACACACCTGCAGTTCGTACGAGTGAAGTTTCGAAGGTCTTCGAGCAGGAGGCCGAGAAAGTCAAAGCGGTGCAAGGTGTCTCGATGAAAATAGAACGAGGCGAGCTCATCGCGCTTGCCGGGCCGTCCGGCTCCGGGAAGACGACGCTCCTCAATCTCATCGGCGGTCTCACCCGACCCACGAGTGGTCGCGTGTGGGTTGCGGGTCACGATCTTACCGAGATGTCGAACATCGAGCTCGCCCGGCTCCGGCTCGAGCACGTCGGATTCGTTTTTCAAGCGTACAACTTGCTCCCGGTTCTGACAGCGATGGAGAACGCGGAGTTCCCGCTGCTTTTGCAGGGAGTCGAGGAAGAAGAGCGGCGCGAGCGGGTGCGTGCGCTCTTCAAACGCACTGGACTGAATGGGCTCGAAGACCGTCGCCCTGGAAAACTTTCCGGCGGCCAACAGCAGCGCATCGCGGTGGTGCGCGCCGTCGTGGGAAAGCCGGCTCTAGTGCTCGCCGACGAGCCCACCGCGAATCTCGACTCGCATTCGAGCGATGCGCTTCTCGACATGATGGCCGAGCTCAACCAGGAGCTCGGCACGACATTCATCTTCGCCACCCACGACAAAAAGGTGATGGACCGCTCCCGCCGCCTCGTCCGCCTCATCGACGGCGCGATCGCGTCCGACGAGTCACGCGCGGCTTGATAAACAACTTGGTAGCACGCACCCTCTCCCCCTCCGGGGGAGAGGCCGACGAGCTCTGGCGATTCTCATCGGGTGAGGGGGCGCAGCGTCGTTGCTTAAAAGCACTCATTGTCCTCGCCGCACTAGCTGCCAAGCCCCTTTGCGCTCAGCCGAAACCCGTCACCTTCTACTACCAAAACGTACCCCTCTGGAGTCAAGAGACGGAGCTTATCGACGGAAACCTGAGCGACTTCAACCGCTTCCGCGTGATGAGCGATCCCGTGTGGGGAGACTTCTCCTTCCGCTTCGCGCACGAGCAAGTAGCGACCGTTCGCCAAAACGACACGCAGGGCATCTTCGTAGGATTGGTTCCGAGCGGCGGCGAATGGCTCGACTTACAGTGGACCATCGTCGAAGAAGAACACTTCCTCTGGCAGCACCGATTGGATCGCCTCGAGGTCGGTTGGAGCCCGACGAGATCGTTCGAGCTCACCGTGGGTCGTCAAGCGGTGTCGTGGGCGACGACGCTTTTCTTGACGCCGGCCGAGCCGTTCTCCGCGTTCAAGCCCGCGGATCCGTTCCGCGAGTTCCGTGCGGGCGTCGATGCCGTCCGCGTGCGGGTTTCCCCGGGCCCGTTGAGTGAGATCGACCTTGTGGTGCGTCCGACGAAAAACGAGAACGTGGATGATGAGCTCACCACGCTCGGCCGCGGTCTCACGACGTGGAAGAGCTGGGAGATCTCTGGCTGGGGAGGGTCGCTCTACGGCGATATCACCGGCGCTTTCGCGGCTGCTGGATCTGTCGGGAGCTGGGCGGTGCGCGGCGAAGGCGTCGTTCGAGAGATCGACGGTGACGTGATTTTCCGCGGCACGATTGGGTTCGACCGGCTGTTCAACGTGAACAGGCGGGATCTTTATGTGGTCGTTGAGTACCAGCACGACGGTTTGGCGGCACCGAGCGCGGACGACTACCTCGAGTTGTTTCAGACAGATCCGTTTCTTCGCGGTGAGCTTCAAGTTCTCGGCCGTGACGAGACCGCGGTCCAGGCGTCCTACCAGCTCCACCCGCTATGGAGCCTGGCGGCGCTGGGACTCTGGAATATCGACGACGGTAGCGTTCTGATCTCTCCGAGCTTCTCCTACTCGGCTAGCAACGAGGCGACGGTATCCGGCGGTCTTTTCTTCGGGTTCGGAGATGACATCGTCACCCCCCAAACGCCGCAGCCATCAGAGTATGGCGCCGTGGGTTTCACGGTCTACGTCTCGGCGAGCTTGTTTTTCTGAAGCTGACTGGGCTTACTGTTCAATCGGGACGAGGCGTTTCAATTCCTCGTCAAAGTTCTGGACGAGGACGAGGTGCGTCGGCGGTGGCTCGGCGACGCTGTCGTCGAGTTCACCCATACCGCCTTCACCGATTTTCTCCAGGACCCGGTAGTGGGCAAGCGTCCTTGCGACCATCGCGAGCAACAAGCCGTGCCGCGTGTTTGGCGAGCTGCGTTCCCCACAAAGCGTAACCGAGCTCGGACGGGTGGAATCCGTCGGACGCGAGGTAGTCGGGCTCGAACTCGAGCTCGGCACGGTGGTGGTGAACTCCCGGGCTGATGTTCACGACCCGTGCGATGTCGCCGTCGAGCATCCGGGCGCGTGCGCCAAGCATCACGCGCAGTGGTTGCGGCATCGCTCGAAAGTGCTCCATCGGAGGGAGACTCGTGAACAGGATCGGACAGCTCGTTTTCTCGCGAAGGCGCCGGACGATTTGAGAAAGGGTCTCGCGCCACTTCGCGCGGGCGGTGAGCTTTGTCGTGTCGTTCACGCCGAGGGCGACGACGATCAAATCCGCCGGCGCGCGTTCGAGCCGTGGGATGAGCTCGAGCTCGACTTGGAGCTCGAGACAATCACGCGCCCGCGCACCGATGAGACCGAGCGCCTCCCAGCGAACGGGGCGGGCGAGCGCCTCCGCGAGCCCACGCGCGAGCTGGCCGCTCAGCGCGTGCTCGTGAGTGCGCGCGCCGACGCCGGCAACGGTGGACTCGCCGATGAGGTAGAGCGAGAGAGCACGTGCATCGGACGGATCCTTGGGAGCGATCGTTCCCGAGTGCGGCGAAGGCGCGCTCGGCAAAAGGGGAGTCGTTCGTCGAGCTTGTATCGCCTGGCCGAGGAGCACGGGCAGGGTCAAAAGGCCGGGCCACCAGATCGCGTGGTCGCGGAGCGCCATCGCCGGGAGTATAGCGTGGCGTGGCGTGCTAATCGCTGAACCCTTCGCGAAGACGACACGGAAGGGAGCGCGCTCGCCAAACGTTTGGCAACAACATCAAAGGGCTGCAACCAGGGGGGCGGAGGTGTAGGTTTGCCAAACGTTTGGCAGACGGGACAAGGGGCCGTAGCGCTTTCGCGGCGTTCCCGAAAGCACGTCTCTCGTACCGCCGCTCCCCGAAACGATGCCGCGGAGTGCCAAACGTTTGGCGCTTCGAGCCGTCTTCCTCCCTGAGGCACCGCATCGGACACACTCCTTCCGCTCCAGCTCGCGTCTGGTCCGTGATCGCTCGCTGCAAGCTATTGCTACAAACGGGGTTGCGTTGGAGATTGGAACGGAGCCGCCCACAGAGAGCTCTCTCGCTGGAAGAGCAGAAGACCCGTCGGCGCAAGGCGCGGCCGCCACGACTTCGAGAAGCGTCCACGGCGACTTCCGGCGGGAAGAACGGCGATGCGCGAGTCAACTTCCTCGAGACCAACGCGCTCTGATTCTAGGCAGCCACTTATGTACCACTGCGTGGACTCAAAAGAGAGCATTCCATTGGGATAGGTCTGCGCGACGTAGAAGTGCTCCGGGGTCTGTTTTGTCACCAATGTACCCGGTCCGGACCCCATTTTTTACTTGACAGCTTTTCCAAGGCCGTTTGAGAGAAATCGCGGGCGCGATCTGTGATGCGCCTCTACGCGTGATAGAGAAGCGATAGCCGTATTCTCTTGCTTGGCGAGACGTCGAAAGTCTCTCGGCCTGTTTGCGCACGACACGCGCGAGCTCAGAGCGTCGAAAAAGTCCGTGTTATAAGAAGGTCATGAAGACAACACAAGCTTTGAAATCGCTGTCGGATGACGAGCTGCTCCGTCGACTGTCGGATGTTTTGAAACAGTCACGACGTGTCGAGTCCGACCTCGTCGCGCACATCGCTGAGGTTGATACACGCCGACTTTTTGCTCGCCAGGCGTCGCCGTCGATGTTTCAATATTGCATCGATGTGTTGCACTTTTCGAAGGCGGAAGCCTATCTACGGATCCATGTAGCGCGCGCGTCACGGAGACATCCGGTTCTGCTGACGATGCTCGGCGACGGACGCATGCACTTGAGCGGTATTGCTGAGCTGGCGCGGCATCTGACCGAGTCGAATCGCGACGAGCTATTGGCTCGCGCGACCCACAAGACCAAGGACGCAATCAAGGAGCTAGTGGCCGAGATTGCGCCGAAGCCGGACGTTCCGTCCGTGATCCGAAAGCTTCCGAAGCGACTGGCGCCAGCCGACGCCAAGGCTTCGGCTAGGCCTCGCCGACGCTCGACGAGCGAAGGCGGGAAGCCAGCGATGCAAGCTACGCAACAACGTCCAGACGGAGTTGGGCAGGATGCTCCGCCCCCTCCGGCGCAAGAGGCACCCGCCAAGCAGGCGGTCGTGGAGCCGCTGGCACCCGCTCGTTTCAAGGTTCAGTTTACAGCGAGCGCCGAGCTCCGCGATAAGCTCGAGCGACTCACCGCGCTCATGCCTGGTGACGACCTCGCTTCCGTTGTCGAAGTGCCTTGGTGCACAACTCGCGATCTCGGTCCACAATTGTCCTTTACTCACGGATTCGAGGTTCCCCATGAGCATTTTCAAACGCACTCAGCGGAAGTATGTGAAGAAGGCCTATCGCGTGAGGAATTGGCGTGAATATGAGGCGGGTCTACGCAACGGCGGGAGCCTGACCGCCTGGATCTCGCTCACCGCCGGCAAGCTTGTGAACTGGGACGCGCCCCGGCCGAGGAGGAGGAAACCGGGCCGTCAACGCAAGTACTCGAACCACGCCATCGAGACGGCTGTCACCCTGGGCATGGTGTTTCATCTGTCATCTAGGCAGAGCGAGGGATTGCTGCGGTCGTTGTTCGCTCTGATGAAGCTAGACAATGATGTGCCCGATCACACCACGATCTCGAGGCGCAAGGCGAAGCTGGGTAAGGTCCCCTTCTACCAAGACAAGCAGAAGACGCCGTTGCACATCTTGATCGACAGCAGCGGTCTCGCTGTCCACGCCGGCCAGCTGCGCAGAGCACCAAAGAGCAGGGACTATCGCAAGCTCCATCTGTGTGTCGACGAGCAGAGTGGCGAAGTCGTCGCCGGCGAGCTGACGAGCAAAAGAGCCCGCGATTCATCGCGGGTTGCATCGCTTGTCGGACAGATCGACAGTCCCATCTCATCGGCCAGAGCTGACACCGCATACGACGCCGGCGGTGTCTATGAGGCAATCGAGAATCACAGCGCTCATCGCTCGCCGAGGGTGTTGATACCGCCGCGCAAGGGCGCCCAGCTCGCATCGGGGCCGGCGAGCAGCCGACAGCGCAATCGCAACATTGCAGCACAAGCTCGGCTCGGCAAACGAAAGTGGCACACAGAATCGGGCTACAGCAAACGGAGCAAAGTCGAGACAACGTTCCATCGCTACAAGGCTATCGTGGGCTCAGCGATGCGAGCGAGAGGGTTGGCGGCACAGAGAGTCGAGGCAAGGATCGGGTGCAAGATTCTCAACACGATGACGGCGCTCGGGATGCCTGATAGCGAGATGATCGGATGATGGGAGTCGGGGCCAAGCGAGCTCTCGGCCTCTATCGGAGTTGTGCACCAAGGCAACGGGTCGCGGGATGGCGTGCGTGCTGTATGAGGGTGACAATGGGTATTGCGCGTTGGTGGCGCACGTCGACGTGGATCAGGACACTGGAGCCGTAGCGGTGAAGCGTCTGGTGGCCGGTGTCGACTGCGGCCCCGTCTCGAACCCGGATGGGCTACGGAATCAGGTCGAGGGGGGCACGCTACAGGGGAATGAGCCGCGCGCTCCTCGAAGAGGTCACGTGGGACGAGAAGAAGGTGACCTCGGTGGACTGGGGAACGTACCGAAGCCTTCCGCTCGGCCTCGACGTGCCCCAGGTGGAAACGGTGATCATCGATCGTGCCGACGTGGAAGCGATGGATGCCGGCGAGACCACCATCACGCTCGCCGCCGCAGCCATCGGAAACGCCGTCTTCGACGCTACCGGCTCCCGTATCCGAGAGGTGCCGTTTACGCAAGAGCGAGTGAAGGCGGCGCTGGCTGCCCGAACCAGCCAGGCTGCTCGATCCTCAGCAAAGGTTTCCTTCGTGTGAAACTATCGCTCGTCGGCAAATTGGTCCGCACCTGGTAGGGTCGAGGGCTGGCACGGCGCGCCGTAGGCATGGCCTAGCTGTTGCTCCCCGCTTCCTTCGAGGGTGCCTGTCCTAGTCCAACGAAAGTTGCTCGTCACCTTTCGCCCGGCGTAGCCCGTCGGTGATCTGAACGCTATGCTCCACGGCCAGCTCGAGCTTCAAAGCCCCTTTCTTCAACCGCTCCGCCAGGGTCTCCCCTTCGATGTACTCCACGACGATGAAATCGATTCCGTCTTGCTCTCCGACGTCGTAGAGAGTGCAGATGTGCGGGTGGTTCAGCTGCGAAATCGCTTTGGCTTCGCGCTCGAAGCGTGCCTTGCGCTCGGGACTTTCGGCAAGGTGCTCGGGGAGGACCTTGATCGCCACGGTGCGGTCGAGGCGGGTGTCTTTCGCTTTGTACACCTCACCCATGCCCCCCTTGCCAATCGGAGCGAGAATCTCGTAAGGGCCTAGGCGGGTTCCGGTGGTAAGAGCCATTCGTAACCTTATTAAGGAGGAATCTAGCGGCCTGGGAGGGCGGGGTCAAACTCTAGGGTGGTTCCCCCGAGGATTCTGTTGCTAGGTTGTTCAATGGGCGCACACAGCTCCAAATCGTGATCGTCGGGATCGGAGAAGTAGATGGATTTCGCGGGCATCCACTCGATAAAATAGGGACTTATACCTATGGCTTGACACGCGCCCGCCGCTTCCGGTGGGCGGCGAGGCTGGATTTGGCATGGCGCTTGCGCTTGCGCTTCCGCTCGTCGTCACCGTCTGCGGCTTAGGTTTGATTTTTTTGGTGCGTGGTAGCGGGCGTTTTCTAAGCAAGTCGTTTATTTACAACGTCTTATGTACGCGGTGTGGATCGTAATAAGTCATCGTGTCTCCCGTTGGGAGACAGCCGGACGAGCCCGGCCTCGGTGAGTTCGGGCGCTGTGGGCTGCGCCAGCAGCCCAGCCATGTAGCGGCGGCGGATTTCCCTGTTTCCTAGCGGCTTCCGTGTTCCACTATCGCCCTTATGGGGTTGTCAAGCTAGTCCCATAAAATATGGGGCCCTTGACTGTGATTCCGTGCTTCCTTAGCGTAGATGCTGCGGCGTCAATGTCGCCCTCGTTGACCGTGAGCGCGAAATGAGTCTTGGGAAACGCCGATTGTTTCCTGGAGCACAACCGTCCCCGCCGTTTCTCCCGCGCGAAGGAAAAAGCCATCTCCTTTCTTCGTCCCGAATCCCAACTTCGAGTCCGAGAACACCGCAATAGAAGGACTCGGCCCGCGCCAGATCCTTCACCGGAACAACAACCTCGTAGACACCATGGATTGGTAGCATCACTCACCCTCGTCCGTGACGACGTCCATGACCCAGATGTCGCCGAGGTCCTCTTCCCAGTTGAAGTAGAGGTACTCCCCGTCCGTAGCGAGGGAGAACCAGCCGAGGCTCCCGTGCCGTCCCGAGAAATCGGTCACCGGGTACTCGCGCCCGTCCGTGAGCGACACCGCCCAGATGTTGACGTTGATGTCGGTCGGTCGCACGAAGTAGGTCTCCTTTCCATCGGGAGACCAGCGAGGTCGGTATGCCCTGCCCTCGGTGACAGGCTCGGCTTCTCCTCCGGCAGCGGGAATGCGCCGGAGACCGGCCGCGCGCCCGTGGGACTGAAACACCAACCACTTGCCGTCGGGCGACCACGCGGGGAATTGATCGACACCGGAATGATCCGTCACCTGGCGCGGTTCACCCCCATCCGCCGAGACCACCCAAATGTCCCGGGATTGCGCTCCGCGCCGAGACAAAGGCGATCTCCGTTCCGTCAGGAGACCACGTCGCGTTGGACTCCCGTTCTGGGTCTGAAGTCAGTGGCCGGGCAGGACCACCCTCCGCGGGCATCACCCAGAGATCTCGGTTTCCGCTGCGGTAGGACCAGAAGGCAATCTCCCGTCCGTCCGGCGACCATCTTGCGCCCCCATCTCCCGTGGGATTCGTCGTCAACTGGGTCATATCGCCCCCCTCGGCGGGGAGCACCCAGATATCCCGATTCCCCGAACGGTCGGAGCCCACCAGGAGTCTCCGGCCATCAGGAGAGATGTCGACGCCGCCGGTGTATGCCTGGCCTATGGTGATCTGCTCGGTATCCGCCCAGCTCGCCGTACGATCGCGGAGAATGGGCACGCGCCGCACGTTTCCCACCAACCGGCCCTTGGAGTAAGCGAGCTTCGTCCCGTCGGGAGAAAAGGCCGCCCTTCGCATTCCGACACCGACCGTCAAGGGCTCCGGCGCACCTACCGGCCCTTCCTCCCCGATGCGTTGCTGCCAGAGATCCATGCTCCCGCCGCGGTTCGAGACGAAAAAGAACGGATAGGGGATCGTATCCATCCGACGTGTTCGTCACGGCGAGAAGCGGGAGGCACGCTTTTCTCCCGACAGCCTGTGGATCGCTTAACTAGTACCCGTCCTGAAGCCTGTAAGGGATTGAGAAAAAAGGAGAAATCGCAAATTTAGGGCTAGTCTTCTGAGGGGGTGTCGATTAGGACCGTGTCGTTGAAAACATCCGATTCTAAATGACTTAACTCCAAAGGAGACCAGCCCTAAATGCGAAAAACGATCAACCCACAGCCAAATCTACGTGAGCCCTGGCTGGAGCTGGAGCACGCACGCGAACTCGAAACGATCTCGTCGCTGCTCGATGCCCATCCTAAGCTCAATGAGCTGGTACTGCAAGACCTGAAGTCGGTCACCCCATCGGCAGGGAGCGATGTTGGTCGTGGGGGAATGAGCGCGGAGCAGGTTCTCCGGGCGTTGTTGGTCAAGCAGCTGAATCAGTTCAGCTATCGAGAGCTGGCGTTTCACTTGGCAGACTCTCGAAGCTATCGGACGTTTTGCCAGCTCGGCATCATAGAGCCGACCCCGTCGAAGTCGACCCTAGCAGCAAACATCAAAGCCGTGAAGTTCGAAACGCTGGAGCAGATCAACCGAGAGCTGGTGAGCGTTGCCGAGGATGCTGGGATCGAAAAGGGAAGAAAAGTACGAGTGGACTGCACGGTAGTGGAATCAAACATTCATCCGCCTACAGACTCCGAGCTTCTTTATGACTGTGTTCGGGTTCTCACTCGCCTGATGTGCGGAGCTCGCGAACTGCTGGGTACAGTAGTGGTCTTCGGCAATCGAACGCGTCGAGCGAAGAGACGTCGACTGGGAGTTCTGAACGCGAAGGATAAGCAACAAAGGCGTCGCGTCTATCGAGATCTACTGAAGGTGACGGAAGAAACCTATCGCTCCGCTCAACGCGTTGTAGAACAGTTGGAAGAGTCGGGCTTGACCGAGCCTGTGAAGCGAGCGAGTACGGAGAGGATCGCCGCGGATTTTGAGCACTTTCTCGTCCTCACCAAGAAAGTCATCAACCAAACCCAACGCCGAGTGATCGACGAAGAGCGTGTGCCTGCAGAGGAAAAGGTCGTTTCTGTCTTCGAAGAACACACCGACATTATTCGCAAAGACCGGCGCGAGACCCTCTACGGTCACAAGGTGTGTCTGACTGGTGGTTCGTCCTCGATGATTTTGGATTGCGTGATCTTGGATGGGAATCCGGCCGATTCAACTCTCGCGGAAACCATGATCGACCGTCTAGTCGAACTCTACGAGCGGGCCCCGCGCCAGGTCGCCTACGATGGCGCGTTTTCTTCAAAGGCAAACTTGGAAGCCATCAAAGGCAAGGGAGTTGAAGATGTTGCCTTTACCAAGGCTCAAGGTTTCGCCGTGACCGATATGGTCAAGAGTTCCTGGGTCTATCAACGCCTGCGGCGATTTCGCTGCGGGATCGAAGGCGTCATTTCGTTCTTGAAACGAGTCTTTGGTCTCGACCGATGCACATGGCGCTCATTGCCTTCTTTTAAATCGTACGTATGGGGTTCCATCATCACCTGCAATCTACTGGTGATGGCGAGACATCTATTAAGATAATAACTATTACTCTTCCGCTCCCATAGCCTTGGATTCCTGACGATTCGCCTCTCGTTTCGTCCAAGATTTTCATTCGCTCTCAACCCTACGAAGTTCCCTACCGAAACCGTATAATACCCACATCTTCGGTAGGCCTGTCGCACACCACAAGTTATGGTGTTTCTGGACAGGAACTAACTAGCGGAAGCTGTCGATCGGCTTGCCCGATCAAATGAAGCTGAACGAGTACAGCTTTGCGCCGCTCAACTCGAATCTCAGTCGAATGTCGCTCCCCGTTGCCAGTGAGTAACCGTTCCTCCAACGAACCTCTGTGTCCGTAACGATCGCTGCGATTCGCTCGCTGACGGCCAAGGGCGCACCCTCGTCATCGAGTACCGTGACCTCAACATGGCCGGAGGTCGCTACATCGGCGCTGACGGCCAAGACGCCGGCACGTACGGCTATCGGGCTGGTCGTGACAACCGCCGGTCTACTGTTATCCTGCTGTCCGTATCCTGCAAAACCATCGGGTCTCAATGTAGCCAAGCAGAAAAAGCCGTTCCTCCAGCCGAAGTGATACCCGTCACTGCTGCCGTAGTACAGTCTGATCTCATCTTCGAGGAATACAGGAGTCGCGGCAGCATAGACGCATCCCCAGTCATACGCACCCTCTTCATCGGCGTTCGGAATGAGGGGCGTTCCCGCAGAGACACGGTGCCACGTTTCTGTATCGGGGCTCCAGGTCAATTCCGTCCATGTCCGATCGGCTTCCGCATCATAAAGGGCGAGCAGCCCGAGATACACGCCGGCATGATAGAAGACCGGCATGGCGTAGGTCTGGAATCTCTTCGTCAATCCCTCGAGTACCACTTCACTCTTGGTCCAGTTGACGAAATCCGGGCTGGTTGTCCGGGCCACCTGCCGGCCACGTGCCTCGCCCCACCGACGCGTCATCCCGACAAACCGCCCCAGCGTCGGTGCCCAGTACGCATTGTTGTGGGTATCACCGGGGACGTCGGCTTCCGGGCAGGGCAACGCGGGGCTCCAATGAACGCCATCGGAGGAAAACGCCACGGAGAGGATGTTCCCTTTCAAGAATGCTTTGTAACGCCGTTTGGGATCGGGATCGCTCAGG
The DNA here is from genome assembly GCA_965237955.1 of Candidatus Marinacidobacterales bacterium. GTDB lineage: Bacteria > Acidobacteriota > Vicinamibacteria > Marinacidobacterales > SMYC01. The sequence goes on along the minus strand of OZ250169.1, from coordinate 1,514,484 downwards.
TCCTTGAATATGCCTGTTCCGTGAGGGTCGTACCACTCCTGTCCCGTGGGTTGACTTCCACGCCACAAAATATTGTTGGCCGTACTGCCTTCATACTTGACGAGACCGAGCTCAGGCTTTTCCCAGCTGAGACCATCACGGGATGTCGCGTAGCAGATCGCCATTTCGCGGTTCCCGGGCGGATCGTACGGAGTTGCGCGTTCTGCAGCGCTCATTCCCCTCGCTGAATGGTCGACGATGAAAGGGCTGTACCAGCATTTGTAGAGCTGATCCTGCTCGTCATACATCACGTTCGCGTACACGTTATCGATCCGTTTTTCCCAGGGCTTGTCTTCACTGAAGAGGGGATTGCCCGCGTGCTTGTGAACGGTCCCAGGGGTAAGCCTCGCATTGTCGGTGTGCTCGACGTTGCGGGAGTCGATGAGCAGGTATCGATCACGCTCGAGAACATGTTGGACGGCCGACAGGCGCGGCCTGGAGGCGAACGCGGCCAGGCTCACGCCGGCGGTTTGCTTCAGGAAGTCTCGTCGATTAACGGTGTCTCGCATGGCTGATTATGAAGGAAAGTGCGGAGTTTCCTCCTGCATGGAGGCTCTCAAGGTGCCAACTGCGCCAGACCCAGAGTATAGAACTTCTCGTGGGATCGCTTCAAGGTACAGCCGTGCTCTTCGCACGATCATTGTGGACGACGGAGAGGGAAAGTTCGACAGGCTCCTTTGCACGCAGCCATGATCGGCCAGCTGGCGATGAGAATAGCACCCTGCCATTCTTGGGCATGACGAGAACCCACCGAGTTCGGCGGAGCTACGACCATCGGCTGCGTGACGCCATCGCCGCGACGGGCAATGCGGACCTCTTCCGGGATGTCGCCATCCCCGCGTCGACGCGACGCACATGGGCGCGCGGCGAGGTACGGCCCGTGGTCGCTTCGGTGGACGTTGAGCTGGAAGTCTACGAGCTGTTGGAGCAGGTCGACAATCTAAGACAGCGAGCCAAGGTGCAGGCGGCGATCATCGGGTTACTCGTGCGTGTGTTGAGGTTCCGCCGGGGAAAACTCGACGGGGATCGCCTTCCCGATGGTGAGACCAAATCAGCGGTGCTCCGGGCGATCGCGTCGGCGACTGGTCTCCTGTCGTTAAGCACCGTGCTCAGAATCGTGTTGCGTCTCGACGGCGCGTTATCACGCGTGGAGGCGTAAGGAAGACGGCTGCGGACTCGACGATCAACCGAGCTGTCCGAAGTCCACTCCCAGCCAGCTCACGCGCGACGAAGTCTCCACGATGAGAGATTTCGTTGAGTCCGAGAGCTATCGCCACATCGCCGTCCAGAACTTAGCGCTTTACGCGCAGCGGTGCTACTCACATAGACCTCATGGAGAATTCCGAGCAGCTTTTCGACGAGCCCCTGCTCTGCCGACGTTTTGGACAGCAGGGCCAGCGCGTGAAGATTCGCACCGATAGCAGCTCGCTGCTCGATTCGCCTCGTTCCTGACCCGCTGCGCTCTCTTGCGCTGCTCGGCGAGGCGCTCCAGCAAATCCTCCTCCCGACCGAAGTAGACCTCGTCAGGTGTACGGCCGCCGAAGAACGGCGTGCGGAATCTTTTCATTGTGCTCCGCGACGTAGAACGCGACGAGTCGCCGCACGGCCACCGTACTGTCGAGGGTGTTCAGGAAAAGCCACGCGTGTTTCAATTGTCGCCAGAACGCTTCGATCAAAGAGTTCGAGCAGACTATGTCGACTCGGGCGAGCACACGACTCAGAGAACTTGATTCATCGAGAAGCTTCTCTACCTCGCCGAAGTTCTCCGAACCGCCGTCGGTGACGACAAGCACGCTGGCGTTCGCGGCGGCGTGAGGGAGGTTCTGTGAGGCCTCGATGAGGAGCTCGCGCGTCGTGATCGAGATCAGCTTGTCGCTAACGTGCCAAGCGAGAATCCTTCGGCTGAAATTGTCGATGACCGCCTGGAGGTAGATTCGGATGCCGGTCGTCAACCGGATCACCGTTGTATCGATCTGCCAATACTCGTTGGGGCGCGTGGCTCGGAGGCCTTCTTTGGGCTTCGCTGGATGCACCCGCCTCCGTGGACGCTTCCAGCCACGCTCGCAGATCATCTTGTACCAGGTGCTTGCCGACGCGAAGAGATTGCCGAGGCGCTGCGCGTAGAGCGCCAGATTCTGGACCGCAATGTGACGATAAGCGCCAGACTCGACGAAATCCCGCATCGTGGAGACTTCTTCGCGCGTCAGCTGGCACGGGAAAGACTTCGGACAGCTCGGTTGGTCCTCAAGCCCGCAGCCCTCTTCCTTACGCCTCCACGCGTGATAGCGCGCCGATGAGACGCCCACGATCTTGAGTGCAGTCCCCAGCGGCAGGAGGACAGTCGCCGACGCGATGGCACGCAGCACCGAGGATTTTGTCGCCCCATCGGGAACGCGATCGCCGTCGAGGTTGCCACCGCGGAGCGTCAACAGTCGCACCAGTAATCCGATGACCGCCGCCTGCATCTTGGCTCGCCGTCGTAGTGTGTCGACCTGCTCCAACAACTCGTAGACCTCCAACTCAACGCCCACCGAAGCAACCACGGGCCGCACGTCGCCGCGCGCCCATGTGCGTCGCGTCGAAGCAGGGATGGCGACGTCCCGGAACAGGTCCGCATGACCAGTCGCGGCGATGGCGTCACGCAGCCGATGGTCTTAGGTCCGGCGAATCCGTTGGTTCTCATCATGCCCAAGAATGGCAGGGAGCTGTTCTTATCGCCAGCCGGCCGATCATGGCTGTCTGCAAAGGATTCTGTCGAACCTTCGCTCTCCGTCCTCTACAATGATCGTGCGAAAAGCACGGCTTCGACGGTGTTCTCCGCCTTTTCGTAGGCGACGGCGGCGCGTTCGTGGCGGCCGATCTTTTCGAACAGAAGCGCGGCGGTCTCGAGCTCGCCGGCCTTGAGAAAGAACTCGGCAGCTTCGTACTTTTGGCCCGCCTTCAAAGCCAGACCGGCACCCTCCAGGTATTTGCCAGCCGGGACGGGGCTTCTCTGTTTCATGGAGACAAACGCGTATGGCGCCGGAATTGACGCCGGCGAGAATCATCAATATCCTTGGTCTGGGTGCTACTACATTATTATAGAGGTCTCGTTGCAGGATGCATGCTCGCCGCCGTGAGCGGTTGCGGGATGCCCGGCAAAATCGCTGATCTCCACAGGCAAGCGCTCACCTCGGAGCGAACCGCCGTCCAGGCTTTGAACCAGCTCTCGGACGACATCACTCGCGATAAGCTGCAACAAGTGCGTGAGCAGTACGAGCAAGCCGCCGGCGAGTCGCGTGCGCTCCGTGAGCGTCTCCGCGACGAACTGGCGGCCAACGAGGGCGCGATGTTCGTCGGCGAGCAAATCGCCGAAGCGTCTCAGCTGAACGACGACTTGCTGCGCTGCCACGCGACGCTCGAGGAGCGAGCGACAGAAGCGTTCCGCTTCGTTCAAAGTGGGCGGGCGCGCCGCGGCTCCGTCAAGGACGTGTGGGGGCTCGTCGATCCGCGCACTTGCTTCGACGAGCTCGCTCCTGCCTGGGACGCGCTGCTCGAGTAGGCCTCGTCTTGCCCGTCCTCTGACGAAGGACTAGAATTCGTCTCCATTCGGTTCGAACGCTAAGGAGCTCGCTATGAACGGAAGACGTTTCGCGATCGTGTTGGCCGTGCTCTCGATTGCCTGCCAACTCTATGGTCAGCTCGGCACGAGCTATCCGTTGTCGAAGCACGGCGGCAACTACATGCACAATTTCTACTTCCCCCCCGCGCCGAGCTCCACTCCTTGGGCGCCGGAGTGGTCTCCGGACGGTAAATGGATCGCCGTCGGCATGAGTGGCTCGATCTGGAAAGTCGATCCCAAAACCGGCACGGCTTACGAGCTGACATACAACGAGAAGTACCACTCGTCGCCGGACTGGTCTCCTGACGGAAAATGGATCATCTATACCGCGGATGACGGCGGCCAGACGATCCAGCTCGAGATTCTGAACATCGAGACCGGCGAAACATCGCGATTGACCGACGACGCGCACATCTACACCGATCCTGTTTTTTCCCCCGACGGCACGAAGGTCGCGTACGTCTCCACCAAACCGAATGGCTACTTCAACATCTATATCCGCAACATCGCGAACGGTCGCTTCACTGGAGATGAGCTGGCGCTCACGAAAGACAACACCTACGGCCGCAACCGGCTCTATTTCGGTGAGTGGGATATGCACATCGCTCCGGCGTGGCTTCCGGATAGCCGTGAGCTTCTGATCGTCTCGAATCGTGACGTGCCCCTCGGCTCCGGGAACGTATTGCGCGTTCCGGCGGCCGCGAGCGGTATCGAAGAGGCACAAACGGTGCTCGAGGAGCAGACGCTGTATCGAACGCGCCCGGACGTTTCTATCGACGGCAAACGCTTCATCTACGCGTCCACGGGTGGCTCGGCGGATCAGTTCACGAACCTGTACGTCCAGCCCACCGTTTCTGGCGAGCCGTACAAGATGACGTTTTTCAGTCATGACGCGTTCCATCCCAGATGGTCGCCGGACGGCGAGTGGATTGCGTACATCTCGAACCAGGAAGGCTTGCCCCAGCTCGCGCTCCTCGAGACCTACGGTGGAAAACAGATCACCGTGCACATTACCGACCGTCGTTACAAGCGGCCGATGGGCATTTTGTCGGTGACGACACGGGAAGCGGGATCGGGTGAGGTCACCGGCTCGCGCATCCACCTCGAAGCGTCCGATGGCAAGTTCTACGCGCCCGTCGACGCTTACGCTCGGGTCAGCCGCGCGGATGATCACATCTTCCACACGCCCGGACGCTTCACCGTTCGACTTCCGGTCGGCAAAGCGTCGGTCACGGTCGTCAAGGGCTTCGAGTACTGGCCCCAGGACGCCGAGGTCGACATCGAGGCGACCGAAGTGACATCGCTCGTCGTCGACTTGAAGCCGATGACGGACATGGCCGCCAAGGGTTGGTACAGCGGCTCGACCCACGTCCATATGAACTATGCCGGGAACCTTCACAACACGCTCGAGAACTTGATGATGATGTCGGAAGCGGAAGATCAAGACATCGTCAACGAGCAAATCGCGAACAAGGACAACCGCATTCTCGACTATCAGTTCTTCGTCCCCGGGGGCGGCCCGCACCCGATGTCGACGCCGGATCGTGTTCTCGTCGTCGGGCAGGAGTACAGGCCGCCGTTTTATGGGCACGTATTCATGTTCGGCATGGAGGATCATCTGATCTCACCGTACACGACGGGCTATGAAGGTACCGCGATCGAAAGCCTCTACCCGAGCAACACCGACATGTTCCGAAAGGCGAAAGCCCAAGGAGCTACCGTCGGCTACGTGCACGCGTTCTCCGGCGACTCGGACCCGCTCGAGGGAAGTCTCGGTGGTGCGAAGGGCTTCATGGTGGACGCCGCACTCGGCACGACGGATGCGGTGGAGTGGTCGGACGCCGGAAGAGCGGGGTTTTATCCGGTCTACGCCGCATGGAACAACGGGCTCGCCGTTACCGCGACCGGAGGTGAGGATTCGATCAGCAACCTCCATAGGAGCAAGCTCGTCGGCTCGGTACGGACGTACGTGTATACCGGGGGCCGTGGGCTGACCATGGATGCATGGTTCGATGGACTCAGGGCCGGGCACGCGTTCATGTCGACCGGGCCGCTCGTCGAGCTCACCGTGAATGGCGCGATTCCCGGCGAGACCGTGTCGCTTCCCGATGGCGGAGGCTCGGTCGACGTCCAAGCGCACGTACGTTCGATCACGCCGCTCGCGAAAGTGATGTTGATTTGGAACGGCGATGTTGTCGAGGAGATTGAACTGACGGATGATCGCAGGAGCGTCTCGTTCGAGAAAACACTTTCAGTGACGAAGAGCGGCTGGTACCACTTGCGCGCGGAGGGCGATCCGGTTGAGCGCTTTCCGCTGGATGTGAGATTCGCTCAGGCGTTCACGAATCCGACCTGGGTGACGGTCGGCGGTGCGCCGGTACGAAGCCGCGAGGCTTCCGAGTATTCGCTGCGCTGGATCGACAAGCTCCAGCAAATGGCGGACGAGTGGCCGGGATGGCGCTCGCAGAACGAAAAGGATCACGTGTACGCGCAGTTCGAGAAAGCGCGTCAGATCTACCGCCAAGCGCACTGACGTCCGAAAACGGTTAGTTTGGGCGACTAGGTTGCGCATAATAGGCGCATGGAAGCCCGCCAGCTCGACCCGGAGCAGCGGCACAACATCTATGGATGAGCGATACTGATGCCAGATGAGGCAGACGATGGCAACCACGATCGGCGCACCGACGAGGTCATCGAGCGCGTTCAGAAAAGTGGAATCACGTGGTTCGGTGGCTCCAACTGGAAGGGCCGCCGGGTCATGCGGGTGCCGGTACTAAGCTGGCGCACGACGCCAAAGGACATCGACATGACCATCGAGGCGGTCCGGAAAGCGCTGGAGTCCTAAAAGCTTTCTCAGGGTCGCCGTCCACGACGCCACGTCTGTTCCGTCATCGCTCGGAGCTCGGCTCCGTCGAGGTAGTCATCCGCGTTGAAGTCGAAACGCTCGAACTGTGCGCGCAGATATTCCATCGCTTCCGGAAGCTCGTCACGGTGGAGGCGCCCATCACCGTCGAGGTCGAGCTCCATGAGGCGTCGCATCAGGCCCGACGGAGCATTCCGGGCCTCGCGCGCCCTGAGCGCCATCATCTTCATTTCGCCCTCGTCGACGAAGCCGTCGTCGGTTGGTGTCGACGCGCTCGAAGCGCGCTGGCTTTCCATCTCGCGGAACTCATCGAAGCTGAGAACACCATCGTCGTCGCGATCGAGCTGGTCGAAACGGGCGCGGGCAAGCATGGATAGCTCGTCAGGGGAGAGTTTTCCATCGCCGTCGTCATCGAGACGCTGAAAGTTAGCTTCGGGGCCGCGATCGCGCTCCGATTCTCGGCGTTTTTGTTCCTGAGCCAGCGTCGGTGAGGACAACAACACGGCACCGGCCACAGCGAACAGAATGGGTCTCGGCAGTCTCACGCTGGTAGTGTAGCCAAAAACGCGGTTGGACGAAGGCTCTCGATCAGTGCGACGCGTCGTCCGTTTTTCCGATGAACTTGCGAAAAAACGCGGCCTTTCCCGCCTCGCCTTCGAAGCCGAGCTTTTTCAGCGCGACCTTGTGATCCGGATCCAGAGAAGCGACTCGCTCGTACATCTGCCGCGCACGAGTCGTTAATCCACCTTCCTCGTAGATCGTGGCGAGCTCGAGATAGCAATCTTTGTCGTACGGCTCGGCGTCGAGAACGCGGCGCAAGTGGGTCTCCGCTTGCTTACGCCACAACGGGTTTTTCGTGAGCGCCTGGCCGAGAAGCTTGTGGTAGGCGATCTTCGTAGGGTCGAGGCGCACGGCCTCGCGAAGGTTCTGAACTGCCTCGTGGTAGTCCTTCGCTTGGTAGCGTCCCCTGCCCGCCCGGTACTTGGTCTCGGCGAGAACATCGGGCGAGGTTCGGACAGTACCGACGAGCTCTGGATCGACACCTTCGGTTTGCGAAAGCTTGTTATCGTAGCGGAGGCGTTTCGAACGATTGGACAAAACGTCGTACGCGTCCGCTAGCTTGGCAAGAATTTCCGCGAGCTGGTCTTTCAGCGCGTCCGTTTCGCATGATTGGTGCCGATCCGGGTGATACTTCTTGGCCAGGGCGTAGTACGCCTTCTTGAGCGCTTCCGGAGTTTCGCCTCGTTTCACTTCGAGGATCTCGTAGAAGTTCGATTGCTCCATCGCCGACCGCTTGGCCTCGATTTCCTCGACCATCGGGTCCGTATCGGTATCGTTAGTGGCGGCTTCCGTAACCGTTGGCTCGGCATCGAGCGTCGAGACACGCGGCAAGCGCCCGGTTGCGTTGCCCAACGTGTCTTCGATCCGCAGGATGCCGGTGGAGATGAGACCGTAGATGCAGCGAAATGTTTCATCGTCGTCGAGTGGGGATATCGCCGCAATCTCCGCGACCGAGGTACTACCGTCGACCCGAGACAGCACGAATCCTTCCGCGGCCGTCAAGGTGACGTTCTTCTCGTGGGCTGTCACTCCCTCGACGTTTTGGAGGATCCGGTCAGTGTCACCGATGGCGTGTCGTATCGTCGACTCCGTGGCCATGCTGCGAACACCTTCGAGGACGATCTCGTCGGTGGACAGCGCGCGCGCGAGGTCGTCCTCGACCGGCTTGTCGATGGTCTCGAACTTGTAGTCTCCCGATTCCCAGCTGAAGACGGAGTAGATGATGCGCTGGATTTGATCGTTTAACGTCTCGTCGAGGCTCTCCTCCTGGAGATTGCCGAGCGCAACCAGCGTCCGTCCGAGCCGTCGTCGGGTTTTCTTCATCGCACGTGCTGCGCGTTCGTAACTCGGCGCATCGATGATGCCTCCGCTGATGAGAACTTGCCCGAGGCGATCGGAGTCGACGTCGGAGTTCGCGAAAACAATCGAACCGTCCAGGAAGTACAGACGCTTGGAGAGCTCGTCCCGTTGTAGATGCAGAATGCCGGTCTTGCCGCTCGTTTGAATGTCACGGATGATGTCGGCGACCCCTCGCTCATTCAGCGTACCCTGTAGCGCGTCATCGAACGTGGAGCTCGCGCCCGGATCGCGACTGGTCACCACCGGCGTTGCGCCGGCGGATTCGACCGCGGGAACGGCGCGAATGGCTTCAACCAGCTCCCGAGCGGTTTGGAAGCGTGCTGCTGGCGTCTTCGCCAACGCCTTGCCTAGAACCAACTCGATATCCGCGTGGAGCTCGAGCTCGTCACAGTCGAGCTCCGCCGGGTCACCGCTCGCGATGGTCAAGAGCACGTCAATGACCGACTTGCCGCGGAACGGCTTTCTTCCGGTGAGGCATTCGTAAGTGACGCAGCCGAGCGAGAACAGATCGGAGCGTCCGTCGAGCTCGTCCTCGCCTCGGGCCTGTTCGGGAGACATGTAATAAGGTGTACCGAGGACGTTCCCCGTCGCGGTGATGTTCGACGTCATCTCCGAGCCCGACTGAGACTTGGCGATGCCGAAGTCGGCGATCTTGACCGAGCCATCGTCGGTAATCATCAAGTTGGCCGGTTTGATGTCCCGGTGCACGACGATCGCGATCGTTTGTTCGAGGCCGAGGCGTTGTTGTTCGCGAAGCTTGTCCTCGAGCGTCTTGCCGCGGACGTACTCCATGATGATGAGCGTGCTCGTTTGCGTATTCACGATGTCGTGAACGGCGACGATTCCGGCATGTCGGAGCCTCGCCGCCATCTTCGCTTCACGCTGAGTGCGAAGCTTGACTTCCTCCGCCTGGTCGGCGTTTTGAAAGTTGTCGAGACGCACCTGCTTGATGGCGACGTCCCGGTCGAGCATCGTGTCCCGCGCACGGAAGACGACGCCGTAAGAACCGGTTCCGAGCCGGTCCGAGAGCTGGTAGCGATTGCCGAAAGCTCCGGTGAGTGCTGATTGGAGCTCGGCGTCCAATGATTTCGACTCTGACATGATGGTCCAACTCGAGCGAATAAATTGCCCGGGGGGAGGCGGGACGAATCCGGGGGACTGCGAGTGTGACATGCGAGCGTCGTCACTTCTGTGATCCGAGGCGTTGGCATACTCCCACGAATTAGCGTGGGTGTAAGGCAAATGGTTGTAGCGAGTTAGCGGGATGTTGGTGTGGGCGTTTTCCCTCAGTTTGTGACGATTGACAGGTTTCCAGGGTCGGCGGTTCCCTGCGAGGCCAATGCAATCGATTTCTCAGGAGGGGTAAGGTGTCGAAAAACAGCTTTCTGTTGGTTACCGTCTGCCACCGCGGCTCCGACAATCGGCGAAGCAACTCATCAGCCGAAGCCGATTTCACGCGACGATCTTCTCGACGGTCGCCGTCACTGGGCCTTTGTTCACCCGAAACTGCACGGCGATCTTATCCGCGAGGCTTTGCTGGTGGGTGACGACGCCGACGATACGGCCTTTGGCGCCGAGGTCTTCGATCGCGCTCGCGACGATTTCGAGCGTGTCGTTGTCGAGTGTGCCGAAACCTTCGTCGAGAAAGAGGGACTCGAGTCGCGCCGAACCGTCGGCGGCGAGCTCGGCGGTTTGTTCTGCGAGCGTCAGCGCCAGCGCCAGCGACGCGAGGAAAGTCTCACCACCCGAGAGCGTTCGTGCCGAGCGGCGCTCGTCGGCATTACGGTGGTCCACGACTTCGAAATTGAGCTTCTCGTCGTACTCGAACGAGTACTGGCCACTCGATAGCTCGTTCAGGATCACGGTCGCACCCGTGGCGAGCTGGTGGAACGCTTCTTCGAGGAGCCAGCGCTCGAATCCGGTCGACTTCAAGTGCTGGCCGAGCGCGCCGGCTACTGCCGCCGCTTCGCGATCGGAGTCGACCTTCTCGCGAAGCGTGCGGGCGCGGTCGATCGCATCGGCGATGCTCTTTTTCTCTTGCTCTGCTTCGGCGAGCGCCGACACGACAGCGTCCCGAGGGCGCTCCTCGGGAAGGGCGACGCCGAGCTCGTCACCCTGTTTTTGTAGCTCATCGATCAGCTTTGCCTTGGTCTGCACGGCGGCCCGAGCGTCTGCCGACGCTTTTTCGGCCAGCTCGAGATGCTGCGGCGATTTTGCTTTCGCCCATGCGGACAACTTCGTCCACGCTTCTCCCAGAGCCTCCCCGTCGGTTCGCGGAGGGCTCAGGGTAGCGACCGCGTCGCGCGCTTCCTCGAAACGTTTCCAGGCGCGCGTCTCTTCGTCGGACAAGCGATCCATTTCTTCGTGAGCACGCTTCTCTTGGTTCCGCGCGGAGCGGTCCGTTTTGCGCGCGACGGCGAGCTCTGTCTCGGCTTTTTCGATCTCCCTGAGCTCGGTCTCGATCGCCGTCGGATCAACCTTTGAGAGCGTTTTCTCGGTCGCCTCGAGCTTGCTGGCAAGAGAGCGGACCCGTTCGTGGGCGAGCGTCGCCTGCTTCTCGACGTCACGAAAAGCCCGGTCTTCTTTCTTTCGTTCTTTCTCGACACGCTCGAGGTCTTTTTCCGCGTTCGAGAGTGCTGGTGGGAGCGTGAGCGCTGGGACCTCGGCAAGAACTACCAAGCACACTGGGCACGGCTTACCCGCCTTCAGATGAGTGCCGAGGTCGTGGGCGGCGAGCTCGCGGCGAGCGGCGTCGACGGCCGCACGGGCGTGGGCGAGTCGAGCTTCCGATTTGGCGCGACCCGACTCATGCTTTTGGAGTTGGGACTCGGCCGCGGCCGAGTCGCTTCTCGCCGCTTCGAGCTCTTGGGCTCGCTCGGTGTGATCTTCGTGTGCGCGAAGTATCTCTTTGAGCTCCGCTGGGTCGCCGAGTTGCGCGCGCGCGGCCTCTGCCCGGTGCAAGGCGTCGTCGGCCTCGCTACGTGCCTTCCGCGCCCGATCGTAGTCGGCACGCGCGTTCTCGATCTTGTCGGCGAACTCGGTGAGTCCACGCGGTATTCGCAAGCTCTTCAAAAGCTCGGCGTCGGCTTCGAGAAGCACGGCCTCGGCCCCCTTCGCCTCGACTTCCTTGTCGAGGCGCTCGAGCTCGGGCTCGGCCTTTTCGATCGCAACCTTGAGCTTTTCGAGATCCTTGACCTTCGATGCCGCCGCTTTCTTCGCCACCGTGGTCGCGTTCTGGATCTGCTCGAGCTCGTCCTCGTGGAGCTGAGTTTTCTGCTTCGCCACCGACTCGCGGGTGCGGGCGAGGGTCCCCATCTTCTCGTAAATGTCGACACCGAGAAGCTTCGTCAACAAGTCCTGACGTTGGGCGGGTTTCTCGTGGAGAAAGCGCGCGAAGTCACCCTGTGGCAGCACGACGCACGTCGTGAACTGCTCGAAGTTGAGTCCGAGGAGCTCGCGCATCTTCCGCGTGATGTCGTCGGCGGTGCCGGCGACGAGGCGGCCGTCGGTCTCGAGACGGGCTTCTTTGGTCGTCGCGCCTCCGCGGGCTGTCTTGCGGACAACTCGCACGGCTGTGTACACGCGCTCCGCGATCGCAAAGTCGAAACGGACTCTGGCCTCGACTTTCCCCTGGCTAATCACGGGATGGACGAGGTTCGGGTTCTGGTACCGCGGCACGCTTCCGTAGAGTGCGAACGTGATTGCGTCGATGATGCTCGACTTGCCTGAGCCGGTGGGTCCGGTCAGCACGAACAAGTCGGCGCCGTCGAAATCGAGGACGGTGTACTCGCGATACGCCGTAAAACCTTCGAGCTCGAGTCTAATCGGGCGCATAGACTTCCTCGAGAAGCTCGTCGAAGAGTGCTTTGAGCCGTCGGTCGTCCTCGCCGCGCTCGGACAGATACTCGTGGAAGAGCTCGCGGGGCGAGCGTCCGATGCGAGTCGGGTGCGCTCGATCGGTGTCATCGCGCTTCGGGTGACACCTCGATATCTGCACGTCGACGGCGTTCGGCAATCGTGCGCGCACCTGATCGGCGAGGCCCGGTGCCGGCGGTGCATCGATCTCGACGCGAAGGTAGTCGTCGCCCGCTTCGGCGGCGACCTCGATAAGCTTTTCCATGGTCGTCTTGACGTGGCGCAAGTGACGGCCTGCCGTGAGCGGAAGGGACGCCACCGTGGCCGGCACGCCGAGCTCCGCATCCACGATGTTGACGCTTTTATCGTCACGCGTCTCGCCAAAGTCGAGCTGGAGCGGGGAGCCCGAGTACCAGATGGGACATGCGCCCGGAAGCTTTTGCGCACGGTGAAGGTGGCCCAGAGCCGTGTAGTGCAGCGAGCTCGGAAACACGGTCGTGGGAATACTGTACTCGAAGATGGTGTGAGCCTGTCGCTCGCCGCCGCCCATGACGCCGCCATGCACCATCGCGTGCGCGAGCAGAATATCTACGGTCTGAGGCGGCGCATCAGCATTATCAGGGCACAAGGACTGGATGATCCGATGCGCTCGCTCGGCATAGCTCCCGAGATGCTCGAACGTGTCGCGCATCATGAGGTCGTCGGCCTTCACGATGAGACGTTGTGACAGGAACGGGAGCATCGCGATGCGCGCGTCACCGACTTTCGTCTGGAGAACGATGACGCCTCCATCTTCAGGGAGCGCTAGCGCCGGCCGCACGCGGATGTTCGTGAGCCGCATCAGCGGCTCGACCGCCGCGAGCCGTCTCGGGTTGTCGTGATTTCCCGAGATGACGACCACCCATTCGCTCGCGTGCGCTAACTCCAACAGCGCGCCATAAACGATCTCCTCGGATTCGGCGGTGGGCGATGCGGAGTCGAACAGATCGCCGGCGACGAGAGCGATGTCGACCTTCTGGTCTCGGGCGAGCTCGGCAATCTCTTTCAGGACCGCGCGATGCTCGTCGGCACGGCTCCGTCCGCGGAGCGTTTTCCCGACGTGCCAGTCTCCGGTGTGAAGGAAACGCATGCGCTCCTATGGTAGCCCGTCGAAAGGATCCGACCCTTCGGATCCGGCGCGGGCGTCGACGCACCAACTCATAAGATGATGACCGTCTCGCCGCTCGGAAGCTCACGCGCGAGAGTGACGACACCATCGAGCTGGAGGAACTGACCCTCGGCGACGGCCACCCAGAGCTCGAGGAGCGTATCATCCTCGGTCCCGATAACCCGTCCGGCGATGGGTGAGGGGTTAGTCACGTTGTTTTGGGAGTATACCCGATTTCTCGGGCCTTTATTGACACGAACTTCGTGCTACACAATAATAGTGTTATGAAAAACGTCACCATCACACTCGAAGAGGACGTGGCGCGTTGGACGCGCATTCGTGCCGCGGAGGAGGACACTAGCGTGTCCCGCCTCGTCGGCGAGATGCTGCGGCGCCTGATGGAAGAGGAGCGAAGCTACGAGATTGCGCGGGAAAGCTACTTGTCCGTGAAGCCGACTCCCTTGAAAAAGCCCGACGCCAAGTATCCCACGCGGGAGGAGCTCCATGACCGAGACCATCTTCGTTGACTCAAACGTCTTGGTCTACGCGCGCGATCCGAGCGAGGGCGACAAACATCGGAAAGCTTGGCGCTGGGTCATGGACCTTTGGAACAGCCGCGCCGGCCGCTTGAGCTACCTAGTGCTTCACGAGTACTACTCGATCGTTACCCAGAAGCTCGACCCTGGTCTGACGAAGCGACTCGCCCGCGCTGACGTGCGCTCGCTCGTGACTTGGAGGCCGATCGCACTCGACTCGATGGTTCTCGAGGGAGCCTGGACGGTCCAGGACCGGTACGGCTTCTCCTTTTGGGATTCGCTGATCGTCTCCGCGGCGCGGCAATCCCGCAGCACTTTCCTGCTGACCGAGGATTTGCAGGACGGTCAAGATCTCGATGGGCTGATGGTCGTCAATCCGTTCGAGACGGCGCCGGATTCGATTCTCTGAGATCACGGCGCGCCGTGCGAACCTGATGTCACCGACGTCGAGTCTCAGGTTAGACCAGGCGCATTTAGGGAGGGTAGAGATATGTCGGTGAGTGGGAATCGCGTGCGCACTATGACAAGTACTTGGCGTGGCGCGATGAGACAGGAGTGCTCGGCCAGCTTGCGGCTCTCCTCGAAGGTCGGCCGAGCATCCGGTTCTACTCGAAGGTCGGCGTTTGAGTCGGGCTTCTAATTCTCGGACAGAATGTGCTCGACCACGGCTTCGAGAGGGGCGCGCCGGTAGTCGGAGACCCTGCGGCCGTTCGCGAAGAAGATTGGGGTTCCGGAAACGCCAACGCGTCGTCCTAGCGTGATGTCTTCTTGCACGGCCGCGGTCGATGCGGGCGCGTCCATGCAGGCGTCGAGCTCTTCTCGATTGACGCCGATATCCTTCGGGATGCGGTTCAATGTGTCCGCCGTCAGTTGCGGTTCGCGAAAGAGCGCGTCGTGGGTTTTCCAGAACAGCCCTTCATCTTGGCGGCCCGCACACCACGCGAGCGTTGCCGCCTTGCACGCGAGACGGTGCATCGGCTCCTTCATCTGTTGGTTACAGGCGACGTCGAGAGGAAAGTTCTTGAACACGAGGCGAACGTCACCGTCAAATTTCTCCATGATGTCGTGAACACCGTTCGCGGCGTTACGACAATAGGGACACTCGAAATCGCTGAACTCCACGAGCGTGACCCGAGCGTCTTCGGGTCCAAGGATGAAGTCGCGGCCCGCTTCGATCGGGATGTCACGCGTAGGCGCTTGTTCCCAGCGAGCGATCACCGTCGCGGCAATCTCTTCGGGCGACGCAGTCGACGGACCCTCACCAGGCTCTTCCGCCCGACCAGGAAGCACGCGCCAAACGACGGCGAGTACCAGCAATAACCCCAGGCCGACGAACGGAAGGATCGTCAGTAAGAACGGCTCCTCGGTGGAGGTTTGCTCTTTCTCGCTCATTGTTTGTTTGTCTCGGATCGTTCACATTGTAACATCCGTCGTCGAGGAGACGTTCGTATGAAAAAGGCGCTGTTCATGATGTTGATCGCATCCTTTGTGGTCCTCGTTGCTCCGTCGCGCTCGCACGCGGAAGATGTCTACGCCATCGAGTCGTCTCACGTTTTCGACGGAGAGACCCTTCACCCGGGCTGGGTGGTCGTCGTGCGCGGGCTCGAGAGCTCGTTCGAAGTTCTCGAAGAAGTCCGGCCCTCGTCGGCGTCGCTCGACGCGAGGCCTTCGCGGAAGATCGAATCCGAGATGCGTATCGGAGACGAAGAGGACGCGGGTCAGATCCATCGCAGTCGTGCTCGTAGCTGGTCGTTCGTGAGTGTTGCCGACGGACCGACGTGGAGATGTAGCGGTCGATCTTGGCTGACGAGGCGGCGAATCTCCTTGGTGAGAACCGTCAAGCGATCGTAGGTGTCGAGGTCGAACGAGCGGCGGCGTTCGTCGAATGTCCTGTAAGTGGCCGCCTGTGCGGTGAAGCGGTCGTGACGTGAGCGAATCCGTCCTTCCTCGATCACGAGTGCGATTTCACCCTCACCGGGCTCGTCCCAAACGAGTGTGGACTCGCTCAAAAGACAAAGCCAATGTCCCCGGCGAACTAGATGCGCGGCGCGTTTCACGACGTCATGCAGGTGTTTTTTGACGCCCTCGGGAGTCCACCGCTCGGCACCGACGTCGTATTGCATCTCGAGCTGGAATTCTTCTTCCACGTCGTCTTCGAGGCTCTCGCGCCACAACCGTGCTCCGTGCGCGAGTAGTGACGTCGTCCCTAGCTCGGAGCGGAAACGCTCGAAGCCCGACCTGAATGTCGACTCCTCCGGCGCGTACGACTCGGGTACGACCAACACGTCCGAAGGCGTCGTGTCGAGGTTGTTCTGCCTGAGCAGTGCGACCGCTTTCCATATATCGCTACCGGCGAGTGGCCCAAGCCGGTGCTCGCCCTCGGGCGTGTCGGAAACATGATCGAGCGCGGGTGTCGCGAACACGATCGAGCGCTCGCCGGCGCGAAGCGCTTTGTTGTAAGGCGGTGAGAGTTTCTTGATCTCATCGACTTCTTCCAATGCTGCTTCGAGCGCGGAGCCCGTCACGGTCAGCTCGAGGTCGCGTGCCTGGGTGAGCATTTCGAGAATGTGCTCGGCGTGGGGCGCGCGCGTTTGAAAGTAGCTGCTGACGCGCTGTCTCAGCGACGTGGCTTTCCCGACGTAGAGGATGTCACCGTTTCCGCGGAGCATGCGGTAAACGCCGGGTCGGTTCGGGAGGCCGCGGAGCTTCGTTGAGCTCATCGGGTACGCGCGCGTTGGCTTCGCTCGAGACCGCGGTCCCTGGAGCCACGCGTCGAGCTCATCGAGCGTGCGAACACCCGCTTTCTGCTCGAGGAGCAAAACCGAAGCGCGCCACACGGCGGCCGTGGCCGAGACGTGTTGCGAGGCGCGCCTGAGCTCGGACACGGAGTGCCCGAAATAGCCGGCGACAGCTCTCAGGCCGCGGCGGGGAAGTGCGGGAAGAAGTCTCCGCACGATCTCGTGGGTGCACACGATGCCGAGAGGAAACGACGCACCTACGTGTTCCTCTAACCAGCGGAGGTACGGCTCTTCGAATCGAGAGAAGTGGATGACGGTCGTGCAGCGTGGTTGTCGGTTTCGCTCCGCGATCGATCGCGCTGTTTTCACGACCGAAGGCCACTCCTTCTCCGGGGTGAGCCCGGCGGCGAGCGCAGCCTCGTCCAGGCCGGTGACGCGGCTGACGCGCCTCGGAAGGTCGGCCCCTTCCGGGAGTTGGAAGAGCTCCGCCTCGATCGGTGATGACGGCTCCGATGCGCGGACGTCGCTCCAGCCGATCTCCAGAAGATGCCCGTCGGCGGAGTTGGGTGCCGTCGCCTGGCAGTCGAGCGCGAGGACATCGAGCTCCGCCAGTAAGGTGGTTATCAGGTGAACATTATACCGAAGCCCCGACGTTCCGCGACCAAAACGTGGTCAGAGTCTCCCTCAACTCGAGCTCGCTGGCGACAGAGACGGGTTGCCACTCGGCCGGAAGGAGGCTGCGATAGCGAGCCTGGGCGAATCGCTCGTCGACGAGCAGTATCGTGCCGCGATCCGACTCGGAGCGGATGACGCGTCCCGCTGCCTGGAGCACACGGTTCATCCCGGGAAACACGTAGGCGTAGTCGAACCCGCTGCCGGCGGTGCGGTCGAAATGGTCGCGGATCTGATCGCGCTCGGGTGAAAGGCTGGGAAGGCCGACCCCCACGATTGCGGCGCCGGTGAGACGCTCGCCCACGAGGTCGATGCCTTCGCCGAAGAACCCACCCATGACCGCGAAGCCGACGAGCGTGTCGGTGTTGTCGTCGGAGAATCGCTCGAGAAACGCGCCGCGTTCCGTTTCGTTCATGTCCGGGCGTTGTACCAGCGTCTCGACGTCAGCTGCGAGCTCCTCGAACTCTTGGACGACCGCGCTCATGTATTCGTACGAAGGAAAGTACAGCAAGTAGTTTCCCTGCTTCTGCTCGACGAACGTCGTGAGAAGCCGCGTGAGCGCGACGCGCGTCTGGCCGCGTTTCTTGTACGTCGTGGCGATCCGATCGTTCACGAGGACTCGAAGGTGCTCCGCTGGAAACGGCGAAGGAAGGACGTACGAGGCGGCGTCCGCGCCACAACCGAGCGCCGTTCGGAAATAGTTCATCGGCGTGAGGGTGGCGGAAAAGAACACCGATGATTTCGCTTTGTCGAGCGATTCGGCCAGCTCCTTCGACGGGTCGGTGCAGAAGAGCTTCACGCGGACGTCACGACCAACTGCCTGGTAACACGTGACGTAGCGCTCGTCGAAGCGTTCGGCGACACGAAGAAATCGTGATACGTCGAAGTAGAGGTCGAGCAGTACCTGATGCACGGGATGGCCGCGTTCGAGGCCAGCCGCGAGGAAGCTCTCCGCTTGGCGCACGAAGGTTTTGAGCGGCGCATAGAGTGGTTCGGGCGCTTCGGCGTCGGCTCTCGGGCTGTCGCATCGCTCGCGCGCGTCGAGAAATGCACGGTTGATGGCGTTCAAGCTTCCATGGAGCGCGCGATGGCGGCCCCTGTCGACGAGTCGGCGCAGGGCGAGCACGTCCCGCTTTCGAAGCTCGGCCGAGTACATCTCTCGCGCGCGGTCGACGAGGTTATGTGACTCGTCGATGAGGAACGCATACGAACCTCCGTTGTCGGCAAAGAACCGGCGGAGATACGCACGTGGGTCGAAAACGTAGTTGTAGTCGCACACAATGAGATCCGCCCAAAGGGCGAGCTCGAGCGACAGCTCGAACGGGCAGACTCGATGCGTGTGGGCGACGGTCTCGATGCTCTCACGGCAGAAGTCGTCCTGTGTGAAGAGCTCTTCGACCGCGGCGTCGATGCGATCATAGAAGCCGCGCGCGAACTCGCACTCGTCGCCGTTACAGGCTTTGTCAGGGTTGAAGCAGATCTTGTCTTTCGCCGTGAGAGTCACCGACTTGAGTCGAAGCCCGCACCCGTTGCTTATGCGAAGCTCGCGCACCGCTTGTTCCGCGAGCGCGCGGCCGGTCGTCCTCGCCGTGAGGTAGAAGATTTTCTCGATTCGACGTTCGCCGAGCGCCTTGATACTAGGAAAGATCGTAGCTTGGGTCTTGCCGATACCGGTGGGCGCGCGCACGAGAAGCCGGCCCTCTTCCTGGATCGCGCGGTAGACCTGAACCGCCATTTCCCGTTGGCCGGGACGATAGGCCGGGAACGGAAACTCCGTCGAAGTAATCGTGTCGTTTCTTTCGGAGAGCCAGTCCTCGATACGTTTCGCCCAACGGAGGTATTGTTCGACGAGCTCGTCGAACATCTCGCGAAGGACCGCGATGGTGAAATGCCGCTCCAGTTCGCGAGTGCGTCCGCTCTCCAGTTGGTAGTAGGTGAGTCGTCCCTCGACTTCCTCGAGATCGTTTTGGAGCGCGTAGATATAGGCGTAGACCTGAAGCTGGCCCCAGTGCGTCGGAGCGAAGCCGAAGCTAACGGGCCGGGCCGCGCGGGCATCGAGATCGCCGGCCGTTGTCTTGATCTCTTCGATGATGACGCCGGTGTCTCTCGTCAGGACGCCATCGATGCGGCCGCCGATCTCGAGGGCGAAGTGGTCGTTCTCGACGACATGCGAGAGGGTGACTTCCTTGCGATAACCCTCGCCGCGCGAGCTCTGTACTTTCTGGTGGGCACGGATGGCGTCGCCTAAAGAGGACGACGAGGACGGTCCCCACGATTCGAGGTTGAGGTCTCCCGAGCGGAGACAATGCTCCACCAGCCCACGAACACTCACACGGAGACGCTTTTTCACAGAGGGACATTATATGGCGCAGTTACTCGAGGGGCCCTTCGTCAAAATCCATCACCGGGATGTGAAACAGGATGCCGTCCTCAGCGACATCGTCGTCGTCAAACACCCAGGCTTCGGCTTCCGGGTCGTCGCGTCCGAGGATCACCGCGTTCACGTAGAGGGCTTTTTTGAGCTCGTCGTCGAGCATCCATGAGCTACGCTCCCGGATCTCTTCGCGCATCCGTGCCGCCGCTTCTTGGGTGAAATGAAATCGCAAGGCGTCGAACATGCGTCCCCGGAGCGCGGGGTCGTCTTCGATCTCGAGGAGAGCGCGCAGTGTCGTCTCGGCGCTCTCGGTTTTGATCGCCTGGAGCGCGCCCAGGGCGAATAGACGAAAATCCCAGGGCCTGTCCGGATACTGCTCGCGGATCTGTCGGACGACGCTGGGAGCGCCCAGACGGGCCAACGATGCCGCCGCGGCTTCCGCCAGTTCGTCGTCGTCGGGATCGCCGAGACGCTCCACGAGAACACGCGTGAGCTCGTGAAGCCTCATCGCGCCGGCCAACTCGATGAGGCACGTTTTCAAGCAATGTCCCGGAAGCTGATCGAGCTCCCGCACTTTCTCCAGGACCGCCGGTTGCGTCTCGCGGGTCGCAAGTGCTTCCTTCACGTCCTCGAGCTCGTGCTGCTCCTCGCGGTCCGAGCCCTGCGCATCGAAGCGGTGCGCGGTAGCCGTCAACCGACGCCAGAGCTCGGTCGTAGACATACCCGCAAACGCTCGCCGGCGCTCGATGCGCGCCATCGTGTTCAACGACAGGACGGTTCGCAGCAGATCTTCGTGACTTTGGATCAGCCCGAGCGGTGCGCGGCCGAGCCACTCCTCCACGTGAGGTGGTTGTGAGCGTTCGAGCTCTTGCACCGCGTCGAGGAGCGCCCCGGTGCTGAAGCGGAACCGGCGGGCGAACCCGAGTATGGCGAACGAGGATTCTTCACCATAGCGGCGGCACCCTTCGAGCACGAGCGGGATGAGAGCGTCGTCGGGCGACCACGATTCGAACAGATAGAACGCGACGCTCTCGCGTACCATGATGTCGTCGTGCAAAAGGAACTGTTTGAGCTCCTCGTTCGGCACGAGATTGACGTGGCTAAAGGGATTGAGCATTGGCATTTCGCCTCCTTGTTCTTCTTGAAGACGAGAATTGGTGGGGAAAACCTCCCTGCGGGGATGAAAAAAAGAGCCGGACCGCGGGTTACGGTTCGTAGCCGAGCTTTTCGGCGGTGCGGAAGTGCTCTGTGGCTTCGGACTCGTTTCCAGCCTTCAGGAGAGCCGTCGCGCCACGCTCGTAGTCGTCGTACTCAAATGGGAGCTCGGCCACTGAGGTGGCGACGAAAAGATGCGCGGGCGCGAAGACTCGCGATCGCGTGGTAGTAGTGTGCAAGAAAGCTCGAAGAATCGAGCTCGGCGGCACGCGCGAATGCGTCGAGGGCCTCCTGGGTGCAACCGTCTCGGAGCAAGAGAAAACCGAGACCTTCGTGGGCCACCGCGAGCTCCGGGTCGAGCGCGAGCGCTCGTTCGAGGACGGGACGCGCTCGTTGGGGTGTTTCGCCGTGGACGAGGAACTCGCCTCGAACCGCCAATGCCTCGGCTTCACTCAGCAATCGCGTTCGAAGCTCGTTCTCGGGGATGGTGTCGGGCGCGGGACGCTCGATGCCGGCGAACCGGCGCCTCCGCGTGTAAGCGTTCACGCTTTGGGCCAAAGCTTCGAGATCGCCGAACGGATGTTCTAAGTAGTCCCTCGACGCGCGCGCGTATTGGAGAAGCTGGCGACGACGTTCCCCGGTGTCGTCCCCCAACAGTAGAAAGTGCACGAGCGCCCAGGACTGCGCGTAGAAAACGGCGGACTGCTCGGTATCTTCATAGTGGGGCGAGCCGTGGTCGACAGCGAAGAGGATCGGCAGCGGCAACGACGGCTCGTCGTCGAGGATCTTCAAGTTCCGCCGGCTAGGCACGCCAATGCGTACCCGACCCGAGTCGGTCGACGTCATTTCCCAAAACTTGGCGAGACCTTCGTCGAGCCACAGCGGAAGCCGTCCGAAGCGGGCGCGCGCGAAGACGTGAAAGTACTCGTGGTACACGGTGGCGTAGGGCCCCTCACTGGGAGCATCGAGTCGAACCACGATGTAGTCCTTGTCAGGTCCTTCCCAGAAGAGCCCGTCCGGCTTGCGGACGTTCTCGTCCTCCTACATGGCGGGCAGTAGACGCGCCATTGCCTGCTCGTCCGAGACCGCATGCACGACGACGTGGTCGCGATACCTCTGCGATTTTCCGTTGGGAACGCCTCTTCGAGAAGCACGCGGATGCTCTCGAGCCTTGCGGCGACGGCTTTGCCCACGTCAAGGCCTGCATCGGTAACAACGGTGAAATGAGGCGTTCGCACTTCGTGCGTCTCACCGCGCGCGAATGTAGCGATGGAAAGCGTGCACCAAAACGCAATCGCCCAACGCATGCTTCAAGTTTACTGCAGCGGGTGAGGGAGCGACCCGTGGACGATGCTGTGTTAGAGTTTCACCATGAAGAGACTGGGATGTCTCGCCGTGGTCGTATTTGGTTTACAGTGCAGCGTGGGCGCATCCGCAGAGACCGCCGAGCGTGAGCTGGTGCTCTCGGGCAAGAAGCTCCACTATCTCGAGGCGGGCGAGCCTGGCCGTACGACGATGTTGCTGCTGCACGGGGCCCGGTTCAGCTCGGACACGTGGCGCAAGCTGGGCACAATCGACAAGCTCACCGACGCCGGATACTACGTCGTTGCTCTCGACTTACCCGGGTTCGGGCGATCGCAGACCGTCGACATCGACCGAAACGAGCTGCTGGTCACGATCATGGATGCTCTTGCTATCGACAAAGCGGTCGTGGTGTCTCCGTCGATGAGCGGTGCGTTCAGTTTCCCGCTCGTGATCCGCGCTACCGATCGGGTTCTTGGTTTCGTCCCAGTGGCGCCGGGCGGCATCGACGCCAATGTCAAGGCGCTCCGGAAGGTCAGTGTCCCCACGTTGGTCGTGTGGGGTGAAAACGACCAGGTCATTCCGCTCGAGGACTCCGTTGTGCTAACGGCCGCGATTACCGATAGCCGGCGCGTGATCCTCCGAGGCGCGAGCCACCCCTGCTATCTGGATAGCCCTGATGAATTTCACCGCGAGCTGATCGCGTTTACGGAGTCATTGCCCGCCCGCTAACGTTCTCGTCAGCCGATCGAGAAACTTCCGTCCTTCGAAAAACGCTTCGATACCGATGCGCTCGTCTTTGCCGTGCGCGCGGATGTCGTCGATTTCGCCAAGAATCCCGGAGACCCCGTAGGAGGACGACGGTACGGCTCGTAATCCATGGCAGCACGGGCTGGCTCCTTTCGTTCCGGGCGCGATTGTACCGGAAGTTGTCTGCGTTTCTGTAGGTTTCTCCCCACGGGCACTGTTCCGATCTGGGGCGAGCGAACCGTCTAAGTGTTTCGATTCCAAACAGATTCGCCTCTTGATTCGCTAGGAACCTAGTTGGATCGATCATTGCTTGTGTTGTGTAGCGTGAGTAAATATTTTCCCGAGCGGATTTGGCCTCGCCTGGTGCCCGCGGGGTCGGTCATGGTGTCTATCTTCGGACCGGACGGCGAGCAAGCCTACGGCGTCATCGCGAACGTCTCGGAAGGCGGCGCCCAGGTCGTCGCGGGCGTGTGCTTCGAATCGGGTAGTCGCGTCCTCTTGAGGATTGGCTTCGACCCGAGCGAGCCGTTCGCGACACCCGCGGATGTCGTGTGGGTGCGCGACGAGAGCGACGAGAAGCACAAGTCGTCGTACGTGTACGGCGTGCGGTTTCGCATCAAAGACCCGGAGCAAAAGGCGCGACTGCGCGAACTTCTCGAGAGCCCCAGCTTCAACCAGCCCGTTCTTCCCGGCCAGCAGGCACCCACCACGGTCGGGCTCGACAACATGATGGAAGACCTCGGCGAGGAGCTCGGTAGGTTGGGTGAGCACATCGAGAAAGATTCGTAGCTCACAACGGGCGGCCGCACCCAATCTGACCTCGGCCGCATCACTCTATATAATGATGTCGTGGACGGGCCGCGAACCTACCAGATCAAGCAGTATCCGCTCGAGCTCGGTGCCTTGGAGATCCAATACATCGAGGAGTTCTTTGGGGAGTTCGACCGCAAGAAAACGGCGCCCGAGATCGAAGCACGGCTGCGAGGCCGAACGCACGTCATCCAGATAGCGGAAGATCGCCTTCCCGAAGATCCCTCCCAAGTCGTCCCGGTGTCGTTCAAGGTGGGACACGAGATCTTCGCCGACGAGTCCGATCCCAAACTGCAGGATCTCGTCACTCGCTTGAAGGGCTCGGTGGAGTTTGCAGGCCGGCGTATTTTGTACAGTTGGATTGGCGGCACGCGCTCGGATTGGCGCGCGCAGGGACACTTCCGCGCCCTCACGGAGCAACAGGAAGCTTGGGCGCTCGAAGAGGGCTTCAAGGAAGTCGTCGTCAAAACGAAGAACAAGTTCTACGGAATGCGAGGGACGTTGACCCATCTCAACTTCGACGTCGTCAAGTACGAGCGCGACGCTCTGGACAACGGCAAGTCCAAAGTCTATTTGAGCAAGCGCATCGGCCCCGAGGTCCTGCAAACCCACCAAAGCGAGCGCAACCTGACCCAGGCCGTGTAGCGATTCTTTCTTAACGCAAAGGCGCCAAGTCGCAAAGACGCAAAGCAAGAATCAGCGCCGAAGGCGCTCTTCACTTTGCGCCCTTGCGACTTCGCGCCTTTGCGTTGAAAACTAGGCGTTTCCGAGATCTCTACCCCCGATTCCCAGCTCTTCGGCGTGCGGCTTGAGGGCGTCGATGATGAAATCGATGTGCTCGGCCAGCTCGACTTCCAGGAGCTCGGCCCCCGCGTTGATTTCGGCGCGCTCCACTTTAGCGGCGAATGCCTTGTCTTTGAGTTTCTTTCTTACGCTCTTCGATTTCAGTGTGGAGACGCCTTCGGGGCGTACGAGACAGCAGGCAACAATGAAGCCGGTGAGCTCGTCGCAGGCGAGAAGAGATTTGTCGAGAGCGCTCTTGTAGGGTACGTTCCATTTCGTATAGTGCGCCGAGATGGCGTAAGCGAGCTCTTCCTCGCCACGATCGCGGAGCCAGGCAACGATTCGGTTCGGGTGATCTTCGGGCCACTTCTCGTAGTCGGCGTCGTGCAGCATGCCGGTGGCGCCCCAGGTCTCCTCGTCGCCGTCGCCGTCGCCGTATCGTCGAGCGGCCTGGCGCATGACGAGCTCCACCGCGCGCGCGTGCTTGCGCAACGAATCCGTCTCCGTCCATGCGCACAAGTGGGTCCAGGCTTCGTCTCGGGTCAGCTCCATTTCGATTTTGCCTCCGTGGTGAGAAGATACGGTTAGCGGCACGGCGGCGGCGGCGAAGACGGCTTTCCCACGTCGGCGCGGGTACCGCACCACGAGTAGGACGCGAAAATGTCCTCCGGGCCGGGTTCCTCGACCGTGTCTGCCTTTTCTCTCGTGTTGAACACATCGTAGAAGTCGAGTCGAAGGTTCTCGGCGTCGATCTCGAGCACCGCGAACCCGAACTCGCTTGAGAAATGGCGCTGGGCGACGCCAGGAAACTTCGGGTGGCGATTGCTACCCTTCGACTTGCCGGCGGCACCCTGGATGACGTGCTCGAAACCGGTGGCGGTGACGTGCTCCTGGTGGTGCCCGTGCCCGGCGAGATACACGTGCACGCCGCACGCGCGGATAAGCGGCTCCTCGACGAGCGATCGCGTGCGGCGCTCGCTAGCATCGTCCCGGTGTTGGCCGCTGTTGTAGATCGGCTGGTGGCCGAATGCAATCTTCCAACGCTCCGAGCTCCGATCCTCGCACAGCGCGCGTCGCGCCGAGTGGATCTGTAGTCCGTTCAAGTCCCGCCGGACGTCGGTGTCCGTATGGAGTCCGTATATCTGAATCCAGTCGGGAAGTCTGGGCACCTCGTAATGCAGCGCGGGCAGGCGCCACAGCTTGCTGAACTCGGAGTAGGTGATCTGGGTGGCGAGCGTATTCCGGCGGTAGTCGTGATTGCCGAGCACCGCCCAAAAGTGAAATCCGGGAATGTTCTCGAAGCGTTGATACGGGGCCTCGAACTTCTCCTCGAATTGATCGAGAATTTCTCGATAGCTGCCCTCGACGCTGTCGCGCATCGTGACCCGGATTCCGTTCTCGTAGATGTTGTCGCCCAGCATCAACGCCAGCTGACAGCCGCGCTGCCGGCAGACCTCGTACATCGCTCTGCCGATGCGGTGCTGCCCGGCGTCTCCGGTGCCGCTATCGCCGAACACCAGGATGACGAGCCGGTCCCGCCCGCTGAGATCCGTGACCTCGTAAGGTTGGGCCAGCAAAGAGGCCACCACGAGCAGAAAAGCGTTCATTGCCATCGATTCTAGCCCGGAACTCGTTTTGCGGAGGTGGTGAGTTTGTGCGAATGTATGGGGCGGTAATTTTATCCGGCTCGGCCTGGTCAAGTTCGACGAGGCCAGAAGTCGGGCACTACTACTACGGAGTTATTGGAGGAAAACATGAAAGCACGATTGGCAATTGCGGTGGCTGCTATGGGTGTCGCGATCGGCTGCTCTAGCATGAAGGTGAATCACGATTGGGACCGCCAGGCAAACTTTTCGACGTACAAGACCTACGCATGGCATGACAGCGATACGAATGTCCAGGATACGGATCCGCTCGCCCACGAGCGTTTCATCAGCGCTATCGACAGTCAGCTCGCCGCGCAGGGTTTTCAGAAAGTCAGCTCAAATCCCGACGTTTACGTAACCTACCACTCGGAAGAAAACCAGCAAATGTCCTTGAACACCACCTATATGAGTGGCGGTTGGGGCTACGGTCCCGGCTGGGGCTGGGGCGGTGGCATGGGCGGCATGGGCAGCTCGACGACCTCGGTTCGCAACTACAGCGTCGCCACCGTGGTGTTGGACTTGTGGGATGCCAAGCAGAAGCGCCTGGTGTGGCGCGGCACCGTCTCCGACACGATGTCCGACAATCCTCAGAAAAACGCCAAGAAGATCAACACCGCGGCTGAGAAGCTATTCAAGGACTATCCGCCGGTCTCGGACTAAGGCAAGGATCTTTCCAAGCGTGCTCCTCTCCCGAGGGGCACGCTTTTTTTCGCCACAGAGACAGCGCAGCGAAGTCGCAAAAAACTCACCGCAGAGGGGCAGAGGACGCAAAGGAAACGCAGAGGACAAAATTCGCCAAGAACAGCGGAGGACAATACTACAACGAAAAGAATGGGGCCGGCGGTGGGCCGGCCCCGTCGTGCATGAGAGTTGGTTGACTCAGCGCGCCTGGAATCGCAGCACGCCATCGTCGTACGTCAGCGTCAGCGTATCCCCGGAGCGCTGGTACGTCGACGTCGCCGCGAGCGCGAAGAGGTAGTCGTGCTCGAGCGAACCGGGCTCGCACGCTGCGAGTGTGCACGCTGCCACCCCGAACGTGATCGTCGAGCCCGATACCTCGTAACCGCCGTTGCAAACATTGCAGTCGGCCCGGATATGGGCGCGCCCGGCCTCGGTGACCCCGAGCTCGAGCCGGTACCTCGAAGGATCGGGGACGGGAACAATGGTTCCGTCACTGAGCTGGAACGATTCGAGCGCCCACGCCCCCGTGGGATCTTCGATCGCGACGTCGGGGCTGGTCGTGAAGTCGGACGTATCGCAGGCCACCATGGTCGCGAGCAGTCCAGGTGCAATCATCAAAGAAGCGAGTTTGTTCACATCTCCTCCTGGTGAAAACGGCGGCGAGTGTAGCCGTTTTTTGAACTCAGGCATACCCTTTGCAAAAGCCTTGCCGTGTCGGCGGCTGAAGCGAAAAAGCGGGCAAAACTTTGGTCGCGGTAGCGGCCGTCTATCCGATCGGTTAGCTACGACTATCCGCTTAGAGAGGTGACATGGAAAAGGTTTCACTAGAATACCAATCGAGCACCGTGGCCAAAGACCGAGTCGATTTCAAGCGCCGTTTTCTCGCGCTCGACTACTTCGTGTTCGGCTACACCGCATATATCGCGATTTTCACCGCGATCTTTCACGAAACCATGCCGAATCCGTTGTCGATTCTGGCGCTCCACGTCTTCATTATGACCGCGATGGTTCTCGTGCCGCCGCGGGGAGCGAAGTGGGAGAGCGTGCCCATCGAAGGGTGGCCGCGGCACGTCCGCGGGGTCGCCCGGTTCTTCCGCTATAGCTACCCGCTGCTGCTCATCTTGTTCTACTTCGAGGAAGGCCATCAAACGGTGAACGCCATGTGGTCGTCCGCGCCGCACTGGTTCGAGAGCTACCTGTATGCCGCCGACCGCTGGGTCTTTGGTGAGCTCCCCGTTTTCATCATGAACAGCTGGGTGGGTCCGCTACAGGACGAGCTCTTGCACGGGTTCTATCTTTCTTACTATTTCATTTTCGGCGGCGGCGTGACGTTCGCGTGGTTCGGCACGAAAGGCTCGCCCTCAGCCGGCCCCGGGCTTTCAAACGACTCTGACGTCCGTGATCATTGCGTTCTTCCTGTGCTTTATTTGGTATCCGTTTCTCCCCGCTCGCGGGCCGTGGGAAAATCCGGAGATCATGGCGGGGATGACGTCGTTCGGGGGCTTCGTCTTAGTCCCCGTCGTCGAGAGGATCATCGAGCACGGCGCGGTCTCGGGAGGCTGTTTTCCGAGCTCCCACGTGGCCGGCGCGTGGGGCACAGTGTTCGGGCTAGTGGGTGTTCACCGAAGGGCGGCGCTCGTTCTCGGGTTCTTCGCGCTCGGGCTGAGCCTTGCGTGTGTGTACACCCGCTACCATCACGCCGTGGACGTGGCCGCGGGTGTTACCGCGGCGCTTTTGGGCGCTCTCATCAGCTACAAGCTCACGGTGTCAAAAACTCCAACCAAATGAGGTGGTGATACCGAAGTCGTTCTGCTGCGCGGTCTCACTGGGAGGGTTGCTGTCGAATGTCTCGAATAGCGATAGCTGCCAGAAGAGGTCTTTGAACAGCTCCAGGCGGACTTTGCTGTTGAGCTGTAGTCGGTAACGGTTTGTCTTGGTGATGCTCGGGATGAACAGGAAGCTCGTGGTGAACTGAATCTCAGGTGAATTGAAACGGTAAGTATCGAACAAGAAACCGGTCAAGGCCTCCATGCTCGCCGAGAAATCCGTGTCGGTGAATTTCTCCCTGGTGCCACCGAGACCCACGAGTAAATGGATGTCGGTCCGGTTCGTCTGCAGCATCCGGCGCCCGCCACCGCCACCGGCCATCCCGCGAAACTCGAGGGACTGGTTTCGTTTTTTTCGATTTGGCCCAACCCGAATGCGAACCAACGCTCCTCGAGATAGCGGATGTAGTTCCCGGTGAGGTTCTGACGATTCACGGGCTCGGCGTCGTTTTGTGTCTTGTAGAGCGAGTCCAGGATCAAGGCGACCTCGAATTTTTCCTTTTTGGATTTTGCCTCTGCTCCGAGGCTCCAGCTCGTTGCATCCGCCGCCTGGGTGAAGTCGTATCCGATGTCGACCGATCCGTCGATTGCTGTCAAAACGCTCTCGTTGACTGGATCGATGTCGACGACGCGAGTTCGGTCGAGCCGATTCGTGCCAGACACGGTCTCGACTTCGAGCTTGCCGTCCTCGTCCCCGGGCGCGAGAGAGCCCACGTAGCGTATGCCGGACTGGAGCTCTAGGCGGAACACGTGGTCGCTTTCCAGGTGGGCGATCTTGTCCCACTCGATGCTGATGGAGCCGAAGCCGATACTCTTGACCGTCAGCTTTCCTCGTCGGAGCTCTTTGATCTCGCAGTGGATACGATCACCGTTCGTGAAATGGACAACGTCCGTTTTCTCACGAGCCCAGAGAAAGCCCTGGCTCGTAAACCACAGGACGAGGACCAAGAGTCTTCGTGAGAGCATGGTTTCTCCTCGAAAAAGAAAGGGAGGCTTTGTAGTTTATCTGATATACCTCGCTGAATGCGGATTACCGAGCCGACCACGATGCTGTCCGACTATGCCTTGGCCGCATTATGCCTGTACTTCGCGGCGGCACTTTGGGGCGGCTCACGCCAGGCGGGGGGACGCC
Organism: Candidatus Marinacidobacterales bacterium; assembly: GCA_965237955.1. Taxonomy (GTDB): domain Bacteria; phylum Acidobacteriota; class Vicinamibacteria; order Marinacidobacterales; family SMYC01. Next base: position 1,484,654 of record OZ250169.1, on the reverse strand, counting down.
GTGTGGAATTGTGGATTGCGGCTTTTCTTGTGACCGCGCTCGCCGCGCTTGCCGGCGGGACCGCGCACGGCTTTCGGGTGTCGCTCGGAGACAGGTGGGACAGCGTTTGGACCTTCACGGTGCGGTCGATCGTCGCTAGCGCGGTTCTTTTGATTACCGCCGGCGTACGCTCGGTCCTTCGTTCCGAGACCCGGGGCGCGAGAGAGCGAAGCGAAGGCATCCGCTGGCTCAAACGCGGCATCGTGGTCAGCCTGATAGGCCTGGCCGTACTCGTCGCAAAGCTTTCGATTCACGAGCACTTCAACAAGAACGATCTCTACCACCTGATTCAAATGGGTGGGTTGTACTGTCTTTATCGCGGGGCGTTGCGGTTGCACAATCTGCCTTCGGCCATCAGCCGTCAGCCATCAGCTACCGAAGGCGGTAGGTGACGAGGAATGACGATGGTCCTGTCTCCCGGTGAGCTCGCCTTCGGTGATTCGCCCGACATGTCCAAAGCTCATCAAGCTCGACTCCATGTTCGCGACGGGCAACGATCCCACTGGCCACCTGGTGGTGGACGTTTTCCCCGGCGAAGGCAAGTTCGAAGGTAAGGCCGTTTATCCTTATCGGATTCGGCACCATGTGGGTTCACGGGTTAATTCAATAGCCGCGCTATTTCGCATCGACAGCAGAGCGGATTTCGTTCCGCTCTCCTGTCCGCAATATAGAAAGCCCCACGCACAACGACACGTTGAGCGCCCACCCGACGACGCCTCCTTGAATTCCCCCGAGACTTCCGATACCTGCCAGCGCCAGTCCTCCGGAGACACTCGCGCCCGCCAACATTCCGACGAGAGCCGCTCTTGCGTCGAGGCGATTCCAGATCGATCCCAGCACGAACACAGGGGATACTTGAACGAGGATTTCCATCTTGAGCTCGGTGAGTCCCCAGAGCGTCATGCGCGGTGCGAACGCCGCCAGCGCGAGAATGCCCATTACCAGCCATGAAATGCGCTTGCCCACACGCGTCAGGCGTTCCTCGGGCGCACCGGCGAGAAGCGTTTTCCCGAGGAAGTCTTTCGACAGGATCGACGACAGGCTAAGAAGGACCGAGTCCGCGGTAGACATGATCGCGGCAAGTATGCCGGTGACGACGAGCACCGCCATCATGTACGTCCACGTAGACGCTTGCGCCCACTCCCGCAGCAGCATCGGCATGATCTGATCCGCCGCGATTCCGTCGAGATCGGTAAACCGGCGCACTCCCACGAGCCCGACGAGCACGACGACGGGCATGGTGATGAGCGGCATGAAGATCATCCCCTGGAGGGATCGTTTGAGAGCGCGGACGCTGCCCGCGGCATAGATCCTCTGAATCGCCTGAGGATAAACAGCGCCCGAGAAGCCAACGAGTAGAATGCTCGAGAACCATCGAGCCGCAACCTCACCCGACGGCACCGCGGTCTTCTCGGGAGCGTGAGTGCTCAGCCAGTCCGTCAGGGCTTGCCAGTGAGCCGGCCCGGGTGCGACGGCATAGAGGAGGCCGAATAGCCCAATCAAGAGCATCGAGCCTTGGGCCACGTCCGTCCATGCGACCGCGCGGAGACCACCGAGTGTTTCGTAAATAATAATGACGAGGACGAGAACGAGGACACCGATCCAGTAGGGGATCAAGTTTCCCGAGATACCCGCGACGACGTGCCCCATCGCCATCAACTGCGCGAGCAAGTAATTCGCGATCGACACGACCAGCAACAAGTTCGTGAGAAGAGAAAGGGGCTTCGAGCCGAAACGGTAGTCCACCCAGTCGCCGGGAGTAACGAAGCCACGCGCTCTAGCGAGACGCTGGAGTCGCGGAGCATAGAGCAAATAGACGACGATGATCGCCATCATGAAGCTCACGCTCATGATCCAGGCGTAGCCCAGCCGCGACGCCTCGGCCGGATAGCCGACGACGGTGTTGCCACTGTATTGGGTCGCGTAGAGGGTGAGGAGCAGGACGAGAGGACCCAGGCTTCTCCCGGCGAGATAGAACTCGCTCAGCGACTCGCCGTCTCGTTTCGATATTCTCGGGCGGGCGAGCACGCCGAGACCGATCATCAGGCCGAGATAGATGCTGATGACGACAATCGCGCCGAAGCCGAGCGACAGAGAGGTCATTCGTCATCCCCCCAGTAACGATGGATGACGAAGACGGTAAAAACGGCGATGCCGAGAGTGGCGGTGAGGGAGAGCGTGACCCAGAAAGGGAACCCGAGCCACGTGGTAGCAGCTGCCTCCGGTGGCAAATACCAGGAAACGGCGGCCGCGAACAGAGTGGTGTAGACGAGCCAGACCCAAGGATGGCGTCTCGGCTCGTCCACAGCTCGCAGTGTTGCTAGTGGCCCTTGGTGGCGGCCCACTTCCGGACTTCAGTCCGGAACCAAGCGTCGGCCTTGACGGTGAAGTTGTAGTTCTCGCGGATGTACTTCACCGTGTTTTTTTCGATATCGGTGTAGTCGTCGTGATCCTTGACGGCGGCGAAGAGTACTTTCGCGTCATCGACTGATACCCGGCCGTCACCTTTACCGGCGACCGCGCCGTCGGCGAGCTCGATGAGCTTCCGGTCACACTTCACCCGTCGATTTCGATATAGTAATCCTCTGCCATGTTCACTTTCTCCTTTCGTGGAGCTCCCGCATAGTCACGAGCGATGCGAGAGGAAGTGTAATCGCATGCGGCTCCTACGCCAAGTGTCGTGGGTCTTTTGTTTCGCACTCGCGGCGTGCGCCGGCAAAGCCCCACCGCCCGCGCCTCCGGTCACGTCGGCGAGCGACGTCGAGCTCTCACTCTTTTTGGTCGGGGACGGGGGTAAGCCAAACGAGCACGGCGAGCCCGTGCTCGAGGCATTGACGGCGACGATGCACGCGTCCGCGGCGCCATCCTTGGTCGTGTTCCTCGGCGACAACATCTATCCAGCCGGGCTGCCGCCGCGCACGTCCAAAGATAACGAGGAGATGGAGCGACGTCTGAAGGATCAGATCGATGCGGTTGTGCGCACCGACGCGCGAGGAATCTTCGTTCCGGGCAATCACGATTGGGACAATTCAGGCGGGGACGGGTGGAGCGCGGTGCGCCGGCAAGAAGCGTTTATCGCCGAGCATGGCGAGGAAGGTCGCGTCGTCTTGTTGCCGCAAGGTGGCTGCCCTGGGCCGAGCGTCGTGGACTTCGGCGAGAGTCTGAGGCTTGTCGCGATCGACACCGAGTGGTGGCTTCGCTCGAACGACAAACCGGGCCCGAGCGATTGCACGCCGGGAACTGAGCAGGCGGTGGTGGAGGCGATCGCGCGAGCACTGTCGGAGCGCGGCGAACGGCACGCGGTCGTGGTCGCCCATCACCCACTGATATCGAGCGGGCCTCACGGAGGCTACTTCAACTGGCAGGACCATTTGTTCCCCACGGTCCGAGTGTGGGCGCCGTTGTGGATTCCGTTGCCGATCATCGGCTCGGGCTACCCGCTCGCTCGCGTCGCGGGAATCTCGTCGCAAGACCTGTCGGGATCGAAGAACGAGCGCATGCGCACGAGGCTCGAGGAAGCGTTCGCGTCCGACCCACCTCTGATTTACGCGGCGGGGCACGAGCACACGCTCGAAGTGCTCGAAGGGAAGACCGTGTCCTATATCGTCGTCAGCGGCGCGGGCTACTACGGCCACACGTCACCGACGAAGTGGAGGGACGAGACGCTTTACCAGAAAGCCACCGCCGGTTTCATGCGGCTCGACCTTCTTCGCGACGGAAGGCTCCGCCTCGGCGTCCTTACCGTTGACGCCGAGGCCAGAGTGTCAGAACTGTTTGCGATTTATCTCAGTGCCAGGTGATGGAATCCGCCATCTCCGCGGTCGCTTTCTCTCTCTCGCCCGCCTTGTACTGCGCCGCGAGTGGTTCGGCGTCGCGGAAATTGATCCGCCCGACGCGGCCCGTTCCTTCGTGTCGCAAGTAGATGTTCACTGCCGGAAATTTGTGAGGAAGCGCCGCGGCCTCGAGCGCCGCCACCGGCGCGAATGACTCGAACTCGCGGATGCCCATGGTGAGGCGGATCTCGGCGTCCATGCCCTTGCCGTCCTCCGAGTCGTTCATGTTGACTTTGCAGTTCTGGCCGTCCGAAACCATCGCTTCCAATTTCTTTTGCAGAGACCTGTGGTAGTTGTTGATGCGCTGTTTCTGGGCGAACGCGGTCCCGCAGAACACGACGAGTACGCTCAAAATGACCATCTGACTGATTCGGTGCTTCATGCTATTTTTCTCCTATCGAGTGAGCGCTACTGACCAGGATGGAAATCCGAAGAGGGCGTAGCGAAGGTGGCGCGCTTGCGCTTGCGCCATTCATTTTCGAGAATGGATCCAGTGTAAGAAACATCTCGATGACACGCAAGGAGGCCAGATGAGACGAGCTTTGCTTTTTCTGTTGGTCATGCTCGCCGGCGCGACCGCTCCGAGAGCAGAAGAGCGGTTCCAGTGGAAGGGCCGGGTCGATGGCGCGGACGACATCTTGATCCGCGGCCGCTCCGTTCGCGTCGACCACTTGGGGGCGAAGCCCATCCAGTACCAGGACCACCGTTTCAGTGCGCCCCTTCCGGCGCGCGCCGTGGAGGTCGAGCTTCATCCCATCGAGGGCCGCGGGACGGTTCGGCTGATGGAACAACCGAGCAAGAGAAACGACTACACCGTCGTGGTCCGTATCGAAGACCGCCGCGGCGGCGCGAGTGACTACGAGTTCGAGGTCGTTTGGGACGAAGACGATGGTTGGGGTGACGATTGGGGAAGCGATGGGCGTAGCGACGATCGCTGGAACGACGATTCCGATGGCGACGACGGCGTGTTTCGCTGGAAGGGCCGCGTCGACATCGGCGCCGAGATCGAGATCCGCGGTGGCAGCCACACCGTCACCAACCTGGGTGGTCAGGGTGTGCGCGAGGACCGGGTCGAGTTCGAGTCCTCTCTGCCCGAGCGCGACGTCCCGGTGTCGCTCCGTAAGCTGGACGGTCGCGGTGTCGTCGAGCTCATCCAGGCTCCCGACGCCAAAAACGGCTACACCGCGATCATTCGCATCGAAGACGACAAACGAGGAGCCGACAACTACGAGCTCGAGCTTCGCTGGCGTCGGTAGACACCGGGCGCCATCGTCCCGGCCCGGGAGCTGCTAGCCTGACCACAATGACCGGATCAAAGCAACCCTGCAGGGCGACGGGTAGTGGTCTAGTTTCAATCCAGCAGCCCCAACATATCCTCGATGCTCCATAGCAGCTCGGGCCAAGCCGGTGGTAGCACTTGAATGACGACCTGTAGTAGACTGATTGCAATGAGTCCAAAACCGGACGATTTCGACTGGGTTCAGGCGCAACTCGACTGCTCATTATCGAATGAGTTTCTAAAACTTGTGCTGCAAGCCCAAAATGACGTAACGCGCAGAAAGCGAAGCCTCAAGCGAGAAGATGGTTTTGACGTGTCGTTTAGCGAACCAGGAGAAGACAACACGGAACTCGTAGTCTCAAGAGCTCCGCAAGATGGAGTTCTTCTACGTTCCGCTGACGTTACGTTCCGACTGATGGCGGACCACATTTCCGTAACCCGAATTGGTAACGGCCCGCTCATTCTAAAAATAGAATTGAATAATGATGGGGACTGCCGATATACGATCGATGGTGAAGGGCAGTACCAACCGTGGCAGATTCTCAGACTTGCCTTGAAACAGATCCTTTTTGAGGATATCTAAGGAAACCAGACTACGGGAGACGCGACGCCCCGAGGGAGCTTGCCTTCCCATCTGTTTTGGGCTCAAGTATCTTTACGTGTTTCAATCTAGCAGCCCAATCATGTCCTCGATGCTCCACAGCTTGTTGGTGACGCCAGCCGCCATCGCCGGGGTCACGCGCAGCGAGCTGTGGATCCGCACAAAGTTGTAGTACATGTAGTGTAGAGCGACCGAGTGCTTTAGATTCTCGACCTTCTTCGAGAAGGCATTCGTTAGCCGTGTGAACCGCCGCATCGCCATCCGCATCGTGAGATTCTGGCGCTCGACGTAGCTGGTGCTGATGTGCGCGTCGTCGGGGTCGCCGGTAACGCGCATCCGCGTCGCTCCGGTGCAGACGGCGGGGCTGTATCGCCTCTGACCTTCGGGCGCGTTCCCATAGTGCTTGACCAGCATGGCATAGTCGATATCCCCGCCGAACGCATCCTCGACGGCTTGGAGGTAGCATTTGTGCCCGTCGCTGGTGAGCTGCACGCGGTGGGCAAGCCGTCCCGCGAGGTTCTGTAGAAACTCCGTCGCGTAGCCAGCGTCACGGCCCCCTACGAGCCAGCACGGGACAAGCTTGGTATCCGCATCAATGGCCGTCCAGGTCCAGGTATCGCCCGCGCCCTCGGGTGCCGCTTTCGCCCGTGCGACGTTCTTCGCTTTCGCGTAGGTGAACGACCAGATCTCATCGACCTGGATTCTCCGGCAGGGCAGGTTCTGAAAGGCGACGTCCTGATACATGGCGCAAACGTAGCCGAGCTCTCGAAGCAGCTTCTCGACCGTCGCCCGCGCAACGCCCGTCATCCGCGCTGTTCCACGAAGGCTATTGCCCTCGACCAGAGCCTTGACCACATGCACTCGTCGTTTCGTATCTAGCTTGTTCATAATAGACATTATGCTTGCTCGCGCACGCATTGTCAAGCAAAAACGACACTTCTCCCGATATTTTTGGGGTTACAAAACAGCCCTTTATGCGCTATCATGCAAACGAAAAGTGGAGGCGTCCCCGCCCCGGAGCAACCCGGAGCGGGGGGCCGTATTATCCAGACGACCACGGCGTAAAATCCGTTGGCCGTCTGAAATACGGCTACGATGAAGCATACTTTCATCGTCTTACCTCCTTCTTTTCCGGTCCATGTTTTTCGATGTGCGTGAACACACCGAAGGACCGGAAACTGAAAAGAGTGCTGTGGGCGGGGCTTTTTCGAGCCCCGCCCTTTATTCTTCGCTCGGTTCAGCAGTGTAGTGTTTTACTCGATATTTTCGTCCTCCTACTCCACGCCGTTTTCGGAACTCAACTTTTCCCGCATCGTGAAGTCTCTTCAAAGTGGCATAAACGGATCCGAGAAGCTTCTTTCTGTCTGATTTCGGATAGCCGCCCTGGATCAGAAGGTCTCGGACTTCCGTCGGCGAGCGAAAGTCAGCCTCAAGGATCCGTAGGCAACTCTCGGTTAAGCCCATCTCCGCAAACTCACCGTGAGAAGCGGGTTCGAGTCCTTTCTCTCTTTCGATGAGCCGGATCGATGCGTCTACGGTTTCCAGCTCGGCGCGCAAGACGTCAATTCGGCCCGATAGACGCTGTCTCAGCTGAAGTAGTTCTTCTCTCGCTTCCATGATTAATCAGTGTAACAGGAAGGCGGACACGGCGCAACCCAGAAATCGTAACAGGGACTAGGCGTCTGCGATTGCGTCTGGGCTGTTGTTATTTACAGTAGAGGGAAGTTACATTTCACGATAGGTCGTCTAGCCAGACCAACGCGATTAATTACAGCCCGTGTTCACTTTTTCCATCTGGTTTTTGCCGCTTTTCGGGCGATTTCAGCCCTTCGCTCCGGGCTGAGTTTTTTAGCTCGAGCCTTACCGCCTTTGGACGCACCCAGCTTCGCGAGAGCCACAGCGGCAGGATTCCGCGTGTCTTCTTCCTCTTCTTCTAGCGGGGCCTGGCCGGTAGCTTCCTGTACGATCTGCCAGGCAAGTTGATTGGTATCACGTGGCCTCTTTTTCTTGCTTGCTCGTGTAGGCATACCACAGGATACCACAAGGCAAGCGTCTATCCAGCGGCCTCGATTTCAAACTAGACCACTACCGGGCGACGTATGAAAGCAATTGTGTATGAAAGATATGGGCCGCCCGATGTTCTTGAATTGAAGGAGGTGGGAAAGCCCACGCCCAAGGACAATGAAGTCTTGATAAAAACACATGCGACAACGGTAACATCAGGGGACTGGAGGGCGCGCAGTCTCGATGTGCCTGTCGGCTTCGGGTTCATCTCGCGTTTGGTTTTTGGAGTCTCGAGACCAAGGCAACCTATTCTAGGGACAGAGCTCGCCGGGGAAGTTGAATCGGTCGGCAAAGACGTAAACAAATTCAAAGTCGGTGACCAGGTCTTTGCATTCAGCGGTGCCGGCATGGGTTGCCATGCGGAGTACAAATGCATGCCAGAAGACGGGGCGGTGGCACTAAAACCGGCCAATCTGACCTACGATAAAGCCGCCGCAATATCTTTTGGCGGAACAACGGCGTTGCATTTCTTCAGAAGAGGAAACCTTCAGAGCGCAGAAAAAGTACTCGTCAATGGCGCCTCCGGAGGGGTAGGAACAGCTGTGCGGTGCAGCTTGCCAAGCATTTCGGGGCAGACGTGACCGGGGTGTGCAGTGACGCGAACGTGGAAATGGTGAGATCTCTGGGTGCCAATCATGTAATCGATTACACCAAAGAGGATTTTACGGAAAACGGTGAAACCTATGACGTCATTGTCGATACAGCCGGCACGGCTCCGTTCTCCCGTAGCAAACGTTCGTTGAAAGAGAAAGGACGCCTTCTTCTGGTTTTAGGTGGGCTGCTAGACATGCTTCAGATTCCATGGGTGTCGATGACAAGCAGCAAGAAAGTAATCGCTGGGCCAGCACCCGGGCACGCAGAGGATTTGCGTTTCCTCGCGGAACTGGCTGAGGCCGGAGAATTCAAACCGGTCATTGATCGGCGCTATCCGTTCGAGCAAATCGCCGAGGCTCACAGCTACGTCGACACCGGGCGCAAGAAGGGAAATGTCATCATAACTCTGGAGCCTGAGGACTGAACCTTAGCACTCGTTGCCGGGGATGGCCGTAGAAGCAAACGTTCATCGAGGAAGCTCAGCGAGGGTACCGCCGTGCTCGAATCCGTGGCAACCCGACGCTTATTCGGGGTGGTGAAGTTGCACCACGACGCGTAGTCCCTGCCCGTGGGCGTTGTCTTCGAGGCAGAGCTTGCCGTGATGAAGCTCGACGGCGGCGGCAACGAGGCTCAATCCCAGTCCCGAGCCAGGTGTCGCGCGGCTTTGATCGACCCGGTAGAAGCGGCCGATCACTTTCTCGCGCTCGTCCGCCGGAATCCCGTGCCCGTCGTCGGCAACGACGATGTGGATGTGGCTGTTCGCTTTCCCTAGTGACAGCTCGACCCGCCCATCGGCGGGCGTATGTTTGAGCGCGTTGTCGAGGAGATTAGCGAACGCCTGGAACAGCATGTCACGATCCCCCCGCACAGTAATGTCGGGAGCGTTGTGGATCACGAGCTTCTTGCCCTGCTCTTCCATGAGCGGGCGGTAGAGCTCGGCCACGTCGTCGACGAGCCCGGTGAGGTCGACCGTCTGGAACGCGGCGCGCCGCTCGCCCGACTCGATGCGGGCGATCCGTAGAAGCGCCGCGAACGTCGCGAGAAGTTTATCGGCCTCCTCGACCGCCTTGTCGGCCTCGTCGCTAACGCCGGCGTAGCGCAAGCGTTCCAAGCGCGTCTTCAGCCGTGCGAGAGGGGTTCTCAAGTCGTGGGCAATGTTGTCGGAAACCCGGCGCACGCCTTCGACGAGCTTTTCGAGCTCATCGAGCATGCGGTTGAGCTTGGTTACCAATTCCTCGACGTCACCGCCGGTGGACTCGGTCGGGATGCGCCGAGAGAGGTCGCCCTCCATGACTTCGCCGATGGCCTCGTTGATGGCGCCGATCCGTCGGACTCGGCTACGGCTCATCACCACGCCGCCCACGAGGGCGAGGCCCACCGTGAGGGCCAGCCCCCAGCCCAGTGTTCCCACGAGACGCGATCGCATCGTTTGGAGCTCGTACATGTCGCGTCCGACGAGAAGACGGAAACCGCCGGGAAGCGCGAACGGTTTCGCCCGGACTGCGTGCTTCGGTTCATCGTTCATCACGTTGAGCTCGAAACTCATCCAGCCGTCGGCGTCGAGCTCACCCGCCGGCCAGCGGCGGAGGTTCCCGACGATGGGAGTCGAGAGTCCGTCCGTCAGAAGGTAGATCGATGAGCCCGCCGGCCGGCGTCCGAGACGCTCGCGGATCGATGCCGTCAAACCCGCGAGACCGGTCAGCCGGTACCGCTCGTCGAGACCGACGATCTCGGCCTCGATGGTCTCATCGGCTTGCTGCTGCATATAGGACGCCGTCGACCAATAGATGAAAGCCAGGAGCAGCACCGCAGAGATACTGAACAGTGCCACGTAGCCGAGTGCGAGCCGGAACGCCGAGCTACGAAGAAGCTTCTTCGGGTACACGGAGCACGTATCCTACGCCGCGAACGGTGTGGATGAGGGGATAGTCGAAGTCCTTGTCGATCTTCGATCGGAGGCGGCTCACATGGACGTCGATGACGTTAGTTTGGGGGTCGAAGTGGTAGTCCCAGACTTTCTCCAGCAACATCGTTCGGGTGACGACTTGGCCTTGATGTCGCATGAGATGCTCGAGAAGGCGTAGCTCGCGAGGTTGAAGCGCAATCGTGCGCCCGGCGCGGGTCACGGTTCGGGCGAGCAAGTCGTAGTCGAGGTCCCCGGCGGAAAGCTTCGTTTCCGGCGCTTCCGCATCTCCCCGGCGAGCGAGCACTTCGAGCCGGGCGAGAAGCTCGGAGAACGCGAACGGTTTTACGAGGTAGTCGTCGCCACCTTTGCGTAACCCTTCGACTCTATCGTTCACTTCACCGAGCGCGCTCAGGATGAGAATCGGTGTGCGCTTGCCTTCCGATCGCAGCGTTTGCACGAGCGACAAGCCGTCGAGGCCCGGCAACATCCGATCGACGACGAGGGCGTCATACGGCTCTTCGAGTGCCATGAACAGTCCGTTCTTGCCGTTATCGGCTTTGTCGGCAACGTGGCCGCTCTCGCTCAGACCTTGCACGATGAAATCGAGGGTCTCAAGGTCGTCTTCGATGACGAGTACGCGCATGTTGAAACACAAAAGGGGAGGGTGCATCCGCACCCTCCCCGAGAGCTTAGTCCAAAAATCAGACGAAAGGGACAACCACGAAGCGCGCATCGCTGCCGCGAACGATTCGAAGCAGAACGCTCTCGCGACCATCCGACTTGGCGTCTTCGATGGCGCTCATCGCATCGTCGAGATTCGTCACTTGGGTCTGGCCCACCATGACGACGACGTCTCCCGGCCTCAGTCCTTTCGCCGCGGCGGGGCTTTGCGGCGCGACGTTCGTCACCAGCGCGCCGCGAACGTCTTCGTCGACACGGAACCGCTGGCGCGCGACGTTCGTCAGCTCGCCCAAGGCTAGGCCCAGACGCATTTTCGACTCGGTGGTCTCGGCGCGGACATTCTTGGTCTCGTTCGGCGAACGTCCTACGGAAACATCGAGTGTTTTGCGCTCACCGTTGCGCCACACCTCGAGCTCGACTTTTTCGTCGGGCTTGACCGCGGCCACTTTTCGCGTGAGCTCCTTGAGATGGTTAATGTCCTCACCGTCGATAGCGACGATGACGTCGCCCGGTTGAACTCCCGCGATGTCGGCCGGGCTTTCCGGGAGGACGCTCGCGACGAGCGCGCCGGTGTCCCCATCGAATCCGAGACCGCTGGCGAGCTCTTCGTCGACCTGCTGGATGGTCACGCCGAGCCAACCGCGCTCGACATGGCCCGAGGAACGGAGCTGGTCGATCACGGATTCGGCGAGCTCGGAGGGGATGGCGAAACCGATGCCGACGTTCCCGCCGTTCGGCGAGAAGATGGCCGTGTTGATGCCGATGACTTGTCCGTTCAAGTCGAACAAGGGTCCTCCCGAGTTGCCCCGGTTAATGGGAGCATCGATCTGCAAGAAGTCGTCGAACGGACCGGATTGAATGTCGCGGCCGCGGGCCGACACGATGCCGGTGGTGACGGATCCGCCGAGGCCGAAAGGATTGCCGATGGCAATGACCCAGTCGCCGACCCGCGTAGCATCAGAGTCACCGAACCGAGCGTACGGGAGCGGCTCGTCCGATTCGACTTTGAGAACCGCGAGATCCGTTTTGGGGTCGGTGCCTACGAGCTCCGCCTCGAGCCGGGTACCGTCATTGAGCGTGACGGCGATCTCGGACGCGTGCTCGACGACGTGGTTGTTGGTGACGACATAGCCTTCAGCGTCGATGATGAAACCGGAACCCATGCCTTGAAACGTCGGCGTGGGGCCGTTGACGTTATAGCTCTGACGCTCGAAGAAACGTCTCAAGAAATCCTCGAAGTTGTCCGCTCCGGGCGTTCCCGGTTGCATCGGGATGTGACCGCTGGTCTGAGGCGCGGCGGGTCCGGTGACGGAAATATTCACCACCGCCGGTTGAACGGCTTCGATGACGTCAGCGAAGCTCGCCGGCGTTCCGGCGAGGGTCGTAATCTGTTGGTCGACGGAAGGGCCCGCCGAAACCGCTGGCATCGGGGCGAGCTGCCACAGTCCGAAAGCGCTCGCGGCGACCAGCGCCGCCAAAACTGTAAATCGCTGCATTGCTTGCCTCCTCGATTTCAAAGATCGGACGCGCCAAAAAGGGCGGCGCGTCCGGAGCCATTCCAGGGTGACACGACCAGGTGCGTCGGCTCGATTCGAGTGTAGGCGAGCGGGCCTCTCCGGGCCGTTACGGGAGAATTACTTTTTTGTAATGTCGAACTGCCTCTTCGCTACGCCATCGGCCATCAGCTATCAGCCAACAAAAAAAGTGGGCGGTCGTCTCGATCTGGTGGTGCCGCATTTGATGTACCCACTGGAGCCGGAGCCGGTCGGCGTTGTCGCGCGTGATCTGGGTGAGGGGGGAGTAGCGCCATCCGGCGTAGTTGCCCGAGTACGTCAGCCAGCTACCCGGCTCGCGGTCGGAATTGAGTATACCCGAATCCCGACCTAACGCCGCAAAAGCATCCAAAGAGCCCACAGCGCTCCTGGCACCAAGATCGCCCAGCTCATCCACGTCAGGAGTCCCGAGATATCGAGCGCGGTTTGGTCCAGCGACCAACCGGCGAGGCCGGCGCTCGTTGCCATCGAGAGGGTTAGAAGCGCGTACTCCGTCGAAAACACGCGTCCGCGGATGTGCTCGGGCACGAGTTGGAGGAGAAGCTGCGTCGAGAAAACCCAGAGCGTGCCCCCGCCAATGGACCGGATGGTCGTGCCGATGAGCACGGCCCCGAAACTGTCGAGGGTTGCAACGATGGTGAGTCCGATGGCCATTACGATGTAGGAGACGAAGATCGCAATCCGCAGGGGGCGTTCGCGATCGCCGGTGATAGAGCGCGCAAGGATCGGGCCGAGTCCGGAGCCGACGCCGATCACCGCGTACATCATCCCAAGGCTTATCCCGCCCCCATCGCCGATCACGAACACGTCTCGGGCGATCGCGACCTGGAGCACTTCGAAGGCGCCGACGACGAACAACGTCAGCGCAGCTTTTTGGAGCACGATCACGAGGATGTCGCGGTGGCGCCCGAGATAACGAAGTCCGTCCAAGTAGTCGCTCAAAGCAGCTCGCAGGCTCGTGTCGCGCGCAACTTGCCGCCGCGGGCGGTACTGGATCCTGGCGATGAAGACGATCGACACGAGGAAAGTCGCCGAGTCGATGACGAACGCCGGGTAGATGCCCCAGCCGCCAGCAACGAGACCGCCCGCTGCCGCGCCCATGGCGAGCATCACCGACCACGTGGTGCCGGTAATCGCGTTGGCGGCGCCGAGCTCCGGGGGAGAAACGACGTCCGGCAGGATCGAATTTCGCGTCGGGTAGAACACGCCATGCATCGCGAGCTGCACGAACGTCAACGCGTACACGAGCCAGAGCAGCTCGGGAGAATCGACGAGAAGAAATCCGAGGACGACGACCGCTCGAACGACGTCGGTGAGGATGAGAAGGTGCTTGCGGTTGTAGCGATCGGCGGCGACACCGGCGAACGGGCTGACGAGAAACGGCGCGAGCATCCGGACGACGAAGAGACCACCAACGGCGATGCTCGAACCGGTGAGGGATGCGACGAGGGAAGCAGACGCGATTAGGTTGAACCAGTCGCCGAAGAGGCTGACGATCTGTCCGCACCAGAGATTACGGAAGTTTCTGTTGCCTCGAACGAGTGCAAGGTAGCCTCCCGATGCCGCAGTATCCAAGAGAGGAATTCTATCATCGAGCATCGATTCGCCATCGGCCATCGGCCGTCAGCCATCGGCCAGTTAGAGAGCTTAGCTCGCGCGGTGCTCGAGTTTTTCGAGTGCGACTCTGTTGTCTGGGTCGAGGGTGAGGATGTGCTCGTAGAGCGGGGAAGCCTTATCTTTCTGGCTCGCTTCTTCGTGAAGCGCTGCGAGGCCGAGATACGCTTCCAGGTCTTGGGCGTCGAGCTCGATGGCGCGTTCGAAGTGCTCCTGCGACGCTTCCCGGCAACCGGGGTTCTGCGCGAGCCATTGGGCGAGGAGTCGATTGTACTGACCACTGCTGGGCTCCAGATTCAGTACCTCGTTGAGAGATGCGATGGCGTCGAAGTAGTCGCCGTCGTTGTACAAGCGCTTCGCCTCCAGGAAGAGAAGCTCGGCTTGCTCTTTCTTGGGCGACGAACCGGGCACGAGCGTTTGCGCCCAGTCCGTGCGGGAGTCGCAGGGATGGCGCGCCACGGTGTGGGCCGCGAGCGTCGACTCGGGCGACGTATTCGCGAAGCTCCGTTCGTACTGCCACCGAGTTTCGGCGACGCTGAGGACTTCGTAGGCCTCCCGAACCTTCCGCCGAACATTGGCCCGCTTTTTTTCGATATCGCCGATGCGATCCCGATACGCGGCCTGTGGCTCGAGCGACGCCATGACCTCTTCGTAGGCGGCACGCACCCTCTTCCCGGATGCGTCGAGGTCGACGCCGAGCCTGTCGTAGTAGTTTCCGAATTCGAGCGCGGCGTGGCGGGCGAGCACGGCGTCACGAAAATGTCGTTCGTCTTCGGTGACCGTGTCCTCCTCAACCACGGTAACCTCGTGCGGACGCTTTTCCGGGTCTCCAATCTCGACCACGCCGGCGAGCAACAGCGCGTACATTCGGCGCAGGGTTTCCTCTTCTCCGAGAGGCGAGGTGGCAACGATGTCGCCGATGCTGGCCATGCCGTCGACACGCGACAGGATGTAGCCATCGTCCTGAGTTACTGGAATGCCGAGCCGCTTGCCGTCGGTGAGCACCAAGGTGTTCTTCCACGACCCCACACCGGCGCGGATCGCGGCCAAGTCGCTGATCCGACACGCACCCTCGTAGATGACCTCGGCGGTGTGAAGCTCGAGCGCGAGGTCATCGGACACGGGATCGTTGGATACTTCGAAGCGTTAGTCGCCCTCGTACCAAGTGAAAACGGAATAGATGATGTCCTTGATCTGCGCTGCGACCGCGCGCTGCATCTCCATTGGGCTGACCCAGCCGAGATCGACCACGGTCTTCCCGAAACGCTCGTTCGAGCGCTCCATGACCCGGAACGACAGATCGAGCACCGAACGTTTGATCTTACCGGCCCGTATCAGCCGCTCGCCGAGCCGCTCGTGCTCTTGATTCGTCCCGGCAAAGACGATGTCGCCATGGTTGAACACGATGCGTTTGCTCGCGTCTTTGTTCCACAGGTGCAAGATGCCCGTGGCTTCGGCTCTCCAGAGGTCGCGCACGATGCGTGGCAGTACGGCCGTCTCGAGCCTTCCCTGAGGGGGTCTGACTTTGAGTCCCATGGCAGAGTGTTGTCATTGCAAACCGAGCGCCAAGATTGGCGCGAAGCAAAACTGCTTTCTGTCATGGGTTTATGGCGGTCGAGCCTTCGGAAGCCATGGGGAAAAACCTACAGAAGAGGCAACTTCCCCTCAGTTGGTTACCCGCCCATCGGGGGCGAGAGTGCCGGGCAAGTCGAGTCCGCGACCGAGCTCGACGAAAGCGTCGTAGAGCTCGGCGCGTTCTTGGCGCAGATGCGCCAGCGTCCGCTTCCGGCGAACGCGTGTCAGGCGCACGTTGAGCGATCGGAGCGTTTGGCGCGCGTAGCGTTGATAGTTGAGCGCGACAAAAGCGCCGGTGGCGCTCAAGCAAAATGCGATGAGACCGGTCACCAACGGGGCTCCTGGAATATCCGGGTAGATTATCTGTAGAGCTCGATTCCCCAAAGCTACGAGAAACGCGACCACGAGCCACGTCAGAGGGAAAGCGATGACGCCGGCGACGAGCTTGAGTGACGCTTCATCCTTGTGCTTTCGTGCAGCTGACTTTGCGACCGCCCATACGACGAGGGCTGCCGGCAGATTGGTGACGTAGCCGAGGATCAGAATGGGAGGCAGGAGCAAATACACGAGCACGGCTTGGCCCAGGAGAATCGCCGCGAGCCATGGCGATGCGAGCCGGGGCGGCGCGTCGAGCTCGTGGTCATTCATACCGAGCTCTCTGAGGTCTTCATCGTATTCGCGAACACGCGCAAACAGATGCTCGACCTCTTGCGGATGCGTGCGCGCCCTTTCGTTGTAACCGGCAACGAGGCGCGAGAACGCGAGCACGCGTTCTTTCATGTCGGGACGCTTCAAGGTCGCACCGACACGATGGGCGCGCTCGGCGCGCATGATCTTGCGGACCCGATGGAGCGCGTGATGGTGCTCCCAGCTTTCGGTCGCATGCACGACTTCGTGAAGCGTCGCCTCGATCTCGTCGGTGAGCTCGCGGTAGCGCACCCGCTTGTCGTCAAAGGACGCGTCCGGCGGTGGCGGCTCGGAGACTCCCGTGCTCAACTCGAGCGGAGGATGGATTGCGACGAGCGCGCTCGAGCCCAAAACGCGCTTCTTGTCGTAGTGAAGCCCGACGGGAATGATCACCGTCGGTGGCGCGTCGGTGGCTGTGAGCTCCTCGGCCCGGTAGTAGAGCCGTGCTGCTCCGGTCTTGAGCTCCGTCGGCGCCGGCTCGTCGTGGCTGTCGCCTTCGGGAAAGAGCGCGCAGAACGCGCCGCCCGCAACAGCGTCCGCGAGTGAGTCGAGGCTTTTTTGGTTTGCCGTGCGCCGCGCGTCATCATCGCCGCCGGGGTCGCCGCCGGGAAAGTCTTGCCGTCGATAGACCGGTACGGTTCCGAGCGCGCGCATGAGACGGCCGAGAAGCGGCCAGCTGAAGAGGCCGTGTCGCGCCCCGAAGACGATCTTCCGCGGGAAAAAGATCAGAATGAGCGCGGCGTCGACGAGCGCGTTGGGATGCCACGAGACGACGAGCCCGCCGCCTTCTTCGGGAACGTTCTCGAGACCCGTGACTTCCATCTTGCGAAAAAAGACACGGAGCACCCATCGCACGAAGGAGACAGCGGCACGGTACGGCATCTCGATATCACCCGACTTGGTGTCGTGGTCCTCGACGCGGCGCTGAAACACCGTTCATCCACAAAAGACGGATCACTCGGAAGCGGTGCCCACGATAGGGCTCCAAGAGCTCGAGCATCCGCTCCTCCGAGGCACGCGGTTCTCCCGCGAGAACGTAGGCTACGGTGTGGGGAAGATTGTAGTCGCCGAGGAGAACGACGTCGGGACAACCAAGTGCGTTTCCCTGAACGTACGCGATCGTCCACGGCCCGATGCCGGGAAGGGCTCCGAGTAAAGTGGCGAGGGCGGGAGCGCCTGACTCGGCGGCGGCTTCGATGCGCGACGCGTATTTGGCGATGCGCAGGACCGTGCGCGCTTGCTTCGGCCGGATGCCGAGGGCGATGAGAGCGTAGTCCGGCGTCGACCTCAGCGTTTCGACCGACGGTGGCAGGCGGACGTCGAGAGGTCCTGGAGCGTCTTCGCCGAGCTCGCGCACCAAACGTCCCCATGAGCGGCACGCCTCCTGCCAGGTTACGACTTGGAGAAGCGTCACGCGCACGACACGATCAAAAACGCGAGGAAACTTCGGGAGATGCGTTCCCATGAACTGACGCTTTAGCTTCCTCACCACGCCGTCTTCCGGTGTGAACGAGCTCGGGTCGTCTTCCAAGCCAAGGAGTCCGTGAAGGTGGGGGAGGAGCCACCGCGCGCCGTCGCCCCAACCTTGGACTTCGAGGGTTCCGTCTCGCTGAGCCACCGCCACGCTCGCGGTGCCTTCCGGTGTTCGCAGCGCGAGTGCGATGGCGCCCTCTTCGATGCGGGTTGCGGGATCGTAGGCGCCGAGGCGCGACCCCGACATCGTTCGCCGCAGGTTGTAACCTTCCGGCGCGACGAGCTCGGTCTCGATATCAGGCAAGGCGTAGCTCCATCAAAGCACGTCGCGTCGAAGCCCGGGAAAAACTCATGATAAGTAGGCCGCGTCGAGGCCGAGGCTCAGCGCGACGGCCTCGATGATCCTGTGGCCGAGTCCCGTCAGGACATCGATATAGTCGAGCACGGTCTCACGGAAGCCGGGCATGCCATCAGGAAAGAGATTGGCACCGTGGAGCGGCGTGCCGGCGACGACTTTCGGATGACTCGCCGGAAGCTCGGCGCCGAAGTAGATGCCCTCCTTCTGATCGGGACTCCCGGACGTCAGCTCGTCGCCCACGGGGAAATAGCCACCCCACGCCCGGCCGCCGAGCTCCATGCCGATGGCGAGCTTCTCGGAGCTCGGTTTCTCAAAGAACTCGCGGCTCAGTTCTTCTAACCCCGTCGAGAGCGCCTCATCGACCCCATGCCCCACGACGTAAAAAGAAGCCACCGTCCTGACAAGCCTCCCGGATTGCCCCCGGCGCACTGGCGGCGGTGATGTCGATAACCGGAAGTGACTGGGGTCGCACATAGGGATCATGCCGACCCGCGGCTCCGGCGCGCAAGCGGGCGCCGGCTGATGGCTGACGGCTGATGGCCGATGGCTGCTCACCGAGTCCAGGTTGACCTTTGACACCAGTCCAAACACGCGGTAGTGTTTTCTTTGTAGAGTGTAGTTTTTCTCTACCTGTACCAGCAGTGGACCGCAGGGAGAAAACATCGCCTTGCGGTCTTTTTTGTTGTTGCCAGTGCGAGGTCTACACAATACCCCGGCTTCGGCCGGGTTAAATTTTGAAGAAAGGAGGTAGACCTAGCATGGCGGAAGGTACTGTGAAGTGGTTCAACGACAGCAAGGGTTTCGGCTTCATCCAGCGTGAAGACGGCCCCGACGTGTTCGTTCACCACTCGGCTATTGTCGGCACAGGCTTCAAATCGCTCCAAGAAGGCGAGCGAGTTGAGTTCGAGATCACCCAGGGCCCCAAGGGACCCCAGGCTGCGAATGTGAAGCCCCTGTAGTCGAATCTCTTTCACGAAAGCCTCGTCGCCTCCGCGCGGCGAGGCTTTTTTTCTGGAAAAGAAAAGATCACCTCAGAGGCGCAGAGGACGCAAAGGAAACGCAGAGGAAAACAACGCTAGGACCCAAGGTCGAAAAAAAGCAAATCGGTACCAGGTGTTCTTTCGCACAGCGACTTCCACCCTTGTTTTTCCCCTCTGCGAATCTCTGCGTCCTCCGCGCCTTTGCGGTGAGTTTTTCTTTCCCGGAAAAACAAGCTTGGGTAATTGACGGAGGCGAGTTATTCCAAGTTCGTTGTCGTCATTCGTAGACGTCTCCTCTTTGATGAAGAAACGGCTCCCCTCACGATAGTCGTTCCAAAGGGACGAGCTGGTCGCTTTCATCCTAAGAAAATCTCATGTCCGTCAAGGGACGCCGTTGTCGGGCAGCTGTGGTCGCTCGGCGCGTTCCAAGACCTCGCGCAGCAAGAGCGCTTCGGGCTCCATGCATTTCTCGACGTCCGTCTCGCCCGTTTCCGCTGCTTTTTTCTCTGCCAGAACCTTGAAGAACGCATAGGCGCGTTTGGCTGCTTCGAGCAACTCGGGAGCGGCCGCAATCAGAAGCCCGTTGTGCTCGTCGGGGACACCGTATTTGAGGCCTTCATGGCTCCCCCCGGCGACGACGACTTCTTCTTCGAACCCGATGATCCACCCGCCGTCCTCGTCGTCCATCCACCCCGTGCCGTCTTCGAAACCGGTGCGCCACGGTCCTGGCGTATATGCGGGCATGTCTACCTCCGTCAAGCTTCAAAACCACGGTAGCAAATTCGGCCTCCAGTTGGCTATGCTGCGGCGTCATGCAGACTCTTTTGTTCTTGCTCCTGGTCGCTCAGGGCGTCACCGAATGCGAGCGCTTCGCGAACAGGAACCGGACGTCGTGATCATGGCCCTCTTCCGGCGGGGGCGAGAAAGGTATGGAAGCAAAAGCGAGCCTCGGTTGGACCGACGTGCGCCTGGTCTCGTCTGGCCCCCTTACCGACGAGCAGTACTTGAACGTCGAAGGTGGGCATGCGGAGGGAACCCTGGGCTTTTGTCACTACCCGGATCCGAACGAGAACGACGCGCCCGGGATCGTGGAATATCGCAAGCTCATGGCAACGTATTTTCCCGGCCACGAGCTCAACCGCTACTCACTGTACGGGTACGTGTTCGCCAAGCTCGTCGTGGAAGGACTCGAGCGCGGCGAAGACCTCACCCGCGACAAATTTCTCGACGCCATGGAGTCGATCCGCAATTGGGATAGCGGCGGGATCCTGCCCCCGGTCAGCATCTCGGAGACCGACCATCACGCGCAGAAGGCGGGCTTCATCTGTGAGCTCGACAACGGACGGTTCAAACCGCTGACGGCTTGGTTGACTCCTTAACGTAGTGCCGATGTCGCTACCCGCTATCCGCTTCCCGCTGTCCGGTGGCACTCGAAACCGTGTGAAGCCGCGTAGTAGCGGATAGCGGACGGCGGATAGCCAGATGCTGAAAAAACCTTGCTTCTTCTTCGAGTTTGGTCTAATATATAGCCAGTTGGCTATGTATTTGGATCGCACGTTCCACGCTTTGAGTGACGGCACCCGCCGAGGCATGTTGTCGATGCTCTCCCGGCGCGGTGAGCTGACGGCCTCCGAGCTCGGGTCGCCGTTCGAGGTCTCTCAACCCACCGCGTCGAAGCATCTGCGAGTTCTTGAGCAAGCCGGGCTTCTCGAGCGCCGTATCGATGGGCGAACCCACCGGTTTCGCTTGGTCGAGAGGAGAATGCGGGAAGCCGAAGCGTGGATTGCGCGCCACCGGGACTTCTGGGAGGGGACGCTCGAGCGGTTGGGCGACCTGTTGGGTGATCGTGGCTAGTCAGCTCGGCGTTTTCATCCGGCGACGTTTCCGCGCGTCGCGAGAAGAAGTGTTTCGGGCGTTTACCGATCCCGAGCAGCTCGTACGCTGGTTCTCGCCGAGCGTGGACATCGGGACCGAAGTTCTCGAGCACGACTTGCGCGTCGGGGGATCGTATCGACTGGAATTCATTTTCGCTGACGGCAAGCGCGACACCGTGCGTGGTGCGTTCCGGGAACTGGAGCCGCCCGAGCGGCTCGCGTTCACTTGGACGTGGGAGGCGCCCGATCCACACGCCGGGATCGAGACGTTGGTCACCATCGTTTTGCGCGAGGACGGTGCGGAAACGGAGGTCGTGGTATCGCACGACCGGTTCCCAACCAACGAATCGAGAGATCGGCACGAAGCGGGGTGGGCGACGACGTTTGACCGCCTCGAGACATTGCTGACCGAGGAGCATTGAGCATGAACATGAAAACGTATGTACGAGGTGCACTTTCCTATCTCCTGGTTACGTTTCCGCTCGCGTTCGTTTGGCACATGGTGGTGTTCAAAGGCATCTATGACAAGCTCGGAATGTACCGCGAACAGCCGATCCTGGCACTCGGCTTCGTCGCCATCCTCATTCAAGGACTTTTTCTTTCGTATGCTTTCCCGCTCATCTATCGCGGCCCGAGTGCAGTCCAGGCAGGAGTGAAGTTCGGCCTTCTCATGGGCCTGTTCCTTTGGAGTAGCCAAGTCATCGCCGCGGCAGCGAAGCACGAGGTCAGCTCGCTTGCGATATGGCTTGGCATCGAGACGGCCTACTTTGTCGTGCAGTTCGCGATCGTAGGACTCGCGATCGGGTTGGTGTACCGAGCGAAACTACAGGAGGCTTGATCGATGGCCTACAACGAAGATGTGGCCGCCCGTTTGCGGGAAACGCTCGCGCGCCGGAAGGGGATCACCGAACGAAAAATGTTCGGCGGTCTCGCGTTCTTGATGAATGGCAACATGTGCTGCGGTGTCATCGACAAGAACGTCGTTTTGCGACTCGGCAAAGAGGGCGCCGGGAAGGCGCTCGAGGAGCGGCATACACGCGAGATGGATTTCACTGGGACGCCGCTCGCGAGCATGGTGTACCTGCGGCCCGCCGGTTACAAGACCGACGAAGATCTGCGAGGCTGGGTCAAGCGCGCGGTCGCCTTCACCAAGACGCTTCCCGCGAAGTAGCTAGGGATTGCAGTCGATCCAATTGCCGCGCGGCGTTTTGCGCTCTTCCCAGATGTACCAGTACTCGCCGTCGTAAGTCCAAAAACCGGCCTCCATGAACTGGCCGTTGTGCTGGGTCGCGTCGCGGCACGCGCGTGATTGGAAACACCCCTGGCGATCACCCGGCATCCTCACGACCTGCTTGAGACCACTGCGATTTTTCTCGAAGTTGGCGCCACACTTTTCCGTGAGCACGGCGCGGGCTTCCATCTCGCGGTTTTTGCGCGGTCGTGCAGGGTTCGCCTTCGCCGCACAGCACGAGTAGCCTTTCCAGAGCTCGATCTCCTGCTGCATGCGCATCTGCTTGCCCACGAACTCGGTGTAGCCTCGGTCGACGAGCACGGCGGCGACAGTTTCGAAGCTCGAGATCAGCGGACTCAAATGCGGCCTCGGGTCGCAGCTCACACAGTCGATCGAGCCCGCTGCCTCGCCTTCCGCAACCACGCCGTCGAGAGTGTCGAACGTTTCTTCGAGGAGCCTCTCGATCGATCGGCACGTTTCGAGGTTGTCCGCTCCGTCGCAATCGGGAACGGTCATCGACAGGCGGAAGGCTTCTTGAAGCTTGTCACGGACCGTCACCACCCCCCGGTGATTGGCGCCGCCACAAGGAAGACAGGTCTCTTCAGGCTCGGTGCTCTGCAAGAGCAGCAGCACCATGGGGGCGTTTAGGATGATCCGGCGCATGCTGAGCATTGTAGCTCACGTCATCGAACGAAATACGGTGGCGATGAATCGGCGTGTCATAATACGCGTCCTGTGCAGAGCATCGACAACATAAGGAACATCGCGATCATTGCCCACGTCGATCACGGCAAGACCACGCTCGTCGACGCACTTCTTCATCAAAGCGGCGTTTTCCGGGAGAACCAGGAAGTGCGCGAGCGGGTGATGGACTCGGGGGATCTCGAGCGCGAGCGCGGCATCACCATTCTTGCCAAGAACACGGCCATCCACTACCAAGGCGTCAAAATCAACATCGTCGACACCCCGGGTCACGCGGATTTCGGCGGCGAGGTCGAGCGCGCGCTCAGCATGGTCGATGGCGTCATGCTGCTCGTCGACGCCAGCGAGGGCCCCTTACCGCAAACCCGATACGTCTTGGGCAAGGCCCTTGCGCTAAAACTTCCGTTGGTGTTGGTGATCAACAAGATCGACCGGCAGGATGCGCGCGTTCAGGAAGTCGTGAACGAAGTGTACGACCTCTTCATCGACCTCGACGCCACCGAGGACCAGCTCGAGTTTCCGATTCTGTACGCCAACGCCCGCAGCGGCACCGTGCGTCTCGAACCGGACGGAGACGACACCGATATGAGACGGATGTTCGCCGCTATCTTGGAGCACTTGCCACCGCCGAAAGGTGATGCGACCGCACCGCTCCAGCTCATGGTCTCCAATCTGGACTACAACGACTACTTGGGTCGTCTGGCGATTGGCCGCATCTCTCATGGGACGCTTGCGGCGGGCGACGAAGCCGGCATCGCCAAAGCCGACGACACCGTCGAGACGACCAAGATTACGAAGCTGTTTACGTTCTCTGGCCTCGAGCGCGTACCTACCGACGAAGCGCGCACGGGCGATATCGTGTGTATCGCTGGCGTCGGCGGGATTGCGATTGGCGACACCGTTACCAGCGCCGAGACGCCGTCGGCGCTTCCGCGACTCAGGATCGACGAGCCCACGCTTTCGATGGTGTTCTCGGTCAACACGTCTCCGTTCGCCGGCCTGGAAGGCGAGCAGGTGACGTCGCGCAAGATCAAAGAGCGTCTCGAAAAAGAGCTTCTGACGAACGTGTCTCTGCAGATGGAGCCGACGGACTCGGCGGATTCTTTCAAAGTCTTCGGACGCGGCGAGCTGCAGCTCGCGATCCTCGTGGAAACGATGCGGCGGGAAGGCTACGAGCTCGCGCTCGGCAATCCCGAGGTTCTGATGCGGGAGGTCGACGGCAAGAAGCAAGAACCTTTCGAGATTCTGCTCGTGGACGTCGCCGAGCCGTTCCAAGGCGTCGTCGTCGAGAAGCTTGGTATCCGCAAGGGCTTGATGACGCACATGGTGAACCACGGCTCGGGACGCGTGCGACTTGAGTTTCGCGTCCCGTCGCAAGGGCTCATCGGGATCCGGAGCGAGCTTCTTGCCGATACACGCGGTACGGCGGTGCTCAACACGCTCTTCGATGGTTACGACGATTGGCAAGGTGCGGTGCCCAAACGTTTGACCGGGGTGCTCGTGGCCGACAGGCGTGGGAGCTCGACCGCGTACGCGCTTCATAACCTCGAAGATCGAGGCGCGCTCTTCATCGGACCCGGAGTGGAAGTCTACGAAGGGATGGTCGTTGGCGAGAACTCCCGACCCGCGGATCTCGACGTCAACGTCACCCGGGAAAAGAAGCTCACCAACATGCGCTCGTCGACGGCCGAGATCGCCGTGAAGCTAACGCCTCATCGTGAGCTCAATCTCGAGCAAGCGCTCGAGTTCATCCGCGACGACGAGCTCGTCGAGACGACCCCGAGCTCGATTCGTCTCCGAAAGCGGATTCTGGCCGCGAACCAGAGACCGAAGCGGCGCGAGGAATGACGCGAAGAGGAGGACCTGGTTGAAGTCTTGGAGCGTCGGGTTTCTTTTCTTGTTGCCGACAGTAAACGTTCGCCAGTAACGGTTGAAAGACTACATCATCGAGCCCATTCCCATCCCGGCGAGTCCCAGCGACCGTCTGGATCTCGCTCACCGCCGGCAAGCTTGTGAACTGGGACGCGCCCCGGCCAAGGAGGAGGAAACCGGGCCGTCAACGCAAGTACTCGAACCACGCCATCGAGACGGCTGTCACCCTGGGCATGGTGTTTCATCTGTCGTCTAGGCAGAGCGAGGGATTGCTGCGATCGTTGTTCGCTCTGATGAAGCTAGACAATGATGTGCCCGATCACACCACGATCTCGAGGCGCAAGGCGAAGCTGGGTAAGGTCCCCTTCTACCAAGACAAGCAGAAGACGCCGTTGCACATCTTGATCGACAGCAGCGGTCTCGCTGTCCACGCCGGCCAGCTGCGCAGAGCACCAAATAGCAGGGACTATCGCAAGCTCCATCTGTGTGTCGACGAGCAGCGTGGCGAAGTCGTCGCCTGCGAGCTGACGAGCAAAAGAGCCCGCGATTCATCGCGGGTTGCATCGCTTGTCGGACAGATCGACAGTCCCATCTCATCGGCTAGAGCTGACACCGCATACGACGCCAGCGGCGTCTATGAGGCGATCGAAAATCACAGCGCTCATCGCTCGCCGAGGGTGCTGATACCGCCGCGCAAGGGCGCCCAGCTCGCATCGGGGCCGGCGAGCAGCCGACAGCGTAATCGCAATATTGCAGCACAAGCTCGGCTCGGCAAACGAAAGTGGCACACAGAATCGGGCTACAGCAAACGGAGCAAAGTCGAGACAACGTTCCATCGCTACAAGGCTATCGTGGGCTCAGCGATGCGAGCGAGAGGGTTGGCGGCACAGAGAGTCGAGGCAAGGATCGGGTGCAAGATTCTCAACACCATGACGGCGCTCGGGATGCCTGATAGCGAGATGACCGGATGATGGGAGTCGGGGCCAAGCGAGCTCTCGGCCTCTATCGGAGTTGTGCACCAAGGCAGCGTCGCGATGGACAACAGCCTCATCATTTGGGATTTGAACACCGGCAACCCGCGCACGACGCTCTGGGGCGGCGCGGACGAGGTCTTCACTGGCGTCGTCGTCACTGGCGAGGAGCCCCAGATCGTGGGCGCGTTGGGGGATGGCAGCCTGAGGATTTGGGGACCGCAGTAAAACCACTATCGCGGCGCCATCGGCCATCAGCCGTCAGCCATCAGCTCGCGGTGATGTGACGCTGACCAGGGCCAGCCATCAACTGTCCCCTGCCGATGGCCGAGGGCGGATGGCCGAGGGCGGAACCGCTCCCCGTAGGGGAGCTCACTAGGGCATCACCCCAATCGGCAATACAAGCTGAATGCTCCACCTTGCGTCCTCTCTGCGGTCCAGGCGGACTAGGGACGCAGGGTGGAAGACGACCACGGGCATGCTCTCGTCCTGGGCGAGAAGTGCACCGGCGATCCGATTCAAGTACGGGAGATGGCCGATGACCATGACGTTCTGTTTTAGCCCGGCGGCTTCTCTCCGAAGCGGGTTGATATCGTCGTCTGGCCCGATGCCGGTTACTTGCTTCCGCGGGCATTGAAGGGTCTGCTCAAACTCCTGCGCGGTTTGGATGGATCGCAGCGCTTCCGAGTGCCGGATCTCACCAATTTCCACGCCGAGTCGGGCCGCGAAATTGGCGCACCGGCGCACATGCGCCAACCCGGCTTCTGTGAGGGGCGGTCCCTCGCCCGCATCGCCGACGTTCGGATCTACATCGCCGTGCCGCACCAAATAGAGTTCCATGGGTTGATCCTCTCTCTGAAGTCCAGCGGGTTAAGTGATTTTCGAGGTCTGGCTTCAATTTTACCTGCAATCTCGTCGGCTTTCTAGCCGGCCGTATGCTAGTCTTTTCGGCTTCCAGGAGGGTTTTGCGGTTTTGCCGGAGCTCAAGATTGCTTACTTTTCGATGGAGATCGGCCTCAGCGAGGATATCCATACCTACTCCGGAGGGTTGGGAGTGCTCGCGGGCGATACGTTGACGGCGGCGGATTGGGGGCTCCCGCTCGTCGCCATCACCCTCGTGCACCGAAAGGGCTATTTCCGGCAGCACCTCGACGACAGAGGATGCCAATGCCGCCGAGAAGGCCCGGTACACCACCATAAGTGGCCCCCAACCGCACCGAAGCCTTCTTCGGCGACATAACTATTGTCGCATGCCGGGCGCGGGAATGTGCTTGGCCGTGAATGAACTGATAAGCTGAAATGCCGTGACCGGACGAGCCATGGGTACCCAGGCGCTGGAAATCATTCTCCGTTCTCCGGAGATCACGCTGAAAGGGAGAAACCAAGGGGACTTCTGGGCGCGGTTGAAAGCGAACGTACGACACGTGCTGCGCCGGCACGAGCTCCGCTGGCCCGTCAAGATGAACTGCGGGCGCCTCTACGTCGAGGCACGCGACTATGACGCGCAATCGCTCCGCTCGGTTCTGGAAACGCTGCAACGCGTGGCCGGGGTGAGCTCGCTAGCTCCCGCGGTGCGATTGAAACGAGGCGACATTCTCGTCGACGGTGAGCTCGATCGCGCCACCGTGGAGGACCTCACCGTACGCCTGGCCGAGGAGAGCTATCAACCTGACCGTACGTTCGCGGTGCGCGCGCATCGCGTTGACAAGAGGTTCCCGCTTCCGTCGTCCGAGCTCGAAACCTGGCTGGGACAGGCCATTCGAGAGCGCACCGATTGGGATCGAGTGCGGCTCGGCGATCCCGACCAGACGTTCTACATCGATATCTATTCCGACAGCCTGTTCTTCTATTCCGATAGGCTGAAAGGCATCGGAGGCCTTCCCGTTGGAACGAGCGGGTCGATTTTGGGTCTTTTGTCCGGGGGGATCGATTCACCCGTCGCGTCGTACCTTCTCGCGCGGCGAGGGTGCACCGTCGACTGGGTTCACATGAGCGCGTCCCAAGTTTCCGAGGATGACTTCGCGGAGTCGGTTCCGGGGCAATTAGCGCGGCAGCTCAGTCGGTTTACGGTACGCTCGCGGCTCTTCGTCGTTCCCTACACGCACTTCGACCTCGCGTTGAGCGGGCGCAACACTGGGTACGAGCCCGTCCTCTTCCGGCGTTTTCTGTTCCGGGTCGCGCAGGCGGTGGCGAAAAAGACGGGAGCCGTGTCGCTCTGCACCGGAGACAGTCTTTCTCAGGTCGCGTCACAAACGATTGAGAATCTCATCGCGAGCGACAAAGCCGTCGACATGCCGGTCCTGCGACCGCTCGTCGGCTTCGACAAGAACGAGATCATGAAAGTCGCAGAGCGCATCGGGACGTATGATATTTCCATCCAGCCCTATAAGGATTGCTGCGCTCTTTACTCGCGTCGCGTCAAGACGCGCAGCCGCGACCGTATTCTCTCCGCGATCGAAGACCACAACCTTCCGCAATACCAGGAGCTGATCGCGGCTTCGTTGAACGATGCGATGTGGGGCGAGTACGACTGCGGCGAACTGCTGATTGCTCACCAGGGTATGGACCGCATCTCCGGCGGCCGCGACGCCGCATGATTTTTCTTGAAAACATCAGACGCATTCCGCGAGAATACGTGCGAGCGGCACCCTCTCGCCGCGCGGTAGCTCGTGCTCGTCGCAGTGGTCCGCGTCGATCTCTGCGAGCTCGGCCGTCAAACTCGTTTGGTCGAGAACGTCTTCGATCGGCAGGGACTTCATCGAAACACCATCTAAGTTTGCGAAGTTCTTTTCGCACACGTCGATGACAGCGGGATGGATCAGCGGCACCGGGTAACGGTAACGAAGCGGAACGCCGTGAGAACGACAAATCAACGGGCGCGACTCATAAATCTTACAGCAGCCGTTCGCGTCCAGCGCCGGGCACATCTCGTTCGTGTCAGAATCAGTGGGCTCAGTGGTGGCTCGGGTTTTTAGCTCGAGCCGGACCGACAGCGGCAATCGCGCCAACCCTTGGCGAAGATAGGCCTCTTCCACACGCGTGATCGACAAGCGGCAGCGACAGCAATCCGCGCAGCCCTCCCGGCACTCCATGCGTCCGTGGTTCCGCCGCCGTATCGCTTCGAACTTGCGAGCGACGTCACTCGCCAACGAGTTGAAGCGCGCCATCGAGTCCTTCATCTCCCCACTCTAGCGCGGCCGGCCGATGGCAGCCACGCGCACGCTAGTGCGCTCTCTCATACACTTCGATCAGCGGGTTCAATTTCGCCATGTTCCCGAGCACGCCGTCGAAGTCGAGAAGCATGGGCGCGGGCTGTGATTGATAGCTGAGCGCAAGCCCATAGCCGGAACGGCCTCCCGCCAGGCTCGAGAACAGCTCGCCCTCTCTGGTCCCGGGCTCGAACCTTGCTGCGTACTCGGGGTTCACCACGAGGTAGTCGGGGCGCGCTCGTTCGAGGACGGTCTCGGTCGGGCGAACCCGCCGCGCGGAGACCTCATCGAGACGTGGAAGATAGTACTCGGGCCCGACGAAGCCGACGATTTGGTCGGAGTGGACTCGGGCGCTCAACCACCGCTCGACTTCGTAGCGCGCATCGTTGAGGAGAAGCACGTCGACTGACGCGGCGTAGAAAAACGAGTATCCAAGGCCGACGAGGATTCCGGCTCGATGCCATCGGACCCCGCGTGCCCAGAGCCACGCCAAGAAATGTCCTCCGAACAAGGCCAGGATCAGCACGAGGGGCACGATGTAGCGCAGCCATGTGCTGCGAACCGGGGCGATGAAGCACAAGTAGTAGGAAATGCCGGAGAAGAGGAGCCACAGGGGCAGAGGGTTGTTTTTCCGTCCTCGAATGGCGAAGCCAACGCCGAGCATGCAAGCAAGCGTCATCGGCCACCCTAAGGCGAAGTTCACGTGGCGAAGGCTTTGTCCCCCAAGACTGAGCTGCGACACAGAGCCTTCGAAACTAGTGTAGTGGCTCCGAGCCCAGAGAATTTCCTCGAAATGGTGAACGAAACCCCAGAAGTTGAAGACCACGTTGTGGATCGCGAGAAACAGCAACGTCCCGGTAACGGCCGCGAGCACGCGCGGTCGATCGAAAATCGCGTTTCCGCGGCGATAACGCTGTACCAGGTAGAGTCCGACCGGCAGAACATAGAACGCGTAGGCCTGGTCTTTGGTGCACATCGCGATGACAGCGGTGAAAGCGAAACGCACGAGATCTCGACTCGAGTCGGTCTTGATGTGCCGCACGAAAAAATACAGGGACAACAGCACCCAGAAAGCCGCAGGCACATCGAGATTCGCGATCTTCGCATAGTAGACGAAGGGCGAGGTGAACGCAGCAATCAGCGTTGCCAAGAGCGCCGCACGTCGATCGAAAACGGCAACGCCCAGGTAGTAGATCGTCAGCAGAATCCCGACGCCCATCCCGAGCGAGATGATGCGTCCCAAGTAATAGAACAGGGTGCGGCCGGTGATGCTGTCGACGTCCACGATGTCGAGCGCGAGAACCGGAAGGTAGGAAACCGCGAGCACGTAATAATGAAACGGCGGGTACGCGGGCTGGTGCCAATCTCCGGAGAATCGCTCGTCGATACCCTGAAGAATGATCGCCGGTTGGAGCTCGTCGGGCGCCCACGCGAAGCGCGAGGGGAGTCCCCACCACACGGCGGTCGCGTTGAGACCGAGGCTGAGCAATAGGACCGCGAAAAGCGGGCGGTTGGCACGGGTCATCGCAGCGGACGGTATCATAGCTCGTTTGTGAGGAGGCGCCTGGGCTGTGGTGACATAGATCATTCGCCGCCCACTCGGCCCGCGCTATCGTGGGAGCGTCTGAGAATCGATTGGCCGCTTCTTACGACCGTAGCGGTGACCTGGCACCTGGACCGAGACAGACGTGGCCGCTACGGGTACCCGAAAAAACGACCTGCAGCCGCCGCCGACGAGCTCAACGCCACCCAGCGCAGAACCCTTCGTCGACGATGGGCCAACTTGATCCGCCGTGTGTTCAAAACCGACCCGTTGATTTGCAAAAACTGCGGCGGCAAAATGCGCGTCGTTTCTTTCATCACCGAGCCCAGCGTCATCTGCCAGATCTTGGACCGTCTCGAAAATCGTAATAGCCGGGACCCTCCTTTACCATCTGCCGCCCTGCCGCGGGCATAGCGCTTGGCGCCATTCGGGGGTCATTCGAACAAGACCCGTGTTCCCAAAATCACCCTCGCCTCACTCTGTCCTAGGCTCACTGCCCAAACGGCCCCTTCTTTCGCCTACACGCGCCACCCGCAAACTCATTCGAACCCCCGTCGGGCGCAATTCCGATGGTTTCCAAGCATCATCATGGATCTAATGTCCTAAGTTTTTGAGTCGGTCGCGCATTCATTGGACGCCCGGTTCCAAGAAACTCTTCTAGGAGGCCGAACCTTCCCACGACGACCCGTTCCACCTGGGACGAACTTAAGCTCTCCCCGATAAAACGCGCGCTCTAAGAAGAAGCCGTATGATTTTTTGAATCTAAGGGTTTCGTTTGGAAATACAACGCGCCGGTGGAAGTTCCGCTACTCCGCTGGAACGAACGCCCGGTGGACGCCGTCGAGAAACGTCCAGAGCGCCTGCGCCGACGCGTCGGCCGCACGCAGGACTTTCTGCCGCGATGCCGAATCGGTCGCTTTCTCACGGAGAATGTCGCGTTCCATTTGCCGGTGCACGAGATCCGCTTCCTCGTGCACGGTGAAAAACGAGACCGTTCGCGCGTCGTCGATACCGTAGAACGCCTTCAGGCCTTCGCGTTTCGTCCGCGCGACTTCTGGGATCTGCGACTCGTACGCGTAGAGGGCGGCGATACCGCTGAGGTAGTCAGGGTCCTCCGTCAGTGATTTGATCGTCGCCACGGACGCGTTCGTTTCAGGAAGCAATTCGGCAGCCGCGACCTCCGCGCGCCCCAGGCCGAGACCTTCCGCGAAGCGCATCCAGAGCTCGGGATGGTTCTCCTCGCCCTTCTCCTCGTCGTTCAGGTTCTCCAAGAGCAGCTGCCGGACCTTGATGTCGTCGCATCGTGAGTGCGTGGCGCTGACGTAAACTGGAAAATTGCTCACGTGTGCATAGTACTGCTTGGCGTACTCGGCGAGCGTTTCGCATGTGAGCGCTCCTTCGTTCCACGCCTTGTAGAACGGATGGTCGAGCATTGCGTGTCGGGCGATGATCGCGTCGAGCTCTTCGATGAACCCTGCGTCGCCGATCCTGGATAGGGGATCAAGCATTGGAACCTCCTGGATTGAGAACCGAGCGATTCGTCCGCGAAAGTGCGGCATCGAACATGAAGAACCCACTTTAACCGAAGCGACATCACTTGACAATCGGCTTTCGCGCGAAGCGTCCGATCCTTGGTCGGCACAGAGCAGACTGACGCGCAGGCTCATCGAGCCGCGAATCGTTTCGCGTCACGAGCGGCGTATTCCCGTATGGTCAAAAAACTCATGCAGCTTCCCGATAGTAGTATCGGAGCAGTCCGCCGAGCCGTTCCCAACAACGAACCAGGCCTTCGACCCGACGCATCCTTTCGACGGCCGGGAACAACAATAGATTGCCCTTGCCTTGGTGATTCCTTTTCTTCGTGGAAATGCGCGACATAGTGTTTCAGCGCGAGCCGAAGCGACCTCTCCCCGAAGAGGATGAGCTTCGACAGGCACTCGTCCTTCGCCGATCTCACCCAGCGCTCCGCGAATGAATTCAGATTCGGGCTTCTCGCGGGCAGTTTGACGGTCTTGATACGCACGGTTTCGACGGTCAGCTGAAACGCCTCGCAGAACTTTGGGTCCCGGTCGTGGATCAAGTAACGACTCGAGGAGAGAAACCCGACATCCGCCATGGTCACATTCCGTGCCACCTGGGTCATCCACTGCCCGTCGGGATACGGTGTGATGCCGACAATGTAAACGCGCCGGGTAGCCAGGTGTATGAAGAACAACACGTAGTACGTGACGAGCCCGGTCTTGGTCCACACTTTCGCGGTGAAGAAATCCGTCGCCGCAAGGACGTCCATGTGCGAGCGGATGAACTCCTTCCACGTCGTGGTCTTTCGGCGCTCCGGCGCGGGTGCGATGCCATGCCGTTTCAAAATGTTGCCGACGGTCTGGTCGCTCACTTGATACGCGAGGTTGGCCATCGCTCCGGCAATCCGATCGTAGCCCCACGAGCGATTTTCCGTTGCGATGCGTACAACCAGCTTCTCGATTTCTTCGTCGACGCGTGGTCGCCCTGGATACGCGCGATTCTTGGAACCATCGAACTTCCTCGCGACAAGCTTGCGGTGCCATCCGAGGATCGTCTCAGGCCTCCCGATGCTTGCTACCTCTTCGAGCGCTCGCCTGCCGAGCTGTCTTCCGATCTCAGCCAGGGTTCGCCGCTCGCCGTCGGTCAGGCGCGAATCGCCTTCTCCGGAAGCAACGGACTGAACGAAGAAGCGAGGGACGCTGCCTGAGTCAGAGAGTGATCCACAACTCTTGACAATGTCTCTTCCCGAGACCCGAATCGGGCTGTTTAACTTCGCTAGAACAAGCGGCAAGAATAGAGAAACTTCACGCGAGGAGTCAGAAACCTAACTGTCTTCAATGTCGCTTTTTCTTTGAAATTAGTTGTTCTGAGACCACAAATCGTCAGCCGTATCAGCTTGCTTCTTCAGTATGCCACCAATCGTTGCCCATGTTCCTCCCGAGTTGTAAACCGCGAGCACGTAATAATGAAACGGCGGGTACGCGGGCTGGTGCCAATCTCCGGAGAATCGCTCGTCGATACCCTGAAGAATGATCGCTGGTTGGAGCTCGTCGGGCGCCCACGCGAAGCGCGAGGGGAGTCCCCACCACACGGCGGTCGCGTTGAGACCGAGGCTGAGCAATAGGACCGCGAAAAGCGGGCGGTTGGCGCGGGTCATCGCAGCGGACGGTATCATAGCTCGTTTGTGAGGAGGCGCCTGGGCTGTGGTGACATAGATCATTCGCCGCCCACTCGGCCCGCGCTATCGTGGGAGCGTCTGAGAATCGATTGGCCGCTTCTTACGACCGTAGCGGTGACCTGGCACCTGGACCGAGACAGACGTGGCGCTACGGGATCTCGAATTCGCCCACCTTGCGTGCTTCGCACGCGGCAGCTTGTGGGGCTCGGCCGGCCGTCGCCGAGCCGTGTATCAACTGGGAGGTGCGCTATGACGGACGAAAGTCCTTTCGATAATACCCCTGCACGTCTACCGTCGAGGTGGGAGCTCATCGTACAGCTCGTCGGAACGTTCGGACTCGCGGTTTTTCTCGTGCTCTACTACGTTCTCGTGATGCAGCCGCGCGAGCAAGCTCGCTACGATGAGCTTCGGCTGTCAGTAGACGCGGTGCTACAAATGGTGGAGGCCGGCCAGACGTTCGTGACTCGTGAGCAGTCCGAGAGATTGAAAGAGCTATTCATTATCTCCGCCGCTCCGGAGCTCGCGAAGCAAATCGAGCAAGTTC
The DNA here is from genome assembly GCA_965237955.1 of Candidatus Marinacidobacterales bacterium. Lineage (GTDB taxonomy): Bacteria > Acidobacteriota > Vicinamibacteria > Marinacidobacterales > SMYC01. The sequence continues at coordinate 1,450,272 of OZ250169.1, read as the reverse complement.
TTCCCGGCGGAGTGTCGGTGCGACCCGTTCCTGTGGCGGAGGCGGGGCGCCTCACGGCCAAGCTTCGCGACAATCTGTAGGACGTGCTCATCGTTAGAACGCGGCTGCTACAGGGATTGGTGAGAAAAGGCGGAGGCGACTTGTCGGAGAGTTTCGTTGTGCGCATCCGGAAGAGTGAAGTTGCCGATCGCCTGGCAGTGCGTGTCGTTACCGAGTGGCCCTATCGTGCACGCCACGAGCTTGTCGATGTGTGCGAACAGACACTTCACACCACCTTCCGCACGCTGCCGCCGACGCGCTAGAAACTTGTTCCCGCGTGGAGCCGGACGAGGCTCAGCAACTAGCAAACTCGATACCCTGAGCGAGCGGAAGGTCCTTGGACCAATTGATGGTGTTGGTTTGACGTCGCATGTACGCCTTCCACGCGTCGGAGCCGGACTCGCGACCGCCGCCGGTTTCTTTCTCGCCGCCGAAGGCCCCGCCGATCTCCGCTCCGGACGTTCCGATGTTCACGTTGGCGATACCGCAATCGGAGCCCCCGGCCGAGAGAAACGTCTCCGCGGTCCGCATGCTGTCGGTGAAGATCGCGCTCGAAAGCCCCTGGGGTACGCCGTTGTGAATTCTGATCGCGTCTTCGATCGTGTCGTATTCGAGGATGTAGAGGATGGGTGCGAACGTTTCCTCTTTTACGATCTCCGATTGTTGCGGCATCTTGACGATCGTCGGCTCGACGAAGTTCACTCCCTTGTCGGGAAGCTTGTTGCCGCCCGCGATCAGTTCGCCGCCCTGCTCCTTCACTTTCTCGAGAGCCGCGAACATGTCGTTGACCGCATCGGTTTTCACCAGCGGTCCCATCAAAGTGCTTTCGTCTAACGGGTCACCGATGCGCACTTGCTTGTACGCTTTGACGAGACGATTGCAGAGCTGGCCGGCGATGCCCTTTTGCACGATGATGCGACGCGTGCTCGTGCATCGCTGACCGGCCGTACCGACCGCGCCGAACAAGATGGCTCTCGTCGCCATATCGAGGTCGGCGTTTTCGGCAACGATGATCGCGTTGTTGCCGCCGAGCTCGAGGATGGTCCCACCGAAGCGTTTCGCGACTGCTTCCGATACGTGGCGGCCAACCGGCGTCGAGCCGGTAAAAGACACCAAGCCGGCGCGAGGATCGTTCAGGAGCAGCTCGCCCACATCGCGACCGGAGCCGACCGTGAGCGTGAAGATGCCGCTGAGACCGTGATCCTCCATGACGCGGTTCGCGACATGCTGGACAGCGATCGCGGTGAGCGGCGTATCGGTCGAGGGCTTCCATAAAACGGGATCGCCGCAAACAGCCGCGATCGCGGCGTTCCATGCCCACACCGCCATCGGGAAGTTGAAGGCGGTGATGATGCCCACCACGCCGAGCGGGTGCCACTGCTCGTACATGCGGTGGTTGGGTCTTTCAGAATGCATCGTGAGCCCGTAGAGCTGTCTGGACAGACCAACGGCGAAGTCGCAGATGTCGATCATCTCCTGCACTTCACCATGACCTTCGGCGCGAATCTTGCCCATTTCGAGCGAGATCAGATCGCCCAGAGGCTCCTTCATCTCACGAAGCGCATCGCCCAAATCCCGTACCACCTGGCCGCGCGCGGGCGCGGGAACGGAGCGCCACGACTGGAACGCCTCGTGAGCGTGCGCCATCACCGTCTCGTAGCTATCCGGGGTCGCTTGAACGATTTTCGCGATGGGCTCGTTCGTCGTCGGGTTCAGGGATTCGATTTCCTTGCCTTTGGTGTCGGTAATCCATCCGTCGGGGCCAGTGCAGGCACCGGCGTTGACATCTTGAAGGCCCAGTTTGTCGAGCAGGGCCTTGGGTTTTTCCATAACCGTCGTCATTCACGCTACTCCCACATTATTTTTAGATGGCAGATCTCAATATGCTAGTCGCCGGAGCAGACACGCGCAAGTTTACGAGCATGCCGCTTGTTGACCGGGTGTCACGAGATCTGCTAGAACCACGAGTCGTTATGCGAGCCGCACTGTTGGTCGTGCTGTCGAGTGCGCTTGTCGGGGGTTGCTCCAGGACCGACGTCCTTCGCGCATCCCACCAGTGGCCGGAAGGCGATGTTCGTGGTGAGCTCCTCGAGATCGTGCGAGACGAGCTGGCCGCGGCCGACGTCGGGGTCGAGATGCGCATTTACCCGGGCCAATCGCTCTTCGGGGCGAGCGAGCAGTGGGCGGCGATGACCCGTGGGACGATTGGACATCTCGGTGTTTCCGTTGGCCTACGCGGCCGGCCGACACGCCGAGTTCAACTTGACGCTCATGCCCGGGCTCGTAAGAAGCCACGCGCACGCCGAGCGCATCAACAAGTCGCCGTTCATGGACGCCATCCGCCGAAAAGTCGAGGAGCAGGGAGTCATCGTGCTCGCCGACGCGTGGCTGGCCGGTGGCTTTGCTTCGAAAAAAGGCTGCATTCGCTCGCCAGAAGATGTTCGCGGGCAGACGATCCGGGGCGCAGGCAAAGCGTTCGAGCAAATGTTGCTCGGAGCCGGCGGATCGATCACGTCCATGCCGAGCTCCGAGATCTACACCGCCATGCAGACCGGCGTTCTCGACGCGACCATGACGAGCAGCATCAGCTTCGTATCGTTTCGCCTCTATGAACAGGTCCAATGCCTTACCGCGGCAGGCGATACGGCCCTGTGGTTCATGTACCAGCCGATGCTCATGGCGAGGAGCAGCTTCGAACGATTGACCGAGGAGCAACAGGTCGTGCTGAGACGAGCAGCCGAAAAAGCCCAGGCGTACTTCGCAACCCAGGCGGTGAAGCTCGACCAGCAGGCGGAGGACGCGTTCGAGAAAGCCGGTGTCGAGGTCGCGCACCTCAGTGAGGACGATCTCGCCCAATGGCACGCCCTAGCCCGGGTAACCTCCCAGAAGCTCTTCGCCGAAGACGTTGAAGGCGGCAAGGCGCTTCTCGCGGAAGCACTCGCCGTCGAGTGAGACCGGATTGCTGAGCCTTCCCGGTTTCATCTCCTTCGTCCGGAAACTCTCCGAGAGCGCCGGTAGATTGGCGGCCGCCATGATCGCCGCGTCGGTGTTGATCGTGTGCCACATGGTTTTGGTGCGCTATGTCTTGGGCGATCCTACCGTGTGGCAAACGGAGCTCGTCACTTACCTACTCGTCGGTGCCACGCTCATCGGTAGCCCCTACGTCTTGATGATCGGGGGGCACGTCAGCGTGGACTTGTTGCCGCACTACCTATCCGAGCGTGGACGGAAGCGACAAGAGCTCGCGTGCGCGGCGGCCGGCATTTTTTTCTGCGGGGTCCTTCTGTGGTCGGGCTCGGTGCTTTGGTACGACGCCTGGGCCGACGGTTGGCTTTCCGAAACGGTGTGGGCCGTGCCGCTTTGGATTCCATACGCGGCGCTGCCTCTTGGTTTCGGCCTCATGTTGCTGCAATACATCGCCGACGTCGCCGCGCGCGTCACCAAATACGAGGGATACGAGGACGCCTCGTGACGCCTCTCGCGATGGGCGTTCTCATTGCTGTCGTGACCACGCTCGTCTTGTTGTCCGGCGTTCCCGTTGCGGTTGGTCTGGGCATCGTCGCGATGGGCTTTCTTCTGATCCACGATGGCCCGGCGAGCCTCATCTTCATGGGTGAGCTCTTCTTCGGCAAGCTCGACGACTTCACGCTGCTCGCGATCCCGATGTTCATCGTCATGGGAGCGGCGGTCGCCGCGTCGAAGGCGGGCGCGGATCTCTACGGTGCGCTCGACCGGTGGCTCTATCGCGTTCCCGGCGGGCTCGTCATCTCGAACCTCGGCGGCGGCGCGTTGTTCTCGGCCCTTTCCGGATCGTCGCCCGCGACGTGCGCCGCGATTGGCAAGATGGGCATTCCTGCGATGCGCGAGCGCGGATACAGCGATAGCCTCGCCGCGGGATCCATCGCAGCGGGGGGTACGCTCGGAATTCTCATCCCGCCGAGTGTCACCATGATCGTCTACGGGATCGCGACCGAGACATCCATCGGTAGGCTCTTCCTGGCAGGGGTCGTGCCCGGCTTGATGTTGACGTCCCTGTTCATGGCCTGGGCACTTTTTGCGACCTGGCGCTCTGGCGGCGCGGACGCTGCGACCCGCAACGTCACTTATACGTGGAAGGAGAGATTCCAGGCGCTCCCGAAAGTAATGCCGTTTCTGTTCATCATTGCCGCGGTCGTCTACGTTCTCTATGGCGGTGTCGCGACCCCCTCCGAGACCGCGGGCGTCGGCGCGTTTCTCGTCATCGTTCTCGTGATGGTGATCTATCGCGTGTGGCAGCCGTCCGCGCTCTGGAAAGTGATGCGCGATTCGACCCGCGAGTCCGTCATGATTCTGTTCATCATCGCGGCTTCGGGACTTTTCAGCTACATGCTCTCGAGCTTGTACGTCACCCAGTCCCTCGCCGAGTGGATCGTCGCTCTAGACGCGAATCGGTGGGTTCTGATGTTCCTCATCAATATCTTTTTGCTGATATCCGGGTTCTTCTTACCACCCGTCGCGGTCATTCTCATGGCGGCACCGATTCTGCTACCGATCATCAGCGAGGCCGGCTTCGACCCATACTGGTTCGCCGTCGTGCTCACGGTGAACATGGAGATCGGGCTCATCACTCCGCCCGTGGGATTGAACCTCTACGTGATCAACAGCATCGTGCCCGACATCGGCCTTCCCGAGGTTCTGAAAGGAGCGTTGCCGTTCATGCTGTGTATGGTGGCGGGCATCGTGATCCTCTGTATCTTCCCCGCTCTCGCGACGTGGCTCCCCACGCTGCTCATGGGTCCCACCTGAAGGCCCAGAACATCTACCGTAAATCCATCCAAAGATGGATTGATCCGGCGGCGGCCGGGCGGTACCTTTCACGTCGAGGAGGCGAAGAACCGACCTTCCGTTGTAACAAAGTCGGTTCGGTCGGTTCAAACGTCTCGAAAACGTAAACGGCACCTCCTGTGGGGCGCCGGGACGGAAGGATGCGAGGATTTGCTGCAAGGCCCACTGCGGCCCACGCGCGAACAAAGCCGGCGTCGTCCTGGGGTGCTGCGACCACGAGTCGGCCTCCCATCACCGCTAGGGTGGATCCGAAGTGTCCCTGATAGATGCCCGTCCGTGGCAACCGTGGCCATTCGATGTCCTGAACGACGGCGCCCGAGCGGTCGAAGATAAAAACGCGCTCGGTGGCGCCGACGGCGAAGCGAGCTCCGTCGATGGCCGCGACCGTGCCGCCGAAACGGACGTCGTCGGATGGCTCCGGGTGACTCACGCTCAGAATGAGCTCGCCGGACGTGCCGTCGAAGAGATAGGTGAAACGGCCGTCGGTCACGAGAACATCGTCACCGAGGGTCGCCACCGCGTGACCAAAAGAATCGCGCGAGCCCGGTTCGGGGTTTTGGAGCGTGAGACTTTGCGAGCCGTCCGCGCCAAAGACGAAAACTAGTTTGCACGAGTCCTCGCCGACGACGAGGCTCTCGCCGAGAAACGCAAGCGACGAGCCGAGCTCCCGACACCGTTCCGGCTCTGGATTCGCGATCGTCAACAGAAGCGCGCCGTCCATGTCGAACAGGTACACGGCGCCCGTGCCCGTTTCCGAGCGATCCCACGGTCCGGCAACGAGGATTCGATCGTCACTGGCGGCAACGGCCTCGCCGAAGAGCTCCCGCACGAGCGGCGTTGGGTTATCGATGCGCGTGCGGAGCTCGCCGGTCGCGCCATCGAAAAGGAATACCGCGCCGGCGTCGCGCACGATCTGGTCGTCCTGAGGCGCGGCGACGACTACATTCGTTCCGGCGGCGGCTACTTGGCTGCCGAAGAAATCGTCCCCATCGGAGTCCGGGCGGTCGAGGCGCGCTCGCAGCTCGCCCGACGGTTCGTAGATATAGGCGCCGTCGTCGAGCGTGCCGACGACGAGTGCGTCCGGCATCGCCGCGAGCGCGTAGCCAAAGGCGTCTTCGTGACCTCGCGGGTTTCCGATCGCAAGGACGAGATCGTTCGTCGCGAACGGAATGGTATCGATCCGCTCGAGAAAGCCAGGTCGCTCATAGGGATACTTCGCGCGCGCTTCAAGGAGCTCCCAGCCGAGAATAATCGCGAACGCAGCCGAGGTCGCCATCATCCAGCGGGTCCCGCGTCCTCCGATTCCGTGGAACCACAAGCGCCGCATCAGCCACGCCGCCGACACGCCGGTGAGGGCGAACAGGAAAAACATCACCTTGCGTGTGGTCTGGGAAGGTCCGATCGCGTGCAGGAATTCGAGGGCGAACCAGGCGTCTTCAGCGAGCCCGTCGTCCGGCTCGTGGGCGATGCGCCAAAGGACCGGTGCCGCCTCGTGAGCGAGCTCGCCGATGCGACCGAGTGCTCGAACCGCCTGCCCACGCACGGCACGGTCGGGGTCGTCGGTCAGCTCGACCAAGGCCTCGACGGCGCTCGCCGCAGCCTGCCCCAAATCTCCCAAGGTTGCCGCCGCCGTTCTTCGAACGCTCGCGTCCGGGTCTTCCAACGCGGCGGTAACGCTCGAGACGATCTTGTCGGAAACCGGCAAGGCTTTGATGGCGCTTGCGGCTCTTTGGCGAACGGTGGGGCTTTCGTCGCCGAGGGCCGCGAGCAAACGAGCAGCGACGTCTTCGGACTCCGGCGCGATTCGTACCATCGCCGTGAGGATCTCTGCGCGGACGCGAGGCGCGGCGTCGTCTCGCGCGAGCCCTTCGAGAATCCCTGCGGCTCGGGGGGCGTTCTGGTAGCGCGCCCGCCCGCCCACAACACCGAGGCATTCCGCAGATTGCGCGCGGACGTCTTTCGATGGATGGGACAACGCCTCGAGAAAGAGGGGCGTCGCCGCGGAAGCGTCGAGGCGTTCCGCCTTGTCGGGGAAAACGAGCCCTTCAAGAAACAGCGGAACGATGCGCTCGCTTTCGCCGAGCGCAGCGAGCGCCGTCACCGCGGACCAATGCATGTCGTGATCTCGCTCCAGCACTTCGATGAGCGCCGGGACGGCGAGTGTCGGCTCACCCATGTGGCCAAGCGCTTCCGCGGCTTCCATGCGAACGTATCGCTCGGTGTCTTCGAGAAGCGCGATCACCGCCAACGTCAGGCCCGCCGCGGCGGGTCCCAACGCCGCGAGGCCGGAAAGGGCACCCGCGCGAACGCCGGAGTTGTCGTGCGTGAGGTTCTTGACAAAATGGTCACGCGCAGCCTCCACGCCCGCACCCATCCACAGGCACACCCTTGCGAGGTCGGGCTCGAGCCGGCCGCGCTCGATGGCGTTCAGCACGGTTGGTGCTGCTTCGGCGGCGTACGGTCCGATGGCGCCGAGTGCGAGCGCCGTCGCCTCGAGCGACGTCTCGATCTCGTCCTCTAACCTCCAGTAGTCGCCGTCGGAAAGCCGCTCCCGCGCTTCGACGAGTTGCGACACGAACGCTTCGTCTTCGAGGAGAACGATGAGTGCCGGTACCGCGTCTCGCGCCCGCGGCCCGATGGCGGCGATCACATTCGCCGAGCCGGTACGAATTTTCAGCGAGTCATGCTGGAGGTTGTCGACGAGCTTCGGCAGGACGATGAGCCCACGCTCGCCCGCATATTCCAGCGCGTCGAGCGCGGTGCGGCGCTCTATGACCGTGCCCGCGGTCAGGATGTTCCGGAGCCCCTCGGCCGAACCATCGATGGCGTCGGGGTAGAGCGCCAATGCCGATAGCGCGGCGAGCTTCGTATTGGTGTTGGAACGCAAAAGCCGTTCGGGTATCGCGGCGGCGGGCACGTCGGTGATCGGTCCTGGGAAGCCGGGCGGTGACGTGTCTAGGGCAGCGCGCCATGCGGGTTTCGTGCGGGAGCAGATGCTGGTGTACAGGCGATCATCGAGCTCGCCGTATGCGTATACGAGATAGCTCTCGCCATCCTCGAAAGGGTAATCGCAATTCCATCCGGTGTCGTAGACCTCGATGTGTTGCGCGCGATCGCCTTTGTAGACGCGGTCGAGCTCGAACGTGGTCCGGTAGCGGTACTCCGCGATGAGGTCGCGAGCCACCACCTGACCCACGAATACCGCCCGGGCATCGACAAGCGCCTCTCGGGGAGGCCGGGGCCAATCGCACGTACACGCCAAAGTCGGCGGAGCGACCAAGAGACCGACGAAAGCAAGGATCCCGTCGCGCATGCTGCAGAGTTGGACACCGGAGCCCACGTCCGGGTTCCGGCAAATAGGGCCGTTTCTCCGTTCCCGTTGGCGGGAGAGGGTGCTATCATTGTTCTTTCTTACCACATAGACCGTTAAACATGGATCCGAACCGATCCTCTCGTCCGGCGAAGACCGTTCCACCGTGCCGGGCGTGGACCTGATGGAAAAGGTAGAACCCAACCTTGGCCACTCCGATAGAAGCAACACGCACTCGATTCTGCCGCCCGGTGGCGATACTTGCGGCGACAGCGTTCGTCGCCAGTTGTAGCCTCGAAGACCCGTCGACCCCCTTGACCGGGACGTCGAGCGTGACGACCGGGACCGGAAGCTCCGTTGTAGGGACAACTGGTGGGACATCGACGCCAACCCCGCCACCGCCGACCAACACGGGCGGAAACACGCCTGCGCCCGCGCCAACGCCGCCGCCCTCTCCGGCAGGTAACGCCACGATCTTCGATCCTCTGACGAACCGGACGTCGGTGGGCGAGGTGTCCGGAGGTATCTTTACCGGCGCCGGATGGCAAGTGACACACCGCGGCAATTTCATTCGCTATCGTGTTCGACCAATGTCCTCCGGTTTCGTCGAGTGGGAGAACCTCAATCTCACGCCGTTCAACCCGCGGCGGGATTTGTTCACGATCATGGGGATGTGGGATCCCTCGCGCGGCGACTACCGCGAGAATCCGTTCCGCGTGCACATCAGGAAGCTCGACACGCAGGGGCACAACGCGCCGTACGTGCGCATGCGGTTCATCTCCGAGGGTGAGCAGCACGATGTGGGTTGGGATTTTCTCGATTGGGATCCCCGCCGCGCCTATCGCTGGCGACTCGAGTGGGGACCGAGCGGCGGAGGCAACCAGGCCCGCGTGTTCCTCGACGAAAGGCCCATCATGCGGACCAACTACGGGCCCCACTATCGACCGAATCAGCATTGGATCGAGATGGGGATCGAGGAGCGGGCCGAGACCATCGTCGGCATCGTGTTCCGTAACGTCCGTATCGGTCCCCGCTAGTCCAAAATACGAATCCATCGGTACAATCTTTATAGGGGGACCCAAGTGGTTCTTACCATCGCCCTAATCACGGCCGGTGTGCTCGTCACCGATGATCGAGCAAGAGATGTCGGCGGCGCTCGCTGAAGCGCTCGGCGCCATCACGTCTTGACGCTTACGGGCTAGTCCCCTGGATATGTGATTACTATACAAAGTTAGGCTTTTCGCCGGCCCATAAGATTCATGCACTTAGAAGTGTTTCGGCAAGCTCTGCTTTATCTAGTTTGTTCTGATACAGGGGACTAGCTCCGCCGCGATTGTCGAGATCAATGTGGCGGACGCTATCGCCCCACTCTTCCGGCGCGGTCACAACGAACGCCGTGTCCGGTAGATCGCGGTTGATCGTGACACCGTCCGGCTTCACGTTGACGACGAGCCCGTAGTTGTCATACGGGCGTTCGATGTGGACGCGGGACGCGATGCGCACGCCAACGTCGCCCTGCAGTGGCAAATAGTCCGCGTAGCGAATATCGGCGATGAGGCGTCCATCCGGAGCATAGACTTGCTGTCGTGCCAACGCGAGCTCGCCCAGCCGGTCGAACCAGTACCGTGCGCGAGGTGAGCTCTCACCGAGACGAACCGCGGTGACGACGTAGTAGCTCTTTCTGACGAGAGCTCCGTCTTTCGCCCGTGGCCGCGTATCGGGCTCGTCGACGCGCTCTTCTTCCAGGAAAGCGATGGTGTGCGGCTCTTCGATGGGGATAGTCGAAAGAAGAAACGCATCGGTGAAGTGTTGGGGGCGAATGTTCACCAGCGGGCCCGCCTTCTCGAGCTCGGGGTCCCGATCGAGCTTGGCGGATTCTTCGCGATAGCTTCGATCATTACGACCCTCGATCAGGGCGCGGTAGTCCGGCGGATAGATGAGAAGCTGGAACCGCTCGCCGTTCGATGCCATCTCCGCGATATTGGCGCTCAGGATCGGAGCCTCGATGTTCAATCGGATTCGACCCGGACGCTCGAGCAGCAGCCGTCCTTGGGCCATCCGGTACTGACGCCCTTCGCCCTCGTCGGCCCGTTCGACCGTCTCGAACTGAAGGTCGACGCGGAGGACGAGGGTTCGAATCTCCTTCCATTGATTGATATGGGCAACGAGCTCTTCGAGCGTCGCCGTCTGCGTGGGCGCGAGGAACGGAACGACGTCGACCTTCTTGGAGATACACGAGCCGAGCCCGATTGCCAGCAAGACAACAAGGATCCTGTTCGCGTGCGTCATAGGCCCAGCTGATACCCTACATCAGATAGAACTCGTGCATATCGTTCTTTTCGGACGGATGCACGGCTACTTCCGCCGATGGCAATCCAAAATGAGCCACCCATCTCCAACGTCGACATTCGGGAGCTCGAGCACGTCGCGCAGAAAGGCCCGATCGGCTTCGGGATTCTTGCTATAGGTGATCGAATGCGCACCGATGATCATGATCGGATCTCCTCTCTACCATTGGCGATTCTACACAACGTGATGCGCATGGACGCGGTATCGACTGTTCGGGCACTAGCGCACGTTGACGAAACGGCGCTCGGCCATCTTGCGGAGCCTGGCCAGATCCTCACGCCTCGATACCGAAAGGGGTACGGTTCCCTGGATCTCTTCCAAGAGAGACTCCGTGTCGAGTGGCTGTCCGCGGTAGAGAGCGCGATAGAGCCCGGAGACGACCGTCTGCTCGATCTCCGCGCCGCTGAAGCCCTCCGTGGCAAGCACGAGACGATCCAGATCGAGTGCGCTCGGGTCCTGTTTTCGGAGACCCAGGTGAATCCGAAATATGTCGACACGCTCTTCCATAGTCGGGAGATCGACGAAGAAAATCTCGTCGAAGCGTCGCTTTCGCAAGAGCTCGCTCGGTAGCCGAGATATGTCGTTCGCCGTAGCGACGACGAACACCTGCTTCTTTCGTTCTTGCAGCCAGGTCACGAAGGTCCCGAAGATTCGGCGGCTCAGTCCTGAGTCCGCCTCGTCGCTTCCGCTCGGCGCCAGACCCTTCTCGATCTCATCGATCCACAGCACGACCGGCGCCATGGACTCGGCCATCTCAAGCGCGCGTCTCAGGTTCTTCTCCGACTCGCCGATATATTTGTCGTAGAGCCGCCCCGCATCGAGCTTCAGGAGCGGCAGCTTCCACTCCCGCGCGACGAACTTCGCCGCCAGTGACTTCCCACACCCCTGGATCCCGAGCAGCAGGATTCCTCGGGGAGAGCTCAAGTTCAGCTCCCGCGCTTTAGGACCGAAGCCAGTACGGGCGCGCGCGAGCCACTCCTTCAACCGCTGGAAGCCAGCCAGCTCATAGCGATTGTCCTGCGCCGGGAAATACTCGAGCAAGCCGTCGTCCTTGATGATCTGGGCTTTGCGATCGAGCGCTCGCCGGATGTCCTCCGGCGACAGCCTTCCATCTTCGATGGCGCAATACGCGACGGTCTGACGCGCCTGGTTGAGGGTCAATCCGCCGAGCGCGGTTAGAAGCTCCTCGAAGTCCGGTGGCTCGATCTCGAAATGGATCGGATGGTAGCTGCTCAGAGAGCGGACGACGTTGTCCACGACTTCGCGCAGCTCGTCTCGATCGGGAAAGTGAAGGCGGTAGTGCGCCACCAGGTGCTCGATCTCGCGAGGAAGCTCTACCGATTCCTCGGTCAGGACGATAAAGGAGCACCTCTTGCCGAAGACGGTCGCCACTTCCCGGAGCAAGCGTGTGAGCGTCGGATTGGTGAGGTGTCTCGTGAAATCCTTGAGGTGAAATATGCCCTCTTCCGGGAGGCGCTCGAGGTACTGGAGTAGCTGGAGAGGCTCTTTCGTGTTGACGATGCGCTCCCGCGAAGGGAGTCGTACCAAGCCGTGAGTGATCGTCCACTCGAAGAGTGGGAGACGGAAGCCCGCGGCGATCGGGCCAAGAATTGAATGGACACGCTCCTCCTCCACGGTCTCGATCACGAGCATCGGGTAGAAGGACAGGAGAAGCGTTCGGATATCGTGTATTGTGGCGGTGCGGCTCATTGGCAGGAGCGGATCGAGTTCAGCTTGCTCAGCGTTGTGGCCGTCTCCGTTGAGCCTGCGCGCCACACAAGAGCGAGTCCCCCTAATTGTACCGTAGAGCTGGAAAGGGGCGCGGCCAAATTCGTGTTCCAGCGCCAGCCGAGCTCCCAGTGCGTGTAGGTGCCTGGTGCTTCGATGACGCTGGGGGAGATCGCGAACGGCTGTTTCAAACCTTGGACGGTGTGATTGACCGCGGGTTCGAACAGCGCGTCGTTCTCGAAGTCGAAGTGAGAATCGAAATGCAGAAATTCTGTCTCTTTGAATCCGGTGAAATTCTAGAAACTCGAGTAGACGACGTGGGGGCGGAGCTCACGAAAGAGAGCGATATCGGGCCGAAGGAATCGAAACACGCCGGTCGTGACGCTGCGGTAGCTGCGGCGCCAAAGAAAACCCACCTCGGGGTTGAAGTTCTCACCGATCTCGCTGTAGCCGGCCCAGGCACTACGCTCGAAGCAGGCGTGCGGCTTCCTTCGCGAAGTAGGTGAGGATCATGTCGGCGCCGGCGCGCTTGATGGAAACGAGCGCCTCCAAAATCGCCGAATCGCGGTCGATCCAACCTTTCTCGGCAGCGGCCACGATCATCCCGTACTCTCCGGAAACGTTGTAGGCGGCGATGGGAACGTCGAACTCCGCCCGGACACGGGCGATCACGTCGAGGTAGGGGAGTGCGGGCTTGACCATGACGACATCGGCGCCTTCTTCGATATCGAGGGCAATCTCTTTGAGCGCCTCTCGTGCGTTGGCAGGGTCCATCTGATAGGACTTCTTGTCGCCTTTGCGCGGCGCGGAGTCGAGCGCGCCCCGGAAGGGACCGTAGAAACAGGATGCGTACTTCGCGGAATATGCGAGGATCCCGACGTGGGTGAACTCGCCCTCGTCGAGTGCATCGCGGATGGCGCCGACACGCCCGTCCATCATGTCCGAGGGCGCGACCCAGTCGACACCGGCTTCGGCGTGCGCGAGCGCCATGCGACAGAGGACTTCCACGGTCTCGTCGTTGGCCACATCGCCATCGATCACGAGCCCGTCGTGACCGTGCACCGAGTATGGGTCGAGGGCAACGTCGGTCTGGACGCACAGCTCAGGTAGCGCTCTTTTGAGGGCGCGCACTGCGTTCGGGATAACCCCTTCGGGGTTGTAGGATTCAGTGGCGCCCTCGTCCTTGGTGTCCGAATACCCGAAGAGATTGACCGCCCGGACACCGACGCCCCAGAGCTCCTCCGCCTCGCGCACGAGCTCGTCGGAAGAAAGCCGGAATTGGCCAGGCATGGTATCGATTGGCTCGCGAACTCCCTTGCCTTCCTTGACGAAAAGCGGTGCGATGAGCTCACCTGGTGACAGCGCCGTCTCTCGCACGAGCGTACGGATGGGCTCGCTGCGCCTGAGGCGTCGAGGGCGATGGATCAGCTCCATGGTTGGCAAGGTTGTATCAGAAATGGCTGTGGGCGCACAAGATGCGTTATGCTCCCGCCGTGCCTGACCCTGAGACTGACCCTCGAGATGACGCCTACAAGAAGCGCTTCGTCGAGCTCCTCGCGGCGAGCGACGTCGTCCGTTTCGGGGAGTTCACCCTGAAATCCGGGCGCACGTCGCCCTATTTCATCAACGCGGGCCAGCTGCGTACCGGAAGTGCGATCGCGGGGTTGGGCCGTGCTTACGCCGCCCGCATGCTCGCCGAGGGACTCGAGTGTGACTTCGTGTTCGGACCCTCTTATAAAGGTATCCCGCTCGCCGTGGCTACAGCGAGCGCGCTCGCCGAGCTCGGCTCGGACGTCGGGTTCGCGTTCGACCGCAAGGAGGTCAAAGACCACGGTGAAGGGAGTCGCTTTGTGGGCACGCAACCGGAAGCGGGTCTATCGGCCGTGATCGTGGACGACGTCATTACGTCCGGCGCTTCCATCCGCCACTCGGTCGAGCTCCTCGGCCAAGCGTCCGTCCGGATCACCGGCATCGTCGTCGCGGTGGATCGGCAGGAGCGAGGCTCAGGAAAGAAGAGCACATTGAGCGAGCTCGAGGACTCCCTCGGCATCCCGGTGCTCCCGGTGATCACCGTGCGCGAGATGGTCGACATCCTTCACCGTGGTGGAAACCTCAGCGATGAGCTGATGGCCGCCATCGGCGACTACCTTCGGCAATACGCGCCGGTCTCAGACTCAGACTCAGAATGACGCGCATTCTCGTGATCGGGGGGAATGCGGCCGGGATGACGGCTGCCTCACGCGCCAAGCGGCTGGACCCCTCGCTCGAGGTGACCGTTCTCGAAGCGAGCCCTCGCATCGCCTATAGCATTTGTGGGCTGCCGTATTTTCTGAGCGGGCTCGTGCCCGAGTTATCCGAGCTCGAGCTGTTCACGCCGGAAAGCCTCAAAAACGATCGGGGGATCGACGCCCGCGTCGAGTGCCGGGCGGTCGAGCTCATGGCCTCGCAGCGGAAGGTGACGGTCGAAGACGGACGCTCGGGAAAACGCGAGACCCTGGGCTACGACAAAGTCCTGGTTGCGACGGGCTACCGGCCCGTCACGCCCGATGTCGAAGGTGCCCACCTGAAGGGCGTATTCACGGCGAGCCGGCTCGGCGACGCCGAAGCCATTCACTCGTGGCTGGGCATGCGGCAAGCGCGTCGCGCGGTGCTAATAGGTGGCGGCTACGTAGGTCTCGAGATCGCCGAAGCGATGGTTGCGCGTGGTTTGTCGGTCACGCTCGTAGACTCGGCCCCGCAAATCTTCTCCGCGCTCGACCCCGACATGGCCAAGCTCGTGGAAGACGAGCTGTCCCGTCACGGCGTCACCGTCATGACGAACCGTCGGGTCAAGCGCGTCGCCGGAAATCGGAGCGGCGAAGTGGAAGCGGTCGAGCTCGCCACCGGCTCGCTCCGTATTCCCGCGGAGCTCGTGTTCGTCGATGTGGGCGTCGTGGCCTCGGTGGAGCTCGCGGCCAAGGCGGGCGTCGAAATCGGCGCGAGCGGCGCGATCGTGGTCAACGAGCGTCTCGAGACCAACCTCCCTGGCGTCTACGCGGCCGGAAACTGCGCGGAGACGCATCATCTCGTGAGTGGCGGCCCGGCGTTGATCCCGCTCGGAACCGTCGCCGCGAAACAGGGCCGCATCGCGGGGGAGAATCTCGCCGGAGAGCGCTCGCGTTTCATCGGAGCGGTGGGGACGAGCATCGTGAAAGTCTTCGACGTCGTTGCGGCGCGGACGGGCTTGAACACGGAAGAGGCGACCCGCGGCGGATTCTCGGTCGTCGAGTCGACGATCGAGGCGCGATCGCGAGCTCACTATTTCGGGGGCGCGCCGGCGTCGGTCAAAGTTCTCGCAGATCGAGACTCCGGACGCCTCCTCGGTGCCCAGCTCGTAGGAAGCGCGGAGGCAGCGTCCGCAATCGACGTGGCCGCGACCGCCTTGACCGCTCGGATGACGGTTCGAGAGGCGGCGCAGCTCGATCTGGCGTATGCGCCGCCCGCGGGAGCGCTTTGGAATCCTTTACTGGTTGCGATGAATACGCTGATGCGGAGGCACCACTAACGCGCTATGGACGCGGATTCGTTGGTCGATTCGGCGGGAAACTCGCGGACGTCTTCCTTTTGAGGCAACGTGTGCCGGCTAATCGGAGCCGACAATACCACCGACGTCTTCGTCGCCATCGTTCCCGGAATCGTCTTGATGCGCTGCAGGACCGTCTCGAGGGTTTTGGGCGTGCGGGTGAGAATCAGCGCGACGTAGGTCTCTTCTCCGGCGACGGAGAAGCATTGCTGGATCTCCGAGATCTCGGCGAGATGACTCTCGTAGTCGTGAGACGTCACGTCGGCAACGGTGGTAATCCGAACCATCGCGGTGATGTCGTATCCGAGCGAGGCGGGATTGATGATCGCGGTGTAGCCTTCGATGACTCCGCTTCTCTCGAGTTTTTTGACGCGGTCGTGGACGGTTGGCGCGGTGAGTCCGACCTGGGCGGCGAGCTCCGCGAACGTGCTGCGACCCTTGGACAGGAGTGCCGATAGTATTTTCTTATCGGTGAAGTCGATCGAACCGTTAATGAAGCTCAAGAGGTCTCTCACGCCAGAAAGTGTCGCCAATCCTAGCGGCTCGGAATCCAGAAATCAACTGGAGATCTTCGGTGAGACCTCATGAACGTTCCGGTCGAGGCCGAGTCGCGGTTGTGTTAGCGTCTGTTTTGTGATCAGGGATGGATCCGTAGCGTCACCGGGTAGCCCTGTGGCTCGACGTAGCCGTACCACCTTCCGATGAGGTGCGAGTCGTCGAGAGCGTCATCCGCGACTTCTACGTTTTCTTGAGCGGCCTGACCGGGCTCAGCAGGCTCACCAGGCTCTATCGACGAGACCGGCGCGTCCGCCAACACTCGATCGGTGAAGGCAGTCCGGGGCATGACGTGAAACCACTCGCCTGTCGCCTGTAGATGGTGGGTCGCAAGCTTCGTCGTGATGACGGGGTGGGGCGGGTGCAAGCCCATCATGTGCAAAGCGATAGATCACGAGCGGCGAGGCACACAAAAGGATAGCCACGGCGAAGCCCTGCCACCCGCCGCTCGACAGGAGCTTCCACCACCCGAACCCGACGGCCACCGAAAGGAGTACCCACGCCGGCAAATAAGACGGCACCGGCGCGCCGAGGCGGAGCGTCACGACCAAGAACGCGTGCACGAGAAACAACGGGAAGATGAGAAAGAAAACGTACTTCTGTCGGCGATAGAGCTCCCACAATCCGAGAAGACCGATAACCGCCGTCCACGGTGGGAAGTTCAAGAGCACCATCGCGCCGAAGCGCATCAACGACTCCTGTAGCGGTGGCTCCCAGGTGAGCATCATGTGCTCCCAGAATGGGAGCCAGCTCTTCTGAACCGGCGGTATGAGAAAACCCGTCTTCGTCCATCCCCACGCCGTTACCGCAAGTGCAACCGATGCTCCGGCAACGAACATCGCCAGGCCGCGGAAGCGGACTTTGCCGATCTCTCGGATAAGCGGTGGCTGCACGACACGAGCCCATAGGAACACAATCGGGACCAGAAAGACCATCAGGAGATTGTTGGCGAGCGAGAGCCCGAGAATCCCCATGCCGATATAGAGGTTGGTCGCACCCCCGACGTTCGCGAAACGAATCAGAAAGTACAACATCGCCGCGAGCAATAGAGCATCCAGAGGCTCCGGACCGGGCGTGACCGCGCGCATCCAGAACGTGTGCGACACGCCGAGCGAGACCGCGGCGAGGACGCCGACGCGCCTCGCAATGAACTGGGGCGCCATCGTAAGCAGGCTCTTCAACAAGAGGTAGACGAACAGACACGCGCCGGCAGCGGAGGCGGCGGCCGCCCAGTTCGCGCGGCGCGCGAGCTCTCCCCACGGTAGGAGCAAGAACGGCTGGGAGAGGAAGACGAACAGCGGATGCTCCCACGGTCCGTTCCCGATATCGGTTTGCGCAACGCGGCGTTGGTACTCCGCACCTTCCATCCACGCCACATCC
This sequence comes from Candidatus Marinacidobacterales bacterium, assembly GCA_965237955.1. Taxonomy (GTDB): domain Bacteria; phylum Acidobacteriota; class Vicinamibacteria; order Marinacidobacterales; family SMYC01. The sequence goes on along the minus strand of OZ250169.1, from coordinate 1,432,525 downwards.
GCCGGCCCGGTCAGGTAGTAGAATCCGAACGCACCCGCGAAGACGGCCACGGCAACGATGATATTGACGGCGTCCCGCGCCCAACGACCCTGCATGGGGTATCAGTGTAACAACCCACCGCCGTGTTGAGAATCACTGTTGTGCCCCCTGCCCTTGCCCGTCCCCGTCCCAGTTCAAACGCCAACGCCAACGCTTGTGCCCGTGCCCAAATTCGTCTCGACTGCGGGCCCTGCCGAACCCACAGCCCGATTCGCTCAAAACGTCCAAAGTACTGGTCGGAAACGGGGACGGGCAGGGGCAGGGGGGGTGGATCGGGCACGGGGGGTTTGGGGGCCCGCAACGGGGCCTTCTTCGGCCACTTTCCAGGTTGGGGCCAGAGTGATAAACTTCTAAAGTTGCCCGGGTGCAGAAAATCCTGAACCCCTTAAAATCTGACCCGAACTCTCTTGTTGGAGGAAAAATGTCCAGCGGCTATGATTTCGCCTTCGCCATCGGTGGGGCGGCCGGGCAAGGTATTGCAACGCCCGGGAACATCCTCGCGCGTATCCTCGTGCGCCGGGGCCTCAACCTGTACGCCTACAACGCGTACCAATCCATCATCCGTGGTGGGCACATCTTTCTCACGGTGCGGGTCAAGGACGGTCCGGTCGACACCCACGGCGACAAGCTCGACCTCATCTTGGCCTTGAACCAGGACACGATGGACCGGCACGCACGGCACGTGGTGAAAGGGGGCGCGATCATCTACAACAGCGACGATATCAAGCCGGCCGAAGTGCAGGATGGTGTCCAGCTGTGCGGGATGCCCATCAAAGAGCTCACCGAAGACAACCGCAACAAGCTCATCCAGAACACCGTCGCGCTCGGCGTCATGAGCAACTTGCTCGGGATGGAGTTCAAAGTCCTCGAGGACGCGCTGACGATGCAGTTCAGGGCGAAGGGCGACGTCGTCGTTGCCGAGAACGTCAGCGTAGCGATGTCCGGCTTCGACCACGCGAAAATGAAATTCAAACCGTTCGCGAGCTCGCTTCCGAAAGGCGACAAGCCGATGGCGGTGTGGACGGGCAACGACGCGATTGCCATGGGCGGCGCCGCGGCCGGCGTCAAATTCTACGCCGCCTACCCCATGAGCCCGGCCACGGGTGTTCTTCACTGGATGGCGAAAAACGCGCGCGAGTGCGGCATCATGGTGCGCCAAATCGAAGACGAGATCGGTGTCGCCAATGTCGCGCTCGGGGCAGCGAACACCGGCGCGCGCACGATGTGCGCGACGTCGGGCGGAGGCTTTGCCCTCATGACCGAAGCGGTCGGTGCCGCCGGCATGATGGAGATCCCGGTCGTTTTCATCAACGTGCAACGGGCGGGTCCGTCGACGGGCGTTCCCACGAAAACCGAGCAAGGCGACCTGTGGCAGATGCTCGGTGCCAGCCAGGGCGACTTCGAGCGCGTCATCGTCGCGCCCAAGGACGCCCTCGATGCGTTCGACACCATCGCCGAGGTGTTCAACCTCGTCGATCACTACCAGTGTCCGGCGATTGTGCTGTCCGACCTCTTGATCTCGGAAGGCACGTTCAGCGTCGACCCCGACGCCATCAACATGCAGCCGACGATCGACCGCGGCGACGTCATCACCGAAGGCGGAGCGACCAACGGCTATCAGCGCTACAAGATCACCGACAGCGGCATCTCACCGCGCGCCATCCCCGGCGTGGCCGGCCATGCTTACGTTGCGGCCACGGACGAGCACGACGAGGACAGTGTGCTCATCAGCGACGAGTTCACCAACCCGCACAAACGCCGCGAGATGGTCGAAAAGCGCGCTCGGAAACTGTCGACGTTTCTCGACAAAGTCGATGCACCCGAGCTCGTTGGACCTGCGGACGCCGACGTCACTCTCGTCGGCTTCGGCTCGACCGAAGGCGTCATCCGCGAGGCGCGCGCACTTCTCGAGGCTCGAGGCGTCAAAGCGAACCAGCTGGCGGTGAAGTGGATCCAGCCTTTCCATACCGAGGCGGTGGCAGCCGTTATCGACAAAGCCAAGAAGGTGCTCATCGTCGAGAACAACCACTCGGGCCAGTTCCACCGTTTCCTCAGGAGCGAAACCGGCTGTGCGGTGGACGGCCACATCCGCAAATACGACGGCGAGCCATTCCAGCCGCACCACGTCGTGAACGGCGTTTTGGATCACCTGGGCGACAAGAAAGAGGTCGAAGACGGCGTCTTCGTGCCCTTTCAAGAGATCATGGTTTAGGAGACGAAGATGGCGACAACCGCACTACCCGAGCTCAAAGCGAAAGATTTCAAGAGCAAAATCGATCCAGACTGGTGCCCCGGTTGCGGCGACTTCGGTCTTCTGAACGCCGTGCAAAAAGCGTTGGCCGCGTTGGGCAGAAAGCCTCACGAAATCATGTGTGTGAGCGGGATCGGCTGCTCCTCCAACTTCCCGGGTTACCTCAGCACGTACGGCATGCACACGCTCCACGGCCGCGCGTTGGCAGTCGCGACCGGCGTGAAGTTCGCCAACCCCGAGCTAACGGTGTTGGTCACGGGCGGTGACGGCGACGGATACGGCATCGGCGGCAATCATTTCACTCACACCGCGCGGCGCAACGTCGACATGACTTACCTCGTGATGAACAACCAGATCTACGGTCTGACAACAGGCCAGGTAAGCCCCGCGAGTGAGGTCGGCATGAAGACGAAGTCGACGCCGTTCGGCAACCTCGAGAGGCCCTACAACGCCGTCACCTCCTCGATCATGAACGGCGCGACCTTCGTCGCGCGTGGATTCTCGGGCCACGGCAAACACCTGCTGTCTCTCATACAGCAAGCGATCGAGCACAAAGGGTTTTCGTTCATCGATTGTTTCAGCCCGTGCGTGACGTTCAACAAGCACAACAGCTACGATTTCTTCCGCGAACGGATCAAAAAACTGGAAGACGAAGACCATGATCCGTCTGATTGGAAGAGCGCCTGTGAAAAGGCGATGCACTGGGACGACATGATCTACACTGGCCTCTATTACAAGAACGAAGACGTTCCGGCGCTCAACGATCAAGAACCGGTGCTCGAGGCGGGACCCGTCGCAACAGCAGTCCCGGCGCTCACCAAAGAGCAGAGCGATCGCATCATCGAAAGGATGATGTAGTTTCCGTCCGGGCCGGGTGGAAGTCGAAGAGCCTGTTGCCCGGCCCGTGACCACCGCAAAACACACCTTAGCCGTCGACGCCGCGCTCGTCGGGGCCGTCCTGATATGGGCGATCAACTTCAGTGTCGTCAAGTTCGCCCTCGAGGAGCTCGAGCCGTTCGCTTTCAATAGCGTCCGTTTGATCGTCGCCTCGATCATCTTTCTCACGCTCGCGCGACTCGTCCCTGGTCCGAGCATCCTTCCCGAGGACCGCCTCCGTTTCGTCGCATTAGCTCTAATAGGGCACACCGGCTACCAGCTCTTGTTCATCTCCGGTATCGACGAGACCACGGCATCGAACTCCGCAATCCTGCTCGGGCTCACACCGGTGTTCGTTGCGATACTGAGCTCGTTGTTCTCCATCGAGCGGGCGACGCCTCGCACTTGGATCGGCATCTCGGTTTCCGTGCTCGGCGTCTGCCTGGTACTGCACGACTCGGTCCAGCTTGGAGGGAGCGCTCGGGGCGACTGGCTCACGCTCGCCGCCACGCTGTGCTGGTCGGCCTACACCGTGTTCGGGCAGCCGGTCGTCGCCCGGTACGGCTTGTTCAAGACGAACGCCTACACGATGACGTTGGGCACATTGGTGTTCTTGCCCTTCGGTCTACCGGCGCTTCTTTCGCTCGACCCGAGCGCGGTCCCGGCGGCAGCGTGGTGGGCGACGGTGTACTCGTTCGTGTTCGCGCTCGTGGTTGCGTACTGCTGCTGGTATTTTGCGGTGTCGCGCATCGGCCCCACGCAAACGGCGATCTACTCGAACCTCATGCCGGTGGCCGCACTCGCGATCGCCCATCTATGGATCGGCGAACCTATCGGAACGCTTCAACTCATCGGGGCAGCCACGATTTTTCTAGGGATCTTCCTCGTGAGAAAACGCCGGTCGCGCTCACTTGACCCGGACACCGGACGCCGCTAGCATACTTTCGCTCCCCCGACATTCTGGCGCCGAAAGGGCTTGGTGCATCTGATGTGTCCGGTTTTCGTGTGGACGGCTGCGGGGGGCTCGCTTTCCGCGGACCGCTACCCTGAAATCTTCAACCGTTTCAAGATCTCGACTGTCGACGGGTCGGGCCCGCTTCCGTCGGAGCCGGGCGTCTTGCTAACCGACGCCGAGCGGCTTCGAGCGGAGCGCACGGCGGTGGAAGCGTTCGTCACCAACGGCGGCACCGTTGTCGCGACGACGCTTGATACCGAGACCGACGATGATCTCCTGTTCGACGTCGTCTCGGCGAGCCCGACCGAAGCCGAGCTCTTGCGGACGCTCCGCAACGCGACCCGCTACGTCGATAGCCAGCTTCGACTCGAGGAGCTCAACGCCATCGGCATCGCGCTTTCGGCCGAGCGCAATCACAATCGCCTGCTCGAGCTCATCCTCACCAAGGCGCGCGCGATCACGAACGCCGACGCCGGCAGTCTCTTTCTCGTCTCCGACATCGACCAGCCCATCGTCCATCGCGATGGCACCGAAGCTCGAGCAACGGCTCAGTGGTTGAAGTTTCGACTCGCTCAGAACGATTCGCGCGAGCTCCACTTCGAAGAGGATGTGCTTCCCATCAGCCCCGACAGCATCGCCGGCTACGTGGCTCAAACCGGAGAGACGTTGAATCTCGCGGACGCTTACGACCCTCCCAAGGACAAGCCGTTCGTCATCAACAGAAGCTTCGACGAAGCGACGGGCTATCGCGCGCGGTCCATGCTCGTCGTACCCATGGAAAACGCCGAAGGCGAGACCATCGGGGTGTTGCAGCTCATCAACAAGAAGAACAACCGCGAATCGGTGCTCGACACAACCGAGAGCTTCGAGCGCGGCGTGTTGTCCTTCGACCAAGACGACGAGCGGCTCGTACGCTCGCTCGCGAGTCAGGCGGCCGTGTGCGTCGACAACAACAACCTCTACGTCGAACGTGAGAACCTGTTCCGGCAGTTCGTCAACGCCGCGGTACAAGCCATCGAGAGTCGTGACCCCACCACCCAGGGCCACTCCAAGCGGGTCGCGTCGATGACCACCGCGCTCGCGGAAGTGACCAATCGCGCCGAACGCGGAACCTACGGCAGTTTTCGATTGACCGATGACGAGATCCGCGAGCTGAACTACGCCGCGCTCCTCCACGACTTCGGAAAAGTGGGAGTGACGGAGAAGGTTCTCATCAAAGCAACGAAGCTCTACCATGGAGAGCTCTCCACCGTGCGCCAGCGCTTCAAGACCATCCGTCGCACCCTCGAAGCGCAATACGTTCGGAGAATGCTCGACCGCTTGATGCAAAACGAAGCGTCGCCCGAGGAGATCGAGCAGATGAAAGAGGAGCTCGCGCGCCGACTCGACTCGATCGACGAGGCCCGCGATGCCGTCGAAGCGGCCAACATACCGACGATCACCCACTCCGCGGAGTTCGACAGGCTGATGGAGGTCAGCCAGCTCAGCTACGAGGATATCGACGGAACCGAGCTCCCCTACCTCAACGATGACGAGCTCACCGCGTTGACCGTCGCCAGAGGAACCCTTACCGGACCCGAGCGCGAGCAGATCGAATTGCACGTCGTCCACACGTTCGATTTTCTGTCGACGATCCCGTGGACCCGGGATCTGCAGTCGATCCCGGACCTCGCGCGGAGCCATCACGAGAAGCTGGACGGCAGCGGGTACCCAAAAGGACGAGGAGCCGCCGATATCCCGCCTCAGACGCGGATGATGACAATCTCCGACATCTACGACGCTCTCACGGCAAGCGATCGTCCCTACAAGCCCGCGGTCTCCACCGCGGGCGCCCTGGATATCCTGAACGCCGAGTTCGCGGGCAAGGTGGACCGCGAGCTCCTTGATCTGTTCATCGAGGCGAAAGTGTTCGAGCACGGCGCGGTCAACGATTAAGGCGTTCCTCCCAGCTCCCAGCTCCCCTGCCCCTGCCCGTCCCCGCTCCCGAAAAACTCAATCGACTCAACCTCCCCACTCCTGATGCGAATACGCCTCGGTTGAGCGCCAATGTTGAGCGTTGGGCAGACAAGGGCAAGGGCAGGGGGCAGGGGGCAGGGGTCTGGTCAGGCCCTACTAGTCCAATCCACTATTGGACTGCACCCATTCAAATTATTTGGTCATCGTCTGTTGACGTTTGACTTAGAACCGTGAAATTGATACACAATTGGCATGGTCCAATTATGGGACGACGTCGAGCTGGACCGCGACCTCGATCGGCCGCTCTATCAGCAGCTCGAGGCGCATATCGCGGCGCTCATCGACGATGGCCGGCTGACTCCCGGGGCAAAGCTCCCCGCGAGCCGTGAGCTCGCCACGAAGCTCGGCATCAACCGCAACACGGTCACGAGCGCCTACGAAGCTCTTTCAAAGAAGGACCGCGTCCATTCGCACGTCGGCCAGGGCACGTTCGTCGCCGAGCGTGGTCCGAAGGCCGCGTCGACCATGCGCTGGTCGTTTTCGCGAGCGACCCAGGCAGCCCGCGAGTGGGTGCGCTCGCCCGCGGAGGAAGCTCGCCATCCGGACCTGATCGACTTTGCGTCCCTCGTTCCTGACGAAGAGCTCTTTCCCGTCGAGCCGTTTCGCGTCGTCCTCGACGAGGTCCTCGTGAAAGAAGGCAAGAAGCTTCTCCAATACGGACCCGCGGCAGGGTACCCGCCGCTCCGGAGCTACATCGCCGAGCGCCTCGCACGCCGGGGCGTGGAAACGACCCCCGACAACGTTCTCGTCGTCAACGGCTCGCAGCAAGCGCTCGACTTGATCTGCCGCACGTTGCTCGATCCCGGCGATCCGGTCGTGCTCGAGAGCCCGACCTATACGATCGTCCTACCTTTGCTCGCGCAATACCGAGCCGAGATCGAGGAAATCCCGATGACGCCGCGCGGCATGGATCTCGATATCCTCGAGGCGTCTCTGGCGAGTTCGCGACCGAAGTTTCTGTTCACCATGCCGACGTTCCACAACCCAACCGGGATCACCATGGACCTCGCGTCGCGCGAGCGGCTCGTCGGCATCGCCAACCGTCACGGCGTGCCCATCGTGGAAGACGACTTCGATTCCGAGCTCCGCTTCGACGGCGTCGCGTTGCCTCCGTTGAAAGCGCTCGATGACCAAGATTGTGTCATCCACATCGGAACGTTCTCGAAGGGGCTTTTCCCCGGGCTCCGGCTCGGGTGGATCGTTGCGCCGCCCGACGTCGTCGCCGCGCTCTCTCGCGCCAAACTCATCTCCGACTACCATACGAGCCTGTTGTTGCAGGCGGCGGTCCTCATTTTCTGTAGACGCGGCCATTACGATGCACACCTCGAGCGCCTCGCCGGGATCTATCTAGACAAAAGTCGAACTCTCGTCGCCGCGCTCGAGCGACATTTCCCCGAAGGCGTCACCTGGACCCAGCCTGAAGGCGGGTTCGCGTTTTGGATCACGTTGCCCGAGTCGGAGTCCGCTGACGCCGTGCTCGCGGACGCCGCCACCGACGGGGTGGTGTTCACGCCGGGCGCACATTTTTTTGCTCGGGGCGAAGGTGAACGCTTCCTCCGCCTGTCGATTTCACGAGTCCCGGTCGAGAGGATCGAAGAGGGTGTGAAGAGGCTCGGCAACGTTCTCGAGCGCAGGTTCGGGCGAGCGGGCGGAAGCGACAAGAAGGGTCCGGGAGTTCGCGAGCAGGAGCCCGCGCTCCACATTTGAATCTCGATTTCAGGGTTCGCAATTTCTATATGGGAGGCAATCGATGACCGAAACACAACTGAAACTCAAGACCGGCCTCGCCGACATGCTCAAAGGCGGCGCCATCATGGACGTGACCAATGCAGAGCAGGCCAAGATCGCAGAAGACGCAGGCGCGGTGTCCGTCATGGCTCTCGAGCGGGTACCCTCTGACATTCGCAAGCATGGCGGTGTGGCGCGGATGTCCGCGATCGACGTGATCGACGAGATCATGCGCACGGTGAGCATTCCCGTCATGGCCAAAGTGCGCATCGGCCACTTCGTCGAAGCTCAGCTTCTCCAGGCGATGGGCGTGGATTTCATCGACGAAAGCGAGGTGTTGACGCCGGCCGATGAGGAGCACCACGTCGACAAGCTCGCGTTCGACGTACCGTTCGTGTGCGGATGCCGCAACCTCGGCGAAGCGCTCCGGCGCATCGGCGAAGGCGCCGCGCTGATCCGAACCAAAGGCGAGGCGGGCTCGGGCAACATCGTGGAAGCCGTGCGCCACTTGCGCGCTGTGAACGGTCACATGCGCCGCCTGAGTGTCATGGCCACCGAGGAGCTCATGGCCGAGGCCAAAAACCTCGGTGCTCCGTACGAGCTCGTGCGGATGGTGGCTCGAGACCGCAAGCTTCCGGTTCCCAACTTCGCCGCAGGCGGGGTGGCGACGCCGGCCGACGCCGCGCTTTGCATGCAACTCGGCGCGGAGACGGTCTTCGTCGGCTCGGGAATCTTCAAGTCCGAGGACCCCGCAACCCGCGCCGCCGCGATCGTGAAGGCCGTCACACATTACGAAGATCCCAAGGTCCTGGTGGAGGTCTCGCGAGGTCTCGGGGAACCGATGCCCGGCCTCGACATCGCGACGATGGATGAGAAGGATCTTCTTTCGACCCGTGGTTGGTAGTGCGATGAGCCATCAGCCATCAGCCATCAGCCATCGGCACGACGGCGTTGGTGTGCTTGCTCTGCAGGGAGACTATGCGGAGCACCAGCGTATGCTGGAACGGCTGGACTGTCCGTCGACGCAGATCCGCAAAGCGTCGCAGCTCGAGGGCATCCGTGCTCTCATCCTCCCCGGGGGTGAGAGCACGACGATGCTCAAGTTCATACAGGAGGAAGACCTGATCGAACCGCTCCGCGCCTTCTACGAAGCTGGCGGTGCGCTCTATGGCACGTGCGCGGGCGCAATCCTCCTGGCGCGCAGAGTGACCAAACCATCACAAGGCTCTCTCGGCTTCATGGACATCGACGTCGAGCGCAACGGCTATGGCAGGCAAATCGACAGTCACGAGAGCTTCGAGCCGTGCCCGGAGCTCGGCGGCGAGCCGGTGCCCATGGTCTTTATTCGAGCGCCGATCATCTCTCGCACCGGCGCCGAGGTTAGCACGATCGCGAAACACCGAGGCCAAGCGGTTCTCGTCCGCGAAGGACGAATCCTGGTGAGTACGTTCCATCCCGAGCTTTCGACCGATACTCGCGTCCACCGATACTTCCTTGAAAATCTCGCTTGACTGTTCCAAGAAACTGGACAATTGGTTATCCATCATCCAATTCTTTGGTCCGCCCGCCTGTAAAGCTCGGGCGGGGTCTGTAAAGAATTCGAATCGCTGCCGTCCCGGCGCGCGCGCGATCCCGTATGGTCAAAAAACTCATGCAGCTTCCCGATGGTAGTATCGGAGCAGTCCGCCGAGCCGTTCCCGACAACGAACCAGGCCTTCGACCCGACGCATCCTTTCGACGGCCGGGAACAACAATAGATTGCCCTTGCCTTGGTGATTCCTTTTCTTCGTGGAAATGCGCGACATAGTGTTTCAGCGCGAGCCGAAGCGACCTCTCCCCGAAGAGGATGAGCTTCGACAGGCACTCGTCCTTCGCCGATCTCGCCCAGCGCTCCGCGAATGAATTCAGATTCGGGCTCGCGGGCAGTTTGACGGTCCTGATACGCACGGTTTCGACGGTCAGCTGAAACGCCTCGCAGAACTTGGAGTCCCGGTTGTGGATCTAACGGCTCGAGGAGAGAACCCGACATCCGCCATGGTCACATTCCGAGCCACCTGGGTCATCCACTGCCCGTCGGGATACGGCGTGATACCCGTGATATATAACCGCCGCGTTGCAAGATGTGTGAAGAACAACACGTAGTACGTGACGAGCCCGGTCTTGGTCCACACTTCCGCGGTGAAGAAATCCGTCGCCGCAAGTACGTCCATGTGCGAGCGGACGAACTCCTAACCACGTCGTGGTCTTTCGGCGCTCCGGCGCGGGCGCGATGCCATGCCGTTTCAAGACGTTGCCGACGGTCTTGTCGCTCACTGGATACTCGAGGTTTCCCATCGCTCCGCAATCCGATCGTAGCCCCACGAGCGATTTTCCGTTGCGATGCGTACAACCAGCTCCTGATTTCTTCGTCGACGCGTGGTCGCCTGGATACGCGTCGATTCTTGGAACCATCGAACTTCCTCGCGACAAGCTTGCGGTGCCATCCGAGGATCGTCTCAGGCCTCACGATGCTTGCTACCTCTTCGAGCGCTCGCCTGCCGAGCTGTTTTCCGACTCAGCCAGAGTTCGCCGCTCGCCGTCGGTCAGGCGCAAACGGCCCTGGGGCTGATTTCGAACTACCCGATTCTCGGCAACGAGGTACTCATTCCGCAGGGGCAACTCCTGATCAACCAATCCCGTGATGTACGCAAGCATTGTCGTCCAGTCCATCGCGTCTCCTCTCGAGAACTGGCGTACATACTGGACAGCGACATTTTATTCAACAGATCTGACCTCCAAGAACTCGCCCCGGATACCGCTGTGCGGGAGCGCGTTCGAGTTTATTGACCCCTACGCGGTAGAAGCGTCATTCCCCGGCATTAGACGCTTCGCAACGATGGACGATCCGTATCCCGTTGTGGCTGTGCGAGCTCGGCGTCTTTTCTCTCCAGCTGGTCCGCGGCCGCTGGGTAGAGCGCGCCGGCCAGCGCCACCGCTACTACCGCATCACCGCTAGTGGACGAAAAGTGTTGGCTGCAAAGCGCGAGGACTGGCAAACCCAGTTCGACACCATTCACGTCGTGCTCAACTGGCACGAAGAGCTCGAGCTCCTCGTACCAACCCACTAGTCCCCTGGAACAGAGGTTCGTAGCCTAAATCTCGGGCCCTTTTTGCGCGCTGGCTTCGTTGTTCCTCCTCGAAATATTCCAATATGACTTCGTCGTCACGCCTCGCCAGCCCACAAAATGGCGTCGAGCTTTAGGCTACGAACCTCTGTTCCAGGGGACTAGCGTGTGGTTGAGTAAGCGCCGGATCGCCCAGCAAATGATAGTTGTTCAGAAGCTCAGGAAGGGCACCCGTGTGAGCGTAAGCCGTCTGCGCTGCCAACACCGCATCGCCTAGCCGCTCGTGGCGGCCGCTCACGAGCTCCGTGAGCAGGCACAAAATCAATATAGTCGGCCAGTACTTGAAGACCGACAAGCGGATTGGATACGTCATCACCAACTTCAGCAAGAAGTATCCGCCCCACGTCATCGACGAGATGAAGCAACTGCCGCACACCATCCGATTCAGAATGTTGTATTGAATTCGGCGGGGCCAGTCGGAGCGATGGAGAATCGCGATCGGACGGAAGCGTTTCGTTGAAAGCGCGCCGAAGCGCGTTGCTACTTGGCATCGATTCTGAAATGAACGCGGCGGTTGCGCTGCCAACAGCTCTCGTTCTCCTCGGTGCACTGCGGAAACTCCTCCCCGTAAGAGACATACTTGAGTCGACTCGCGGGAACACCGAGCGCCTGCAGATATTCCATCGCGGCTCGGGCCACTCTCTCGCCGAGCACTAAGTTGTATTCATTTGTCCCGCGCGAGTCCGCATGACCTTCAACCAGAATGACCGCCGTATTGTAGGGGAGCTTGAGCCACTCGGCGTTCCGCGCTAGCGTCGCGCGGGCGTCTTCAGAAAGTTCTGAGCTGTCGTAATCGTGGTAGATATCGGATAAGTTTTGCTGGAGCTCGCTGACGGAAGACGCCCGGAAGAGCTCCGCTGCGGTCGGATCCCGGCTCGGGCCGTTAGCCGGACCGGGCTGAAGTACGACGTTCGTCGGGACGGAATCGACCGCTGCATCTACGGTGCTACTGTATTTTTGAAATCCGGGAATCTCCACCACCACGTTGTACGCACCCAGCGGAAGCCGAGGAACTTGAAAACGACCGTTTGCGTCCGTAACGACAGTTTGTGACACACCCGCGTCTGGGCGCGCGATTGTCACCGTGATCCCTGAGAGCGCGACACCCGATTGGGTCAACACGACACCGGTAACGATTCCTGTCGGGGCCTGGACCTGTATGTTCGTGGTCTCGGAACTGGACCCCCCCTGCCGTCGTCGACCGTCACCGTCACCGCTACCGAAGCGTCGGCTCCTACGCTCCCCGGTGCAGTCCACGTCACGCTTGGACCGCTCCCCGTGATGCGGCCGTCAGCCGCACGCCACGTATACGTAACTTCGTCTCCGTCGGGATCACGAGCGGTAGCAGTAAGGGTGGAGTCTCGTCCGGCTTCTGTCTCTGCCGGAAAAGCAGCAAGCGACACCGAAGGCCGTCGATTGGGGGTTGCGAGGGGAGGTGGGGTCGCGGCGGCTAGTCCCCTGTATCAGAACAAACTAGATAAAGCAGAGCTTGCCGAAACCATTCTAAGTGCATGAATCTTATGAATCTTATGGGCTGGCGAAAAGCCTAACTTTGTGTAGTAATCAAAGATCCAGGGGACTAGCACGAGAGCCACGGCGGTTCCCGGCGCGACCATCGTGCCTGGGATCGGATCCTGCGTGAGGACCTCATTGGCGGGACGATCCGATGGTTGAGTTTGCGACTGAGCCTCCAAACCAGCGTTCTGGAGGGCCTCTAGTGCGGCGTCAGCCGGCAAGCCAACGAGCTGGGGCACTTCGACGGATCCGGGCAACCGCAGACTCGTCCGCGAGGCAGCTTCGGCGCTCACGAGGTTGTTGCCGAATTCAAGCGTCGATCCAACGAACGGACCATAGAGAGAGATTCCTGCGGCAAGAGCCAACACCGGCGCGGTCCTTACTCCTAGTCCCCTGGATCTTTAATTACTGTCCAAATTCGATTTGCCATGTGTATCGAGCGTTCGCTGGGCGAACCGAGCGATGGTTTCGAGGATTTGGTCGGCGGATTTCGTCCACTTGAACGGCTTTGGGTTCTCGTTGTGAGCATCGAGATAGTCTTGTATCGCAACGCGGAGCTGAGGCACGCTCGTGTGCGAGCCTCGTCGCAAGGCGTGTTCGGTGAGCAAGCCAAAGAAGCGCTCAGCGAAGTTGAGCCAAGAGGCGTGTGTCGGTGTGAAGTGAAAGTGGAACCGAGGTCGCTTGGAAAGCCAGCGTTTGATCGCCGGTGTCTTGTGCGTGGCGAGATTGTCGAGCACGACGTGGATGTCCAACTCGCTGGGAACGGCTGCTTCGATCTCAGCGAGGAACTTCTTGAACTCTAGCGCTCGATGTCGCGCGTAGCACTTTCCGAAGACTTCACCTGTTGCGGCGTCGAGTGCGGCAAACAGGTCAGTCGTTCCATGCCGAATGTAGTCGTGGGTTTGTCGCTCGGGCTGGCCCAAGCTCATGGGCAGGACAGGTTGAGCACGCTCGAGCGCTTGAATCTGCGATTTCTCGTCGACGCACAGGACGACCGCGTTATCCGGTGGGTTCATATACAGGCCAACAACGTCGCGTACTTTTTCGACCAGTTGTGGGTCTTGCGAGAGACGAAACGATTCCGAGCGGTGCGGTTGAAGCCCGAACGTTCGCCAAATACGTCCAATCGTCGAATGACTCAGCCCAAGATGCTTGGCCATCGAGCGCGTACTCCAATGGGTTCTCCCCTTTGGAGTCGTCTCCAGCGTCTTGGTCACGACTTCCTCGATCTGGTCATCGCCGATTTTGCGAGCCGCTCTCGGCCGAGGTTCGTCGTACAACCCTTCCATTCGTTGTTCTACAAAGCGTCTTCGCCACTTGCCCACCGTGCTCCTCATGGTGTGCATCTTCCTAGCAACTTCCATATTCGTCAGACCCGCCGCGCAATCCAGCACGATCTTCGCTCGGAAGGCTTGGTGCGGCGAACTACGGCTGCGTCGCGCCAGTCGCGTCAGCGCTTCGCTTTCTTGAGACGACAGCTTCAATTCGGCTTTTCGCCGGCCCTTGTGTTTCATGCATTTAGCAGATCACAGAAGGGCCGGTGTTGTCTAGCTTTTTCTGTTCCATGGGACTAGAGTGCGCAGGCCCCGTTCATACACCCAGCGATGCCAGCTCCGGGGCGCCAGCAAATGGAGCTTTTGGGGCTTTTTCTCCAGTAGAAAAGTGACGAAGACATAGTCCAAGAGCGGACTATCCGCGGGTTCCGCGCGCAGCAAGTCGACAAAGAAGCGTTTCCAGCTCCGTCGCTTCTTGACGTCGGGTGGTCGCGCCAATTCAAGGCGGAACCGGCTTCCCTCGGGTTCAACTTGCGCGCTCAGTAGTTTCCTGAGAAAGACACGTACCGTCTCCTCGTCGTCTCGGTCAAGCCCCGAGATGCGCCGAAGACGGAGCCAGTCGGGCATGAAGCCCTGGCGCAGCCAGGGCAGCCGCGTGAGTCTGAGGAGCCTTTCCTCATCCAGCGCTGGCGAGCCATCGACCCGGCGCAAACTTAGCCCCAACGAGAGCGTCAGGTACCACTCGAGCGCCGGGTAGACCGCGAGCGAGCTGAGCCAGCGATAACCGTCCTCGCCCAGGTACGCGCGCAGCTGACGGCAAAGCTCTTCCAGCTCATCCGGTCGAAGTTCGTTCCGGTCGAGCCAGCGCGCCGGACGCTCGGCGAAGATCTCGGGAAACGGTGGCCGCCACTGCGCTCGCGTTGGATACGCGCCGTCTGACAATTGCAGCGACCGCAAGAATAGCTGTAAGCATTGCGGTGAAAACGGCTGAACACCGAAGCCGGCCCGCGACAAGTCGACCTCTCGCCATCCCCAATGAACCGCCGGAGTCGGTGTCATTAAGGCGCGCTCGTTCCAAAACGCGAAGAGCTCGGTCCAGCTCGCGAGGCGCCCGGTAACCGGGTCCGAAAGCCCCGCGCCGTCGCTGAACATCAACAGAGTGTGATCGGCGTTAGCGGAAGCCAGCCGACGCAGGCTTACTTGCTTGGTGTCCGTTCGTGACGAAACGGCAACCAGCCGCGGGTCGCGGTCGAAGGAACAACGAACGACGGGTACACCTCCTTCGACGAGGCGGTCGAGAAACTCGTCGACTAGCCGAGCCTGTTGGTCCCGAAACCCGGCGCGATCCACGAGCGCCAAGTAGGCCGGAAGACCGAGGCGAGAGCGGTAAGCAGGTGAGTACCAGCCCACGTGACTTACTGTCTGCTCGACGGTCGCTTCAATATCAAGGTCGCCAAAACCGGTACCGCGATAGCGCCGCGCTTCGGTCCGGGCCTCGAGAAACGCACCACCTTCGTATAGGCGGTGCGGAGGCTCCGGCAAACCCACGTCTGCCCGTTCCCGGTTGCCTCGAACGGTGCGCCGTTCGAGGATCAGCGCGCGCCGCGCGTGCTTCCACCTCCACCAACAGCCGGCGAGAAGGAGCGGTAACGTCATCATGACGAGTTGGAGTTTCGTTTGATATCGAACAAGCCATCGGGTCCAAGTGTTGCCTCGTCGGGTCAGTACAACGTCGAGAGATAGTCGACCCGGGCCCTCGGAAACCACGTAGGGATTCGGCGGCCAGTAGTCGACATGGCTAACGTGAAGCGCGCTCGTGCCCCGCGTCGGCTCGAGAGGCAGGATGACCTCGCCAGAGTTCGATGTCTCTTGCGACACCCACTCATTTTCGGGGCTGCCGACGGCTGCAACGAACACGGTAGCCGCACGTATAGGGTTTCCGTCGGAGTCGACCACCAGCACGGAGATCCGGGAATCCGGAGTCGCCGCTCGTTCGGCTATCGCTGGCCTGCCCGCTACGGTCTCGTCGGCTATTGGTGGCGCGTCCTCGCGGGCAGGGTCTTTCGACGGATACACGATCCAGACAGCGAGGACGAGCGCGCCAAGGATCACGCTCTGGATAGCCGTTCGCTTCGAGCGATTCGACCTCCGGACGATGGCCTCGCTCTCGGTATCGCGCCATGGTTCGGGAGGCGGTGCGCACGGCTCGGGCGGGCCGAGCGAATTCCACCAATCGCGAAAACGCCGACGAAATTCGTCTTGCTGCTCCGCGTTGGTGCAGAGCACGGCCGCCAGCCAATTTCGAAGGCGGGTCGGATCGGTCTGACCCGATTTCCCCTCGCACGCCGCAGCCACCCTGTGAGCCGTGATGTAGTCCCGGATTCCGATGCGAAAGCCGGCCAGGCGGAGCTGGTCCAAAAACTCGAAAAGACGGTCGCCGTCGGGCGACTCTCTTACTCTCGTTTGCTCTCCAGCCATTCCAGCAGCAGCTCCCGCGCCTTCGGGCGGTCATCGACTGTCTTGATAAGCGAGCAGAGCGTCGGCTCGATCATGGTCGCATCAGCCAGCTCCAGAGGCCGCCCGTCAGATCCAGGCTTGATAATGCGCAGCCATGCTAGAAACTCCCCAGTCGAGGGCTGTTTCGAAAGTCCCGCCGACGGGTCGCGCAACCGTTGAAAGATCTCCGTGGCAGCCTCGAGGACCCCCGAATCGCCGGCGATCGCCTCGGCCAGTCGGGAGTGGACAATCTGCCTTAGACGTTTGTCGTCCGGAAACGGGATGTGATAGAAAACGCAGCGTCTGAGAAAAGCCTCCGCTAGATCTCTCTCGGTATTGCTCGTGAGTACGAGCACCGGGCGCAACTTTCGGCGTGCTGTCACGCTGACGTTTCCGAGCTCGGGAATCTTGAAGTACATGCCTTCCAGTTCATTGAGAACGTCGTTGGGAAAATCGCGCGGTGCCTTGTCGATTTAATCGATGAGGACGACGGACCGGCACGGCTTGCCGAGCTTGGCCGAGTCTTTTACCACGTGTCGCACGTCTTGGGCCTCGTTGGCCCTGATGATGGCCAGCCCAAGCGCATTGAATCGCAAGTAGTCGAGCACATCGTCGGAACCGTTTCCCGCCTGCGCAGCGTGGAACCTGCCAAGCGCATCGTAGGTATAGAAGAGATCCCGCGCGACGCTTGTCGATTTGGTCTCGAATTTGAGTAGCGGCTCCAATCCGAGCTCCCAAGCAATACTGTATGCAAGTTGCGTCTTACCCGTGCCGGGCTGCCCGGTCACGAGGAGCGGCTGCCCCAAATGAAGCGCAACGTTGACGGCATCGATGAGGCCGGGATCCGCGATATATCCGACCGGGTCGTTGTGGTGCTCGAGTAACGATTCTGGCAGCTCCATGCGAGCCTCCGCCGCCTCCCGTACTCCCGCGCCGCGATACCAGGCTGCCATCGTTCACTGCCTTCCTTCGGCTAGTCCCCTGTATCAGAACAAACTAGATAAAGCAGAGCTTGCCGAAACACTTCTAAGTGCATGAATCTTATGAATATTATGGGCTGGCGAAAAGCCTAACTTTGTATAGTAATCAAAGATCCAGGGGACTAGGCATTCCGCGAGCTGGCGCCGCAAAGCGATCGCGAGGGTTTCCATGGGGACACCTCCTGATTCGCTCAGCTCTTTCGAGCTGGCGAAGAACTCACGCACCGAGGGTGTGAGTTTCTCGGCGATGACGCGGGGCGCGGAGTCCACGGCCCTCGTCTCACGAGCGAACTCGGCAAGCTGGTCGTCGATCCAGAGAAGCACGTCCGTCTCGCTCACCCCCTCAAGACGCTCCAGGGTGACGCCCGAAATTCCGGAGAGCTTCGAGAAGCCAAGCTTCGTTAAGAACGATTCGATAGCCTCATTTCGTTTGCGGACCTTCCAACGTCTCAAAAGGCCGAATTGCGAAACGTCCCTGTAAAGGATGCTCAGAACGATCATCAACAGCTGGCCATGGGGGAGATCGGGCCAGGCGGACCAAGCGGAGAGCCATTCTTCGATGAGCCTCGGATCGTTGAACTGCCAGTCGCTACTAAGAACGGAAGACCAGACCATCACGGGGCACTGATGTCTCGCGAGTTGCACTGCGAGTTCACGACTAGACCAGGGACGATAATCCGTGGACGCGCCGGAGCGAAGATGCTTGAGCGCTTCAGTCAAACGCAGCTGCAGGCGGTCCTTGCGCTGTTGCAGGTTGGCTAACGGCTCACTCCATCGGACGAGCAACCGATCAATCTTGTGCGTCTTTGGATCGAGTCGCAACAGCTCGGGAAGAATCACCTCTTGAAGTCTCTGAATGAACGCACTATGAGCTTGCCGCTCGTCACCGTGCACGAAGACGACCATGGGACGCCGCAGTTTGGTATGTTGATGCCGGGTCAGGGCTTGCCGCAGCTCAAAATGTTGCGTGCTGCGGTCGCTTAGTACGCTATCCCGAAAGTTCGGTGACGTATTTTTCAACGGTCAAGCGGCGGAAGCAAGACGAGGTTCGTATACGGCAAGGCGTTTCATCAGCTGTTTGAGGTCTTTGCGGGTGAATTTCCATTGAAAGGGTCGAGCGATGTCCTCGTAGTAGCGTTCGAACTTGGAAAGATGGAAAGGGATGTCGTCGGGTGCCAAGAAGTCGTTCGGGGTGAGGACCTTTCTTTGAACGATAGAGAAGAAGATCTCGACTTGATTGAGCCAGCTGGCATGGGTTGGGGTATGAACGAGTACGGAATTAGGCCACTGTTGCCGGAAGCGCTCGACAGAAGCTTTGCCGCGATGAATGGAAGCGTTATCGACGATCCAGAAGACTCGCTTCGCGGTGCGATAGGGCTTGCGACGCATGACTTGCCCGACGAAGCGCTCGAAGGAGACGATCGTGCTCTTCGGTTCGCAATGACCGAAGACTTTCGCGCGGTGAACATCCCATGCGGCAAGGTAGTTCACCGTGCCTTCACGAGAGTACTCATGCTCGATGCGCATCGGCCGCCCTGGAGCCGTCGAAGTCGTCGGGTATGTGCGAAGCCGGCACTGGATACGGGGTTTCTCATCGGCGCTGATGACGAACTCGTTTCCAGAGAAGGGCTTACGACGCCAACGTCCTTGGTAGAGGTCGAGAATGGGAGCTGCTTTGGCTTCGAAGTCCGGGTCGCGCGGGAACACCCAGCTACGATGGGTCCAGGGCTTAATGGCGTCCTCACTCAACCAACGCCAGATGGTCGTCTGTCCGATGTTCGCCACGATCCCACGGTCGATCGCGGCTCGACGGAGGTCCGCGGTGCTGAGTCGTGAGAGCGGCAGTCCAGTTTGGTGCGGCAACTCACACGCGAGAGCCTTTACGGCGACGACGACGGAGGGGGGAAAACTGGCCGGGCCGCCCCCGGCGGGGCTGCTCTTGCAGCCCTGCCAGGCGTTGGTCGAAAAAACGCTTCCGCCACTTGCTCACGATCTGTCGCGGAGTGTCGAGGCGCTCTCCAATCTCCTTGTTCGTCAGGCCTTCGGCGGCATACAGAATGATCTTTGCACGAACAACATCGATATACGGTGACGTATATGCTCTGGCTGTTTCTTCAAGGATATCGTGCTCGTCGACGGTCAACTCAATGTCAAACGGCGATTCTCTAGGCATTTATCTGCTCCAATGGGCAGAATCATGCCAGAGAGGCGCTCTTTCAGCAACTTAAATATACGTCACTGTACTTATGAAAAAGACTACTTAGGTACGGAAGCAGCGGAGGGATCACGATCCGCGGCGGGCGAACGGTATTCTGTAGTAGGGCGACAGCGGTGGTGACCAACGTCTCCAGCTTCGGGGTCTCGCTGAAGTAGCTCGTGGTGTGTCTCCTACGCAGCCGGCGC
Source organism: Candidatus Marinacidobacterales bacterium (assembly GCA_965237955.1). Classification (GTDB taxonomy): domain Bacteria; phylum Acidobacteriota; class Vicinamibacteria; order Marinacidobacterales; family SMYC01. The sequence continues at coordinate 1,412,828 of OZ250169.1, read as the reverse complement.
CGGAACGCCTCGACAGAAGCTTTGTCCTTACCCGTATCGATCCACTCGCTCGGCCAAGCCGCGTCGTCGGCTAGGAGGAAAATGAGACAGGGGAGACCAGCCTTCAGCGCCTCCTCATACTCGAGCTCGGTGACGCTCTTGTCGTGATCCGGTGGACGATATCCGTAACGCCGCGCGACGATGCCGAGATAGATTTGGCAGTTCCGAACATCATCCAGGCACTTCTCAAGCGGCCGAGTGTCGGAAGCCACGTAGTCTTCCATGGCGATTGGGTGACAGTCGAGACGCCTTAGGGCCATGGCGGCGGCGGCACGCTCCCTCCCAAGATCTTCGAACGTCGAAGATATGTAAACGCGTGCCATAGACTGCCCGGTTGAAGGGAGGTGCCCCCACCATAGTTGAAGGTTCGAGGTGGTGGCGGCTCCTGACACATGGTTTACCCGACTTTGGCGTGCTTGTCGAGCGCTTGATTCTCAGTGACCTCCGCTAACTTCGCTTCGAGGATCGGTAGCGATTGGTATCCAATGATACGACGGAAATTTTTCTCCGTGGCGAGCAGAGCCGAAGCGGCCCATCTCAGAACCATCTTGCCATTGCGCCAGCGGGTGACGCGACGGGTACGACCTCGCGCACCGCTGAAGCACGACTCGATGATGTTCGTCGATCCAAGGCAGCGTTTCAGAGATGCGGGGAGGTCGAGCTCGTTGATGGTGAACATCTCGTCAAGCCCCTCCCGGATGCTCTCCGCCGCCGAGGGGTAGTCGTCCTCGAGCCACTTCGCCTGTTGCTCCAACCGCTCTTTGCCCTTCTTTGCTGGGAGCTGCCAGGCCGAACGCAGGCTCGCTTGCACTTGCGGCTTCAGCTCCTGCGGCAGATAACCGAGCACATTGCGCTCCTTGTGCTTCCTGCAACGCTGGACCTTGTTGTGGGTACCGAACACAGCGTCGACGGCGACCCGTAGCGCCTTGGAGCCATCGATCACGAACAGCCGACACCGCTCTGGGCTCAGGCCTCGTTCGACCAGGTCCTCCAGCAGCGCCTTGCACACTATCTGGTTCTCCGATGCTCCATCCCGAAGCCCCAGAACATGCTTGTATCCCTCTGTATCTACGCCGATTGCCGCCAGCGCGTGGTGCTCGCCGAAGCGAATCCCGTCCAGGTACACGACCGCGATCTCCAGCTCGTCCAGCGGATGCTCCATCAGCCCCTGCAACTGCTCCGCGCTTGCTTCCACGAACTCACGGCTCACCTCGCTCTTGCTAACCCCTACCGTCTCCGCCATCTCGGGAAGAACCGACGCGTACTTGCGCGTCGACACACCCAGCATCAGGATTTCCCAGATGCGTTGGCTCAGCCGAGACGAGTTGTTCACCGCTTCGTAGGCAGGAATCGCAACCTCCCCTCCCTCTGCCTTTCCCTTACGCCGCAGACGTGGCCGGCTCACTCTCAACTTCCGCTCCGCAAGGCTTACTACGCCACCCTGCCGGCCGTGCCAGCGAACATCGCTACCCTTCTTCCCCGGGTGTTTCTCCCCAGCCACACTTTGGGCTGACAGATCCAAGACCGCTTCGATCGTCGCTCGGCCAGCAACGTCGATCACTTCGTCGATCGCTATCTCGGTTCGCTCAATCGCATCCAAGAACGGCAACAGAGCTTGCCCCTTCGAGCTCAGTATCTCTCGAAGCTTCTTCCTGTTCTTCGCATCGATGATTTGGTAATTTGACATCGTGGTGGCTCCTTTCTTTTTCCTTCACAGCCGGATTCTATCGAACCCGGCCTTAGGAGCCGCCACTCCTAACCTTCAACTATCTCAGGGGCATCTCCGGTTGAAGTGGACGTCGTGCGTTGTGCCGGAAGCGTTTCCTCAACTTCGTGGTTGGGCACAAACCGCCAATATGCCCCGCCGCGGCTGCTTGCGAAGTTCTCCGGGTGGAATCAGCCGCAAAAACCAAGGGAAGACTGCCACAGATTCATGGGTGGGTCAATGGAAACACCGTCCTTCCCTCCCCCGTTCGTTCTCGCCATGGCGATCGTCGTGGCCCTCGGCGCGGGAGTCTGGAGCGTTTTGCACCAAACTCGCCGAGCCCAAGCAACCGGCGCCCAGCACTTACCACGGTTTACGCCACAAAGGCGCCAGCCCGGTGTCAACGCTTGTTGACGATCCGTTTGAACGCTCCCACTACCGCCCGTAAAGACTCATGCGCCTCAACCGGTTTGCGCTTGACGTTCGCACCAAGGAGCGAGCTAGCGCTGGCATGGACTTCGCCGATGGACAGGCCCTATGGGCCTGGCCACATCCTCCGCCGCTCTCGACCCACCTCGGCTGTACCGTCCCCGCGATGTCCGGGCCACTCGCCTGTATCAGCTCGTCGAGTTGTACTACGAAGGATGTGAAAGCTCTCTGGGGATGAGCGCTTCGAAAAAAAGTATGGTTACTGGCGCCGCTTCGTGGATACCGTCGTCGCGCGCTACCTAGATTGTGGCGTCGCAGAAGCGGGCTTTGCCCGGCTCAAGTGTTCGGCATGCGGAGCGGAGAAACTGAAGTGGAGGAGCGCCATTCTTTTTCCACGAAATTGGGGACGCATCCGATCCGTAAAGCCTCCCAGCTCGAGGGCTCCGTGCTCTCATCCTCCCCGGGGGTGAGAGCACGACGATGCTCAAGTTCATACAGGAGGAAGACCTGATCAAACCGCTCCGCGCCTTCTACGAAGCTGGCGGTGCGCTCTATGGCACGTGCGCGGGCGCAATCCTCCTGGCGCGCAGAGTGACCAAACCATCACAAGGCTCTCTCGGCTTCATGGACATCGACGTCGAGCGCAACGGCTACGGCAGGCAAATCGATAGTCACGAGTGCTTCGAGCCGTGTTCGGAGCTCGGCGACGAGCCGGTGCCCATGGTCTTTATTCGAGCGCCTGTCATCTCTCGCACCGGCGCCGAGGTTCGCACGCTCGCGAAACACCGAGGGCGAGCAGTTCTCGCCCGCGAGGGACGAATCCTGGTGAGTACCTTCCATCCCGAGCTTTCGACGGATACCCGCGTCCACCGATACTTTCTCGATGAGGTCGCCTGAACACGCAACCACGGCGAACCGCGGGGGGGGTTACGGCTCGTCTTTTTTCCCCCTATTGTTGACAAGTTGCAGTTCACGCGATTAGACTATCGCGCCAGTTGAGGGTCCTGCCTCGTTGGCTCAATCAGTTGAAACGCTTCTCGACAATTCAAACTAAGGTACTGCGCGATGGTTCGAGAAGCGCGATCGAAAACCGCGCAGGAGGTGAGTACGTGAAAAGATCTTGGATAGCCTCCCTGGGATTGCTCGTCTTTGCTCTCACTCTCGTCTTGGGGTTGGCCGGTTGCGGCAAGGAGCCGCCACCGCCACCGCCACCACCTGCGGAGGAGCCACCGCCACCTCCGCCGCCACCGCCGCCACCACCACCGCCACCGCCGCCGGAACCGACGGAAGCTGAGCTGTTTCAGCGTGCCACGGTCACGGAGCTGCAGCGGAACCTCAGCGACGTGCACTTCGACCTCGATAAGTCCACGCTACGCGAGGACGCACGTACAGCGTTGTCGAACAACGCCGACTGGCTCAATCTCAGCTACAACAAGGTCGTCATTCAGGTCGAAGGCCACTGCGACAGCCAGGGTTCCGATCAGTACAACCTGGCCCTCGGTGAGAGGCGTGCCAAAGCTGCGATGGAGTATCTTCAGTCGCTGGGAATTCCCGCCAACCGGCTCAAGATGAGATCCTTTGGCGAGGAGCTCCTGCTGTGTCCCGAGGAAACTGAAAGCTGCCACCAGCGCAACCGGCGCGCGCACTTTAAGATCGACGCGAAGAGATAGCTCTGGCAAAAACTTCCCGTGGCGCGCGGCCGCCACGGGGCGTTTTTTTTGGTTTCCCCCATCGACCCGCGAAGGCCTGTCAGCGGTGGCGGGCCATCAGCAGGCGCTTTTCTAGCTCGTGGACAGTGGCGTGGTGTTTGAAGGCTTTGCTTCCGTTCACGAACAACACCGGGATGTCGTTGCCGTATCTCGCGGTGAGCTCTTCGTCGGTGTCGATGTCGGTTTCCTTTAGTTGAACCTCCATACGGGGCAACCCACTCGCAGCTTGCTTCAGGGCTTTTTTCATCTCGTCACACAAGTGGCAACCCGCCCGGGTGAGGATCTCGACGTCGATCATGGCTGGTCGAGCTCTTCTAGGATTCGCTTGGCGGCGCCGCGGGGCTGTTCATGTTGCGTGATCGCACGCCCAACAACGACGTAGCGCGCGCCTCGACGCGCGACGTCTTGCGGTGTCGCGACTCGCTTCTGGTCGTGACTTGCGGCCGCCCACTTCGGCCGCACGCCTGGGACGAGCACGTCGAGCTTGCAATAGGTCGCTTCGAGCACCGCTTCGATCTCGAGCGGCGACGCGACGACGCCGTCGAGGCCGCTCGCTTTCGCTAGCTTGGCAAGTCGCACGACCTGGTCCCGGCTCCGATCGTTGAACCCGAGCTCGGCGAGGTCATCGTCATCGAGATGCGTCAACACGGTAACGCCGAAGACGCGCGGCGACGAATCCACGCTTCTAGCCGCCGACACCGCGGCTTCCATCATCGCCCTCCCTCCCGACGCGTGGACATCCACGATGTCGACACGTCGACGCGCGGCAGCGGTGACCGCGCCCGCGACCGTATTCGGAATGTCGTGGAACTTCAGGTCGAGAAAAACTCGGGCTCCGTCGAGCTCGTCGAGAATCCGCGGCCCGACGGCGGTGAACAGCTCTTTACCCACCTTGAAGAAGTCGACGACGTCCGCCAGCTCGTCACGAAGCTTCAGCGCCTTGTCGAGTGAATCGACGTCGAGGGGAACGATGAGCTCAGGCTTCACGGGCTCATGTCTCGACAGCTCCCGTCAGCTCGGAAAGAGAGCCCACTCCATGACGTCGACAGTAGTCCTCGAGTCCATCGAGCGTTTTTCTCCAAACAGATGGATCGACAAAGCTCATCGTGCCGATTTGCACGGCGGACGCGCCCGCGAGAATGAACTCGAGTGCATCTTCGTGCGACGCGATGCCGCCGATACCGATGATCGGAATCTTCACCGCTTGCGCCGTTTGGTACACGAGTCGGACGGCGATGGGTCGTATCGCGGGTCCCGAGAGTCCGCCGATGATGTTCTTGAGACGAGGCCTCTTGGTTTCGACATCGATGGCCATCGCCGGGATGGTGTTGATCACCGACAGCGCATCCGCGCCCGCAGATTCGACGCCCCGCGCCACGACGGTAATGTCGGTGACGTTCGGGCTCAGCTTCGGGATGACGGGAAGCTTCGTTTCCTTTTTGACGGCTTCGGTCACGCGCGCAGCCATGTCGGGGTCGCATCCGAAAAGAATTCCGCCTTCGTGAACGTTCGGGCACGAGATATTCATCTCGATACCGGAAACCCCTTCGACGTCGTCGAGAATCCGCGCGAGCTCCGCGTACTCTTCGAGACTGCTGCCGCAAATGTTGACGAGAACGGACGTGTCGAGCTCGCGCAAGCGCGGCATCTTGTCAGCGATGAAGCTCTTGATGCCCACTTCCTGGAGCCCGATCGCATTCAGCATGCCGGACGGTGTTTCCCAAATGCGCGGCGGGGCGCACCCCTCGCGTGGCTCAAGATAAAGACCTTTCACCGCGATCCCGCCGATGGCACCGTAGTCGGCGACGTCGACATACTCCGTCCCATAGCCGAAGGTTCCGCTCGCGGCGATGAGGGGCGTTCGAAAGTGAATGCCGGCGATGGTGACACTCAAGTTCGGCATCGTGACATCATGACATCATCAAAGGGGGTTTTCGTCTCGCTCCCATTGAATCGTATCGGCGTCGAACACCGGACCCTCGGTGCAGGAGCGCACGTACTCGCTCGTATAAACGACGCACCCGAGACAACATCCCATCCCGCAGCCCATGCGTCGCTCGAGCGACACTTGATGCGGAACGCCCCGTGCGCGTGCCGCTTCCGCCACTTTGACGAGCATCGGTGTCGGACCGCAGGAGTACAGCTGCACCTCAGAGTCGAGCGCGTCGTCGAGAAGAGCCGTCACCCGACCTTTCTCGCCAAAGCTTCCATCCTCGGTGGTACAGACGACGTCCATTCCGAGCGCGTCGAACTCCTCTCTCAGGTAGAGATCGTGCGCGCTACGCCCTCCGAGGAGAACGGTGGCCTTGCGATCCGCCGCGCGCAACGCACGGCAAAACCCGACGAAGGGCGCGATCCCGACGCCACCCGCCACGATGACGGGACGGCGATTGCGGGCGGGCATCGCGAACGTCGAGCCCAGAGGCCCGAGGCAGTCGACTTGCTCGCCCTCCGCCAAACGCGCGAGCGCTCGCGTGCCACGTCCGACCTCTTTGACGAGCAAGCTGAAGCGTCCCCCGTCCGGCCTGTCCGGCCCGCCCGGCTCGGCATCACAAAACGAGTACGGGCGTCTCAGCAGCAAACCCTCTGCTTGCGGAAGCCGCACCATGGTGAACTGGCCGGGGAGCATGTTCGAAGCGAGAAAATCCGAGCGGAAATAGAGGAGGCAGGCATCGGCCGACAACGCCCGCCGGTCCACCAGCGTGGCCCTCTCGTCCCGTCTCATCGGAGAGAGTATAACAGCGCAGCGCGTTGTCACGCCGTGAAGACGACGTTGTGAATGCGGCCGATTTTGCCCCGCTGCGTCAGTCGATAGAAGCTTCGAAGCTCGGGAAGAAGGGCGTGGAGGCTCTCTCGACCCAGCGAAGCTTCGACGACGTAGGAGCAATAGCGCGACGCCAGAGAGGCTGCGGCCGCATAGCGATCGCTCGTCCCCGTATCCAGCCCATCGCGTACCACGAAGTCTCCGAACAGGCGATCGAGGACATTCGCAGGAACGCGCCCCTCGTTTCTCGACGCGAGGAGAAGCGTGGCGGTGATGAACTTGTCGACCTCCGCCTGGAGCTCAAGCTCGAGCTGCGTGACCGGCTTTTCGCGAGACGCGCTGAACAGCAGATAAGCGAAGTGGCTCACCTCTTCGATTGCAGTGACGAGGATCTCGAAGCTTTCAGGATGGATGGCCTGAGTCAAGTCGATCTTCGAGAGCTCTTCGAGCTCCGATTCACCGATGTAGACTCCGAGCTCGATCTCGTCGCGAGCATCGTGCTCGCGCACGAATACCGAGGCGCGCGCGTCTTTGTGACCGAGGCGCGCACACATGTCGGAGGTGAGGAGAAAATCCTGGATGTCGACGTCCAGCTCCAAATCGTAGACGCGATCGATGTGCCGAAGGATAGAGGCCAGCATGTCGACGCAATCAATGCATACGGTCGGCGGACGTCCCCAGGAGGATACCTTCCTGGCGTAGCCGGATCTCGCTGCGCTTGCTGCCGGTTTGGAGCCAACGCTCGTAGAGACGTAGAACGCCCGCGGCGTCTGTCAGCGAGCTCTCCTCACTGACCTCGTTCAAGACGTCCACGAAGCGACCGAACTTGGCCGATAGCTCGTGGAACACGGAGGCCGCGTCGTTGGGACTCAGTCGCGCCGCGCGTCCGTACGCATAGCCACCCATGCGCACATAGTAATCGAGCTCGATCCGCCTCCGCGCGATGCTGTCGGAGAAAAAGCCGGACACGAAGAGCGCCACATCACCGGTCAACTTGAGCCGCGCAAACCGCCGGTCGCCCTGGCTCGCAATCGCGCCGCACAGAAGCTCGGCAAGGGTCGTGTCCACTTCGACCTCGGCTTGGGTGAATCGGCGATCGAGGTCGACGAAATCGTCGAGGAGCTGCACGAGGTAGAACGACGAAAGCTCACTCGTGCGAAATCCCTGGCGCGCCATGACCTTCTCGACGACTTCCTTGAAATACTCGACGGGTGTTTCGGAGTGCAAGTGGTTATCCATGACGATCGTCTCCTTCCCGGCCGAACCGCGGCTGCACCCGTTCAAAATGCAATTTGCGTGCACAGATCACGCTCTAGCTGAAAGTTTTTGATCTCGTTGAAACCACACAAGTTATAGTCTCGACACGACGGCGAAGCGGTCCAAGCGGTGACAAAAAGTGTCCTAATCCCGTGCCACCTGTCAAAAGATGTCAATCAGCAGGCGGGGGTGTCGAGTGCCAAGCGTGGGCACGATGCGCCGTCAGCCGTCAGCCATCAGCCATCGGCAAGACCGCGACGACGAAGCTCGAACGACTGTGCCCTGCTGATGGCTGACGGCTGATGGCTGGGGGCGCCCCAATCCAGGCCAATGGCGCCTCAATCCACGAACGCTTCAATCCACAAACGTGACTTTATTGATCTCCGCAAGCGTAGTAACGCCACTGAAGACTTTTTCGAGCGCGTGATCGCGGATCGAGATCATTCCTTCTTCTCGAGCGGCGCGCTTCAGCTCGGTGGTACTGCGTTGTTCGAGGATTAGCTCGCGTAGGCGATCGTTCAAGCTCAGAAGCTCACAGACAGCCGTCCGTCCGTGGAAGCCGGTGCCGTGGCATTGGTAGCAGCCTCGCCCAACGAAAAAGTCCCGATTACGATCGGCGTCGTCGAGGCCTGAAAGATCGAGCTCGTCGGGATCGATACTGATCTTGTCGCGACACCCTTCACACACACTTCGCACGAGCCGCTGTGCCATGACGCAGTTCAGCGCCGACACGAAGTTGTGGGGCTCGACGCCCATGTGAAGGAAACGACCGATGACATCGAAGGCGTTATTTGCGTGAACCGTTGTGAATACCAGGTGGCCCGTCAGCGCCGCCTGCACTGCGATCTGCGCGGTCTCCGCATCGCGGACCTCACCGACCATGATCGTGTCGGGATCGTGACGGAGAATCGAGCGTAGCCCCCGCGCGAACGTCAACCCCTTCTTTTCGTTGACCGGAACCTGAGTGATGTGCGGGATGCGGTACTCCACCGGGTCTTCGACGGTTACGATTTTTTCCTCGGGGCTTGCGATCTCCGACAACGCGGCGTAGAGAGTCGTCGTCTTGCCGCTCCCGGTAGGCCCGGTGACCAACACCATGCCGTACGGCTCGCGGATGAACTTCCGAAAGCGCTTCAGCTCATGATCCGGAAACCCGAGCACATCGAGTCGAAGCTCGGAGAACTGCTCGCTGATGGATTCCTTGTCGAGGATGCGGACCACGACATCTTCCCCGTAGATGCTCGGCATGATGGACACGCGGAAGTCGATGGGGCGTCCGCGTATCTTGAGCTTGAAGCGACCATCCTGTGGAACACGCTTTTCCGCTACGTCGAGCTCGGCCATGACCTTCAAGCGCGAAACGATCATGGAATGATGTTGCCGGTCGACCGGATCCATAGCGGCGTACAGGACGCCATCGATCCGATACTTCAACAGCACTTGCTCTTCTTTTGTCTCGACGTGGATATCGCTTGCCCGCCGCTCGATGCCGTTGACTAGTAGAGAGTGGACGAGCTTGATGATCGGGCTCGACGTCTCCGACGTCGCTTCGAGATCTTCGTTCTCACCGTCGTCATCCGAGATGATCTCGAGCTTGAGCTCTTCCGAAGCTTTGTCGAGCAAGAAGCTCGAAGTTCGATTACGAGCCAGGATCTCCTCGATCTGGAACGGCGCCGCGACTTCGATCACGAGCTGACGACCGAGGCCTCGCTCGAGCTCGTCGAGCTCGCGGTAGCGCGCGGGCTCACCTATTGCGATGACGAGGCTTTCCCCTTCTTCGCGCAAGGGCACGACCCGATACCGAAGAATGGAGTCCATCGGGATCTGCTGCCACGCGGACACGTCCTCTCGGAACGCGTCGAGATCGGCGAATGGGTAACCGAGCCGAGCGGCGCGGCGACGCGCCTCGGCAATCTGGAGCTCGGGCTCGAGCTTGGGCTCGAGCTTGGGCTCAAGCTCGTTCGCGGCCGTCGACTCGGGCCCCGACAGGGTGTCCTCAGTCTGGCTCAATCTGAGTAAATCCTTTTCGGTTAAGCGTTTCGCCCCATGCTAGACGCGGCGAAGAGGCTCTGTCAAGGGAGGAAAGCCCGTAACCTCCTGAGAGCGCGCCGCTTTGACTTTGTCCGCTACCGATGCGACAATGTTTGCAAACTCTCCCACGGGGTGCTGTGCGAGGCACGGCTTGGGGTTTCCGTCGCTCTTATCACTGGTAAACGAGCAAACGAAAGAATGTTCGACTTTCTCAAGAGCTACCTGCCAGCACCGGTCGTCGACATCTTTCTGCCTATACTCGTCGTCGTCGTGGCTGGGCTGCTCGTATGGCCTCGTATCTCCGCAAAGCTCATGGAACTCGGCGTTTGGGAGAAGGTCGTCGACAAAGTCGGGGGCGAGAAGCTTCGTCTCATGCAATTCGAGCGCGAGATTAGCCGTCTTCAAAAGTCCGGAAACATCGCGGGGGCGGCGCGCCTCTACGAGGAAGCGGAGTGGTACCCCGAAGCGATCAATCTCTATGTCGACGCCGAGGAGTACAACTCGGCAGGAGCGCTTCACGAGCAGCTCGAGCAGTGGGAGCGCGCGGCCGACATGTACTTCAAAGCGGAGGACTGGAAGCGCGCCGCCAGGATGCTGATCAAAGTCGGCAAGCACGCGGAAGCGGCCAAGCTCTACGAGGATCACGGGCAGAAGATCGACGCCGCGAAGCTCTACTTCGATTTCGGGCAGTACGACAAAGCCGCGGAGCTTTACTCGGACGTCTCTTATTTTCCGCAAGCGGCGAAGTGCTACGAGAAGCTCGGTGAATACATCAAAGCAGCGGAGCACTACGAAGAGCACTGGTCGGCGACGACCTCGGTCGGCGGCGGCGGGCTCATCGCCGCGCCGTCCGAGCGCGAAGCCAAAGTGGCCTTGCATGCCGGCCAGCTCTACGAAAAGGGCGGTGCTCCCGAGCGCGCCGCCGAGCTCTACAAACGCGCCGGGCTGGCGCACCAAGCCGCCGAGCTCGCGTCGAAGGAAGGGCGTTACAACGACGCGGCCGAGATGCTGCTCAAAGAAGAAAACCTCGAGGGCGCCGCCGAGATGTTCCAAAAAGCCGGCGAGACGAAGCGCGCCGCCTTGTTGCTCGGTGAGATCGCATTCCATCAAGGAGACAGCAACACCGCCGCTGACCGTTTCCTCGAAGGCGGCGACAACTTACGCGCCGCGGAGCTCTACGAGACAATAGGCAATCTAGAAGCAGCCGCACGATGCTACGAGCAGAGCGACGCGCCGCTGCAGGCAGCCGGGGTTTATCTCCGCGCTGGTGAAAAGAAGCAAGCTGCAGCCATGTTCGAGCGCGGCAACGACCTCGAACAGGCCGCCAAGCTCTACGAAGAGAGCCAGAATCTGGCGAAAGCGTCAGAGCTCTACGAGCAAAGCGGCCGGTTCTACGAAGCCGGAAAGCTTGCGCAACAACAGGGCGATGACGATCGCGCGATTCAACTGCTTCAGCAAATCGACGGCAGTCACGAGCACTACGACGCCGCGACTCTCATTCTCTCGCGCTTGTTCCTCACCAAGAACATGCCGGGGCTCGCTGTCGACAAAATCCAACGGCTGATCGGAAACCAACAGATCAGCGGGCAAACGCTCGAGCTCTTCTACTGCCTCGGCCTCGCTTATGAACAGCTCGGCAAAGCAACCGAAGCCATCGACGCGTTTCGCAAAGTGATGACCGAGCGCTACGGTTACGAGGACGTCGAGCAAAAAATCGCTCGGCTGAGCGCGCCCGGAGGATCTCCCACGCCGTCACCGGCAAATGCGCCGGGACAACATGCACCGGTGCCTCAACCGCAGCCGGTTCCCGTGGCACAGCCCGCACAGCCGGCACCGGCGGCGCCCGCGCCGCAAGCTCCCGTTGCCGGCCAACCCGCGCCTCGAGCCACTCCGGCGCCGGCACCCGCCGCCGCACCGCAGTCGGCGGCAGCGTCACCGATTCAACTCGGCGAAGTCCTCGGCAAGGGACTTCTGGGCACGACGTACAAAGGCGTCGATTCCCGGAACCAGAGTCCGGTGACGGTGAAGCTTCTTCGTGCAGACTTGATCCGAGACCAGAGCGTCGTCCAACAGTTTCTCGCGGAGGCCAAACTCGCGCGCGGACTGGAACACCCGAGCCTCGTACGGCTACTCGGTCTCATCGACATCCAAGGCTCGAAGGCCGCGGTCACCGAGTTCGTCGAAGGCTTCAACCTGTCCACGTTTCTCGAGCGCAACAAACGCTTGACGATCAAGCAAGCGCTCGACCTGTTGAACACGCTTTCGATTGCCATCGGCTACGCGCACGAGCGCAAACTGTTGCATCGCGATCTCAAGCTCACGAATATCCTCGTCGGCACGGGCGGCAAGTTGAAAGTCACGGGATTCGGTCTCGGTGCGTTGCGACTCCCGCAACTCGGAAAAGCCGATGGTTACCCGGCGCCCGAGTTCCTGAACGGCACAGCCGTCGGTCCGCGCTCCGATATCTACTCGTTGGGTGCCGTGATCTACCACGCCCTGACGGAGCAAAACCCAACCGAAGCGAACGGCGCCGTGGCTCCGTTGCGCCAGTTGATCCCCGACGCACCGGAAGTGCTAGAGGCGGTCCTTGCCCGCTGTATAGCAGCGGATCCCGCGGATAGGTTTGCGTCGACCAATGAGATCGTTGCCGCGCTGAAAAGTTCGTCGTAGTCAGCATTCGGCATCCAGCATCCAGCATTCAGTTCAAACCGAGCCGTGCCGCTCGAAGGCTCGCTGTTGCGCAGAACGACGTCGCCTCCGACTTGCACGCCGTGATGTGAACTGAATGCTGAATGCTGGATGCTGAACGCTAGAGTGATACGATTACCCCGTGTCCTGCTGGTCGTGCGACAAAGTCAAAGGCAAGCGCGTTTGTCCGGCTCGGGGGGGCGACCTCATCTGCTCCAAGTGCTGCGGGACGAAGCGGCGGGTGGAAATCAATTGCCCCGAAGACTGCCCTTATCTTCACGGCGCGGATCCAAACTGGCGGTCCGCCACCCGACAAAAAGAGGACGCGCGTTTTCTGTCACGCTTCCTGGCTTTGAACGACGGACACGTGATGCTCCTTCTGTTCACCCACCACTTGATGCTGTCGGCTCGGGCTCGCTTCGCGTCACTTTCCGACGAAGAGTTACGGGTTGTGATCGGAACGGCTCTCAAAACGATGGAGACGCGCGCCAAGGGAATCGTCTATAACCATCCCTCCGGCGCGCCCCACCTCGATAAAGTGGCCGACTGGCTCGCCAGAGTTCTTTCCGACCGGAGGAGCATCGCATCCGCGCCAGAAGCTTCCGATAGCGACGTCCGTACCGTACTCGAGACGATAAGCCAGGCAATCCGTGATCATGTCGCGGGAGGACATCAGGCCGGCTATCTCGAGACCGCTGAGCAGGTCCTCCATTCGAGCCTCGGTGGCGCCCCGGCGATCGAGCTCCCCGACGACCTGGGCGCCCTCGACGAGCCCCCGTCGGACCTGATCGTGTCGCCCTGACTGAGATATACTATAAAGATAGCCATCCAAACTTCTTACGCAGAGGACGAACTTGGTCGAGATTAGTCACCGAGAGCGCGTCGTCCGGGCCAAAATCATCTACTACGGTCCGGCGGCCGGGGGCAAGACGACGAACCTCGTGGTGTTGCATCGGCGCGCCGATCCGAAACGGCGTGGCGAGATGGTCTCCGTCAACTCGACCCAGGACCGCACGATTCTGCTCGATCTTCTGCCGATGAAGACTCCGGCGTTTCGCGGCTACGAGCTGCGGTTTCAAGTCATCGCTGTCCCGGGCCAGCGCATGTACGCGGCGAGCAGAAAGCTCCTCCTGAACGGAGCCGATGCCGTCGTCTTCGTCGCGAACTCGGCCGCCGATCGATGGGAAGAGACGATCCAGAGTCTCAGGGAGATGAACCAGAACTTGCTGGCTCACGGGCTCGACCCGACGAAGATCCCGGTGACGTATCAATACAACAAGCGCGATCTTCCCGAAGTGACCTCGCTCGAGGCGATGGAGCGAACGCTGAACGCACGGCACACCGCGAGCTTTCCCGCGGTTGCGATTCGCGAAGAAGGCGTTATCGAGACGTTCGCCGCGGCGCTGCAGCTGACGATGGAAGACATCGCCACCCGATTCAAGCTCGGCGCCAACATCCGCAACGCGCGTTCGATCGAAGAGTGGAACGCGGAGTCGATGCGGGCCATGTTCGGGTGGAGCCCGAGCGCGGAATCCGACACGTCGCAGACGCAGGCGCCGACGCCCGAGATCATGGCGAACATGGGATCGGAGCCAAAAGCCTCACCGGCTACAACGGCGGCGCAGGGGATTTCACCGGCGCCTTCCCCGCCACAACGTGTTGCCGTCAAAGTCCCGGTGGCGCGCTCGCTCGAAGGTGCGACGTCACCTTCGGCGGCCACCGACGCGAGTGACCCCCAGGCCGCCGAAGCCCTGGTGGACAGCTACGCTCAGGCGGCGGCGGACCTCACTTCCGCGCTCGAGGACATGCGCGATCAGCGCGACCACGTCGACAAGCAGCTCTCCGAGCTCGGAGCACCGTTCCTGGCGGCGCAGTCCCTGCTCAAGGGAACCCCTTCCGACGAAGTCTTGAAAGCGCTGGTCATGCGCCTCGTCGAAGGTCTCGACGCGGTGAGCGGCTCGCTCTCGTTGCTCCGTCACGACTCTCAGCTGCATCCGGTGATTCTGCATGGTCTGCAACGAGAGCCCCTAGCGACGCTTGTCGATGCATCGCAGCGCCCGCTCGGAACCTTGATCATCGAAGGTGGCAGCTCCATCGTGTTCGTGACCGGAGAGCCGGGACCCATCGGACAGGTGCTCGAGCGCAGCGCAGGGAAGCTCACTTCGATGGTCGCCATCCCAGTGAGAACAGCGATCAGAAACCTCGGTCTTCTCACGTTCTACCTTCCGCCCGAGTCCGCTCCACCGCACAGGGACGCGACCAAACATCTCGATCGACTGGGAGACGGCGTCGCACTCGTCCTCGAGCTCGCTGCCGGCGCCGTCGCCAAAGATCGACTCGTACGCGCGGAACGCTACGCCCTCATCGGCCGACTGGCCGAGCAAGCGATCGTGGAAATGGGACCGCCGCTCGACCGCTTGTTCTCGACCATGGGACGACTGCGCACACAACCCGATGGTCCCGATTGGCTCACGAGTGAGCTTCTCGGGATGGGAAAAGAGCTCTCACGTACAAAACGGTTTCGCGACGCCGTCCTCGAGTTCATGGCCGGTCAACCACCCGCCATGAATCTCATTCCGCTCGGCCCGGTGTTCCAGAGCGTGCGCGCGTGGACGGCCGACAGCCTCGAGCGGCATGCGGTGCGCCTCGAAACCACAGAGCTCGCATCGACAGATCGTGTCCGCGCGGATGCTTTCCTTCTGCGCTCGGCGCTCTCGGCGCTCGTCGAGCGCGCCGAGCACGACCTGACCGGCCATAGCGGCGGCCTCATTCGCCTGTCCGCGCATATCGACGCCGGCAAGGCCTACATTCAAGTTGCCGACAACATCACCCGCGTGCGCCAACCGCGAGAAGGCGGCAAGGACTACATCGCCTGGGCTCTCGATCGCAACGGCGTGAGCTGGCCGCTGTCGTTCGTGAGCAACGTCGTCGACTACTTCCAGGGGCAGTGGACGTCGGAAACATCCGAGCAAGGCAACGAGCTTACCCTGATCTTGCCCGCACAGTAGCCCGTCGCCAGCACCCCTGCCCCTGCCCGTGCCCGACAACAACTCAAACTTCCCGGCCGCGCGCAAGAACACCCCCTTTTAATCCGCGCGCGGCAATGGCAATCTAGTGCTCGATGCGAGCTCAGGTCGTGGTCCTCGGTCCGGTCGAGCGCGAGATGTACGTGCGTCTCTCCGAGGACTTGCTCCCCGCGGGGTCGAAGCGCGCCGAAGAGCTCTCGTGGCGCATCGTCGGGGGTGGCGTCGAAGTCTCGGAGAGGTTGAGTCGGCTGGGGCTGTCCGCCGCCATCGTCACCGGGATGGGTACGAGCGACGTGGACAAAGAAGTTTTGAGCGCGCTCAGAAAGCGTGGAATCCAGACTCGTGGGATTCGCTCGGACGCACGAACGACACCGGTGACGATTCGAGTTCGCACACCAAGGCACGAAGTGCGGATGACCTCGGCCGCCTCCGATGGCACGCCATCAAAGCAAGCGGTGTTGCGTGCGCTACCGGGAAGCCGGCACTTCCACGTCTGCGGATCGGTCCTCGTCGACCGTCGAAGTTTGGAGACGGCGACGAGTGCGCTCGCTCGCGCTGGAAGCGTCGGGGCGAGCACATCGCTCGATGTGAACGCTC
Source organism: Candidatus Marinacidobacterales bacterium (assembly GCA_965237955.1). GTDB lineage: Bacteria > Acidobacteriota > Vicinamibacteria > Marinacidobacterales > SMYC01. The sequence goes on along the minus strand of OZ250169.1, from coordinate 1,396,583 downwards.
TACCGCCCACGAGCGACTGGCGCGCGCTTCGTAGTCTCCTCAGCCACGTCGATGTCCTCTTCGCCGACTCGGAGACGCTCCGGGCCCTCGCCGAGAGAGCTCGGATTGGTGCCGCCGCGACCTCGACGTTGGAGCTCGGCGTGGGCGCCATCGCCGTCCGACTAGGAGCCGGCGGCTCGCGTGTCTACTCCCGAGACAAGACGAATCGGGCGATTCGCGTTCCAAGCTTCGGCGCAGAAGTCGAACGAGCCGCTAGCGCCTTTGCGAGCGGCTATCTTCTCGGCTGGCTCCTTGGCTCGAGACCCGAGATCTGCGGAGTTTTCGGTTCTGCCGCCGCGCTCGCAGCCACCAAGCCGAAGCTCCCCGATCGCCGCGATCTCGCATCTCGCCTGGCCGAGGCTCGCCGGAACCCGCTCTTTCGGAAACTCGTTCCCGCGCTCGGCGAGGGCGGACGCCTTCTCGACCGAACGCGCCGATTGCCCCGACGTGACCTCGCCCCTTCGAAGCCGTCGAGAGAACGAGCTTAGTGGCTGATTCCGAAAAGCAAACGCAAAGGCGCCAGGGCGCGAAAAATCCGAGTCGAGTTGAGCAAAGCGCAGCCGAACCCTTGGCGACTCTGCGACTTTGCGTTATTTTCTTCCCGCGTCATCAGCATTCTCTTTCCGGCCGGCCCTAACGGTTGCTCGGTGATTTGCCGCGTCTCCGCACGCTGGCATAACATGGGGTCGGCGGCTACGTAGACCGACATGAGTGATTCCTTCTTCCGACGTGTGCTCTCTCCCGTCGTGACGTTTCGCGAGGGCGAAGCCGGAACCGGCATCCTCATGTTCGTCTACTCCTTCCTTGTGATGGCGGCCTACAACAACATCAAGCCCTCGGCCGCCTCCGAGTTCATCGCCGCTCTCGGCGCGGACAACATGCCATGGGTATTCCTCTTCGCAGGGATTTCCTCGGGTTTCATCCTGAACTACTACAGTCGATTAGTCGCGATGGTGCCCAAGCTCTGGGTCCTGCCGGGGACACAGCTGGGCGTGATCGCTATTCTCATCACCTTCTGGTTTCTCCTCCAGAGCGGACAGGAGTGGGTGGCCGTCGCCTTTTTCTTCTTCGGCCGGCAACTTCTGGGGATCTTTCTCATCAGCCAGTTCTGGCTGCTCGCCAACGACATTTACGCGCCCCGGCAAGCGAAGAGACTCTTCGGCTTCATCGGCGCGGGAGCCCTGCTCGGTGGAGCGGCGGGCGCCACCCTTACCGTGCTCTTTGTGGACCGGCTCGGGACCACGAATCTGCTTCTCGGGAGCTCGGGCATCCTGGCCGTATCTTTCTTCCTCGTCCTCATGATCCAGCGCAGGACGCGACCCGATGCAACGGACTCGTTCAAGGTCAAGACCGACACGGTCGGCGGTGGAGAGGCGCTGTCCATGCTCCGGCAATCGCGCCACCTCCAGATCATCGCCCTCATCATCGGCTTTGGCGCGCTGGGAGCCTTGACGCTCGAGAATCAGTTCTACATGGTCCTGGAAGATCAAGTTGGGACCAAGGACACCATCACCAAATACATTGCCGGGATGACGACGGTCAGCTCTTTCGCGGGATTCGTCATTCAGTTTGCGACGCCGCGCATCTACAGTCTCTTCGGGGTCGGATTCGCGCTGGCGATTCTCCCCGTCAATCTCGTTTTGTGGTCCGGAGTCGTGCTTGCGAAGGGAGCGCTCTGGGCCTCAGCAACGGCGCGGGCCTCGGACACCACGCTCCGCTACAGCATCGACAAGACGACACGCGAGGTTTTGTTCCTCCCGCTTTCCGCCGAAATCAAGCTGAAGGCCAAAGGCTTCGTCGACGTGGTGGCGGACCGATTCATCGGCAAGGGCATCGGCTCCGCGATCCTGCTGGTGGCCACCAAGCTCCTCGGCGCTGAGTGGTGGCATCTGAGTCTCATCGCGCTCGTCTATGCCGCTCTCTGGCTCCCAGTCACGCGGCTGGCGAAGCGTGAGTACTTGTCCTCGTTTCGACGAAGCATCGAGACGCTCTCGCTCGAGCCGGAAGAACTCACGCCTCAGGCCGGCGATCTCGCCACGGTGGAAACTCTCGTAGAAGAGCTCGGAAGCTCGGATGAGCAGCGCGTGCTCCGCTCGATCGAGCTTCTCGAAGCGCTCGAAAAGCGTAACTTGATCACACCGCTTCTGCTCCATCACGCGTCGCCGCGCGTTCGATCGCGGGCACTGGTCGCAATCCAAGGTGCCCGGAGCGAGCTCGTCGAGCGTTGGCTCCCCTCGGTGGAACTGTCGTTGAAAGACGACGACCCCGACGTCCGCGCGGCCGCGGTCGAAGTGATCGCCTCGGTCCATAACAGTGACGTGCGTGATCTGATGAGGCCCTATTTGAGAGATAGCGATCCGCGCATCGTCGCGACCGCCGCGGTAGCCCTCGCCGAAAGTAGCGACGAATCGGATCGCACCATCGTCGAAGAGACGCTAGAGCGGCTCGCCTCGGACGGACGGGAGTCCGCGGTGCCGGCCCGCCGCGAAGCGGCACGCGCCATCGCGCGCACCACCGACCCGCGGTTTCGCCAACTGCTCACTCCGTTGATGAACGACCCGGATGTGAGCGTCGCCCGTGAGGCGATCCGGAGCGCCCGTCTGTTGGGCGACACCGATCTTCTGTTCGTTCCGGTGCTGGTTTCGCTCTTACGCGATCGAAGGTTGAAGAACACCGCCCGCGACGTGCTGGTGAGCTACGGCGAGGATGTCATCCCCACGCTGACCTACTTTCTCAACGACGAGCAAGAGGATCCTTGGGTGCGGCGACACATCCCGAGCACGCTCGCCCTCATTCCCTCGGAATCATCCGTCGCGGAGCTTCTCGGTTGTCTCGGCGGCGACGACGGGTTCATACGCTACAAAGCCATCAAAGCGCTCGAGCATATAAGCCGAGAATCCACTGAGGACGCCGGCGCCGGCGCCCTCGCGCTTGACCCCGAGCCGATCCAAGCGTTGCTGAGGAAGGAAGTCACGCTCTACTACCGCTATCTCGGCTCAACCTACGATCTCTTCGAAAAAGGCAACCTGTCCCGGGATACGCTCCTCGCGCAGGCGCTCGAACAGAAGCGCGACCGTGCGATGGACCGCATCTATCGCCTGATGGGCCTTTTGTACGACGGGAGCGACATCCGAGCGGCACGATGGGCCATCGAGCACGGGGACGCGCGCGCTCGCTCGAGTGGCGTCGAGTTCCTCGACAACACGCTATCGGGCGATGTGCGCAAGTCGCTGCTGCCTTTGGTCGATGAAGTGCCCCTCGATGAGAAAGTCCGCAAAGGGAATGTGCTGATCAAGACCCGTATGCGAGACGTGGAAGAAGCCTTGACCCGTCTCATCTACGACGAGGACGAAGTGGTCGCCGCGACCGCCATCGACATGGTGCGCGAACAGAAAATGTGGTCGCTCGCCGATGACCTCGAGCAACTGCTGGCGTTTCGCGACGCCGAGGACTTCGCCGTGTTCGAAGCCGCCTCGTACGCGCTCGCCGCCCATCATCACGAAACGGAGACCGATGCAGCCCATGCAGTTTGAGCCCCTCGCCCCGGTACCAGCGGTCACGCTCGCACAGCAGCTGCGCCAGATACCGCTTTTTCGTTTCGTGTCCGTGGACGAGCTTTTCCGCATTTCGGCGATATCGCGCCAAGTGCGTTATGAAGCGAGCTCCACCGTCCAGAAAAAAGGCGCTCCGGTGGAATACATTCAAGTCCTGCTCGAGGGCTCGTTCGAAATTCAAAACGGACGACATGGCGCCAAGCGCTTGGACCCACCCGCGATGCTCGGCTTTCAGGAGTTTCTGGAGGGAACGACTATACAGGACGAGGCTCATGCGAGCGCGGATTCGGTTGCCCTCGTCATGCCGGCGGAGGAGTTTCGCACGTTACTGTCCGCCAACATCGAGCTCGCTCAAGGCCTATTCCGCATGTTGCTCGAACGAAACGGAGGCGACTCCCTGCCGTCTCGGATTCGAACGTCGAGTCCGGTACAGCCTGTACAGGCGCCACGCTCGAGAGAAGCTCTGAAGACGGTGGACAAGGCTTTGTACCTTCAAACAGTTCCGCTTTTCGCGCGGGCGACCGCGGACGAGGTCTACGTGCTCGCGGCTATTACCCGGGAAGTTTCATTCCAGCCGGACGAAATTCTCTTCTCCGAGGGGCATCCGTCGTCGATCTTGCTCGTTCTCTCGGGAAATGTTGCGCTCGAATCTCCGGCCGGAGGTGAGAGCGCCAACGCGTCCGCAGGAGATTGCCTGGGAGCGGAAGAAACGTTAGCCGGCTCCGACTGGTCCTGGCGGGGGAAGGCAACGTCGCCCGGCAAGGCGCTCCGCATCGATCGCGACGCTCTCTTCGAGCTTCTCACGGATCACATGGATCTTCTCCAGGGAATCTTTGGCGCGATTTTCGGCGTGCACAAGACGGATAGCTCAAGATCATGATGAGACTTCTCGGCGTCACCGTTTTCAGCCTCTTGCTCTCGTTTCCGCTCCCCGCCGAGGAGCGCCGGTTCGAGTGGGATAGCGTCGAGCGCATCGTCGCCATCGGCGACATTCATGGCGCCTACGACAACCTGATTCGAATTCTGCAGAACGCGAATCTCATCGACGGCAAGCTTCGCTGGATCGGTGGCGAGGCGCATCTCGTTCAAACCGGTGACATCGTCGATCGGGGTCCAGACTCTCGCAAAGCCATGGACTTCCTCATGAAGCTGGAGGACAAGGCGGAAGACGCGGGGGGTCGAGTTCACGTGCTCATCGGCAACCACGAGACGTGGAACGTCTTGGGCATTCTCGAGCTCGTATCGCCGAAGGAGTACGAAGCGTTCGTCGACCGCGACTCACGGAGAAGGCGCGATCAAGTCTTCGACCGGGTCTACGAGCAGCTCCGGCGCGAGGCGCGAGACCGGGGTGAGGACGCGCCCAAGAAAAGCGTGACTCGCGAAGAGTTCGACAGGGAGAACCCGCTCGGGGCGATCGAGCACCGTCGGGCTTTCAGCTCGAACGGCAAGTACGGCAAGTGGATTCGGGAGCACAACACCGCCGTCAAGATCAACGGGGTTTTGTTCTCCCACGGCGATTGGAGCGAAAAGTTCTCCATAATGGACATCGCGGAAATCAATCGCCGGATCCGGCAAGAGCTACGATTTGAGGTTCCTATTCAAGAGGGGATTACCTTCGACAAGGCATCTCCGTTGCAGTATCGCGGCCTTGCGCAAACCGAGCTGACCAAGACTGCCCAAGAATCGGCACAGCCGCTCGTGGATCGCATCCTTCACAACTTGGACGCGAAACGCATGGTAGTTGGCCACACGCTCACCGGCGGTGTCATCGAGTCGCGATTCGGTGGCAAGCACATCAGCATCGATGTGGGGATGCTCGAGCTCTACCGGGGCGGCCATCGCATCGCGCTCGAGATCGTGAACGACGAGATCCGAGCCATCCATGACGGCGGCACGATCCCCATTCCCGAGTCCATGAACGCCGAGAGCTTGGGTGGGTATCTCCGCGCGGTCGCCGAAGTCGACCCTATTAACGTCGACGTCCAACTGAAGCGGGTCGACGCGATGCGCGAGGACGGCCGCCTCGGCGAGGCCGTCCCTATTCTGGAAACGCTTCTCGAGCACAAACCGACGCACATTCCGTTTCTCTATCGGGATCTCCTCGGACTGCAGTATCTCGAACGTGGCGATACCGCTCGCGCGGAAGCTCAGTTTCGAGCGTATATCAAGCGGCTATCGACGCTGGTGAAATCCAATCCGTCGAATTTGAACCTTGCGAACCTTCTTACGCGTTTTTGCGTGGACAAAGGGCTTGAGATCGGCCTCGCCGAGGAAGTGATCGCGAGCGCTATCGAGCAAGCACCGGACAACTACAGCTTTCGTCTCACGATGGCGAGAGTTCGACTCGCGAAAGATGAGTTCTCGAACGTGTTCGAAGTACTGGGTGCTCTGGACTCGCCGTCGGGCGCGTTCGCTTACGACACCAACTATCTCTATGGGCTCGCCTATGTCGGGCTCAACGAGAGGGAAAAAGCCCGCACTGCATTCAAACAAGCTATCGACGCCGAACCCAGTCGAGAAGAGGCACGAGAAGCGTTGACTCGGCTCGACGCGAGCCCGAACTAGCCCACCCGCCTTCGCTAACCCGCGAAGGCGGGCCGACAGATGCTCTACTTCTTGGGCGGGACGACGGCGTCCTTGCACGCCTTGGCGACCCGGAACTTGACGACCGTCTTCTTCGGAATCTGGATCTCCTCGCCGGTCTGAGGATTGCGACCCTTCCGAGCGTTGCGGATCGATTTCACGAGCTTCCCGATGCCGGGAATGATGAACTGGCCGTTCCTTCTCGTCTCTCGAGTTGCCATAGCCGCGAACTCGTCGAACCACACGGCCGCCTGCTTTTTTGGAACCTGCATCGTTTCCGCAAACTCGGCCACGATCTGTGTCTTCGTCATCGGTTTTGTCGCCATTCCTCGAATCTCCTTTGTGAAATTGAACAGCTCGGAACGAGAGCCGCCCGAAACAAACCAAGTGGCTCGGACGAGCACCACGATGGGCGTTCGCCTTCCCCCTGCGCCATAAAAATTACAATGTGTTTAGAAATCGACCGTCTATCAAACAGGAGTTATTTTAGTCGCGTTCCTTCGATTCCGCAAGCCCGAAACGCCAAAAACACGCTAAAAACGGTAGTTTTTTGCGATTTTCCGCGTGTTTCCCTGCCGACCCCCTTTACCGAGGAGCATGCGAACGAGATGCGAGCCAAGGGCCCTGGGCTCGGCGACCTCAATCGAGCAAGCTCGGAGGCAGTGAGCTCGTCGGCGGGTCCCTGCACCAGCGCATTGAACAACAGCTTGAACGTCGCTTCAGTCTGAGTGCGAAACTCCACCTGGCTTCCCAACGCGACGACGCTCCCCCGCCCGAGCTCGAAAGCGATGACGTTCGCTTGATCGCGGAGCAGCTCGCCACCAAGCAGCCATCCACTGGCGATCAGATCCTCTTCATCGGGATATTTCGATACCACGTCGGTGCGGACGTCGAAGCTAGGCTTCAGCCGGTAAGCTTGATCGTGCCGGAAGAAAACCGGCCACCGCGTCGGCATGCCGAACGCGACCGGATGGCGCACGTTGTACTCCTGCTCGAGCAGAGAGCCGGGGCAATAGAAAACCGAAGTTGGATCAACCACGCGAGACTCGAGAGCTTTGACGAGCTCGGAAGGGCTCTCGAACGCTTGGCTTGAAGCTCGCGTCCGCGTCCCGTGCCGACACCGCCGGTCTTGGATCGGGAGGCTCGGCTCCGCGGCGAAAGCGCCTCGGAGCTTGTGGCAGCACCGGCTCGATTGGAAGGTCGAGCAGTTCACGTGCGGTAGCCACGGCGTCACCAACAGCGACGAGCGTGCCGCCGCTCTCGACGAACTGACGAAGCCGCTCCCATCCATCCTCGCCAATGCCAAATGCCCACCGCCAGCTCTCGTCGTGCCGCGACGGCGACAATCCAGTAAGCATACGTTCTTTGCTCGTGCCCGCGGGCAGGAGAATCACATCGTAGCTCTCGGACAGATCGGTATCGAAGTCCGTCGACGCCATGACCTGGTGGTCGAACTCCGTATTTCTCGAGAAGCCACATGAGCCATCCCGCGGGCATGTTGTTCGCGACTTTGTAGAGCCCCACTCTCGTCGGCCGCTTCATGCGAAAACCGTCGACACCGAAAGCGCGGTCCGCGCCGAGAACGGGCAGCCCGGTTTGCTCGGCAACCTGTTCGAGCACGCGGGTCGCTTTGCCGCTCGGCGGTACGAGCCACGCGCCCGGTGCGATCGCTTGTCCGGAAACGTCGACGGTGGAACCCGCGCGGAAGACGGAAACCCCTTCTTTCGATAGGCGATTGAGCGCGAGAAACCCGGCGTTCGAGTCGGGCGGGATGACGTACGCCCAGCGCGGCCGCTTCGGCACCGTCGAAGGCGACGGTGAGACTTTCTCTACGCGGGTAAGCTCGGCATCGAGCGGCTCGTCGATCGGATCCACGTCCACGCCCATCAAATAGCCGAGCGTGTGCGCGGTCACGTCATACGGCGGAATGGGTGGACCACCTGGGTAGTAACGAAGATCCGGATACTCCTGCAGCTCGAGCATCGTTTTCGCGAACGCGCCGTAGGGTTGATCCAGCGGGATAACCCAAGAACCTGCCGGGTAATCCTTCCCCTCGGCGTGAAAGTTCGAGCTCGCGCGATGGATCTCCACCGCGCCGGTCTTGAGGATCTCGAGAAGACGGTAGGTGGCATACGGATCGCGCTGGTCCTCGGGGATCACGAATGCGAACGGCGGCTCGTCCCGCTCGACCCAGTCGCGGTGCACGCGGTAAAAGTTCTCGAGCCACGTCGACCTATATTTGGCGAGATGAGTCAACCCGCCAAAGACGGCGGTGATCCCGTAGTCCACGATTTGGCTCAGACGCCACTCGGTTTTTGTGTACGGTCGTGGAAAATTCCATCGAGTTTGCTGCGGTCCGAGCGGCTTCGAGCTCGTGTACGGATCGGCGATGTTGGCGCTCGCAATCTCGGTGAGGATGCGCGGCTGACCGTGATAGACCATGTACTGCCGCGCGGGCGTCCACAAATCATACTGAGTGTCGTAGGTAACGCCGTCCTTGCCCGACGCAATCAAGGCACCCGCCATCGCAAGCCCCACCTGAGCTTGGCCTTCGACGATGAGCGGATGAATGTTGGGGTCGTAGGGATCCTTGAACGGCGGCACGAAAATCCGTGCACCTGTCGGCGTCATCTGATGCATGTCGTGGCTGATCGTAGGCTTGTAGACGTTTTGCACTTTTTCGATATTCAGCCGCGTCTCGATCTGCGTGAACATGAACCAATCGCGGTTGTCATCGTGTCCCACGTACTTGTGGTAGAGATCGGGATACACGCGGTTATATCCGGTTCCTTTCGTCTCGTACCAGTGGTCGATCACCATCACCTGCCCATCGGGGTTTTGCGACGGTACGTAGAGGAGAACGGTGTTGTCCAAGATCTCGTGAATCTTTCGCGAGTCTTCGGTCGCGAGTCGGTGAACGATCAGCGGTACGGCCTGGCCGTTGCCCACTTCGGTCGAATGGATGGTCGCGTAGAGGAAGTAGAACGGGCGTCCTTCCTGGGCCAGCTCCATCGCCTCGACCTGGTTGAGCCCGCGTGGATCCGCGAGCCGGTGGTTGATCTCGACGAGACGCTCAAGCCGCGAGAGATTCTCGGGCGAGCTGATTTTCAATAGGACGTAGTCGTTGCCCTCCGTCGTCTTGCCGAGCACCTCGTAGAGCACGCGATCCGAGCTCGCGGCCACGTGCTGGAGATAGTCGAGCACCTTCGGGTAACGCGCCATCTCTCCGTCGGTCCCCAGCTGGAATCCGAAGAACTCTTCCGGTGTTTGGATTGTCTGCGCCGAGGCGGTGACGGCGAGCACCAACAGAGGTGCGATAACAAAAGGCAGTCGAACGGAACGCGGCATCGGTTTCTCCTCGTGTTTGGCGACCGGCAGCTTATTGCGCTCGCTGGGGAAAAGCAATGTAAGTGCTCTACAATCAGGGCGACATGAGCTTCGCCTATATCTCGGAGTATCAGGTCAAACAAGATCAGACCGAAGCATTTCGTCGCATCTACGGCCCCGACGGCGAGTGGATTCGGTTGTTCCTGCTCTTCTCGGTGACGTTGCCGTTACGCGACACGGCGCCTTCGTGGGCGACTCTTGTTTTAGTGGGAAGCATCTAGCGCTCGGTGCGTCGAGCCGCAATGATTTGCCGCTGTTCATTCACCCGGAAACCCCGGAAGCACCTTTTTTTGGATGCTCAGGGGCTTCTCAATAGCTGCTCCACTGTGACAAGGCGGCCGTTCATGATGACGAGTTCGGTCTTCCGCAAGTTCCCGATATCTTCCAACGGGTCTCCACCGAGGAGGACGAGGTCGGCGATCTTGCCAACCTCGATGGTCCCGAGCTCGTGCCCCACACCGAGCGCTTCGGCAGCGACTCGAGTCGCACTATCGAGCGCTTCCATCGGAGCGAGACCGGCTTCGGCAAGTTGCTCGATCTCGAGGAGCAGGCTCAACCCATAGGGCACGATCGGCGAGTCGGTGCCCGCTAGGATACGACCTCCCCGATCGGAAACGCCTCGCACCGTTTCGAAGATGGGGGCCACCACATCGCTAGCAGCGTCCGCGTTCTCGGTAACGGGCGTACTTTTGAACCGATCCTGAGCCCACGCCGGAAATAGCTTTTCAAAGCGACGCTCTCGAACGAGCTCGGGCGCGCGCGCGAGTGCGAGCGTCCAGCCGCCGTAGATCAATACCGTCGGCGTGAAATAGACGCCGGAGCGCCCGATGAGCTCGATGACGTCGTCGTAGCTTCGACCGAGGTCGGAAAGTTTCGGCGAATAGCCGCGTCGCGACGTCCCTGCGACGTGCTCGACGCCATCGACACCGTACGCGAGCGCAGGATACAGCTCGTGTGATGTGACGAAGATTCCTTGACGATGTGCTTCCTCGATCGCGAGCTTCTGGAGATCGTCGGGCAGACGCACGTAAGTTTTGACGAGGTCGTAGCCGATATCGAAGGCGCGTTGCATCTCCCGGGCGAGCTCTTCCTCATCGCCGATGGCGAGGTTGCTCGTGTAATAGACGCGGTCACCGTCCATCGCGGCGCCGGTCATGAAAACTCGCGGACCGATCCGCCGACCCGAACGCACGGATTCGCGTTCCTCGAGGGTTCGGTACGGCGCATCCGTGAGTGTCCTGATGGAGGTGATGCCATACGCTAGCCACACTTTGCCGTGCTGCGAGCCCTACGCCGGTAGGCTCAAGTGCGTATGCATTTCGATGAGCCCGGGGATGAGCGTCTTACCGGCGCCGTCGATGACGCGCATGTCTCGGGGGAGGACCGCCATCGTGGGCTCGATGCGCTCGATACGGTTGCCTTCGATCACGACATCCTGGTGCTCGAGCGCGGTCTCTCGACTACCGTCCACGATACGCACGTCGCGGATCATGAAACGACCGCCTGCCGAGACCGCTTCGTAGTGATGTTGAACGCCGACGTGCGTCGCGCGCCCACTCTCGAGATCCACGCGTTTCATCCCTTTCGGCCCGACGAAAAGGATCGAAGCGCTATCGGGCGACCAGCTGGGAAAATCGACTGCCTCCCGAACAACTTCCCGCGGAACGTCTCGAGGTTTCCCGTCGATTGCGACTGGCATGACCCATAGACCGCCGTCCATCGCGAACGCCATCGAGCGCCCATCGGGACTCCACACCGGCCCGTCCCCGTCGCGCGTGCCGACACTTCCTTTGGGTTGCTCGACAACGCGCGACAGGCCTGACAGGCTGCTTCTGGTATCGAGCACGTGGATCCGATTGTAGCCCTCACGAAAACGAGACGAGATTGGTTCGTGAACGGCAAAGGCCAAATGGTGGCTGTCGCTCGACCACGACGGCTGGCTCACGCCGCGACGCGGCGAGCTCAGCACTTCGTCGTTACCGCCGGTCGCGGGCACAACGTGGATCCGCGAGCGCTCGTCGACGTAAGCGACCTTCGTCCCATCGGGCGACCACGCTGGCGAGATTTCAGCGCCGATTGCGAACGTCAGCTGGCGTCCGCGGGTGCGGTGCGACGCTGAAACCGCCTTGACCCACAGATCCATCGTTCCCCAACGATCCGAGCTGTACACGAGCGAACTCGAATCGGGTGACCAGGAAGGATCCGAGTCGAGATGCTCGTCGCGGGTGAGAGCGACGGGCTCACCGCCCTGAGACGAGACCGTCCAAATATCGCCAAGGGCCGCAAACGCGATCTTCGAGCCGTCCGGTGATACCACCGGGCGAACGATGCCGCGCACGGGTAGCTCCTCGCCATCCTCGATGAGATCGACGTCGCGCCTTCGGTAGGGTGACCGGTCCAACGTCACCGTCGCCTCAAACGGAATCGCACGAGCTTCGGCCCCTCCCTCGAGTGACTGTCGCCAAAGCGATCCCGCCGCCGTGTAGACGATCTCCGCGTCGCCCAACCACTCGATGCGAAACGGAAAGACGTCTGTCGGCGTCACCACGTCGACGACCTCGCCGCTATCCACAGAAACGAGCACTAGCCGACTCGACTCGGGCGCCGGGCCCAAGGCATCCGCGCTCATCGACCCTAGCTCCAGCAAGCGCAGCGCAATACGGTAGCCATTCGGGCTCCACGACGGTGCGGCTATCCTTCCGTCGAACGATGCGAGTCGCGTGGGCTCGCCATCCGAGCCCGGCTCCAGACGGTAGAGAGCTGGCTCCGAATCACGCTCGGACACGAACGCGATCGCGTCCCCGGAAGGCGACCACGCGGGCATGAAGTCGCTCGCCTCGTGTCGGGTGAGGGCTTCGAGCTCCTGCGTCTCGAGGTCGAGCACCCAGATATCGTAGTTCCCGTTCCGGTCTGACGAGAACGCGACCCATGTGCCATCGGGCGAGAACACCGGCTCCCGATCGTCGAACCGGCTATCGGTGAGTGCGACGAGTGCCGAGCCATCGGCATTCGCTGCCCAAATATCCCACGTGCCCGCGCGGTACGACTGAAAGACGACGCGCGCGCCGTCGGGCGAGATGTGAGGCATGCGGTCGTCGCCCATGCTGTCGGTCAACGCGGTCGCTTCCCCGCCGTCACTCGGCAGTCGCCACAAAGTCCCCTGCAAGTCGAGGATGAAACTATCGTCGACGGGAGAGCGAGCGACCGCGAAGTTCGTGCCTTCGCGGAGGACGACCTCGAGCTCCTCGGCAACGCTCGAAGCGGCACAGGCCGCCACCAGAACACCGAGCGCAAGCGCCCGCGAGCCCATGCCCACCTCCATTGAACAGGAACGCTACCACAAATCTGTCTACTGCATTCCTGCGCTTCTTTGGTTCCTGCTTCCCCTCAGGACGGCGCTCCAGTGCAGCGAGTTGCGCCGCTTCCACCAACAACCTAATGTTCAACTATGTCTCGGAGCCTCATGCTACTTCTCGCTTTCGCTCTCGTCGGGCCCCGGTGCTCCCCTTCGCAGGAACGACCACCCGGCACCAACCGCCTCTACCATGAGACCAGCCCGTACTTGCAGCTCCACGCGCGCAACCCGGTAGACTGGTATCCCTGGGGCGAAGAAGCCATCGCGCTCGCTCGCTCGCTCGACAGGCCCATTTTCCTCTCCGTGGGCTACTCCACGTGCTACTGGTGCCACCGGATGGAAGAAGACGTCTTCGATGTTCCGGAGATCGCGGCGATCATGAACGCGGGCTTCATCAATATCAAAGTGGACCGAGAAGAGCGCCCGGACCTCGACGAGATTTACATGACCGCGACGCAGCTCATCACCCGCCGCGGCGGGTGGCCGAACTCGGTCTTCCTGACGCCGGATCTCGAACCGTTCTTCGCCGGCACCTATTTCCCGCCCGAAGACCGTGGCAACATGGTTGGCTTCCCCACCATCCTCGATCGCATCCAACAGCTGTGGACGACCGACCGCGCCCGCATCGAGGAGTCCGCCGCGCGCATCAAAACCGCGATGGAGGACATGATTGCATCGCGAGCCGGCCCGGCTTCCGATGTACCCGGCGAAGACGGCGTCGAGCGTGCCGTCGATTCCCTCCGGCAAAGCTTCGACGAGAAGTGGGGTGGATTCGGTCCCGCGCCCAAGTTCCCGTCACCGGCCAATCTCTTTCTTCTCCACGCGCGCGCCGTCGACGGCGAGGGAGACGCGCGTCGCATGCTCGTCGAGACCCTGCGCCACATGGTCGAAGGTGCGCTCTACGACCACGTCGGCGGGGGATTCCATCGCTACGCCACCGATCGCGAGTGGCGCGTGCCGCACTTCGAGAAGATGCTGTATGACAACGCGTTTCTCGCCGAGATCCTGATCGACACGGCTCGCCTTACCGGGGACGAAGAGCTCGCGCGCTTCGCCCGCGGAACTCTCGACTTCGTGCTGGAACGCTTGACCCACGATGTCGGCGGATTCCAATCGGCTATCGACTCTCAGACGGATCTCCACGAGGGCGCCTATTACGTGTGGAGCCGCGAGGAGCTCGAAACGATTCTGAGCGACGACGAGCTCGCGCTCCTCGGGCCAATCTTCGCGTTCGATGGCGACCCTAACTTCGAAGAGCACCTCTACACCGTCTACCTGAGCGCCCCGCTCAACCAGCACGCGACACGGCTCGAGACGACGCGGGAAGCTCTGCTCGAACGTATGGCCCCGGCCATCGAAACGCTTCGACTCGCGCGCCTGCAACGAGAGTTCCCGCTCCTCGACGACAAAGTGCTCGTGGATTGGAACGGGATGATGATCGCCGCCATGGCCAAAGGTGGCGAGTTTTTCGACGAGCCGCGGTATCGCGATGCGGCCACAAAAGCGGCGGGCTTCGTCCTCGAATCGCTCGAAGGCGAGGACGGAACGCTCCAGCACTCGTGGAGAAACGGCGAGAGCAAAGTGGATGCGTTTCTCGACGACTACGCGTTCATGATGCGCGGCCTCGTGACCCTCCATCGTGAGACCGGCGACACTCGTTGGCTCGCGGCAGCCGAAAAACTGGCCGACGAGCTCGAGTCTCGCCTTCGCGATCCGGATGGTGGCTATTTCCAGACCACCGAGGACCCGTTGAACTTGTTCCAAACGAAAGGCGCGATGGACGGCGCGATCCCGTCGGGAAACGGCGCCGCAGTCGAAGCGCTCATGAATCTGGCCGAGCTCACCGGGAAGGAAGTCTACACCGAGCGCGCGGAGTCGGCGCTCCGTGCTTTTTCTTCAGAGTACACGCAGCACCCATCGGCGACGAAAACACTTGCGCTTTCGATCACGCGCTACCACAGTGAGCGGCAAGGGCAGGAGACGCCGCAATCGATCGCGGATTCCGTCGTCGCCGCAACGCTTCACACGACGAACGGTCGATTCCAGATTGAGATGCAGATCCAAGACGGTTGGCACGTGAACGCCAACCCGGCGTCGTCACCGTATTTGATTGCGACCGAAGTCCAAGGCGACGTCGGCGACATCACCTATCCCCGAGGCGAGATGATGACGTTCGCGTTCTCCGACGACGCGATCTCGGTTTACGGAGGCGAAATCACCCTTACCGGCGAGCTCCGCGGCGAGCGCGTCGTCCTCGTGTATCAAGCTTGCGATGATACGCGCTGCCTGTCGCCAGTAGAACGTGAGCTTAACGGCCCGAAACGGTGAGTCGGAGCGCTAGCCCGTCTCAAGATGGCTGCGCGGTTCCGGCCCTTGCCAGAATCCGCATGGCCTCTCTTACGTGGAGCGCTTCGACCATCTCGTCGTCGAGGGTGGCGACGTTCTTCCCTTCCGCGGATGCCCTCTCCATGACCTCGATGATGCGGCGCGCCCGCGCTACTTCTTCCGGGCTCGGTGAGAACACACGGTTGATCACCGGCACTTGGCTCGGGTGGATCGCCGTCTTACCATCGAAACCCATTTGGCGAACGCGATGCGCGCTCGCCTCGAGACCGTCGACATCCTTGTACTCGAACCAAGGAGTGTCGAACGCTTTCTTCACGCCGCGCGGGCCGCCGGCATCTTTCACGATAGTCGGCAGCGCCGAAGACGAGCCCGGTCACGTTGGACGCACACGCAAGTGCGGCGGCTTCGAGGACTCCCTCGGCGGTCTCGACCATCAAGAACAATCCCACGCCCAATCCGAGTCGGCTCGCCACGTCCTCGACCGCGCTCGGGTCCTCACACTTGGGTAGAACTGCGCCGCGTGGGCGAACGTCGGCGATGAAATCGATATCGTCGGTACCCCACGCCGTGTCGAGTGCGTTGGCACGGATGAACAGACCTGGAATGAACCCGATGCTGAATGCTGATACACTAACTCCCACAGGAGGGGGAGTTTCGTGGAAGTCTCGCCGCAGGACGTTCAGGAAGCGCTCAAATCGAGCACCATTCGCCTCATCGACGTGCGCGGTGAAGACGAGTGGAATACGGCGCGTATCGAGGGAGCGACGCTCGCTTCGAAAACGCTCGTCGACGAGATGATGGCCTCGTGGGACAAAGACACGCCGCTCGTGTTCTATTGTCACACCGGTGTCCGTAGCCTCAACGCGGTTCATTTCTTCGCGCAAAAAGGCTTTACCAACGTTAAGAGCATGGCCGGCGGGATCGACGCCTGGTCTCTAACCATCGACCCGACCGTTCCCCGCTACTAGCCTACCAAGCCTATTAGGAACGTCGCGATGGAGCTCGACGCTATCTTTGCCCGCAACGAAGAGGTCGTCTCGCGCAAAATCGTCGACGAGCTGATCCTGGTGCCTATGCGCAAAGACGTCGCCGACATGGAGACGCTCTACACGTTGAACGAAGTCGGCGCCCGCGTGTACGAGCTCATCGACGGAAAACGAGGCCTTCGAGAGATCGTGAACACCATCGTGAAGGAGTTCGAGGTCACCGAACAGCAGGCGGAGTCCGACGTTCGCGAGTTCATCGCGCAGCTCCTCGAGGTCGAAAGCATCTACGAAGTCGAGAGCGAAGACTGAGCTCGCGTTCCGTCCACCCACCGTCCGCAGGTAATCCTGATGACCCGACCCTTAACAGGAAAGCTCGCCGACCGCACCGGCTACAAGAAGGTGTTCGTGCCCTATTTAGCACGCTCGAAGGCTAGCTCGACTAGGCGGGCGATGAGCTCGTCGTAGCCACGTCCCGTTTTCTTCCACGCCATGAAGTACTCGCACTCTGATGAGAGCCACGGGTTGGGATTCACTTCGATGACGAACACAGCTCCACCTTCTGTCACTCTGAGATCCACGCGCCCGTAGTCGCGCAGTCCAAGTGAACGAAATGCAGCAACGGCGATCTTCTGGACTTTGCGGGTGAGCTGTCGAGAAAAATTCTTCGGGTAGATCGGCGGCGTCTTGTGATAGATCTCCGAACCCTTCCACCACTTGACCTCGGTCCCCGCGATTCGCGGTACATCGTGCGGAACGCCCGACAGGTCCAGCTCCACCAGGGGTAGCGCCTCCGGTGGATCGTTTCCAATGATCGCCACGTAGATTTCTCGACCTTCCACATAGCGTTCCACCAGGGCGGGCCCCGCGAATGACGAGTAAATGTATCGCACGCGCTCACGAAGCGCCTTGTCATCGTGAACGACGGAGCCGGTGTCGATACCGATCGAACCGTCTTCTAGCGAAGGTTTCACGATGAGTGGGAAAGGAAGGTCGGGCTCGATGCGTTTCGTCCCACGCGCCACCGAGACGAAATCGGGAGTCGGGATACCGTGGAAGCAAAGAATCTTCTTGGCCAAAGCTTTGTCCTGGCCTAGATGGAGAGCACGCGCGTCACAGCCCGTGAAAGGTTTCCCCAAAAGCTCGAGAAATGCGGCCACGTGGAGGTCTTTGGTGTCGTCTCCGGCGTATGATTCGGTGAGATTGAAAACCAGAGATGTACGCGCCCTCGCCATCTTCGCAAGGCTTGCGACGTCGCCTTCCAACACCGCGTATTGCGGAGAATAGCCGATCCTTCCAAGAGCATCGTAGACTTCCTCGTGAACGTCCGGTTCCGGATCGGACGGACCATCGGCCGGACGTTTTCCGAGAAGCGTGCGCGGCGGCTCGGGAGACTCCTTGGGCCACCATATCTCGTAGAGAACGGAGACTCGCTTCTTCGGCATGCGGTGGGGAAAGTTTATCGCATGTTTGTCCGCCCGTTAAGCTGCTGCCGTCAGCCATCGGCCATCAGCAGGGTCGTGTTGCACGAGCTTCGACGGCGCGGATACGCGGATAGCGGATCCACTAAAAACGAAACAGCCGCGTTACTTTCACAATCACGCTGCGGTTTTCTAGGGTCGGGATGCCACTGCCGGCCAAAGTATCGCGGCCGTCGCTATAGACGAAGAACACGTCGCTTCCGGGGCGGTACTCCCAGCGGAAGCGGAGGTTGGTCGTGAACGCGTTCGCTTCGGAGTTGTACTGTACGAGCGCGCCGACGAAGCTCCGCGGCGAAATCGTGTAAGTAGCTCGCAGTCGGACGAGGCTGGTCGTGAAGGCGCCTTGGGGAAGGTCGATCCAGTTGATGGTGATGCCGGGCTCGAGGGAGAACTGCGGTGTCACCTCGACACGGTTTCGTCGCATCAAGGTCAACTCGGTGCGGGTGCCCCCGAAGAAGCTCCCCACTTCCACGCCGACCCACCCGGAGAGCCGACGATGTCTGCTGAACCACATGCCGGCGCGGACGCGATCGAACCGGTAGTTGCCGACGGGAATGAAGATGCCGTCGGAGATCTCGAAATCCTCGAAAATCGCTTCGAAGTTGTGGCTGTAGGTGAACTTCGCGAAGTCACCGCTTTCGAAACGCACACGAGTCTCGACATCGAAGATCTGGGTCTCCATCTGGCCGCCGCTTACGGTCCGGTAGTCGTTGTAGCGGCCGTCGAAGTCGACTTTGCGAATGGCTTCGATCGCGGCGGGGCGGATGCTGTAGCGAGCACCGGCACGGGTCTTGCGGATATCCCGGCGCCTCATGAAGCCGAGCTCAGGATTGAAGTCGGGATCGATGAGCATGTGCTCCGCTTCGAAGCCGTACAAGTCCGCATCGAATTTGACCGCGCCCCGATAGCTCGTGTCCCCTTGATCGAGCTCAGGGGTGTCCGTTTTCGCGTAGTAGGCGTTGATATTCAGGTTGTCGTAGAACGTGAAATTCCCGTCGACGCCGAGCAAGCCGTTCGAGCCCGTACGATCCAGGTTCTCGGTACGATACGTTCCGATGAAACCGATGTTGCTGCGCGCGAGAACGTCACGCTTCACCCGGACGACCGAGTAGTTCATCTGGGGGATGAGGCCGCCAAGCGCCTCGTCGGTGGTAATGTTCAGCAAACCGAGGCTGAACGCACCGGCACGACCCGTGAGCCGCCCACCAGCGAGGATCGGGACCTCGAGACCGTCCTCGAAACCGATGCGACGGCTGAAGAACATGACCGGCGCATCGGACGGACCATCGAAGGAAAACGCGCGCGCGCCGCGACCGCCGAAATTGAAAATGCCCTGACCCTCGAGAAAGAACTCGCGCTTTTCGGGAAAGAAGAGGCTGAATCGCGTGAGGTTCACTTGAGATTCATCGGCCTCGACTTGGGCGAAATCGGTGTTGTAGGTGAAGTCGAATGTCAGTCCTTTGGTCACACCGTACTTCGCGTCGAAGCCGAAATCGGCGTCACCTCGATTTTCGTACGGCTCTTCCGCGGTCAAGTCGGTGTTCGTCGCACCGCTCACGTAGGGCTTGACCTCGAGGCTCATCGAGTGCGTTGGCGTCTCGATACCGACGAGCGTTGCCGCAAACGACAGCTTGATGAGCCCCTGTCGATAGAACGCGGGGGGGATCGGAACCAGATGGCTGCTCTCGTTTTTCCACTTCACCCGCCGCTCGAAGTTGATGCCCCAGATCTGAGAGTCTTCTGCCCGATAGCGAAGCGATTTGAACGGAAGCGACATCTCCAGCGTCCATCCCTCGGCAAAGCGGGCCGACTTCACGTACCAAATCGTGTTCCAATCGCTGTTGACGTTCTGCTCGTCCGTCACTTGGCCGTCCCAGAGCGCGCCGAGCGGATTCGTACGGAACAAGAACCCGTTGCGGTGGTCGTAGAAGGTATCGAGAATGACGGAGAAGCTCGCGTTCTGGCCCTTGATGTTGAAGTTGTCGCGCCGCATCTCGTTGGCAACGATGCGCTCAGGGTGCGAGTCCCAAAGCCTGGCCGCGACATACACGTTGTTCTGATCGAAGAACACCCAGACGTCGGTCTGCTCCGTCGCCTGCTCACCAGCGTGCGGTTCCTGCTGGACGAATCCACTCATCGCGGGGACGCTTGCGTAGGCCCGCTCGTCGAGGGAGCCGTCGAGGACCAACGGCTCCTCGAGCCGAACCGCGCGCAGCGTGGCGTTGCCATCGTCGTCGCGGGTCATCACCGCCGGCGCCTCGGGAGCGTGTTGAGCTCGTCGATACTGAGGGAGTCGTCGCCATCGGCTGAGAGCGCAAAGCTTGACGCCGCGCACACGACGGCGAGGAACAAGACCGTCTTGAAGTTGGGGGTCATCGTGTCATCGGGTCAGCGGCGTCAGAAGCGAAACAGTCTCGTGAATTTCACGACAAAGCTCTGGTTCCGAAGGTCGGGATATCCAATACCCGTGGTGTCCCGCCCATCGGTATAGACGACATATCCACTCCCCGGCTGATATTCCCAGCGGTAGCGCAGGTTCATCGACAGCGAGCTGTTCGACGTGTTGTATTGCAGCAGCGCCGCAACGAACGACCGCGCCGACAGCGTGTAGGTAGAGCGATTATAGATACTTAACACCGATTTAACATCTGGTAAAACCGGTCCTCTTGGCCGAAACCGGGCAGTTGTGCTAGATTTCGCTTTTGCTCTCGACGAAAGCGATCCCCAGAAGCCGCAACAACAGGACTCAATCGGCAGACTCCCCTCGGTCTGCAGGAGGACAACTTCGTGAATAGACAAGCACTCTTGTTTGCGGCCTCCGCGGCAGCCTGCTTACTTTTTTGCGCCGCGTGCGGATCGAATGAGCCGACGAGCACATCACCAACGATCACGGCACCGACACCCCGCTCACCCGCGAGCGGGTCGACCGTCACCGACCCGACACCCGCGCTGACGGTGGTCAATGCAACCGGCGCAAGCGGTCTTCGCTATCGTTTCGAAGTGGCTAGCGATTCGGGCTTTTCTAGTATTGTCGCCGCCGCGGACAACCTCCCCGAGGGCGCAGGGACCACGTCGTGGATCGTCGCCCCGGCATTGCAGTCGGGAACGTTCAACTGGCGCGCGCGGGCTTCCGCGGAAGGTGCCGACGGTCCTTACTCCACCGTCACGAGCTTCGAGATCGAGTCCGGTTTCAGCTCGGACACGCCGGTCGACAATATTCTCGTGTTCGATCCGCTCACGAACGGTATGTCGGTGGGCGACGTCGGAGGCGGCGAGTTTCGCGCCGGAGGCTGGTTCACCACGGACGCGAACTCCTCGATTCGGTACCGGATCCCGACGACCGTCAACGGCTTCGTCGAGTTCGACGTGAAGGGCTTGCGCAACCCCAATCCGAACTCGAACAAACGCAACCTCGTGATCATGTGGGATCCCTCGCGCGGCGACTACACCGAGAACCCGTTCCGCGTGCACATTGCGAAGTTCGATACGCGCCTCGTCAACCGTTGGCACATGCGACTGCGTTTCATCTCGAACGGACAGGAGACCAACACCGGGATCGACTTGTTCGATTGGGATCCGAACCGGAGCTACCACTTCCGCCTGGCGTGGGGCGCGTTTCCGTCGATCGTGTCCAGCCAGCGCGCGCGCGTCATTCTCGACGGCCGAGAGATCATGGCGCGCAACTACGACAACCTCTACCGCCCAGCCACCCACTGGGTCGAGCTCGGTATGGCGCCCCGATCGGAAACGCTGGAGCACGTGACGTACTCGAATGTAACGATTGGGGTGAGACAACCCTAAGGGGCCTGGCGCGGCACCCCGTCACCGACTCAGCTACTCGGGTATCGTCGAGCTCGGTGGCGGGGCACCACCGATCGTAACGACCTGGCCGGGGCTCACCCCGGTACGGGTCACTTCGACGCCATTCGGGAAGCGCACGCGTAGATCGTACGTGGCGCCTGAACCCACCCCGAAATGAAGCCTGGAAGGGTCCTGGCTGCAATACCCGGTGGACGATTGCACGACTCGATAGCCCACCACGCTGCCTCCCTGAGTCAGCGTGACTTCCGCACCCATCGCGCCTTTTTCGCCATTGGGAGCGGTCACGGCAACACCGAGCCATCCGCCCGCCGCACCGTTGTTGCGGAAAAACGTGTTGGGGCCCTGCTTGCTGGCTACGAGTAGATCGAGCGCGCCGTCGTTATCCATATCCGCGAAAACCGCGGAACGGGCATCCTCGCCGATGCCGGTCAGCCCACCATCCTGGAAAGTGAAGGCTCCGGCGCCGTCGTTCAAATGAACTCCGGTACTTCCGGCGAGATAAAGGTCGAGGTCACCGTCGTTATCGACGTCACCGAACGCCGCCGTGTAGTGCAAGCCATCGAACCGTCGCACCAAATGGAAGCGACCTTCACCGTTGTTGCGGTAGAGCTTCGACCCGTGAAACCCGGTGATGACGACGTCGAGATCGCCGTCGTTGTCGATGTCCTGAAAGCTGTACCCGTTGGTCCCGCGAAAATCGCTCGTGGTCTGTTCGTACTCGAGCCCGGTGAACCCCGTTTTCTCAACGAGCCGCCCGGACTGATTCGCGAGGATCGCAATCGGGCCGACCCCGACCCCCGGCACGAACTCGAATGCGCTCAGCGCGAGATCCGGTTTCCCGTTGCGGGTGATGTCCACGACGCTCAGACCTTGGTTGGCAAAGTCCGCGCTCGCGTCGCCCTGTAGTCGCTGCCGCTCGAAGCGGAGTCCGCCGAGGTTCATGTAGACGTTCGGGATGAAGCCTTCCCACGCGGTGACGATGATGTCGAGAAAACCGTTGCCGTCCAAATCCGCCGCGGCAACACCCCGAGGACCGAGGTCGCGGACGTCGATACCTGCGCTATCCGAAATGTCGACGAAGCGCGCTCCGCCGTCGTTGCGATAGAGCCGGTGGTGACCGCTCCACGTGTGCCCATTGAACAGATCGAGGTCGCCGTCGTTGTCGAAATCCGCGAACACCGCCGCGTGCGATTCCTCCGAGAACTCCTCGACGGTGCCATCTTCGAGCGTCAGCGGAAAGAACCCGTCGTCGGCGACGCCGGCGACGAGTCCGATTTCCTCGAACCGCTGCGGACTCCCACCAAGGTTTCGGAACAACAAGTCGGGCCGGTTTTGTTTTGGATCGAAAATGTGAGTGACGTACACGTCCAAAAGACCATCGCCGTCGATATCGGCAACCTGGATGCCGTGCCCACCAAGATCTCGAAGGCTCACGAACCCCGACTCACCGGTGACGTTGGTAAAACTAACCGCGGCGGACGGCGGTGTTTGCGCAACCGCCACGGCGGCGAGGCCAATGACGATGACGAGCATCTGAGCTAGCGCGCTCGGAAAAATCTTCCTGTTGGGAACCGATCGTTTCGTCACGGATACTAACTGGATCTTCGCTGTCTATTCGATTTTGTCGGCGCGGTTACTGACCTTGGTGGGCGGTACAGGATTTGAACCTGTGACCACCTGGGTGTAAACCAGGTGCTCTCCCGCTGAGCTAACCGCCCGACCGGGAATTAATCAGTATAACTCACGTTCAGCTAGTCTCCAGTTCCCAGTCACCAGCTGGCGTCAATTACCGCTCCGCCGCGTACTGTGCTAAATTTACTGAGGGAACGGAGGGAAAAAGCATGCAACCTTTATACGATCCGGAAGCCGTACGACCGATGTGGGAAGAGCTCGCTCAGTGCGGCGTGGACCCTCTCAAAACCGGCGTCGTCGTCGACCGAGCTCTCAAAGATAGCGGCACGACCCTGATGATCGTCAATTCGGTGTGCGGGTGCGCGGCCGGCTCGGCACGACCTGGGGTTACCCGAGCGCTCCAGAGCTCGGTCATTCCCGACAACTTGAAAACCGTCTTCGCCGGCGTCGACAGGGACGCGACCGAGCGTGCCCGTCAACACATGGTCGACGTGCCTCCATCATCCCCGGCGATCGCTCTCTTCAAAGATGGCGAGCTCGTCCACATGCTCGAGCGGCGGCACATCGAAATGATGAACGAAGAGATGGTGGCGCAAAACCTGGTCGAGGCTTTTGAAAAACACTGCTCGCGACCGGGCCCGTCTGTGTCGAAGGAAGTCTACGAGAACATCGTGAGCGCACGGCAGTGCGGCTCTTCGATACCGATGTTCAACCCGTTCTTGAACCGGTAACGGCTGTCCCTCACAGAGGACATCCGCGGAGGTGATTGCGATCACGCTTCGTGGAGCAACTCGTTGACTTGTAAGTACTTAGTCAACTGGCACTCCGTTTGCCTTTCTCAGGGGTAAAAGCTGTGAAAGGAGACGGACGATGAAAACACTAGGTGCTTGGATAGCAGGAATTTTCGCCCTCGGACTTGCGCTCGGGAGCTTCGTGTCGGGCTCGGGCGCTCGTCCTGAGCCAGCCGCTTCCGAGCTCGAGACCGCGCTCGAATCGGCTCCCCCTCTGCATCAGGTCGATTGCGGCGAGGGTCGTGAGCCACTTCTGGCGCCCCTCGACGTGGACGGAACGACGTCGTTCAAAGTCCGCTGCGTCGAAATCGAGGACGAGCGACGAACCGACGTCGTCTCGCACCCCGCACCTCGAGCTCACGCGCCGGTCGTCGCTCTTGCACCGCCGCCGCCCGAGCCGGAAGTGAACATGCCGGAGTCGGCCGTCGACGCCGTCGAAATCGACGACGCGGATGATTCCCGCTCGTGGAAACAAAGCGCGGTCGTCATCGGTGGAGCCGCGGGTGCCGGCGCCGGGATCGGAGCGATGGCCAAGGGCAAGAAAGGTGCAGCGGTCGGGGCCGCCATCGGGGCTGCGAGCGGTGCAGCTTACGAGTTGTTCAAGAGGGACAAGAAGAACTAGTCCCCTGTATCAGAACAAACTAGATAAAGCAGAGCTTGCCGAAACCCTTCTAAGTGCATGAATCTTATGAATCTTATGGGCTGGCGAAAAGCCTAACTTTGTATAGTAATCGAGGGTAATCGACTCGACGCCTTGGACAGTACCTTCCACCGGGTGTTTGTAGGGATGGCCGTCGTACATCACCCACTCGAGTGAGTGTTTCCCCAACTCCTCGTCGTCAGAGCTCCGAAGAGATTTTTGTAGAAAGTTGAGGAGCGCGTCTTTGTTCCTCTCAAAATCCTCGGGGTCGAAACGAGGCTTCTGAAGGCGATCGCGGAAGACCGAGTAGAACTCCTCGAGATGGTCGCGATGGGCACGGCCGATGAACGTCGTGACCTCTTTGTCGGGCTGGGCCGAAACCCGCGCCGCCATCGGATAGAGAAACTCCATGACCTCGCGCATCGACATCTCTTCGGTCCCGCCCTGACTCAACATCTTGGCGGTGAGCGCCGCGAGCCCTTCCTTACCGGGCGGGTCCTGGCTCGAGCCGACGTGAAAGACGAAACGAAAGCTCACCAATGGATTTCCCGGGCTCTTCACGAGCACGGTATCGCGCTCGGCGCCGACAGCAATACGGGCGGCAGCGCCGAGAACACAAAGCACCAAGACGACCGCAAATCCGCGCACCATCTCTACTCTTCTCCCTTCACGTCCGCGCCTTGCTCCAGGGTCACGATGGTGCGGCTGTCGGCACGGAAGTATTTCTTGGCCAGCCGGCGCACGTCTTCGGCAGTGACGCTGTCGTACAGCTCGTAGACACGGTTCACCGTCTGGGGGTCGTTGGTCAGCGACAGGTAGTGCGCCATCGTGTTGGCCACCGCGTTCGCGATGTCGAGCCCCATGAGGAACTGATATTTCATGTGGCTTTTGGTCGCCTCGAGCTTCTCATCCTCGGCAAGCTCCGAAGAAATGCGATCGACCTCCGCCAGGAGCTTCGCTTCGACCTCAGCGAGCTTGTCCGGCTCGCGCACGCGCGTGAGGATGGTGAACAGCGGCGGGTCTGCTTGATCGGTTGCTCCTGCCTGAATGAAGTCCACCCACTGCTTCTCGATCACGAGCTCTTGATAAATCGGCGACGTAGAGCCGAAATGTACTTGAGACAGCACGTCGAGACCCGGCATGTCGAGCTGGTCGGTGCTGAAAGCGGGCGCACGGTAAGCGATGGCCAGAATCGGTAGCGTGGGCGCGGGCCACTCGACGCTCGCTTCCCGGGGCGCAGTTTGCGGAGGCTCGGCCGGAATCTTCGGTACGTATCCGCCCCGCTCCCAATCACCGTACTTAACTTCAACGTCCTTCACGAGCTCGTCTCAGTCATAGTCCCCGACGACGAGAATCGTTACGTACTCCGGACGATAGTACCGATCGAAGAACTCGAGGCTGTAGTCGTACAACGTCGGCATCGCCTTGATATCCTTGAGAAATCCGATCACCATGTGTTGGTACGGGTGCACGTCGTACGCCGTGTCCTGGAGCTTTTCGTACAAACCCATGAACGGGTTCGCGGCACTCTTGTTGTACTCACCGAGCACAGCGCCTGCTTCTTTCTCGAAATCCGCTTTGGCGTATTTCAGGTTCTGGAACCGGTCCGCCTCGATCTCGATGATGCGAGGGAGAGAGCGGGAGCTCGCGAGGACGTGGTAGACGGTTCGATCCGAAGACGTATAAGCGTTCGAGTCCGCGCCGATGTCGCGGAGGACGGCGTTGTACTCATCTTCGGGAAACGCCTCGGTGCCCCGAAACATCATGTGCTCGAAGAAGTGGGCAAAGCCGCTTTTCCCCTCGTCCACTTCTTGTCGCGCCCCGACGCGGACCACGGTGTAGTACGCCGCGAGCCCGGGGCTATCGAACTGGACGCCCACGAGGCGAACGCCGTTGTCGAAATCGTGGACATCGATGGGATAAGGAAACACTCGGGCGGACGCCCCCGTCGCTACCGTCAACGTCATGAGCAGTATGCTCCCGAGAATTTTCATATGGCGGACCTCTTTAGTCGAAATCGAACTTCTTTAAATAATAGCTCAACGCGCGTTGGCTGATCCCGAGCGTTTCCGCCGCCGCTTTCTTGACGCCCTGGGCTTTTTCGAGCGCGCGGTGAATGGACTCTTTTTCGACCCATTCTACGTTGTCGTGGAGCTTTGCCGATGGCAGCCCCCCTGGCTTCGCGACGCCGGCGTCGAGAAGGGAGACCGTCTCGAGCCCAATCACCAGCCCCCCGGAGAGCACGACGGCTCTCTCGATGGTGTTCTCGAGCTCCCGGACATTGCCGGGCCAGTCATAGGCGCTCAGCAGGGCGAGCGCGTCGTCCGCGACGCCCTCGATGTGCTTGCCGGCTCGCCGACGGTGTTTGTCGATGAAGTGCTCGACGAGACCGGGAATGTCTTCGCGCCGTTCGCGAAGCGGCGGGATCTCGATGGGGATGACACTCAAACGGTAGTAGAGATCTTCTTGAAACTCCCCCGTCGCCATCATCTTCGGCAAGTTTCGATTGGTGGCGGCAATGACGCGAACGTCGACCTTCTCGGTGGTCTCCGCTCCCAAAGGCTCGAACTCCCGTTCTTGAAGTACCCGTAGAAGCTTGGCTTGAAGCGACAAGCTCATCAGCCCGATTTCGTCCAGAAAAATCGAGCTGCCGTGTGCCAGTGAGAACTTGCCTTTCTTGTTCGCGGTCGCGTTCGTGAACGCGCCCTTCAGGTGACCGAAGAGCTCCGATTCCAGAAGCGTCTCGGGAATCGCCGCGCAGTTCACTTTGATGAGGGGCATGTCCCGCTCCGCACTTCGATCGTGGATGGCCCGCACCACGAGCTCTTTCCCGGTGCCCGTCTCCCCCATGATGAGCACCGTGCTCTTCGATTGGGCGACGCGGCCCAATTTGTCGATCACGTCGCGGATCTCAGTGCTCGAGCCCACGATGCCATAGTCGTTGAATTGCGTTTTCTGCTCGTTCAGGAGGTATTGATGCTCGGTGCGAAGCTTTCGGTGCTCGAGAGCTCGTCGAGCGACCACGAGCAGCTCTTCCACGTCGAATGGTTTCTGAAGGTAATCGGAAGCGCCGAGCTTCATCGCTTCGATAGCACTCTCGACCGTGGCGTGGGCCGTCATCATCACGATGGCGGGACGTTGGGCATCGGTTGCATCATCCATGTCGGGGTCGACGACCTTCCGGATGAGCTCGAGGCCGGAGAGCTTCGGCATGCGGTGGTCGACGACGAGAAGATCGAAACCTCGCTCATTGAGCAGTGCGAGCGCCCTCTCGCCGCTCGATGCGACGACGACGTCGTGGCCGTCGTCGCGGAGCGCTCGACTCAAAGTCTTGAGAATGCGCTCTTCGTCGTCGACGAGAAGGACGCTCCCGCGAGTTTCCATAGTTCAGTTACCGACGAATAAATCGACCCGTATCTCGGTCCCTTGGGACGGAGAGCTCTTCGCGGTCACCGTTCCGCCGAGGGACTCGATGATGTTCTTCGTAATCGCGAGCCCGAGACCGGTTCCGGTGCGTTTGCCGGTGAAGTAGGGCTCGAAGATCTTCGGAAGATTCTCCGGCGGGATACCGTCCCCGCGATCGCGCACCAAAATGGCAATCTTGTCTTTTCCCACGCTCTTGGTCTCGAGCTCGATATCGGGCTCACCGTTCGAAGACTTCTCGTGGACCGCGTCGCGCGCGTTCGTGAGGATGTTCACGAGCGCGATGCGAAGTCGCTCGCTGTCGGTCACGACTTCGGGAAGCTCGGAGTCGAGGCTCAGCTCAAGCCGCAGCGCGGTATCCTCAACGTCAATCGTCACCGCTTCCGCGGCTTGGCGACAAACAGCATTGAGGTCCGTCGGATGAAGGTCGAGCTGCAGTGGCCGCGCGAAATCCAGCACGTCGCCGACGATACGGTTGAGCCGGACAACTTCGTGGTCGATGTCCTCGGCCGCTTCGCGGACGTCGGCGGTGAGCTCGGGACGCCGAAAGCTCCTGAGGGAGGCTTTGATGATCATCAACGGGTTGCGAATCTCGTGAGCGAATCACCGTGGACATGCGACCGAGCGCGGACAGACGCTCTTTGGAAGCGACTTCTCTCTGGAATCGCGCAATGGAGTCGGTGAGGCGGTTGAAGGTGCTCGCGAGCACCGTCGCGTCCTCGTCGATCCACCGCCCGCGAAGCTCTATTTTGCGTGCGAGATCGTGGGTCGACGTGATCTCCCGCATGGTCTCGGTGATCGCGAGGAGCGGCCTGGTAACCGTCCGGGCCACCGCGTAGCTCAACAAGATCGCGAGAAGGACTCCGAAGAGTGCCGAGAGCACGAGACCTTCGCGGGGAAGGTATCTAGAAACGAGAGACGAGCGGTCCGCGAGCGCAAGAGCTCTGCCTTAGGTCCATCCGGCCCGAGCGATCGTACGACCGAAGCATACTCATCGTCATCGCCGCGATCCGCAAGCGTCGAGGCGATGATGTCGCCTCGGCCCCCGGATTTGAAAACGACCTCGCTTTGGGTCAGCACCGAGCTCCGCCGCCAGCGCGTCGTTCAGAAAAAATCCGACGCTCAACGTACCGAGCTCCTCCGCGGGCTCCGGTCCAATGGTTATCGGAAGCGATACCATCTCGAGAACCCCTGCTTCGGTCGTAAGGAAGTACGTCGGCTCGTGACGTAGAGCGACGTCGACATCGACGTCATTGATCCCGAGCGAAACAAGAGCACTCCCGTTCTCGTCGGTGATGACCATGACGTCCGATCCCACGCGTTCCATGTACTCGTGCGCGAGCGGCGCCACCGTCGGCGGATCGCCGGTGGCGACCGCGGCTTTGAGCTTGGGCAAATCCGCGATGAGCCACGCCATGGCGGTGAGCGTCTCGGTGCGAGAGAGAAGGTGCTCCTCCAACAGCTGCGCCGCTCCTTCGAGGCCCCGCTGGAGCTCCGCCTCGGCTTCAGACGATACCCGGGTGGTAACGAGTTGGGTCCCGAGCCCAATCGAGAGGACGGCAACGAAAGCGCACGCGAGGAACACGCGGTTTTTGAGCGATGACAGAACCTTCACTGGCTCATTCCACCACGAAATCGAGCTCGACGGACTCGCCGGCCCTCACCGTCACCGACTTGCTCATGCGAGCTTCTCCGTCGGTCCACACCGACACATCGTAAACGCCCGGAGGCACGGCGTCGATCCGGTAGCGCCCGGACGTGTCTGTCGACGCGAAATACTGGTGAGAAAAGACGAGGATGAACGCGCTCATGTGGGAGTGGATCTCACAGAACACGCGCACGATTCCCGGACGGTCGAAACGCACCCTCTTGGTGCGGCCCTGCGGGTAGCGTCCGAGGTCGAATCGCCTGGGCTTCGAGAACGAAAAAACGTTGTGGTAAATGGGATCGCTGTTCGGGAACTGGACGGTCGTGCCGACGGTCACGGGAAGCGCGTACGGCACGAACGTCTCCTGACGCTGATCCAGCACCGCGCGTCCGACGGGTCGCGCCTCGAACGCGCCCTGGGGTGCCATCTCCAAATAGACGACGCTCTGGGTTCGATCGGGCCGGCCGCGCGCGTCGGGACTCCCGAGCTTACGCACCGACGGCCGCGCGCGCTCTCGGCTCAACGGAAGACGAACGTCGACGACGCCGGTGATAGAGCCGAGCGCCACCTGTTCGTTCTCTTCCCCGGTCGCGACGAGTGTCCCCATGAGAACGGTGACACAAACCGCTACTCGCATGCTCATCGCTCAAAACCAGAATAGAAGCTGCACCGCGGGAATACCGCGGGTCGTGAGCCTACCGGCATCGCGCTCGTTGTATTGATACGAAACTTTGGCGAGAAGCTGCCGGTGAAAGTAGTAGCCGGCTCCGACTTCGATCCTCGAGATGGACGAATCCCAAGTGATGGCTCCATCGGCACTGTCGACATGGTCGAAGCTAATGCGATCAACGCGCGCCGCGACGTAGAACCCGAGCGAGATCTTGTAGCTTGCCTCAATGTAGAAACCCAGGCCTCCGAGAGCGCCCGTTTCCAGCGTAGGCGCGTCCCACTGACTCCAGATGGTCTCGGCTCGCAGAACAAAATAGTTCCGCGAGAACTCGAGGTCGAAACCGAAGGCGGTCTGATAGCCGGTGTCGCCCGTGATCGACGTGACGTCATCCGTAACGTATTCGCCGCGTGCACCGGAAACGCCGAGCACCCATCCGAACGCGGGACGCAAACCAAGGCGCGCCGCGAGCTGTTTCCCCGAGTTGTCGTCCCGCACCCGCGGGTTCGAGATCGTGCCCTGCGTCACCGCCACACCGAGCTCGATCGGGTCGTGTCCGAGCATAACTTGAACGCCAGTGTCCCACCGTAGCGGGTTCACCATGGGTAGCCCCGCCATCGGTTCCCGATCTCCAATCGGATAGCGCACTTTCGCTCCCCCTCCGCGTTGAAGGAGAACTTGAGAGAGCTCTGTCGGCGCCGAGTCCGGCCGCGTCGTGTTCGGGTATTGATATGTCAATGGATAGCCGATGAGCGGGTTGCCGATGTCGTAGCGACGGCGCGCGAACGCGCCGAACACGGGCGGGATACGCCCGACCTGGATGTCGAACGCGCGATCGCGCCACGGACGAAGGCGTACGTAGAGCGCGTAGGGCTCGGGCACATCGAAGTTGTCGGAGCGAATCTCGGTCAAGATCGCCACCTGATCGCTCGCTCGAAACTCCAAGGCGAAGTTGACCCGTACCAGCCGGAGCAGATTGCGCTGGTACTCGAGCTCGTTGAAATAGCCATGGTCCACCGGCGAGATATTGCCGGTGACCTCGCCACCGTACCGAAAGCGCTCGGAGAACGAGCGCCGCTCTTGAGACACCGCCGGGCGCACGACGAACAGGAGAACGACCGCCAACGTGCTCAACGCGTTAGGCATTGCTAATTGTCATCGGGCTTGTCCGCCCTACTGGACACCAGCCCATTGTGCTCCAGCCGGCTTCCAGTCGCCAGCTGCTGTGCTATCGTCGCTCGGTCCATGCAGTTGTTCAGCTTCCTCTCGAAGCAGTTGGCGCCGCTGACGCTGGTGGGCGCCGTCGTCGCCTACCTCTATCCGCCGTCGTTTCTCATCTTTGCGGATACGTTTCTATGGTTCTTTGCCGCGACGATGCTTGCTCTCGGTGTGGTGTTGGAGCCCGACGATTTGAAACGCACGCTCGAACACCCTCAGCGCGTGCTGCTCGGCGTCCTCACGCAGTTCACTGTCATGCCTCTGCTCGGATTCATCGTCGCGACCGTCAGCGGGTTCCCACCGGAGCTCGCGCTCGGTTTCGTGATCGTCGGCGCGGCACCCGGTGCCATGGCGAGCAACGTCATCGTCTATCTGGCCGGAGGCGCGCTAGCGTTCTCCATCGCAATGACGACGGTGGCAACGTTCCTATCTCCACTGTTGACGCCTACTCTCGTGCAATGGCTCGGCGGCGCGTTCATGCCGGTCGCGTTCTGGCCCCTGTTCGAAACGATCGTCGAGACCGTGCTCGTGCCTCTTGTTCTCGGCATGGGCGTGAGGCGTTTCCTCGGTCCCTACCTGCGGCACGCCCAGCAAATCTGTCCCGCGATCGCGGCCGTTGCCATCGTCGTGATTTGTTCATACGCGGTCGCCGCGAACCAGCCGCGCATCGCTACGGTGGGTCCCAGCGTCTTCGGCTACGTCGTACTCGTGAATGCGCTCGGCTATCTAGTCGGCTGGAACCTCGCGAAGCTCTATCGATTCGACTTCCGTCACCGGCTTGCGCTCTCGATCGAGATCGGGATGCAGAACGCGGGCCTGGGTGTCGCGCTCGCGCTGACGCACTTCGGCCCCGAGACCGCGCTCCCAGGCGCGCTTTTCGCCGCTTGGTGCGTCCTCACCGCCGCGGGTGCCAGCGCCCTGCTACGCTGGTCGCGCTCCCGCGCAGCTGCGGAATCTTGAAGGGGGCCCTGTCAGCTGGGCTGGATCAATAAAACGCGGCGACGCTGGTGGAGGAGCGGCGATCGACACCACCTTCGAGCACTTCGTCTTGCTGATCGACAACGATCACGTGCGCGCTGCCTTGATTCGTCCGCTCGTCCAGGTTGTGACCGAGCCACGTCAGGATGTGCAGCGTGTCGGGTGAAAACATCTGCCGCTCGTATCTGATCCGGTCGGGAAGCCATTGATGGTGTATCCGGCCCGCGTCCACCGCAGCTTGGGCGTTCATGTCGTGGTCGACGACGTTCAAGATCGTTTGTAGGACCGTATTAATAATGGTACGACCTCCCGGGCTTCCGGTGACCATGAGGAGCTCGCCGTCCTTGGTGACAATGGTGGGCGTCATGCTCGAGAGCATCCGTTTGTGGGGAGCGGCGAGATTCGGCTTGGTCCCGATGAGACCGTTCTCATGGGTGAGGTCGGGAGCGCCGTTGAAATCACCCATTTCGTTGTTGAGGAGAAAACCAGCCCCCGGCACTACAATGCCCGAGCCATAACCGAACTCGAGTGTGTACGTGACCGACACCGCGTTGCGGTCGGCGTCGACGACCGAGTAATGGGTGGTCTCGGGACTCTCCTTGGGCCATTCGAAGGTGTCGGGAGTCGATTTCGAAGCGCGATCGGGTTCGATCGTCCGTCGGAGCTGAGCCGCATGCTCCTTCGACGTCAACCGCTCGATGGGCATGTCGGGATTGAAATCGGGGTCTCCGAGGTAGTGCGCGCGATCGGAGTACGCGCGTCGCATGGACTCCGCCATGCGGTGGAGGTTGCGCGCGGAGCCGAGCCCGTCTCCGGCAACGTCGTAGCCTTCGAGGATGTTCAACATCTCGACGAGCACGATCCCGCCGCTCGACGGGGGCGGCATCGAGATGATCTCGACCCCGCGATACGTACCTCGGATCGGAGCTCTCTTCTTGGCGCGGTACGCTTTCAGGTCCTCTTCGGTGATGAGACCACCGTTTTTTGCCATCTCCTCCGCGATGAGTCGCGCAGTCTTGCCTTCGTAGAAACCTCGCAATCCCTTCTCGGCAATGCGCACGAGAGATTCGCCGAGATCGGCTTGCTTTAGAATGTCGCCCGCCTCGAACGGCTCACCGTTTTTCGTGAACTGCGACTTCGTCGCGGGGTATTTCCCCATCCGTTCCATCGAGCGATCGAGCGATCGAGCGAGGCCGTCGCTTACCTCGAACCCGTCCCGCGCGAGCCGTACCGCCGGCTCGAGCAAGCGCTCCCACGGCAAGCTCCCGTACTCCTCCCACGCCATGTGCATACCGGCAACCGTGCCGGGGACACCTATTGAAAGGTGGCTCTGATGATGCCGATCGCCGCTGTACTCTCCGTTGTCGAGCCACATCGTGGCCGTCGCTTTCGCCGGCGCCATCTCGCGGAAGTCGATCGTGGCAGGCTCCCCGCTGTCAGGACGGAAGACGAGAAACCCACCGCCTCCAATGTTCCCCGCCGATGGGTGCGTGACGGCAAGGGCGAACGCTGTCGCCACCGCAGCATCGATTGCGTTGCCGCCATCTTTCATGACATCGACGCCGACTTGGGAAGCGATATCGCTTTGAGAGATGACCATGCCGTGTTTCGCACGGGTAGGCGCATTCTCGGCTGCTACCTGAGTCGCTACCGCGAGGAGCGCTACCAATGACAGGGCTAGTTTCTTCGTGAAGAGTTTCATTCTTACAAAGTCTCCCGCTGGCTCTCTCCGAGCCTCCGGATTGTACCTCAGGAACCGAGACCCGCCGTGTTAGCTTCACCCCGTGGAAACGCTCACGCTCATCGCGACGGCAACCTTCGGGCTCGAATCCGTCGTCTCCCGCGAGCTCGAGGCACTCGGCTACGAAGCGCGGACGACACGGCCGGGTTGGCTCTCGTTTCGAGGCGATGCTGCCGCCATCGCCCGTTCTAACCTTTGGCTCCGCGCCTCGGATCGGGTGTTGATCGCGATGAACACGTTCCCAGCGGACGACTTCGGCATGCTGTTCGACGCGACGCGGGCCACGCCGTGGGAGTGCTTCCTTCCGGCCAACGCGAGCTTTCCGGTGCGCGGCCGCTCGGTGAAATCGAAGCTCTCGAGCGTGCCAGCGTGCCAGCGGGTCGTCAAAAAAGCCATCGTCGAAAGGTTGAAAGAAGCGCACAAAGTCCAGACGCTTCCCGAAGATGGGCCGAGCTTTCCCGTCGAAGTCGCGCTTTTGAAAGACCAAGCGACGCTCGCTCTCGACACCAGCGGCGCAGGACTCCACAAGCGCGGCTACCGTCCGCTTGCCGGCCAAGCGCCTCTCAAAGAGACCCTCGCCGCCGGGCTCATCCTTTTGAGCTTTTGGGATCGAGAGCGCCCTTTTCTCGATCCGTTTTGCGGCACGGGCACACTTCCTATCGAAGCGGCTCTCATTGCCCGCCATCGCGCTCCGGGGATTGCTCGCGACTTCGTCTCCGAGTCGTGGCCGAGCCTGCCGGCGCGTACATGGACCGACGCGCGCGACGAAGCGCACTCACTCGAAACGCCGCCATCGCCGATACCGATCCTCGGCTCGGACCGCGACGCCAAGGCTCTCGCACTCGCGCGATCCCATGCGAGCAAAGCCGGCGTCGCCGAGGACATTCGGTTCGAGCACAAGCCTTTCGATGCGATCGGATCCGATGACAGCTACGGTTGTCTCATTACCAACCCGCCCTACGGCGACCGCCTCGGCGATGCCTCCGAAGCTCGCGAGCTCTATCGATCCATGCCGGCCGTCCTGCGTCGATTCAAAACGTGGTCGCACTACATCCTGACATCGAGCCGCGAGCTCCAAGCGCTCTTCGGTCAGGAGGCCGACCGGCGTCGAAAGCTCTACAACGGGCGGATCGAGTGCACGTACTATCAATTCATCGGACCTCGCCCCGGCGGCAAGCCACGAGACTCCCGAGACATATCGTTCGGCGGCGTGGACGAAAAAGGCGAGCGCCAAAGCGCGGTCTTCGCGAACCGGCTCAAAAAGCGCGCCCGCCATCTTCGCAAGTGGCCGACCAAACGCGGCATCGACGCCTACCGTCTCTACGATCGCGACATCAAGGAAGTGCCGCTGTCGGTGGATCGCTATGGTGATTTCTTTTTGGTCACGCCCGCAGGGGAGCGAGTGACGAGTCGTACCAAGGCGCAGCACGAAGACTGGCTCGACGAGATGGTAAGCGCCATCGCGGCAAGCCTAGATGTGCCGTCCGACCACATCGACGTCGTCGGCCGTCCGACGCTAGAGCGAACCGTGGAAGTCCACGAGAACGGACTCAGGTTCGAAGTCCACTTGAACGGCTCGAACGACACCGGGCTTGCGCTCGAAGCCCGCGTGCTGCGAGAAAGAATACGAGAGCTCGCGCGAGGAAAGCGCGTCATGTGCGTCAACTCGACCGCGGGGGCCGAAGCCGTCACCGCCGCGGCCGGCGGCGCCGAGTCGGTGACGTGTGTCAACGCCGAGGTAACGTGGGCCGAGCGGAACTTCGCTTTGAACGCGCTCCAAGCGACTCGCCACCGCTTCGACTCACGCCTCGACGCTTTCAGCTACGAGCTCATCATCGTTATGCTCCCAGCCGCACCCGATGAAATCATCCCGCAGGCGCGCGCGCTCCTCACCGAAGACGGCGCTCTTTACGCCGTCGTACGCGGACATCAACGGCTCCAACGTCTCAATGACGCCGAGGACGTCACCGAGTCTGCAAGGATGCTCCCCCAGGATTTCCGAAGTCGCCGCCGATTGCGATTCTGGAAGCTCTCCCGGGCGTGGGCGTGATCAGCGCACGTAGTAGAATGCCCTCATGACGTTCCGAATTTTACAGGTAGCCCTCGTCGGGATATTCCTGACGACCGCGGCCGGCGCCCAGGAGATCACCGAGGTTCCGGTCGAGACGTTCGAGCTCGCAAACGGCATGAACGTTCTCGTGGTGCAGCGCCCCGAGCTCACGACCGTCAGCGCCGGTTGGGTCGCTCACGTCGGCTCCGCAAACGAGCGTCCGGGCATTACCGGCATGAGCCATTTTTTCGAGCACATGATGTTCAAGGGGAGCGAGACCATCGGCACGACGAACCTCGTCGAGGATAGACGGATCATGGAAGAGCAAGAAAAGCTCCAGGAACAGATCCGCGAAATCTACCGCAGCCAGAGAAAGCGTCACCGCCTCGGCGAGATCGACGACCCGTTCAGCGCCGACGCACGTCCGAGAGAGCTCGTCGAGCTCGAGCGTCGTTTCGACGAGCTCGTCGAGCAGCAGCGGACGGTCATGGTCAAGGACGAGTTCGACAAGATCTACACCGAAGCCGGCGCTTCCGGGATGAACGCGTTCACGAGCAACGACATCACCGTCTACTTCATCACCGTGCCCGCGAACAAGCTCGAGCTCTGGTTCTGGATGGAATCGGAGCGGCTTTTCAGGCCCGTGTTCCGCGAGTTCTACTCCGAGCGCGACGTCGTGCACGAAGAGCGGCGGCTTCGCACCGAATCGACTCCCACGGGCAGGTTCGACGAGCTCTTCGATGCCATGTTCTGGGAGTCGCACCCGTACAGTTGGCCTGTCGTTGGATGGCCGTCGGACCTCGAGGTGTACACGCTCGCGCAGGCCAAAGACTATTTTGCGACTTATTACGCCCCGGGCAATCTGACCGCGGCGCTTGTCGGAAACTTCGAGCTCGACGAAGTCAAGGATCTCGCCGAGCGTTATTTCGGACGGCTTCCGAAGGGGAAACGATCACCACCCGACGTCGTCACCCTCGAGATGCCGCAGCTCGCGGAAAAGCGCATGGACGCGACTTGCGACTGTCAGCCGCAAATCGAGATTCGCTATCACACGGTGCCGTTTCGCCACAAAGATTCCTACGCGCTCGACGTCCTCGCGGAACTACTCAACGGCAGGAGCGGCCGTCTGTACAAATCGCTGGTGCTCGACCAGGAAATCGCGTCCACCGCGGGAAGTTTTCAGGCGTCGCGGAAGTGGGCGGGCTCGTTCTCGCTTTTCGCCGAGACAAAGGGCGATGCCACTCCCGAGCACCTCGAACGCGCTCTCGAGGAAGAGCTTCGCAAGATTCGCGACGAGCCCATTCCCGAGCGCGAGCTCCAGAAAGTGAAGAACCAGATCACGGCGAGCTCGTACCGAAGGCTCGCGAGCGGGTTCTTCTTGCTGCGGCAGCTTCTCGTCTACGACGGCATGGGCGATTGGGAGTACATCAACGAGTGGGCCGCCAAAACCCTCGTGGTGACGGCCGATGACGTCCAGCGCGTCGCGAAGACGTACTTCGAACCGTCGAATCGCGCGGTGGCTCATTATTCCCGCACCGAGGGGACGGCGCCCGCGGTGATCCCGACAGAGCTCGAAGGCCTGCCCACAGAAGTGCAACGGCAGATCATGGGTCAGCTCGACCAAATCCGCTCTGTGGGCGACGTCGACATATTGAGAGGGATGCTCGACCAGCTACCGGCGCAACAGGAAGCAGCGCCGCCCGCGTTTCAACAAGTGTTTCCGCTCATCGAGAGAACGATCCAAGAACGGATCGCCGTGCTCGAGTCAGGAGGCGGCCAATGAAGTCTACGCAGAGTGCCCTAACCGTTTTGTTTCTCGCCTGTACAGTTTGTTCCGGCGCCGCGCTCGCGCAGCCGATGGCCGTCACCTCTGCGGAGATTCCCGAGCGTCCCGAAGACCTCGCTTACGACGCGCTCGAGTTCACCGTCCCCGACGGCGACAGCTTTCGTCACGCGCTCTCGAACGGGATTGCAGTGTACGTCGCTGAGGACCACACGTTTCCTCTCGTCAGCCTGCGCTTCCTCCTGCGGCAAGGTAGCTACCTCGAGCCGGCCGACAAAGTCGGCCTCGCGAGTCTGACCGGCCGGATGATACGAACCGGAGGAACGGACAGCATGACCCCGGATACGTTCGACGAAGAGGCTGCGTTTCTCGCGGCCAACATCTCGAGCTTCGGCGGTGACTCCCAGGCTGGTGCGAGCTTGGGGTGCATCACGCCCGCGCTCGACGCGTGTCTCGAGCTCTTTTTCGACATGCTGCGGAACCCACGCTTCGACGAGGCTCGTCTTCAAATCGAGAAGGGGAACATCCTGGAGTCGATGCGCCAGAGAAACGATGACGCCGGCGACATCCTCAGCCGCGAGTGGGATTTTCTTCTCTACGGCGAAGATCACTACGCAAGCCGCCGCATGACCGAGGCCCGCCTGAACGCCATCGCACGCACCGACCTCATCGACTTCCACGAAAAGTACTGGCGCCCCGAGAACATGGTCGTCGCCGTCTCCGGCGATGTCGAAACGACTGCGTTTTTGGCGACGCTCGAAAGCAATCTCGCCGATTGGCCCGGCGAGGGTGCCGATGCCAAGTGGCCTCCCCCGCAGCCGACGCACGTGGTGAAACCGGGCGTCTACAGCGTCGAGAAAGACATCCCCCAAGGCAAAGTGCTCATCGGCCACCGCGTTCCTCAATGGACCGACTGGGACAATCCCGATCGCGCGGCGCTTCAAGTCATGCAGCACATTCTCGGTGGCAGCGGGTTCACATCGCGCATCATGAAGCGGGTGCGCTCCGACGAAGGGCTGGCGTATTCGGCGGGCTCACGTTTTTCGTTCGATCCCTACGAGCCCGGCACGTTCACGGTGTCGTTCCAGTCGAAGAGCCCGACGGTTGCGCTCGCCGCCGAGATCGCACTCGAGGAAGTGACTCGCATCCAGACCGAGCCCGTCACCGATGAAGAGCTCGCGGTCGCCAAGAGCTCGCTCGTCGACACTTTCCCGCGGCGATGGGAGTCCGCACGACAGCGCGCCAACATCTTCGCCAGCGATGCGTTCATCGGCCGCTCGCACGCGTACTGGCAGAACTGGCGTGATCAGGTCGAGGACGTCACCGCCGAGGACGTTCTTTGGGTCGCTCGGAAATATCTCAGTCCCGAGGAAGTCGTATTTCTCGTCGTGGGCAAGTGGGACGAGATCGCGCCGGGAGACCCGGACGATCGCGCGAACATGATGGAGTTTTTCGGCGGCGAGGTCACGCACATCCCCCTGCGCGACCCCCTCACGCTGAAGTAGTCGCTAGCCTTCGGTGCCCTGCACGCACTCGGTGCGCGCGTGGAGCTTACCCTGCAGATCGCGCGCAATCTCCTGGCACACCGGCTGAGCTTGGGATGCGGGGATTCCGTACAGTACGATGCGACTCTCGTACTGCCAGGCTTCTTTGACGGTGATCTTCAAATACGTCGCGTGGACTTGCTCATCGTTGAAGATTCTCGTGTACAGCAGCTTGAGAGCCTCGCGGCAATCGCGCTCGGTCTCCTTCCAGCCCTGCATGTCGTCTTCGTTCTCGTAGATGGCCCGGGTGAACTCAGAAAGCGCCGCTTCGCACGTCCCATCGCCGAAGGTCTCCATCATGATCAACATCTCGACCCGGGTTTCCATGTGCCTCAATCGCAAAAGCGCGTAGATGGGCGGGCCGTCCGGCTTTTTCCCCGGAATATTACATGCACTCACGCCGAAGAGGGTGGC
The DNA here is from genome assembly GCA_965237955.1 of Candidatus Marinacidobacterales bacterium. Lineage (GTDB taxonomy): Bacteria > Acidobacteriota > Vicinamibacteria > Marinacidobacterales > SMYC01. Next base: position 1,356,504 of record OZ250169.1, on the reverse strand, counting down.
CGCGAGCAACAGCGTTACCGTCGTCCAACGAATCACCATAGGTACTCCCCTCGACCACCATACCAACCAGATGGCGAGTTGGGAAGTTTCAGCGCGTCCGTTTGCTATTTGGCCAGGTATGCGATGGCGTCGATCTCGACGCGCTGGCCTTCGATGGGAAGAGCGGCCACCTGCACCGTCGTCCGCGCCGGGCGATGTCCGGCCATCACCCGCTCATACACGGCGTTCATCTTCGAGAACTCGGCGATGTCCTGGAGGAAGACTCCGCAGCGCTGGATGTGCTGAAACTCGGAGCCCGCGGCCTTCAAAATCGTCTCGATGTTCTTGAACACTTGCTCGGTCTGGGACTCGACGTCGGGTCCGCTGAGCTTTCCCGTCGCGGGATCGACGGCACCTTGTCCGGACACGATCACGAGATTCCCGAGGGTGACCGCGGGCGAGTACGGTCCGCGAGCGGCCGGGAGCTCGGGGCTGGTTACGTATTCGTGTCGGGCGTCGCTCACGGGGAAGACTAATTTCGTCGCCGATAGACTTGCCGCTCGAGCCGGTCGTCGTCGGGAGCGCGCTCGCGAGGGCCCGACTCCCAAACCGCTTCGTCGATATCGGGAAAGCGAGCCGCGCCCGCGGCGTCGATGTGGTCGGGCACATAGGTGAGATCGATGAGATCGGCGTGACCCATCGCTTCTTCGTAGATACGGGCACCGCCGATGAACCAAACGTCGCCGGTTGTACTCGCTAGGGCGGATGCGACGTCACGGTAACAATCGACGCCTTTAATATTGTCGAGATCGCGACTCGTAATCACGATGTTGCGTCTGTCTTTCAGAGGTTTTTTGGGAAGCGACTCCCACGTGTGCCGGCCCATGATGACGGTCGAGCCCATGGTGATGCGCTTGAAGCGTTTCATGTCGGCCGAGTAGTGCCAGGGAATGCCGCCGTCGACGCCAATGATCCCTTCGGGTGAGACCGCCACGATGATCCCGACCATCACACGGCGACCTTGAACTGGATCGCCGGATACGGATCGTAGCCTTCGAGCTCGAAATGGCTCATGACGGTATCGGTGTCTTCTTGCATCAGTGCTTCGATGTCGTCGAGCGAGCGAACGTCGGGCGAGATATGAAGCCGCGGGAGTCTCCGCGGGCTGCGAGAAAGCTGCTCTCTCAGCCCCGGCACGTGGTCGTACTCGGCCATCGAGCCGTCCGGCTTGGCGGTGTAGATGTGCGCATCGACGAGCGTTTGGCCGAAGATGCCAGACCGAATGCCGGTGAAGTGGGAGTACAGCTCGAGGAGGAAGCTGTAGCCGGCGATGTTGTACGGAATGCCGAGCGCGATGTCATTGCTTCTCTGCGTCAAGTGAAGGTTGAGCCTAGGCGTGCCGTCACGGTGGTTCTGAAGGTTGAAGATGAACATGCAATGACAAGGAGGGAGCTTGCTCGTCTGCGCATTGCCGGGAGCCCACGCCGTGACCACGAGACGGCGCGACATCGGATTGTGCTTTATCTCTTCGAGAACCCACGCGATCTGATCGTTGAAGCTCGCCTGCCCGCCATCGTGGACGGGGAAATGGCGCCAGAAGTTGCCGTAGGCGCTCGGGACGAGCCCGTTCTCGTCCGCCCACGGATCCCAGAACTTGCAGCCGTGTTTTCGGAGTAGGCCGATGTCTCTATCGCCGGAGAGAAACCACAAGTTCTCGACGATGATGTTCTTCCAGGAGATCTTTTTCGTGGTCAGGAGAGGGAAGCCGTCGGCGAGGTCGATCTCGTAATTAATGTTGAACGTCGAGATCGTATCGACGCCGGTGCGGTTTTCTTTCCGCGTGCCGGTGTCGAGCACTTCCCGCACCGTATCTAGATAAACCTTCATGGAACTTGGGCATCATAGAACGGACGGTGGCGAGGTTGCTACTGCTGAGCGACGTCCATGACCCAAATATCGCCGACGTCATCGCGCCAGGTGAAGAACGTCCTTTAGAGCGGCGATGAAGCGATCCGCGTCTCTCTCGTCGTTGTAGACGTGGGGGGTGACGCGGATGGACGGGCCCCTTACGCTGACGAAGACATTGCGCTCGGCCAGCTTCCGGAGAAGTCCTTCCGGAAGCCCGCCCGGCTTTTTCAAGCCTAGATAGTGGCCGGCACGCTTTTCTGCCGGCACGGACTCCAGTCCCAGCGCGCGTGCGCGCTCGGCGATGGAGCGGGTCAGCGCCGCGACGGTCTCCTGGATGTTCTCGACGCCCCACTCCAGAAGCTGCCGGATCCCGGCCTCGGCAGCGGGGACGAGCGCGAAGTTCGACCGCTCGCCGACGTCGTAGCGCACCGCGCCGGGGGCGAACTCGTCCTGGTAGTCGATGAGGCGCGCGAAGTTCTCGGCATTTTTTCGATGGACCCAGTTGTGCTCGATGGGGCGCCCTTCTTGTTGCCAGCGTTTGGAAACATAGAGCACGCCGAGCGAGTACGGTCCCATGAGCCATTTGTAGGTCGCGGCTGTAAGGAAATCGGGCTGGATGCGCCTGACATCGAGAGGGAACGCGCCGGCGGACTGGGTCACGTCGAGGGCAAGCGCGATCGATCTCTCGCGGCAACGGGCTGAGAGTTTTTCGAGATCGAACAGGCCACCGTCGGTCCAGCGGCAATGAGGGAGCGCGAGAATCGCGGTCGTGTCGTCGATAGCCTCGAGAACGGCCGTCGTCCAGTCGTCTTCTTCCGGACGGTCGAGAGTGCGTACCTCGGCGCCGACTTCTTTCGCCCGCTCGCGCCACGGATAGATGTTCGAGGGGAACTGTTGGTCGACGACTAAAACGCTCTGGCCGCGAGCGAGCGGCAGATTCTTAGCCGCCGTCGAGACGCCGTAGCTCGCCGCGGGAACGATCGCGATGTCTTCCGGGCTCGCGTGCACGAGCTCGGCAAACGCCTCACGCAACCTATCCGAGCCCTCGAAGAAATGCTTGGTGTGGATCTCCCACGGCCGGCACTTTTGCCCGAGCCCTCGAACGCCGGCGTCCCGCACGCAATGCATCAACGGAGACATGTACGCGCAATTCAAGTAGGTGACGTCGTCGGGAATATCGAAAAGATGCCGCTGACTGGGAAGCTTCATGATGCGCGCATTCTAGCGTCACTCCAGGAGCTGCAGCAGAATGTCTCGGGTCAATGTTGTCGCGCCGGTGGTCACATCGGAAAGTGCGCGCTTGTACTCCTGGAGAAGAAGGATGCGCTCTTCCACCGTATTCGCCGCCACGAGCCGGTGTACGAACACGGGCTTGTCCTGACCGATGCGGTGGGCTCGATCGAACGCTTGTTCTTCTACCGCCGGATTCCACCAGGGATCGAAAAGGAACACGTGATCGGCGGCCGTGAGGTTGAGACCGGTGCCGCCCGCCTTGAGCGAGATGAGAAAAACGGAAACGTCGTCATCGGTTTGGAAGCGATCCACGACCGCGGCGCGGTCCATAGTCGTTCCATCGAGCCGCACGTACTCGAGGCCATGGGACGCCATGTGCGGCTCGAGCAGATCGAGCATCGACGTCCACTGGGAGAACACGAGCGCTTTGTGCCCTTCGGATGCCGCGGTCTCGAGCGTTTCGAGTAGAAGCTCCGTCTTCGACGACGTCTCCGCGTGTTGGCCCGGCACCAGCGCCGGGTGACACGCCGCTTGTCGCAAGCGCAACAAAGCTTCGAGCGCCGCGAGCACGTTTCCCTTCTTCTCGAGTTTGGTGAGGACGTCTCGGCGCGCGGCGAGACGCACAGTGTCATACACGGCACGTTCATCCTCGCTGAGCTCAGCGCGCAACGTGATCTCGGTTCGCGGCGGAAGCTCCGGCGCCACGACGCTTTTGAGCCTTCGTAGGAAAAACGGACGGATGCGCTTTCGAAGTCGAGCGAGGGGCTCGGACTCACCGCGCTCGACCGGCCGCACGTAGCGCTCTTCGAAATCCGAAACCTCTCCGAGAAAGCCGGGATTGAGAAAGTGCATCTGGCTCCACAAGTCGACGAGGCGATTCTCGATCGGGGTTCCCGTCAAGCTCACCCGAAACCGGGCACGCAACGTGTACGCGGCCCGGGCGAGCTCGGTGTCCGGGTTCCGGATGGTCTGGGATTCGTCGATCACGACGGTATCCCACTCGAGCGCGCTCAGGATTTCACGATCGATCCGCAAGAGCGCGTGGCTGGTGACGGTAACATCGGGGCGTTCGTCGAGAGCTCGGTCGGGGCCGTGATACACACTGACGGAAAGCTCCGGACGGAAACGCCGGGCCTCAGCGACCCAGTTCTGGAGAACGCTAATAGGCGCAACGACGAGACTCCGCCGCTCGAGGACGCACAAGGCCTGAAGTGTTTTCCCGAGCCCCATATCGTCGGCGAGAAGCGCTCCGAGCTCCGCTCGTTTGAGAAACGCCAGCCAGTTCACACCTTGGCGTTGATACTCTCGAAGCTTACGATGGAGCTCGTCGGGAACACCGGCTTCGGGCAGCGCAGTGAAGTCCTCGACGAGTGTGCGGAGTCTCTCGAACCCTGGCGGTGTCGGCGCGTCGAGCTCCTCGCACAAGCGCGCGAGATCGGGAAGCGACGAGCGTGGAAGCTCACCGCGCGCCGCGCGTGCCGCGAGAAGATCCGCGACCTGGGTGCCGTAGCGCTCGAGCCAGTCGAGCGGTAGCGGCGCGAAACCGCCTTCGCTCAGCCGGACGAGCGAGGACCCATCGCGCCACGCCCGAAGAACGGTTCTCGCATCGACGCTACCGAAGTCGAGCTCGAGGTCGTCCGCATGGAGCGAAAGATTCGGAGCGAGCTCGGGACCGAGCTGAAACGCGACCAGGCCGTCGCCTTCGATGTGTCCATCGAAGCCTTTGACCGAGGCGACGAACTCGAGCGCGTCCTCGGTCGCAAGCTCTTCGCCTCGCCCGGTGTGGAGGCCGAGCTCATGGAGAAAGCGTTTCGAGACCGCCGCCTCCGCCTCGGGATCCCTCAATGGCACGACACCTCGGAGAGAAACGACCCGCTCGCCGTCGACGCGCGCCACCGGCGGATCGCCGTACACGATACCTGGCAGCACGTAAAGATTGTCTCCGTCGCGCCGCAACGTGAGCGCCATGCGGGGCCGCTCGCGCGCCGAGGACGGAAGCCGTTTCGTTCTCACGTCGAGCGCCACGCGTTTGGCCAGAGACGGTAGCACCGATCCCACGAGCTCGCCGACGTCCTCCCGCCGAAAAATTCGCTCCCGTCGCAGGTCGTGAAGCTCTCGACCGGAAAGCGGCGCATCACCATCTGGGCGGAGCACGTCGTCATCATTCGAATCAGGCGAATCGGCCGTCTCGAGACGAACGCGAAATCCCCCCGGTGCATCTTCCACGACGACAATCGGACGGCGAGGCTCGCCGGAAACTCGTACCGGCTTTCCGTCCAGGGTTACGCGGTCCACGCGCGCGAGCGCTCGGAACACTCGCGGAGCGGCCTCACGGGTGATGACCCCGCGAAGAGTCCCACGAAGTGCTTTCTCGACGGTGAGATCATCGGGAGTCGCAGCGACATCCGGACCTTGAAAACGTCCCGCAGCCAACGCGTCTAGCGGGACCTCGATGACATGAAACTGTTCGTCTTCGTCTTCCTCAGTCGCGACACCGCGTTCGAAGAAAAAACCCTCCGGAATACGTCGCAGCCGGTACTCGATCGAACGGGCGACCCTCGGCTTCTCCGCACCCTGGCGACACGCGATCACGACCGCCGCGACGTGCTCGCACGCATCGAGAGGACTGTCGCAATCACACTCCCACTCGACGTCTTCGAGATAGAGAGTGACCGACGGCGACAACGGCGAGCCTTGGATGTCGACCCGAGCTGCGACTTCTTCATCGCTCCGAGAATCGATGGAGACCGCGCCTCGACGGGCAAGGGTTACGCCGCGAGACCACGCGTCTGCAGGAGACTGCTTCCGGACCGCCGCAAAAACTTTGTCGATGGGTAGCGCCTCAGTTCGAGTCAATGATGTGGTCGATGATCTCGACGAGCGCATCGGTTTGATACGACGGCGCGACGCGACCGTTGACGTACACCGTCGGTGTGGCGTTCACGCCGAGCGAGCGCGCGAGCTCGATATCGGCGCGCACTTCGTCGAACGCTTCCCTTCCGGTCACGCAGCTCGCGAAGCTCTCTCCGGTGAGCCCGAGCTCCGTCGCCTTCGCGTCCAACCACTCGTCGTTGAACCCCTCGCCTTCGAAGATCGCATCGTGGAAGCGCCAGAACAGTTGGGGATTCTTGGCACCGGCACAGCGCGCCATGACCGCTGCCTTGCACGCATAGGGATGGAGTTGTTGCGCCATGTCGGCGTTGCACGCCATGTCGAGTGGAAAGTTCTTGTACACCAGCCGCACGTCCGATGGATATCGCTCCAATATTTCTTTGAGGGATGTGTGAGCAACCGTGCAGAACGGACATTCGAAATCGGTGAACTCCACGATGCTCACGCGAGCGTCTTCGGGACCACGGAAGAAATCTCGACCGGGATCGATCGGGACCTCTTGCAAGAACGCGGCCTGCCATCTTTCGACCGGCGGCTCTTCCGGTTCCGCTTCGGCCTTGGGCTCACTCGATTCGGTTGCGCTCGTGGAGGCGGGCGGTGGTCCCTCCCCGAGGAACAGAACGAGCCCAAAGAGCCCGCCGAGCCCAACCACGGCGACGATGAGCCCGAGTTTGTTGATGGTGGCGTCGGCTTTCTTGGCCGCCGGCGCGGACCGCTCGCGATCGGGCGCGCTCGGCGCCTTCGCGTCGCTTTTCGCCCGCGATCGTTTCTCTCGCTGCTTGCGGCTCATGCGATCAACTCTCTGCCAGAAGACGCTCCACCACGCCCTCGAGAGCTCGGAAGCTTTCTTCGGCGAAACCCTCGACGCGGTAGCGGACCCGTCCGTTGCGATCGATGACCACGCGCGTCGGGTAGATCAGAACTTCGTACTCGTCGGCAAGTCCGTCGTCGATGAGCGCAGGCGCGGCTGCCGCGAGGCTTATGGCCAACCCAATCCATATATAATGTGCGCTCCTCATGACCATCGGCCTACTCACGTTGAACCTCCTGTCCATCGCCGCTATCAGCATCACTGTATTTTATGGTATCAAGATCCCCGAGGGGGGCGGCGCGTTCGGACGCCACTTCATGCTCGCCCTCGCCGCCGCGATGCTCGCCGTGTTCACCCACACCATGACTTATTTCTATTTCGCCGGAATGTCCGGAAACATCAAGCGCGCCGTCCAGGAGCATGGAAAAGGCAAGAAACGTCTGGCCGAAAGCCGTCGCATCAAAGCCAAAGTGCTGCCGTGGGCATTTGGCGGCATGGGGTTACTCATGGCAACGTTCGTTCTCGGCGGCGCCGCCCACACCCGGGCCATCCCATCGTGGATTCACGGCGGACTCGGCTACCTCGCGCTGATCTACAGCGGCGTTGCTCTCCTCGTCGAGGGCTACTATCTCCTCCAGCAAAACGCCGTCGCCAACGCCTTCCAGCGCGAGCTCACCGGCGCCAAAACGGACGCGGCCTAGCCCTCGACGTCCACCGCGAGTGTCTCCAACTCGCGCAGGATCGTTTCCACTTTTTCGGGTGAGAGGTGGTGTTTTTCCGCGACCGCCTCCACGTGCTCGAGCTTGATGCGTCGCGGCGGTGACGCGACCCCGGTCGGCCCGAAGTCTTCGTCGCGTACCCGGAGCGAGACAACGTCCCAGCGGCTGTAGTGCCCCATGCAATCGAAGACGTTTTTGGCGACGATCCGATCTTTCGGGTCGAGCTCGGCGATGACGAGCTCCTCGCGATGGAACACGGGCTCCTTGACATAGGCACCAAACGGATTCGCGATGGCGCTGCCACCCATCGCCCACTTCCACGACGCCGTCTTCTTGTAGGGAAAATCGTCGGGAACCGCGTCCTCGGGCATGTACATCGACGCGCTCACGACAAAGGTTTGCGTTTCGAACGCGTACTCTCGTATCGCCGAGTCCTGATCCGACAAGTAGAGCGGCCGAACCTCGCCGGTCATGTCCCTGACGGAATTCCCTTTACCGCCGTAGCTCCACCATCCGGGCCAACACGCGGCGTGCACTTCTTCGCCTTTCACGGCCATCACCGCCTTCATGAGCGTCATGTGATTCTCGAAGCAGACGAGCCCACCGAGCTTGCCGAAGTGGGTGTCGAAGACCTGGAGATCCGATGCGTCCCCGCGCCCCCAGAAAAACCGTTCCTGGTGAGTTGGCACCAACTTTCGGTGACGTCCGAGAAGAGTCCCATCGCGATCGATGAACAGCATGGTGTTGTAGAGCGTCGCTGAGCCATCACGATCGTCTTGCTCGTTCAATCCGATTACGGCAACGACGCCGGCGCTCGCGCACGCCTTCGACAGAAGCTCCGTTTCCGGGCTCGGGATACGGACGGACTGGTCGTAGAACGAAACGACCGTGTCTTTCCAAAGCCCAGCGCTCTCAGGATTCGTGTAACCGAAGTTGTTGCGCCAATACGGATACGTCGAGATCCCCGTCTCGGGAGTCACCACGAGGTCGACGCCCTGCCGGCCTGCTTCGTGAATGCACTCGGCGTATTTTTCGATGCTCTCCTTCTTCTTCATGAAGACGGGGCTGATTTGAGCCGCGGCTGCGATGAGTGGATGATCCAGGTTCATTTGGCTTCCTCCCAGTGGACGGCGGTTGGCGTGGGATGTCCGCCGTCGACGTTAGATTTCTGGCTTTCAGCTCTCAGCTTTCGGTATTGTTCGCGCTCCGCGCTCACATCTCAAGTGCGTAGAAGTTGTTCGCTAGGAGGGCAGTGTAATCCTGGCAGAGTCCCGGACTAGCGGAGTCGTGATAACTTCCTCCGGAAGTTTTTTTGTATTTTTTGATTTTCAGTCATGTTGGAACTCAATCCTTACCAGGCTCCGAGCTCGAACGTTCCCGCACCCGGTGGCAACGGTGTGGAGCATTCAGGTCGGGCTTCGTTTTGTCTCACTTACCTCGGCCGGGCGTTGGCGCGGGCGCGTCAGCGGCCGTCCTCGCGGGCGCTCATCGGACGTCCGGCGGTGCGATTCTGCGCTTTCGTTGGAAAGACGAAGGAGTGCAATCTCCGGCGGCACCCGAAACCGAGCTGGAATAATGCTCGTGCCGAGACAGGAGGTCACGAACAGGTGCCGTCCGTTCTCGACGATGTGCCCGTGCGCATAGCGATTACCGTAACGCGAGGGGACGATCGGTGCGCCCCAAAACGGAAAGCGCACTTGGCCGCCGTGGGTATGTCTGGCGAGCGTCAACGTCACTCGCGGCGGGATTTTCGGGAACGCGTCAGGGTTGTGGGTGAACGCGACGACGGGCGCATCATCCTCACTGTCAATGCTCGCGAGCGCTTGGGGAATGTCGGGAGATGCCTCCCACCAATCACCTAGACCGACGACCCAAAACTCCGAGAGACGAACCGCTTGATCGTCGAGTACGCGAATGCCAGCGTTCTCAAGCGCGCCACGTACACGAGGGCCATCGAGCCACCAATCGTGATTTCCCAGGACCGCGAACACGCCGAGCGGTGCGTCGAGCTTTACCAAGACAGACGCGATATCCTCCGGAGGAACAAACCGTCCACCGCTCACGCCGTCGATCACGTAATCCCCGGCCAAGAGCACGAGATCCGGCTCGCTCGCGTTCACGCGACGCACAACCTCTTCGAGCTTGTCGAGCCCGTAGTAAGGCGAGCCCACATGGAGATCGCTCAAGAGCGCGATCTCGATTCCATTGAGATCCCGCGGCCACCCGGCCAAGGTGAGCTCGTACCGCCGGACTTCGAGACTGGAAGGCTCGTAGTAGAAGGTCCAGCCGCCCAGACAAAACCCCAAGACGGGCGGGATCAGGAGGGCCCTACGCCAATTCACGTAGTCATTGTGGCCAAAGAATGTGGCACGACCGTGACGTTCTTATCCCTCCGCCTTGAGCAGCGCTTTGCGTTCGTCGGGCTCGAGGAAGGCGATCTCCAGAGCGTTTTCTTGGGCCGTCGTACGTGGTCGGGTGTCAGGCCAGCGGCGGGGGCGGCGGTGGTCAGCTCGTGCGCCAGGTCGATTCCGCTCACCGTCGGGTCGTCGGTGTTGATCGTCGCCAGGATGCCGCGATCGAGAAAATCCTTGAGCGGGTGGGGTCTCGAGACTCGACACTGTGCTCGTCTGGATGTTGCTCGTCAGGCAGGACTCGATACCGATCGCGTGCTCGGCGAGGTAGTCCAAAAGCGCCGTGTCCTCGGTGGCGCGGACGCCGTGACCGATGCGGGTCGCTCCGAGCTCGTTGAGCGCTTGCCACACGCTTTGTGCGCCGGAGACTTCGCCGGCATGCACGGTGATGCGCCATCCGGCGTCTCGCCCGCGGCGAAAGTGATCGACGAACTCGGTTCCGGGAACGCTTGCTTCGTCGCCTGCGAGATCGAGGGCGACGAGCTTGTCGCGGAGAGTGAGAAGCGCTTCGCGCTCGGCATCGACGGCACGAACGCCGAAGGTTCGGCTCAGAATACCGATGAGCTTTGTCGGCAATCCGACGTCACGGACTCCAGCTGCCGCCCCATCACATACGGCTTCGACGACCCCTCGGGTTGGAGCCCATGCGCGTGGGCCATGAAACCGGGCTGAACCGAAGCTCAACGTAGTCGAGCCCTTCACGGCGCGCGTGTTCGACGTTCTCGTAGGCGACGCGGCGGCACGCATGCTAGTCCGCGAGAACGCTTGCCATGAGCTCAACCCTTCTGAGAAAGCCAACGAGATCGGCTTCCGGCTCCACGATCTGCAGATGAGGCCGAAGTGATTCGAGCTCGAGCGCGGGAAGCTCGAGGTCGTGCTCGAGCGCGAGATCGAGAACGGTCTCGAGACGCAGCTTGCCATCGAGATGCCGGTGCAAGTCGATGAGCGCCGGGATCTCCTAAGCGCTAAGCGTACGCTTCGATTGGGGGGCAAACGCACACGAGATTTCGATCCCCATACGCGTTATCGATGCGCGCGACTGGTGGCCAGAACTTGTGCTCGCGCACCCAGGTTGCAGGGAACGCGGCCTGCTCTCTGGTGTAGGGGTGCGACCAATCGTCGGACGTGATCGCCGCCGCGGTGTGTGGGGCGTTCTTCAGTACGTTGTCTTCCGCGTCCACGGTTCCTTCTTCGACCGCACGAACTTCTTCGCGGATCGATATCAGAGCATCGCACAAGCGATCGAGCTCTTCTTTGGACTCACTCTCGGTGGGCTCGATCATGAGGGTCCCGGCAACGGGGAACGACATCGTCGGCGCGTGGAATCCGTAGTCCATGAGGCGCTTCGCGATGTCCTCGACGCTCACTTTGTGGAACGGCCGGCAGTCGAGGATGAACTCGTGCGCGACGCGTCCCCTTTCACCCGTGTAGAGCACGGGATAGTGATCCTCGAGCCGCTTCGCCATGTAGTTCGCGTTCAAGATCGCGACGCGCGTCGCCTGGGTCAGCCCCTCGGGGCCCATGAGACGGATGTACGCCCACGAGATCGGGAGAATGCTCGGGCTTCCGTACGGCGCCGCCGAGACCGGTCCGATCGCGTGCTCGCTCACGTCCTGACTCATTGGATGCTCGGGGAGAAACGGAACGAGATGAGAGGCGACGCCGATGGGGCCCACGCCCGGGCCGCCGCCGCCGTGGGGGATGCAAAACGTTTTGTGCAAGTTCAAATGGCAAACGTCGGCGCCGATGAGCCCCGGCGACGTGAGCCCGACCTGGGCGTTCATGTTGGCGCCGTCCATGTAGACTTGCCCGCCGGCGTCGTGCACGACCTGGCAGATTTCCCGGATTCGCTCCTCGAAAACGCCGTGCGTCGACGGGTACGTGATCATCAGCGCACCGAGCTCGTCGCGGTGCTCGTCCGCCTTCTTCTTCAGATCTTCGACATCCACGTTGCCACGCTCATCGCAATCGACGACGACGACGCGGAAGCCCGCCATGACGGCGCTCGCCGGGTTGGTTCCGTGCGCCGACACCGGGATCAAGCAGATATTTCTGCCGGTGTCGCCGCGCTCTCGGTGATAGGCGCGGATGACGAGAAGGCCTGCATACTCGCCCTGCGATCCGGCGTTCGGCTGCAAGCTGACGCCGGCGAAGCCGGTGATCTCCATCAGCCAGTCCTCTAGGCCGTGATAGAGCTCGTCGTAGCCCGCCGTTTGCTCTTTGGGCGCGAACGGATGGATGCCCCCGATCTCGGGCCACGTCACCGGGATCATCTCGGTGGTCGCGTTGAGCTTCATCGTGCACGATCCGAGCGAGATCATCGACGTCGTCATCGAGAGATCGCGTGCTTGCAAGCGGTGGATGTAGCGCAACAGCTCGTGCTCGGAGCGGTACTGATGGAAAACGCGGTGGGTCATGAACTCGCTCCTGCGGCGATGAGGCTCCGCTAGATCGAGGTCACTTGCATCGGGTGTCGCCTCGGCTCCGAAGAGCCTAGCGATCGTTTCGACATCGTCGAGCGTCGCCGTCTCGTCGAGCGAGACGCCGAGAGACCCATCCGCGTAGGCGCGCAAGTTCATCCCTTGCCGTACCGCCTCGGCGAGTATGCACTCTACAACCTTTCCCGGCTCACGTGGCACGCGCACGCGCAGGGTATCGAAAAAGGATTTATCGCCGACATCGAGCCCTCGCTTGCGGAGGGCGTCGGCCAGAACTGTGGTCAGACCGTGTACTCGACGCGCAATCCTGGTCAGCCCTTCCGGCCCGTGGTAGACGCCATACATGCTCGCCATGATGGCGAGGAGCACCTGCGCGGTACAGATATTGCTCGTCGCTTTGTCGCGACGGATGTGCTGCTCGCGTGTTTGGACCGCGAGACGATAAGCCGCGCGCCCTTCGGCATCTTTGGATACGCCGATGATCCGGCCAGGCATGCGCCGCGCGTGCTCGTCACGCGTTGCCAGGAAAGCGGCGTGCGGCCCACCCGCGCCGAGGGGAACACCGAAGCGCTGCGAGTTTCCGATGGCGATGTCACAACCGAGCTCACCCGGCGGCCGCAACAGTGTCAACGCAAGCAAGTCCGTCGCCATGGTGACGACGACGCCGGCCTCTTTCGCTCGCCGGCACAGATCCTCGTAGTCTTCGATGCGGCCATCCGTCGTCGGATACGAAAGCAGAATGCCGAACAGCTCGCCGGAGTCGAGATCGATCGACTGCACCGGACCGACGGTGAGATCGATCTCGAGCGGCCTCGCCCGAGTCTCGACGACTGCAATCGTCTGCGGATGACAATCGTCGGCCACGAAAAAACCGTTCTTCTTGTGCCGGGTGATGGCCGCCGACATGCTCATCGCCTCGGCGGCGGCGGTCGCTTCGTCCAGGAGCGACGAGTTCGCGAGCGGAAGCCCGGTTAGATCGGCGATCATCGTCTGGAAGTTCAACAGGGCCTCCAGACGACCCTGGCTGATCTCGGCCTGATAAGGCGTGTACTGCGTGTACCACCCTGGATTTTCGAAGATGTTCCGCTGGATGACCGGCGGGGTGATGCAGTCGTAGTAACCGAGGCCGATGAAGTTGCGCTTCAACTGATTCTTCGAAGCGAGCGCGCGGAGCTCGTGAATGAGTGCGAACTCCCCTTTCGCCTCGGGAACGTCGAGCGGCCGATCCATGAGGATGTCGTCAGGCACGGTATCCCGCACCAGCGAATCCAAGTCGTCGTAGCCGACAAGCGCGAGCATGGCCTCGATATCTGCCGGCCGAGGCCCGATGTGCCGTGGAACGAAGTCGTCGCTTGGAAGGAGAGCGTCGAGATCCTTCTCCCTCAACCCTGTCCCTCCTTGTCGATGTAGCCTTGATAATCGGCGGCAGACATCAACGCGTCGAGCTGCGATGGGTCATCCAGCTTCACGACGATGAGCCACGCGTCTCCGTGCGGATCGGCATTCACCATCTCGGGGGCATCGATGACTTTGCCGTTGACGTCGACGACTTCGCCGGAAACCGGAGAGAAGAGCTCGGAGACGGCTTTCACCGATTCGATGTTCCCGAAAACTTCGGTGGCGACGACCTTGGCGCCGATCTCGGGAAGCTCGACGTAGACGACATCACCGAGCTCTTTTTGTGCGAAGTCTGTGATCCCGATGGTCCCTTTTTCGCCGTCGAGTCGAATCCATTCGTGTTCTTTCGAGTACTTGCGGTCCTCAGGAAGCATATGTCTCTCCAGGAGCGATAGGTTGATGGCCCCGCGAATGGCACGCCATCGACCTATTTCTCTCGCTTGTAGAACGGAGTGGCGACGACCACGGCCTCGGCCCGGCGTCCCCGAATCTCGATCTCGAACCGCGTGCCCTCTTCGCAGGCTTCGGCGGGAAGGTACACGAGCCCGATGTTCTTCTTTAAATAAGGTACGAAGCTACCGCTGGTCACGGGTCCGGCGGGCTTGCCATCGACGAAGGCCGGATAGCCGTGCCGCGCGATGCCGCGGTCCACCATCTCGAAACCGACGAGCTTTCTCGCTACGCCCTCTTCTTTCTGCTGGTTGAGCGCGTCGCGCCCGAGAAACTCGCCCTTCTTCCACTTCACGATCCAACCAAGGTCAGCTTCGAGCACGGAGTGCTCATCATCGATATCGTTGCCGTAGAGCGCCATCTTGGCTTCGAGGCGCAGCGTATCCCGTGCCGCGAGCCCGGTCGGCTTGAGGCCGTCGCCCGCACCTTTTTCCAATAGCCCTCTCGCGATCTTCTCACCGAGCTCGGAGGCGACCATCACCTCGAACCCGTCCTCGCCCGTGTAGCCCGTTCGCGAGACCATCGCTTTTTCACCGAGAACGTCGCCGTCCGCGAAGCGGTAGTACTTCATCGCGGACAGCTCGACGCCGGTGAGCGGCTGGAGAATCGCAAGTGCTTTGGGCCCTTGGAGCGCCATGAGAGCGTAGTCGTCACTCGCGTTCGTGAGCTCGACTTCGCCCTCGGCCCGGGACTCGATCCAGGCAAAGTCTTTGTCGATATTGGCCGCGTTCACGACGACGAGGTAGCGGTTCTCAACGCGGCGATACACGAGCACGTCATCGACGAAGCATCCGGCCTCGGTGGTGAGTGCGGAGTATTGCGCCTGACCATCGACGAGTCGCGAAACGTCGTTGGGCGTGAGACGTTGCAGCAATGCCTCAGCATCCTTGCCTTCGACGAGGAGCTCGCCCATGTGGCTGACGTCGAAAAGCCCAGCTTGGGCGCGCACGTTGAGGTGTTCTTCCACGATGCCACCGAAGTCGACCGGCATCTCCCACCCGGCGAAGTCGACGATGCGGGCGCCAAGCTCCTTGTGGAGAGGATAGAGAGACGTACGTTTCGGCAAGGCGCCAGAAATTACCATAGGCCCTGGATCGTGTCAATAATCTTCGCTCCGGCCGAGCCTGAAGCTCCGCCCAAGCTAGGGCTTGATGGGGAGGGCCTGCAAAACTATACTGAGCGGAACTCAGATAACTGCGATTGGTCTGGCGGGCTGCTGACAAGAAAGGGGGACGGCCTGCGCTAGATGCGCCCGATGCGCCCGACGCGTGAAAACCGAAGCGAGACGCTGACGCTGACGGGCCCCGCTTGGGGAGCGCGCTGCGCTTGAGAGCCACATAGGCAGATGGCTACCGAAATCTACACCGTCCGTTGCTGGAACTGCCTCAACAATTTCGAAGCGATCGAGGCGGTTTGGTGCAGCTGCGACCCCAAACACCCGTCCAAGCTCTGTCCGTTCTGCCTCAGCTGCTTCTGCCCGGCCGACGCGGCTTACAAGCGGACCTTCTGGGACGGCGCCCCGCAAGCTCTGAAGGACGAGGTCTCGATGCTCGAGCGAAGCCTCGACCGGCTCGGCGAGATTCTGATTCGCAATCAGAAACTCAAAACACCGCAGCTGCTCGAGGCGCTGCAGAAGCAGGAGCGAACCGGCGGACTTCTCGGCAAAATTTTGCTCGAGAAAGAGCTGGTGACGCAGAACGACATCGATGACGCGCTGCGATACCAGGGATATCAGCCGTTGGTCGATACCCAGGGTCTCGAAGTTACGCCCGCGCCCTCGACCAGCACCAACCCGAGCGAAATTCTCGAACACCTCCTCGGCCTCGCGGCGCGCAAGGGCGCATCCGACATCCATCTCGAGCCCACGGATACCGAGCTCGCCATCAAGCTTCGCATCGACGGACTCTTCTACAAGATCAAGCTACTTCGGATTAACGCGCTCGTTCCGATGCTCGCTCGTATCCATGAGCTCTTTGGACTCGACGCGGCGCGCAAAGAACTACCGCAACGAGGTCGAGCTCACCTCGAGCTCGAACGGCACGATTTCGATCTCCTCGTCCACACGCTACCGACACGCCTCGGTACGAGCGTCACCATCAAGCTCGTCGATCGCCGCTTCTTCCTCAAGAACTTCACCGCGCTCGGGCTCACGCCGGCGGACCAGCTCTTCCTCGTCCGGGCTCTCGACGCTCCGTCGGGACTGATCATGGTGACGTCGCCTCCGTACAACGGTGCGATGACGACGTCGTACTCGCTCATGGATCAAGTAACCAAATCCGAGCGGAAGGTCGTCAGCATCGAGCGATCGATCCAGTGGGAAGTTCCGTACGTGCACCAAATGGAAGTCAACCAGGACAAAGGACTCGGTTTCGCAGCCGCCCTGCGTTCGGTCGCGGCCGTCAAACCCGATGTCGTGTTTCTGCTCGAGCTCAACGATCGTGTGACGGCCAACCTCGCGTGTCAGCTCTCAACCACGCTTCTGGTGGTCACGACGTTCCCCGCGTTCGGCGCGGCCGAATCCATCTACCGCTTCCTGGAGCTGGGCGCACAGCCATCGCTTCTGTCGAGAGGACTTTCTCTCGTCATGAACCAACGTCTCGTTCGACGGATTTGCCCCCATTGCCGCGACGACGGCTCGCAAGCGGATCCAGAGAAGCTCGGGAACTACGGCATCAGCCTGAACGAGGCCAAGACGCTGCGTTTGTTCAAAGGACGCGGATGCTCTGACTGCAATCGACTCGGGTACCGCCGGCGCAAAGGCCTGTTCGAGCTCATCACCGTGGACGAATATCTCCGCAAGAAGCTCACCGACCAGCCCACCCTCGCCGAGATCGAATCGTCCGCACGCAACGCCGGCATGGAGACGTTGCGGGAGAGGTGCCTCAAAGAAGTCACCGCCGGAGTTACGTCGCTGGACGAGTTTTTGCGGTGGCGGATGTAGGTCCTCAGGCTGTTCAACTGACGAGGGTGCTGAGTTTGGCTTCCCGCATGCTTTCTGCAGCGTGGAGAGAATACGAATGGCCTTTCCGACGGCGATGACCTCAATGCCAAAAATCTCTCCACGGAGCTTGAAGTCCGTTTCAACTCGTCGTCACAATTTTGCTCAAGAGCGTTCGACATCCAAGTTGCTCTGTCTGGAGCCCAGCTGCTGGCGACTTTTTAGGGTCCGCTACAGGCTGGTGTCGGCCTGCCTCAGGCCGTGTTTGCTTCCGCCGCGCGGTTGTGCGTCCACGCTTCGTAGTCGTGTAGCAGTTTGGCCAGAAACTCCTCTCGATGCTCGTTGGTGTCGAACACGACCTGCCTCACGTACTGTGTTTGGCCGTCGACGGTCACCGGCTTCGAGGGGACGGCGGCGAACATACCGTTCGCGCCGTTGATGACTCGAAACCCTCGGATAGTGATTCCCTCGGCTAGATCTATGTCGGCGAAGGCTACGATTTTTCCGTCTTTGTACTTCGGTTCATAAAACTTGGCTGCCATCTCGATACTCCTTCTTGAAATGCATCGTCACAATTTCTCCCAGTGACCTCCGCGATAGCGAGCGATCCGCACGCGGCCCGTCGAGCCAAACACGACCACGGCGTAGACGAGACCGTACTGATTGCTCAGAAACAACGTACCCGTCGTCGACGATCCGAGCGGCGAGAACGAGACAATCTTGCTGCGTCCGATGCGAAGCCCCGGGAAAAACGGCGCATCCGCACCTGCGGGCAGGCTCCCATAGCGAACACCGGGAAACGTCTCGCTCAGCCGGTACGGTTCTCGGAGTCGCTCCTCCGCACCGCTCCGGATGTCCCGCCGACGGATTCCGTTACCGTTACCATCGCCGTAGACCAGAAACACCGGATCGCCGTCAACTTCCTCGAACACGACAGCGACATAGCGCGCCTCGGCCACCGCTCGCGATCGCGTCTGACGAAGAAGTCCACGTAGATGAAACGCCGCTCCCCTTAAACGGTGCTCGTGAACGGTCGCGGCAATGCGCGGTAGCGCTGCCGCCGCGAGCGTCGTAAACACGACGAGCACGAGCATGAGCTCCGCCAAGCTGTGCCCTCGGTGCGTGCGGGGGCCGGCGCGGTCCGAGCCGCGCCGACCCGACGACGGTCCCTGTTGGACCGCGCCTGCCGCCGGTATCATTGCTTCTCCCGCGTCTCCTCTGACACCGTCAAGTAAGGCTCGAGCTTGAGATAGGTCTTTTCACCGATCCCACGGACGTTCATGAGCTCTTCAGTCGCTTGGAACGCGCCGTTCTCTTCGCGATAGTTCACGATACGTTGCGCCACTATCTCTCCGACTCCGGGAAGCTTCACGAGCTCCTCGATCCCCGCGCGATTCAGATCCACTTTCAGCTCGTCGTCCTGGGCCACGGCCGCCCCCGCCAAGAGCGGTAGCGCCAAAGCAACGGATGTCACCACTGCGATCAATTTCGATTTCACTTTGTTCTCCTTTCTGAATTCCGAGCCCCCGCGACGAGCGTCGGCTCGCCGCGGGCGTCGTTCCTTTGTCAAACCAAAGTTCGTGTCATCCCTCGACCCTCGACCCAACCTCCTTTCACTAACGTTCGTTGGGATGACCTAAAGGCAAGGAGCGCGCCAAAAGCATGCGACGGCAGCGAGCGCCGTTAAGCTCATTCAGGACAACGAGTTCGGATGGTGCACTCGATGAGCCTTGCCCCGAGGAAGACGTCGAAGCGTCAACGCGGGTTGACACCCAAAACTACGGATCCTGTCAAAGCTCCACGAACGCAACGGGATAGAACCGTCAACGACAGTTGACAGCCTCCTGTAACCCGGACATCATCTAGGGGTATGAGCTCTGGAAAGGTGAACAGCTAGCTTGAACGCGGGGTTTTATGCTACGATTTCAAGTTGTGGTTGAGGTTTTTCCGTCCTACTTGTGCCCCTGAAACGAAGATTCGAGCTTGGATCGGAAGCAATCGTTCTCTTGGTTAGCCCATGGAAGACAAGGAAAGCGGGAGCCTAAGTCAAAAACCAACTCTCGCTCTCATCATTGAGCTGTACCGAGGCGCGGTCACCGGCTCCCTGAAGCTCGAGCGGGCTCCTCTCCAAAAAGCCGTTTACTTTCGCGACGGTCAGATTCTGTTCGCCGCGTCCAACGATCCCAAGGATCAGCTCGCCTCTATCCTTGTCGAGGAAGGAAAGCTCGGACCGGACCAGATGCAAGTCGCGCAAGCGCGCGTCTCGGCGGGAAACCCACTCGCGAAAGTTCTGACCGAGCTCGGCTACATCTCTCAGCGCGAGCTCGCCGATGCTGCACGTATCAAGGTCGAGAAGATTCTCACCGACCTCTACACTTGGACGGAAGGCACGTTTCAATTCGCGACGAAGTCGCTCCCGAAAGGCACCATCGATCTCGATCTATCCACGCCCCAGCTCATCTACGCCAGCATCGGCCGCATCCAAGATCGAGACTGGATCCTGCGGGAGCTCGGCTCACTCGACGCCGTCCTCGCGGCCGGCCCCACGCTCGACGACTTCATTCGCGAGACCAAGGCAGACGATCAGGCATCCGAAGTTCTTCGACAGGCGGATGGAGTCAAGAGTGTTACCCAAATCGGTGCGCTTTCGAGTTTAGGCGAGTTCGAAGTCTGCAAGGTTTTGGCGGCCGGACTGGTCGCGGGCGCGCTGACGAAAGCCGGGGACGCGGTAGTCCCCGGGCCGGTCGCCGCGCCCGACGACGCGTTCTCGATTCCGTCGGAGCCGCCGACGTTCGATCCCGCTCCGAGCTCGGCCGAGGTTCCCTTCGGCGGAGGGGAAACGGTGGGTCTCGAAACCAACCCGCCTCCCTCACCGGCAAGTGATGACGCCTTCCACGCGCCTACGGACGACACGGTGTTCGAAGCTCCACCCGAACCGGAAGAGACGGAAAAGACGGTCTTCGAGGCCGCACCCGGCATCCCGAGCGGGCTCCCAACCGAGCCCGTACCAACGTCGATGCCGGAAGAGCCGCCAAGCATGAACTTCGGCGCGCCCAACGCGACTGCGTCGGAGCTTCTCATCGACGAGCCCGAGCCGGACATCTCTTCCACGCGGATGCCTCCGAGACCAAAAGGCAGACGCGGCGGCGCTTCGTCTGGTAACCTAATGGGTATCTTGAAAATTGCCGGCGTGATCGTTGTCGCCGCAGCTGCGGCGTTCAGCGTGTACTATTTTGTCTGGCCCATGTTCGCGGGAGAAGGCGAGGAGGGCGACACGCCACCGACAGCGACTGCTTCGGCGACGCCGACACCACCAAGCCCGACGCCGACGCCGCCGGCGGTCTCATCCTCATCGCCCGACGCACCCGACACGAATACCCCGCCGGCGAGCACCGACCCGCGGGCGACCGGCGCTTCTACCGGCCCTCGCCCCGCGCCGGCGCAGCCAACGCCGCGCCCAGCTCCGACGCCGGGCGCACAGCCGGGACCAACACCAACACCGGCACCGCCACCGGCCACCACGTCCGCGACAAGACGACCCGGGCCGACACCGGCGCCGCGGCGACCATCGCCGAGCCCGAGCGGGTCAACAGGTACAGGCTCCGGCGGTACGGGCGGCGGCAACGGACGCCGGCTTCTCGCGGGCGGCGACATTTCGGGTGCCGCCGACGCGTTCTTGCGAGAGCTCCGATCTTCGGGACGGAATAAATTCACCGTCGCGGTCGGACTTTACTGCGACGAGGACAACGTCGGGCGGGTCGTTTCGAACGCGCGCGGCTCCGAGCAACTCTACGTGCTCCCGACCACGATACAAGGTCGACCATGTTTCCGCGTCGTCTGGGGCACGTTCGACACACGGCAAGCCGCCGAGCAAGGTATGGGCTCGGTGCCGAATGACATCCGCGCCGGAGACGCCGCTGCTGTACCCGTTGCCAGCGTCCTGCGCTGACCGACTCATCTGGCCCACTTGGTGATGACCCGCGCCTCTCGCCTCCGACTCTTTACCGTGCTTGTGTGCTCGCATCAAGCGCTTGGGCGAGCGCACGCGAGGTTCTTTTTCTGACCAACGGCCGCACCATCGTCGTCGATCGCTATTGGGAAGAGGGCGAGCAGATCCTCTACGTAAAGAACGGCGGCACGTTCGGGTTTCCGCGATCCCTTCTCGAGCGGGTCGATCGAGCGATTCCCAAGCTCGCCGACGCCGAAGAGGAAGAGCACGGCGGCTTCCGCAACGAGATCGCAGACGAAACCGTGTCCGAGGCACGCCAATCGGTACGAA
Organism: Candidatus Marinacidobacterales bacterium; assembly: GCA_965237955.1. Lineage (GTDB taxonomy): Bacteria > Acidobacteriota > Vicinamibacteria > Marinacidobacterales > SMYC01. Next base: position 1,335,048 of record OZ250169.1, on the reverse strand, counting down.
GCGGAGACACCGATCGAGCAACCCGTCTCTACCAGAAGGCGATTCAAAAAGCTCCGGACGAGTTGGAGCCGCGCCTCGAGCTTGCCGAGCTCTACTTCGCACGCGGCGATTTGCGCGCGGCGCAGTCCGAGCTCGAGCAAGCAAAACGCCTCGATCCCGACAACCTATTGATCCGTGAGCGGCTGGGCGACGTCTACTACCGCCGCGGGCGGAGCGGCCTCGCGATTCGGGAGTGGCAGCTCGCGCTCGCGTCCGATCCCTCGCCCGGGCTTCTCTACAAACTGAAACAAGCTCTGCGCGAGAACGACGACGACATCAATTTCGACGAAGTGAGCCAGCTCAACTTCGTGATCCGCTACGACGGACGCGTCAACGAGACCATCGGCCGTGTCGTAGCGTCGGCGCTCGACGACGAGTACTACGCGCTCCAACGCGATTTTCGCTTTTCGCCGGACGAGCCCATCCGCATCACACTCTACACCGATCGCGAGTTTCGGGACGTGACCCACGCGCCGTCGTGGGCGTCCGGACTGAACGACGGCGAGATCCGCATTCCCGTGGAGGGGGTCACCGAGTTGACTCCCGAGCTCCGGCGCATCGTTCGTCACGAGCTGACCCATAGTTTCATCAACGCGTTCACCGGCGGCAATTGCCCCACGTGGTTTCACGAAGGCATCGCCCAATTGCGGGAAGGCAGCGAGAGATTCGACCCCTACCCGACGCTTCGAGCAGCACGAGCGGAATCGAGAATCCTCCCGCTATGGAGTCTCGAGGGGCCTATCGTCAACTACCCCAAGGACAAAGCCGTTCTCGTATACGCCGAAGGACTCGCCGCGACCGAGTACGTCACCGCTAGACGCGGGAGAGACGCGCTCGTCAAGATCCTTCGGCTGTTGTCGCGCAAGCAAACGATGAACGAAGCCCTCAAAACCGTCGTCGGCCTCGACTACCAAGAGTTCCAAACCGCCTGGGAAGCCGACCTCGAGCGCTATCGCCCACCGGCGCAATAGCTCACCTTTCGCGCGCTTCCCTTCTCGTCTATGCTGGGCCGTTATGGTCAAGCTATCGACTCATCGAATCCTGATCGCCGGTGTTTTTTCCCCGATCTTAGCGGCGGTGCCGTTCGTGGTCACGCTACTCCTCGCGATGAGCGAGCGTCGCCGGAGCGCGTCCACCGCGTCCGGGAAAATCGGTCTCCTTGCGGTGCTCTCGCTGGCGCTCGCATGGCTTCCCGTCAAAGGCATGACGATCGCGTCCGGCAGGCCGGAAACCTCGCGCTCAGCGGAGTCGTTGCTCCGCCGTTCGATACCGTCGACATCAACGGCAACTCGCACCGGCTAAAAGACCATAAGGGCAAAGTCGTGCTCGTGAACGTCTGGGCAACATGGTGCACACCGTGTCGGCATTCGGTTCACCTCGCCAACTTTGCTTTTCGGTCGCATCGTTCGACGACGTGGCACGGCGTCACCTTCGGACCGCGCTACCTGACAGCAACCTCCTGCGCCGCGGCAGGGACGTCGCCGAGGGCTACGTTCGCGAAATGAACTGAATGCTGGATGCTGGATGCTCCAGCGACGTAGAACGCTAGGAATCGTCCGCGATCGCGGTGATCTCCCGCGGCGAGTCGAGTTGCTTCGCCAGGCGAGCGCGCCGCTCCTCGAAATCCGAGAAGTACTCGTCTGCCACCGGCGGACCGGGTGGAAAGATTTGCGTCACCGGATTGACTGCCTTGCCGTAGTGGATGAGACGAAAGTCGAGATGCGGTCCGGTGGCGGAGCCAGTCATCCCGACATAGCCGATCACTTCTTTCTGCTCGACGCGTCGCCCGACGCCGAGGCCCTTGGCGAATCGCGACAAGTGGAGATACTTGGTCGTGTAGCCCATCGCATGGCGCACGGTCACGGTATTCCCACCGCCTTTGGTGAATGCCCGTCCGGTCACCACACCCGCCGCCACCGAGTAAACCGGTGTTCCCGTCCGCGCGGCGTAGTCCACTCCGAGATGCGGCATGCGTCGATTGTGGATCGGATGCAGTCGCGAGTACGAAAACCCGGAGCTGATGCGCTCGAAATCCACAGGCGCCCTCAGAAAAGCCTTTCGCATCGACTTGCCTTCGGAGTTGTAGTAATCGCGCGTGCCCGACGGGTCTTCGTACAAGAATGCACTGAAGACTCGCTCGCCTGCCTGACGTGAACGATACGATAGGTAGCGCGCGGCCCGTAGATCGCCGTAGCCGACGAACTCGCCCTCGCGGTAGAGTTTCTCAACGACCAAAGAGAAGCGGTCTCCTTCCCGGCTCTCCGTGTAGAAGTCGAAATCCCACGCGAACACGTTCGCGAACGCAACCGTAAGCAGTGCGCCCTCGCCCAGCCGGCTCATGCTCGCGAAGAGATTCCCTTCGAGAGTCCCACTCAACGAGACCGTGCGCCGCGTGAGCTCGATTTCTTCCGAGAGCGACTGCCAACCGAGCTCGGAGCGGGTGAGCTCGACGCGTCGCAAATCGCCCCGGTTGAGCCTGTTTAGGCGGATCGTCGTGGGCTCGCCGCCGTCACCATCGTACAGAATCTCGAGCTCGTCGCCGGCTCGGAGATGCCGCACGTTCATGATCGCGGAGAGCGCACGGGCAATATCGTGGATCTCGGCGGCCGTGAACCCGTTACGGGAGAGAACACTCGAAAGTGTTTCACCGCGACCGAGTCGATCGGGGATCGCTACCGTTTCCGAACGCGGCAACCCCTCCTGGGCAATAGGGGCAGGCGGGACCCTCGCACTCGGTGGATCGACCGCCGGCAACTCGCCGACGATGCCCACGCCGAGCCAATACGCCAACACCGCCCAGACCGCTACCGAAAGCACGATCCAAACAACCGCGGGGGCGAACGCGCGAAACCGTCGTGACATCCTAGTTGCTCGCGCTCGAAGGGATATAGAAGCTCAGGGTTCGCTCCAGACCTTCGCGAATTCCGATGCGCGGATCGAAACCGAGGTCTTGCCGTGCGGCCGCAATGTCCGCGAGTGAGTGGGGTACGTCACCGGTTCGCGCAGGCTCTCGTTTCGGCTCGAGATGAGAGCCGGTGAGCTCGGCCATCGTGTTCCAGAGCTCGTTCACGGAAATCCGCGTCTGACAGCCGATGTTATAGACGCCGCCGCCGGCGGCCGCTTCGTGGCACGCGGCGAAGTTGGCCTGCGCGACGTTGTCGACATAGGTGAAGTCGCGCGTCTGCTCGCCGTCGCCGTGGATCACAGGCGGTGTGTTCGACACGATGGCGTCGATAAAACGGCTCACCACGCCCGAGTAAGGTGAGTTCGGGTCCTGACGAGGACCGAAAACGTTGAAATATCGGAGCGCGACCGTCTCGAGACCGTAGAGGTTATGGAACACCAAGCAGTAGTGCTCCGCGGCGAGCTTCGCCACCGCGTACGGCGACAGGGGCTCGGTGCGCATTGTCTCGAGTTTCGGAAGCTCTGGGTTGGCGCCATAGACCGAAGACGAGGAAGCGTACACCAGCCGGCGCACGCCTGCCTCCCGGGCCTCCTGGAGCAAGACCAAACTACCCGACGCGTTCGCCTCGTGCGACTCCATGGGCTTTTCCACCGAGCGCGGCACCGACGGGATCGCCGCTTCGTGGAAGACGAAGTCCACCCCGCCGACGGCCTGTGACACCGCCTGGCGATCGTTGAGGTCTCCTTCGACAAGCCCGATTTTGGTCGTGACCTCCTCGAGGTTCTCCCGCTTCCCCGTCGAGAAGTTGTCGAGAACGCGAACGCTCTCCCCCTTATCCAACAGAAAGCGAACGAGATAGGAGCCGACGAAGCCGGCTCCGCCCGTGACCAGATACAAACTCAAGCGTTCATTCCCCAGAAGTACAGCATTTGAACCAGTTTATGGAGGTTGACCGATCCTCGTCAACCGGCAGCCGGTCGCGGTCGGGCCCCAGAATATGCTGCGATCCCAAGAGTTAGCCGTTCACTTCAAACTCGGACACTATCACCGACTCCGGAGCATCTCGATTGCAGGGCGACCTTTCGCGCGAGACCCTCGCGGACGTGATCCGCACCCTCTACGTGGACCGGCGTAGCGGGATCGTCCACCTAGCGCAAGCAAAAACGAGCAAACGGATTTACTTCCGCAAGGGCTCCATGATTTTCGCCAACTCGGACGTCGAGTCCGATCGCCTCGGGGAGTTCTTGATTCGACAAGGTGTGATCGATCGCGACGCGTTCGAGAAAACTGCCGAGACCATGAAGGAAACGGGCCACCGTTTCGGTAGGACCGTCGTCGAACTCGGGCATTGCACGGCGGAGGAAATGGAGCAAAAGTTCGTCGAACAAATCCAGGCGATCATTTACTCGCTCTTCGACTGGGACGAGGGCGACTACCGGTTCGAGCAGCACGAGAATCCCGTCGACGAAGACATCGTTTTGAATCTGTCCACGGCCGACATCATCCTCGAGGGGACGCGCCGGCTCGAGGATATGGACAAGGTGCGGCGGGCGTTGGGCGATTCCAGCGGAATCCTGGAGCAGAACGAGGATCCGCTGTTGCTCTATCAGAAAATGACAACGCTCAGTCAGTCGGAGTATTTCATTTTATCCCGCGTGGACGGGATGAGCTCCCTGGATGATATCTTTGCGGTCTCGCCCCTGGACGAGGACGAGACGCTTCGATGTATCTACGGCCTGGTGTCTGCCGGCGTCCTCGTGCTCAAGGGTGGAGCTCGCACCGAATCCGCGAGCGGGAATGCTGGGGCAGCTCCGAGGCCGTCGCCGCCACCTCCGAGACCAGAGCCACCCCCGCCACCCCCGAAACCGGATCCACCAAGAGCGAAACCGGCCGAAGCATCGAGGCCCGCTGCCAGCCCGACCAAGCCACCGCCGTCCGCCCCGCCTACGAAGGCCGAGGTGCCTCCGGAGCTCGGCCCGAGCCCAGAGGAAATCGCCGTTCGAGACGAGATCTCCCAAAAGCACGCCTCGCTCAGCGATGCGAACTTCTACGATTTGCTGGACATTACGATCACCGCCAACGAGGACGAGATCAAAAAGGCGTACTACGCGATGGCGAAGAAGTACCACCCTGATCGCCATCACTCTCCGCACTTACGCGACGTGCACGGTTTGCTGGAGGAGCTCTTCAGCAAGATCACCCACGCCTACCAAACGCTGTCGTCGACCGCGGACCGGCATCGCTACGACCAGACCGTGAAGCATGGAGACAGCGCCGACGCCTCCGCCTCCGCCGGTGACGCGCAAACGGCCCAAAAAGCGGAGCAAGCGTCCGAAGCCGCGTTGAAGCGTCAAGCCGAGGAGCGTTATGCCGACGGCAAACACCACTTCGACGAGATGCATTTCTTCGACGCGATCCAAAGCTCGCGAGATGCGGTACGGCTCTACCCCAAAAAGCAGTACCACAAACTCCTCGCCCAGGCCCTCATGAAGAACCCGCTGTGGGCCAAAGAAGCGGAAGAGCATTTCCGCGCCGCGCTCAAGATGGACCAATTCGACGCCGAATGTGCTTTGGGCCTCGGGCAAATCTACGAGGACAAAGGCATGACGACGCGCGCCCAGAAGATGTACGAGCAAGCAGCAACGTACGCCCCCGAGAACGAAGAAGTACAGAAAAAACTCGGCACGAAGAAGGAATCGAGCAATCTCGGTGGCTTCAAGAGGTTTTTTGGGCTGAAGAAGGAGTGAACACGGGGCTCAGCATTCAGCATTCAGCATTCAGCATCCAGCATTCAGCATCCAGCTCACTTCGAGCCCTGCCAGTAAGTAGAGCGTCGTCTCCACCGCCCTCCAGCCGGTCGCCACACCGGCAAGGAGACGAAGCCTTACTTGCCGGCTCCGTCTGGTTTGAACTGGATGCTGAATGCTGGATGCTGAAAAACCTGTCCGAGCCGACCGTAAGCCGAATTTTGTTCTTCTTCTCGGTCACCCTCGAAGAAGCGACGATCATTTATCTAGCCGAGCGATTGCTCGCCCGGTCCAGCGACCTACCCGGGAGCTTCAGGCGGGCCACCCTCGAACGCTCCCCTATTTGGTCTTGCTCCGTGTGGGGTTTACCCTGCCTCCGGTGTCACCACCGGAGCGGTGCGCTCTTACCGCACCTTTTCACCCTTACCGCTTCCCCAACCGAGGCTGAACCAAGGCTGAAAAAGAGGCGGTGTATTTTCTGTGGCACTTTCCTTCCGGTCACCCGGACTGGTCGTTAGCCAGCACACTGCCCTGTGGAGTTCGGACTTTCCTCTCGCTTTCCGAAGAAAGCCAGCGATCATCTGGTCGGCTCGAACAGGCCTCATTATTATAGGTCAGCCGACGGCGAGTTGCCAGCACGCGGCGCTCGCATCGAGACCGCGCGGACGACGGATCGCGCAGAAAAAACCGTGCTCGCGCACGCGTTGGCGAAACGCGATCGCGCGCGGCTCGGAGCTCGGCTCGAGCCCTTCGCGTCCCGCGTTCATCGGCAGGAGGTTCACCCGCACCGGCGCCGGGAACGGTTTCAAGAACTCCACCAGTTCGTCCGCGTGATGAGGCTCGTCATTGACGCCCTCCATCAAGGTTATCTCCACGAACAGGCTCGATCCCCGCTCGATGAACGCTCGCCGCAACTCCACCGTCGAATGCCGCGCCGTCGGAATGAGCTTCCGTCGCAATCCGTCATCGCACGCGTGAAGCGACCACGCCATCTGAACGGGAAGATCGCGCGTCGCCAGGATCGCTTCCGGCGTCGTCCCGACGGTGGAGAGCGTGATGTGCGCCGGCCCGAGCCCGAGAGCTCGTGGCGAGCACAAAACAGCGATGCTGTTCTCGACCGCCTCCAGATTGTCCAAGGGCTCGCCCATCCCCATATAGACGACATTGCGAACCGGCGGCAGGCCTCGCTGACGCGCCTCGCGAATCGCGCCGGTCACTTGACCGACGATCTCAGCAGGCGTTAGCCCTCTCTCGAGGCCCATCGTCGCCGTGAGACAGAAGATGCACCCCCGCGCGCAGCCGGCCTGAGTGGAAACGCAGACCGTCGTCCTGCGTTCCGATGGAATCAGCACCGTTTCGATGCGCTTGCCGTCGACGAGACCCAGACGCAGCTTCGTCGTCCCGCACCGTGCGACGTGACGGCGTTCGACGACCAGATGAGCGCGCCGAGTCTGCCCACGAAGACGAGCTCGAAGAGAATCCGAAAGATCTGCGTCTTTCGAAAGGATCGTCGCCACGCACGAGGGCGTTCCAAACGATGCGCGCCCTCCCGGTACCGCCGACGATGTCGGCAAGCTCGTTCGGCGTCAGTCCTTCGAACTCGACCATCCGCCATCGTAACTCACGGGCGCAGCCGCGAGCGCGGTGCCCTTTCACTGCGTGGCACGTCGGTGCCTCTACCGATCTACGGGGCCTTGTTCGAGAAATCGCGGAGATCCACCAACAGGTGCTCCGCATCGGGATAGCGGTCGTCCGGCGACTTGGCGAGGAGTTTGAGGATGATACCTTCCAGCCGCCTCCGTCGGTGCGATCAACGACGGCGGCGTGGGAGGCTCGCTGCAGTGCTTTTTGAGCGTGACGAGCGGGTTGTCTGCATCGAACGGTCTCTGACCGGTCATCATCTCGTAGAAGATGATGCCGAGTGAGTAGAGATCGCCGCGGGCGTCGGTACTCTTGCCCTCGGCGGTCTCGGGGGCGACGTAGTTCGGCGTGCCCAAAAAGGCGCCGGTCGCGGTCAGGCCTTCGAAGCGCTGGGCGCGGGCGATCCCGTAATCCATTACCTTGACGGTGCCGCTGTCGAGGATCATGATGTTGGAGGGTTTCAGATCCCGATGAACGACGCCCTTCAAGTGGGCATAGTCGAGCGCTTCCGCAATTTGGAGGACGACGGCTGCCGCATCTCGAGGCTCGGAAAGCTCTCGGTTCCGTAGCTTTTCTCGAAGCGTGCCTCCTTCGACAAGCTCCATGGTGAAGTACGGGACACCGTTGACTTCGCCGCGCCCGAAGATTCGGATGATGTTCGGGTGGTGGAGCGTGCGCCCGATATCGGCCTCCCGGAGAAAGCGCTCGCGAAACTCGTCGTCCCCGAGAAGCGCGCTCAAGGGTTTTTTCAGCGCGCAGCGCTCTCCGTTACGTTCCGCGAGGTACACCACTGCCATGCCGCCTCGACCCAGACGCTTGATGAGCCGAAACTCCCCGAAGCGAGAGCCCTCAGTCGTGTCCGCGGCAACTTTCGTCTGTGTCGGGGCAAGCTCCTCGCCGCGCGGGCGCTCCACCGGTGCTCCGGCGGTCAACGTCAGGAGGTTCTGATCCGGAGCTCGCCGCCACCGGCGAACGACGAGCAGGAGCGCGGCCAGGCTGAATGCCATGCTCGCAACGAGCCAATCGCGGCCCGATATCTCCGCAATTTCTTCGGGCGCCGCGGGGGCGTCGACCGCCCTCGGCGTGGCCTCGACCGGCGTGGCCACTTCCGGAATGACCTCGGAAAGGGTGCCCGTGTACAACGTCTCTCCACCTGGCTCGATTTCGATATCGCCGACGATTTCCGCATAACCGGCGCGCGATAGTCGGATGCGGTGCGAGCCGACAACAACGCCGCTTTTCATCAGCCGCCCCGTTTCCGGATCCGTGCTTCCAATGAGCTCGTCGTCGAGATACACCGACGTGCCCGGCGGATCGGAGACGACGAGAAGAGACGGCGGCTCTAGTACGGGTTTCGGCGGCGGTTTCGGTAGACGGCGCTCCGGACGCGGCGCGGGCGGCGGCTCGACTAAACGAATGTTGACTACATTTGTCTCCCCCCGTTTCACCTGCACGGAGACATGCTCGGGCGGAATGCCTTCCTTGCGCACGGTGATCTCGTACTCGCCGGCATCGAGCTGGACGCTCAGCGGGGTGAGCCCTAGAAAACGGCCGTTCGCCAGAACGCTCGCACCGCTTTCAGGCTCGCTGCGCACGACGAGCGTGCCCGTCTTCGGTCGAGCGGGCCCGAGCGGGGCGCGCTGGAACCGGCGCGACGGTCGTCGTCGGCTTCGGAGGCTCGAGGGGTACTGGTGAAGGAGACGGCGGTGGAGCGACCTTCCGGTGCCGGGCTTCGTCGGCTCTCACGGCGTCGCGCCAGCGCGCTTCCAGGCGAGCCCGCGCATCCGCAGGTTCTTTCCCGCTTGCGTTCGAGCGCTCGAGGGCCGCGCCGGCCGCGTCGAGGTGACCGGAGTCTAGATGGGCCTTGGCCAGTTTCAGATAAGGGAAGTACTCCTCCAGGCGGTTGGTGCCGTAGGTGATGAGATTCGATCCCGGCTCGGGTCGCTTCCGAATCGCCTTCTCCAGAAACTGGACGGCCTGTTCCGGTTTGCCTCTCGCGAGCGCTTCCACGCCGCGCTCGTAGTCATCGAACCATTCCGCGGCGGCCGTTGCCGGCAATGACAGAAGCACGCACACAACGCCAAGACCCCGCCATGCGCGACGTGCTTGCCTCACGCTTGGGCTACTCCAAGCCGCCCTCGGCGTCATTGCCCGCGAAGAGCCCGCGGAAAAACGTCGCCATCGCGCCGTCGTTGTCGAAGCGGAAAATGACGGACGCGACCACGCGATCCACGGCCACGGTCTCCGTTGGATTCTGGACCGCCTCAGATCGGTTCAGTCGGCGCAGCCCAAGGGCGACGTCGCTCTCACTTCGCTCGAACGCGATGTCGAACACGAAACGGCTGAAGTTGATGCCGGTACCGGCGGTAAAGCCGCGAATGGTGCTGGAGCCTCCCTCGATCGCATCCGCGAACGGGGACGTCGTACGGAAAACTCCGGCGCGCACAGGGATGACCACGCCCGAGAATGCGACGAGGTACTCGGCGCGCGCGCGCCACTGGCTGGAGTCCGACGTCGACGTCACCGTTTTCGGCAGCAGATCGAAGAAGTTGCGATCGGTGAAACCTCCGGCCAAGTTGCCCTGGGCGTCGGTAGGCGCGTCTGTCAGGAGCGCGCCATCCGGAAGCTGCTCGATGGAGGCCCGCGACCAGAGCGTCGTTGAGATATCGGTAGCGAGGGTCAAACCACTAAAAGGCCGGAACGCCACACCGAGCCCACCGCCGCGTGGCCAATCGAGCCGGCTGGTAACGCCGAAGCTCTGGATATCCGGAGCCGAGCTCTGTCCGCTCGGATCGAAGAACACGGAGCGATCGAACTCGTCGAGGCGGTAATCACCGCTGAACGGAAGCCTGAGAACACCGCCCACACTCAGGCGCTCGTACTTGAGGAGAAAACCCAGGTTCACGTTGAAGCCACGAAGGCGCTGAACCTGCTCGAACTGCGTCTGAATCCGCGCTAGCTCGGAGTCCTTGGGCGCCGCAGACGAGCGCGGTCCGGACGCCGACCGCTCGAAGAGGATCGTGTCGCGCGTCCCACTCGCCCTCCAGTCTCCCATCCAGTAGTTGAATGCGGTTCCGAGATAGAGCTTCTCGGTGACCTGGAACGCAGCGCTGGCGCTTACGTTGTGTAGGGCTCCTCGCTGTGTCGGTACAACGCTTACCGACACTCCCACGCTTCCGGGGTCGTCGACCCCGAGCTCGGTGAGCGGGAGCTCGTCTATTAGCACGGCTCGACCATGGCCGAAAAGATCGACCGCGCGTTGGTAGGCGAGCTGAAACGTCAGGCGCCTGCCGCTCACGTCGAACGGGATGGCGAGCCCGACGAAATCAATCGCCCCGTGAGACGCCAAACTCGAATCACCTTCGATGAGACCGGAGCCTTGGACTGTCGAGCTGAGCTCCGAGCCGAACCCGACCAGTGCGAGCTCGGCACGCCGTAGTTGCGCCAGCCCAGCGGGGTTGAACGTCGCCGCGGTCCCGTCGTCCGCGACGGCAATGAACGCCCCGCCCATCCCGACGCCCCGCGCCCCGGCGCCGATGGGGCTGAACGAGTTCCGGAGCACGATGTTTTGAACTGCCTGAGCGCGCAGCTCTGCGGGCAACGCGCAACCGAGGACGATTGCAACCAATAGAGCGGCCAGTCGCCGCATGCGAGCACCTCCGAACGGACTCCTTGCGATATCCCAGCAACCGGAGGAGACCGAATCCGTTCTGCTGGGGTCATCGAGCGCTTCCGCGGGTTGCAACGGGAGTGCGTGAATCGATGCGCATCCGCACCGACCGCGCCTCTGTTGACGGTGGAAGCGCCTAACTGGATTCTTTTCTTGTGATGAATTCAGTATGCCGCAGGGATTTCGAAAAGTCGTCTGTGCTATCCACCGCAACTGTCACGAGGCGGGAAGCCTGAGCTGGGCTCCTCGACTACGAGGGGTCGAGCCAAAAGGCCCTATGCGAGCTCCAAATCCGTCTTCACGAAGTCGCCTCCGGTGCACAAGAGCGCTCGCCCGGAAACTTTCGCCGTCGCATACGAAAGACAGTCTCCGAAATTGAGACTCGCTGGATGGCGACCCTTGCCAAAGCGAAGCCAGGCGTCGACGGCGGTACTGTAGTGCGCGTCGCTGAAAGGAACGACGGCCACAGATGCTTCTGAAACGAAGCGCGCAAGTTTGCCGCGCGCATCGGATCGCAAGCGTGCCGATAGCACAATCGCCGATTCCGTCAGCGTCGGGCTACCGATTCCTACGACGGATCCCCGTAACAGCTTGTCGACGAGCTTGTCGGAGTTTGGTTCCTTGAGCAGGATGGCCACGACCGCCGAGCTATCGAGGATCATACGCCCTCGTCGCCGTAGCCTAGAATGGCTTCTTCCTCAGCCCGCGTGAGCGTGCGACCGAGCTCATCCGCCGGCACGGTCGGCCACAATTCTTCCTCGAGGAAGCGGCGCAGCCTTGCACCACGATTCTCGCTGGCGACCTGAAGTTTCAAACGTTCTTTGCGTTCCGCTAACGCTTTCCGCACTGCCTCGGTCTTGGACTCTCCCGTTAGCTCGGCAACCTCCGAGACGAGTCGCTCGACTTCGCGATTCTTGATATTGATAGCCACGGCGTTCTGTTTGAAGAAGTATACCATAATTCTACCATAGAGGATAACCAGAAATTGGAATAGCCAATGGGTCTTACAGATGTAGACGCGATCCGGGACCCAACCTCCCTACGGAGAAGCTACCCGTCGGATTCTTGGCTGATCTTGTACTGCTCGAGCTTCTTGTAGAGGTTGCTTCGGGGGGTGCCGATGACCTGGGCGGTCTGCGAGATATTCCAGCCGTTGTCGCGGAGCTTTTGCACGAGAAAGGCGCGCTCGCTCGTTTCTTTGAACTCTTTGAGCGTGCTCGCTTCGGTTTGAGAGGCCGGCTGTTCCTGGGAGAATCGGATGCTGTCCGGAAGATCGGCGACGTCGATGTTATCGCCCGGCGCCATGATGAGGACGCGCTCGATGGTATTACGAAGCTCGCGGACGTTCCCTCGCCAGCTGTGTTGGATCAATCGCTCCATCGCTGGAGGTGAAAAATGCTTCTTCCGCAGATTGTCTTCCGCGGCGAAGCTCGCGACGAAGTGCTCGACGAGGGCTTCGATATCATCGCGGCGCTCGCGCAAGGGGGGCGTGCGGATTGGGATCACGGAGAGACGGAAGTACAGATCTTCGCGAAACGTTCCTTCCTCGATCTCGTTTTTGAGATCCTTGTTGGTCGCTGCGATGACGCGCACGTCGACTTTGATCGTCTGCTGCGAGCCGACGCGCTCGACTTCACCTTCTTGCAGCACCCGGAGCACCTTGGCTTGGGTGCGCGCGCTCATGTCACCGATCTCGTCGAGGAAGATCGTGCCGCGATCCGCTTGCTCGAACTTGCCGATTTGCTTGTTGGTGGCGCCGGTGAACGAGCCTTTCTCGTGCCCGAAGAGCTCGCTCTCGATGAGGTCTTCCGGGATCGCGGCGCAGTTCACTTGGACGAATGGACCGCGGGATCGGTTGCTGTTGCCATGGATCGCGCGGGCGACGAGCTCTTTCCCCGTCCCCGACTCGCCGCTGATGAGAACGGTCGCGTTGGTGGGCGCGGAGCGGGCGATCGATTCTCGAACGCCGTCGATCGGGTCCGAGGTGCCGACCATCTGGTAGCGGCGCTCGAAGCGGACCCGCAGCCGGCCGACTTCCTCTTGAAGCTCCTTGCGCTCTAGTGCGTTTCTCACCGCGAGCAGAACGCGTTCGGTCTCGAGCGGTTTTTCGATGAAGTCGAACGCACCGAGCTTCGTCGCTTGCACCGCGGTCTCGACGTTGCCGTGGCCGCTGATCATCACCACCTGAGGCGCGGTGGTGCGCTCGCGGAGCTCCTCCAACACCTCGAGCCCGTCCATGCCGGGCATCTTGATATCCAGAAAGACGAGCTCGCATGGCTCGTGCTCGATCTTCTCGAGCGCCTCGTTACCGGAGGACGCTTCGGTGACTTCGTAACCCTCGTACTCGAGGGTCATCCGCAGGGTTTTTCGGATGGGCTCTTCGTCATCCACGACGAGAATGCGCGGTTTGACCATGTTTCCGGTATTTTCCGGAGTATAGCACGTGGCTCTAAACCCTTAGAACAAAACGGATTACACTTGGAGCTCGATCGTCGGGATCGCGCCTTCTTCGACTTGGTCGATGAGCGGATCGAGGCGAACCCCCATGAAGACCTCACCCGAATGCTTTCGGGCCGCGCGCAGTTTCTCGAGGGCTTTTGCGATGAGCTTGGCCTCGCCTTTCCCGCTCCCTTCGCGTCGCTTCACGAGGGCGGCACTCAGCTGAATCAAGCCTTGGAGAAACTCCATGGCGTGTGGAGCCGGAGACTCAGACCAGAGGCGCTCCCAGTACACGTGCGCCTCCCACCAATAGCCGGCGTTGAAGAGATCGATACCATAGAAGTAGTCGTCGTCCTGGCTCGCTGTTTCACTCCCGAACAGATGCCCCTCGGGGTCGCGCTCGGGGTGCGGGGTCTTGCCGGGCTCGTGGCGATACGGTGGGAGGGGACGGCTCGTGTAGCGTCTCAGTTTATTACCGGTGGCGCTCGATCACGTAGTACGCGAGCGCCATCAATGCGTCTTTGTGACGTGAGTCGGGAACGACTCCGAGGCACTCCTGTGCTTTGAACGCGTAGATTTCGGCGAGCTCCCGTGCCTTGTCGAGACAGCCGTTTCTCCGCACGAGGTCGAGAATCTCTTTGCGACTGACTTCGTCGATCCCCCCGCGCTCGATGACGGCTTGCACCGTAGGCAGCGCGCGAGGCTCGGCCTGAAGCGCATAGATGATCGGAAGGGTCACGTGGCCTTCCTTCAGATCGGACAGCACGGGTTTGCCGAGGGTTTTTTCGTCCGAGGTGAAATCGAGCAAATCGTCGGCGACCTGGAACGCCATGCCGATGTTCATGCCGTACTCGCCGAGGGCTTTCTCGACTTCGGCCGGCGCTCCGCCGAGCTTGGCGCCCATCCGTGCGCAGCCGAAGAACAAGTACGCGGTCTTGCGTTTCAAAATGTCGAGGTGCTCTTCTTCCGTCAGGTCGACGGCGCCGCCGCGGGTGAGCTCGAGGATCATGCCTTCGATCATACGCAGCGTGATCTCGGTGATGACTTCCAGGATCTCGAGGCTCCCCATCTCGATCGCGAGCCCGATTGCGCGGATGTAGAGAAAGTCACCAAGGAGAACCGTGAAGTCATTCCCGATCAACGTGTTGATGGACTGCTGGCCTCGCCGCATCACCGCCTCGTCGACGATGTCGTCGTGGACGAGCGTCGCGGTGTGGATGAACTCCGTGACCGCGCCGTACGACGGCCCCTTCTCTCCCTCGTAGCCGCACGCGCGCGACGCGATCAGCACCAGAGCCGGGCGCACGCGCTTGCCGCCGCCCCGGTAAATGTAGCGGCTCGAGGATTCCACGAGCTCGAGCTTGCTATCGACTTTGTCGCGGATGATCTGTTCGACGGTATCGAGGTCGGTCTGGATCTCCGAAAAAATATCCTGGATGGACAACGAGGGCTCGGGAAGCTGCGGACGAGTTTCAGGCGACGCCATAAGTTGTTCTTTCTACGTGCGCTTTAGCGGTAGTTGGTGAACTGCATCGCGATTCCGAGATCGGTCTCTTTCAAGAGGCCGATAATGGACTGCAGGTCATCCTTCTTCTTGCCGGTGACGCGAACCTGATCTCCCTGAATGGACACTTGGACTTTGCGCTTGGTGGCCTTCACCATTTTGACGATTTCGCGAGCTTTGTCGGTAGGGATACCGCTTTGGAGGGTGATTTTCTGGCGCGCCGTACCCCCGAGCGCGGACTCGATCTTGGCGTATTCGAGCGCCTTCAACGCCACCCCGCGCTTGACCAGCTTCGTTTCCAGGACGTCGCGGGCGCTCTGGATCTTGTACTCGTCCGACGAGGTGAGCTCGATCGCCCCGCCGTCGTCTATTAGCTTGATGTCGGTCCCGGAGCCCTTGAAATCGAATCGGTTGACGATCTCTTTCATCGCGTGCTGGATAGCGTTCTTCACTTCCTGCAAGTCGACTTTGCACACGATGTCGAACGCACTGTCTGCCATCGGCCCTCATTATTACGGAATTCGACCTGTCGGGCAATTCCAGCATTGGATGGGTGTAAGCATCGGCTTTCGTGTGAGTTAGATACCAAAGAATTTCTGGAAATTGGCGTCGGTGGCGGCTTCGACCGAGCTCTCGGAAACCCCCTTCAATCGGGCCAAGAACGCGGCCGTTTCCTTCACAAAAACGGGCTCGTTGCGCTTCCCCCGGTGAGGCACCGGGGCCAGGTAGGGGCAGTCGGTCTCGACCAGGATGTTGTCGAGCGGAAGCTCCCGGGCTACGTCTTGGAGCGCTTGCGCGTTTTTGAACGTCAGGATGCCCGAGAACGAGATGAGAAACCCGTGGTCGATGGCGGCTTGGGCCGTCTCCAGACTCGCGGTGAAGGAATGTAGGATGCCCCGCACTTCGGCGGCATTTTCTTCCTCCAGGATCCGGGCGAGATCGGCCTCGGCGTCGCGGTGGTGCACGATCACGGGAAGCTCGACCTCGCGGGCAAGGCGGATCTGGCGGCGGAAGACGTCTTGCTGCACTTCCGGCGTGGACAGGTTGTAGTAGTAGTCGAGCCCAATTTCGCCGATCGCGAGAACGTCATTGCGGCTCGCGAGCTCTTTCACTAGCTCTTCGCCACCTTTGTCATCGAAGATCTTCGCGTCGTGCGGATGGCAGCCGACCGCGGTTACGAGTCCGTACTCCGCCACGATCGGGAACGCTCGTTGATAGCTGTCGGTCTCGTCGATCAGCGCGAGCGAGAGGATGGTGTGGACGCCTTCTCGCTTCGCGCGGGCGATGACCTCGTCCCGGTCCGCGTCGAAGCGGTCCATATCTAGGTGGGCGTGGGAGTCGATCATCGAACCGGCAGATTGGTGTAGCCCAACGATTCGAGTCTTCGGCGTTCTTCTTCGGTCATCTCGGCGCTGTCGGGAGAAACGCCTGCGCGAAGGGCTTCCTGGTCTCTTAGCCAGGTGAGTAGCCGCTGTTCCAGATGGCCGGAAACGAATGTGCGTTCTCCGTAAATATTCTGTGCTTCGCCAGGATCGGATTCGAGATCGTAGAGCTCGGTCACGCCGGTGCGGGAGTCCCAGATGAGCTTGTAGCGGTCGTTGCGCGCGCTGTAACGGGCTCGTTGCCACACGGTGCGGGTGAAGGCCACCCGGTCGGCATCGGGGTGGAGGAGGCTTCCGCCTTGCATACTCTCAGGTACGTGGACGCCGGCAAGCTCGAGAATCGTCGGGGCGAGATCGATGAGCTCGACGATGTCGTCCACTCGGCGCGGGAGCTGTCCGGGGAGCTTGACCATGAGCGGCACGCGGATGCTCTCTTCATAGAGCTGCGTGTTGTGGCCGATGTAGCCATGCTCGAACAGCGCCTCACCATGATCGGCGGTCACGATCAGCACCGTGTCGTCATCGAGACCTTGGTCCTCGAGACAGCGCATGAGCTGTCCGATCAAATCGTCGACATAGGCGAAGTTGCCTTCGTAGAGCGCTCGCACGCGCTCGAGGACTTCTCTGGTCGGCGCGGTGCCGGAAGCCGCCTGTGTGTTCAGCGCTTCGACGACCGGCCAATCCGCCATGCCTTCAGGGAAGAGGTCGCTTGCGCCGAACTTGGTATCGAACGGTGCCGGCGGGTTATAGGGAAAGTGGGGCTCGCGGAAATGGACGTAGGCGAAGAAACGATCCTCACCGACGCCGCCGAGCCAATCGCGGAAAGCAACCAGAACCGAGTCGCCGTGGCCGGTGTAGTCGTCACGCTCCCAGATTTGAAAGAACTCCTCGTAGCCCTGATCCAAGCCGAACGTCTTCGACGCGACCGCGTTTCCGGAAAAGCCGGCGGTACGGTAACCGTTCTCGGCGAGAAGAGCGGGGAAGGTCACGACGTCGTCTCGAAGCTTGTCGGCGAACGAGACGCTCTGATGGCGCTCCGGGTACTGACCCGTGAGCACCGAGCCGATGGAAGCGATGGTGTAGACGGCCTGACTCACGGCGTTGTCGAAGACGATGCTGTCGTCGGCGAGCGCCTCGAGAACCGGCGTCGTCGTCGGGCTCAACCGGAGCGCGTTGGCGCCGTCGAGAAACACGAGCACGATATTGGAGTCGACGGCGCCTGGAAGAGAAGCCTCGCGTTTCACGGGTGCGGACGCCGGCACGTATAGCTCGGGGCGCACGACGATGGCGTCTTCCGCCCGGAGCGAGATTTCGATCGCGCCCCTCGCGCTGAGCTCGCGCACCAATGACGTGTCGACGCGCACATCCACAAGCGACTGCTCATCCGAGCGAACCTTCAGTTTCAATCCGGGCCCGCTCGTCGTCAGCTCGAGCCGCGCATCGCCGTCCACATCGGCGTAGAGCGTCACGCCACCGCCCGCCGGGAGATGAAGCCCGTCATCGACCCACGCGAACGGCCCCGTCCGACCAGCAACGGGTTCGTCGCATTCGGGAGGAATATCGAATCGATAGAACGCCGCTGCCAACCGGCGTCGATCCGCCGAGCCTCGATTCGGATCACCCGCGTAGCGGAACCGCATCTCGACGGTGTTCTCTCCGGCCACCAACGGCAGCTCGATAGGGTAGCTCTCTCGGGCGGGGCGGAGCTCGACTTCGGTGAGGTCCTCGCCGTTCACCGTCAACCCGATCCACTGCGCCGCGCTTCCCTGGTAAAGGAACGGCTCACATTCGAGCCACGCCAGCTGGTTTCCTTCACGATCACTCACGAACGTGAACGAAGACGTCTCTTCGACCGCCCAGCGAAACGTGTTGCCGTCGGGCGCGGTTTCGCCGTGCGACCACCCGTGTTCACTCAAATGGGGGAGCGCCCGCGGCGAGCCGAACTCGAGGAGGATGCCGTCCCAGTCTTTCTGCGCGACCGAAATTTGTCGGGCAAGAAGCTCTTCCTCCTGCGCGGGCTCGTCGCAAGCGCTAGCGACAAGAACGAGAAGGAGGAGGCGGCGCGCGCGTCTCACCTTACTTGACCACGGAACTTACTTGACTACGGAACCGGGGGTAACGTCTTTGTCGAACGAAACGAGCGCCGGTCCGTCGTCCGTCTGGGCTGCGAGGAGCATGCCTTGAGACTCTTCGCCGCGCAGTCGGGCCGGCTTCAAGTTGGCGACGACGACGATGTGCTTACCGACGAGCTCTTCGGGCGTGTAGGCCTTCTTGATGCCCGCGACGAGCTGGCGCTTCTCCGAGCCGAGGTCTACCTGAAGCTTCAACAGCCGGTCGGCGCCTTCGATCTCGGACGCCTCGATGATTCTGGCGACCCGTAGCTCGACTTTCATGAAATCGTCGATGGCGATTTTCTCACCTTCACTCATGCAAGATCCTCGTAGGCTGCGAGCGCAGCCCGTTGAATTGTTTCTAGAGAAACTTTTTTCGCGCGCGCGAGGCGCCTGCAATCTTCGTACTCGGGCGCCGCGTTGACGACTTTCCCACCACGCGAGCCCTCTTTCACCCGTACCTTGCCGTAGCGCGTTTTCACGGTCACGAAGCGGCGATCGAGGACGTCGCGCTCGACGGTGTAAGCACGGACGCCAAACGTCGGGCTCTCGTGGAAGAGAGTCTCGGTCGCGGCCTCGCGAGACCCGGGGCTCACGAGAACGGTGACGTTCGTACCGGGGCGATTCTTCTTCATCATGACGGGCGTCAGGAATACATCGAGAGCACCAGCTTCCCATAGACGTTCTTGCAGGAACCCGAGCTGCTCCGGCGTTGTGTCGTCCACCGTTGTTTCCAGAACGACGACGCCGTCGGTGCGGCGCGAGCTCGCCTCTCCCAGAACGAGGCGCAGGGCGTTGGGCCGTCCCCCTTTGGGATCTTTCGTCCCGAGCCCATAGCCGATTTTCTTCAACGTCATCGACGGCCACGGCCCGAAACGCTCGGCGAATCCGGTCACCAGGAGCGCACCCGTGGGCGTCGTCCGCTCGAATTCCCCGTCGGCAAACACCGGCACACCTTTCAACAATAGCGCGGTGGCCGGCGCGGGGATGGGCATGCGCCCATGTTCGGTGTCCACGCTCCCCGAGCCAACATTAATAGAGGAGCTCTCCACGCGGTCGACACCGAGAAGCTCGAGACCACAGACGGCGCCGACGACGTCGACCAGCGTATCGAGCGAGCCGAGCTCGTGAAGGTGGATCGACTCCGGAGTTTTGCCGTGCACTTTCGCCTCGGCTTCGAACACGCGACGGATGAGCGCGAGCGAGCGTTCCTTGACGCCTTTGGAGAGACGGCTCTTTTTCAGAACCCGCTCGAAATCCGACCAGTGCCGATGCCCGCGATCGCCCGGCGTATCCACACGCACGCGGGTGCCGTGAATGCCGCCACGGATCGCTTTGGAGCGGACGACACGAAAGCCTTTGACCGCGAGCTTATCGAGCTCCGCTCGCAGATCCTTGATGGGCACGCCGAGATCCAGGAGCGCAGCAAGAATCATGTCGCCGGCCGCTCCGGCGGAGCAGTCGAAGTAGAGAATACGCTGGCCCATGTAGAGGTCGTGCAGTTTGTACTGCTAGAGGCGGTTTCGCAACTCGCATGCACTTCGCGGCGCCATCGGCCGTCAGCCATCGGCTTGGGCGGTTGATTACTCTCGACAGCGCGGCTACATTTGCGGCATGAGCCTCAGCGCCGGGACTCGATTGGGTGCGTTCGAGATCATCGCTTCCATCGGCGCTGGCGGCATGGGTGAGATCGATAAGGCCAGGGACACGCGCCTCGACCGCATCGTCCCCTTGTGCCTGGATAGTTGTCGCATGTCCGACGCGGCGGTCAAGTCAATTCAAGTGCAACTGAGTCTTGATCGCCTGGTCGACACCAGGCATGTCCGATTTCGCAATCGTCCCGTGTTTGTTGATCAAACGCAATTTGCTCACGGTGGCAATCTGGTCGGCCATCGCCTTTGCCTTCTTGCCTTTTACGGTTCTCCTGTCGTTTCGGGGGATCTGATTTGTGTTGGAGGGCATGGCCTATGGACGCTGCCGCGATTGTGGAAAACGCCGGAAACTCCGGGCGAGAGAGGCGTTTAGGGAAAGGTTGTGAGCACGTACAAACGTGGAGCGGCGTTTTCCACAATCGCTTGGAAAACGCTTCGCGTTTCCCACGAGCGCCCACAGGCCCCTCCTGATATATATACAAGAAAGATTAATTCATATGGAATAAGGAAGGGGGGGCTCGATTAGTGGAGGCTATGGAAAACGCCCTTCCAGGCTTCGAAGAGAACTCAGTCGTGAGCAAGGTCTGAACGACCAGAACCGTGGGGGCGTTTCCCACAGCCTCGTCTCCCGCTGAGGGGCAGTGGCATTTGGTGAGGCCCGTGGGTTGAGAGGGTAAGCCATGTGTAGATGCGCATCGGCGAGAACGCTAGAATCTTTTTTTCCGAAAGAGAAAAGAGCGTTCCCGCGATGCGCGTTACTACGTTAGTCAACAAGCTCATCGGATTGCAAGGCCTGTGGGTCCGAGGTTTCCACTTCCAGGCGGACAAAGCCAGAGTGGTGGTGGATGTAGTACCACGGAGGAGGAAGCCTCTGTGCGGGATTTGCGGACGAAAGGTCCGCAAGAACAAAGATCGCTACAATCGCTACTGGCGGCACTTGGACCTGTTCGGAGTCCAGACCTATCTTCGCTACTCGATCCGACGAGTGGTATGTCGGCGGTGTGGAGTGGTCAGAGAAAAGGTGCCTTGGGCAGACAAGGGAAGCCGCTTTACCAAAAGCTTCGAACAAGAGGTAGCGTGGCTGGCACAGAGGACGGACGTCAGCGCCGTAGCGAACTATTTCCGAGTGACGTGGCGTTCGGTGCGACGGATCATCCAGCGAGTGGTTGCCGAGCAGCGGGATGAGCGGCGCGAGCTCGATGGATTGCGGGTGATTGGGATGGACGAGATCAGCTACCGCAAACGCCACAAGTACTTAACAGTGGTAATAGACCATCTCAGCGGCCGGGTCGTCTGGGCGGGAAAGGAGCGCAAGGCCAAGACGCTGCTGCGGTTTTTCCGCAAGCTCGGACCACAAAGAGCCGCGGAGCTCGAAGCGGTCAGCATGGACATGTGGGAGCCGTACATAACTGTCGTCGGCAAAAAGGCTCCTCAGGCACGGGTGATCTTTGACCGCTTCCACATCGTCAAGCATCTGAACGAGGCCGTGGATAAGACCCGGCGCGAGCTGGTGCGCGAGCTCAAAGGGACTGCCCGGCGCAACCTCAAGAACACCAAGTTTCCCCTTCTCAAGGCCAAACACAACCGCAGCGCGAAAGACAAACGGGTGCTCCGCGAGCAGGTGCGAGCTAATCGTCGCCTCTACCGCGCCATGCTTCTGCGCGACGACTTCATGGACCTCTACACCTACAAAACCGAGACATGGGCCAAGAAGTTTCTCCGAGGATGGCTGCGGCGCGCTATGAGCTCGAGGATAGAGCCCGTCAAACGCGCGGCGAAGATGATCCGCAGCCACTTCGATGGCGTCATCGCGTGGGTCACGTGGAGACTCAGCAACGGCCGACTCGAAGGAATGAACAACAAAATCCGGCTGCTGAGCCACCGCAGCTTTGGACTCCACTCTGCCGAAGCTCTCATCAGTCTCGTCTACCTAAACTGTGGCGGTCTCACCCTCGAGAGGATCCACTGAAATGGCAGGAGAGGCCCTTTTACTTTCACAATGGATTCGCTCGGATACAGACGGTCACCATTGCTCGTCAGCGGGACAACTTGAACGCGATTCAGGTACTTGTTAGCGGCGTCATTGCTCACAATCACGGCAGGTTGTCTCTTTCTAATCTCTCCACCGACTGAAGGGTCAAAATTGACCCACCACACCTCGCCACGCTTCATGAGTGAGCGTCCAGTAGGGTTGGCCTCGGCCCACTCCTCGCTTCCGCTTCCCGCTTCTCGTCTTCGGCCATCCTTTTGTATTGCATATCCAGCTTGGGTTTTATGACATGGGGACGTACCAGGTCTTCCACGAACCGGCTGATTTTTCTCGGACCGATTACTTCTTTGAGACCTTCATAAACCTCTTCGTCCACCGTGATTGTCAGCTTTTTCTGCATTGCCGGGTCTCTTCAGTTATACGTATAGTATACGTGTAAGAATGTCTCGTCAATCGCACCACACGAACACATTGCCGTGAATGCCGCCACGGATCGCCTTGGAGCGGACTCTAGCCCAATAGTCCCTTCAAAGGTCGTTGTGCTCCTTGAAGCTCCAGTAGCAACTGGCCGCCACGATTACGTGGTCCAGAAGCTCGATCCCGAGAATCTTGCCGGCCTTTCGCAGCCGTTCGGTCAGCACCCGATCTTCCTGGGATGGCGTCGGGTCGCCGGACGGATGGTTGTGAAACGCGATGATCGCCGCGGCCTGGCAGATGGCCGCTTCGCGGTAGACCTCTCTCGGATGGACGAGCGAGCCGTTCAGGATTCCTCTCGACACGACCTCGAGGCGTTTCAGCCGATTGCGAGTGTCGAGCACGAGGACGCCGAACTCTTCGAGCGGCTTCGTTCCGAAACGGGGGAGCAGAAACTTCGCCGCGTCTCCCGGAAGGCGAAACCGCGAACGCTCGGTCTCGACGGGACACGCGGCGCGCTTGCCGAGCTCGAGCGCGGCGAGAATGCGAGCGACACGCGCGTCTTTGAGGCCGCGGAGCTTCGCGAGCGCGGACGGGCTCGCCTCGTTCAACCCTTCTAGGCCACCGGCACGGGAGAGGAGCTCGTTCGCAAGCTCCAGGGCGGACAGGCTCTTCGTGCCCGAGCCCAGGACAACGGCCAAAAGCTCGTTGACCCCGAGCGTAGAAGCGCCCCTCTCGAGAAGTTTCTCCCTGGGCCGATCAATGGGCAGGATGCGGTCGATGCTCACATCCTAGATAGACGAAATCGGGGGCGTGCGCCCTCCCTCACCCGACGCGTTCTTGGGAGCCGACGAAACGCACGTAAATAAGCGGACCGGCGCGCCAGGCGCGCCTGAGCGTCGGGCCGTCGACAGATTCCTTGACGATCTTGTCAGCGGAAAAAGCCGCGTCCGTACGCCTCCCCCGAGAATGACCCCTACGGTCTTGTCCGGCACGGCACAAGCATCCTATCATCACCCAACCATGGATTCCCTCAAAGAGCTCCTCAACAGTCGGCCCGCGGTCATCGCCCGCACGAAACAAGGACAGCTGATTCCCGGCTATCTCGACAAGGGACGGCTACTGGTACGCGGCATACTGAAAATGAGCGATGTGAACGGCGAGCCGCTACCCGTCGATTTGCACAAGCTGAAGGGCTTGTTCTTCGTGCGCGACTTCACGGGCGACCGCGACTACCTCGAGGAGAAAACGCTCAATACCGATCCTGGCCGGCGTGGTCTGAGGGCCCGGATCCGGTTCGAAGACAACGAATCCTTGGAGGGGGGTCACCGAGAATTCGTTGGAGCTTTTGGTCAACCCGGGCTTTTTCTTTTGGCCCGGCGATCCGAAATCGAACAATCGCTTGATCTACGTCGTAAAGACAGCGCTCATCGGGTTCACCATCCTCGGCGTCCGCCACAAGTAGTCATTCGATTGTGGACGCCATCCGCTATCCGACACGAGCAACGACTTTAGACGTATTCGATTTCTAGAACTTCTAGCTCGATCGTTCCGTCCGGAAGCTCGATGCGAACGGCGTCACCTTCGCGGGCGGAGATCAGCGCTTTGCCTATCGGGGAGATGAAACTGACGCGACCTTTCGAGGGCTCGCTCTCGTCGACGCCCACGATTTTGTAGATTCTCTCGTTGCCTTCGGCGTCGGCCACGGTGACGGTGGCGCCGAAGTGCACGCTGTCTTGGTCCTGGGATTTGGGATCGACGACGGCCATGTTGGCGACGCGGTCACGGAAGAACTGGATGCGCCGATCGATGGCGGCGAGGCGGGTCTTAGGGGAGAGGCTTTTGCCCTCCACCACGGATGAGGCCTTTTTGCCGCCGCCCTTGGCCCCAACCACTTGCGGGCGCACCACTTCCTTGAGTCGCTTCAGCTCGGCGCGAAGCGCATCCGCACCTTCGGGCGTGACATAGTTCTTCGCGCCCGGCGGGAGAAGGTCTTTCGGCTCGGGGATGACCTCGTCGAAAGGACCTTCGTCAGACTCTTTGGTGAATGCCTTGCTCATCTCGTTCCACGACCAGCCGTCGCGGGCGGAGGTAGTGGCCAGGCCTCACGCGGTGGATACCCCAAACTATTCTAAGTCGGCAAGGAAAGGCAAACGGCCGCCAGTCAGCCGTCAGCCATCCTCATTGCCGGCTGCAACCGCGCCGACGCCCAAAAGCAACACGATGCCCCCGCCGAGAAACCCGAGTGACTTCGCGAAGCCGGGATCTTTGCCGTCATCGACGATGACGAAATCGGAAGCCAGCGCGGCATCGAGCCCGGCGAGCTCGGCGCGGTCACTGTCGTCGAGATCGACACCGTAGCGGACCAACCCCTACACGTCGCGCTTCAAGTGGAGCTTGGAACGATTCCTCGCGAAGTAGCTCATGAGCTCCCGCTCGGTCTCGAAATTCATCATCTCGTTCGTGAGCGCGAGAAGCTCCTTGTCATCCGTCGCTACCAGCACGTAAATCGGGTCCCCTTCGTCTTCACCGGGGCCACGCGCGGGGATGAACAGCTCGACGGCTTTGCCGTTTTACTCCATGTACGAGCTTTCCATGAGGTTCAGCTCGCATCCGGTGAGTCGGAGCCACTCTTTATTGGGCTTGACGTCATCGTAATGCTCGCAGGCCAACTCCATGGGCGCACGGTTCTTGACGGACGTGTACAGGCCTTGGCCGCCCATCCACATCAGATAGAGCGCGCCGATCGCAGCGATGCACCCGAGCTGCATGAGCTCCTCCTTGTTCGGTGAGTGTGTAGATATTCAGTTTTTGGGGAAGTGTTACTTAGATCGTAGCACGCTGATGGCTTCTAGTCACCAGCATCAGGCGTGGCAAACTTCCAGTCGCCAGCTTCCAGCTGCCTTAGCTACCAGCCGATGACAACGACGGGGGAAGCTGACAGCAGCTGGGACCTCCTGACTGACAGGATAACCAACGACTGGAACGAGACGTTCGCCACATCGAAAAAAGGCAATAGCTGGGAGCTGGTGACTGGGAGCTAAATCACAGGATCCTTCTGGCGTTCCCAGATCTTTGGGTGACGCGCTCGCGGTCGAGCCATTCGAGGAGCGGGATGGCGTGCTTGCGGGTAACGCCCGCCATTTCTTTGAAAAAGCCGACGTCGATGCTGTCGCGCTTCGTCTTGTAACCGCGGATGGTTTCTTTGAGCTCCTCGAGGACGTCGCGGTGGAACACCATGCCGTCGGCGATCTGAACCAAGGTGCCGTCTTTCAAGAGCACGCGCTGCACGCGCTCGAGCAGGCGCAGGTCCTGCTTACCGTTCGTCGCCGCCTCGCTGAGGTTTTTCGGTCGGCAGCCCGACTCGCGGTATTCCGCGACGAGAAAGTCCCGCGCCTGCGCTTCTTCCGGGCTCATCTGAATTCTGTGATCCGCCGTGGCCACCAAGTCGTGCACGCTCCGGAGCCCGCCCTCGGTGACGAGCTTGGTGAGAACCCACTCGAAGACTTCCTGCGGCGCGCGCGCCGCGGTTTTCTCCCGCAGCTCGCTTTTGGGCATGCCGTCGAGGAGAGGGTTCTTCTTTTGAAAGCGCGCGAGCTCGTCGTTCAGACGGTTCGCGAGCGAGTCGACCACATCAGGCCCAATGTAGATGCGCGGTTTCTCCGAAACCGCTACGAGCGATGCCGCCCGTGACACGTCGGTCATCTCTTCCGCGTCGAGGCCGAGACGCCGCGCAAGGTCTCCCTCGGTGAGGCCGGCCACGCCCGCTTCCGCGACGAATTGGACCGCGGCGGTGAGGTTGTCGCCGGCGAGAAGCGCTTCGACGCGGGCGATGGCGGCGGCGCTCGTGACCGCGTGTTTTTCGGGACGAGCGTCCAGCACCAGACCACCGGCAATCGTCTCGAGCGGAGAGTAGCGGCGCAGGATGAAGCGATCGCCGCGCGCGGCAACGACGGGACTCTCCAATCGAAGCTGCACGATCCCTTTATCCCCGGGCGCCAACGCCTTTCTGCCTCCGAGAGTGCGGACGCGGGCGAGAACCTGCGCGGTGCCGACATGCAAGTGAACGCGCGTGAGATCCTTGACGGGGACGGGCGACGACTCGAGAACGTCGAGCTCGGCATCGAGCATCATCGTGGGAACGAAAGTACCCGGGATCGTCAGCATATCGCCACGAGCAACGTCGTCCGTGTCGATGCCTTGCAGATTCACTGCCGTTCTCTGACCGGCGGATGCGAGCTCTCGTTTCTCCCCGTGCACTTGAAGCCCGCGAACACGCGCTTTCGATCCTCGCGGAAGGATCTCGACTTCGTCGTCTTGGCGCACGGCACCGGCTACAAGAGTTCCGGTGACGACAGTGCCAAACCCTTTCATCGAGAACACGCGATCCACAGGCAGACGGAAAAGGCCACTAGCCTTCCGTACGGGTACCGCTTCGGCTTGCTCGAATAATGTTTGTTTCAGCGCGTCGATGCCCTCACCGCTCGTCGACGACACCTCGACAACGGGAGCGTCGTCGAGAAAGCTCCCGGCGACAAGCTCGCGCGTTTCGAGCACCGCGAGCTCGCGCAGATCCGAGTCGACGAGGTCGCACTTAGTAAGGACGATGATGCCCCGTGGGATCTCGAGTAGCCGGCAGATTTCGAAATGCTCGCGTGTTTGCGGCATGACGGACTCGTCCGCGGCAACAACGAGCATGACGAGATCGATCCCCCCCACGCCGGCGAGCATGTTCTTCACGAATTTTTCGTGACCCGGAACGTCTATTAACGCAAGCGATATGTTGTTCTCACTGGCGAGGAACGCGAAGCCAAGGTCGATGGTGATGCCGCGCTCTTTCTCTTCTTTGAGGCGGTCCGGGTCGGTTCCGGTTAGAGCACGCACGAGGGCACTCTTGCCGTGGTCGATGTGCCCGGCGGTACCGATGACAACGTGGCTGGCCTTGTCCACTTCGTGGGGATGATAGCAGTTCGCACCGGTCCCCGTAGCTGTGTTAGATCGTTAGTACCCCAACGGCTTTGATACTACTTAATACGTGGATAAGGGGATAACGTCATCATGTGGAAGAACTTATTCCGAGCGGTCACTCCGCTCGTCCTCAGCCATGCACTCGTCATCGCTCAAGAAGGGGCTCAAGACGGGGCCCAAGACGTCGGTCCCGCTCGTGGATCGCTCGTCATCGTCGGGGGGGGCGATGAAGGACACCGCCATCATGGCGCGCTTCATCGAGCTCGCCGGGGGGCCGGAGGCGCCCATTGTCATCATCCCGAGCGCGGGAGCAGCCGACTACTACGACGGGGACTATCCCGGCACCCGGCGTTGGCGGGAGCTCGGGACCGAATCCATCACCGTCGTACACACGCGGGACCGGGTCGAGGCCGACAGCGAGGCTTTCATCGAGCCCATCCGGAAAACGAGAGGCGTCTGGTTTCCAGGCGGCCGGCAGTGGCGGTTGGCGGAGACCTACCTCGACACGCGGACCGAGCAGGAGTTGCACAAGGTCTTGGAGCGTGGCGGCGTCATCGGCGGGTCCTCAGCGGGTGCCAGCATCCAAGGCTCGTACCTGGTGCGGGGCGACACCGAGACGAACGCGATCATGATGGGGGATCACGAAGAAGGCTTCAATTTCCTCGAGAACGTCGCGATCGACCAGCACTTGCTGGCACGCAACCGTCACTTCGATTTGATCCCGTTGATCGAAAAGTATCCACATCTGCTGGGTATCGGGATCGCGGAGGACACCGCCATCGTCGTCCACGGGAACGAATTCGAAGTCATCGGACAGAGCGTGGTGGCGATCTACGACTACAACAAAACGGTAGCCGGCGAAGGACGGTTCTATTTTCTGCGCCCCGGAGACTCGTTCGACATGAAGGAGCGCCGAGCGAAACGCCGAGCGATATCGCCGTAGCCTTTCAACGTGCTCACGGAACAAGTGTGGTCGGAGAGGGATTCGTTACAACCTCGCGGCGATACGGTCCATCAGCATTTTTAGGGTATCGAACTGGGGTGAGTCCGCCGCGATTTCGAGTCCGAAAGGGCTCACTGTGACCGTCGTGTCACCGGCGGCAAGCGCGAAGACGACGACGGTCTCGGGTCCGTCCGCCTCTTCGATTGCGGCGGCAGCGGGCCCGCTCATCCCGGCGATCTCGACGACACGATAGCCATCGCCGAGATCGACGGCGACCCGAATATCAGAGCTTCCCGGCGAGACCTGAAGCAACAGGCTCGGCTCGTCACCCGACGGCCACGAGCAGATCGAAACATCTCCCTCGAGGGTTTCGTCGACACCGGCGCCGACACCGGTCCCGAAGAGCTCATCCACCTCAGACTGCAACATGAGACCGCAGGCGCCGTTTCCGCTCGGTCTCGAACTCCCGGCGGACGCGCTCGCCGCCGCTCGCGCTGGTGCAGCCTTGTCCGAATCGCCGCCGCCGCACGCAAACAATATCAGACCCAAAACGAAGCACGCTCCGCGCGAAACACGCCCTACCATGAGAGAGCCCTCCCGAGTCAATGGTCAATGTTTCCGGTTGTTGTGGATTACAATCATGCTAGCACAATGGCGAAGCTTCCGCGGCACTTGCTCGAGCGATCTCCCCAGGAGACGGCGAGACGTTTGTGCTTGGCTCTCGTGGACGAGACCTCCTCCGCGCTCGAGCGCATGGACGACCCGAACGACACCGAGGCCCTGCACGACTTCCGGGTATCGCTCCGCCGACTCAGAAGCCTCATGCGCGCCTACCGGCGACATCTTCGCGGGTCGGCCTCGAAGCGGCTTCAGGCTCGCGTCAAAACGCTCGCGGGATCCACGAACGTAGCTCGTGACGCCGAAGTCCAAATCGAGTGGCTCACGAAGGAGGGGGACAAGCTCGGTGAGCCGGGCGTGAGTGGAGCGAACTACCTCATCGCCGTTCTCGGTGCGCGGCAAGCGACGACGCCGACTCCGGAGACGCTCCGGCGCGCGTTCCGTCCGCTTCGTAGAGATTTGACGAAGGCGCTTTCTCGCCTGTGCCTTGTCGACGAGCACAGCTCGTCGGATTTCGTCCGCGCTACCGGGAGGCTCATCCAAGAGCACGCCGATGCCCTGAAGGCGAGCCTCACCGCCGCGCGTTCTGCCGAAGATGCGGATCTTCTCCATCGAGCCCGTATCGAAGCGAAACGACTGCGCTACATCCTCGAGCCTCTTCAAAACGAGCTCGACGACGCTCGTCCGCTCATCAAACGGATGAAGTCGTTACAGGATTGCCTCGGCGATCTGCAGGACACGCGCGTCATGACCGAAGAAATCTCGAGCACGCTCGAAAACTCAGCTCTCGACGAAGCCCGGAAACTTCGCGATCTCGCACTCGCCGAGAGAGAGCTCCCTGAAGCCTACCCGCCGCAGAATCCCGGACTTCTCGCGCTTTTGAAAGCGCAGCGCACGCGCCGCGACCGTGCGTTCACCGACCTCGCGGTGGCTTGGACCGGTAACGCCGCTCATGCCTATTTTGCTCTGGTAGAGCGTTTCGTCGAGCAGCTACTCCTTTGGCCCGGGGGCGAGCTTCCGAAGCGCCGCTTCCTTCTCGCGCAAGTGCCGCCGGAGATCCGCAAGCACAAGAGCCGGCTCGTGCGCGAAGGTTGGCTTCCCGGAAAGGACATTCGGGAGCGAGTGCGGGCGACCCGTGAAGGCCGAAGCGTTCGCTACGCGCGTCTCGTCGAGCGGAACGGACATGTGCCCGAAGAGGAGCAACTGACGCGCCGCGGGTTCGACGCATTCTGGTCCCTCACCGAAGGCCGCCGCCTCGAATGCCGCCGCTACGAGTTTAGAGACGGCTCGCGCTCGTGGAGCGTCATCAGCATTCCCGAGCACAAGATCGTCCTCGCGGTCGTCGAGGGAAGCGCCGATGCGCCCATTCCCGAGCCGATCCAGCGCGAGCTATTGCGGGAAGTCACTGGCGTCAAGAAGTACGAGCCCGAAGCCCTAGTCCCCTGTATCAGAACAAACTAGATAAAGCAGAGCTTGCCGAAACCCTTCTAAGTGCATGAATCTTATGAATCTTATGGGCTGGCGAAAAGCCTAACTTTGTATAGTAATCAAAGATCCAGGGGACTAGCCAGGGCTAAGCACTAGAGAGCTCGCTCGGCTCGTGGACGAGCTTTCGATCTTCGAGCCGCAGCGCGGTCAAGGCACCTCCCCACACGCAACCGGTATCCAAACCGATCGCGTTCGTGCCCAAGTGCAGACCGAGGCTCGCCCAGTGGCCGAAAAAAATCGTGGTGGCGCCTGGAATTTCCGCGAGCTCGAACCATGGGCGACATCCCGCCGGGGCTTGCTCCGGAGGACCGGCGAAATCCAAGCACATCTCACCCGACTCAGTACAGGTACGCAGTCGTGTGAAGGCGTCGACAGCGGTCCGTAACGATTTACCGAGTCGGTCGTCTCGCAGTTTCTTTTCGGCTTTCCGGGCCAAGGCTTCCGCTTCCTCGAGGCTCCATTGCGGGAGTAGACCGGCGTGGACCATGACGTGATCGCCTTCACGGTGAAGAAGCGGCTGACTCAGGAGCCATTCGATGAGCGCGTCCCGATCGGGCGCCTCGAGAACGTCATCGAAAGTGTCTCGCGGCTTTCGTTCGCGAGTGCCGCGGCTTCGCGCGATCAGATGCAAATCATGGTTCCCGAGCACGACGACGGCGCGATCGCCGAGCTCGCGGATGAAACGAAGAACGTCGAGCGAGTTCGGCCCGCGGTTCACGATATCGCCAACGAACCAGAGGCGATCGTGTGACGGGTCGAAATCGATGCGCATCAGAAGTCGCTCGAGCGTGATAAAACATCCTTGCACGTCCCCGATGACGTAGGTGGCCATACCAGCATCATACGACATGAGCGACAGCAATCTTGCCGACACGTTCGCTGCCGTCGATCTCGGCTCCAACAGTTTCCACATGAAGATCGCTCGCGCGGTCCACGACGACATCCACGATGTGGACCGGTTGCGCGAGCGCGTCCGCCTCGCCGGCGGCCTCACCGAAGATAAAACTCTGAGCGACGAAGCACTCGAGCGCGCGTACGCCGCACTAGAGAAATTCGGCGAGCGCATCCGCGACATCCCTGCGAAGCAAGTGCGGGCCGTGGGGACGAACACGCTACGCCAGGTCCGAAACCCGCGCGCCGTGCTCGAGAAGGCATCGAAAGCGCTCGGCCACCACAGCGAGATCATTTCGGGACAGGAGGAAGCCCGTCTCATCTACCTCGGGGTGTCGCACTCCCTGCCTTTTGAAGACGAACGTCGACTCGTCGTGGATATCGGAGGAGGCAGCACCGAGATCATCATTGGCGAGGGCTTCGAATCGAAACGCGTCGCCAGTTTGTTCATGGGGTGCGTGTCGTTCACACAGCAATTCTTTCCGGAGGGCGAAATCTCGGTCGAGAACATGAAGCGCGCGGAGACGGCCGCGCGCGTCGAGCTAGAGACTGTCGAAGATCAGTTCAAAAACCACGGCTGGGAGGGTGCTTACGGTGCGTCGGGGACGATTTTGTCCGTGTCTACCGTGATGCGGGAAAACGGATGGGGCCAAAACATCACTCGCAAAGGTATCAAGAAGCTTTCCAAAGCACTCGTCGACGCCGGCAAAGCGAGCAAGCTCGCGCTCCCGGGCCTGAATCCTGAGCGGGCGCCGGTCTTTCCTGGCGGCGTCGCGATTTTGAAGAGTGTGTTCGAGAGTCTCGAAGTGGATTCGATGGATCGCGCCAACGGTGCTCTCCGGGAAGGCGTCCTTTACGACCTCATCGGCAGAAGCCGCCATGAAGATACTCGCGAGCGAACAATTCACAGGCTGGTGGAGCAATACCGCATCGACACTACGCAAGCGAATCGCGTAGAGCGCACCGCCCTCGCTGGATTGAAGCAGCTGAAAAACGCTTGGAACCTCGAAGACCCCGATCTCCGGCACCTGCTCACCTGGGCATCGAGACTTCACGAAATCGGCATCACCATCTCGTACAGCGGTTACCACCGCCACGGCGCCTACATCGCCGCCAATTCCGAGCTCGCCGGATTCTCACGAGACGATCAGACGCTTTTGGCAGCGCTCATCGGCGCCCACCGGCGGAAGCTCACCCGGACGTCGTTCCAAGATCTGACCTTGATCGAGGAAGAGACGGCACTCAGACTCGCGATCCTTCTCCGTATCGCAGTACTCCTGAACCGCCACCGAAGCCCCCGCCCGCTGCCTCCGGTCGCCGTGGCGGGCACGAAGAAGAGCCTCTCGATCGCGTTTCCACCCGATTGGCTCGACGAGCACCCACTGACCCACGCCGATCTAGAAGCCGAAGCAAAGTTGCTGAAAAAGGTAGGCTACGAGCTCGTTGCCAGTTAGCTTCTCGACGATCTCAAGCGTGGCGGGTGCGGCGTGGGCCGCCGCGGGTTGGTCTTGGCTCGAGGCCTTCAATCGAAAAATCCAACTGCCGGTCCGTCAGGTTCACACGCACGAGCTGGACCGAAACTTCATCGCCAAGGCGAAACATCCGGCCGGTCGCGTCGCCTGAGAGCGTGTGCGTGGTCTCGTTGTAGTGGTAGTAGTCGTCGACGAGTGTGCTCATGTGCACGAGGCCCTCGACGAAATAGTCGAGTAGCTCCACATAGAGCCCGAAGCCCGTGACACCGCTGACGACGGCGTCGAAGACGTCACCGACTTTGTCCGCGATGAAGCGCACTTTCTTCCAGTCGACGAGCTCGCGTTCGGCGTCGACGGCGCGGCGCTCCGTCACCGAGCAATGCTCGGCAATATCTTCGAGCCCGTCGACGACGATTTCGTTGTGATCGCGGAGTTTTCGCAGCAGACGATGCACGATGAGGTCGGGGTAGCGCCGAATTGGCGATGTGAAGTGAGTATAGAAACCGGCCGCTAGCGCGTAGTGCCCGGAGTTCTCCGCCGAGTACACGGCTTGTTTCATCGCGCGGAGCATCACGAACGAGATGAGCTTTTCCTCGGGCTTTCCTTCGATGCGTGCAAGCAGCTTTTGGAACGCTTTGGGGTGAAGCGGCTCCGACGCCGCGCGCAAGCGATGGCCGAACCCGAGAATGAAGTCTTCGAACTGTTCGACACGATCTTCATCTGGCTCCTCGTGGATGCGGTAAATCGATGGTGCCTCACGCTCCGAGAAGTGGAGCGCGACGGTCTCGTTAGCGAGCAGCATGAACTCTTCGATGATGCGATGCGCAACGTTACGCTCCTCGGCGCAAATATCAGAAACGCCTCCCGAGTCATCGAGAACGATTTCTGCGTCCGGGCGGTCGAAGTCAATCGAGCCCCGAGCCTCGCGCCGGGCACGCAGGATCTTGTAGAGCGCGAGCATGCGCTCGAAACCAGGAATGAGATGCTCGTACTCGCGGCGGAGAGTCGCGTCCTGATCGACCAAAATCTGCCTTACTTTCGTGTACGTCATCCGAGCGGCGGAACGGATGACGCCAACCGCGAACCGGCTAGCCACAACCTCACCCGAAGGAGTGACCTCGACGAACACGCTCTGTACCAGGCGATCGACCCCCGGGTTGAGACTGCAGATGCCGTTCGAAAGACGCTCGGGAAGCATGGGCACCACGCGATCGGGAAAGTAGACGGACGTCCCTCGGATGAACGCCTCCTCGTCGAGCTCGGTGCCCTCTTGCACATAGTGAGAAACGTCGGCGATGTGAACGCCGAGACGGTAGTTACTGTTGTCGAGCACTTCGACTTCGACCGCGTCGTCGAAATCACGCGCTGTTTCCCCATCGATGGTGACGATCTCTCGATCGCGAAAATCCTCCCGGCCTTCGAGAGCGTCGGGGCTCACCTCGGTCGCAATCGCGTTCGCCTCGTCGAGAACGTCGACCGGAAACTCATCGGGAATCCCGTGCTTGGCCACGATGACCGCGACGTCGACGCCAGGCTCGTCGACGCTCCCGAGCACCTCCACGATGCGGCCCATGGGAGCTCGATAAGGAGACGGGAATCGAGTGAACTCCGCCACCACCATGTCACCGGGCACCGCACCTTGGAGGTCTTTCGCGGGAAGAAAGACTTCATAGAGCATGCGCGCGTCGAACGGGACGACGCGCGTGCCACCCGCATCGACTTCGAGGCGACCGACGATGGCCTTCGTGCGCCGCTCCAACACCCGAACGATGCGTCCTTCGGGTTTTCCTTCGCTTCCGGTGCGCTCGATATGCACGAGCACGCGATCCCCGTGCAGCGCGTCGGCGAGGTTCGGCCCCGCGACGTAGACATCCTGAAGCCCGCGCTCGTTCGGTACCACGAAGCCGAAGCCGCCCCGTTTCACCTCGAGCCGCCCGGCAACGGCGTCCATCTTTTCCGGAAGCCCGATCCGGTCGGCATGGGTTCGAACGAGCTCGCCCTTTGCGACCATCTCCTCGATGACCCGCTTCGCCGCTTGGCGGTCCCCACCTTTCAAGCGAAGCTGCTTCAGGAGGTCTTTTTCCGTCGTGGGGCGGGCCAAACGCTTCAAGCGTTCTCGGACCTGACTTCGAATCTGTTTGTCTTCCATAGCTCGGTCTTGAAAACGGGGTCTCGTCTTTGTACCATTCCTAGCTTCACTGCCCTAGTGCCGAAGTGGCGGAACGGCAGACGCGCTGCGTTCAGGGCGCAGTTTCCTTCGGGGAGTGGGGGTTCAAATCCCCCCTTCGGCACCAACAAACTCTAAATCCAGCGAAGTCAATAACTTGCACGGCCTCGGCTCGACCAAAACCAACAAGGAGCCAACGGAACTTGGCCAAAAAGCCCTGAGGAAAGGTGGCAGTCGAAGACGCTACCGAGCGGGCTTGGTTCGGCGGGTCACTGCGTGTAAACCGCGCTTGACTCCGCGCGAACACGCGCCCGGTGCTGATGCTCCTCGACACCGGCGATCTTGACGAGAAACGGCATCGCCGAGACGTCGTCGAGTAAGAGTGTCGGGCAGGTGGCTTTTGCCTCTCCAAAGGTGATCGGCTTCGGCGAATCTTTCCATGGGGTACGGCTACACGCGAGACCAGACTTTTGCGAGTCGAGGGCTCAGGGAGATATTCTGCGCTTCACGTGACGTAGAACCGGGGCAAGTGCGCTCCTTCGCGCCGTTCGTTTGAGCCTCTCGAGGACTCCCATCGGCACCCGTACGCTGCGCCCGTTGTAGACCTGCGGCAAGTAGTCTCCGGTCGCGACACTCTTTTTGTCGAGCCACTCGATCCTACCGAGAAAAACGTCCGATTTCTGCGGCTGGTAGTAGAGACAATCCTCGAAGAAGTAATGCGTGACCTGACTGTGGCGAGTTCGCTGCCTATCGACGATCGGTGCGCCACCATGCGCGAGATTCGCGGACCACACCAGCGCGTGTCCCGCGGGCATCGAAATAGTAAGCGGCTCGAGACCAGCTTTGTCGAGCACGCGGCCGAGCTGTTCCTCATAGGCCGGATAGAGCTCGTGCCCGCTTTGGCGGCTCGCGGTCAAACCATAATGCATGTGCTCGAGGTACGGAAGTTTGTGACTACGGGGGTAGTAAAGGAGCGGGCCATTGCGGTCATCGATCTCTTCGAGTGCGATCCAGACACCGCACATGAAACCAGGCGGCACCGAGTTGAAGTGAAAAGCGTCCGAATGTGGCTTTTGTTCCGTGCCGCGTGCAAAGTTGAGCGTCTGCATGGCAACGGGTGTGCGGCGATAGAGAGCTTGCAGTAGCGACAGCACACTCGGCAGAAGCGCCAGACGCTTCACACCAGGAATAGATTCCCAGGCGTCTGTCACTCGGACGTCGTAGTCGGGCTGTTTCGAACATGCCGTCACAATCTCGGCAGCGACATCGTCGAAATCGGAGATCTCGAGGTCGATCAGCAGGTATCCTTCCCGAGCGAAGAATTTCTCTTTTTCTCGCATGCCGGCGTCCAGCGCACTCTCGTCGAGAAGTTTCTCGAAGTGCGGCAAGTCGATCCACGGAATATTCAAATCTCCGCTAGCTAGCATAGCCTCGAATCTTAGACCACCGCATCCGAAGCGGCAACAGTTCGTCTGGTCGTGGTTGATGCATCTAGTAGCGAACGCTCACTCCTCCGATGGGCTTTGGTGCACGAATAGCTCTTGACTCCGGCAACCGCTTCGACTCAGCTTCTCGATACATCGAATATCGAGGAGATGAACCATGGCCGCGCGCAGGAGATGCCCCTGAGATAGTTGAAGGTTAGGAGTGGCGGCTCCTAAGGCCGGGTTCGATAGAATCCGGCTGTGAAGGAAAAAGAAAGGAGCCACCACGATGTCAAATTACCAAATCATCGATGCGAAGAACAGGAAGAAGCTTCGAGAGATACTGAGCTCGAAGGGGCAAGCTCTGTTGCCGTTCTTGGATGCGATTGAGCGAACCGAGATAGCGATCGACGAAGTGATCGACGTTGCTGGCCGAGCGACGATCGAAGCGGTCTTGGATCTGTCAGCCCAAAGTGTGGCTGGGGAGAAACACCCGGGGAAGAAGGGTAGCGATGTTCGCTGGCACGGCCGGCAGGGTGGCGTAGTAAGCCTTGCGGAGCGGAAGTTGAGAGTGAGCCGGCCACGTCTGCGGCGTAAGGGAAAGGCAGAGGGAGGGGAGGTTGCGATTCCTGCCTACGAAGCGGTGAACAACTCGTCTCGGCTGAGCCAACGCATCTGGGAAATCCTGATGCTGGGTGTGTCGACGCGCAAGTACGCGTCGGTTCTTCCCGAGATGGCGGAGACGGTAGGGGTTAGCAAGAGCGAGGTGAGCCGTGAGTTCGTGGAAGCAAGCGCGGAGCAGTTGCAGGGGCTGATGGAGCGTCCGCTGGACGAGCTGGAGATCGCGGTCGTGTACCTGGACGGGATTCGCTTCGGCGAGCACCACGCGCTGGCGGCAATCGGCGTAGATACAGA
The DNA here is from genome assembly GCA_965237955.1 of Candidatus Marinacidobacterales bacterium. Classification (GTDB taxonomy): domain Bacteria; phylum Acidobacteriota; class Vicinamibacteria; order Marinacidobacterales; family SMYC01. The sequence goes on along the minus strand of OZ250169.1, from coordinate 1,297,668 downwards.
GGGATACAAGCATGTTCTGGGGCTTCGGGATGGAGCATCGGAGAACCAGATAGTGTGCAAGGCGCTGCTGGAGGACCTGGTCGAACGAGGCCTGAGCCCAGAGCGGTGTCGGCTGTTCGTGATCGATGGCTCCAAGGCGCTACGGGTCGCCGTCGACGCTGTGTTCGGTACCCACAACAAGGTCCAGCGTTGCAGGAAGCACAAGGAGCGCAATGTGCTCGGTTATCTGCCGCAGGAGCTGAAGCCGCAAGTGCAAGCGAGCCTGCGTTCGGCCTGGCAGCTCCCAGCAAAGAAGGGCAAAGCGCGGTTGGAGCAACAGGCGAAGTGGCTCGAGGACGACTACCCCTCGGCGGCGGAGAGCATCCGGGAGGGGCTCGACGAGATGTTCACCATCGACGAGCTCGACCTCCCCGCATCTCTGAAACGCTGCCTTGGATCGACGAACATCATCGAGTCGTGCTTCAGCGGTGCGCGAGGTCGTACCCGTCGCGTCACCCGCTGGCGCAATGGCAAGATGGTTCTGAGATGGGCCGCTTCGGCTCTGCTCGCCACGGAGAAAAATTTCCGTCGTATCATTGGATACCAATCGCTACCGATCCTCGAAGCGAAGTTAGCGGAGGTCACTGAGAATCAAGCGCTCGACAAGCACGCCAAAGTCGGGTAAACCTTGTGTCAGGAGCCGCCACCACCTCGAACCTTCAACTATGGTGGGGGCACCTCCCGCGCGCAAGTCCAGCCGAGTGAACCGCAAATACAAGACGAAGTATCGCGTGACCAACTGGCGGGAGTGCGAGCGTGGCCTCAGGAGCCGTGGCGACATCACCGTTCGGTTTTCCGAGGAGGCGCGCGAAGCTTGGACACCGCCCAAGAACGGCCGCCGCCGTGGTGCATGTCCCGAACTGATTCATGCATCAACGCCTGCCGGATCCGGTACCGTCCCCTTCGGCACCACCAGTGCTCGCGCCACGCTTCGGTAGTGTCCTAATTTGACCGGAGGCGCTTCAGGATTTCGTTCGGTGTTCAGCAGCGATAGCTGCTCGGACGGCAGCTTCGGGCGAGTCGATAGGGCCTTCGTGAAGAACGGCAGTTACGCGACCGCCAACGGACCATGCGTAGCACTGGGTTGCGGTCGGGTGGTCTTGGAGTTCAAAGGCGAGCACCTCGCCCGTCCAAACGGTTTCCCCTTGGAATGTTTCCTCAACGAGTGTCCTGACGTCTAGGCGTGCAACGGCACCGTGAGTTTCACGGATGGCCTTTTCGAACTCAGAGATTGGTAACTCATTCACTCCTGTTTAGTCTCTTCTTTGGCTTCGCGCACAGCCCGTTTCATTCTTCTTGCCATGAGCTCCAACCAATCCTTTAGATCTTCGTAGTTCTCCGGACTGAAGCTTGCCGGCCACTGCAACACAACCTGCCCCTCGTCGAGAGTGAATGTATCCTGATTCATTCCTGGCCTCGCTTTGGAAGTATTTGGCAGGGCGTTTTTCTCATCTAGCGAGCGTTGCGGGCCGCTAGAAGCAGCCTCACCATCCTCACTCCCATTGCGTAGTGTATCGTCTTCTGTAATTCCTGCAAAGGCTAAAGTGGATTGGAATTCTTTAATGAAATCCGTCGCTCGACTCTCTGAAAACCCATGGTCTCTAATCAACTGATAGCACAACGTCTTATCGGATGGCAGGCTACCGCCCGAATCCCCCAAAATCTTGGCGTACAGGGGAGGTTTCATCGCTGCCTTCTTGAGTGCTTCGTCTCTGTGCCCGAGACTGCCATCTTTGTCCAGCAGAATCTCCATTGCTAGGTCACTGAGCTTAGACTCTCCTGGGCGGCCTTCCTTGCTCCCGGCGTCCAATAGCCCGAACTGCTTCAATGCCCCAAGAGTTGTATTGCCCGCGCTACTTTTCGCGTTGTACCCCCAGTGACTGAAAATCGTCTCGGACGGGACAAAGTGTTGGCCCTTCTCGTTCTCATAAATTTGCTCGATCTTGGCGGTCGCGATCTTGAGATTGATTGCTGGATGGTTCGGGCTCCGCTTTCTAATAGGCTTCCCGGTCTCGTTGGCCATAATATAGGTCCCTTCTTTCTGTGCCGACAAGATAACACTTTGTGGCGGATAAAACAACTCGATATTATCATTTGTTGTCTCTATTTTACCTTGACAAAATGCTGAGGATGGAGATAATAATACTTAATGAGAGACAAAAAAGCCCTCCGAGGCAACACCCTCGGAGGGCTTCGTCTATTCGGGGCTGTGGGCTGGTGCCCAGGGCGGTATTTACAGCCTGCCCCACGTGGGTTCGATTCCCAGCAGCTCCACCAACTGAAGAGGAACGTAGCATAGAAGTGAGAGGGAAAGCGAATGAATAAGCTCAGTCTTGACAAGCGAACGGCGGCCATTTCCGCGCTCGTCGAAGGATGCTCGATCCGCTCGGTCGAGCGCATGACCGGCATTCATCGCGACACGATCATGCGCCTCATGGTCCGGGTCGGCGATATCTCAGCGCTATTCATGGACTCGGAGATGCGCGGGCTCGAATGCCGTCACCTCCAAATGGACGAGATCTGGTGCTACGTCGGAAAGAAGCAGCGCCACATGAGACCTACCGATGATCCAGCTCAGAATGGTGACTTCTGGACCTATGTTGCACTCGATACCGACAGCAAGCTTGTCCCTTCGTATCGAGTGGGAAAACGCGACGGCGCAAACACCCGAGCCTTTGTTGGTGATCTGGCTTCGCGCTTGGCAGGCCGCGTGCAACTGTCTACAGATGCGATGGAAGCCTACGTGGATGCCGTTGAACAAGGCTTCGGCTCAGATGTTGATTACGGTCGAATCGTAAAGCACTTCGAAGCGACGCCTGTCGGCCCCGGTAGGTACAGTCCACCAAAGGTCGCCAGCATCAGTACAGAGCAAATCGTCGGTAACCCGAAGGGTATATGTACGTCGCACGTCGAGAGGCAGAATCTAACCATGCGAATGTCGATGAGGCGCTTCACCCGGCTCACGAACGCCTTCAGCAAAAAGGTCGAGAACTTGAAGGCAGCGGTGAGCCTTCACTTCGCGCACTACAATTTCTGCCGCATCCACAAGAGCCTTCGCGTCACACCAGCGATGGAAGCGGGGATCGCGAATGAGCCCCTGGAACTACGGGATCTCGTCGCGGCGGCAAATTAGGACACTACCCACGCTTCCGGGCCGTGATTCCACCATGGCACGTTTCCTGGTAGACTAAATACAAGAGCGCAATCGTAGGATCCACTCGCCTCGCCCTTATCGCCAACGAAAACGATTAGGAGAGGACCACCATGCGTATCCAAACGGTGATGTTGATCCTCGCGCTCTTCGGTACCGCGCTGCCATCGGGCGTCCAAACGGGAGAAGAAAAGGGCAGCGACCCGATCATCATGATCGCGGAAGAAGATAGCTGTGCCTACGTCGTCGAGCCCGGCGAAACCCTCGGTGAGGCGATGGCGCAAGCGGCCCCCTTGCAAAACGCTCAGAGCGAAGCCGAAGAAGAGAAAGGCGTCTGCGTCCAGGATGGGCTAGTGCACAAGCCCGAGGGCTCCGTCGCTTGCAAATGCTACGAGCACACCGAGTGCAATGGTACGGAGTCGCACGAATGCAAGCGTCACTGCCGCAAGAATCTTTGCAAGTGTTGCTCGATTTGAACCACTGACCCCGGTTGTCGCCGGCGTTCGTTCGGCTGGATTCAAGTGCCGGGGCGGGTGTCGGAGTTCGAAGGATCCGTTCGGTCGTCGCCGGGTATCGACTCGGCGCTTTCCATCCACTCGCTCTGTCGTTTGTCATAGCTGAGCAGGTCGAGCGACACCAGCGCTGCCACCAAGCGCTCGATGCGAAGTCGTTCCTCGAGCTCGTTCGCTAGAAACATGACGCCGAGCCCTGACGGCATCGAGTCGAACTCACCGTCGAGCCCGGACTTCGACCGCGCGACCTGAGCTTTGATCTCTTGAGCACCTTTCGGGCCAGGGAGCTCGAACACCAACGTCACGTAGATACCTCGATCCAGAGTGGCGCCGGTCGCGATGTAGGCTCCGCGCGTGCTGATGTCGACGAGGTGACCCTCGGCCACTTGGTCACCCATACGCAGGGTGACGCTCAACATCCCTCCGTCTTGACCCTCGGTTCGATCCGCCGGTCTACGCGTTTTTCCTCCAGCGCCATGTCGATAGCCGTTGCAAAGGGCGTTCCGTCGAAGGCGAGCCAGGCCAAACCATTACCATTAATAAAGTTAGACGGAGCCGGCTCGAGCAATTCGTGGGCTTTTGCCTACACCGGTGTGTGGGTTCCGCTCAATCGAGGCGATCGCGCGACAGGACGAAGGCATGGACCTCCCAGATCTGATCGGTCGTCAACAGAGAGCCGAACGCCGGCATCGTCGTGCCCTCGGTACCATCGGCGACACTCTGGTGGAACCGCGACGGACTCATCGTCGTCCTGAACAGGTTCGAACCGCTACCGCCGGCAGATTGATGGCACCCGACGCAACGGGCGCGATAGATCTGCTCGCCGCGCGCGATCGCGTCCGCGTCGCCCGAGAATGGACTCGATTGCGCTTGCGATTGCGCTGCGGTCGGCTGGGGCGGGGACGCTCCGCTGATGGGCTCGCCGCCTTCTCTCGGCGTGAAGCCGTAACCGGGAAGGACGCGGCCGCCGAGCGTGTGGCCCGGCTCGCCGACTCTCGGTAACCCGCCCTCGAGCTTCGTCAGATTCGTCCCCGGTGGCACACGTGCTGGACCGCCGCCATCGAGCGCGAACACCCAGAAGTTCCCGGCCTTCGGTTCGGTGTAGTAGAACGTCATGTCGCCGCCGATGCCGCCTGAAGGAACAGCGATGTATTGCGTGCCGTCGAGCTCGTAGGTGATCGGGCTTCCGATGATCCCCGAGCCGGTTTGAAACTGCCACAGCAACGTGCCCGAGTAGGCGTCGAACGCCATGAAGTAGCCGCGCATGTCTCCGGTGAAGACGAGCCCGGTCGAAGTGGCTACTGCACCGGCCCAAAATGGCGCCGGACTCGCCGAACGCCATACCACCTTCCGATTCACGACGTCGAACGCAACGAAGTTACCGGGATTGTCGCTCGTCAGGTACAGCTGGTAATCGGCGCCCAAATACCATTCGCCGGTAATAGGCGGCTCGAACGTGTCTTCGGCCCAAAACTTGTATCCCATCGCCCATTGATTGGACATGAAGAAGAGGTATTGGAGGTCCGGGTTGTAGGCGAGAGGCTGCCAATCGATCGCGCCCTCGAGGCTGGGAATAATCGGTCCGACCTCCGGGCCACCCGATACCCCGATCATATCCGGGTTCACGTCGGGACGACCGGTCACGGGGTCGAGACCGAACGCCCAGTTGATACCGGGAACGATGGGCTCGCCGTAGATGAACTGACCGTCGGTGCGATCGAGCGCGTAGAAGAAACCGTTCTTGTCGTGATGGAAGAGCGCTTTGACGAGTCCGCGGTCACCGAGCTCGACGTCGGCGAGGAGCGGCGTGCTCACGGCGTCGTAGTCCCAGCAATCCCACGGTGTGTACTGGAATCCCCAGTCGATCTCGCCGGTATCAGCGTTGATTGCAATGGTTGACGCCGTCCACTTGTTGTCGCCTTTTCTTACCTGGCAGTTCCATGGTGCGGCGTTCCCCGTATTCCAATAGACGAGGTTCAAGCTCGGATCGTAGACGCCCGTCGTCCACGTGGGGCCGCCTCCGTTTTTCCAAGTGTCGCCCGGCCAAGTCTCGTTCCCGGGCTCACCTGGGCCGGGGATCGTGTAGGCCGTCCAGCGCAATGCGCCGGTCTTGGCGTCGAATGCTTTGACGAAACCACGAATGCCGAACTCGCCGCCGGCGACTCCGGTGAGCACCATATCCTTCACCACGAGCGGCGCTCCGGTGATGCTGTAGCCTTGCGCCCAGTCGACGACTTGGGTGTCCCAAACAACCGTGCCCGTCTCCTTATTAAGGGCGACCACACGGGCGTCCAACGTGCCGATGAACACGAGCTCACCCCCAAGCGCGACGCCACGGTTGATCGCGCCGCAGCAATACACGCGCTCGACTTCCTTACCAATCTCCGGGTCGTAGCCCCAGATCTTCTTACCGGTACGTGCGTCGAGCGCAAACACGCGCGACCCGTCGGCCGAGATGTAGAGCACGCCGTGGTGAAGCAGCGGCGTCGCCTGCAGACCGCGGTTTTCACCACCGGTCGCGAACACCCACGCCGGGTGCAGCCGGTTCACGTTGGCCGGCGTGATTTGGTCCAGCCGAACGAAGCGCTGCCCGTAGTAGTCGCGACCATAGGTGAGCCACGACGAGTTGTCGTCAGCAGCGTTCTCGAGTTCCGACGTCGTCACCGGCTGCGCCATACCCAGCGAACCCGAGAACGTCAGGATGGCGAGCGCCAACCCACAAGGTACGGAAGAAGAACTAGAAGAGCTCATGCGCGTTTCCTCTGTATGTAGGCCACAAGATGCCCAAGTGTATCCGAGCACCCGACGTGACCCAAGCCTGGTTACCGCGATACAATCGCGCGTTTCGACTCGGGCTCGACTCGGGACGGGCCCGGGTGTTGTCTCGCGAGTGCCATTCATGCCACTTTCTGCCGGCGACAAGTTAGGTCACTTCGAAGTGGTCGGTGCGATCGGCCAGGGCGGCATGGGCGAAGTCTACAAAGCCCGCGATACTCGCCTCGATCGCACCGTCGCCATCAAGGTGCTCCACCGACTCGTCTCGTCCGATCCAGCCTTTCGCGAGCGTTTCGAGCGCGAGGCGCGTGCTGTCTCCAGCTTGAACCATCCTCACATTTGCACGCTTCACGACGTCGGTTCAGAGGGCGGCCAACGCGACCCTGGTGGGTCATGTGCCATCAGGACACCTCGTCTATACGCAATCGGGAGGTCTGTGGGCAGTGGCTTTCGATCTAGAAACACTCGAGTCGACGAGCTCTCCCACTATCGTGCTCGAGGATATCTATTCCAGCGATCGAATCGACTATGTCGCGATATCACAGGTCGGAACGTTGGTTTACGCAGCCGGGGAAACCAAAGTTGGGGGTGGATTGACGCTAGCCTGGGTCGATCGCGAAGGTCGGGTCACGCCCGTCGCGGCCGAGCCCGCCGCGTACGACGCCCCGCGTCTGTCGCCGGATGGGTCTCAGCTAGCGGTGAGCATCAGCGACTTGGGAGAAGAGGAGGCTTGGATTTTCGATGTCGTGCGCGGGACCCGGACGCGCGTCGGAGGAAGTGCGCCAACGTGGACCCCCGACGGCCGTCGCGTCACGTATACGACCGACACAGGCATGTATTCGCGTCGAGCGGACGGAAGTGGCGAGGCAGAGCTCGTTCTTCCCGTGCGCGAGGGAAGTCAATGGCCGACGTCTTGGTCGCCGGACGGCAGGAGCCTCGTGTTTTACGAGATGCATCCCTCGACGGGAGGCGACATCTGGATGCTTCCTCTCGATGGCGAGCCCGTACCCTTGGTGGTGACGGACGCGAGCGAGCGCTCGCCGAGGCTCTCGCCGAACGGACGTTGGCTCGCCTACGTCTCCGATGAAACGGGCGGAGACGAAATCTACGTTCAAGCGTTTCCCGGTCCAGAAGGCAAACAGGTGATCTCGACGGACGGCGGGCGCGAGCCAGTGTGGTCGAGAGACGGAACGGAGCTCTTCTACCGCCACGGCGACGAGCTCCTCGCGGTGGATGTCGAGACCGGAGACAACCTCGAAGCGGGGACGCCCAGGACCGTGGTCACCGCGCGCTTCGTCGTGGGCGGGGGCGGGCGCAATCAAAACTACGACGTATCGCTGGACGGGGAGCGTTTCATCTTCGTGCAACGAGACGAGGGCGTGCCGCGGGACTGCGCGTCGTCGTCAATTGGTTCGAAGATCTCGAGCGCGTCGTTTCGCAGTGATCGGGCCTTCGTGATCGCGTTTCCTACGGTGCAAGGTCTTTGTAGGCGGCTTCGAGCAGGGTGGCCGCGCTACCAATGCGCCGGCCGCTGTCCCAGCGCTCGTCGTATTCTTTCGTCAACCCCGCCGCTTGTATTTCCTCCAACGTCTTTCCCGCAGCGATGGCCGAGCTGACGCGATCGCGGATGGTCAGAAGCATGTCGCGCCACGCTCTTACCTCGCCGACGTTCGAGAGGACTCCGTGGCCCGGAAGGATCTTCGTGTCCGCGTTCGAAATTTCAATCAGGAGATCGAGGGCTTTGATCGTACCGAGAAAAGTGCCCCCGTTGGTGGTATCAGCGTACGGATAGCTCGTCGTTCGGTAGATATCACCGGTATGGATGACATTCGAGCCTTTGAAGACGATGTAGGAATCGTTGTTCGTATGCGCGTCGGGTGTCTTGAACGCGTAGACAGTCTCTCCATTGATATAGAAAGTGATGTCATCACCGTACGTCACTAGCGGCGGTGCTTGCTCGTACCCGGCGAGCTCCATCTGGGTGCGGACGTTTTCGTGGCCGAAGATCAGCGTCCCCATCTTGCCGAAGTTCTCGTTGCCACCGGTGTGATCCGGATGCATGTGGGTGTTCACGAGAAAGCGAATCGGCTTATCGGAGACGGTCCTGACCGCGGCGACGATCTTGTCGGTCAACGGAGCGAACTGATCGTCGATCAGAAACACACCGTCATCACCGACAAAAAGACCGATGTTCCCGCCCCTGCCTTCGATGTAGTACACCTGGCCGGCAACCGGATGCACCTTCATCTCCACGGCGTCGAAGTCTTGGGCGGTTGCGAAATGCGCGCCGATCACAATCAGCACCGCTGCCAGAACAAAAGAAGTTGTTGGATGCACTGTCTTTTTCATAATTGCCTCTCCCGAACGAAAATCGAGCGCTAGCTTATCAGGATTCTCCACCGGCCTCATTCGACCGCGAGGTCGGTTCGAGACAGGATTCTCTCGATGGCTGCGGCCGCATACTGCCGGGTGCGTCCCGTCTGCTCGCGCGCAATCTTCTGCAGCAGCACGAGACTGCTCGCCGACGCGAGCCGGCCGAGGCCTTCGATGGCGTTGAGTCGCACCAACTCGTAGGGATCGACGCGGTGACGCCGCCGACAAGGCTGAAGCCAAGGAGCATGGGAAAGAGACGCTTCGCCTGGCGGATGTCGCACACCTCTTCCGCAATCAACCAGAACTGCAGGAACACCAAGCTCTTCATCAGGTAGCACAGGAGGTACAGACCGCGATAGACAAGCCCGACCGGCCGATCGCGCAGCTACGGCTCCTTCACTACCCGTCCCAAGAGCCGAATAAGGAAATGACCCTCGGGATCGGCGCTCACTGCGACTACGAGTGCTTCACCATCCTCGATCAGGGCGAGGTCGGCGGTTTACAAATTCAACGAAACGACGAGTGGTTCGACGTCGACCTCGTCCCAGGCACGTTCGTCGTCAACCTCGGGGAAATGCTCGCGCGGTGGACCAACGACGTCTTCCGCGCTACACCCCACCGCGTCCTCAACAAGAGCGGACGGGAGCGCTACACGATCCCGTTTTTCTTCGGGACGAACTACGACACGTGGATCGAATGCCTTCCACCATGCTGTGGGCCCGAGCGACCCGCTCGCTCCCCGCCGATCCAGGCGGGAGAATACCTCGCCAAACGACTGAACGAGGTGTACGGCTCGCTCCCCGGCGCCGGCAGTCTCGAGTCCTAGCGCCTGGAAAAGCCTGGAAAAGAACGACTCTATTAATTTAAGGTAGGGTCTTCTGCTCAGCGTCTCGCGTCGAAGAGCGCCATCTGACCCGAGTAGAACGTCAGGCGCAGCACGAGCTTCGCAAGCAGGTACAACTGCCCCACGAAGAAGGCAGCACCGACGCCCAACATCGTCGACTGCCCGGGGCCAGGCGCAATCGCGTGGTACACGAACAGCATGACGAGCCCCACGAACCCGAGCCCGTAGTAGAGAGTCATCGTTCGTCTCATGTGGGAGAGCACGAAGCCGAATCCTTTCAGTGACGCGAGTACCATGCTGCGCCGGTTCTCTCGAAACGTAGCGATCTTAGCGTAATCGAAAGCCATGTTGACGAACGTGAGGAGGAACACGACGACGAAGCTCGCCACGACCACGTACGCGAACACCGACTCCTCGACGGTCACGTCCTGAGTCGCACGCTCGATCCGCCGGAAGAGCCATCCGGAAAAGCGGTAGACCCCGTAATAAAGCGCTCCCGAGAGCACCGCGAGTCGCACGAAACGAAAAAAAGTTCGCCACCATGAGATAGGAACTCTCCCAGACGGAAGAGTCCGGCGGCTTCGCCGTAGCGGTGCAGGACGCCACCGAGAAACAGTGACCACAGAAGCGCGTAGAGGATCCCGAGACCCAATAGACCCGGGTGCACCTCGAAGAGGTTTCCGTTGAGCCAAGCCTCGATATTGTTGAAGAACGCGCCCGCACCTACTATCGTCGGCGTGAACGAGCTTTCGATCCCCTTGGCGTTCGCTAGATATTCTCCGTACCAGCCCATGTCGAAGCCGTCACGGAGTTTCTCGCCAACGAGGCTGCCGCCCACCGACTCGCGGATCGAGCCTGTGAGCACCATGGCCGCCGGCAGCGCCACCACAACGTTGGCAAGCCATAGCCACAAAACGACGCTCGGCGAGCCGAGAACTTTACCAAGGCCTGTGAACGCTGCTCCGGTCGCGGACATTTTTCGTGACTCCCCCGTTTGTTGTACGGCTAACTGAAGAAAGCGAACGTGGTCAAGAGGTCCTGAAACCAAATCATCCACTTCGAGGCCCACTTGCGGGCCGGAAGCTTCGCATCGGGCTCGAGGCGTTTTGAGTTGTTCGTGTAGTAGAGGTCGAGCATGAGCTTGCGCTCGGGGTCGACGACCGCATACGCGAGCTTCGAGCCTCTTTCTTCGACGTAGAGCTTCCATCGTGCCTGGCCGTCCCACTCTTTTTTCACTTCCGAGCCGTCCTCGAACACCATGAGAACTTCGACGGGGAAACGTGCTGCGCCTCGTCGCTGAACGACGACCTCGGTACGATAGAGCTCGGCCTCGTCATCACCATCGTGACCCGTCTGGTGCACGAAATCCGAACCCTGCTTCACATAGCCCGCGAGCTCGACCGGATCACTGGCGACACGCCCGATCGCGTTGTATTGGTTCAGCCAAAATGAGACTTTTGGGGGTCGTAGTAAGTGACGGTTTTCGCCTCTGTCTTATACTCAACGAAGGGAGAAGGCAGAGATGGACGGCAGGAAACGTTGGTCAGCGAAGGAGAAGCTGCAGATACTCAAGGAGTGCCAGGAGAGTGGTGCGACGGTGTCCGAGGTGTGTCGGCGCCACGCATTGAATACAGGGCAGTACTATCAGTGGCTGAAACAATCGGAGGAGGCGACACTGGAATCATTTCAGAATGGCAAGAAGGAGAAGGCGTCTCGCCGCGAGGAGAAGCTGCGTCAAGAGCTTGAGAGGATGAAATCGGTGGTGGTAGAGATCACCATGGAGAATCTGGACCTAAAAAAAACGCTTGGAAGCTAGTCGACCGGTGTCGTTTCGAGCCGCACGAGAAGTTGAGGATTTTGGATTGTATCGAGCAGACGATGGAGAGAAGCCGGGTGAAGCTGGAATGGGTTGTCTCGAAGCTCGGGCTCTCTCGCTCGCTGTACTACCGCTGGCAAAAGAGGCGCAAGGAGGGAGCGCTGGAGGACATCAAGCCCAAGGCACCAGACTTGGACCAGGTGCTTGCCGAAGAGGAGGAGGCGGTGACGGTCTATGCTTTAGCACACCCACGGGACGGCTACCGGCGGCTGTGCTGGATGATGGTGGACGAGGATGTCGTTTGCCTGAGCCCGAGCAGCGTGTACCGCATTCTGGACCGGAACGATTTGCTCGCAAGGTGGAATGCCACACCGTCCGTAGGCCGCAAGCCCGAACTTCCGAAACGCCCCCACGAACGCTGGCATACGGACTTGATGTACCTGTGGATCGCGGGACGGTGGTATTTCTTCATCGGAGTGCTGGACGGCTTCTCGCGCTACATCGTGTACTGGGAACTGCTGTCGCGCATGACCGCCGCCGAAGTGACGGATGTGGTCCATGCAGCACTGGAGCGCTACCCTGGAGAACGGCCCCAGATTGTCAACGACAACGGCAGCCAATTTACCAGCAAGGACTTCCGCAAACTCATCAAGCACTTCTCATTGAAGCAGATTCGTATTCGCATTCATCATCCGCAGTCCAACGGTGCAATCGAGCGATTTCATCGCACGTTGCGCGAGGAGGGCCTCTCCGACAAGGAGCTTCGCAATCAGCTTCACGCGAAAGACATCATCGGAGAATGGATAGAGATTTACAACGCAAAGAGGCTCCACGCAGGAATCGAATACCTCACGCCCGAAGACCGGTTTCTCCTCCGTCACGAAGAGCGCAAGCAGGTACGTCTCGACAAACTCGAGAACGCACGCAAGCATCGCCGCGAAGAAAACCTCAAACGGCTCGGAGAATCCAGTTGTCACATAGCGAACGGGGGCTCTGCCCCCGAACCCCCGGGATTTTCCGCTTTGAGCGGATCCGGTTTGGCTCATACCGGAGCCCGGGAGCATGAACACAGTGCGTAATAATGCCAACCGTATTCCGGCCACCGGGCGCTCGGGTTGCTTCCCAGCAGTGCCCTATCCTCCCGGTGGCGATACCATGGCAGTTCACCCAGGCAGGGGAGAGAACCCGTCACTTGCAGAAAGTCTCATTTCCACTGAAGCGGAACACGCGTAGTCGAAGTCGTTCGAGCTTCGATACACTTGGTCGAAGAACCACGTCAGATCCTGGCCGCTCACCTCGTTCGCGACGTCGAAGAAGTCCTGCGGGCTAGGGTGTCGGAACTTGTAGCGTTCGAAGTACGTCGACATGATCTCCTGAAGCGTGGCACATCCGAGGTAGCGCTCGAGCGTCGTTAGCCAGAGCGCGGTCTTGTTGTAGCTGTGCGCGCTCCCGGTGGCCGGGTAGTACTGAAACGTCGGTGTCGACTGTGCGTCCGCGGTGGCGGCGGCGCGATAGCCATCGAGGCGGTTGCCGCCGATGATGCGATCCCGCTCGATACCTTCGAACAGAACCGGCAGAAAACCGGTCATGCGGCGTGCGCCCCGCGGATTCAAGTACCGGCGCGAGAGGGTTCGATTTCCATAGGTCACGTCCATCGTGCGCGCGGTGGAGAACGTGGTGAACCCTTCGTCGAGCCACGCGTGCTCGAACTCGTTGTTCCCCACGATGCCGTACCAGAACTGGTGGCCGCACTCGTGCACGGTGACGCTTTCGGGCGATCCCGTTCCGACTGTGTTGAAAAAGCGTGTGCCCGCGGTGAAAAACGTCGGGTACTCCATCCCCCCGGCGCCACTTCCATAGGCGGGATCGACGATGGTAACGTGACCGTAGGGATAGGCGCCGTACCACGTCCCGAAGTTCCGAAGGCACGCTGCCTTGGTGCACAACTCGCGATCTCGGTCCACAATTGTCCTTTACTCACGGATTCGAGGTTCCCCATGAGCATTTTCAAACGCACTCAGCGGAAGTATGTGAAGAAGGCCTATCGCGTGAGGAATTGGCGTGAATATGAGGCGGGTCTACGCAACCGTGGGAGCCTGACCGTCTGGATCTCGCTCACCGCCGGCAAGCTTGTGAACTGGGACGCGCCCCGGCCGAGGAGGAGGAAACCGGGCCGTCAACGCAAGTACTCGAACCACGCCATCGAGACGGCTGTCACCCTGGGCATGGTGTTTCATCTGTCATCTAGGCAGAGCGAGGGATTGATGCGATCGTTGTTCGCTCTGATGAAGCTAGACAATGATGTGCCCGATCACACCACGATCTCGAGGCGCAAGGCGAAGCTGGGTAAGGTCCCCTTCTACCAAGACAAGCAGAAGACGCCGTTGCACATCTTGATCGACAGCAGCGGTCTCGCTGTCCACGCCGGCCAGCTGCGCAGAGCACCAAAGAGCAGGGACTATCGCAAGCTCCATCTGTGTGTCGACGAGCAGAGTGGCGAAGTCGTCGCCGGCGAGCTGACGAGCAAAAGAGCCCGCGATTCATCGCGGGTTGCATCGCTTGTCGGACAGATCGACAGTCCCATCTCATCGGCCAGAGCTGACACCGCATACGACGCCGGCGGCGTCTATGAGGCAATCGAGAATCACAGCGCTCATTGCTCGCCGAGGGTGCTGATACCGCCGCGCAAGGGCGCCCAGCTCGCATCGGGGCCGGCGAGCAGCCGACAGCGCAATCGCAACATTGCAGCACAAGCTCGGCTCGGCAAACGAAAGTGGCACACAGAATCGGGCTACAGCAAACGGAGCAAAGTCGAGACAACGTTCCATCGCTACAAGGCTATCGTGGGCTCAGCGATGCGAGCGAGAGGGTTGGCGGCACAGAGAGTCGAGGCAAGGATCGGGTGCAAGATTCTCAACACCATGACGGCGCTCGGGATGCCTGATAGCGAGATGATCGGATGATGGGAGTCGGGGCCAAGCGAGCTATCGGCCTCTATCGGAGTTGTGCACCAAGGCAGCGTCCCGGTGAAGCTCACCGAGCTCGCGCCGCCGAGAGACCGCCATTGGCGAATCTTATAGACAGGAAGCCGGCGTTCCGTCGTCCCACCGTCGATATCGAACACGAGGCCATTGGTGGGATCGAAGTCGAGCGTGTAGGCACCTTCGGCTTCGTTGAAAGAATCGGATGGCGACGACGTACTCTCGGACGCGTGGAACCACTCGCTTCCCGTCGTCACGTTGAGAACGTCGGGCAAACGGTAGTCGTCGGCGAACGGTCGAGCCTCGGCAATCGACTCGATAGCGTCGGATTTCAAGACCGTGTTGTGCGTGACGATGATACCGCCGCCGACGCCAAACGTTTCGGTTCCCATGAGCTTGATGTAGCCGCCGTCGTCACCTGAGTCGTTCTTCCATTCCCAACCGGTTTCGGAGAACTCGCTGTAGTCTCGTGACGGAATGAAGAGGATGTTTCCGAAATGCTCGTCACCGGGCGAGGCGGCGTTGGCGTACTTGAGCGCGTAATCGTCGGTGTACGCGTTCGGCTCGGTCGCGTCGCTGAGCGTTCCCTCGGGATCCGTCAACCCCAACCAGTTTACGGAGTAGTCAGCGCCGGCGTACCAGTTCACTTGATACGTCGAAAGTGGCCCACCGGTGTTGTTCGTGAACTGCATCCGGTTGTAGAGTTTCCCCGAGCTGTAGGCGGTGGTCTTTTGGCGGTAGTCGAAACCGGCGACGTTACCAAGCTCGCCTTCGGCGCGCACCAAAGTGCGAAGCGGCGTGACCTCCAAAAGCTCGAGTGCGGCAGCAGTCTCCGCATTGAGCTGATAGGTCGTCGGCGCGTTGTAGAGCGCGAAATCGTTCAAAGCGTACTCGTTGTTCGCGCCCGTGTTGTTCATCAAGTTGGTCGACCGATCTGGATCGCGATTCAACTCGTACCACTGGTCGATACTGCCGCCGACGGACGAGTTGAACCGAAGCTCGAAGCTGCCAGCCGCGGTGGTCGTAATCGTGCCGCCTGATTCTGAAACGGTCATGGGGGGACATGCTGCTTGGTTGCCGAACGCGACCCAGAAGAAGTTGAAGCCGGCTTCGTTGACGACGTTGTTGCTGCCAATCTGGAACCCGTTCGGCAAGAGCGCGCGCACGTATCCGGTCTGTACATCCTTTCGGAAGCTGCTTCCTGCATCTGTCGGCATGTCTTTCGTGCGGTGAATCGGGTCTTTCCCGTCGTCGTACGCGGAGAGGATCAACCAACTCGGGGAGAAGCTCGTACCGATGATCTGCCGGTTGTTGACGCCGTTGCCGAGATATTCGCCGATGACCATCTTCCCCGGTGCAGCGTTCCACGCGGCGTAATAGTAGGTCTGGCTGTTCTCGTTCGGGTTGTCACCGGCGCTCGAGCTCACCGTCACCGTAAAGCCGTCGGCATCCATGGACGTGATCGCGTCCGTGAGCGCGCTTCCATTCGGGCTCATGCGCCGGCTGAAGGTGCCGCCAGCGGTGGTGCGGTGGCCGGCTCGTCTCGTCGTGGCGGGCAGCACCATGACGTATTCCGGTGAAAAGCCGAGCCCGGTGATGGACTGTGGGTCGCCGACGCTGGTGCCGTTGCCGGTGTAGCTGCCCATGGCGAAATCGGGATCGGCGCCGAACACGGTCCAATAGTAGGTGCACGTGCCCCCGCAGCTTGCACCGGCGGCGTTGACCCGCAGGTCGTTTCCGACGGTGAACCCGTTCACATCGAGCGAGGTGATGAGCCCGGACATCAGGGCCTGAATGCCCGTCAACGGTTTGGCGTTGTCGCCCGTCATCATGGCTGTCCGGATGACGCCGGACGACAAGTCATTATCGGCGATGTTCTCGTAGTCTACTTTGATGAACACGAAGTTGGGGCGGAACCCTACAGTGATGGACCGGCCGGCACTACCATTGCCGTCGTACGTGCCGGTAGCGACTTGCGCGGACGCTGGTGCTCCTAGCGCCATGAGCGCAGACGCGAGAATCGATCCTCTCGCCCACGCACGCAGATCTCCGTCCATACCTCCATGCGTAGCAAGTCCCATGCCGGACTCGGGCGACGGAGACAGGGGTTAAGTGCCTTTGAATGCACCGCTTAGAGCTCGATGTTCGGGGGCTGCGCGCTTCGCTATGTGGGAATCCCTACAGCGTGACACCGAGCGGGCCGCGGAGGATGAAGGCGAATACGATCGACAACACGAAGTAGACAATCATCCAATGGAGCTCGACGAAGACGTCCACGTTTGCGTCGGGGTAGGTCACCGTAATCGACTCGATGGCTCCGTCGCTCGGGAGTGACGCCTCGGCTGGGTAGATGAGCTCATTCAGAAAGCCGCGGACTTTGAACGGTGAGCGCCGGACGACGCTATCGGTGACCCTCACCGTCTTGGTGGCGGTGGCGCTCCCAGTGCCGTTTCGAATCTCGAGCTCGTAGTCGCCCGGCGCGTCCGCGGTGAGGCGCCACGCCATCTCGCCGAGGGTTGGGATCCATACCGCAAGGTCGTCGAGCTGTAAGCCCTCCGGGGTCGTCACCGCGTAGGGAGGCTTTTCGTCGCCGCCGTAGGCTCCTTCCGAAAACTCGATTTTGAGCAGCACTTCCTGGCCGGGCGTAAGGCCGCTGTAGCCGTAGTGGAACTGAAGCTGCGCGATGAGAAGGATGAGCGGTGGGAGGGTCCAAATCATCGGTGCCATCGAGTAGCGCATGTAGGTCAGGTTCGCGCGTAGGATCCCGGACTGGGCCCTCACCATCAACCGGAAGTCGTCGTTGTAGAGACGGATCTCGAAGAGCCCGGCGTGGATCTTCCGCTTCACGTCCTTGAGCGCCTTTTGGTTCGACGTGTGCTTGAAGACGATCAGAAGGCCAATCGCGGTCAGAAGCGACACCACGGTCAGGCCGACGATCGGTGAAAGGTCGCGGAACGGGTAGAGGAGCCCGTCTATTAGCGTGCGCAGGAGTGCGTTGATGAACGACATGCGGCGGCGAGCCGGCTACGAGATGTAGCCCAGACCTTTCAATCGTTTCTTGATCTCTTCCTCGGAGCCGGCATCCTCGAGCTTGGCGAGCTCTTTTTCGAGCGCGTGGGTGATGAACTCTTCGGGACTGGAGTAGCCTGCGATGTCGGAGACCTTCTTCACGCGTGCGATGAGCTCTTTGTCGAGCTTGATTTTCGAACCAAACATAATGACCCTTCAGTCGTCCGTAGGTCCCAAGTCGACGCTTGGGTTGATCGGTGTGTCGATGCCGAACTCGGCGAGAATGGCCGCCGCCAAATCCAGCAGCCTCGGTGCCGGCTTTTTGAGAGCGCGGCTCGTCAGCAGGATTCCAGGAACGGCCTCGTGGTCCATGGTGTGATCGCCGCTCCAGGCGCCGGTGTTATCGGTGATGAGCTCGCTTCCTACTGCACCCAGTGCCGATTGACCCGAGCCCCGGGTTCCTTTCGCGTAGCCGACGATAATGTCGGGGCCGATATCGAGGTGGCCTCGGTCTTTGAAAATCTCTTCGCGCTTGTAGACTTTCGTCACCGCGGGCATTTCGGTGACCAGATCGATCTCGGCGAGCAGGTCCTGCGCGATCTTTTCCATGAGATCGTCCCGCTGGCCCTCGGTGACGATCCCGTTCTTCTCGCGCCCCCGCATGTTCAAGTAGAGTCCGTTCATTCCGAGTGCGTACGCTTGGGTGTGCGCCCAGTCGACGTTTACGAACATGCCGGGATCGTTTTTCATGTCGGGATTCTTGACGGTGAGGTAGCCGTGCTCTTTCAGCCACGCGTTCAAGTGAAACGATCGCTTCCACGAGGTGAAACCGTGGTCCGACATGATGATCAACGTCGTGTCGTCGCCCATGCGCTCGAGCGTGTAACCGACGACATCGTCTAGGCCGACGTAGAGGCTTTCGATGAGCCCGGCGTACTGAGGGTCGACGTCGGGGTCGTAGCCTGGGTGCTCGGGGTCGAGCGTCCTCCACATCATGTGGCTGATTTGATCGATGTTCCCCGTGTAGTAGAAGAGGAAGCCGCCTTTGAACTGATCGAGCACGTACTCGTATTGGTCGAGGATCTCTTGGCCCGCGATCTCGGCCTGCGCCAGGAACTCGTCTGGATGGAGAACACCTCCCTCCAAGGCTTTGGTGTCCTCGGGCATGCCTTGCGTGTAGAAGCGTCCGGTCGCTCGAGCGAGCTCGCGAGCGTAGTCGTCTGGGGTCGAGATCGGAAGTGCTGGGTCGAGTGGGTCGTAGTTCACCGGTGATGCATAGAGCTCGAAGTCGGGGCGTACCGAGCGCAGATAAAAGCGAACCACGCCGGCGAGCGCCTGGGTTGGGATCATCGGGAACTCGACCGGCACCCAGTCGCTGAACTCGCCTTCTTTGAGGATTACTTCCTCGGTCCCTGCCACCAGCTTGACGATGGGGTCCACCGGATCGAGGTACACGGTGAACTCCGACGTGAGCTTCTCCGCCTCCTTCAGGAACGGGTTGTCCGGGCCGTACAATCTGGCGTCGACGACACCGTCGAAGATGTCCACTTCGTAAACCTCGCCGCTCGCGATGTCTTGTCCCACGAACGCGAAGAGCTTCGACGTGTAGAAAGAGAACTCGCCGTAGGTCCCGGTGATGTCAGGGGTTCCCATACCGGAGAGCTCGTAGGTGGCCGTTCCGGACGGCGGAAAGTTCGCGGGCATGCGCAGGATCGTGGTCTGGATGCCCTGGGCCTCGAGGACCTCCCAAAAGGCACGGCCCTTTCGTAGAAGCTCGATCGAGCCTCCGGAGAGAGGGAACTGATACTTGCCGATCTCGAGCGTCCTGCCGCCTCCGCTCGTGCGGCTCGTCGAGAGGTACGGGATCATCGTATCGGGATCGCGGTGAACGAAGTCGTAGATACCGTGGCCGCCGGAATCCAGGCCAGTAATAAAGTTCGACCATGCTACCGGGCTTTGAGGGGGCACCGAGGTCTCGAGAGGGGCGAAGCTGCCCTGTTGCGCGACTTTCGAGAAGTTGGGCATGCGCCCTTCGTCCATGAGCTTCTTGGTGAGAGCGTAGTCCATGCCATCGAGCCCGAGGACGATGACGCGCGGTCCGGAGGCCTTGGCGTCGTCGCCGGTGCCACAGCCGACACTCGACGTCGACGCCATCAGTGCGATCGTGACAAGACCGAGAGCTCGCATCATTTTAGAAACGTCGCCTCGGTGAAGAGCGACGAGCCTTCCATGTACTTGGGTGGCGTGAGCCCGAACATTTTCAACGCGCTCGGCGCGACGTCGAGCAGGGTCGGGTCTTCGGAATCGACGGGGTAGTTCGAGAACAAGACACCGGGTACGAGCCTGGGATCCACACAGTGATCTCCGCTCCACGCTTTGACGTTGTCTTCGAACACCGCTCCTGCGACCATGCCGGTGGCGCAATCCCACGAGATTCGATAGCCGTTGTCGTACCCAATAATGAGGTCGGGTGCGTTCTCCGAATAGGGACCGTCGTAGATCTTCTTGGTGTCGAAGACCTCTTTGATGCCGACGGCGCCGCGCTCTTCGTCTTTCAGGCCACTCAGCTTGGCGATGATCTCTTCCTTGACGTCTTTTTCTTCCTTGCCGGGCTCGACGATGCCTTGGGCCTCGCGACCCTTCATGTTGAGGAACATGCCGGTCAGTCCGAGCGAGTAGGCTCTGGTTTTTGACCAGTCCACACCCTGGAGCCATTCCTCTTCGCCGCTCGCCCCGTCCTTCAACACGAGCAAGCCTTCTTGTTGCAGCCACCGGTTCAAGTTGACGCCGCGCTGGAAGGAATTGAACCCGTGGTCGGAGAGCACCATGAGCACGTCGCCGTCTCTCAGTTTGTCCATGACTTTGCCGACGAGGACGTCGTTGTGTTTGTAGATGGCTTCGATGGCGTCTTTGTGCTCGGCATCTTCGATTCCGTTTCCGTGATTGGCCGGATGATCCTTTTCGAGGTAATGCCAGAACATGTGCTGGATGCGATCGGTGGCGTCGAAGACACAGACGAGAGACCCTCGTCGCAGATGATCGAGTGACGTGAAGAACATGTCCTGGCGCTCGCGGTCGATGTCGTAGGTCTGCTGCAGGAACGTGCCGTCGTCGGTGACCCCTTCGTTGAGCGCCCACGTGTCTTCCGCCAAGCCGAGCGTGCAAAAATGTCCTACCTTCTTCGACAGGTAGGTTGCGTAATAAGAAGGATGCGAGATCGGCATCGCCGGCTTGTCGGGATCGATGTTGATCGGCGTGACATACAGGGAGAAGTGATCGTCCATTTCCGTCACCATCATGCGGCAGATGCCGGAGACTTTGATGGTAGGCGCGGCCTTGAACGATATCGGAATCCAATCCGATAGCTTCATCGGTTCGAGCTCCATCGTCTCGCCATCGACGCTCACGCGAGTCTTTCCGGACGAGCGGTCCACGTCGATGACAACCGGGACCTCGAGAGGAGGATTGCCGTCACGAAACATATTCTCGGGACCCTGGAGAGTGGTCTCCATCCGGTCGCCGTTTTTCTCGAGCTGGAACCTGAGGCCGCCTTCTTTGAACTTCTGCTCCGCGGGTCGCGTCGTGTACAGAAGGAACGTGCCCTGCGTGCCAAGGAGATCGGGGACGCACATCGCGGAGAGCTGAGCGCCATAGAACTTGTCCGGTGGGAAGGTTATGGGCACGCGAAGCACCGTGCTCCAGATGTTGTGCTCGCCGAGGATCGACCAGAACGGTGTCGATTTCCGAAGGAGCCTCACCTCCGGCTTGTTCAAAGGAATCCGGTAGGGGCCGATCTTGAGAAAGCGTTCGACGCTACCGATGTGCGTCGACGATAGAAGCGGAAGATAGGTTCGGCGATCCCGATCGAGGAAGTCGAAGATGTTGTGCCGTGCGGGGTTCGTGCCGGTTGCGAACGACGACCACGCGACCGGAGAGATGGCCGGGTAAGTCGTCCCCAGCTTCGTGTAGCAGCCCGCTTTAGCGAGCTTCTCCATATTGGGCAGAATCCCTTGCTTCATGAACTTCTCGGTCAGCTTCGGGTCCTGGCCGTCGAAGCCGACGATGATGAGCCTCTTGACCAGGGGCTTCGCTTGCGTCTTCCTCCCGAAAAAGCGCCACGCCATCCGCAAGGGCCAGATGAGGAGCGACGCCATCGCGATCAGGATCGTGGTGAATACGATCAGAAACGACGACAGTAGCGCGAAGCCGGCGCCGGGGCCGATGTAGGCTTCGGCCGGTTGTGGGGCCACGAGGAGCACCAGACCCACTACCAAAACGACGAGACGAAACAGAACCAATTAGTCTATCTCAAAAGGGGAGGACGGGATAGTGTAGCATGCTCTGTTGGGATGAAGAGACTTTATCGCCTCTATCGAAGGATCCGCTACGGAGAGCCCGTGATCGTGGTCTCGGGGCTTCCGCGCTCGGGTACCTCGATGGCAATGCAAATGCTGGCGGCCGCAGGTGTCAGCGCCATCACCGACGGCGTGCGCAAAGCCGGCGAGGACAACCCCAAGGGTTATTTCGAGGACGAGCGGGTCAAGGATCTCCACAAGGCCGATAAGGATGGCAAAGACCGTGGCTGGCTTCGCGAGGCGCGCGGCAAGGCGGTCAAGATCATCTCCTTTCTTCTCAAGGACCTTCCGGAGACGAACAACTACAAGGTCATCTTCATGCGGCGAGACCTACCGGAGGTGCTCGCGTCCCAGCAAAAAATGCTCGATCGTCGGGGGGAGGCCAATGAGATCGAGGACGAGAAAATGCTCGAGCTCTGGAAAGACCACTTGTGGAAGGTCAACTACCTCCTGAAACACGCCGACCACCTGGAGTCTCTCGAGATTCCGTATAAGGATGCTGTGGCCAATCCGCTCGAGCAGGCCCGTCGCATCAAGGAGTTCTTGGGCCTTCCACTCGCCCCCGAGAAGATGGCCGGGGCCGTCGACGAAAAGCTCTACCGCAACCGCGGCTAGTTGGGACGAAGGGTGAGCGCGGGATCGCCGAACAAGTGGTAGATGCTCAGAAGCTCGATGAAGTCGATCGGCACCTCGACGCAAACGGGACCTCATAGGATCGCAAGTCCCGGAGAACAGATTGCAAAATCCGGTGGGAGTTCAGGATAGTATCAAGCGACCTGCTCTCTTCGTTTCTTAGCGCGATTTAGGTCATAGGTGGTCTGAAGATTCATCCATAATTTGGCGGTGGTGCCCAACGCTTCAGCGAGGTCCAACGCTGCGTCAGCCGTTATTCCGCGCTTCCCGTTGATGAGCTCGTTGAGACGGGCCCGCGTCCAGCCTATCTTCTCCGCAAAAGCAGTTTGCGTGATTCCTGCCGGATTCAAAAACTCCTCAGCGAGAATTTCCCCAGGATGAAACGGATTAGTTGGCTGCCTCATAAAAATGGTTCTCCTGTCGTTTCGGGGGATCTGATTTGTGTTGGAGGGCATGGCCTATGGACGCTGCCGCGATTGTGGAAAACGCCGGAAACTCCGGGCGAGAGAGGCGTTTAGGGAAAGGTTGTGAGCACGTACAAACGTGGAGCGGCGTTTTCCACAATCGCTTGGAAAACGCTTCGCGTTTCCCACGAGCGCCCACAGGCCCCTCCTGATATATATACAAGAAAGATTAATTCATATGGAATAAGGAAGGGGGGGCTCGATTAGTGGAGGCTATGGAAAACGCCCTTCCAGGCTTCGAAGAGAACTCAGTCGTGAGCAAGGTCTGAACGACCAGAACCGTGGGGGCGTTTCCCACAGCCTCGTCTCTCGCTGAGGGGCAGTGGCATTTGGTGAGGCCCGTGGGTTGAGAGGGTAAGCCATGTGTAGATGCGCATCGGCGAGAACGCTAGAATCTTTTTTTCCGAAAGAGAAAAGAGCGTTCCCGCGATGCGCGTTACTACGTTAGTCAACAAGCTCATCGGATTGCAAGGCCTGTGGGTCCGAGGTTTCTACTTCCAGGCGGACAAAGCCAGAGTGGTGGTGGATGTAGTACCACGGAGGAGGAAGCCTCTGTGCGGGATTTGCGGACGAAAGGTCCGCAAGAACAAAGATCGCTACAATCGCTACTGGCGGCACTTGGACCTGTTCGGAGTCCGGACCTATCTTCGCTACTCGATCCGACGAGTGGTATGTCGGCGGTGTGGAGTGGTCAGAGAAAAGGTGCCTTGGGCAGACAAGGGAAGCCGCTTTACCAAAAGCTTCGAACAAGAGGTAGCGTGGCTGGCACAGAGGACGGACGTCAGCGCCGTAGCGAACTATTTCCGAGTGACGTGGCGTTCGGTGCGACGGATCATCCAGCGAGTGGTTGCCGAGCAGCGGGATGAGCGGCGCGAGCTCGATGGATTGCGGGTGATTGGGATGGACGAGATCAGCTACCGCAAACGCCACAAGTACTTAACAGTGGTAATAGACCATCTCAGCGGCCGGGTCGTCTGGGCGGGAAAGGAGCGCAAGGCCAAGACGCTGCTGCGGTTTTTCCGCAAGCTCGGACCACAAAGAGCCGCGGAGCTCGAAGCGGTCAGCATGGACATGTGGGAGCCGTACATAACTGTCGTCGGCAAAAAGGCTCCTCAGGCACGGGTGATCTTTGACCGCTTCCACATCGTCAAGCATCTGAACGAGGCCGTGGATAAGACCCGGCGCGAGCTGGTGCGCGAGCTCAAAGGGACTGCCCGGCGCAACCTCAAGAACACCAAGTTTCCCCTTCTCAAGGCCAAACACAACCGCAGCGCGAAAGACAAACGGGTGCTCCGCGAGCAGGTGCGAGCTAATCGTCGCCTCTACCGCGCCATGCTTCTGCGCGACGACTTCATGGACCTCTACACCTACAAAACCGAGACATGGGCCAAGAAGTTTCTCCGAGGATGGCTGCGGCGCGCTATGAGCTCGAGGATAGAGCCCGTCAAACGCGCGGCGAAGATGAGCAGCCACTTCGATGGCGTCATCGCGTGGGTCACGTGGAGACTCAGCAACGGCCGACTCGAAGGAATGAACAACAAAATCAGGCTGCTGAGCCACCGCAGCTTTGGACTCCACTCTGCCGAAGCTCTCATCAGTCTCGTCTACCTAAACTGTGGCGGTCTCACCCTCGAGAGGATCCACTGAAATGGCAGGAGAGGCATAAAAATAACCCCCGTCATCAGTGATAATCGATGACATGCACATCATAAGCGTTGCTACTTTGCCACCGGAAAACGATTCGCCACTGATCATTACTGCGAATGGAATGAAAGCCCTTCCAATCACCCTTGAAGGCTTCCAACCTGTTACCGGGTGGTTCGCGCAAATCTTGGAGCTCTGCCGCTTCATGTAAATACAACAGCTTGCGTCGAGCTCTTCGGTGTAACTCTTTCGGAATTCGCCTGACCGCCTTTGTATTTTTGTCGTCATAGAGATCCTCCGCCAGTCGATTGCCGAAGTCTTGTATCACGATACGATAATATCATAACACGATAATTCTCCATTAAGAACTTGTACCACCCCAAGATAAGACTCTGTCGAACGATGTTCCTGAAGAAAGACCAGGGTCAATTACGTGCTGGACAATGCGGTTGGGGATTATTTCAAAATGCGCTCGAGCGGCCGTGGTTACGAAACGCTCATCAATGAAAGGAAAGGCGAGACCATGATCGCTCCAGCGACGTCGACGTGGCACTGGTGAGTGATTGCACTGCTGAAGCTTCGCTAGCGCGCCCGCGCTGCCTGGGAGAGTCGGTGGCGTTCGACCACGGGTTTGACGTCCGTGGCCAGCGCCGTCGGGTGGGCGACGAGACCGCTCAGAAGTGGATCGCGGCTGTTGAACGTGCGCGGTGTTCCATCGGGCTCGTAGGCAACGCCTGCGCCCGCGAGCACGAGGGCGACGCCGGCTGCGACGTCCCATTCGTTCTTGGGAATGACCGTCCAGGTAGCGTCCGCCTTGCCGGCGGCGACGAGGCCGAGCTTGTACGCCACCGAGCCCATGGGGCGTACGGTGAAGGGCGCGTCGTCGAAGAGATCCCATTCGCCGCGCTTGGACTCGCTACGGCTTCCGAGAACGACGGCTCCTTCGAGACGGTCGCGCTGGCTCATCGTTGCCGCTTCGCCGTTGTAGAGAACCCCTTCGCCGCGTCCGCCGAGGATCGTCTCGCCACTCTGCGGGTTGAAGATACCACCCGCCGTCGGGACGCCGTCCTCGACGTAGCCGATCGAGACGCACCATTCCGGAATGCCCAAAACGAACTCCTTGGTGCCGTCGAGCGGGTCGACGACCCAAACGCGACGCGCCTCGAGACGACGAAGATCATCCGTCGTCTCTTCGGAAAGCCAGCCCTCGCCGTCGCGGGGCAACAGCTTGTGGAGCACCTCGTTGACGGCGTTGTCCGCTTCGGTGACGGGGTCGCCACCGGCCTTTTCCTTCGCCTCGACTTTTCCCGGCTCGTAGTCCCGGAAGATCTCCGCGGATGCTCGAAGCGCTTCTGCGATGCGCGCGAGGATCGGATCGCTCACCCGATGAACCCGAGGCTTTCGAGGTGGAGGATGATCTCCTGCGCGGCTTCCTCCGGGCTCTTGTCGGTCGTGTCGATCGTCAACGCCGCGTTCTCGGGCTCCTCGTAAGGATCGGAGATGCCGGTGAACTCTTTGATGATTCCCGCGCGTGCTTTGGCGTACATCCCCTTGCGATCGCGTTTCTCACAAACTTCGAGGGGAGTCGCGACGTGGACCAGGATGTAGCCGCCGAGGGGGGCAATCATCGCCTCGACTTCCTTGCGCACGGAGGCGTACGGCGCGATCGGCGCACACACGGCGATGCCGCCGTTTTTGGTGATCTCCGACGCCACGTAGCCGATACGGCGGATATTGATGTCGCGGTGCTCTTTGGAGAAACCGAGCTCCGACGACAAGTTCTTGCGCACGAGGTCGCCGTCGAGGATCGTCACCGGACGGCCGCCCATTTCGAGAAGCTTGACGAGGAGCACGTTGGCGATCGTCGATTTGCCGGAACCCGATAGGCCGGTGAAGAACACGGTGAAGCCCTGACGTTCTCGCGGCGGATGCGTTTTTCTGAGCTCTTGGGCGACGGCGGGAAACGTGAACCACTCGGGAAGATCTTTGCCGCCCGCGAGGCGTTCACGGAGCTCCGTCCCTGAAATGCTTAGCACGCGGGTGCCTTCCTCGACTTCGTCCTGCGGCATGTAGGTATCTTTGTCTTCGAGATACACCATCATCTTGAACGGCACCATCGCCACGCCGCTCTCTTTTTCGTGTTTCTGCAAGAGCTCCTGAGCGTCGTACGGACCGTAGAACGGTTTGCCGCTCGAATCGCTTCCCGGGCCGGCGTGGTCGCGCCCTATTATGAGGTGGGTGCAACCGTAGTTCTTGCGGATGATCGCGTGCCACACCGCTTCGCGCGGCCCTCCCATGCGCATCGCGAGCGGCAGGAGCGACAGACGCGCGGTGTTCCGCGGGTAGTGGGACGCGATGGCTTGGTAACAACGCACTCGTGTGTAGTGATCGAGGTCGCCGGGTTTGGTCATGCCGACGACAGGGTGAATCAGAAGATTCGCTTCGACTTTCTTCGCGGCACGCAGCGTCAGCTCGTGATGAGCGCGGTGCATGGGGTTGCGCGTTTGAAACGCGACGATCTTCCGCCACCCGAGCCGGCCGAACTCTTCGCGAAGCCTCTTGGGGGCGAAGCGGAGCGCACGAAAGTCATGGTGGATCGGTAGCTGCACTCCCTCGAGCCGTCCGCCGACGTAGTAAGGATGAGCCTGGTTCAACGTGTATCCGACTCCGGGATGCTCTGGATTGGTCGTGCCGAACACGGCCTCGACTTCCGCCTCGCGATCGGGCTGCCACACGTCATCGACGTGAAGGACAGCGAGCATGACGCCCTCCGGATCGCGAAGCGCTAGCTTGGCGTCGGAGTCCAGCTCTTTGGCACGTTCTTCGGTCACGTCGAGGGTGATCGGTATCGGCCACAGGAGCCCACTCTCGAGACGCATGTCCGAGCACACGGACTCGTAGTCCGAGCGGCCGAGGAAACCCGTGAGTGGCGAGAACCCGCCGTTCAGCACGAGCTCGAGGTCACAGAGTTGGCGTGGGGTGAGGTCCCAGGACGGCCAGTCGGTCGAGTTCGCCTTGAGCTCGGTCTGCCGCTCCGGCTCGACGACGAGGTTCGTCAGGGCTCCACCATGCGGCTCGATCAAATGCGCTGACATTATTTCTCCTTGCTACCAAGCCCCGTTGCGGGCACAAAACTGGATTATCCGGCTTTCGCCGGAAATTCATCATTTATTAATTATCAGGGGATTCGGGCTTCTAGGCCTCGAAATCCACATCTGCGGCGAGCTCCTGGAATCGCTCCAAATAGGCGGCGATTCTTCCCTTGCTGTCGGGGGAGACCTCGAGGAAAGTCAGCCCGACGCCTCGTCGGGTGTCGGGCCCCTCGGAGCGGAGCCAGGCCACTTTGGTTTTCGCCTGACAGTACCCTAGCTCCCATGGAAGCTCGAAACCGAGCTCACACTCGCTATCGGGTCCAGGAAACTCGTCCGCGTGGAAGAAAGTACCGCCCTCGCTCAGATTAGTCAAATAACCGACGACGGTGGTGCCGGCGAACTCGAGGGTGGCTTGGACGACGATCGGCCCGTAGCGAGGATGCACACGGCCTTCGGTGGCCACGCGCGATTCCGGCGGAGAAACGCGGGTGACTTGGATATCCTGCGGCTGCTCGTCCATCGCGTTCTCGAGGACGAGCAGGAGATCGCCGGTGTCCAGTGGGCCGCTCGCGTAGAACAACCTCATATCGAGCCCCTCGAGCTCGGTGATGGGCTCGGCTTTCTTGACGAAACGATAGTCGCCTTCGCCGACGTCGAATAGCTCTCGGAGAGCGGCGAGCACCTGGATGCGTCTGAGCGAGAGGCGATTGTCAGGATTTTGTTCTTTGGCGGCTTTGACGAGGAGCGGCAATGCGGTAGGCGAGTAGGCGCAGATAATGTTCCCAGCCTGAAAAATCAGAAGCCCTTTGGTGTTGCTCCCTTTGACGGAGAGAAGACCGCTTTGCTGCGAGTACGCGATGATCTGCACGATGTCCAGAAGGGGAGTCGCCTCGAGACGTCCGGTATAGGGCATTGGACAGCAAATCAACATCCGGCGAAATGCGGATGAATCCATGGTACCGGATTCAGCGGGCGGGTGTAAGGACCCTAAGGGTCAGACCGCGATGGCGTATTGTTCCAACGTTCTCGCGAGCTCCGAAGCCGGGATGGGCTTCCCGAAAAGGTAGCCTTGTACTTCGGCCCGGTGGTGCTCGCCGAGAAACGACATCTGTGCCTCGTTTTCGACGCCCTCCGCAACGACGTTCAACTCGAGTCGGTGTCCCATCGCGAGCAGGGCTTTCTTGATGGTGGCATCCTTGCCGTCGACGGCGATGCCCCGAGTGAAGAACTTGTCGATCTTCAGCGTGTTTAAAGTTGGGGAAACCCGACGTTTTCCACCGCAAAAGCGGCGGGTGCGCTAGTCCCCTGTATCAGAACAAACTAGATAAAGCAGAGCTTGCCGAAACCATTCTAAGTGCATGAATCTTATGAATCTTATGGGCTGGCGAAAAGCCTAACTTTGTATAGTAATCAAAGATCCGGGGGACTAGGCGGTTTGCTCGGGAGACGGGCCCTTAGGGCCGGCGACAAAATAAGTTCCCGTTTTCAAGACGGTCGGATGGTGTAGTTCCATTTGGGTAGAGTCTGGTCCTTTGTAACGGAAAGCGCCTGCATCCGCTCGTCAGTGATTTTGACGCCCTTCGGATAACGACGCCGGATAAGGTGTGCGCGTACTCGCAAACCGGAAGAGGTGGTGGTCGTGCGGATGTATTTGAGGATGGTTTCGTAGCTGTCGAGAGGCCTGCCCGCCCAGTTCTTGCTGATCTCGCTGAACAGACGGTGCTCCACTGGATTCCACTTGGATGTACCGGACGGATAGTGGGCTATGGTGATAGCGATGTCGTGGCGATTGCAAATCCGCGTTTGAAGCCCGTGCTTCCAACCCCGACACCGATAGCCATTGCTGCCCCCGGCGTCTGCCAATATCGCGAGGTCACGGGCTGCAGGATAGCGTCGCCGTCCTTCCGTTCGCCACCACTTCTCGATGGCATTCACGGCGAAGTCCGGGGTGTTGTACGAGGTACCAATGAACACTGTCCCGCGGTTCGCGAGCAGATCGTAGACGCCGTAGGGGATTGCGATGCCGTTCGATTCGGAACGGAAGTCATGGTCTTTGACGAGAGTCGGCTCGCGGTTCCAGGCCTGCCCGCCGTTTTTGAATAATCCCACCAGCTCCCGTTTCTTCGTGTCTACGCTGATGATGGGATGACCAGCTGCGGCAAAACGCTCGCGCAGTTCGGCGATACACGCGAATTGGGTATCGCGATCTTCGGACGTGGCACCGCACAGCTTCTTGTGGTTCACCCGCAACGAGAAGCCGAGCTGTTTGAGCAGTCGACCGACGGTTTTGCTGCTGACGTTCACACCAAGGCTTCTTAGCTCGCAAGCAATCTTGTCGGTGGTCCGCCGCGTCCATTTCACTCCCGTCATCGGATCGCCCGCGGTGTCGTGCTTCATGAGTTCTTCGATCTTGGCGATGACTTCTGGCGTTTTTTTTGCACGGCGCGCCGTCCGCCACCCTTTCGCCGAACTCCGTCGAGCTCAACATCTCTCATTAGCAATTCCCTACGACCTCTGGCTACCGTGCTCGGATCCATCCCGAGCAGTTCGGCAATCTGTTGGTCGCCACCGTGACCGAGCTTCATGGCCTCGACTCCCGCGTAGAGACGGCGCTGCTTTTCATCGAGCAGGCTGTAGAAAAGAACGATCGCAGCCTTCAACTCCACGGGGAGCACGCGGACTCCCCCGACCCAGCCCAACGTGGAAGGTGACGCCTCATGTACCTGGCGGGCCGAGAGCTGTTGCTTGCGCGTGCTCACATCGGTGGCCAGATACAGATATCGGCCGAACACCTGCTCGCGCGCCAATCTTTTCTCTCGGACCAGTTTCAACAGAGGAGCCTTGACGTCAACCTGCACCACGTCCTCGAGCTCGTCGACGTAGTAGCCTGCCTCACAGGCCGCGACCAACGCTTTTACCGTCGCAAGCAACGTCCCGTACTTCGAGAACCACACTGAGCGCAACGACCAAAGACCTTTTCGATCGAACTGGGCGATCTCGTCCAACGTGTAGTAGCTACCACGGTGGGAGTAGCTTGTCCGATACGCCAACTCATTGAGCTTTCGGAAGACGGTCGAGTCCACATCGGTACCCAACACTGCCTTCAAATCATCGAGGGTAGCTATTTTGTGCTTCCTCAACAGGCGGTCGAGATCTTCAGACTGATA
This sequence comes from Candidatus Marinacidobacterales bacterium, assembly GCA_965237955.1. Taxonomy (GTDB): domain Bacteria; phylum Acidobacteriota; class Vicinamibacteria; order Marinacidobacterales; family SMYC01. The sequence continues at coordinate 1,266,813 of OZ250169.1, read as the reverse complement.
GCTCGTAGGTCTCATAATAGGAGAAGTGCTCCTTGATAGGCGTAATCCTCCCTAAAATGAGGACCGTTTGTCAAACACGCGCTGGTTGCTGAAGATCTACAAATGTTCCGTTTCTAGGGAGCTTGCCAGGCTCTCGTGATGCCAGACGACATCGCGATCACGACCTGAAACAGGAAGAGTGTGCTCAAAACTAGACAGTTATTTTGTCGGCGGCCCTTAGTGAGGAGGCCGTGTGCAACGACGACGGCACCGACGAGCGCGACGCCGACGGCGGCGGCGGAGCCGTAGCGAACGAGTCGCCGACGCCAAACGCCGAATCGTGCCTCGACGACCGGGACGATCGGTTGTGGCGCGACGGTTGGCACCAGCGCTGCCTCTGGCGTTTCGAAGGCGACTCCGCCTGCCCACGCTTCCGCTCGGTTGGGCATATGGCCGGCGATACGGTCGCCGAGGTACGGCGGATTGAAATTGAAAGCCATCTCGGGCACTTCATGATGGATGCGGTGGTGCTCGATTTGATACGCACGAAGCTCGGAGACGAGCGGAATGCGCGCGAGCATGCGGTCGACAGGGTTGTCCTCGATGTGGGTGAGCCAGTGCGTAGCCTCGAACACGAGATAGTGGAGCACGGTACCGAGCAGGAAAACGATGAGCGCCTGCGCTTCGATGACGAAGACGAGTGCGGCGTAGTGGACGAGAAAAAGTATCGGAAAGACCCAAAACCGGCCGGTGATGTGTTCGAGATCGTCGACATCCCGCGTTTGGAAGTTCGTCCCGCGGAAAATACGGTGATGGTCGAGATGATTCCATCGAACGTAGGTCAGATACGGAAGACCGCGGTGCATCGGTACGCGGTGACACCAATACTCGACGAGCTGCGTGTAGAGGGCGCCGGCGAGGAGGAGCCAGGTAACGCTCGTCAGCGAAAGTGTAACGGCGGCGACAGCGTCCCAGTGAATCCAGGTGATTAGAACCAATGGGGCAAGAGCCGCTAACGCAGTTCTCAAGATGGGCCAATGATGGCGCATGGCCGTTCCCCCGTTCGGCGTTCCCGAATTGTGTTGGTGTTTATATTATCCGCAATTTCGTCGGAAAAAGCAACAATTCGACCGCGGCATCGGGTAGCGGATAGCCGGAAGCTGATCAAGCCCCTTTACGCGCTCGTCGTTCTCGCGAGGCGAGTCGGATGAATCCTTTGTCCTTCAGCGTTCGTACCGCTTTCATGAAACCAGCCGGTGCGACGTTCATGACTTCCCGGATCGACGCGAGGTTTGTCTGCCCATCGACGCGTGACAAGAGCGCCCATTCGCCAGCGCTGAGCTCGAACGGTTCGGTGACCGCGAGTTGGTCGCCCCTGAGCGGGACGAGATCGAACGCATCGTCTTTTTGATCCGCGGCATTGTCGAGGCGGAGAACGCCAACGGTGATGAGGCTGAACACGACGCGTCCGGCTTCGAAGATATCGGTCTCGAGCACGTCGACGATCTCTCGGATCGTTCGTCGACCGTCCACTAGGCGAATCACTGCCCAATCCGACTTCGTCAACCGAATCGAAGAGGCTCCCTGGAGCGGCACCCACTTGGGGATCAAATCGAAGCTCGGCACTTTGGTCGAGATCATGGCCCATGCGTCCTGGCGCCGGCTGGACTCGACGAGAAGGCTGCGGGCCGGTGTTCGGATCGATTGCGTCGTTCCCGGATCGGTTTCCTGGAAGTCGAAGCGGCCGCTCCTCCAAAGAGCGAGCTCGTAGAAAGCTTCCTCCCCCTGGTCGTTTCTGGCGACCGCGTGGACGACTTCGCCCGCCATGATGTGAACGGCACCCATCCGAGTACCGTCGCTGATGTGAACGATCCCGTTCTCGCCGTGGGCGAGGACGAGTCGCATCGCTTCGGGAAACGGGATCCGCGCCAACGAAACCGAGACCGCCAAGTCGCGTTGAGATTGAGATTGTGACGATTCGATGGGAGCATCTTGCGGGTGAGATTCCGCATTGATGACGGGAACCGCGTTGTTGTCGGTGTTCAGACCCGCGAGGCTCGAATACTTCTTGGTGCGCTTCAACACCAGCTCAATCCGGGTTCGAAGCTCGTCGGGCTCCACCGTCTTGACGACGTAGTCGTCGGCGCCGTGGCGGAAACCGCGGATGCGGTGCGGCATTTTCTCGAGCCCGGTGAAGATGATGACGGGAATCCACTCGGTGTCGGGATTGGTCTTCAAGTGTTCGCACGTCTCGAACCCGTCCATCTCGGGCATCTCGAGGTCGAGCAAGACGAGCTTCGGCGGGTGAGCCGCCACCTTCTCGAGTGCTACTTTGCCGTTTTTCGCGTCGTCGACGTCGTAGCCCCAGTTGCTGAGAAAGTGGCCGATCATGGCCCGATTGTCAGGGTCGTCGTCGACGACCAAAATGCGGTCTTTTCCCATGTGTTTGACTGCGAGGGACTTTTTCTTTTCATTGTACCAGCTGGTGGCGGAAAGGACATTCACGCCATGAACGCCCCGCTAGTTGTTGCAACTGTATGATATTACGTGAGTTGAGCCTGAACCCTATGGAAATTGCTAAGCTTGGATGCAGATGCGCTTTCTCTTGTGGCTCGCTCTCGTTCAACCGTCTGATCGCGGCGAGCTGACACACTTTGGCAACAAGTGGGGATGGGCCGGCACCGGAGAGGTGTTCGTCCCTCAGCTCGTCATGTACGCGACCCCGCCCAACTTCTATGGGAACCCCGGGAAGGTCGATGCCGACGTGCGCCTGTATCTGGACACGTACGGCTTCAACGGGTTTCACGTTTTCGTCTCATGTCGATGGTTCGACATCGGGGAGCCGGATTGTCGCGAAGCGGAGGGGACCGATCCCGAGCTGGACCCGCGCACGTTCGAAGCGTTGGAAATGCTCATTCGCAAAACCTACGCCGCGACCGGCATGGTCCACTTGTGGATGTGGGGTGATGAAGAGCGCGGTCAGACCCCGTCGGCTCGAGACGACTGGGAAGGACTGGACGGCCCGGTTGCGCGGAAGGTGGAAGCGGCGATCGCCGAGCGACTCGGACCCCTTCCGGGGTGGACGCTCGGCTACGGCTTCGATCTCGACGAGTGGGTCGAAGCGTCTGAAATCCACGCGTGGCGCGATCGCATGCATCGGCTACTACCGGGGTTCCGCTTCATGGGTGGCAGACCTCAAGGGCCGAACAACGGTCGGAACCACGAACGCTACGCGGCTTGGAATCGCGGGCTCGACTACGCGAGCTACGAGCATCACAAACCGAGCTACGCGGTTTACGTCGACGCGCTCGAATCGAATCCGGACAAACCGGTGATGTCCGAAGATCGCTTCCGCGTGCTGCCGTCGAGCGATAGAAAGCACTACTCACCTCGAGAGATCCGGCGAGGTCTATATCACTCGACGTTCGCGGGTGGTGTCGCGAACATCTGGGGTCATCTAAAAGACGGCGGCTCGCACGAGCTCGGCTCCGCGCCGTTTCCGAACCGCGGCCAGATTCGCACTTACTTCGAGCTCGTGCGAGGTCGTTTCCTGGAACCGATGAAGCGCTGCAGCGCGGCGAAGACGAACCCGAGCCGCCGGAGCCTATGCCTGGGTGACGCCGGAGAGCATTACCTCTTTTACCGAGAGAACACTGACCGCGTCGATCTCGATCTGAAAAACGCGGTTAGCGCGTTGGCGGTCGTCGCCGTCGATACCACGAAGCCGTACGAGGAGCTCGAACTTGGCAAGTATGCGCCGGGTCGTCACGAGTGGCGCGCGCCCTACCGCTCTGACTGGGCGATCGCGGCCGGTGCATTCCGTCGAGATCGCAAACGTCGCGCGATCGAGACCGAAGCACCCTCGAAGCTCACCGTACGCCCAACCAATGATGGGGCCACGAGGCTCGTCTGGGTCGATAACAGCGAAGGCACGAGCGGGTTCGAGGTCGAACGCGCGCGAGGCGAAGGGGTTACCCCGGGCACCTTCGAGATCATCGCTACGCTTCCTCCAGGCGAGACGCGCTTCACCGACCGCGACGCGTCGCCGGGAGCGACGTATTGGTATCGCGTGCGTGCGCTGACGACTCGGGGCGCAACAGGCTACACGGAAGCGTGGCGTGTCTCGAGCGCTGCGACCGCGAATTTGATAACAGAGCTTCGTCCTTCGAGCTACGGGCTCACGACGCTCGGAGTCGGGAAGCGGTATTACATCGATCGTGCCTATACGCTCGCGTCGTTTCCCTCGGTTCTCGACGGTGGCTTTCTAGTGCGAACCGCAAACGACGACAAGCTCGCGCGCGGCGAGGGTTTCCTATCGCTCCGTCTCGCACGGGCGGCGACGATCTACGTTGGTTTCGACCGTCGCGCTCGACGCCTCCCGTACTGGCTCGACGAATGGGAGGCGGTGAAGGGGCGAGTCGAGGTCGAGGGTGACGCGATGAGGTTTTTCGAGCTCTACCGTCGCGACTTTCCTGCCGGGTGCGTTGTGCTCGGGGGTAACAGTGCCGCAGGCGGTGATTGGGGTGACGAGGGAACGAGCCAATACATCGTGATGGTGGCGCCCGAGTAAGTTTGTCTTGCTGCCACAGTTCGACTAACATCCCGCCCTGTATTCGAAGGAGCCTTTAATGCGCCGTATCGCCGCGATCATGATCGTCCTGGGAGTGGGTTCAGCCGCGACGGCTGAATATTCCCCGAGTTTGTTTTCCGGCCTTCAGTACCGGATGGTGGGGCCGTCGCGCGGCGGCCGGGTAACCGCTGTTGCCGGGCATCGCGCGCACCCGTCGACGTTTTATATGGGCACCGTGGGCGGTGGCGTGTGGAAGACCGATGACTACGGCAACATCTGGTATCCGGTAAGCGACGGCTACTTCGCGACCGGCTCCATCGGCGCGATCCGTATGGCCGATTCGAACCCGAACATCGTGTACGTCGCCACCGGTTCGGACGCACTTCGAAGCAACGTCATCATTGGCAAGGGTGTGTACAAATCAACTGACGCCGGGAAAACGTGGACACACATCGGTCTCGAGAAAACCGGCAACAGCGGCGCCATCCTCATCCATCCGGAGAATCCGGATCTCGTCTACGTTGCCGCGATCGGTAACCCGTTCATCTCCAATCCCGAGCGCGGCGTGTATCGCTCGAAAGATGGAGGCGAGAGCTGGGAGAACGTTCTGTTCGTCTCCGACGAGACCGGCGCCGTCGATCTCGAGTTCGTACCGGACGACCCGAGCGAGATTTACGCGACGATGTGGCGCGCAGAGCGCAAGCCGTGGACCATCGTAAGCGGTGGCCACGAAGGCGGTGTCTACAAAACCACGGATGGCGGCGACACTTGGAACCAGCTAACGCGTGGCCTTCCGAGCGGTTTGCGCGGCAAAGCGGACCTTGCGGTCTCACCCGCCGACCCCGACAGAGTCTACGTGCTCATCGAAGCGCCGGGCACCGAAGGTGGCGTGTATCGCTCCGATAATCGTGGTGCCGGCTGGCGCCAAGTCACGGACTTTCAGCCCATTCGTAATCGGCCGTTCTACTACTGCAACCTCGAAGCGCATCCTATTAATCCGGACATCCTTTGGGGTATGGCCGAGGGTCACTACATGTCGGAGGACGGCGGGAAGACGTGGACGCGCAAGCCGACGCCTAGCGGCGACAACCACGACATGTGGGTAAACCCCGACGACCCGAACATCCTCATCCAATCGAACGACGGCGGTGCGAACGTGTCGCTCGACGGCGGCGAGACGTGGTCGACCCAGTTCAATCAGCCGACCGCCGAGCTCTATCAGGTAGACGTGAGCGACGGGTTCCCGTACCGGTTGTACGCGGGGCAACAGGACAACTCCACGATCTCCGTACCGAGCTTTCCGCCGCGCCGCATGCCCGGAGGTCATAAGTCCCTGTGGGAGTCGCAAGGCGGGTGTGAGACCGGTCCGGTCGTCCCCAAGCCGGGGGATCCCGACATCGTTTACGCGAATTGCAAGGGCCGGTTCGGGGTCTTCAATCGCAGGACCGGTCAGGAGCAACATTATTATGTAGGCTTCCAGAACCTTTACGGCCACAACCCCAAAGACCTGATGTTCCGGTTTCAACGGGTGGCGCCCATCCACGTCTCACCCCACGATTCCAATCGCGTGTATCACACGTCTCAGTACGTTCACGCGACCGAAGACGGCGGGCGCTCGTGGCAGACGATCTCGACCGACCTCACGGTGTTCACGCCCGAGACCCAGGTTGTTTCGGGAGACCCGATCACGATCGACGTGACCGGCGAGGAGCACTTCAGTGTCATTTACGAGATTCAAGAATCGACCCACGAGCGGGGCGTCCTCTGGGTTGGGGCCAACGACGGTCCCATCCACATCTCACGCGACAACGGTGCGAATTGGAAGGAAGTGACCCCACCCGGGATCGGGCCTTACGGACGCGTGCAGAACATCGAAGTCTCTCCGCACCAGCCGTCCAAGGCTTATGCTGCGATCCTTCGGTACCAGCTTGGCGACTTCACACCGTACGCATACAAGACCACCGACTATGGCGAAACCTGGAACCGCATCACGACGGGAACGAACGGTATTCCCAACGACCACCCGGTGCGGGTGGTGCGTGAAGATCCCGATCGCGAGGGGCTCCTTTATGCAGGTACGGAGTTCGGGATGTTCATCTCGTTCGACGACGGAGACAGCTGGCAGTCGTTCCAACTGAATCTTCCGGTGACGCCGATTACGGACCTCAAGGTCGTCCAAAAAGACCTCGTTATCTCGACCATGGGTCGAAGCTTCTGGATCCTCTACGACCTGACGCCGCTACACGAGATCGACGGGAGCGTTGCCGCGGCGCCCGCGCATCTCTTCGAGGTCAAGGATCCCTATCGAATTCGGACACCTGGGCAACTGGTGAAATCGAGTTACGCACCCGACGAGCCGCAGTATCCAGTGGTGGGTGCGAACATCGACTACTACCTCGCGAGCGAGCCGGACGAGTCGGAGGGGGAGTTGAAGATCGACATTCTCGACGCGGACGGCGATGTCATCCGCTCGTTCTCGAGCCACGACTCCGGAGAACGGAACGTTCTTCCCCGAGAAGCGAGCATGCGCGAGTGGCGGCTCGAGCGCGTGGGCACGCCGAAGCTCGACAAGAGCGCAGGGATGCATCGCTTTACGTGGCAGCTCCGATATCCAGGACCTTGGCACGAGGACGCCGAGCGATCGGGGCGGAACGGACCGCTGGTCGCTCCGGGCAGCTACCACGCTCGACTCACGCTAGGGAATTGGAGCCGCACGGTATCGTTCGAAGCGAGACTCGATCCTCGCGTGGCCAAGGAAGGCTTCGTGTCGAGCGAAGATATTGCGGCGCAGGTCGAGCTCAGCTTGAAAGCGCGGGACGCGCTGAGTAGCGCCCGGCTCGCTGCAGCGCGGTTGGATGACGCGCTCGAGAGCGCCACCGGTGCCACGAGAAGCGCGCTCGCGGAAATCCGAAAAGAGATCGTGACTGCGCCCCGCCGCTACTCGCAGCCGATGCTCATCGATCAGCTCAGCTATCTCTGCAGCAATCTCGACCGCGCCGACCAGCGCCCGGGCGTGGACGCGGTCGAGCGCTACCAGAGCCTGAGGCGCCATCTCGACGAGCAGGTCGCGAAGCTCGACGAGCTCACGGGTGTCACCGATGATGCCGGCGATGGCTCACATTAGCTAGTCCCATGGAACAGAAAAAGCTAGACAACACCGGCCCTTCTGTGATCTGCTAAATGCATGAAACACAAGGGCCGGCGAAAAGCCGAATTGAAGCTGTCGTCTCAAGAAAGCGAAGCGCTGACGCGACTGGCGCGACGCAGCCGTAGTTCGCCGCACCAAGCCTTCCGAGCGAAGATCGTGCTGGATTGCGCGGCGGGTCTGACGAATATGGAAGTTGCTAGGAAGATGCACACCATGAGGAGCACGGTGGGCAAGTGGCGAAGACGCTTTGTAGAACAACGAATGGAAGGGTTGTACGACGAACCTCGGCCGGGAGCGGCTCGCAAAATCGGCGATGACCAGATCGAGGAAGTCGTGACCAAGACGCTGGAGACGACTCCAAAGGGGAGAACCCATTGGAGTACGCGCTCGATGGCCAAGCATCTTGGGCTGAGTCATTCGACGATTGGACGTATTTGGCGAACGTTCGGGCTTCAACCGCACCGCTCGGAATCGTTTCGTCTCTCGCAAGACCCACAACTGGTCGAAAAAGTACGCGACCTTGTTGGCCTGTATATGAACCCACCGGATAACGCGGTCGTCCTGTGCGTCGACGAGAAATCGCAGATTCAAGCGCTCGAGCGTGCTCAACCTGTCCTGCCCATGAGCTTGGGCCAGCCCGAGCGACAAACCCACGACTACATTCGGCATGGAACGACTGACCTGTTTGCCGCACTCGACGCCGCAACAGGTGAAGTCTTCGGAAAGTGCTACGCGCGACATCGAGCGCTAGAGTTCAAGAAGTTCCTCGCTGAGATCGAAGCAGCCGTTCCCAGCGAGTTGGACATCCACGTCGTGCTCGACAATCTCGCCACGCACAAGACACCGGCGATCAAACGCTGGCTTTCCAAGCGACCTCGGTTCCACTTTCACTTCACACCGACACACGCCTCTTGGCTCAACTTCGCTGAGCGCTTCTTTGGCTTGCTCACCGAACACGCCTTGCGACGAGGCTCGCACACGAGCGTGCCTCAGCTCCGCGTTGCGATACAAGACTATCTCGATGCTCACAACGAGAACCCAAAGCCGTTCAAGTGGACGAAATCCGCCGACCAAATCCTCGAAACCATCGCTCGGTTCGCCCAGCGAACGCTCGATACACATGGCAAATCGAATTTGGACAGTAATTAAAGATCCAGGGGACTAGAGCGCAGGAAGTCGGGCCAGAAGTCGCGGTGGATTCGCAGCCCTTCGTCTTCCATCACCGGTCCTTCGATCTCGACCCGCGGGTTGATACGGGCGAAGACGTCCCGGCTCGGAATCCCTTGGTAAGAATTATTCCCGATACAAGAGGTATTCGACCATGGAGTTTCTCAACTGGAATCGACTTTTGACCGTCCAGTCCGGAAGAGAACCCAAAAGCGCGTGTTCGGAGTAGGCCGGCGATGGCCTGGCGGGTGGAGCCGTTGCTTCGACTCGGAGTGTCCCCTCGTCCACGATCGTATGGTTCGAAGGTGCAGCCGACATCAAACCCGGACACGAAACGAGTGCCAACAGGATCGCTCCCGGCGCGCAGGTTTCGCTCACGCTCTGGCCGAGCCAGCCAATCTCCTCGAGCGTGAGATAGTTCAGAAGGTCCCACGCGAAGATGACGTCGAGCCGGGTCGCGCTAGCGGGTAGCAACTCAGCGAAGCTTTTCGCGTTCGCGCCGTCGGGCCGGGTGGGCTCGTAGAAACGATAGAAGTCGGCGAACGTGATTCTCGAGCCGTGGCGCGCGTAGAGCTCCACGTTGGCGGCGATGGGGGCGCCCAGGTCGAGAACTCCGCAGCGCGGCGCTTCCTCGAGTCGTCTCATGACGTGCTCGAGTGCGATCGACGTTTGCTCGAAGCGCGCGGCCTCCACCGGTGGTGGTGGTTTCGGGTCGGATCGCCAAGGGAGCCCGAGCCGCATTCCTCGTCTCAGCTTGCGGCGATACGGTGAGTCGAGATCTTCGTGGAGGAATCACTCGAGCCTGGAGCCGCCTTCGCGTGAAGCTTCACGCCGGAGGCGGCTTCCACCGTCTCCATATCGATGCTTCCTTTGAACTGCGCACCCGTCTCGAGCGTCACGCTCTTCGCGTTGATATTGCCCTCGACACGTCCGGTCTTGAGCAGCACGACTTGCTCCGTTCCGTGGAGATTTCCATGCACCTCGCCGGCGACACAGATACTGCTCGCGGTGATGTCGGCATCGACTCGCCCCGATTCTTCGATGATGACGCCATGTTGTTTCAGCGTGATCTTGCCTTCCACGCGTCCCTCGATGATGACGTCTTCTTCACCGTGGAGCTCGCCCTTGAGCAAGATCCCGACCCCGATGCGGGCCTTGCGAGTGTCCGTGCCCTCCGGGCGGGCGGGAGTCGGGTTTTTTGTCGTGGTTTGAGAAGAAACTGCTGCTTCCGATTTCTTCCACATCGTTCTGCCTCCTTGGTTGGAGTGAGTCGGCGTGCGATGGTCGGTCTGGATTCAGTTGTAGTCGATGATCTCAGGATAGGGGGCGAGACCGGAAAACGCAAGAGCCCGCAGTGGTACCGTTGAATCCGCGAGCTTTCGGGGAAGGTGTGATCGCGGTGCGCTAATATCGCCGACCGCCGCCGCCGCGTCCGCCGCCCTCATTCTTGGGTCGGGCTTCGTTCACGACCAGGGTGCGGCCATCGAACTCTTGACGATTCAGAGTCTCGATGGCAGCGGCTGCGTGCTCGCGCTCCGGCATCGTCACGAAACCGAAACCGCGCGAGCGGCCGGAATCGCGATCGGTGATGATTCGGACTTCTTCCACTTCGCCGTGCTCGGCGAAGAGGTCTCTGAGCGTTCCCTCAGAAGTGGTAAAGTTCAAATTGCCCACGTAAATCTTCAACGGTACTTCCTCCAGTCCTCTGAAGCTCACGATGTCTGGAGGCATGCGTGGTGTCCAGGGAAAGGCTAGTGAAAACGGAAAGCAGTATACACCATTTTCCTGTCAAACTGTTGTGCCTGCTACCTGTAGCGTGGTCGAGACACTCATCTAGCCGTGTCCGCTATCACATCTACTATCGAGTCACCGATCTGGAGAGACAATGGCATGGATGTGAAGTTACCGTCCACGGGAACGTTCTGTTCGGCGAGGTCATTTTGTCGGCGGCTGCGGGCGCACCGTGACAAAGCCCTCGTCCGTCAGCTCGTCCGCGATGACGCGGACACCGTAGCGTCCGGGAGCCACTTTCTGGGAGAACTCCCACTCGCTCGGTGTGACCGGCGCTCGCCGCTCTCGCTTGCGTCCGGCGGTCTCGTTGGTTTTGAGGTCCCACTCCACCTGGTGGAGCCCCGCTGTTGCCGGCCCGCCGAGGGTACGAACGAGACTTCCCGATGCATCTCGGATCTCGATGCGGACGTCCGACGCGTCGTCCTCGAGGTGGTATCGAAGGAGAGCTCCGTCGGGGGGATTGGCAGCGCGGAAGAACATGTCACCGTTCATCTCTTCGATCGTGTTGCCGTAAGTAACGTGAGTTTTGAATAGTGTTGCCGATGCAGCAGCAAAAAGGTGCAGTGGTTTGTCGAGCGCCCCGTCTGCCATTTCCGCGAACGGTGCAATGTCCGTCACCCAGATCGAGCGGCCGTAAGTTGCTGCAACGAGGTCCTTGTCGCGCGCCTGGATGGCGAGCGACCGGGTTCCTACTCGAGGCAAGTTTCCTTTCAGTGGCTCCCAGTGCTCGCCGCCGTCGATGGTGACGTAGATACCGAACTCGGTGCCGGCGTAGAGAACTTTCGGGTGCGCGGGGTCTTCTTTCACCACCCACGTCGAGCCAATAGGAAGATCGCCGTTGACAGACGACCAGCTCGCCCCCGTGTCGGTCGTCTTGAAGAGATAGGGGGCCTCGTCGTCGAGCTTGTGGCAGTCGTACGCGATATAGGCCGTGCGCTTGTCGAAGTGCGACGGCTCGATCTCGGCGACGACGCACGGTGTCGGCCAGTTCCCGAGCGGCAGCATGCCGGGAAGATCAGCGATGGGGGCCGAACGTGACGGAGGATACGGAGGCGAGCCGAGGCTCGGCCCATCGATGTTGATATCGACCCGTGTCCAATCGCGACCGCCGTTCGTCGTAACCCAGAGCGGGCCGTCATCCGCGCCGGCCCATAACATCTCGGCTGCGACGGGAGACTCGGCGACGGAAAACAACGCGCCGTAGCTGTGGTAGCCGTCGGTCGCGCCTTGAGGCTCCGTGTTCTGTTGGCGCGTCAGATCGGGACTGATGCGCTCCCACTGCGCCGAGGCTGCGTGAATCCGAAAAAGATAGTTGCCACCGACGTAGACGTAGTCGGGATCGTGGCGAGAAAGCGTGAACGCGGGCGACCAGTCCCACCGTTGATCGTGGGTTGCACCCCGTGCTCGCAGAGCGTCGGCGTCCCGCGGTTGCAGCTCGATGCGGTCCCATGTTCTCAGGTCGAGTCGCGACGTATTGCCGACCTGCTGCACCATATGAATAATGTTCTCGTCGCGTGGGTCAGCGCCGCGATCCCCATCCCGTCGCCGGTGTAGCGGAGCTTGATCCAATCGTGGGCGGTGATGCCTTCTTCGTCGTAGGTTCGAACCGGCGCGCGCCAATGGCCCGTGTCCGGGATATGCCGAACAAGGCGGTGGCCGAGATGGAACGTCTGCACCACACTACGGTGAAGGACCTGGATAAGCTCTACATGCAAGAGCAAGTCGACGGGCGGGGCTGCCGCGCCTCGGGCCATCGGTATCGATGAGATCTCCATCCGCAAGGGACATAACTATCGTGTCAGAGCGACCTGGAGCGGGCGCGTCCCATCTGGGTGGGCGGTGAGGGTCGCAAAGAAACCGACATGGTTCTTCAAGGCGCTGGGCGGGAAGAAAAGCGCCCGTATCAAGCTGGCCGCCATGGATATGTGGAAGCCCTTCCGGAACTCGGTGACGCACCCAATGCGCGGATCATCTTCGGTTTCATCCGTCGTCAAAGGCTGATGAGGTCCGGCGCCGTGAGTACACGCCTCAGCGGCGCCGGTCGTATATCAAGGGGCAGCGTTACACGTTGCTTTCCCGGCGGGAGAACCTGAGCCTGGACGGTCGCCGCGCACTATTGCCGTTTTCACGACGATATGGTCCGAGTCGTTCGGGTCGATCCACATCGAATGGAGGTCGTTGTGCACGTGGCGCATGTTGACTTCCTCGAACGTGCGCCCGCCGTCTCGAGAGACGTTGAGCTCGAATACCGGCATCCACACGGTCTCGTCGTCGTTCGGATCCACGTACACGCGATCGTAGGTAGTAGCTCGTTTGCCGATCGTTGACCCGGACCCAAGACGCTCCCGCGTCTTCCGAACGAAAGAGCCCGCCCTGGCTACTGGTGCGCCCGGGCCGTACGGACTCGCCGGTGAGGATGTTCGCGTAGACGAGCTCGGGGTTCCCGCGTGCGATCACGATATGAATTTTCCCCATCGAATCGGTGGGAAGACCGTTCGCAAGACGGGTCTAGGTGTCTCCGCCGTCGGTGCTCTTGTACAGGCCGCTGCTCGGGCCTGACTCGACCATGTCGCCACCGCCGTATCGAAAGCGTTGCCACGCGCCCGCGTAGAGCACGTCCGGATTCTCCGGGTGCATCTGGATGTCGTTGAATCCGGTGGTGTCATCGACGTAGAGGACCTTGTCCCACGAACGTCCGCCGTTCGACGTCCGGAAGATGCCACGTTCCTCGTTCCGACCCCATAGACGACCCATCGCTGCGACGTAGACGATGTCAGGGTTCGTGGGGTGGATGATGAGGTGGCCGATCATGCGCGTCTCAGAAAGTCCCGCGTGGGTCCAGCTCTCACCGCCGTTCTCGGATTTGTAGACGCCGTCGCCCCACGAGTTGGCGCGGGTGTTGGCCGGCTCGCCGGTAGCAACCCAAACGATATCGGGGTTCGACGGGGCGACGGCGACGACCGAGCTCGACGCGACGTGGGCATCGTCGAAAATGGGCTCGAAGGTGGTGCCGGCGTTGACGCTCTTCCATACGCCGCCGCTCGCGGTCGTGACATAGAGAGTCTTCGGCGTGCTTTCGACGCCGACGACGGTCCAAGCGCGCCCGGCTGGTGTCGACGGTCCCAACAGACGCCACTGCCAGTTACCTAGCAGATCGGCGTCGAGCTCGCGCCCTGAAGTGATCGATGGCGCGAGTAGAAGTGAGGCAAAAACGAGCTTCGTGATGGTGCGTTTCATGCAAGCGGTAATAAACGTTCGAGCAGCGCCTGTCAAGTTGTCAATCCGTCGCATAAAATCGGTTGGTTCGTGATGATGACAACAGATACTTCCCACGCTGAGATCATCGAGCGTGATGGATACGGCTTACCCCGTCTTCGACGCCTAGCGCTCGTAGACGACTTTGCCGCCGGCGATCGTGTAGAGCACCTTCGCGTCGAGTAGTTTCTTCAGATCGCTCTTCGTACGCGCTTCCTTTGAGAATTCCTGTCAGTCGGCCGCTCGCATCTTTCACGATCTCGCCATCGGCCGGCGAGGGCGTGCTCTCGTCGATGCCGGCGATCTCGAGCGCGAGGCTGTTGGCGAGATGCATGCTGCGATCGAACCGGCTGACGAGCACGGGATGTTCGCGGGTGACGGCGTCGATCAACTCGCGGTCCGGCGTGAACGGGCCGCTTGCCAACGTTCCCGACGACGGATCCTCTCCGGCTGACCCCGCACCCCACTGCTCGTACGCACCCCACATGCTGCGCGTGATCCAGCTCCCGTCCGGAATCCTCTCCGCGGTCGCTTGGAGGCGCTCTTGGAAAGCGGCCGGTTCGTGCACGTCGAGCAAGTTCACACCGCTCAGCAATCTAGCCGTGCTTTCCACGTGAACGTGAGAGTCGTTGAATCCGGGGGAGACGAAAGCGCCGTCGAGGTCGATCTCACGGGTGTCCGGGCCCGAGAACGCCCGCGCCTCGGCGTTGGTGCCGACGGCGAGGAGCCACTCGCCTTTGATGGCGAGGGCTTCCGCCCACGGCTGGCTCTGCTCGACCGTATACACCCGGCCGTTGACGAGAATGAGATCGGCTGTGTCCTCGGCAAGAGCGGCGTGCGCGAAAGACGTGGAAACCACCACGCGCAACAGAATCATCGACTTTTTCATCGAACCGAGCCTCCCCGGGCGCGCATTCTATCAGTCCGCCTCCGCACGAGGCACATCCGGATTGCCCGGCGCTAGGCTGGCCAGTGTTAGGATGCTCTCGTCATGACCTCGGAAGTATCGCACGCGGTCACCGGGACGGACGAGCTTCTCCAAGGCGTGCTGTCCTCCATCCGGGACGCGGTGTGCGTGCTCTCCTGCGATGGTCGAATCCTCAGCTCGAACGACGCGTGGGCGGAGCTCGGCCTCGACGTGAGCTCCGACGTGCCTCTCGACATCCTCTGTGACACTCTCGTCGGCGATAGCTCAGGTGCGACCAGCGGGGGCGTCGCGGCCGTGCTCGAAGGCACCCAAGACGTCTACACCCATGAGTTCCCGCGACCGGCGCCGTCGCACGAGAGCTGGTTTCGAGTCACGGTCACGCCGCTTCGCCGCCGAAACGGGGCCGCCGTCATGGTGCTCACCGATCTCACCGAGCACAAGAAGGCCCAAGAGGCATTGCAGCAGGATGGCTCGGGTTTCGACGTGGCGCGTGCCTCGAACAACGGCCGCCTGGGTTTGGTGAGCATGGAGGAGCGTGTGCGTTTCGTTGGAGGCGAGCTCGAAGTGCGTTCGGAACTTTCGGTGGGGACGCGGCTCAGCGTGCGCATCCCGCTCGAGCTCGAGGGTTCATGACGCGCACGAGGGTTCTGCTCGCCGACGATCACACGATCGTCGCCGAAGGACTTGCGAGCTTGCTCGAGCCGGAGTACGAGCTCGTTGGCCGCGTGCAAAACGGTCGCGACCTGCTGCGAGCGGCGGACGAACTTTCACCGGACGTCATCGTCACCGACATCTCGATGCCGCTTCTCAACGGCATCGAAGCGCTGCGACAGCTCAAGAAAACGAAACCCAATGTACGCGTCGTGTTCCTCACGGTGCACGCTGACATCACCTACGTCGCCGAAGCGTTTCGCGCCGGTGCGTCCGGCTACGTGCTGAAGCAATCCGCTGCAGAAGAGCTGCGCTCGGCAATCCGCGCGGTGCACGAGGGCCGGACTTATGTGACCCCCCTCATCGCGCGAGATCTACTCGATGATCTCCTCGAAGCCGATCAGGCGGCGGAAAGCCACGCCGTCGTGCTCACGCCGCGGGAGCGCGAGGTGTTACAACTTCTCGCCGAGGGCCGCTCGGTCAAGGAGATTGCGGCGGTTCTCGACATTTCCCCGCGCACGGTGGAGTTCCACAAGTACAACGTCATGGAAAAGCTCGGCCTTCGCACCACCGCCGAGCTGACTCAATACGCCATCAAACACGGCATCGTGTCCGTGTGATCCTCCGGTCGGCGTGACCCTTCTGCGCCCCCTCGATCTCGCGGTGATGGCCGCCTATTTTCTCGTTCTTCTGTGGCGATTCAATAATCAATACTCAACCGAAACCGAGTGTCCGCAGCGTGCGCGGCTTCCAGCACGCTCTGCATCTCTTGGAGTCCTTGAAGTACCGCGTCCGCGTCCTCGATCTCATCCGGGTTTTCCTGGAGGTACGTTCGAATCGATCGGACGACCTCGAGTCCGTTGGCGGACACGAACCAACGGCCGCCTCCGGCAGTCGGCGCGTCGAACTTCATATCGTCCGCAAGTGCGTCCGCCTCCGCTTGGCTGAACGCGACGAACTCACCGAGACCCGGGAGGTCCATCTCGTGGGCGACGGCATCGAGGGCGTGGCGGTGTTTGGCAAGCGTTCTGCCATCGACGTCTCTGGGCTCGATGCCGTCGAGCTCCCGCTCGAGAACGATGACGTATCCTAGACCCAACTTTCCTCCAATCCGTCGAAACCATAATATAGCTTGACGGAAGAACAAGAAGCTCTTCACGTGCGTGCGCGCGCGTTCGCCGACACCGTCGTTCGTCCGCGGGCGGCCGAGGTTGACCGCACCGAATCCTACCCGTGGGATCGACGAGCATGGCGTCGAGGAGGGCATCGGCGGTTTTCTCGCCGTCGTCGGTGAGTCGCCGGGGCTCTCGGTGGGGACACGCGAGCATGAGGCTCGTCTCGCCGCGCGGACCCGCCAAGGGATTCGCCGACTTGATGAACGCCTACAACACGCAGCGGGTTGGTGCGGCTACGGTCGCGTTCGGTATCGCGCAGGGAGCGTTCGCGTTGGGCTCTCGAGTTCAGCGGCCAACGCCAGCAATTCGGCCGCCCGATCGCGGAGTTTCAAGGCCTCCAGTGGATGCTCGCCGTCATGCACGTGCAGCTCGAGGCGTCGCGCGGGCTCATCTACGGAGCCGCGGCGGGCGCGTCCGACGGCTTTCCCGGCAGCCTGGAAGCGGCGCGGGCGAAGATCTTTGCCCTACAAATATTCGGCGCTGCGGTGTATTCACGAAACAATCCGCTGGAGAGAATGGTTCGAGACGCGCGAATGTTCACCATCGGTGGCGGAACCGCGCAAGTTTTGCGCACGTTGGTCGCTTCGCGTCTGTTGGGACGGCGCCTGCCACAGCCGAGACGGGTACGGTTCGCCTTGAGGCTTTAGATCGGGTAGACTCCCCGCCCTATGAAATGGCGGGCCCCGGTCTTGGTTTTGTCAGTGCGCCTTTTGAGCGGCTGCGCCGATACCGGACCCGCGGGGCCGACGACGGTGCGTCGCGATCTGAGCGCGGCGGACACGGCCAACGGTATCGTGCCGGGCTCGACGGTTCGCATCATGTCGGGCGAGACGGGGCGGCCCGTCGCAGGCGCTCGAGTGGTCATCGCGGGCCGGGAGCATGTAAGCGACGACTCGGGACAGCTCACGCTCGAGGAGCTTGCGTCCAACGGTGTCTCCGTCGACATCAAGGCGCCCGGTTTTCTCGACCGCCAGACCATCGTCCGCCGAGGAGAGCAGACGACGTTCGAGCTATGGCCGTCCGAGAGCCCGACACGATTGGATTCCGACTACACGCGAGCTCTGGTGTACGTGAGCGCGTCTCTTGGTGATCAAGGAGAGCTCGAGCCACTCGATCGACCGAGTCTCGATGTGGGTCGTGTCGCGATCGTACCCACGGGTGCCATCCCGCTGGACCCCCGCGCGATGCAAACCCTCAGAGACGCTGCCGCCGAGATGACCAACGCGCTCGGTGGCGCGGTCGTCTACTCGGTGGGAGAAGACCCCGGGGCCGTGCCGATCACGCTCCTCGTCGAGCCCCAGAACGAGTCCATCGTCGACGAGAACCTCCGGGCGTTCACCCGCTGCTGGATGACCCGGCTCGTCATCACCCGCTGCGAGATCGTGTTCCGCGATGTCGAAGTCGTTCGCAGCAACACGACGCTACACGAGCTCGGCCATACGTTCGGGCTCAACCACTCGCCCGATCGCAGCGAGGTCATGGGCGTGCGCCGCGTGCGATCCCCAGAGGGGTTCTCACCGCGAGAGCGTCTCGCGATGACGCTGATGCTCAAACGCCTCCCCGGAAACCTCTTTCCCGACAACGATCGACAAGCCCCGGCCCTGCGCGCCCTCGGCGAACAAAGGCGAATCCTTTGCCGCCACCCCTAACTCCCGAAAGCTTCTTTTCTGGAAAAGAAAAGATCACCGCAGAGGCGTAGAGGACGCAAAGGAAACGCAGAGGAAAAAAACGTAAGGGTGGAGAGCCGCTGCGCGGAAGAGCACCCCGTACCGATTTGCTTTTTTTCGACCTTGGGCCCTAGTGTTGTTTTTCTCTGCAAATCTCTGCGTCCTCTGCGCTTTGCGGTGATTCTTGGTTGCGGCTCCGCCGCGCTGTGACTCTGTGGCCAAAATGAGAGGCTCCGTTCCGAACCGCATCGCCGCCGAGCCCGTGCGAGAGCTCGTGAGCCGGCTCGAGGCCCATGATATCCTCGGCGAGTGTCCGAGCTCGCCGAAGCGTTCCTCATCGCCCGAGAAGAGCCCGTAGCGTCGGGCACCACTTGTCTCTGGAGCTCGCCCGGCGATAACCCCTCGACTCATTGCTGATGACCGTGCGCCTCAGACTGGGATTCGCCCTGCTCGCTGGTCGTTCCCCTCGCCATGGCACAGGACGAGGCGTCGGTGCCGGCGGTAACGGCCGAAGTGCCGGTTGCGATCCCGCTGGCGGATGTGGCGGTCCGCTCCGACGAGCTCGGCGCGAATTTGCGTCGGGTCGAAGCCTTGCTCGAGCCGAGCTACGAGATACAAGCAATCGAGGCTGCCGTCGGCGATGCCGGTGATGTTCTCGTGGAGCTTCGTCGGAACCTCGACGCCGTGAAGGGCGACGAGATCTCGATGCGGATGCTCGCGGATCATCGCCTGGGTTGGGGCGAGTTCGACGAAAAGCTGGCCCAGTGGATGGTCGAGCTTCAGGAGCGTTGGCAGACGCTCGCTCAGGAAGGCGAAGAGCTTTCGGCGGCTCGCGACGAGTGGGAAATCACTCGCGAGAACGCAACCGAGGAGAACGCCCCTACCGAGATTGTCGAGCAGATCGACCGGCTGTTGGAGCGATTGGATGGCGTCGACAGACGTCTCACCGAACGTGGTGAGGCCATCGGTTCCGTGCTCGCCCGGGTGTCACAAGGCAGAGAGATTTCCGCGGAAGCGATCGATCGACTCTCGGCCATCGCCGCCAAAGTTCGAGCACGTGTCTGGACTCGGAACACGCCACCCCTGTGGCGATTGGGCGAGTCTTCGGAAGGCAGCACGATCCGCGCCTCCGCCGTCGAGGCTCAGAAGTATTGGCTCGACACTCTCGTCGCCTTCATCCTGTCCCGCCCGGGGAGGTTCACGTTTCTCTTGACATCTTTCGTCGCGTTCTTGTTCGCGGCTCTCCTCGCGCGATACGTTAGCCGTTCATGGCCCCCCGACGACCACCGTTTGGATAGTGCCCGGTTCGTTGTCTCCCGGCCGTTGTCGACGGCGGTCGCCTTCACCGTCGTCGCGATGGTGTTCCTGCTCGATAACACCGTTGGTCCGGTCGAGGACATGGTGTTGGTTCTTGCCATCGTGCCCATCGTGCGACTCGGACGAGGGCTCCTGCCGGTACCGGCGCGATCCGCGCTCTATGGTGCCATGGTGCTGCTCGTCCTCAATCGTCTGTGGGCGCTGGCCCCGGACGGTTCGTTTCTTCGCAGGATTCTCCTGGTTTTGGTGACCGCGTTGGCGCTCGGAGCGGTGGCGGCTCTGATCTCGCGGTGGCGGCCGGATGAGAAGACCAAGGTGGGCGTTTGGTGGCGCTTCGCTTGGTTCTTGCTCGCCATGGCGGCCGTGCTCCTGACCGTTTCCTTGATCGCGAACATCCTAGGTTGGGAAAATCTGTCGGAGACTTTGACCGATGCGACGACGACGGCCGCCTTTGGCGCCATCGCATGGGCAACTGTCGTCCTCGCGTTGACGGCTCTCGTTCCCGTCGCCGTCCGGAGCCCGCTCGGCGCCATCTTCCCGAGCGTTCGCCGGCACGGCGACATGTTCGCGCGCGGGGTATTCCTCGTCGCCGCGACCGTCGCGTTCATTTGGTGGAGTCGAGCTTCGCTCAGAAATTTCCAGCTTCTCGAACCTTTGACCGAGAAAGCAGCGGCAGCGCTATCCGCGTCTGCGACCGTGGGGGGGCTCGACGTGTCGGTAGGTCGCGTCGTTGCGGCGATGGTCATCCTGGTGGCGACATGGTTCACGGCGCGGATGGTGCGCTTCGTCCTGCGCGAGGAAATGTTGCCCCGCCTTCGTCTGCCCGCTGTAGCGGACCACTCTGTGGTCTCCGTCATCAACTACGTGATCTGGGGCTCGGGACTGTTACTGGCGGCTGCCGCCGGTGGGCTCAGCGCGACGCAACTAACCGTTGTTTTTGGCGCGTTGGGGGTCGGCATTGGCTTCGGCCTCCAGAACATCGTCAGCAACTTCGTCTCTGGACTGATTCTGATCTTCGAAAGACCGATCAAAGTCGGCGATCGCGTCGAAACGAAAGATCATTTCGGAATCGTGACCGGCATCGGTATCCGCGCTAGCACCATCCGGACGTTCGATGGCGCCGAGGTCGTCGTACCGAACAGCGACCTCGTGTCCAAAGAGTTCGTCAACTGGACGCGCACGGACATGACGCGCCGGGTCGAAGTTCTCGTTCACGTCGCCCTCGGCACCGACCCGAAGAAAGTATTGGAAATACTCCGCGACACCGCGAGCGCGCATCCGAAAACACTCGAGAGTCCCGCGCCTTCGGCGCTGATGGTCGGCTTCGGGGAAAGCGCCCTCGACTTCCGGCTGCTGGTATGGACCCGGATCGACGACTTCTTACAAGTCTCGAGCGACCTGCACGTCACCATCAACGACGAGCTCAAAGACGCGGGAATAAGTATCCCATTCCCGCAACGAGACCTGCATGTTCATCCGACTGAGGATCAGCACTCAGCATCCAGCATTCAGCATCCAGCGTCCGGTTCAGACCAGCATCGTGCCGGTAAATGACGTCGTACCCATCAGCACCGTGCCGCAGGTAACCAGAGCGAACGCTGCCCGAAGGCGATGCTCCTCCGCGTTTGGGGCAAAGTGTCCGAAGGCAAAGTTCGCGAGCTGTACTGAATGCTGGATGCTGAATGCTGAATGCTGCTCACCGCCGCAACGATCCCAATCCCACAAAAGCGCCACCGTTCTCACGACACAGTAAACGCATCAGCGTTGCAAACCGTACACCCCCGTTCTCTTGAAACCCGATCCGAGAGAACAACACCGGAAAACCGATGCCGTGAATGCGGACCAGGCGGTTGCCGTCCTTGTCTCTCTTGTTGATGCGATCCACCGTTTCCACGACTCGATCGATGGAATCGCCGTTGAAATCGTCGCCGAAGACGTAGAGGCTAATTTTCTTGTCCGGAGCTGCGAAGCTTCGGATCGCCCGGATGATACCTTCCACCGGGCTCGAGTTGCTGAACGGCGCCCAGCTCCGCAGCCGATTGAGGATGACCTTCCGCCGGCCCGGGGTATCCGGGATCCACCGCCCCGAATAGTTCCCGAACATGTATTGCCCCATGTCGTTCATGACCTGGATGCCTTTGACTTTGGGGTAGATGTTGAGGACCTCTTGCATTTTCTTGACGACCAGGTGCCACGCGTAGTTGCGCATGCTGCCGGACGTATCGATGATGAAGATGATGTACTCGCTGTCGACGGGGATGCCGCCGACGGTGGAGTCGCTCTCACGTCGGCGGTAGCTTCGGCCGAGCAACCTCTTCATCTCCTCGGTCAGGTCCTGCTGGGCGGCGAGAAGCCGTCCTTCGACGATGTCGTTGACTTCGGAGAGTTGTTGGGTCGCGGCGAATACGCCCTGAATCTTGGAGAGATCCCCGCGGAGGCGCGCTATGGCGTCGCGCTCGGTCGATAGCTGCTCGACTCTCGTTTTCAGGTCCCGCTCGAAAACGTTGGTCTCGCCTCGGATCTCGAAGAGCTCTTCTTGTAACTTGTCGACGAGCCCTTCGAGCTCGCTCTTGATGTTCTCGAGAGCGCGGGGCTCACCGATCTTGGTGAGAACGAGGAGCAGAATGATCGCGCCGAAGCCGCAGCAGACTACGTCGAGAAACGACAGGTTGAACGCATCGAAATCGCGGCGTCTTCTTCTTCTCTTTCTCAAGGCCAGTCCTCCGATGGGCTTATGTAGGCGCCACCCGAGAACAGGGCCAACTTCCAGAAAGCGCTTGCGGCCATGGGGTCGCCTTCCATGGGGAACAAGATCACGTTGATGGAAATGTTGTCCCGTAGCTCTTTGACGGCGTCGTTGAATAGCTTGGCGCGGTCTTTTCCGGAGATCGTGGCGCGTCTCGGTGGTCGTTGGCCTTGTGTGGGGAGACCGTCGACGAGCAAGTAGATATTGTCGGGAGCCGGGCGCAACGAGCGGAACGACGTGAACGCCCGGTAAAGGTTGGTGCCGTCACTAGGGATGACGCCGCGGAGGCGTTGGACGGCCTCGTCGAGGACTTCGCGATCGCCTGCGTCGAGCCACTCGTGGTTCTTTCCGGGCACGACCGACGCCGAGCTCGTATTGAACGTGTAGATTTGAAACCGACTGTCAGTCGGAATCTGGGTCGTGATCCAATCCACGGTGGAGACCGCCTGCTGCCATTTTTCGGACCGCCTCTTGATCGCAACCGACTGGTTGCGGCGGCGCACGACGTTGACGATGGTCTCGTCGAGCATGCTCGCGGACACGTCGACGAGAATGAGGATGCGGCGGCCTCCGACCTTCAACCCCGTGAGGTATTGTCGATCGCCGTCTCCAACGAACGTGCGGATACGGTCACCAGGCGTCTCCTCACTCGGGCCCGCAGCCGACAGCCGTTTCACCCCGTCTTCAAGCGTCTTCAGATCGGTCTTGAGCTTGTTAATGTGCTCGCGCGTTGCGAGCGTCGAATTCTCGTAGGTTGCGAGCTCTTCCTGGACTACGGTGAGAGTCTCGATGAGCCGCCTCGATAACCCTGCGGCAATGACGTTTTCCTGGTCGATCTCCTCGAAGGAGTTCCGGAGCTCGACGAGCTGGACGTAGCCTTCGAGGACTTCTTGCTCCAGCCGGGTGACCTCACCCTGCAGTTTCCCGGTCATCCCGCGCGACACTTTTCCGAAGCTCGCGTTGATGATCATGAAGAACAACACGACCGCGCCGAAGCCGCACATCATCGCGTCCAGAAAAGAGAGCGTGAATATGTTGATGCGTCGCCGCGCCATCAGTCCGCTACCTCGATGAGCTGCACTTCGACACCGGGCGTGCCGAGTCGTAGTCGGTCGCCTATTGCGAGCGCGGCACGCTCGTGAACGCGTGTCCCGTTCACGAACGAGCCGAACTTGCTGTGATCCTCGACGACGATGCGTCCGTTCATGCGGTAGATGCTGCAGTGATAGCGCGAAATCCCGGCGGTGTCACCCGCGAGATTCAATCCGCGTTTGCCTTCCGGGATGGATACTCCGAGGAGGAACGGCTCAGGATCGAGCGGGTACGCGGAAGCGTCGTGGAGCAGGTGGGTGGGCGAGCGCACATCATCGCTGGTTGCGTGAAAGCTTGGATCGGCGGCGAGCGGTTTGCCGCCTTCGCCGAGATGGAGGCTGGTGAGAAACGTCAGAGAACCCTCGTTCTCCGGAGCGCTCGGGACGTGGCTGTCGTAGGCGAGCGCGCCCGCGGCTGCCGCTTCGGGCGGCAGGAGGACGAGGTTGTCGGAAACGTCGCGGGAGAGCTTCTCGACGAGACCCGGGAGTCGGCCGAGACGATGGGAAACGAGGAGCATCACCGGCTCATCGGCAGGCATCACCGAGGTTGCGAGCGCCGCGATCGACTCGTAATACGAGCCTGCGCTGTGAACGAGCTGGCGTCGGTCGAGCTCGATCGCGAGCTCTTTTCCGGCTGGCGTCAGCGAGAGCGTTGCCTCGTCGTCGTCGATCAGTGTCTCGAGCCAGCCCGGGAGCAGATCGTAGAGCTTCTGTTCGCTCTCGGCCGAGTGCAGCGGGTCGTAGCGCGTCTGGCGAACGAAAGACTGTGCCACTAGCGTGGCCCAAGCATCGTAGAGCGGGATCAGACCAACGTCGTCGTCGACGACGGTGTTTTCGCGAACGAGGCGATCTTCTCTCACGATCCTCGCGGCGGAGCACCGGTGGAGATGGAGATCGAGATGGACGGCGTGCACGGGGGACGCTGCGCTCGGTCCCGACACTCCGGCCGCGGCCGCCAGCGCCGAGTCGATCATGCCGTTGACGGAGATGTCGCACGCCCGCGCCATGCCGAGGATGAGGCCCAGCTGCTCCAATCCGTACCAGCCGGGGACGGCGAGCACGGCTTCGTCCACCCCACCGTCATCCTGAAGACTCTTCCAAACGTGCTTCAGATGGGCGTGCGCGAGGTCGGCTCGACTCAGCTTGTTCGGAAACGGTCGCGACAAGGGCGTCGTGTCGAGAGCATCCCAGAATCGCGTGTGGGTGAATCGTGGCTTGAGCCGTGCTCGAGCACGGGCATCGACTCCGGTGACGACACTCCCGTCTTCAACGAGCGCGTATCCCGGGCTCTCGGGAATGGCGAGACTATCGGGAGCTCCATCCGAGACGGCAGAGATGCCCGCGTCGTTGAGCTCCAATGCGACTACGGTCATCTCGAGGCGCCTAGGGAACCTGGAGGTGTTGGATCAAATGATGGTCGAGGTAGGTTTCGGTATCGAGGACCAACCGCTCTTGCTGCAACTGGAGCTGATGGAGCAGGAACATGAGCACGATGCTGATCAAGAGCGCGATGAACGTCGAGTTGAACGCGACCCCCAAGCTTTGGGTCACGCCGGCGATGTCGCCCTCGACGGCCCTGTGCGCCTGGCCGAGCGCTTCACCGATGCCGCGCACGGTGCCGATGAACCCGATCGATGGGATCGCCCATGCGATGTAGCGCACCATCGAAAGCTCTGATTCGAGTCGCTCGGATTCGGCTTCACACACGCCGTGTGCGGTGTTCGACACGTCTTGAATGTTGCGCGTCGCGCGGAAGCGGTGAAGCGCCGAGAGAAGCGAACGCGGCAACAAAAGCCGCTGCTCGTAGTCCGGCAGGGATTGCATCTGGCGCGCGTACTCGCGCGCGTCCTCCGGGAGAATTTTCGTTCCCTCGTCCACCGGTACGAGATCCATCTCGAGGAGGCGATGCTCACGCGCCACGAGCACACCTTTGTAGACCATGATCGCCATGGCCCAGAGCATGAGCACGATGCACGTCTCTTGTTCGAAATCACGGATGATGACCCACACCGAACGCTCTTGAACGTAGTTCGGGTCGATCTCCATCATCGCTTGCTGCTCGCCGAAAACGACGTCGGCCTTCGGACGCACCACGAGCACGTAGATGGCGTGGACGACGATAATCGCGACGATGAGAGATAGCGCTTGATAAACGAACTCGACCGGGTACGATTTCTTCATTCAAATATCCACTGGAAACGAGATGGCGCTATCGGCTGGGACTTTCTCAGTGGGGAGGAAGTCGTCTTCCTCGGGATCTGGCTCGGGTTCTGTTTGTGAGCTCTCGTAGGTTTTTGGTGCGGTCGAGCTCGCCACCAGGGAGCCACTAGCGAGAAGTGTCACAGCGAGTGAATAAATCATCCATTTCATCGTTTACTCCAAATATCTCGCGATCCTGAATCCGACGTCGGGTCGCGGTTTGTTCCCGTAGTCACGGAAGCTGAGCCTGAGCTGGGTCACGCTTCCGTGCATCCAGCTCGCACCCCGAATGGTATGAAACTCTCCTTCGGTTGGACCCATGGGATCCTGCATCACTTTACGCGCGCCCGACGGATAAATCGTGTAGAGGTCGTGCACCCACTCGGCGACGTTGCCGCCGAGGTTGAACATGCCGAGCTCGTTGGCGGAGAAGCTGTCCACGGGAGCGGTGACCGGGAACTTGTCGTTGTAATTCGGCACCGTCGCCGTCACCAGACCTTTCGCGGACTCATCGGCGTAGTTGCCGGAGCCCGGCGCCACCGGAAGCGCACTCCCCCAAGGGTATTTGAGCTTCGTGTCCCCAGCATACCTCGCGGCCTGCGCCCATTCTGCTTCGGTGGGAAGCCGATAGCCGGTTCTCGGCGGATTCGCGCCTATTAGCTTCCCGCCGGCGTTGACGTAAGCGGGTGGGAGCGACTCTTGTTGGCTCAACCAATTGCAATAGGCGGCCGCGTCCTGCCAGGTGATACGTACCACCGGGTGATGGTCGACTTCGAGGTTGTGCCCGGAGACGGCGCCGGAGCGGTGGCCGCTTCTGAACTCGCGAAACTGCCGGTTGGTGATTTCCCGGGTCGCTAGGTAGAACGAGCGCGTGAGCTCGACGGTGCGAAGCGACTCGTTCGCCCGTCTTCCCGGCTCTCGTCGCGATGCACCCATCTCGAAGCGTTTGGGGGTTATGAGTCTGAGCTCGTGTCCTTTGGACGTCTGGATCACGGGGAGAATCGATGCGGCTTTGATCTCGGCGGTGGTCTTGAGATTGACTTCGAGCGTTTGCGGAAAACCGGGTCGAGGGGTGATATCGGTGGCGAAGCTCTCGTACTTGTCTTTCTTGATCTCGATGCGGTGGGAGGTGGCTGGAAGGTTCAACACTTGCTTGGCCGCGCCGCGGTGCTCGCCGTCGATGTAGAGCTCGGCATCGGGTGGATCGACGACGAGTGCGACCTCTCCGAGTCTAGGCTCGAGGCGAACCGTCATCGTCTTCTTCGCCGAGGACGCCACCGAAATCTCTTGGGTGACGGGATCATAGCCGGCGCGCGACAACTCGAGCTGATACGTTTCGCCCGGGGTCAGATGGACATCGAGGGGTGTCTGCCCAAGATAGTCGCCATCGAGGGTCACGTTCGCCGTCGCGGGAACACTGAGAAGGGCGATGGTGCCTTCGACGAGCGACAACGCCACCGGGCTCAGCGTTTGCGGTTGGCCGGCGGCGACGTGCACGCTGCCGCGGTAGGGCTTGTACCCATCCAAAACGACGACGTAGTCGTGAGTGCCTTCGATGACGTTTGCGGTGACCGGCGTCGGACCGTGGGGCTTGCCCGCGACCCGGATCATGGCACCCGGCGGATTCGATTGAAACGTGATCGGCGCCCATCGTGGCTCGAGCGACGCTTCGAGGTTCACGATGGTGCCCTCGCCCTCGATCATGACTTCGGTCTGGAAGTCGCGATAGCCGGATGCACGGACGAGCACCTGATGCTCGCCGGGCTCGAGCTGCACCGGCTGCAGTGGGGAAGTGCCGAGCTCGGCGCCGTCGATCGTGATCACGGCTCCTTCGTTCGGGATGGTGGTGATGGCGAGCCGCCCCGGAAGCCGTTGCATCGAGAACTCATACGTTTGGCTACGTGGCTCACCGACCTCGATGGGTGCTTCGAGCCGCCGGTAGCCTTCTTTTTCCGCGACGACGGTGAACGCGCCGGGGTGCATCCAAAAACGCCCGCCGAGCTCAACGACGAGCGCATTTCCGTCTACGACGACACTCTCCGGCATCGGATCGATCTCGATCATCACCCCACGCGCGTTGAATAGAGCCCATGCAAGAGCGCCCAGGAAGACAAGCGCCCCCCAGAACATCAGCGCCCCAACTTTCAACCGTCGCCGTGGACGTCTCGCGTCGTCGAGCGAGCTCGGCGTGAACGCGATTGGCTCCACGGTTTCCCCCTTCGGCGGTTCCGGGGGCGTTTTTGACGCGACCTCCAAAATCGGTGGGTCGGTCGTTTTCTCCGCCGCTGTCGCGATACAAAAGCGAAAGCCGCCGTCGCGCGCTTCGATTTCGATGCGGGTCCCTCCGATCGACAAAACGTCGCCGTGGCGGAGCCACTGCGACGATGCCACGGGCTCGCCGTTACAAAGAACGCGCCCCCTGTTGGACATGTTGGGTTGCAGGAATACTTCGCCGTCCGAGAGAGCGAGGTGGGCGAGGGGCTCCACGTTCGGACCGGAAACGGCGATGGCAATATCAGCATTCGTGCCACCGACGGCGAGCGGGAACGCGCTCGTCTCTACGCGACGACGGGTGCCATCGGCTTCACGAATGTAGAAACGTCCCTTCGGAGAGGTCAAATCTCCTCCTGGCAACGGACGTCTAGTGGCTCCGGTGGCGTGTCGGCGTGGACGACGAGCCGGTATCGCACATCACGAAAGCCTTGGCGCCGTCCCACCACCGTGTACGTGCCCGGACGGAGCACGAGCGCGTGGGTAGCGAACTTGCCGAGCGTTCCGATCTTGTAGACGACGACTTCGGTCTTTCCGTCAGAGAGAAGACGGACTTGAACCGGTGTCGAGAACTCGGCGACCAGATCCGTCAGGCGGGCGATCTGCGCCTCAATCTTGGGACCAGCGTTCAAAACGGCACTGGCGTTTTCCAGGACCGTGGATGCCTCCTCGAGAACTTTGTCTTCGGCCAACCGCTCCGGACGGCCGATGTGAAACTCGAGCTTCTCTGACAGCTCGGCTCGGACGAGAGCCCGCGCTTTACCCTCCTGCGCGAATCGGATGGTGTCGTCCATGTCGAGCACGGCTTGATATTGCTGCTCTGCAGAGCGCCATGCTTCTCGCGTTTCGAAGGCCATCGCTTTTTCACGGTGGAGGGCGATAGCTTGGATTCGCTCCCCTTCCTTGACGGCCTCGAGCCCATCGGCGACGCCGGGTGCGTCGGGCTTGATCGCGCGGGCTCGCTCGAAGCCGGCGCGTGCCACTTCGAAGTCACGCCGGTTTAACGCTGCGACCGCCTCGGACATGGCTCGGGTGAAGGCCTCCTCCGACGCTCTCGAGTCGATACGAGCGAGACCTTGCTGCGCGGCTCGAGCGAGCGCATCGAGCGCTACCGCTTTGCGGTAGCTATCGGCAGCGCCCTCGAGCTCGCCTCGACGTTCGAGCTCTTCCCCGCGTGCCACGAGATTTCTTACCTCGTCGAGCACCTTGGCGCGCGCGCGACCCCGCTTCGCCCCCGGGTTCGAGGGCTGGATCTGGAGGGCTAGTGCAAACGCGTCCTCGGCTTCGGTCGAGCTTCCCGCGGCGAGCGCCTCTCGTCCGCGCCGGATGGCATCGGCGGCGATGCTGGTCGAGCTGGCACGAACCGATTCGAGCTCGGAAAGTGCTCCTTGAAAACTGGCCCCGGCCTCCGTGAATGCGCGGCGTCCCATCTGTTCCTCACCGCGGGTGAGAGCTTCTAGAGCATCTCGATAGGCATCGCCGCCCCAAACACCGGCGTTTAGCGCATCTAGGGATTCGCGCAACGCGACCGCGCGCGCGCGAACGTTCTCCGCCGCGGTCATCTTTTGCGCGAGGTTTTCGAGATTGATTTCGTCGTCGACGTCGGTTTCCTCCAACGCCGGTGGCGGTGCAACCGCCTGTTCAGCCTGTTCAGCCCGTTCATTTTGTCCACCTGCAACCGGCGAGGCCGAATCGTCGACCAAGCGAGGGACCCAGCGAGGTAGGACGATGAAAACACCGGCGGCGAGCGCGAGCAGCACGACGAACGCGGCAAAGGTTTTGCTTCCGACGCCGCCTCCAGAGACGTCGCGCTCCAAGCGAACAGAGGGGACATCATCGACTGGCGGCGCTTCGCGAGCCCCTACTTCGACGGGCACGATCGGATCGACCCGGCTCACACGCGGTGGCGGTGCCAACTTGACTTCTTTCGCCGCTGGCGCGTCGAGTGCACTCGGGGTCGTCTCGAGCGCGCTCTTGACTTCGGACATGGTCTGCGGCCGATGTCGCGGCTCGCGATTCATTGCGGCATTAAGGAGCGCGTCGAGCTTCATCGGGAGTTTTTGCCCGCTCAGGAGATCGCTGGCGAGCACGCCGAAAGCGTAGATGTCGTCTCTCACCGATGGTGAAGCCCCGGCGAGCTGTTGCGGGCTCGCCGATCCTTCGGAGCCTCCGCCCTTAATATTGATGCCGTCGACGCTTCTTTCTTGCGCGACGAGGCCCGAGATCCCGAAGTCCAACAATTGCGGCTCGCCGGTGTAGTCCATCAGCACGTTCGCAACCTTGAGGTCGCGGTGGACGATCCCTCGTGCGTGGGCATAAACGAGCGCACCAGCAACCGCAATCAACGGTGGCAAAACGTCTTCGATCGGGCGACCGCGCAGCGAGCCGATGTCGGAACCTTCGACGTAGGCCATGGTGATGAAGCTAACGCCGGAAGCGCGATGGAAATCGTAGACGGGGACGATATTGGAGTGGACGAGTTTTCTCGCGTGGCGGCACTCACGTCGCAGCTGAGTGAGATGGTCCTCGGTCGCAACCTGCGGCACCATCTTGGCGACGACACGATCCGAGAGCTCCAAATCTTCCACGAGCCACACTTCGCCCATCCCTCCTTCGCCGAGTCGACGGATGAGTTCGAAGCGTTCGCCGAGAATCTGACCGGGAGCCAGAGCCGTCATGGCCGGGTCCAACCGAGAGTCAGTTTTTGGACTCACCCTCCGTCGCCGGAATCGGCGCGGCGTTGGGGTCCAAGGGCAGTCCCGTCTCGGCTGCAAAAATGTGACGAAGAAGTTGGCGCCATGTTGCGTACTGTGTATCCACGGAACCGGTGAGGCGCAACACCTCCCCCTCGACATCGAGGAGGATGGGGGTGATCTCGGAATCGAACGACGCGGCGAGCTCTCGAAGCCCCTCGCGGTGCATCTCGGCTTCCTGGGCCTTCTGGAGGCTGTCCTGGATGGCTGCCATCCCGCCAAGAATGGCCACTTGGCCTCCGCCGTGACCCCAGCGTCCGCCGTTGGTGGTCGCGACAACGCCTCCAACGACGGCGGCGATGCCCGCGATCATCTCCATCTTTTTCTTCTTGTTCAGCTCATCGAGAGCGACCTGCTCCTCATAGCTGAACTCGCGCCAGCCGTCGTAGGGCTCTTTCATTTGTGCGTCGAAGTCCGCGTAGTACTCGTTGAGGGTGTCGACGAACATGAAGTCGCGCTCGCGGATCTCGGCGAGCCGGAGCATCATCGGATCCTCGTACGGAGGCAACCGTTCAATTTTGTACTTGGTTTTCTTGGCCTCAAGGTAGTCCGCGAACGCGGTCGGCGCCAGGTAGTCCGCGAACCGAAGCTCGGTAATGCGTCGGATCTCGACGACGACCTCCTCGTCGAGTTTTCTGCTCACCTTGAGAAGATCGTTCGCTATCTCGTTGTAGAGATCTTGGAACGGCTCGCGGTCGGTCTCTTTGTCCAAATAGGCCAGCCGGTTGGCCTCAGCCTTATAGCCTTTGTCGAGCCACTCTTTGCCGGTCGCGTCGACGACCTTGATGAAGACTTCCAGCTTCTTGCCGTTGGACTTCCAGATCAAGCCGCCGATACGAACGTCGACGACGTGAGAGTATGGCACGAGGCGAACCGCGCCCCAAAACCCCGAAGTCTCCAGAGCTTGTTTGAGGCGTAGCGGGAAATAGCGCGCTTCGGATTTGCGCACGTCGGCGAAGACACCCTTCTCTTCGAGCAGGTAGCGTTCGTACTCGTCGTCGGGAAGCCCGGGGTCGAAGAGCTGGATACCGACGTCGAGCAGCAATTCCTCCGGCACTTCCGTTTGAGCTTGCACGAGCTCGACGGGTTTGTCTTCGGCCAGCGCGGAGGTCGCGATGAGTCCGAGGACGAGAATCGATGCCGTCACCACTCGAGCCCAACTCGTTGCCGTCATGGCTGCCTCCACATTACTATTTAGTGCCGCTCTTGTACGTGCGGTATTCGTCCCACAGTCGTTCGCGAAGCGCAGGATCCTTTTCCTGCATGGCCGCCTCGCGGAGCTGGCGAGCCACGATGTCGTCATCGCGACCGTCGCCGACATCCCCGGGAACCCGACCATTGAGGTCTGTTGCCGTGGGGTCACCGTCGATCGTGGCTTCCGGTGAGGCCGGTGCGGAATCCTCGGGCGGAGCGTCAGGCGATCCACCCGTGCCTCCCCGTTGCTCCTGGGATGCGGCATCGACATCGACATCGGCGTCTTCAGTGCTGCCGCCGCCACCGGTGCTTCCTTCCGCACTTGCGAGACCACCGCCACCGCCTGCATTCGCAGCGGTTTCTTCGCGGCGCTCATCGAGGATTTCTTGTTCTTTGAGAATGAGACCGTCGAACTCACGAAGCGATTCATCGAGCTTGCCATCGAGCCCGGCCCGTCGCTCTTCCGAAGTTTCCGCACCCCCGGCCGGTGCGTCCGCGGCAGATGCTTCTGCGCTGGCCTCAGCTTCCGCTTCACCGCCGGCCTCGGCCTCTTCGCCTGCGGCGTCGGTCTCGTCTCCTGATTCGCCGGCGGGCTCGGGAAGCGATGGTGCTTCCGCGGACGGCGCCTCTGCTGGGGACGGCGTGGTAGGCGTCGCTTCGAATTCCCCCGTGTCCGTCGGTGACGACGGCGACGTCGGGGGCTCTGGGGGCGTCGGCACAGATGTTTGCTGGCTCGCGCTGCAACCGACGAGCGTGAGGGCCAAGCACCACGGTGCCAAGTTTCGTATCCAATGCCGCAATGTTTTTATCGTCATGCGCCCCGGATGGGCGGGAATCGCCCTGATCCTTACCCATGGTAACTCATCTGCAAAGTCAGGGCCACAACACGTGACGCGCGGCCTGAGAACCGGAAATCACGTTGCCGCAGTGCTTTCGGGTCGGCGGAACCTGCTGTTATGGTGCGATTTACACCGTGCGACGGACCCGCGAGAGGACGAAAACGTCCACTGGGGATGACAACAACCACCATGCTATTCTTGATGCCTCTCGCCGATGATCGAATGGGTTGCGTCGCATTTGTTGCTAGCCGGGTCGGCACTCGTCGTCGTCGCGGCAACCGTCGCTGTCGTCCATGCGCTCTTGTTCAAGAACGAAGTGCGCGCGGCGATCGCGTGGGTCGGTCTCATCCTTCTGGCGCCGGTCATCGGATCCGTCCTCTATTACTTCATCGGCATCAACCGCATCCGGCGTCGCGCCGTCGCCCTCAGGCGTGAGGCCGAAGAGGAGAGGGAGGATCGCTGGCCCGGCGACAGCCTGATTCCGGGTGACATCGCGAGCTTGCTCGACGCGGACGACGAAGCCGTCGAGCTCGCCCATCTCATCGGGAACGTCACCTCGCGGACGCTTCTGGCGGGCAACTGCGTGGAGCCACTCGTCAACGGGGACGAAGCATATCCAGCGATGCTAGAGGCGATTGGGAACGCCGAAAAGTCCGTCGTCCTTCTCACCTACATCTTTGATCACGACTCCGCGGGAAAGTTGTTTCTCGAAGCGCTCAAGGCCGCGAAAGAGCGCGGCGTCGAAGTACGGGTTCTCATCGACCACGTGGGCTCGCGCTACTCGCGCCCTCCGATCTCGCGGCTTCTCCGGCGGAGCGACGTGCCCGTCGCCACGTTCCTGCCGACGTTCTCGACACGTGTGCCCTCGTTCAACTTGCGCAACCATCGGAAGGTCATGGTCGTCGATGGACGCATCGGTTTCACCGGAGGGATGAACATTCGCCAAGACTTCGTTCTCTCGAACGGACCGAAACACCCGGGGATGGATCTCCACTTCCGCGTCGAGGGTCCCGTTGTCGCGCACCTCCGGGATGCCTTCGCCGAGGATTGGGAGTTCACCACCGGCGAGTCGCTCGATGGCGCGAAGTGGAATCCGGATCTCGAGCCGGCCGGGAACACCATCGCTCGTGGCATTCTCGACGGCCCCGACGCTGACCTCGACGTCTTGAACTTCACCCTCATGGGTGCGATCGCGTGCGCGGAACGGTCGATCCGCATCATCACGCCCTACTTCCTTCCTGATCAACCGCTCGTCTACGCCCTCAATACGGCCGCGTTGAGCGGCCTCGACGTCGACGTCGTGATTCCCGAGAAGGGGAACCTCAACCTCGTCACCTGGGCCATGTGGGGCCAGATCGCGCAAGTGCTCGGACACGGCGTCCGCGTTTGGCTTGCTCCGGAAACACCTTTCGATCACAGCAAGCTGATGGTCGTGGATGACTACTGGGTACTGTTCGGTTCGACGAACTGGGATCCGAGAAGCCTCAGGC
Organism: Candidatus Marinacidobacterales bacterium; assembly: GCA_965237955.1. Classification (GTDB taxonomy): domain Bacteria; phylum Acidobacteriota; class Vicinamibacteria; order Marinacidobacterales; family SMYC01. Next base: position 1,232,582 of record OZ250169.1, on the reverse strand, counting down.
TCAACTTCGAGTTCAACGTCGAATGCTACGACCGTGAGCTCGCGAAGCGTATGAGAGAGCTCGTCATGGAACGCATCCGCCAAGCGCGCCGCTTGGAAAGGAAAGAAGTCGAAAGCCGGAGCCTTCCGCTCCGTCTCCGCGACGGCGCGGCGCGGTTGCTGACGCCCTATTTGTAGATCCGCAAGGCGATGTCAGTGACGCTACCGCCGTCACGCTAGAATGAGCTTCGCCCGTCGCGACGGAGCTCATTGTGAAAACCAAGGGTCGATCGTTACTCAAAGCGTTCGCCTACTGCCTGGCTGCGCTTTGTCTCATCGGCCTGTTGGTCCACACGTCCAGGTTCAAGGACGCGGCGCGGCGGTTCATCATCAAGTCATTGGATGATCGTCTCGGCGGTAGCTCGAGTGTCGAGCACCTGGACTACCGCCTGTGGCTTGGGGAGATTCGCGGCTTCGGCTTCGCCTGGTCCTCTGCCGGCGAAGGTGTATCGGTTCGAGTGGACGAGCTCGTCCTCAGTTTCAGTCCTTGGAGCACGACGTCACTCATGGTTCGTTCGCCGGAAGTTCGCGTCCGTCCGGGGGACAGTGAGACTGGAGCTCCGCTACGATTGCCCACCGGGCTCTTCGGCATCGCCGTCGCGGTCACCGACGGACTCCTGATCTTCGGCGATCTCGAGCTCGAGGACATCGAGTCTCGCGTGGTTCCTCACGATGGGTCCTGGGAAGGGAGTCTCGCTACCGGACGAGCTCGTCTGACCGCACGCGAGCGCTTTCCTGTCCTCGATGCGGTAAGCGCGCGATTGCGCATCGGTCCCACGAGCGCTGAAGTCACCGACTTCCGTGTTGAGAAAGGCGCCTCGTATGGGACGGGCACGATCCGGATCGAGTCGTTTGCGCCGTTGCTCGCGGAGGCGAGTCTCACCCATACCATCGAAGGCTCGCTCGTTCACGAGATGATGCCCGAGGTTGCGGTAGACGAGCCTATCGTTGGCGAGGCGCGCTTCCGCCGGGAAAACGATTCGTGGCTCGGCGATGCCTTGGTGCACAACTCCGATAGAGGCCGAGAGCTCGCTTGGCCCCGACTCCCATCATCCGATCATCTCGCTATCAGGCATCCCGAGCGCCGTCATCGTGTTGAGAATCTTGCACCCGATCCTTGCCTCGACTCTCTGTGCCGCCAACCCTCTCGCTCGCATCGCTGAGCCCACGATAGCCTTGTAGCGATGGAACGTTGTCTCGACTTTGCTCCGTTTGCTGTAGCCCGATTCTGTGTGCCACTTTCGTTTGCCGAGCCGAGCTTGTGCTGCAATGTTGCGATTGCGCTGTCGGCTGCTCGCCGGCCCCGATGCGAGCTGGGCGCCCTTGCGCGGCGGTATCAGCACCCTCGGCGAGCAATGAGCGCTGTGATTCTCGATTGCCTCATAGACGCCGCCGGCGTCGTATGCGGTGTCAGCTCTGGCCGATGAGATGGGACTGTCGATCTGTCCGACAAGCGATGCAACCCGCGATGAATCGCGGGCTCTTTTGCTCGTCAGCTCGCCGGCGACGACTTCGCCAGTCTGCTCGTCGACACACAGATGGAGCTTGCGATAGTCCCTGCTCTTTGGTGCTCTGCGCAGCTGGCCGGCGTGGACAGCGAGACCGCTGCTGTCGATCAAGATGTGCAACGGCGTCTTCTGCTTGTCTTGGTAGAAGGGGACCTTACCCAGCTTCGCCTTGCGCCTCGAGATCGTGGTGTGATCGGGCACATCATTGTCTAGCTTCATCAGAGCGAACAACGACCGCAGCAATCCCTCGCTCTGCCTAGATGACAGATGAAACACCATGCCCAGGGTGACAGCCGTCTCGATGGCGTGGTTCGAGTACTTGCGTTGACGGCCCGGGTTCCTCCTCCTCGGCCGGGGCGCGTCCCAGTTCACAAGCTTGCCGGCGGTGAGCGAGATCCAGACGGTCAGGCTCCCACGGTTGCGTAGACCCGCCTCATATTCACGCCAATTCCTCACGCGATAGGCCTTCTTCACATACTTCCGCTGAGTGCGTTTGAAAATGCTCATGGGGAACCTCGAATCCGTGAGTAAAGGACAATTGTGGACCGAGATCGCGAGTTGTGCACCAAGGCACTCCCCTAGTGACCGGCGAAAGAGTTCTAGAGATTGTAGACAGCCGGGAAGCTTCAAGCAACGGGAGTCGACGTGGAGAAAAAAAGAAGAATACATACAGCGGCACGGGTTGCCGGGGCTGCAAAAGCTCACGAGCAGCTTTGGACGATTCTTGACGGTTTCATGAGTTGCCGACCGGCGACCATCATCGTAACATCGTCGACGTCGTGTCACTCTAACCTGGTCACAAACTCGCCCACTACGAGATCCTCGAGCCCATCGGTAAGGGCGGGATGGGAGAGGTCTATAGGGCAAAGGACTCCAAGCTCGGCCGGGACGTGGCGATCAAAGTCTTGGCCGAGGAGTTCGCTGAGAACGAAGAACGCCTAGCCCGATTCAAGCGAGAAGCAAAGGTCCTGGCTTCGCTGAACCACCCGAACATCGCTACGCTCTATGGACTCGAAGAGTCAAATGGCGGTGCTTCCGCCATCAACTGTTACTCCAGGCCGCCAGAAGCTCGTCCACGATCGGGGCGGGCGGCAGCCGGCTCGGCACGGCGCACGTGATCGCGCCGATGCCTACTAATAAGGATGGCGGCAGACACACGAATGGCGCTCGCGCTCAGCACCGGATACACCATGAGGACCCAACCGTAGAGCACGGTCGCGCCGAGACACAAAACAAGAACACGGAGCATGGTGGCGGAGTTTCCCCGTCTTTGACCCCGATCTCAAGCTGGCGATCGCCTGGTCTGGGTAGGGCGACCGCCGTGCGTAAGTCTCTGATTTCAAACCGGACAATTATTGAGGAGGCACAACGCTATTTCCTATCACGTTATCTAGGAAATACAATAGTCCGAACCCATTGGTGCCTGTGGATACTGAACGCTGCCCTTCAAAAGGAGAGGAACATGAAGCTGCGACCTTACTTCAAATTCTCGACCGTCGCTTCCCTTGCCCTCTGGATCTCGGCCGCGGAGGCTCAAGTGACTGTCATCACCGCGGGCAAGCTCGTCGATCCCGAGACGGGTACGGCTCGGTCGAACCAGATCCTCGTCATCGAGGACGGGGTGATCCGTGAGGTGGGTGAGAATCCGACGATCCCCGCCGGCGCGGTAAAGCTCGACCTGTCTTCCCTGACGGTGCTTCCCGGTCTCTTCGACTGCCACACTCATCTTGGCATCGCGTACCTCGATTACTACACGGGGGGCTTCACCCTATACAACATCGAAGTCCCCACCGCCGAGCGTGCCATCCTGAGTCTGCTGAATGCCCAATCTATGCTGGAAGCCGGATTCACGACCATACGCGATCTGGGAAACGCCGGGAATTGGGCTGACGCCGCGCTCTTACGTTTCCTCAGCGCTCCCCCGGTTGCCGATATGGGCCAGGTAGCTGACTTCGCCAAACCTTCTCCCGGGCAAATCGGCCGGGTTCTCGGTCCGACGCTTTTCATTTCCGGCAAGGAGATCTCCGTTTTCGGAGGGCAGTTCCGTGTCAACCCCGACTTTCCCAACGTGGGGTTGCAGGACTATTTCTACGCCGACACCCGCGATGAGATGAGAAAAGCCATCCGCCAGAACCTCCACTACGGAGCGACGTGGATCAAGATCATCATCGATGACTACAATTACGTCTTCTCCGTGGAGGACATCCAGTTCATGGTGGAAGAAGCGCGAACAGCGGGAGTCAAGGTGGCCGCCCATGCCGTGACCGAACGGGGAGCGCGTCTCGCTATCGAGGGGGGTGTCGCCTCCATCGAGCACGGCTACGCGATGAGCGATGAGGCGCTGGAGCTCGCCAAGCAAAAAGGAATCGTTCTCGTGGGCACCGAACACGCGCTGGGACCTGACCGCTACAACATAGAACGCCACCTCAGTGTATACGAGAGGGACCTTGATCGTTTGAAACGAGCTCATCGCATCGGGGTCGAGATGGTGTATGGTTCTGATATCCTAAGGCGTACCCCCGGATTCTCGCGCGGGCAAGTCAGCATCTGGGCCATCGACACCTGGGCCGCAGCCGGGATCCCGCCCAATGAAATCTTGCAGGCCATGACCACCAAGCCGGCGCGGTTGCTCGGCGTGGAGGACCAGCGTGGCGGCATCCGACCCGGCATGGCGGCAGACCTCATAGGTACGCCGGAGAACCCCCTCGAGGACATCCAGGCCCTGAAGCTTGTGTCCTTCGTCATGAAGGACGGAATTGTCTTCCGGCGCAATTAGCGCGAGGCATGTCTTGAAGACTTTTCGAGTGGACATCGTCGCCGAAATGCCGAGAACCCCACTCATGTAAGCACCACACGTATTCAAGGGGGTCAACGGCGAGGTGACGGTGGCGGAGCCTTCGAGCGTGCTGGAAAACCGATCCCGTGATGTAGACCAGCATTGTCTTCCAGTCCATCGTGTCTCCTCCCGAAGAACTGGAGTAGGTACCCGACCAGGGCGTCGGTTTCAAACGGCTGCGAGCGATGGGGGCGCTTCGAACGTGCTGACCCACTGGGCATTCGAGTATTTTAACCAGACGGGATCGTAGGCAGCGTAGCGTTTCATGCAGGTGCGAGGGTCTTCGTCGTTGCCAGCAAGTGGTCGATATCCGACTTGGTGTTGAAGAGCGCCGCGCCGGCCCGTATCCCGGTGCCGTTCTCGCGAAAGCCGACCGCGATGTTCTCTTTCTCGAAGAGCGACCGCGCCGCCTTCGGGTCCGCGCCGTGGTAAAAGGACACGATGGCGGAGGCGTTTCCCTCCGGAGTGCGCACCTTGAGGCCCTGGTCAACGAGTCCGGCTCGCATATAGGACGCCAGACCCACCGTATGAGCCTCGATGCTCTCGAGACCGACATCGGTCAGGTACTTCAGTCCTGCAACCAGCTGATAGAGCGAACCAAAGGTGACCGTCGCGTACTCGTACTTCCTCGCCGTTTCGTGGAGACGAAACTCTGCCGCCACGATGTTCTCACCTTCACTGGTGGTAAAGAGAAACGCGACTTCCTCGGTTTTGGCGCCAAAGAGCGATGCGAACAGGCCGCGCGCTTCATCGGTTGTCTCGAACATGGAGCCGTGGGTGCGGCGAGCGGTCGTCTTTGCGCGCAGGAACGCAACACCCGCCTCCTCGACCGAGCGAGGTGGCGGCGAGATGAACGGAGTGTTGAGGTATGTGCAGTTCGTAGCAGCGGGAAAGTCCTTCCGTACGCCGAGAGGATCATCGTCGGCCGAAACCTTCAACGGGCGAGAAGCGGCGGCCAAGCCCGCGGCACTGGATGCCAGGAACGCTCTTCGGTCGAGTTTCATGATTTCACCTCCAAAGACTTCACCATTCTAAGCGCACACTGCCCGGCTGGGTACACGTCTACCCCGTCTCGGAGACGAAATCCGTGGCGCGCGAAAAACCGTTGCGCCCTCGACTCGTGCCAACAGACCCGTAGCCATGCCCCTCTAGCCCAGTGCAATGAAAGCGATGTCAGATGTCACCGGCGCCGAAGACGCCGCTCCTATGGCCACGCGCGAGTCCACCAGATTGCACCAAAGCCCAATCGGGACGATTGTGGTACCTTGAACACCTCTTCTAGTAAGCGGCTTTCAAGGGCACCGCCCGGTGAGTAGCGCCGAAACGATAGCTGCTGCTACACCGCCGCTGAGGATGCCGCTGACCGCGCCCCACTTCGCTGCTTTCACGTTAGCATTTGCTTCAAGTCTTGCCGAGACGCGTTGCCCTTCCGCCTGAATCTCCGAAACTTTTTTCTATAGTCTGCTTTTTATCGGCCTCGGGCCCAGCGCCCCACCCGTAGGACATAGGGCAGTAGCAGCCACAGAGCGCCGAGAGCTTCCGTCACCAAGGGGACGAGCTGTGAGGGGACCATCTCGGGAAGAAAAACCAGACCCCCCACGAGGAAGAACGTCGACGCGCCGATGCCCGGTCGCAGGCCATACCGTTGCCCAGGCGAAGATTGGGTCCCATCCCCAAGCGGGGGGGTCCCAGAAAGAAACGACTTCTTTACTTTAGCTCGACCAGGATGGCATCGATGTCGGTTATGGCCTTGCCGTGGTGAGTCTCCGCCGGAGCCCACCCGGTGTCACCGGCTTTGAAGCTAGTCCCATGGATCTTTGATTACTATACAAAGTTAGGCTTTTCGCCAGCCCATAATATTCATAAGATTCATGCACTTAGAAGGGTTTCGGCAAGCTCTGCTTTATCTAGTTTGTTCTGATACAGGGGACTAGCCTCGCGTTTCGTCCCGTCCTCGAGGATAAGCTCTGACGAGCCGTCGTTGAGATAAACCAACACTCCGTTCGGATGCGAGTGACGAGCGCCCTCCTCGCCGGCGCCATACGTAATGCGCACTACCCGCACGTGGTCGTTCTCGAGGACCGCTTTGTAGTGATCCGGCTCCACCTGGGTCGCATCCGACTCGCCGGACACCTCTTCCTGTGCCGCCTCGGCTTCGCCACCGCTGCCCTTGAGCTCGATCTGGATCAGCTCGAAGTCCGTTTTCGCTCGGGGCTGGTGGCTCTGCGCGTCCATCAACATCGAGTCGCCGGCCTTGTTGTTGAACTCCACTTCACTCCCGTCCTCCATGGCAAGCACGCCTTCGGCGTCCGTCAAAAAGACCGACACCGAGGCGGGATGCGAGTGCATTCCGGTTTCTTCGCCGGCGGCGTACGTGATTCGAACCGCTCGCACGTGGTCATTCTCGAACTCAACTTTGTAGTTGGCGGGCTCGGATACCGTGGGGTCGGTGGCAGCGTCGGCCGAGGCCGCGTCTTTGGTTGCTGCATCCGACGCCGCCTCCGCCGCCGGTTGGCAGCCGACGAGTAAAGCAAGACTCATGAGAAAGATTAGATTGCGCATCGCTTTGCCTCCTCCGGTAAAAATGTGAGCGTTCTTTTATCATCGACCCAGCTCTTTGTCGAGATGGAAAATGGGCGAACACGTCGCTTCTACCGCTCTTGGGCTTTTGGTATGCTCCACGAGGTACTGAAATGGAACCTTCTCTCATGCACCCTGCGAAAATTGCCACAGGCACCCATTAGCGAAGCTATGATTTTTCCTATCCTTTCCTGTATGTTCTCGATGCTCACGACCGGCAGACGATGGCGAAGAGCGTACAGTGCCGCGAAGGATTCGAAGTCGCTAATGACGAGCTCGGGACGGAATCCGTCCTCGGCTACTTTGCCATAGACCTTGATGTTCTTGCGGACCGCTTTGGGTGCGGAGCGCAAGTTCCAGAACAAGCTTCCGGCGCGGTCGAGACGGCTTCCGAAATAGCGCAGCGTCAGCCCGTCGATCTCTTCGACGCTAAGCGAGTTCTCTTTACCAAATCGTTCCTCGAGAAAGCCGTGGGCCCGCCCGGACACGACGACTCGGATCTCGTGTCGGCCGATACGAGGTGAGACAAGACGACGGCGCTACGGGTCGCGTGACCCATCCGCTCACCGACGACACAGTAGAGAATTCTCAACGTTTTAACGGCCTGCTGGCAGGTCCTGGGAGAGCACTGTCAGTATCACCCGGATGCCCTCGACAAAGCTTCCTAGCTTGATGTTCTCGTTCGGGCTGTGTTGATTGTTGTCGGGGTTCACCGTGGGCACCCCGACGGCGGGGATCCCGAGAGTGACCACGAACGGCGAGATGGGAATGGACCCTCCAGAGGTGCGGATGCGGATGGGCTCCTCTCCGTAGAGATGTTTCATCGCCGCTGCAAGCCATACACCGGGCACGGAGTCGAAATCGGTGCGGAACGCCCGATAAGAAATCTCCGACGTGAACGAGGCGATCTTCACGTGCGTCGTACGCTCGTCTTCCGTCGGTGGGCGATCGATCACATAGAAACCCTGCGCTTCGATGTGACGACGGATCAGGTTCAGGAGTCGTTCGGGATTGCTCTCGACGACGAGACGCACATCGACTTCCGCGACGGCGGTGGCAGGTATGATCGTTCGGCGCTCGTCGCCGACCCAACCCGACGACATGCCGCGGATGTTGAGCGACGGATATTGGACGGCCTCTTGCAAGCTGCCACCGACTTGGTCTGGGGACGCGATCCCGAGCCAATCGTGGATGAAATCCTCGTCGTCGGGCACCGCCTCCAGGATTGCCTTGGTGTCATCGCCGAGCTCGACGCCGTCGTAGAAACCGTCGATGGTCACGCGCCCATGCTCGTCTTTCATCGAAGCGAGGATTTCGGCGAGGCCGAGCGCCGGGTTGGGCGCGTAATTTCCGTAGTGACCGCTGTGGACGGGAACGCGCGGTCCGAACACCGTCAGGGTGAACGCGGCGATGCCGCGAGCGCCGAACTTCAACGTCGGGCGGCCGGAGATGTGCGGAGGTCCGTCCAGAATGAGCAGCATGTCGGCCGCGAGCGCGTCCCGGTAACGCTCGACCGCGGGAGGAAGGTGCGGCGATCCCAGCTCCTCTTCGGCGTCGACGATGACCTTGATATTGAAGTCGGGGGTGACGTCTCCGGCCTCCATCGCATCGAGGGCCGCGAGGAACTGCACGTTCGGTCCCTTGGAGTCGGAGGCGGAGCGGGCGAAGATGCGCCAGTCGTTATCGCGTTGGGCGCTTTCGAGTCGGTTCCACTCGATGGCGCGCCGTTCACCGTCAGCGAACTCCTGTTTCAAAACGGGGACGTACGGGTTCTCCTGTTCCCATGCCGAAGGGTCGACCGGCTGCCCGTCGGCTTGCAGGTAGATGAGCACGGTGCGGTCTGCGCCGTCGAACGTGCGCTCGGCCAAGAGCAGAGGGATGCCGCCGGTATCGAGCTCGCTCGTCTCGAATCCGCGCGCGTTCAGCGCGGCTTCCATCCAATCCAACACCTTCCGGATGTCTTCGGGAAAATGTGCGTCGTTGGGAAGGCTCAAATACTCTCGAAAGTTCCGTAGCGCCGGCTCGACTTGAGCTTCGGCCAAGTCACCCAAGCGCGTGCGGTCGAGCTTTTGGGCCGCGAGCGGCGTGGCGGCCAGGACGAACGTTGCGAAGGTGAGGGCTGTACGAGATTGCATGGTGTCAATATAACCCTGATGGCGAATCGGGGTAGAGTGACAACCGCGTGAGCGACAATAACTTCCCGTGTGGTCAAAAAACTCATGCGGCTTCGCAATGGTAGAAACGGAGCAGCCCGCCGAGCCGCTCCCGACATCGAATCGCGCTCTCGGCCCGACATCCTTTTTCGCTGGCCGGGAATAACACTAAATTGCCCTTTCCTTGATGATTCCTCTCGTGGTGATGGTGGGTGACGTACTCCTTCCGTGCGTATTCCAGCCATCGTGAACGCCGAATCCAGAGCAAGCTGAACAGCGAATCCGGTGAAGCCGAACGCTCATCGAAGCGATGAAGTGTTGGGTGACCTCCTTCCCACTGATTGAAAACGTGAACCTATCTTACCTGCGTGTTGTGTAGCAAGGGGCGGCAGGTCGGTGCCGGAGGGAGCGGGCGTAAGGAAAGACGCGAAGCGACCTTCCCGCTCCCGTAGGCAGCGACCTGCCGCGGCCGAACCCCGGGCGATGTGGGGCTGGTTTCGGGGGGTTGCTGGGGTATGGCCTGGCTCGAGAAGACGCTTCCTGAGGCATTCTCGCGCGTCGTTTTGGCGCCGCATCGTCTGGTACCCCGGGTTTGGCGGTTTCACCCGTTTTTATCGCATCGACGCTGTGGTCCCTCGCTCGCTCATGCATCGGCGTTGTCAAATGCCTTTGGCGCAGCCTTGGTCTTTCTCAGAGAAGCTCCTTTGAGAGTGATGCGGTGCGCGCTGTGGAGAATGCGATCGCAGATAGCGTCTGCCTGGTTTGGGTCGCCAATCGCTTCGTGCCACTGCTTGAGCGGAATCTGGGTCGCGATGAGTGTGGAGCCACGCTCGGCGCGGTCTTCGATGACCTCCATTAGATCCCGTCTCTCCGATTCTTTCAGCGGGTGAAGCAGCCAATCATCGATAGCCAGTAAGTCCAGCTTGGCGAGTTTCGTCAAAAGCCGGGCGTAGGAACCATCACCACGAGCGACCGCGAGCTCGTGGAGCAAGCGCGGTGCTCGCACGTAGCATCCGGTGAAGCCGCGACGACAGGCCCGCTCCACGAAGGCGCAAGCCAAGAACGATTTGCCAATCCCCGTCGGGCCGGTGATGAGCAGGTTATGGCGCTCACCGACAAAGCGGCAGTTGCCCAGGCTCAAGATCTGTTCGCGGTTTAAGCCTCGAGGCGCTTGGAAGTTCACGTTCTCCAAACATGCCGGATAGCGGAGCTTTGCCGCTCGCAGTCGTCGAGAAAGCTTACGCTGTTCGCGGGCGGTCCACTCGGCATCGACCAGGAGTCCCACACGTTCCTCGAAGCTCAGCTCCTTGTATTCGCTCGAGCTCAACTGGGTTTCGAACGCGGACACCAAGCCGAACAACTTCATGGCGTTCATCTTTTCTATCGTTTCGGGTGTCAGCATCGGGACTCTCCTCCTTCGTAGTGATCCGCGCCTCGGATGTTCTCGTGCTCCTCTCGCGGTTTCGCTTCGGCGTCCGATTCGAGCACCACACGATCCAGACCAGCCGAGAGAATGTTTTTCACCGTGCGATAGCTGTAAGAGCTCAAAGCTTCCGCTCGTGCGCAAGCGGCCTCGAGACGCTCACTGCCCCAGCGGCTGCCTAGTCGCATGACTCCCAGGCAAGAGCGAAATCCCTGCTCCGGGTGAGGCCGACTCTCTAGAATCCCCGCAACCAGCCTTCCCGTGGCGCGACCTGACTGCTCCGCCCAGTGGAGCAGCCGCGACGGCGTCCACTCCAGGTGCTCCCGATGCGAACGTGGCATATGCTCCGGGTTCGTGGAGTAGTGCCCCTTTCCTTTCTTGCGGGGATGCGACGCGACGCGCTTTCCCTTGAACAGGACCTCCACCACCGAGGCAGTCACCCGTGCCTCGACTTTCTCGTGAATGAGCTGATAGGGAACGCTGTACAAGTTGTTCTCCACCTCCACGTGGTAGTCGATGTTCACTCTGCACCGCTTCCACGTCGATAACTCGTAGCTCTCCTGCGGTAGCGGTTTCAGTACGGGCCGGTCTAGCCTTTCGTACAACTCCCGCCGACTCACACCGAGCTTCTGCATCGGACGCGCATTCAGGACCTCTAACTTCTCCCAGATGGCTTCGTTCAGTTCCGCCAGGCTGAAGAACGTGCGATGACGAAGCACCGCCAGGATCCAGCGCTGCGCCACCTGCACTGCCGACTCCACCTTCGCTTTGTCTTTCGGCTTGAACACCCGAGCCGGGACCACAACCGCACCGTAATGCGTCGCCAGCTCTTCGTACGTCCGGTTGATCCCTGGCTCGTAACGGTCCACCAAATCCACGCCGCTCTTCAAGTTGTCCGGAACCCAGATCTCCGTACTGCCACCGAAGTAATCCGACATCCCCTTATGGGCCTTCGCCCACGATTCCAGCGACTGGTTCAGTGTCGCTTCGACGTAGGTGTAACTGCTCGCGCCCAACGTCCCGACGAACAGCTCCATTGACCGTACAGCTCGCAATAACGGCTGTAGCCGTACGCTCCCGGCTTATTCTCCGCGTACTCCACCCACAGCTGCAGCAACGTCAGCTCTCGGTGACGCCTCAGCTCCTCGTGGATGTGGGCATAGTCCAGACCCGGCCGTGCGCCAGACGAGCCCGGCGGCGGAAACAGCCCTGCCTCCAGCTCCCCTTCGCTCAGCTCCTCCGGGAGCGGCCAGCTCAGACCACCCTTCTTCGCCTTGGCCAGGTACTCACTCACCGTTCCAACCGCCACGCGAAGTGCCTTTGCGATCATGCGGTGAGTAAAACCCAGCTCGTACTTTAACCTTAGAACCTCTCGTATTTTTCTCATCGATACCCTCTTAGCTGCCATTTCCTAGATCGTCCTCCTTCCGGGTACGACCTAGAGTTGCCTTGAAACGTGCTATCGATGAGCGTTCGCGATGCCGGAACCGGCGTTCACGTTGCCTGGAATCCGTGTTCACCTTCCCCGGAATCGATGTTCACGATCCCCGGAATCCGTGTTCACGATGCTTTGGAATGGATGTTCACCTTCGGCTGGAATCTGCGTTCACGATGCCCCGGAATACGCACCTTCAGCGCCAGGCGAAGCAACCTCTCACCGAATAGCATGAGTTTCGAGAGACACTCGTCCTTGGCTGATTTCACCCAGCGCCAGGCGATCGGTCAGGCGCAAACGACCCTGAATCTGACTTCGCAGAATTCCATTCTCGGCCACAAGGTACTCGTTCCGCAGGAGCAACTCCTGATCAACCGATCCCGTGATGTAGGCCAGCATTGTCTTCCAGTTCATCGTGTCTCCTCCCGGAACTGGAGTAGGTACCCGACCAGGGCGTCGGTTTCAAACGGCTGCGAGCGATGGAGGCGCTTCGAACGTGCTGACCCACTGGGCATTCGAGTATTTTGACCAGACGGGGACGGGTCATGAGCATCCACCGAAGCAGCTAAACTCAGGCCAATCTACCCAGAAAATCGTCCTTGACCTTTTTGACTCGCCCCGACATGAGCACGAGGCCGATGACGTTGGGAATCACGATAGTGGCCAAGAAGATGTCGAGGAATTGATACAGAAGCTCCAGATTCATGACGGATCCCACCAAGATAGCCCCCAGATAAACGAATCTCATAAATATGGAAAACCGGGTGCCAAAGAGATACTCCGCCTGCTTTTCCCCGTAATAAGTGACCACGATGATTGTGGAGATGACGAACAGAAACAAGCAGATGGTTACCGCACCGCCTCCGAGGCTCTGACCCAAGTACTGCTGGAACGCCTTCGCAGGCATGGAAGCCGCCTGAGCAGCCGGCACCTGCCTCCAAACGTCGGTGACGAGCACGACGAAAGCGGTCGTGGTGCACAAGATGACCGTGTCGACGATGACTTCAAAAACTCCCCACAAAGCCTGGCGGGCGGGATGATCCGTGACCGCGGCGGCGTGAGCGATGGAAGCCGTGCCCATGCCCGCCTCGTTGGAATAGCACCCTCGCGCCACACCCCACCTCACGGTCGCGGGAAGAGCCGAGCCCGCAAATCCACCCGTCGCCGCCATGGGGGTGAAAGCGTGCTCGAATATCATAAGGATGACACCCGGCAGCTTGGTGATATTGATGAAAACAATGACCAGAGCGGCCAGGAAATACAAGAGGGCCATGAAGGGAACCAATCGCTCCGCCACCTGCGCGATTCTTTTGATCCCGCCAATCACCACCAATCCCACGATGAAGGTCATGGTGATGCCGGTCGCCAGGTTGGGGATCCCGATGCTCGCCGCGGTTTGAGCCACACTGACGGTTTGAGTCGAAATGGAGGGAATGAGCTCGACCATGAGAAAGAAGGCATAGATCGTCCCCAAGAAGCGAAAGCGCAGTCCTTTTCTGAGGTAGTACATGGGACCACCGACGAAATGGCCCTCTTCGTTTTTCTCTCGATACTCGATGCCCAGCGTCACCTCGGAGAACTTTGTGGCCGAGCCGATGATGGCGGTGACCCACATCCAAAACACCGCTCCCGGTCCACCGAAGGCAATCGCCACGGGAACGCCGACGATGTTGGAACCACCGATGGTGGAGGCAAGTGCGGAACAGGCGGCTTGAAATGGCGTGATGGTCCCTTCACCCTGGGGCTTGGCGAATATCTTCCCGAAGGTCTCCTTCACGATGAAGGGGAGATATCGGATGGTAAAAAAGTCCAGGCGGATGGTGAGCCAGAGCCCCCCACCAACCAGAATGACGAGCATGGGGGTTCCCCAGATCCAGGCCGATATCGTCGCGATGAGGTCCATGGTTCGGATCGACTCCTTAGACCGAAGTAAAACGTCATTCTAATGAATAAGCTCTGTTTTTGGTTTTCTTGTTCCTGTTACAAGGTCTTCGAAGATTGGACGTCGGACGTCGGAGGTAAGCCATGTTGTCGAAGAGAGAAGTCCTTCTGGTGTCGGCTGCTGTTTGTCTCACCTGCGCCGGCGGTACCTCGTCGCGCTAGAGCGAAGACATCGAACTGCTGGAGTCGATCGCCCGAACCGTCACCGTCTACCGCGACGATTTCGGCGTGGCCCATGTGTACGGCCCGACCGATGCCGCCGCCGCTTTCGGATTTGCCTATGCACAGGCAGAGGACAATTTCATTCGTGCCATCGGGCGTGCCGCAGAAGTCCATGGCGAAGAAGTCCTTTTGGATGACTGGATCAACCGAGGCTCGAAATTCCCAAGCTTCGGTCATGGAGTATCAGCAAGCGGATCTCGAATTGCGCAGGCTTCTCGATGGCTTTAACCTGTAGGAGATTGTATCGGCCCCCGAGCAGAGGTTCAATCGGGATCCGGAGTAGGCTCGAACGACCTGGATCGGATGCCCGGCCAGGTTCTTCGGCGAAACGGCGTGCCGAGAATCTCGGTCAGGGACTTTGTGGGGTGGTAACTGGGGCGGAAGGCGCACGGGGGCTAGAGGTTTGCGGCGCTTCTAGCTACGCTAGCTTGGCTAGCGCGCTGGAACAGACTCCTCGGAGCTCAGATGGGATTGCGGGGCGGCTCCAGGCGGAGCGCGCTCTGATTCGGCCTTTTCCTGAAGGTGTCGAACGATTCTGTCCACGACCTTGGGCTCGGTGAGAACGGCGATGACTTTCATTTCCCCGCCGCATCGAGCGCAAATCAGCGGGTCTACTTCAAAGACTTTTCGGATGAGACGGGCCCAGCAAGCCCGACTCGCCGGGGCGCCGGCGGAAGCTGGGTCAGTCTCTGAGGGAGGCGGTGAGCTGGATGGGCTTGATGGAGCGTCTGGTGACGCGTCTTCGAAGAGCGCTTTTCGGATTCGGTTCGCATAGGCACCGTAGAACCTGGTCAAGTGTTGGCCGCGGTCAGGAATCGTCCGCATCGGACTCCTTCGTGGGTATCAGATGTCCCGGAATGACTTCGAAGCTACTCCTCCCGGGATAATCTGCTGGCAGATGGCATGAACCCAATCAAGAGAGTCGAGAAACCGTGACTACGTGTACGTGTGGGCCGATGGTGTGCACTTCAACATCCGTCTCGAGGACGATCGGCTGTGCACGCTGGTGCTGCTGGGAGCCCGGCAGGATGGGACCAAGGAGCTGCTGACGGTGGTCGATGGCTACCGCGAGAGCACGGAGAGCTGGCAGTCGGTGCTGCGGGACCTAAAGCGCCGCGGCATGCAGGCTCCTGGCGATTGGGGATGGGGCTCTGGGTTTCTGGAGGGCGCTTCGCGATGTGTGGCCCGAGACTGAGGAGCAGTTGGACTGGTGCCACAAGACGGCGAACGTGCTCGACAAGCTGCCGAAACGACTGCAGCCAAAGGCGAGGCGTGCGCTACGCGAGATCCTCTATGCCGCGACGACGAACGATGCGGAGGAGTCGTTCGACGCCTTCGTCGACGAGTTCTCGCCGAAGTACGAGAAGGCGGTCGAGTGCCTTGAGAAGGACCGTGCGCGACTGCTGAGCTTCTTCGAGTTCCCGGCGGAGCACTGGAAGCACCTTCGCACGACGAACCCGATCGAGTCGGCGTTTGCGACTGTACGGCTACGCCAGCGTGTGACCAAGGGGGCAGGCAACCCGACCAAGGGGTTGATGATGGCGTTCAAGCTCCTGGCTATGGCTCAGCAGCGCTGGCGCAAGCTGGACGGAGCGCACCTGCTGCCGCTGGTTCGTGCGGGAGTTCAGTTCAAGGACGGGAGCGCCGTGGAACGGAACGACCGCGACCAGAAGGAGGCCGCCTGTGATCAGAGCGAAGTCCGGCTGATCGCAGCGTGGCGCCTTTCGCCGGAAAAGATGCCAGCGTCTCGTCTCCACTCTCCCTCCCGAATCGCGGGCTCATCCATCAGCTAGACGCCAGCCTCACTCGATCAGCTTCACGAGGGCAAAGGCATGGGCCAGCATGAACAAAGGGACGGTGAAGTTCGGAGCCAGGAGCATGGGAAACCTGAAGACGATTGAAGCGTCGATATCGCTGTGGTAAATGCGAAATCGTGAAGGCACGGAAAGAAACATCGCGATACCAGCACCCAGGAATAGCGAGAAGCCAATCCAATGCCAGGCGAAGAGGAATTCCTGCCCCAGGAAACCATTCCCCGCCAAGAAGGTGACGACGACGGCGCTTACGGCAAATAGGAAGTCCGGCAGGGCCCCCAAGATCACGAAGTGCAGCGGCAGCTGCCGCTGCAGGTACTTGATGAACGTTCCGATGGCGAGCAGGCGAAGAATGTGGATCGAGGCCAGCTCGCCGTCGGTCGTCGCGGCTGCGGCACGAGCAACTCCTTCCCTCGCGGACGGAATGGCTACGAACACTGCCGTGGCGAACGCCACCACGATGACGACCCCCACGAGGTTGGATAGCCATTGCGTGTGCGTGAGGAAGAAACCGCGACGGCCGGCGTAGATCACCAGCAGTAGCCACCCCAGCATCGCCACAATCCACGCGACGACCGTGGTTGTATAACCAGGAGTCCCGTCGCCGGTTCGAAGAAGCCAGTACGCGATCCACACTAGCTCCGTTAGTCCCAGCCATACGATCAGGGGTCGAAGCGATTCATATTTGTCCTTGAGTTGCGACATTCGCGTCGTGCTCAGTTAGGACGAGCCTTCAGCTGGCGAAATCACCATTCGAAAAACCCTCGACCGCCGGAGGTGCCCGTTTCCTAAGGGCTCTGCTTCGATTCGGGACTCTCTTGTGGCGTGTGCGCAGCGGCGCCTGGCATCCGTGCGGGTTGCGCTTCCCCGACGCCGAGAACGAGACCCCGGAGCGAATAGATGTGGGCGACCAAGAACATGGATACAAGATATGCCGGGACGAACATGAAGTGCCTTGCAATATGAGGCGCGACCGAGTCGGCCGGCACGACAAAAAAGCCTAACGTGAGCGCCGTCGAAGCGTCCAGCAGGCCGAAGACGTTTGCAGCGATCGCGATTGATCGTCCGCTCCGCCTGCCACGCAACAGCGAGTAGGCGGCGTAGAGTGCAAATATTCCGACGAGCACATCGCCAATTCCGGCGGTGACGCCAAACGTGGGTGACACGAAGCCCATATCGGTGAACACCAAGAAGACGAAGCCGAGCAACCGCAGCCCTTGGATCGCGATGAGCTGATGCTGAGGTATCTGGTCTAGAATATTGCGGATGGTGGCTGAGCCGAGCAGAAGTAGGCCGACGACTGCAGGAGTGAAGAGCGCGACCAGCGCTCGTTCACGACCCCCCGCTTCTGTCAGCGCCAACGTGTCGCTCTGGCAGAGCAGGTAGATGAGGCCGAACCAGGCCGCAAAGAACAACGCAAGCCCGATGCGCGTGAGGTTCTTGAACACGGGTGTCGAACCCAACCTGGATACAGCGGGTGAGAGCGCCAGCCAGATAAGCATAGGCTGCACGATTCCAACCGCATAAATGGCGCCGACCGTGTACGTTGGGAAAATGTTCATCGTTGGGTCCGCCCAGCGGTTTGCCCGTTCCCATCCCCGCTCGCGGGCGGTGCGCTTCGTGAAAGCGCGCCGAACACCGCCTGCGCGATTCGCCGGGGCGGCAGTTCGCCGAGGAAGGCGAGCACCTTGTTGACCGCCCCGGGGATCGCCGTCACCCGGCCGCGCCCGTGACGAGGATCCGTGTCGTCTTCATGGCCGTGCCTCCTTCGGGAAGTTATTGACCGGGATTTCCCAGATAACCGCCACCTCGTGACGCGAGTGACCCTCTTCAGCACCAGGATACGAGAATACTGCCAGAGATTCGCGGTTTTCTCAAGGGGTCCACTACCCCCTCGATGGCTAGCGGCGATCATGACACCTTCCACCAGAAAACGTGCCACGCCGAGATCTCGAGCGGCCTGAGATCCTGATCCCACGGCCTCCTTCACCGGGAGGAAGGCGACAGCGTGACGCCGTTCGGGGCGGGAGACGCCAAGTTCTGATCCACAACTCTTGACAATTACTCCCTCCGGACGGGTTCGTTACTCATGACTCTAGCAGCTCAGGCTGCGTTGCTCCAGCGCTCGATGAGTTCAGGCATCCGTTTGTTTTAACTTCGGCGCCCGGGAGCGTCTGGTGACGCGTCTTCGAAGAGCGCTTTTCGGATTCGGTTCGCATAGGCACCGTAGAACCTGGTCAAGTGTTGGTCGCGGTCAGGGATCTGCTGGCAGATGGCATGAACCCAATCAAGAGAGTCGAGAAAGAGGAGCGTTTCTCCGGTAAGCGGATCAGGGGGTGTGGTGAGCAAGACGCGGCTATCCTGGGTTTGGCTCACCCCGTCAACTCGAACGGGAGCGCGGGTGACGTAGCGGGCGAGTTTTTCCAGCCGCTGCGGCTCGTCGTCCCAGACGAGCTGCTCCGCATAGACCGAAAACCCCGAAGGATTCCATTGCAGCAACCGGTTCATGAACTCCTCGGAGAGACGCTCCGCGCGGTGTAGTCGCTCGAGCAAAAGGGGTCGGAAGCGCTCTTCGATATCTTTGAGGATAGAGTTGGCCGGCTTGGGCAAGGGCAGAAACTCCCCCTGCGGGGCGAAAACCCCCTCCATGACCAGACAATGGATGTGGGGGTGCCAATTCGCGCTGAAGGAACCAAAGGTTTGAATCGAAGACACCGAGCCGGGTCGGACGTCTTTGCGATCGAGAAGTTTCTGGAAACTCTTGTTGATGGCTTCGAAGGCTGTCTGGGAGAGAAGGCTGAGCACCGGTGCCAGGATCTCTTCTCTGAGCTTTTCGGCAAACAACCAAGAGCGCTTGGCCTGACAGGATGGGTGAAGATCGTGGACTTCGGTCTCGCACGGAGCGGCGACGACGGCGGCGGGTGCGTCGGCGGCACGCTCAACTACATCGCACTGGAGCAGGCCTGCGGAGAGCCGACTGACGCGCGGACCGATATTTATTCGCTCGGCGCAACGCTGTACGAGCTCCTGACAGGACGCGCACCGTTCACGACCGGAAACCTCGTCGAACACCATCTCGAATCACCGCACCCATCGCCAACGAGCGGTCTGGGCTACCGGCTTACCTCGAAGCTCTAGTGATGCAGTGTCTGTCCAAAGAGCCGGCCGAGCGCTACGAGTCCACGCGCGCGGTGTTAGCCCTCGTTCAGTCCGAAGACCTCGTGACCGAGTGAGCAAGCTCTCTTCGAAGTCGCTCTAGATCTCCGTCGGCAAGAGCCTCACCCCCGAACCGGTTCCGGTAATACGTGAGGATGATGCTCAACCCTGTGTCACGAAGGGTTCGCGGCACGGTGTCGGACGGCAGGCTCGACCAATGCTCGAGGGGCGCTCGATTCGTCGGACGGGCGCATCCGAGGCGATCGAGCTCGACGTCGAGCTCGTGAACGAGCTGCTCGAGCGCGGAAGGTGTGGCCCTCTTTGCCGAGCTCTGGCTTCCCGGCAGGGTGCGCACAAAGCGAACTAGTCGATTCAGGGTCCACGCGATGACGAGGAGTAGTCCCCGACCAGTGGCCGCGCAAGACGCGACGTTTCGAAGTAGCGTAGCGCGCAAGCAGCTCTACGTAAAGACTTGCGACGCTCGCGCGCAGCCACTCGAGCGCATCGGTCACGATGTTGTCGTTCAAACCAGCATGCAGGTTCTCGTACTCGGCGGCCGGTGTCGGATCGTACTCGAGCCAGCCTTTGCCGTCGATGTAGGCTTCGATCCACGCGTGACGGTCCCACTCGCGCACCACGTAGTGATCGCCTTTTTTCTGAGAGCCGATGACGTTGAAGCCACGCAGGTAACGCGTGGGAATACCCTGAAGTCGCAACAGAATGGCTGCCGAGCCCGCGAAGTACTCGCACCAACCTTCTTTTTTCTCGAAAAGGAAATCAGCGAGGGGGTCGCTGCGGTCGATGTCTCCGACGTCGAGCGAGTATTCGTAGGTCTCCCTAAGGTGAGCGACGACGCGACGGGCTCTGCCCTCGTCGTCGACCGTGTCACGCGCCAGCTCGTTCGCGAGAGCTTGAAAACGCGGGTCCAGATTCTCGGGGACCTGCAAAGACGCCTCGAGCATGGACGCAGGCGATGGTCCTTCCTGTGCACGCTGATGGTTCACTTCGTGCAGAACGCCGTAAACGCGCACCGGCGTTCGCGGCGGCGGTAGTACCACAGCGGCGGTGTCGAGCCGCAGCTCATCGACAGGCGCATGGATTAAGAGGGTGCCTCCCGGCGTCGTGAGGCCGCCGCCGTCGACACGAATAACCTTCGTGTGGATGAGCCGTTGCGACTCCAAACGCTCGGGTGGTAGCACGAAGTCCGACCCGGGAAGCGTGTCCAGAAACTCGCGAGCCGCCTGATCGACGTCGGCCTCCCCCGTCGTGGGTGCGAGCTCCTGCATCGTGGCCGGATCCCGATGCCATGTGGTCTTGTCGAAGCGCACCAGGACGCGACTTCGTAGCCGCTGTGGACGTTCGCTCCATACGCGCATGACGATTTTCTTGGACAGCTTCAAGTTCTGAAGCTCGCCGAGTCGGGCGTGGTGTGACTCATGCGGGTTCCCGCCGCGGGCGGCGAGCCCGTCGCGCTGACGACGCCGGAGACGGTCGGAGAATGCCACAACGTCGTTCGAGGCGCCCGCCGTCGGAAAGCCCCACCAACTCGTTGGACACCGCGGGGCTGTCACTCGCGGTTGGACTCGATACTACGATGTCTCGCCCGATGGTAGCAATTCGCGCAGGTTTTCAGTGCGAGACCGGAGCGCCGGGAGATTCGCGTGGTCTTGAACTGGTTCGAAGAGCTCGAAGCGCGCGTGCCCACGGAATAGACTACCGTGAACGCTGCGCGAGCCATTCGCGGATGAGCTCGCACGAATCCTGCAGTGATATTCGGCGGCCCCAATACGTGGGCGCTGTTGCCTCGTAGGCCTTCTCGAGCTCATCGCGCCGGTTCGGAGCGTCCAACGAAAAAGCGAGATCATCGGCACTGGGAAAGGACGCAATGCTTCGCTCGGCAAGCATGTCTTCGATCAGGTCGGCAAGCTCCCGTTCGAGCGGTGGCAGCTCCTGTTCTGCGAAAATGATATTGGCGGCATCCTCGTAGTGACGGACGAATGTCGCGGGGCTGGACCCGCGCGCAGATCGACGCACGATGGCATCGATCTTCTCGACCAACGAGACCAGGGGGTGAACACATCGCAGGGCGGCCGATCGATTGTCCGTGTAGTCTGTCAACTGCCCTCTCGCATGCAGCCAATCGTGAACGAAGGAACTTATGCTCCGCTCGAGAAAAGGTGTAACGCGGGCGCTACCGATTTCCAGTTTCACGAAGGGGCTCATTACCGCCGGAAGTCCATTTGCGAACGCTGCACTATAGAGGACTCGATAGTCGGCCGAGCGAGCGTACTTGTCGATCCGGGCTCGGTCGAGCTTCACCGAGGCCCCAGGGATGACGATCAGTTCCTCGAGGGTCTCGAAGAAAGTTCGTCGAGAGGCCACCGGTCCCTTGTTCAGGCTCGACCAGTTCTTGACGGCGGGCGCACCGCTCGATCCACCCTCCACTTTGAGGTCCAAGTCTTCCGAGAACCGCTGGATGAGCTCGAAGCCTTTGGACAGAGAGGTCCCTCCTTTGAACCAGATCTCGAGTCCCGTGTGCTCGAGAGCCCACAACGCATGCGTGACCCAGCAGTCTTTTTCTACGAGAGCCGGATTGAGGGCGTTGTCTTCGGCAACGATGCGCTGCCTTGGTGCACAACTCCGATAGAGGCCGAGAGCTCGCTTGGCCCCGACTCCCATCATCCGATCATCTCGCTATCAGGCATCCCGAGCGCCGTCATCGTGTTGAGAATCTTGCACCCGATCCTTGCCTCGACTCTCTGTGCCGCCAACCCTCTCGCTCGCATCGCTGAGCCCACGATAGCCTTGTAGCGATGGAACGTTGTCTCGACTTTGCTCCGTTTGCTGTAGCCCGATTCTGTGTGCCACTTTCGTTTGCCGAGCCGAGCTTGTGCTGCAATGTTGCGATTGCGCTGTCGGCTGCTCGCCGGCCCCGATGCGAGCTGGGCGCCCTTGCGCGGCGGTATCAACACCCTCGGCGAGCGATGAGCGCTGTGATTCTCGATTGCCTCATAGACACCGCCGGCGTCGTATGCGGTGTCAGCTCTGGCCGATGAGATGGGACTGTCGATCTGTCCGACAAGCGATGCAACCCGCGATGAATCGCGGGCTCTTTTGCTCGTCAGCTCGCCGGCGACGACTTCGCCACTCTGCTCGTCGACACACAGATGGAGCTTGCGATAGTCCCTGCTCTTTGGTGCTCTGCGCAGCTGGCCGGCGTGGACAGCGAGACCGCTGCTGTCGATCAAGATGTGCAACGGCGTCTTCTGCTTGTCTTGGTAGAAGGGGACCTTACCCAGCTTCGCCTTGCGCCTCGAGATCGTGGTGTGATCGGGCACATCATTGTCTAGCTTCATCAGAGCGAACAACGACCGCAGCAATCCCTCGCTCTGCCTAGATGACAGATGAAACACCATGCCCAGGGTGACAGCCGTCTCGATGGCGTGGTTCGAGTACTTGCGTTGACGGCCCGGTTTCCTCCTCCTCGGCCGGGGCGCGTCCCAGTTCACAAGCTTGCCGGCGGTGAGCGAGATCCAGGCGGTCAGGCTCCCGCCGTTGCGTAGACCCGCCTCATATTCACGCCAATTCCTCACGCGATAGGCCTTCTTCACATACTTCCGCTGAGTGCGTTTGAAAATGCTCATGGGGAACCTCGAATCCGTGAGTAAAGGACAATTGTGGACCGAGATCGCGAGTTGTGCACCAAGGCACATAGACGCCGCCGGCGTCGTATGCGGTGTCAGCTCTGGCAGATGAGATGGGACTGTCGATCTGTCCGACAAGCGATGCAACCCGCGATGAATCGCGGGCTCTTTTGCTCGTCAGCTCGCCGGCGACGACTTCGCCACTCTGCTCGTCGACACACAGATGGAGCTTGCGATAGTCCCTGCTCTTTGGTGCTCTGCGCAGCTGGCCGGCGTGGACAGCGAGACCGCTGCTGTCGATCAAGATGTGCAACGGCGTCTTCTGCTTGTCTTGGTAGAAGGGGACCTTACCCAGCTTCGCCTTGCGCCTCGAGATCGTGGTGTGATCGGGCACATCATTGTCTAGCTTCATCAGAGCGAACAACGATCGCAGCAATCCCTCGCTCTGCCTAGATGACAGATGAAACACCATGCCCAGGGTGACAGCCGTCTCGATGGCGTGGTTCGAGTACTTGCGTTGACGGCCCGGTTTCCTCCTCCTCGGCCGGGGCGCGTCCCAGTTCACAAGCTTGCCGGCGGTGAGCGAGATCCAGACGGTCAGGCTCCCACGGTTGCGTAGACCCGCCTCATATTCACGCCAATTCCTCACGCGATAGGCCTTCTTCACATACTTCCGCTGAGTGCGTTTGAAAATGCTCATGGGGAACCTCGAATCCGTGAGTAAAGGACAATTGTGGACCGAGATCGCGAGTTGTGCACCAAGGCACTCGCGAGGCACTTCGGCCCACATCCAGCCTCGGAGGTCGCCGACTTCGAAACCGGTCGCCTCGTCGTCCGGGTGGGACTCGGCGATGAGCTCTTCCAGCTCGGGCTAAATCGCGACCTCGTCTCCATGGCAGGTTGTGCACATACCGAGCGGCGCTCTCTACGTACAAGGTCCGCATAATCGCAAGGGGAGAATAAGGCCGGCGCAGCGGTCGAGCGAAGCGAGGGCAGCTTTGACGCCGGTGAGCACCGTGGTCTGCTGGAGGCGCGATGGCCTGCGCCACTAATCGGGATCCACAGAAAGGTCAGGAGGACCAAAAAACTTACCGGGCTTGATCCTCCAATTCGAAATCTTCATGGCTAGGCTTTCGTTTACTCGCTTAACGGTCCACCTCGAGGGGGAACTCTCAGCCCCCCTCGAGGAACGCGTACATCAGATTTTCGTAACGCAACCTATTTTGTGATCAGACGAAGACGTTTTTTAGACAGCCGCTTGTTGACTGCCGCGAGGTCGTTTTCAAGGAGCTGGTCCAACTCGGCCAAGTGTCCATCGAGCTCCGATGAAAGTTGCTCAAAGACCTCGTAGTGAGCCCGGTTCGGAGCACCGTCCGCCTCCTGCACGAGCGCAAACAGCCCGGCAAGCCGGTCGTTGAGCTGGATCGGGAAGGCAATTTTGTCCTTCGAACTCTGATTCTTCACCTGGTAGAGCTGGGCTTCCACAAGGCTCAAACGGTTCTTTAGCTCGGCGAGCGGCTTCTGGAGCTCCGGCTCACCGGTAATTCGGTCGTCATCCATCTGAGTCTTCAACTTGCGAATCAAGATAACGGCCTCGTTAGCGGCGCTGACTCGGTCTCGAAGTTTCATTGCCAAAGTGAACTGCTCCTCCAGATCTTGCTGCGTAACCTGACCAAGGCGCGGGTCTTTGAGAACGGTGAGCGGTTGGGTCCAGCTTTGATCGCCCACCGTGAGCTTGACCGCGTACTGTCCCGGCGGGGCCCATGGACCGTTGCTTGGGTTTGAGCTTTCGAGAATCATGCCTTCGAAGACCGTGGCGCCGGGACAACGGAGATCCCAACGTAACCGATTGAGCCCGGCCTTCACTCCCGAGCCTCCGCCACGTTGTCTCCCACGGCCCTGTCTCGCCGAGGGTTGATTTCTGGAGCCGGCTCCTCTGACACGGAGCTCACGCACCAAAGCTCCTTTGCCGTCGAGAACCTCCAGACGAATGGGGTCCGTCACGGATTCCAGATAGAAATCGATGTTAGCGGTGTAGACACGGCGGACGGCGTCGGACGGCTTGAAGAGGTGAACGGCAGGAGTGGATTGGCCAGGGGCCATTTGCCTGAGCGGTGAGAGGTCATCCAACACGTAAAAAGAACGCCCATGCGTTGCGATGACGAGATCACGGCCCTCCACGACGAGATCCGGTACTTGAACATCGGGCAAGTTTAGGGAAAGCGACTTCCAGTGATCCCCTTCGTCGAAGGAAACGTACACGCCATGTTCGGTCCCGGCGTAGAGCAGTCCGGCTCGTTGAGGGTCTTCCCGAATGGCGTGAACAAAATCGTCCGCTCGGATTCCATTGACGATCCGCTTCCAGGTCTTCCCGGAGTCGCGCGTCTTCCAGATGTGAGGAGCCCGATCTCCCATCTGGTTGCGCTTGGCCGCGACAAAGGCGGTTGCAGCGTCGTGCGGCGAGGCTTCGATCAGGCTGACCCGCGTGTTGGCAGCCATGTCAGGTGGCGTGACGTTGATCCAATCGGCCCCGCCGTTGCGGGTGACGTGAACGAGACCATCGTCTGAGCCGACCCAGATCGTATCCGCGTCCACCTCCGACGGAGCGACGGCGAAAATGGTCGCGTAGATTTCCGGGCCGTCCTGGTCCAGAACAATAGGTCCGCCCGAAGGGCCCATCGTCTCCTGATCGGCGCGCGTCAGATCCGGGCTGATCTTGTCCCAAGTCTTCCCTTCATCGAGCGACCTCCAAAGTTGCTGAGAGGCGGCATAGAGATGCTTGTTGCGTGTCATCATGATTGGGTAGACCCAGTTCCACCGCTCCGGCACCTCGTCCGACGACTCGCCCATGAACATCCGGGGAAAGGGCTGGACATCCCGTTCCTCGCCCGTAGCCCGGTCGAAGCGGGTCAACGTGTTCGTCGCACCGGCGAAGAAAATGTTCGGGTTCTCCGGATGGGTGGCGACGTAGGCGTTCTCGCCTCCGCCCACGGCGTAGAAAGAGCCCTGAGCCGGACCCTTCGGTCTTGCCCACCAGGCTCCCGGCTGACTGGAAACCGCGGCGGTTGAGTTGTCCTGTTGGGCGCCCACGACGTGGTAGGGAAAATCCCGTGTCGTATTGACATGGTACATCTGAGCGGTCGGAAAGTTTTGCGGTGTCCAGCTCTTGCCACGATTGGTGGTCACCGTGCCTCCGCCGTCGTTCGCACAAACCATCAGTTCCGGATTCTCGGGGTTGATCCACAGATCGTGATAATCGCCATGGGGAGTGCGGATCGAATCCCACGTCTTTCCTCCGTCGTTCGATTCGAGAAACTGAGCGTTCAGAACGTAGACGGTGTCCACTTCCTTTGGATGTGCCGTGACGCGATTGAAATAAAAGGCGCGTTGCCAGAGATCCCGTGAGTTATCGACGAGGGTCCACGTGGCACCCGCATCATCCGAACGATAGAGGCCTCCGGCGTCGGCCTCGATGATCGCGTAGAGACGTTTAGAGTCCGCTCCTGAAACGGCGACGCCGATTTTGCCGATCGTTCCCTCGGGCAGCCCGGGGTTCCGGGTGAGCTCGGTCCAAGTCTCACCGCCGTCTGACGACTTCCAAAGCCCCGACTCCGGCCCCCCGCTCCAGAGCTGATAAGCGTTCCGATACACTTGCCACAGGGACGCGTACAAGACGTCGGGATTGTTCGGATCGAGAGCCAGGTCGACGGCACCCGTCTTGGCACTCTTGTACAGCACTTTGTCCCAGGTGCGCCCACCGTCTCGTGTTCGATAGACTCCGCGATCCTCGTTGGGACCCGTGGGGTCTCCCAGCACCGCGGCGTAGGCGAGGTCTGGATTCTTAGGATGAATCCGGATGCGACCAATGGCGAGAGAATTCGGGAGCCCGCTATGCGTCCACGTCCTACCTCCATCAACGGACTTATGAACACCATCGCCCTGCATGACGTTGCCGCGGAGCTGCACCTCTCCCATCCCCATGTAGACGACGTCCGGGTTGGAAGGGGCGACGGCGACCGCGCCGACCGACGAGCTTCGTATCTGGCCATCCGTGACCGGCCGCCAGGTGTTGCCGCCGTCCGACGTCTTCCACAGGCCTCCTCCGGTAGCTCCGAAGTAGTACTCGAAAGGTCGGTTCGGGTTGCCGGAAACGGCAATAGAACGTCCGCCGCGATTAGGTCCGATGTTGCGCCACGATAAACTGTCGATAGTGCCCGGCACATAAATATCCGCAGAGGCGTCGCCGCTTTCCGCCCAGAGCGGGCAGGCTGCTAGGAGAAGGATCGCGGCGGATCCAATCCGTTTTGTTAGTAATAGTATGAACCTCATTGAGGCCTCCATTCCCACACACTGAACTCCTCTCGCCAGCCCCGGCGCGACGTGCCGCCCTCTAGTCCCCTGTATCAGAACAAACTAGATAAAGCATAGCTTGCCGAAACACTTCTAAGTGCATGAATCTTATGACTATTATGGGCTGGCGAAAAGCCTAACTTTGTATAGTAATCAAAGATCCAGGAGACTAGCGCAGCTCAAACTGACTTCCCGAGAGAACGAAGCAATCAGCTGCCGCCTCTCCTCGGTTGTCTCGGTTGCCCAGGAATAACCCACTCAACTGGGGGGCATGTCTACCGAGTCGGGCAATTCGGACATATCCCCGGTTGCCGCAAACTTCATGATGCCTTTACGGAATGGCTCGGACACCCTCATCGCCGCTCTGATGGCCCCGTGAGGCCCCCGGCTCACGGGGATAAACTTGCCGTTCTTGAAATAGGGCACCAGTTCGGTAGCGTTCTCGAACGGAGTGGACGTGTCCCAAGTGCCGTGAACAATGACCGTCGGGATTTCGGTTTCGAAATTCTGCCGAAACTCATCTCCCAGGTCACTGTCCCAGACCGGGCAACCCGCCGTGTAGTCCCAGTTCATTTGGCCTAGGAACTTTAGGGCAGGATCCGAATCATATTCCGCTAGGCGCTTTGCCGTAATGCCGGAGCCGCAATCAAGCATGTAGTAACTCGCTGTCGTGGTTGATCTTCTGTTACTCGCCGCCCCACGGGCAACCCTTTCCGCCGCGACGCTAAAATCCCCCTTAGAAAGCTGGATCACGTCTGCTGGCCACGCGGGTAAACCACGCGAGAAACCTGTGGCAAGACGTTTGACGGAGTCACCGTCAAACAAGACTTCCTGGGAGCCCGCCTTGACGGTGAACGGTTCCTTTTCGGCTTTCGCGATCACCTTCTCCAGGGCTTGGATCAGCCCCCCTTCGGGGATATAGCTCTTCAACTCGGGTGCTTTTTCAGCTTCCGCAGCCACTCGCTCGTAGACCTTCCACAAGTGGCCCGGGTGATCGTAGGTATGATCGGGACCTTCCATGCCGAAGAGAATCGCGCGCTCCACAATCTCCGGCTTCGCGCGCATGTGGGTCATGCCCCAATGGGCCCCAAAGCTGCCGCCCCAAATGATTATTTTCTTATACCCAAAAGCCTTCCGAACGTCATCGACGTCCGCCGCCGCTTCAACGACCGTGAAGCCCTTCAAGTCAAGGCCCTGCCCTATCCAAAAGTCCTTTGCCCGTTTCAGAACCTTCTGTAATTCTGCAACCGCCTTTTTATCATCGTACGGTTGATCCACAGGCGCAGGTGGCGTGGTGGTGTCAATGGTCGTCGTCGGCTTGGATGGCCCGATTCCGCGCTGGCTCACGACAACGAGATCGGAAACATCCAGAAATGGTTGCCATCTCTCTTCAAAAGTGCCCAATTCTGCAAGAGAGCTCTCCAAACCGCCGAAACTGGGTCCCCCGTGCAAGAAGAAAATGGGGGGAGTCCCCGGCGTGGCTTTAGACGATGCCTTGAAGCGGTACACCTCGACGGCGATGACCGCGCTCGCCGGATCGGAGCGGTTTGCCGGAACAAACATCATCCCTCATTCCGCGTTGAAAAAATAGCCAGCTTCCAATTGAATACGCTCCGGATACAAGAAGATCGTGCCCGCGGCAGGGCTGTTCGCCACGGCGTTGTGAAACGAACCGCTAGCCGCCGTGGACGGGCTATAGACGTAGACCGCGGCACATAGCCCCAATACGATCCCCACAAGGAGAACTCTCACTGTGCCTGGCATCCTGTTCCTCCTAATTTATTGCGAACAATGTCGTTGTTCAGCGAGCGAGTGGAATCTCCCAATCCGCCCTCGGCAAAACCTTCCCTCCCGATGAAAGGAGTTTCACATCCTCACTATTTTTTCAGTTGCTTTTAAGCCGTGTCCTGTAAGCACGGACACGATGACCTCTCCCGAGCCGGAATGCTCGAAGAGGCGAACCAGCGCTTCCTCGACAACTTCCGTCAAAACATCCTAACAAAAGGAGACCAAGCATGAACGCGACTCATCCCCTTGCACCTTTCGTGCAGTCCACTCACGGCTATGTCGAGTTAGAACTTGGACCACCTCGAAAACCGCAATAGCCGAGACCCTCCTCAACGCTCTGCCCCCCTGCGCCCGAAGGCCTAGCGGTTGCACATCCAGGGGCCATGCATCGAGGTCTCCTCGCCCCCAGATATCGGCGAGCGCGTCTCCCGACTAGAGCGCTAGTCCCGGCTGCGCTTGCGTTCGAGCCCCCGCGCAGCCCCTTCCGCCAAAGCGCTTACCAGGTGTCCCATCTTGGGATGCTCGGGAACGATATCCGCCTCGACGCCCAAACGCATGAGGGCTTCGTTCGTCATCGGGCCGATCGAAGCGACCAAGATTCGGCTGCGAAAAGCTTCTCGAAGCTCATCTGCTCGCGCTTGCTGTTCCGCCACTTGAAAAAGATGGTCCACCTGGGGGGCGCTAGTGAACACAGCAACGTCTA
The DNA here is from genome assembly GCA_965237955.1 of Candidatus Marinacidobacterales bacterium. Classification (GTDB taxonomy): domain Bacteria; phylum Acidobacteriota; class Vicinamibacteria; order Marinacidobacterales; family SMYC01. Next base: position 1,202,991 of record OZ250169.1, on the reverse strand, counting down.
TCTCGCCGGCCACTCCGCGCGCGATGGCGTTTTTCAGAGGCGTGGTGTCGTCGGGGAGTTCCCACCCGTAGACCGGGACGGGAGTGACGACGGCATTTCTTTCCCGGAGCCCATCGAGGAGCTCCTGATTGCGAGCTCCGTACTCTTGAACGGCGACTCGCTTCCCCGAAACGGGCAGCTCGTCATCGAGTGCCTGTAACAGATCACGCCAGGTGTTGGGCTCACCGACGGTAAGCGTGGGGCGGAGTCCCATTTTCTTGAGTGCCCTAATCGGTTTCGGTCCGCGACAGACCAGTGCAGGTTTCCCGAATGCTTCGAGGACCTCCTCACGCGGCCGCCGTGTGGCGAGCGTATCCACCAACATCCGGGTGCCGACACCGGTCAGAAGAATCAACACGTCACAGGCGCCACCCATCAACACCTCTCCGAACTCGAGCGCTTCGCGCTGCTCGGTTAGAGGTATCTCTTGCATCGACGGGGCCTGGATGGGCTCGCCTCCGTGGTTCCGGATGAGATTCGCCATGTCCTCCGAACGGCGGCTCTCGAAACTGACGACCCGAAGCCCGCTCAATCCCTTCAACTCTTGTCCCACCGATTCTCTCCTTGTCTGAACGAGCCTATGGTACACCGGGACCGAGATTTCACTGCCGAGGCTCGAGGCTTTGGTGCTCAGGCGGCGGACGTGAGTTGGTATTCGTGATGGAGCCCTTCAAGAACGGGCGTCGAGACGACACTGGATGGGGCTCGAGCGCACCGTGTTGCCGACATCTTGGGGTCGGATCGGCGCTGAATGCTTCAACTTGACAGTACCGGTGGAACTTCTACTTCGCGCTGTATCCCGACGCGATCAAAAGCCCGCAGGTGGTCGAGTTCCTCGCCCATCCGTTGTGCGCGGCCCCGTGTTGGCCATCTGGGACCGAGTCAAGCGACCTTTTTGAGCAGCTTCAGCAATCGCTGGACGTCGGCGCGGTTGTTGAACATGGAGACACTCACGCGCATCAGGGTGTGGTTCTTCTCCCGGAAGCTGACCGAGATGGCTTCTTCCTTCAGAAGGCGTTTCAGATGCTCGATGTCTTGCCCATGAACGAAGCTCACGATGGGTGACCCGTTGCCTTTGGGCGTCCAAGTCTCGAATCCCAACTCGGCGACGCCGTCCCGGAGCTCTTGGGCAAGCGGCATCGTGTGCTCTTCGATTCTCGAAAGACCGACCTTCTTGAATAAGCCGAGCGTGGCGACGAGTTGGGCGACCGTGCTGTAGGAGACGCAGGAGTACTCGTACTTCCGCGCAGTAGTGCGGAGTTGGAAATCGAGCTCGGGGAAACGCCCCTGGCCACCAACCTGACCGGTCGCGCTCGATGTCCGGGTCGAGCCGGCGGGCGTGAGCGTCTCCGCGACCGTGCCGTGGCCGTAGCGATCGGGCCGAATGCGATCGAGGTGCTCCTCGCGGATAAAGAACGGCGCCACGCCGAAGCCCGCGAAAAGCCACTTGTGGGCAGCGCAGCAGGCAAAGTCCACGCCCAGCTCGGTGAGGTTGGTGGGACAGGTGCCGAGGGCCTGGACGGCGTCCGCGTACATGAGAGTACCTTTGGCGTGAGCGAGTTCGGTCAGAGCGCGGAGGTCGTGTCGATAGCCGTTGCGGTTCGACACCCAGGCCACGGACACGAGCCGGGTTCTTTCGTCGATGCGCGCATCGAAATCTTCGATCCGCACACGGCCCTCCGTCTCGGGAACGATACGGAGCTCGATGCCCTTTTCCTCTTGGAGCTGCTTGTAGAGGAGGAAGGTCCCGATATAGTGGAGCGCGTCCACAACGATGTTGTCGCCGGGTTTGAGATCGAGGCCGTGGGTGATGACTGCCTCTCCGTCGGCCGTCGTGAAGAGAAGAGCCACCTCGTCCGGCTTGGCGCCGAAGAGCTCAGCAAACGCGGCGCGCGCCATTTCTTTCTGCATCAATCGACTGCGGATATCCGCCCACATCAACGTTTCGTCGGCGTACTCGACGGCGGCGTCTCTCGCCACCTGCGGAATCGGGCCGATCCAGGCGGTGTTGAGAAACGTCTGGTTCCGGGTGATGGGAAAATCGGCGCGCACCCTGAGCGGATCCTCGTCGGCGGGCTCGGCCATGCCGCGGGCGGTCGCGAGCGATGCCAGCCCGGCAGCGGTTGTCGTGAGGAAGCCACGGCGGTCCAGTAAGCTCATGGGAATCTCTCCTTTTCGATCAGCGCCGCAGTGTAGGCGCCACGCTCTGTGTTGTCAATCAGTTGAATTGATACGAGATAGCCGATAGATTAGCTCCACGTTAGAGGTGGCCAATGGTCTTCGCTTCCGGTACTCGCCTTGGTTCCTACGAAATCCTCTCGTCTCTCGGCTCTGGCGGGATGGGCGAGGTGTATCGAGCGAAGGACCCCAAGCTCGAGCGCGAGATAGCCATCAAGGTCCTCCCGCCCGAGATGGCCACTGGCGAGCGTCGCATGCGCTTCGAACGGGAGGCGAAGGCGGTCGCGTCCCTCGACCATCCCAACATCGTCACCATCTATTCGGTCGAAGAAGCCGACGGCGTCTCCTTCTACACAATGCAGTTGGTGAAGGGGAAGACGCTCACGGAGCTGATCCCGAAGAAGGGCCTGGCGCTGAACCAGTTCTTCGAGCTGGCGATTCCGCTCGCCGATGCGGTGAGTGCGGCGCACCAGAAGGGCATCATCCACCGGGATCTGAAACCGGACAACTTGATGCCTTGGTGCACAACTCGCGATCTCGGTCCACAATTGTCCTTTACTCACGGATTCGAGGTTCCCCATGAGCATTTTCAAACGCACTCAGCGGAAGTATGTGAAGAAGGCCTATCGCGTGAGGAATTGGCGTGAATATGAGGCGGGTCTACGCAACCGTGGGAGCCTGACCGTCTGGATCTCGCTCACCGCCGGCAAGCTTGTGAACTGGGACGCGCCCCGGCCGAGGAGGAGGAACCCGGGCCGTCAACGCAAGTACTCGAACCACGCCATCGAGACGGCTGTCACCCTGGGCATGGTGTTTCATCTGTCATCTAGGCAGAGCGAGGGATTGCTGCGATCGTTGTTCGCTCTGATGAAGCTAGACAATGATGTGCCCGATCACACCACGATCTCGAGGCGCAAGGCGAAGCTGGGTAAGGTCCCCTTCTACCAAGACAAGCAGAAGACGCCGTTGCACATCTTGATCGACAGCAGCGGTCTCGCTGTCCACGCCGGCCAGCTGCGCAGAGCACCAAAGAGCAGGGACTATCGCAAGCTCCATCTGTGTGTCGACGAGCAGAGTGGCGAAGTCGTCGCCGGCGAGCTGACGAGCAAAAGAGCCCGCGATTCATCGCGGGTTGCATCGCTTGTCGGACAGATCGACAGTCCCATCTCATCGGCCAGAGCTGACACCGCATACGACGCCGGCGGCGTCTATGAGGCAATCGAGAATCACAGCGCTCATTGCTCGCCGAGGGTGCTGATACCGCCGCGCAAGGGCGCCCAGCTCGCATCGGGGCCGGCGAGCAGCCGACAGCGCAATCGCAACATTGCAGCACAAGCTCGGCTCGGCAAACGAAAGTGGCACACAGAATCGGGCTACAGCAAACGGAGCAAAGTCGAGACAACGTTCCATCGCTACAAGGCTATCGTGGGCTCAGCGATGCGAGCGAGAGGGTTGGCGGCACAGAGAGTCGAGGCAAGGATCGGGTGCAAGATTCTCAACACGATGACGGCGCTCGGGATGCCTGATAGCGAGATGATCGGATGATGGGAGTCGGGGCCAAGCGAGCTATCGGCCTCTATCGGAGTTGTGCACCAAGGCAGTACATCGGCGCCTCCACTCCGGAAACGCCATTCTGATTGAAGGCGCGCCGTCATGTCTGGCACTCCAGACACACGACAACGGCCTCCTTTTACGGATGGCCGAGTGTGCAATTTACGCCCGCCGCTAACAGATGGGGTCGCAGGTCTGGAAGAGCGTTCTCGCGCCCCTTTGTCGCATCCTCACGCTGTCGCGGACGACGTGGTGGAAAAGATTCTGAGAGCCCGGAAGAAACACCCGCGTTGGGGACCGCGCAAGTTGCGTGTCATCCTGCAACGGCACTATCCGCAGCTCGCGCTGCCGGCGACGAGCACGATCGGAGAGGTTCTGCGTAAGAATGGGCTCATCCAGAAGCGGCGGCGGATACGCCGAAGCTCTCCGTATGGCGATCGTCTGGGCGACTACGGGAGCCCCAATGCGGTGTGGTGTGCCGACTTCAAGGGACATTTTCCGGTTGCAGGGGAGCGTTGCCACCCCTTGACCGTGAGCGCTTTCGAGCACAGCAACGGGCATTCGATCGGTTCCGGGAGGAATACAACGAAATCCGTCCGCATGAGGCACTTGGTCAGGAGGTTCCTGCATCTCGCTATCAGCCGTCGCGCCGCCCCTACCCTCGTCAGCTCCCGCAACTCGAATGCCCGGAGCACTTCTACGTCGCCCAGACCTATCCCAACGGAATGCTCTCTTTTGAGTCCAAGCAGTGGTACATAAGGAGCTGTCTAAAGTCAGAGCGCGTCGGTCTCGAGCAAGTCGATGACGACCGTTGGAAGGTTCACTTCGGTCCCATCCCTCTCGGGATTCTCGATGTTCGAAACGCCAGGGACCGCGGATATCGCGCCTTTGAGCTTCTAGTTTCTCCCGAACGACGAAGCAAAAGGCCATACAAAAGACGAGGCCCGAAATGATCTCGAAGAGAATCCACGACACCGCAAAGTGTTACCTATGTGCCCGGTCTGTTTCGTTACCGATGTAGGCGGTTGCACATTGACTTTATTTGATATGTGCAGCGCGTCCTGCCCAAGCTGAGATTCGACCGCACTGGGTGCGGAGTTGGATGCTAAGTCCCGACTCGCAGTTTCGCGAGAAGCTCACTGAGGTTACCGAACTGGCCACGTCGCGCCGAGGGTCGGCTGCACCGCTTGGGGTTCATGTCGCTCCAGCATCTGCCTGCGAACGACTCCCCCGTACACATTGCCAAGAGAATCGACGCCGATGCCTTCCGCCCCGCTGTGGGCGAAGTCGCGCGATTCGATATCCTCGAGGAAGTAGTGGACCTGCCCGGTCTTGGCGCTTCCGATCCGAATCCCTTTTTCCCAGGCTGGGTTCTCAGGCCCCCAGGATTCCGAGTCGGCGACGTAGATCGTGTCGGTGTGGTCGATGTACACGCCGCTCGGCCGACCGAACTGAGTCCACTGATCGATGTAGTTCCCTTCCTGGTCCCAGATCATGATCCGATTGTTGTTGCGGTCGGCGATGAAAAGACGCCCCTGGGTATCCAACGCGATGGCGTGGGGCGCGCTGAACTGGAGGTGGCCCTGCCCTGTGCTGCCGAAACGCTCGATGAACGATCCGTCTGGCGCGAACTTCGAGAGGCGCGCATGGGGACCGTTTTTCAGGTGACCCTCGGTCACGAAGATTGTGCCCTCGGGTGAGACCACGACATCGGTTGGTTCGCGGAGGAGCCCCGGAGTGTCACCGGCGACCCCTGAGCGTCCGATCGTCATCAGAAGCTCACCTTCGGAGCTGAACTTTCTTACGAGATGCCCACCGGCTGCATCCCCGCGTCCCGTGTCCGTGGTCCACACGTTCCCCTCGTAGTCGACATGGAATCCGTGCGGGGAAGGCCATCAATCCTTCGCCCCAGGTATCGAGGCGCTCGCCCGTTCGCGGGTCCAACTTGACGAGCGGTGGCTCCGGCCGATCGACGCAGGTGTTCGAGTGGCATCGGTGAAGCACGTAGAGGTTTCCGTCGGGTCCGCCTTCCGCGCCGATCACCGCCGCCCACTCACCGTTGTTTCCTGGTGGCGGCTCTCCCCACGGCTCGATGCGCGTGTACGGATTGGGCCGGTCGTTGCCATTGGCGATCGGACCGTACGCGGCCACGAGCTGCTGGAGCAGATTGACCACGGCGCTGTCGAAATTCTCGTTCGTGATCGGGCGGTCGATGTTTGGATTCTGCCGGACCGGCGTCGGCTCCGTGCCCTCCTGAGCGTAGAGCGTGCCGATCAACACCGCGCTCGCCGCAACGACCGCTATCACTACCTTGAATCGCAACCGACCTGACATCGCAACCTCCTTGTAACGCGCTTTGTTTTCCAGCCGCCGCAATTGTATCCGAGTGGCCGCGATATAATCCTCGGGTTTGTGAGGAGCTCATGATGAAGGTCACTCGTTGGCCCGCGTTCTACTGTCTCGCTTTCATCGCGTCCCTATCCGGCACGGCGGACGCGCAAGAGGCCAAACGGCGCTGGGAGTTCATGAACCCGACGACCCGGAAAAGATCCCCACGACGCCGACCCCGATGGGATCAAAGAAATCGAGATCGTTCGCACGGTCCTCGGCGGCAATACCGTGTATTCGAAGGCTTAATGCAACTCATCTACAGGAACGGAGCAAGTCATGACGGATATCCCAAAAGACCCCGTCGGGGTCGAGATGTACGAAAAAGTGCTCGGCCAGCCCGAGCCGGCGGACCGGCCCCTCACCGGCATTCGTGAGCCCTCCATCAATCACCTGTTCGCGAAGGTTTGGACCCGCGAAGGCCTCTCCATCCGCGATCGGCGCCTCATCACGATTGCGCTTCTCGCCACTCAGGGGCGCCAGGATCAACTGAAGTCGCACCTTCGCGGAGCCCGCCTCGGCGAGGACAAGCTCACCGAAGAAGAGATCCTGGAGCTCATGATCCACACCGCTCACTACGCGGGATGGGCAGCCGGCGCCAGCGGACAGTCGGCGGCTCTGGCCGTTTTCGAAGAAATGGCGAGCGAAGACCACTAAGAGTTGCTCACCCGGACGGAAGAGCAAACACCAGCATCCGACCGTCCGTCGTGAAGATTGCGAACTGGTTCGGAGCGTAGCCGGGAACGACGTCGAGGACTTGTCCGTGTTGCGCGGGAAGCTCCATCTCGGACGTCAACGTCGGCTCTCTGTCGTCGGTTCGATAGACGCGCACGGTTTTTCCGGAAACGACGACGAGCGACCCATTTCTGAGAATGTTCACTCTCGGCTTCTCGAGATCGGAAGAGATGATGTACGCCTGGCCGCTATCGAGCCAGTGAAGCGCTACGCCCTCGAGCATGGTCATCGCGACACGGCTGCGTGTGAACGGCTGAGCGACGCGCAGGCTGACAATCGCAGGCTCCATCACGAATTTTTGCGGCGATAGAAACGTGTCGGGATCCGCGAGCTGCTGGCTTCGCTCGACGTTGAACACCAGAAGCTCCGCGGACTCCCGCTCATGAGTCTGCCCCACGACGATGTAGTGGTTCTGGCACGCCAACGTCATGTGGAGCCCCTCTTCTGGCCGCTCCCAGTCAGCGATGTCCGCGAGGTGCGAACCCTCGTAGTTGTAAGTACTGATGATGAGACGCTCGGCGTGGTGGCGCAGCGCGACCCAAGTCTGTGACAGGTTCGAAAGCGCGAGCGTTCCGCGTGGAAGCCATCCCGGATCGCCGGCGACGGTTTCGGCTTCGATGACGTCCCGTGAGACGGGAAACACCTTCAGCGGAAGCTCTCGTCCCATCATGTGCCGCAGAATGACGTTCCGGTGCCCGGTTGCGTCGAGCTCCATCTGCACCGGCATGGTTCCTCGAACCGGCACCTCCTGCGCCGAGTTTCCGAACGGCCAGACGAGGTGCTCGAACCCACCGCTCCAATTCCCACGGTAGAGCTGAATCTCGTCCCGCGCGTACGCGAGCGCGAAGAAGAGGCTTCCCGTCGATTGGATATCTAGCCAGCGGACGGAGCTCGGGAGCTCGATCGAGCGGACGAGCTCCGGCTCCGGGCTCGAGCCGCGCCGCCGGCGCGGCCTCGGTTGGCGACGCTCTTTCGTGGTGAGATAGCGACCGCCATCGCGGGCGAGCAGGCGGTCTTCGGGAGCGAGCCGGTACAGGCTTTCGAGTAGCCGAGCCGCCTCGTCGCGCGACACTTTTCCCAATCGTCCGGATATCTTCCGCCGGGTGAGATCCGCCGCTTGGTGACGAACGCGCGCGTTGGGATAAGACGTTGCCGTCGTCGAAAGGCACGCCACCAGGCTCGTGATCAAATGAGGCGGAATCGTCTCCGACGCGAGCCGTTTCAAAAGCGTCTCGGTCCTCTCGTGCAGCCCTTCGCACGCCTGGATACCGAGCTGCCGCTTCAGGCAATCACTTGCCTGCCGGGAGTCGGGCCAACCCTCTTCAACGATCTCGAGCGCGCCCTCGACGTCGTCGAGCTTGGTCTCCACGATACGGGATGCACCGATGCGGTCGCGAGAGGAAAGCTTGTGGTCGCGTGCTCTCTCGAACGCGGCCCGGGCTTTCGCCGACTGCTCCATCTTGCAATAGACGTCGCCGGCTTCTTCCCAAAGCTCGAGCTCTTCGTAGATTTCGACGGCCTCGCGAAAGAGGCCCCCGCTCTCGTACGTGCGCGCCGCAAGCAGAGGCTTGTGCAAATGTTTTCGGTAGATTTCGGCGGCTTCGCGAAAGTGCTTCCCCTCCTCGAGCACTGCGGCCGCGGTTTCGAGGTCGCCGATGAGCTCTGCATAGACGTACGCCGCTCGTCGATACCGCTTAAGGCGCTTCTCGCGGTTCGCGAGATCGCGATATTTCGCCAGAAGCTTCTGCTTCAGATCGTACGGCACATCCCACGGATCGAGTGCTCGGCCGCCTCCGAGCGCACCTAGCTGGAAATCGACGCGCCGCGCCGTCAAACGTCCAACCGGCGGTGCGAGGCCGCGGTGGGTACCGCCCCCGAGGGGCAACGCGTGTTGTAGACCTTTCTCGGCATCCGATTCGAGCAACTCGAGAAGACGGTGAATCTCTTTGTTGCGCAGACGCTCGAGCTCTTCCGACACGTGACGCAGTTTTTGGTTGGCCCAGTCCTCGAGACGATCGACCCACGTCGGAGCATCCGCTCCACTCGGCATGCGAGAGCTCAGCGCTCGTGCCCCGCGCGCGACGGGTCCCAGGGCCTTTCGTTTCAGATCTTGGACAAAACCCTCGCCCGGCTCGTTCGGTGCGGGCGGAATCTCGTCGATGGAGAACGAGCCGATGTCGTCTTGCTGCTCTTCGAAGAACTCCTCGAACGACACCGGCGCCGCGAGCGACACCGAAACAATACGGGCATTCCACCGAAGCCCCACCGAAGGCTCACGCCATCGACCCGGCGCCAGCGTCGGAAACCCGATCAAGTTGGACGGATGGAGACCTTGCTCGGCGCTGAAGCCCACCCAACCGAGTCCTGGGTGCAACACAGACACGTCGTGCCGCAGCAACGGCTCGAGATCATGCAACGACAGCTGCGGCTCGAGGGCGGCATCGACCGGCAGAAACAAACGCTCCCCGAGCCGAGCATACGCAGCTCCCGACGGCTTCATTTTCACGAGCGTTTCCGGCGGGACGGCCACGAGCGCGCCAACGACCCCAGGCATCACGTAGAGCGTCAACGCCTCCTGCTTCGAATCGGGCACGCGCCACCGGGCAATCTCCTCGAGCCACGACGCCGGGTCCGCTCCACCGAGAAGCCACGCGGTCGCGGGCCGGAGCGGCGTCTCGAAACGCCGGAGGGTGAGATCGGCTCGTGTCACTATCACTGGAGAGACCTCATGAGATCCGCCTCACGATGCGCGCGATCTTTTCGAGCATGCTCTCGGCGGTTTCCGTATCTTCGCGTCCGGTGAAAAACTTCGGGCCGCAAATCGTTCCGTCCGAGCACCACGCGGCGACCTCCCACTCGCCTACGACCAGGCTCACCTCCTCGATGTCGGGATCGCTCGACTTCAGATGTAACAGCCCGCGGCTATCCCAATACGCGCGCGTTCCGTCGTTCCACGTCGCCGTGGCGAGCTCGCAGCCGAATCGCTTGGACGTCCGTCGTGGAACGAATCCGACCGTCGGTCCTGTCGCGCCGTGTTGTCGCGGAGTCAGATGGATCACACCGCGCCCGGGCACATGCATCCCGAGCCACTGGCCTTTGGGCGAGCGAAGCTCGAACCGTCCGTCGATGGTCGCGGTCACGTGGGTAAAACGACGCCTCAAACTCCGCGTGGGGACGTAAGCCGCGCGCGCGTCGAGCCAACGACCAGGAGACACCGCCAGTTTTCTCAATTTGCGCTTCTCGAGATCGAAACAGAGATACGAACCGTCGGCCGCGTTCGCCAACACGCGACTGCCGTCGGCAGAGATACCTTCAACGTAGGCGACGTCACCTCCGAGCAAGAGCTCGCCGGTCGCGCTCCTGACGCCATGTCCACGCACGAGGACGAGCGGACCCTCGTGCGCCAGGCTGTCGAAGACTTGAATGACGTCTTCCGGCTGAAAACCCTCAAACGGCTCGATGCGAACCGGCACGAGCGCGAGCGCCAATCCGTCCCACGTCAACGCGTGCCAGCCGTTGCCGGCGAAATACCGCCCGCGCGCCCAAAGCTTGTCGCCGGTATCGACCTCGGAGATAAGCGCGCCCGTCAGCGGATCGAGCGCCTCGACGCCGTCGGCAAAAATCAAGATCACCGCGCCCGACTCGTAGCGCGCGCCCAGCAAGTCAGACGTCAGCGCTCTTTCGACCGTTGCCACATCACCGCCCGCCCCCACAGTGACGATGCGGACACTCTGGTGGAGGAACTTGACGAGGATGACCTCGTTCTCGGTTCTCTCGATGAGGACGGTCTTGCCTCGCGGAAGCTCCGCGGTGAGCTGGCAGGCTCCGTGTTTTCGTCCCGACCAAACGAGCAAGCGCCCGTCGCGCATGGCGCAGACTCCGTCGCCGCTCGCGTCGTTGACGACGTGCTGCACCCGGCCGCGCACTGGAAACAGAAACGGAAAAGGCCGCACTGCCAGAATCACCGGGAGGTCGGGGTCGTAATTGGGATCGAGAACGGGGCTGGTCGTAGTACGTTCGGACGGCAGGATCTCGTCGAGGTCGAGCGTCGCATCCGACAGCGGTTTCCTATCGAGCCCAGGGTACTCGAGCAGGCGGAAACGACCCGAGCGTGCAACGGTCGCGAGATAGAGCTTCTCGAGATCTTGCGTGCGCAAGCACCAACGGAACTCGGGATCGTCGGCCGCGTCGGCCTCGGTGACGACGACACTTTCGTCGCCACCGTCGCGCTTCTGCCGTGACACGAAATCGGCGAGCGCGCGTCCCGGATGGAGCTCCGTTCCCAGGATCCCCCAATGCTCCGTCAACCCTTCGCGGGTCAACAAATCGACTTCCTCGACGTGAGCACCTCGCGCGCGAAAGATCGCGACTTCTCGTTTGCGCGATTGAACCGCCACGAGCGCGAGCGCCACCGCGGTGGCGTACACGCGCGGCACGCCCCACAACCGTAGCCCGGTGTCCAAGAGCACCGAGAACCTACCTTCGGGCTTTTCTCCCGGCGGCTCGCGCTTGACGCAGAGCGCCTCGTTCAACGCCACACGTACCGCGAGGGTCAAATCGTCGTGCGCCAACTCACTCAGAAGCAGCCGGTCGAGCGAGCCACGGTTAGAGATATCTGCGAATCCCCCGCTCGGAGCTTCGTCTCGGGGCAGCACCCGATGAGGCAAGTAGATCGCCGCCATCAGGTTGCGCGTCAGCTTCGCCAGACCGGAAAACCCTTCGTCGTTCTCGAGCTCGGCCAGGAGCCGCCGTGCTTTCACCGACGCGGCGATCGCGTCTGTTTTGGGCTCTTGCGGAAGCTCGTCCAGGCCCGAGTGAAGTCGCAACATGAACGAGCGGGCGTCGAAGCGCTTCCATCCGCGCCCGAGAGCCTCGACGTCGTTCAGAAGTCGCGACGCCGAGCGCCACGACGGCCGCATCCACCCCGTGCCTTCGAGCGCTCCAGACTCCAAGTCGTCGATGAGACTTCGCGCCTGATCGGGAGAGCAGATACGACGCTCACCCGAGAGAAGAGTCTCCGCGAGCGCAGCCTTGCCCTTGGGCTCGCGTAGCGCCGGGATGTTCTGGAGCGACAACGTGGCGACGACATCCACGAGCTCGTCGAGTGCTTTTTCGATGCGGACGCTCATCTGACGCCTCAGACCGCCGACATCCTCGAGCGACGTGACCTCTTCGAGGACCGCGGGTCCCAGCATCCACGATCCGTCCAGCGTTTTCCCTTTCAGCGCCGCCAGGATCAACACGATGCCGCCGAATGGAGGAAGACCGTCGGCGGCGAGCTCGTGCAGGATCGACTCGACTTCCTCACGAAAGGCTACCGTGGAGCCGTCGTACCAGACGACGACGCTCCCGTCTCTGGTCCACTGCCATGGGGACGAAGGAGACGGCACGAAGTACGAGAGCCGCTCTCTAGGATCCGGGCTCTCTAGCAAAGCTTCCGCCCAGCACGCCGCGACGCGGCAACGAATGCATCCTCGTCGATCTCACTGATACCGCCACCGCCACCGCCGCCACCGGCGCCGTCCGCTCGCCAAAGCGCCATCGTGCCGTCTCTCAAACCAAGCCAAGCCCGTATGACGCTAGCGCCGACCGGTGGGGACCACGCTCGCCCCACCGGAGTAGCGATCCCGCCCTGGAGAACGAAGCGCTCTCCCGGAACGAGGGAAGCGGTTTCCCGCGCACGAGCACTTCGGAACGAGCGTCGTTGACGACGAAACGGAGCGGCCGGAGACGGTGTAGAGGATTTCTCAGCAAAAACTCTCGGAACGCTTGGACTTTGCAAAGGAAGACCTCTTCGCCGGAATCCGCTGTAGGGCCCGCGTGGTCGACCACGAGCCGAAGCTCGGCGGAACCTGATAGCTCCCCCGGAAGCGCCGGAGTTGGGATACGGATGGAAAGCCACTCTGGAAGCGGTACCCAGCGAACGTCCGGGAGCCTTGCGGTCGGCAACAGTCGACCTCTCGGTCGCAAACGGTCGTGATGCACAACTTCGAAGAAACGACTCGACGGCACCCGAGTCAGGATGTGCTCGACTTCACTCTCGGTTCCGATGCCGCGCGCCCACACGAGCTCCCCCAAATCACCGATACGCACGTCGGCGACGTTGTGGAGTCTGGCAAGAGCCTTCGCCTGCGACCGGCGCAACGACAAAGCCCAGCTCGGCACTTCTTATTCACCGCAGAGAGCAAAGGCAAAAAACAACGCAAAGGCGCAAAGGCGCAAAGTGAAACGCCTTCGGCGTGGATTCTTTCTTCGCTTTTCGCAGACGCATGCTGCTAGGCGAGCTCCGGGAGTTTCTTCCAAAGCTCCGAAACTTGCCCGGTGAGAAGCTCCCGTTTGTCGGTGTCGCTCACCCACTGGCAACGACCGTCGAGGATGGAGAGGCGGTCTCGAAGATAGAGCCGGTCTTCACTGGAGTTTTGATTCTGATCGATTTGCTGCGCGATCCCCGCGAGCTCGCGCGCGAGCTCTTCCGCGTCGGGCTCGTCTCCGGCACGCGCCCGCGGGTGGTCGGCCTCGTCCATCGCGAGATCTCTGAGAGTTTGCTCGACCAGCTCGCGGAGGACTTCTTGCTGCTCTTCCGTTTCCCATGTGAACCGCAATACCCACAGGTCGGTCATCCGCGCGTCGAGCCGGCCGCACAGGATCGCGCTCGCGGCAATCGCGTTTTGGAGCTTCACCGCACGGCGGTCCTACACGGGAATTCCGGCCTGACGGATGCGGTGCACGAGCTCGACGTAGCGTTTTTGAATCGGTGCGAGATCGACCAGCGGGAGCAAGCGCTGGAGCGCTTCGACTTCGTCGAACCCGAACGCCGCTTCCGCCGGACGGCCGGCCTCGAGCTTCCATCCTGCGTGCAACACTTCGGGAAGCCGTTCCTCGGCGACGTTGTCGCAATGCACTCGCATCAAGAACCGATCGTAGAGCGCTTTCAACGCGTCGTCTTCGGGCGTGTGGTTGCTCGCGCCCACGAACATGAGAGCTTTCAACGCGCGCGTCTCCCGGCCCCGCCGAAAGATACGCTCGTTGAGTGCCATCAACAGGCTGTTGAGAATGGCGCTGTTGGCGTTCAAGAGCTCATCGAGGAACACGAGCGACGCCTCCGGCAACATGCCTTCGGTGTTGATGATGAGCTCGCCTTCCCTGAGCTTGCGAATGTCGAACGGTCCGAAGAGCTCGTTCGGCTCGGTGAACCGCGTGAGCAGATAGTCGAACGTTTGGCCCCGAAGCCTCGCGCTCAAATCGTGCACGAGCAGGCTCTTCGCCGTCCCCGGAGGGCCGAGCAAGAACAAGTTCTGACCGCCGACGAGACAAATGCCGAGCAGATCGATGATCTCGTCCTTGGCTACGAAAGCGATCTTCATCGGCTCGAGGACTTCGTCACGCAAGCGCTTGCCGTAAGCGAGGGATTCGGTCATGAGGCGTTCAGGAACTCCATGATCTTGGGCTCGAGCTCGGGATACGCACCGAGCGCCGCTTGAGTGGTGCGCGCAACGAGCGGATCCTCTAGACGGGTCAGGTCGCGGGTCTCGAGCAAGCGGTCGACGTAGAGCGTCCGCAGGCTGTGATTCTCCCAAAACAACAACCGAGTCGGGCAATCGATGCCGGAAATCCCCACGGACGAAAGCGGCCACTCCGACGCGAGCTGTCGCACCGCGTCGAGGACGGGGTCGTCCGGCGCCACCCGCTCAGCGAGGTGGAACAAACTCGGCAAGTACGCGAGGGTGAGATCGACGGAGTATTCCGTTTCGGGCCCACGAGGCCCATCGTACGGGTCCAAGAGCGTGTCGTGGGCGACGGCCGGCGGCGCATCCCGCATCGTCAGCAGCTGGCACGATTGATACAGCTTTTTGGCGCCCCAATGGGCCGCGTCGATTGCGAGCTCGGGCGCGTCCGGAGCGAGCTCGTCTCGAAACACAGTGTCGTGCTCGCGAAGTGCTCGTTCTAGCTCAACCTCCAGCTCGGCCGGCGGCTCGGCGTCCAAGTGGTCGCCAACTTCAACAACGATATCGGCGAGTACTGGGAGTGGTCCGAACACGGGTACTACCCCATCGAGCTCTCCAACGAAGGCTACAAACTCGGCGTCAACTACATTATTTATGCGTTGACCCACTAGACGGCGTGTTCCAGCGCGACTACATCCTCCGGCTCGTCGAGCAGCTCGCCAAGACCCTGGGCGCGGTCCTCACGTTCAAGAAAGCCAAACGGTACGACGAAGCCGAGCTCGCCATCGCCGAGGCGGCCAAAAACATCGTAGGCCTCGACGTCGAAACGTTGCTTGCCATTCCTGTCGATCAGATCCTCACCCTCTTCAGCCCCGGCGGCAGCCTCGATGCCGGCAAATGTATCGTCGTCGCGGAGCTTCTCTACGAGCACGGTGAGATAAAAAGTCTCCAAGGCGAGGAAGAAACAGCGTACCACGCACGGATACGCGCCTTCTCGTTGCCTTGGTGCACAACTCGCGATCTCGGTCCACAATTGTCCTTTACTCACGGATTCGAGGTTCCCCATGAGCATTTTCAAACGCACTCAGCGGAAGTATGTGAAGAAGGCCTATCGCGTGAGGAATTGGCGTGAATATGAGGCGGGTCTACGCAACCGCGGGAGCCTGACCGTCTGGATCTCGCTCACCGCCGGCAAGCTTGTGAACTGGGACGCGCCCCGGCCGAGGAGGAGGAAACCGGGCCGTCAACGCAAGTACTCGAACCACGCCATCGAGACGGCTGTCACCCTGGGCATGGTGTTTCATCTGTCATCTAGGCAGAGCGAGGGATTGCTGCGATCGTTGTTCGCTCTGATGAAGCTAGACAATGATGTGCCCGATCACACCACGATCTCGAGGCGCAAGGCGAAGCTGGGTAAGGTCCCCTTCTACCAAGACAAGCAGAAGACGCCGTTGCACATCTTGATCGACAGCAGCGGTCTCGCTGTCCACGCCGGCCAGCTGCGCAGAGCACCAAAGAGCAGGGACTATCGCAAGCTCCATCTGTGTGTCGACGAGCAGACTGGCGAAGTCGTCGCCGGCGAGCTGACGAGCAAAAGAGCCCGCGATTCATCGCGGGTTGCATCGCTTGTCGGACAGATCGACAGTCCCATCTCATCGGCCAGAGCTGACACCGCATACGACGCCGGCGGCGCAAACCGTCGCATCTCGTCCTCGCTCGTAGGCTTGTTGCGACCGAGCAATCTCTGAGGAAGATACTTGATAACTCCGAGATCGCCTGCAGGAAAAAACGTCCAAACGCGAGAGACCTCGCAAAAGCGTGAACTCGGCGGTCCATCGGCCGACGCCCTTGAACGATGTTAGAAACTCGACGGCGCTCTCGTCATCCATCGCCTCGAACATGGCCTCCGAGATATCGCCGGCTTCGAACGCCTTCGCGAGACCCAACAACGTTCGCGCCTTCGACCCGCTCAAGCGGTGCTCACGGAGCTCGTTTACGGTGAGTTTCGAAAAACGGCGCGTCGTCGGGGGGGCGTAGTAGCGTTCCCCGTCGAATCGCGCGCGGCGGCTGTAGCTCTCGACGAGATCCGACAAGATACCGTGCGCGAGCGCCAGGTTGATTTGCTGGGACAAAACAATCTGAAGCAGGGTCTCCCAAACGGAAACCCGCCCCGCAACACGCAGGCCCGAATGTCTGCGAATCAGTGGACCGAGCAACGGGTCCTTTCCGAAGGAGCGGTAGAACGGGCGTACGTCCGTCGACGCACCAAGCACCTTGTCCAGGACGTTACCGGCGTCGCGCTTCGCCTCGGGCGCGCGTGCCACCTCACCGGTGAGGGTGACGTGAAGCGAAGCTCTCGAGGGAGGACCCTCCTGGTTGACGGTCATCAGCACCGGCGCGCGCTTTACAAACAGAAGTCGCTGGTACGTCCCGTCGCGAAACCGGTCCACCAGCTCCGGAAACCGGGCGAGACGGGCTGCGGTCCGGGCGAGCGAAAATGGCCGGCGGGGCACGACGTCATAGCTAACGCGCATATTTTACGAGAGCTTAACGAAAATCGAGGGAACTTTCTTCCGCCTCCTGTCGTCTTACTAACGAACAACGAAAACAAAAAACAAGGCGAAAACGCGGAAAGAGGAACCGAAATGTACGCAAGCAATGTGTTCTCCAAACGCCCCCCTGGTGCCTGGGCCAAGCGTAGGCGCCGCTTCGAGCGGCTGATCGAGCAGGCACGCACCAAGGCGGGAAAACCCGACAAACAGCGAGACGCATCCAAGCGGTAGCCGGACGCTCGCGGTCTCTCAACCCATCGCTTTCCCTCCGGAAGGCCGTGTGGCCCTTTTTTGTCTACAATCGCGGCGCCATGAAAGAGCTGCTTGCGGACGCCCACGCTCGCTCGGTTCGCTACCTCGAATCACTTTCTATTCGACCCGTTCAGCCGGGCGACGACGCGGTCGCCCGGCTGAGCGAGCTCAGCGTGCCGCTTCCTGAAGATCCAGTGCCGCCACAGGAAGTGCGGCGTTGGAGAACGTCGCTTTGTCTTGGATCCGCGACATTCTCGACCTCCCCGATACGTGGGGAGGCGGGTTCGTCACCGGCACGACGATGGGAAATTTCTCGGGCCTCGTCGCCGGACGACACGCGGTGTTGAAACGAGCTGGATGGGATGTCGAGGCCAACGGACTCTTCGGCGCGCCCGAGGTGCAAGTCGTCGTTGGAGAGGAGGCACACACGACTCTTTTCCAAGCGTTGGCGCTCGCCGGTTTCGGTCGCGAACGCGTCACCAAAGTACCCGTCGACGATCAAGGTCGGATGAAGGCCGATGCGATTCCGAAACTATCCAGACCGAGCATCGTGTGCCTGCAGGCAGGTAACGTCAACACGGGGAGCTTCGATCGCATCGATAAAATCGGTACGGAGATCGCGCGCGATCACGACACGTGGGTACACGTCGATGGGGCGTTTGGTCTCTGGGCCAAAGCTTCGCCGACGCACGCGCATCTCGTCGATGGGATTGCCAACGTGGATTCGATCGCGACGGATCTCCACAAGTGGCTCAACGTTCCCTACGACGCAGGTCTCGCGCTCTATCGCGATCCCGACGCCGCACGGAACACGCTATCGATCACCGCCGCCTATCTCCCCGAGAGCTACGAGCGCCAACCGTGCGACTACACGCCGGAATCGTCGCGCCGCGCACGCGGCGTCGAGATCTGGGCGGCGCTCGCGTCGATGGGTCGCTCCGGTCTCGCGGACCTCGTCGATCGAAACTGCCGCTACGCCCAACGCTTTGCCGATGGACTGAGGGACGCCGGTTTCGAGATTCTGAACGACGTCGTGCTCAATCAGGTTCTCGTTTCTTTCGGAAGTGCCGAGCGCACCCAGGAGGTCATCACGGCGGTGCAACAGGACGGCACGTGCTGGTGCAGCGGCACGACCTGGAAAGGAACGCCGCCATGCGCATCAGCGTCTCCTCCTGGGCCACCACCGAGGACGACGTAGAGCAAAGACTAGCCGCCATCATCCGCGTTGCGACTCAGTAAAACCCTCTCCCCCTGGGGGAGAGGTCGATGTCGCGATAGCGACATCGGGTGAGGGGGGCGTCACCGCCCTCTAATACTTCGGGATCGACGAGTCGATCTCATCAGCCCACGCGAGGATCCCGCCTGCGAGGTTCCTCACTTTGCCGAAGCCTGCCTCCCTGAGAAACTTCGTCGCCTCGGCGCTCCGCCCGCCGCTCCGGCAGTGGACGACGATATCGTCCGCGGAGTCGAGGCGATGGACTTCGTGAGCCAATCGGCCGAGCGGGATTAACGTCGCTCCTTCCAAATGCGCGATGTCCCATTCGTGCGGTTCGCGGACATCGAGCACGAAAACGTCCTGGTGCTCATCGAGAAGACGCTTGAGCTCCTTCACGGTCACTGTTGGAACTTGGCCGCTCCTCTTCTCTTCCTCTTGCGCCTGAGGAATGCCGCAGAATTCTTCGTAGTCGATGAGCCCCTTGATCGTGGCCGTCTCACTGCACAGCGGGCACTCAGGGTCTTTGCGCTGGCGCAGCTCGCGAAAGCGCATCGCGAGAGCGTCGAACACGAGCAGCCGTCCAATCATCGAATCGCCCGCCCCGAGCACGAGCTTGATGACCTCGAGCGCCTGGAGCGAGCCCACGATTCCCGGCAACACGCCGAGAACGCCTCCTTCGGCGCAGCTCGGAACCAGTCCTGGGGGTGGCGGCTCGGGATAGAGGCAGCGGTAGCAGGGTCCTTTCTTGGCATCGAACACCGAAACCTGGCCTTCGAAGCGAAAGATACTCCCGTAGACGTTGGGCTTTCCGAGCAGAACGCACGCGTCGTTCACGAGGTAGCGCGTCGGGAAGTTATCGGTGCCGTCGACGATGATGTCGTAGTCGCGAAACAGCTCGAGCGCGTTCGCCGACGATAACCGCGCTTCGTGCGGCTCGATGGTGATGTGGGGGTTGATATCGGAAAGACGCTCGGTTGCCGCGTCGAGCTTTTTGCGCCCGACGTCTTTCGTCCCGAACGTCACCTGCCGCTGCAGATTCGAGTGATCGACGACGTCGAAGTCCACGATGCCGAGACGACCGATACCCGCAGCCGTGAGATACATTCCAAGCGGAGCGCCCAGACCACCCGCGCCCACCATCAGGACACTCGCCTTCTTCAGCTTCGTCTGACCCTCCATCCCTACTTCGGGCATGATGAGGTGACGGCTGTAGCGCCGGACCTCTTCGTGGCTGAAGCTCACGTCTTCCTCATCTGCCTGTGAGCCCCCGGCAATCGACGGCACGATGCTCACGACGTCGGCTTCGTCGACGGCGGTGTCGACACGAGAGAGCGAGCGAATGTCGTCTTCGTTGACGTAAACGTTCACGAAGCTCCGAAGCTGTCCGGACTCGTCGAACAAATGCTTTCGCAGCTCGCCGTAGCGGCTGGCCAGGTTGTCGAGAAGCTCTCCGACGTTCGCGCCTTCCAACTCGACACAATCCTGATGATCGGCATAGGGCCGAAGCGGCGTCGGGATGAGAACTTTCACAGGCATGACTCTACTCCTTCTCCACTTTCTCTTCGAGAAACTCTTTTCTATCGTTCGCGAGCACGAACGAGCGCATCGTTTTGGGCTCCGCGTTCTCGACCGACAAGATCACGTACGAGAAGAACGGGAACGCATGCTCGAGGTCGTAGGCCGAGGGATACGCGGGATGGTCCGGATGTGAATGATAGAAACCTAGAAGCGTGAGCCCGCTTCGCGCGGCCTCGGCCTCGGCCCTCCGGTAGGTGTCCGGTGTGATCACGAACCGGCGGTGACGTTCGTTCTCTCGCGCGTTTTCGAGCGGAGCAACGCGCGCGACGTCTCTTACGTCGCCCCTATCGCCAATGACACGACCGTACATCGCACCGCATGCTTCGTCGCGATAGCTTTCGCGACCGTGCCGGTGAATTGCCTCGATGGCCGTCTCAGGTAGCCGTATCATGAAATCCCCTGCTGTCCGGAAAAACGGTGACCACGACTCCTTGCTCGGCACCCTCAGCGACTTCGAGCGCAGCGATGAGCGCCCCCGCTGCGGACGCGCTCACAAGAAGACCCTCCTCGCGTGCGAGCCGAGCCATCATCGCGTAAGCGTCTTCGGTCGCGACGCTCTTTTCAGAATCGGCGATCTCCGGGTCGTAAATTCCGGGAACGATGCTCGACGCCATGTGCTTCCAGCCTTCGAGTCCATGGAGCGGTCCGTCCGGCTGCACGGAAATACAACGCACCGAGGGTGCGAGCTCTTTCAGTTTTCGTGACGTGCCCACGAACGTGCCGCTCGTGCCGAGACCGCACACGAAGTGGGTGACCTCGCCTCCGGTCTGCTCCCAAATCTCGTGCGCGGTGGTGCGATAGTGCGCCTGCCAGTTCGCGTCGTTTCCGTACTGATCGGGATAGAAGTAGTGGCCCGGCGATGCTTCATTTAGACGCCTCGCCTCGGTGATAGCGCCATCCGTGCCTTCGAGCGCGCTCGTCTCGATGATCTCGGCGCCATAGGCGCGCAAGATTCGTTTCCGATCCGCGCTAGCGCTCGCCGGCAGGCAAACCGTCACCGGATACCCGAGGGCCGCCCCGAGCATCGCGAAGGAGATGCCGGTATTACCGCTCGTGGCCTCGAGGATCGTTTTCCCCGGCGTCAGCGCACCCTCGTCTTCGCCGCGCCGGAGCATCCTGAGCGCGGGTCGGTCCTTCACCGAGCCACCGGGGTTGAACCACTCGGCTTTAGCGAGCAGGCGGACGTTCGGAAGGTGTTGAGAAATGCGGTCGAGACGTAGAAGTGGCGTGTTCCCTATGAGATCCGGCAGAGAGACGGATCGGTCGACGGAAGGTGTTGTGCGAGAAAGCAACACGCAGGCTCCATGCCCGCCATCCTAGTAATTCGGACTATTCCTGTCAATATTATCAGCAAGATCTCGAGTCCGCGACAATTATCCATCATCATTATTAATCCGCCCGGGACGATAGGCCCGTGCGGCTCCGTGACGAGGACGAAAACGGGTCGACGCACGCGAAACGGTGCCGGGATTACACAACCAGCGGGTTACACTGGGCAACCGTGTCGGCGTTGACGATGACCAGCCGGCTCGCCCATCCCGGCCGTGAGCTTGGGAGCGCAACCCAAAACGCTCGGTCCGTGTCGTGGATCGATGGGCGCGGCCGCTCCTTCTTGAGTGCCGTAACCTGCTGCCGAAGGGCCAGGTTTTCAATCACGAGGTCGGCTCGGCGCCTACACATCGCCCGGATCGCACCGGCGCCGAGAGAGACGAGGATGATGAGAACACGGAGCATAGCGGCGGAGTTGCCCTGTCCCGCTCCTTGATCTCAAGCGTAAAACCGCCCGTTCGTTTGATGACGGAAGCACCCGAAAAGCAATGTACGATGGCGATTGACAAAAATACCTCTCCCGCGCGTCTTATGGTTGTTAAATGCCAGAATCTCCGTGTGAGCGAGACCTCCGGCGGCTCTTTCGGCGTCTGGCAGGAGGAGATCGAGGAAGCGTGGGAGAGCTCTACGAGCTGATGGGGCCCCAGTTGTTCCATCATGCGATATCGGTGACGAGGCGGCGGGCAGACGCCGAGGACGTCGTCCACAGCGTGTTCGGCAAGCTGCTTTCCCTTGGGAGCAGAGCGCTCACGATCTACCGTCCGCGGTCCTATCTGCACCGAATGGTGCACAACGCAGCGCACGACCGGCTCCGCGAGCGATCACGTGTCGCGGACCTCGGAGCTTTCGACCGCTTGTTCGCCGCGCCGTCGGGCGACGACGGCACCTTCGAGCAGCTGTCGGTCCAGGAGGCTCTCGGGCGGCTGAAGCCCACGCAGCGCGAAATCGTGATGCTCCACGCGATCACGGGAATGACGTTTCGCGAGATCGGACGCGCACTGTCGATACCTTCTGCCACCGCGGCCAGCCGGTACCGGTTGGCGCTCGAGAAGATGAAGGCTGTTCTCGACGGAGAATCCACGCATGAAGACTGATGATATCGAGGCCCGCTTGAAGAGCGCCCGCCCGCTGGCGCCGTCTCCGGAAGTCAGGGATCGCATCATGGAGCTACCGAGTGCTTCGCCCGACCGCCGGCCCGCGCTCCTCGCGATCGTGCTCTTGTTGATTCTGGGCGGCGAGCTCGAGGATTGGCTCATGATCGAGCGCTTGCGACAAAGCCCGGTATTGAATCCGCACGCGGCGGAAGGCCTGCGATGATACCGCGACGCCGCCGGTTGGCGCGCTGGCTTCTGTTCAGCCTCGTCGTCTTTGTTCTCGGCCATTCGCTGTTGACGTTCGTGACGGGCCGCCGACTCGTGCGAACCCTGGAGCGCATCGAGGCGCGGTGGGGCTCGCTCGCCCCCAACGCTTACGCGCCTGGCGCAGTGCCACCAGAGCGCAATCAGGCACATGCGCTACGCGCCGCAACGGATGCTTTGAGCCTGACAGCGGACGAGGTCGAGACCGTTGGGCGGTTCAACGCGGAGCAGGATGTCGAAATCGCCTCAGTTCTGGAGCGACACGCGGACGCGCTCGCGCTTGTCGACGAAGCTGCGACGCGAGGCGAAACCGACTGGGAGCGCGCCTACGAGCGTTTGCTGGAGGCCGAGCTACCACCCCTTCTCGAGCTCCGTCAACTGGCGAGTCTCAACCAGGCTCGCGCGCGCCGCATCTTCCTCGAGGGTGATGCGGACGGCGCACTCGCCGTGCTCGCGGCGGGCTGGGCCATCAATCACTCCTTGAGCCAAGAGCCCATCTTGATCTGCCAGCTCGTCGCTCTGGCGGTGGAGCAGGAACATCTCTCGACACTCGCTTCGATGCTCGAGTCGTCAACGCTCAGCGCGGAAACGCTCGCGCAGTGGTCGGGTTTGGTGGCGGCGGCTTCGAGCGGACCGGAGCGGCACATCGGTCTCATCGGCGAGATGAAGCTCGTGAATATCTACTGGGACTTCGAGAGGGGTGGTCAACGCGATGCGCCGGTTCCCCCGGCGCTGACGGTATGGCCGATCCGATGGCTCCTGAGGCCGATGTTTCGCGAGAATTTCCGAGTGTTCATGGAAAGGCTCAGCGCCTACGCGGAGTACGACCTCGTCCCGTTTCATGAGCGCGATGAGCGGTTCGCGACGCCGCCACACGAGGCGCCGTTTCGGTTGTACCATTCGCTCGCGCGCGCGATCTTGCCCGCGGTCTCGTGTTACACCCAGCAGCGGGACGTCCTCGACGCCCAGCGTCAGCTTGCGCGGGTGGCGCTTGCGCTTCGTTCCATCGCGTTTCGTGAGGGCGCCTATCCGTCATCGCTACAAGAGGTCGATGTCGATCCAACCGACCCTTTCTCGGGTGCGGCGCTCGGGTACGAAGTCGACGGCGAGAGCGCAACAGTAACGAGCGCTGGCGCGACTCTCGAGAAACTCCGACACGAAGAGCGCGAACGCCTCACGTGGACCTGGAAGCGGTGACCTCTAGTCGGGAACGTGCGAGCCCTACTTTTACGAGCTCTTTGGCTGTAAAATCTGCCTCATGGTTTGGCCGTTCAACAACCAGAGCGCGCAGCGCGAGCACTACCCGCCGGTGATCAAGGACATCGTGGCCGCGAAGGATGCCGCTGGTATCTTCGAGCTCATTCGGGAGCGCACGCAGATGGAGCACGCCGGCATCGACTTCAACATCGCCATCAAAGACGAGAACTGAGCCACGCCCACCATGAGCATTCTTCAGACGCTGGCCGAGATCGAGCGGAAAGGCGAGCGCGTCGCCTTGGCGACCGTTGTCCGCTCGCAAGGTTCCGTGCCGCGCCACGACGGGAGCAAGATGCTGATCTATCCCGACGGCCGGATCGACGGGACCATCGGCGGCGGCGACATGGAGAGCCGGGTCATCAAGGAGGCGCTCGCCGCCCTGAAGGATGGTGAGACCCGCAAACTGTCCTACGCATTCCGGGACGTCCAAAAGGGAGACGTCGGGGTGTGCGGGGGTGAGGTGGAGGTATTCGTGGAGCCACTCCTGTCAAAACCCCAGGTCATCATCGCCGGCGGTGGCCACGTCGGGAAGGCCGTCGCCCATCTGGCCCATTGGCTCGGCTTCCATGTGGTCGTCAGCGACGACCGGCCCGAGTTCGCGACACCCCAAGCCGTGCCGAACGCCGACGAGCACATCCACTGTGCGCTCGCCGAGCTTCCGAGCCGCACGCGTGTCGATCAGAACAGCTACATCTTACTGACGACGCGCGGGATGCCCGTCGACATCGAAGGGCTTCCAGCACTTGTGGAAACGTCGGCCGCCTACATCGGCGTGATCGGCTCTCGCCGTCGCTGGGAGGTCTGCGTCGGGAAACTGCGGGACAGCGGCATGTCGGACGACGCTATCGCTCGGATCACGTCACCCATTGGACTCGAGCTGAACGCCGAGTCTCCCGAAGAAATTGCTGTTAGCATCATGGCGGAAATCATCATGCTTCGACGAAAAGGCGCCGGAGAGCGAATGCAGTACGAACCTTAGGAAGCTTTCAGAAGGACGTGATGGCGTTACTTAGGCGCGCATTTTGGGGTGCTTGCGCTGTTCGCTGTTGAACAAGCAGCCGTTCTTTGATCGCTTTGATTCGCCGACGGTCAAGCGACTTTTTCGAGCACCTTCAGGATTCGCTGGATGTCGGCGCGGTTGTTGAACAGGGAGACGGCCACTCGCAGCACTGGGCGGTTCGTCCCCTTGAAGGTGACCACGATCGATTCTTCCTTCAGAAGCCGTTGCAGATGGTCGGGGTCTCGTCCATGAATGATACTTACGATGGGTGACTGGTTGTCTTCAGGCGTCCACACCTCGTATCCCAACTTGGCGGCGCCCTCACGGAACTCGTGGGCGAGCCCCACCGCGTGCTTTTCGATCTTGGAAAGACCGACGTTCTTCAGATAGCCGAGGGAGGCGTTGAGCTGGGCGACCGGGCCGAAGGCGAGTGAGGAGTGCTCGTACTTCTGTACGGTGGTCTTGTGGCGGAAGCCGAGCTCGCGGGGAAACCCCACCCGGTGTAAGCCGGAGCCCTTGCTCGTGAGCGTCTCCGCGATCGAGCCGTGGCCGTAGCGGTCGGGGGGAATGCGATCGAGGTGCTCCTCACGGATGAAAAACGGCGCCACACCGAAGTTGGCGAACAGCCACTTGTAGGCACCAGCAACGAGAAAGTCCACGCCTAGCTCGTTGAGGTTGGCGGGAAAGGTGCCGATGGCTTGGACGGCGTCGGTAAACACGAGGGCACCATTCGCGTGAGCGAGCTCAGCCAGTGCGCGGAGGTCGTGTCGATAGCCGTTGCGGTTCGACACCCACGCCACGGAAACGAGGCGAGTTTTCTCGTCGATGCGCGCTTCGAAATCCTCGGGCGGCGCGCTGCCGTTCTTCTCGGGAACGATGCGAAGCTCGACACCCTTGTCCTTTTCGAGATGACGGTACAGGACCCAGCTCGAAGTAAAGTGCAGGTCGTCGATGACGACGTTGTCGCCGGCCTTCAGATCGAGGCCGCGGGTGACGATGTTCTCGGCGTCGCCCGTCCCAAAGAGAAGCGCCACCTCCTCGGGCTTGGCGCCGAAGAGCTCGGCAAACGCGGTACGCGTCATCTCTTTTTTCTCTAATCGAAGGCGCGTATCTGCCCACTGCATCTTTTCGTCGACGTACTCGACGGCGACGTCTCTCACCACCTGCGGCATCGGGCCGATCCAGGAGGTGGCGAGAAACGTCATGTTCCGGGTGATGGGAAAATCGGCGCGCACGCCGAGCGGATCCTCCTCGGCGGGAAGCGTCATACCGCGGGCGGGCGGGAGCGCCGCCAGCCCGGCAGCCGTCGTCGTGAGGAAGCTACGGCGGTCCAGTAAGCTCATGGAATCTCTCCTTATTCGATCATCTGCGCAATGTAGACGCGGTGCTTTGTGTTGTCAAATGGTCGATCCAAGAGGGAGTACGCCGCCCGGGGTGGAAAAAAATCGCCACCGCGTCCACGACGTACTCGACCTGACCATCCGCCTGGAGCTCAATGAGCCTCGAGTTGAATCCTTCGTGCCGGAACAGGGCGCTCGCTTCACGCCCACGCGTTTTCTCCCTGCCGTAGCGCTGCGAGCGCGTCCATTTGCAACGCGGGAGACGTGCAGATGCTGATCGTGTGTTTGAAAAGCCAGCTGTGTCGTGTTCCCTCGAAGTTTATTTCTTTCTACCAGCCGTCTTCTTGGCAGCCCAATACTGCTTGAGCTTCTCAGAGACAGCCTTTCTCGCAGCAGCTGACATCGGCTTGCGCTTCTTCGTAGCAACTTTCTTCTTCGCTGGCGCATCGGTCAGGGCGTCGATCGCACGGTTCACGCGAGCGAGCAGACGGTCCAGGTGTGCTTGCTCTTTGCGAAGAGAAACAAGGACGTTAGTCAATAGTTTCATTAGTGAATCTCCAGCAGTGTTGGATTTGTCGGTCGTCAGTGGCCCTATTATCGTCCCAAAGCTACGCTGCGGGAAAGGGCTGTCGTGTTTTTGTCCACCGGCCCATGATCGGTGCGGGGTGCGAGCGCGTTGCGACCTTCGAGCGGAAAAGCGTGGGGAGCGCAATATCGCCATCGACAACATGGAGCTCTTGGCGAATACGTTGAAGGTCAGGCGGGTCGATCTTCTCGCGGAACGAGCGGGTCGGACGGGCGGACGGGGTCGGACGGCGATTTCTCGCCCCCGGCCCAGCAGCCTTATTGCAGCCAATGTGTCTTCTTCGTCCGGATGACCTCGAGCCGGGGTGTGAGCACGCGCGGTAAATGTCGCCGCTTTCCGCCGTTGGTCTATTTCGATTCGCATTCGAATCAGACGTGGTCGCTATGTCAACTCCATAGTTTCCGTGGCGAAGACCGCTCCGACCCCTGAAAAGGATCTTTGGGTGTGAGGGATGAGAAGGAGAGAGAGGAGAGGAGAGAGATGCAACACACCCCTGGATTGTTTTTAGGGGTAGAGACTATGCCTCCACACGCCCGGGGAATGGAGCGGCGAGCGAAGCCGCTGCCGTCACTCTTGGAATATCTGGACGAGAGGCACGCGCAGTTGATACTTTTATGTTGCATGGCGAGCAGCAGAGAATTCCGCCCGTTGATAAGCGCTGAGGGATGGCGATGACATTCACTCCGAAGTGTGACCGCTGCGGATATGAGGCCGCTGCAACCGTCGGAAGCTCCTTCAACACAGAACAAATTTGTCAGGTCTGTCGCTATGAAGAAGAAAGGCATCCTCTTTTCGAAGAAGCGCGACGACGCGAAATGGAAGAATTGAATCGCGGGAATTTCGACTTCGAGGGGATCGGCCTCCCGCCCGAGCTTCGTGTGAAGGACGATTAGAGGCGAAGACGATCCGGAAAAGCAAGAATCGACGGGAGAGAAGATTGCGTGGGTCGCCGGCAGCCTCGTCGTGGTGATGTTAGCGTCATTCGTGGCCGGCTTGTTGGCGACGTCGATGAGCCAGTGATTCTGAGACGGCCGACTGGTTAGAGGGAAAGCAGGCGGCCTCACCCCGAAGGGGTGGTTGCGCGCTTGAAGTTGCAGCGGCGACAGCTTACTCGGTCTGTCCCTCCTTCTCGATCCGATACCTTTCGAACCAGGCCAGGATGTTGGCGACTTTGGCGATGAGGTTGCTGGGGCGGTCGGCGATGCCGTGGGAGGCGCCGGGGACCCGGACCAGCGCCGTGTCGATCTTCCGTAGCTGGAGAGCTTGATAGTACTGCTCGGACTCGGACATGGGCGTTCGGTAGTCCACCTCGCCCGTCAGCACCATGGTCGGGGTGGTCACGTTCCCCACCAGCGATAGGGGAGAGCGCTTCATGTAGTGCTCGGTGTGGTCCCAGGGGAAGCCGGGAAACCAGTACTTGTACCCGGTGTTGTACATGTCGGCGGTGAGGGCCCAGCTATACCAGTTGATGACGGGCTTGGCGGTCACGGCGGCCCGAAAGCGATCGGTCCTGCCCACCAGCCAGCTCGTCAGCACACCGCCGCCGCTTCCACCCGTGACGAAGAGGTTCTGCTCGTCGACGTAGCCCCTGGCGATGACGGCGTCGACGCCGGACATCAGGTCGTAGAAGTCGTCACCGGGATAGTTGTGGTGGATGAGGTCTCCGAACTCCTTTCCGTAGCTGCTGCTGCCGCGCGGGTTGGTGTAAAGGACCACGTAACCGGCGGCCGCATAGAGCTGGACCTCCGTCGAAAAACGGGGACCGTAGTTGGTCACCGGACCCCCGTGGATTTCGAGGACGAGGGGATATTTCTTCGTCGCGTCGAAGCGGGACGGCTTGACGATCCACCCCTGAATGCGGCGCTTGTCGTAAGAGGAGTCATACGAGATCTCCTCGATAGCGCCGAGCTCCATGTGACCCAAAAGGTCCTCGTTCAGCTCCGTCAACCGCGTGACCTTCGAAGCGCTCGGGCTTCCTACCGCCACGTCGGAGGGGCGGTCGGGTCGCGAGTGCGTCAAGGCAAAGCTCCCGTTATGGGCGACGGAGAAAGAGCCTCCAGAGTAGGGCCGTCCGATGGAGACGCCTCCCAGATCCCCGGTGAGGTTTTGGATCTCGCCATCCAGGTTGATATGCGCCAGATGGGTCACGCCCTGATCGTCGTACTGGAAGAAGACGCCTCGACCGTCGGCGCTCCAGACGGGTTGCTGGACGTCGCGATCGAAATCGCCGCTAATGAGCTTGGGGTTACTTCCGTCCCGGTTCATGACGTAGAGCCGGGTCACTTGATAGAAGTGATAGACATCGTCGTAGCCGAGATAGGCAATCCGTCGTCCATCGGGAGAGATCGCGGGCGAGCCGTCCGGCCCCTGGCGGTCGGTGAGGGCTTTGATGGTGCCGTCGGCGAGCGAGACCTCGTAGATCTCCGAGTTTCGGGGATCGTGCTCCCAGTCCGAGTGCCGGTTGGCAGAGAAGATGAGGAACTTCCCATCCGGCGTCCATCGGGGGGTTCCTTGATGACGGAAGTGTCCGGTCGTCACTTGGCGAGGTGTTGCGCCGTCGGCGGAGAGCACGAAGAGCTGCTGGTAACCGTCCTCGAGAAACCCTTGCCCATCGGCGCGGTAGAGCATCTTCTCGATGAGCCTCACGGGCTCGGCCCATTCGGCCCCCTCGGGCTTCGGGGGCATCTTGGCAAGGGGCTCTTTCTTCTCCGGAACCAGCATGGAGAAAGCGATGTAGCGACCGTCGGCGGACCAGGAAAGCCCGCTCGGCTCCCGTGTGAGGTTTGTCAGCTTGGCCGTCTGACCCGTGTCCACCCAGCGCGCATAGATCTGGGTGTCGTCCTCTTCCTTTGACAGGTAGGCGATCCGATCGCCCTGCGGAGACCAGCGGGGCGAGGTGTCGTTTTGGTTCCCGGTGGTAAGGGGGCGGTGGTCGGTACCATCATTATTAATGATCCAGAGATTGGAGCGCCGCCGGTCGGTCATGATATCCATGAAGTTGCGCACGTACACGGTTTGCCCGCCATCCGGGGAGATCTGGGGATCGGAGGCCCACTCCAGCCCGAAGACGTCGATGGGTTTGAAGCGGTTTTGGCCCTCGGCTTCCTCACCGGAAGCCCAGATGGCGGGGACCATCAGAAGACAAAATACGACACGAAGACCCAGGCGATTCATTTTTTCTTCTCCAGTTCGCGTGGCTTGGCGATTCCTCGAGGCAGAGGACGAGAGGGAGTCTAGTGTCCGTCTGGTGGAAGTGTCAAACGGATGACGAGGCGAACAAGGGGCGACGCCGAGGTCGCCCTACATCATTCGTGACGAGGGGCAAGGCGTCAGGATGCCATCTTCAACTAAGCATCGTACGCGCAGGGCTCGCGATCTATCTGGGTAGAAACTCCAGTGCTGCACGGAGCGTCCGTTTCATACAATAGCGGGAGCATCCGGGAACCGAGGCCGACTCAACACTGGTGCGATCCAGCCCGTAACTAAGCATGGCCCGGGGATGTTTCGGCACTGTCAGTGGTGACACGCGTGAGCGTGATCCCGTTTAGGAGAATGTAACGAATGCCCATCCCTGTTCCCGGATGCTTCACGAAGTATGAAGGAGCATCTGATGAAGCACAATCGTCGTCAACCCAAGAAGCGGACTTCTCCATCCCTCCTGAAGCAAATCAACGTGAATGTCGCTGGGATCGATTGCGGCTCGGCCGAGCATTTCGTCGCAGTTCCACCGGAGCGCGATCCTAAACCGGTCCGTTCCTTCAGGAGTTTCACGGCCGATCTTCATCGGCTCGCCGACTGGCTCGCGACTTGCGGCGTGACGAGCGTCGCGATGGAGTCGACCGGCGTCTACTGGATCGCCCTGTATGAAATCCTCGAAGCCCGTGGCTTCCAGGTCCTCTTGGTCAACGCGCGCCTCGTCAAAAACGTCCCGGGGCGCAAGAGCGATGTCAGCGATTGCGAATGGCTCCGGGAGTTGCACAGCGTGGGGTTGCTCCGCGGAAGCTTTCGACCCGAAGCAGCCATCACCGCCCTGCGTGGCTACCTCCGCCACCGAGAGACTCTCGTTCAGAGTGCGGTAACCCATATCCAGCGCATGCAGAAGGCTCTCGTGCAAATGAATCTTCAACTCCACCTTGTGGTCACTGATATCACGGGTGTCACTGGCATGCGGATTCTACGAGACATCGTTGCCGGACAAACCGACCCCCATCGGCTCGCCAAGCACCGTGACCACCGTTGTCAGTCCTCCGAGGCCGAGATCGCCGCTGCACTCACCGGCAACTATCGCCCCGAGCACCTCTTCGCTCTCAAGCAGAACCTCGAACTCTTTGATGCTTTTCAGCTCCAGATCCAAACCTGTGACGTGGCCATCGAATCGCACCTGCAGCTTCTAGCTCAACGCTCAACCCCGAACACCTCCTTGCCACCGCCTCGAAAATCGCGCAAGCCCCGAGTGAACGAACCTCGGTTCGAGCTCTGGCCTCTCCTCCACCAGATCGCCGGGGTCGACCTCTCCCAGATCGACGCCATCGGACCCTATTTCGCGCTTCGCTTGCTCGCCGAGATCGGCACCGATATGAACCGATGGCCTACTGAAAAGCACTTCACTTCCTGGCTTACCCTCGCGCCCAATAACAAAATCTCCGGCGGGCGACTCCTCAGCTCGAAAACACAACCCTCTGCAAACCGCGCCGCTGGCATTCTCCGCATGGCCGCACTCAGCCTCGGGCGTACACAGACCGCTCTCGGCGCCTACTATCGACGTCTCGCCTATCGCGTCGGTAAATCCAAAGCCATCACCGCCACCGCTCGAAAGCTCGCCATTCTCGTCTACCGCACTCTCAAGGATGGGCTCGTCTATCAAGACCCCGGGGCCGCCGCCTACAACGCTCAAGATCGCTCCCGTGCCGTGCGCCGCCTGACCCAACGCGCCGCTGACCTCGGTTTCGCTCTCATCGACACTCAAACGGGCGACGTCGTTCAGGCGGTAGTTTCTTAGGAGGACTCGAGGGCCGCTTCTACCGGATGAAGACGTACTCCATCAGATTGAACAGACTGTGGGCGATGTCCTGCCACACCTCAGAGTCGTAGAGCAGGAGGTCCTCGGAGGTGCCTACTTGCCGAGGTGCTTGACGCGGATGTTGCGGAACTGGATCTTCATCGGCGCCCCGGTGTGCAGCTGGAGCGCCAGCAGGCCGCTGGCGCGTGCTATTTTGTCGTTGTCGGTCAGCTCGCTCATCAGCACGCTGTTGATCTTCTGAACCAAGTGGTTCCCCTTCGCGATGATGTGATACTCGTTCCAGTCCTCCTTCTTGATCCCGGACCGGAGCTCCTCGCTGTCGCCGACCGAGCCGACGACTTTTCGCTCGCCGTCCTCGCCGATGACGACCTCTTCGCCGCACTTGGCCAGGATATTCCGGAATTTCTCGCCGTAGTTGACGCCGGACCATTCGTTGGCGGCATCCAGGTCGGCCTGATAGCCGCCGATGACCCACTTCTGGCCCTCGACCTCGAAGCTGCGGTACTGGATGCCGCTGTTGCCGCCGAAGATCCGGTATTCGATCTTCAGCTCGAAATCGGCCAGCTCGCCCTCGCGCCAGATGATGAAGGTGTTGGCTTGAAGCGGCTTTTCCTTCGTGGTCTGGGCAGTGATCGCGCCGTCTTCGACGCGCCAGAAATCGGGGTCGCCGTCCCAGCCTTCAAGCGTCTTCCCATCGAAAATAGACGTGAACCCGTCCTCCTGCGCCGGCGCCGTGGTGGCGGCCGCGAACAGGGCGACGGTGGCGATCATCATTCGCATAGAAGCCCCCTTTCAGAACGTTGAATCCCGTATTCGCCGGCCACGGCGGCAAGGTTCGCGCCGATGCTGCTAATGGTGATGCCCTCTCCTTTGGCGGGAGGATATCAGCCGCTCGCGGACTCGGTCAAGGGAATGATCTTGCCGCCCGGGGGCGGGAGCTCTGACGCTTCCTCCAACTCTCAAAGTTGCGCCGGGTCGACGCGGACGTTGAGCGAGGCAAAAACCCGCCGCCGTGATTCTGGAAATCCAGGAAGCCTTTTCAGGAGCCACTTCTCCAGCTGCGGGAACTAGCCGGAACAAGTTGGAACGGGACTAGTTGCCGTTCGTCGAAGCTGTCTCCCGCTCGGTGCTTCGACGAAAGGTGTAGCGCAAACCGACCCTGGCCAAGAATCCCGGACCCGGAAAGCCGATCAGTGTCTCGTACTGACGGTCGGTCAAGTTGTCGATGCGGCCGCGAATCTCCCACCGGTCGGCAAAGCGCCAGGATCCGGCAAGGCCGAGGACACCGTGTCCGGCGACGCGCTCGCGCCCCGGAACTGGGAGTTGTCGGTCGAGCGTCTCGGAAACGGCGCGGGTATCGAACCATACCGTGAGGTCGCTCGTCGGCCGCCACCGCACGCGACCGCTCGCCAGCCAGCGAGGCCGGTGAAGCAGTGGCATCGATGTCGTCAAGTCCTTGACCTCGTTCCAGGTGACCTGCGCCTGGAAATCGACGCTCGAGGTGCTCTTCCACGTGAGAGCCAGCTCTACGCCGCGAGATCCTACGCTCGATCGATTGATGTTCTGGAAGCTCTCGAAGTCGAAGTCGACCAAGTCCTGATAACGGGTGTAGAAGAAGTTGATTCCGGCTCGGAGATCGTGAGCGAGCTCTTGCTCGATACCGAGATCCAGACCCCAGGCGGTCTCCGGCTTCAAGTCCGGATTCCCTCCCAGGGCAGCGGGACTGGCGAGGGCAAAGAAGCTCGGCAGCTTGAAGGCTCGGGCTAGCGAGCCACGGAGCAAGGTGGAGCCGTCGTTGAAACGGTACGCTATTCCCAAGCGGGGGCTCCCCTGAGCACCGGCAGTCTCGGGAAAATCGAATCGCACGCCTGCATCGACGACCAGATTGCCTGGCTCCACGATGAGCTCGGCGAACGTACCCGGCGTGGTGCGGCTCGAGGCGTAGTCGCCGGGAACTTCGCCGCCCAAAAACAGAGGCAGCTTGAGCACGCTCTCGTTCCGTGCGCTCTCGTGATCCAGGTCGATGCCGGCGTTAAGGTGCAAGCGGGGGGTTGTGAGCAGTCCCGTTGCCCATTCCGCGTGGGTTCGCGTGTACCGGGTCTTTTCCACCGAGGAAGGTACGAAAAGTCCGACGCCGGGGCTGGCGCGGTCGAGGTCGTGTTTGTAGAGGTTGGCGGTCAGCTTATGGCGCCGGCGGGCTGGCTCGCCCAGCTGGAGCTCGGCACGGAGACTCAGCTCGTCGTGCTCCGATCGCCGCACCTCGCCGGAGCCGAAGAGCGGACCGCCCGAGGCTTCCGGGTAATCGTCGCTCTCCCAGCTCGTCACTCGCGTGCCAAGCTGCAGCCCGGCGCGTTCGCCCAGCTTCAGACGCAGGTTCCCCAGAAGGTGCAGTTGCTCGAACCGATCCTCGGCCACCCGGCCCGCCTCTTCTTCCCATTGCACCGCGACAAAATAGTCGCCGCCGGTGAAGCCATCTGAGTACGATCCCGCGGTCCGGAAGGAAGACGCGTTCCCGACTTCTATCTCAGCGCGAGCCTCAGCTTCGTCGGGCTCACCCCGTTTCGTCACGAGATTGATCACGCCGGCCAGAGCCGCGGAGCCATGGTAGAAGGACATCGGACCGCGGGCAATCTCGATTCGCTCGATGCCGTTTAAGGGTAGGCTCTCGAGGTTGACGACTCCACCGAGCGGGTCGGTGCTGTCGTTGAGCGGCACCCCGTCCAGGAGCACAAGGGTAAAATTCGGGTCTCCCCCCCTTATCTGCGCGGTCGTCGAGCCACCGCGAGAGCCGCTCGGGAGAACGAACAGGGCGGGCGCATATGTGAGCAGCTCACCTACGGTCCGTGCGCCGGAGTCATCGATCGTGTCGCGATCGATGACGGTTACCACCTGCGGAGTGGAGGAGGGGGAGCGCGCCGACACCGTTATCGTGACGTTGAGCGTCGGCAGCTCGGGTTCGCGCTCTTTTTGGCTGGCGCGCGCCTCGGGGTCGTCTTCCGTTCGCTTCGGTTCCTGAACGGACGCCTTGACGGGAACGACGAGGGGGCTCAGGCATAACAGGGCCAGCGTGAGCTTTCCCATGCCATCCAGTATATTACGGTTGCCGGCCCTGACCGAGCGGCGGAAGGTGTCAGGCGACCAGCCTGGAAGGGCCCGAGGCGAGGGAACTGAGATCGATCTGCCCTGACATTTTTCCGGCCCCGGTAAAGTCACCACTGAGCCGATGTGAGCAGATGACTCAACACTGCTTGGTCGCGGCTCAAAAACCACGGACCGAACCACGCGGATCCGAACAAACCGTCGCTTGCATGTGCAAGCAGATGCCCGCCTCCCTTATTTTCGCCGCACCCGCCAGGCCTCAATCGTGAGCACGGCCATCCAGCCGGCGACAATCAGGAGGCCGCTCGCCTCGCGCGCATCCTCGATCGCCGACGACTTCATCTCCCACGACTGGAACATCTCTGACAAGGCCACCGAACCGAGCACGCCGCGCCCGATGGCGAGACCCATGAAGAGCGCGACGAGGCCCACGATGACCGCCGGCGGCAGAGGGGCGCTTCCGCGGACGACGACCCACGCCGACAGTACACCGGCCGCGCCGTAGATCAGCATCCATCGGCCGGGATCGGGATCGTTGTACTGCACCGCGAGAGCGACGGCGAAGAGCCCTGTCATCACAGCGCTGATGATTCGGAACACCACGGTGCGCGCGCTCGTTTGGGCCACCTATCTGGGCGGAGCGGCCTGCAGGAACGCGATCAGGTCGGCGATCTCCCGTTGACTGAACTCATCGAGCAGCCCTTCGGGCATGAGCGAGATGGTCGAAAGGCGACGCTCCTTGACCCGAGCCTTCGGAATCTCGAGTAGACGCTCTGCCCCAGCCGTCCTTACCACCAGCGTCTCGCTATCTTCCCTCACCACGAGGCCGTCGATGACGCCCCTGTCGGTTTCGATGATCATACTCTCGTACTGGTCGGAGACCGTTCTGGAGGGCCACAGGATCGATTCTAGAATGTCCTTCTTCTGGAACCGGCTGTTGAGAGTGGTCAGGTCCTGGCCGACGTCATCGCCGATTGCCCCAAAGCGATGGCAGACGGCGCATTTCTCCTCGTAGATTGCCCTGCCGGCGGCCGCGTCGGCGGGCGTCCTCGACGGATTGAAGAGCTGGTACTCATAAATTTCCTGCCGGGTGAGCGCCTCGACGCCTCGCGAGCGCTGATTCGCGGGAAGGCTCGGGCTAGCCCCGCTCGCCCTTTCCGCTGCAGTCTCCAGCTCACTTTCCGTCAGCGGCGCAAACAGCGGGATCTGTTGATAGGCGAGCTGCTTCTCATCATCGAGGAACTCCAGACTGGCATCAAACAAAAGGTTGATGAAGCCTCTGAAGCTGGTCCCGCCGCGCCACATGGCGGCCTTTTCGAACCAGTTCATCAACTGCGCCTTCTGCTCCCTCGTCCAACCCTCCTTAATCTCACGCAGGGCATAAACGTAGTGGATCTGCAGAGGCTGGTTAGTGTCCCCCGATGGCATTTCGGTCAGAATCTTGCCGATCGCCTCCGGCTGTCCAGAGTAGGCCAGCGTCAGTGCCAGCTCGCGGTTGAGCCGCTCATCCCGGGCGGGGAACTGTCCGATCAGCAGACGGTACACTCGCTGGCGCAGCTCCGAACGTACGCTGTCGCCAGCCTCGATGGCCGCTAGCTGGAAGGCGCGTAGCAGCCGCAACCTATCGTCGACGGAGAGATCGGTCTTCTGCATCAGGCTGAGTTGCCTCTCAAACACCGGCTCCAGATCGCCCTCAGAACGCGCGGTGTTGATCAGCGCGACCATGCCTTCGATGGCGCCTAACGGATCGGTCTCGTTCAGCACTCTGTCCGTCCATTGGGCTCGCGGCGTGCGCTCCAGGGCCACCCGGCCGGCGTAGCGGACGAAACGGTCGGCGTCGTTCAGCAGGTTGTAGATGTCGGCGATTGGGGCCAAGCTGGGACGGTCTGCCGAGAGCCCCATGCGGACCAACGCTTCGGCTGCGCGGCGGCGGACGAGTGCGTCGGCATCCTTGAGCGCAGCTGCCGCGACGGCCTTGGCCCCGTCGCCAAACTGCTGGCCCGCAACATAGACCACCGCGGCTCGCACCTGCGCATCATGGTCGGTGGTCAGGGCGCTCAGAAGGTCGCAAGGAGGCTGGGGGCCGTGACGTTGCAGCATGTAGATGGCTTGAGCGCGGTCTTCGCCTTCCGCGGCGCGGTCTCGGGCGAGTTGCTCCAACTCGCTTCCCCAGGCATCGCCCATCGAGGCTTTCGTCTCTTCCAGCGCCGCCCAGCCCCAACTCGACAGCGGCTGCGGTTGGCGCACAACCGCTTGCACGCCTGTGGGCCGGCTCGGCGCGGAGGTCGGTGACTGGTAACGAACGCGGTACACCCCGCCGCCGGTGCCGCGGCCCCCGGTGCAGAAATAGAGCATCCCGTCCGGCCCCACTTCGAGGTCGGTGATGTTGAGCGGCTCACCGTGGACGAACTCGGCCTGGTCGGTGCGAGCCTTGTAACTGGCCCCATCCCGCCGGAGCGCGGTATACAGCACGCGGCCCCGCGACCAGTCGCCTTCGAAGTACGCGTCGTGAAATTCCGCAGGATAGACATTATGCTGGTAGAACTCCACCCCCACCGGCGAGCCCCGGCCGACGTCGCGCACCGGCGGCAGCGAGTCGATATAGTAAGGAGGAAGCTTTCCGGAACCATTGCGGTGTCCGTAGTCTCCTCCGGGTATGCCATGGATGGAGCGCACCTCGCGGTACCAAGGTAGGTTGATGTCAAACTCCATGTCGCTGTCGAAAGTGAACGCTTCGCCAGCGAGATTAAAGGCGAGGTCGTACGAATTTCGGAGGCCACCGAAAACTAGAGTGTATTGTTTCCGTTCCCGGTCGAGGCGGACGACGGTGCCGTGAGCTCCGTCCTTCGTGGCATCGCGGAGGCCCCAAGCGTCCGGAAACGCCGGTAGAAATTGCGCCTCTTTGTAGTTGCGAAAGGGCGACAAGGCGTCGATCATCTCATCGGGCACAAAACTATAGTTGCCGATTATGATCGTGGGCGCGCCGTCGGGTCCCCGACGGATAGCATGCGGGCCGTG
Source organism: Candidatus Marinacidobacterales bacterium (assembly GCA_965237955.1). GTDB lineage: Bacteria > Acidobacteriota > Vicinamibacteria > Marinacidobacterales > SMYC01. The sequence goes on along the minus strand of OZ250169.1, from coordinate 1,165,050 downwards.
CTCTCCGATACCGCGCTGGAAGACGCTGATCTGCTCGAATGTGTCGGCTGCATCATCGCCATTGGTGTCCTCCATCTTGTACAAGCCAGACCGGCTGAGGGCGCCACTATCCGAGTCCTGGGCCGGCACGTCGGCAGGCGCGCAGGCGCCGTAGAGCGTGCGGGCGTCAAACCAAAGGCCATGGCAATTCCTGACCCTATCAGAGAAGACTTTCTCGGATTCGAAGATGCCATCGCCATCGTTATCGATGAGCAAGCGCGGATGGTCCAGTTCCCTGGAGACCACGGGGCGGCCGAGGCTGTCGAACGTCAGGACAATATATGAGTGGGTCTTTTCGGCCGGCAATACCCGCTCAATCGTGAATTCGGGGAGCGTGGTGAAACGAGTACCCTGCGCCTGCCCCTGCGTTGACACAGCGACCACGGCACCCCAGACCAGCATGAAAACGCGCAGCCTTGCCATTCCAGACCTCCCGGACCTCCAAAATTCTCAACTATCGAGAGTGTGTATTAGGGAAAATTCAAAACACAGGTCGAACGCCTGGACAATTGCGAACGAGATCAAGTTTCACGCGGTCAACCCTGGCCAACCTCACTCGTCGCGCTCAATACCGCTCACTCCTCGTTCGCGTCCCTGGGGTGTCGTCGGCCCATTCTTAGTGGGCGCTCTCTTTTCTCAATGAGCGGGCGAGCTGAAGGCTGCCTCGCTGCGGCCGGCGGCGCGCTGCGCTCGGGTTGACGACTCCTCGCGCAGGGGGATCGTATCCGGTCCCGAGAAGCGGTGCAATCGCGATGCACATCGGGCTCGAACAGCCGGGATCGGGGGACCCTTGCCTAAGGTGGCCTCGGCGAGACGGCAGGATCGCGAGCTCCAGTAGATCTTGGATCGAGCTAAGGGTCGCGGAGGAAGGCGCACTGGGGTACCGTCAAGTTGGCGCCTCGAGCGCGGAAAAGGGCCCAATATCATGGTGAACCGCCCCGGGAATCCCGGAGACTGTTTCAGTTGAGTCTCGCCACCTCGAGCGAGCCTTGTTGCGAGCGATAGTAGTTCAGTTCGTGCTCGACCGGTGGGATGTTTCCGATCGGTTCCAAGAGTCGTTGCGTGTTGTACCAGTGCACCCACTCGAGGGTGGCGAACTCGACGTCCTCGAGACCGCGCCAGGGTCCGCGCCGACGAATCACCTCGGTTTTGTAGAGACCGATGATGGACTCGGCTAGAGCGTTGTCGTAGGAATCACCGCGGCTGCCGACGGACGGTTCGATGCCGACCTCGGAGAGCCGCTCGGTGTAGCGGATCGAGACGTACTGCACTCCGCGATCGCTGTGATGAACCAACGGGTCCTCGGGGTCGAGTCGACGCTCGTGCAGCGCCTGCTCCAATGCATCGAGAGCGATGTCGGCGGTCAACGATGTCGTCGCTCTCCAACCGACGATGAGTCGGGCGAACACGTCGATGACGAAAGCGACGTAGACGAAGCCGCGCCACGTCGCGACGTAGGTCAGGTCCGACACCCAGAGCTCGTTCGGACGGGTCGCGTTGAAGTCGCGCTCGACGAGGTCTGTCGGACGGGACCCGTTCGGGTCGGGCTTCGTCGTCTTGAATCGACGTCCACGGACCGCTCCCTGGAGGCCCATTTCGCGCATCAGACGGGCCACGGTGCACCGAGCCACGTCGCTGCCTTCGCGACGCAGCTGGCGCCATACCTTACGCACTCCGTACACGTCGAAGTTCTCTTTCCGCACACGCCGAATCTCTTCTCGGAGTTCTCGGTCCCGCTTGGCCCGGGCCGGGAGGCGACTCGGGTCCTTTTCTCGGGCTTTGTGCTCGTAGTAGAGCGAAGTGGCGATCGGCAGCATCCGGCAGACCGGCTCGACCCCGTAGCTCTCGCGGTTCTTATCGACGAACGACACCATCACCTCGGTCGGCGGTCGAGCTCCGCCTGGGCGAAAAACGCCGATGCCTTGCGTAGGATCTCGTTCGCTCGCTTAAGCTCGCGAACTTCCCGCTCGAGCGCCTTGAGTCGCGTGCGCTCGTCCGTCGTCAGCCCCACGCGTTTGCCTGTGTCACGTTCTGCTTGACGCACCCACTTACGCAGCGTCTCCGACGTGCACCCAATCTTCGACGCGACCGAGACGATCGCCGCCCACTGAGATTCGTGCTGATGCTGCTGGTCCAAGACCATCCGCACCGCGCGCTCTTTCACCTCCGGTGAATACCTGCTTCGTCTTGCCATGACTCCATCCTCTCAAGAGTTGGAGTCTCCGGAAAAGCCGGGGCGGTTCATGGGCTCACTTGGGCGTTGTTAAGCACATCTTGGGGCCGGATGGGCCTGCGATCCCTCAATTTGACAGTACCCTGTCGTCAGCCGAACCTCCATGTGCCTCTGTCCACCTCCTCGGGGAGAATCCCTCTCGTGTTTGTCTGCGTCCCAGGATAGAATCTCCTGTTTGTAGGCGGAGACGCGCAGGGCGAGGAGGAGAGGGAGCATCGCCGAATCATGCCACGCTTGCTCGCTCTCGCGGTACGCTGGCGATCGAGGAGAGATCCGTGAAATTCGGCATGAACCTGATGCTCTGGACCGACGACCCCACGGCCGTGGAGCACCTTCCGCTCTACGAGCGACTGGGGAACATGGGCTTCGACGGCCTCGAGCTCCCGATCATCCGGCCCGCGCCCGATCCTGCTGCGTTCGCGAAGTTGGGGGAGCAGATCTCCGGGTTGGGCATGGAACGCACCTGCATGGCGGCTTGCGCACCCGACGCGGATCCGATTTCGCCGGATCCCGCGGTGCGCGCGGCCGCGGTGGACACACTGAAGAACGCGGTCGACTGCACGGCAGCGGCAGGCTCACGGATACTTGCTGGGCCTCTCTACGCCGCCCTCGGCGTCTTCAGCGGGAACGGCCCGACGGGCGACGAGTGGAAGCGCAGCGTCGAGGTCCTGCAAACCGTCGCCGAGCACGCAGCCACGGCCGACATCTCGCTCTCCTTCGAGTTCCTGAACCGCTTCGAGATTTACCTACTCAATACCGCCGCGGATACCGATCGTTATGTGAGCGACATCGGCGCAGCGAACGTGGGTGCCCACTACGACACCTTCCACGCGCACATCGAGGAAAAGGACCCCGCGGCGGCGATCCGCGCCGTGGGAGCTTCCATCACCCACGTGCACATCTCCGAGAACGACCGCGGCACACCGGGAGCCGGCCAGGTGCGCTGGGCCGAGAGCTTCGATGCCCTTCATGCGATCGGTTACGACGGCTGGCTCACGATCGAGGCGTTCGGTGCGCTCCTCCCAAACCTCGCAGCGGCGACCAAGATCTGGCGGCCGATGTTCGAGAGCGAAGAGCAGTTGGCCCGCGACGGACTCGCCTTCATGAAGACGGAGTGGGAGAAGCGAGCGGGCTGATGGCGAGCGGCGACCACATTTCCGTTCGACGCTGGGGGTGGGGTCTACTCCCACCCCCGGTACCAACTAAGTCCTTTTCACTCCTTCGAGTTCCCTTTCGCTCCCGAAGCCGTCTCCACAATGTCTCCAAAACGAGAGACAGGTTGGGCTGCTCCAACAACCGAATCGCTTCGTCAATCGCTGCCGGGCTCAGGTGCATGTAGCGTTGTGTCGTGCTCAGATCCTTGTGTCCCGCCAGTTCTTGAATCGCCTTCGCCGGTGCTCCACGCATGGCCAGGTGCGAACAGAAGGTGTGCCTCAGTACATGAACTCCTCCGTTCTCGAGATTGGCGCGTCTTGCGGATCGACCAACGAATCCTTGAACGCGTCTCTCGGTCAATGGACTTCCGTCTGACTCGCAAAGTACCCTCGGACCGCGAAGATGCCGATGCGATTGCAGCGCTTCGGAAAGCCGAGCCGTCATGGGATTCGACGAAAGCGCCCCCCCTTTGGCACAGTGACCACACCTCTCCACTCCGCCCGGCTCACCACTAGCTGTCTTTTCGAGAAGTCGACGTCGGTCCACTCGAGCGCCATCATTTCTCCGCACCGTAGTCCTGCCTTGGTGCATAACTCTGGACAACTCTAAAGGAATCAGCAGGTTACGTTTTTGGTGCAAAAATAGCAGAGTCAATGGAATCAATGACTTACCTGTATTTATGCACCAAGGCATCGTAGTGCCGGATCTGGTCCTGTAGCTTTTGCACCTTCGCCTGGGTCGGACATCTTCTTCTGCGTCTGCTGGTCGGTGGAGAGCGTCGTAGCCCGGGTTGACGCCCTCCTCTTTCTTCTGGAGGGCCGTGCCGGCGAGGCGTCCGCTTCCTCCTGGTCCATGTAAAGATAGACATAATGTATTGAACCTGCCCGACCTTGAGAGCGTGGGTTAAGCTTTCGAGGATTTAGCACGACGGCTCAGAGCCATAATCAAGCAGGACAGATCGTGGGAGAGTGTAGCGGCTACGTGGGACTGGACGTACACAAGGAGACGATCGCGGTAGCAGTGGCGTACTCGGGTCGGTCTAAGCCCGAATCGCTGGGGGTGATCGCAAACACGAAGAAATCGATTCTGAAACTAGTGCATCGACTCTCACCTGGCGGCGAGGCGGTTGGGTTTTGTTACGAGGCGGGACCGTGTGGATACGAGGTTCACCGTCGGTCAAAGAGACGGGTCACGATTGTGTTGTGGTGGCGCCGTCGATGATTCCGAAGAAACCTGGCGAGCGAGTGAAGACGGCGCGCTCCGCCGGCACCTCCTCCGCAAACCCCAGTGAGCTCCGAGGAGCCCGGTCCCGTGCGCTAAAAAGGACCCAAACCTCTAGAGCGATCGCTCCCCCCCGAGCCACCCGGCCGTTCGAGCCCGCGCCGGCCACCTCCGGATCCCGTTTGCACCGAGCCTCGGGCTTGGATAAAATCTCGTACCCGCCTGTTGCGCGCGCTGGGCTGCGCGTCCCAGCTCTCGGGCTCTGCGACAGACGTAGATTTCCGGTAGAAGGAATCCTTCATAACAGTACGCGCGTCGGATTACGGCAACCGCTGGACGCGAGTCGATGCTAGAACAGCTCAGGCACGTCTTGGAGTTCCTTCGGCGCGAGAGGTTATACCGGATCTTCTTCCTTCTATTGTTCTTGACGAGTTTCAGTGCCTTCGCTCTCGAACTCATCGAGCCTGACAGGGCCTTCGGAGATTGGCTGTGGTGGAGCATCGTAACCCTCACAACGGTCGGCTACGGAGACATCACCCCAAGCTCCTTGTGGGGCCGAGTCATCGGCATAGGACTCATGTTCTGTGGTATTGGCGTTGTCGGTGTCTTCACAGCGACAGTTGCTGGTGTCTTCATTGAGAAGCGGTTCAAAAGAGAGCGCGGTATGGGGACGTACAAGTTCAAATGTCACGTTATTCTGTGCGGGTGGAACCATCGAGCACGGGACATTCTCCATGAGCTTCGATCTGACGAACGATGTGCTCGAACACCGATTGTTCTGCTCGCAGAGACGGACATGAAACCCGTGGACGACGCCGACCTGCACTTCATCTCCGGGAGCGTGACCGAGGAAAATCTGAAGCGTGCCAACGTACAAGATGCGACCACAGTGGTCATCTTGGGAGACGATGCCTTGGAGGCCAACGCAAGGGACGCAAAGGTCGTGCTTTCAACACTGACCGTGGAGACTTTTAACCCGGAGGCGTACACAATCGTAGAATTGGTCAACAAGGAGAACGTGCAACATTGCGAGCGAGCCCGCGCCGATGAGGTAATAGTGGGGTCCGAGTTCAGCAGCTGCCTGATTGCAAGCGCCACTCTCGATCACGGCATTACCAAGGTCCTCTCAGAGGTCCTATCCTCCCGCTCGGCCAATGCTCTCATGAAGGTCCAACTTCCCGCAGCGTTGGATGGTCACGAATTTCTCGAGGTCATTTCGGAGATGAAGCGGCTTAGAAACAGCATCGTACTTGCGGTACAGAGAGGAAAGCAGGTCGTGACCAACCCAGCGACCGATTTCAAAGTGGAGGCTAACGACCATCTGATCGTAATCACGGACGGCAAGATCTAAGCGGAGTCTCGTGCGGCGAGGTTGCAAACAATGAGTTTGATGTCGCGCCTGCTCACGGTCATACGTGCCCTTTCTGTGCCGTGCGGTGAGGAAGCGCCCTTTGCGTCTGGGTCGGCTGACCGCGGATACAAATCCGACGGACCGACGGCACGAAAGAGTCCCAACGTCGATCCCCTGCTCGCGGAATACTACGCTAACCTCGAAGCCCCTTATGCTTCCGATCTGGCAACCGTGCGAAGAGCTTGGAAGCGGCTTCTGCGAAAGTATCATCCCGACCTCCATTGTTCCGACCCGGCGAGGCAGAAGATCGCAACTGAACTCGTTAAGAAGTTGAACCACGCCTATGAACAGCTTCGAGAAAGACTGGAAGAAGCTTGAAAAAGTGATTCGCCAGAGGCAAGGCAAGGAGAGCGGCATCAAGAACTTTGTGGTTGCTTGTGAGCCGCCGATCCTGGTACTCGATAGATGTTCGGACTACAAACAGTGCAGGTTCAACTTGACAGTCGCCCGCTACGCTACCGCTTGCAGCCGCCCCTCTGTGCCTATGATGATGAGACACCTGGCATAGGAGAAATTAGACTCTAGAGGGCGAGGAGGTGGCCGAAAGGATGAAGGCTCCAGAGAGGGAGACAGACAGGATCAGTTCAGGGGAGGCGAATTTTGGGGAGGAACGGAATCTTTGGCCAAAATGGACCTGCTCGCCCCCCTGAAGGGCCAAAGGAGGCTTGTGGCGTCCAAAACCCGCCGCGTCCCTCCGCGTTCCGTACTGACATTGTCTTTCTCGTCCTGCCGCTTCGCGCGCAGGATGAGGATGTCGTTCGCCTAGTCCTTCACGAGCTCGCTACTGAGTCGGATGGTGCGCCAGGTTTTGGGAAAACTGCGTAAATGTTACGAGAGGAAGGGTTAGGTCATCGTGTTGCAGAATGCACGAGCCACAATCGTCGAGAGAATCGTGCGAATGGAATCGCTGTCGAATATTGAGTTATGATTATCGTCGGTACGCAACGTCGTCGTGAACGTGGTTTCTGAGGAACTGAATCGTTGGATCTGGTGACCCGCGTGATCCGCTTCATTCGAACCGAGATCCGTCCTGACTCGGGCGGACGGGATCGCGTCGGTCGGGCACGTGGACGCCAGAGCTAAACTCGGGGCCACGGTGGCCGGCAGGCCGCGACTACGGCCACGGGGCGTCGTTCCGGAGCTGGCCGAGCTGTATTCCAACCCGGAGGTGTCCTATGGTTTCAACTTTGCCACGGTTAGGAAGCATCGAACGGCTGTTGCGGAAATATCATCCGGATCTGATCTCGAAGGACCCCGTGAAACGAAAAATCGCCGATGAACTGACGCAACGGTTGAACAGTGCTTACGAACAGCCGCAAAAGCGGCTGGAGAGCGAGACAAACAAACAGGAGAAGTAAACATGTCCGAGAACCTGGATTTGGTCAAGGGCTATCTGCTCGATATCGATATGAACATCGTCAGCGAGGATGAGGCCGAGGAGTTGGTCATCGTGGAGGATGAGGAGAATGGAATTCGAAACCTGATCATCGACTGCGAACCACCGATCGTCATCCTCGAACAGCTCATCATGGATGTCCCCGAGATTCCCGGAGATTTCTTCAAACGCCTCCTCCAGATGAACCGAACGATGGTACATGGAGCGTTTGTGCTCGACGACGAAGAAGGTAGCCGTGTCCTCTTCCGCGATACGTTGCAGCTGGAAAACCTGGATTGTAACGAGTTGGAAGGCTCCATTCGAGCGCTGGAGCTTGCTCTGGCCGAGAACGGCGCAGAGTTGCTGGAATATAGTCACCGATAGTCGAAGGGGAGCTGACAAATGAGTTTCTTTCAAAGAATTTTCAAAACCGTGCAGTCCGAGGCGCATTCTCTAGTGGATAAGCTCGAGGATCCGATCAAGCTGACCGAGCAGGGAATTCGTGACTTGAAGAAAGACTTGCAGGATTCCATGCAGAGTCTGGCGCAGGTCAAAGCGATCGCGATTCGTCTCAAGAAAGACTCGGACAACCAGAAAAAGCTTGCGAAGGACTACGAGAGGAAAGCGATGCAACTTCTCCAGAAAATGAAGAGCGGGGATCTGCAGCAAACTGAAGCGGAACGTCTGGCAACCGAAGCTTTGACCAAGAAGGACGAGGCCCTGCAACGCGCAGGTGCCTTGAAGAAGGACCACGAGCAGCAGAAGAGTATGGGGGATCAGCTTCAGGCAAAGGTGCAGACGCTGAAGGAAACGACCAGCCGCTACGAGACCGAGCTGGTGACCTTGAGAGCACGCGCCAAGACCGCCACGTCGATGCGGAAAATCAACCAGCAGATGTCGAACGTCGACTCCTCCGGTACGATTGCGCTGCTGGAAAAGATGAAGGACAAAGTGGTTGAGGAGGAGGCGCTTGCTGAGGCCTACGGGGAAATGACGGACGCGAGCGTAACGCTGGACGAGGAGATAGACAGAACCCTTGCAGCGTCCAGCTCGGCCGAGACCAGTGACTCGCTGGCTGAGCTCAAGAAGAAAATGGGCATTTGAGCTTGATGGCATGCCCCGTCGGAGAGCGGATTCTCCGAGCACCGGCAAAGTCAGGATACCGAGATCCGCTGGTCGATACCTTCTTACCCTGAAGGTTCCCTCCCATCGAATCTCGCTCGGCGAGTCTCGCTCAGCTATCGACCTCCGACCTTCGACTCCGAGCCAGCCTGGGGCACCTCACCCTCGAGGAAAAGATAGTAATGGAGATTCGGATTCGAACCGTCGAACTTCCAGATCTTGGCGTCAAGGATGTAGTGTGTCGCCTGTGGAACCGTGAGCAGGGGTACGAGGATGGTCAGGGCCATGGAAGGCACTTCAAAATTCAAAACCATCCCCAGGAAAACCTCGGCGTGCTCCTGCCAGACGAAGAGCTCCCACAGGCCCTCCTCGATGTAGGCGAGAGCGAGCAAGAGGCCGACGAACAAACCGACGCCTACGGGACGATGAATCGTTCCCCGCCAGGAAGGATCACCTGCCCAGCGGCGGCGACCGTAGAGCCACACCAGGGCCATGTACGGGACTCCGTGCGCGACAACGTTCGTCACGGTGAACGCAAAGTCGGAATTCAGGAGAGCGATACCGACATACCAGACAGCAGCGGTGGAGCCCACGATGCCGATCTTGCCCCAGTTCACGGTTCCCGCGAGGGCGAAAACCTGTACCTGGCGGGCCGCAAAGAAAAGCAGTGATGCCGTATAGAAGACAACGGCCCCGGTTGCGACCCATTCCGGCAGTTGGACGAAATCCCCTTCGACGAACCACTGAAAGTTTCGGGATGACGGATCCCGGTGCCACAACGCCAGGGGGTAGACCATGGTCGCGTAGATGGCGCACTTGTCCAGGAGCGCTTCGCGCGGGGAGTGCTCACCCGCGCGATGACGGTAAACCATCATGAAGCCATACTGCTGACGGACGAAATGAAAAACGGCGATGTAGGCAAGAACCCTCCAGAACACCTGGTAGCCGAGACTGTAGAGCGCGACGCCTCCCAGAAAGCACGCCAGAGGCGTCGCCAGGTAGAAGAGTCTCCTGCGGGCGAATTCGTCCGGCTGAAAATAGGTCCGATGCAGCGATGCGTAGACATGCGCCACGTCTATGAAGACAACGAAGAGCACCCAGCCCCAGACCGGGGTCTCCTCGGACCGCATGGCCGGCAAAGCCAAGACCAGAAGCACGGCGGCGACCGGCGGCCCGATGATGAGCCCGAGGTCGAAACCGGCCGATGCAATCCAGCGGGGGCGCATACCGAAGTATTCTGCTCCCAGAAAGCAGCCCTGTGAAGTGCTTCCGGGAATTGTTCGAAGAAAACTTTCCCGGATTACCTGGTATCTCGCCAACACTTCGGCAGTCGCCGACTCAGCTGCAGACGCTCGTCGATCGCCATCAACAGCACTGCGGCACCGTCTGAGCTCTTACGATCCCCGTCGAGCTGAACGAGAACTTTCTTTGGGGAAAGGTCGGGAAACAACCAACACTGTGTTGCGGAATCTTCGGTCCAGCAAAAAGCCTTCTTCGTGGTGAACGCTTCGTTCACAAGTTTCTGTCACGTAGAGGCTTTTGCTTTTCCTATTTCGTGAATTTTCCGGGGTAGACACGACCACAAATTCTGCGGAGGAGGTACGATTCTCAAGCAGGTGGGGGTATCATCCAGGAGTGTCGCCCTTCACCCGACGGGATTTTCTTCGTCTATCCGCGACCAGCGGCCTTTTGGCGGTCGTCCCTTCGTGCTGGAATTCAAGCACTTCGGTTCCCAGGACCTTCGACGTCCCGGGGCGAATCGTGGGCGGAAACCAGCAGGTGGGGCATCTTCTTCGCGAACCTCATCCCCGCGATCGGTTTCCCAAGACTGAAGCTCATACCTACGACGTCGCCATCGTCGGGGGAGGCGTTTCGGGGCTGTGCGCGGCGTGGAAGCTGAAAAAGGCCGGACTGGACGACTTTATCCTCCTCGAACTGCAGCCGTGGCTTGGGGGCACCGCCGCCTCCGGGCGCGCAGAGGGCACCGAATTCCCCTGGGGGGCACACTATATTAATGTTCCACCCGCGGAAGCGGATTGCGTCAAAGAAGTCCTGTCCGACCTCGGAATAATCGAAGGCTACGACGAGGGCGGACGTCCGAGGATTCCCGAACAACATATCTTGCGATGGCCCGCGGAGCGTCTCTTCATGGACGGAAGATGGATCGAATGGGATCTGCTGAGCGGGGCCTCAACGCAGGAACGGGAAGCCATACGTGCCTTCGAGGACGACATGCTTTCCTGGACCCTTTACCGCGGTTTCGACGGCCGGCGCGCATTCGTCCTCCCTCTGAGCTACAGCACCACGGACTCCCGGGTTCGTCAACTCGACGACATTACGATGGAAACCTACGTCCGCTCCAAAGGATGGGATTCGCCGCGGTTGGATTGGATGATCAATTACGCTTGCCGGGACGATTACGGGGGCACGATGGCAACCGTGTCGGCCTGGGCCGGCATTCACTACTTCGCCTGCCGATACTATGACCGGCGGCTGCAGAACGAGTACCCTTCGGACACCTTGACATGGCCCGCAGGGAACGGGTTTCTCATACAACGCTTGGCCCAAGACCTGGCGAACTCGCAATACCGGCTGGGATGCGCGGTGCTCCGGATCGACAACGATGATCCCGGCACTCGTGTCGGTTACTTCGACACCCCCAGTGAGACCTATCGAAGTCTTTCGGCCCGAACCGTGATCCATGCCTCCAAGCTCCATACCGCGCCTTTCCTGGTCGATGGATTGCCCGGGCCTCAGGTAGAAGCGATCGAATCCTGCGATTACAGCCCCTGGCTGACCGCCAGTGTCCATGTGAGCGAGCTGCCCACGAACGCCGATGTCTCGATCGCGTGGGACAATGTACTCTACAGTAGCCGATCCCTGGGCTACATTGTCGCTGATCATCAAACCCGAAAGGTCTACAAAGACAACCCATCTGTCCTGGTTTACTATCTCCCGTTCGTCGAGGAGCTTGACCTTGCTCGTCAGAAGCTCCTGGAAGAAGAACATCCTTACTGGGTCAACGTGATCATGCAGGACCTGCTGGTGGCCCATCCGGACCTGGAGCGTTACGTCAGCCGCATCGACGTTTACCGGTGGGGTCACGCCATGATCCGACCGAGCCCGGGAATCATATGGGGCCGCGAAAGCGCCATTCGGAGGAAGCCTTTCGGGAACGTTTATTTTGCCTCTTGTGACACGACCGGGCTGCCGCTGTTCGAAGAAGCCTGTTTTTCCGGCATCCGGGCGGCCGAACAGGTCCTGGAGCGCCTTGGGAGGACATTCGAACCATCCATCAATGGTCTCTCCGGAGAGACGACCACAGTTCAATGAGCTTCACTAAGTACGCTATCCCGAAAGTTCGGTGACGTATTTTTCAACGGTCAAGCGGCGGAAGCAAGACGAGGTTCGTATACGGCAAGGCGTTTCATCAGCTGTTTGAGGTCTTTGCGGGTGAATTTCCATTGAAAGGGTCGAGCGATGTCCTCGTAGTAGCGTTCGAACTTGGAAAGATGGAAAGGGATGTCGTCGGGTGCCAAGAAGTCGTTCGGGGTGAGGACCTTTCTTTGAACGATAGAGAAGAAGATCTCGACTTGATTGAGCCAGCTGGCATGGGTTGGGGTATGAACGAGTACGGAATTAGGCCACTGTTGCCGGAAGCGCTCGACAGAAGCTTTGCCGCGATGAATGGAAGCGTTATCGACGATCCAGAAGACTCGCTTCGCGGTGCGATAGGGCTTGCGACGCATGACTTGCCCGACGAAGCGCTCGAAGGAGACGATCGTGCTCTTCGGTTCGCAATGACCGAAGACTTTCGCGCGGTGAACATCCCATGCGGCAAGGTAGTTCACCGTGCCTTCACGAGAGTACTCATGCTCGATGCGCATCGGCCGCCCTGGAGCCGTCGAAGTCGTCGGGTATGTGCGAAGCCGGCACTGGATACGGGGTTTCTCATCGGCGCTGATGACGAACTCGTTTCCAGAGAAGGGCTTACGACGCCAACGTCCTTGGTAGAGGTCGAGAATGGGAGCTGCTTTGGCTTCGAAGTCCGGGTCGCGCGGGAACACCCAGCTACGATGGGTCCAGGGCTTAATGGCGTCCTCACTCAACCAACGCCAGATGGTCGTCTGTCCGATGTTCGCCACGATCCCACGGTCGATCGCGGCTCGACGGAGGTCCGCGGTGCTGAGTCGTGAGAGCGGCAGTCCAGTTTGGTGCGGCAACTCACACGCGAGAGCCTTTACGGCGACGACGACGGAGGGGGGAAAACTGGCCGGGCCGCCCCCGGCGGGGCTGCTCTTGCAGCCCTGCCAGGCGTTGGTCGAAAAAACGCTTCCGCCACTTGCTCACGATCTGTCGCGGAGTGTCGAGGCGCTCTCCAATCTCCTTGTTCGTCAGGCCTTCGGCGGCATACAGAATGATCTTTGCACGAACAACATCGATATACGGTGACGTATATGCTCTGGCTGTTTCTTCAAGGATATCGTGCTCGTCGACGGTCAACTCAATGTCAAACGGCGATTCTCTAGGCATTTATCTGCTCCAATGGGCAGAATCATGCCAGAGAGGCGCTCTTTCAGCAACTTAAATATACGTCACTGTACTTATGAAAAAGACTACTAAGGCACCTGACGGCGATCTCGCGACGAACGATCTGGAGCTCAGCGATGTTGGGCCCGATGAGAAAAGGATGTCGCCGTTTAGCTTGTTCCTGATACTCGCATCCGTTTTTGTCGCCGCGGCGTGCGGAATCGTCTACGAGCTGCTGGTCGGAAGTATCTCCTCGTATTTCCTGGGGAACAGCGTCGAGCAATACTCCCTGACGATTGGCTTCTTTCTTTTCGCGATGGGCCTGGGATCGTGGGTGTCGCGAGCCATTCACGCCAAATTGATCCGGCGGCTGGTGGCGTTGGAAATCTGGCTGGGGTTGTTCGGTGGTTTGACAGTTCCCGCTCTGTACCTCGCTTATGCCTACACCGACGTCTACCAGTACCTGATGCTCGTCATCATCCTGATCATCGGCACGCTAATCGGGCTGGAAATCCCCCTCCTGACACGGATCCTGAGAAGACACGGATCGTTACGGACGATCCTGTCGAATGTGCTTTCGGTCGATTACGTTGGCGCTCTGGTCGCGGCTGTTCTCTTCCCGTTTTTTTGTTTGCCGGTTCTCGGAGCGTTTCATACATCACTCGTCGCCGGCGCCCTCAACCTTCTTGCCGGTTCGGCCATTCTTGTGGCAGTGTGGGCTCAGCTATCGGCCAGGGACCGGGAAGGACTCTTGCTTCAGGGCGTCCTGGTTTCCGGTCTATTGGTCGTGTTCGCAATTCAAGCCGAGCCCCTGATGGAGCGCTGGGAAGATTCCCTCTACGAAGGCCAGGTGGTTTTCAGCACGCAGACCGAGTATCAGAAGATCGTGGTTACGCGTTGGAAGGACGAAACCCGACTCTTTTTGAACGGGCATCTGCAGTTCTCCTCAGTCGACGAATACCGGTATCACGAAGCGCTGGTTCACCCGGCAATGGCGTTATCGCGGAACCGAGCGCGGGTTCTCGTCATCGGCGGCGGTGACGGTCTGGCCGTTCGTGAGATCCTCCGGTATTCCAAGGTGGAAGAGATCGAGCTCGTGGACCTCGATCCGGCGATGACGACACTGGCCACGCGTAATCTTTATTTCACGGACCTGAACCGGAACGCCTTGAGCCATCCGCGGGTTCGCGTGACTAACGAGGATGGGTTTACTTTTCTGCAGAGGGAACACGAAGCCTATTCTGTCGTGATAATCGATCTGCCGGATCCGCGAGAAGAGGGAATCTCAAAACTGTTCTCGGTCGAAGCGTACAGGCTGATTCGGCGGCATCTGGCTCCCGGAGGCGTGGTACTCACCCAGGCGACAAGCCCCTACTACGCGCGCCGGGCCTACTGGTGCATCGGCGAATCGATGGAAGAAGCGGATTTCGAGGTGCTCTCTTTTCACGCCTACGTACCTTCCTTCGGCGAGTGGGGCTTTCATCTCGGGTCCGTGGAACCGATCGATCCCCGCGGCATTGAGTTTATGCCCGGGCTGCGTTACCTGAATAAGGAGCTGTTCTTGTCCAGGCTCGATTTCGATGCGGACATGGCCCGTGTCGAAGTCGAGCCCAATACCTTGGAACGGCCGACTCTCGCGGGGTATTATCGCGAAGATTTCGCTCGATGGTAGTCCGACGCTCATCGAGGGGCAACTGAACGATGGGATGGAAGAAATGGTTTGGCCGGGTGCGGGACAACCCTGAATCCGACCCTCTAGCTGACTTTGTGCTGGGTGCCATGAAGGTTGGATACCTGGTCGATTACGATATGGAGACATGGGAGGTCACTGGGTACAACACCTACGACTACTCCGGCTTCGAGACCAAAGAATGGGTGCTCGAGACCTCCGACAAGGTCGTCTACTTGGAGAGGGCTGATAGTGACGGCGAGACTACCTGGACGCTGACAGAAAGCGTTTCTATCAGCCAGATTTCCGAGGACGTCGTTGAACATACCCTCCGACATGAAGATCCCCCCGCAAGCTTGACCCACAATGGCCGGAGCTATAGGCTGATGGAAAGCGGCGCGGGTTTGTTCCATGAAGACGCCGAGGGCCCGGGGAAAGAGTTCATCAGTTGGGCATACTGTGACGATTCAGGAAGAAACGTGCTGTTCGTCACGCAGCACGGAGAAAGGGATTTCAAGTCCGTCGCCGGCGAATACGTGGAAGAGTATCAGTTCACGAACATCCTTCCGAGCGGAAACGCGTAGGAACTACCAGAAACAGAGATGATCCAAGGAGTCTAGGAATGCCCCGCCAGACAAACGAGCAACACGGTTTGATGGAAGCCCAGGACTGGATCCGGTTTGGGGCGGTTGTGGCCGTGATCGTGGTGGGATTCTGGTTGGCCGGCGGCTGCGTCTCGAACCGTGACCCCGTTCCAGAGTTGGTGCGGCAGCTTACGCAGTATCCCGAGTATTCGATCATCGTGGACGATGTCGACGACGGGTTTCTGCGGAACTCCATGACGCTCAAGAGCAGCTTCCTGGTCACCGCGCCGATCGGTGAGAACCCCGACGCGGGAGAAGCGGCCGAGTTTGATGAACGGGTGGACACCTTTTCGATCTCCGACACGCTGGCGGCCCGCTATGAACGATCCGTCGGTATGGTAGTGGCTTCAAAGACGCCGGATGGCACCTTGACGGCCTATAACCAGAGCTACCCTCCCTACTATCAGCATGTGGGTCATAGCCACTACGGGCACTGGGGTGCCGGCGGATTCTGGATCTGGTACGGGCAGTACTCGTTCATGAGAACCGCTCTGGGTGGGCACCGGATCAGCCGGCCGGACTACGGCACCTACATCGGCATGAGGAATCGTGGTCAGCCTTATTACGGCCCTCAGACCGGAGGGCGACCCGCCTTCGGCGCGAACGGTACCGTGACGGCCAGAACGCGGCCATCTTTCTCCCAGAGGTATCAGGCCAAACAGACGCGTTTCCAGGCCAGAGCCCGCAGTCGGGGAGGCTCGGGCGGGCGCAGTATGGGAAAGTGATCTGCGTCGACGGACACAATAGGGGTTTCATTATGAGCAAGCAGTCGGTCTTTACTGTCTTACTTCTGTCAGCCGTCTCAGTACTCGCCGGGTCGGGATTTGCCCTCGCTGCGCAGACTCCTACTCCACCAGCGGCGCAGGTTTCTCTGGTAGACAATCTCTATCTGATCGGCGAATCCTTCTTTTATATCCTCGAGGCGTTTGTTCTCTTCTGGATCGCGAAGCTCGCTTATTCCAGCCTGTACCGGCGTGTGGATTTGAATGCGGAACTCTTCACTCGGGACAACCAGGCACTCGCAATCTCCACGGTTGGCTATTACTTTGGAATCCTGATCGCGTTCGGCGGGGCGATTTCGGGCGAATCACGGGGTCTGAGCACCGACGTGGTTACGATCGGTATCTACGGTCTTTCCGCGATCGTCCTCATGCTTCTGGCGAGCTTCATGTGCGAGAAGATCCTTCTGCCTACATTCAATAACACCAAAGAGGTTGTCGAAGATCGCAACCTCGGCGTTGGGTTTGTCGAGGCTGGCGTATACATCGCCAACGGCCTGATCATTCTCCGCGCGACTCAGGGCGATGCGGGAGGAGCTTCTCCCGCGGCGAGCGCAATCGGCGCCGTGGGTTCCGGCATGCTCGTCCTGCTGGTTTTCTGGCTAATCGCCCAGGTGGTGCTGGTCATCGCCGGACGACTGTACGAGCTGGTGACCCCGTACAAGTTTCTTGAAGAATTGGAGCGAGACAACGCCGCGGTGGGCCTGGCGTTCGGAGGGGCGCTCATCGGTATCGGTAATATCATCAGTGTCGCTGTCGGCGGCGATTTCACCAGTTGGACCGATAGCCTGATGCTGTTCGCCGTCGACGTGGCATTTGGCTTCATCATGTTGTTCCTCGTCCACAAACTCACCAACATCTTGCTGGCACCCGGCGTCAAGCTTGCCGACGAGCAGACGCAGGAACATCCAAACATCGGTGCTGGCCTCCTCGAAGCCTTCGGCTACGTCGGCGCTTCGATCCTGATCGTGTGGACCTTCTGACGGCAGGCCGAATCCGGCCTGTCCCACCCCGAACATTTTCGGGTGATATCCCTCGGGTCAGGTATCTGTGTGTGCGGGAATGGTGGCGCGAGGGGTGCGTGTGAAAGTCCGTACGTCGACTGCTGCAGGACCTAGCTTTGAAACCAACGCGTCCATAACGCTGGAAGGATCGAGCCTGCCGCAAGCAAAGATGTCCAGCGCGAGATATTTCCGCTCGGGATAGGTATGAACGGCGGCATGGGATTCCACCAGAAGGACTATCCCCGTAAACCCCGCGCCACGCTCGAGGAAGTGATGCTCCACGCTCCTGATGCAGTGAAAGCCTGCCTGCGCCAGCGCCTCCTTCAGTACACGCATGATCCGATCGCCATCACGCAGGAGGGCTGGGGACAACCCCGTCATGTCGGCAATCAGATGCCGGCCAATGACTTCTCCACTCGCTTCTCCAGGTTCGGACATCCGATGCTTCATACCACACTTCGCGAGTGCCTTGGTGCATAAATACAGGTAAGTCATTGATTCCATTGACTCTGCTATTTTTGCACCAAAAACGTAACCTGCTGATTCCTTTAGAGTTGTCCAGAGTTATGCACCAAGGCAGGCAGGGGCTGCCAAACCAAGGAGACGCACGACGAAGGGCCGTGCAGCCCGTTCCCCACTGGCAGGCAAGCTCTTCGAGGCGTTGTTGCACCGCTCTGGCTGAGAGCGAAATCCGCCTATGGTGGTGGCCGAGGTATGTTCGAGCATGAAGTATCCCAAGCGCTGCCAGTACAAGCACGCGAAGCAGAAGAAGTACCACGTTCGCAACTGGGCGGAATACAACGAAGGGCTGCGCCGCCGGGGCGATTTGACAGTCTGGTTTGACGAGGAGGCAATCGCGAACTGGAAGGCCGACAAGACCGGTAAGCCTGGCGGTCAACGGGTCTATTCAGACATGGCGATTGAAACGGGCCTGGTTGTCCGGATGGCGTACAAGCTCGCCTACCGACAAACCGAAGGCTTCTTGCACTCGATCGCCTCGCTTCTCGGGCTCGGTATCGAGATCCCGGACTACTCGACGTTGTGTCGGCGCTCGAGGTTGCTCCGCAAGAAGCTGCGGATTCCGAAAGCCGCGAGCACTCAACCCATCCACCTGATGATCGATAGCACGGGCTTGAGGATTCATGTTGGAAACGCTCGCAAACCGCCAAAGCAGCGCGCATGGCGCAAGTTGCACATCGCCGTTGATCGCGAGACCGGCAACATTGTTGCGTCCGAACTGACGGCGTCACGAGCTCGCGACGCAACCCGAGTCCCCGCTTTGCTAACACAGATTCAAGCACCTCTAGTGTCGGTGGCGGCGGACAGTGCATACGACAAGGAAGCGGTCTACGAAGCCATCGAAGCGCACAGTCCTGGACGAAGGACGCGCGTGGTGATTCCGCCGCAACGAAACGCGACGCTCAGTCAGAATTCGAACACCGCCATGCAGGAGCGCGATCGCCATATTCGTGCAATCGAAAGACACGGCCGACGTGAATGGTACAAGCTCTCAGGCTACACCAAGCGAAGCATGGTGGAGAACGCGGTCTATCGTTACAAGGCGATCATCGGGCCGGAGATGCGGGCTCGAACGTTGGCGAGGCAACGAGTTGAACACCGAATTGGGTGCGAGATACTCAACAAGATGGCTGCGCTCGGGATGCCCGATACGTACTGCGCCGGGTGACTCTGCAACCGGCACAGGGAGGTCAGCGATTTGCTCCGGGCCGTGCAACAACGCCGCCACAAGACGTGGCGGGCGCATCCGGACCGGCGCTCGGCGCGCGCCCAGCGCGATGCCCGGCTCACGGCGCAGATCCAGCGGGTCTGGGACGCGAACTTCGGCTTGTACGGCGCGCGTAAGGTCTGGCGGCAACTGCGCCGCGAGGGGCTGGCCGTCGCACGCTGCTCGGTCGAGCGGTTGATGCAGCAGATGGGGTTGCAGGGGCGGTCCGAGGCCGCCGGTTCAAGACGACGATCCCCGATGAGGCCGCGACGCGGCCGGCGGATCTGGTCAACCGCGAGTTTGTGGCGACGCGTCCCAACGAGCTGTGGGTGGCCGACCTCACCTACGTCGCCACCTGGCGCGGCTTCGTCTACGCGGCCTTCGTCATTGATGTCTTTGCCCGGCGGATCGTTGGGTGGCGTGTGTCGAGCTCGCTGCGCACCGATCTTGCCCTCGATGCGCTCGAGCAGGCCCTCTACGCCCGGCTGGCGATCGATCAGCTCGTGCATCATAGCGACCGTGGCTCGCAGGGTGAATTCAAGGGGTCGTCGCAACATCTCGAAAGTGAGGAGTTGCGATGGGCCTTCCCCGCTTCGCGCGAGATGGCAATCTCGAAGACGTTCTTTGCAAGACCCACAGCGATCATCGTATCTTTCATTCGGACTCCTCCTTTTTCGATGCGTTCTTTCGACTGACTTTGGCACATCGATGCCGTCTATGTCAGCGGAGGAGTCCATCCCATCACTTGATGGCGGAAGCACCCCGCCGGCTTCAACCAGCCCTTGTCAGCACCGAATTACTAAGATACAACGTGGTATTAACCGTGAGGTCAAATCACTCGTGGCAGGCGGGATGGATCACTTGATGGCAGAAGCCAACGAACTTCATCCGCCAGCATCACATTCCGCCGACCGCGTCCTGTGCCAAAACTAGGCTCTTTTGAAATAGGCCATAAATCAGCAACTTAAGTGTCTGTGTTTGCGACCGGGCCAAGGGCCGTAGGCCGGCGCTTGGGGATGTCGTGGCTGTCCGAGTTTTGGCACAGGACGGGGTCAGGAGCGCTGCGAATCGAGCAGCGAGTTGCCATCGCTGCGAATCTTCACGCGCGGTCGCCACACCACGGGCTCGTCGAAAACCTGCTCGCAATTGTCCATGAGGTCTGTGCGAGCAGCATGGCTACTCGCCGCTCTTGTACGGCCCGAGGAAGCGCTCGCCGTTGAAGTGGATGAGGTGCCCGGGTGCGTCGGCGACCCAGACTTCCGTTTCCCAGGCAATCTCGGGCAGGTACTCGCGCATCGCCGCACGATCGAGGAATGTCGTTACGAAGACGAGCCCAGCCGTTGATCCCGCAAAGAGATCCTTGAGATGGTTGTGGCGCAGGATGTTCACCGGGCCGTGCGAGGTGACGGCCTCGATGAGAATGAGCCAGTTGCGCTCGACGTGATGGATCACCACGTCCGGCATCTTGCCGTGCGGGTCGATCTCGACGCCCAAGCCCTTCAGATAATCGACATAGTAGAACAGATGCTTCTCGCCGGTGTCGCCGACATAGACCACGTAGCCGCCGGGCGTAAAGCGCGGCGCAAATTGCTCAACGATCTCTTTGACGAGGATGTTCTGGCCGCCGGCCGTGAGTTCGAGCGTCTGGCCGTCCGGAAGAGTGATGGGGATGCACTCCATCTGCCGAGCCTTCTCGCGAAGGCGGTTTTTTCCCTCCATCGACTTGAGATAGCTGGCCAAGTTACCGTCCCACTCGTCGGTCTCGAAGCACTGGAGCAGCTTGAGCGCCGAGGGTTCGATCTGGTAGACGTTCTTCGGGCTGTTCGGAGGCCGCTTGGGATCGTCCGGGTTGAGCAGGACCAAACCCATCTCGATGAACTGGTGAAGGGTGAAGCGGCGGATCGTCTCGCGCGTGTTGGGTGCGTACTGCTTGCCGTAGTTCGCGGCCATCCAGTCCATGAGTTCAGTGACACCGCGGAGCGGTGCGCTGGTTGCGGACCATGCGTCCATAGGAGCAAGGTCGAGCAACCCGAGAAGGGTGAGGGCCGATCGTTCGTTGCGCTGTCCCTTCGGTGCCCCCAGGGCTTTCAGGATACTTTCGGCGGCCTGAACCCTTCGTTTCACTGCTACCGGGTCGTCTCCTTCATTCATGGCGGGAACCTCCTCTCTGATTAGTTGATCGATCTCGTCCTGCGTTGGCATCGAGCGACCGATGCGGCGGCCTAGTCGCTTGAGCTCACCGGCGTTTGGGAAGCGCAGCGAGCGCAGATCGCCAGCATTGACCTGAGTGTGTCCACTGAACTGGCGGAAGTAGGCGTCGATCGCCGTGCTGTTCAGGAAGACCGCGAGCCCCTTGGCTAGGTCTTCGGACAGACCGGCGTCGTCACAGTGCAGGACGTTCAACTTGTTGTCGAAGGCAACGCCTTCAGCGTTGATGCGCGCAGGATCGTAGAGCGCTGCGACCACGCGCCGCTTCTCCTCCTTCGCGCTGAAGCGATTGATCAAGACGTACCAACCTGTGGGAAGCAGGAGGTCGTCATCGTGGCCGGACACGGCCAAGGCGTTCGGTTTCGAGCCCGCCGCCTTTGGCCAAGTCACGAACCCATGTGCGAAGTGCCTGGGGAAGATTAGGGGCGCATCTCCTTCTCTTGCTGCTGCATGCAGGCGTTCCTTGGCCCGGAAACCGACCACGCGGCCTGTAGAGACCGAAACGCCAAGGTCTAAGAGCGTGTGCGGCAATGCCCGCATCTGCTCAGCGATCCGAGCGTCGGTCTCGTCGGGAACGAGATGCAGCACGCACTTCGGGTCGCTCGGAAGGATCAGCTCAGCCGGGTCGATGGTCCGCTCAGCTAAACCGGCGTCGGCCGGACCAAGCGAGGTTGTGATCCTGACCTTCCTGCGGGCACCTCCTCGGACGCCGTGGAAGATGACGTTCTCCTGGAGCACAGCGTCGCCGACGAAGGCGACATCGCGGGCGTCGTAGACGTGAACGCGGCGGAAAGCGAGCGTGCGGGAGAGCGCCTGACGAAACGGGCGGAAGTAGGACCCGTTCATGAAGCTGCGCGGCGTAATCGTCACGAGTTCACCGCCGTCCTCAAGGAGCTCAAGTGCGAGCCAGACGAAGGCGGAGTAGAGGTTGCTGGTTTCGATTCCAACCGAGCTCATGCGTTCGCGCTCGGCGCTGTCGCTTCTGAGCTTGCGGTAGGGCGGGTTCATGATTACCACGTGGAAGCGCGGGCACCCCAGGGTAAGGAGTCCACCACCGCCGACCAGGTCGGCGGCACCTAGGATGAAGTTCTCTTGGCGGAGTTCTCCAGTGAATCGAACTCCTGCTTCGTCGCAAGCTACTCGGCAGTGTTCGAAGGTGCGGGCTAAGTCCCTGGAGAGCAACTCGTCGATCTCCCAGACCGTGGCGTGCAACGCATGGGGCCGCTTTGGCTTCGGCCTAGCGCAGAACTCGGCGACGGCCGCGGCTGTGAGGATGCCGCTCCCTCCTCCGGCGTCGAGGATGCGGAGTTCTTTCGGCGGCTTTGGAACCAGCAGCATGGCAGCCATGAAGTGGGCCACGCCTGCTGGAGTGAAGAACTGCCCTAGATCAGCTCGTCGCTTCGGATCGACCGCTAGGCGGTTGGATATATCCAACCGCTCGAGGTCGAGACGTTCGAGAAGGTTGGCAGCGGTGACTTCTGCATAAGCGTCCTGGCTCAGTAGTTGTGCGTCGGGTGCAGTCATCGTCTTACGTACTCCTTCTGTTGATCAACACCTCTTGAAGATCCTTCGAGAATACAAGCGCCATAAGTTCTGTCTGGTAGAACGCGAGGCGGATTGTTCGGTCGAAGCCGTCCATGAGGCGCCATATGGTCTTGCCCCGTCTTCGTTCTGTGATGAGCGGAAACAGGGCTTCGAGCGCCTCGAGATCGCGCCGAACCGTGCGCGCGTGGCACGGATGGTCGGACGGTAAGCTGTCCACGAGCTCGTCCAGGGTCGCTCCCTTCGAGCGTTCGAGTCTCTCCAGTAAGAGCCACTGTCGAACAACCTGCGCGTTTCTGGGCATGCAAAACCAGGATGAAAATAAGAATGCTAGTCGAAGTGCAGAGGCTCGGCAACCGACAGAAGTGATCTGAAGTCCCTTCGTCGTGATCCAACGACTTAGGGGCACGTTGGGTGAGTGAACCAAGAGTGTAGTAATGGGCCTTGCGAAGAACGACTCGTGCGGCGGGCTCGCGGCTCGTTTTCCGGGATGCGTATTCCGGGGCATCGTGAACGCAGATTCCAGCCGAAGGTGAACATCCATTCCAAAGCATCGTGAACACGGATTCCGGGGATCGTGAACATCGATTCCGGGGAAGGTGAACACGGATTCCAGGCAACGTGAACGCCGGTTCCGGCATCGCGAATGCTCATCGATAGCACGTTTCAAGGCAACTCTAGGTCGTACCCGGAAGGAGGACGATCTAGGAAATGGCAGCTAAGAGGTTATCGATGAGAAAAATACGAGAGGTTCTAAGGTTAAAGTACGAGCTGGGTTTTACTCACCGCATGATCGCAAAGGCACTTCGCGTGGCGGTTGGAACGGTGAGTGAGTACCTGGCCAAGGCGAAGAAGGGTGGTCTGAGCTGGCCGCTCCCGGAGGAGCTGAGCGGCGGGGAGCTGGAGGCAGGGCTGTTTCCGCCGCCGGGCTCGTCTGGCGCACGGCCGGGTCTGGACTATGCCCACATCCACGAGGAGCTGAGGCGTCACCGAGAGCTGACGTTGCTGCAGCTGTGGGTGGAGTACGCGGAGAATAAGCCGGGAGCGTACGGCTACAGCCGTTATTGCGAGCTGTACGGTCAGTGGAAGAAGAAGCTGAACCCGACGATGCGTCAACGGCATCGAGCAGGCGAGAAGACATTCGTCGATTTTTCGGGGAAGAAGCCTCACATCGTCGATCCGAAAACGGGAGAGCTCGTCGAAATGGAGCTGTTCGTCGGGACGTTGGGCGCGAGCAGTTACACCTACGTCGAAGCGACACTGAACCAGTCGCTGGAATCGTGGGCGAAGGCCCATAAGGGGATGTCGGATTACTTCGGTGGCAGTACGGAGATCTGGGTTCCGGACAACTTGAAGAGCGGCGTGGATTTGGTGGACCGTTACGAGCCAGGGATCAACCGGACGTACGAAGAGCTGGCGACGCATTACGGTGCGGTTGTGGTCCCGGCTCGGGTGTTCAAGCCGAAAGACAAAGCGAAGGTGGAGTCGGCAGTGCAGGTGGCGCAGCGCTGGATCCTGGCGGTGCTTCGTCATCGCACGTTCTTCAGCCTGGCGGAACTGAACGAAGCCATCTGGGAGAAGTTAGAGGTCCTGAATGCGCGTCCGATGCAGAAGCTCGGTGTGAGTCGGCGGGAGTTGTACGAAAGGCTAGACCGGCCCGTACTGAAACCGCTACCGCAGGAGAGCTACGAGTTATCGACGTGGAAGCGGTGCAGAGTGAACATCGACTACCACGTGGAGGTGGAGAACAACTTGTACAGCGTTCCCTATCAGCTCATTCACGAGAAAGTCGAGGCACGGGTGACTGCCTCGGTGGTGGAGGTCCTGTTCAAGGGAAAGCGCGTCGCGTCGCATCCCCGCAAGAAAGGAAAGGGGCACTACTCCACGAACCCGGAGCATATGCCACGTTCGCATCGGGAGCACCTGGAGTGGACGCCGTCGCGGCTGCTCCACTGGGCGGAGCAGTCAGGTCGCGCCACGGGAAGGCTGGTTGCGGGGATTCTAGAGAGTCGGCCTCACCCGGAGCAGGGATTTCGCTCTTGCCTGGGAGTCATGCGACTAGGCAGCCGCTGGGGCAGTGAGCGTCTCGAGGCCGCTTGCGCACGAGCGGAAGCTTTGAGCTCTTACAGCTATCGCACGGTGAAAAACATTCTCTCGGCTGGTCTGGATCGTGTGGTGCTCGAATCGGACGCCGAAGCGAAACCGCGAGAGGAGCACGAGAACATCCGAGGCGCGGATCACTACGAAGGAGGAGAGTCCCGATGCTGACACCCGAAACGATAGAAAAGATGAACGCCATGAAGTTGTTCGGCTTGGTGTCCGCGTTCGAAACCCAGTTGAGCTCGAGCGAATACAAGGAGCTGAGCTTCGAGGAACGTGTGGGACTCCTGGTCGATGCCGAGTGGACCGCCCGCGAACAGCGTAAGCTTTCTCGACGACTGCGAGCGGCAAAGCTCCGCTATCCGGCATGTTTGGAGAACGTGAACTTCCAAGCGCCTCGAGGCTTAAACCGCGAACAGATCTTGAGCCTGGGCAACTGCCGCTTTGTCGGTGAGCGCCATAACCTGCTCATCACCGGCCCGACGGGGATTGGCAAATCGTTCTTGGCTTGCGCCTTCGTGGAGCGGGCCTGTCGTCGCGGCTTCACCGGATGCTACGTGCGAGCACCGCGCTTGCTCCACGAGCTCGCGGTCGCTCGTGGTGATGGTTCCTACGCCCGGCTTTTGACGAAACTCGCCAAGCTGGACTTACTGGCTATCGATGATTGGCTGCTTCACCCGCTGAAAGAATCGGAGAGACGGGATCTAATGGAGGTCATCGAAGACCGCGCCGAGCGTGGCTCCACACTCATCGCGACCCAGATTCCGCTCAAGCAGTGGCACGAAGCGATTGGCGACCCAAACCAGGCAGACGCTATCTGCGATCGCATTCTCCACAGCGCGCACCGCATCACTCTCAAAGGAGCTTCTCTGAGAAAGACCAAGGCTGCGCCAAAGGCATTTGACAACGCCGATGCATGAGCGAGCGAGGGACCACAGCGTCGATGCGATAAAAACGGGTGAAACCGCCAAACCCGGGGTACCAGACGATGCGGCGCCAAAACGACGCGCGAGAATGCCTCAGGAAGCGTCTTCTCGAGCCAGGCCATACCCCAGCAACCCCCCGAAACCAGCCCCACATCGCCCGGGGTTCGGCCGCGGCAGGTCGCTGCCTACGGGAGCGGGAAGGTCGCTTCGCGTCTTTCCTTACGCCCGCTCCCTCCGGCACCGACCTGCCGCCCCTTGCTACACAACACGCAGGTAAGATAGGTTCACGTTTTCAATCAGTGGAAAGGAGGTCACCCAACACTTCATCGCTTCGATGAGCGTTCGGCTTCACCGGATTCGCTGTTCAGCTTGCTCTGGATTCGGCGTTCACGATGGCTGGAATACGCAGTCGAGACACTCTCGACGTATGGAGAGAACGAATCTTTCCGCATATGCGTTCAGATTCGGACTATTAGCGGGAAGGCGAAGGGGCTTCACGCCTGAATCTCTCAACAGCCCACGTACTGCCTCGGTGAATAGCGGGTGTCCCGGTCGTGGATGAGGTATCGCTTGCCAAGGAGGAAACCATCCCACATGTCAGTGAAGTTTCTTGCCACCTGCTTCATCCACTCCCCGTTGGGGTCCGACGTTATCCCACCGATGCACACGCAGCGAGTGGCGATATCGATGACAAACAGGACATGGTAGCGGACGAGCCCGAACGGGTTCACCACCTCGACGGTGAACAGGTCTGTCGCAGCGATGGCGCCCCAATGAGCCTTGATGAAGGTGCTCCACGACATGCTCTTGCCCCGCTCCGGGGCAGGCGCGATACCGTGCTCGGCGAGGATCCTCTTGATAGTGTTGCGTCCGAGTTCATGTCCTAGGTTCTTGAGTGCGCCTCGCAGGCGCGTATATTCCCACGTCGAGTTCTCCTGCGCCACGCGCACAATGAGCTCACGGATGTCCTTCGCCGTCGGAGGTCGGCCTGGACTCCGGTTCTTGCTGCCATCGTACTTGGCTGCGATGAGGTGGCGGTACCAGCGCAGAAGCGTAGCGGGTGTGGCAACGGACGCAATCTGGGCCAGCGCCTCGCGGCCCAAAGCCTGGGCCTTGACCGCGAGTGTTTCGGTTCAGCTGGAACATGACAGTCCTGAAGTTAAAATACGCACATGGAAAAAGGAGCTGTCATGAGCAAAGGTCGTCGTCGTCACACTGCGGAGCAAAAGGCAGAGCTGTTGCGCCAGCACGTTGCCGAGAAAAAGCCGGTCTCGGAGGTATGCAACGAGGCAGAAATCCAGCCGAGCCTGTTCTACACATGGCAAAGGGAGCTATTGGCTGGAGCCCATACGGTGTTTTCGTTCCGTCGTGCGCCGAGCCGTGAGAAGGAGCTAGAGGAGAAGCTCTCCCGTCTCGAGGCGAAGGTGGCCCGTAAGGATCAGATCATCGCTGAGGTGACCGAAGAGTACGTGACACTCAAAAAAAACTTGGGGAAGCCTGAGTGGTGCCTGGATTCCCCATGACCGTCGTGACGAGGTTGTCGACTTCGTGAACACAATCGCCACCAAGACCCAGCTTCCGGTCCAGCAGATCGTTCAGTGGTGCGGGATCGCTCGGGGCAAGTTCTACGACTGGCGCAAGCGGTACGGGAAGGTGAATGAGCACAACGGCCTGGTGCCGCGGGATCACTGGATCGAAGAATGGGAGCGCCAGTCCGTGATCGACTACTTCGACTGCCACCCACTGGACGGGTATCGCCGACTCACGTTCATGATGCTGGACGAAGACGTGGTGGCAGTTAGCCCCTCGACGACGTACCGGGTGTTGTCGAAGGCGGGTCGTCTGGACCGTTGGAACCCGAAGCCGTCGAAGAAGGGAACGGGCTTCGTTCAGCCGCTGCGAGCGCACCAGCACTGGCACACGGATATCTCGTACTTGAACCTGGGTGGGACGTTCTACTACCTCTGCTCGTTTCTGGATGGTGCGAGCCGCGCGGTGGTTCACTGGGAGATTCGTGAGTCGATGACGGAAGCGGATGTGGAGTGCATCTTGGAGCGAGCAAAGGAGCGGTACCCCGATGCGCGGCCTCGAATCATCTCGGACAACGGTCCGCAGTACATCGCGAAGGACTTCAAGGCATTCATCCGCATCTCAGGGATGACGCACGTGAGGACCGCGCCGTACTACCCGCAATCGAACGGGAAGATCGAGCGTTGGCACAAGACGATAAAATCGGACGCCCTGCGTCCTGCCAGCCCCACGAGCCTCGAAGAGGCTCGCCGCTTGATGGAACGATTCGTCGAATATTACAACGGGGTTCGCCTGCACAGCGCGATCGGCTACATTGCGCCGCTGGACTTCATGGATGGCAAGGCCACCCAGATCTGGTCGGAGCGAGACCGCAAACTCGAGCAGGCTCGGAAGCTGCGGCGTGAGCGCCGTGCGAACAAGGTGCCCGCATGAACACTCTGATCCCAGGAGCCCCACTCCGTTCCCTCTCGCCCACAAGCATTGAGTACCAGAGAGCGCAGGGGGCGTCAAGGGCGGCGAAGCCGGCGCGCGCAGCGCGCTTTACCCTTGACGCCCCCGAGCACTCTGGTACGATCCCTGGGGCGATAGGGGACATCCTGCCGCCGGGCGTTGCGTTAACGTCCAACCTCGCTGTCATCTTCACGCTGAACCAATACACGAGCCTGCGCCGGTCGTCGTCCGAGAGACTGAGACGCTTGCCCCGAAGCCCGGCTAGGAGGTATTCCTGTTCACGGAGGTGCGCAACCCGGTCTCTCCCGACATCGTGCCACTGCACGCAGCTGCTTAACAACACTTTGATGACGGAAGCACCGAATCCCGTCCGCGCCGGGGAACACGAGCGGGCCGTCGTTGCTCGATTAGAACGTGTACCGCATGGCCAAGGTGACGCCCACGAACGAGAGGGCGCCGTCAGTCCGGATGCGGAATGTCACCGGTTCGCTGCCGTCAAGACGCAGTTGCGACGCGTGGCTCCGGAGGCGCTCCCATTCGATGTCTTCGGCGGTGAAGCGGCCGAAGCGCACCCAGCGGACCTTGACGCCGAGCGATAACATCTCCGACATCCTATAGTCTGCGCCGCCCAGCACCTGGTACCCGGTCAGTCGGTCGTGCAACTCTGCCTGCTTGCTCGTCGTGGTCGCCGC
Source organism: Candidatus Marinacidobacterales bacterium (assembly GCA_965237955.1). Classification (GTDB taxonomy): domain Bacteria; phylum Acidobacteriota; class Vicinamibacteria; order Marinacidobacterales; family SMYC01. The sequence goes on along the minus strand of OZ250169.1, from coordinate 1,136,193 downwards.
GAGGTTCCGGCGTATCTCCGTCTCGTTCGGGAGGCCCGCGGCCGTGGCGATCGCGGCAGGGTTGGGGTTCCGCGCCCATAAGTCGCCGTAGTCCAGCTCGGTCAGGCCGATGCCAACCCCCACCCCGACGTACGGCATCAGACGAGTCCGGCCGGGGAAGTCGACGTACACGTTGGCGAAGATGTTCTGCGACGAGATGCTGCCGATCCGGTCCTCGGCCCGCTGGATCTCGCCGCCCAGCTTCGCGAAGGTGTCGCCGGTCGCGCTCGTCACCGACGAGGTCTGGTCGTACTCCGACTCCCGATGGAACCACTCCACCTCGACTCGCAGCCGCCCGCCGAACCGGTAGCCGCCCGACAGCCCAGCTAGCATCCCGGCGGCGCGGTCGTACGTGGTCTTCCAACCCGCGCCCGACCCGCGGTTCGGGTCGGTACAACCGGGGACCTCCGCGAAGCGGGGGTTGATGAACTCGTCGCAGCGGCTGGCCCGGTCGTTGCTGTTGCCGAGCAACTCAACCGCCGACGCGACGTTGAGCCCGACCTCCTGGTTCAGATAGAAGCCGGACGCCGACTGCGCCGAGGCCTTGCCGGCGATCAGTCCGGTGCCGACCACAGCCAGCGCGGAAGCTCCGAGAAGCGATCTCATGGTGCACACAGTGGTCATCTCCGTGTCGGGAGCGTGTCCCTGCATTCTCACCGACTCTACGGAATTGCAGGGAAGTACCAGCATATGCGAGAACGGGTGCTTTCACAATCAAGTGATGGAATGGACTCCTCCGCTGACATAGACGGCATCGATGTGCCAAAGTCAGTCGAATACGCATCGAAAAGGAGGAGTCCGAATGAAAGATACGACGATCGCTGTGGATCTTGCAAAGAACGTCTTCGAGATTGCCATCTCGGGAGAAGCGGGGAAGGTGTCCAAGCAACTCCGTGTGAGTCGACCCAAGTTGGTGTCGTTTTTTGCCAAACAGAGCGCTGCCACCGTGCTTCTCGAAGCCTGCGGCTCTGCTCACTTCTGGGCAAGGACGTTCCGAAGGTTGGGACACGACGTCGTCCTGCTCCCACCTCACCTCGTGAGGCCCTATCGACGCGGGAGCAAGAACGACCGCGCCGACGCCAAAGCGTTGCTCGAGGCCTACAGGAACGAGGAGATTCTTCCCGTGCCCATTAAGTCCGTGCACCAGCACAGCCTCGCCGCGCTCCATCGCCTGCGCTCAGGATGGCTCTCCACACGGACCGCACGCATCAATGCCGTACGCGGGATCCTGCGCGAACTCGGATTCATCATCCCAAAGGGCGCTCACTTCGTCGTGCCCGCCCTCTTCGAACTCGTCGAAGACGCTGATTCTGATTTGCCCGACGTGCTCCGTTCGCATCTCCGTGATGCCTGCTCCGAGATTCGAGAACTCAAGGACAAGTGCGCTGGCATCGAGCACGAGCTCAAGGCGCTCACCAAGCAGCTTCCTGAAGTCCAACGACTTCTCGCCATTCCCGGCATCGGACTTCTGACCGCGACCGCCATCGTGGGCTTCGTCGGCGATCTTCGCCGCTTCCCATCGGGGCGCCGCTTCTCGAGCTACCTCGGCCTAGTTCCCAAGGAAAACTCCAGTGGCGACATTCGCCGCCTCGGACGCATCACCAAGCGTGGCGACTCCTACCTCCGTATGCTCCTCACCCAGGGCGGGCGCGCCGTGCTCCGCGCGGCGAACGTCAGTAAGAGCCCGCCCGACAAGCTCCGCGCCTGGGCTCGGAAGGTCCACCGCTCGCGGGGACACAACAAGGCCGTGATTGCTGTCGCCAACAAACTCGCCCGGATCGTCTGGGCCGTCTCCACCCGCGAGAGTGAATTCCAGTCGCCGATGGCCGCTTAGACTTAGAGGCTCCACTTTCGTGTTTTCCTTTTTCCCTTCCAAAAGAGGCTGCGACGATACCCATCCAACTGATGGCGTACCGGTCGGACCGGCGCGGGGTCAAGCCGATAGCAACACTGGCCCTAAGAGGTCGTTCAAAGTGATTGGCTCCTCGCGCGCGGATTTTCCATCATGGCCCGGAGCACCCAAGACGCTCCTCACTGAGGCCGAAGATACGTTTGCAGTCTGACCCACTCGTCACGACGCGATGGATGCGCAGCTTCGATGGAAGATTTATTAAGAAAGGGGCTTGACTAGAGGAGTCCAGATATGAATTCCAGTCGCCGATGGCCGCTTAGACTTAGAGGCTCCACTTTCGTGTTTTCCTTTTTCCCTTCCAAAAGAGGCTGCGACGATACCCATCCAACTGATGGCGTACCGGTCGGACCGGCGCGGGGTCAAGCCGATAGCAACACTGGCCCTAAGAGGTCGTTCAAAGTGATTGGCTCCTCGCGCGCGGATTTTCCATCATGGCCCGGAGCACCCAAGACGCTCCTCACTGAGGCCGAAGATACGTTTGCAGTCTGACCCACTCGTCACGACGCGATGGATGCGCAGCTTCGATGGAAGATTTATTAAGAAAGGGGCTTGACTAGAGGAGTCCAGATATGTTGCTACGCCGCGGTTGAATGCTAGTGTCAGTTGGCCTGCCTTTGCCGGCGAACGCCATAAACGATGTCCCTGAACATCAGGCACCGCGTGGTCAGCCCAGCCGGCATCGCCGAAAGGACTGCGTCTCTCGAAGTCAGGCTCAAACTCTAGCACGTGAGCGGGTTAAGCGGCAGCTACCAACACTTAATGGCGGAAGCACCCGTGCGGATGAATAAATAGAAGGCACAGGGTAGCCGAAGCACGGCTCTTGACCCGGTCGCAAACACAGACACTAAGCTGCTGATATTATGGTCTGTTTCAAAAGGCCGAGTTTTGGCACAGGACGCGACGCCGAGGATTCTAGCTCCCATTGGCCAATCAAGCGTAGATACGTCTATTCCGAAACGTCCCGGCGAGCTGGTCTTGAGTTCGTTTGTATTTTTGGACACGACGCGCTCGGCGATGACATTCTTGCCGCGAGCTCTTTCACTCTCTCGAGATAGGCGTCCATGTGCTCAACGGCGACAGGTGGACCGGGAGGATAGATCTGCTTCAACGGATTGACCGGCTTTCCATGGCGAATGAGTCGGAAATCCAGATGTGGACCCGTTGCCAAGCCGGTGGAGCCCACATAGCCGATCACTTGTTTCTGAGCCACGCGCTTCCCCGTCCTGTGCCAAAACTCGGCCCTTTTGAAATAGGCCATAAATCAGCAGCTCAGTGTCTGTGTTTGCGACCGGACCAAGGGCCGTAGGCTTTACAATCGTCTGGCCCGAGGGTGTTATCTTCAGGTCCATGATGACGTACCACGTGCAATTCCTACTGCTCGTTCTAGCTGGCTGGGTCAACCGCCAGCAGCAGGATGTGATCGACTACCTGCAAGAGGAGAACCGTGTGCTCCGAGCCGGGCTTCGGGGCAAGCGTCTCAGTCTCTCGGACGACGACCGGCGCAGGCTCGCGGTCAAGGCCCAGGCTTTGGGCCGCGAGGCGCTGGCCCAGATTGCGTCCGTTGCCACACCCGCTACGCTTCTGCGCTGGTACCGCCACCTCATCGCAGCCAAGTACGATGGCAGCAAGAACCGGAGTCCAGGCCGACCTCCGACGGCGAAGGACATCCGTGAGCTCATTGTGCGCGTGGCGCGGGAGAACCCGACGTGGGGATATACGCGCCTGCGAGGCGCACTCAAGAACCTAGGACATGAACTCGGACGCAACACTATCAAGAGTATCCTCGCCGAGCACGGTATCGCTCCTGCGCCGGAGCGGGGCAGGAGCATGTCGTGGAGCACCTTCATCAAGGCTCATTGGGGTGCCATCGCTGCGACAGACCTGTTCACCGTCGAGGTGGTGAACCCGTTCGGGCTCGTCCGCTACCATGTCCTGTTTGTCATCGATATCGCCACTCGCTGCGTGTGCATCGGTGGGATAACGTCGGACCCCAACGGGGAGTGGATGAAGCAGGTGGCAAGAAACCTCACTGACATGTGGGATGGTTTCCTCCTTGGCAAGCGATACCTCATCCACGACCGGGACCCGCTATTCACCGAGGCGGTACGTGGGCTGTTGAGAGATTCAGGCGTGAAGCCCCTTCGCCTTCCCGCTAATAGTCCGAATCTGAACGCATATGCGGAAAGATTCGTTCTCTCCATACGTCGAGAGTGTCTCGACCGCTTCGTACCTCTCAGTGAGCGACACCTGCGCACAGCGGTAACCGAATACGTAGTGCACTATCACACAGAACGGAACCACCAAGGTCTCGGCAACGAGCTCCTCACACCTCTGCCGGCAAGCGCGAATGACGCTGGCCCCATCGTGTCGCGAGAGCGACTTGTGGGCATTCTCAACTACTACTGCCGTGCCGCGTAGATGGTCGCCGGCGACGGTAGCCCCTCGGCGGGCTCGACCGGCGTAGCGTGGAAACCGCTTCAGGAACACGCTTCGATATTCGCTCTCGACTAGGTGGTCATCTGCATGGTGACGACCCGCCCGCCCAAGACGATTGTAAAGCCCACGGCCCTTGGCCCGGTCGCAAACACAGACACTAAGTTGCTGATTGATGGCCTATTTCAAAAGAGCCGAGTTTTGGCACAGGACGGGGAGGCATTCTCAACTACTACTACCGTGCGGCATAGATTGTCGTCGGCGACGGTAGCCCCTCGGTGGGCTCGACCGGCGTAGTGTGGAAACACAGCTTCAGGAACACGCTTGGATATTCGCTCTCGACCAGGTGGTCGTCTGCATGGTGACGACCCGTCCGCCCAAGACGATTGTAGAGCCTACGGCCCTTGGCACGGTCGCAAACACAAACTCTAAGCTGTTGATTTATCGTCTATTTCAAAAGGGCCGAGTTTTGGCACAGGACGCGATCAATCAAGCTTCACGCAACCATCAGGAACACGTTCCCACGTGCTGCTGTTTCGTCTAACTGCACGCCGGAAAGCCCGAAAGAGTTCATGCGCATCAACACCTGCGTCGTCGACTGTCTCATTGACGGCATCTTCAAGAGCTCTCCTCATTTCCGAGCTTAAGTGCTCGACAATACGCTCCATATCCACACGAGCCATAGGTCAATACTCCAAGAGGTTTAGAAACGCGCAACAGCTCCAAGATCACTGCCGCCTTCCGTCGCGCCGACAACCGGCCCTTGCCGCCATGCGCAGATTGTGGGGCTGGGGAGCTTGGCACCGGTCGGACCGGTCTTGCCTGCCAGCAGCGTCAGCAGGCTATTCCGCATGGAAGGCATCGTGATCGGCGATGTCCTCGTAACCCAACAACAGTCTAATGAACCCCGTCATGTCCGAAAATACGAACAGAGCCCGAAAGCTCGAATCCTAGAAGCGTTCTCGAAATTCGCGGAGACCAGCCGACGCAGCACTGGCTCTGCGATAGGCGCTCCCGAGCAGACCTCTCATTCTAGTCCCCTGGATCTTTGATTACTATACAAAGTTAGGCTTTTCGCCAGCCCATAATATTCATAAGATTCATGCACTTAGAAGGGTTTCGGCAAGCTCTGCTTTATCTAGTTTGTTCTGATACATGGGACTAGCTCCTATTGCCAACCAAGCCTAGACATCTCTCATCCAAAACGCCCGCAGCATGCCGGAACGTTTCGCATCGGTCAGGCGCAAGCGCGTCTGGTCCAAATACTCGAACGCCCAGCGGGTCAGCAGTTTGCACCTTCCCAAAGGCCCGAGGTCGTGAGTTCGTTCGTGTTTTTGGACACGACGCGGTAGCCTTCGGCTGGAGTTCCTCTAGTTTCATATGGCGTTAGCAGGCACATACCCCACCCGCTTCGGCGAGCGGCGCACAGCCAAGTTTGGTTATTCTATCTTGTGGGACGGGGACAGACGAGGTTCGGTCAACGATTCTGTGAGAGGCCTTGGCATGCGAGCCGGCATTGTCGCTCCCCGGCGTCGCATCAATCAACGCTGGATCGACTTTTTGCGGAGTATAGGGAATGAACTCTCCCATTAGAACACCTCCCTCGCGCCTACCACAGCAGCGTCACTTGTCGGTGGCGATCGGCCACGTCGCTAGTGCGCGCTTAAGAACCATCAGAATCCTTTGGTCTCCTAGACCCAAACCAATATCCCGATATCGAGCCTGCGAGACTGGCAACTCCGCCCAAGACCCCGATCGCGACCTCGTAACGACCGGCCCACATTAGCTACCCGACCACAGCTCCAGCCAACGCGAGGTAAGAATAAACCGACGCATACGTGACGCATCGCCTCACCTTGCTGCGCTTCGTCTCGATCTCTTGTTTCGCCTTATCGATTTGAAGCTGCTCCGCTTCATTCTCAAGCCTTTGCCTTTCCAGCATCGCATTTCCGTTACCGGAGGCGCTCGCATCGGTCATCCTTTGGATCCTCCCATAGGTCTGGCTGCACATGACTCTCGATCACGTATTCCGCTCCGTCCCAGATGCCACTGAAGAAGTCGAACCCGCTGCGCACTTCAACATCACGAATGCTAACCAAGAACTTGGGCAAATCCGCTGTCGTCGCTCTTTTGTTCTCAAGGATGAACGCAATGGCTTCCATAGCGGTTGGATCAACAGCAATCTTGTAGAAGTGTGACGGGACGTCAACGAGAATTCCGTTGTCGTCCACTCCATCGCCGTTGCCATCGAACACGAGCTGTTCGACGGGACGCTTTTCATAGAGAGAACCGGTTACGACGTAGAGTGTTCCGCGCTCGCATGCCCATTGCCGCATCTTGCGCTCTAGCGATCGCCAGATTCCTCGGTTGAATCCTGCACCAACTTGCGGTGCCATGTTCGTCATAAAGAAGCTCTCGCTCATGGCCTCTTCTGACCACCTCATTGCACCTGCGGGTGCCATATGCTCTCGGTCGTACCCGGTTCTCCGGTAATCTGACGGCTCGACACGGTGGCCGACCTGCGCTTGCGGGTCGCTTCGGAATGCGTTCTCCCGTTCAACCGCAGGGGACAGCAAGTCGTCGCGCATCAATCGGTGCGCAACCCAGTCCGGTACGTTGTGGTTCGAGTTGAACCCCACCACCTGTCCCTCGTGGCAGATTACGGTGAGCTCAAGCTCTCCGGTGTTCTGCCGACCGACAACCGTGCGCTTGACGGGTTGTGCGAACGGGACGAATTCTTCACATTCTGTTCCGTAGGCGTCTGAAACGATCACGCCCACAAACAGAGCCACTAACGATAGACGTTTCACCTTCGCCCCCACTCGGAACCGATACCGCCGCCAAGTCACGCTGGTTCCGAAGAACAACGTTCGATTGTCCCTGCGGCCCGGGGCTGCGGACTGCACGGGATCACAGCACAGTTGCCATTCGAACCAGTGCCGGCACCGTTCGAGTCCACCGTTCAAAGTCCATTCTTCTCATCGTAGTATCCTCGGCCAAGAACTGTTACCCGGAATTCACGCTGTAGGCCATCAGTGTCTCATACCGTCCTACACGCGCTCCCGTCCTGTGCCAAAACTCGGACAGCCACGACATCCCCAAGCGCCGGCCTACGGCCCTTGGGGATGTCGCAAACACAGACACTAAGTTGCTGATTTGTAGCCTATTTCAAAAGAGCCGAGTTTTGGCACAGGACGGGATCGCGAAACACTGACGCCGCGTGATCGCCGGGGCGCTAGTTCCCGCGAATGCTGCGATAACTGAAAAACGCGCGGATCAAATCGGAATATATGGGTTCCTGACAGGTGCGGGCGCACGTCGGCGAGTTCTGTGCTAGCCTATACCGGCGCGGCGCCCACAAAGCAGGCTGGCTAGTCCCCTGTATCAGAACAAACTAGATAAAGCAGAGCTTGCCGAAACACTTCTAAGTGCATGAATCTTATGAATTTTATGGGCTGGCAAAAAGCCTAACTTTGTATAGTAATCAAAGATCCAGGGGACTAGTTGTTGTCGGCGTCGCCCAACAAGGAGGTTTCGATGACTCGACGACGTAGTTGGAACGTGGTGTGCGCAATGTTGATGCCGACGTTGCTGGTCACCGCGGCGTGTGGCGACACCGACAGTCCCACCGGACCGAGCCAGAAGAGTCTCGGGTGGTCGTTCAACGGACTCCAGAATCTGGGTCCTGGGTTCGTCTACGAGGGCTGGATCCTGGTGAACGGCAATCCCGTCTCGACGGGCACGTTCACCGTCGGTGACGATGGCAGCTTGAGTCAACGCAACTTTTCCGTTGATGAGGCCACGCTCTCGTCTGCGACGAAGTTCATCCTGACCATCGAGCCGTCGCCAGATTCCGACCCCGCGCCGTCGACGACGAAGTATCTCGCTGGTGACTTCGCTGGAAACAATGCAGCGCTTTCTGTGGCGGACGCTACAGCGCTGGGCACCACCTTCGCTTCCGCGTCCGGGAGCTTCATCTTGGAATCACCCTCCACTGCCGCTGTAAAGCGTGACTACGCGTCCGGTATCTGGTGGCTCGACCCTGCTGCTGGTCCGGGCGCGTCGCTGGTGTTGACGGCGTTGCCGGCGGGCTGGATCTACGAGGGCTGGGTGGTCGGCCCCGAAGGCCCGGTGTCGACGGGCCGATTCACTCAGGTGATGGGTGCCGACTCGGACGCGGCCGGACCGACGGCCGGTCCGAGAAGCACGCCGCCATTCCCAGGGCAGGACTTCATCATGCCACCGGTTTCGCTGATCGGCTATCAGGCCGTCGTGTCGATCGAACCAGATCCGGACGACAGTCCTGGACCCTTCACGTTGAAGCCGCTGGTGGACATGAACATTCAAGACGTTGGGCCGGGCGTCCTCCAGCGCATGGCCAACATGGCGACCGGCTTCCCAACAGGGACCGCTACCCGCTGATCTGCGTGTTGCGCGCCGGACGTCAATCCGAGGCTGGCTCACCCACAAGGAAGTTAGACTGAACGCAAGGAGCTTCAGGATCAAGTCGAAGGACTTCAAGAGATGATTATCGAGAAAGCTCCGCCAAGTATGGGGACGGTGGGGTGCGATGGCGAACCGTATACTTGGAGACGGCAGCCTGAGAAATGGAGACCGATTGACAAGGTGAACATACCCCTTAGGGCCGCCGACAAAATAACTGTCTAGTTTTGAGCACATTCTTCCTGTTTCAGATCGTGATCGCGATGTCGTCTGGCATCACGAGAGCCTGGCAAGCTCCCTAGAAACGGAACATTTGTAGATCTTCAGCAACCAGCGCGTGTTTGACAAACGGTCCTCATTTTAGGGAGGATTACGCCTATCAAGGAGCACTTCTCCTATTATGAGACCTACGAGCTATCAGTCTGAAGATCTCGACCGCCTGTTGAGGAAGCACAAAATAGCTACCCTCGATGATTTGAAGGCAGTGTTGGGTACCGATGTGGACTCGACCGTCTTCCGAAAGCTCAATGAGTTGGCGTATCGGACAAGCTACTCCCACCGTGGTAGCTACTACACGTTGGACGAGATCGCCCAGTTCGATCGAAAAGGTCTTTGGTCGTTGCGCTCAGTGTGGTTCTCGAAGTACGGGACGTTGCTTGCGACGGTAAAAGCGTTGGTCGCGGCCTGTGAGGCAGGCTACTACGTCGACGAGCTCGAGGACGAGGTGCAGGTTGACGTCAAGGCTCCTCTGTTGAAACTGGTCCGAGAGAAAAGATTGGCGCGCGAGCAGGTGTTCGGCCGATATCTGTATCTGGCCACCGATGTGAGCACGCGCAAGCAACAGCTCTCGGCCCGCCAGGTACATGAGGCGTCACCTTCCACGTTGGGCTGGGTCGGGGGAGTCCGCGTGCTCCCCGTGGAGTTGAAGGCTGCGATCGTTCTTTTCTACAGCCTGCTCGATGAAAAGCAGCGCCGTCTCTACGCGGGAGTCGAGGCCATGAAGCTCGGTCACGGTGGCGACCAACAGATTGCCGAACTGCTCGGGATGGATCCGAGCACGGTAGCCAGAGGTCGTAGGGAATTGCTAATGAGAGATGTTGAGCTCGACGGAGTTCGGCGAAAGGGTGGCGGACGGCGCGCCGTGCAAAAAAAACGCCAGAAGTCATCGCCAAGATCGAAGAACTCATGAAGCACGACACCGCGGGCGATCCGATGACGGGAGTGAAATGGACGCGGCGGACCACCGACAAGATTGCTTGCGAGCTAAGAAGCCTCGGTGTGAACGTCAGCAGCAAAACCGTCGGTCGACTGCTCAAACAGCTCGGCTTCTCGTTGCGGGTGAACCACAAGAAGCTGTGCGGTGCCACGTCCGAAGATCGCGATACCCAATTCGCGTGTATCGCCGAACTGCGCGAGCGTTTTGCCGCAGCTGGTCATCCCATCATCAGCGTAGACACGAAGAAACGGGAGCTGGTGGGATTATTCAAAAACGGCGGGCAGGCCTGGAACCGCGAGCCGACTCTCGTCAAAGACCATGACTTCCGTTCCGAATCGAACGGCATCGCAATCCCGTCCTGTGCCAAAACTCGGCCCTTTTGAAATAGACCATAAATCAGCAGCTTAGTGTCTGTGTTTGCGACCGGACCAAGGGCCGTAGGCTTTACAATCGTCTGTCCCGAGGGTGTTATCTTCAGCTCCATGATGACGTACCACGTGCAATTCCTACTGCTCGTTCTAGCTGGCTGGGTCAACCGCCAGCAGCAGGATGTGATCGACTACCAGCAAGAGGAGAACCGTGTGCTCCGAGCCGGGCTTCGGGGCAAGCGTCTCAGGCTCTCGGACGACGACCGGCGCAGGCTCGCGGTCAAGGCCCAGGCTTTGGGCCGCGAGGCGCTGGCCCAGATTGCGTCCGTTGCCACACCCGCTACGCTTCTGCGCTGGTACCGCCACCTCATCGCAGCCAAGTACGATGGCAGCAAGAACCGGAGTCCAGGCCGACCTCCGACGGCGAAGGACATCCGTGAGCTCATTGTACGCGTGGCGCGGGAGAACCCGACGTGGGGATATACGCGCCTGCAAGGCGCACTCAAGAACCTAGGACATGAACTCGGACGCAACACTATCAAGAGGATCCTCGCCGAGCACGGTATCGCTCCTGCGCCGGAGCGGGGAGGAGCATGTCGTGGAGCACCTTCATCAAGGCTCATTGGGGCGCCATCGCTGCGACAGACCTGTTCACCGTCGAGGTTGTGAACCCGTTCGGGCTCGTCCGCTACCATGTCCTGTTTGTCATCGATATCGCCACTCGCTGCGTGTGCATCGGTGGGATAACGTCGGACCCCAACGGGGAGTGGATGAAGCAGGTGGCAAGAAACCTCACTGACATGTGGGATGGGTTCCTCCTTGGCAAGCGATACCTCATCCACGACCGGGACCCACTATTCACCGAGGCGGTACGTGGGCTCTTGAGAGATTCAGGCGTGAAGCCCCTTCGCCTTCCCGCGAATAGTCCGAATCTGAACGCATACGCGGAAAGATTCGTTCTCTCCATACGTCGAGAGTGTCTCGACCGCTTCGTACCGCTCAGTGAGCGACACCTGCGCACAGCGGTAACCGAATACGTGGTGCACTATCACACAGAACGGAACCACCAAGGTCTCGGCAACGAGCTCATCACACCTCTGCCGACAAGCGCGAATGACGCTGGCCCCATCGTGTCGCGAGAGCGACTTGGGGGCATTCTCAACTACTACTGCCGTGCCGCGTAGATGGTCGCCGGCGACGGTAGCCCCTCGGCGGGCTCGACCGGCGTAGCGTGGAACAGCTTCAGGAACATGCTTCGATATTCGCTCTCGACTAGGTGGTCATCTGCATGGTGACGACCCGCCCGCCCAAGACGATTGTAAAGCCCACGGCCCTTGGCCCGGTCGCAAACACAGACACTAAGTTGCTGATTTATGGCCTATTTCAAAAGAGCCGAGTTTTGGCACAGGACGGGGTCAGGCAATCCGGATCAGGTCGATTTAGCCCCTCCAATGCGGCTCGAACGTCCCGACCGCGTTCGCCGTTCGCAGAAGGCTGGGCGAGAGCCGTTTGGACTCTGCCAGTCTCCAACTACTGCGGACGAACTCCGAGAGCCTCCCGTTGTAATCACGTCCAACGCGGGCTGTGCTACCCCTTCTGGGTATGAGAGAGTTTCTCAGGTCCCGTTTAGGAGAAGTCCGCGCTAGGGATATCAACTTCTCTTTTGGATCTTGAATGCTATCCACTTCGGGAGGGATGTCCCGCGGAGATATTCCAAGGAAATGTGCGAAGGCTTCACGATCGGCGAGAATCCAGGCTTCGACCTCGTGCACAGCCACACGAAATATCAAATTAGGGTGCAAGGGATCTGTCAACCACTCCTGAATCAGCATCGGAGCGCATTCGTTTTTGTCCAGGTCGGTGAGCAGAATGAAGGGGGTCCCTTTCGCGCCGTGGTTGAATCTCTTCACGTTTGTGCGTAGGTATCCAGAACCACCTCTTCGGTATGCTGCACCCACGGCGAATGAGCGTTCGGACTGTCGCAAGATTTCACGCAAGACCGCTTCACTTAACTCGTCTTCTACCACGAGGTGTATCGGAATGGATTCTTTCATTCGAACAATCCGAGTTGATTCATTCCCGGAGGCCTCGTGAAAGGAAGGACCGCTTGCCCCGCAGTCATTCCACCCTCCAGAAGTTTTTGCACATCGGATCGATCGGATACTCGTTCTATCCGCGTTCCTTCGGACTCGGGCACAAGCAGAAACGTCTCTTCTCCTCCGATGCCGGGATCGTCCATCAGGTCGGCGCTGTGGGTGCTAATCACGACCTGTCGCGTTCTACGCCCCTGAATTCTGTGAATCAGCCGAGGTAGCTTTCTCGCAATCTCCGAGTGGAGGGAGAGTTCGGGCTCTTCGAGCAGAAGGAGAGAGTCTCCTTCAAGCAGAATCCACAAGAGTGCGAGGAGCCGTAGAGTACCGTCCGAAAACTGGTCCTCTCGTTGCTTTCCCGCGCCAGGACGCCAATGTTCGTAGAGCACCTCAAGATGCGGGATCCCCAGTTCATCTTTCGTCAGCGTTAGGTTCGTGAGCTGCGGGACCGCCATACGGAGGACTGCCTCGATTTTCCGAAGGCGTGCATCTCTTGTCTTCGGCGTCGCCTTTGCAATACGCTCCAGGAAGCGTCTGCCGTAGGGGTCCTCAGACTCCTTGGAAGGTTGGAACTGCTCCGGACGGCGCACCAATTGTGGAATCATGTGGAGGTACAGGACAGACTGGAAGAACTCCGAGACTTCGCGGAACACCTCGTTCGTATTGATTTGCTCAACGTGAGTCTGCGTGAGCCGCAGTACATCCCTTTTGTCGGAATCATCCGGGCGATTAAGGATCTGCTCTGTACCTTTCCAAACCCGTTCGTAGATCAAAAACGGTTGTCGCCGCCCCCGAGGTTCCTGTTTGATGCCGATCTCGTAGATCCAAGACGGTTCATTGTCACATCCGCTCGAAAGCTCCACACGGATTTCGACGTTAGGAACCTTACGGGCGGCAAGACTTCTGATTCGGGAGAGTCCACCTCGGTCGGCCACGGCACGCTGCAGGCCGCCGCCAGGCTTCGCAACATCCCTTAGAAACCTGAACACGTCAAGAAAGTTTGATTTTCCCGACGCGTTCGGCCCGACCAGAAACCCGCGATCCCCAAAGCATACGTCGACGTTGCGGAAGTTCTTCCAGTTCTGAAGTACAACCCTCGAAACGATCATGTTAATAGGAATTGTAGTACGTATAGGGTTTGGCTAATCTATAATGAAGGCGTTGATTTCGTGTGCTGGAGTTCGAGGACACTACGGCACAGTATTTCATAACGCGTCGTGTCCAAAAACACAAACGCACTCAAGGCCCACGCGATCATGGCCGGTCTAGACCGCGCAATCAACGCTGGATCGACTTTTTTCGGAGCACAACCCGCAACAGCACCCAAACCTCGCGGTCGACATTCGAGAGCCGCGGCCGTTTCACCGGATGTGTCCCGAGGTCCGTGGAAAAAGAACGGCGCCCTCCACTCCGTCATCAGAGTATCATATCAGGCGGCAACCTCCGTGTGTTCGAGAACCTCGCTCAGACGTTGGTAGCCGTCGATGCGCCGTAGTTGAATCTGGCCAGAGGCGATAAGCCCAAACAGCAAAGCGACCGCGGACTCCTCGCTGGAGAACGACGCTTGGGTTTTCGTCCGGCGTCGAAACTCGCGGTTGAGATTCTCCAGAGCATTGGTCGTTCGAATCGATTTCCACATGGCACGAGGGAATTCGTAGAAGGTCAGCAGCTGATTACCGGCCTCCTCTAGGCTTCGGACGACGGCCGGCGCGAGAGGCGTCCTGTGCCTTCTATTTATTCATCCGCGCGCCCCGAACTTGATTAGTCTTCGGTCTACCGGCACCATACCTACATGATTTCGTCGTTTGTTCTTGCTCTCATCTCTGCCTTCAAGGCTCGTCGCGAGCTGGTGCCCGCGGATGAATAAAATAGAAGGCACAGGTCGGAAGACAGCCCTGCGGCGCGAAATACCCTCGCTTCTGCGCGGATTCCAAGGGCGTCTAAGCTGCTGATTTGTGGTCTATTTCAAAAGGGCCGAGTTTTGGCACAGGACGGGATCGAGATCAGATCTACGGAGCGTACTTCGATACTCGCGTCGACGGTCTCGGGATCGAGCAGGTCCTTGCCGCACCGCGCTCCCCGTGGCAGAATCCATTGGTCGAAAGGATGATCGGCTCCATTCGACGTGAGTGTCTCGACCACGTGATCGTCCTTGATGAGCAGCACCTGAGGCGAATCCTACGCGAATACGTCGACTACTATCATTCGTGCCGGACTCATTTGTCGCTTGAGAAGGACGCGTCCGAGCCTCGCCAAGTAGAGTCACCGGCGATGGGCAAAGTGAGAGCCATTCCAAAGGTCGGTGGTCTCCATCATTATTACACTCGACGCGCTGCTTGAGCCGACCCGCTCGGAACGGCTGCCGGACTTCGCACCAGCTTACACCTCTACCCCTGAGTAGAGCCGACGCCGGCTCTCAAAGCGTCCTACATGAAGACGACCAAAGCGTCCTGGTTGCAGGCAGTTTGCCAATCTCATGCAGCTCAAGTTTATGGAAGGGACAGCACAATATTCGAGAGCAGACGCAAGAGCGAACCTTTCCGCGTTTACAATGACGCCGGATCACCTCATCCGTTCGCCGCGAAACGGCCAATTCTGTTTTTGCGGAGCACAACCATGTGATATAGCATATCGCTCCGGTGGGCAAGCTCGCGGGGACACTCCGAAGCCTAGGTCCCGGCCTTCTCGTGACCGCAGCCTTCATCGGTCCGGGAACCATCGTTACTTCCTCACGCGCCGGGGCACGCTACGGCTTCGCGTTGCTCTGGGCCGTCGTCTTCTCGGTCATCGCTACTGCCGTTCTGCAGGAAATGGCCGCTCGCCTGGGGATCGTCCGCCGCTCGGGATTGAGCGACGCAATCCGTCAGAGCTTTCGTCGACCACTCCTGCGCTACGCGGCACTCGGGCTGGTGGCGCTCGCCATTACGGTTGGCAACGCCGCCTACGAGGCGGGAAACCTGCTCGGCGCCTCGCTGGGGCTCGAGCTGACGCTCGGCTGGACACCCAGAGCCTGGGTGGTCGTGATCGCGGTCGCTGCGACCGTCCTCCTCGGCTCGGGCACCTATCGCGTGATACAGAGCGTCTTGGTGGCGCTGGTCGTGGTCATGAGTGCCGTGTTTCTCTTCACTGCGGTCATGGTCGGGCCCGCTCCGGGAGAGCTCCTCAAGGGCATGCTGGTCCCGCAGATCCCAGCCGGCTCGCTCGTCACCATCATCGCCCTCATCGGAACCACCGTGGTCCCGTACAACCTCTTTCTGCACGCGAGCGCCGTTCAGGAGAAGTGGTCCTCGGAGGTTCCGGCCGACGAAGCCCTGCCGGCCGCTCGGCTCGATACATATTTGTCCGTGACCCTCGGAGGTGCGGTGACGCTTGCGATCATAGTGACCGCCACACCACTTCTTGGCCGAGGCATCGAACAGGCCGACGCACTCATGGTGACGGGGGTACTCGAGCCCATCCTAGGCTCCGCCGCGAAAACATTCTTTGGCCTCGGCCTCTTCGCCGCCGGCCTCACCAGTGCGATCACAGCACCTCTGGCAGCGGCCTATGCGACGACGGGTGCGCTCGGCATGGACCGCGACATGAGGTCCACCGCCTTTCGCGGCGTATGGATCCTGGTCATCGTCGTCGGTGTCGCCTTGTCGCTCTCGGGCGGCAGCCCCGCCGAAGCCATCCTCCTCGCGCAGGCTGCGAATGGGCTTCTGCTGCCGCTCATCGCCATCTTCCTGCTCGTCGTCGTGAACGACCGGTCACTGCTCGGGCGCTATCGGAACAGATGGTTTGCCAACCTGCTCGCGGGCGCGGTGGTGCTCGTCGTCATTGGGCTGGGAGCGTTCCAGCTGTTGCGCGTGTCCGGCGTCGTTTGAGTTGTTTTCGCGTCATCCTGGCAGCGGTTCTAGCCCAGATCGCCTGCATACGGGCACCGTGGGAGCCGGGTGCCCAGGATGGTGCGGCTGTTCGGCTTGGCGTCGAAGTCAGCTTCGGCGCCGACGTCCACGACGGTCCGCTCACCGGACGCCTTTTCCTGGCTCTCAGCTCCTCCGCAGATCCCGAACCCCGGATCGCGGCCTACAACTCCGCGCGGCAACGCGACGGCCGGGTGCCCTTCTTCGCGGCCGACGTCGGTCCGGGCGAACCCATGTTCATCGACGCCGCCGCGGACGGCTACCCGTCCTGTAGCGCCACCACATCCTCGCCGGTCAGATCCCGTTCCTGCATCTCCCGCAGCTTCGCAGCGCTCGCTTGCACGAACCCTCGGGACACCGTTGGGTGCTTGCGCTGTTTGCTGTTGGTGATGTGTGCGCATCCCTTTGCAAAAAAGGCGCTTACGCTCCATTTAGCGCGCAGCGAAGGTCACGAACGCTATTTTGGCTGTAATTCAATGCACCGTAAAGTCTTAGCGTCATCTCACCAACACTTAATGGCGGAAGCACCCTATCATTCGTGCCGGACTCATTTGTCGCTTGAGAAAGACGCGCCCGAGCCCCGCCGCGTAGAGTCGCCAGCAATGGGCAAAGTGAGTGCCATTTCAAAGGTCGGTGGTCTCCATCATTATTACACTCGACGCGCTGCTTGAGTCCGATCTGCTCGGGACGGCTGCTGGACTTTGCACCAGCTTACACCTCTACCCCTGAGTAGAGCCGACGCCGGCTCTCAAAACGTCCTACATGAAGACGACCAAAGCGTCCTGGTTGCAGGCAGTTTGCCAATCTCATGCAGCTCAAGTTTATGGAAGGGACAGGCCGTTCACCGCTCGCAGACAACTCCGTCTCCGTCGGCATCTCGCATGTAGGGATACGCAGGATGGCCGCGGCGCACTGGCGCGATCCCGTCCTGTGCCAAAACTCGGCCTTTTGAAACAGACCATAATATCAGCAGCTTAGTGTCTGTGTTTGCGACCGGGTCAAGAGCCGTGCTTCGGCTACCCACCCAATTTCTACCGGTCGGCAAAGGGTTCCGACAGCAACCGCCGCGCCGCTGCCAGGAGTTGATCCTTCCAGGCAACGCGTTCCCGCCAGTGGTCGGGGATGGCGTTCAGGCCGTAGAGGGCGCCGGCGAGCTGCCCCGTCACTGCTGCTACCGTATCGGCGTCGTCGGCCAGGTTGGCCGCGAGCAGCACCGCGCTGCGGAAGTCTCCGGTGCGGGCGACTGACCAGATGGCGGCTTCGAGCGTGTGAACGACGTACCCGCTGGAGCGGATCGTATCCCGTCCTGTGCCAAAACTCGGCCCTTTTGAAATAGGCCATAAATCAGCAACTTAGTGTCTGTGTTTGCGACCGGGCCAAGGGCCGTGGGCTTTACAATCGTCTTGGGCGGGCGGGTCGTCACCATGCAGATGACCACCTAGTCGAGAGCGAATATCGAAGCATGTTCCTGAAGCTGTTTCCACGCTACGCCGGTCGAGCCCGCCGAGGGGCTACCGTCGCCGGCGACCATCTACGCGGCACGGCAGTAGTAGTTGAGAATGCCCCCAAGTCGCTCTCGCGACACGATGGGGCCAGCGTCATTCGCGCTTGTCGGCAGAGGTGTGATGAGCTCGTTGCCGAGACCTTGGTGGTTCCGTTCTGTGTGATAGTGCACCACGTATTCGGTTACCGCTGTGCGCAGGTGTCGCTCACTGAGCGGTACGAAGCGGTCGAGACACTCTCGACGTATGGAGAGAACGAATCTTTCCGCGTATGCGTTCAGATTCGGACTATTCGCGGGAAGGCGAAGGGGCTTCACGCCTGAATCTCTCAAGAGCCCACGTACCGCCTCGGTGAATAGTGGGTCCCGGTCGTGGATGAGGTATCGCTTGCCAAGGAGGAACCCATCCCACATGTCAGTGAGGTTTCTTGCCACCTGCTTCATCCACTCCCCGTTGGGGTCCGACGTTATCCCACCGATGCACACGCAGCGAGTGGCGATATCGATGACAAACAGGACATGGTAGCGGACGAGCCCGAACGGGTTCACAACCTCGACGGTGAACAGGTCTGTCGCAGCGATGGCGCCCCAATGAGCCTTGATGAAGGTGCTCCACGACATGCTCCTCCCCGCTCCGGCGCAGGAGCGATACCGTGCTCGGCGAGGATCCTCTTGATAGTGTTGCGTCCGAGTTCATGTCCTAGGTTCTTGAGTGCGCCTCGCAGGCGCGTATATCCCCACGTCGGGTTCTCCCGCGCCACGCGCACAATGAGCTCACGGATGTCCTTCGCCGTCGGAGGTCGGCCTGGACTCCGGTTCTTGCTGCCATCGTACTTGGCTGCGATGAGGTGGCGGTACCAGCGCAGAAGCGTAGCGGGTGTGGCAACGGACGCAATCTGGGCCAGCGCCTCGCGGCCCAAAGCCTGGGCCTTGACCGCGAGCCTGCGCCGGTCGTCGTCCGAGAGACTGAGACGCTTGCCCCGAAGCCCGGCTCGGAGCACACGGTTCTCCTCTTGCAGGTAGTCGATCACATCCTGCTGCTGGCGGTTGACCCAGCCAGCTAGAACGAGCAGTAGGAATTGCACGTGGTACGTCATCATGGATCTGAAGATAACACCCTCGGGCCAGACGATTGTAAAGCCTACGGCCCTTGGCCCCGGCGCAAACACAGACACTAAGCTGCTGATTTATGGCCTATTTCAAAAGGGCCGAGTTTTGGCACAGGACGGGGTGGCGGATGGGGCAGTTTGGAGCTATCCGGTCTCCGCTGGCTTCCATACAAACATGGCATTTAGAGGCCAGAAATCCGAAAAAGTGGCCTCAGGCCGCCAAGTTATATCGGTTATACCAAGCGGTTATATTTTTGACGCCTGGTTTTAGTTATAATCTGCGAAATCACCGCGAAATCCAGGCACTTTTCGCTCAGGTGCCCACCGAATTGGCTGCAATTTTATAACCGATCCGTTTTATCGGATATAACCGATCTTCGTCCACAATTTATTCGGGGCCCTTTGCAATGATGCGAGGGAGTATCCCGATATGCCCAGACGCACGACCGGGGAACACTCACTCTCATACCTCCTCTTCCGGACGGAGCCTTACCCGGCCGTTAGCGGGCAGTTCGCAGCAGCGCCAGCGCGTAGACAATCCCGATGGCCGGAACCACCGAAAATGCCAGCGCAAGCTCCCAATCTCCCCGCACTCTTCCCGCGGCAATCATCTGCGCAATGCACAGGTCGGCAATCACGTTCGCCGTCAGGAGCGCCATCATGGTGAGGATCGTCGTCGTGGCGAGGCGGGGCCGCAGCACGAGCAGAAGCAATCCCGCGGCGCCAAGAGGGTGAAGGAGGATCACCAGTAGCCGTTGCCAGACGTTCCCACCGTTAGCGAATGCTCCAACTAAGGCGGTGAATCCTGCGAAGACCGCGTGAATCACAGCGAGAACCGTCACCGAAATCCGGAAGCTGGTCATGGAGACATGATATGTCCCTGCAGGAGATCTACCTAATCCTCTGAGCCGGCCAAAACAGTCGGCGGCTTCGGATAAGTAGGCGACGAGACGACGGCCCGTATCCTTACTCGGGGAATCTCCGTGCGAACAGGCCTTACTCGCACGTCCACGTCCTTGGTGCCCGGTGGCGAAGACGAGTTCGCAGGACCTCCCTCTCATGGCTGTCTGCCCGTCGATACGCGACCTCCTTTTTTGCGGATCACAGGTCCAGGTTGACTGTTGCGCTTCGTGATTTCGTCAGGCACACGTTACCTCGTGCCAGGCGAAGAAAGCGCGGCCTCTTAGCTCCCGATGATGACGAGCTTGCAACAAATGCCGTCCGACCCGAAAGAAGTTTCGCACGAGTCCATGCACGGTCAAGAATCGTTGCGCCTGTCCCGGAGATTTAAACTTTCGCATCTAAGGTTTGGCTCTATTGACAGGGTGATCGGGTGTGAGTATGCTGGAGTTTGGTTCCTGGAGGTAACAATTGATGAAGTGGACAAGCGTGGCGGTAGCTATTTTATTACTTTCCGGTTTCGTGGCCTTTGGTAACGCATCCGAGGAGAATGGCACCTGGAGCGGCTGGATTGCAGACGAGCATTGCAGCAAAGACTACGCGAAGGTTTCGAAGGCTGGGCACCAAGGATGCGCGGAGAGTTGCGTGAAGGGTGGTGCCAAGTGGGCACTGGCAACCAACAGCGCCTACTTCATTCTGGACGTCGGCGAGGACGACGCCAAGAAGAACCTTGGTCACGAAGTTGTTATCGCTGGGGAACTCGACGAAGAGACCAACACGATAAAAGTAACGGCAGTCACCGCGCCCGAGGACGAGTCCAAGTAAGAGCTGCCTGGTCAAAGAAATCGCTTCCGGTACGGGAATTCTCGCGATGGTGCAGCCCGGTAATCCTGGCTACCATCTGCAGGAGACGCTAGCTTTTCGTCAATTTGACAGCAATGGCACCGCCCGCGTGGGCGGAGGTCATCGGGGAGTGACCGAAATCGTTCGTTCACTCGAAAGTATCCTTCGCTGTCTTCTTCGCCTTCTCCGCTGCTTTGGCTTTGGCTTCCCCGTCGTGTCCAAAAATACAAACGAACTCAAGACCAGCTCGCCCGGACGTTTCGGAATAGACGTATCTACGCTTGATTGGCCAAAGGGAGCTAGAATCCTCGCTCATGAGCACGCCGGTCCAGCCCTTGACCTTGTTGGTCGTCGCCATCGCTGGTTGGCTCCAGCGTGACCAACAGGCCGCTATGGTCTACTTGCTCGAGGAGAACAAAGTCCTCAAAGCTCGGCTTTGCGGGAGGAAGCTTCGTCTCACAGACGACGAGCGACGTCGGCTCGCGGTAAAGGGTAAGGCGCTTGGTCGGAAACTCTTGGCAGAAGTCGCCGGTATCGTCACACCGGAAACCCTGCTGGACTTGGCACCGAAGGCTGATTGCGCGGAAGTGGGACTACAGCGAGCGTTCGAGTGCCGTCCGAGCCGCCCCGTGGGTTTCGTATCGTCGTGGCATTGACCTCGGCTGGCGGCCCATCGAATCCTCGCGTTCGCGCAGATCCGATCATCGACCCTCCACAGGCCGACGTCGAGCTCGACGTACTATTTGCACCATACGCGCCTAGAGTGATGGTCGAGATTACGGAGC
The DNA here is from genome assembly GCA_965237955.1 of Candidatus Marinacidobacterales bacterium. Taxonomy (GTDB): domain Bacteria; phylum Acidobacteriota; class Vicinamibacteria; order Marinacidobacterales; family SMYC01. The sequence goes on along the minus strand of OZ250169.1, from coordinate 1,114,649 downwards.
TCGTCCTACGTCTAGCGAAGGAAAATCCGCGGTTTCTGATGAGATCCCGAAAGCGGTCGGTCACGGCAGACCGCGCATGACTAATTGATGTAGCCCAGGGCCTTGAGACGCTCCGAGAGCTCTTTATCCAGAACGACTTCCTGGCCCCGTCGCTTGGCCTGTAGGGCCCGGGCCTTTTCCAGCAGCAAGCGGGCATCGCTCCGCAACGGGCCGATATCGGCCGTCGTCTCGGGAAGCAAGTTCTTTTGCTCGCCGGGGTCCTCGATGAGATCGTAGAGCTCCTCGTTCACCACGTCCGAGACAAAAAGCTCGTCTTCGACCTCTCCGGCAAGCATCAAAATATACTTGAGCCGGTTATCCTTGACGGCAATCTTCATCATCGCTCCCTGGCCTTCTTTGGCATCCCAGGTAAACTCGCTCAGGGCGTTCTTCGAAGGAGCCGGGCTTTCTCCAAGGAATCGGGCGAGCGAGACGTGGTCGTATGGGGGAACGAGTCCTGATTCCTCGAGCAGGGTGGGGAAGATGTTGAGCTGACTTACCAGGGACTCGGCGGTCCCGGTGGGAGACTCTCCAGGCCATTTCACGATCAGCGGAATGTGTGTAACCTCCTCGAAAAGTGAACTCATGTGTCCCATGCATTGTGTTCGTAAAAAGATTCGCCGTGGTCGGCGGTGAGAATGATCAAGGATCGGCGGTAAATGCCTGCTTCCTTGAGTCCGGCAAAGAATCTTCCCAGCTCTTGATCGAGGTACGCGATCTCCCCATCGTATAGATTTACAAGCTGATGGATTTCCTCTGGCCCGGAGGGCGGCACGCCATCACGCACCTTGGTCAGGATATCGGAGATATCCGGTGGGCGCTCGTCGAACCGATCGAGGAAGCCTCGCGGCGGAACATAAGGCCAGTGAGCATCGAACAGGTGCACGAACAAGAATTTCTTTGCGCTTCGAGTCCCTCGTACTAGTCCCCTGGATCTTTAATTACTGTCCAAATTCGATTTGCCATGTGTATCGAGCGTTCGCTGGGCGAACCGAGCGATGGTTTCGAGGATTTGGTCGGCGGATTTCGTCCACTTGAACGGCTTTGGGTTCTCGTTGTGAGCATCGAGATAGTCTTGTATCGCAACGCGGAGCTGAGGCACGCTCGTGTGCGAGCCTCGTCGCAAGGCGTGTTCGGTGAGCAAGCCAAAGAAGCGCTCAGCGAAGTTGAGCCAAGAGGCGTGTGTCGGTGTGAAGTGAAAGTGGAAGCGAGGTCGCTTGGAAAGCCAGCGTTTGATCGCCGGTGTCTTGTGCGTGGCGAGATTGTCGAGCACGACGTGGATGTCCAACTCGCTGGGAACGGCTGCTTCGATCTCAGCGAGGAACTTCTTGAACTCTAGCGCTCGATGTCGCGCGTAGCACTTTCCGAAGACTTCACCTGTTGCGGCGTCGAGTGCGGCAAACAGGTCAGTCGTTCCATGCCGAATGTAGTCGTGGGTTTGTCGCTCGGGCTGGCCCAAGCTCATGGGCAGGACAGGTTGAGCACGCTCGAGCGCTTGAATCTGCGATTTCTCGTCGACGCACAGGACGACCGCGTTATCCGGTGGGTTCATATACAGGCCAACAACGTCGCGTACTTTTTCGACCAGTTGTGGGTCTTGCGAGAGACGAAACGATTCCGAGCGGTGCGGTTGAAGCCCGAACGTTCGCCAAATACGTCCAATCGTCGAATGACTCAGCCCAAGATGCTTGGCCATCGAGCGCGTACTCCAATGGGTTCTCCCCTTTGGAGTCGTCTCCAGCGTCTTGGTCAGGACTTCCTCGATCTGGTCATCGCCGATTTTGCGAGCCGCTCCCGGCCGAGGTTCGCCGTACAACCCTTCCATTCGTTGTTCTACAAAGCGTCTTCGCCACTTGCCCACCGTGCTCCTCATGGTGTGCATCTTCCTAGCAACTTCCATATTCGTCAGACCCGCCGCGCAATCCAGCACGATCTTCGCTCGGAAGGCTTGGTGCGGCGAACTACGGCTGCGTCGCGCCAGTCGCGTCAGCGCTTCGCTTTCTTGAGACGACAGCTTCAATTCGGCTTTTCGCCGGCCCTTGTGTTTCATGCATTTAGCAGATCACAGAAGTGCCAGTGTTGTCTAGCTTTTTCTGTTCCATGGGACTAGCTCAAGTGCCTCATCGACGATCTCGCTGGCGCGACGCCTGATGAGCATGCGGTAAACATCGAAGCCACGCTCGAAGCCCCCGTCCTGTGCCAAAACTCGGCCCTTTTGAAATAGCCGATAAATCAACAGCTTAGCGTCTGTGTTTTGCGACCGGGCCAAGGGCTGTAGGCTCTACAATCGTCTGGACCGAGGGTGTTATCTTCAGCTCCATGATGACGTACCACGTGCGGTTCTTACTGCTCGTTGTGGCTGGCTGGGTCAACCGCCAGCAGCAGGATGTGATTGATTACCTGCGAGAGGAGAACCGTGTGCTCCGAGCCGGGCTTCGGGGCAAGCGTCTCAGGCTCTCTGACGAAGACCGGCGTAGGCTCGCCGTCAAGGCCCAGGCCTTGGGCCGTGATGTGCTAGCCCAGATTGCCTCCGTTGCCACACCCTCTACGCTGCTGCGCTGGTATCGCTGCCTCATCGCAGCCAAGTACGATGGCAGTAAGAACCGGAGCCCAGGCCGACCTCCCACGGCGAAGGACATCCGTGAGCTCATGGTACGCATGGCGCGGGAGAACCCGACGTGGGGATATACGCGCCTGCAGGGCGCACTTAAGAACCTCGGATATGAACTCGGACGCAACACCATCAAGAGGGTCCTCGCCGAGCACGATATCGCGCCTGCCCCGGAGAGGGGCAAGAGCATGTCGTGGAGCACCTTCATCAAGGTTCATGGGGGCGCTATCGCCGCGACAGACCTGTTCACCGTCGAAGTGGTGAACCCGTTCGGGCTCGTCCGCTACCATGTCCTGTTTGTCATCGATATCGTCACTCGCTGCGTGTGCATCGGTGGGATAACTTCGGACCCCAACGGAGAGTGGATGAAGCAGGTAGCAAGAAACCTCACTGACATGTGGGATGGTTTCCTCCTTGGCAAGCGGTACCTCATCCACGACCGGGACCCGCTATTCACCGAAGAGGCACGTGGGCTGTTGAGAGGTTCAGGCGTGAAGCCCCTCCGACTTCCCGCTAATAGTCCGAATCTGAACGCCTACGCGGAAAGATTCGTTCTCTCCATACGTCGAGAATGTCTCGACCGCTTCGTACCTCTCAGTGAGGGACACCTGCGGACAGCGGTAACCGAATACGTCGTGCACTATCACACCGAACGGAACCACCAAGGCATCGACAACGAGCTCATCATACCTCTGCCGGCAAGCGCGAAGGACGTTGGCCCCATCGTGTCGCGAGAGCGACTTGGAGGCATTCTCAACTACTACTGCCGTGCCGCCTAGATTGTGGTCGGGACGGTAGCCCCTCGATGGACTCGACCGGCGTAGCGTGGAAACACAGCTTCAGGAACACGCTTGGATATTCGCTCTCGACCAGGTGGTCGTCTGCATGGTGACGACCCGTCCACCCAAGACGATTGTAGAGCCTACAGCCCTTGGCACGGTCGCAAACACAGACGCTAAGCTGTTGATTTATCGGCTATTTCAAAAGGGCTGAGTTTTGGCACAGGACGACGTCGACGAGCTCGAGGACGTGGTGCAGGTTGACGTCAAGGCTCCTCTGTTGAAACTGGTCCGAGAGAAAAGATTGGCGCGCGAGCAGGTGTTCGGCCGATATCTGTATCTGGCCACCGATGTGAGCACGCGCAAGCAACAGCTCTCGGCCCGCCAGGTACATGAGGCGTCACCTTCCACGTTGGGCTGGGTCGGGGGAGTCCGCGTGCTCCCCGTGGAGTTGAAGGCTGCGATCGTTCTTTTCTACAGCCTGCTCGATGAAAAGCAGCGCCGTCTCTACGCGGGAGTCGAGGCCATGAAGCTCGGTCACGGTGGCGACCAACAGATTGCCGAACTGCTCGGGATGGATCCGAGCACGGTAGCCAGAGGTCGTAGGGAATTGCTAATGAGAGATGTTGAGCTCGACGGAGTTCGGCGAAAGGGTGGCGGACGGCGCGCCGTGCAAAAAAAACGCCAGAAGTCATCGCCAAGATCGAAGAACTCATGAAGCACGACACCGCGGGCGATCCGATGACGGGAGTGAAATGGACGCGGCGGACCACCGACAAGATTGCTTGCGAGCTAAGAAGCCTTGGTGTGAACGTCAGCAGCAAAACCGTCGGTCGACTGCTCAAACAGCTCGGCTTCTCGTTGCGGGTGAACCACAAGAAGCTGTGCGGTGCCACGTCCGAAGATCGCGATACCCAATTCGCGTGTATCGCCGAACTGCGCGAGCGTTTTGCCGCAGCTGGTCATCCCATCATCAGCGTAGACACGAAGAAACGGGAGCTGGTGGGATTATTCAAAAACGGCGGGCAGGCCTGGAACCGCGAGCCGACTCTCGTCAAAGACCATGACTTCCGTTCCGAATCGAACGGCATCGCAATCCCCTACGGCGTCTACGATCTGCTCGCGAACCGCGGGACAGTGTTCATTGGTACCTCGTACAACACCCCGGACTTCGCCGTGAATGCCATCGAGAAGTGGTGGCGAACGGAAGGACGGCGACGCTATCCTGCAGCCCGTGACCTCGCGATATTGGCAGACGCCGGGGGCAGCAATGGCTATCGGTGTCGGGGTTGGAAGCACGGGCTTCAAACGCGGATTTGCAATCGCCACGACATCGCTATCACCATAGCCCACTATCCGTCCGGTACATCCAAGTGGAATCCAGTGGAGCACCGTCTGTTCAGCGAGATCAGCAAGAACTGGGCGGGCAGGCCTCTCGACAGCTACGAAACCATCCTCAAATACATCCGCACGACCACCACCTCTTCCGGTTTGCGAGTACGCGCACACCTTATCCGGCGTCGTTATCCGAAGGGCGTCAAAATCACTGACGAGCGGATGCAGGCGCTTTCCGTTACAAAGGACCAGACTCTACCCAAATGGAACTACACCATCCGACCGTCTTGAAAACGGGAACTTATTTTGTCGCCGGCCCTAAGATGAGTTCGATCCCGATGATCGTTCGTCCCGTGCTCGCGAGTGTCACCACCCGCTCCCTCAAACCGATGACTCGACGTCCAGGATACGCCCGTGAGTCCCCAGCTTCTCTACCGGGGTAAGCATTCGCGACTGGCATCGTGTTAGATTTCGGCTGTGCCTGAATCGCCTGCGCGAGTGGCTTTTCGCCGGTCCACGAGGAGGCGTCGGGCACGGTATTAATCGCCTCACACTATGCCGAACAAAACGTCTCGCAACGCTCCCTGCCCCTGCGGCAGCGGGAAGAAGTACAAGAAGTGCTGCCTCGCAAAAGACGAAGCCGCGTCGTCGTCGATCGCGGTCGCGGAAGGGGCGGTCGCACGCGCGATCGCGTGGCTTCGCGAGCACTATCCCGAAGAGATCGAACGTGCGATCACTTTCGAATTCTTCGGTTCACTGGAGCAGGAGCAATTCGAGGAGTTGGACGAGCTTCCCGAAGACCTGGGAGAAATGGTTCATCTGAACGCGTTCGAATGGGTGCTTGCCGAAGGCGAGATCAGCCCCACCGAGGACGAGGACGATTTCGTGCCGGTCATGGAGCTCGTGCTCGGTGAGGGTGGCCCTCTGATGGATGTCAACGAGCGGCGCTATCTCCAGCTTCTCGCGACGGAGCCCATCGATCTTTACGAAGTCGTCGAAGCGGAGCCCGGAGAGGGTCTGTGGCTCGTCTCGACGCTCGCCAACGAGCCAACGCGGTTTTGGGTTCGCGAGAGGTCGGCTTCGCAATCGCTCCGGGAAGGCGACATTTTCGCAGCGCGGGTGCTCCCGTGCGAGCCGACCGTTCTCACCGGCGCGGTGTACGCTTTCAAACGCCCTCAGTACGTGGCATTGCGCGGTCGCATTCTGGAAGGGCCCCGAGGGAGCGGAGGCCTCCTCCATTCCGATTGGGTGAGCGCCACCGTCATTGAGGCTTGGTTGTCGGTCCTCGTAGGGCCGCCGCCGGTATTGACCGATGCTTCGACCGGCGAGGCGATCTTACTGACGGTGGTGCACTATCGCGTGAAAGACTGGCCACGGCTCGCAAAAGCACTCGAGGTGGAGCCGGACGTGGACCGGGACGACGAGGACCACTGGGTCCGTCTGCAGCCGGAGAAAGACGGCGATAGCGCGCGTCGCAGCCTTTGCTCCATTTCGAAAACGGCGGACGATCGCATCGAGCTCTTCGCTCGAACGAACGATGCCGCCGATGCCGCCGAGAGTTGGTTCTCCGAGCTTGTCGGCGACGCGGTGGAGCGCATCGCGCGCGAGTCGACCGACCCGAGACATGCTTGGAAAGGGCGCCACACACGAATGAGGAATGAGCCGGATATCGGGGAAGACCCCCTCGACGACATCCCACCGGAAACGAAAACCGCGATCCTGGAGCAGTTCTACCGGCAGACTTACGCCAATTGGACCGACGAGCCCATTCCCGCGCTGAAGAACAAGACGCCCCGCCAGGCGATACGTTCAAAGGCTGGCCGGCGCGAGGTCGTAGAGCTCCTGCGAAGCTACGAGTTTGGCGAGCGCGAGCAAGCCGAGACTCAAAGACGGGATCCCATCGACCTTAGTTTCCTGTGGGAGGAGCTCGGAATTTTTGACGAGCGGTAGCAAGCGTTCCCGCTCGGGAGCCAAAGAAGATGAGCCGTCGACCTCGCACACGAGACCCTCACGAGCGCAGCATTGAATCCGCGCTCCGGCCGGGCGAGTTCATCAGCTACGGCAAGAGCTTTTCCTTCGTGAAGGCGCTCGACCAACTCGTGCAGCAAATCAACCCTCTCATCGACGACGACCCCGAGCGTGCGGCCATCCTCTTCGAGACCTTTCTAGCGGGCTGCTACGCCAAGATCCACGAGCTCAACGATTCGGGCGGCGAGCTCGGCAACTTCATGCAGAGGCTTTGTTGTCACTGGGTACGAGCGCGGCAATCCGGCGGCTGCCCGGCCAACGATTCGGTCGAAACGCTCTTGCATTGGATCGATGCCGACAACTATGGCTACACGTACCAGATCGAGCGCGACCTCGCCGAAGCGCTCGACGATGACGGCCGGATGGCTTTCGTGGAGATCGCGCGCGCGCGCTTCGAGCAAGCCTCGCAAGAGGCCGCGCGCAGAAAAGATGAGCTCGGAGGCGACGCGTCGCAGCGGCAATGGGCCGATGTGCTCCGCGCGCTATTCCAGGCGCAAAACGACGCCTTCTCTTATATCCGCCTCTGCCAACAGATGGGGATGCGCGGCCAGGACTGCCTCGTGATCGCGGACATCTTCCACGCGAAGGGAGAAGCCAGCCAAGCACTGTCATGGGTTCGGCGTGGCCTCGAGATCAGCGGGAGGCACGACTTTGCGACGTACGATCTCGAAAAGCGCGAGCGCACCCTCCTCTCCCAGCTCGGCCATCCCGAGGAAGCTCTGACGCTAGCCTGGAAAGACTTCGAAGCGAGCCCCGGCACCGCCAGCTACAACGAGCTCATGCGGTACGTACCGGAAGCCGAGCGTACTCGCTGGCACGAGCGCGCCATGGACCGTGCCGCCAGCGGCGATCTTCGCCCAGCGATGGATTTATGCATCGAGACTCGCGAAACGACTCGCCTCGTGGATCGGCTCCAGAGTACGACGGACGAAGCTCTCATGGACGAGAGCGACTACGCTCTCAGCGAGGCCGCGAAATACCTGAAGCGTCCACACCCCGACGTCGCCGCTCGCCTCTTTCGCGCCATCGCACTGCAGATCGTCGACGAGGGGAAGAACAAAAACTACCGCTCGGCTCTATCCAACCTGAAGCAGGCCAAGAAGTGCTACGAGAAAGCGGGTTTAGTCGATCAGTGGGACGCCCTCGTGGAGGATATCCGACAGCGCCACCATCGGAAGACGTCGTTCATGCCCAAATTCGAGAAGATCGTTCAGGATGAGCCCACCAAGGATCCGTCGTTTCTCGACGCCGCGCGGAAGCGCTGGTCGAGCCAGCGGCCCCGGCATTCCTGACTCTGCAACGGTGGTGGTTGCTGACCAGCCCGACGACCATCGCGGCTGGCCTTCGAGATCACATTTTGCGATCTCAAAGAATCGACCTCATCATTCTCACAGAGGGGTGAGCCGAAACATGAAGTCGTCTGGAAAGCGCCTCCCGTTGCGGGTGACCTGCTCGTTGAGTCTGTGAGTCGGAACCTCGTAGAGCTTGGCTAGGTCACTGACTGCTCGATCTGGTGAAGGTAGAGAAGTGGAGACGTATCGCAGATGATTTCACGCAAGTCGCGTGTCGTCGGCCAGCTCGTCCTCGGTATCGGTGAAGGTGTCCAGTGTCCTCTGGTGAAGTGCCGAATCTTCCAGCAGCAAGTTCATGCGGTGCCACCCTCACCCCACGCGCCCGCTAGCGGGAGAGTGAAAGCATCGCCAACTTCCCCGGCAAGCGTCTATTCGCATTGCGCCTGCAATTCTCGAATCAGCTTCAACGATCCGGCGCTACTCGGCGCTTCATCCGTGAACGCCTCTACGACGACGCTGTCGTCTCGCACGGTAATCGAAACGTCCCCCTCGAGCCCACCCACGAGCTTGGCAGCGAGCTCGGTTTCGACGTGAGACTCGATCAACCGCCTCAACGGCCTCGCGCCAAACATGGGGTCGCAGCCATTCTCGGCCAGCCATGTCTTGATCGACTCCGACCACTTCGGTCGCACGCCGCGCTCCCGCAATCGCCCCGACAACTCCCCGAGGCGAAGCTCGACGATCAATTTCATGTGCTCGGACGTGATCGCGGCGAAGGGAACCACGGCATCGAATCGATTGATCATCTCGCGCGGCAAGTGTTTCTGGAGAGCCGCAGTGGCGCTTCTCTCGCTTCCGAACCCGATGCCGTTTCCGCCGCCGAGCACCAGATTGGACGTAAGGATCATGATCGTGTTGCTGAAGTCCACGGTCTCGCCGCTGGAATCCGTCAGGTGCCCCTCGTCGAGAACCTGCAACAACAGGTTTTGAACCTCGCTGTGCGCCTTCTCGAACTCATCGAAAAGGATCACGGAGTGCGGTCGGTTACGCACTGCCTCGGTCAACACACCGCCCTCGTCGTATCCGATATAACCAGGGGGTGCGCCGATGAGACGTGAAGCGGAATAACTGTCCGAGTAGTCACTCATCTGAATGCGGACGAAACCTTTCGCTTCCCCGAACATCTCGCGGGCGAGGATCTTGGCCATCTCGGTTTTTCCGACCCCGGTCGGGCCGACGAACAAGAAACTTCCGATCGGTCGTTCCGCACTCTTGATGCCGGTGCGAGCGCGCAGCAGCGCTTGAGAGACGACGCGGGCTGCCTCAGGTTGGCCGACGATCTGCCGCCGCAACCGTAGTTCCAACTCTGCGAGCTTGGCAGCCTCATCCTCCACGATTCGCGTTACCGGCACTCCGCTCCACCGCGACGCCACTTCGGCCACGTCGTTGGCATCGACTTCGTCGCGCGTTTGGCGCGCATCTTTGGCCTGCTGCCACCGAGCTCTCATCCAGCCCGCCTCGGTACGTAGCTCGGCAACTTCACGTTCGAGCTCGGCGCTGTGCGACCCGACCCGTGCCGTTTCGAGCTCGATAATCCGTCGCTCCTTCGTCTCGAGCTCGGCGGGGATTCCATCGAGCTCGAGCCGGCGCGCTGCGGACGCCTCATCCATCAGATCGATCGGTTTGTCCGGCAGTCTTCGGTTCCTGACATAGCGTTGCGACATCTTCGCCGCCGCGACGATGGCCTCGTCGAGAATCCGTATTCGATAGTGAGCTTCGTAGCAACCCTTGATCCCTCGCAGCAGCTCGATTGTTTCCTCCACCGTCGGCTCGTCGAGAACAACGGGTTGGAAGCGTCTCTCCAGAGCTGCGTCTCGAGCGAAGTAACGCCGGTACTCATCGGTGGTCGTCGCGGCAATCACTCGCAATAAACCTCGCGCGAGCGCCGGTTTCAACATGTTGGCCGCGTCCAGAGAGCGTTCTTGACCCGAGCCCGCCCCCAAGAGAGTGTGCACTTCGTCGATGAAAAGGATGACGCGACCCTTGGAATCCTCCGCTTCACGGATGACATTCGTCAGACGTTCTTCGAACATCCCACGGTAGATCGTCCCCGCCAACATGGCTCCCAGATCGACAGCGATGATCTTCCGGCCCCGCAGCTCATCGGGTACGTCACCGCGAACGATTCGCTGAGCTACGCCTTCGACGAGCGCGGTTTTCCCGACGCCTGGCTCTCCAACCAGGATGGGGTTGTTCTTCGAGCGTCGCAATAGGGTTTGTACAACCCGGCGGATCTCTTGGTCACGCCCGATGACAGGCTCCAGATTTCCTTGTGCCGCGTCCCCGGTGAGGTCTCGGCCGAAGCGGGCGAGCGTGGGGAGGAGCTTCTCGGTGGGATGGGCCAAGGTGCACTCCTCTGCGTCCGCGGCGCGGAGACGGGTCCGGCTGACACCGTTCGAGCGCAACAGCTCGCCGCACACCGTGTCGTTCGCGGAGCAAACGATCAAGACGTGCGCGGTCGAGATCATGCCGCGGGAAAAGGATTCTGCTACTTCGGCGGCCTTCTCGAAAATCGTCTCCACACCGGCTCCCACTCGGGTCTCCGTCCCCGGCGTGGATTCGATCGTCTCCAGCTGTCGCTCTAGAAGAGCCGCGACCGGAGAGACATCCCTGCAGTTTTGTTCGAGAGCCCAGCTCAGAATCCCTTGCTCCTGGTTGCCTTGGTGCACAACTCGCGATCTCGGTCCACAATTGTCCTGTACTCGCGGATTCGAGGTTTCCCATGAGCATTTTCAAACGCACTCAGCGGAAGTATGTGAAGAAGGCCTATCGCGTGAGGAATTGGCGTGAATATGAGGCGGGTCTGCGCAACCGCGGGAGCCTGACCGTCTGGATCTCGCTCACCGCCGGCAAGCTTGTGAACTGGGACGCGCCCCGGCCGAAGAGGAGGAAACCGGGCCGTCAACGCAAGTACTCGAACCACGCCATCGAGACGGCTGTCACCCTGGGCATGGTGTTTCATCTGTCATCTAGGCAGAGCGAGGGATTGCTGCGGTCGTTGTTCGCTCTGATGAAGCTAGACAATGATGTGCCCGATCACACCACAATTCGAGGCGCAAGGCGAAGCTGGGTAAGGTCCCCTTCTACCAAGACAAGCACAAGACGCCGTTGCACATCTTGATCGACAGCAGCGGTCTCGCTGTCCACGCCGGCCAGCTGCGCAGAGCACCAAATAGCAGGGACTATCGCAAGCTCCATCTGTGTGTCGACGAGCAGCGTGGCGAAGTCGTCGCCGGCGAGCTGACGAGCAAAAGAGCCCGCGATTCATCGCGGGTTGCATCGCTTGTCGGACAGATCGACAGTCCCATCTCATCGGCCAGAGCTGACACCGCATACGACGCCGGCGGTGTCTATGAGGCGATCGAGAATCACAGCGCTCATCGCTCGCCGAGGGTGCTGATACCGCCGCGCAAGGGCGCCCAGCTCGCATCGGGGCCGGCGAGCAGCCGACAGCGTAATCGCAACATTGCAGCACAAGCTCGGCTCGGCAAACGAAAGTGGCACACAGAATCGGGCTACAGCAAACGGAGCAAAGTCGAGACAACGTTCCATCGCTACAAGGCTATCGTGGGCTCAGCGATGCGAGCGAGAGGGTTGGCGGCACAGAGAGTCGAGGCAAGGATCGGGTGCAAGATTCTCAACACGATGACGGCGCTCGGGATGCCTGATAGCGAGATGACCGGATGATGGGAGTCGGGGCCAAGCGAGCTCTCGGCCTCTATCGGAGTTGTGCACCAAGGCACCGAACCGTATCTTTGTGGACAAGAGAAGACCGCAGGCCGCCGAGTACTACGGCGCTTCTCTTCCGATTCAAGGACGAGGGCGGAGCCATTCTGGGGCTGCTTTGGAATCGAGAGAACGGCCAATGGCGCATCGTCGCCTACCGTAGCTTCGAGCAGTGATGACATCGTGGCAGGCCAAAGGTCTAGGGATGCGGCGAGCGAAGCCAACACCGAGCCCCACGGACCCGCCGCTCGGCGTTTCCGATTGGGCGCTGCTCTCTTCCTCATCGGGCTGGGCTGTCCGGCCCTCATCCCCTTCGTCGCGACGTCGAGCCTCCCGAGCGCATGGAAGGCCACTTTGTCGGTCATTCTTGCCGTCGGCATCCCGGAGCTCTTCTCCCTCGCGGCGGTTGCGATCCTCGGCAAGTCTGGCTTCGAGCACCTCAAGCGGCTCCTCTTTGGGATCCTCCGGCGATACGCCCCGCCGGAGAGCGTGAGCCGCACGCGCTATCGCATCGGCCTCCTCATGTTCCTACTTCCGCTCCTATTCGGTTGGTTGATTCCCTACGTTGCCCACTTCATCCCCGGCTACGAGGCGAACCGCGTGGTGCTCGGCGTGGTGGGCGATGCAATGTACTTGGTCAGCTTTTTCGTACTCGGTGGGGAGTTCTGGGACAAAGTGCGGGCCCTGTTCCATCATGGCGCTACGGCCGTCTTCCCGAGGGCGTCCGCGTCCTAAATCCAGGAAGGACTAGACCGACGTGAAAGACGTGTTGAGTTTCTTGAGCAGGCGTTTCATGAGCGGCTTCCTGCTCCTGCTGCCGCTGATTCTGTCCTACCTCCTGATCGGCGGGCTGTTCGACATCTTGATGGGCCTGACCACACCGATCGCGGACCTCTTGCCCGCGAGCGCCTTCCCCGACGTATGGGTCCATCGCTTCACAGCAGCCGGCGTGCTGATCGTGATCTCTTTGCTTGTGGGGGTGATCGACCAATCCCGAGTCGGCAGCCGTGCCGGGCGGTCGTTCGAGAACAGGATCCTCATGCGCTTCGCCCCGTATGCGCTGCTGCGGAGTCTCTCTAGGCGGCTGTCCGGCAGGGACGTTCCGGGGCAGCTACAGCCGGCGCTTCTTTCTGTAGGCCCGGGGGCGCGGATGTTGGCCTACATCGTGGAGGAGCACGCGGACGGTAACTTGACCATGTTCGTGCCCTTTGCGGCGACTCCGGGTATAGGGAACATACAGGTCGTCGCCGCTCAAAATGTCGAAAAGATCGATGCCCCAATCATGGATACGCTCGGGTGCCTCTTCAATTGGGGCTCGGGGACCGAAGCCTTGCTGAAACCTCGGCGGCGGTGACGCGCTCGAAGTTCGTAACCGACAACTCCGAGATAGCACTGCGTGAGGCTTCAATGGAAGGTCAGCTTCTGAAGTTCTTGTCGTCATCGCTTGTGGTTTTCGGTATGGCGTCGATCCTTCTTCCCGCAGCTCTTGCCGCCGAGGAAGAGCCAGAAGAGCACTTCCACCGAAACGAGGCGTCCTTGGTGCTCGGCGGCACTTACGAATCCGAAGAAAAGAAGAGTTTCTTCACGATTGGTGGCGACTACGAGTATCGGCTCAACCCGCGAATTGGCATCGGGGGAACGTTGGAACATCTCACCGACTTAGACGCTTGGTTGTTGATCATCCCCGTCACTTTTCATCTGCACGAGGGGCTGGCGGTGTATGCAGGGCCCGGTTGGGAGCTAGAGCCGAGGCGCGTCGGGGGCGGCGAGAGCCACGCCGAGGAAGAGGGGAAACGAGAAGCTATTCCTGGGACGCGTTGGCATCCAGTATGGCTTCGAGCTCGGATCCCGCTACGCGGTCATACCCACGGTGGCGTTCGACTTCGTCAACCGCGAGGAGGGAGTTAGTTCGGCATTCGTGTACGTGGTGAAGCTCGCTATCTCTTTCTAGAACCCGGGTTGACGGCTCCGGGCGGGCTGGCCTAAGATTCCCCCTCCATGCAGGTACTCTACGAAGGGGCGGGCGTCTACCAGCATCGCGGTCGGGAGAGGCTTCGGTCGCTGAGTTGGAAACAACGCGGCATTCTCCTTGGGGGCAAGGTGCGGCGTTTGTATCTGGTGAACTTCAGACCCCGCTACGTTGAAGAGAGTCTCACGCGACGGGTCGGTAATTGCCATCGCACCGGCGCGTGCTGCAATGTCATGTTTCCTTGCCCGCTCTTGAATTGGGCAAGCCGCCTTCCTCGATGTGGGATTTACAAGGGTCGCCCGAGGAACTGCACCACTTTCCCTATCGATGAGAGAGATCTGCGGGACCGAAACATCGTGAACCCGTGGGAGCCTTGCGGGTTTAGTTTTCGCCAAGAGACACCAGAACATCGGCGTTCCTTCTAGACGAAGCTCGATGTCTGACGTCAGAACCCGTCGCTTCCTTTCCATCGCCCTAACTTTGACGGTCCCGGCCTGCAGTCGGGCCGTGCCATCCGAGCCACCGGTTTCTCTTCTCGAACAAACGTACGTGGTTTTTTCCAACTCTTCCGAATCTGCGATCTCCTCTCCGGTGAGTCTGGGTGAAGACGCGAGGCCATGCCTCACGGCACCGACTCCTTCCGAGGTTCGGTTTCGGGTGAAGGTTCCGCCCAGACCATTGCTTACCTTCGCCATTGGCATCAAACCGAAGACGACAGGCGAGGGAGGCGCCGGCGGCAAAGCTCGCTTCGTGATGAAGGCCGGTATCGAGAGTCCGTCGAGCGTTGTCTTCGAGCGGGAGATTCATACCGCGCGTAGCGATCAGTGGATCGACCAGTCGGTCGACCTCCGTCCCTTCGCGGGAAAAGAGATCTGGTTGAGCTTCGAAGGTGGAAAGGCCGGCGCGAACGCAACTGGAGATGCGGCGTCCGCACTCGGGTTTGCGGCGCTCTTTGCGGACCCGATCCTTCACGATCGGGCACGCTATCGGGGGGGCAGAGGAGTCATCGTTGTCTCCATCGACACCTTGCGACGGGATCATGTGAGCGTCTACGGCTATGGGAGGGGGACGACCCCGACTCTCGAGGCCCTCGCCAAAGAAGGAGTCGTTTTCGAAGATGCCGTGACCACGGCTCCCTGGACGCTTCCCGCGCACGCCTCCCTTTTGACCTCACTCTATCCTTCATCCCACGGAGCGGTGGATCTCCGTCGCGGGCTGCCTGATGACGTGCCGAGCCTTCCGCTTCATCTTCAACAGAATGGGTTTTTCACGCAAGCGGTGGTGACACACCTCTATTTATCGAAGCAATACGGTTTCGGCCACGGCTTCGACGGTCACTGGTATCGCTACGACGCGCGAGCGGAGCAGGTTACGGAGCGTGCCATCTCTTTTTTGAGGGAGAGGGGCGACCGTGACTTCTTTCTTTTTCTCCACTACTACGACCCTCACTGGCATTACGATCCACCGCCGCCCTACGACCGGACCTTCGACCCAGACTACTCGGGCGTGGCCAGCGGCGTTTGGTGGGAGTTCAAGAAGGAGACGGCGGACTCGATCGATCCGCGGGATCTCCGGCACATCCTGGCTCTCTACGACGGTGAGATCCTATACGCGGACCGGCAACTTGGGCGGCTGTTCGGGGTGATGAGAGAGATGGGAATATTCGACAAGTCTTTGGTGGTAGTTACTTCCGATCACGGGGAAGAGTTTCTTGAACACGGAGGGTGGGAGCACCAGAAGACGCTATATGAAGAAGTGTTGCGTATTCCGCTATTGATGAAGCTACCCGGGAGCGAAAGGGCGGGTCAGCGCGTCTCTCAGCAAGTAAGCCTGGTCGATGTGGCTCCGACGATCCTGGAAAACATGGGGCTCCCGGCCGTGGCCGGATTCCAAGGACGAAGCCTTTTGGGCCTCATTCGAGGCTCCGAGAAGTCGTCCGATGGCCCCGATGGTGAGGTCTGGGCCGAAACCCGCCACACCGTAGACGACTCACATAAATTGGCGATGAGGCAGGGGGTGAACGGTAAGAAGCTCATCGTCAGCCGTCACCACGATGGCTCGGAAGCGTCGGTCGAGCTCTACGATCTGGCGAGAGACCCTCGGGAACGAAACGATCTGGTGTCTGGCGAGCCGAGCTGGGTGGAGCGGGCCTTACAGCAAGTGGAATTTTTCCTTGCTCGAGCGAGCGAACGGCGAGAAAGCGGCGCTCCCGCACCACCGGTAGAGCTTACCCCCGACCAGCTTGACAAACTGCGTGCTCTCGGCTATGCGCGCTGAGAAAAAAAACTGCTTAAAAGGTTTCTTCCTGGTATCCTAAGGCTGACAGGTCTCGCGAGGACGGTGGCTGCCGTTACTTGTCGACGCCCGTAGGTTTTCAATTGATAAGACGATGTCGGGTCGAAAGTTTCAAGTTCGAGAGGATTTGTTTCGCCTTCTCCTCAATGAAGAGGAAGGAGTGGCGTATAACCTCGTTCCTCGCGTGCTTGCCGACCCAGAGTCGTTGACCCCCGAAATTCGCTGGTGTCTTCTCTACTTGATTCGGGGTGTCGGTTACATCGCCTCCCGAAACGGCGTCGTGTCCAAAAACACGAACGAACTCAAGACCTGCATCAGCCGGAGCGTTTCGTATAGACGCGTCTACGCTTGCTTCGCTATGGGAGGCTAGAATGCTCGGTCATGAGCACGCCGAACCAACCCTGGACATTCTTGGTCGTCGCCGTAGTTCAGATCGAGAGAGGCCTCTAAAAGTAGTTGGCTGCTTGTCAGCGCTCCCTGGCCATTTAGGCATCGCGAGCCACTCCATTATGAAGAACAAAAACCGAATATTGTATATCAGAATACTTCAACTTGACAGTACCGGCCCGGAAGTCCGCCAACTCGAAATCTGGCTCAGCCCCTGCACGGACTCCCAAAACTCCCGAAATGGACCGCTTGCTAGATGCGCCCATCCGTCGCGGCCGCACGAGATGTGGGCCAGGCCCATCGCCCACCGCTCGTTGCTACAGGCCGCTCGGCTGCGTCGACCTTGTACTCGAGGTCGGGGCGTATAGCTTCGCTGATGTACGAACCAACCGTTCGCCTTCAGAATCCGGTAAACCACCTTTCGATTCACTAGGATGCCGTCACGGCGTCTCAGTATTGCCCACAGCCGACGGTAGCCGAACGTGGGAAACTCAACCGCCAGTTCGCCGAGCCGATTTACCAGCGGCCCTTCGGTCGGTTGTCGTCGCCCGGTTCGCATCCGGCGCGCCCCGGATGCATTAGGGAGCGTGGAACCTTCAACACGCGGCACACCCTTCTCTCTGAGACGCCCGTCACCGCGTTCACTACTCCTCGGACGTTTTGTCGTCGAAATAGCATTGTCGATCACCAGCTCGCCGATCTTCTGCTTCAGCTTCTTGATCTCCTCGCCCTTCAGTATGCTCAGCACTAGTCCCCTGGATCTTTAATTACTGTCCAAATTCGATTTGCCATGTGTATCGAGCGTTCGCTGGGCGAACCGAGCGATGGTTTCGAGGATTTGGTCGGCGGATTTCGTCCACTTGAACGGCTTTGGGTTCTCGTTGTGAGCATCGAGATAGTCTTGTATCGCAACGCGGAGCTGAGGCACGCTCGTGTGCGAGCCTCGTCGCAAGGCGTGTTCGGTGAGCAAGCCAAAGAAGCGCTCAGCGAAGTTGAGCCAAGAGGCGTGTGTCGGTGTGAAGTGAAAGTGGAACCGAGGTCGCTTGGAAAGCCAGCGTTTGATCGCCGGTGTCTTGTGCGTGGCGAGATTGTCGAGCACGACGTGGATGTCCAACTCGCTGGGAACGGCTGCTTCGATCTCAGCGAGGAACTTCTTGAACTCTAGCGCTCGATGTCGCGCGTAGCACTTTCCGAAGACTTCACCTGTTGCGGCGTCGAGTGCGGCAAACAGGTCAGTCGTTCCATGCCGAATGTAGTCGTGGGTTTGTCGCTCGGGCTGGCCCAAGCTCATGGGCAGGACAGGTTGAGCACGCTCGAGCGCTTGAATCTGCGATTTCTCGTCGACGCACAGGACGACCGCGTTATCCGGTGGGTTCATATACAGGCCAACAACGTCGCGTACTTTTTCGACCAGTTGTGGGTCTTGCGAGAGACGAAACGATTCCGAGCGGTGCGGTTGAAGCCCGAACGTTCGCCAAATACGTCCAATCGTCGAATGACTCAGCCCAAGATGCTTGGCCATCGAGCGCGTACTCCAATGGGTTCTCCCCTTTGGAGTCGTCGCCAGCGTCTTGGTCACGACTTCCTCGATCTGGTCATCGCCGATTTTGCGAGCCGCTCCCGGCCGAGGTTCGTCGTACAACCCTTCCATTCGTTGTTCTACAAAGCGTCTTCGCCACTTGCCCACCGTGCTCCTCATGGTGTGCATCTTCCTAGCAACTTCCATATTCGTCAGACCCGCCGCGCAATCCAGCACGATCTTCGCTCGGAAGGCTTGGTGCGGCGAACTACGGCTGCGTCGCGCCAGTCGCGTCAGCGCTTCGCTTTC
Source organism: Candidatus Marinacidobacterales bacterium (assembly GCA_965237955.1). GTDB lineage: Bacteria > Acidobacteriota > Vicinamibacteria > Marinacidobacterales > SMYC01. The sequence continues at coordinate 1,096,300 of OZ250169.1, read as the reverse complement.
TTGAGACGACAGCTTCAATTCGGCTTTTCGCCGGCCCTTGTGTTTCATGCATTTAGCAGATCACAGAAGGGCCGGTGTTGTCTAGCTTTTTCTGTTCCATGGGACTAGATTCGCTCGTCGCTTCGCCGTCCACCTCTGGACAGACTCCCCCGACTTCTTCGTCGACATCTTCAACCACCTTTCCGCCGACCATCTCAGCACAGCTTTGTGGGTGGCTTCAACTTTCAGGGGAGCAGGATACGACCGCCTTGACAAATTCGAAGCCCTTTCTCATACCGCTCTCTCCATGAGCTTGGAGGATGTCCAAAGGTAGCTGGTTCTACGACAACCTCAAAGTCGGCGCTCGGCGAGTGGCTGGCGGAGCAGGTATGTTTTTCCACCTTCCAGTCCCAAGCCTCCTCTCAGGCCGAGCCAACGAGAAAAGGGCTACCCGTTTCATCCGCGAAAGCTTCTGCGAAAAAAGAACGATCCTTCACCAACCTCTCGGACTTCCATCGCAAGCCGCCCGGGGGCTTCGTGGTCACCGACCACGGACCTCGTTGAACGATGTGCACAAATCACACACCTTTCGCGCCCTCATCTTCGTCCCGCACGAGGCAACTTATTCCGGGACGTTCGCAACCTCAACGCTCTCAAAAGGCACCCTCCCAGCCCCGTGCCGTCGAACGCTCTCAAAAGGCACCCTCCCAGCCCCGTGCCGTCGGGCGACCCCTATTGCCTGGGTCCGAAGACCCACATCATACCAACCGTGAACGTGTCCTGTTTCGTCGCCATGCCACTCGCGCAGCTGCCGCAGGTGAAGAACGGGAGGTCGGACCAGTCACGGCGGTATTCGATACGCGTCAGAAAGCGTGGGTCGTCCTTCACAGGCTGGACCTCGAGCGTGAACGTGTTCTCCCGGAGGTTCTGCTTGAATCCGGTCGACCGCGCATCGGTGTCGTCCATGAATTCGAAGCGGTAGGCGATGCGCACCTGGTCCGAGACATGCCCGCGGGCGTACCCGCCCATGCCCCAGGATGTCGCGCTGCCGAACTCTGGATCGTTGGCCTGGATGTAATCGAGGTTGGCCATGAACTCCAACCGCTCGTGCAGCATCTTGTAGGCGTTCCAACTAAGGTTCTTGAGCCAGCCTTCGTTCGTGCCCCAATTCTCCGGTCCATTAATCCAGGTCAAGGTCGTGTTGAAGCCATCGTTTGGAGCGAAGGAACCTTGCAGACCGTACGACTTGCCGGTATTCTGATCCCAGGCGTTGTCGAAGCCGTTGACAAGCATGACGGTCGACGTGAACGTGTCCGTCATCGGCATGCTGAGCCGAGCGCCAAGGTGCGAGAAGGGCTCGTTCCAAGCCCACAGGATGCCTCGGGTGTAGTTCCAGTTCAGGTGTGACTCGGCCACTTCCAGGCCAGCAATCGTGCCAAACAGGCCAACATCGAGCTGCGCTCCGTTCGAGAACTGGTAGTAGCCATACGCCTGTTGCAGGTACAGCACATCCTCGAGTGGACCCGGCTCAAGACCGTCTCGGAACAGGCGCGCCCCGGAGCCGAACCAGATGTCGGAACGGAATCCGATGGGCCCGTCGCCGCTGGCGTCGATCTCGATCTTGGCTTGATTTAAGCCGAAGCCCCGCGCATTCGGATTCGTGTAGTACAGCGTGTTGTAGCCGTCTGGTGGACTGTTGGTATTGTACGTGAAATAGGTGTCAAGCAAGCCGGTGAACGAGATCGCCTGGCCTCCGCTGCTTGCCACGCCCCTGGACAGCTTCTGATCGCTACGACCAGAGATGGCGGGCTTCGGGGCGGGAGGAACGGCCTCGTCCACGGCGGTTTTACCTGAGTCCCCGCCGGGTGCGACTTCGGAGGCTCCACTGCCTGCCTGCAACGAGTCCAAAAGCGCCTCGAGCTTTAACAGACGCGAGTGTAGCAAAGACAACTCCTGGCGGATCTCAGCTTCGAGAGCGGCGGTCTCCACGTCCGGCTCCTCGGCAGCGGGCACCGCCGCGGTCGGCACCGACCAAAGAGTGAAAACAAGGAATGTCAACATGCCGTTCTTCAACAAGGTATATCCTCCTAAACTTTGGGTGCTTCCTCCATCAAATGTTGCTACGCGGCTGCGGGCAGTGGTACAGGTGCGGAAGAGACCAGGTTGCGCCTCCCAGTGAGCAAGAAAACCTCGATCCGCGACCACAAAGGAATCGTTGTCGCCAAGAAGATGTCTCGAAAGGTGAGCCGTCGCGTGGTCAGACCGGCCTGCATAGCCGGAGTTCGGATCTCACGTCCGAACTTCAGAGTTCCGTGCGGTCGGACGAAATTGTAATAGCAACGGAGCAACTCCAGGTGCTCATCGAGCCTCTCCGTCGAGCGAGCGTGGGAAAGCGTTCGTCTCGAAAGGTATGCCGAGCTTTGCCGGATGGTCAGATTCAGTCGCTCGATGAAGGAGGTATTCAATGTCGAAGAGTCCTCGGAGTTATTGAGCGCTTCTTCGAATCGCCACGCAGCTCCATGAATGGCCCGTCGTTCGACCTTGACGACACGATCGTTCCTACGCGTCTTGAGGACTTGGCCATAGAGACAAGCCGGCCCGAAGACGCGACGGACGACCTTTTCGTAGAAATCGAGCCCATCCGTGACGATCAGGGGAAGTTTCATGAAATCCATTTGGTTGGAGACGTCGCGAACGAGCGCCAGAGTGTTTCGGTAGCTTCGTCGCCCGACGACCGTCGAGGGCCAGGGCCGCGACCCGACCTCGATGGCAGCGAAGATCCAGCTCGGCCGTTTCTTGCTACCAACGAACGTGCGGACCTCATCGGCCTGGAGCTCCTCGACGGCGAATCCGATGATCGTCTCGCGGTTGAATCGACGACAAGCGTGCGCCGCCCGCTCGAGCCAGCGAGCCACGGTATTCCAGGCAATCCCCTCGACCCGAGCAGTCGCGGAAATGCTGACACCTTCGACTCTTAGAGCGACTACGGCATCGAAAGTAGCTCTTCGATGCTGGAGACGGTAGTACGGCGTGCCCTTGGTCAAAGAGAACGTCTTTCCGCACTCGACACACCGGAATCGACGACGTTTCCCGGACCTGGTTCGGTAGAATCCGTGGCGAACGATGTTTCCGGAACTGACTTTGCCCCGCAACGGACAGGCGCGATTGAGACATCTGCGATTTTTCACTTTGGATCGGCCCTGACCACGAGAGAACAGTGTCCTCGAAATTCTGGCTCATACTCTAGCACGCAGGGGGGTTAGGGACTGGCCGCCAACACTCCTAAGAAACTACCGCCTGAACGACGTCGCCCGTTTGAGTGTCGATGAGAGCGAAACCGAGGTCAGCGGCGCGTTGGGTCAGGCGGCGCACGGCACGGGAGCGATCTTGAGCGTTGTAGGCGGCGGCCCCGGGGTCTTGATAGACGAGCCCATCCTTGAGAGTGCGGTAGACGAGAATGGCGAGCTTTCGAGCGGTGGCGGTGATGGCTTTGGATTTACCGACGCGATAGGCGAGACGTCGATAGTATGAAATGTGAAGCCGAAGGAGAATCGGCCACCGCCGATGGTTTCCCAGCGCTCGGCAAGTATCGGTCCGAAGCTCTGGGTGGTTCGGGTAAAGACTCCAAGGGTCGCATCGAACTCGTAGGTGAAGCCGGAAGCGGGTGACGGAAGTGGAACGTTGACAATCTGGCTTGCAAGGGCGGTATTGAACTGCGTGAAGCCGGTTTGAAAGTCGCTATTGAAGTGGGCCGAGTGCGTGTCCCCGCTCGGAAGCACGGTCAGGCTGTCTACGATGAGGCCACCGGGACCGTAGAGCTGAGTAAGGAGAAATGCAAGCTTCTCAGGCTTTACCGCGATATTGAACGGGTCGTCACCGTAGGCCCTTGATGAGCCCAGAACCAAGCACAAAGCTAGGAACAGTTGGAGCCGTTTAACCATGGAGCCTCCTTTGTGAACGAGCGAGTCCAGTAGACGAACTAGCTCAGGGAGCCTGAGCGATTTGTTCGATCACCCAACCGTTGGGCTTCTTGACAAAGACTATGATCTGCCGCGACGCGCGGGTTTGTGTCTGCCCGTTGAAGGTGATCGTATCTTTACGCGAAATCCTGACCGAAGCTTGAGAACCCTGAATCTCCACCGCGGAAATCGCAACATCGATCTGATGCGAGTCTATTGTGGCGAACGACTTTTCGAGTCGGCTTCGCTCGTCGGCGGAGAGATTCGGTTTCACGCTAGCGAAAAGAGACAAGTCCTTGCTCTCGATCGCCTGCACATAGTTGGCAAGTACTTTGCGGATCGCATCCTCATCACTCACGCGGGCGGGCGCCGGCGGTTGTGGATCAGGCGATGCCGGCGGGGCTTGCTGTGCGGGGAGCACTGGCTTGGTCTCGGCGGCGGCGCGAGCGAGCGCGTCCTCCGCGGGGTATTGTCAAGTTGACGTTGAGCGAGCGAACCTATCGCGTCGAGCTGACTTCCTTTGCTCTCGTCAGGCGGCACACGTTACCTCGTGCCAGACGATGAAAGCGCGGTCTCGTAGCTCCCGATGATGACGCGCTTGCAACAAATGCCGTCCGATGCGAAAGAGGTTTTGCACGAGTCCATGCACGGTCAAGAATCGTTGCGCCTGTCCGGGAGTCTTAAACTTCCGCATCTGTCGTTCCCGTTGTCGCGTCGGCTCGTGCGAGACTTCGGCTAGGTTGTTTCTGTACTGGTCAGTGTCGTGGACGACGGACGGCATGACCTCGCGGTGAGCGGCGATGTAGCTTCTCAGTTTGTCGGTGACCAGCTGCCAGGGCGGACGGCCTTGCCCCTTCAACAGCTTGCGGAAGAATCGTTTGGCGGCTTTCTGATCACGGCGAGGCTGGACGAGGATATCGATTACATCACCATCTTGGTCTACTGCGCGCCAGAGGTATTGGCGTTCACCTTGTATCTTTATGAAGACCTCGTCCAGGTGCCATGTGTCACCGAGACGACCCTGCCGACGCTTCAGTCGTCGAGCGTATTCCGGCCCGAACTTAATGCACCACAGTCGGACCGCTTCGTAAGAAACCGTGATGCCTCGCTGAGCGAGCAACTCTTCTACGTTTCGAAAGCTCACGCAGAATCGGTGGTAGAGCCAGACGGCGTGGCTGATGATTTCCGGTGGAAATCGATAGCCGTGGTAGCTTGGCGCATCGGTCTTCATTGGCCCATTCTGTCAGTCACCAGCTCAATTTGACAGCCTTCGTCATCGACGTCTTCGCTCGACTCATCGTCGGCTGGCGAGCGACGACATCGTTGACTGCCGGCATCGCTCTCGATGCGTTGGAGCAGGCGCTACACGAGCGCCGACTAGACCCAGAAGATCCATTGGTGCACCACAGCGATCGCGGCGTGCAGTACGTCTCGATCCGTTACACCGAGCGGCTCGCCGAGGCGGGCATTGAGCCGTCCGTCGGCAGCCGAGGCGACTCCTACGATAACGCTTTGGCTGAATCCATCATCGGCCTCTACAAAACCGAGGTGATCCGGCGACGCGGGCCCTGGCGTGGTCTCGAGGACGTCGAGTGCGCCACCCTCGAGTGGGTGCATTGGTACAACACGCAACGACTCTTGGAGCCGATCGGAAATGTCCCCCCGGTCGAGTACGAGATGAACTACTATCGGTCGCAGGAAGGCTCGCTAGAGATGGCGAGACTCAACTAAAACAGTCTCCGGAAACCCCGGGGCGGTTCACACCAATCCTGGAACTTGGCTTTGTTCGTCTCACACTCCTTCAGGCTTTCCGCGTAGGGGATCGCCGTCAACTGTGGCTTGGCCTGCGCCTGGTTCTTTTCCAGTCCAGTATTGATATGCTTGACGCCCGAATGCCGAAGATTGAGACTTGGCCGCTTAAGAAACACCACTTAGGTTGGATGAGCCGAATGCCGAAAAAGAAAGTGATCGTTGCAGCTGCCTTCTTGGCGATGACTCACTGCAAGCCACCTACTGGCGCAGTGGCGCCAGTTTTCGATGTAAGCAGGGTGATAGCTGACGGTAGTTTCAACATTGGCACTCTCGAGTCCTCACAAACGTTAGACTGTGATTTCCTTAGGTTCTTCTCGTTCAGCACGACAGCCTTAGGTGACATCGAGGCCGTTGTTGACTGGAATCGAGATTCCAACAGGCTTGACGCCGTCATTTATCGTGGCCAATGTAATTGTCGGCTTTCCCAGAGGAATGCGTGCGAAGACGTTGTCGCGTCCTCAATCGGTGAACCGCCAGCGAAGCCTACTCGAATCACCGCGGAAGAAGAACCAGCCGGCTCATATACTCTCGAGATCTCCAACCTCCAGGAAGATGGAAGGCCGGACTCGGGCTCTTACCAGGTCATCTCTCACACCGAGTCATAAACGGAGGAGGGAGCCAATGAAGGACAAGACCATAAAGCGAATTGAGCAATCCCGTCCTGTGCCAAAACTCGGCCCCTTTTGAAATAGACCATCAGGCGATGCGTGACAACCGGTAATCGTGATGGAGCCCACCGGTCGACCGGGGCGAAGCAGCCGATCATGGCAGGTCTAAACCGTGCAATCAACGCTGGATCGACTTTTTGCGGAGCACAGTCGCCGACTTCGCTGCCGAAGAGCTTCAAGTCGACGAGATTTGCACGTTCACGGGCAAACAAGAAGACGCCGAGTTGGGTCTTCGTTACGATCGAGGTCTGGTCTCGGCTCTGGCCATCGACGGTGACGGGAAGGCGAAGCTACCGGAACACTCACGCTCTGTTTCGTGACCTTTCGAGGCGGATGAATTTCGGGCGTCTTCCCCTGATCGTCACGGATGGATTCGAATTCTACCAGAAGGTCATCCGTCGCTTCTTCCGGCCAGCGTGTCTCTACGGCCAGGTCCTCAAGACGCGCAGGAACGATCGTATCATCAAAGTCGAACGGAGAGCGCTGCACGGAGCCGCATGGCGATTCGAAGACGCGCTCAATAACTCCGAGGACTCCTCGACATTGAACACGTCGTTTATCGAGCGGTTGAATCTGACCATCTGGCAAAGCTCGGCATACCTTTCGAGACGAACGCTTTCCCACGCTCGCTCGACGGAGAGGCTCGATGAGCACATGGAGTTGCTCCGTTGCTATTACAACTTCGTCCGACCGCACGAAGCTCTGAAGTTCGGACATGAGATCCGAACTCCGGCTATGCAGGCCGGTCTGACCACGCGACGGCTCACCTTTCGAGACATCTTCTTGGCGACGACGATTCCTTTGTGGTCGCGGATCGAGGTTTTCCTGCTCACTGGGGCACGCAACCCGGTCTCTTCCGCACCTGTACCACTGCCCGCAGCCGCGTAGCAATATTTGATGGAGGAAGCACCCATCGACGGCTACCAACGTCTGAGCGAAGTTCTCGAACACGCGCAGGTTGCCGCCTGACCTGATACCCTGATGACGGAGTGGAGGGCGCTGTTCTTTTTCCACGGACCTCGGGACACATCCCGAAAGCGGGGTCACTTCAATATAATTTCCCCCAATCTACCCGCGAAACTGTTCAACGCTCAGGGAGGAGCTCAGACTGTATGAAACGTATTCATATACCGTTGACTATCTTGCTAGTTACGATATGGATTTTCGCTCGGGGCACAGCGCACGGTCAGGGGCTTTATCTTGGCCTTGAGATTGGCAGGAACTCCCACTCTGGAATGAATATCACAGGCAGCTCCAACGACCGGGCCAGCGTTTGTGACGAGTACATCAACCCGATGTATGCGACCGTGACACAAACTGCTGGGTATGAAAACTACAACTGCACGGGTTCGAATCGCGGGGCAGGTGACAACTGGAGCAACAGTTTCGACGGTGCCAGGGGCATTCTGTCCGGATTTGTACTGGGGTATCGAGCCTGGGAGAACGACCTGGCTGGGATGAGAGTCCGCCTTCGGCCGGAGTTTGAATACTCCTACCAGGTCTCCCAATATAATCAGACCTCCGAGATTCCCTTCGCCGAAGGAGCCTCCGGCGACAAGCTTCGTCAGGAAATCTGGGTGGCGAATGACCGCATAGGCACCCTCACCGGGCACAACCTGTTCGGGAACCTGTATCTGGACTTCATCAACAGTACCCGGGTCACCCCCTATGCCGGGTTTGGCATGGGTGTCGGTCTTGCCCAGATGGGATACTCCGGAGTGTGGGCCAGGAACGCCGACCCCACCGCGATCTCCACCGGAGAGGGGTTGCCCAACGTCGAAGAGATCCGCCGGAATCTTGCTGGAACGACCAGTGTCGCCCAAGAGGTACTTTCCGACACTCTGTTCGGTTATCAGGTGCTGTTCGGAGTGGACTACGAAATGACGGAATCTGTGTCTCTAGGGGTGAAGGGCCGCTGGGTCAACTTCTCATCCTTCCGTGACGACGGTATTGAATGGATTCCGTTACGCAGCCACGTGCCGAATGTACGCAGGGACGGGAGCGAACCGGTATCAGGAACCATAACGACAGACGACATGACACTGCTCGGTTTCAGCCTGAGTCTGACGTACCACTTCTGACAACCTGTCGGTCGGTACTTTCGAGTGAACGAACGATTTCGGTCACTCCCCGATGACCTCCGCCCACGCGGGCGGTGCCGTTGCTGTCAAGTGAGGCATTCAGGGCCGAACCGCCCCCAAGATGTTGGCAGCGCGGTGCGCTCAAGCCCGGTAGGGTCGGGGGCTGGCGCGGTAGATAGAGGTAAGGTGCGTATTCCGGGGCATCGTGAACGCAGATTCCAGCCGAAGGTGAACATCCATTCCAAAGCATCGTGAACACGGATTCCGGGGATCGTGAACATCGATTCCGGGGAAGGTGAACACGGATTCCAGGCAACGTGAACGCCGGTTCCGGCATCGCGAACGCTCATCGATAGCACGTTTCAAGGCAACTCTAGGTCGTACCCGGAAGGAGGACGATCCAGGAAATGGCAGCTAAGAGGTTATCGATGAGAAAAATACGAGAGGTTCTAAGGTTAAAGTACGAGCTGGGTTTTACTCACCGCATGATCGCAAAGGCACTTCGCGTGGCGGTTGGAACGGTGAGTGAGTACCTGGCCAAGGCGAAGAAGGGTGGTCTGAGCTGGCCGCTCCCGGAGGAGCTGAGCGACGGGGAGCTGGAGGCAGGGCTGTTTCCGCCGCCGGGCTCGTCTGGCGCACGGCCGGGTCTGGACTATGCCCACATCCACGAGGAGCTGAGGCGTCACCGAGAGCTGACGTTGCTGCAGCTGTGGGTGGAGTACGCGGAGAATAAGCCGGGAGCGTACGGCTACAGCCGTTATTGCGAGCTGTACGGTCAGTGGAAGAAGAAGCTGAACCCGACGATGCGTCAACGGCATCGAGCAGGCGAGAAGACATTCGTCGATTTTTCGGGGAAGAAGCCTCACATCGTCGATCCGAAAACGGGAGAGCTCGTCGAAATGGAGCTGTTCGTCGGGACGTTGGGCGCGAGCAGTTACACCTACGTCGAAGCGACACTGAACCAGCCGCTGGAATCGTGGGCGAAGGCCCATAAGGGGATGTCGGATTACTTCGGTGGCAGTACGGAGATCTGGGTTCCGGACAACTTGAAGAGCGGCGTGGATTTGGTGGACCGTTACGAGCCAGGGATCAACCGGACGTACGAAGAGCTGGCGACGCATTACGGTGCGGTTGTGGTCCCGGCTCGGGTGTTCAAGCCGAAAGACAAAGCGAAGGTGGAGTCGGCAGTGCAGGTGGCGCAGCGCTGGATCCTGGCGGTGCTTCGTCATCGCACGTTCTTCAGCCTGGCGGAACTGAACGAAGCCATCTGGGAGAAGTTAGAGGTCCTGAATGCGCGTCCGATGCAGAAGCTCGGTGTGAGTCGGCGGGAGTTGTACGAAAGGCTAGACCGGCCCGTACTGAAACCGCTACCGCAGGAGAGCTACGAGTTATCGACGTGGAAGCGGTGCAGAGTGAACATCGACTACCACGTGGAGGTGGAGAACAACTTGTACAGCGTTCCCTATCAGCTCATTCACGAGAAAGTCGAGGCACGGGTGACGGCCTCGGTGGTGGAGGTCCTGTTCAAGGGAAAGCGCGTCGCGTCGCATCCCCGCAAGAAAGGAAAGGGGCACTACTCCACGAACCCGGAGCATATGCCACGTTCGCATCGGGAGCACCTGGAGTGGACGCCGTCGCGGCTGCTCCACTGGGCGGAGCAGTCAGGTCGCGCCACGGGAAGGCTGGTTGCGGGGATTCTAGAGAGTCGGCCTCACCCGGAGCAGGGATTTCGCTCTTGCCTGGGAGTCATGCGACTAGGCAGCCGCTGGGGCAGTGAGCGTCTCGAGGCCGCTTGCGCACGAGCGGAAGCTTTGAGCTCTTACAGCTATCGCACGGTGAAAAACATTCTCTCGGCTGGTCTGGATCGTGTGGTGCTCGAATCGGACGCCGAAGCGAAACCGCGAGAGGAGCACGAGAACATCCGAGGCGCGGATCACTACGAAGGAGGAGAGTCCCGATGCTGACACCCGAAACGATAGAAAAGATGAACGCCATGAAGTTGTTCGGCTTGGTGTCCGCGTTCGAAACCCAGTTGAGCTCGAGCGAATACAAGGAGCTGAGCTTCGAGGAACGTGTGGGACTCCTGGTCGATGCCGAGTGGACCGCCCGCGAACAGCGTAAGCTTTCTCGACGACTGCGAGCGGCAAAGCTCCGCTATCCGGCATGTTTGGAGAACGTGAACTTCCAAGCGCCTCGAGGCTTAAACCGCGAACAGATCTTGAGCCTGGGCAACTGCCGCTTTGTCGGTGAGCGCCATAACCTGCTCATCACCGGCCCGACGGGGATTGGCAAATCGTTCTTGGCTTGCGCCTTCGTGGAGCGGGCCTGTCGTCGCGGCTTCACCGGATGCTACGTGCGAGCACCGCGCTTGCTCCACGAGCTCGCGGTCGCTCGTGGTGATGGTTCCTACGCCCGGCTTTTGACGAAACTCGCCAAGCTGGACTTACTGGCTATCGATGATTGGCTGCTTCACCCGCTGAAAGAATCGGAGAGACGGGATCTAATGGAGGTCATCGAAGACCGCGCCGAGCGTGGCTCCACACTCATCGCGACCCAGATTCCGCTCAAGCAGTGGCACGAAGCGATTGGCGACCCAAACCAGGCAGACGCTATCTGCGATCGCATTCTCCACAGCGCGCACCGCATCACTCTCAAAGGAGCTTCTCTGAGAAAGACCAAGGCTGCGCCAAAGGCATTTGACAACGCCGATGCATGAGCGAGCGAGGGACCACAGCGTCGATGCGATAAAAACGGGTGAAACCGCCAAACCCGGGGCCAGACGATGCGGCGCCAAAACGACGCGCGAGAATGCCTCAGGAAGCGTCTTCTCGAGCCAGGCCATACCCCAGCAACCCCCCGAAACCAGCCCCACATCGCCCGGGGTTCGGCCGCGGCAGGTCGCTGCCTACGGGAGCGGGAAGGTCGCTTCGCGTCTTTCCTTACGCCCGCTCCCTCCGGCACCGACCTGCCGCCCCTTGCTACACAACACGCAGGTAAGATAGGTTCACGTTTTCAATCAGTGGAAAGGAGGTCACCCAACACTTCATCGCTTCGATGAGCGTTCGGCTTCACCGGATTCGCTGTTCAGCTTGCTCTGGATTCGGCGTTCACGATGGCTGGAATACGCATTCTTGGCCGACCAAACCAGATTCAGCTGCTCTAGGCGTTGATCCTCCTTTTCTTGGTGCCGGATGTATTCACGAACAACTTCTTCATCCAAACCTACCGTGGACACGAAGTAGCCCCTCGCCCAGAAACTCTCCCCCGTGAAGTTACGCTTGCGCCCCAGGAAGTTTCGAGCTATCGAAATTGCGCTTTTCCCCTTCATGAAGCCCACCACACTCGACACCGCAAACTTCGGTGGAATGCTGATGCACATGTGGACGTGACCGCCCTTCAAATGCCCTTCCAAGATGCGACTTTCCTTCTGCTTCGCCAGCTCGTGAAAAATCTCTCCCAGATGCCGCCGAATCGCCCCGTAGATTTTCTTCCGTCGGTATTTGGGGATAAAGACAACATGGTATTTGCAGTCGTACCGCGTGTGCGATAGGCTTTCGTAGTTTTTCATTGAGTCCTCCTTGTTTGGAAGTTGGCGCTTTCTAAGGAGGACTTTGTTATTACGCCTCTCCTGCCATTTCAGTGGATCCTCTCGAGGGTGAGACCGCCACAGTTTAGGTAGACGAGACTGATGAGAGCTTCGGCAGAGTGGAGTCCAAAGCTGCGGTGGCTCAGCAGCCTGATTTTGTTGTTCATTCCTTCGAGTCGGCCGTTGCTGAGTCTCCACGTGACCCACGCGATGACGCCATCGAAGTGGCTGCTCATCTTCGCCGCGCGTTTGACGGGCTCTATCCTCGAGCTCATAGCGCGCCGCAGCCATCCTCGGAGAAACTTCTTGGCCCATGTCTCGGTTTTGTAGGTGTAGAGGTCCATGAAGTCGTCGCGCAGAAGCATGGCGCGGTAGAGGCGACGATTAGCTCGCACCTGCTCGCGGAGCACCCGTTTGTCTTTCGCGCTGCGGTTGTGTTTGGCCTTGAGAAGGGGAAACTTGGTGTTCTTGAGGTTGCGCCGGGCAGTCCCTTTGAGCTCGCGCACCAGCTCGCGCCGGGTCTTATCCACGGCCTCGTTCAGATGCTTGACGATGTGGAAGCGGTCAAAGATCACCCGTGCCTGAGGAGCCTTTTTGCCGACGACAGTTATGTACGGCTCCCACATGTCCATGCTGACCGCTTCGAGCTCCGCGGCTCTTTGTGGTCCGAGCTTGCGGAAAAACAGCAGCAGCGTCTTGGCCTTGCGCTCCTTTCCCGCCCAGACGACCCGGCCGCTGAGATGGTCTATTACCACTGTTAAGTACTTGTGGCGTTTGCGGTAGCTGATCTCGTCCATCCCAATCACCCGCAATCCATCGAGCTCGCGCCGCTCATCCCGCTGCTCGGCAACCACTCGCTGGATGATCCGTCGCACCGAACGCCACGTCACTCGGAAATAGTTCGCTACGGCGCTGACGTCCGTCCTCTGTGCCAGCCACGCTACCTCTTGTTCGAAGCTTTTGGTAAAGCGGCTTCCCTTGTCTGCCCAAGGCACCTTTTCTCTGACCACTCCACACCGCCGACATACCACTCGTCGGATCGAGTAGCGAAGATAGGTCCGGACTCCGAACAGGTCCAAGTGCCGCCAGTAGCGATTGTAGCGATCTTTGTTCTTGCGGACCTTTCGTCCGCAAATCCCGCACAGAGGCTTCCTCCTCCGTGGTACTACATCCACCACCACTCTGGCTTTGTCCGCCTGGAAGTGGAAACCTCGGACCCACAGGCCTTGCAATCCGATGAGCTTGTTGACTAACGTAGTAACGCGCATCGCGGGAACGCTCTTTTCTCTTTCGGAAAAAAAGATTCTAGCGTTCTCGCCGATGCGCATCTACACATGGCTTACCCTCTCAACCCACGGGCCTCACCAAATGCCACTGCCCCTCAGCGGGAGACAAGGCTGTGGGAAACGCCCCCACGGTTCTGGTCGTTCAGACCTTGCTCACGACTGAGTTCTCTTCGAAGCCTGGAAGGGCGTTTTCCATAGCCTCCACTAATCGAGCCCCCCCTTCCTTATTCCATATGAATTAATCTTTCTTGTATATATATCAGGTGGGGCCTGTGGGCGCTCGTGGGAAACGCGAAGCGTTTTCCAAGCGATTGTGGAAAACGCCGCTCCACGTTTGTACGTGCTCACAACCTTTCCCTAAACGCCTCTCTCGCCCGGAGTTTCCGGCGTTTTCCACAATCGCGGCAGCGTCCATAGGCCATGCCCTCCAACACAAATCAGATCCCCCGAAACGACAGGAGAACCGTTATTACTGCCTCACACGGTCAAACCTCTGTGAGTCACCCCCGGCAGAGCCGGGGTTTACCTGTGATAATTACAGCCAAAAATAGCGCTCGCGACCTTCGCCGCACGCTAAATGGAGTGTAAGCGCTTTTTTTGCAAAGGGATACGTACACATCACCAACAGCAAACAGCGCAAGCACCCTGAAACTTGACAATACCCCGGTTCCAAACGAAACAGGCCGTCGGCTTTTCTAGCGACAAATGGAGCGACAAATGTTGACACTTTGCAATCACAGACCGGCTTTCCTTTTGCTGGTGCTGGTTTTCGCTGCCGTCGTGTACGCGCCCGGCGTTGCCAACGCCCAGGACGCGACGATCTCCGGGACGGTTACCGACGCCACGGGCAGCATTCTCCCCGGCGTCACCGTGGAAGCGCGGGACGCGGCGGGCAGCGGGCGGGTGACCGTCACCGACGGGACTGGCCAGTTCACGTTCAGCGGTCTCGCCCCGGGGACATACGGCGTGACGTTCACTCTCTCCGGCTTCACCGCGCCCGCGCAGGTGGTGGAGGTGAGCGCCGGCGCCACGGCCTCCATCAACGTGGAGATGGCGGTCGGAGGATTTGAAGAACTGGTGGTCGTTGTCGGGACCCGTGCCCAGCCGCGGTCGGTGACCGACTCGGCCGTGCCGATCGACGTCATCCGAAGCGAGGATTTCGCCAGCCAGGGCAGTACGGACCTGGGCGAGCAGTTGCGGACCGTCATCCCCTCGTTCAACATCAGCATTCAACCGATCAGCGACGCGGCGACCATCGTCCGGCCAGCGTCCCTGCGCAATTTGGCGCCGGATCACACGCTGATCCTAGTCAACGGCAAGCGCCGCCACCGCGCGGCGGTCATCACCTGGCTTGGCAACGGCATCGCGGATGGTTCGCAGGGACCGGATCTCTCCGTCATCCCCTCGATTGCGATTCGGCAGGCCGAGGTGCTGCGCGACGGCGCAGCGGCGCAATACGGCTCGGATGCCATTGCCGGCGTCATGAACTTCCAGCTCAAGGATGCCCGTTCGGGCGGCAGCCTGGAGTTCCGCACAGGCGCCTACCTCGATGCGAACCCGGGTAGCCTGTCCACCTGCGGGGAGGGCATCATCGGCGACATCAAGCATTCCTGCAACGGGATCGGCGGCCGGGGGCAGGCGGTCACGGTCGCCGCGAATGCCGGACTGCCGCTCGGCAGGACCGGGTTCGTGAACCTCAGCCTGGAGTACGGCAACGCCGGGCCGACCAACCGCAGCATTCAGCGCACGGATGCGCAGAACATCATCGAGGCCGGCAATACGAACCTGCGCAACCCGGCCCAGGTCTGGGGATCACCGAAACTCGAGGACGACCTGAAGCTGTTCGTCAACTTCGGTCATCTGTTCGCGAACCAATGGCAATTTTACGGCCACACCAACTACGCGAGCCGCACGGTGACTGGCGGCTTCTACTTCCGGAACCCGCATACCCGCGGCGGGGTCTTCCGCGGCCCCGTGGTCGACGGCCTCCCGACCCTGCTCGTCGGCGACCGGGTCTGGGCCGAGACCGGCGTCAAGGGCGCCGGCGGCTGCCCCGCGGTCCCGATCATCGGCAACGTCCCCGATGCGGCCGCCCTCCAGCAGGTCGAGGCCGACCCGAACTGCTTCACGCTCCACAGCCGGTTCCCCGGCGGGTTCACGCCGCAGTTCGGCGGCGACCTCATCGACCATTCGGTAGTCGCCGGCCTGCGCCGGCTCTCAAGCACCGGCCTCAACTGGGACACGAGCATCAACATCGGCACCAGCCAAGTCGATCAGTTCATCTTTGATACGGTCAACGCGTCGCTCGGCTACGACACGCCGACGTCGTTCAAGCCCGGCAGCTACCGGCAGCACGACGTCAACATCAACTTCGACGTCTCGTACCCGGTCAGCGACATGGTGAACGTCGCGGGCGGCACGGAGTGGCGTGACGAGCAGTTCACGATCGGCGCGGGCGGGCAGCCGTCGTGGGAGATCGGCCCGTATGCCGCCCAGGGCTTTAGCTCCGGGTCGAACGGCTTCAACGGTTACCGAGCTGACACGACGGCGGGCAGCTGGAACCGCAGCAACGTGGCGGTCTACGGGGACGTCGAGTTTAACGACCCGGGCGGCCAGTGGACGGTCGGCACGGCCGTCCGGTTCGAGAACTTCGAGGACTTCGGCACAACGACGAACGGCAAGCTCGCGGCGCGCGTCGGACTGACCGACGCGTTCTCGCTGCGTGGCGCCGTGAGCAGCGGGTTCCGGGCACCGACCCCAGGGCAGCAGCACGCGTTCAACGTGACGACTGCGTTCATCGGCGGGCAGTTGACCAACAACGGCGTCGTCCCGGCTACCTCCGCGGTGGCCGTCGCGCGGGGCGGCGGGCAGCTCCAGCCTGAAAAATCACTCAACGTCAGCGCGGGCGTGGTCTTCGAGCAAGGCCCATTCACTTTCACCGCCGACTACTTCCGGATCAATATTGACGATCGTGTCGCCCTGTCGCAGGAAATCGCACTGTCGGAGCCCGAGATCCTGACGCTGCTTGAGGAAGGGATTCCCGAGGCGCGGAATTTCCCCGTGTTCCGGTTCTTCCTGAACGACTTCTCGACGACAACCCAGGGTCTCGACTTGATTGCGAGCCTGGCGGTCGGGCGCACGACGGTCAGCGCGGTCTTCAACTACACGGACACAGCAGTCAAGAATATCGAGAGCGCCGTGATCGATGAATTCCGCATCAACACGCTGGAACGGGGATTGCCGAATACCCGATGGAACGTCAGCACCATCCACCGCGCCGACCGGTGGAGCCTGATGGGCCGGCTGAACTACTTCGGCCAGTTCTGGGACAGCGAAGATGGACGGAATGCCGTCGATGTCGCTGGCGGACCGGCGGAGCCCTGGCTGTACCCGGCCTATTCAGGCAAGGCGTTGCTCGACCTCGAACTCGGCATTCCGTTCGGCGATGCCGTCACCCTGGTGGTCGGCGGTGAAAACGTGCTGGGCACGTACCCCGACGTGAACAGGTTCGGCACTGACACGGTCGGCAATCAATACGGCCAGTTCTCACCGTTTGGCTTCAATGGCACCTACTACTACACGCGCCTCAACTACCGGTGGGGAGGCATGTAGGGGGGAGGGCTCCCGGTAGGGTCGAGGGCTGGCGCGGTGCTCCGTAGGCGCGGCCTATCTGTTTCTCCCCGTCCTGTGCGGTGCTTCCGCTATTAAGTGTTGGTGAGATGACGCTAAGACGTTACGGTGTATTAAGTTACAGCCAAAATAGCGCTCACGACCTCGTCGTGTCCAAGAACACAAACGATAGCGAAACCCGCGCAATCAACGCCGGATCGACTTTTTGCGGAGCACAACTCTTTTGAACGGAGAGGCAGAAAACCATTCGTGTGCTCGAATGGAACTCCTCACGTGCTGCTCTGACATTCCCCTATTCGTCCATCTCAATTCCCTGTTCGCCGATTTCCACTTCCCTGTTCTTTCATCAGAAATTCCCTGTTATTTCGGAACAGGGAATTGCCATCTAACCATTTGAAATATAGAGGGTTGCCACGTCAAAAAACGGCCGGATCTGCACAAAAATGGCCCAAATTCCCTGTTATTCCCTGTTATTCCCTGTTATTCCCTGTTATTCCCTGTTATTCTATGGTTACTAGCCGAGACCGGATAGCTCCAAACTGCCTCATCCTGGTAGCGGAGCGGCTGGACGAACCACCGCGCGAATAGCCTTCGCTACTGACCGATCCACCCGACCCTGACGAGCTGCTCGAACCGGAAACGTAACCATCCCCGCCCGAGCCGCCGCGACGACGTGCGCGACGACCGGTAGGACGAGGCTTGACCTGCGCATAGCCGTGGCTGCTGACGAGTCCCTGGCGAACCTCCGGGACGGCGACGGGCCGCACCACGTATCGAGGATGGTGTGGCGCGTACCAATAGTAATAACTGAACGGGGTCACGTAATACGGCGTTCGATAGCTGTAGGGAAAACCGGTGCGGTAGTAGGTGCCGGGGAGTGCGAAGCCGCCACCGCCGGCGCCGTCGCCTGAGCCCGCGTTGACGACGAACTGGTTGGGATACGAAAGCGCGACCATTAGATCGATGAGTCCGGGACGGACTCCGGCATCATCGAGACGCGTCAACGCGGCGGCGTCGAGCGCGAAACCTTCCTCGTGCTCCAACACCGCGGCTTCGAGAGCTTCGGGCGCGACTTTGCTGGCAGCCTCGGTAATGTCGTCGGCAGAAAGCGGGTTGGTGAGCGCGAGCCGGCTTCGGTACGATTTCATCTTGAGGTCGGTGTTGAGAACCGGAGCTCCCGAGTCGATGACCTCGGTATCGTTTGCCGGGCGGTAGCGGCGGATCACGACGGCACGTCCGGCGCTGCTCTCGACGATTTGGATGTCGACCCACGTGGACCGAGGCACCATCATGCTGAGCCCCGAGACGGTCAGCCTACGGTTTTCCTCGCAGGTGAGCTCGGCGCTCGTGAATAGACGATAGCCATCCGCGGACCACTCGGTACGCTGCCAGCCGCTGCACTTGCCTTTGGCCGACGGGTTCTTCTCGCCGTCGGCGACGAGCGTCTCTTCGAGAAACGCCTCACCGCCCGCGGCGGTGGTGACGGTGACACCGTCTCCGTCGGGCGCGCTGGATTCAGGCACACGAGCCCGCGTAGCGGGACGTCCTGGCCCTGGGTGGGATCGGCTTCGCCGATGAGGGGCTCACGCCGCTGGTCGTCGACGAGCTCCCAGCATCCGAGCCAGGGAACCCACCGGGAGTCGATATTGGCGGCTTCGTCTTGTGCCGGCCAGCGCTAGGGCCAATAGGAGTGCTGTCGTCATGGCGTCCTCCTCGTGTCTTCTATCTTACTCAAAAACTATAGCCAAAGCCCGCGGTAATCCGGAGGCCGTTGAGGTCGATGGGGTCGAAGCCGACGTAGTCCTCGGACAGAACGGCATCGGCCAGACGTAGCGTCCCTCCAACGAGAGGTACCACTTGAAGTCATTAAACTGACGGTCGATTTCGGGGACCACCAGCGCACCATCCTCGCGGGCCTCAAAGAAGAGCGCGAGAACCCGGCTGAGCTCGAAGGGCGTCAGGCGCTCTTCGTGGTGAATTTGAAACCGCGCCGCATGCGAGGCGAGATTTCCGAAGGCATGCTCTTTGACACCGGCTACGCCGACGGCGTGCTCCCGAGACTCGCCGTTCCGGAGACACCCGTCCCCAACGGCACACGTGCCGGTTAGGTGCGGCTTACTTCTTCCTGGTAGCGCTGCGGCCCGATGAACCACCGCGCGAGTAGCCCTGGCTACTGACCGATCCACTCGACCCCGACGAGCGGCTCGAACCGGAGACGGAACTACCGCCGCCGGAGCCGCCGCGATGACGGGCGCGACGACCGGTAGGACTGGGTGCGACTTGCGCGTAGCCGCGCTTGCTGACGAGTCCCTGGCGAACCTCCGGGACGGCGACGGGCCGCACCACGTATCGAGGATGGTGTGGCGCGTACCAATAGTAATAACTGAACGGGGTCACGTAATACGGCGTTCGATAGCTGTAGGGAAAACCGGTGCGGTAGTAGGTGCCGGGGAGTGCGAAGCCGCCACCGCCGGCGCCGTCGCCTGAGCCCGCGTTGACGACGAACTGGTTGGGATACGAAAGCGCGACCATTAGATCGATGAGTCCGGGACGGACTCCGGCATCATCGAGACGCGTCAACGCGGCGGCGTCGAGCGCGAAACCTTCCTCGTGCTCCAACACCGCGGCTTCGAGAGCTTCGGGCGCGACTTTGCTGGCAGCCTCGGTAATGTCGTCGGCAGAAAGCGGGTTGGTGAGCGCGAGCCGGCTTCGGTACGATTTCATCTTGAGGTCGGTGTTGAGAACCGGAGCTCCCGAGTCGATGACCTCGGTATCGTTTGCCGGGCGGTAGCGGCGGATCACGACGGCACGTCCGGCGCTGCTCTCGACGATTTGGATGTCGACCCACGTGGACCGAGGCACCATCATGCTGAGCCCCGAGACGGTCAGCCTACTGTTCTCCTCGCAGGTGAGCTCGGCGCTCGTGAACAGACGATAGCCATCCGCGGACCACTCGGTGCGCTGCCAGCCGCTGCACTTGCCTTTGGCAGACGGGTTCTTCTCGCCGTCGGCGACGAGCGTCTCTTCGAGAAACGCTTCACCGCCCGCGACGGTAGTGACGGTGACACCGTTTCCGTCGGGCGCTGGATTCAGGCACACGAGCCCGCGTAGCGGGACGTCCTGGCCCTGGGTGGGATCGGCTTCGCCGATGAGGGGCTCACGCCGCTGGTCGTCGACGAGCTCCCAGCATCCGAGCCAGGGAACCCATCGTGAGTCGAGATTGGCCACTTCGTTTTGTCCTGGCGCGCCGGCCAGTGCTAAGGCCAATAGGAGTGTTGTCGTCATGGCGTCCTCCTGTGTCTTCTATCTCAAAAACTGTAGCTAAAGCCCGCGGTGATCCGGAGGCCGTTGAGGTCGATGGGGTCGAAGCCCACGAAGTCTCCGGACAGGTCCGCATCGGCCCAGACGTAGCGTCCCTCCAACGAGAGGTACCACTTGGGGCTCAGCTGGAGGTCCAGACCACCAAACACGTGTGCCTCCGTGCCCAAGCCGCTCGAGCGAAACTCGCCGGTGAAAATAGAAAGATCGGCGAAATCCACGAAATCACCGATCTGCTCGAGCCGATACCAAATGAGACCGGCGCCGGCACCCACGTAAGGTCGCGCCTTGTTCGGCACGAACGCGAAACGACTGATCTCTCGTCCGCGCGGCGTCAAGTACAGCTTGATGCTCCCCGTGAGCGGAACCGTCCTGAGCTCGGTGGTCTGGGTGATGGGCGCGCCGCTGTCCTCCTCGAACTCGCGGTACTCGGAATCGATGGCCGTCCAGCTGTACTCGAAGCCGGCGAGCACATCCAGCCGAGGGTGGATCGCGAGCGCGACGTCGATGCCGAAGACCAGCGCGTTGAAGTCATTGCTTTCGATGGTCAGCTCCTCCGACAAGAACTCATAGATGTCGCTCTTGGCCGACGCGATCAGGTATCCGCCGCGGATGGAGAACGCACCCCGGGGAGCGCCGAACAGAAAGTCGGGCTCTTCCTGTGCGCTCGCCAGCGGAGCCACCATCGCAACCGCCAGCAGAGCAAAAACGAATCGAATGCGCATGGGCTACTCAAAGTGTAAAGCAAAGCCTGTGCCATGGCATGGGCCTTTAGATTCAGTTACTTGCGCCTTCAGCTCGTCCTCTGCCGATGACACTCTACACTCTAGCGGACATTCCAAAACTCGCCCTCGAAAATCGCGCGCTTCACTTCCAGATCTTTCAGTTGAACGCATCCTGGAGCGGGCGGAGCGCCAATTCGAGAGACTCCCGCGGGACGGAGTTGATGAACGGTTTGACGATCCAGCGGAAGGCGATGGGAACCGTCCGGCTGAGGCTGATGGACTCGCACTCGACGATGACGCCTTCGGGAACTTGTTGGAACCTCCAGTAGGAATTCAGGCGCCACATGAAGCCCCGATCGTTCTCGAGGGGTTTTTCACGCTCGCGCGTCGTACTTGGATTATCGAGCTCGGCGATGCGGGTGGACTCGCTGCGACTCCACACCTCACCGGGCGCGCGGCGATGGTAGGTAACGTGGTGCTCGGTGTTGTAGTGCACGGTGATGACTTTCTTGCGACGGAGTCTCAAGAATATCTCGTACTCGTCGCCCTGATGAGACACGAGGCGCGAGTCCTCCACGTCTTCGAAGTAGCTCGCGTGGTTGTCGTAGTCCTGAACCAAGCGCAGCACGTCCTCGAGCTCGGTGCCGCGGACGAGAACGATCCCGTACCAGTGGTGCACGAGCCCTTTCGTAATCTTGATGTCGCCACCCTCCTCGTTCCGCGTTTTCAGCTTCTTGATAAAGGTGTCGCTGGAGTCCAACGCGGATCGGATCGCAACTCGGTCACTCTCGAGGAGAAAGTCAAAGATGAGGAACCCTTCGGTTGATGCGAGCTCGCGTTCGATCCGCTCCTCGGTCAGTCGCTTGTACTCCAACCACGCGTTGAGGGTGTCCATTTGAAGCTTGGCTGCTAGTACCGGAGTGGGGACGCACGACAAGATGATTAGCCACCCGACGAAGGTGCGTCCGCGCGAGTTCATACCGGTCTCAACGACAATCGAAGGATACAGCACTTTTCATGTTGGAATCCATGGAGTCGCGGTGCTAGGCTGATCTCTGTTCGAGGCTTGAGATCACCTATGGCGTTGGAACCTGGAACACGACTCGGTGTTTTCGAAGTTCTGTCTCCGCTGGGTGCCGGAGGCATGGGCGAGGTGTACCTCGCACGCGACACCGAGCTCAAACGCGAGGTAGCGATCAAAGCACTGCCTGATTCCGTGGCCCAAGATGCGGAGCGCGTCAAGCGATTCGAGCGCGAAGCGCGAGTGTTAGCTTCGATCAATCATCCGAACATCGGATCCATTTTCGGCCTCGAGCGCCGCGACGAAAACCTCTTTCTGATCCTCGAGCTCGTCCCGGGGGAAACGCTCGGCGAACGACTCGACGCGCGCTCGATGAGCTTGCGCGATATCCTCACGGTCTTCAAGCAGATCGCCCAAGCGCTCGAAGCCGCGCACGCGCAAGCGATCGTGCACCGGGATCTCAAACCGGACAACGTGAAAATAACTCCGGAGGGGCTGGTCAAAGTGCTGGACTTCGGCCTCGCCAAGCCCTTTATAACAGAGACTCCTCGAAACGGGTCGAGAACGAAAACCGCACCGTCCCACATGACCCGTGACGGCCACATTCTCGGGACGCCAGCCTACATGAGCCCCGAGCAAGCCCGTGCCGAAGTGGTCGACAAGCGCACCGACATTGCCTTGGTGCACAACTCCGATAGAGGCCGAGAGCTCGCTTGGCCCCGACTCCCATCATCCGATCATCTCGCTATCAGGCATCCCGAGCGCCGTCATGGTGTTCAGAATCTTGCACCCGATCCTTGCCTCGACTCTCTGTGCCGCCAACCCTCTCGCTCGCATCGCTGAGCCCACGATAGCCTTGTAGCGATGGAACGTTGTCTCGACTTTGCTCCGTTTGCTGTAGCCCGATTCTGTGTGCCACTTTCGTTTGCCGAGCCGAGCTTGTGCTGCAATGTTGCGATTGCGCTGTCGGCTGCTCGCCGGCCCCGATGCGAGCTGGGCGCCCTTGCGCGGCGGTATCAGCACCCTCGGCGAGCAATGAGCGCTGTGATTCTCGATCGCCTCATAGACGCCGCTGGCGTCGTATGCGGTGTCAGCTCTGGCCGATGAGATGGGACTGTCGATCTGTCCGACAAGCGATGCAACCCGCGATGAATCGCGGGCTCTTTTGCTCGTCAGCTCGCCGGCGACGACTTCGCCACTCTGCTCGTCGACACACAGATGGAGCTTGCGATAGTCCCTGCTCTTTGGTGCTCTGCGCAGCTGGCCGGCGTGGACAGCGAGACCGCTGCTGTCGATCAAGATGTGCAACGGCGTCTTCTGCTTGTCTTGGTAGAAGGGGACCTTACCCAGCTTCGCCTTGCGCCTCGAGATCGTGGTGTGATCGGGCACATCATTGTCTAGCTTCATCAGAGCGAACAACGATCGCAGCAATCCCTCGCTCTGCCTAGATGACAGATGAAACACCATGCCCAGGGTGACAGCCGTCTCGATGGCGTGGTTCGAGTACTTGCGTTGACGGCTCGGTTTCCTCCTCCTCGGCCGGGGCGCGTCCCAGTTCACAAGCTTGCCGGCGGTGAGCGAGATCCAGACGGTCAGGCTCCCACGGTTGCGTAGACCCGCCTCATATTCACGCCAATTCCTCACGCGATAGGCCTTCTTCACATACTTCCGCTGAGTGCGTTTGAAAATGCTCATGGGGAACCTCGAATCCGTGAGTAAAGGACAATTGTGGACCGAGATCGCGAGTTGTGCACCAAGGCAGGTCAGAAGGTGGAAATTTAATAAGAATGAGCCAAACTCAATGCGGTCCCAAAAACCAATTGCCTATTTTTTAGGGACTATTTCTAGAAAGTTAGCATATGATGCTATATCGCCTTCAGGAGGAGCCCAACCTTCAGGTGGTTCATCTTCTGGATTACCAGACCTCAAAAAGGCATTAAAATTATCATAAAATTCCTGTTTGTTCATACCCACATGCTTTTCAAAAGCTCCCCAAAAACCAAGATCATAGTAATCTTGAGGTATATCAATTAACACTGTTTTGTACGAAGTCAACGATGCGATATATGGTACAGCTAACATGAAAGCCCGACATGGATCAGCATCTGGAGCTCGCTCGGTGTCATATCTGTCGGTATAGGGTCCCATTTTAAAATTTGGGGTACAACCCTCTCTTTTCCTGCCAGGGGCATCCATAATGCCACGTCTAAACTCTCTATAAACTCCTGGATCATCACTGAACATAATGCTAACTTTTACATCTCCCCATTTTTTACCTTCAAAAAAGGATAGGGTACTCCAGTTTGCTTTATACCATGCATTTTGGAATGCTACTGCCGCTCCTTCTGTCCACCACGGTGGAGCATCCACGGTTGTTTGAGGATTTTCTAGATCTCCTTGATAGTTAAGTCCCCTATCTAAGGCATGAGCTCGTTCGTAATGATGAAAATATTCATGTGCATAATTAAGTACACGCCTACCTAAAATTTTGTCTGGGTGCGCTTTAGTTTCTTGAGGTGGATGATTAAAAGGATTTTGAATAAAAGCTAAATGTTGAATGCATACACTATAAGGTTCAGTTGTGACTGTTCTGGGTTCCCCAGCATTGGATCCTCCAAGGCAGGTTGCTTTCCTTTGTAATTCGGCAATAGTGAATCCATCTAGTGAAAAATCAATTTCAGACAACCTGTCAAAAACAGGCTTGGCATCCGCTTCTGTGCCATTTCGATTGTAAGCGACGTAGACAAAATTAGGATAGCTGCCTAACACGCTAGTTATAGCGTCTAAGATTTCCAAAAATCTATCTTTGATGTCAATTGGTATATCTAAGCTTCCTACAAACTCCTGCTTATGTGATTCACCAGGTACGTTGAATCCCATGCTAATTAATTTTTCTTTCGCATTCGCAAATTGTGACGTATTTGTTTGAGTAGATGAATCTATCTGGGGAGATGTGTCACTAACCGCTGAACGATCTCCTCCGCTAGGATCCTCACAACAATTCCAGAACACAACGTCTGCTGGGCGGTCTTGGGTTTTATGGCCTCCTTTGTTAGGGTTATCAGGATTGCCAGGTGGGTTTTCAGGCTTGCCTCTTGTTGTTCTTACTTGGCCTTCAATAAAGTCTGTACCAATAAAAACCAAAGCAAAAGCCAGGAGGGCCACCAACCCAAAAAGTTTCGAATTATGGATTTTTTTCATCATGTCCTCCTTTTTAAAGGATGCGTACCGGCGCCAATTTTCTCAGCGCGTGCATGAGAGAAATGTCCATGCCGTCCGTGCTGGAGCATAGCAGAAGCCCAAGAGCGGCAGAAGCGACGTGTGGCTAATCCTTCAGGGAAGCAGAAGGTGAGTGCAGGCATAATTCGGGCCGCGCTCGACGGGAGACAACGATACCTGTGGCTCATCATTATTAGTCCGGACGGAAACCCACGACGAAAGCAGGCATCGACGCCCCGTGACGTCGTCGGGAGCACACGAGTCACCGGGTTCAAGAGCGGGGGATGCAAACATCAAGAGCTCTGGCGACGTGAACCCGTCACGACCGGCAACGGGCGCTATGCGGC
The DNA here is from genome assembly GCA_965237955.1 of Candidatus Marinacidobacterales bacterium. Taxonomy (GTDB): domain Bacteria; phylum Acidobacteriota; class Vicinamibacteria; order Marinacidobacterales; family SMYC01. The sequence continues at coordinate 1,070,669 of OZ250169.1, read as the reverse complement.
CTCGCGCCACTCGTAGCGATGATGGAGTCCAGCGACTCGTGGCAGCGCGATCACGTTCGCCGTCGATGACGGTCGTGGCGTGACGGGTCTCTCGTTTGGGGGTGTCCTTGTTGAGACCCAAGTGACCACGGTCTTGGTGATAGTAGCGGAGGTAAGAGAGCACGAGTCGGACGAGGTGCCGCTCGCTCAGGACGACCACGTGCTCGAGCATCTCTCGACGACAACTCCCGATCCAGCGCTCGGCGGGGTATTGTCAAATTGAGACAACGCTCCACAATATCGTGTGGTCAGGTTGGGTGCAGCTACGACTATATCTTGTGGTCCACGTTCCCAACTTGACAGCAATGGTACCGCCCGTGTGGGCGGAGGTCATCGGGGAATGAACGAAATCCGTTCGTTCACTCGAAAGTACCTCTCCACTGCCTTGGTGCACAACTCCGATAGAGGCCGAGAGCTCGCTTGGCCCCGACTCCCATCATCCGATCATCTCGCTATCAGGCATCCCGAGCGCCGTCATCGTGTTGAGAATCTTGCACCCGATCCTTGCCTCGACTCTCTGTGCCGCCAACCCTCTCGCTCGCATCGCTGAGCCCACGATAGCCTTCGCCACTCTGCTCGTCGACACACAGATGGAGCTTGCGATAGTCCCTGCTCTTTGGTGCTCTGCGCAGCTGGCCGGCGTGGACAGCGAGACCGCTGCTGTCGATCAAGATGTGCAACGGCGTCTTCTGCTTGTCTTGGTAGAAGGGGACCTTACCCAGCTTCGCCTTGCGCCTCGAGATCGTGGTGTGATCGGGCACATCATTGTCTAGCTTCATCAGAGCGAACAACGATCGCAGCAATCCCTCGCTCTGCCTAGATGACAGGTGAAACACCATGCCCAGGGTGACAGCCGTCTCGATGGCGTGGTTCGAGTACTTACGTTGACGGCCCGGTTTCCTCCTCCTCGGCCGGGGCGCGTCCCAGTTCACAAGCTTGCCGGCGGTGAGCGAGATCCAGACGGTCAGGCTCCCACGGTTGCGTAGACCCGCCTCATATTCACGCCAATTCCTCACGCGATAGGCCTTCTTCACATACTTCCGCTGAGTGCGTTTGAAAATGCTCATGGGGAACCTCGAATCCGTGAGTAAAGGACAATTGTGGACCGAGATCGCGAGTTGTGCACCAAGGCACGTCGCCGTTGGTCTCATCCGCGCCGAAGCGCTCAGGGCCAATCGGCTGATGCGCGGTCTCGAGATCCTGCGGGCGGAGCCGGCACTCACGCGACGACCGTTCGACGCTGCAACGATTCTAAAGAACGTGCTCACCGCCTCGGAGGACGAGCGTGGACTACTCGGCATCGAGCTCCACGCGAGAAGCCTGAGCGCTTGCCCGATCCGGGCCGACGAAGAGCTCGTGGCGGTGGCGATTTCGGGCGCTATCGAAACGATTCTTGCGTTCATGCGTTCGGGCCGGGGCGGAAGGCTCTCGGTCGACATGACGCTCAACGAGCTCACCAACACCGTCAACTTGACCGTGTCCCAAGACGCAGTGCGTATGCCGACATCGTCCTGGTCCCACTGGTTCGACCCCCACTGGGACGAGCGTCCGGGCGGCTTCGGCGCAGCAGTGTCGCTCCTAGCAGCCAAGCGCGCGGCCGAGCTCCACAACGGAAGACTCGAGATCGCCCCAACCGCCGCAGGTGGATGCCGCCTGACAATGACCCTCCCCACCGACGCAAGCTAAGAAAAGCAAACGCAGAGGCGCAAGGGCGCAAAGAGAGCGTAGCCTAGCCGGACTTTGCGCCCTTGCGTCTCTGCGCCTTTGCGTTGATTTCTTTGCGTTTCCAGCCTAACGCCGCCCTTCGTATTTCACGTCGCCGCCCACGATCGTGTAGATCACCTTCGCTTCGCAGATTTCCTCCTCGGGGACGGTCATGATGTCTTTCGACAACACGGTGACGTCCGCGAGCTTCCCGACTTCGAGTGAGCCTTTGATGTCCTCCTCGAACGCGGCCCACGCGGGAGCGAGCGTGTACGAGTGCAACGCCTCCTCCCGCGTCATGCGCTGCTCGGGATAGAAGAGCTCGCCGTTCGCTTTCATCCGCCGGGTCACGGAAGCGTAGAAGCTCGCGATCGGATCCACGTCTTCCACCGGCGCATCGGTGCCGTTGGCAACGACGGCTTCGGTCTCCAAGAGCGTGCGCCACGGATACGCGCCTTCTCTTGCACGTTTCTCACCGAGACGGAGCACGACCCAGGGTCCGTCCGACGTGCAGTGGATCCCTTGCATCGACGCGACGACGCCCAGCTCGCCGAAGCGGGGGATGTCGTCGGGATGGAGGTGTTGCGAGTGCTCGATGCGCCAGCGCAGGTCGGTCTTGTCCGGATTTGCCTCGAAGGCACTCTCGAATATATCCAGCGTTTCCCGGTTGCCGCGGTCGCCGATGGCGTGAACACACAGCTGGAACCCGTGGCGGATGGCGAGCTCCGCGGTCTCGGAGATGACTTCGGGGCTCGTCGTGTTGAGACCCGTACTCTCGGGCATGTCCGCGTACGGCTCGAGAAGCCAGGCACCGTGCGAGCCGAGGGCGCCATCGATCCCTCTCTTGATCGCGCGGACCGTCAACCGCTGATCGCCGACATTGATCATCTTGTAGTGAGGCAGCTTGACCGCGAGCTCTTCGCTCGACCCGCTGATCATGACCCACAGACGCAGGTCGAGGTTGCCCTCTTCCGCCATCGTCTTCAAGAGATGATGGTCGCGAACGACGAGCCTGCGTCTTGAAAGCTGGTGATGCCCTTCGACAGGCATTCCCGGGAGGCGAGCTCGACTTTCCGCCGTTCCACCGATTCCACCCAATCCCGCGGCGCGCGCGCGAGTCGCTGCGCGGGTCTCGCGACTAGTCTCGGAGCGGAAATTCCTTGGAGGTGAGGGACGATAGAGCTCCTATCCAGTTTCTTGCTCGCGGCCGTGCTTTGCGGTGTGGCCGAGCCCGCAGCGGACGTCGATCTACCTGGAACCATTTCGACGTCGACGGCAACCATCGCAGCCGCTACGAGCGCATCGTACCGCTCGGGAAGAAGATGGTGCTCGATCTCGAACATACATTCGGAATCGGGGCGCTTAGGGGCTCGCTGCAGATTTTTTACGACAGCGAAGTCGGGCTGACGCTTCTGAAGAAAGTGACGAACGCGCGCGGCGAGCTCGTCTTCTCCGACGTGCCGTTGCAGGAAGCGTCGGACGAAACGCGTGAGCAGCTGATGTTTCCGCTGTTCTCGAACGGCGCCGGTCACGCTACCGAAGTCGTTCTGATGAACCCGTCGACCCACGCCACCGATGGACGGTTGAACATCAAGGACGGCGCGGGAGAGGTGCTGGCGACAATCCTCAGGTAATTGAGTTTTTTGATCCTACGCGCTGCGCTAGAACCGTTCGCCCATGGCCTTCCGTAGTTCTTCGATCGAAGGTTCGTCGCCTGACTCCGTGCGCTTCATGAAAGCTTCGACACGTTGGCGCAGCGCCTCTAGGTCTACATCCTTCAGACGATCTTCGAAAAAAGCCAGTGTCTCCGCTTGGGCCACGGTCGCGGCGAGGGTCGCATTGATGAAGTTGTTCAGGCGTTGGTGCATGAATACTGGTAAGTCGTTGATTCCATTGACTCCGCTAACTTTTGCCCTAAAACGTAACTTGCTGATTCCTTTAGGGTTGTCCGGATTTATACACCAACGCCCCAGGGCATGGTAATTTGAAAATCTAAAAGGAGATTAAACAAATGAAAAGAACGAGTTTAAAAGCCTTTTTGATTTTCTTATTCTTCTCCATTGTGGCGGTCATTCTGGCGCGGTGCGATCGTAGCACGGCGGGGGTGCAAGCAAATCTGTCCGAAATGATGCGGAACACTCGGGCCTTGAGGGAAGAGCTGTTGCAAGACCCATATCGGCCGGGATACCACTTTGTTGCTTGGGAAGGCGGTGATGTCAACGGAGCCATATTCTGGAAAGGTCGATACCATCTTTTCTATATTTTCCAGGACTACAAGGGGCAGAACGGGGGCCACGTATCAAGCTGGGGCCACGTATCAAGCGTAGACCTTGTTCACTGGCGTCACCACCCAACAGGACTGATTGACGGCATATTCAGCGGAAACACCTTCATCAACAAAGAAGGCGTGCCTACTATAGTTTATCACCAGGTAGGCCAGGGCAACGCTATGGCAGTTGCCCTCGATGATGACCTGAACTACTGGAAGAAGCTGGATTCAAATCCTATTACTCCAGAAACCAGTGAGGGTGACCCTCATCATGGCAAGTACCGGTCATGGGACCCGCACGGCTGGGTTGAGGGCAATACGTACTACGCCATCTTCGGCGGGGAAAGACCCGCAATCGCCAAGTCTGACAGCCTGGACGGCGAATGGAAGTATGTCGGTGACTTGATGGCCCATAGTCTTGAGGGTGTAGACATCAACGAAGACGTGTCCTGCCCTGATTTTTTCAAGCTGGGCAATAAACACATGCTTCTGTGTATCAGTCACCCGCTTGGTGCTCGCTATTACCTGGGCCAGTGGAAGAACGAGAAGTTCTATCCCGAATACCATGAGCAAATGAGTTGGGTGGACAGGAGCTTCTTTGCCCCGGAGAGTTTGTTGGATGACAAGGGACGCCGGATCATGTGGGCCTGGATTTTTAACAAGGCCTGGGGTATGGACAAGAAGCCAACCAGCGGATGGTTGGGCACGTACAGCCTGCCTCGTGTCCTAGCGTTGGGAGAAGACGGCATGCTGCGGATGTGGCCGCCGAAGGAACTGGAAGTGCTGCGATACAATCCGAAGGAGATTAAGAATTTGACTATTCAGGCCGACAGCGAGATGCCATTGGAGAACATTCGCGGAAACAGCATTGAACTGTTGATTGAAATGATACCCGACGGTGCCGAGCAGTTCGGTGTGAAGGTCTGTGCCTCGCCGGGCGGTGAAGAGGAGACGCTTGTCTTTTACGATGCGAACGAGAAAAAACTCAAGGTCGACACCACTGAGTCGAGCCTGAGCGAAGGGCCGAAGTCAGTGGAAGCGGGACCGTTTGAATTGAAGCCCGGTGAGCCGCTAAAACTGCGAGTTTTTGTGGACAAGTCGGTAATCGAGGTTTTTGCCAACAATCGCCAGGCGGTGATGCGACGCATCTATCCGAGGCGCACAGACAGCCAAGGCGTGGTCTTGTTCTCGAAGGGTGGCCTGACCAAGGTTCCGACACTTCAAGCGTGGGATATGATGCCGTCGAATCCATATTAGCTTTACATCAATGACATAACGTTGCAAGCTTTTACGGCTTCAGACAAAAGCAGCTGTTAGGAGTAAGTCATAGGTGAGGTAGCTTAACTTTTTTGTTCTTGGTTGCATGATCGGTTTCTGGTCGGCTTTTACGGTCTGTGGAGGACAATCAGAGTCGATTCGAAAGGTGAGTAGGCCTGGGAATTTCACCCCAGCCCCCCTCAGAACGGTACGTGAACCTCTCGATTCATACCGGTCCCGCCATCCAAATCTCATGGTCTAACACCAAAACTCAAGCGTGCCAGTGTTTCTTGTATCCCGGAGGCGTCACTTGCCCTCTTGACGGCGCGATCGAGCAGCGATCGAACGCGAGCTGAAGTAACTGCCCTTACTTGACCTGCCGAGCGGCTTCCTGTGCCTTTCATAAACTCGATCCGCGGTCCTCGACCTGCCGCTCTTGGGCTTTGCTATGCTCCACGAGGTACTGAAATGGAACCTTCTCTCATGCACCCTGCGAAAATTGGCACAGGCACCCATCAGCGAAGCTATGATTTTTCCTATCCTTTAAAATAAGGAGGACATGATGAAAAAAATCCATAATCTGAAACTTTTTGGATTGGTGGCCTTCCTGGCTTTTGCTTTGGTTTTTATAGACTTTAGTGAAGGCCAAGTAAGAACAACAAGAGGCAAGCCTGAAAACCCACCTGGCAATCCTGATAACCCTAACAAAGCGTTGGGAATGAAAAAACTGGAAGATTACAGGATCACGCCAATTTTTCCTGGGCAACCTGTATCGGATCCACAGATATCCCCTGACGGTACCAAAGTTCTCTTCACTTACACGACCGCGAACGTGAAAGAGGACAGATACCACAGCCACATATGGCTCCTCCCTTTGGATGAGAAAGAGCCGAAACAGTTTACATACGGCAACGGCAACGACAGCCATCCCAGATGGTCCCCAGATGGGAAGACCATCCTTTTCCTCTCCGATCGTTTGAGCGAGGAGAATAAACCAGGGATGCAGATATTCGTGATCCCTGCCGACGGCGGTGAGGCAAGATGTCTTACCTCTGTAGAGGAAGGCGTTGAGCGCCCCACCTGGTCCCCCGACGGCAAGACCATACTTTTTCTCTCAAACGTCTTCAAAGGCGAGAGAGCGAAGGGCAGCGACGTCAAGATCATCAGAAGCTATCCTTACAAGACCCCATCGGAACGTGAATTCATACATGATAGGTGGAGGCATCTCTTCTCAGTCCAGCCCGAAAGCGGTCAGGTAAAGCAGCTGACCGATGGAGAGTTCAACATAAATATGGTCGACTGGTCCCCCGATGGCAGCCGCGTAGTCTTTTTCTCTCGCGGGCGTATCTACACCATCTCCTCAAAAGGAGGAGATCCAGAAGTCCTATGGAGGGGGCGGGGAGCCCGTATACAAAGTCTGGATTGGTCTCCGGATGGGGAGTACATCGCTTTCGGTGGACGCGTCATGGAGGAGCGTGATTCCCACAGGCGCCACGTGTACAGAAATGCCGACATCTGGGTCTTGCCAGTAAAGGGCGGCGAGCCCAAGTGCCTCACTGCTGACTTCGACCGGACGGTCGCCAGAGGAGCCTCGGTCAAGTGGTCCCCAGACTCGAAGTACGTCTACGTCAAGTTCCCCAACCACGGCACCCGTCATATTCACAGGGTGAGCCTTGAGGGGGAGGTCGAGGCCTTGACGGAGGGAAAGATGAACATCGGCTCCTTCACCATGGACGAGGCCGGGAAGGTCTTCGCCTTCAACGCCTCGGGTCCCATGACTCCCAGCGAGCTCTGGATCCTGGACGACGGTGGTCAAGCGAAGAGGACGGAGATGAATAGGACCCTCCTGGGGAAGCTGAGGCTTGTCGAGCCCGAGGAGTTCTGGTTCACCGCCAGCGACGGCGTCAAAGTCCAGGGATGGATAGTCAAGCCCCATGAACTCAAAGAGGGTGAGAAGTACCCGATGGTCAGCTTTATTCACGGTGGGCCAAGAGGCGGATACAGATATGGATTGAGGCGTGGTTACCAGGTGTTGGCGGAGCACGGCTTTGCTGTGGTCTACACGAACTATAGGGGCAGTACCGGGTACGGAGAATCCTTCGCAGCTGACATCTTATTCGTGCGCTCAGCTGAGGCCCCAGACCACTGGGGTGATCGGGATTACCGGGACATCATGGAGGCCATAGATTATGTTATCGAGACTTATCCCTTCGTCGACCCGGAGAGGCTGGGGGTCGCAGGCGGATCCTATGGCGGCTTCATGACGAACTGGATCATAGCGCACACGGACCGGTTCAAGACGGCCATCTCGATGGCGAGTATGAGCAACCACTTCAGCTACCATGGTTCGCCCCATGAGATCTCTGAGATGAAGGAACCGTGGGATGACCCCCAGATGTTCATAGAAAAGTCCCCCATCACCTACGTCAAGAATATGAAGACGCCGCTCTTGCTCATCCATTCCGAGCTGGACTGGGTTTGCCCGATTGAGCAGGCTGAAATGCTCTTCATAGCATTGAAGAAGCTGAATAGAGTCGTCGAGTTCGTCAGCTTCCCCGGAGAAGGTCACGGAATCAAAGGGCCCAAACACATAGTGGAGAGGCAACAGCACATAGTCAGATGGTTTGACAGATACCTAAGGTAAACGTGAGATCTTTATCTGAGAGATGAAATAACTATTTGGGTTCCACAACAATGTTCACACAACTATCATTAAATGGGAGAATACATTGAGTCAAAAAAAATACGGTTCTCCTGTCGTTTCGGGGGATCTGATTTGTGTTGGAGGGCATGGCCTATGGACGCTGCCGCGATTGTGGAAAACGCCGGAAACTCCGGGCGAGAGAGGCGTTTAGGGAAAGGTTGTGAGCACGTACAAACGTGGAGCGGCGTTTTCCACAATCGCTTGGAAAACGCTTCGCGTTTCCCACGAGCGCCCACAGGCCCCTCCTGATATATATACAAGAAAGATTAATTCATATGGAATAAGGAAGGGGGGGCTCGATTAGTGGAGGCTATGGAAAACGCCCTTCCAGGCTTCGAAGAGAACTCAGTCGTGAGCAAGGTCTGAACGACCAGAACCGTGGGGGCGTTTCCCACAGCCTCGTCTCCCGCTGAGGGGCAGTGGCATTTGGTGAGGCCCGTGGGTTGAGAGGGTAAGCCATGTGTAGATGCGCATCGGCGAGAACGCTAGAATCTTTTTTCCCGAAAGAGAAAAGAGCGTTCCCGCGATGCGCGTTACTACGTTAGTCAACAAGCTCATCGGATTGCAAGGCCTGTGGGTCCGAGGTTTCCACTTCCAGGCGGACAAAGCCAGAGTGGTGGTGGATGTAGTACCACGGAGGAGGAAGCCTCTGTGCGGGATTTGCGGACGAAAGGTCCGCAAGAACAAAGATCGCTACAATCGCTACTGGCGGCACTTGGACCTGTTCGGAGTCCGGACCTATCTTCGCTACTCGATCCGACGAGTGGTATGTCGGTGGTGTGGAGTGGTCAGAGAAAAGGTGCCTTGGGCCGACAAGGGAAGCCGCTTTACCAAAAGCTTCGAACAAGAGGTAGCGTGGCTGGCACAGAGGACGGACGTCAGCGCCGTAGCGAACTATTTCCGAGTGACGTGGCGTTCGGTGCGACGGATCATCCAGCGAGTGGTTGCCGAGCAGCGGGATGAGCGGCGCGAGCTCGATGGATTGCGGGTGATTGGGATGGACGAGATCAGCTACCGCAAACGCCACAAGTACTTAACAGTGGTAATAGACCATCTCAGCGGCCGGGTCGTCTGGGCGGGAAAGGAGCGCAAGGCCAAGACGCTGCTGCGGTTTTTCCGCAAGCTCGGACCACAAAGAGCCGCGGAGCTCGAAGCGGTCAGCATGGACATGTGGGAGCCGTACATAACTGTCGTCGGCAAAAAGGCTCCTCAGGCACGGGTGATCTTTGACCGCTTCCACATCGTCAAGCATCTGAACGAGGCCGTGGATAAGACCCGGCGCGAGCTGGTGCGCGAGCTCAAAGGGACTGCCCGGCGCAACCTCAAGAACACCAAGTTTCCCCTTCTCAAGGCCAAACACAACCGCAGCGCGAAAGACAAACGGGTGCTCCGCGAGCAGGTGCGAGCTAATCGTCGCCTCTACCGCGCCATGCTTCTGCGCGACGACTTCATGGACCTCTACACCTACAAAACCGAGACATGGGCCAAGAAGTTTCTCCGAGGATGGCTGCGGCGCGCTATGAGCTCGAGGATAGAGCCCGTCAAACGCGCGGCGAAGATGATCCGCAGCCACTTCGATGGCGTCATCGCGTGGGTCACGTGGAGACTCAGCAACGGCCGACTCGAAGGAATGAACAACAAAATCCGGCTGCTGAGCCACCGCAGCTTTGGACTCCACTCTGCCGAAGCTCTCATCAGTCTCGTCTACCTAAACTGTGGCGGTCTCACCCTCGAGAGGATCCACTGAAATGGCAGGAGAGGCAAAAATACTTCATCTCCTCTATAACAGAGATATCTGGATACATTGGAAAACGCGTTGATCGAAGCGGACGAGCGCGTGGGCAGTCTCGACGGGAATGTGCGATGTCGCAAACGATTGGGCGGCTTGCTCAACTATTACCGCCGCGAAGCTGCCTTGGTGCACAACTCGCGATCTCGGTCCACAATTGTCCTTTACTCACGGATTCGAGGTTCCCCATGAGCATTTTCAAACGCACTCAGCGGAAGTATGTGAAGAAGGCCTATCGCGTGAGGAATTGGCGTGAATATGAGGCGGGTCTACGCAACCGTGGGAGCCTGACCGTCTGGATCTCGCTCACCGCCGGCAAGCTTGTGAACTGGGACGCGCCCCGGCCGAGGAGGAGGAAACCGGGCCGTCAACGTAAGTACTCGAACCACGCCATCGAGACGGCTGTCACCCTGGGCATGGTGTTTCATCTGTCATCTAGGCAGAGCGAGGGATTGCTGCGATCGTTGTTCGCTCTGATGAAGCTAGACAATGATGTGCCCGATCACACCACGATCTCGAGGCGCAAGGCGAAGCTGGGTAAGGTCCCCTTCTACCAAGACAAGCAGAAGACGCCGTTGCACATCTTGATCGACAGCAGCGGTCTCGCTGTCCACGCCGGCCAGCTGCGCAGAGCACCAAAGAGCAGGGACTATCGCAAGCTCCATCTGTGTGTCGACGAGCAGAGTGGCGAAGGCTATCGTGGGCTCAGCGATGCGAGCGAGAGGGTTGGCGGCACAGAGAGTCGAGGCAAGGATCGGGTGCAAGATTCTCAACACGATGACGGCGCTCGGGATGCCTGATAGCGAGATGATCGGATGATGGGAGTCGGGGCCAAGCGAGCTCTCGGCCTCTATCGGAGTTGTGCACCAAGGCAACGGCGACGCGGTCGCGAAGCGAGCTGTCGGGTTTGTCCAAGAGGCCGAGCGTCGAAAGGATCGTGTTGAGGCTTCCTGCGACGAGAATCATCGCGTCCGTACTCCATTGAAGCGAGGAGCTCGACGCCACGGCCGTGCGGCTGGCTCGTCGATTGGCTGCCTCGGCGAGACGACGCGCTTCGACGTCGTCGACCTCGTGGACGAGGCAGGGGACTTCTTTGAGACCTGCGTTCACAGCGGCAGCCAGGCGTTTGGAGCCGGCGAGTAGCTCGTAGCGACCTCGGAGCCTTCGTACTAACAAAGGTTGCAGGACGCCGTACGCCTGGATCGAGTCGATGAGGCCGTCCAGGCTTTCACCACCACTGCCGAAGCCGCCTTCGATCTCGCTGACGGGGACGAGCCGGAGCTGGGGCATACTTCCCGCGGCGACGAGCTCGTCGACGTAGTGGTCTTCTTCGTAGCGCATGCGGTAGTCATCCGGAAGCCCTTCTCGCTGGAACGTCACTTCGTCGGGTGACAGTGTGGCGCCTTCGAAATATTCTTCCCGTCGCGACATCTTGTTGGGATCTCCCGATTCTTCGTTAGGCTTACGTCGGTCCGAGTCGGACAAACTTCGACTCCCCGTTGTGACGAGGCGGGAGCGGAGCGGACGGTAACTCGAAAAGCCCGCGATTTATATGATGGCGCTTGTATTCTCGCCGACCCCTAAATGCCTACTCCAACACAACAAAAAACGCCCCATTGTACTCGTGCTGCGTGCTTTGTCGAGCTTTTTCGTAAACGCAACATCGAACGGGCGATATGATGCCTCCCGTTGGAGGGGGCGGGATGTTCGAAGCGGCGGAGCTCGGGCGTAAAACGAGCAAGCAGGACTACAAGAAGCAAGAGCCGGTGCTCCGCGTGGGCCTCCTTACCGTGCAGTACGAGCTGCGCGATTCCGATTTTCCCGTCATTCTCGTCCTCGGCGGCGACGATCAGCCCGGTTGCACCGAGGTGTCCAACATGCTGCACGAGTGGATGGATCCGCGATTCCTCGCGGCGAATGTCTACGAAGATCTGACACAGGAAGAGGCGGAGCGACCTCGCTTTTGGCGCTATTGGAGGACGCTGCCGACTCGGGGTCGGATCGGACTCTATTTGCGAGAGTGGATGACTCGAGTCATCGTCGATCGAGTTGTTGGTGATATCGACGAGGTGGGGCTCGATCGGCGCGTCCGGCACATCCAGAGTTTCGAGAAAGCGCTTACGGACGATGGCGCGCTCATCCTGAAGTTCTGGCTACACACGCCGAAAAAAGAGCTCAAAAAGCGCCTCAAAAGAGCGGAGAAGAAAGCGGGCCGCGCCTGGCGAGTCGTCAAAGAGGATCGCATTCTCCACAAACACTACGGAGACGTGAGGGAAGTTGCCGAGCGGGTTCTACGGCAGACGAGCCGTGATGCCTCTTTATGGCACGTCGTCGAGAGCACGGACGATAACTACCGCGACGTGACCGTGGCGCAGGTCATCATCCAGTCGCTGACGAAACGCCTCGGACGACCGCCGAAACCCCGGAAAACGACTCCGCGCACGAGTGCCGGGGAACCCAGCCCCATTACCGTCCTCGATCAGGTGGATTTGAGCGCGAAGCTCGAAAAGAACGACTACGAAAAGAAGCTCCAAAAGCTCTGGGGTCGCCTGGCGGAGTTGAGCGAAAAGGCGCACGACGAAGGGATGTCCTCCGTGTTCGCGTTCGAAGGGTGGGATGCGGCGGGCAAAGGTGGCGCCATCCGCCGACTGACGCGTGCGATGGACGCCGCTCACTATCGCGTCATCCCCATTGCCGCTCCTACCGACGAAGAGCTCGCACATCATTATTTATGGCGATTCTGGCGCAACATTCCGCGCGCGGGGCACGTCGCGATTTTTGACCGGAGCTGGTATGGGCGCGTGCTCGTGGAGCGCGTCGAGGGTTTTGCAGCCGAGGACGAGTGGAAGCGCGCCTACGCCGAGATCAACGACTTCGAAGGTCAGCTCGCGGACCGAGGCGTGCTCGTCCTCAAATTCTGGGTCCACCTGTCGGAGGAAGAACAGCTCCGCCGCTTCAAGGCCCGCGAGAAAGTACCGTTCAAGAAGTACAAGATCACACCCGACGACTATCGCAACCGAGAGCGTCGGATTGACTACGAGCTTGCGGCCAACGAAATGATCCAGCGCACCAGCACCGAATACGCCAAATGGCACGTCGTGGCAGGAGACGACAAGCGCTGGGCTCGTATCGAAGTCCTGAAGACCGTGTGCCGTTCGATGGCGAAAGCACTTAAATAAGCTCGCGATCCCTATTCCCCCTCTCCCGCTCGCGGGAGAGGGTCCCGAGCTCTGGCGATACGAGGGGGGTGAGGGTGCCACCACATGACTCCGTGTGACTCGAAGTCGGCCTTGAACCAGGTCGGCAACATCCCCCTGGACATCCCCCTCACCCCAGGCCCTCTCCCCCGCTTGCGGGAGAGGGAGAGTCGGTGCGACTCGCTAGTCCCCCGGAACAGAAAAAGCTAGACAACACCGGCCCTTCTGTGATCTGCTAAATGCATGAAACACAAGGGCCGGCGAAAAGCCGAATTGAAGCTGTCGTCTCAAGAAAGCGAAGCGCTGACGCGACTGGCGCGACGCAGCCGTAGTTCGCCGCACCAAGCCTTCCGAGCGAAGATCGTGCTGGATTGCGCGGCGGGTCTGACGAATATGGAAGTTGCTAGGAAGATGCACACCATGAGGAGCACGGTGGGCAAGTGGCGAAGACGCTTTGTAGAACAACGAATGGAAGGGTTGTACGACGAACCTCGGCCGGGAGCGGCTCGCAAAATCGGCGATGACCAGATCGAGGAAGTCGTGACCAAGACGCTGGAGACGACTCCAAAGGGGAGAACCCATTGGAGTACGCGCTCGATGGCCAAGCATCTTGGGCTGAGTCATTCGACGATTGGACGTATTTGGCGAACGTTCGGGCTTCAACCGCACCGCTCGGAATCGTTTCGTCTCTCGCAAGACCCACAACTGGTCGAAAAAGTACGCGACGTTGTTGGCCTGTATATGAACCCACCGGATAACGCGGTCGTCCTGTGCGTCGACGAGAAATCGCAGATTCAAGCGCTCGAGCGTGCTCAACCTGTCCTGCCCATGAGCTTGGGCCAGCCCGAGCGACAAACCCACGACTACATTCGGCATGGAACGACTGACCTGTTTGCCGCACTCGACGCCGCAACAGGTGAAGTCTTCGGAAAGTGCTACGCGCGACATCGAGCGCTAGAGTTCAAGAAGTTCCTCGCTGAGATCGAAGCAGCCGTTCCCAGCGAGTTGGACATCCACGTCGTGCTCGACAATCTCGCCACGCACAAGACACCGGCGATCAAACGCTGGCTTTCCAAGCGACCTCGGTTCCACTTTCACTTCACACCGACACACGCCTCTTGGCTCAACTTCGCTGAGCGCTTCTTTGGCTTGCTCACCGAACACGCCTTGCGACGAGGCTCGCACACGAGCGTGCCTCAGCTCCGCGTTGCGATACAAGACTATCTCGATGCTCACAACGAGAACCCAAAGCCGTTCAAGTGGACGAAATCCGCCGACCAAATCCTCGAAACCATCGCTCGGTTCGCCCAGCGAACGCTCGATACACATGGCAAATCGAATTTGGACAGTAATTAAAGATCCAGGGGACTAGCGCGAGTCGGTCTTCTCGTAGTCCTCCATCTTCGTGAACTCGGTCGGATCTCGCGAATATCCCAAGAGCTCGCGCAGCGTCGTGAACTTGTTGGTACCGGTGCTGAACTCGATGTCGTCGCCGCTCACTTGAGAGGGGTGCTCGTAGCCCATGGCATGAGCGAGGCTCAAAAGCTCTTCGCGGAACGTCTTGACGTAGCGGGCAAAGCGCGTCGCCTTGTCGTCGATGTCCAGACCGGCTTGAAGCCAGCGGTTGTGTGTTGTCACACCGGTCGGGCAGAGATCGGTGTGGCACTTCTTGGCCTGAATACAACCGATGGACATCATCGCCTCCCGGGCGACGTGGATGAGATCGCAGCCCATCGCGAGCGCGATCATCGCGCGATCGGGAAAACCGAGCTTGCCGCTGCCAATCCAGACGATGTCTTTCGAGATTCCTGCCTGTTGAAAGTTTTCGTAGACCCGCTGAAATCCGATCTTGAACGGCAGCGAGACGTGGTCGGCGAACGTCAAAGGCGCAGCGCCCGTCCCGCCCTCACCGCCGTCGATGGTGATGAAGTCCGGCCCGGCGTCGCGCCCTTTCATGGCGTTCATGGCGGCTGCGAGCTCATGCCAGAAGTCCATTTTGCCGACGGCAGCCTTGATGCCGACGGGAAGACCGGTGCGCTCGGCAATTTCTTCGATGAAGTCGATCATCTCGGAAACGGTGCTGAACTCCGAATGCGCGTTCGGTGAAATGCAGTCCACCCCGACGGGCACGCCGCAGGCTTTGGCGATCTCCGGCGTTACTTTTTTGCCGGGCAGGATCCCACCTTTTCCCGGTTTGGCACCTTGGGATAGCTTGATCTCGATGGCGCGGATCTGAGGAGTCCGCTGGCATTCGTCGGCGAGGACGTCCAGAGAAAAATCCCCGTTGGCGTCGCGGGCACCGAAATAACCCGTGCCCAGCTCCCACATCACGTCCGCACCTTCTTTGTGGTATGGGCTCACGCCGCCTTCGCCGGTGTTGTGGTAGCAGTGCGCCTCCTTCGCACCCTTGTTGAGAGACGACACCGCGCGGGAGCCGAGCGAGCCGAAGGACATCGCCGAGATGTTCACGATCGACTCGGGCCGATAGGGGCGGCGGCGCCCGTGGTGCTCGCCCATGACTTTGAGACACGGTACCGCCGTCGGGTCATCGCCCGGGTAAGTGGCTTTCGACTCGGGAAAGGGAAAGACCGCGTTCTTGATGATGGGGTAGCCCACGCCGTAGATCTGCTCGGCGGTGCCGAATCCGAACGTGTTGTTCTGACCTTTGGCCGACGCGTAAATCCAGGCGCGCTCGGAGCGATTGAAGGGAAGCTCCTCCTGATCGCTGGCCACCCAGTATTGCCGGAGCTCGGGGCCGATGGTCTCGAACCAGTAGCGGATGTTGCCCACGATGGGGAAGTTGTGCTTGATGGTGTGTTTCCGCTGGGAAAATGTCGCGCAGCGCGACGGCGATCAGAAAGACGATGAAGGCTCCGATCAACGACAGAAACGGATGCGCGTGCACGTAGTCCCACATCTGCGATACCATTCTAATGCGTTTGGGCTAGAATGCGCGTCATGCCCGAAGAGCCAGACGAAACTGCTCCCGAGGAAGAAGAAGATTTCGCGCGGATGCTGGAGGAATCTTTCCAGCCCACGTTCCTCCGCGAGGGCGAGCCGGTCGAAGGAAAAATCGTCGCGTTGGGCTCGGACGTCGCGTTCGTCGACGTCGGCGGCAAAGGCGAGGCGACCATCGACCTCACGGAGCTCGCCGATCCAGACGCGGGCGTTGAAGTTCAGGTCGGCGACACTGTCAAGGCCATCGTCGTTTCCACGACCGGCGGGATAAAGCTCTCCCACAAACTGGCCAAGAGCGCCGCCACCCGGGAAGCGCTGAACGGCGCGTTCCAATCCGGTTTGCCCGTCGAGGGACGGGTCGAAAAGGCCATCAAGGGAGGCTTCGAAATTCGATTCTCCGGACAGCGCGCTTTTTGCCCGATCTCCCAGATCGACACGCGATTCACCGAAGATCCCTCGGTCCACGAAGGAAAGAGCTACACGTTCCGCGTCATCGAATTCAAACAGGAAGGCAAGAACATCGTCGTCTCCCGACGCGCCATCTTGGAGGAAGAGGAGCGCGAGCGCGCGGAGGAAGTCCGCCAGCTCATCGTTCCCGACGCCGTCTTGCCCGGTCGCGTCGTGTCGGTGCGCGAATACGGTGCGTTCGTCGACCTCGGCGGCGGCGTGCAGGGTCTGCTCCACATCTCGGAGATGGGCTGGTCGCGCGTGTCCGACCCGACGAGTGTCGTTCAGCCGGGTGATGAGATCACCGTCAAAGTCCTGCGGGTGGACGAGGAGAAGGGGAGGATCTCCCTCGGGCTGAAACAACTCCAGGCCGATCCGTGGACGAGTGTGGGCACCGACTATCGAGTCGGTCAAGTGCTGAGCGGTCGCGTCACCCGCGTTGCCGATTTCGGCGCGTTCGTGGAGCTGGTGCCGGGGATCGAAGCTCTGGCGCACGTCTCCACATTCCCACCGACTGGCAAGACCGACGGATGGAAGTCATCGGTTTCGCCCGGCACCGAGGTCGCGTCCGAGATCCTGAGCATCGACCCCGAGCGCAAACGAATGGGCATCGCGATCGCCGAAGAAGGCTCGGCGAAGGCGACAGAAGCGAAGGGTAGTGAGATCGCGCCTGGCGCCCGCCTCGTCGGTAAGGTCAAAGACCACGAGAGCTATGGCGTCTTCGTCTTCCTCGATGCAGGCAATACCGGATTGATCCCCCTCGAAGAGACCGGTGTGGAAAAGGGCGACGATCTCAGAAAAGCATTCCCCGTCGGCAGCGACGTGGAGGTGATCGTTCTCGAAGTCGACCCGTCGAACCGCCGGATCCGTCTGAGCGCGAAAGCCGTCAAGGAAGCTACCGAAAAGGGCGAGGCCCGCGACTACGCGGAGCGACAACAAGCAGAGAAGAGCGAGAGTTTCGGCTCGCTCGCGAGCACACTCCGCGACGCGATGAAACGCCGCGAGAAATAGACAGCTGGCTGCCCCGCCCGTTTTTCAATCCGAAGAAGTCGTCCGGAGGCAACATTATTCTTACGAAGTCCGGTCCTATGCTTCTGGACTTTGGGCTCGCCAAGCTTCGAGCGAGCGAGGGAGCGAGCAAGCTCTGTCCGCCGTGACCGAGCAAAAACCGTTGACGCGGGAAGGGACCAATCCTTACCAGACCTTGCCTGACCTTCTCTTCGAATCGGGATCCCGCGGAGCTTCAACCGTGAGGCCGGTCACAACCGTCCAGACAGAGCTCCTATGCCGAATTCGGCATAGGAGTTGGAATTGTACCGTACGGCAGGGATCGGGCCTTAGGAATCGGTGCTTCGAAGGCGCGAGCCCTTGCGGACGGACGAGGCCATGTAGCGCCGGTCGAGGCCTTCGCGCACCAACGTTTTGATCACAGCCTGGCGGCTGATGTTGAGCCGGCGAGCTGCTTCGTCTAACTCCGTGAGCATCTCGCGACTGAAATCGACGTTCACTCGTTGAATCGGTGGCATCATCTTGCCCTCGTTGGTAAAGAACTTCGAGATGTCCTCGCCGCGTTCGGCACGGCGCGCGATCTCATCGGCGCTCACCGTCGGCATCTTCTTTGTCTTACGAGGCTTCTTCATAAAGGCTCCGTTCCCGTCGTGTCCAAAAATACAAACGAACTCAAGACCGGCTCGCCGGGACGTTTCGGAATAGACGTATCTACGCTTGATTGGCCAATGGGAGCTAGAATCCTCGGTCATGAGCACGCCGATCCAGCCCTTGACATTGTTGGTCATCACCATCGCTGGTTGGATCCAGCGTGACCAACAGGCCGCTATGGTCTACTTGCTCGAGGAGAACAAAGTCCTCAAAGCTCGGCTTTGCGGGAGGAAGCTTCGTCTCACAGACGACGAGCGACGTCGGCTCGCGGTAAAGGGTAAGGCGCTTGGCCGGAAACTCTTGGCAGAAGTCGCCGGTATCGTCACACCGGAAACCCTTCTGGCTTGGCACCGAAGGCTGATTGCGCGGAAGTGGTACTACAGCGAGCGAGCGGCGGAAACAGCCCGGACGGCCCCGGGTCATGGCCGAGATTAGCGAGCTCGTGGTGGGGATGGCGAAGTCAAATCCGAGGTGGGGGTATACACGCATTCGCGGCGCCCTCTCGAATCTCGGCCATACGGTAGCCAGGAGCACCATCGCCAATATTCTGCGAGAACATGGCATCGAGCCCGCGCCGGAGCGAAGTGAGCGGACGCCGTGGCGCACGTTTCTCGCCGCCCATTGGGAAACCGTTGCGGCGACCGACTTCTTCACCGTCGAGGTCGCCACAGTTCGCAGGCTCGTGGCCTACTATGTGCTCGTCGTCATCGAGCTGTCTTCGCGAAAAGTGCACATTGCCGGAATCACTCCGGGGCCGGATGGCCCGTTCATGATGCAGGTCGGTCGGAATCTCACCGACCCATTCGACGGCTTTCTGCGCGGCAAGCGATTCCTCATCCTGGACCGCGACAAGAAGTTCACCACGGAGTTTCGCGATTTGCTCGAGCACGCCGGAACGGACGTCATTCGGCTGCCGCACCGTTCGCCGAACCTGAACGCTTATGTCGAAAGGTTTGTTTTGTCGATCAAGAGCGAGTGCTTGGAGCGGATGATCTTCTTCAGTGAGCAATCGCTGCGCCGTGCCGTCGCTGAGTTCATCCATCATTATCACGGAGAGCGCAACCATCAAGGGCTCGGGAACGCGTTGCTCGAAGCGGAAGAATGCGTCGGCAGTCCTCACGGGAAGGTGCGATGTCGTAAGCGATTGGGCGGCTTGCTCAGCTACTACCACCGCGACGCCGCATAGGAGTTCGGGCGCGCCAGTTGGACGGAACGGATGGTCTGCAGGAGAGGTCTGCTCGGGGTCGCCTATCGCAGAGCCAGTACCGCGTCGGCTGGTCTCCGCGAGTTTTGAGAACGCCTCTAGGATTCGACCTTGCCGCTCCGTTCGCGTTTTCGGACAGGACGGGATTGGTCAGCAGGCAGTGGAGGTGTCCGCGACGGAACGGCAGCCCGCCAGTCCGGGTTCCATCCGCGGCGAAGCGTTGCTTGGTGCGCAGTCTCAGACGGTCCGCCTCGGCCTTCATCTGCCGGAGCGTTCCGTGCTTCCGGTACAGCGCATAGAGCGTCCGGACCGTTTTGGCCTCAGCCTCGTTGATGCACAGCGTGCGCCCGTCCTTCTCATAGCCGAGCGGCACGCGGCCGCCCATCCATAGTCCCTTGCGCTTGGAGGCAGCGACCTTATCGCGGATCCGCTCGGCCGTGACCTCGCGTTCGAATTGTGCGAAGGACAGCAGCATATGCAGCGTCAGTCGTCCCATGCTGGTCGCGGTGTTGAAGGACTGAGTCACCGAGACGAAAACCGCGCCGGCCGCCTCGAGCCGTTCGACGAGCTTCGCAAAGTCGGAGAGGGAACGGGTCAGTCGGTCGACCTTGTAGACCACAATCCGGTCGACGAGACCTGCGTCGATGTCGTCGAGCAAGCGCTGCAGGCCCGGGCGCTCCAGGGTTCCTCCCGAGAGCCCCGCGTCCTCGTAGACGGTTGGCAGCAGCACCCAGCCCTCCGCTTTCTGGCTCGCGACATACGCGGCGCAGGCTTCTCGCTGCGCATCGAGGGAGTTGAACTCCTGCTCGAGACCTTCTTCCGCGCTCTTTCGCGTATAGATGGCACAGCGGATCTTCTTCATGTTAGGCCTTGCGCTTGGGCGTGAGACCGAAAAAGCGTGGTCCTGACCAGTGGGTGCCGGTGATTCGCTTTGCGATGGTAGTGAGGGACGGATAGGTTTTGCCATCGAACCGATAGCCGTTGTCGACTACCTCGACCTGGTAGGTCCGGCCATTCCACTCGCGGACGAGATGGGTGCCGGCAGAAACGGACCCTGCGGGAGCGCCGGAGCTTGGTGTCTCGTTCGCCATGGCAGCCAGAGCGCGCCGGGTTGCGGCCGAAAGCCCGCCATGGGTCCGGCACTGGCGTTCGTGCAAGAGAACGCGGCGCAGGAAGATACGCGAGAGCGAGCTTGGAGGAGCAGCCCCAAAGGTCTGCTCCCAGACCCGCCGTAAGCTGGCGAAGTCCAAACCGTCCAAAACGACGTTCCGGCCAACCCCTATATCCTGCGGCATCACCGAACGTTCGCTCTTCTGCTCGATAAAGTCCAGTCTAATGAGGGACTTCCGGGTGTGAAGCTCACTGCCCGTAGCTTGCCCCACAGCCGATTTGAGCCAGCCGTACGCACCCCCGGTGGGCCTGTCGCTCGCCACCCGCAGCCCAGGGGTCGGAAGCCAGCCCTGCGGCGCGAAATACCCTCGATTCTGCGCGGATTCCAAGGGCGTCTAAGCTGCTGATTTGTGGTCTATTTCAAAAGGGCCGAGTTTTGGCACAGGACGGGGACAGACGAGGTCCTTTCAACGATTCTGTGAACGTTCGGTTCTCCGAAGCCCGCAGGATCACTCCTTCGGACGAGGCCGATTTCTGAGACGCTGCCAGCATTGCCGGAGCAACAGCGGGATTCCGACCAGGAGCAGATACGGAGCGAGAACGCCGATAACCACCATATGTGGGCCGAGCAATCCGCCGACGAGGCTGAACAGTACAGCAAGCGGAGTCGCCACCCCGAGCGTGATCAGTAAAACGCTCCGCGAGGCTCCGACAACTCCTCTCAAGAGGCGTTGCACCAGCAACCCTACCAGCACACCGCCCAGAAAAAACAGCACCAAGCCGGAGAACAAAGCCGGAATCGCAAACAGCAACTCCTCTGGATTCCAAGAATCCATGGAGCCGAACCGGACAAGAGCGACCAGGACTTGCAGAACACAAAATCCGACGCCGAACAGGACGGGCGTCTTCCAGTAACTCCATCGAGAAGAAGAGGAAGCTCTTAAAGGATCGATCCCCATAAATCCTCCAATTCGAACCCTGCGCGGAGCCGATGCGCGCGGGCTACTTGATTCTGTCTATTATCCCGCAAGACGGCCTGGCCGGCACTGCGCTACAGGACCGGCAATGTCGTCTTGATCCTGAATCCTCGGGCCAGACGATTGTAAAGCCTACGGCCCTTGGTCCGGTCGCAAACACAGACACTAAGCTGCTGATTGATGGTCTATTTCAAAAGGGCCGAGTTTTGGCACAGGGCGGGATGGGCTTGTCGGGCGGCAATGATGACGCCTCCGCTGAACTCGGTTCAGGGTGAAGGAACGATGTGCCGTCTGACGGTAGAGAGCGCATCGGGGAGCCTGACGGTCGTAACGTCGAATCGCGAGGGAGAGAATGAACGAAAAACGAATAACGTGCCGAGGAACGGATCGAGATGGAATTGTTGTCGGCACACGCAAGCCAAAGAATCGATACCCTTGCGGAAATCAACCGGCTCGCAAGCCACCAATACCTTCAGTTGAGGAACGATCTGGATCATGTGTGAGTGCCGTTGCCGAGCGCGCCGACCACGAAGCGACAAACAGATTCGACCAGCTGGTCTGTTTCAAAAGGGCCGAGTTTTGGCACAGGACGGGGAGCTTAAAAGATGTTCGGACCCTATGTCCATAATGTCGATCCGATCATTGCCGAAGTGGGCGGCGTCTATCTCTGGTGGTATGGGCTTAGCTATTCGCTGGGATTCCTGCATTTGCATCTGTTTCTGCGCCGCCACAGGCTTCGGCTCGGACTCACTTCCAGAGACGTATACACCCTCACCCTTTTCATCGTGGTGGGCGTTTTGGTCGGGGCGCGTCTCATCGAAGTCGCATTCGACGAGTGGCCCTTCTACAGCGCGCACCCTACCCTCATTCCGGCATACTGGCTTGGGGGCCTGGCGTCTCACGGGGTCCTTCTCGGAGCGACTGTAGCTGTCACCTCCTTCGCCTTGCTCTATCGAAAGGACCTGCTCGCGCTGTTCGATGCAGTCGTGATCCCCGGTTCGTTTCTGATGGGAATGGGAAGGATCGGGAACTTCATCGACGGCCAGATCGTGGGTGCTCTCACCGATGTGCCGTGGGGCGTGCGGTTTCCCGACGCAGTTGGAATCCGGCATCCGGTGGTTCTCTATGACGGCATCAAGAATCTTCTGCTGGTGCCTTTCCTCCTCCGTGTTCGAAAGATGAACCCAACGCCGGGGGCAACCGCAGCTCGTTTCGTCTTCTGGTATGCGTTCTTGCGTGTATTCATTGATCTGTTTCGCGACTATCCGACTCACCGTCTGGCTCTCGGGACCGGGCAGACCCTGAACCTCATCATGGTGTCGATCGGTGTCGTTTTTTTGATCCGATCGCGCATTCGGCGTCTGGGTCGGCTGCGAAGTGGTGCCAGAGAGGCACTGGAGGTGGAAGCCCCGCCTGAAAAAGCGCCATTCGTGTTACAGAGAATCGTACTCGTTGTTTTACTGGTGTGCTGTCTGACGTTGCCCAGCAACTGGACACAGAACATACCGGAACGATACGGGAAGCGACACGCCGGACTCGAACACTCGTGGCTCTACCCAGACATCAACACGTCGGCGCCGACCGATGAACCCTAGAGGGGAGTCGCCGACAACGACGACTGGTGGTTTTGAGCGAGGTGTGACAGGTTGACTAAGCCTCGGAGGAAAAGACCATGAGCAATCGAACCGTGACGCCGCTGGGCGCCATCGTGCTGATGGCGTCGTCGATAGTGCCCCTATCGGCGAAAACCCAGACGGTAAAGGGAAACACATACGCGGACACGGCAGAGGTAGGTGTCCGGACTCTCATGTTGATCGGTGCCGGACTTCGTGAGCGGTGGTGGCTTGACGTCTACACGATGGGCGCGTATGCCGAGAACCGCACCTGCGATCCGCAGATGCTGATCTCGATGGATGGGGCAAAATCTCTCCGTATCGATCTGCTCCGCGACGTCGACGCGAAGAATATGGCCGACGCGCTCGAAGATGCTCTCGATAAGAACTTGCCGCCCGGCGGCTCCCCCGGTATCCGATCTCAGATCGATACCTTCCTAGGCTACTTTGAAAAGGACCTGGAGAAGGGAGACAGCATGGAGTTGACCTACGTTCCCGGCGTGGGTACGGCGCTAATGCAGAACCGGGAGCAGCAGGGAGCCACGATGCCGGGCAAGGGGTTTGCCGACATCCTGTGGGCTTCCTATTTCAGTTCCGAAACTTGCTGTTCGGGGCGCAAGAAGCAGATTCTCGACCATTGTTCCCAGTGAGAGGTTCGCAGGAGGATGGATGTCTTCACGACCAGGCAAGTCGAGGAGCTTCGCAATGAGCTGTTAGTGGCGGACGAAAATTGCACACCCGGCACCCCGTCCTGTGCCAAAACTCGGCCCTTTTGGAAGACCATGGCTGTAATTTAATGCACCGCAAAGTCTTAGCGTCATTTTACCAACACTTAATGGCGGAAGCACCCATGAGGTCTGTGTGAGCAGCAGGGCTGCCCGATCGAACAACGGCTGCCTGACCAACAGTAGGATTTGCACATGGTACGTCATGATGGATCCGAAGATAACACCCTCGGGCCAGACGATTGTAAAGCCCACAGCCCTTGGCACCGTCGCAAAACACAGACGCTAAGCTGCTGATTTATCGGCTATTTCAAGAGGGCCGAGTTTTGGCACAGGACGCCGTCTGTTCAGCGAGATCAGCAAGAACTGGGCGGGCAGGCCTCTCGACAGCTACGAAACCATCCTCAAATACATCCGCACGACCACCACCTCTTCCGGTTTGCGAGTACGCGCACACCTTATCCGGCGTCGTTATCCGAAGGGCGTCAAAATCACTGACGAGCGGATGCAGGCGCTTTCCGTTACAAAGGACCAGACTCTACCCAAATGGAACTACACCATCCGACCGTCTTGAAAACGGGAACTTATTTTGTCGCCGGCCCTGAGGCCACCCGCACCGCCTTGACCAAGGGCCCGCCTGCTCTATACCAAGGACCTAAGAACTACGTCACGTCCGCTCCTGTGGAGGCCGCCCCGGATAGCATCGGTGAGTTGTGGTTCGACGACGCGGCAGCGATGGACCACGCGATGAACTCGCCGGAGATGGTCGCCGGCTTCGAGGACGCGAAGCAGTTCGCAGATCTGGACCGAACGTTGGGCCTGACGGATGAC
The DNA here is from genome assembly GCA_965237955.1 of Candidatus Marinacidobacterales bacterium. GTDB lineage: Bacteria > Acidobacteriota > Vicinamibacteria > Marinacidobacterales > SMYC01. Next base: position 1,046,186 of record OZ250169.1, on the reverse strand, counting down.
GGTTGACGAGAAGCCGATAATGGACTGATCTTCCGTTTCCCCCATCTCTCCCCGACCCAGGTTGATTAGAGGGGACTGGGGGGACACCAGCTAATGTCTACGTTCGCCGACTACCCAGAGGTTGGCGCTCGAGCGAATGAACAGCTGGCCCTGTGACACCGCCACCGAGCTGAGGCAGTACGGCGTGCAGCCGTCGTCGAACGAGTTTGACGCGAGGATCTCGAATTCCGGCCCGGTCCGGTACACGGTCCACAGGCCCTCCTCCTCGGTCGAGACGTAGATCTTGCCGTCGGCGAGGATGGGAGACGAGCTGTAGGTGCCGCTCGGCAAACGCTCGGGGCCGTAGACGACCTCGCCCGTGTCGAGCCTCAGACAGTAGGCCACGCCGCGGTCGGTCACGACGTAGACATACTCGCCGGCGCTCACCGGCGTCGGCACGTCGGGGCCTCGGTCGAACTCCCACGCGACGTGCGTGTCGCCGATGTCACCGCTGCCGCCCGGCCGGATCGCGACCATGGGCCGCACCCGACTCGGCGCGACGATCAGATCGCCCATGATCGTCGGCGAGGCGATGATCCGGTAGGCCCCGTTGTTCTGGGGATTGAGGACGTTCGCGCGCCAGAGTTCTCGGCCGGTGTCGGGATCGTGCCCGGTGACCGCATCCCCGCCGGTGATGACGAGTTCCGTCTTGCCGTCGTACTCGAGCCACGTCGGCGTCGTGTAAGAATCCGGAGACTCGCGCCGTGCCGTCGTCGGCCGCTCGATGTACCACAGCGTCTCGCCGGTCATCTTGTCGACCTTGACCACGTACGACGGATCGTCGGTCCGCATACCGTGGAGCACCTGCAGGTAAAGCGCGTTGCTTGAATCCGGCATCGCGGTCGGATACGTATTCCTTCCGGGTGCGTAGTTCGTTGCCTGCAAGCTCGCCCCGCAGCCGATTTGAGCCGGCCGTGCGCACCCCCGGTGGGCCTGTCGCCCGCCACCCGCAGCCCAGGGGTCGGAAGCCAGCCCTGCGGCGCGAAATACCCTGGATTCTGCGCGGATTCCAAGGGCCTCTAAGCTGTTGATTTGCGGTCTATTTCAAAAGGGCCGAGTTTTGGCACAGGACGGGGACAGGCCGTCGTCGTGATGATGGTGAAGGATTCGAGGGAGTTGTTGCCCTTGCCCTGACCTTACCGTCCGGCTGCGCGCTCGAAGGTGCTTCCGCAGTCAAGTGTTGGTGACCGCCGCGTAACCTGTTCGTGTGCTAGAGTTTCGCCTGATTTCGAGAGGCGCAGTTCTTTCGTCGATGCCGGCTGGGCCGAGTTTTGGCACAGGACGGGATCTGCTTTTTTGCGGATCACAGCCTAACTGGCTGTCCGCCAGAGTCCTGATTGAATGAGATTGCAGGCTCTAAATATTCAGTGAGCAAACACCTGCTGGGAGCGGGCTCAGCCCTCGGCGGGCAGACGAAGACCGAACTCGACCGCGATCTCCCGTAGCTTCGCCTGGATCCGCTGGACGTTGTCCGGTCCCATGCGAAGAAGCTGTCTCTGAACGGGCGGGAGGTCTTCGATCCACTGCTCGGAGTAAGTGTAGTTGACGCTTACTGTCTCGACGGCCATATCACCCCGAACAATGGGTGTTTTCAGAACGACCGCGAAGGCCATGGTCAGAACGTCCTCGAATGGCTGCTCGCCGTAGCCGAGTTCCTGATACGCCTCGTCGATCAGGGGTCTCACATTGCGGTACGTTTCGACGAGGCCAGCAGAATCGAGGGAAACGAGGAGGTCGACGTACGTGTTATATCGATGGTAGCTCTCCGCGTCGATGACGAGTCGGCCCGAGTGGGAGGCGACCTCGAACCGCTCCTCCGGTCGTAGATGCGGGAACAAACGAGCCGGGCTGAGCCCTTCCGCAACGTTGGCCACGACGACCACCGCTTTGCGAACGAGCTGCTCGGTCACCACAAACGACGCCAGCACGGGATGTGCGGAGAGCTTCTCGACCATCGCGCGGACGAAGTCATCGCTGGTGGACAGCGGTGGCAAAACGATCGGCGCCGCCTCGGGGAGAGCTCCCGTCTCGCCGGACGGTGGCGCAGCCGGCTCTGCCACGGTGCTCGTCGGCGCCTCGAGTGCGTCGGGAGCCTCGTCGATACCTCCGCCAGTAAGGAGAAAGTACAGGACGATTCCCACGACAAAAGCAATCCCGACGACTCCGGCAGGGACGAGGAGCCAATGCCGGAGGGACTCGCCATCGTCCGTCAGGACGGGTTCGGAAACCGCACTTTCTTCCGGCTGCTCGATGTTCCGGTCTTCCGAATCGGACGGCATTTATTAGTTCCTCTCGCGCTTGAGAGCGAACGTGGAGGAGCAGCCCCAGAGGTCTGCTCCCAGACCCGCCGCAGGCTGGCGAGGTCCAAACCGTCCAGAACGACATTCCTGGCTAACCCCTGTATCCTTCAGCATCACCCGACGTTCGCTCTTTTGCGCCGCAAAGTCCAGTCTAATGGGGTGTCGGCATCGGGGGCGTTTTCTTCTGCCCGCCGATACGCGTTCTTCCTTTTTTTGCGGATCACAATCTTCTCCAACCATTCAAAAGGGCCGAGTTTCGGCACAGGACGCCATTCCAAAGGTTGGTGGTCTCCATCATTATTACACTCGACGCGCTGCTTGAGTCCGATCTGCTCGGGACGGCTGCAGAACTTCGCACCAGCTTACACTGAACCGCCCCGGGTTTTCCGGAGACTGTTTTAGTTGAGTCTCGCCATCTCTAGCGAGCCTTCCTGCGACCGATAGTAGTTCATCTCGTACTCGACGGGGGAGACATTTCCGATCGGCTCCAAGAGTCGTTGCGTGTTGTACCAATGGACCCACTCGAGGGTGGCGAACTCAACGTCTTCGAGACCACGCCAGGGCCCACGTCGACGGATCACCTCGGTCTTGTAGAGGCCGATGATGGATTCAGCCAAAGCGTTATCGTAAGAGTCGCCTCGGCTGCCGACGGACGGCTCAATACCCGCCTCGGCGAGCCGCTCGGTGTAACGGGTCGAGACGTACTGCACGCCGCAGTCGCTGTGATGCACCAATGTATCTTCTGGGTTTAGTCGGCGCTCGTGCAGCGCCTGCTCCAACGCATCGAGAGCGATGCCGGCAGTCAACGATGTCGTCGCTCGCCAACCGACGCTGAGTCGAGCGAAGACGTCGATGACGAAGGCGACATACACGAAGCCGCGCCACGTGGCAACGTAGGTCAGGTCCGAGACCCAGAGCTCGTTCGGGCGTGTGGCGTTGAAGTCGCGCTCCACGAGGTCCATCGGGCGAGCGCCGCTCGAATCCGGCTTCGTCGTCTTGAATCGACGTCCACGGACCGCGCCCTGGAGGCTCATTTCACGCATTAGACGGGCCACCGTGCATCGAGCCACGTCGCGGCCCTCACGGCGAAGCTGACGCCAGACCTTGCGCACGCCATACACGTCAAAGTTCTCTTGCCGTACACGACGAATCTCGCCGCGGAGTTGGACGTCGCGTTGGACGTCGCGCTTCGCTCTCGCTGGCAGGCGGCTTGGGTCCTTCTCTCGCGCTTTCTGCTCGTAATAGGTCGACGGGGCGGTCGGGAGCATCCGGCAGATCGGCTCGACCCCGTAATTTTCACGGTTCGCGTCCACGAACAACACATTCACCTCGGTCGGCGGTCGAGCTCCGCCTGGGCGAAAAACGCCGACGCCTTGCGAAGGATCTCGTTCGCCCGCTTTAGCTCACGGTTCTCTCGCTCAAGCTCCTTCAGCCGCTGACGCTCGTCCGTCGTCAGTCCCGCTCGTTTCCCAGCATCACGCTCTGCTCGCCGCACCCACGTGCGTAGCGTTTCCCGCGTACAGTCAATCTTCGACGCAATCGATGAGATCGCTGACCACTGAGATTCGTGCTGAGCCTGCTGGTCGAAAACCATCCGCACTGCGCGCTCTTTTACCTCCGGTGAATACCTGCTTCGTCTTGTCATGACTCCATCCTCTCAAGAGTTGGAGTCTCCGGAAAACCCGGGGCGGTTCACACCTCTACCCCTGAGTAGAGCCGACGCCGGCTCTCAAAACGTCCTACATGAAGATGACCAGAGCGTCCTGGTTGCAGGCAGTTTGACAATCTCATGCAGCTCAAGTTTATGGAAGGGACAGCGGTCCGGACCCTAGAGTCCAGTCCCGGACTAATAATGATGATGGACAACCCACCCTGGCCTCGAATCAGGCCGCCGTCTCGGGGTCGGGCGCGCTCGCATCGACGAGCGCCCAGCTAATGCAACGTTCCGCGTCATCAAGACAACTAGCCGCGCCGGAATCCTTAAGGAATGCTACTCCAGGCTTGACCAGACAGCAGGGAAACTCTAGAGCCAGATCCGCCGGTAGTGTCGCCGCCAACCAGGCCAAGCCCTTCGTCACGCCCCCGCCCGTCCAGGCGGTCACGCAACGAACCAGGACGCGCCGCTCGGCTCCCTCGATAAGCCAGCCCACCGCGCCGGTCCAGGTGTTCCTGATGCTGAGCGCGTAATAGGGGAATCCTGGCAATGGCACCGCCTTGCCACCGATGGCTACCTCGACGGTAGAACGCAATGCGGCCAGCGTCTCGAGTCGTACATCCGAGCGTGGCGTCTTCTCTGTGTGGCAGGTTGATAGGGTGTAGTGGAACATCACCTCACCGCCGCTCATTCTGGGCCATCCTGGCCGGAGATCTGCTGCCTTGGTGCACAACTCCGATAGAGGCCGAGAACTCGCTTGGCCCCGACTCCCATCATCCGATCATCTCGCTATCAGGCATCCCGAGCGCCGTCATCGTGTTGAGAATCTTGCACCCGATCCTTGCCTCGACTCTCTGTGCCGCCAGCCCTCTCGCTCGCATTGCTGAGCCCACGATAGCCTTGTAGCGATGGAACGTTGTCTCGACTTTGCTCCGTTTGCTGTAGCCCGATTCTGTGTGCCACTTTCGTTTGCCGAGCCGAGCTTCCCCGCTCTGGCCGAGGGTTTCGACTTAATCATCGGTAGAAGAAGGGTTCTATCCCCGCAGCGTTCGGGGGAAGAATCATATCCCCTGCCTCAGTTCTATGCCCTCCATTACTTTGCGCGGTCTTCCGGGGATTGCGAATCGCCATCGTCAGCAGCCTCCGGCTCAGCAGCCTCCGGCTCAGCACCTCTGGCTCAGCAGCCTCTGGCTCGGCAGCCTCTGGCTCGGCAGCGTCCGGCTCAGCAGCGTCCGGCTCAGCAGCCTCCGGCTCAGCAGCGTCCGGCTTGGCAGCGTCCGGCTCAGCAGCGTCCGGCTCAGCAAGAACAGCGGTGATTCGTGGAACTAGCTTATGCAGCAGCTTCTCCACCTGTGCCACCAACTCCGATGTCAGCTCGGCAATCGTTTTATTGTCTTTCATTGAAACCTCTCAAATTCCTGGCATTTCTCAAGCCCGTGGACACGTTGCATCGGTTTCCGGACCCAAGAATCTATCACACGACAGCTTGATTTCGGTGCTTCTGCCATCAAGTGTTGCTTCAGTTGGCCTGCCTGTGCCGGCGAACGCGTCGTGTCCAAAAATACAAACGAACTCAAGATCGGCACGCCGGGACGTTTCGGAATAGATTGATGACAGCTAGTGGCCCCACTGGTAGTTGATGCGGGCGTAGTAGTACCCGCCACTTAAACCCCACGGCGTGAACTGGCTGTAGGGGAGGCCGAACTCGGCAGCGAAAAGGTCCATCCTGTCCGAGAAAACGTCAAATATGTTTTGGCCACCGACCGCCAGCGTCACCTCGTTGGCGAGTGGGATGCTGGCCTCAAGGTCGACGATGTACCGGCCGTCCAGAACCGGCGCGGCCGGGCCGCGGACGAACCGTGCGTCGAAGTGGTCGACCCAGGAGCCGTAATAGTTCAGGCGGCCGAGCAGGCCCACCCGCCCGACGCGCTGGCTGAGGGCGACGTTCCAACGGGTCTTGGGCACGCCTCGCGTCAGACCGAGAATATTGCCGGGGCCGAGCAGGTCCGATTCCTTCGTTACCGCCGTGTCGGTGTAGTTCATGGTGACGCTGAAGACCGTGTCGCCGGCGAATGCGGGGGGCGTGTAGGTCGAGACGAGGTCGATCCCCTGAGTCCGGCTCGAGAAGTCGTTGATGAAGAACCGGAAGAAGGCCAGAGTGCCCGCCGAGGTGATGCCTTCTGACAGAAGGAGCGCGCGTTCGTCCGTCGTGAGCGTGAAGGTCTGCGACAGGGCGAGGCGATTGGAGACATCGACGCGGAAGTAGTCGGCGGTCAACGTGAACGGCCCGGTATCGACGACCAGCCCGACCGTCGAGTTGAACGACGTCTCGGGCTGGAGCGGCTGGCCGCCCCGCAACTCCGCGGCCCTGAAGGTGGACGGCACGTTGGCGCTGTCGACCAGTTCCAGTGTCTCAGGGTCGATGGTCGTCTGTACGTTGAGCGTGTTCTGCTGGCCGGGCGTCGGCGCGCGGAACCCGGTGCTCACGCCGCCACGCACCGAGACGGCGTCGCCCAGCCCGTAACGGACCGACAGCTTGCCGTTCGTCGTGGCGCCGAAGATGTCGAAGTGCTCGAACCTGACAGCACCGCCGACCGCCCACCGGTCATCGGGGCCCCGCAGCTCGACGTCGCCGTAGAGCGCGACGTTGCTGCGGGTCCAAGTGCCGGCCGTATAGTCGGGAAATCCGGGAAAGCCGTTGGAGCCGGAGACGAAGCCCTGCGCGGCGTACGGGCCGACGTCCCACGACGGCCGTCCGCCGGCCCCGATCGTGAAGCGCTCGTCACGCCACTCGGCGCCGCCGGCGACGTTGATCATGTCGCTGGCGGCATAGGAGAGGTCGAAGTTGAGATTGATCTCCTCCTGCCGGTACAGACCCGGGTCGAAGTCGCGCGGGGTGTCGGGGCCGAGCGACGCGTTGACGGTGTTATTGAAGAAGAAGTCCGACTGGTGGGCGCCGTAGCTGGCGCTCGCATCCCAGGTCAGGCCGTTGGCTGCGAGCCGGCGCAGCCCGGCGACCCCCGACATGTCGCTCACGTGGCCGCCGAACTGTGGGGTGAAGCCTCCAGGCGCGATCTCTTGAAAGGAGAAGCAGTTGGGGTCGGCGAACACCTGCTCGAGGGCTGCCTGATCCGGCACGTTGTCGGTGATCCTCACGGTGGGGCAGTTGGCGGAGCCCATGCCGTTCGCGGCGAGCATGTCGCCGATGAGCAGCGTCTCGCCTCCATCGAGGCTGTAGATGTTCTGCCGCGAGTTGGGATTCCGGAAATAGAAGCCTTCGGTCACCTTTTTGTCGGCGTAGTTGGCATGGCCGTAGAACTGCAGGCCGTTAGTGTGCAGGTAGCCGAAGTTGCCGAAGAGCTTCAGATCGTCCTCGATCGTCGGGTTGCCCCAGATCTGCGCCGGGTCGGCCACGGCGGTGTTGCCGGCCGCGATGAGCGCCGCCGCGTTCTAGACTCAGCCAATTGAAGCGCTGGCTCTTGGAGCCGGCCCCATCCGGTGTGGGGATCGAGCTCCGTCCCGACGAGATGGTCGTTGCCCGCTTCGCCGACAGTGGGCGTGGGGACATGGATCTTTGCGTGCGTGCGCCCCTCCCACCGGGGGTGGTGCACTTTTAGATGCTCACCCCGAACCTCAGCGAGCTGGAGGCGATAGGCAAGTTCCTGGCAAAGCTCTTCGAAGAGGCTGGAATCGAAGGACACGCTCTAGGCCTCACGTTGTCCGACACGCTGGCCCGCATACCGCAGACACATCCTACCCGCGCGTGTTGGAACGACGATCCCTCAGCCCCTTGGTAATGACCGCTGTGCCACGTTTGCAGTCGTGCTCGCACCCAATCGTCTTCCGGAAAAGTTCTCTGCGGCGAGGGCGCTGCGCGAGCAGCATACGTTGCGAAGCGAACGCGACGGCGTCCAGGAGAATAGGCCGGATATTCGAAAACAGTCGCAAGAGCGAGCCTCTCCACGTCCCTAAGACGCCGGGTGGCGTCGTCCGGTCGACCAGCACGAAGCAGCCGAGCATGGCAGCTCTAAACCGCGCAATCAACGCTGGATCGACTTTTTACGGAGCACACCGCCCTGCGCTATGCTTTCCGAGTGTTACCGGACTACCTTTCCCACGGCCTCGACGTCCTGCTGGTCGGGATCAATCCAGGGAAGCGATCCGATGAGCTTGGCCATCACTTTGCCGGCCGTGGAAACAAGTTCTGGAGGTTGCTGCACGAGTCTGGACTGGTCCCGCGGCTCATGACCTACGAGGATGACTTGCGTCTGCCCGAGTACGGTATCGGTTTGACCAGTATCGTCGCGAGGGCGTCGCGTGGGAGCTCGGAACTCGACCGGGTCGACTTCGAGAAAGGGCGTAGGCTTCTCGCCGAGAAGGTGATGCGTTACAGTCCGAAGGCCGTCGGCTTCCTCGGGGTCACCGTTTTTCGAGGGTTCTGGCCTGAACTCTCCGCCGGTCGCGTACCGAAGATAATCGAATGCGGACCGCGCGGCGAAATTCTGGGAGGCTCACGGTTGTTCGTTCTTCCGAACCCTAGTGGTCGCAATGCGCACTACAGCTACGACGACATGCTTCGCTGCTGGCGAAGTCTGGGACGTTGGGTGAATGATCATGCCAGAGCTTCCTGAGGTTGAGATTACCCGAGAGCACCTCGAGCGGTAGCTCGTCGGTCGTCGAATTCGCGCCAACAAGGTTCCAGACGCTGTGCCTTCTATTTATTCATCCGCGCGCACCAAACTTGATTAATCTCCGGTCTGCCAGCACCATGCCGGCATGATTTCGTCGTTGGTTCCCGCTCTCATCTCTGCCTTCAAGGCTCGTCGCGAGCTGGCTCTTGAGAATGTCGCTCTTCGGCAGCAGCTCGCCGTGCTCCGCCGTTCCGTGAAACGGCCGCGGCTCTCGAAGGTCGACCGCGGGTTTTGGGTGCTGTTGCGCAGAATCTGGACTGACTGGGAGAGCGTCCTCGTCATCGTGAAACCTGAGACGGTCATCCGCTGGCACCGTTGTGGGTTCGGACGATATTGGACTTGGAAGAGCCGACGGCGTAGGCCCGGACGACCAAGCGTCGCTCCCGAAATACGTGAGCTGATTCGGAACATGAGCAGGGCCAACCCTCTCTGGGGAGCTCCCCGCGTGCATGGCGAGCTGGCGAAGCTAGGCATCTCCATTTCCCAGGCAGCCGTCTCCAAGTATATGGTTCGCCATCGCATGCCACCGTCCCATACTTGGCGGAGCTTTCTCGATAATCAATGTAAAGGACTTGGTGTCGCTCGACTTTTTCACTTTGCCGACCGCAACCTTCAGAGTTCTGTTCGTCTTCATCGTCCTTCGCCACGACCGTCGCCGTATCGTTCATTTCAATGTCACCGAACATCCTTCTGCCGAGTGGACGGCGCAGCAAATGGTCGATGCTTTTCCATGGGACACGGCGCCTCGGTACCTGGTACGGGATCGAGACCAGACCTACGGAGCGTACTTCGATACTCGCGTCGACGGTCTCGGGATCGAGCAGGTCCTTACCGCACCGCGCTCCCCGTGGCAGAATCCATTGGTCGAAAGGATGATCGGCTCCATTCGACGTGAGTGTCTCGACCACGTGATCGTCCTCTCTCCGCCCGGGAGCCGTGGCATCCCGTTGCTGGACGGTGTTTTCCCTGCGCGTACGGGGGAACCCGAATCGCCGACATCGCCTCCGACACGTCCCAGAACTGGGGCTCGCCACAAGTCGATGACGATCGAAACGGCCCGGCGCGCTGGTCTTGAGTTCGTTTGTGTTTTTGGACAGGACGAGTACCGGGCGATGCCGCGCCGGTTACACCAGTCGACGAAGACCTAGGCTGTCAGCTCCGGGCCGTTGTCGAGCCGGAGCGCCTGTGGACGACCATAGAACGCCTGTGCCTTCTATTTGTTCATCCGCGCGCACCGAACTTGATTGGTCTCCGGTCTGCCGGGACCATGCCGGCATGATTTCGTCGTTTGTTCGCGCTCTCGTCTCTGCCTTCAAGGCTCGTCGCGAGCTGGCTCTCGAGAATGTCGCTCTTCGGCAGCAGCTCGCCGTCCTCCGCCGTTCGGTGAAACGGCTGCGGCTCTCGAATGTCGACCGCGAGTTTTGGGTGCTGTTGCGCGTCCTGTGCCAAAACTCGACCTGTGCTCCGCAAAAAAGAAGATCGGCCGGAAGCAGCCATAGCAGGTCTAAAACGCGCAATCAACGCTGGATAGACTTTTTGCGGAGCACAGGCGTAAGACCCAGCTCGCGGGCTCAAAACCTCAGGCACATAACCCGGCAACCGCACGGCCCACCCCGTCGTGTCCGAAAATGCGAACGGAGCCGAAAGCTCGAATCCTGGAGGCGTTCTCGAGATTCACGGAGACCAGCCGACGCGGCACTGGCTCTGCGATAGGCGCTCCCGAGCAGACCTCTCCTCCAAACCATCCGTTACGTCCAGCTGGCGCGCCCGAACTCCTATGCGGCGTCGCGGTGGTAATAGCTGAGCAAGCCGCCCAATCTCTTACGACATCGCACTTTCCCGTGAGGACTGCCGACGCATTCTTCCGCTTCGAGCAACGCATTCCCAAGCCCTTGATGGTTGCGCTCTCCGTCATAATGATGGATGAACTCAGTGACGGCACGACGCAGCGATGGCTCACTGAAAAAGATCATCCGCTCCAAGCACTCGCTCTTGATCGACAAAACAAACCTTTCGACGTAAGCGTTCAGATTCGGCGAACGGTGCGGCAGCCGAATGACGTCCGTTCCGGCGTGCTCCAGCAAATCGCGAAACTCCGTGGTGAACTTCTTGTCGCGGTCCAGGATGAGGAATCGCTTGCCGCGCAGAAAGCCGTCGAATGGGTCGGTGAGATTCCGACCGACCTGCATCATGAACGGGCCATCTGGCCCGGGAGTTATTCCGGCAATGTGTACTTTTCGCGAAGACAGCTCGACGACGACGAGCACGTAGTAGGTCACGAGCCTGCGAACTGTGGCGACCTCGACGGTGAAGAAGTCGGTCGCAGCAACGGTTTCCCAATGGGCGGCGAGAAACGTGCGCCATGGCGTTCGCTCACTTCGCTCCGGCGCAGGCTCGATGCCATGTTCTCGCAGAATATTGGCGATGGTGCTCCTGGCTACGATATGGCCGAGATTCGAGAGGGCGCCGCGAATGCGTGTATACCCCCACTTCGGATTCGACTTCGCCATCCCCACCACGAGCTCTGGGACGCGGTCCAAACGCAGCTGCAGGCAGAGGCTGCCAAACCAAGGAGACGCACGACGAAGGGCCGTGCAGCCCGTTCCCCACTGGCAGGCAAGCTCTTCGACGAGACCGGGGACCGGCTGACGCCGAGCCACACCAAAAAGAAAAACGGGCAACGGCTCCGCTACTACGTCTCCCGGCGCCTCATCCAGCACAGTGGCCAAAAGGACCTCTCCGGCTGGCGACTGCCCGCCCCGATGCTGGAACAGACCGTCGTGCATCTCATCCGACAGCATGTGGATGCTACGACCTTCTCGGCCTCGTTGATCCACACTCCGACGATGCAAGAGCTCGCCTCGGTGCGTCGCTTTTTAGACGGGCTGTGTTCCGGTAGCAATGATGATAGTGCCTCGGCAGCCCCCCTGCTCCGTCTTATCCGGCGGGTCGATATCAGCCCCGGCTCTGTGTCCATCCTGCTCGACCGCAATGCGTTCGCTGCTTGCCTCTCTATGGGACCCGAGCGCATTCGCGAGGATGCACTCCGTATCCGCGCACCGTTCCGCTTGCGCCTACGCGGCGTCGAGACCAAGCTCGTTCTGGGCAACCCCACGAAATCCGTCGACCGCACACTCCTGCGCAATATCGCTAACGCCCTCTCCTGGCTCGACCGGATCAAAGCAGGCAAAACCTATGAGCAGATTGCCACCGAAGACGCCATACCAACGGACCGCGTGCGCAAGGCAATCCGTTATGCCTTCCTGGCTCCCGACATCGTCCGCGCCATTGTCGAAGGCCGCCAGCCCGTTGGGCTGACCTCGAGCTACCTCTTGCATCATCCACTTCCCGACGATTGGGAGAAACAGCGAGTGCTCGTCAAAACGCTGTGAGCCTGCCAGCGCCCACTTCGTGAATGGGCTCGGTTAGCAGCAAGCTGCGTATTCCCGCCATCGTGAACGCCGAATCCAGAGCAAGCTGAACAGCGAATCCGGTGAAGCCGAACGCTCATCGAAGCGATGAAGTGTTGGGTGACCTCCTTCCCACTGATTGAAAACGTGAACCTATCTTACCTGCGTGTTGTGTAGCAAGGGGCGGCAGGTCGGTGCCGGAGGGAGCGGGCGTAAGGAAAGACGCGAAGCGACCTTCCCGCTCCCGTAGGCAGCGACCTGCCGCGGCCGAACCCCGGGCGATGTGGGGCTGGTTTCGGGGGGTTGCTGGGGTATGGCCTGGCTCGAGAAGACGCTTCCTGAGGCATTCTCGCGCGTCGTTTTGGCGCCGCATCGTCTGGTACCCCGGGTTTGGCGGTTTCACCCGTTTTTATCGCATCGACGCTGTGGTCCCTCGCTCGCTCATGCATCGGCGTTGTCAAATGCCTTTGGCGCAGCCTTGGTCTTTCTCAGAGAAGCTCCTTTGAGAGTGATGCGGTGCGCGCTGTGGAGAATGCGATCGCAGATAGCGTCTGCCTGGTTTGGGTCGCCAATCGCTTCGTGCCACTGCTTGAGCGGAATCTGGGTCGCGATGAGTGTGGAGCCACGCTCGGCGCGGTCTTCGATGACCTCCATTAGATCCCGTCTCTCCGATTCTTTCAGCGGGTGAAGCAGCCAATCATCGATAGCCAGTAAGTCCAGCTTGGCGAGTTTCGTCAAAAGCCGGGCGTAGGAACCATCACCACGAGCGACCGCGAGCTCGTGGAGCAAGCGCGGTGCTCGCACGTAGCATCCGGTGAAGCCGCGACGACAGGCCCGCTCCACGAAGGCGCAAGCCAAGAACGATTTGCCAATCCCCGTCGGGCCGGTGATGAGCAGGTTATGGCGCTCACCGACAAAGCGGCAGTTGCCCAGGCTCAAGATCTGTTCGCGGTTTAAGCCTCGAGGCGCTTGGAAGTTCACGTTCTCCAAACATGCCGGATAGCGGAGCTTTGCCGCTCGCAGTCGTCGAGAAAGCTTACGCTGTTCGCGGGCGGTCCACTCGGCATCGACCAGGAGTCCCACACGTTCCTCGAAGCTCAGCTCCTTGTATTCGCTCGAGCTCAACTGGGTTTCGAACGCGGACACCAAGCCGAACAACTTCATGGCGTTCATCTTTTCTATCGTTTCGGGTGTCAGCATCGGGACTCTCCTCCTTCGTAGTGATCCGCGCCTCGGATGTTCTCGTGCTCCTCTCGCGGTTTCGCTTCGGCGTCCGATTCGAGCACCACACGATCCAGACCAGCCGAGAGAATGTTTTTCACCGTGCGATAGCTGTAAGAGCTCAAAGCTTCCGCTCGTGCGCAAGCGGCCTCGAGACGCTCACTGCCCCAGCGGCTGCCTAGTCGCATGACTCCCAGGCAAGAGCGAAATCCCTGCTCCGGGTGAGGCCGACTCTCTAGAATCCCCGCAACCAGCCTTCCCGTGGCGCGACCTGACTGCTCCGCCCAGTGGAGCAGCCGCGACGGCGTCCACTCCAGGTGCTCCCGATGCGAACGTGGCATATGCTCCGGGTTCGTGGAGTAGTGCCCCTTTCCTTTCTTGCGGGGATGCGACGCGACGCGCTTTCCCTTGAACAGGACCTCCACCACCGAGGCCGTCACCCGTGCCTCGACTTTCTCGTGAATGAGCTGATAGGGAACGCTGTACAAGTTGTTCTCCACCTCCACGTGGTAGTCGATGTTCACTCTGCACCGCTTCCACGTCGATAACTCGTAGCTCTCCTGCGGTAGCGGTTTCAGTACGGGCCGGTCTAGCCTTTCGTACAACTCCCGCCGACTCACACCGAGCTTCTGCATCGGACGCGCATTCAGGACCTCTAACTTCTCCCAGATGGCTTCGTTCAGTTCCGCCAGGCTGAAGAACGTGCGATGACGAAGCACCGCCAGGATCCAGCGCTGCGCCACCTGCACTGCCGACTCCACCTTCGCTTTGTCTTTCGGCTTGAACACCCGAGCCGGGACCACAACCGCACCGTAATGCGTCGCCAGCTCTTCGTACGTCCGGTTGATCCCTGGCTCGTAACGGTCCACCAAATCCACGCCGCTCTTCAAGTTGTCCGGAACCCAGATCTCCGTACTGCCACCGAAGTAATCCGACATCCCCTTATGGGCCTTCGCCCACGATTCCAGCGACTGGTTCAGTGTCGCTTCGACGTAGGTGTAACTGCTCGCGCCCAACGTCCCGACGAACAGCTCCATTTCGACGAGCTCTCCCGTTTTCGGATCGACGATGTGAGGCTTCTTCCCCGAAAAATCGACGAATGTCTTCTCGCCTGCTCGATGCCGTTGACGCATCGTCGGGTTCAGCTTCTTCTTCCACTGACCGTACAGCTCGCAATAACGGCTGTAGCCGTACGCTCCCGGCTTATTCTCCGCGTACTCCACCCACAGCTGCAGCAACGTCAGCTCTCGGTGACGCCTCAGCTCCTCGTGGATGTGGGCATAGTCCAGACCCGGCCGTGCGCCAGACGAGCCCGGCGGCGGAAACAGCCCTGCCTCCAGCTCCCCTTCGCTCAGCTCCTCCGGGAGCGGCCACCTCAGACCACCCTTCTTCGCCTTGGCCAGGTACTCACTCACCGTTCCAACCGCCACGCGAAGTGCCTTTGCGATCATGCGGTGAGTAAAACCCAGCTCGTACTTTAACCTTAGAACCTCTCGTATTTTTCTCATCGATAACCTCTTAGCTGCCATTTCCTAGATCGTCCTCCTTCCGGGTACGACCTAGAGTTGCCTTGAAACGTGCTATCGATGAGCGTTCGCGATGCCGGAACCGGCGTTCACGTTGCCTGGAATCCGTGTTCACCTTCCCCGGAATCGATGTTCACGATCCCCGGAATCCGTGTTCACGATGCTTTGGAATGGATGTTCACCTTCGGCTGGAATCTGCGTTCACGATGCCCCGGAATACGCAGTCACGCGCCTTACCCTGGGAGATCTGCTTGTCTGCCACAGGGCTAGCAACGCTGAGAAGCGTGGCGATGGATGAGCAGAAGTCAGCCGAGGTCATACTAAACCGCAGCGCACAGCGGTAAAGGACCGAACACGAGGAGCCGAGTTGGCTCGAAACGTTCGATGAGAGAACAAGACGCAGAGCAGAAGGCTGAGAAGCCGGAGCGGAATCGGAAAGTAGGCGGCGGAACCGCTGAGGATACGACTTCTGCGCGTCAAGCGCTCACGGCACGTGGAGACAAAGCCAACGACGAGGCTTTGCTGCTCATCGAGGAGGTGCTGCGCCGAGAGAACATGATGAAAGCGCATAAGCGAGTGGTGGCAAACGGCGGTGCGCCAGGAGTCGACGGAATAACCGTGGACGAGCTAATAGCGTACTGCCGTGAGCACTGGTCGCGCATCCGAGAAGAGATACGAAGCGGCGAGTACCATCCCGCCCCGGTGAGAAAGGTAGAGATACCGAAGCCGGGAGGAAAAGGAACTCGCATGCTGGGTATCCCGACGGTGCTGGACCGAATGATCCAACAAGCCCTGCTACAGGTTCTCACGCCGCTGTTCGAGCCTACGTTCTCGAAATGGAGCTTTGGCTTCCGTCCGGGACGTAGCGCTTTGGGAGCAGTGAGCTGGTCCCGTCTTCACATGACAGCGGGTTACCGGTGGGTGGTGGACCTGGACCTGGAAAAGTTCTTTGACCGAGTGAACCACGACATCCTGATGTCGCGGCGCCCGACGAGTGAAGGACCCACAGGTCCTCCGTCTCATTCGTCGCTATTTACAGGCGGGAATGATGGAGGGTGGAGTGGTGTCGCCCCGACGCGAAGGGACGCCGCAAGGTGGCCCGCTGTCCCCGTTGCTCAGTAATGTCCTGCTCGATGAGCTGGACAAAGAACTGGAACGACGTGGGCATCGTTTCTGCCGATACGCCGATGACGGTAACGTGTACGTGCAGTCGCGGCGCGCAGGCGAACGGGTGATGGAATCACTAGAGAAGTTCCTATGGGAACGTCTCCGGCTGAAGGTCAATCGGGACAAGAGCGCGGTGGCGCGCCCCTGGAGACGAAAATTTCTGGGGTATAGCGTTACCGTGCACCGTACGCCCCGGCTGAAAGTGGCTCCGGAGTCAGTGAAACGGCTGAAAGAGAAACTGAAGCTGGTCTTGAGACGTGGTCGCGGCCGACGGCTGGACCGCGTCCTGTGCCAAAACTCGGCCCTTTTGAAATAGACCGCAAGAGCGAACCTTTCGACGTTTACAATGACGTCGGATCACCTCATCCATTCGTCGCGAAACGGCCAATCCTTGCAGCTCTAAACTGCGGAATCAACGACGGATCGAGTTTTTGCGGAACACAGGTAGTTGGTTCCTATATGTTATGTCGTGTTCGCGAGGTCGTACTCGCGTACAAGCACGTCGGCAGGAAGGTTCCATCCGATCGACAGGGCTCGGATCATCGGCAGAGTGAGCGGGCGCTGTCGGTTGAGCACTTCCGAAGCACGTGGCTGGGAGCCAATCAGCGCTCCGAAGTCTTTCTGGCGCAGGCCACGGGCCTCCATGACGTGCTCAATCGCCGAGATCGGATCCGGTGCCTCTATCGGCCAGCGCTCGGCTTCGTAAGCTTCTACAAGGGTAACGAGAACCTCAAGTTTGTCGCTTTCGGGCGTGTCCGGCGCGGCGCCCATCAGGCCGTCGATCGCGGTTAACGCGGCGTCGTAGTCGGCTTCGCTCTTGATCGGTTTGATGTTCATGTTGCACTCCTAGGCATTGGATGCATCGACCGCATCGTATTCGGCGTGCGTTCCCACGAAACGCACGAATCCGATCCGGCTCGCATAGTCGAAACGGACGACAAGCCGATACCTGTTCCCGCCGATATTAAATACAACCCGGTCGTTTCCAACGATGCTGGCATTTCCATAAACAGCCTTTACGTCCGCCGGAGAGGACCACTCGGCTTTCGCTGCGATCGCATACCATGCCTTCAGCGGTTGTTCTGCCCTGCGGTCCTTTTCCCAATAAGCGCGCAGTGTCCGCTTCGCGATGACCCGCATGAGGACAGTATAAGTATCCCTGAAAGGGATGCCCAAGAGCAATACCGAACTGGGCTGTCCCCTTGTGATCCGCAAAAAAAGAAGATCGGTCAGAAGCAGCCGAACATAGCAGGTCTAAAACGCGCAATCAACGCCGGATCGATTTTTTGCGGAGCACAGGCATCGACGAAAGAACTGCGCCTCTCGAAATCAGGCTAAAACTCTAGCACGCGAACAGGTTACGCGGCGGCCGCCAACACTTGACTGCGGAAGCACCCAATTCAAGGCAACTATGACCTTTGCGGGCCTCACGGATGGCGATATACTGCCTCCAGGTGAGAGCACTGAGAAGGGAGTTGAATCGTCAACTTCCCGGAACGAGATCCAGAATGCTCTCATGCCGAAGTCAGGCATGAAACAGGACACGTACACTCTCGAGGAAGGCGACGTTGTGATCCAGTGGCCCGCCAGGCTCAGCCTGGAGAGTCCAAGCAGCTATCGCTGCTGAACACCGAACCAAATCCTGACCCAGGAGCGAGAATGCCCCTTTTCACTGTCGCCAAGACCACTCTGTCCCCCGTCAATCAGACGAACTTCGCGACGGAAAAAAATCTACAGACGTTGATCGAGAGCAATCTCGAATCTGTCTTCGGGTGTCGTTTCGTAGCTACTGAGTTCACCACCGGTGCCCAGCACGCTGGACGGATAGACACGCTCGCGCTCTCGGAAGACTACAACCCAGTCATCATCGAATACAAGAAAGTGGAATCTTCTGAGCTGATTAACCAGAGTCTCTATTACCTGGCCTGGATTCAGGATCATCAAGGAGATTTTGAAATCGCGGCTCGGAAGTCCTTTGGTGATAAGGTCGAGGTGGATTGGTCCGATATTCGAGTCATCTGCCTCGCCCCGAACTACAAGAAGTACGACTTGCACGCTGTTCAGGTCATGGGAGCGAATCTGGAGCTTTGGACCTATCGATTCTTCGAGAACAGTTCGCTCTATCTCGAAGAGGTCTTCCAGAAGTCCATCACTACTTCCCCATCTGGTTTACCGTCCGGAAGCACGCTGACGGCAGGCCAGAAAGCTGCCATATCGCGCAAGACCGGTTCCTACACTGTTGAGCAGCACTTCAAGGACAAACCAGCCCCGATGAAAGAGCTGGCGCGATCGATCCAGAGGTTTGTTCTTGGACTCGACCCAGCGGTTAACGAAATCCCAAAGAAGTCCTTCATCGCCTACAAGATCTCCCAGAACTTCGTGACCATGAGGATCCATAAGGCCAGCGTACGCCTTTACGTCAAGCTCGATCCCAAGAAGGTGGATGTACCCAAGAAACTCGCCCGAGACGTGACAAACATCGGGCACAACGCATTTGAGCTGTCGGTCAAGAGCCAGAGCGATCTCGAACTCGTGAAGCCGCTACTTGAACGGGCCTATCAAAAGGTTGGCGGGTAACTAAACCGTCTACGAAACCGGATCAAGCCCAGTACGGCCGCCAGCTCTCATAACCGGTGCCGCAAGGCCTCCTGCGGGTCGCTAGTCAATGTGTACGGTAGGATCTGCGAGTATTGTCAAAGTATAACGCTCTTTTGAGCAGCCTAAGTGGAGGTCATTTGGCCCTCGATAAGCTTCTACAGTGGGCAAACATAGCCTACATAGTGTGCCTGTTGCTCGTCGCCGGCATGACGTTTGTGATTTACCATTTGTCCGCGCGGGTCAACGCCGCCAAAGACCGCGAGTTGGAAAAGTACCGGACCGAGTCCACGATCAAGATAACCGCCGCGCAGGCCGAAGCCGCCGAGGCGATGAAGATCGCAGAATCCGAGCGCCTCGCGCGAGCGGAACTGGAGTCCCAGGTCGCTGCTGCCGAGGCCCGCGCCGCGGAGGCGAATGTCGTTGCCTCGCAGGCACGGCTAGAGCTTGCGAAGCTCAAGGAGCCTAGTCCCCTGTATCAGAACAAACTAGATAAAGCAGAGCTTGCCGAAACCATTCTAAGTGCATGAATCTTATGAATCTTATGGGCTGGCGAAAAGCCTAACTTTGTATAGTAATCAAAGATCCAGGGGACTAGGACCATAGCGCCGGAGGACCAAGACAAGATCATCGCCGCACTGAAGGAGTTCGCGGGACAAAATTTCGGCTTCTCTGTGTTTGCAGACCCGGAGCCGTTGGCACTCCTTCGAACTCTTGACGCCGTGCTGAAGTCGGCCGGATGGCTTAGAGTGCCGTCCCAGATCAGCGCTATCGTTGTCGACGCCGCCGGAAACACTGCCGGAACGGCACACGACTCCGGCGTGACCGCGTTCGTCGGGCCGGATAACAGCGAGGCGGAGGCTGCCCTATTGATCCTAAGCAGGGTTCTCACCGCCGCAGGAATTCCCTGCCGATCGAGCCGGACCGAACAGCTACGAGACAAGACCCCCAAGGCAATAATCATCAACGTCGGAAAGAAGCCGTAGCCGAGGACCTCCGACGTGTTTGAGTGCTACCGCCACGGCTTGATACGGTTCCGTGCTTCTTGCGGGTTCTTATTCCGGTTGATTTATTCACAGTAGTAGTCGCTTCTACTACTTGTCCAGGCCGACCTCCGAACGGCGACGGAGGGCCACCAGGGGTAGCGTGACGGAGCGGCTCAAGGCCATCAGGAACGGGCAGGGGAACGACGATGAACGGGATATGCTCTCAAGCATTGCCGGACCCTTGATTGAGGCCGAATCCGAGGCAAGTAAGGACATCAAGGAGGCCTAGGCCCACCTGGGCCAGAACGTGCTAGCCCGCTACGCTGTGGTAGCTTGGCCTCGATTCTGGACCCCGTCCTGTGCCAAAACTCGGCCCTTTTGAAATAGGCCATAAATCAGCAGCTTAGTGTCTGTGTTTGCGCCGGGGCCAAGGGCCGTAGGCTTTACAATCGTCTGGCCCGAGGGTGTTATCTTCAGATCCATGATGACGTACCACGTGCAATTCCTACTGCTCGTTCTAGCTGGCTGGGTCAACCGCCAGCAGCAGGATGTGATCGACTACCTGCAAGAGGAGAACCGTGTGCTCCGAGCCGGGCTTCGGGGCAAGCGTCTCAGTCTCTCGGACGACGACCGGCGCAGGCTCGCCGTCAAGGCCCAGGCTTTGGGCCGCGAGGCGCTGGCCCAGATTGCGTCCGTTGCCACACCCGCTACGCTTCTGCGCTGGTACCGCCACCTCATTGCAGCCAACTACGATGGCAGCAAGAACCGGAGTCCAGGCCGACCTCCGACGGCGAAGGACATCCGTGAGCTCATTGTGCGCGTGGCGCGGGAGAACCCGACGTGGGGATATACGCGCCTGCGAGGCGCACTCAAGAACCTAGGACATGAACTCGGACGCAACACTATCAAGAGGATCCTCGCCGAGCACGGTATCGCTCCTGCGCCGGAGCGGGGCAGGAGCATGTCGTGGAGCACCTTCATCAAGGCTCATTGGGGCGCCATCGCTGCGACAGACCTGTTCACCGTCGAGGTTGTGAACCCGTTCGGGCTCGTCCGCTACCATGTCCTGTTTGTCATCGATATCGCCACTCGCTGCGTGTGCATCGGTGGGATAACGTCGGACCCCAACGGGGAGTGGATGAAGCAGGTGGTAAGAAACCTCACTGACATGTGGGATGGTTTCCTCCTTGGCAAGCGATACCTCATCCACGACCGGGACCCGCTATTCACCGAGGCGGTACGTGGGCTGTTGAGAGATTCAGGCGTGAAGCCCCTTCGCCTTCCCGCTAATAGTCCGAATCTGAACGCATATGCGGAAAGATTCGTTCTCTCCATACGTCGAGAGTGTCTCGACCGCTTCGTACCTCTCAGTGAGCGACACCTGCGCACAGCGGTAACCGAATACGTAGTGCACTATCACACAGAACGGAACCACCAAGGTCTCGGCAACGAGCTCATCACACCTCTGCCGGCAAGCGCGAATGACGCTGGCCCCATCGTGTCGCGAGAGCGACTTGTGGGCATTCTCAACTACTACTGCCGTGCCGCGTAGATGGTCGCCGGCGACGGTAGCCCCTCGGCGGGCTCGACCGGCGTAGCGTGGAAACCGCTTCAGGAACACGCTTCGATATTCGCTCTCGACTAGGTGGTCATCTGCATGGTGACGACCCGCCCGCCCAAGACGATTGTAAAGCCCACGGCCCTTGGCCCGGTCGCAAACACAGACACTAAGTTGCTGATTTATGGCCTATTTCAAAGGGAATTATATACTAGTTTACACAAACCCCCTCACGGCGCGATCTTCTTCTCTCGTTTCCACTCTGCTAAGGACTTCGGCCTACCTACGAATAGCAACCGCGCTACTTGTTCTGGCGTAGCGTCGATGTGGATTTGCTCGTTGTACTTGCTGCTGGGCGGCCGCCCGCGCTTTGGTTTCGATTCCTTCTCCTTCATGGTAGCTCCTTAACCGTGTCCAGTACTACGTCGATCTTCCCAGATAGTCTGTCCAGATGCGAACCAAGAGCCCGTATGTCTTTGCTGTCCGCCTTGGTATCTAGCTTTTCATTCAGCCTGTCCACCTTCGTACCAAGGACTCGCATATCGTCCCGTACATCGGTTATGCGGGCACAAGGTCCTGCTGCAACCGCCACAACGATTGCAGCCGCCCCACCAAGGATCGAGAGGACTCCACCGGCTCTGTTCATGATTCCACCTCCGTACCATGCAATACAGCCCGGCCGATGGGCTGTCAAACGTGCCGTCCGGCAAACTCGTTGACGTAGCGGCCAAGGTGCTTCGGGCTCATCCGGTGGTAGGTGCCGTAGTAGCCACGTTTGAGCATGGCCCAGAATGACTCGATCCCATTCGTATGCGCCTGTCTGTTGACGTACTCCTTCACTGAGTGTCTGACCGTCTCGTGGTTCGGCAGCCCATCGTAGCCGCCGTGATCATCGGTGTACACCTTTGCGCCAGGCTTGACGTTCTCGGCTACGAAGCCCTGGAGTGTAGGCTGGTCTACGTTCTCGACGACAGCGGCGCTCACGCGATTAGTCTGACGGTCCTTCGCGCCGCCGACGGCGGTCTTGCCGACGGACCCGCGTCCCTTGATGACTTGCTCGCGCTTGTGCGCGTGCATGTTCTTGGCCTTGCCACCGATGAATGTCTCGTCAACCTCGACGGGGCCAGCGAAGGAACTGTGTTGCCCTTGGAAGTTGTCACGAATCCGGTGAGCCAGAAACCACGCGGTCTTCTGTGTGACTTTGAGATCTCGGTGCAGCTTCATGCTCGAAACGCCCTTGAGGTTTGTCGTCAAAAGGTAAATGGCGATGGCCCAGGTCTGGCAGCCCAGTGGGGAGTTGTGCATCAGCGAACCCGTCTTGACGCTGAAGTACTGTCGGCAGTCTCCGCAGTGGTAGGGGGACGGCTTCCTGTTCTTGCGCTCCTTGACGCGATCGGTCCCACCGCAAAGAGGGCAGGAAACACCATCCGGCCATCTCTGGGCGACGAACCACCGCTCCGCAGCTGCGTCATCGGGGAAGAGGCGCGTTAGTTCTACGAGAGAGAGCCCTTCGCGGTAGTGCTTGCCGGGTGCTTTATGTGCCATTTATCTACTCCCTATTTACTGGAGTAGTATACACAAAGCTATGGCAGGGGTCAAGTGTAAACTAGTATATAATTCCCATTTCAAAAGGGCCGAGTTTTGGCACAGGACGGGACGGGATCGTGGTCGCGGCACCGAGCCGATGGCGCGCCAGGTGCTTTTCATTCGGCTAGTCTGACAGACACCTCGGTTCAAGTTGACAGCAATGGCACCGCCCGCGTGGGCGGAGGTCATCGGGGAGTGACCGAAATCGTTCGTTCACTCGAAAGTACCCCCCAACGTCACAGCCACCCGCGCTTGCGGAATGCCACAAGATCGACGCCGGGCGGCGCATACCAGCCGCGCGCCGAGTAGCGCGCGCCGAGTTGGAGCGCAACCTCCTTGTTGCCGTAAGGAATCTGCAATGGCGTGCCCATCCCCGAATCTGTCTGGGACTGGCCTGATTGCGCCGTTCCGTCTGCAGCGTTTACCGATTTCTCCTTCCGTGGCGTTCTCGCCCGTGCTGTCTTTCCCTTCGCTTTTGGCCCGCGCGTTTTGGATACGGGCGTCTTACGGCCTTTTGCAGGCTTCGGCTGCCGGTTCGCATCAATCCACTTTGACATTTCAGCTGAACAGACCCTGGTCTCGTCGGAAACAGCGATGCCCTTCTCCCGCGCGATCGCCTCGGCAAACGACACCTGTGCCGGACTAGCCGGTCTGGACCCCGTCGCCCCTGTGGGTTCCCTACCTGTATCCCGAGCCATTCGCTTTGACGCATGTAGATCCAAGAACGCCCGGCAGATCGCCCCCGATTTCGTATATCCCGCCGGTGGCTTGATGCCCTTGCGCCGAGCGATTGAGGCAGCAAACCGCTTCATTGCCGCCGTCGGCGGCCGCTCTCCGCCGTTCCCGACACCGAGGGCTTCCCCCAGTTCAAACGCCTTCCCGGCAATGACGTCGTCACCGAGCCTGTCGATGATACGCCGGGCGGCATCGCACACCGCGCCGATCGCGCCCATCATCTCCTGCCTGCCGGTCACCACATCGTCGAGCAGGCATTCGAGCTCTGCAGTCACGCCCGGATCGACGAGCGACGGGTCGGCGCGTTCGAGAACCCCGAACAGTGCCAGCCCCCGGTCGGTCGGTACGATGTTCTTTCCCTGTGTCGTTAAGAATCCCTGTTTTCTGAGCCCGGCGATGATCTCTGCCCGGGTCGCCGGTGTGCCGATCCCCTTGGCCTCCTTGAGGCGGTCCCGCAAAACCTCATCCTTGACGAACCGCCAGGCATTTTGCATTGCCTCGATCAGCGTTCCTTCCTTGTAGCGCTGCGGCGGACGGGTTTCCCTCTTCTCGATCTCCGGATCGAGCAACCGCGCGGCCTCCTTGTCGTGGAGGGCGGGCAGCACCTGCGCTGCCTCGCCCTTCTCTTCAGCGGGCCGCCAGTCGGGGAAGGCGGCGCACCAGCCGGGCTCGATGGGTTGACGACCAACGGCGCGAAACTCGAAGCCGCAGACATCCAGCCTCACGGTCGTCTGCCGGTAGCGGTAATCGGACATGACCGATGCGAGGTACGACCGCGCGACGGCGTCGAACAGCTTCTTCTCGTCACCCGACAGGCGGGGCCAGATCTCGCCCAGATCTTCAATCGTGTTGACGTTGAGAATGACCGCGTGATGGCTAGCGCCCTCAAGCCCCTTGTCGTGGAAGCCGCCGTTCCGTCCCTTGCGGATCACCGGTGGCGACGGCACGGGGATGGCACCGTAGGATTTTCCCGCTTGCAGCCCGGCGATAATCTTCGGTACATCCGCGATCGCCCTCTCCGGCACGTATCGCACCTCCGCGCGTGGATAGGTCAGGATCTTTTTGCCCGCGCCGTCATAGAGTTCTTGCGCGACCTCCAGGGTTTTGGAAGCCGACCAGCCGAACCGGACACTGCAAAGCTTCTGCAGCGAAGGCAGATCGTGGAGCCTGGGCGGACGTTGCCGCTTGTCCTCGACACGAACGCCGAGCCGACTCTCGAAGTTCCGAGCCGCGTTCACGACTGCTTCGGCGTCCTCGCGCTTGAGAAGGCGCGCCTTCGGCGCGTGCCGCATTCGGAATGCGCCGCCCGCGACATGCGCGCTGGCCACCACCTCGTAATACGGAACCGGCACGAAGTCTCGGATTTCAAGCTCGCGTTTGCACGCAATCGCCAGGGTCGGCGTCTTGACCCGGCCGACCCCGATCACGCCACGCGCGCCCCGGCCAAGCGTGACGGTCGCAGTACGAGTCAGCGATAGGTTGTATATCTGATCGGCTTGCCTGCGCGCGACAGCTGCGGCGTAGAGGCGAGCATGGTCGCTGTTGGGCCGGGCGCGGCCGAACGCCTCGCGGATGGTTTGCGCGTCCTGCGCGGTGAACAGTACCCGCAGAACCTCTCCGCGATAGCCGCAATGCTCCAGAATTTCCTGGCCGATGAGCTGCCCCTCGCGGTCGCAATCGGTGGCGAGCCAGACCCGTTTGGCGGTGCGCAGCGCCATGCGGATAGCCTTCAGCTTCGCCGCCTTGTTGCCGCCCGAGGCCGGTTTGGTGCCGTAGAGCTCCTCCGGCCTCAGCAGTACCGCGGACCAGCGTTTCCAGGCCGGGTTCACATCCTCCGGCTCGCACAGGTCGAGCAGGTGACCCTCGGCCGGAAGGACGGCGCCATAGCGGGACCCGACGGCGGCGCGGACATCCTTCGCCTGGCTGGATTTCTCTGTGATGACGATCTGATCGGTCATGACAAGCCGTTCGAGAGCATTCTGTGCCGGTGGTTTTCGACGAACATAAAGTAAGGGGCTGTCCTAACTAGTTCCTGTCCAGAAACACCATAACTTGTGGTGTGCGACAGGCCTACCGAAGATGTGGGTATTATACGGTTTCGGTAGGGAACTTCGTAGGGTTGAGAGCGAATGAAAATCTTGGACGAAACGAGAGGCGAATCGTCAGGAATCCAAGGCTATGGGAGCGGAAGAGTAATAGTTATTATCTTAATAGATGTCTCGCCATCACCAGTAGATTGCAGGTGATGATGGAACCCCATACGTACGATTTAAAAGAAGGCAATGAGCGCCATGTGCATCGGTCGAGACCAAAGACTCGTTTCAAGAACGAAATGACGCCTTCGATCCCGTCCTGTGCCAAAACTCGGCCTTTTTGAAATAGATCATAAATCAGTAGCTTAGTGCTTGTGTTTGCGGACGTGCCAAGGGCTGAGCGCGAACAAAAGACGAAATCATGCAGGCATGGTCCCGACAGACCGGAGACCGATCAAGTTCGGGGTGCGCGGATGAATAAATAGAAAGGCACAAGCCGATCATGGCAGGTCTAAACCGCGCAATCAACGCCGGATCGACTTTTTGCGGAGCACAGCTGCCTTGGTGCACAACTCCGATAGAGGCCGAGAGCTCGCTTGGCCCCGACTCCCATCATCCGATCATCTCGCTATCAGGCATCCCGAGCGCCGTCATCGTGTTGAGAATCTTGCACCCGATCCTTGCCTCGACTCTCTGTGCCGCCAACCCTCTCGCTCGCATCGCTGAGCCCACGATAGCCTTGTAGCGATGGAACGTTGTCTCGACTTTGCTCCGTTTGCTGTAGCCCGATTCTGTGTGCCACTTTCGTTTGCCGAGCCGAGCTTGTGCTGCAATGTTGCGATTGCGCTGTCGGCTGCTCGCCGGCCCCGATGCGAGCTGGGCGCCCTTGCGCGGCGGTATCAGCACCCTCGGCGAGCAATGAGCGCTGTGATTCTCGATTGCCTCATAGACGCCGCCGGCGTCGTATGCGGTGTCAGCTCTGGCCGATGAGATGGGACTGTCGATCTGTCCGACAAGCGATGCAACCCGCGATGAATCGCGGGCTCTTTTGCTCGTCAGCTCGCCGGCGACGACTTCGCCAGTCTGCTCGTCGACACACAGATGGAGCTTGCGATAGTCCCTGCTCTTTGGTGCTCTGCGCAGCTGGCCGGCGTGGGCAGCGAGACCGCTGCTGTCGATCAAGATGTGCAACGGCGTCTTCTGCTTGTCTTGGTAGAAGGGGACCTTACCCAGCTTCGCC
This sequence comes from Candidatus Marinacidobacterales bacterium, assembly GCA_965237955.1. Lineage (GTDB taxonomy): Bacteria > Acidobacteriota > Vicinamibacteria > Marinacidobacterales > SMYC01. The sequence continues at coordinate 1,019,444 of OZ250169.1, read as the reverse complement.
TTGCGCCTCGAAATCGTGGTGTGACCGGGCACATCATTGTCTAGCTTCATCAGAGCGAACAACGACCGCAGCAATCCCTCGCTCTGCCTAGATGACAGATGAAACACCATGCCCAGGGTGACTGAACCGCCCCGGGTTTTCCGGAGACTGTTTTAGTTGAGTCTCGCCATCTCTAGCGAGCCTTCCTGCGACCGATAGCAGTTCATCTCGTACTCGACGGGGGAGACATTTCCGATCGGCTCCAAGAGTCGTTGCGTGTTGTACCAATGGACCCACTCGAGGGTGGCGAACTCAACGTCTTCGAGACCACGCCAGGGCCCACGTCGACGGATCACCTCGGTCTTGTAGAGGCCGATGATGGATTCAGCCAAAGCGTTATCGTAAGAGTCGCCTCGGCTGCCGACGGACGGCTCAATGCCCGCCTCGGCGAGCCGCTCGGTGTAACGGATCGAGACGTACTGCACGCCGCGATCGCTGTGATGCACCAATGGATCTTCTGGGTTTAGTCGGCGCTCGTGCAGCGCCTGCTCCAACGCATCGAGAGCGATGCCGGCAGTCAACGATGTCGTCGCTCGCCAACCGACGCTGAGTCGAGCGAAGACGTCGATGACGAAGGCGACATACACGAAGCCGCGCCACGTGGCAATGTAGGTCAGGTCCGAAACCCAGAGCTCGTTCGGGCGTGTGGCGTTGAAGTCGCGCTCCACGAGGTCCATCGGGCGAGCGCCGCTCGAATCCGGCTTCGTCGTCTTGAATCGACGTCCACGGACCGCGCCCTGGAGACCCATTTCACGCATCAGACGGGCCACCGTGCATCGAGCCACGTCGCGGCCCTCACGGCACAGCTGACGCCAGACCTTGCGCACGCCATACACGTCAAAGTTCTCTTGCCGTACACGACGAATCTCGCCGCGGAGTTGGACGTCGCGCTTCGCTCTCGCTGGCAGGCGGCTTGGGTCCTTCTCTCGCGCTTTCTGCTCGTAATAGGTCGACGGGGCGATCGGAAGCATCCGGCAGATCGGCGCGTCCCCGTAATTTTCACGGTTTGCGTCCACGAACAACACATTCACCTCGGTCGGCGGTCGAGCTCCGCCTGGGCGAAAAACGCCGACGCCTTGCGAAGGATCTCGTTCGCCCGCTTTAGCTCACGGTTCTCTCGCTCAAGCTCCTTCAGCCGCTGACGCTCGTCCGTCGTCAGTCCCGCTCGTTTCCCAGCATCACGCTCTGCTCGCCGCACCCACGTGCGTAGCGTTTCCCGCGTACAGTCAATCTTCGACGCAATCGATGAGATCGCTGACCACTGAGATTCGTGCTGAGCCTGCTGGTCGAAAACCATCCGCACTGCGCGCTCTTTTACCTCCGGTGAATACCTGCTTCGTCTTGTCATGACTCCATCCTCTCAAGAGTTGGAGTCTCCGGGAAACCCGGGGCGGTTCAAACCCGGGGCGGTTCACCCAGACCCACCTGGACCAGAACGTGCTAGGCCAGCTACGCCGCGTTAGCCCCGGCCTCGATTTTGGGCCTTTCGGGTGGCCTCCGGGCTCAGGCATGCTCGCCGCTTGTTCTGATATCTTGATGACGAAGCGGCGGTGTGCTGTTCTTTTTCCAAGGACCTAGGGATGCATCCTCTACCATGGTATGCGGCGTCATTCAATAACAGGCGAGGTGTCCACGCATGAATGTACTCAATGAGATTCTTAGGTGGTCTTCGAGTCTGCCGACCTGGCAGCGTGACGCCCTAAGACGTCTGGTGGTGCACGGTTCACTTTCTGATTACGATGTGGTCGAGCTTACCGAGATCTGCAAAGCAACCTACGGGCTCTCCGCCAAACACCTTTCTGATCCGTTGCAGCAGAGGCATATTCCCACTCCTGATCCGACCCTCAATGTCGTTACGTTGTCGTCCATCACCCACCACGTCGGTGTTAACGCTCTCGCATCGGAACAGACCATCGAATTCGGGCCGGGATTAACGATCGTCTATGGCGCCACGGAACGTGTCAACAACTTTGAGACACCCGCGGACTGCATTTAGTGAGCCTCAATCAATGCAGTAAGACTCGTGGGCCCGGGGCGGTCACCGCCTGCGTGCGGCGAGATCTGGTCGCGTTGGCCTGAATCCGGGGGTACCCCAGGTGTGGACCACCTTGAGAAAGTGGCTCCGGCGGCCTCCTGGCGCGTCGTTTTCTCCGGCGGCGGGTTGATCCAGGCCTGAGGAGGCAAAACGGGGGGCTGTGGCATTCCGCGAACGAAGCGTTCGGGATGAGCCCGATGAGCTTCGAGGAGGATTTGGCGCCGGGCAGTGGTGAGCTGTTCCGCGAGACCATCGTGAACGGCGGCCGGTGTCATGAGGCCGATTCCCGAGTGCCGGCGTTCGTGATTGTAGTAGTCGAGGAAGCCGCCGCAGAACAGCCGGCCGTCTTCGATGGAACCAAAACGGCTCGGAAACTGAGGGCAATACTTCAGAGTCTTGAACTGGGACTCGGAGTAGGGGTTATCGTTCGAGACGTAAGGTCTGGAGTGGGTCTTGGTAACGCCGAGGTCAGCCAGGAGCATAGCTACGGACTTGCTTCGCATCGAGCTGCCACGGTCGGCGTGGATGGTGAGCTGGTCTGGTTCGATGTTCTGTTTGCGGCAGCTCTCGCTGATGAGACGACGAGCGAGCTCAGCGCTTTCTCGTCGAGCCAACATCCACCCGGTCACGTAACGGGAGAAGATGTCCAGAATCACGTAGAGGTAGTAGTAGGTCCACTTGACGGGGCCACGCAGCTTGGTGATATCCCACGACCAAACCTGGTTCGGCGCTTCGGCCAGCAGCTCCGGCTTTTGATAATTCGGATGTCGCAGCTGGTTCCGGCGCTCTCGGACCTCTCCGTTCTCCGCCAGAATCCGATACATCGTGCGGATCGAGCAGTAGTAGATTCCCTCGTCCAGGAGCGTGGCCCACACCTGAGCGGGCGCCTTGTCGACGAACCGCTCGGAGTGCAAGGCACCGAGAACCAGCTCACGTTCGGTCACATCGAGGGCTCGGTGCGACCGAGGGCGGCGTTTCGCATTGGACGTCACCGTCTGGCGCCTGCGATACAACGTGGAGCGAGCTATTCCAAGGGCCTCGCAGGCTTCCGCCGTCTGTCCAATTCGTCCCGCCAGCTCCTCGGCCGCCACCATCAATCGTTCTCGTCGCTGTCTGGTGGATTCAGGGGGATCCCCAGAAGTTCGGAGGTTTTTTTTTGGATCTCTAGCATCGTCTCCACCCGAGCCAGGCGATGCTTCAATCGCGCGTTCTCGCGCTCGAGCTCCTTGACCCGTGGATCCTCTGCCTTCGCCTTCCGTCCTCGCTTCCTCGATGTCAACCCCGCCTTGGCAATCTTGTCACGTTGGCGACGCCAACTCGAAAGATGCGACGAGTACAGTCCCTCTCGACGCAGAAGAGCCGCAACATCCCCGTCACCCTTGCAAGCATCGGCCTCGCGCACTATCCGCAGCTTGTACTCTGCGGTAAAGCGTCGACGCTTCGCTTGCTCACTCACTTCGGGATCCGGGACCCCTGCCGCATCGCGGCCGGCGCGATCTGCAGTCGCCCTACGGGCTCCTTCCGATCCCGCCGGGGTCATTCTCTCAATCAACGTAGTCATTCATGATCCTCCTCCGCCCTCTACACTAATTTCAAGGGGCAAAGTGTCTCAAGGAGGTTGGCACAGAGGGCCAACGCTGCGGGGAAATCCGGCTATACCCGAATCCTGAAACGTGCTTGCCGTGCCCGCGGAGCCGAGGAGATTCTCGGCAACGTCTTGGCCACCTCGACCCCAGGTCGCCCGTCGGCAACCATCCGGTTCAAGGTAGGCGATAAAGAAAAATCCCAGGAGTGGAGTGACCGAGATGTCGCGCAACATGCTCTTGGCAACGTCAGCGTCTTCGATCGCCATTGCGCCTCGGTTTACTTGCGTGAGAAAACTGACGTGGCATTCCGGCCTTTTGGCCTGGATATCTTCGACAAGCTATCCAAAGCTTGCGAGGACGTCAGGACATCCATCGAGAAGGAACGATCATTACTGGAAAAGCCGACCGACCTTCCCAAGTTGTCGGAGGGAACAGCCACCTACGAGCTTGTGTCTCACCTGTCGTCCTTAACCAAACCCGACGACGTCAGGATGCTAGCAAACCTCTCTGAAGCCGAGAAGGAACGCCAGGGTCAGCTCCGGCTCCGATTGAAGGACCTTGAGTCCGGTGATCCCAAGAAAACAGCGAGGGCTCTGACCCTCCGTGCACAGCGGCTCGACACGCTTACTTCCGACCTTGAGAATCTCACAACGGTTCTCTCGGATGTGACCATCAATTCCGTCTTTGAGGCTCGGGATATGGTTGAGAGCTTTCGGAACGCTGTGGAGACTCTCCACACCAAGACCTTCTCTGCTGGACTGCTCCCCGGCAGTGGGTCGGACCTGTGGCGCGCCATGTGGGAAGCAGCCCGGCATTTTTCTACTGCGGAGGTCTATCCGGACAAACAGTTCCCCGTTACCGACGCTAAATGTCTGCTCTGCCAACAGGCTCTCCGCAACGGCGCTCCCGAGCGGCTGCAGCAATTCGCGGACTCTGTCAACTCCACTCTCCAGCAAAAACTCGATCGAGCAATCTCAGACTACGGCGACCTACATCAGTCCATCGACAGCGTCGTTGTCAGGGGTCGCACAACCGCCATGACGCTCGAAGAACTCCAGATCGACACTGGGCAGCTTGCTGCCTCTATGGAGGATGGCCTGTCTGCCACCGAGGATCGACGAGCGCAGGCCCTGACCGCGCTTGCTGAGGGGAGGCCTGTTCCAAACAACCTTCCCGTTCTCACTTTAGATCCGACCAGCGTAAGCGCCGCAGCCAACAGCTTGCGCGAACGCGCAACAGAAGTCCTCAAGAGCGTCGATCCATACGTGAAAGACCGACTCCTTAAAGACCTACGAGAGCTTGAGGACAGAGCGACGCTTGGCAACAACATCGACACCGTCTTGAATGAGATCGAAAGGCAAATGAAACTTGCCGCCTATGAACTCTGTCGAAAAGACACCAATACGAGGGCCATTACGCTAAAAAGCAGCGAGGTTACCAAAGCTGCTGTCACCAAACACCTGCTTTCAGGATGAATTAGCGAACTTCAAATTTACACACCTGGAGGTGAACCTTCAGGAGGCCGGAGGGGTAAGGGGTGCCCTTTATCACAAACTCGTCCTGAAGCGCGCCACAGGCGTCGAACTCCCGCGCGTCGTAAGTGAGGGGGAAGCCCGCACACTATCGATCGCCGCGTTCTTCGCCGAACTCAGCACCTCCTCGGATCGCTCGGCAATCCTCTTCGATGATCCCGTGTCGTCACTTGACCATAACTGGCGAGAAAACGTTGCCAGGCGTCTCACTGCTGAAGCGAAGCTACGTCAAGTCGTTGTCTTCACTCACGACGTAACCTTCCTAGTTGCACTGGTCACGAACGCCGACGAGGTGGGTACACAGCCTCAGCACCAGTACCTGCGTAGAGAACACCTCGGCGCTGGTATGTCCTCTTCGGATCTTCCGTGGATCGCGATGAACGTCAAAGCTCGGATCGGGACTCTTAACAAGAAGTGGCAGGATGCTGAAAAGCTCTTCCGGACTGCCCATCGCGACCGCTACGACCACGAAGCCAAATATGTTTACGGCCTGCTTCGAGAAGCGTGGGAACGCGCTCTGGAAGAAATAATGCTCGGTGGCGTCGTGCAGCGTTACCGACGTACCATCCAAACCCAACAAATAAAGCACCTATCTGATATCACGAAAGACGACTGCGCTATTTTTCAGCCTCTCCTGCCATTTCAGTGGATCCTCTCGAGGGTGAGACCGCCACAGTTTAGGTAGACGAGACTGATGAGAGCTTCGGCAGAGTGGAGTCCAAAGCTGCGGTGGCTCAGCAGCCGGATTTTGTTGTTCATTCCTTCGAGTCGGCCGTTGCTGAGTCTCCACGTGACCCACGCGATGACGCCATCGAAGTGGCTGCGGATCATCTTCGCCGCGCGTTTGACGGGCTCTATCCTCGAGCTCATAGCGCGCCGCAGCCATCCTCGGAGAAACTTCTTGGCCCATGTCTCGGTTTTGTAGGTGTAGAGGTCCATGAAGTCGTCGCGCAGAAGCATGGCGCGGTAGAGGCGACGATTAGCTCGCACCTGCTCGCGGAGCACCCGTTTGTCTTTCGCGCTGCGGTTGTGTTTGGCCTTGAGAAGGGGAAACTTGGTGTTCTTGAGGTTGCGCCGGGCAGTCCCTTTGAGCTCGCGCACCAGCTCGCGCCGGGTCTTATCCACGGCCTCGTTCAGATGCTTGACGATGTGGAAGCGGTCAAAGATCACCCGTGCCTGAGGAGCCTTTTTGCCGACGACAGTTATGTACGGCTCCCACATGTCCATGCTGACCGCTTCGAGCTCCGCGGCTCTTTGTGCATGTCCATGCTGACCGCTTCGAGCTCCGCGGCTGTCCGAGCTTGCGGAAAAACCGCAGCAGCGTCTTGGCCTTGCGCTCCTTTCCCGCTCAGACGACCCGGCCGCTGAGATGGTCTATTACCACTGTTAAGTACTTGTGGCGTTTGCGGTAGCTGATCTCGTCCATCCCAATCACCCGCAATCCATCGAGCTCGCGCCGCTCATCCCGCTGCTCGGCAACCACTCGCTGGATGATCCGTCGCACCGAACGCCACGTCACTCGGAAATAGTTCGCTACGGCGCTGACGTCCGTCCTCTGTGCCAGCCACGCTACCTCTTGTTCGAAGCTTTTGGTAAAGCGGCTTCCCTTGTCTGCCCAAGGCACCTTTTCTCTGACCACTCCACACCGCCGACATACCACTCGTCGGATCGAGTAGCGAAGATAGGTCCGGACTCCGAACAGGTCCAAGTGCCGCCAGTAGCGATTGTAGCGATCTTTGTTCTTGCGGACCTTTCGTCCGCAAATCCCGCACAGAGGCTTCCTCCTCCGTGGTACTACATCCACCACCACTCTGGCTTTGTCCGCCTGGAAGTGGAAACCTCGGACCCACAGGCCTTGCAATCCGATGAGCTTGTTGACTAACGTAGTAACGCGCATCGCGGGAACGCTCTTTTCTCTTTCGGAAAAAAAGATTCTAGCGTTCTCGCCGATGCGCATCTACACATGGCTTACCCTCTCAACCCACGGGCCTCACCAAATGCCACTGCCCCTCAGCGGGAGACGAGGCTGTGGGAAACGCCCCCACGGTTCTGGTCGTTCAGACCTTGCTCACGACTGAGTTCTCTTCGAAGCCTGGAAGGGCGTTTTCCATAGCCTCCACTAATCGAGCCCCCCCTTCCTTATTCCATATGAATTAATCTTTCTTGTATATATATCAGGAGGGGCCTGTGGGCGCTCGTGGGAAACGCGAAGCGTTTTCCAAGCGATTGTGGAAAACGCCGCTCCACGTTTGTACGTGCTCACAACCTTTCCCTAAACGCCTCTCTCGCCCGGAGTTTCCGGCGTTTTCCACAATCGCGGCAGCGTCCATAGGCCATGCCCTCCAACACAAATCAGATCCCCCGAAACGACAGGAGAACCATTTTTCATTCGGGAATGACAAAGTCATCGAGATGGCTTCCCGGACACGACCAGTCACCCGCCGAGAACGTGCCCGTGCCAGAGCCTGATGAATTAAAAGCAGACATCAACACCTTGGACACATGGGTCAGAGCGATCAGGGACCGCCGCCACTGACATTAGACTTGGCATCTACGCGTGCAACTCTCCCAGGGGTGCTTCCGTGTTAGCGGCGGACGTAGCGTCGATACGGCGATCTCGGTAGGGTCGAGGGCTGGCGCGGTGCTCCGTAGGCGCGGCCTATCTGTTTCTCCCCGTTTCCTGTGGGAGTGCCTCACTAGCCGCACCGTAAGTCCGTTTCCAGCCCCCGCCACATCGCACGCAGCGTGCGCGTTGTGTCCAAAAACACAAACGAACTCAAGATCGGCGCGCCGGGGCCGTTTCGATCGTCATCAACCCGTGGCGAGCTCAAGATCTGGGGGTCGGAGGCGATGTCGGCGATTCGAGTTCTCCGTACGCGCAGGGAAAATACCGTCCAGCAAGGGGATGCCACGCTCCCGAGCGGAAACCTGGGTCCAGGCCCGGGCTGCACCTGGACCAGAACGTGCTAGCCCGCTGCGCCGCGGTAGCCCCGGCCTTGATTCTAGGTCCTCTAGAGACGAGAGCGCGAACAAACGACGAAATCATGCCAGCATGGTCCCGGCAGACCGGAGACTAATCAAGTTCGGTGCGCGCGGATGAATAAATAGAAGGCACAGGTATTTACGCTAGAAGCGTAGCGGGATTGTAGATAAGACCTGATTCCAGGAGGATACGAAGGTGAAACGGAAAACCGGCTTAGAGGAATACATGGCCGAGCTAGATCGGGAGTTTGATAGGAGGCAAACCGATGAAGACTTCGCGAAGGCTGACAAAAGAGAGCGCGAGCGCAAAGCGCTGGAGTTTATTGGTAAGTGTTATAAGTATTTGACCTCGGATCTTAACTATTCCTGCGACGAAACAGCGGAGATACTACTGAAATCCAAACCTCCCTTCCTTGGAAAACTTGGCCTCACTCCCGACGAGGCGCGGTCACTCATTTTGGTAGAATGTAGGAAGAAATGAAGAATATAGCCGATGCGAAAGCGACCGGATTACGGCGACGCGACGCCGGAGGATCTTGCCCTTGCTCTGCTGCGGCCTCTACGCCGACGGCAGGCCCGAGCTAAAACCGTTGTCAGCAAGAGTGACGTTGAGGTCAGTCGTCGTCGTCCGAGGCGACCTTCTCGACAGAAAGAACGTTCGCCTTCGGAATGACGGCAACGATTTCCCCCTCCATCTTGAACAGGTAGGTGTCGCAGCTTGGCTCGAATCCGTTGACGGAATCCGCCTTGACGATGGGTAGCCCACGCTGACCCAATCCAGGAGGCTTTGTCAACCGTTAGTTATAATTCCCAAATTAAGGGTAACCGACCGCCGGCGCCCGAAACGATTTGGTTGAAACCGGCTCCGCTCTGCCGGCTTCAACCAGCCCTTGTCAACACCGAATGACTGAGATACAACGTGGTACTAACCGAGGGGGCAGGTCACACGGCGGCAATCTAGCTGCCGTCCTGTACTGTTTGGAGCATGAGGAATCGCGGCCTAGCCGCATGAGTAAAAGCAGATTGAAACCTAACAAGCTTGACTTTTTGCTGCGCGGCGTCCTCGTCGCCGTGCCGTGCGTTGCGCTGGCCGGTATCCCCGCCAGCGCCCAGCAAGATCGCGCTGGCCTTTACGCTGGCCTTCAGATGGGCATCGCGAACTCTTCCGTCGTGACCTCATCTCTCGGTGGGATCAACCACCCGACGCGCTGCGACGTGCTCCTGTACCCGCCATCGGTGAGTCCGCCAGTCGACGATGCGGCGTGCCGCGACAACACGCCTGCGGTAATCATATCCAACGAGTTCGACCCGGGCACCGGTCTCGTCAGCGGCTTGACGGTCGGTTACATGTTCGGCAGGCTCCGGTTCGAGGTGGAATACCTTTACCGGTACATGGGTGACGACACGTCGCCGCTTGGGGGCACGACCAGCACGGCGCTTCAAGGCAAGAACTCGGAGTGGAGCAGTGACGAGCCGCCCTTCGAAAGGATTGGAGATTACAAGGCGCACCAGATCTTTGCCAACGCGTACTACGACTTTCTCAACGAATCCAACTGGACGCCATACGCGGGCATTGGCATCGGGTGGGCCGTGACGGAGTTGAGCTACTACGCGCAGTTCATCCGCAAACCGGAGGCGGAGTATTTGCAGATCGACTTCGACCCGGACTGGCCGGCCGACGCTAAACGCGCCGCCGCAGGCACCGCCAGCATCATGGATACGAAGGTGGGCAAGAACATCTTCGGGTTCCAACTGCTGGCCGGCGTCGATTACTCGTTGAGCGAGCGCACGTCGGTCGGCGTGGCGCTGCGCTGGGCCAGATTCGACGATGTCGACGACGTTGCAACCTGGAACCTGATCCGCAGCCACGCACCGGTACAGGCCGATGGGGTCATGCCGTTCGACGCCTCCCTGGAGTTCGCCGGCCTCGGCTACCAAGCGCCGCTCCGTCCTTCAGCCTCCACGAGCCCAGCAGGGCCCGGCATCATCCCGTCCTGTGCCAAAACTCGGCCCTTTTGAAATAGGCCATAAATCAGCAGCTTAGTGTCTGTGTTTGCGACCGGGCCAAGGGCCGTAGGCTTTACAATCGTCTGGCCCGAGGGTGTTATCTTCAGATCCATGATGACGTACCACGTGCAATTCCTACTGCTCGTTCTAGCTGGCTGGGCCAACCGCCAGCAGCAGGATGTGATCGACTACCTGCAAGAGGAGAACCGTGTGCTCCGAGCCGGGCTTCGGGGCAAGCGTCTCAGTCTCGCGGACGACGACCGGCGCAGGCTCGCGGTCAAGGCCCAGGCTTTGGGCCGCGAGGCGCTGGCCCAGATTGCGTCCGTTGCCACACCCGCTACGCTTCTGCGCTGGTACCGCCACCTCATCGCAGCCAAGTACGATGGCAGCAAGAACCGGAGCCCAGGCCGACCTCCGACGGCGAAGGACATCCGTGAGCTTTAGAGAGTAGGTCGTCTTATCATCACCACGAGAGGAATCATCAAGGCAAGGAGGATCTGCTGCTGTTGCCAGCCAGCGACCAGTTACCTCAGTCCGAGCGCAAGGTACGCTCCCGTGAACGGCTTGGCGGGTTGCTACGTCTCTACCATCGGGGAGCCGCATGAGTATTTTGACGTCACGGGTTATGGCACGGTGGAGCAGCCGGTCGAGAATGGCCGTCACCAAGACCTGGTCGTTGAAGATCTCGCCCCAGTCGAGGAAGCTCTTGTTGCTGGTGACGACGAGGCCAGCGCGTTCGTAACGGCGGACGAGAAGCCCGAAGAAGAGACTGGCTTCCTTGCGATTGAGGGGGAGGTAGCCAAGCTCGTCGAGGATGAGCAGCTTCGGGTAGACGAGTTGCTGAAGAATCCGCTCGAGCCGGTTTTCCCGATGAGCTGTGCTCCGCAAAAAATCAATCCAGCGTTGATTGCGCGGTATAGACTTGGCGTGATCGACTGCTTCACGCCGGTCGACCCGACGACGCCACCGATGGGTGCTTCCGCAGTCAAATGTTGGCGGCCTCCGCGTAACCCGTTCGCGTGCTGGAGTTTGAGCCTGATTTCTAGAGGCGCAGTTCTTCCGTCGATGCTGGCTGGGCTGACCACGCGGTGCCTGACGTTCAGGGACCTCTTCGTGTGCACGCCGACACAGGCAGGCCGAAGCGATCTTCTTTCTTGAGGATCACAGGCGGCTCTGGACTGGGACGTCCCGGGACGGGCAAAATCGACACAGAGTGGGAAGGAGCGAAAAGAGGACGCACGTGAGAACAGCGGTCCCGAGTGCATGGAAGACCAAGGATCTGCCTGCGCGCAGAGCGTCCGTCACGCTCGACCGAGTGTTCTCGCGTGAGGAAATGGACCATATCCGCCAGGGAATGATACCCGAGGTCATGGAAGACAAGTGGTTCATCTACTGGAAGGATGACGCGTTGTTCTTCCATCGGAGTTGGACCGGGTTCTGCATTTACGTCGTACGTTTCGCCGCAGATGGGGACGCCTGGAGGATGATTCAGGCGGACGTGAATCGAGACCGTCGGCAGTACGAGAAGACGGATGACGACAGGGACGCGCGGTTGATTTCGTACCTGATTGACGTGCTGTTGCTTGGCAGATACGCTGAATTCCCACATGCCGGTTCGGCCGCTGGAGAATCGGCGATCGCGAACTGGAGTCTGGTTGGCAGGGCCATGACGGGACGGCATCGACCCGACTGAGATATCGGCTTCAAACGGGAAGCCGCATGAGTATTTTGACCTCACGCGGTTGGCACGCGTCGCCTGACGGAGCTAGGTTCTCGTGGCGACCAACGCGTTCTTTTCCCAGAACGTTATTGCGTCGATGAACCGACGGCGAAAGCGTGCAGAAGCTCCACCGAGGTGAAGACGAGTTCGCAGGACATCGCTCTCATGGTTGTCTGGCCGTCGATACGCGATCTTCTTTTTTGCGGATCACACCCGGGTCATGGCCGAGATTAGCGAGCTCGTCATGGTGCCGGCAGACCGGAGACTAATCAAGTTCGGTGCGCGCGGATGAATAGATAGAAGGCACAAGCCTGGTGCTTGCGCGTCCTGTCCAAAAACACAAACGAACTCAAGACTGGCGCGCCGGGCCGTTTCGATCGTCATCGACTTGTGGCGAGCCCCAGTTCTGGGGCGTGTCGGAGGCGATGTCGGCGATTCGGGTTCCCCGTCCTGTGCCAAAACTAGGCCCTTTTGAAATAGCCTATAAATCAACAGCTTAGCGTCTGTGTTTTGCGACCGGGCCAAGGGCTGTAGGCTCTACAATCGTCTGGACCGAGGGTGTTATCTTCAGCTCCATGATGACGTACCACGTGCGGTTCTTACTGCTCGTTGTGGCTGGCTGGGTCAACCGCCAGCAGCAGGATGTGATTGATTACCTGCGAGAGGAGAACCGTGTGCTCCGAGCCGGGCTTCGGGGCAAGCGTCTCAGGCTCTCTGACGAAGACCGGCGTAGGCTCGCCGTCAAGGCCCAGGCCTTGGGCCGTGATGTGCTAGCCCAGATTGCCTCCGTTGCCACACCCTCTACGCTGCTGCGCTGGTATCGCTGCCTCATCGCAGCCAAGTACGATGGCAGTAAGAACCGGAGCCCAGGCCGACCTCCCACGGCGAAGGACATCCGTGAGCTCATGGTACGCATGGCGCGGGAGAACCCGACGTGGGGATATACGCGCCTGCAGGGCGCACTTAAGAACCTCGGATATGAACTCGGACGCAACACCATCAAGAGGGTCCTCGCCGAGCACGATATCGCGCCTGCCCCGGAGAGGGGCAAGAGCATGTCGTGGAGCACCTTCATCAAGGTTCATGGGGGCGCTATCGCCGCGACAGACCTGTTCACCGTCGAAGTGGTGAACCCGTTCGGGCTCGTCCGCTACCATGTCCTGTTTGTCATCGATATCGTCACTCGCTGCGTGTGCATCGGTGGGATAACTTCGGACCCCAACGGAGAGTGGATGAAGCAGGTAGCAAGAAACCTCACTGACATGTGGGATGGTTTCCTCCTTGGCAAGCGGTACCTCATCCACGACCGGGACCCGCTATTCACCGAAGAGGCACGTGGGCTGTTGAGAGGTTCAGGCGTGAAGCCCCTCCGACTTCCCGCTAATAGTCCGAATCTGAACGCCTACGCGGAAAGATTCGTTCTCTCCATACGTCGAGAATGTCTCGACCGCTTCGTACCTCTCAGTGAGGGACACCTGCGGACAGCGGTAACCGAATACGTCGTGCACTATCACACCGAACGGAACCACCAAGGCATCGACAACGAGCTCATCATACCTCTGCCGGCAAGCGCGAAGGACGTTGGCCCCATCGTGTCGCGAGAGCGACTTGGAGGCATTCTCAACTACTACTGCCGTGCCGCCTAGATTGTGGTCGGGACGGTAGCCCCTCGATGGACTCGACCGGCGTAGCGTGGAAACACAGCTTCAGGAACACGCTTGGATATTCGCTCTCGACCAGGTGGTCGTCTGCATGGTGACGACCCGTCCACCCAAGACGATTGTAGAGCCTACAGCCCTTGGCACGGTCGCAAACACAGACGCTAAGCTGTTGATTTATAGGCTATTTCAAAAGGGCTGAGTTTTGGCACAGGACGGGGAGCTGGAGGCAGGGCTGTTTCCGCCGCCGGGCTCGTCTGGCGCACGGCCGGGTCTGGACTATGCCCACATCCACGAGGAGCTGAGGCGTCACCGAGAGCTGACGTTGCTGCAGCTGTGGGTGGAGTACGCGGAGAATAAGCCGGGAGCGTACGGCTACAGCCGTTATTGCGAGCTGTACGGTCAGTGGAAGAAGAAGCTGAACCCGACGATGCGTCAACGGCATCGAGCAGGCGAGAAGACATTCGTCTATTTTTCGGGGAAGAAGCCTCACATCGGCGATCCGAAAACGGGAGAGCTCGTCGAAATGGAGCTGTTCGTCGGGACGTTGGGCGCGAGCAGTTACACCTACGTCGAAGCGACACTGAACCAGTCGCTGGAATCGTGGGCGAAGGCCCATAAGGGGATGTCGGATTACTTCGGTGGCAGTACGGAGATCTGGGTTCCGGACAACTTGAAGAGCGGCGTGGATTTGGTGGACCGTTACGAGCCAGGGATCAACCGGACGTACGAAGAGATGGCGACGCATTACGGTGCGGTTGTGGTCCCGGCTCGGGTGTTCAAGCCGAAAGACAAAGCGAAGGTGGAGTCGGCAGTGCAGGTGGCGCAGCGCTGGATCCTGGCGGTGCTTCGTCATCGCACGTTCTTCAGCCTGGCGGAACTGAACGAAGCCATCTGGGAGAAGTTAGAGGTCCTGAATGCGCGTCCGATGCAGAAGCTCGGTGTGAGTCGGCGGGAGTTGTACGAAAGGCTAGACCGGCCCGTACTGAAACCGCTACCGCAGGAGAGCTACGAGTTATCGACGTGGAAGCGGTGCAGAGTGAACATCGACTACCACGTGGAGGTGGAGAACAACTTGTACAGCGTTCCCTATCAGCTCATTCACGAGAAAGTCGAGGCACGGGTGACGGCCTCGGTGGTGGAGGTCCTGTTCAAGGGAAAGCGCGTCGCGTCGCATCCCCGCAAGAAAGGAAAGGGGCACTACTCCACGAACCCGGAGCATATGCCACGTTCGCATCGGGAGCACCTGGAGTGGACGCCGTCGCGGCTGCTCCACTGGGCGGAGCAGTCAGGTCGCGCCACGGGAAGGCTGGTTGCGGGGATTCTAGAGAGTCGGCCTCACCCGGAGCAGGGATTTCGCTCTTGCCTGGGAGTCATGCGACTAGGCAGCCGCTGGGGCAGTGAGCGTCTCGAGGCCGCTTGCGCACGAGCGGAAGCTTTGAGCTCTTACAGCTATCGCACGGTGAAAAACATTCTCTCGGCTGGTCTGGATCGTGTGGTGCTCGAATCGGACGCCGAAGCGAAACCGCGAGAGGAGCACGAGAACATCCGAGGCGCGGATCACTACGAAGGAGGAGAGTCCCGATGCTGACACCCGAAACGATAGAAAAGATGAACGCCATGAAGTTGTTCGGCTTGGTGTCCGCGTTCGAAACCCAGTTGAGCTCGAGCGAATACAAGGAGCTGAGCTTCGAGGAACGTGTGGGACTCCTGGTCGATGCCGAGTGGACCGCCCGCGAACAGCGTAAGCTTTCTCGACGACTGCGAGCGGCAAAGCTCCGCTATCCGGCATGTTTGGAGAACGTGAACTTCCAAGCGCCTCGAGGCTTAAACCGCGAACAGATCTTGAGCCTGGGCAACTGCCGCTTTGTCGGTGAGCGCCATAACCTGCTCATCACCGGCCCGACGGGGATTGGCAAATCGTTCTTGGCTTGCGCCTTCGTGGAGCGGGCCTGTCGTCGCGGCTTCACCGGATGCTACGTGCGAGCACCGCGCTTGCTCCACGAGCTCGCGGTCGCTCGTGGTGATGGTTCCTACGCCCGGCTTTTGACGAAACTCGCCAAGCTGGACTTACTGGCTATCGATGATTGGCTGCTTCACCCGCTGAAAGAATCGGAGAGACGGGATCTAATGGAGGTCATCGAAGACCGCGCCGAGCGTGGCTCCACACTCATCGCGACCCAGATTCCGCTCAAGCAGTGGCACGAAGCGATTGGCGACCCAAACCAGGCAGACGCTATCTGCGATCGCATTCTCCACAGCGCGCACCGCATCACTCTCAAAGGAGCTTCTCTGAGAAAGACCAAGGCTGCGCCAAAGGCATTTGACAACGCCGATGCATGAGCGAGCGAGGGACCACAGCGTCGATGCGATAAAAACGGGTGAAACCGCCAAACCCGGGGTACCAGACGATGCGGCGCCAAAACGACGCGCGAGAATGCCTCAGGAAGCGTCTTCTCGAGCCAGGCCATACCCCAGCAACCCCCCGAAACCAGCCCCACATCGCCCGGGGTTCGGCCGCGGCAGGTCGCTGCCTACGGGAGCGGGAAGGTCGCTTCGCGTCTTTCCTTACGCCCGCTCCCTCCGGCACCGACCTGCCGCCCCTTGCTACACAACACGCAGGTAAGATAGGTTCACGTTTTCAATCAGTGGAAAGGAGGTCACCCAACACTTCATCGCTTCGATGAGCGTTCGGCTTCACCGGATTCGCTGTTCAGCTTGCTCTGGATTCGGCGTTCACGATGGCTGGAATACGCAGTTTTGGCACAGGACGCCTTCGCGATTATGACGGTGTCGGCCGTCCAGTCGGTCAGCCGCTCCAGTAGTCTCTGCTCCTCTGCCGTCGGTCGTCGGTCGTCGTCCGACTTACGAACTCTTTTTGCCACTGCGCTTGTAATTCTCCAGCGCTCGGCGCGCCGCCTCGTCCACCTCTGCCGGCGACGGCCCCACCCCGTTGGGCCGGATGCCTTCGGCCGGCTGGATGAATCGCTCTAACTGCTTCTGGAACTCCGCACGGCGCTCAGTAACGAGGTGCGGGTACTGCTTGGCGAAGTGATCGTACGTCTGCTTGTCGTCGGCTGTCAGCTTTCGGCCCTTCGTCTTGGCCTTCTCGGCCTTGGCGAAGATCGCCAGCGCCTGCTTCCGTAGATTGATCTCAACGCTTGCGTTGATCTCGGCCTGGCTAGGAGAAGTCGCAGGGTCGCCGATTTCCCGCACGTCCATGACGAAGCGGTCGTACTTCTTGTCCGTCTTTTGTGGCGTCTTACGCTTCGCCATCTGATGGACCCCTTTCTTGTGCCGAGCGTCCACCTGTGCTGCGATCCGCAGGGCTGCCGCGTTGATGTCAGCAGGACTTGGGTGGTTTTGGTCCACCGGCACGATCGCGTCAATCGGCTGGAGAAAGCGCTCGAACCGGCGCGCTCTCCACTCCTCGCGATTTTCCTTGATGTCCTTGATTAGGCGTTTTGGAAGTGCCATGACGGCAGTATGGCGTGTCGGCCAGACGTTTGGCAACCCCCACGCCTGGTACGCGCGCTCGTCCGCGATTCTGATCGTCGCCACGCTGGTCCGTTTGCCGCCGTCTCCGAAAACGGACACAAACTGGTCGGCGAGTTTCGTCCCTCTGTCCGAGCGTCTCAAAAGCGCGAACAGCCGGTCGACCGGCTCCACGCCGGCGAACTGTCCTCGATATCCGGAGTTCACCAGCATCGCATGGAGCCGTGACAAATAGGCCCGCTCCACAAGATCCTGGCCGTACGGTTCAGCCATCACTCCTCCAGTCCGTATGCCTCTCGCATCATTATCTCGTATTTCCGAGCGCGGCTGAATCCATCGAACGTCTGTTCGATCGTTCTCCTGAACTCTTGAACGGCGGTCGCGCGCTCCTGAGACGACATGTCCGGCTGCTTGTAAATGTTGTCTTTGAACCTCTGCATCTCTTTTTCAACGTATCGTTTTTTGGCCCACCCGAACGTGGCCGCGTTCGGGCTTCTGGCCTCGCCAGGCAGAGTGCGTCCGTCGACGACGATGGCGCTGTTGTCCAGAATCGCTATGTGGCCCCAGTCTTCATGCCGCAGCACGTCGCCCTCAAGCCGATGGATAACGAAGCGACCCAAATCCCTATCGAATTTGCCGATCTTATTCAGGCCTGCTTTCCTCTGCGCATCTAGCGCATCGTACCCCGTCCTGTGCCAAAACTCGGCCCTTTTGAAATAGGCCATAAATCAGCAGCTTAGTGTCTGTGTTTGCGCCGGGGCCAAGGGCCGTAGGCTTTACAATCGTCTAGCCCGAGGGTGTTATCTTCAGCTCCATGATGACGTACCACGTGCAATTCCTACTGCTCGTTCTAGCTGGCTGGGTCAACCGCCAGCAGCAGGATGTGATCGACTACCAGCAAGAGGAGAACCGTGTGCTCCGAGCCGGGCTTCGGGGCAAGCGTCTCAGTCTCTCGGACGACGAGCGGCGCAGGCTCGCCGTCAAGGCCCAGGCTTTGGGCCGCGAGGCGCTGGCCCAGATTGCGTCCGTTGCCACACCCGCTACGCTTCTGCGCTGGTACCGCCACCTCATCGCAGCCAAGTACGATGGCAGCAAGAACCGGAGTCCAGGCCGACCTCCGACGGCGAAGGACATCCGTGAGCTCATTGTGCGCGTGGCGCGGGAGAACCCGACGTGGGGATATACGCGCCTGCGAGGCGCACTCAAGAACCTAGGACATGAACTCGGACGCAACACTATCAAGAGGCTCCTCGCCGAGCACGGTATCGCTCCTGCGCCGGAGCGGGGCAGGAGCATGTCGTGGAGCACCTTCATCAAGGCTCATTGGGGCGCCATCGCTGCGACAGACCTGTTCATCGTCGAGGTTGTGAACCCGTTCGGGCTCGTCCGCTACCATGTCCTGTTTGTCATCGATATCGCCACTCGCTGCGTGTGCATCGGTGTACTGCCCTGGATAACGTCGGACCCCAACGGGGAGTGGATGAAGCAGGTGGCAAGAAACCTCACTGACATGTGGGATGGTTTCCTCCTTGGCAAGCGATACCTCATCCACGACCGGGACCCGCTATTCACCGAGGCGGTACGTGGGCTGTTGAGAGATTCAGGCGTGAAGCCCCTTCGCCTTCCCGCTAATAGTCCGAATCTGAACGCATATGCGGAAAGATTCGTTCTCTCCATACGTCGAGAGTGTCTCGACCGCTTCGTACCTCTCAGTGAGCGACACCTGCGCACAGCGGTAACCGAATACGTAGTGCACTATCACACAGAACGGAACCACCAAGGTCTCGGCAACGAGCTCCTCACACCTCTGCCGGCAAGCGCGAATGACGCTGGCCCCATCGTGTCGCGAGAGCGACTTGGGGGCATTCTCAACTACTACTGCCGTGCCGCGTAGATGGTCGCCGGCGACGGTAGCCCCTCGGCGGGCTCGACCGGCGTAGCGTGGAAACCGCTTCAGGAACACGCTTCGATATTCGCTCTCGACTAGGTGGTCATCTGCATGGTGACGACCCGCCCGCCCAAGACGATTGTAAAGCCCACGGCCCTTGGCCCGGTCGTAAACACAGACACTAAGTTGCTGATTTATGGCCTATTTCAAAAAAGGCCGAGTTTTGGCACAGGACGCGGAAGCCAGCCCTGCGGCGCGAAATACCCTCGATTCTGCGCGGATTCCAAGGGCGTCTAAGCTGCTGATTTGTGGTCTATTTCAAAAGGGCCGAGTTTTGGCACAGGACGCGGTAGCCAGGAGCACCATCGCCAATATTCTGCGAGAACATGGCATCGAGCCCGCGCCGGAGCGAGGTGAGCGGACGCCGTGGCGCACGTTTCTCGCCGCCCATTGGGAAACCGTTGCTGCGATCGACTTCTTCACCGTCGAGGTCGCCACAGTTCGCAGGCTCGTGACCTAACTATGTGCTCGTCGTCATCGAGCTGTCTTCGCGAAAAGTGCACATTGCCGGAATCACTCCGGGGCCGGATGGCCCGTTCATGATGCAGGTCGGTCGGAATCTCACCGACCCATTCGACGGCTTTCTGCGCGGCAAGCGATTCCTCATCCTGGACCACGACAAGAAGTTCACCACGGAGTTTCGCGATTTGCTCGAGCACGCCGGAACGGACGTCATTCGGCTGCCGCACCGTTCGCCGAATCTGAACGCTTACGTCGAAAGGTTTGTTTTGTCGATCAAGAGCGAGTGCTTGGAGCGGATGATCTTCTTCAGTGAGCAATCGCTGCGCCGTGCCGTCGCTGAGTTCATCCATCATTATCACGGAGAGCGCAACCATCAAGGGCTCGGGAACGCGTTGCTCGAAGCGGAAGAATGCGTCGGCAGTCCTCACGAGAAGGTGCGATGTCGTAAGCGATTGGGCGGCTTGCTCAGCTATTACCACCGCGACGCCGCATAGGAGTTCGGGCGCGCCAGTTGGACGGAACGGATGGTCTGCAGGAGAGGTCTGCTCGGGGTCGCCTATCGCAGAGCCAGTACCGCGTCGGCTGGTCTCCGCGAGTTTTGAGAACGCCTCTAGGATTCGACCTTGCCGCTCCGTTCCCGTTTTCGGACAGGACGGGACCCGCCACCGGATTACCTCATCGCTGGAGATCTTCCAAGCGAGATCAAGATTCTCGCCGGAGGACCGGCGTCGATCCACTTCAGGGCGGTCCACACGCGTCGCTCTGGCGTCGACCCGGCGACCAACAAAGTCATCCCCGTACCGAACGTCGTGACGCTCGGCGTAGGCCCGCTGCCCGCGGGCATCACGGGCGCGTATGTCGGCGCTGCGGCCGGGCGTCCTGAGTTCACCGCGCGGCTGCAGATCAACGTTCCGGCCGGCATTGCCCAGGGAGTTTACCCGATTGCCGTTACCGGAACCGCGCCACCAGTCGCACCGAAGTCGTCGACGCCGTACACGGTGAAGGCGTACGGTGCCGCGGATGGCGGAGCCTACATCGAGATCACGCCATCGGAGGTCTCGCTCACACCCGGCGGACCGGGCGTGGTCGTGATGGCAACTGTCACGCAAATCCCTCCTTACGTCGGCCCGGTCACGGTTACTTACCCGGGAGCCGGAACTGCCCTTCCGCCGGGCGTCAGAGTGACCGGTCAAACTACGTACACGTTCGCGATCGGGGGCGCGGCAGGCAATGTCGTGACGCGTCAGTTCATCGTCACCGCGAACGGCGAAGCGGCGGCGGGTCACACGTTCCCGCAAGCCGAAGTGAGGACTGGGCCCGCGGCGCCCGGTGCAAAGACCGACGTCGCAGCGCACGTCGTGTCCGTTCGGTAGGTTGCCCGACCACGGAGACTCGAGGATCAACCTGAACGGACTGACGATTCGTGAGCGATACCGCCGCCGACGGAGTGGTTGGGTCCGAAACGCGCCTGCACTTCCCGCTGTATATGTCCTCGGGGTAATCGGTCCTGGTGCTCGCGGTGTGTTGCTCGAGCACGCGGCCGACGAGCCGCGACCCGTTCGGATAGTGGAACATCTCGAGGATCTTTTTCAGATCGTCATCGGCCTTTAGAGAGTAGACTCGAGACGATGGACTGTCCCTAAATTGTCCCCATCAGGATCTCACTCCTCGTATTTCCTACCGGGTTCCACTCGGAGGTCGGCCGGCCGGCGCCCCGTGCTCTGGTGGTGCTCGGTTGAGAGAAAGCCGTACTGGGTGGGCTCGTAGCGCCCGACGGGGTCCACGGCCGCGCCCCCCCTGGAATCTCTTCGGCCTTGCCGAGGGACCAGTAGACGGCGTTGACGATCAAGCGGCGCAAACCGGCCGAGAGGAGGTCGGTCGATGCGCCCAGCGTCGTCGCAAACACCCGGCCCGGTTTCCCGCCAGGGACCCGGTAGGTCTTCGTCCACGCCACCGGCATCATCGGGTCGTTCTTGGCCGCCGCCGGCGGCCCGTCGTCGGGCCTCATGCCAAAGAAGGGGTCCTGCTCGTCGAAGTCGCCACGGCGCTCCACGACCTGGCCGAGGACCAGCGGGCGGGCGTCACCCGGCAGCGGCAGGCGGACCCGGTAGACGTCGGTGGGCCCCCAGATCGAGCCGGGAGCGACGCCGCGCAGGATCGGATGGCCGGCCGCCCCGGGGGCCGCGATCCCGCGCGTCGATTCGTGCTTGTGGCGTCCGTGGTGGGCGATCCAGCGCTCGCCCAGCACGAGACGGCCGAAGCCGCCCTCCCACGCCGTCCGCGGCCCGGAGTATCCGTCTCCGTAGTGCCCGAACCGTCCCCACTGCTCGTCCTCGATCGCCAGCGCCGGCGGCGTGGAGCCGGCCTGCTCCGCGGCGAGTACGGCCTCTCGGTGTTGCCGTTGCGTCCGGAGGACGGAAGGCGTGGGTCGCGGTGCGGAGACCGATCACCGGCCGGCCCGAGAGGAGGTACTCGTCGATCCATTTCATCTGATCGTCCGGCAGCGACCGGAGGCGGGTGAACACGAGGACCAGGTTGGCGGTCCCCAGGGTTTCGAGTCCGGGTATGTTCGTCTGCTCGTTCGGGTTGATGATCCCGGTCTCCGGATCGATGGCGAAGAGGACGGTGCAGTGGAAGCCGTGGCGGAACGCCAGGATCGCGGCGAGTTGGGGCAGTGCCTCTTCGGACCGATACTCCTCGTCGCCGGAGATCAGGACGATGCGGACGCCGTCGCCGGGTCCTCCTATCCCTTCGTACACCAGCCATCGATCTCCCGTCTCCGCGGAGACGGGAGCGACGGCCATGGAGCCGAGCAGCCCGAGCAGGGCGATGGAGGGAAGACGCATCGAGACCTCCTTATTCAACGCTAGCGTTCTTGCCCCCGCAGCGCCAGGACCGGCTTCCCCGGCTGGTGCGAGAGACGGTTGACCGTGAGCGGGATCTCGTGGACCACGAGGGCGCCGTCGGCGGCCTCGAGGCTCAGCCAGACCTGCATCTGGTCCACCTCCCGCAGGTCCTCCACGGTGAGCGTCACGGTCCGGCCGTCGGAGGAGAGGCGAGCGGCGAGGACCTGGACCTCTTCGATTCCCCGCTCCCCGTCGAGCCGGAACTCATCCGAGCCGTAGCGGCTGCTGCGCCGGTAGTTCCAGCGCTTGACGACGTAGTTCTCCGTGTCTTCCGCGGAGCCGCGTTCGAGGGGATCCGTGAAGGTGATCGAGATCCCCTCCGCTTCGCTCACCTGTAGCGCGATCGGCATATAGAGCGGCCCACCGGCGTAGCGGACGCGGTAGAACGCTCCGGCCGCCTTCTTCCTGGTGCCCCAGCCGCGCAGGCCGGTGAGGTAGAGCTGACCGTCCCCGTCGCGGAAGCCGGGGCGCAACAGCCCGGTGTCGAACTCGGCGGGAAGCGCCACCGCCCCGCCCTGGAGGACGCCGTCGACGCGCTCGATCGGGACCAGGAAGAGCTTCCCGCGTCCATAAGAGGCGTGGACGAGATGGCCTTCGAGCGGCCCCCAGCGATCGTCGGGGACCCAGGCCTGCCCGGCCCCCGAGTTGTCGACCTCGGTCGGAAGGTACACCACCGGGCGATCGTAGTCGTCGGCCCGGGCCGGATCGACGCCCCCGCCCCAGGCGTAGCCGTAGTAGCCGCCGGGCTCGCACATCACGATCGGTGTGGACGGGATCCAGTGCCCCTCCTGGTCCGAAGTCGTGATCTCGCCGTTCGGCCCCACCGACACGCCGTTGGGCACGCGGAAGCCGCGGCAGACGACCTCGAGCTTCCGGCCGCCGGGATCGAGCTTGAAGATCACCCCGTGGTGCCTGACCTTGGCCGGGAGCGCGTGGCGCGCCGCCTTGGCGAAGTAGAAGTTGCCGTCGCGGTCGCGATCGAGGTCGAAGGTGAACTCGTGGAAGTGGTGGGTGGCGAGGAAGTCGTTGTTGAAGTTCTCGTAGAAGTCGGCCTCGCCATCGCCGTTCAGGTCGTGGAGGCGAGTGATCTGGTTGCGATCGAGGACGTGGACCGTGCCGTCGACGACCTCGACGCCCAGAGGCTGGTAGAAGCCGGTGGCGTAGCGGCGCCACACGAGCTCTTCGAGATCGGCATCGACGCCGTCGACGAGCCACACGTCGCCGCTCCAGGTCGTGACCGCGGCGCGGTCCTCACCTTCGAAGAAGGCGAAGTCCCCCGGGCGCATCCAGGACTTCCAGGGGTTGTCGACGGGCAGGGTGATCTCGTCCACGACGTACGGCCCGGAGACGGGTCCCAGCCGGCCGCGGGTGCTCACCTCCCGGGCGAAGCGGGACGGCCCACCGCGCGTGAGCTCCGCGAGAGCGAGAGGTGCGGGCGCTTCGCGCAGCACCGCGGCCAGACGCTCCACGTTCGCATCTGCGGCGAAGAACAACTTCCACCGGCGGCCTTCGTCGGAGGGGGGGAGCCGGAGCCGGATCTGGGCGTCGGAGAGGTCCCATTCGGCGCCTTCGTCCCCGACGAGACCGACGACGAGCGCTCCCGCGCGCACGAGCGTCTGCGCCGCGGGGCCCTCTCCGGGCTCGAGGGAGACCCGGTCGAGGAGTCGGGGCGCACCGGGGGCCTCGGCGACCTGGAGCACCCTCTCTTCCCGGCTCGCTGTCGTCTCCAGCGTTCGGGTGAGGACCTGAAACCCTTGCCTGATCTCGAAACCCGGCTGGTCCAGCACCCCGACGCCGCCCACCGAGTACGAGAACACGATCCGGGTGCCGTGCACGTAGTAGCCGCGATACCGGGCCCACTCCTCGGGCAGGTTGCCGAAGCCGTCCGGGCGCGGGTCGTCGAAGCGGCCGTGATCGGCCCAGCCCGGGCCGACCGGGTTCTCGAACGCGGGCTCGTCGCGGACCCAGGGATGGGGCCCGTGCTTCCCGTCGAAGACGGTCCCGGTCAGCTCGAGACCCCCGTCCCGCCAACCCGCCGCGTAGCGCAGCAGCTCCGTGTCGAACACGATGCCGGCCCTGCGGTCCGGGCCCAGCGACACCGCGTGGGCCTTGTAGCTGACGTTGTCCTGCGGCGTCTTGTCGGCGCGTGGATCCTGCGGCTCGCGGACCGTGATGCTGGCTGAGATCACGGGTCCGTAGTCCATCTCCAGCCACTCCTCCGATTCCGCTGCTTCCGGGCCCTCGTCCGAGGAGACCCAGTCGACGCCCTGATCGATCCAGGCGCGCAGGACCCCGATCTCCTCATCGGAGAGCCGGCCGCCGGTCGGGGGCATCAACAACATCTCCTCGACGCCGGCCACCAGGTGGATCAGACGGCTGGCGGCGCTGTCGCGGGGCTCGATCGCGGCCAGGCCGGAGTAGCCGCCGCGCACGGCCTCCTTCTTCCGCCGCATGCTGTAGCCGTTCATCGCCACGTCTTCGCCGTGGCACGCGTAGCAGCGCTCGGCCAGGATCGGCTTGACGTCCCTCTGGAACTGGATCTCCCGATCCACCGGAGGGGGGAGCTCCTGCGCTGCGGCGACGGTCGGGATCGCAGCCAGCGCGAGGGCTGCGATCCCACGGCGCGGGGGCGCGGGTCGCGCGGATGCCATGGCTCAGACCTCCCGTGTCCTCAGTAGATGCTGGTCAGCTCTCGTGCACTGGCCTGATTCACGATATGTCCATCTTGAAAACCTCACGGTCGTAGGTGAGGTACCCGTTGACTTCTCACTCGACGTCCGTGGTCTGGGTGTAGACGGCCGCTGAAAGACCACCTGGGCACGAGCGGGATGACCTGCTCCTCGAGCAGTCTGACGTATTTCTCGGTGAGCTCGGCGGACGAGCTCGACTCGTCGTACACGAACAGATCCTCTGTTTGCCAGGAGTGGTCTCGCTCCAGTAGGCCGTAACCCCCGAATTCACCCAGCACCAGGGCCCGCTCGGGTTCGGGCTCGGGAAGCGTCAGCTCCCGCATGTAGATGTGCTCATCCTTCAGGTCGCCGGCTCCCTGGTCGAACCAACCGCTGGCGTGGTCCACGATCCGGGTGGGATCGTAGCTCTTCGTCCACTCGGCGATCTCGGCCGCATCAAACTGCCCCCACGCTTCGTTGAAAGGAACCCACACCGCTATGGACGGCGCGTTGTAGAGGAGAATACCAATAAACTATGATTCCGACGTCTAGTACTCAGGGCGGTCGAGACACCACGCACAGTGGGCAAGTTCGTAGGCGATCTTCCTCCCGCCGGGCCCAAAGTTGTGGACGAAGCTTTCGACCGCGACGTTCCGAATTTGCTTGACAACATACAGTTTTGCTGTCGAATTTTAGGTCTACAAATATCAAAAGGAGCTAATAAACACTGAAAATAACAATTGTATCTTCGTTGAGTCTAATGCTTTTGTCTTGCTCAAATCAAGCGAACGAAAAAGAAGCCGAGGCAAATCTTTAAGGCTTACATCAACCGCTCTAATAATAATGATGATCTGGACAACAAAGCTATCGTATCTCGAATAATCGCTCTTCGCGTTGAAAAAGCAAATCTCTTAGGCTACAAAACCTATGCCCATTTTGTGCTTGAAAACAATATGGAAAAAAAACCTGAGAATGTTTTACAAATTTCTTGACCTGTTTTGGAAACCAGCTCTGCGGATGGCGAAAAAAGAAGCCAAAGAGCTTCAGGAGATGATTGACAAAGAAGGCAAGGATTTTAAACTGAAGCCCTGGGACTGGAGCTTACTATGCAGAAAAGCTTTAAAAAAGCCGAGTACGACCTGGATGAGGAGATGTTAAGGCCGTACTTTAAGCTGGAAAATGTTTACATCTTAAGCAGATTTTAGAGTGATGCAGTTTTTTACAGTGTATGTTGTCAAGCAAGTTCGGACCGAATCGGTCGAAAGCTAAGAAAAGGAGGAGAAAATGAAAAAATCTTTATTCATGCTGGCGATTTGTTCACTAGCGCTCATTCCCGCAACGTTTCCTGCAATTCCAACCGTTTTCCCGACAGGAACGACGATCTACAAACCTGATAAAGCTTGGAATGGCTACACCATATTCCGAGCCGCGGGAGGAGTTGGACCTACCCTAATCGACATGAACGGCAATGTGGTTAAGCAGTGGGAAGGTTCCTCACATCCGCCCAAGCTTCTTCCGGGTGGCTATTTAATGCGACGCGGAGCGGGAACATCTAACGATTTCGGCCAAGAAGATTGGGATGGGAACATTGTATGGAAGCTCGAAAACTCCGGTCAACATCATGATTTCCAGAGAGAGGGTAATCCGGTGGGATACTATGTCCCCGGCATGGAGCCCTTGGTCGATAGGGGAAAGACCCTGATCCTTTCCCGCAAGCTTTTGAAAAATCCCAAGATAACCAACGAGCTTCTAGCTGATGACTATATCTATGAGGTGACCTGGGACGGAAAGATCGTCTGGGAATGGTTATGGAATGAGCACTTAGATGAACTGGGTTTCAGCGAGGCAGCCAAGAACACCATGTACCGCCATCCGAAATACGAGAATGTACAAGGAGTGAAGGCTGACGACTGGCTGCATATCAACAGTTTGTCATATGTCGGACCCAATAAGTGGTACGACGCGGGTGATGAGCGCTTCCATCCTGACAACGTGATCTGGGATTCCCGCGAGGCTAACATCATGGGAATAACCGACAGGAAGACCGGCAAGATCGTCTGGAAGGTGGGACCGGACTATACCGCCACACCGGCACTCCGCAAGCTGGGTCAGATCATTGGCCAGCATCATGCCCATGTGATCCCCAAGGGACTTCCTGGCGCAGGGAACATCCTGGTCTTTGATAATGGTGGAAGAGCCGGATACGGCCCCCCTAATCCTGGTGCTCCCTTCGGGAGAAGAAATGCTCTAAGGTGGTATTCCCGGATATTAGAGTTCAATCCGCTGACGCTGGAATTGGTTTGGGAATATAGAGCCGGCAAGGTTGGATATAGGAATGAGAAGTTCTTCAGCTACGATGCCAGCAACGCCCAGCGTCTTCCCAACGGTAACACCTTAATCACGGAAGGTGCCCAGGGGCGCCTTTTCGAGGTGACCCCCGAATTGGAGATAGTCTGGGAATACGTTCTCCCATTCTTTAAAGCCGAGGCGGCGGTCGACGCGGGGCAGGTTCACTTCGGAGCCGATGAGGAAAACCGTTGGACGAGTGGGGATGCTGATGACCAGTCTCCCTATGACTATGACTGGGTTGCACAACTGGGCGAGAAAGTGGAGTTTCAAAATACTGTTTATCGCGCTTATCGGGTTCCGTATGACTGGGTACCACAACTAGAAAGGCCTGTGGAAGAGGCTGTGATCCCTCCTGTCAACTCAAAGTTCAGAATCGAACCCAAAAAATAGGCCCATTGCTCAGGGCGGGGAACAATTCCCCGCCCATTTCTAGTGAGACTTGAAAAGTGGCTACCAGTCAACAACCACCCCTAAGAGGATGGCTTGAATCGGACTCTAAAAGGGTCTTAAATCTCATAATCCTTCCTGCTCGGACAACGAGGCCGATTCCAGAACCGCTTCTAGCTTTTCCGCAGCCGTCCAATCTTGCGGACGCTTTCCGACCTTCGCCTTGATGGATTTGCCGTTCACCTTCTTCGCCACAGGCTCAACCCCAGCTGCGTCTCGAAGCCATTTCGAAAGCGATGTCTGGGAAACTCCTACTTCCTCCGACAACGCGTTCGCGCTGATTCCGCCCGGCTCGCTCATGCGCAGTACCATCTTCTCCCTGAATGTTTACGGATAGTTCACTAACAACCTCTTTCTCCTCCCCCTTGTGTTTTTTCATCCGCGCCGATGTCCTATGGAAGCTGCCGCGGCTGACGGCCCTATGGAAGACTTGGGGAAACTTTCGAGCTTCGTCTCCGTCCGTGCCCCAAGTCTTCCACAGGGCCTTTGAAATCGCTTCGCGATTCCAACGAGCCGCTTGGAAAACCCTCCGGGTTTCCCACAGCTCCCACAGGACCCTCCTCCTGGATATATACAGAACCCCAGGATGCACGGAATCATAACTTGCCGCGCCGCGTCGGGACATGCGACAACTATCCTGACACAGGGGGCTACCGTCATCTCGCCGATCGTGGGTTAGTCACCTGTGACTGGCGAGTCGCGAGGCTCTTTGTGCATGCCTACGACACAAGGCTGTTGGGAGCGAAAGCTCGGTGAGTACCTTCGCCGCAAGGGATTGCACGAAGCTCAGCTAGAGCAATGGCGGCGCCGGGTCACGGAGGCATCTATGGAAGCGCTGCAGAGCAAGAGCTCGCGGAAGAAAGCGTCGGTGGAGGCGAAACGTGTGCGAGCGCTCGAGCGGGAGCTGCGGCGCAAGGAAAAGGCCCTGGCCGAGACGGCGGCACTGTTGGTGCTTAAAAAAAAGCGGCGGCGATCTGGGGGGACGAGGACGACTCCACGGAGTGGAAGAACGGGAAATGATCCTCTCCCTCGTCGACGAAGCGGTTGCATCCAGGAGCCCGGTTGCGTTCAGTGTGCCACGAACTGGGATTGAGCGTGAAAACGATTCAGCGCTGGCGTAAGCCCGGTGGCGTCGAGGATGGGCGCCATGGTCCTCGGACGGTTCCAGCGAACAAGCTGAGCGTCGAGGAGCGCCAGGAGATCCTGGAGACGGTGAACTCCGCGGAATGGCGCGACCTATCCCCCAATCAGATTGTTCCGCGACTCGCTGACCAGGAAATCTACCTTGCTTCGGAATCCACGATGTATCGATTACTGCGCGAGCACAAGCAACTGGTGCACCGTGAACGTTCGAGACCCGCCAAGTCAAGACGTCCGAACGAGCAGGAGGCCACCGGCCCGCACCAGCTTTGGTCCTGGGATATTACATACCTCCGTGGTCCGGTTCGAGGCAGTTTCTATTACCTGTATATGATCGAGGACGTTTGGAGTCGAAAGATCGTCGGATGGCAGATTCACGAAAAGGAATCGCCGGAGCTGGCCGCCTCTCTGTTCAAGGAGACCTGTGCTTACTTGAAGCTCGACCCTGACGGCCTCGTGCTTCATTCGGAGAACGGCGGTCCCATGAAAGGCTCCACCATGCTGGCCACACTCCAAAAACTCGGTGTGGTTGCTTCATTCAGCAGACCCCACGTCAGCGACGACAATCCCTACTCCGAGGCTCTGTTCCGAACTCTCAAGTACCGGCCGGAATACCCTTCGGAGGCTTTCTCCTCGGTCGAGCATGCTCGCGCCTGGACCAAGACTTTCGTCATCTGGTACAACACCGCGCATCGGCACAGTGCCATACGCTTCGTCACTCCAGACGAGCGGCATGAAGGACGCGACAAGAATATCTTGGCGAAGCGCCACCGCGTGTACCAACTCGCGCGTGCGAAGACCCCGGAGCGCTGGTCAGGCAAGACTCGAGACTGGACGCCAGTAGAAACAGTTACTCTCAATCCGAAGCGAACAAAAACAGAATCTCACGATCGAGATCAGGCAGCATGACTAACCTTTTTCGCGACAACTATCTTGACATTCACCGGTAGAACGTCACCCCTGCCGGAGGGCGGTAGCGTCGCTGGCTCCGTCGTCGTGGATGGACGACAAGAGTAAAAGCGTCGAGGCAGGGTGGAAATGGGCATGTGCCGGCGATGCCACCCGCCGATGGCGACCCAGTGCCCCCTGCCAAACCCAGGACCGGACATCCGCGTTGGAGACCAGCCTCGTCACTGGGGTAGACGGTGGTGGTATTGTGAACGGAGAAAAATCCTCTTCTTCTACCGCCGCAGCCATGAGCTCATGGACGGTCTCGTAAGCTTAGTTCGGAAGCCGACGGACACGATTGACGGGCGTCTTTCGTCCGCGATGGAGCACGAAAATGAAGAATGTCGTTGTTTCAACCCTATCCATACTTGTCTTGGTTGGGAGTTTGAATTCTCAAACACTTACGGAAGACGCAAAGAAGCGAGTTGAACGGGTCGAGGCGGAGAACCAGCCCCGTGCAGATCTCGGCAACGGATATTACCAAAATCCTATCATGGCGGGTGATTACGCCGACCCGACCATCGTCAGAGTCGGGGAAGGCTATTACATGGCCTTTACCCGCCAGATTGGAATCATGTTGTGGCATTCGCGTGATCTGGTCAACTGGAGACCTATCACCAGGCATACTTTTGACGACCTGGATGGCATTGTGGCCATTGACTTGCAGTACTTCAACTTCCATATTTACATGCCGGTTGGTTCCTGGCCGGGCAAAGCAAAGGAGCTTTTACCACCTAACAGGGCTAATTATCACAGGTGAACCCCCGGCTCTGCCGGGGTGACTCGCAGAGGTTTGACCGTGTGAGGCAGTAATAACAAAGTCCCCCTTGGAAAGCGCCAACTTCCAAACAAGGAGGACTCAATGAAAAACTACGAAAGCCTATCGCACATGCGGTACGACTGCAAATACCATGTTGTCTTTATCCCCAAATACCGACGGAAGAAAATCTACGGGGCGATTCGGCGGCATCTGGGAGAGATTTTTCACGAGCTGGCGAAGCAGAAGGAAAGTCGCATCTTGGAAGGGCATTTGAAGGGCGATCACGTCCACATGTGCATCAGCATTCCACCGAAGTTTGCGGTGTCGAGTGTGGTGGGCTTCCGAAGGGGAAAAGCGCAATTTCGATAGCTCGAAACTTCCTGAGGCGCAAGCGTAACTTCACGGGGGAGAGTTTCTGGGCGAGGGGCTACTTCGTGTCCACGGTAGGTTTGGATGAAGAAGTTGTTCGTGAATACATCCGGCACCAAGAAAAGGAGGATCAACGCCTAGAGCAGCTGAATCTGGTTTGGTCGGCCAAGAAGGCCCAATAGTGGTTCAGCCGCCTTCAGGCGGCTCATGAACCTGCCCCTTTGAGGGGCTAACAAAGATAAGCCCCCGGCTCTGCCGGGGGTCATTTAACTTCGTAATCAACTCCGAAAAGCCGGAAGGACCCTGGAGCGAGCCCATCCGAGTCGATAGAGACCCTATCGAGGATGATCTTTACGTTGGCGGTGACCCCGGATTCATTCAAACGCCAGAAGGTAAGAAGTATCTTCATACCGATGTTGGCTTCGTGATGCCGCTTTCCGAGGGTGGATTGAGAGTCACGGCTCCTCCAGAACTTGTATACGACGGCTGGGAATATCCCAAAGAGTGGATTGTGGAAACTAAAGGTTTGGAAAGTCCCAAACTATTTTTCAAGAGCGGCTTTTACTATTTGGTATCTGCAATGGGCGGAACGGGTGGACCGTCAACGGCTCACATGGCGGTCGTCGCTCGGTCCGCGTCGCCGACAGGGCCATGGACTGATTCACCCCATAATCCCTTGGTTCATACCTATTCCCAATCGGAAAAGTGGTGGCATCAAGGTCATGCAACCGTCTTCGAGGATGTGTCCCGAGGTCCGTGGAAAAAGAACGGCGCCCTCCACTCCGTCATCAGAGTATCAGATCAGGCGGCAACCTCCGCGTGTTCGAGAACCTCGCTCAGACGTTGGTAGCCGTCGATGCGTCGTAGTTGAATCTGGCCAGAGGCGATAAGCCCAAACAGCAAAGCGACCGCGGACTCCTCGCTGGAGAACGACGCTTGGGTTTTCGTCCGGCGTCGAAACTCGCGGTTGAGATTCTCCAGAGCATTGGTCGTTCGAATCGATTTCCACATGGCACGAGGGAATTCATAGAAGGTCAGCAGCTGATTACCGGCCTCCTCTAGGCTTCGGACGACGGCCGGCGCGAGAGGCGTCCACTTGGCGACGAGCTCGTCATAGGCTTTGCGAGCATCGATCCCGTTCTTGGCGTAGACGATCCGGTTGTAGTCACGCCGGAGCTCACGGCGTGCGTGCGCCGGGCAATGTTCGAGCAAGTTGACGCGCTTGTGCCATGCGCAGCGCATCCATCTTTTCTGTCAGGCTGAACGGGTGAAGGTTCCGGCTCCGGGGCAGACGCTGCTCGCGTACCTTGAGGATTCAGTCTTCGAAGTCGAGGCGCCGCACAAGGGTGGTGTCTTCCATCCGAAGGTCTGGCTGCTACGCTACGTCGCCACCGACGACGGGGAGCCCGTTCGGTACCGGCTGCTCTGCCTATCGCGCAACCTCACGTTCGACCGCTCATGGGATACGGCCTTGGTTCTGGACGGCCATCTCACTAAACGCCGCAATGCTTTCGGCGTCAATCGCCCGCTGGGCGAGTTCTTTTCCGCGCTCCCGAAGATGACGCTTCATCCGCTGCCTGCGGAGGTTGCCTCTGGGATCGAGCAAATGCAGGACGAGGTGCGGCGTGTGGAATTCGAGTTGCCCGAAGGTTTTGAAGAAGTGGCGTTTCACCCGCTCGGGATGCATCCGCGCGCGCTCTGGCCATTCCCCAAGAACCGGCGGCCTTGCGTGATCGTTTCACCTTTTGTGACCTCGAGCACGATTGATCGCATTGCGGCTAGGCGAAAGCGAGTCGTACTCGTGTCCCGGCCAGAAGAGCTCGAAAGACTTCCTCGTGAGACGTTGCATGATCTCGAGGTCTACACCCTTGCCGAAGAGGCAAATGCCGATGCCGAGGGAACGGAAGTCGATCTCGCCTCCGAGGGTAACGAAGCAACCATTTCTGGTCTCCACGCCAAGCTCTTCGTCATCGACGATGGTTGGAATGCTTGTGTGTGGACAGGATCCGCCAACGCGACCGTTGCGGCTTTTCAGCGCAACGTCGAATTCCTGGTCGAGCTCGTAGGAAAGAAGACCCGTGTCGGCATCGATGTGCTGCTGGGAGAAGGAGGTGTACACAATGCTCCAACATTGCGCGATCTCCTTCAACCTTTCACGCCGAGCGGGGACGTGCCCCCTTCCACCGACGAAGCGAAAGCTGAATTGGAAAGACGGCTGAACGTGGCACGCTCACAGATCGCTGCAGCAAAGCTCACGGCGAAGGTTTTGCCGAATGCGGACGACCGCACGTACAGCATCGATCTGGTTCGGCGCTCTTCCGGTGCTATTGTCCCGGCGGGTTGTAGTGTGCGTGTCTGGCCGACGTCGCTTCGTTTTGACGCGTCGGTGGCTCTCGAAGCACAGTCGAAACGCCGGGCCGTCGCACGCTTCGAGATGCTCTCGTCCGCGGCGTTGACGAGCTTCTTTGCATTCGAAATAAACACCTCGTACAAGAATCAAGATGCGCAGGTTCGCTTCGCACTCAATCTTCCACTCGAGGGAGCACCCGAAGACCGCCGGGAGGGTTTGTTGCGGGCGCTCTTGCAAAATCGCGACCAAGTTATGCGGCTCCTGTGGATTCTGCTTTCGGAAGGCGAACTCTCGGCCTCTGACTTTGTCGCTGCCGCGGGGGGGAGCCGAGATCTTCCCGATAGCGCGGCTCCAACTCGGGGAGAGGGAAGTTTTCGACCGCGTCGTGTCCAAAAACACAAACGCGTTGCCAAGCCCTTAATGGTTGCGCTCTCCATGATGAATGATAGATGAACTCGGTGACGTCCCGGCGCGTGGGTCTTAGAGTTCGTTTGTATTTTTGGACACGACGCGAACACGCCGACTTTCCGTTCTTGACAGTCGACTCTCCTGATGCGTGGAGGTGCCGGTGAGGTTAGGCCAGGTGCAACGATCCGGCCGCTGGGTACTAGGAATCACAGCCATGGCGGTGCTACTGTTCCTCTTTTTCCGCGGCATCGAATGGACTGCGCTGGCAGACAGGTACCGCGGTGCACACCGGGGCTATCTGCTCGGCGTTGTCCTGGCATCGCTCCTCACGTTCTTAGTCCGAGCGTGGCGCTGGGGTTACCTGCTAAAGCCTGTGGTCCAAGTCCCTTTAGGCCGCCTCGTTTCGGCCACGTTCGTGGGCTTCATGGCAGCACTTTTCATTCCACGAGCTGCCGAGCTTCTGCGGCCATATTTGATCGGGCGCCACCATTGTGTGCCCTTCCCAACTGCTTTTGCGTCAATCGTTTTAGAACGACTAGTAGATCTGGTGACAGTGCTCCTTCTGTTCAGCTTGTACCTATACGTTCTCCCAACGCCGTCGGTGCAGCAGATCGGACCTCTAATAGGGGTCTTGAAAGTGGCGGGCGCGATTGCCGGTTTGTTCGCCATGGTCTTAGGCGGACTGTTGTTTGCGTTTCAACTTCAAAATGAGCTAACGATGCGATTCGTGCGGGGCTTGTTGCGTCGACTCCCGGCCCGCCCTGCGTCGGTCGCCACTCGCATACTTCGATCATTCGGAGATGGGCTCGCAGTGCTTAAGGCTTCACCAGCACATCTCGGTGCGATCTTTGGTCAATCTTTGCTCGTGTGGTTCGCTATAGCTTTGGGCATACACTGCAGCTACCGCGCCTTCGACGTCGAGTTGCCGGTCCATGCCAGCTTCCTCGTGATTGCGTTCCTCACCGTCGGTGTTTCGATCCCGACTCCCGGCATGGTGGGGGGATTCCATGAAGCCTACCGGCTTGCCCTTACACAGGTCTATGCAGTGGAGGCGGAGCCTACCGTGGCAGCGGCGATCGCTGCACACCTTCTGCACAACCTACCAGTATTGACAATCGGGTTGATTCTCACGGTCAAGGAAGGGATCACGCTCGGCGATGTAATGCGGATAAGGGACTCCGCACACTCGGCCGACGTCGTTAGGCGGTCGGGAAGTGGGCTGGCGTGAGCCAGGCAAGTCTGCGGCCTCTAAGTCAAAGTGGCGGAGACGGCCGATGTACGGAGGGGAGAGCCACTGTCACGACGCGGCTGCGGTGCCGACCGATCGGTGCTTGCGACGAGCCCTGAAGACAGAGATGAGAGCAGGAGCGTACGCCAACATCGCCGGCGTAAGCGGATCGCGACTACGAATCGCAGAAGCGGGAGGCAAGGATCGGGTGCAATGTATTGAACCGGATGGCTGAGATGGACAAGCCTGAATCCCAAGCGACCGTCGGGGAGTAAGTTGGGCTGCCAAACGGTTCCGTGCGTATCCCGAACTGATTCGTCCTGTGCCAAAACTCGACCCTTTTGAAATAGACCACAAATCAGCAGCTTAGACGCCCTTGGAATCCGCGCAGAATCGAGGGTATTTCGCGCCGCAGGGCTGGCTTCCGACCCCGTCCTGTGCCAAAACTCGGCCCTTTTGAAATAGACCATAAATCAGCAGCTTAGTGTCTGTGTTTGCGACCGGGCCAAGGGCCGTAGGCTTTACAATCGTCTGGCCCGAGGGTGTTATCTTCAGATCCATGATGACGTACCACGCGCAATTCCTACTGCTCGTTCTAGCTGGCTGGGTCAACCGCCAGCAGCAGGATGTGATCGACTACCAGCAAGAGGAGAACCGCGTCCTGTGCCAAAACTCGGCCCTCTTGAAATAGACCACAAATCAGCAGCTTAGACGCCCTTGGAATCCGCCGACCCTTGGGCTGCGGGGCGAGCTGCGGGCAGCGGACTGCGCACCCGGAAGCCCCTCATTAGACTGGACTTTATCGAGCACAAGAGCGAACGTTCGGTGATGCCGCAGAATACAGGGGTTGGCCGGAACGTCGTTTTGGACGGTTTGGACTTCGCCAGCTTACAGCGGGTCTGGGAGCAGGCCTTCGGGGCTGCTCCCCCACGCTCGCTCTCTCGCGTTTTCCTGTGCCGTGTTCTGGCGTACGAACGCCAGTGCCGGACTCATGGCGGGCTTTCGGCCGCAACCCGGCGCGCTCTGGCCGCCATGGCGAACGGGACGCCAGGCAACGGCGCCGCCGCTCCCGCAGGGTCCGTTTCTGCCGGCACCCATCTCGTCCGCGAGTGGAATGGCCGGACCTACCAGGTCGAGGTAATCGACAACGGCTATCGGTTCGATGGCAAAACCTATCCGTCCCTCACTACCATCGCAAAGCGAATCACCGGCACCCACTGGTCAGGACCACGCTTTTTCGGTCTGACGCCCAAGCGCAAGGCCTAACATGAAGAAAATCCGTTGCGCCATCTATACGCGAAAGAGCGCGGAAGAGGGTCTCGAACAGGAGTTCAACTCCCTCGATGCGCAGCGAGAGGCCTGCGCCGCGTATGTCGCGAGCCACAAGGCGGAGGGCTGGGTGCTGCTGCCAACCGTCTACGAGGACGCGGGGATCTCGGGAGGAACCCTGGAGCGCCCGGGCCTCCAGCGCTTGCTCGCCGACATCGACGCAGGTCTCGTCGACCAGATTGTGGTCTACAAGGTCGACCGGCTGACCCGTTCCCTCTCCGACTTTGCAAAGCTCGTCGAGCGGCTCGAGGCGGCCGGCGCGGTTTTCGTCTCGGTGACTCAGTCCTTCAACACCGCGACCAGCATGGGACGACTGACGCTGCATATGCTGCTGTCCTTCGCACAATTCGAACGCGAGGTCACGGCCGAGCGGATCCGCGATAAGGTCGCTGCCTCCAAGCGCAAGGGACTATGGATGGGCGGCCGCGTACCGCTCGGCTATGAGAAGGACGGGCGCACGCTGCGCATCAACGAGGCTGAGGCCGAAACGGTCCGGACGCTCTATGCGCTGTACCGAAAGCACGAAACGCTCCGGCAGGTGAAGGCCGAGGCGGACCGTCTGAGACTGCGTACCAAGCAACGCTTCACCGCGGATGGAACCCGAACGGGCGGGCTGCCGTTCCGTCGCGGACACCTCCACTGCCTGCTGACCAATCCTCTCTACGCCGGCCGCATCCGGCACCAGAGGCGTGTCTACGAGGGCCAGCATCCATCGATCATTGCTCCGGAGCTCTGGGACGCGGTCCAAACGCAGCTGCAGGCAGGGGCTGCCAAACCAAGGAGACGCACGACGAAGGGCCGTGCCGCCCGTTCCCCACTGGCAGGCAAGCTCTTCGACGAGACCGGGGACCGGCTGACGCCGAGCCACACCAAAAAGAAAAACGGGCAACGGCTCCGCTACTACGTCTCCCGGCGCCTCATCCAGCACAGTGGCCAAAAGGACCTCTCCGGCTGGCGACTGCCCGCCCCGATGCTGGAACAGACCGCCGTGCATCTCATCCGACAGCATGTGGATGCCACGACCTTCTCGGCCTCGTTGATCCACACTCCGACGATGCAAGAGCTCGCCTCGGTGCGTCGCTTTTTAGACGGGCTGTGTTCCGGTAGTAATGATGATAGTGCCTCGGCAGCCCCCCTGCTCCGTCTTATCCGGCGGGTCGACATCAGCCCCGGCTCTGTGTCCATCCTGCTCGACCGCAATGCGTTCGCTGCTTGCCTCTCTATGGGACCCGAACGCATTCGCGAGGATGCACTCCGCATCCTCGCACCGTTCCGCTTGCGTCGACGCAGCGTCGAGACCAAGCTCGTTCTGGGCAACCCCACGAAATCCGTCGACCGCACACTCCTGCGCAATATCAGAAACGCCCGCTCCTGGCTCGACCGAATCAAAGCAGGCAAAACCTATGAGCAGATTGCCACCGAAAACGCCATCCCAACGGACCGCGTGCGCAAGGCAATCCGTTATGCCTTCCTGGCTCCCGACATCGTCCGCGCCATTGTCGAAGGCCGCCAGCCCGTTGGGCTGACCTCGAGCTACCTCTTGCATCATCCACTTCCCGACGATTGGGAGAAACAGCGAGTGCTCGTCAAAACGCTGTGAGCCTGCCAGCGCCCACTTCGTGAATGGGCTCGGTTAGCAGCAAGCTGCTCTCCGACACTGGCCTCCACCAATCAGCCTCAAACTGGCCCAAATTCCCTGTCATGGTTTCCAGACTCGGATAGCTCCTTGTACTGGACCGTCTGCGGAGTCATCTTCGTTTCCTCCG
This sequence comes from Candidatus Marinacidobacterales bacterium, assembly GCA_965237955.1. Taxonomy (GTDB): domain Bacteria; phylum Acidobacteriota; class Vicinamibacteria; order Marinacidobacterales; family SMYC01. The sequence goes on along the minus strand of OZ250169.1, from coordinate 981,311 downwards.
TAAAACTCCACTGGATGAATTCGAGGTTTGGCCAATTCGAATTCCGCCATTTGCCTTCTCCTCAGGCGCGATCTAGGCGTAGAGCGTCTTCTCATTGTCTGCGCGATTAAGTGGAAAAACGACACGATAAGCCCCAAAATCGCCCCAAATTGCACGCTAAGGACCTGTTTTGCTCTGTTTCTGATCGTTTCCAGCCAAGAACCGGAAGCTCCCACTCGCCCCCACTCAAGCCTCCCGACTGCGATAGCTGGAAAGATGTTCCCGTCGACGAATATTCGCTGATGAGACGTAAAGCTTTTTATAACAATGAGTAACGGCCGGCGGTGGCGCCGGAGGGTTCACGACACGGCCTTCTTTCAGGCGTCCAGGAGGTTGAAATTGCCGTATAGAAAATCTGATTAAAGCCAATTAAAATTCCGGCTCGAACGACCACCCGTCGATAATGCGTGCGGGGACCAGCACGTGACGGAGGCCGTTAAATCACTGTAGGGAAACAGGATGGAACGAAATTGGCATCATGGTTGAAACCCGAGAGGGCGTAAAACAGCCTTCTCGTAAAACCTGTGTACGCGTCAAAAAAGTCAAGAAATGCGCGAAACTCGAAACCTCCTGAATCTCCACTTACTTTTCTTTTTGAGGATTTCCGCCAAAAGCTGGACCGCCTTTTGCCGAGACCGGATAGCTCCAACCTGCACCATCCGCCACCCAGTCTAGCCAATTGTGGCACTGCAGAGACGCGTGAGATTTTCCGCGCGGTTGGCGGGGTTTTGCAGGGATAGGTGGCACCAGAGACCCGCTAGAAGGGCGGAACGGGCCTCATTTTCGGTTTTCGTCTCTAATCTCGATTTTCGAGTGCCACGTTTGCGCCCAATAGGAGAACGGGCGCGGACCGGCCCGTGCGGCGGCGGAAGAGAGGCCGCCCGAAAGGCCCAGAATCGAGACCTGGGCTACCGCAGCGTAGCGGGCTAGCACGTTCTGGTCCAGGTGGGCCTGGACCTCCTTAGTGTCCTTACTTGCCTCGGATTCGGCCTCAATCAGGGTCCGGCAATGCTTGAGAGGGTCCGCGCGCACCCTCCATCGTCAGCCAGCTCGGGAGCCCGAGCCCCCGCACCTCCTACGCGGCCTTGTAGGTGATCGCGAAGATCGTGTCCGTCAGCCACCGCCGGAACGACTCGTTGTCGCTGAACTGCTTGAACAACTCCGTGTCATCCTTCAGCAGTGCCGTCATCACCCGCCGAAGTGCCTTGTCGTGCTCGATCCGCGCGTTCTGCTTGTCGGAGTTCTGCTTGGCGTTCTGATAGGCCCGGTCAGCCGCCACGCGGTTCGGGATGTCCTCCGTGATGAGTCGGTGGACATGATCGCCGTCGGTCCAGGGGATATTCCCGAACTGGTCGTTAAAGCTCTTGAGGATGTTCGAGAGGCGGTCGAGTTCGGGGTCCGGTCTGTGGCCGCCGCCGTTAGTCGGAACCGGCTGGATCTCAGCATCCTCGTCCGCCAGTTGGACGTGTATCGCCGTCTTCTTCTCAACCCGGTAGCTGTCCATGTCGATGGACTCAAGGATGCCTTTGGACAGATCCTCTTCCACGGGCGCGGGGAGCTTCGGCACGAGGAAGTTCAGGAAGATAGAGAGCTTCTCCCACTCGGCGTTCTTGTACGGCAGGATTGAGGCGAGGAAGCCGTACGCGCGCTCGAACGCCTTGGCCTTGCCCTTGAAGTCCACCTGCCCGTCCTCGTCGAGCTGCTCCTTGTAGACCGCGACGCAGGCGTCGAGGATGGGGTCGAGCTGGTCGCGGTCCGCCCCATCCAGGTAGAGCGTCACGAGCTGGTCGATCTCTGCGTCGGCATACACCTGATAGCCGTCGAGCGCGGCCTTGAGGTCGTGCAGCTTGTTGGGGTCCGTCTCCTCACTCAGGACCGTCGTCCGGTAGTAGTCAGCGAACGCCTCTTGGATGGTGTCGGCATCGTTCATGAAGTCGAGCACGAACGCGTCGTGTTTCTGCGGGTGCGCTCGATTGAGACGCGACAGCGTCTGGACCGCCTTGATCCCGGACAAGATCTTGTCTACGTACATCGTGTGCAACAGCGGCTCGTCGTACCCGGTCTGAAACTTGTCGGCACAAATGAGGAACCGATACGGGTCCTGCTGGATCTTGTCGGCGATCCGCCCGGACGGGAAGCCATTGAGGGACGACTCACTGACCTGTATCCCGCCATACTCGTGCTCGCCTGAGAAGGCGACGATGGCCTGATACCGGCTCTTGCGCTCCAGGAGGTACTGCCGGATTGCATGGTAATACTGAATCGCGCGCTCGATGCCGCCCGTCACCACCACCGCGCGTGCCTTGCCACCGATCTTGTTGAGCGCCAGCACCTGTTCGTGGAAGTGGTCCACCATGATCTCGGCCTTGAGCCGGATGGCATAATCGTGGATCTCGACGTAGCGGCGCAGCTTCTTCCGGGCGCGCTTCGTGTCGAACTCGGGATCATCCTCGACCTTCTTGATGAGCTTGTAGTAGCTCTCGACCGGCGTGTAGTACCGCAGCACGTCCAGGATAAAGCCCTCCTGGATCGCCTGCTTCATGGTGTAGCTGTGGAAGGGGCGGTGCCTGGTCTGCCCGCCCGCGTCGTACGCCTCGCCGAAGATCTCCAGCGTCTTGTTCTTGGGCGTAGCGGTGAAGGCGAAGTAGCTCGCGTTCGGGAGAAGCTTCCGCGCGGCCATGATGCGGTTGACCGCGTCCTCGGTGGTCTCATCGTCCTCGGCAGCGCCCGCCTCGGAGAGCGCCATGCTGACCGCTGCCGAGGTCCTGCCGGTCTGGCTCGAATGCGCCTCGTCAATGATGATGGCGAAGCGCCGGCCCCGCTGCTCGTTCCCAATCTCGTCGAGGATGAACGGGAACTTCTGCACCGTTGAGATGATGATCTTCTTGCCGCTCTCGATAAACGTGCGGAGGTTAGCCGAGCGTTCGGCATGGCCGACGGTGGCCCCGACCTGAGCGAACAGCTTGATCGTGTCGCAAATCTGCCGGTCGAGGATGCGGCGGTCGGTGACCACGATGATGGAGTCGAACACCCCGGCAGCGTCCTTCCGCAACCCAATCAACTGGTGGGCGAGCCAGGCGATGGAGTTCGACTTCCCGCTACCGGCCGAATGCTGGATGAGATACCGCTTCCCTGCGCCGTGCTGGCGCGTGTCGGCCAAGAGCCGGCGCACCACGTCGAGCTGGTGGTAGCGCGGCCAGATCTGCTTCCTCCTCTTCTTACCCGTCTTCTCATCCTTGGTCTCGACGACCTGCACATAGTTCTCCAGGATGTCGGTCAGCCCGTCGCGGGTGAGCAGGCGCGTCCAGAGGTAGTCGGTCTTGAGGCCGTTCGGGTTCGGCGGGTTGCCTGCGCCGTCGTTCCAGCCCTGGTTGAAGGGCAGGAACCACGAGCCCTTGCCCATGAGGCGGGTGCAGAACCGCACCTCGTGGTCGTCCACCGCGAAGTGCGCCACGCAGCGGCCGAACTCGAAGAGCTTCTCACGGGGGTCGCGGTCACGCTTGTACTGCTCTGTGGCGTCCTCGACCGTCTGCTTGGTGAGGCTGTTCTTCAGCTCGAACGTGGCAACCGGCAGGCCGTTGATGAAGAGCCCTAGGTCGAGCGCCCGCTGGGTCTCGTCACGGCTGTAGCGGAGCTGGCGCGTGACCGAGAAGCGGTTCTGGGCGTAGCGTTCAGCGGCGAGGGGGTTGCCGGGAGACGGCGTGCCGTAGAAGAGCTCGACGTGATACGGCCCGTCCTTGACCCCTTTGCGGAGTACGTCGATGATGCCGCGCTTGCTGACCTCGCCCTGGAGGCGCGCAAGGAACTTCCGGCGCGCTGGGCCATCGTCTTCGAGGCCCAGGCCCTCGAACGCATCCAGTTGCGTCTCTATGAGGAAGGCGAGCAGCTGCGCCAGATCGACCGTGTACTCGCGGTCGTAGTCGTTCGGGTCGCCGCAGATCCAGCCGACCCCACCCGAGAGAGTGGCGGCTTCCCTTTCTGGGTCACCCTGTGCCAACCCGGCATCGCAGGGACTGCCAGTCAGGACGGTGCAGATCAGCCGTTCGAGGCCGCGTTCGCTGGTGTCGGTTGTCACACCGCGGCCTCCTCGGGGGCGGCGGCGAGGTCGTCGGTGGGCTCTTCTTCGCCCTCGGTGAGGGCATCGGTCTCGTCGAGTAGCTCCGGTTCTTCGACCTCGTCCGGCAGCCGGGAGGCCGCCTCGCGCACGTCGAGCTTGCCGGTGACCACGTCGGCGATCAGGCGGGTGCGGTACTCGCGGAGGAGGTTGATTTGGCGCCTAGCGCGATCGATGGCGGTGTCGGTACCAGCGGTTTGCTGTTCAATAGATGTTGTGATGACTGCTTGTTCCTCTGAAGGAGGTACGGGTAACCAGAGGTTCAGCACTCGCTCGACAGACAGCCCTGGCTGGGCAGCGGCGATCGAATACTGGTTCAGATTCATGACTCCCAGGATGGCCCCGAACCACTCAAGGGCGTGACCAGAATGGACAGTCGCAACCACCGCGTGCTCCGAAGCCCAGAATCGCCCTTGAGCGATATGGACATTTCCACATAGCGCGCCCTGTCTGCCAATCAACGCGAAGTTTCCATCGTGGGTGTAGCTTGATGTATAACCTCTCAGTCCATTTCCGCCATAGACAGGGTACTCCCCTGCAGGCTCAATCGACATTGCGGTAATGCCGTCCCCACTCTTCATGCCGCAAACAGTCTTGAGCCGCCGCACCTCCCAATGCTCCGGCACATCCCCCAGCCACTCCACGCCGGAGGGCTTGTAAGCCGGATAGGGCTGGCCGGTGCGGACGTCGATCTGGCCGGTGACGGCTTGGTGGATGATGGCCCGCTTTTGCTCCTCCAGCAGCGTGATCAGCTTCTGCTTGGCGCGGATGTAGCGCCGGATGCGGCGGTCGGCGTAGTCGAGGAAGCGGACGATGGCGGCTTGTTCGGTGCGGGGGGGAAGTGGGACCGGCTGTGAACCGAAACCCTCAAATCGAAAGTCGGTTGACCTCTCGCGAATCCCCTTTGCGAGCGCCTGAATCCACTGGCTCCGTGCCATTTCGCGCAACGCATAGGCGTAGTACGGAGCGTTCGCTGTCAGCCCAGGTTTGCAAACAGAGTAGACCGGCGTGCCCTTGCCGTCGGAGTCGGCCACACCAATCGCACCAGCAAACGCATCCATCCCGTGGATCACAAGGTCGCCCCGGCGAATTCCCTGGTAGCCGATCTCCTTCAACGATTCCGTAAAGCCGCGAACCCGCCGGTTCTTTCTGAGGGTGACAATCCCGTCACGAAAGCACGTTACGACTTCGTCGGCATCCCGGATAGGCCGATTCATCTTGCGGAACAACCATTTCCCGCGTTCCATCTCCCAATGCGCCGGCACCTCGCCGAGCCACGGCACGCCGGAGTCCTTGTACGTCGGGTAGGGTTTGAAATCCACGTTTATTCCGCGGGTTCTTCTACTACGAGCATCCACACCCGTTTCAGCGGCAACTCCGCCTGGATTTCCGCTGGCAGTCGTTCGTAGTTGCGATAGATGGCTCCCACGAGATCGCTGCTGTCCTACAGACGCACCATGAAGTGGCTTTGCTGCGATTCCTGTAGAACCTTCTTGTTGAAGCCGCCCCAACAAACGAGCAACCCCTGCTCCGCTTTGAAGGTATGCATAGTGCCCTTTAAGGTCCGGTACACGGTTACGTCGACGGAGGTGTTCTGCGACTTGACCTGCACACAAAGGCGTGGCACGTCCAACCCCAGTGAACCACTTCCCGCGAGAATGTCCACACCTCCGTCTGGTCCAGGCGGGGAGATCTTTGTCACCCAACCATCGGCCCGTAGCACGGCATCCACGAGTCGCGCCAGCGCATGCCCAGCGAACCGCGACTGGATCTGGGCAACGATCTGGTCGTGGGCCACCTGCGACAGGTCTGGTATGGATTCGCTTTCGTCTGTTGGCGGCGGCGATACGGTCGGGCTCTTCAAGGGGACAGAAGGCCCTGGATCCGGTTTGCCTTTGAGCACGGCCACGACGCGCCGGGCGGCGTCGTGGCGCGAGATGTTGCAGACTGTCATGAACGCGCCGAACGAATAGAGCAGGTCCTGCTTGAAGGTGGTGCGCGGAAGGTCGGGTTGCAACCACTCCACCGGCCGCGTGTGCCGCGACTCAGTGTTCAAGTGCTGATATCTGTAGGGTCCGGTCACACGGCCGATGGCGATCTGCGAGGTGAGCTTGCGTGGCAGGACGACAATGTCACCTTCCCGCATTGCAAGCGCGAAGGCCCCGAGTTGTCCCGCGAAATTACCGACAGCACGTGGCTTCCGGTCAGGTAGCGCCTCGCTCACGAGGTTGGCTAGTCCCCTGGATTTTTGATTACTATACAAAGTTAGGCTTTTCGCCAGCCCATAAGATTCATAAGATTCATGCACTTAGAATGGTTTCGGCAAGCTCTGCTTTATCTAGTTTGTTCTGATACAGGGAACTAGTCCCATGGAACAGAAAAAGCTAGACAACACCGGCCCTTCTGTGATCTGCTAAATGCATGAAACACAAGGGCCGGCGAAAAGCCGAATTGAAGCTGTCGTCTCAAGAAAGCGAAGCGCTGACGCGACTGGCGCGACGCAGCCGTAGTTCGCCGCACCAAGCCTTCCGAGCGAAGATCGTGCTGGATTGCGCGGCGGGTCTGACGAATATGGAAGTTGCTAGGAAGATGCACACCATGAGGAGCACGGTGGGCAAGTGGCGAAGACGCTTTGTAGAACAACGAATGGAAGGGTTGTACGACGAACCTCGGCCGGGAGCGGCTCGCAAAATCGGCGATGACCAGATCGAGGAAGTCGTGACCAAGACGCTGGAGACGACTCCAAAGGGGAGAACCCATTGGAGTACGCGCTCGATGGCCAAGCATCTTGGGCTGAGTCATTCGACGATTGGACGTATTTGGTGAACGTTCGGGCTTCAACCGCACCGCTCGGAATCGTTTCGTCTCTCGCAAGACCCACAACTGGTCGAAAAAGTACGCGACGTTGTTGGCCTGTATATGAACCCACCGGATAACGCGGTCGTCCTGTGCGTCGACGAGAAATCGCAGATTCAAGCGCTCGAGCGTGCTCAACCTGTCCTGCCCATGAGCTTGGGCCAGCCCGAGCGACAAACCCACGACTACATTCGGCATGGAACGACTGACCTGTTTGCCGCACTCGACGCCGCAACAGGTGAAGTCTTCGGAAAGTGCTACGCGCGACATCGAGCGCTAGAGTTCAAGAAGTTCCTCGCTGAGATCGAAGCAGCCGTTCCCAGCGAGTTGGACATCCACGTCGTGCTCGACAATCTCGCCACGCACAAGACACCGGCGATCAAATGCTGGCTTTCCAAGCGACCTCGCTTCCACTTTCACTTCACACCGACACACGCCTCTTGGCTCAACTTCGCTGAGCGCTTCTTTGGCTTGCTCACCGAACACGCCTTGCGACGAGGCTCGCACACGAGCGTGCCTCAGCTCCGCGTTGCGATACAAGACTATCTCGATGCTCACAACGAGAACCCAAAGCCGTTCAAGTGGACGAAATCCGCCGACCAAATCCTCGAAACCATCGCTCGGTTCGCCCAGCGAACGCTCGATACACATGGCAAATCGAATTTGGACAGTAATTAAAGATCCAGGGGACTAGCTCATCATAGCCTTTCGTCCCTTCTAGAGATGGCACATTCTGAAAGCCTATGATGGCGAGATTATGCGTTAGCGCGTAGTCCTCATCTTCACCATTTCGGCCAGCTCTGACGAGATAAACCTTGGGCGCGTCTGTCATTGCTAATTCTCCGAGATATTGAGAATGTCGCCGAGCAGCCCCTCGGTCTCCTTCTCCACCGCCAGGATGTCGGCGCGGATCTCCTCCAGCGTGCGGAGCGGCTGCGGCTTGTAGAAGTAGCGGGTGAAGCTGATCTCATAGCCGGTCTTGACACTGTCCGAGACGTACCAGGCGTCGGCTGCGTGCGGGAGCACCTCACGGCGCAGGAACGCCTCGACGCCGCCCTCCTCCAATAGCGGCACTTGCTCGGTGTCACGCAGGTCGCTGTCCGGCTCGTACTCGACGACGCATCGCTTCCCGCTGACGGTCGCCGTGAACAGGCCGACCAGCGGGTTGGGGTCGATACCGCGCTTGTGGATCTTCCTGATAACGGGCGGGGCACTCTCGTCCCGCGCGGCGGTTTCCTTGAGCGCCTTGACCTCCTTCGCCGCGTAAGCCCGGTCGGGGTCGATCCCCGTGAGCCGGAGGGGTCGCTCGACTGTCACCTTCCAGTACCCGAAGGCGGCGTTCGGAAAGATCTTCGACTGCTCGGTCTCCTCGAAGGCCAGGAACGTGTCGCAGATGCGGGTGATGTCCTCCTCGGACAGATCGCAGTTCTTCTTGCCGAGGTTTTTGCGGAGCGGCCGGTACCACCCGGTAGCGTCGATCAACTGTACTTTGCCTCGACGGGGCTCAGGCTTGCGGTTGGTCAACACCCAGATGTAGGTGGCGATGCCGGTGTTGTAAAACATGTTGAGCGGCAGGGCGACGATCGCCTCCAGCCAGTCGTTCTCTATGATCCAGCGGCGGATGTTGCTCTCCCCCTGACCGGCGTCTCCGGTGAAGAGCGAGCTGCCGTTGTGGACCTCGGCGATGCGGCTCCCCAACGGGGTGTCGCGCTTCATCTTCGAGAGCATGTTCGCCAGGAACAGCATCTGACCGTCGCTGGAGCGGGTGATGAGCGAGTACTCAGCATCACCGCCGTGTTCGATCAGAAAGCGCGGGTCCTTGATGCCCGCCTTGCCACCCAGACGCTCCAGGTCGTTCTTCCAGCTCTTGCCGTAGGGCGGGTTGGAGAGCATGAAGTCGAACTCGCGAGACGGAAAGGCGTCGTTGGAGAGCGTCGAGTGTTCCGGCCCCCCGACGATGTTGTCGGCGGCTTCTCCCTCGCCCTTGAGGAGGAGATCCGCCTTGGCGATGGCGTAGGTTTCGGAGTTGATCTCCTGGCCGTAGAGATGGGTGGCGACCTGCTTGCCGCGCTGCTCGGCGAGCTGCGTCAACGTCTTCTCGGCCACTGTCAACATGCCACCCGTGCCGCAGGCGCCGTCGTATACCAGGTAGGTCCCCGAGTCGATCTGGTCGGCGACAGGCAAGAAGACCAGCTTCGCCATCAGCGTCACGGCATCGCGCGGGGTCCAGTGCTCGCCGGCCTCCTCGTTGTTCTCCTCGTTGAAGCGGCGGACCAGCTCCTCGAAGATCGTGCCCATCGCGTGGTTATCCAGGCCGGGGTGCTTGATCGACCCGTCACCATGGAGGACCGGGTGGGGACTCAGGTTCACGTCCCGCGAGAGGAACTTCTCGATCAGCGTGCCGAGGGCATCGGCCTTGGATAGGCGGGGAATCTGGTTCCGAAACTCGAACTTCTCCAGGATGTCCTGGACATTCGGCGAGAAACCGTCAAGATACGCCTCAAAGTCAGCCTTGAGCTGCTGTTGGCTGGAACGGGCCTTGAGGTCGCGCAGCGTGAACTTCGATGTGTTGTAGAAAGACTGACCAGCAGCCTGACGCAGTGCCTGATCCTGGTGGATGATCTTCGCCTTGTCTAGAGAGGTTTTCATCTCCAGCACGGCCGGCTGGCTCGGCTCAAGGAGCGAGTCGAGCCGCCGCAGCACGGTCATGGGCAAGATCACATCCCGATACTTGCCGCGAACGTAGAGGTCGCGCAGCACATCATCCGCGATGCCCCAGATGAAGTTGGCGATCCAGTTGAGTCGGCTTCCCTCCATGCTCAGATCTTCCTGATATTCTTGGCCTTGAAGATAGGCCGACTTTCTTCCCTCACTCCAATGCCGGGCGATTGGGCAAGGCTCAATTCTCCCACACACCCGGGTGTCCGCTGCAGGAAAAAGTTCGTTCTTGGAAACATCGTCCGGTGCTTGCGACATTCGCTGTTGATCAGGCAGCCGTTGTCTGATCGGTCGGCCAGGAGAACGTGGGAAACTGGGCTGCGTCAGATTCCGTGAGGCAGACGGTAACTGAGACGCGCACGACCGCCACAAAATGACGTAGAGAGCGACCGCGTGCGGTGAAGATGCAGCTCAAGTTTATGGAAGGGACAGCCGCTCGTCGAGGACGATCACATGGTCGAGACACTCACCGGTCGAATCTGGACGCCGCGCAACGCGCGGGGGGCGACGAGCGTCGCGGGCGCACCTGCGCCGGGCCGCAACGCCGCTTGAGGTCATGTATGAGTCCGAGGCGCTCCGCTTAATCGCAAGACTGCCTAATGAAAATCCGGAGCGAGTCGCCATCCTTGCTGGCGTCCTGGCGTTCGTTGATGAGTCCGACACCCAGGGCATCGCGCGCGCCATCGGGCGCATCTCGCTCGACGATGACGAATCGGCAGTCATGTCCGAAGGCCGTTTTCGTCGCCTGCTGCAAACCGACGACGGCGAACTCATGGACGCGATGCGTCGCCTTATTCGTCTGAACAAGGGAAAGGCCAATGTTCGTGATTTGTCCTTCGCCGTTTTACACTGGGGTGACAGCGTGAGGAAGCGCTGGATATTCGACTACTACCACGTTTTTGAGAGTGTGCGACCGCAAGCGCCCATGCCCGATTCTTCACCCGCTTCCCCTTCAACCTGACCGAATCGGAGGTATTTCATGGCCGATTTCCTACAACTGCATCTTCTTACCGCCTACGGCCCGTCCAACCTAAACCGGGACGATACCGGTAGGCCGAAAAGCGCCGTCTTCGGCGGCACACCACGCCTGCGTGTGTCCTCGCAAAGCTTGAAACGGGCATGGCGAGAGTCCAATGCGTTCCAGGCGAAGCTCGGCGGACACCTCGCGAGCCGCACGCAACGTCTGGGCAAAGAGATTTATGATTATTTGCTCAACGGCGAGATGGATGAAGGCAAAGCCGTGGAGGTGTCGCGTGTGATCGCCGGTGTCTTCGGCAAAATCCACAAAGAAGGCGACAAGGATCCTACCTTCATCGAACAGCTTGCCTTCGTCTCGCCCGCAGAACGGGCGGAAGCCCTGGCGCTCGCCGACCGCGCGCTGTCCGGAGAAACCATTGAGCCCAAAGCCGCCGATCTGTTGCGCAAGACCGACACGGCCGCCGATATCGCCATGTTCGGGCGGATGCTGGCCGACAATCCGAAATTCAACCGCGAAGCCGCCGTGCAGGTAGCGCACGCCATCACCACGCATCGCGCGGTCGCCGAGGACGATTACTACACCGCCGTCGACGACCTCAAGTCGCGCGGTGAAGCTGAGGATTCCGGGGCCGGATTTATTGGCGTGCAGGAATTCGGCGCTGGCGTCTTCTATCTCTATATTTGCGTCGACCGCGATCTGTTGCTCCGCAATCTCGACGGTACGCGGGCTGTGCAGGACGCAAGCTTGGCCGCCCTGGTGGAAGCCGCTGCCACCGTCGCGCCAAGGGGCAAGCAGGCGAGTTTCGCGAGTCGCGCCTATGCCCTCTACGCGCTATGCGAAAAAGGCTCGGGTCAACCGCGCAGCCTCGCTGCCGCCTTCCTCGACCCGATTTCCGGAAATGACGATTACGGTGGCCGTTCCATTACGGCGCTGGAAAGTTTTCGCGACCGGCTCGATAAAACATACGGACCCTGCGCCGAGGACCGTGACACGGTGAATGTTCTAACCGGCGCGGGTGCGTTGCCGGACCTTATAGACTTCGCAGTGAGTTAACGTCGTGCGCTTCCTCCTGTTCACGCTTTATGCGCCGATGGGTTCACTCGGTGAGATCGCCGTTGGCGAGCGGCGTATGAGCAGACGATGCGGCGCCAAAACGACGCGCGAGAATGCCTCAGGAAGCGTCTTCTCGAGCCAGGCCATACCCCAGCAACCCCCCGAAACCAGCCCCACATCGCCCGGGGTTCGGCCGCGGCAGGTGTTATCTTCAGTTCCATCATGACGTACCACGTGCAATTCCTACTGCTCGTTCTGGCTGGCTGGGTCAGCAGCAGGATGTGATCGACTACCTGCGAGAGGAAAACCGTGTGCTCCGAGCCGGGCTTCGGGGCAAGCGTCTCAGTCTCTCGGACGACGAGCGGCGCAGGCTCGCCGTCAAGGCCCAGGCTTTGGGCCGCGAGGCGCTGGCCCAGATTGCGTCCGTTGCCACACCCGCTACGCTTCTGCGCTGGTACCGCTGCCTCATCGCAGCCAAGTACGATGGCAGCAAGAACCGGAGCCCAGGCCGACCTCCGACGGCGAAGGACATCCGTGAGCTCATTGTGCGCGTGGCGCGGGAGAACCCGACGTGGGGATATACGCGCCTGCGAGGCGCACTCAAGAACCTAGGACATGAACTCGGACGCAACACTATCAAGAGGCTCCTCGCCGAGCACGGTATCGCTCCTGCGCCGGAGCGGGGCAGGAGCATGTCGTGGAGCACCTTCATCAAGGCTCATTGGGGTGCCATCGCTGCGACAGACCTGTTCACCGTCGAGGTTGTGAACCCGTTCGGGCTCGTCCGCTACCATGTCCTGTTTGTCATCGATATCGCCACTCGCTGCGTGTGCATCGGTGGGATAACGTCGGACCCCAACGGGGAGTGGATGAAGCAGGTGGCAAGAAACTGAACCGCCCCGGGTTTTCCGGAGACTCCAACTCTTGAGAGGATGGAGTCATGGCAAGACGAAGCAGGTATTCACCGGAGTTGAAAGAGCGAGCAGTGCGGATGGTTTTCGAGCAGCAGGCTCAGCACGAATCTCAGTGGGCAGCGATCTCATCGATCGCGTCGAAGATTGACTGCACGCGGGAAACGCTACGCAGGTGCGGCAAGCAGAGCGTGATGCTGGGAAGCGTGCGGGGCTGACGACGGACGAGCGTCAGCGGCTGAAGGAGCTCGAACGAGAGAACCGTGAGCTAAAGCGGGCGAACGAGATCCTTCGCAAGGCGTCGGCGTTTTTCGCCCAGGCGGAGCTCGACCGCCGACCGAGGTGATGTCGTTCGTCGACGAGAACCGTGAGAGTTACGGGGTCGAGCCGATCTGCCGGACGCTCCCGATCGCCCCGTCGACATATTACGAGCAGAAAGCGCGAGAGAAGGACCCAAGCCGCCTGCCAGCGAGAGCGAAGCGCGACGTTCAGCTCCGCGGCGAGATTCGTCGCGTACGGCAGGAGAACTTTGACGTGTATGGCGTGCGCAAGGTCTGGCGTCGGCTTTGCCGTGAGGGCCGCGACGTGGCTCGATGCACGGTGGCCCGTCTGATGCGTGAAATGGGTCTTCAGGGCGCGGTCCGTGGACGTCGATTCAAGACAACGAAGCCGGATTCGAGCGGCACTCGCCCGATGGACCTCGTGGAGCGCGACTTCAACGCCACACGCCCGAACGAGCTCTGGGTCTCGGACCTGACCTACATCGCTACGTGGCGCGGCTTCGTGTATGTCGCCTTCGTCATCGACGTCTTCGCTCGACTCATCGTCGGTTGGCGAGCGACGACATCGTTGACTGCCGACATCGCTCTCGATGCGTTGGAGCAGGCGCTACACGAGCGCCGACTAGACCCAGAAGATCCATTGGTGCATCACAGCGATCGCGGCGTGCAGTACGTCTCGATCCGTTACACCGAGCGGCTCGCCGAGGCGGGCATTGAGCCGTCCGTCGGCAGCCGAGGCGACTCCTACGATAACGCTTTGGCTGAATCCATCATCGGCCTCTACAAAACCGAGGTGATCCGTCGACGCGGGCCCTGGCGTGGTCTCGAGGACGTCGAGTTCGCCACCCTCGAGTGGGTGCATTGGTACAACACGCAACGACTCTTGGAGCCGATCGGAAATGTCCCCCCGGTCGAGTACGAGATGAACTATTATCGGTCGCAGGAAGGCTCGCTAGAGATGGCGAGACTCAACTAAAACAGTCTCCGGAAAACCCGGGGCGGTTCAAACCTCACTGACATGTGGGATGGTTTCCTCCTTGGCAAGCGATACCTCATCCACGACCGGGACCCACTATTCACCGAGGCGGTACGTGGGCTGTTGAGAGATTCAGGCGTGAAGCCCCTCCGCCTTCCTGCCAGTAGTCCGAATCTGAACGCATACGCGGAAAGATTCGTTCTCTCCATACGTCGAGAATGTCTCGACCGCTTCGTACCTCTCAGTGAGCGACACCTGCGGACAGCGGTAACCGAATACGTAGTGCACTATCACACAGAACGGAACCACCAAGGTCTCGGCAACGAGCTCATCACACCTCTGCCGGCAAGCGCGAATGACGCTGGCCCCATCGTGTCGCGAGAGCGACTTAGGGGCATTCTCAACTACTACTACCGTGCCGCGTAGATTGTCGCCGGCGACGGTAGCCCCTCGGTGGGCTCGACCGACGTAGCGTGGAAACAGCTTCAGGAACACGCTTCGATATTCGCTCTTGACTAGGTGGTCATCTGCATGGTGACGACCCGCCCACCCAAGACGATTGTAAAGCCTACGGCCCTTGGCCCGGTCGCAAACACAGACACTAAGGGCCGCCGACAAAATAACTGTCTAGTTTTGAGCACACTCTTCCTGTTTCAGGTCGTGATCGCGATGTCGTCTGGCATCACGAGAGCCTGGCAAGCTCCCTAGAAACGGAACATTTGTAGATCTTCAGCAACCAGCGCGTGTTTGACAAACGGTCCTCATTTTAGGGAGGATTACGCCTATCAAGGAGCACTTCTCCTATTATGAGACCTACGAGCTATCAGTCTGAAGATCTCGACCGCCTGTTGAGGAAGCACAAAATAGCTACCCTCGATGATTTGAAGGCAGTGTTGGGTACCGATGTGGACTCGACCGTCTTCCGAAAGCTCAATGAGTTGGCGTATCGGACAAGCTACTCCCACCGTGGTAGCTACTACACGTTGGACGAGATCGCCCAGTTCGATCGAAAAGGTCTTTGGTCGTTGCGCTCAGTGTGGTTCTCGAAGTACGGGACGTTGCTTGCGACGGTAAAAGCGTTGGTCGCGGCCTGTGAGGCAGGCTACTACGTCGACGAGCTCGAGGACGTGGTGCAGGTTGACGTCAAGGCTCCTCTGTTGAAACTGGTCCGAGAGAAAAGATTGGCGCGCGAGCAGGTGTTCGGCCGATATCTGTATCTGGCCACCGATGTGAGCACGCGCAAGCAACAGCTCTCGGCCCGCCAGGTACATGAGGCGTCACCTTCCACGTTGGGCTGGGTCGGGGGAGTCCGCGTGCTCCCCGTGGAGTTGAAGGCTGCGATCGTTCTTTTCTACAGCCTGCTCGATGAAAAGCAGCGCCGTCTCTACGCGGGAGTCGAGGCCATGAAGCTCGGTCACGGTGGCGACCAACAGATTGCCGAACTGCTCGGGATGGATCCGAGCACGGTAGCCAGAGGTCGTAGGGAATTCCTAATGAGAGATGTTGAGCTCGACGGAGTTCGGCGAAAGGGTGGCGGACGGCGCGCCGTGCAAAAAAAAACGCCAGAAGTCATCGCCAAGATCGAAGAACTCATGAAGCACGACACCGCGGGCGATCCGATGACGGGAGTGAAATGGACGCGGCGGACCACCGACAAGATTGCTTGCGAGCTAAGAAGCCTCGGTGTGAACGTCAGCAGCAAAACCGTCGGTCGACTGCTCAAACAGCTCGGCTTCTCGTTGCGGGTGAACCACAAGAAGCTGTGCGGTGCCACGTCCGAAGATCGCGATACCCAATTCGCGTGTATCGCCGAACTGCGCGAGCGTTTTGCCGCAGCTGGTCATCCCATCATCAGCGTAGACACGAAGAAACGGGAGCTGGTGGGATTATTCAAAAACGGCGGGCAGGCCTGGAACCGTGAGCCGACTCTCGTCAAAGACCATGACTTCCGTTCCGAATCGAACGGCATCGCAATCCCCTACGGCGTCTACGATCTGCTCGCGAACCGCGGGACAGTGTTCATTGGTACCTCGTACAACACCCCGGACTTCGCCGTGAATGCCATCGAGAAGTGGTGGCGAACGGAAGGACGGCGACGCTATCCTGCAGCCCGTGACCTCGCGATATTGGCAGACGCCGGGGGCAGCAATGGCTATCGGTGTCGGGGTTGGAAGCACGGGCTTCAAACGCGGATTTGCAATCGCCACGACATCGCTATCACCATAGCCCACTATCCGTCCGGTACATCCAAGTGGAATCCAGTGGAGCACCGTCTGTTCAGCGAGATCAGCAAGAACTGGGCGGGCAGGCCTCTCGACAGCTACGAAACCATCCTCAAATACATCCGCACGACCACCACCTCTTCCGGTTTGCGAGTACGCGCACACCTTATCCGGCGTCGTTATCCGAAGGGCGTCAAAATCACTGACGAGCGGATGCAGGCGCTTTCCGTTACAAAGGACCAGACTCTACCCAAATGGAACTACACCATCCGACCGTCTTGAAAACGGGAACTTATTTTGTCGCCGGCCCTAAGAGTGACTCGCCTTACGAGTCTCGTAAAGTCTCGTCGCTTCCCCACGATCCCGCGTGAGGCGATCCCCTGCAGTTCTAATCCTTTAGAAGCCCGCCGCCCTTCCATCTTGGCACGCGGCTTGCTTACCTGAGGGTTATCCTGTGGGGATCATCTCTTGTTGGAGCCCGATGGGCCGCATTTGGAGGCAGAACATGTTAAAGAAAATAACGGCTATCCCATCTCTAATGGTGGGTCTCATGGTGTTTGGCTGCGGCAACGGAGGTGGCAGCAACTCGCCGACCGCAACGACGACGGCGGCGCCTTCCCCCGTAGTGGTTACGGTTGAGATCTTCGAGAATGAATACCGGCCCAAGTCGATCACGATTCAGGCCGGCCAGATGGTGCGCTGGGTTCACCGGGGCGCCGACCCAACCCACACGTCCACTGCCAAGGACGGAGCCTGGGATAGCGGCTTAGTGTTCACGCAGCCGGGGGCCACTTTCGAAAGAACCTTCGGCGGCGGGGACGACGGAAGGACATTCGAGTACGCCTGCACCGCGCACTCGAACTGTTGTGACATGAAGGGCTCGATCCGAGTAGGTGCGAGCTCACCCCCGCCGGAGCCTGGCTATTGATAAAGTAATCCCGGCAAGGTAGCCGATGGCGCTCCGGGTTCTGTGTCGGCTTGGACGCCCCTCGATCAAGGCTCATATCGGCCGTAGGAAAGCCTCGTCGCATCCAAAGGGCGGCGGCGGCTATTGCCATTCAACCGCGCAACCGACATCTTCCCCGGTGGCGGCTCGTCGGTTCCTTTCCAGCTGACGGCGGTGAACGGCGCCTTGTTCTTCATCGCCGACGACGGCATCACGGGGGTCGAGCTTTGGAAGCATGATCCAGCCACCGGCTTGACCGCGCGGGTTGCCGATGTCTTCCCCGGTGGCAGCTCGTCGTTTCCTGCCGAGCTGACGGCAGTGAACGGCGCCTTGTTCTTCGACGCCGCCGACGGCAGCACCGGGATTGAGCTTTGGAAGCACGATCCCCCCACCCGCATGACGACGGGGATCGACATCCTCGTGTGGTCAAGAAACTGGAACGCCCGGCCGCGGGCCAGCTTAGGACCTTGCCTCTGCCACGCCCGGCCACTTGAATTCACTCCCCTATGTCGAAAGGAGTTCAACAGCTCGATGCGTTCGTCACTCAAAAGTGGCCATGGCTTGCGAGCGCCAGCATGCGGATGTTGGCGCCGGAGCAGAACACCCGGTCCTTGCCGGAACGCAGCACCACCGCCTTGACCCCGGGATGCTCGAAGCGCAGCCGCTGCGTCGCGTCGTGGAGCTCGATGTCCACACCGAGGTCATAGGAATTGAGCTTGAGCGGGATGCCGTCGAAGAGCCCGCAGTGCTCGACGACATCCATGACCAGCTCGGCAACCGCGCCGTCGAGCACGAGCTTCCAATGCCGGTACCTGGACGGATCAGTCTGGAAGTCGACAATCATGAAAAATAGTGCAATTTCATCCAATCAACCTGATGACTAATAATGCTTCGCTCCATCCGTGTCCAGCGGCGCCGTTCATGGCGTGACGAGCGGCGCGCTCAGGGGTCGCGCAGCTTGAAGCGTTGAATCTTGCCGGTGGCCGTTTTCGGCAAGTCGTAGACGAATTCGATCCAGCGGGGGTACTTCCAGGGTCCAACCTTGGTCTTCACGTGCTGCTTGAGGGTTTCGAACAGCCTTTCATCCTCGCAGCCCTGTTTCAGCACCACGAACGCTTTGGGCTTGAGCAGTCCCTCCGCATCCTCGGCCGCCACCACGGCTGCCTCGAGCACGCTGTCGTGAGAGATCAGTGCCGATTCGACCTCGAAGGGCGAGACCCAGATTCCGCTGACTTTGAACATGTCGTCGGTGCGCCCGCAGTATTCGTAGTAGCCATCAGCATCGAGTATGTACTTGTCGCCCGTGTGTGCCCATTCACCGACGAAGGTCGCGCGGCTCTTGGCGCGTTGGTTCCAGTAGCCCTCGGCGGCGGAAGGCGCGCGCACCAGAAGCTCGCCGACCTCGCCGCCGGCGACGTCTGCTCCGTTCTCGTCCACGAGACGTAGCTCGTATCCCGGGACGGCTTTTCCCGAGCGGCCGTAACGCACGTCGCCGGGACGATTGCTGAGAAAGATGTGCAGCATCTCGGTGGAACCGACGCCGTCGAGGACGTCGACGCCGAAACGCGCCTTCCAGGTCTTGCCGAGCTCTTCGGGCAATGCTTCGCCCGCGGAGATGCAGCGGCGCAGGCGCGCCGAGCTGTTCTCGGGTTTGCACTCGGGATCGGCGAGCATCGCCGCGTACAAGGTCGGCACGCCGAAGAACACCGTGACCTGGTGCTTCTTCAGCTGCTCGAGTATGACGTCCGGCGTCGGCCGCTGCGGCCACAACACCGCGGTGGCGCCTACGGACATAGGGAAGGACAGGGCGTTACCGAGTCCGTAGGCGAAAAAAAGCTTCGCCGCCGAGAACACGTCGTCGTCCTCGTTGAGGCCGATGATCTCCTGACCGTAGAGACGCGCGGTTTCCATGGGGCTCGAGTGGACGTGGCGCACGCCCTTGGGCATACCCGTGGACCCCGACGAGTACAGCCAGAAGGCTGTCTCGTCGGCGCAGGTCTGTACCGGCCCGCCGTCCGCCGGCCAGGAAGCGAGCTCGGCAGCGAAGTCACGGTGGCGGCCGCTGTCGCCACCGACTACGAAGATGTGCTCGAGCAAAGGCAGCTCGTCCAGTATCGGCTCCACCGTGGGCAACAGGGGCGCTGAGATGAACAACGCCCGCGCGCGGCAATCGCCGAGAATATAGCGGTACTGATCCGTGGTCAGCAGGGTGTTCAAAGCGACGGGAATGACGCCGGCGCGGATGGCGCCGAGAAAAACCACGGGGAAGTCGACGGTGTCCAGCACCAGCATGGCGATGCGGCTCTCGGCGCCGAGCCCATGGTCGCAAAGTAGGTGGCCGAAGCGCGCGCACTCCTCGCGCAGCCCGCCATAGGTCAACGACCGCTCGGGATCGATGAAGGCAACTTTTTCGCCTCGCCCTGCCTCGACATTCCGGTCGACGAGATCGACAGCGGTGTTGTACTCGCGTGGATAGTCCATCGTGCCTCCCTCGATGATTGTTATCTGATACCCGGTGCGGGCTCATACTATATACCGCGTGTCCCGCGGCCAAAGCGCGGTTTGCAGGAAGCGCCACCATGGTGCCTGAATCGGTGACCGGGGCCCAGAACTAGAAGGAGACGGTACGCGCCCGTGGCAGGGGCGGACAGAGTGCTGGACACATCCGGCCTCTCCATCGAAGCCTGCTGCGACGCTCTCGAGTTACTCGAGCACGAGCGTTTCCGCAAGGATGCCGGGCACTCGCGAGACCTGGCACCGCGTAGCCAGAGACTCGACTATCCTATCCTTCGTCCCCGCTCGGGTCGTCTCCGCTGGGACGCCTGAAGTCGTAGACGCCGAAGATTCTCGTACCCCCCGCGAAACGGTTTCGCGGAGAGTGTCAACGACGGTTGACACCAACCGTCCACTTGGCTGTGGTCATCGTCGATACCGTGACTCCAGCGCCTCCGCCCGCGTGTAATACGCTACGACTTTACCTCCGCGCCGACTGAGTTGTCCCCCCGATGCCGGTTTCCTCGCCTCCACCGAGGCGGCGTTCACATCACGGGCTTGATCCGAATCGTGAGGAAGTCCTTCGTGAACCACTTCTCCGTATGAACAGGGCGCCGTCGAGAATCTTTTCTTCAGGTACAAGCGCACGCTCGGAAACAGCCTTCGCGCGCGCGGCTACGAATCGCAGAAGCGGGAGGCAAGGATCGGGTGCAATGTATTGAACCGGATGGCTGAGGTGGGCAAGCCTGAATCCCAAGCGATCGTCGGGAGTAAGTTGGGCCGCTCAAAAGGATCCGTGCGTGTCCCGAACTGATTTATCCACCAACGCCCCGCAGGACCCAAAATGTAGTGGTGCCACCTCAAGAATTCCACCCCGAGGACCGCCCAGGGAGCGTTTCGCCTCTTGAGAAATGAACCATCGCCTTCGTCGGAGAGCACTACGCTCTGACGGAAGCCACTGCAACGGCAAAGGTTAGGCGGCGTACGGAGTCTGTTGGCGAGTACGGTAACCGCCTTAGCGGACGTTTGCGTCCCAATGATTGTCAGACCCCTAATCCAGATACACCAAACGGCTTTTCGATTTCAAACCCCACTCACTCTCGAATATGGCACAATGGCCGCCTAGTTTTCGGTCGTGGCGGAGATTCTCAGCCTCTTTGGGAGGGAGAAAACCACCTGCGGCTGAGAGGGAGGCATCATGGCATTGAGAATTAACGACGAAGCTCCGAACTTCACCGCCGAAACGACGGAAGGAACGATTGACTTCCATGCGTGGATCGGCGACGGATGGGCAATCCTGTTTTCGCATCCGAAAGACTTCACGCCGGTCTGCACGACCGAGCTCGGCTACATGGCCAGCCTCAAGCCCGAGTTCGCGAAGCGCAACTGCAAGATCATCGGCATCAGCGTGGACGGGGTCAGCGACCACCAGAAATGGTCCAAGGACATCGAGGCGTCGCAGGGCCACGCGATCAATTATCCGTTGATCGGGGATCCCGCACTGAAGGTCGTCAAGGCCTACGACATGTTGCCGGCGGATGCGGGCGACACGAGCCAGGGACGGACCCCGGCCGACAACGCCACGGCCCGGTCGGTCTTCGTCATCGGGCCCGACAAGAAGATCAAGGCGACGCTCACCTATCCGATGAGCACCGGCCGTAATTTCGACGAGATCCTGCGCCTGGTGGATTCGTGCCAGCTCACGGCCACACAGAAAGTGGCAACGCCTGTCAACTGGAAGCAGGGCGACGACGTGATCATCCTGCCGGCGGTGTCGAACGACGAGGCCAAGCAGAAGTACCCGGACGGCTGGCAGTCGCCGCTGCCCTACATTCGGATCGTGCCCCAGCCGAAATAGGGAAGCCGAGTTCACGGATGGCGGCGTCGATGGGCGTCGCTCGGCCTAGGCATCTGCCAAGTGGTCCGAGCATCGATTCAGGCGCTATCGACCAATGGCCGCCTGAGACGCTTATTCAGCACAGTGACCGCGCGCCGCGTCCCCTTGTAGCATCTTTCATCCCCGCGAACGGAATTGTTGAGGACAGCGGCGGCATTTGTTCTGTTGGTCGGGGCTCCCGGTGATGATGATCGGGGCGAGGATTCAGGCCCAACCTATGTGATGTTTCGACGACTAGAAACCGGTTGGACAAAGGTATAAATACCTGTGGAGGTCCAATGTGCAGTTCGACGAGTTTTCTTTTGGTTCCATTCAGATAGATGGTGTCACCCACGATCACGACGTGGTTATCGACTGCGGAGAGGTCCGGAAGCGCAAGAAAAAACCGTCCGAAAAATTCCGCGACGCCTTCGGACACACGCCGCTGTCCGTCGAGGAGAAGATACCGTGGAAATGCCGCCGGCTGGTAGTCGGTACAGGGGCATACGGCGCACTGCCAGTGATGAAAGAAGTGGAGCTCGAAGCAAAGGACCGCAAAATCGAATTGCTCATCCTTCCGACAGCCCACGCTATCGAGGAATTGAAGCGGGAAGCTCGCCATACTAACGCCGTCCTGCACGTGACCTGCTGAGCGATCTGGAGCGGAGGCTCAAGGCCAGGGACTAGGATTCTGCTCGCCTTCCAAAAGCTGGTTGGGGGCTCGGTAGCACCGCCTCAACGGCATCTGGGTGTTGTCATCTCGTGCAGCGGCTCCTCTTGTTAGCGGCGGGCGTAAATTGCACACTTATGGCGGGCGAAAATTGCACACTCGGCCATCCGTAAAAGGAGGCCGTTGTCGTGTGTCTGGAGTGCCAGACATGACGGCGCGCCTTCAATCAGAATGGCGTTTCCGGAGTGGAGGCGCCGATGTACGGAAGGGAGAAACGAGTGTTACTACGAGAGTATTTGGAGCAGGGAATCAAGAAGGCGGCGCTAGCAGACAAGCTAGGAATCAGCCGCCGAACGGTCCACCACTGGATAAAGACGGGTCAACTGGACCGAGAGTTGGACGAGGAAACGGTGCGCTACAAGAAGCGTCCGCGGATCGAGCGCAGGATCGACCCGTACCGGGAGATCCTTCATTCGCGCCTGCACGAGTTCCCGGAGCTGAGTTCAGTACGCCTGCATGATGAGATCCGTGCCGCGGGCTATGAAGGCGGCTACACGCAGGTCAAGGAGTACGTGCGGCAGATTCGCCCACAGCCACCGGCGGAGCCGCTGGTGCGTTTCGAGACCCCACCAGGCCACCAAGCTCAGGTCGATTTTGCACACTTTCGTTTGCCATGGGGTCGTCGGTGGGCACTTCTCGTGGTGCTCGGATACTCGAGGCTGCTATGGCTTCGGTTTTTCAAGCGACAGGACATGCGGACGTTGTTCGCGGGGCTTGAGCAGGCCTTCCTATTTTTTGGAGGAGTTCCCAAAGAGCTCCTTTTTGACCAGATGCGTTCGGTCATCGTCGAGGATCACCGCCGGGAAGGTGGCCCTCTCGTTGAGAACCCAGAGTTCGTCCGCTTCGCCCACCACTGGGAGTTTCGAACAAGAGCGTGTCGCCCGTATCGGGCGAAGACCAAGGGCAAAGTGGAAAGGCCAATCCGCTATGTGAGAGGAAGCTTCTTCTACGGTCGCCACTTTATCAACGATGACGACCTCGATGCTCAGATCGAGCGTTGGCTGAGTGACGTCGCCAACGTCCGACTCCATCGCACAACGAACGACCGATAGAACGATTCGCGCGCGATGAAAGGGCCACTCTGAGACCGCTCGTTGAGCGGCCATATCGCTCTCTTGTACTGCCAAACCAACCCGCGAGAAGAACTCCAAAAGCCTGCTTAACCACACTGCCTTCGATGGATGTCGAGCATCGTCCCCTCGAAGTCTACACGCGGCTCGTTGGAGGTGGACAATGAAGGCGAGCACAATATCGCGACGTGAGCAGATCCGTACGATGCTGGCCGACCTAAAGATGCCTGGCGCGCTCGAAGCTGTCGACCGCGTACTATCTGATGCCGATGGCGGTGCGGTCACAACGGCGGAGGCCATCGAGAACCTTCTTGGAGCGCAGATCACGTTGAGAAACAACCGTCGTCTCCAAGCGGCGATGCGCTCCTCACGACTCCCCGCGGTCAAAACAATCGATGAGTCCGATTTTTCGTTCCAGCCATCGATCAAACGCGAGCAGATTGAGAACCTTCACGAGCTCGGGTTCGTTGAACGTAAGGAGAACGTCGTCTTATTGGGACCTCCTGGTGTGGGCAAAACTCATCTCGCGATTAGTCTTGCCATCGCCGCTGCCCAGAATGGACGGCGCGTCTATTACGGCACCCTGGCTGAGCTCATCACCTCCCTCGAAGAGGCTCGTGACGCGGGCCGCCTCACTCGTCGACTCGCGGTTCTCAGTTATCCGTCACTGCTTGTTGTCGATGAAATCGGATACCTACCCGTCACCCAGACCGGCGCGGTGCTTTTTTTCCAGCTCATAAGTAGGCGATACGAGCGCGCTTCGACCGTGCTCACCTCTAACAAAAGTTTCGAGGAATGGGGCGAGATCCTTGGCGACGAAGTCATGGCCGCCGCTCTCATCGACCGCATTCTGCACCACTGCCACCTCGTCAACATCCGAGGAAACAGTTACCGCATGAGAGAGCACTCCGAACTGTGGCGAGCGCTCCATCCGGCGGGTTCGGACGAACCTCACCCGCCGGCTAAATCTCATAGGAAATACACGGAGGCGACGGCGTCATAGGGTTCGCCACCCATGGCTCGGGTGTGTAATTTTCATCCGCCATGAATGCGCAGTTTTCGGCCGGCGTTGACACCTCTGGCCTGTTGGCCGTCCGCCCAACACAATTCCGACGGTTTTTGAGCGGTTATGTTCCCAAGTTGGGGCCTGAACTTGGATGATCCCTCCGCAAGAGCGACCGCCGCATGGACGACGGCGCTATTTGATGAGCTGTTTTCAGCTAGTTACGAATACGCCCCGGATCGCTGGCCGAAATTCCAAATGCGCCCGTTGCGGGAGTAAAATAGCAACGTGCGAAATTCCGATCCTTCACTAATCCGAATTCTCGGTGCTTCCGTCAAGAGGTGTTGGCGCAATGAAGTTAAGGCTTTATGGTGCAATGGCTTACAGTCAAATTGGGCCCTGTCGACTTCGGTTCGCGTTAAACTCGGCGGAAGCGCCTTCTGTGCGAGAGAATGCGTACACATCACCAACAGTAGACGGCGGAAGCACCCTGAGAAGTGCTAAATCGCCTTCCGGGAAAAAAGCATGGCCGACGACAGCCGAATTCAAAAGTTCCAGGAGTTCCTTGCCAAGGACCCACGGGATCCGATGCTTCATTACGGGCTTGGAAACGAGCTCTCAAAAAGCGGCCGCTTCGCGGACGCCGTCGAGAGCTTTGAAGAGGCCATCCGCGTCAACCCCAACTACACTGCGGCATACCGTCAGTTGGGCAAATCCTTGGAGAAGTTGGGCCGCAAGGACGAGGCCCGACGTGCCTATGAAGATGGTATCGCCATGGGTCTCGAGACCGGAGATTTGCAGACCGTGAAAGAAATGAAGGTTTTCCTGAGGCGCCTCGGAGCGGATTCCGAAGCGTGAGAAGGCGAATTGAGCCGTGGGTAGTATTAAAGAGTCCTGCGAGGTAGAACGCTTGGGATTTATTGGATACGCAGCCCGCCGAAACGTAACTCCGGGTCGTGACGTCGTCCGGATCTTCATTAACTGCGAGCGCACGGATGCGCCCACTGTCGGCCAACGACAACGCTTGAACGACCCCGCAGGCCTTTCCCCCCCAGACGATATCCGCTTTCTCCATGCCATCGGCGTCCTTTTCGAGGAGCGGCGATGTCGATTCACGGGACTCGATACGCTGTCAGCCGTTCGTAAGTTCCACCGCTTCATGGGTGCTCTCGGGGCGCGGGCACACGAAATGGGGCAGGGCCACGACTGGCCATTCGAGTCGACAAGGAACTTGTTGGAGACGCTCGCACGCATCAAGAACTCCCGCGACTACAGTTCAGTCGCTCAGCCCCGTCAACTCCGTAGATAAACCGACACGAGGCTCTCGAACGGCCAGGCATGACGCAAACGCGCAAGTAACGGTTACCAGGATCCATGGAAACAATCGAACAGGCTTCACTGGAGAACCTTGTCGAAACCGGGCTCTTAGAAGTCGAGATTCTTCACCCGGGCGGCTTGGCGTTAGCGCAGGAACTTGCTGAGCTGTGCAAGATCCAAACGGGAACAGAAGTCCTGGACGTCGCTTGCGGTACCGGAGAGACAGGGTGCTTTCTGACCGAGCGATTCGGGGCTCGCGTCGTTGGCCTGGACTGGTCGCGGCAAATGATCCGCCACGCGGAACAGAAGGTGCAGGCCAGAGGGTTGCAGGTGGATCTCCGAAAAGGAGACGCGCATCACCTTCCCTTCCCGGACGCCTCGTTTGACGTCGTCATCTGCGAGTGCACCCTTTGTCTCTTGGACAAGGAGCAGGTTCTCGGAGAGATGGTGCGCGTGGTCATGCCCGGTGGGCGTGTCGGTATGCACGACCTGTGCTGGCAAGCGGACGCTCCCGAGGAGCTGCAACAGACGCTTGCGGAAATCGAAGGCGAAAGGCCGGAAACTCTGCAAGGATGGCAGCGGTTGTTCGGCCAGGCCGGCCTGACGCAGATTGGCGCCGTTGACAAGTCCTCTTTGATTCCCCACTGGATGAAGGAATCGAAAAAACAGCTGGGCCTAATCGGGCAGCTGAGACTTGCTTGGCGGATCTTCCGTCGTTGGGGAATTCGCGGCTTGTGGAGGGTCCTGAGGACCAAGAGAATCTTCTCAAGCAAGCAGCTCGGCTACGGCATCGTGGTCGGGACGAAGCGATGAAGTCATCAATCGAGGAGGCCGAATGAATAGCTATTTGGATGCCTACCTTTGCGTGTCTCGAGAAGACCTCATTTCGATGGCACAGCGTGCGTGCGGCCAGAGATTTTATCCAGCCTGGGTGATCTCTCTGTCGTTCGAAGGACATTATCCGCCAGGGTCCGAAGGCAATGATGCGGCTATTGAAATGACCAACTAAACGCTTGCCACCTTCGACCGCCATGATCCGAAGGCCATGTTCTTTGATTTTGAGAAACTCGGCTACGTTTTGCGGCGACGATGAGATATCCGCGTTCTGCTTAAGATGGCGGGAATCTCGCCCGCATTGGCGTTTGTTCCCGCGTTCAAGAAACACCAGGTTCTCGAACATGGGGCGCGCCACGCGGAATCAACGACCTTAGACGAGTGAGCTCAAATTCCGTTCAGAGGGGTGCGGGGGCAAATTCGCTCCCAACATTGGGGGGAAACGACCCATACTGGCGCACAAAAACGCGCGGAGGCGCGAGCCCCAACCTTGGAGCTCACCTACGAGGCACCTTTTTCTCCGTCATTCACCGCCCGGCTGAAACCGATCGCGTAGCGGGAGAATGTGCAGTGGATGTCCATCACGCTTCGTCTCCGTCTTCAATCTCTCGTAGCGTGTCCTCATCCATTCCAAAGTGGTGGCCCACTTCGTGGAGAAGCGTGTCGCGGATCTCGGCGAGCAGTGTTTCGCGGTCGGGCGAAATGTTCTCGATGTTGCGCTGAAACAAAACGACGCGGTCGGGAAAGTCCCAGTCGTCGGAGCCGGCCGTCTGACCGATATAAACGCCGAGAAGATCGAACTCCAGCCCTTCCGCGATGAGCTCCGGCGACAGGGTGTCCTCGACTCCGACCTCGACATTTTCCAGAAACTCGCGAAACTGAGGTGGCAATCTGAGGAGCGTCTGTTCGACGGCGTCGTCGAACGCAGTCCCTTCGAGCCGGAAAGGCCTGAAGTAGTCCTCGGGATCGAGCTCCGCAGCGCGAGAGAAAGCGCCGTCCGCTTCGTCGATGCGCCCCAACAAAGTAAGGGCCAGAGCTCGGACTTCGTGGGCTTCGACGTAATTTTCGTCGAGCGAGGCAGCTTGGTCGGCGAGGCGAAGGGCCTCCTGCGGCTCTCCCTCCTCGAGGTGCCGGAAACCGAGCTCGACAAGATTCTCGCGGCTCTCCGGGCCACCGCGTCGAGATGATTCTTCGTCCACTCGCGTCGAAGCCTGCCACGTTTTTCCAGGGCAGGTCAAAGTGGAGCTCGTCGAAAGTACCGAGGCCGATCATGGTCGACAGCACAGTCATGAGGTTCAGACGGTTCCTCGTGGTCTAGCTCCTCCAGAAGGCTTCACTACCCGCTTGCTGAAACCGCACCGGCTCCGGCCGCCTCCGCTGGTCGACCAACCCTGGGGCCGCCGTGAGTCTGGCGATCTTTCTTCCGTCTCGAGCCAAGGTCCATCCAGCATGCGACAACGCGGGTGGCTCGCCGCTTCATTTCATCTCTCGTTCTTCCGCGATGCTGTATAGGTATCGCTCCCCGCGCAGGAACAGCTCGCCCCCGGCGATAGCGGCCGAGGCGCTGAAGCGGTCCTCGAGAAAGTTGAGTGCCAACGCCTTGGGGTGTCGTCGTGGGTAATCACCAGTGTCGCGCCATCGAGGTCGGTGATGTAGACGCGGCCTCCGGCGCCCACGGGCGAAGCATAGATGTTGCCCAAGCCGCCGAGCCGGAAGGGGCCTGGCCGCTCCTCGCCGGTCTTGGCGTGCAAGCGTGTCAGGATTCCCTGGTAGTGGTAGACGACATACAACACGTCTCCGTAGAGCAAGAGTGACGGTACGTAGGGAGTGCCTCGATGGCGGGTCCATGCGACCCGGTTAGTTCCGGTAATGTCGCCCGTCGAGCCCGCGAGGCGGATGGCCAGGAGGTTCCGCGTGTCGTAACTGCTGCCGGCGTAGACCATACCGTCTGCGGCCACCGGAGAGGCAACGACGTTGGCCGATAGCCCCGCGCATTCCCAGATCACTTCACCGGTCAACAGGTCGTACCCTCGCACACGATTTGTGCCGCTCACGATGACCTGATGCTTTCCGTCATGCTCGACAACCACCGGGGTCGCCCACGACGTGGGCTCGTCACGCTCGACCTTCCAGCGCTCCTTGCCGGTTCTCTTGTCGAAGGCGACGACAAACGACGGGCCTTCGTGGTCCCAGTTGACGAGCAGGGTATCGTCGTGGACAATCGGCGAACTGCCCTCGCCGTGCCCGTGCTTGGTATGCATGTCGCCCAAATTGGTTTCCCATAGGAGCTCACCGTTCCAATCGAGGCAGTAAAAGGCCGTAGGAACCGAAAAAGGCGAACACCCGCTCACCGTCGACAACCGGGGAGTTGGACGCGAAGCTTCCCGTGTAGTGAATGCCTTCATTTGGTATGAGTTCACGAACCGTCCTTTGCCAAACGATCTTGCCGTCGCGGCGGTTGACGGCAAGCACGGCGAATGATTGGCGACGCACCACCGGGAGACCGTCGTGCGCACCGGGGCGGCGGCCGGCCGGCGGCGGGACTTGGCCTCCTGAAGAAATGGCAGCGGTCAGGAAAATGCGATCGCCCCAGACGACGGGCGTCGAATGCCCTCTGCCCGGAAGCGCGAGCTTCCAACGGATGTTCTTGTCCTCGCTCCACTCCAACGGCGGGTTGGCGCGCGGCGCGACGCCGGTGCCCAGGGGCCCGCGCCACTGCGGCCAGTAGTCGAGGGATTCAGAGCCGTCATCGGCGAGTATGGCCGAAACCGAGGGAGACGGTCGCCTCTCCGGCCGGCCTTCATAAAATAAGGTGCTGGTGCTCGCCAAGGCGAGCGTCACGCCCAGGATAGCCAAGAAAAGCCAGATGAGACCCCGCGTGGTCAAAAAACTCATGCGGCGTCCCTGTAGTAATATTTCAGCAGCCCGCCGAGGCTTTCCCGACAGCGGATTGGCCCTTCGCCGCGATCGCTGCCTTCTACAGACTCTGACGGAAAGAGAATGACGTTCTCCTTGCCTTGATGGTTTCGTTCTCCATGATAATGAGCGAGATAGGAAATCAAACACTGCCTCAGTGCGGCCTCGCCGAACAAGATCAGCTTCGAGAGAGGCAGTGAGATACTCGTTGCGCAGCAGGAGCTCTTGATCCACTGAGCCGGTGATATGGGCCAGCAGGCGTTTCCAATCCATCGTCTCTCCACGCAGCTCTTTCTCGTGTTCCACGAAGCGGAAGTATCATTGGCGGCTCGTTCGTGCGTCACTCGATGTAGCCGAGGGCACGAAGCTGCTCGAGCGCGTCTTCGCTAGCCTCGGTCTCGACGTCCGCTTCGCTCTCGAGCGTTGTATCGATGTCGGCGTAACGTGGTGCGTTTCTCGCGAGCCACGCGCTCTCGTACATCGGCGCAAGCACTTTTCCATCCATATCCAGTGGCACTTCAGCGCCCAGGAGGTGCAGTATGGTCGGCGCAACGTCCAGCACCGTCGACCCGTGAAAGGTTTCCCCGCGTCTCAGACCTTCGCCTTGCGCGATGAACAGTCCGAACGGCGCATGGTGTCCACCGCCTTCTATAGGCTGCATGCCGTGATCCGAGACGACGACCACCGTCGCACGGCGCGGAAGCGCTTGGAGAACCTCGTTGATCCACAGGTCGATCTGTCCATAAGTCTCGTCCATGACATCACGCACGGACTCCGGACAGCTCTCGGGGATCGCTGCGCCGTGGCGCCAATGTAGCGTGGGATGGCCCGCGACATCGATGGATCGCAGATAGATCGCGAAGAGTCCCGATTCCATCTTCGGCAAGAGCTCTCGTGCCATCCGCACGTAGTACTCGTCCTGTAGAAGGATCTTCTTCAGAACCGACTGCCGATCGACGAGTGGAGGATCGCACTCCGAGAGGTGAAGCCGCTCGAATGTCGCTGCTAGATCACCTATGACGGGGCTGAGGGGCTCGAGCTCTGAAGCGAGCTCACGAGGCCACGTGAGCTTGCCGCTTCCCGTCCGCTGCTCGCGAATCCCCATACGGGATGAGATCAGGAAACCGTTCACTTCGTAGGCGGGCCATGTTCCCCAGTAACCGATGACACCCACCGGTATTCCGGCGTCCCCGAGAAGACTCCAAAACGGTTTCGCCCGCCAGTGAACGCTTTGCACTTCGGTGAGCCGCCCGCGGGGGGAATAGAATCCGCGTTCGAGGCGGTCTCGATCCAGCACTGGATCGAGGGACAGGACCTGAGTGCCTGTAGCGTCTACGATGCGTAACCAGGCAAGTTCCGCCGCGCGCCGCGTCCCGTCGTTTGCGCGATCTTGTCGCGCGAATACGAGCTCCAGTTCGTTCTTCACCGGCTGCAAATGCTCGGAAGCGACGGACACAGAGATCACGCTCCAGTCCGAGTCCAACTGAACGGTGCCGAGAAGCTCACCGTTCCACCAGACCTGAGCCGACTGCGAACCCGCCAGACCGAACGAATGAAGGCGCATCTCGAGCGTCCAAGGGGATCGGCCATGAATCTCGGGCAGTGCGATACGAGCCCTCGCAGTATCCTCATCCGAGCCCATCCACACGGACGCGGTCCCGGGTATCGGCAGCACGAAGTCTCGAACGCCACGCTTTTCGGGTATCTTTCCCGTCGCGATCGATGTCCAAACGATGGGCGACAAGAATCCTCGGCGGCGGTTGACGTGCATGATGGGCTGGGATGCCCAGGACTGAAGTGGGCCAGAGGCTCCGGTTCGGATCAGCCGGTCGAACGTCGGCAGACGTCCTCGGGCGCGCAGATCATCGACGATGTCGAGGCTCGCGCCATCGAGACCAATGAGAACGACGAGAGGCGCGGGCTCGTTCGAGCCGCACTTCGTGGTCATCGCAACGACGGCGAGTGCTACGAGCACGTTTCTGGAAAGCATCCGAATTGCGTCCACCCCGGTCCGAGATGATATCGAAACTCCGCGTCGAATTGGCAAGGCCGGGGCCTACCTCGGCAAGAGTCGTTTCCGCATTATTCGGAGCCCGCAGCACCAGGGCGGTTGGATCGAGATCGATCGCGGCGGAGAAGCGCCACTCCGGACTTGGGTCGTTTATCCCGAGGCCGGCAAGCAACGGCCTGCGGTCGTTCTCATCCACGGAATCCGCGGCTTGAACGATTGGACGCGCGCCGCCGCTCTCCAGGTCGCCGCCTCGGGTTATGTCGGGCTCGCGATGCGGAAGCTCACGGGCACTCAGATCCACGCCGCCATTGACGCCGTACGCCGGCACGCTCTAACGATCTCGAACGGCAAGACGGCGACGATCGGTTTTTGCTGGGGTGGTGGAGAGAGCTTTCGCTACGCGGTGAACCAGCCGAAGCTCGACGCGGCGATCGTCTTCTACGGAACGTCTCCCGAAACGAGCACGATCTCGAGGGTAGACACGCGGGGCTAATCCTGCCGGCTGGTCTCGTAATCCTCTTTGCTGCGAAAGGGGCGCACATGATGCGGCATGAGCTGAAAGGACGTCTCGACGAAGGGAGCCGGATTCCGGGGGATGTAACCTGCCAGCCGCGCCTTGACCTCCGCGTGCTCGGGATCGTCCGCCAGGTTCGTCCACTCCTCCGGGTCGTTCCGGTGGTCGTAAAGCTCCTCGCTGTCGTCGATGTAGCGGATGTAGCGCCAGTCCTCGGTGCGGATGGAGAACTCGAAGATGTCATACGTCGTGATCGCCGGGTGATCCCACACCGCCTGCGGATCCGCGAGGAGCGGTGCCAGGCTGCGGCCGTCCAACCCGTCCTTCGCGGGTAGGCCGGCAAGCTCGACGAGAGTGGGAAAGAGATCCACGAGCGAGGTGACGCGCTCGACGCGGCTCCCCGCCTTCGAGCCCTGGGGCAGACCGGGCGTGCCGCTCGGAACTTTCATCATCAGCACCGTCCTCGCCACGTTGTCCCAGAGGGCGAATTTCCTCCAGTGCTCCTTCTCTCCCAGCTGCCAGCCATGGTCGGACCAGAGGACGACAATGGTGTTGTTGGCGTACGGACTTCGCTCGAGCGCCTCGAGTAGCCTTCCCACCAGCGCATCGGCAAAGGCGATGGAGGCGAGATAGCCCTGTACCGCCTGTTTCCACTGGCCGGCCTCGACGACGTGAGAATGGTAGTTGCCAGCCCGGCGGGCGATCTCGCGCCCCCGCTCTGAAACGTCGTCCAGGTCGCCTCCGAGCGTCTTCGGAAGCTCGATCGATTCAAGCGGAAACAAATCGAAGTACTCGCGCGGTACGTAGAAGGGAGTATGCGGGCGGTAGATTCCGGCGGCGAGAAAGAAGGGACGATCGTGCTCGCGCTAGAGTTGCTCGATCACCCAACTCACCGAGCGATAGTCCCCGGTCTCCTCATCGGGGATATCGATGGGCGACCAGTCGAAAACACCGGACATGTTCTCGAAGCGGGGCATGTTCACCGTCTCACCGGGCCTGGGATGAAAGTAGTCTGGCATCGTATCTTCTTTGGAAGGAAAGTATTCGTTCCACGACGGCGGATGGGGCTCGGTGTTGTGGAAGATCTTGCCGGCACCACCCGTCCAGTAGCCGTGGTCCTTGAAGTAGCCCGGCAGCGTCTCGGCGTCCGGAAGCACCTTCCGCCAGTACTGGTAGTTCGAGTACAGGCCCGTGCTGTAAGGGTGGAGCCCGGTCAAGAGCGCCGTCCGCGAGGGATTGCACGCTGGCGAGGCGGTGTAGGTGCGCGTGAAGGTCACACCCTCTCGTGCCAGACGCTCCAAGTTCGGCGTTCTTGACTGCGGATGACCACCCAGAGGCGTGATCCAGTCGTTCAGATCGTCGATGGAAATGAAGAGGACGTTCGCCCTCTCCCGCTGGCTTCGTGTCGGTGGACTGAGGGGCCGCGCATCCAATGAGCGAAAAGGCTCCGAGCGCAAGCACCGATGCGTGAGGCCTCCGACGCGTCGAGCTCATAGTGTCTCTCCTTTCGGGAATGAGGGTATAAAGGATAGGAAAAATCACAGGCCATCGTAAGCGTATTGGGTCCAATTTTCTCAGCTTGCATGCAGGCCGTAACCGGCCGCTCGCCTCGACGAGGATATCAGAGCCTCGGGTGCCCGTGGACTCGATGTCAGACGACTCCTTTTGGGGGTATTGGTGTGTATAGACAGACGTGGGGCGTCGCTTGGCGGAGGAGATGGCCGCGGGCTTTGGGAGAACGGGTGCAAGGGCAAAACAGAGAGCTCTTCGGTAACGTGGGTAACGCCCGCGAGCATCTTGGCCTCGAGGACGATTTGTTCAAGCTGGGCGCGGCTCTCGGTTATCGGAACCGTTTCCGGGTGCCGGCTCATCGTGAAGCCGCCCAGAAACGGATGTCGTGTGGTCCTTGTCGGTCATCGCCGCAATCTTGACGATCGGCGTCCGCATCTCCGGCCTAAAAAGGAGAGGCGCGATGGGGATCGTCCAGGGGGGCACCGACTCACCTACTTGAGGGCGACAGCTCAACAGCGGCCGGCGCAGGCACCCTTGATTGCGGAAGCACCAGTTATCGAAGTCAGAATAGCCTATCGGTTGTTGACATGAGGGCTCTGATGGGCATATTTTCTGAAGAACATGGCCACGAATCCTGCGTTGCACGCTACGCTCATGCTCGTGTTCGGCCTCTTGTCGTCGCTTCTGCCGGCTCAGGAGCTCGACAGGGAGCTCTTCGAAAAATCGGTCCGCCCCATCCTCGTCGAGCGTTGTGTCGCGTGTCACAACCCGGCGGTTTTGGAAGGTGGGCTCGATTTGACGAGCGCCGCGGGATTCGCGAAGGGTGCGACGACAGGCCCCCTGTTAAATTTGTTAAATTTGTCAAATCTGTCGAATCTGTCGAATCCGTTGCGTTCGGAAGCACCGGAGCGCTCGCGATTGCTCGCCGCCATCAGCTACGAGGGCCGCGTGAAGATGCCCCCGGATGGCAGGCTTGCGCCCAAAGCGATCGAGGCGTTTCGCACTTGGGTCGAGATGGGAGCGCCGTGGCCCGATGCGGGGCCGGCTTCGGTGCCTTCCGACGTAGAGGCGGCTTTCACGAAGGAACAAAGGAGCTTTTGGGCGTTCCAGACGATGAGCGATCCGGCCCCGCCGGCCGTCCCGGGATCGTGGCCCCTCGGCGCCATCGATCGTTTCCTCCTCGCGAAACTCGACGCGGAGGGCCTCGAGCCCGCGCCGCCGGCGCACAAGCTCACTCTTTTGAGGCGGGTGACGTACGACCTCACAGGACTCCCGCCGACCGCAGACGAGATTCGAAACTTCGTCTCCGACGACTCCCCGTCGGCATTTGACGCTGTCGTCGAGCGGTTGCTCGCTTCGCCGCGCTATGGCGAGCGCTGGGGCCGGCACTGGTTGGATGTAGCGCGTTACGCGGATTCCACGGGCAACGACGAGGACGTTCGCTATCCGCATGGATGGCGCTACCGCGACTACGTAATCCGGGCCTTCAATGAAGACCTGCCGTATGTCCGCTTCGTGCAGGAGCAGGTTGCGGGCGACCTTCTTCCCGCTGAGGACGGCGGCGAGGTGAACGTGCAAGGCATCGTCGCGACGGGCTTTCTCGCGCTCGGCCCCAAAGCGCTGGCTCAGCAGGATAAAAAGCGCATGCTCTACGACATCTATGACGAGCAGCTCGACGTCGTCTCGAAGGCCTTTCTCGGGCTCACCGTGACCTGCGCGCGTTGCCACGATCATAAATTCGATCCCATCCCGACGCGGGATTACTACTCGATGGTCTCCATTTTTGCGCGCACCGAAAGCTTCGCCGATGATGATCGTCGCGACTTCTCGCGTTGGTCGCGCCCGCTCGTGCCCGAGCCGATTTACGAAATCTATCGGCGGTCGCAGAATCTTATTCTCCACAGGAGGGCCGATATCCAGAATGTCGTCGACGAGGCGCTAGCGCGCCGCAACGAGCGGCTGGTTCCAGAAATAGACGCCTACATGCTCGCGTCCGAACGCGTCCACGGGGGCGGCGAGGACTCCGCGGCTGTTGCCAGCGAGATGGAACTCGATCCGGACCTCTTGGAATCCTGGGTGGCCTATCTGGAGCCGCGTGAGATTCCGAGACCGCATATGGCGGCGTGGCGCGAAGCGTCTCTGCGCGCGCGTCCCGACGTGGCGCGGGCCTATCGTGACCAGGACCGGGCCGACCTTTCCGAATGGAACGCCAAGATCGGGGAACGATGGAACGAGATCCTCGCGGCGCGTCCGGAGATGGACGAGCCTCCGCCGAAGCGACCCGAGATTCTCCCGGGAACGGTCCGCTTCCACTACGGCGTCCACTTCGACGACGACGGTCCGTTGGCCGTCTCCGAAGACGACTATGAAAATGCTTTCTCCACCGAGACGATCAAACGCTTGCGTGAGCTCGAGGAGCAGCTCGCAGCGCTAGAGAAGTCCGCGCCGCCCACGCCTCCGATGGCCTCCGCTGTAGCGGAGGGGGAGCCCTTTTTGCAGAAGGTGTTCCTCCGAGGGGACTATCGAACTCCAGGGGAAGACGCGCCCATGGGATTTCTTTCCATCCTCGAGGACGACCCCCCACTTCCGGAGCTCTCGACAAGTGGACGGCTCGAGCTCGCGCAATGGCTCACGACGCCCGAGCACCCTCTTACGGCGAGAGTGATGGTCAATCGCGTGTGGCAGTGGCACTTCGGCGAGGGGTTGGTCCGTACGTCGAGCAACTTTGGAAAAATGGGTGAGGTCCCGAGCCATCCAGAGCTTCTAGACTATCTCGCCCGTCGTTTCGTCGCGAGCGGCTGGTCGATCAAGGATCTGCACCGCCGCATACTGCGTTCGAGCGCCTATCGCATGTCGAGTGACATCTCGCCCGAGGCCCACCTGCGCGATCCGGAGAACCGTTTCTTGTCGCATTTCTCTCGGCGCAGGCTCGATGTCGAGGAGATTCGTGACGGCCTACTTGCGATAGACGGGTCGCTCGACTTCACGATGGGGGGCACGCTCGACGACCGCGTGGGTACGGACCCCGAGAACAGTAACGATAGGCTCAGCCTCGATCCATCCACCGTCCACCGGAGAACGGTTTACTTGCCTCTCCGCCGCGCCAATCTGCCGCCGCTTCTCGGCTTGTTCGACTTCGGCGATGCGGTGAACTCCGTGGCGAAGAGGTCGAGCACGAACGTACCGCCACAGGCGCTGTTCATGATGAACAGCACATTTGTCGCTGAACGGGCCGGTAACCTCGCGGCGTCGCTTCTGGAGGAGACTGACGGGGACGTTGCAAGGCGTATCCATCGCGCCTATCTCGCGATCCTGAACCGCCCCGCGACCGGGGAGGAAATCGAATCGGGTAGCGGTTACGTAGAGCGGCTCATGATAAGGTTTCCGGGTGTTTTGGCGGAGCGTGGCGCGTGGAAGAGCCTCTGCAAGATTCTGATGGCCTCCAACGAGTTCATCTACGTAGATTGACGACCACAACGATGTACAGGGAGCTGTCCAGAATACCGGTGACCCGCAGGGGCCTCCTGCGTGGAACGGCTTACGGCTTTGGCCTGTTCGGTCTTTCCGACCTGCTCGCCGACCGCACGGGGCTCGCGGCCGCCGCCCAGAACCCGCTGGCACCGCGCGAGCCTCATTTCGAGCCCCGTGCGAAACGCGTGATCTTTCTATTCATGCATGGCGGCCCGTCGAGCATCGACATCTTCGACCCCAAGCCGCGTCTTTATCGCGATCACGGAAAGCCGCTTCCCATCAAACGGCCACTGGCCTTTGACGACGAGCACCCCCCGGGTCCCTTGATGAAGCCTCTTTGGGATTTCCATCCAGGGGGAAAGAGCGGCATCCCGGTGAGCGATTTGTTTCCGGAGGTGCGAGACGTCGTGGACGAGCTATGCATCATCCGCTCGATGGTCGGGGAAGGCGTCGACCACGGCGCGGCGATGCTTCAGACGTTCACGGGTACGAGTACGTTTACCCGCCCGAGCATGGGGTCGTGGACGGTATACGGCCTCGGTAGCGAAAACGAGAATCTGCCCGGATTCATCACCATCAAGCCGACGCTTTCCCATGGCGGCGCCAAGAATTGGAGCTCGGCTTTCTTGCCCGGCGCCTATCAGGGAACGGCCATCGGACATGCGGGGCTCGAGGTGGAGACGTTGCGCGCGGAGCCGATCGAATATCTCGTCCAAAAAGAGCTTACCGGCGAGCAGCAAGGCTACGAGCTCGAGATGCTCGAGAACATCAATCGACGGCACGCCGATTTGAGACGCTCCGATCCGGAGCTCGAAGCCCGCATCCAATCCTTCGAGCTCGCAGCGCGCATGCAAGTGGAGGCGCCGGAGGCCTTCGATGTCGAGAGCGAGTCGATAGCGACCAAGAAGCTCTACGGCCTCGACGATCCCCTGACCGCGGATTTCGCGTGGCAATGTCTGCTGGCACGCCGACTGGTCGAGCGGGACGTGCGTTATATCCAATGCACCCACAGCTACAAGTGGGATCAGCACACGAATCTATTTTCTGATCACAGCAAGAACGCGCGCGAGGTCGACCGTCCGATTGCGGGCCTCGTCCGCGATCTCAAATCACGCGATTTGCTGAAGGACACGCTTGTCATCTGGGCCGGAGAGTTCGGGCGCACGCCGGTCTCGGAGGGCGGGGACGGGCGCGATCACAACCCCTATGGCTACACGATCTGGATGGCGGGGGGCGGTGTCAAAGCGGGGTTCGTCTATGGCGCGACCGATGACATCGGCTACCACGCTGTCGAGGATCGCATGCACATCCACGATTTCCACGCGACGGTTCTGCACTTGCTCGGGATGGATCACGAGAAGCTGACCTACCGCTTCAGCGGGCGGGACTTCCGGCTGACGGACGTCGCGGGCGTGGTGGCCGAAAAGATCCTGGCTTGAGGCGCCGTTCCGAACAAGTCGTCTCTCTGGCAGAGGAGGTACCGCGTGCACGGTCGACGGCTCCGAACACTCGTGTGCCTTATCCCGCGTCGTCGCGCGCTCACTCGCGGCCGATAGCCTCGATAGAACTACCTATCCGTTATCCGTGAGACAGGAGCCGGGAGGGAAACCTAAGAAGAAGAGATGTGACGGTTCACGATGGCGAGTATCTCTTGTTCGAGAGACAAGGCCTTCTTCTCGATCTCTTCGGCTTTTTTGAGCATGTCGTCCACGAACTTCTTGTCCTCGAGTCCAGCGGCGTTGGTCTTGATGTTGAGATACGCTCCCGAAACGGCGGTGCGGGCGCAGAGCGCCCCGACGCCGGCATCGGAGACGGAGCTCGGGTTGCCTTTCTCCGCCATCGCCCTGATCACTTCCATGGAATCGAAAGAGCTCTGCATCACCCTGAACGGAACGTCCATGGCGTATTTCGTCGCCTCCTGCATCGAGCGCTTTCTTTCGGCCTTCTGTGCCTTCGTGTCTCTTGCCATGGCGAAGACGTCCATGACCTTGTTGAAGGCTTCGGTGTCTTCGTCCACAAGGGCTAGTAGCTCGTCGTGATAGTTCTTGCCTTTCTCCGCCCAGGTCGAGAACTCTTCCCAACGATCGTCCCAGCCCCACTTGTGCGCTGACAGGTTTGCCACCATGGTCGCGAGCGCGGCGCCCAGGGCCCCGACCGCGGCGGAGATGGAACCACCTCCGGGAGCGGGAGATTCGCTGGCCGTCTCGTGGGTGAAGTCCGCGACCGTCATGTCAATCAGTCGTCCTTTCGAGCGGTCCGCCATGGCGTATTCGATGATCTTCTCGTCCGGCTTGAAAGGATAGAGATCGTTCAAACCGAGCGACTTGACGGCGATCTTGATGAGCTCCTCGTCCGAGACGCCGGTCGACCGCTCCTGCTTTCTGAGAAAGAAGCGGCCCGCATTGAGGATCGCCTTGAGTGGGATGAGGCCGACGAGCTCGCTGCCGGTCACCCGGACGCCTCTTTGTCGCGCCTTCTCGCAGACTTCGTCGAAGGCTACGTGAACCGGAGCCACGCCGAGATTGGTGAGGTTCATCGAGATCTGAGCGATGCCGTACTCTTTGATGAACCAGCCGATGGCCTTGACACTTTTCAGGGACCCTGGAACCCAGACGTCCTCGCCTTTCTCGTCCTTGACGACGCGCCCCGTTAGCGGGTTCCCCTCGCGTTTCTTGCGTCCCTTCTCGCGCACGTCGAAGGCGATGGCGTTGGCGCGACGGGTGGACGTGGTGTTCAAGTTGACGTTATAGGCGACGAGAAAGTCCCGCGCTCCGACGGCGGTGGCCCCCGACCTCGGGTTGAATGTAGCGGGACCGAAATCGGGCTTCCAATCCGGGCTCGCGAGCCTGTCCTTGAGCCCTTCGTACTCGCCTTCACGCACTACCGCCAGGTTTCTCCGCCGCTCCGTTCGCGCCGCGTGCTCGTAGCAATAGATCGTGAGACCCACTTCCTCTCCCAACCGTCTCGCGAGCTCGTGGGCGTGCTGCACCGTCTCTTCCATGGTGATGTTGGCCACCGGGATCAAGGGACAGACATCGATGGCGCCGAAGCGGGGATGCTCGCCGTAATGCTGGCTCATGTCGATGAGCTCGGCGGCCTTGCTCGCTGCCCGGACCGCCGCTGCGATCACCTCCTTCGGAGTCCCCACGAAGGTGACGACCGTTCTGTTCGTCGCCTTTCCCGGATCCACATCGAGAAGCTTCACGCCCTCGACACCCTCGATCTCCGACGTGATCTGCTTGATGACCGACATGTCGTTCCCTTCGCTGAAGTTGGGAACGCATTCGACGAGTTGTTGTTTCATTTCGGTCGTTTCCTCATGCGCGGCAACCGAGTCGTCGTGCCGGCTGCGGAACCGTATCCGAACGCCAGGCGTAGTGCAACGACGTTCTCGAGAACGAGGGCGTTGCCGTCCCGCC
The DNA here is from genome assembly GCA_965237955.1 of Candidatus Marinacidobacterales bacterium. GTDB lineage: Bacteria > Acidobacteriota > Vicinamibacteria > Marinacidobacterales > SMYC01. Next base: position 941,050 of record OZ250169.1, on the reverse strand, counting down.
CGAGAATGATGACGTTGCCGGCGACACCCACCGGCGAAGCGTAGATCTCGAAGATACCGTCGAGTCGAACCGGACCGTCGTGCGCTTGTCCCGTGGCTGGATCGACGGCGGTGGGGATGCCGGAATTGCTCTTCACGAGATAAATGGCCTCGTCGATCTGTGCGAGCAGAATCGATACCTGGGAAGCATCCCCCTCGTTGTTCGTGGTGAGCTCCGACGCCAAAATGTCACCCGTCTGTGCCTTGGTGCACAACTCGCGATCTCGGTCCACAATTGTCCTTTACTCACGGATTCGAGGTTCCCCATGAGCATTTTCAAACGCACTCAGCGGAAGTATGTGAAGAAGGCCTATCGGGTGAGGAATTGGCGTGAATATGAGGCGGGTCTACGCAACCGTGGGAGCCTGACCGTCTGGATCTCGCTCACCGCCGGCAAGCTTGTGAACTGGGACGCGCCCCGGCCGAGGAGGAGGAAACCGGGCCGTCAACGCAAGTACTCGAACCACGCCATCGAGACGGCTGTCACCCTGGGCATGGTGTTTCATCTGTCATCTAGGCAGAGCGAGGGATTGCTGCGATCGTTGTTCGCTCTGATGAAGCTAGACAATGATGTGCCCGATCACACCACGATCTCGAGGCGCAAGGCGAAGCTGGGTAAGGTCCCCTTCTACCAAGACAAGCAGAAGACGCCGTTGCACATCTTGATCGACAGCAGCGGTCTCGCTGTCCACGCCGGCCAGCTGCGCAGAGCACCAAAGAGCAGGGACTATCGCAAGCTCCATCTGTGTGTCGACGAGCAGACTGGCGAAGTCGTCGCCGGCGAGCTGACGAGCAAAAGAGCCCGCGATTCATCGCGGGTTGCATCGCTTGTCGGACAGATCGACAGTCCCATCTCATCGGCCAGAGCTGACACCGCATACGACGCCGGCGGCGTCTATGAGGCAATCGAGAATCACAGCGCTCATTGCTCGCCGAGGGTGCTGATACCGCCGCGCAAGGGCGCCCAGCTCGCATCGGGGCCGGCGAGCAGCCGACAGCGCAATCGCAACATTGCAGCACAAGCTCGGCTCGGCAAACGAAAGTGGCACACAGAATCGGGCTACAGCAAACGGAGCAAAGTCGAGACAACGTTCCATCGCTACAAGGCTATCGTGGGCTCAGCGATGCGAGCGAGAGGGTTGGCGGCACAGAGAGTCGAGGCAAGGATCGGGTGCAAGATTCTCAACACGATGACGGCGCTCGGGATGCCTGATAGCGAGATGATCGGATGATGGGAGTCGGGGCCAAGCGAGCTCTCGGCCTCTATCGGAGTTGTGCACCAAGGCAGCCCGTCGCCGCCTCTACGACTTCGACCGGCACGGCGCCCTCGGCGGCCTTCGCGTCATTAAGGACGTCCGTCGCCGCGGCGCTCGCATCCCCTTGACGGACCACGAAGTAGGAGACGGTGGCCAGGAGGATAAAGGCGACGATACCTCCGGCGAGAAACGTCAGCTTTCGATATCGACTCATGGGCCCTTTTCTAGGAATACGGGCGGCGTCCCGCAGGAGTTTAATAAGTCGGCCGAATTCCTATCATACGGCAACACCGGAGCGGATTCCTCCGCGAGAGCGTGGGCGACCTCGATAGGCGGTGCGGGCCCACTTGTGGAGATCCGACGTTTTCGCGAGCCCCACTCCAACCTTCACCATGGGAACAATAGACGAGTTGCGAGTCTTTCCTGTTATCCTGTCAATCCTGTCTGAAGGTTTCCTTATTGGAGATGTGCCTTCGATTTTCCATATCGCCTCAAGAACCTTCTAGCTTCGCCGCTCCCGAGGAAAACGTGGCCAACTCTGAAACCTCCGGATGGAACATTTGCAGGAGGAGATCGACGCCGGTCACCAGGCGGGGACCCGGCCGCGAGAAGTAACTATTCGCGTCCACGGCGTAAACCCGGCGCTGTCGAACCGCGGGCATGTCGTGCCATCCGTCAGGAAAAGATGTGTTCCGATACTCTCCGATCGTTTTCTCGAGTCCGTAACCACAGGGCATGACCACGACGACATCGGCCCGCACCTCGAAAACGTCATCCCACTCCACGCGGAACGAAGGTTTTTCAGCCTTTCCAAAAACATCGATACCGCCCGCGAGCTCTACCATTTCTGGAACCCAATGACCGCCCACCATCGGCGGGTCGATCCACTCCAGACAGAGGACGCGCGGTCGCGATGCGACACTGTCAACATGCTTGGCGACGGCCGCCATGCGATCCCGCAATCGAGCGACAAGTCGGCGCGCTTCGCCCAAACGTTCAGTCGCTTCGCCCACGGCGAGGATGTCGTCAAGCACATCTTCGATGCGATGCGGGTGGAGCGCCAGCACTTTGGCCTCTTTGGCCACTTTAGATTGCACCGCGAGCTCGCTCAGAGCCGAGCCCAGATCCCCCGGCGTCGCGGCACAAACGTTGCAGAGCTATTGAGTGATGATCAAGTCGGGCTCGCCCTTTCGGAGAATATCGCTTTCGATCCGATAAAGACTCTCGCCACGCGCGAGAAACTCCCGAACGTGCTGGTCTATCTCCGCGGGGTCTTCGGTCGCGGGCAGACGCGAGTTGACGACGACGGGCTTGTCCCGGACGCCCCGTGGAAAGTCGCACTCGTAGCTGACGCCTACCAACGAGTCCACGAGGCCCAGTGCGCCGACGATCTCGGTCGCAGAAGGAAGCAAGGAGCAAATACGCATGACCGAGTCTATCTCAACTTATCTCGACTTATCTCGGCTAATCTTAACTGGCGGGTATCAGATCGGTGAACACGAATCCTTCCCGCTCGACGGTCTCACCGACCGTGCACGCGACGGGAGCCGAGAAAACGGGACCCGCCCAGGCGAACGTATGGAACTCTCCCCTCTCGCCGCATGGATCGACGTCCTCGGGAAGCTCCGCCAGAAAGCCGGAATCGAATTCCCGCCCCGCGAGCTCGCGCGGAAGGACTTTCGGGTCCACGCAAGTGATCGTGGCACGAAGCCCCCCGTCCACCATCTCCTTACATCGTCCAAAAACAAATCGCCGAACGCCATGCAAGTCACGCCTTCCTTCCGGGCCTCGTCGATGGTATTCCTGAAAAGGGCTTCGTAGTCAGCGTTCGGGTACGGATGCGGGATGCGGACAACCCGAAGCTCCGCCCCGGCTGATCGGGCCTGAGCCTGCAAGAGGTCGCGACGCACAGCGTGCATCGCGACGCGGTCGAAGCGCTCATTCACCGTGGTGACGAGGGCGCCTACTTCGATAGCCGGCTGATTGCGGAGAACGTGGAGAGTCCACGCGCTTTCCTTCCCGCTACTCCACCATAGCCAAACTCGCTTCATTATTAGTATGTGTTCTGGTCAACGGCTTGCCGGCCCACCAGTGCTGGCCACGCCGATGACCCGATCGTTGTACAGGCGAATGCCCCGCCCGCAGTGCGTAGGACTCAGTCTACGGATTAAAAGTCGCACGGTGAAAACCAACCAACACCATCCGGCCGCAGAGGGTGCTGGATCGCCCGGCCTGTCGATGACCGCTTCCCCCCGACTTGCCTGTTGGAGCGGATCTGACTAACATCACGAAACTCGAATTCTCGCGACTCCTAGGTGAATACACCCATCCCAGAGGAAGGGTCCAATGCAGAAATCAAATCGGCGTTTGCTTGTCATCTCTTTTTGTCTCGGCGCCGTCGTGTGCCTTTTCGCTCCGGTAGGAAGTTCCGGTCAGGGAGAATCGAGTTTAGCCGTCAGGCAGATCGGAGTCACCCTGGAGGAGGGAACCGACTTCGCTGCCGCCCTCTCCCCGGACGGAAGGATCATCGCTATCGATCTCCAGGGAACGATCTGGCAGTTGCCGGCGGCGGGTGGTACAGCTAAAGCCTCGACCGACGCTCTGGGTGACGCTCGCCAGCCGGCCTTCTCCCCGGACGGAAAGCGGATTGCCTTCCAATCCTACCGCGACGGGAACTGGCACCTATGGACGGTCTCGGCCGAGGGGACGGATCTGCGCCAACTCACGTTCGGCCCGTTCGATGACCGCGAGCCTCACTGGTCGAGCGACGGCTCCAAGATCGCCTTCTCCTCCGACCGGGAAGGCACGTACGATCTCTGGGAACTGGAGTTGGAGACGGGTCGACTCGACCGGCTCACGACAGGCGCCGGAAACGAGTTCGCGCCCGCCTGGTCGCCCGATGACCAGAGGATCGCGTTCGTCTCCGAGCAGGACCTTGTGGTGGTGCCGAGTATTCCCGGGAGTCGGGACTCCGGGGACGGCATCTCGGAGACCGCCCGCTCGGTGCGGGTCCTCTTCCGCGATGGAAAGCAGCGGACCGTTACGACGGTGACCGGCAACGCCTCGGCTCCGTCATGGAGCCCCGATGGGACGATGCTCCTTTTCAACGAGATCGAAGGGCTTGAAAGCCGCCTCCTTCTGGTGGACGTCACCGAGAGCGGATCCTTGTCATCTTCGAACAAACCCCGACTAGTCACTCTCCCGGATGAGGATGTCTTCCCATTCCGGGCCTCATGGCTTTCCCCGACCGAGTTTCTCTACACGGCCGACGGAAAGATCAAACGCCGCTCTGTGGATCTGAGCGATCCCGAGACCGTAGCTTTCAAGGCGACCGTGACATTGGAAAGACACACCTACGAAAGACGGCGAAGGGACTTCGATTCCACCGATCCCCAACCGGTACTGGGCATCGTCACGCCTGCTGTCTCTCCTGACGGCAATCACATCGCATTCGTGGCTCTCGGTGATCTCTGGCTCCTTACGATCGGCGGGGAGCCCGAACGACTCACCGAGGATGGTTTCGTCGAGCTCCATCCAGCCTGGTCATCGGACGGAGAGCGGCTGGTTTACGCATGCGATCGCGCGGGGACGATGGACCTCTGGATCAAAAACCTTCGCACCGGCGAGGACCGACAGCTTACCGACCGCCCTGGCGCTGAGACGTATCCCGCCTGGTCTCCCGACAACTCCCTAGTTGTCTTCTCCGATGGCCGAGGCGCACTCAAGCTCGTCGATGTCGTCTCCGGAGAGGTGGTAGATCTCCACGCTCCGCTGATGTCGGAATCAAACTGCTGTTCGCCTGCGTCGGGGCGGGCAACCTGGTCTTCCGACGGGACCGTCGTCGCGGTCTCTGCTCTCAACCGGTACTCCTCCCGCTTTCGCGAAGGGCGAAACGACATCCTTCTCATTTCTCGTCATGGTTCTCCCGATCGCAGGGTCACGCCATTTTCCCACCGCTCGATCGGATCGAGAGGAACCGACGGCCCGGTCTGGTCTCCCGACGGGAGCATGATGGCTTTCACGAGCGATGGGGCGCTCTGGGTCGTCCCGGTGGGCAAAGCCGGTGAGCCTATTGGACCGCCGCGACGGTTCGCGAACGAGCTGGCGGAAGCGATCTCTTGGACGGGAGACTCGCGAGCGATTTTCTTCATGGCCGTCGATCGGCTGCAGCGTGTCTCCCTCGACGACGGTCGCGTGGAGACCCTACCGCTCGAGCTTACATGGAGGCGGAAGCTTCCCACGGATCGCCTCGTGGTCCATGCCGGCCGTCTCTTCGACGGCCGCTCCGATTCTCTGCGCCGCGACATGGACATCATCATTATGGGTCACCGGATTCGAGAGATCACACCCCACCGGTCCGACCTTCACTCCGGGCGGGTCGTAGACGGCGGTCAGGGTACGGTGATTCCAGGGCTCATCGACATGCACGTCCACCAGCAGGCCGGTTTCGGGGAGGTCCTCGGCCGCATCTGGCTGTCTTATGGCATCACCTCGGTGAGGGAGCCCTTGTCCAATCCCTACGAGGCGCGAGAGCGTCTGGAGTCCATCTCCTCCGGTAAGCGCGTCGGCCCTCGCGAGTTTTTCACCGGCCAGAGCTTCGACGGTTCGCGGACGTACTATGCGGGCGCGCTGGCTATGGACGCTGGAGCGCAGTTGGAGGCGGAGCTGGAGCGCGCCCGAAAGCTCGAGTACGACTTCATCAAGACCTACGTGCGGCTTTCCGATCCGGTCCAGAAGCGAATCGTGGAGCGCGCCCACGAGATGGGAATTCCCGTCACTTCGCACGAGCTCTATCCCGCGGCTGCATATGGCACTGACGGGATCGAGCACTACCGGGGCACGAGCCGGCGCGGCTACTCACCCAAGGCCACTTGGACCTTCCGGACCTACCAGGACGTCATCGAGATCCTCGCCCGCTCGGGAATGGCGACCACTCCCACCATGGGGGTCTTCTCTTTCCCGCTGGCGGCCGTGCGCGAGCCGGCGCTCATCGAGGACCGACGTCTGGATCTTTTTCCTTCTCCGGTCATCGAGTCCATCCGAGCCGCGATGGAGCGTGCCCGGAAAGACAGGGCTTCTGAGGAGAACCGTCTCAAGCGGCTGGGGCGCATCGTGAAAGACTACAGCGAGGCTGGCGTCCGCATCCTCGGTGGCACTGACATTCTCCCCTACGCCGTCAGCCTCCATGCCGAGCTCCAACATTTTGTAGAAGAAGCGGGTCTGAGCCCCCTTCGAGCCCTCCAGACCGTCAGCCTTCATGCCGCCGAGTCACTGGGCGCCGCCGAAGACTTGGGATCTATCGAGGCCGGAAAGCTGGCCGACATCGTCATCGTGGACGGCAATCCTCTGGAGGAAATCCGCGACGCCCGGCGAGTTCGAACAGTGATCCAGAACGGACAGGTTTACGAGCTGGAGGATTTGCTGAAGCGGCCGTGAAAGCGACCTTGAGCTGCGATCGCCGAAATCCCTGGTGCTTCCGTCACTAAGTGTTGCTGAGAACGGATCGCCAACAGTAAACGGCGGAAGCACCCTACGTCGCGCGTCGGCGCGCCAATTTGGCCCATGCGCGGTGTGCCTTGATCAGCTTCAATGCTTTTCCCAGCAGCGTTCGCCCCGGCTCCATGCGATGCCACGTGGAGGCGCCCGAAGGGTGCGGCAGAGGAATCATGTCGGAACGCACACCGTGCAGGTTGAGCTGGAATTTGCGGCCGATCACGTCCTTCAGTTTGTCGACCTCCATCATCTGGCCGATCGCAAGCTTTCCAACGGGGATGACGAGCTTCGGCTCGAGCAGTTTCACTTCGGCTTCCAGCCAGCCAGCACAGTTCGCGATTTCTTCGCGATCCGGCACTCGGTCTCCTCCCTTCGGGTTCTTGCCTGGGAAACAGCGGCACACGGCCGCCATGTAAACAAGGTCGCGGAAGGATTCTTCACCGATACCGATCGAATCGAACCAGCCGAACATCGTCTTGCCCGCCGTCCACGCAAACGGTTTGTGAATCTCGATTTCTTTGAACCCAGGCGCTTGGCCTACCAGTAGCACTTCGGACATCACCGGGTTGCCGATCACGACCGGCTTCTGCATCCCGGGGCAGCGTTTACAGCGGGCCAGCGTTCGTTGGTGCCGCTCGAGCGAGTTCAACCTCGTCATGCACTCGCGACCGGCTCAATAGCTCGAGCACCGCGGCTCCTCGCCTCGAACCCACGCGGCCAGCATCTGCCATTCCGGATCGTCTTGCGAGAACCAGCGTCTCCCGCCGCTGCTTCCGACGTATCGGCGTCTCGGACCCACCCCGCCATGGTTTGCCACTCGGGATCGGCTTCGGAATCAAGAAACTTGCCGCCGACGTGGAAACGCGCGCCAACCACGAGCGGCACTTGTAGTAGCCGGCTCCTCTCGGGCTGAGCTGGCACGACCAGTTGCGACACGACTTCGAAGTTCTTGCGCGACTGCGCTTCGGTCCAGAAGACTCCGCCGTTCTCATCCTCCTGCAGTGGCTCCAGCTTGAGCGGAGTGCCGTTTCTCACGTGACAGGTAACGCACGGCGACATTCCGGGTCCGTGGCCGCCGCGGGGTTTCAGGAAGATGGGCTCAATCTCGGCGCGGTAGCGGTCAAAATTCAGAGGGCTCAGAAGCATCGGATCACCACCGTGTGATTGCGCTTGGGCGTCTGTCCCACGGCGATATCGGTCACGCGCTCCAACTTTTGAGTGTCGATGACCGAGACGGTATTCGAGCCAGCGTTTGCCGCGTAGAGGTAGCGTCCGTCCGGAGTCATCGTGAGCCAGTCCGGGTGATGACCGACGGCCACGCCCCCGAGGTAGTCGAGATCAGGAAGCGACCACGCGTAGACGTGCTTGTTCGGCTTGCTGGTCGACCAGAGCTGAGAGCCGTCGGGAGAGACGAAAGACCATGTCCGGGCGAGCCCTGGAGCCCATCGTTATCGACCTGCGAGAACGGGAGCTCGGGCATCGGGACCTTCTCGACCAAGAGCCGCTTGTCGAAGTCCACGACGTAGAACCCGTGGTAGTTCGAGATCTGGACGAAGATCCGGCTGGTCGCGCCATCCGGCTTCGCCTCGAACGCCATCGGCCGAACGCCTCCATCGAAATGAAGCGACCAGACGGGCTCGTCGGTCTCGGTGTCGATGACGGTCAGGGTTCTCGCTCCGATCATACCGGCGGCGACAAAGCGACCATCCGGCGTCATGAACACGTTGTGGACCCCGCCGAGTGTGGGGATGCGCTTCACGACTTTCTCCTCGTCAAGGTGAACGACGTCGACGAAGGCGTCTTCTCGCGTGATCGCAACGTATACCTTGCTGCCGTCCGGTGTAATGGCGATGTTGTTCGGCCGGCCGGTGAGCGGAATTTGCTTCGTCACCCGAAGCGTCTTCGTGGGGACGATGTCGAGCGTGTGATCCACTTCGTTGCTGAAGTAGAGCGCACTCCCATCCGGCGCGGACGTCACCCCGTGCGCCATTGGAATACCGAGGATCACGTCCACGACCTCCTGTGTTGCGGGATCGATGATGTGGACGTTGTCGCCGGCGGCGTTGGTTTGGATGATGCGGACCGTGCCCGTCTGGGCCCCGATGGGCGCCGCAAGAAGGACAATCGCAAGAGCAAGGCGGAGAGCTCGCGTCAGGTGGGTCATGTCTGCCTCCCGCTTCTGGATGACGGCGTCACCCGAATGCCGCAGCCTGTACGAATTGGACCTGACTTTCAACCCGCTTCCCTCCTCCAGGCATGATTCAGCGACTCTTGCGCTTCTGCGCGCGGGTGTCCGCTACCGATCGAGGTTGGCCGGGAGCGCGATATCCAGCACGATTGGTAAATGATCGGAGCCGATCGACGGTCCCATGCGGCGATCGAGCACGCGTACGTCTTCGGAGACGAGCGCGTGGTCGATAGGAATCGCCAGAAGCCAGAACGAAGCGGGCCAGCTCCATTGGAAGAGTTTGTACGCGGTGGCCATGCCCGGCTCGGCGATGCGATCCTCGAAGCCCAGAGAAAATACGCCGAAACCGGTGCCTTTCCAGAACTGCTCAGCATCTACCACCTCTTCGGCGATCCCGCTCTCACCTTCCGCTAGCTCCTCCGGCTGGCCAGTGTAACAATAACGTAACGTCAGCGTTACACACAAAGGCTTCCGACCGTGTCCAATTCCCGTATGCTCATGTCCCCCTGGGTAGTGCTATTGGCGCTATCGCTCACTATTCCGTTCACTCCACAGTCGTCCGTGGCCGGACAGGCCGAACAGAGTGGGACCCAAGAGTCCGACGACGAGGAGGAAAAAGAAGAGGAGAAAAACGAGCCCGAAGAAGGCTCCCCCGTCGAGGTGTACTACAAGGACGGTTTGCATCTCAAAAGCAAAGACGGGAAGTTCGCGGCGAGGATCCGTTGGCGCGCACAGACACGCACCACAGCCGTGACCAGCGAAGACCTCGTTGGAGAAGAGGACGGCGTCGAAGAGGCCGCCGGGTTCCGAATCCGCCGGGCACGATTCAAGCTCGACGGCCACGCCTATCGTCCGTGGCTCAGGTACTACCTCGAGTACAGCATCGTTGGAAGCGTCATGCTCACGTTTCAATTCGATTTCCAGCCCAACGACGGAATTGGGGTTCGGATCGGGCAGTACAAAGCGCTCTACAACCGCGAGCGGTTGGATTCCTCAGGTGCGCAGCAGTTTGCCGACCGGTCGATCGTCAACAGCCCCTTCACCGTCGACCGACAGTCAGGAGCAACCGTCATGGGCCGCCTGTTTGCAGGATCGTGGGCCGACTCACGATATGCGGGCGGCGTCCTCACCGGGACCGGCCGAGGCGGCGGGCTCGACGAGGACCGCGAGCCAATGGTCGTCGGGCGCTGGCAATGGAATTTCCTGAAACGCGATCTCGGTTTCGGCCAGTCGGACATACGCCGTCGGCCGGAACCCGCCGCGTCCCTCGCTGTTGCCGCCTCGAGAAACGTCGGGCGCTTCACTCGATTCTCGTCGGGCGGCGCTGGCCAGCTTCCCGGGTTCGAGCCGGGCGAACCCGGACAATACAAGCTGGAGCAATGGATGACCGAATTCGCCTACCAGGGCCGCGGGTTCTCGCTCCAAGGTGAGTATCACTTCAAGCGCGTCGATGATCTCGTGCACCAGGAGATCACCGAGCTCGACGGTTGGTACGCGCAGGCGGGCTACTTCTTCCACGAAGCGATCGACGCGTTCCCCAACCCGCTGGAATTAGCTGTTCGTGTAGCCCGCGTCGACTCGAAAAAGGGCGTACTCCTCCCCGTCGACCGTGAGGTGACATTTGGTGGCAATTGGTTTTTCAGCGGGCACAACAACAAGATCACGATGGACGTGTCGCACCTAAAGACAACACTCCCGTTGGGATCAGAAGACACCGGCTGGCGCGCCCGTCTGCAGTGGGACGTTTCGTTCTAGGTCGTCGAGATTGACCAGCGCGGGGGACGCCGCAACGACGCCAACGAGCGCGACCGCGGCAACTACGTACGCACCGGAAAAGAAAAAGCGATCCAAGAAAGAATCCCGCCACGAAACGGCCGCCGGCTATCGGGCTAATCGTAGGCACTGACTGGCGCGACGCGACGACCGTCGTGGCGTCCGACAGCTCTGGCGAAACCTCGGGAAAACCGGACGCCGAAGGACAAGACGCCGAGATTCGGCTCACGATGCCGATCGACGACTTCATGGAGCTCGCGCCGATCGCTGCGCTCGAAGCCGCCGCCATTCCGCACAAATTTCCCGTCGGCTATATCTATCTTCGTGGCCTTCGCCGATGCCGAGCTCATCGCGGCGCGCTATCTCGCCGGCGACGAGGACGCGGTCGGTGACATGAACGACGCCCTCATCTGGCACTGACACTGACCCACTGACCCGAAAGCTCTATCTTTGTCGTATAGTGTTAACCGTCGGGAAATCCGACATGCAACGGAGCTTGCGCTTTGTTCTTATCGCCGCGATCCTCCTGTCGGGCCTGCTACTCGTCTCGGCCGCCACCCTCCAGTCGTTCGGCACGATCCGCCTGCGCGTTCTCCTTTCGCTGACCGGCCTCGGAGTTGGCGCGTTCCTTGCCTTGATTCAACTCGGCGCCCTCGAGAAATACCGTCGCTGGGCGCTCGGCGGCATGGCCGTACTCTCCATCTCGCAAGTTTGCTACCACTTGCTCGTGTGGAGCCCGTGGACGACCGGGGCGATCTTGTGGCGCGCGTGGTGGGTGTCTTTTGTCGCCGCGGCCGTGCCTTGGTGCACAACTCCGATAGAGGCCGATAGCTCGCTTGGCCCCGACTCCCATCATCCGATCATCTCGCTATCAGGCATCCCGAGCGCCGTCATGGTGTTCAGAATCTTGCACCCGATCCTTGCCTCGACTCTCTGTGCCGCCAACCCTCTCGCTCGCATCGCTGAGCCCACGATAGCCTTGTAGCGATGGAACGTTGTCTCGACTTTGCTCCGTTTGCTGTAGCCCGATTCTGTGTGCCGCTTTCGTTTGCCGAGCCGAGCTTGTGCTGCAATGTTGCGATTGCGCTGTCGGCTGCTCGCCGGCCCCGATGCGAGCTGGGCGCCCTTGCGCGGCGGTATCAGCACCCTCGGCGAGCGATGAGCGCTGTGATTCTCGATTGCCTCATAGACGCCGCTGGCGTCGTATGCGGTGTCAGCTCTGGCCGATGAGATGGGACTTGACCCTGCCCGGGTTTTGTGGACACCAACCGAGGCGCGACAATGCGCCTGGAGGCGTCCATGGGAAAGCGACGACGAAGGAAGTTCACGGGGGAGTTCAAGAAGGAAGCGGTCCGGCTGTTCAAAGCGGGCGAGCGCAGCATCGGCCAGGTCGCTAAGGAACTGGACCTGACGGAATCAGCCCTTCGAAACTGGGTGAAACAATACGAGGTTGATCACGGTGAAGGTCCACGCGAGGCTCTGACGACGGCGGAACGTGATGAGCTCCGTTCGCTGCGACGTCGAGTACGCACGTTGGAGCAAGAGCGAGAAATATTAAAAAAGGCGGCGGCCTTCTTCGCGAAGGAAAGCGAATGAGATTCAAGTTCATTCACGCGGAGCGGGCCAACTATCCGGTGCGGGTGATGTGCCGAGTCCTGAGGGTATCGACCAGCGGCTACTACGCTCAGATGAAGCGCGCGCCCAGCAGGCGACAGTGTGAGGATGGGAAGCTGAAGCTGCGCATCCAAGCGATCCACGCCCATAGCCGTGGTACCTACGGCAGGGAGCGTGTACGTCGCCAGCTTGACGGGGAGAACGTCGAGGTGGGCAAGCAGCGAGTGGCACGGCTGATGCGTGAGATGGGCCTGCAGGGCCTGCCCAGCAAGCGTTTTCGCCGCACGACCGACAGCAAGCACGATCGCCCTATCGCGCCCAACGTGCTCGGCCGGCACTTCGAAGCCGAACGAGCGAACCAGTTCTGGGTGACGGACATAACCTTCATCCGGACTTGGGAAGGCTGGCTCTACTTGGCGGTCATCCTCGATCTGTTCTCGCGTCGTGTCGTCGGCTGGGCGATGCAGTCCCACCTGCGCGCAGAGCTTGCTCTCGAGGCGCTTCACATGGCCTTGGGGCGCCGTCTGCCTGGAAGTGGCTTGTGCATCATTCAGACCGTGGTACTCAATACGCGGCTGCGTCTTACCAGGCCGTGCTCGATGAGTACGGCATCGTGTGCTCGATGAGCCGCAAAGGTAATTGCTGGGACAACGCCGTGAGCGAAAGCTTCTTCGGTACGCTCAAGACCGAGCTCGTCAACCGGCGGAGCTGGCCAACCCGGCGGAGCGCCAAAGACGCCGTCGCCAGCTACATCGAAGGCTTCTACAACCCGCATCGACTTCACTCGTCGCTCGGCTACGTGAGCCCGATGCTGTTCGAGCAATTACACGCTCTTAAATCTGCTGATGCGAGATGATCAACCCGTCCACTTTTCCCGGGCAAGGTCAACTGTCGATCTGTCCGACAAGCGATGCAACCAGCGATGAATCGCGGGCTCTTTTGCTCGTCAGCTCGCCGGCGACGACTTCGCCACTCTGCTCGTCGACACACAGATGGAGCTTGCGATAGTCCCTGCTCTTTGGTGCTCTGCGCAGCTGGCCGGCGTGGACAGCGAGACCGCTGCTGTCGATCAAGATGTGCAACGGCGTCTTCTGCTTGTCTTGGTAGAAGGGGACCTTACCCAGCTTCGCCTTGCGCCTCGAGATCGTGGTGTGATCGGGCACATCATTGTCTAGCTTCATCAGAGCGAACAACGACCGCAGCAATCCCTCGCTCTGCCTAGATGACAGATGAAACACCATGCCCAGGGTGACAGCCGTCTCGATGGCGTGGTTCGAGTACTTGCGTTGACGGCCCGGTTTCCTCCTCCTCGGCCGGGGCGCGTCCCAGTTCACAAGCTTGCCGGCGGTGAGCGAGATCCAGACGGTCAAGCTCCCACGGTTGCGTAGACCCGCCTCATATTCACGCCAATTCCTCACGCGATAGGCCTTCTTCACATACTTCCGCTGAGTGCGTTTGAAAATGCTCATGGGGAACCTCGAATCCGTGAGTAAAGGACAATTGTGGACCGAGATCGCGAGTTGTGCACCAAGGCACCTCGGACTTCGGTCTTCCTCGACGCGAGCCACCGTAAGGTTGAGCGCTCCCCCGCCTCCGAGCTGGGCCACCCAGATGTCATTATTGCCGCTCTCGTCCGACTGAAATGCCAGGCGCTCGCCACCGGGAGACCACGTGGGGAAGTCTTCCACGCCCACCGCCGAGGTGATCTGAATCGGGTTGGTGAAGCGAAGACGGGCGCTCGATGCCTCTCGGAGGAAGTAGCCGAGCGCTCCCACGAGGGCCAGGGCTAGCGTCACGGCGGCCGCGGCAAACCACTTCACGACCGGGGAGCGCATCGGAACGACCGCTCCCTCCACGAGCTCTCCCGAGGCCAGCTCTCCCGTCAATTCCTCCAGTTCATTTCGGATCTCTTTGGCAGACTGATACCGACGTTCCGTATCTTTGGCCAAACACCGTCTGGTGATTCTCCACAGGGACTTTGGTAGAGCGGGATTGACTTCGGTGATCGACGGAGGCGTCTCTTTGATGATTGAGGAAAGAACCGAAGCGGCCGTTTGTCCTGTGAAAGGGCGTTGTCCCGTCGCCATCTCATAAAGGATGATTCCAATCGAGAAGATGTCCGAGCGGTGATCGACCGTCTTGCCTTCCGCCTGCTCGGGAGACATGTAGTTCAGCGTCCCCACAATGCGTCCTTCTCCCGTAGCCTCCAGGGTTGGTAGCTCGCTCAGACCTGCCTCGAGGAGCTCTTGCCTCCATTTCGCGAGGCCGAAGTCGAGAATCTTGAGACGCCGCTCCTCGTCCTGCATCAAGTTGTCCGGTTTCAGATCCCGGTGGATGATGCCCTTCTGGTGCGCCGCACTCACCGCATCGGCGAGGGGAATCGCCAACTCGAAGAACTTGTTCAGCGCCAGGCCCTTCTTCGGGATCAGCTCCGTGAGCGTCTTCCCCTGGACCAGCTCCATCGTGATGAAGTGGACTCCCTCAACCTCCTCCACCGAATAGACGTGAACGATATTGGGATGATTGAGCGCGGCGATGGCTTTGGCTTCTCGTTGGAACCGAGCCCGGCGCATCTCGCTCTCGGCAAGCTCCGGGGGGAGAACCTTCAGCGCCACCTTGCGGTCTAGCTTGGTGTCCTCGGCCAGATAGACGTCGCCCATACCGCCCGAGCCGATCTTCTCCAAGATCTTGTAGTGGGCGAGGGTTTGGCCGATCACTTTGGCGACTCGTCGGTCTTCTGGATGGACATTCTAGTTGGGACCAGCGCGAGCTTCAATCAGCGGATGGCGGGACCTGTCCTCCGTCTCCAAAACGTCTCCAAAACTGGGGAGGACTCTAGAGGACTCAGGAGGACTGGAGTTCTGATGCCTTGGTGCACAACTCGCGATCTCGGTCCACAATTGTCCTTTACTCACGGATTCGAGGTTCCCCATGAGCATTTTCAAACGCACTCAGCGGAAGTATGTGAAGAAGGCCTATCGCGTGAGGAATTGGCGTGAATATGAGGCGGGTCTACGCAACCGTGGGAGCTTGACCGTCTGGATCTCGCTCACCGCCGGCAAGCTTGTGAACTGGGACGCGCCCCGGCCGAGGAGGAGGAAACCGGGCCGTCAACGCAAGTACTCGAACCACGCCATCGAGACGGCTGTCACCCTGGGCATGGTGTTTCATCTGTCATCTAGGCAGAGCGAGGGATTGCTGCGGTCGTTGTTCGCTCTGATGAAGCTAGACAATGATGTGCCCGATCACACCACGATCTCGAGGCGCAAGGCGAAGCTGGGTAAGGTCCCCTTCTACCAAGACAAGCAGAAGACGCCGTTGCACATCTTGATCGACAGCAGCGGTCTCGCTGTCCACGCCGGCCAGCTGCGCAGAGCACCAAAGAGCAGGGACTATCGCAAGCTCCATCTGTGTGTCGACGAGCAGAGTGGCGAAGTCGTCGCCGGCGAGCTGACGAGCAAAAGAGCCCGCGATTCATCGCGGGTTGCATCGCTTGTCGGACAGATCGACAGTTAACCTTGCCCGGGAAAAGTGGACGGGTTGATCATCTCGCATCAGCAGATTTAAGAGCGTGTAATTGCTCGAACAGCATCGGGCTCACGTAGCCGAGCGACGAGTGAAGTCGATGCGGGTTGTAGAAGCCTTCGATGTAGCTGGCGACGGCGTCTTTGGCGCTCCGCCGGGTTGGCCAGCTCCGCCGGTTGACGAGCTCGGTCTTGAGCGTACCGAAGAAGCTTTCGCTCACGGCGTTGTCCCAGCAATTACCTTTGCGGCTCATCGAGCACACGATGCCGTACTCATCGAGCACGGCCTGGTAAGACGCAGCCGCGTATTGAGTACCACGGTCTGAATGATGCACAAGCCACTTCCAGGCAGACGGCGCCCCAAGGCCATGTGAAGCGCCTCGAGAGCAAGCTCTGCGCGCAGGTGGGACTGCATCGCCCAGCCGACGACACGACGCGAGAACAGATCGAGGATGACCGCCAAGTAGAGCCAGCCTTCCCAAGTCCGGATGAAGGTTATGTCCGTCACCCAGAACTGGTTCGCTCGTTCGGCTTCGAAGTGCCGGCCGAGCACGTTGGGCGCGATAGGGCGATCGTGCTTGCTGTCGGTCGTGCGGCGAAAACGCTTGCTGGGCAGGCCCTGCAGGCCCATCTCACGCATCAGCCGTGCCACTCGCTGCTTGCCCACCTCGACGTTCTCCCCGTCAAGCTGGCGACGTACACGCTCCCTGCCGTAGGTACCACGGCTATGGGCGTGGATCGCTTGGATGCGCAGCTTCAGCTTCCCATCCTCACACTGTCGCCTGCTGGGCGCGCGCTTCATCTGAGCGTAGTAGCCGCTGGTCGATACCCTCAGGACTCGGCACATCACCCGCACCGGATAGTTGGCCCGCTCCGCGTGAATGAACTTGAATCTCATTCGCTTTCCTTCGCGAAGAAGGCCGCCGCCTTTTTTAATATTTCTCGCTCTTGCTCCAACGTGCGTACTCGACGTCGCAGCGAACGGAGCTCATCACGTTCCGCCGTCGTCAGAGCCTCGCGTGGACCTTCACCGTGATCAACCTCGTATTGTTTCACCCAGTTTCGAAGGGCTGATTCCGTCAGGTCCAGTTCCTTAGCGACCTGGCCGATGCTGCGCTCGCCCGCTTTGAACAGCCGGACCGCTTCCTTCTTGAACTCCCCCGTGAACTTCCTTCGTCGTCGCTTTCCCATGGACGCCTCCAGGCGCATTGTCGCGCCTCGGTTGGTGTCCACAAAACCCGGGCAGGGTCAAGTCCCATCTCATCGGCCAGAGCTGACACCGCATACGACGCCAGCGGCGTCTATGAGGCAATCGAGAATCACAGCGCTCATCGCTCGCCGAGGGTGCTGATACCGCCGCGCAAGGGCGCCCAGCTCGCATCGGGGCCGGCGAGCAGCCGACAGCGCAATCGCAACATTGCAGCACAAGCTCGGCTCGGCAAACGAAAGTGGCACACAGAATCGGGCTACAGCAAACGGAGCAAAGTCGAGACAACGTTCCATCGCTACAAGGCTATCGTGGGCTCAGCGATGCGAGCGAGAGGGTTGGCGGCACAGAGAGTCGAGGCAAGGATCGGGTGCAAGATTCTCAACACCATGACGGCGCTCGGGATGCCTGATAGCGAGATGATCGGATGATGGGAGTCGGGGCCAAGCGAGCTATCGGCCTCTATCGGAGTTGTGCACCAAGGCAGCGAAGAGCCCAATATTATCACTCTACCCTTCGCGGACGGATCCGAAGGGTTTTGGGGTAGTGGTCTAGTTCAAACTAGACCACTACCGGTTTTGGTCATCGATGTTCGAAGGTGTACCCATGAGAAGTGCCATAGCTTACGGTGGGGAGGTCGCTCACCGCCTGAAGCGTAGCGAACCCTTGTTTCGTTCAAGTGGCCGAGCGCATCTCGAGATCCGCTCGAAAACGGGGAGACATCGGTCCGCCTTCGCTTGGTGCGATTGGATTTCAGCTTCGGCGGACATTCTTGCGACCAGAGGTCGCAAAAATGGTGGAGCTGACGGGGGTCGAACCCGTGACCTCCTGAATGCCATTCAGGCGCGCTCCCAACTGCGCCACAGCCCCACGATGGAGACTCTTATCGTAGCCAAGGGGCGTAGCCAAGTCAACAAAACGGGATGGCCCGGGAAAGGTGAAGAGGAGCGAGGGCCTAATTAAGGAGGGAAAAACCAAGGAGTAGTTTTATGGAAGTTTATCGCCCGTAGGCGACATGTGGTCCCAGTCTCATTGAGTAAGTATCGGTGTGGGCCCTCGCCCCACTCGAACCCATATTAGGCACGGGGGTTCTCGTCGCGCAAATCAAAAACGACAATGTGCAAATATCGATTTTCGGAATGCCATCGCTAGGCGTTGTTGCACGGCCCGGAGCAAATCGCTGACCTCCCTGTGCCGGTTGCAGAGTCACCCGGCGCAGTACGTATCGGGCATCCCGAGCGCAGCCATCTTGTTGAGTATCTCGCACCCAATTCGGTGTTCAACTCGTTGCCTCGCCAACGTTCGAGCCCGCATCTCCGGCCCGATGATCGCCTTGTAACGATAGACCGCGTTCTCCACCATGCTTCGTTTGGTGTAGCCTGAGAGCTTGTACCATTCACGTCGGCCGTGTCTTTCGATTGCACGAATATGGCGATCGCGCTCCTGCATGGCGGTGTTCGAATTCTGACTGAGCGTCGCGTTTCGTTGCGGCGGAATCACCACGCGCGTCCTTCGTCCAGGACTGTGCGCTTCGATGGCTTCGTAGACCGCTTCCTTGTCGTATGCACTGTCCGCCGCCACCGACACTAGAGGTGCTTGAATCTGTGTTAGCAAAGCGGGGACTCGGGTTGCGTCGCGAGCTCGTGACGCCGTCAGTTCGGACGCAACAATGTTCCCTGTCTCGCGATCAACGGCGATGTGCAACTTGCGCCATGCGCGCTGCTTTGGCGGTTTGCGAGCGTTTCCAACATGAATCCTCAAGCCCGTGCTATCGATCATCAGGTGGATGGGTTGAGTGCTCGCGGCTTTCGGAATCCGCAGCTTCTTGCGGAGCAACCTCGAGCGCCGACACAACGTCGAGTAGTCCGGGATCTCGATACCGAGCCCGAGAAGCGAGGCGATCGAGTGCAAGAAGCCTTCGGTTTGTCGGTAGGCGAGCTTGTACACCATCCGGACAACCAGGCCCGTTTCAATCGCCATGTCTGAATAGACCCGTTGACCGCCAGGCTTACCGGTCTTGTCGGCCTTCCAGTTCGCGATTGCCTCCTCGTCAAACCAGACTGTCAAATCGCCCCGGCGGCGCAGCCCTTCGTTGTATTCCGCCCAGTTGCGAACGTGGTACTTCTTCTGCTTCGCGTGCTTGTACTGGCAGCGCTTGGGATACTTCATGCTCGAACATACCTCGGCCACCACCATAGGCGGATTTCGCTCTCAGCCAGAGCGGTGCAACAACGCCGCTCTTTGGTGCTCTGCGCAGCTGGCCGGCGTGGACAGCGAGACCGCTGCTGTCGATCAAGATGTGCAACGGCGTCTTCTGCTTGTCTTGGTAAGAAGGGGACCTTACCCAGCTTCGCCTTGCGCCTCGAGATCGTGGTGTGATCGGGCACATCATTGTCTAGCTTCATCAGAGCGAACAACGATCGCAGCAATCCCTCGCTCTGCCTAGATGACAGATGAAACACCATGCCCAGGGTGACAGCCGTCTCGATGGCGTGGTTCGAGTACTTGCGTTGACGGCCCGGTTTCCTCCTCCTCGGCCGGGGCGCGTCCCAGTTCACAAGCTTGCCGGCGGTGAGCGAGATCCAGACGGTCAGGCTCCCACGGTTGCGTAGACCCGCCTCATATTCACGCCAATTCCTCACGCGATAGGCCTTCTTCACATACTTCCGCTGAGTGCGTTTGAAAATGCTCATGGGGAACCTCGAATCCGTGAGTAAAGGACAATTGTGGACCGAGATCGCGAGTTGTGCACCAAGGCACCGAAAGCCCGCCATGGGTCCGGCACTGGCGTTCGTGCAAGAGAACGCGGCGCAGGAAAACACGCGAGAGCGAGCTTGGAGGAGCAGCCCCAAAGGTCTGCTCCCAGACCCGCCGTAAGCTGGCGAAGTCCAAACCGTCCAAAACGACGTTCCGGCCAACCCCTGTATCCTGCGGCATCACCGAACGTTCGCTCTTGTGCTCGATAAAGTCCAGTCTAATGAGGGACTTCCGGGTTCGAAGTTCACTGCCCGTAGCTCGCCCCGCAGCCGATTTGAGCCAGCCGTGCGCACCCCCGATGGGCCTGTCGCTCGCCACCCGCAGCTCTGGGGTCGGAAGCCAGCCCTGCGGCGCGAAATACCCTCGATTCTGCGCGGATTCCAAGGGCGTCTAAGCTGCTGATTTGTGGTCTATTTCAAAAGGGCCGAGTTTTGGCACAGGACGCCCAGCGGTCGAGGTCGACGACACTTGGATTGGCGGCCCGCAAAGCGGGGCTGCGCGGGAGGAGCGAGATCTTTCTCCAGCACGTTATTGCGTTTCGAGAACACCTCTAGGATTCGAGGTTTCGGCTCCGTTCGCGTTTTCGGACACGAGGAGTTCGCCAATCTCATGCAGCTCGAGTTTATGGAAGGGACACCCATCTGAAGTCCTCGGTCGTCCTCGAGGTAGAGCGTCGGAGCGACTTGAACCAGC
The DNA here is from genome assembly GCA_965237955.1 of Candidatus Marinacidobacterales bacterium. Taxonomy (GTDB): domain Bacteria; phylum Acidobacteriota; class Vicinamibacteria; order Marinacidobacterales; family SMYC01. The sequence continues at coordinate 920,507 of OZ250169.1, read as the reverse complement.
ACAGCCCGTGGATAGTCACGGCACATGCCGGGTTTGACACGCACCCGGGAATAGTCCAGTATGGCGCCGTCAGCTATCCGACGGCTCTTCGTAGTTTTTTTTGCTGGTGACTTCCACCACACCTCCGTCAGCCCTCGCTTAGGCCCTTTCCGTTCAGGAGTTCATTTCATGGGTAAGATTTATGTAGGCAATTGTTCCTTCGACGTCACCGAGCAACAGCTCAGAGACGTCTTCGGGACTTACGGCGAGGTGAGTAGCGTCAACGTGATCACCGATCGCGACACCGGTCGCCCGCGTGGTTTCGCTTTCGTTGAGATGTCGGACAGCTCGGCCGCGCAAGCGGCCATCCGTGGCGTCAATGGAACTGATCTCGGTGGTCGTACATTGAACGTCAACGAAGCCAAACCCCGGACCGAAGGCGGCGGTGGCGGTCGCGGTGGCGGCGGGCGGCGCTGGTAAGCCCCACTCCTCGACTCGGACCAGATTTTTGCTGGCGAAAAGCCCGAGACCTACGAAGGGTCTCGGGCTCTTTCCAATCGCGCTTCTCTTCCATGGAATCTGGTTGTGCCTTCTATTTATTCATGCGCGCGCCCCGAACTTGATTAGTCTCCGGTCTGCCAGCACTATGCCTGCATGATTTCGTCGTTGGTTCCCGCGCTCATCTCTGCCTTCAAGGCTCGTTGCGAGCTGGTGCCCGCGGATGAATTAAATAGGGTTCTCCTGTCGTTTCGGGGGATCTGATTTGTGTTGGAGGGCATGGCCTATGGACGCTGCCGCGATTGTGGAAAACGCCGGAAACTCCGGGCGAGAGAGGCGTTTAGGGAAAGGTTGTGAGCACGTACAAACGTGGAGCGGCGTTTTCCACAATCGCTTGGAAAACGCTTCGCGTTTCCCACGAGCGCCCACAGGCCCCACCTGATATATATACAAGAAAGATTAATTCATATGGAATAAGGAAGGGGGGGCTCGATTAGTGGAGGCTATGGAAAACGCCCTTCCAGGCTTCGAAGAGAACTCAGTCGTGAGCAAGGTCTGAACGACCAGAACCGTGGGGGCGTTTCCCACAGCCTCGTCTCCCGCTGAGGGGCAGTGGCATTTGGTGAGGCCCGTGGGTTGAGAGGGTAAGCCATGTGTAGATGCGCATCGGCGAGAACGCTAGAATCTTTTTTTCCGAAAGAGAAAAGAGCGTTCCCGCGATGCGCGTTACTACGTTAGTCAACAAGCTCATCGGATTGCAAGGCCTGTGGGTCCGAGGTTTCCACTTCCAGGCGGACAAAGCCAGAGTGGTGGTGGATGTAGTACCACGGAGGAGGAAGCCTCTGTGCGGGATTTGCGGACGAAAGGTCCGCAAGAACAAAGATCGCTACAATCGCTACTGGCGGCACTTGGACCTGTTCGGAGTCCGGACCTATCTTCGCTACTCGATCCGACGAGTGGTATGTCGGCGGTGTGGAGTGGTCAGAGAAAAGGTGCCTTGGGCCGACAAGGGAAGCCGCTTTACCAAAAGCTTCGAACAAGAGGTAGCGTGGCTGGCACAGAGGACGGACGTCAGCGCCGTAGCGAACTATTTCCGAGTGACGTGGCGTTCGGTGCGACGGATCATCCAGCGAGTGGTTGCCGAGCAGCGGGATGAGCGGCGCGAGCTCGATGGATTGCGGGTGATTGGGATGGACGAGATCAGCTACCGCAAACGCCACAAGTACTTAACAGTGGTAATAGACCATCTCAGCGGCCGGGTCGTCTGGGCGGGAAAGGAGCGCAAGGCCAAGACGCTGCTGCGGTTTTTCCGCAAGCTCGGACCACAAAGAGCCGCGGAGCTCGAAGCGGTCAGCATGGACATGTGGGAGCCGTACATAACTGTCGTCGGCAAAAAGGCTCCTCAGGCACGGGTGATCTTTGACCGCTTCCACATCGTCAAGCATCTGAACGAGGCCGTGGATAAGACCCGGCGCGAGCTGGTGCGCGAGCTCAAAGGGACTGCCCGGCGCAACCTCAAGAACACCAAGTTTCCCCTTCTCAAGGCCAAACACAACCGCAGCGCGAAAGACAAACGGGTGCTCCGCGAGCAGGTGCGAGCTAATCGTCGCCTCTACCGCGCCATGCTTCTGCGCGACGACTTCATGGACCTCTACACCTACAAAACCGAGACATGGGCCAAGAAGTTTCTCCGAGGATGGCTGCGGCGCGCTATGAGCTCGAGGATAGAGCCCGTCAAACGCGCGGCGAAGATGATCCGCAGCCACTTCGATGGCGTCATCGCGTGGGTCACGTGGAGACTCAGCAACGGCCGACTCGAAGGAATGAACAACAAAATCCGGCTGCTGAGCCACCGCAGCTTTGGACTCCACTCTGCCGAAGCTCTCATCAGTCTCGTCTACCTAAACTGTGGCGGTCTCACCCTCGAGAGGATCCACTGAAATGGCAGGAGCACCGTGCCAGCCCTCGACCCTACCGGGATCCCATACCAGCAATTGAAGACGCGGGCGGCTGGTTTTTGTACCTGCCGCTGTGTTGTGATAACATTTTGATAGCATTAAGTTCTGGAGAAAGCCATGGCAACAGTCAACGTGCGGCAACTCGATGACCACGTAGTGCAGCGTCTCAAGCGGCGCGCCGCCGCGAACAATCGTTCCTTGGAGAGCGAGGCGCGGCACATTCTCTCCGCCGCTGCTGAAGACGATATGGCGATGAAGCGGAAGTCCTTCCAAGAGCTAGCTGTAAAACTGCGGCGCGGCACCAAGGGTCGCGTACAGACACCCTCTGAAATTCTCATCCGGGAAGATCGCGAGAGCGGACATCGGATTGTCTAATGCGCTTGGTCGTGGACGCCAGCGTTGCGGTCAAGTGGCTGGTCGAGGAAGAGGGATCTGCATCGGCGGAGCGGCTGCTCGAAGGCGACCATGACCTGCACGCACCGCGCCTGATGGTATCTGAGATCGCCAATGCGCTGTGGCGCAAGGCCCGGCTGGGCGAGATTGGGCATGGCGAGGCCGGGGTGCTGGCTGCTGCCGTTCGTGAAATGCCGATCCGCTGGTCCGATGACGAGCTCATTTGTGCGGACGCGGTCCGCCTTGCACTTGCGCTCGACAGGCCGGTCTACGATTGCGTTTACTTGGCGCTCGCGCATCGCATCGGCGCCACGCTGGCGACGGCTGATACGCGCTTCGCGAATGCCGTGGCAGCGACCGAGCACGGCGGCGGGGTGGCGATTCTAGAGGACTTGGTGATGGGTCCAGAGTGATGGCCGACGCGGCGATGATTGATTCCGCATGCCGGAAACGGCGGAGAAATGACCAAGACACCCAACAGAGAGCTGTGCTCCGCAAAAAGTCGATCCAGCGTTGATTGCGCGTTTTAGACCTGCTTATGGTCGGGTGCTTCTGGTCGATCTTCTTTTTTGCGGATCACAACCGGCACTTGGCGAAAGCCGCCGGCAACAGCTACTCCTGTGCCTTCTATTTATTCATCCGCGGGCACCGAACTTGATTAGTCTCCGGTCGGCCGGTGGGCCTGTCGCTCGCCACCCGCAGCCCAGGGGTCGGAAGCCAGCCCTGCGGCGCGAAATACCCTCGATTCTGCGCGGATTCCAAGGGCGTCTAAGCTGCTGATTTGTGGTCTATTTCAAAAGGGCTGAGTTTTGGCACAGGACGGGGTCCAAAGGGATACCGGCGGCGCTCGTCAACTCAATCGCTCATCGCCAAGCTCGTGAGGTCAAAATACTCATGCGGCTTCCCGATGGTAGAAACGTAGCAGCCCGTCGTGTGCCAAAACTCAGCCCTTTTGAAATAGCTGATAAAATCAACAGCTTAGTGTCTGTGTTTGCGACTGGGCCAAGGGCCGTGGGCTCTGCAATTGTCTTGGGCGGACGGGTCGTCACCATGTCGAGAGCGAATGCGGTAACGACTTTGACCGGGGTCTTCAGCGCGTCGAGCAACTTGGCGACCGCGTCGGCCACGTCAGCAGGGGGCGGGCACTTCCGCTTCTCGAGGGCGCGCGATGAACTGGCGGTCGCCGGCGAGGACCTCCGTGCCTTCTATTTATTCATCCGCACGGGTTGTGAGACGAGATGACGACGGATGCGCTTGGTGTCGATATGCTAGAGAACCTCAAGGACAGAGCGAAACAGCTCTTGCTCTCCCAGCCGGTAGCTCGCCTAGCGACCGTCAACGAGGCTGGCTCCCCGACAGTGGTTCCGGTCTGCTTTGTCCTATGCGATGGCCGATTCTACTCTCCCATCGACGACAAACCGAAGAGCGTCTCCTGGGGGCGGCTCCAGCGACTTCGAAACATCGAGGCAAACCCCAGCGTATCGCTCGTGGTCGACACCTACTCCCACGACTGGAGCGAGCTCGCCTACGTGCTCGTGAGCGGGTCGGCCTCCACCATTGGCCCCAACGGCCCCTTCGGGAGCGAGCACCGGGCAGCGGTCAAGCTCCTGAGAAAGAAGTACCCGCAGTATGCCTCGTCTAGCATCCCTCAACGACTACTCATCAAGATCGTTCCGGAGAAGGTTAAATTCTGGGCGTTCGCGTCCTGAGCCTGTAAACGAGGCGTTTCCATCCCGATTGTGATGTTGAGAAGATCGTCACCCCGTCCTGTGCCAAAACTCGGCCCTTTTGAAATAGGCCATAAATCAGCAACTTTAGTGTCTGTGTTTGCGACCGGGCCAAGGGCCGTGGGCTTTACAATCGTCTTGGGCGGGCGGGTCGTCACTATGCAGATGACCACCTATTCGAGAGCGAATATCGAAGCGTGTTCCTGAAGCTGTTTCCACGCTACGCCGGTCGAGCCCGCCGAGGGGCTACCGTCGCCGGCGACCATCTACGCGGCACGGCAGTAGTAGTTGAGAATGCCCCCAAGTCGCTCTCGCGACACGATGGGGCCAGCGTCATTCGCGCTTGCCGGCAGAGGTGTGAGGAGCTCGTTGCCGAGACCTTGGTGGTTCCGTTCTGTGTGATAGTGCACTACGTATTCGGTTACCGCTGTGCGCAGGTGTCGCTCACTGAGAGGTACGAAGCGGTCGACTGCGTATTCCGGGGCATCGTGAACGCAGATTCCAGCCGAAGGTGAACATCCATTCCAAAGCATCGTGAACACGGATTCCGGGGATCGTGAACATCGATTCCGGGGAAGGTGAACACGGATTCCAGGCAACGTGAACGCCGGTTCCGGCATCGCGAACGCTCATCGATAGCACGTTTCAAGGCAACTCTAGGTCGTACCCGGAAGGAGGACGATCTAGGAAATGGCAGCTAAGAGGTTATCGATGAGAAAAATACGAGAGGTTCTAAGGTTAAAGTACGAGCTGGGTTTTACTCACCGCATGATCGCAAAGGCACTTCGCGTGGCGGTTGGAACGGTGAGTGAGTACCTGGCCAAGGCGAAGAAGGGTGGTCTGAGCTGGCCGCTCCCGGAGGAGCTGAGCGAAGGGGAGCTGGAGGCAGGGCTGTTTCCGCCGCCGGGCTCGTCTGGCGCACGGCCGGGTCTGGACTATGCCCACATCCACGAGGAGCTGAGGCGTCACCGAGAGCTGACGTTGCTGCAGCTGTGGGTGGAGTACGCGGAGAATAAGCCGGGAGCGTACGGCTACAGCCGTTATTGCGAGCTGTACGGTCAGTGGAAGAAGAAGCTGAACCCGACGATGCGTCAACGGCATCGAGCAGGCGAGAAGACATTCGTCGATTTTCGGGGAAGAAGCCTCACATCGTCGATCCGAAAACGGGAGAGCTCGTCGAAATGGAGCTGTTCGTCGGGACGTTGGGCGCGAGCAGTTACACCTACGTCGAAGCGACACTGAACCAGTCGCTGGAATCGTGGGCGAAGGCCCATAAGGGGATGTCGGATTACTTCGGTGGCAGTACGGAGATCTGGGTTCCGGACAACTTGAAGAGCGGCGTGGATTTGGTGGACCGTTACGAGCCAGGGATCAACCGGACGTACGAAGAGCTGGCGACGCATTACGGTGCGGTTGTGGTCCCGGCTCGGGTGTTCAAGCCGAAAGACAAAGCGAAGGTGGAGTCGGCAGTGCAGGTGGCGCAGCGCTGGATCCTGGCGGTGCTTCGTCATCGCACGTTCTTCAGCCTGGCGGAACTGAACGAAGCCATCTGGGAGAAGTTAGAGGTCCTGAATGCGCGTCCGATGCAGAAGCTCGGTGTGAGTCGGCGGGAGTTGTACGAAAGGCTAGACCGGCCCGTACTGAAACCGCTACCGCAGGAGAGCTACGAGTTATCGACGTGGAAGCGGTGCAGAGTGAACATCGACTACCACGTGGAGGTGGAGAACAACTTGTACAGCGTTCCCTATCAGCTCATTCACGAGAAAGTCGAGGCACGGGTGACGGCCTCGGTGGTGGAGGTCCTGTTCAAGGGAAAGCGCGTCGCGTCGCATCCCCGCAAGAAAGGAAAGGGGCACTACTCCACGAACCCGGAGCATATGCCACGTTCGCATCGGGAGCACCTGGAGTGGACGCCGTCGCGGCTGCTCCACTGGGCGGAGCAGTCAGGTCGCGCCACGGGAAGGCTGGTTGCGGGGATTCTAGAGAGTCGGCCTCACCCGGAGCAGGGATTTCGCTCTTGCCTGGGAGTCATGCGACTAGGCAGCCGCTGGGGCAGTGAGCGTCTCGAGGCCGCTTGCGCACGAGCGGAAGCTTTGAGCTCTTACAGCTATCGCACGGTGAAAAACATTCTCTCGGCTGGTCTGGATCGTGTGGTGCTCGAATCGGACGCCGAAGCGAAACCGCGAGAGGAGCACGAGAACATCCGAGGCGCGGATCACTACGAAGGAGGAGAGTCCCGATGCTGACACCCGAAACGATAGAAAAGATGAACGCCATGAAGTTGTTCGGCTTGGTGTCCGCGTTCGAAACCCAGTTGAGCTCGAGCGAATACAAGGAGCTGAGCTTCGAGGAACGTGTGGGACTCCTGGTCGATGCCGAGTGGACCGCCCGCGAACAGCGTAAGCTTTCTCGACGACTGCGAGCGGCAAAGCTCCGCTATCCGGCATGTTTGGAGAACGTGAACTTCCAAGCGCCTCGAGGCTTAAACCGCGAACAGATCTTGAGCCTGGGCAACTGCCGCTTTGTCGGTGAGCGCCATAACCTGCTCATCACCGGCCCGACGGGGATTGGCAAATCGTTCTTGGCTTGCGCCTTCGTGGAGCGGGCCTGTCGTCGCGGCTTCACCGGATGCTACGTGCGAGCACCGCGCTTGCTCCACGAGCTCGCGGTCGCTCGTGGTGATGGTTCCTACGCCCGGCTTTTGACGAAACTCGCCAAGCTGGACTTACTGGCTATCGATGATTGGCTGCTTCACCCGCTGAAAGAATCGGAGAGACGGGATCTAATGGAGGTCATCGAAGACCGCGCCGAGCGTGGCTCCACACTCATCGCGACCCAGATTCCGCTCAAGCAGTGGCACGAAGCGATTGGCGACCCAAACCAGGCAGACGCTATCTGCGATCGCATTCTCCACAGCGCGCACCGCATCACTCTCAAAGGAGCTTCTCTGAGAAAGACCAAGGCTGCGCCAAAGGCATTTGACAACGCCGATGCATGAGCGAGCGAGGGACCACAGCGTCGATGCGATAAAAACGGGTGAAACCGCCAAACCCGGGGTACCAGACGATGCGGCGCCAAAACGACGCGCGAGAATGCCTCAGGAAGCGTCTTCTCGAGCCAGGCCATACCCCAGCAACCCCCCGAAACCAGCCCCACATCGCCCGGGGTTCGGCCGCGGCAGGTCGCTGCCTACGGGAGCGGGAAGGTCGCTTCGCGTCTTTCCTTACGCCCGCTCCCTCCGGCACCGACCTGCCGCCCCTTGCTACACAACACGCAGGTAAGATAGGTTCACGTTTTCAATCAGTGGAAAGGAGGTCACCCAACACTTCATCGCTTCGATGAGCGTTCGGCTTCACCGGATTCGCTGTTCAGCTTGCTCTGGATTCGGCGTTCACGATGGCTGGAATACGCACGTGACTTTACTCCCATATACCCGGTGCATATACGTCCTGTCGGTCCGGATGGCATTGGGCTTCGAGTCTTCTGGCCCTCTCGCCCACCTACAAGCCGCCTCGTATGCACTTCGTGTTCCTCGGGCCAGGAGTTTGCTTACAGCTTCCTTCCCACCCCACCTCGCGGTGACGCAGTTGCTGTTCGGCTAGTCCCCTGTATCAGAACAAACTAGATAAAGCAGAGCTTGCCGAAACCCTTCTAAGTGCATGAATCTTATGAATCTTATGGGCTGGCGAAAAGCCTAACTTTGTATAGTAATCAAAGATCCAGGGGACTAGGGGTTCCTGCCATTAAGGTCCCCAGAGGACTTCCTTTTTTTTCGGGTCTACGCGGAAATCTGTGGGCGAATGCTGACGGAGAAATAGTGTAACTCATTGTGTGGAAAAGGTATTCAGCACTTCATCAGGTGCTGAGAAGTGATCCGTTTTTAGGATAGGCTAACCGAGTGAAAAATCCCCAGTCGATCCGCTCGCTTTTTGCGCTACCAGGTTTCGTGGCTGGCGCCCGATTGAACGGTGTATTCGGTGACCGATACGCCCGCGTCATCCAGCTCAAGAGGCGAAAAAAACAGCCGTGTGCTCGTACTGTGGGCATCGGTGCCGGGGGCGCTATGACAAGCAAGTGTGCCGGGTCCGCGACCTGTCGTTGGCAGGCTGGCGGATCTATCTGGAATACGAGCGTTGGCGCGTCAACTGTCGTGGGTGCGGTGGTGTGCATGTAGAACACTTGGACTGGCTGGCGAACAACCCGCGCTACACCCAGCGCTTTGCGACGCATGTGGGCAAGCTGTGCCGGGATATGCCGAACAAGGCGGTGGCCGAGATGGAACGTCTGCACCACACTACGGTGAAGGACCTGGATAAGCTCTACATGCAAGAGCAAGTCGAGCGGGCGGGGCTGCCGGCGCCTCGGGCCATCGGTATCGATGAGATCTCCATCCGCAAGGGACATAACTATCGTGTCATTGTCAGCGACCTGGAGCGGGCGCGTCCCATCTGGGTGGGCGGTGAGGGTCGCAAAGAAACCGACATCGATTTGTTCTTCAAGGCGCTGGGCGGGAAGAAAAGCGCCCGTATCAAGCTGGCCGCCATGGATATGTGGAAGCCCTTCCGGAACTCGGTGATTAACAACGCACCCAATGCGCGGATCATCTTCGACAAGTTTCATATCATGCGTCACCTGTCAAAGGCTCTCGATGAGGTCCGGCGCCGTGAGTACAAACGCCTCAGCGGCGAGGACCGGTCGTATATCAAGGGGCAGCGTTACACGTTGCTTTCCCGGCGGGAGAACCTGAGCCTGGACGGTCGCCGCGCACTCAAGAAGTTGCTCCAGGCCAACCGGCGCCTGAACACCGCCTATGTTTTGAAGGAGGCCTTCGGGCAACTCTGGGATTACCGCACCGAACGCGGGGCTCGCGCCTTTTTCACACGTTGGAAAGACAGCCTCAAATGGCAGCGCCTGCATCCCTACCAGAAGTTCGCCGGAATGATTGAGTCCCATTGGGATGGTATCGCCTCCTACTGTCATCCTGAGAACAAAGTCAGTCTCGGACTGGTTGAAGGGGTCAACAACAAAATCCGTGTTCTGCAACGACGCGCCTACGGCTATCGTGACGAGGGATATCTCAAGCTGAAGATCGTGGCGGCATTCCTTCCGCCATTACCCAGAAATGCCGTTTTCAACCCACACGAACCCGCGTAGACCCTTTTTTTCAAAGGGCACCTCCTAGTCACTTCCCGTTTCGCTTTCGCTCCACGGTTGACAGCGCCATGCCTGGCGCACCAAAAAAAACGGGGCGCCAACCTGGCGCCCCGGTTTGTGTCGTCCTTCGAGACCTAGAACTTACGCCTTCTCAACCTTAGAAACCCTGGTTAAAAATTGAAGCGTATTCCCAATCTCAAAACACGGGGTAGTTCGATGTCCGATGGCTTCAGGAATTGGGGTATGCCGAGGAACAATGACTGATAAGCCGTAACCCGGTTGATGTTGGTTACATTGAACATATCGACGATGAGCCCCAGTCTGTAGGTGTCCCCGAACCGAAACTGCTTTTCGACTCGAAGGTCTAATTTCGTTCTGAAGTCGTGGCGAAAAGTACCCCTTGCCTGTAAAGGTATTTGGATGAGGCTCTCCACCACGATACCGGGAACACCGCCTGCCTCGGCGGTCCTGCAACCGCCACCGCCGCCGCCATCTCCTTTCGCTCCGCCGCCAGCACTACCGGAGGGGCAGAGCGGGAAGTATTGCCCCACGTAGTTTCCCTGACCCAGTCGGAGAGAGCTACTTTGTTTCTTTATCTGGTGGGTATAACCGGACACGGCCTGGAAGAAGCCGCTCACGAGAACCTCGCCGGGGAGCGTGTAGGTCCCCTGGAGCTTGAACTGGTGGGGAGCGTCCAGGACCAGCGGGCCTATATTATGGACGATTGTCGCATTGGGGTTCCTGTATATAACGTTGGTGGACGAGGTGCCGGCGTAGTCATTGGCGATGTTGCCATAGGTTTCGCTGAGGTTGTAGGAGGCCATCAGTTGCCAGCCGTCACGAAAGCGCCTTTGCACACGAAACTCCACTCCGTCGTAGTCTCGGAAAAGCCCCCCCGTAACCGCAAAGTCGGGGTTCATAATGATAGAAGTACTGCGGTCCCCCAAGAATTCCGGCCTCAGGGCATAGATGGTGAAAGGCGTTTGGTCCCACTGGTTGAGTACCTGAATCTCGCGGTAATCATTGAACGGGTTTTCTTGGTCTCCTCTTTCCCGCACCGTAGTGGTCTCGATGATGTTTTTGTCGCGCTTGAAGCTTGCTCCCACCGACACGACCGTGTTGTTATTCAGCTCATGCTCGACCGTGAAGTGAAACGCATCCACGTAGGAATTTGTCAAGTCGCGTTGGCGGTCCACTCGCTTCCCAAACTCGGGGTCCAGCCTTCGAGGGTCGAATCCACTCCCGATAAGCGTTCCCTGCTCACCGTCCTGGAACGTGCCGTTACCATTCAGGTCGTTCCATGCGTACGTTTCGCTTCCTCCCGAAGAGGGTGAAAGGGGACCCAAAATCCCGGTGAGCATGGACCTGTAGTGTCGCCCGTAATAGGCCTTGAGAGAAGTCCTTTTTGCCTCACCCAGCGCATACACCACACCAAGACGCGGCGCGACGGTGTTCCAGTTGACGGCGTCGCGGGTCTCCGGGAAGGTGACCTCGGGGAACCAGCGGCCGCCACCCGTAGTTGTCTCGGGGAGCCAGCCTTCCGTGTTTTCCCACCGCACTCCCAGGTTCAGGGTGAGCCGATCTCCAATCGTCCATTGGTCCTGCAAAAAGAATGCATAGCGGTTAATAGCGCTGCGTGTAACCCTCGGCAAGTTCCGAAGGGATACACGAAAGGGCACTCCGTCAAAGAGCTGTTGGTAGGTGTCCCCACCATCGGGGACAAAAAAGGACTTTTTCGAGTTAGGGCGATCCATGTAGAAGCCGGCCTTGAGCTCGTGTGAGCCAGCCGCATTCTCGCGGAAGTGCGAGACATTAGCGCCCGCTCCCCACGAACACCGGCAAGACGGATGGTCCACCTGCCGGGTTAACCCCCCAGAATACAAGCCCGTAGCGACGTCAAAAAAGCCCATTATGCGGTCCGGGTTGTTGGGTTGATCGTGAATAAACTGTTTTTCCTGCCGGTTCCACCTGAGGTCCACAATGGTATCGGTGCCGATTAGATGCGTCAAACCGAGATTCCAGATCTTCTGTTTCCGTATTTGGCTGTCCCAGGTTAGCGGGTCGGCGGCCCTACTAAAATCGGTAACGTTGGACGGAAATCTATTTTGCTGCCGAAGCGTCGCCGAGCCGAAAGCGCGGGTGTTGTCGCCTATCTGACCGGTGACCTTAAAGAAGCCCTGTCTCTGAGTGGTCTCGTCCGGCTGGGTGGGGATGAGGGGTGATAGGAAACTTTTGTCCAGGTAACGGGCATTGGCGAAGAACCAGACAGCATCTTTCTTGATCGGTCCCCCAAAAGTTCCGCCTACGTCCGTGTCCTTTATGATACTCGATTTCGCCCCCAGTTCCCGCTCGAGCTCAGGCGTGATGTTGCTCCACTCCGTGCCTTCGCCTTGGTAGTAATAGTACCCTGAACCGGAGAACTCGTTCCCTCCTGACTTGGTCACGAAGTTGAAAACCCCGCCATTGGAATTACCAAACTCCGCCGTTGCACCCCCGGTCGTTACCTGGACTTCCTCGATCATGTCGATCGGGATATCCGTCAAGATGTAGCCTGCCGTGGTGTCATTGGCATACGCTCCATCGATGGTGTACCGGTTGCCCCGGGCGTCGCTCCCGAGAACCGTTTGGTTCGGAGCGAAAACATACTCAGTATCCAGGACGCCCGACATCGAAACGAGGAGATCGTCATAACCTCGCCCCAGGGGGATGTTCTGGAGCCGATCCTGCTCGAGCGTCCGCATCTGCTGCGTACTCTTGACGTCAACCAGTGGCGTCTCTCCAATGACGGTCACGGTCTCCTGCACCGCGGACGGGGACAGTATCGCATTGACTTCAATATGCTGCCCGGCATGCACATTGACCTCTCTAAAGTTACGGGTTGCGAATCCCCCCAACTCCACCTGCACCGAGTAGTTGGACGAGGGCTGTAGCCTCAGAACACGGTAGGTACCCAGGTCGGTCGTGACTCGAACTTCCGACTTGATGTGATCCGGACTCGAGACCGTCACCGTAGCGCCGGGTACCGCAAGCCCTTGATCATCTGTTACCTTGCCGTAGATGGTTCCGGTGTCTTCCTGCGCGAAGGCCGCCCCGCAGGCCAGTAAAAGGGCCAGCGGCACCACCACCAAGGCGCGTCGTGGTCCACCTTGAGCAATTGCCTTAAATAACATTTAGTTCTACCTCCTGTGAATGTAAGACTCCTGCGCGAACATATGCAAGTTGTATTCCACTGCCAGCCACCGAAAAATAACACATAAGTCCATAGAAATAAACGTGTTAGATGGCCGTACCCCTGCCCGATACCCTTTCCTGTTCAAAAATTTGGATGTCATCCGACCGACCAGACGGTCAGTCCGGAACCCTCGATCAGATTAATCTTCTATCTGAGAATAGCTTGGAGGGACTAGCGACTGACGAATCCGTCGTTCAGAACGATGGATCGGCGCCTTCGGGAGATTGGATTTTTGACCCAAATAGTCGGAATCATGGTTAACCGGCGACATTTAACCGGCGATTTTTTTGAACGCCACAAGCAAGGTGATGTGACCCTCGCGGTGATGGTGTAGTATTCCGTGCGGCAACGCCCGGGGGACGCACGAAATTTACCAAAATTCAATACAGGGAGTCAGCCACGATGCACGCGGGTCTTTCCCCCCGCCTTTTGGCGATTTTCCTCATGACCATCCTTGCCGCGGCGTCAACGGCGCGGTCCCAGACGGACATCTCCGAGATTTTCGTTTTGAAAGCTCGGAGCATCGGCCCCTCCGGCATGAGCGGCCGCATCAGCGCCATTGATGCCGTGAACGCCGACCCCAACATCATCTACGCGGGCGCGGCCACCGGCGGTCTATGGAAGTCCACCTCCGGCGGCGTGACCTGGACGCCGCTCACCGACAGCCTGCCCGCGTCCTCGGTGGGGGCGATCGCCATCTACCAGGCGGCGCCCGAGCTCGTTTGGATCGGCACCGGCGAGCGCAACCGCCGCAACTCGGCCGGGGTCGGCACCGGGGTGTACAAGTCGCTGGACGGCGGCAAGAGCTGGCAACACGTAGGGCTCGAGTCGAGCGGCGCGATCGACGCGATCGTGTTGCACCCGAGCAATCCGGAGCTTGCCTACGTCGGCGCCCTCGGCAACACCTGGAAGGAGAGCCCGCACCGGGGCGTGTACAAGACCACCGACGGCGGCAAGAGCTGGGACAAGGTGCTCTACGTGAACGAGACCACCGGTGCCGGCGACCTCGTCATGGATCCCGCGAGCCCCAATCACCTCATCGCCGCCATGTGGGATCACCGACGCTGGCCGTGGTTTTTCCGCTCGGGTGGAGCGGGGAGCGGGCTCCACGTCACGTACGACGGCGGCGAGAGCTGGAAGCGGCTGAGTCCCAACGAAGGCCTCCCCGAGGGCGAGCTCGGCCGCATGGGGCTCGACTTCGCGCGGGGGACCCCAGGTGGTTTATGCCGTGGTCGAGGCCAAGCGCAGCGTAATGCTGCGCTCCCACGACTGTGGCGACACGTGGAAGGTCGTGAACGACTCGTTCACGGCCTTCCACGTTCACGGAAGCGATGTCGCTGAAAGGATCGCCGGGCGGCCGTTCTACTACGCGCAGGTGCGGGTCGACCCCACCAACGAGGACCGCGTGTATAACTTGCACGGGACGATTGATCGCTCAGAGGACGGCGGCAAGCTCTTTCGGCCGCTCCTCCGCTTGGGGCGGGTGCACGGGGATCACCACGCGTTCTGGGTGAGCCCCGACGGCAAGTTCCTGATCGACGGCAACGACGGCGGGGTCTACCTCTCGCGCGATCGCGGCGCCTCGTGGCGCTTCATCGAGAACCTGCCGCTCGGCCAGTTCTACCACGTCAACGTGGACCTGGCGACGCCGTTCAACATCATGGGTGGGCTCCAGGACAACCACATGTGGCACGGGCCGAGCTCCGTGTGGCACAACGGCGGCATCCGCTTCTACGACTGGAAGAACATCGGATTCGGTGATGGCTTCGCCGTGCTCGCCGAGCCCAACGACCCGCGCTACGTCTACGCCACGAGGCAAGGCGGCCGCATCCTCCAGTCCGATCTTCAAACCGGCGAGCGCAAGTCCATCGTGCCGGCCCATCCCGAGGCGATCGAGCTCCGGTTCAGCTGGAACGCGGGGATGGCGATCGACCCCCACGACCAAGCGCTCTACATCGGGAGCCAGTTCGTCCATCGCAGCACGGACATGGGAAGGACGTGGACCCTCATCAGCCCAGACCTCACCACCAACGACCCTGAGAAGCAGATGCAGGACGAGTCCGGCGGGCTCACGCTCGATGACACCGGGGCGGAGAATCACACCACCATCCTCACCATCGCGCCGTCGCCGGTCGAGCGCGGGGTGCTCTGGGTCGGCACCGACGACGGCAACGTGCAGCTGACGCGCGACGGCGGCCGCACCTGGCTCAACGTGGTGGAGCGGATCCGCGGCGTGCGCCCGAACTCCTGGGTGTCGCACATCGAGGCCTCCAAGTTCGACGGCGGCACGGCGTTCGTGACCTTCGACGATCACCGTCGGGGCGACAACACGCCGTACGTCTTCAAGACCATGGATTACGGCACCACCTGGACCAGCCTCGTCACCGCGGACATCGAGCCATTCAACTTCGTTCATGTGATCGAGCAGGATCCCGTCCTGTGCCAAAACTCGGCCCTTTTGAAATAGACCACAAATCAGCAGCTTAGACGCTCTTGGAATCCGCGCAGAATCGAGGGTATTTCGCGCCGCAGGGCTGGCTTCCGACCCCTGGGCTGCGGGTGGCGAGCGACAGGCCCACCGGGGGTGCGCACGGCTGGCTCAAATCGGCTGCGGGGCGAGCTGCGGGCAGTGAACTTCGCACCCGGAAGTCCTTCATTAGACTGGACTTTATCGAGCACAAGAGCGAACGTTCGGTGATGCCGCAGGATACAGGGATTGGCCGGAACGTCGTTTTGGACGGTTTGGACTTCGCCAGCTTACGGCGGGTCTGGGAGCAAACCTTTGGGGCTAACCCTTCGCTGTCTTCTTCGCCTTCTCTGACGCTTTGGCTTCCCGCACCTTCGCCTTCTCCGCCGCTTTGGCCTTCGCTTCCCGCACCCTTAGCCACGCCCGGACCTCCCCCAGACGGAATTGAGACGCCACGCCGCGCCCTCTGGTGTGGACCGGCATCCCAGACCGCTCCCATTTCGTTACCATCTGTTTATCGACACCCAAATGCTCGGCTAGTTCCAACCGCGTCAACACTCGCGCTTTTGCCATAGTTCTCCTCCAAATGGCGTTGCCCCCTTCTGTATTGAAAGACGCTCCCAGGATACTACGGTTTCCCCTTGAACGAGGATTCCAATTCGCTGTAATAATCCCCAGCTTTGATTCGTGCCCGCATCAACTACCAGTGGGTCCACTAGCTGTCATCAATCTATTCCGAAACGTCCCGGCGTGCCGATCTTGAGTTCGTTTGTATTTTTGGACACGACGGGGTCTCGAACAGGAGTTCAACTCCCTCGATGCGCAGCGAGAAGCCTGCGCCGCGTATGTCGCGAGCCAGAAAGCGGAGGGCTGGGTGCTGCTGCCAACCGTCTACGAGGACGCGGGGCTCTCGGGAGGAACCCTGGAGCGCCCGGGCCTACAGCGCTTGCTCGCCGACATCGATGCCGGTCTCGTCGAGCAGATCGTGGTCTACAAGGTCGACCGGCTGACCCGTTCCCCGTCCTGTGCCAAAACTCGGCCCTTTTGAAATAGACCGCAAATCAGCAGCTTAGACGTCCTTGGAATCCGCGCAGAATCCAGGGTATTTCGCACCGCAGGGCTGGCTTCCGACCCCTGGGCGGCGTTGTTGCACCGCTCTGGCTGAGAGCGAAATCCGCCTATGGTGGTGGCCGAGGTATGTTCGAGCATGAAGTATCCCAAGCGCTGCCAGTACAAGCACGCGAAGCAGAAGAAGTACCACGTTCGCAACTGGGCGGAATACAACGAAGGGCTGCGCCGCCGGGGCGATTTGACAGTCTGGTTTGACGAGGAGGCAATCGCGAACTGGAAGGCCGACAAGACCGGTAAGCCTGGCGGTCAACGGGTCTATTCAGACATGGCGATTGAAACGGGCCTGGTTGTCCGGATGGTGTACAAGCTCGCCTACCGACAAACCGAAGGCTTCTTGCACTCGATCGCCTCGCTTCTCGGGCTCGGTATCGAGATCCCGGACTACTCGACGTTGTGTCGGCGCTCGAGGTTGCTCCGCAAGAAGCTGCGGATTCCGAAAGCCGCGAGCACTCAACCCATCCACCTGATGATCGATAGCACGGGCTTGAGGATTCATGTTGGAAACGCCCGCAAACCGCCAAAGCAGCGCGCATGGCGCAAGTTGCACATCGCCGTTGATCGCGAGACAGGGAACATTGTTGCGTCCGAACTGACGGCGTCACGCGCTCGCGACGCAACCCGAGTCCCCGCTTTGCTAACACAGATTCAAGCACCTCTAGTGTCGGTGGCGGCGGACAGTGCATACGACAAGGAAGCGGTCTACGAAGCCATCGAAGCGCACAGTCCTGGACGAAGGACGCGCGTGGTGATTCCGCCGCAACGAAACGCGACGCTCAGTCAGAATTCGAACACCGCCATGCAGGAGCGCGATCGCCATATTCGTGCAATCGAAAGACACGGCCGACGTGAATGGTACAAGCTCTCAGGCTACACCAAGCGAAGCATGGCGGAGAACGCGGTCTATCGTTACAAGGCGATCATCGGGCCGGAGATGCGGGCTCGAACGTTGGCGAGGCAACGAGTTGAACACCGAATTGGGTGCGAGATACTCAACAAGATGGCTGCGCTCGGGATGCCCGATACGTACTGCGCCGGGTGACTCTGCAACCGGCACAGGGAGGTCAGCGATTTGCTCCGGGCCGTGCAACAACGCCGGTAGTCGTCGAGAAATGCGGCGATCGTTCGATTCAACCTGTTGTTCAAGCGTCGCTCTTCTTCGCGCTGGTTGGCCCGTCGTAGGAGTTTCGCGAGGTGACTTAGAAGCTGGCCAAATTTTAGCTGAAGCTCCTCAATAGCTGGCGACGGTGCGGCGCCGCGCGACGCCGCCAGCACCGCAATGACCTCTTTGGCGAATCCGACCTTCTCTATGTGGGCATCTTGTCCCAAGCAATCCGTAAATGCCAAGGCGAGGGCATCGAACAGCGAGCCCGACTCTTTCCGTATCTGCGTGACATGATCCTCGCCAAGCCTGTCCGCTGCTTCATGCGAAACATCCGCCACTTTCACAGCGTAGTTCCGTGCGGCGGCAACGGCGACGGAAACCGGAACCAGATCCTCAAGCTCCCGCACAACGACATTAGCTACGATGGTTGGTTTCGTTGCTGCCCAAGTGCCCATCTGCACCACAAAATTAGAAGGCAGGAGCTCTCGGTGACGTGGGCCACCCCGTGCCAGTACTTTGACGGCATCGTCGCCTGGCCTGTCGCTGTCAAGCAGTACGACGCACGCGGGACGAACCACATCGCGACCTCGTGCGAGGTAGACCAGATACGGGACGCTGGAGGCCGATCCCGCGGGCACGATCGTCGTAGTATTCAAGTCCAGTGTGTCCATCTTCGGCGCGCCTACGGCCAGCAAGTGCGTGCTCACGCCGGCGAGCAGAACTTGGTCGGCCAAGCCCTCAACAAAGAGATTCGACCCACCGATGAAAGATGTTTCACCGACAAACGCGCCCAGTGACGATCGGAGCGGCTCGTAGTGGTTTCGCGCGACATCCTTCACCACCCGAGTGCCTTCGTCAGTGACGCCCTTATCGAGGACACGGATGCGGTCGCCGGCATTACGGTTGATGAGGAAGGGCGAATGCGTCACGTAGACAACTTGGTCTCGTCGACTGTGGTCATCTGGAAGGGCGAACGCCTCCAGGATGCGAAGGAGGTCCTGCTGCCCTTGACTCGACAAATAGGCGTCTGGTTCATCCATGAGCAAGATCTCCGGCTGTCCCGTTACCGGCGGCTGGTGAGCAAGCAGCTGGACGTGGTAGCTCAGGAAGTACTTCAGCCCATTACTGCGCTCCGCGAACGAGTAGTCTGTCCGTGTGCAGTCATGGATAGTAAACACGAGTTCATGTTCGCGTGGAGACACCATCAGCCGGAACTCACGGTCTTGTGCCCACCAGCGCTGGAAATTCAGATGACTGGCCAGAGCGTCGTTGATCTTCTGGAGGACGCCGTTGACGTACCCTTCCCGTTCGTCGGCAATCGCCTCGGATAAATCCTCAAAAGTCGTTGGATCAATTTTCGCGACTCTAAAGAGCAGGGATCGGCCAAGTTCGTACTGCTGTTCGACGCCGCCGCAGTCGCCATCATCGGTTGGCGTACCAGAGAATAGACCGTAGAGCTTCGGGGCTGCTTTGGTGAACTCGTCGGCATTTGACCAAGCCTTACCGAGGATGCCCTCAAAGACTGAACGCCTTGACCGCCTGGTCCCGTGCGGGCGGTTCGCATTCGGCGCAAGTTCACAGAGCGGGATATTGGCTGGAAGGGGCACGTGAGCATCAAGCCTGAACACAGCCGGCAGTACGAGGCTCAGCTTAGCCTGCTTCGCCTTAACCTTGATGGGCGCATCCTGCCCGGAACGGTAAATGACCGGAGAACCTCCGTTTAGGCGAAACAAGTGGAACCGCTCGCCCACCGGTGCATCAATCTGCAGGTGCGTATTCGCAAGCTCGACGTCCGTTTCGTTGACGAGTTCGAATTCGCCTCCAAAATCAGGTGAACGACGCTCGCCCTGTTGGACAGAGAAGAAGTGTGAGTAGCGACAAAACTCGCTCCGGTCAATTCCGGATCCGGTGATCAGCCTCTCGATGGCGTCAAGCAGGTGGCTCTTCCCAGATTCGTTCGCACCGACGATTGTGGTGATTGATGGTTCCAAATCGATCCGAACGAAGGGGTACCATGCACCATCGATATATTCCCACGGATCTGGCGTTGACGTCCGAGCGAACTTCCGCTCATAGTCGTAGTTGAAGGACTTGAAAAAACGGATGTACACCTTCGTGAGCTGCATCATCTCTCCTGACTATTCAGTACTTGCAGTGCCTGCCTTGACGGTCTCTAGCAGGGCCAAACGACATAAGGAGGAAAGAGACCCATGACGACCCAAGAGAAGCTTATTAAATCAAAACTGAACCGCCCGTGTTTTCCGGAGAGTGTTTTAGTTGAGTCCGGCCTCAGCGAGACCAGACCGTTGCCGGCAATCATACCAATGTTCGAATTCCGTCGGTGGGATATCGCCAATTGGTCCCCGTCCTGTGCCAAAACTCGGCGCTTTTGAAATAGACCATAAATCAGCAGCTCAGTACCTGTGTTTGCGACCGGACCAAGGGCCCATCGATAGGCGATCTTCTTTTATGCGGATCACAACGAGGCATGGCATACTCTGTAAGCGTATGCATACCTTTGCTGAACGCGTCGTTGGCGCTGCCCGTCTGAAACCAAACATCTACGAGGAGGTCGAGGCGGATCCGAGAGCCACCGCGCAGGCGATGGGTGTGGTTGTCCTCTCGAGCGTGGCCGGCGGTATCGGCCTGGCGGGGGGCCAGGGTGCGGACTTCATCGTCGGCACCCTGGGGGCGCTGCTCGGCTGGCTCATCTGGGCTGTCCTGATCTACGTCCTCGGCACCAAGGTCTTCGCGCAGCCCCAGACGCGCTCCGATGTGGAGGAGTTGCTCCGGACCACCGGCTTCGCCGCGGCCCCAGGCGTGGTGCGCGTGCTTGGCATCGTGCCAGGGCTGCTCGGCGACCTGCTTCTTCTGGTGGTAGCGATCTGGATGCTCGTCGCGATGGTGGTGGCGGTGCGGCAGGCGCTTGATTTCACGACGACATGGCGCGCGGTGGTGGTGTGCGTGGCCGGGTGGGGTGTCATGCTCGTGCTGATCGCCGTGAGCGGCGGCTTCATGAGCCCTGTCGGCCAATAGCCGGATGGGGCACGCGGGTGGTTGTCCATCATCATTATTAGTCCGGGACTGGACTCTAGGCCCTGGCTGCCTTGGTGCATAAATACAGGTAAGTCATTGATTCCATCGACTCTGCTATTTTTGCACCAAAAACGTAACCTGCTGATTCCTTTAGAGTTGTCCAGAGTTATGCACCAAGGCAGCTGCACGGTGCCGCCGTGGTCGAGGACGGCATTGATGTCCGGGGAGTCAGACCGCAGGGGTTGCTTGAGTTGCACCTGTTGGGCTTCCGGCCTATCGCGGATGATGTCGATGACAAGAAGCTGCGAACGTGCAAATAAAACCCTGTGTTGCACGTTCGCATGTGGGAGGCTGGGTGTACGGCATTTTCACCCGCCTTCCCTCACAAGGGCGTCGTTGGGTCTTCGTCATACCCGCGACGCTATCAAGGGGCGCGGCGTCTCCCTGTTTCTCCTTAGGCGCTGCGCTCCTACCCCCTCTTGAAAGGAGAGTCGAATGATGAAACGTGAGGAACGCGATCTACAGCAAGTCCTTGTAGGTGACGGTGTGGAATCGGCTGTGTTCGACAAGTCTCGAGCAATAGAACACAAGGTCGAACCGGGGACCGGGTTCGATCACACTCCGGGCGAGTCCCTTTGGGAAACCGAGTTTCACAATTATGTGCGCCCGGCCGACGGCAACGTGTGGGTGCAGATTAGCAAGAGCAAGGCTCATGCTTGGCTGTCTCATCATGGCAAACACGAACACGTAAACGATGATGAGTTCAATAGGATTCTCATCTAAGCCAGAGCATGAGGGGGGGACCCTGTTCGTGCATATAGAGGTTCCCTACAACGCTTTGGGGCTTGATTCCATAAACGGGGGTATCTGAGGGGTGCTGGACAGCCAGTTGAGGTCGTTTCAACGGACGTGGATTCGACGTTCTCTGGCTCCTGGTATTGACTTGGGAGTCCTGAGTATTCCGCGTGGAAACGGAAAAACGGCGTTAGCAGCCCACGTTGTTGCGCTGGCGATGACACCTGGCTCCAGTCTCTACAAGCCCAACAACGAGGTCGTGTTGATTAGCGGTAGCACGGCTCAAAGCAGGTTCGCTCACAAGTTTGTGAAACGGGAGCTTGAAGAACTGGGCCTGTACCGTTGGAGCTCGTCTCTAACTTCGATGGGCGCTCGGGACACTAAGAACGGCGTCGAGCTCCGGGTGATGTCGAGCAATCCGCGAACGGCTCACGGGCTTGTCGGTGTGTCTATGGTTTTCTGCGACGAACCTTCAAGTTGGGAAAACCAAGCGGGCTCCGATATGTGGGACGCGATTCTCACGGCGCAAGGGAAGCCGTCGAGCAAACTCCGTGTTCTGGCCGTTGGCACTCGTGCGCCTTCGCGGCCGGGCTCATGGTGGCTTGCGCTTATCGACAAGGGCTCGGGCGGGAGCGTGTACGTTCAAGAGCTCCGCGGCCGTCTCGATCGCTGGGATTCATGGGCAGAGATTAGACGGTGCAATCCGCTCACTGAAATCTCGTCGGAGTTTCGCAAGAAGCTGTTGCAAGAGAGAGACGCAGCAAGAAAAGACGAGAGGTTGAAAGCCAGATTTTTGAGTTTTCGGTTGAACCTGGAAAGCACCGACGAATCCACAATGCTGCTTACCGTTCCCGAGTGGCGAAAGTGCGAGGGCCGCGAGCTCGGGCCGGACTGCGGTGCGCCAGTGGTCGGCGTCGATTTGGGCTCGGGTAGGTCGTGGAGTGCAGCCACCGCCGTTTTTCCTGGTGGGCGTGTTGAAGCGGTCGCGATCACAAGCGGGCTTCCCGATATCGCAGCACAGGAAAAAAGAGACGTTGCGGTGAGAGGAGCCTATCAACGGCTTGTTGATGAGGGCTCGTTGTTGGTAGACCGTGGCAGGAATATTCCACGGGTTTCCGTTCTGGCCGATGAAGTTCTTAGGCGATGGCCGGGGCTCGCGTTCTTGGTGTGCGATAGGTTTAGACTCCCCGAGCTCCTGGACGCCTTCGCCGGCAAGGTTCGCATTTTCCCAAGGGTAACTCGATGGTCGGAAAGCTCCGCCGATATACGCGCTGTACGTGCGCTTGCCTTGGATGGCGAGCTCAGTGTTGAGCCTTCGTCTCGGGCGTTGATGCGCGTTGCGCTGGCGGCCGCGACGGTGCAGAGCGACACATCCGGGAATTGCAGACTTATCAAGGCTGGTACAAACCAAACCGAGCGAGATGATCCAGCACATGCTTTTGTTCTAGCGGCGGGCGCGTTGTCGAGGTTTCGGAAGTCCGCTCCTCCGGTCCTTCATATCGTGAGGCGGACGGGTTGAGGCGTTCCCGTCCTGTGCCAAAACTCGGCCCTTTTGAAATAGCCCCATAAATCAGCAGCTTAGTGTCTGTCGGCACACGTGATACGGCCGTCGTCGTTGTCGTCCCACTGAACAAGCATCTCATGCACATCGGCGGCCGTCGAGGTGATGTCCTGAGCGACTGGTGAGACGCCGTGGGCCAACACGACCAAGTCGGTCGACTGGCAGCCAGACAATACGCCCTCAAGGGCGTCTGCCTCCCGTTGGTCTATCGTCAGACCGTACTTTCGGCGGACCGCAAGGCTACGGTCCGCAAACCAGCACCGGTTCCGGTCCGGTAGCCACTCCGCGGCGTCGCGAGCACGCTTCTGGTTCCGGTTCACGCCGGGACTTGCCAGCGTCAGATTCAGCAGATCTGTTGCAAAGCGTCGTCGAGTTGCCTCATCCGCCGCACAGAGCCCACTGTCGTGCGCCTCGGAGCGTGCGACGATATGCTCAATGTCCGTCTCCCGTCCTGTGCCAAAACTCGGCCCTTTCGAAATAGACCATAAATCAGCAGCTTAGCGACTGGGCCAAGGGCCTGTGCCTTCTATTTATTCATCCGGGCGCCCCAAACTTGATTAGTCTCCGGTCTGCCGGCACCATGCCTGCTTGATTTCGTCGTTTGTTCGCGCTCTCATCTCCGCCTTCAAGGCTCGTCGCGAGCTGGCTCTCGACAATGTCGCTCTTCGGCAGCAGCTCGCCGTCCTCCGCCGTTCGGTGAAACGGCCGCGGCTCTCGAACGTCGACCGCGAGTTTTGGGTAACTGTAGAGCCTAAGGGCCTTTGGCCCAGTCGCTAAGCTGCTGATTTATGGTCTATTTCGAAAGGGCCGAGTTTTGGCACAGGACGACGAGCGAAGATTTCGGAGTTTATGGATCTGGTACCTTTGGATGACCGCGAGGTCCCCAAAAACGTCGACGAGTGCCTTGCGGATGCCTTTGCCCCCGTCCACTACGCAGAGAATCGACTCATCGACGCGCAAGCCTCGCTCGAGAAGGTCCTGCAACATCGCGGTGCACACCCGAGAGTTCTCCGTCGAGCCCAGCCATATACCCAGGGGCACCTTCGTTCCATCTATTGTGATACCGAGAGTTACGACGACGGTCTGTCCGGCCACCTCAAGGCCATCCAGCATCAGTGCCGCAAGCTCGAACTCCTCTAGCCGCCGAGACAGGTATTCCTCGAGCTTCTTAGTCGTCTGGCTCACGAGGTGACGGCTGGCGGCACTCTTACTCGTGCCACGAGACTTCAACTTGGCCGCGGGTTTGTCCAGACTCGATTCGTAATTTCGGGTCGATACCCCCACCAAGATCTGATTCAACACTCGCTCTGGAAGCGGGTCTTCTTCGCGGAAGGCTTCGAAGTGTGGAAGCGACGCCTCCTCGCCCGACTTCGAGCGAACTCGAGGTCGCGACACTTGGATGCGACGACCACCGAAGCTCAGCTCTCCGTTCGTGCTCCCCCAGTGGTTATGAGTTCGCTCCTTCTCGTGCTTGCCCTTGAGCCCCGCGATCTCCTCGGCGTCCTCTCTGAGCAGTAGGTGCAGAGCTGTCAGTCCTTGCTCGTACACCCATTCCGTCAGATCCGCCTTCGTGGCCGCGATCCCAGCTATCATCGGTAGCAGTATCTGACCGACTTGGCCAACTACCTTGCCCGTAGGCGAGTGCGTTTGCTTTCTTACTGGCTTCTTTGATTTCCTAGGCCTTGGTGGCTCCTTGTCCCCCTCTGGAGACGGTTTATTGGCAGACCTATTCTTAGGCCGGCCAAGGAGCCGCCGCTACCCCAAATTCAACATCCGGCGGGACATCCCCCCTCGCGGCCCAAAGCCTGGGCCTTGACCGCGAGCCTGCGCCGGTCGTCGTCCGAGAGACTGAGACGCTTGCCCCGAAGCCCGGCTCGGAGCACACGGTTCTCCTCTTGCTGGTAGTCGATCACATCCTGCTGCTGGCGGTTGACCCAGCCAGCTAGAACGAGCAGTAGGAATTGCACGTGGTACGTCATCATGGACCTGAAGATAACACCCTCGGGCCAGACGATTGTAAAGCCTACGGCCCTTGGTCCGGTCGCAAATACAGACACTGAGCTGCTGATTTATGGTCTATTTCAAAAGGGCCGAGTTTTGGCACAGGGACGCGTTCTTTGCAAGATCCACAGCGATCGTCGTATCTTTCATTCGGACTCCTCCTTTTCGATGCGTATTCGACTGACTTTGGCACATCGATGCCGTCTATGTCAGCGGAGGAGTCCATTCCATCACTTGATGGCGGAAGCACCTACCCCTGAGTAGAGCCGACGCCGGCTCTTAAAACGTCCTACATGAAGACCACCAAAGCATCCTGGTTGTAGGCCGTCCTGTGCCAAAACTCGGCCCTTTTGAAATAGGCCATAAATCAGCAACTTAGTGTCTGTGTTTGCGACCGGGCCAAGGGCCGTGGGCTTTACAATCGTCTTGGGCGGGCGGGTCGTCACCATGCAGATGACCTCCTAGTCGAGAGCGGATATCGAAGCGTGTTCCTGAAGCTGTTTCCACGCTACGCCGGTCGAGCCCGCCGAGGGGCTACCGTCGCCGGCGACCATCTACGCGTCACGGCAGTAGTAGTTGAGAATGCCCCCAAGTCGCTCTCGCGACACGATGGGGCCAGCGTCATTCGCGCTTGCCGGCAGAGGTGTGAGGAGCTCGTTGCCGAGACCTTGGTGGTTCCGTTCTGTGTGATAGTGCACTACGTATTCGGTTACCGCTGTGCGCAGGTGTCGCTCACTGAGAGGTACGAAGCGGTCGAGACACTCTCGACGTATGGAGAGAACGAATCTTTCCGCATATGCGTTCAGATTCGGACTATTAGCGGGAAGGCGAAGGGGCTTCACGCCTGAATCTCTCAACAGCCCACGTACCGCCTCGGTGAATAGTGGGTCCCGGTCGTGGATGAGGTATCGCTTGCCAAGGAGGAAACCATCCCACATGTCAGTGAGATTTCTTGCCACCTGCTTCATCCACTCCCCGTTGGGGTCCGACGTTATCCCACCGATGCACACGCAGCGAGTGGCGATATCGATGACAAACAGGACATGGTAGCGGACGAGCCCGAACGGGTTCACAACCTCGACGGTGAACAGGTCTGTCGCAGCGATGGCGCCCCAATGAGCCTTGATGAAGGTGCTCCACGACATGCTCCTGCCCCGCTCCGGCGCAGGAGCGATACCGTGCTCGGCGAGGATCCTCTTGATAGTGTTGCGTCCGAGTTCATGTCCTAGGTTCTTGAGTGCGCCTCGCAGGCGCGTATATCCCCACGTCGGGTTCTCCCGCGCCACGCGCACAATGAGCTCACGGATGTCCTTCGCCGTCGGAGGTCGGCCTGGACTCCGGTTCTTGCTGCCATCGTACTTGGCTGCGATGAGGCAGCGGTACCAACGCAGAAGCGTAGCGGGTGTGGCAACGGACGCAATCTGGGCCAGCGCCTCGCGGCCCAAAGCCTGGGCCTTGACCGCGAGCCTACGACGGTCGTCGTCAGAGAGCTTGAGACGCTTGCCCCGAAGCCCGGCTCGGAGCACACGGTTCTCCTCTTGCTGGTAGTCGATCACATCCTGCTGCTGGCGGTTGACCCAGCCAGCTAGAACGAGCAGTAGGAATTGCACGTGGTACGTCATCATGGAGCTGAAGATAACACCCTCGGGCCAGACGATTGTAAAGCCTACGGCCCTTAGCCCCGGCGCAAACACAGACACTAAGCTGCTGATTTATGGCCTATTTCAAAAGGGCCGAGTTTTGGCACAGGACGAGGTCCGGCCATTCCACTCGCGGACGAGATGGGTGCCGGCAGAAACGGACCCTGCGGGAGCGGCGTTGCTTGGTGTCTCGTTCGCCATGGCAGCCAGAGCGCGCCGGGTTGCGGCCGAAAGCCCGCCATGGGTCCGGCACTGGCGTTCGTGCAAGAGAACGCGGCGCATGAAGATACGCGAGAGCGAGCTTGGCGGAGCTGCCCCAAAGGTCGGCGTTGTTGCACGGCCCGGAGCAAATCGCTGAGCCCTCTGCGCCGGTCGCAGTTTCACCCGGCGCAGTATGTATCAGGCATCCCGAGCGCGGTCATCTTGTTGAGGATCTCGCATCCAATTCGGTGTTCAACTCGCTGCCTCGCCAACGTTCGAGCCCGCATCTCGGGACCGATGATCGCCTTGTAGCGATAGACCGCGTTCTCCACCATGCTTCGCTCGGTGCAGCCTGAGAGCTTGTACCATTCTCGTCGGCCGTGTCTTTCGATGGCACGAATATGGCGATCGCGCTCCTGCATGGCGGTGTTCGAATTCCGACTGAGCGTCGCGTTTCGTTGCGGCGGAATCACCACGCGCGTCCTTCGTCCAGGGCCGTGCGCTTCGATGGCTTCGTAGACCGCTTGCTTGTCGTATGCACTGTCCGCCGCCACCGACGCTAGAGGTGCTTGAATCTGTCTTAGCAAAGCGGGGACTCGCGTTGCGTCGCGAGCTCGTGACGCCGTCAGTTCCGACGCAACAATGTTGCCAGTCTTGCGATCGACGGCGATGTGCAACTTGCGCCATGCGCGCCGCTTTGGCGGTTTGCGGGCAGTTCCAACATGAATCCTCAAGCCCGTGCTATCGATCATCAGGTGGATTGGTTGATTGCTTGCGGCTTTCGGAATCCGCAGCTTCTTGCGGAGCAGCCTCGACCGGCGACAAAACGTCGAGTAGTCCGGGATCTCGATGCACAGCCCGACAAGCGAGACGATCGAGTGCAAGAAGCCTTCGGTTTGGCGGTAGGCAAGTTTGTACACCATCCGGACAATCAGGCCCGTTTCAATCGCCATGTCTGAATAGACCTGTTGACCGCCCGGCTTGCCGGTTTTGTCGGCCTTCCAATTCGCGATTGCCTCCTCGTCAAACCAGACCGTCAAATCGCCTCGGCGGCGCAGCCCTTCGTTGTATTCCGGCCAGTTGCGAACGTGGTACTTCTTCTGCTTCGCGTGCTTGTACTGGCTGCGCTTGGGATACGTCATGGTCGAACATACCTCGACCACCGCCATAGGTGGAGTCCGCTCTCAGCCAGAGCGGTGCAACAACGCCGCATCTTCTTGGTGCGCCTGTTCCAGCGCCTGTGCGAGCATCGGCGGGCCGCCGGATCCGGCTCCACGATCACTTGGGACGACCTGCTCGACATCCTACGGAGGTTGCAGGGTCGGGATCTGGACGGCGGTGCTGTGCGCGTGGCCGTGTTCTCGTTGTACGTCGCGTTGCTCGAGCCCCATTATCTAGCGGCCCGCTCCGAGCTCTAGACCTCAACTTGACAGCAATGGCACCGCCCGCGTGGGCGGAGGTCATCGGGGAGTGACCGAAATCGTTCGTTCACTCGAAAGTACCGCTAAAACCGCACGTCGCCGCGCACCATGACCGCGTAGACCATCGGCGCGGCGGTGCGCTCCCGGCGTTCGGCCTCCAGGCTCACGGTGGCCGAGTGGCCCACCGCCAGCCGTACGCCCAGCCGGTAGCTCCGTCCTTCCTCGCGGGCCAGGCTCACGGCTCCGAAGGGAGCCAGCACGCCCCGCTCCCGAAACGCAGCGAACCCGTAGCCGAGCTGCGCATCCAGGCGCGTGCCCAAGGCGCTGGGCACGGTCGGGTCGGTGGCGCCGCGCTCCCAGAGGCGCTGCACGCCGCTCGTGGTCTCGCCCCAGGCCGGCATCAGGCTCACCGACGGGCCGTGGCCGGACGCTCCAGGAGCGAAGCGGAGCAGCGCGCCGAAGCCCCATTCCCGTATCGTGCCCTCGTGCACCGCCAGCCAGCGGCCGTAGCCCTCGGTGGTCCACCCCGCCTCCGGATTGTGGTAGCGCAGGCCGCCGCCAACTTCCAGGCCGGCGCCGGTCTCTCCGTCGCCGCCGTCATGGCGCACACCTAGCTCTCCCCACGGGGTGAGCGACCCACCGGAGGAGAACACGTGCTCATGGCTGGCCTCGGTGCTCAGCCGCAGCCGCCGCATGTCGACCGTCACCGCCCCGAACGTCTCCCCATCGCCCGCGACGTCGAGCCGCGCCAGCGCCCCCTCTCCCTTCAGCTTCACACTCGTCGTCCCGCGCGCCAGGAGCCGACCGCTGACGCCTACCGCTCCAGAGTCCAGCATCGCCTCGCTCGTCCGGGGATCCCCGGCGAGGTCGTCCACGATCCGGATTTCTCCCCAGGAGTGACCGACCGTTCCCCACACGTCCAGGTCGGACGACACCGACCAGCCCAGGTAGGGATGGACGCCCGTCAGCTGCAGCTCGTACGCGCCGCCCCCGGCGTCTCTGCCGCCCGCGTAGTAGTCGAACGAACCCCTCGACCAGGATACGGACAGCCCCGCCAGCACGTTGGAACCAAGCCGCACATCGGTCCCGAGGTGCACGCTGAACACCTCGCCGTTCCAAGCGACCACGCCGTCCTCGCCGCCGCCCGCCAGGTTGCGGTAGTCGCCGCAGCCCCACGCCGCGAAACGCCCCGCGCCGCCCTCTTCCTCCTTCGACGGCATCAGGAACGACGAATCGCCGAGCGCCTGCTCCAGGGTCAGCGGTTCGGTGCCCGCCGCGGCCCACCCGTCGGAGGTCGGCGCGAGAGATAGCGACAGACGGCCAACCGGCTCCTCCGCCCTGCCCTGGGCGGCGTCCGAGAACGCCTGATCGATGCGACACCTGACAGCGCTGAAAGCCAGCGCCCGCCCTATCTCCGGAAGGACGGTCTGGTTAACCAGCCCGATGCGGCGCTCCATGTCGTCGGTGATCGTTCCCACTCCTGTGTCGTCCGCCAACGTCGCCCACGACGGGGCGCTCAGCTCCACGGTGAAGACTTCGATCTCCTCCGGCGTGTCGTCGTTCACGGTCGGTACCCGGAGTGTCTTCGTTGTCTCCCCCGGCTCGAAACGGAGCGTTCCCCCGGCCATCGTGTAGTCCGAGCCTTCAACCGCCGTCCCGTCCTTCGTCTTGTATGATACGGTCACCACGTTCTCGCTCGCCGCGCTCAACGTCACCCGGAACGTGGCCGTGCCCCCTTCGGGCACCGGCGCGGCGTCGCCGATGGACAGGGTCGGGAGGCTACCGCCCCCGCCGTCTTCGTCTGTGATCGTCCCCATCCCAGTTCCGTCGGCCACCGTCGCCCCCGACGGGGCGCTCAACTCCACGGTGAAGACTTCGGTCTCCTCCGGCGTGTCGTCGTTCACGGTCGGTACCCGGAGTGTCTTCGTTGTCTCCCTCGGCTCGAAACGGAGCGTTCCCCCGGTCATCGTGTAGTCCGAGCCTTCAACCGCCGTCCCGTCCTTCGTCTTGTATGATACGGTCACCACGTTCTCGCTCGCCGCGCTCAACGTCACCCGGAACGTGGCCGTGCCCCCTTCGGGCACCGGCGCAGCGTTGCCGATGGACAGGGTCGGGAGGCTACCGCCCCCCCCGCCGTCGTTGTCCCTGATCGTCCCCTCCCCGGTGTGGTCGTCCAGCGTGGCCCCATCCGGGTTGCGCAGGGTCACCGTGAAGCGTTCGTTCGACTCCTGGGCGTCGTCGTCCACGGTCGACACCGAGATCGTCTTCGTTGTTTGCCCCGCTGTGAAAGTTAGCGTCCCCGATGTCTCCGTGTAGTCCGAGCCCGCCAGCGCGGTCCCGTTCTTCGTCTGGTAGCGCACCGTCACCATCTGCTCGCTGGCCGGTCTCAACGTCACCTCGAACTCGGCCGTTCCCCCCTCTTGCACCGCCGCGTCCCCGATCGACAGCTCTGGAGTTCTGCCGCCACCGCCGTCGTCGTCGTTGTCCCTGATCGTCCCCTCCCCGGTGTGGTCGTCCAGCGTGGCCCCGTCCGGGTTGCGCAGGGTCACCGTGAAGCGTTCATCCGACTCCTGGGCGTCGTCGTCCACGGTCGACACCGAGATCGTCTTCGTTGTTTGCCCTGCTGTGAAAGTTAGCGTCCCCGATGTCTCTGTGTAGTCCGAGCCCGCCAGCGCGGTCCCGTTCTTCGTCTGGTAGCGCACCGTCACCATCTGCTCGCTGGCCGGTCTCAACGTCACCTCGAACTCGGCCGTTCCCCCCTCTTGCACCGCCGCGTCCCCGATCGACAGCTCTGGAGTTCTGCCGCCACCGCCGTCGTCGTCGTTGTCCCTGATCGTCCCCTCCCCGGTGTGGTCGTCCAGCGTGGCCCCGTCCGGGTTGCGCAGGGTCACCGTGAAGCGTTCATCCGACTCCTGGGCGTCGTCGTCCACGGTCGACACCGAGATCGTCTTCGTTGTTTGCCCTGCTGTGAAAGTTAGCGTCCCTGATGTCTCCGTGTAGTCCGAGCCCGCCAGCGCGGTCCCGTTCTTCGTCTGGTAGCGCACCGTCACCATCTGCTCGCTGGCCGGTCTCAACGTCACCTCGAACTCGGCCGTTCCCCCCTCTTGCACCGCCGCGTCCCCGATCGACAGCTCTGGAGTTCTACCGCCACCGCCGTCGTCGTCGTCGTTGTCCCTGATCGTCCCCTCCCCGGTGTGGTCGTCCAGCGTGGCCCCGTCCGGGTTGCGCAGGGTCACCGTGAAGCGTTCGTCCGACTCCTGGGCGTCGTCGTCCACGGTCGACACCGAGATCGTCTTCGTTGTTTGCCCCGCTGTGAAGGTCAGCGTCCCCGATGTCTCCGTGTAGTCCGAGTCCGCCTTGGCCGTCCCGTCCGCCGTCTCGAAGTTCACCGTCACCGGCTCGGTGCTGGCCGGTGTCAACGTCACGACGAACTCGGCCGTGCCCCCTTCGTCCACCGCGGCGTCCGCGATGGACAGGGTGGGCAGGCTGCTGCCCTGGTCATCGTCGTCGTCGATGATTCGCACCGTCACCGGGCTCTCACCCTTCACCGGGCAATCGGAATTCTCATCCCACACGTCATGGGTGAAGGTCACCGACCCATCCAATCTGTCTTCATCCTGAAGCGCCGTTACCCTGACCTCCCGCCAAGTGTCCCAGTTGTCCCGATTGAACTCCCAGCCGACCGACGGCACCCAACTGATGCCTCTGTAGCGGCCGTCGGCGCGCATCGAGCCGTTGACGCGCAGCACGACCCACCATCCGTCGGCGCGGGGTGGCTCAGTCAGTCTCAGGCGGTAGGTGAGAGATTCTCCCTCGTCAATGGTCAGCGTGGTCGGCGACACCTCCACTCCCCAGGTGGTCTGGGCGTGTACCCGCGGCGCCGCGATGCCGGACAGCAACGCCGACAGCGTGACGGCGAAGGCGACTAGACGCTGACCGCGGGATCCGAGGGACAGGCACCGTTTCTGGGTATGCTTCAACACCATGCTCCCCTAAAGGCGCATTTCGGCATTCACCGTCTGCCATCCTGTGCGGCCGGCGGTGCCGACCACAGCAGCCACAACGGTATTGTCAAGTTGACGTCGATCGAGCGAACCCATCGCGTCGACCTGACTTCCTTTGCTCTCGTCAGGCGGCACACGTTATCTCGTGCCAGACGATGAAAGCGCGGTTTCGTAGCTCCCGATGATGATGCGCTTGCAACAAATGCCGTCCGACGCGAAAGAGGTTTTGCACGGTACTTTCGAGTGACCGAAATCGTTCGTTCACTCGAAAGTACCCTTGGCTGGCGTGGGAGGACCGAAGGGCTCTTCTTCGTCGATGTCCGTGTAAGGGACTCCGTCTGCCTGGGCCTCGTGATAGAGACCCAATGAGCCCCTGGGTTCGGGTTCTGCCTCACTGTTGTCGATTTGGCGGTTCATGGTTGCATCCCTCCGAGCGGTCTTGGTTTTGTTTCTACGCAATTTTCGTGCCTCACTCGTCTTGTAAGGGCGGTGTGCCTTTCTATTTATTCATCCGCGCGCACCGAACTTGATGGCTGCATGATTTCGTCGTTTGTTCGCGCGCTCGTCTCTGCCTTCAAGGCTCGTCGCGAGCTGGCTCTCGAGAATGTCGCTCTTCGGCAGTAGCTCGCCGTCCTCCGCCGTTCGGTGAAACGGCCGCGGCTCTCGAATGTCGACCGCGAGTTTTGGGTGCTGTTGCGCAGAATCTGGACTGACTGGGAGAGCGTCCTCGTCATCGTGAAACCTGAGACGGTCGTCCGTTGGCACCGTTGTGGGTTCAGACGATATTGGACTTGGAAGAGCCGACGGCGTAGACCTGGACGGCCAAGCGTCGCTCCCGAAATACGTGAGCTGATTCGGAACATGAGCAGGGCCAACCCCGTTCTGTCTGTCCGGGTCAATCGCCAGCACCAGGATGTGATTGACTACCTGCGAGAGGAGAATCGTGTGCTCCGGGCCGATGTCAGCCGCTACGTGCGCGATGGACTGGATACAGAGCTGGCCGTCGAGCAGGTTTTCGTCCGAGGGCTCTCGCTGGCGCGCAGCCGGTTGGCCTGGAACCGCACGCTTCAACAAAACCTCCATCCCTCCCGGCAGGAGTCTTCTAACTCACTTATCGCAGGCCTCCGACGATAGGACGTGCCGATGAACGCCTGGTTAAGAAGGGTACTGCCAAGTTGAGGCTGAGAGCTGTTCCTGATGCTCAACATGGCGGGTTCACGACGGGCTCGAGCCCAGTATCTTGGGGGTCGGTCAGCTAGCTTTTCGTCAACTTGACAGCAATGGCACCGCCCGCGTGGGCGGAGGTCATCGGGGAGTGACCGAAATCGTTCGTTCACTCGAAAGTGCCCGACCAGTAGGCCCGGATTCAAGTGTGTGTAGCGCACCGCTTCATCATCCCGTCGAGGTCTCGCCAAGTTGAGATCTTCCCTAGATGTTAGCAGATAAGCGTTCACAGTTAAAGTTATACTTTAATAAATGACGTCAAAGTTCTATGAAACTGGACGTTTCTCTAATCTAGACGAGATAAAAAACGTCTGAGGCGCGTCTGGTCAAAATACTCGAACGCCCAGCGGGTCAGCAAAGCTGCCCGCACGGAGCCCGGATTTGAACTCGTTCGCGGAGCGCTGGGTGAAGTCAGTCGAAGAGGAATGTCTTTCGAAGCTCAGCCTGTTCGGTGAGAAGTCGCTTCGTCAGGCGCCCGCCACGGCGTGATCACGACCATCGACGAGAGGGGAGAGCTCCAGGACTTTCTCACCTCCGGTCTTCCTCCGGAGGAGCGCCGGCAGATGGTGGAGTCGCCCGGTAGGGTCGAGGGCTGGCGCGGTGCTCCGTAGGCGTGGCCTATCTGTTGCTCCCCGTTTCCTCTGGGAGTGCCTCACTAGCCACACCGTAAGTCCGTTTCCAGCCCCCCGCCTCTTCGCACGCAGCGTGCGGATTTCCCGCACTACGCGCTCCTGCACACTTCGCGTCAAGGGTTATGTGACCGGGATGGCCTTCGCCTTGACGTATATCCTTCATCTCAGCTACGCTGCGGGCTTTTTATCCAGGGGCTTCGTCTGTTCCAGAGCGGTTGTCCCGCCCGGCTCCCTCAGCCGAAGCAACGATGTCGTACCCGCGGGCATCTAGTTGTCTCTGAGCGTCCCAATACAGTGCCAGCTCCAGAGACTCGCCGTTCGACACGGTGTTGTTTCCTAGATCGAACCCATGAAAAATAACTGGCGGTAGTAGCTGGTGCCGGTTGAAGGCAAAGAGTCCCGGAGTGGGCTCGCCGAAGAAGATGTGCATCGGATTCTCTATCACTCTAGGGAGTCGAAATATGCACCGATCGGGTCCTTGGTGGCTGTCGTCATTGAGGAGCTCCAAGACCGGCTCAAGTTTTGCCAGGAGAGCCTTTTGTTCGCATCGGTTGACATTAAAAAGGCCGTTCTCGCTACGCGAATCGGCAACAGCGAACTCAAAACCCCGTCTCACGAGTCCCTGCAGTGACCCCTTTCGGATAGAGTTGATGACTTTCACGAAAAAGACCTTGGATCGTGGGGGGCCAGCGTTGGGAAGAAACTCGACCGCATTGTTCTCGACCGCGATGTGTGTTCCGCTCGGGACATTCTCCAGAAACCACTCGACCGTCGCGGACCGGCTATCGGGTCGGCCGAGGTATTCCGCCTGCGACATGCTCTGCGCCGCGAGAGGCCACAGAAGCAATAGAATCAGCGCACCGGGAACGAGCCTTGCGGTCCAGGCTGAAATGCCTTCAGGAAGACCGCGCGTCCGAAGCAGCCCGGTACCCATCAGGCAAAGCCGTTTCGCTACGTAGTCGACCGCGATGGCCCAGAGGATACATAGGAAAACGATCGCCGGTTGCCAATAGCTCAATGCCACTTGCTGAAAAAGAGACATTAAGAGAGTGAAGGAAGCGACGAACAGCCCGATCAGGCCGATACCGATCCAGTCCATCCGGCCTCTATCAAGTGGCCGGATGTAAGCGGCCAGCAGGCCAAAGAACACGGTAACGAGTAAATAAGGAGGTTCGAGCCCCACGAGTAATCGAGTCACACCTTCGCCGAGCGAGATCGGAATGAGCAGATTGTCTTTTGTCAGAAGACTGGGGGTGTACGCATACGGTATGTTGTGGACTTGATAGATGTCGTAGATGAAATGAAGCCAAAGCGCGACGCCCGCCGAGAGAATCGCCGCGGCGGTCAAGTGTCTGACGAATCGAGGATCGCTTCGGCCGAAAAAACACATCACGAGAAAGGGCAAGCCCACCAGAGGAAGGGCTTGATACTTAGTCAGAAACGCTGCGAGTGCGGCTAGGAGGCTGACCTGAATCAATCCGAAGCGGATTGGATTTCGTGCAATAAGCATGAGCCATAGACTGAGCAGCGCTGCGGTCGTGTAAGGAGTGTCGGGTGAGGCAACGCTAGAAGTCGCGACAAAAGAAGGATGGACTGCTATGACGAGAGCCGCTATCAGACCGGCGCCCGGCCCTGAACCGCCCCGGGTTTTCCGGAGACTGTTTTAGTTGAGTCTCGCCATCTCTAGCGAGCCTTCCCGCGACCGATAGTAGTTCGTCTCGTACTCGACGGACCACGCCAGGGCCCGCATCGACGGATCACCTCGGTCTTGTAGAGGCCGATGATGGATTCAGCCAAAGCGTTATCGTAAGAGTCGCCTCGGCTGCCGACGGACGGCTCAATACCCGCCTCGGCGAGCCGCTCGGTGTAACGGGTCGAGACGTACTGCACGCCGCGATCGCTGTGATGCACCAATGGATCTTCTGGGTTTAGTCGGCGCTCGTGCAGCGCCTTCTCCAACGCATCGAGAGCGATGCCTGCAGTCAACGATGTCGTCGCTCGCCAACCGACGATGAGTCGAGCGAAGACGTCGACGACGAAGGCGACATACACGAAGCTGCGCCACGTGGCAACGTATTCGGGCGATTAGTGTGAACGATGGCGTTTCGCACGAAAATCACTGCCTCCCTGACGCAATATCCTCCATCTGATTCACGAATCGCCGATAACGGCGTTTCGAGTTGCAAACGCTTAGCGGAAAGCCCGGATCCTTCGCCTCTCCTCTCCGCATCACGTGCGCCGAACCGTTCCCCGAGTCCCTTTGGTAACTTTCCATCCTCGACGGATCGAGCGTTCGGCCCGCTCCTGTTCGCCGTACAAGACGGCACCGCCAAAGTACCAAATGGCAGCTCGTGCAATTTGTCCCAGCCGAAGCGTGGATTCTTCAAGCCGCCTCCGGTTAAACGCGACATAGTAGGGCGACTCTACAGGCGCATCGAAGGC
This sequence comes from Candidatus Marinacidobacterales bacterium, assembly GCA_965237955.1. Lineage (GTDB taxonomy): Bacteria > Acidobacteriota > Vicinamibacteria > Marinacidobacterales > SMYC01. Next base: position 883,909 of record OZ250169.1, on the reverse strand, counting down.
GCAAACAACATGGTGTTCTAATGAATTTCTACACTTCCTCAAATCCACGTAACGCCCCAGCCCATGGGTGAAAGACTGTGCGAGCCAATACAAGGCCGCAAGTGCAGGAACGGAGCGCCGCTGTAGAGCCGGGTGCAGGATGGTACGGTCGCTGGGTAAACCACGGCTTCCTGGCTGGCCCCACACGTTCTCAAACGTCACGTCCCGAGCATCGTGGCCGAGCCGGTAGTAACTGTTCAGTGCGAACGCAATCTGGCCGAGCAATCCGTAGAAACCTGAGGCGGCCGACATGAGTAGCCCTACCGAAAGCTCGTGACGGGCGGACGGATTCCCTTCAATTGTGATCACGTGATCGGATTCAAGCGGCGGATCCTCTACGGCTTTGTATAAGATCCAACGTGCCGTCGCATAGTTTCGGCAAAGACTATTGACTAAATCCAGGACGACATCGACCCCCGGCTTTCGGCGGCCACCTTCCAGCCGCGCCGCGAGTGGGAACAGGTCGAATGCTTCTGGTGACTCCTGTCGGCACAGCGGGCAAGGGTTGAGCGCTAATCTCGATTCCCAAATCCATCGCACGTCACGACGTAAAGAAGTCTGGGGAGATACCGAGAGCGACGATACATGCTTTCTAAGGTCGGCGAGGGTTTTCTTGTAGCTCGATTGGAATACGGGTTCGTTTTGAGAAAGCTCAACCGCGTGCTCGATGTCGGAAAGCGCGGCAGCAAGGATAGCCGTATGACCTTCGACCCCGTCCTGTGCCAAAACTCGGCCCTTTTGAAATAGACTGGAAATCAGCAGCTTAGACGCCCTTGGAATCCGCGCAGAATCCAGGGTATTTCTCGTCGCAGAGTTGGCTTCCGACTCCTGGGCTGCGGGTGGCGGGCGACAGGCCTACCGGGGGTGCGCACGGCTGGCTCAAATCGGCTGCGGGGCGAGCTGCAGGCAACGAACTGCGCACCCGGAAGGAACACGTATCCGACCGCGATGCCGGATTCAGGCAGCCCTTGGAAAGGTGCAACCTGCTGACCCACTGGGCGTTCGAGTATTTTGACCAGACGACCTCCACGTTTACAATGACGCCGGATCACGTCATCCATTCGCCGCGAAACGGCCAATCCTGGCAGGTCTAAACTGCGGAATCAACGACGAATCGAGTTTTTGCGAAGCACAGCCTGCCGGAGCTTCGTGACATCAGCAGCACGCACAAAGTAGCTTGCTACCTCGTCTGACGGCGCGTCAACGGGCGAGCGCGAGTAGCTCCATCGGATTGACTCGGGCATCTCCGAGTCGTACCCCCCAGTGCAGGTGTGGCCCGGTGACCCTTCCGGTGGCTCCGACTTTGCCGATGACGGTACCACTCTGGACGTTCGTTCCCGGCTCGACACCCAAAGAGCTGAGGTGACCGTAGAAGGAGTACAACCCGAAGCCGTGGTCCAGGATCACGGTTCTGCCGAGAAAGAAGAGGTCCTTGGCCAGTGCGACGCGGCCCCGCGCCGTAGCCAGGACCGGCGTTCCCGTAGGAGCGGAGAAATCTTCCCCGCTATGCGGGCTTCGGGGCTGGTTGTTAAAGATTCTTCTCTTGCCGAAGCTTCCCGAGGCCTTGCTCCCGGGAACCGGCGATTGGAAGCCCCCTCGCCACAATCGCTCCCTGGTCGTCGAGGAGAAGATGCGGTCGAGCTCCCTCGACTCCCGTTGCGAGCGGGCGAGGTCGTCCGCGCTCAGCTCCACGTACTTGGGAGCCACTGTGAGCTGCTGAACGGGAAACTCCCCCTTTCCGATCGGAAGCTCCAGCCGACAATCCACGGGCTCTCCGAACTTGGGAGCCACCCGCGCGCGAAGCAACGTGGTGCCGGAGCTCCTGCGAAGATCCACCCCGAGAAGAGCCTGAAACACTCGAGCATCGGCGTCATGCCAGAAGAAAAGCGTCTCGCCCGCGGCGAATCCATCGACTGAGTCGAGTGGCGTCTCGCTGCGCACCTCGACGATGGCGATACTCCCCTGCCTGGATGCGCCGTCGGAGACACGGAGGAGCACCGTATCGCTGCAGGCGACGCTCGCGAGCTTCTTCTCCTCGCTTGCCCATGGCGTCACTGGCAGCAAGAGAATCGTACACAGGACCCAGGCGACCTTCATGTACGAAACGAGTATCATGGACTTCACCTGCCCGACATCTTACCTCCCCGGAGGCCCGGTGGGTCTAACGTCCGAGCGCAAGGTGCGCTCCCGTGAACAGCTTGGCGGGTTGCTACGTTTCTACCATCGGGAAGCCGCATGAGTGTTTTGACCTCACGGTGCGCCGGCACAAACCGGTAAGTCTCGCGGGTGCAAGTCCCGCCTAATGAAGGAGTAGCGAACCAGATTGGCCCCGAGTCATGCGTTGTTGTTCGCGAGAGCAAAGGCGAAGCGTTGACAGGGAGACGTGCGGGCTGGATATTGAGCCGCGAAAGTAAAATAAACTTCGGGGGGCCGACGGCGTCGTATGGCACGGAAGGCAACACGGAGCAGATCGTTATCGCAAGAGCTGTTCCGCCCCCGCGTGGTCCGAGACCCTGCGCACGCACGCCAAGAGACATACATGGGAGCCGGGAGGTCCCGCATCTGGTCCTGAGTGGCATCGGGGTCCGCGCTGTGAATCCGCAAGGAGCACGACAGCGACGTACGGATGCGGGAAGTCTGACAGCCCCATAGTAGCTGAGAAGCCTTTGAACAAAGGCTGGGGTGCGCCTCAGCTCGCGGAGGAGGTGGAGCCAAGGGGGCTGACCAAAGGAAATCCGTTACGGCAAATCAGGTCCCGGACACAGCGCCGGGCAGGGAGTGAATATGGACAACCCTAAACGGGCACGAAGCGAGAAACCGCGGAAACAGCCAAGGGAGTGCGCCTACGTTCGGTCCCCCTGACCTGCAAAGCGCGCTGGAGCGGATACGGCAGGAGCGACTGCGCGTCATGACCTGAGGTAGGAGCCCAGTGCGTTAGCAGCGCTCGCTGGGATCTGTGCGGGGGGCCGCCCGTAAGGGCGGTCCCTACCGCGAAGGTACGCACTGGGATGGCCCGGCGCGCTGTGGTGCAGCTTGCGGCGGTACTCAGCGTAGTTCACACCCTTCGGATCGCCGAGCAGCGCATCGAGTGGCGCTCGAAGTACCTGAAGCTCGTAGATCTCGATCATGAGAGGCGGCTCTTCGAAGTTGGCGGCTTGGCGCTCACGTGGGGTAGTTCATCGTTGGGGCCGCGAGCTCTCAAAGAGTGTGACGGCGAACCGTTTCAAGAACTGTCCTTGGCAGTTGGGCTCCTCGGGTGGCTGGCTTGGGAAACGGAGCTCGATGTGCGGGCTGCAGTGGAAAGGACAAACCCCATTGACCTTAAGGAAGAAGACAAACCATGGTACCTGTGCCTTCTATTTATTCATCCGCGCGCACCGAACTTGATTAGTCTCCGGTTTGCCGGGTGTGATCCTCAAAAAAGAAAACCGGCCAGAAGCAGCCGACTATGGTAGGTCTAACCCACGCAATCAACGCCGGATCGAATTTTTGCGGAGCACAGTTCGATGGCATAACGACATTGGAGGAGATCAACAAGGTCACTATTGTCTAGACTCAGCCAATTGAAGCGCTGGCTCTTGGAGCCGGCCCCACCCGGTGTGGGGATCGAGCTCCGTCCCGACGAGATGGTCGTTGCCCGCTTCGCCGACAGTGGGCGTGGGGACATGGATCTTTGCGTGCGTGCGCCCCTCCCACCGGGGGTGGTGCACTTTTAGATGCTCACCCCGAACCTCAGCGAGCTGGAGGCGATAGGCAAGTTCCTGGCAAAGCTCTTCGAAGAGGCTGGAATCGAAGGACACGCTCTAGGCCTCACGTTGCCCGACACGCTGGCCCGCATACCGCAGACACATCCTACCCGCGCGTGTTGGAACGACGATCCCTCAGCCCCTTGGTAATGACCGCTGTGCCACGTTTGCAGTCGTGCTCGCACGCAATCGTCTTCCGGAAAAGTTCTCTGCGGCGAGGGCGCTGCGCGAGCAGCATACGTTGCGAGCGAACGCGACGGCGTCCAGGAGAATAGGCCGGATATTCGAAAACAGTCGCAAGAGCGAGCCTCTCCACGTCCCTAAGACGCCGGTGGCGTCGTCCGGTCGACCAGCACGAAGCAGCCGAGCATGGCAGCTCTAAACCGCGCAATCAACGCTGGATCGACTTTTTACGGAGCACACCGCCCTGCGCTATGCTTTCCGAGTGTTACCGGACTACCTTTCCCACGGCCTCGACGTCCTGCTGGTCGGGATCAATCCAGGGAAGCGATCCGATGAGCTTGGCCATCACTTTGCCGGCCGTGGAAACAAGTTCTGGAGGTTGCTGGGCGTTGTTGCACCGCTCTGGCTGAGAGCGAAATCCGCCTATGGTGGTGGCCGAGGTATGTTCGAGCATGAAGTATCCCAAGCGCTGCCAGTACAAGCACGCGAAGCAGAAGAAGTACCACGTTCGCAACTGGGCGGAATACAACGAAGGGCTGCGCCGCCGGGGCGATTTGACAGTCTGGTTTGACGAGGAGGCAATCGCAAACTGGAAGGCCGACAAGACCGGTAAGCCTGGCGGTCAACGGGTCTATTCAGACATGGCGATTGAAACGGGCCTGGTTGTCCGGATGGTGTGCAAGCTCGCCTACCGACAAACCGAAGGCTTCTTGCACTCGATCGCCTCGCTGCTCGGGCTCGGTATCGAGATCCCGGACTACTCGACGTTGTGTCGGCGCTCGAGGTTGCTCCGCAAGAAGCTGCGGATTCCGAAAGCCGCGAGCACTCAACCCATCCACCTGATGATCGATAGCACGGGCTTGAGGATTCATGTTGGAAACGCTCGCAAACTGCCAAAGCAGCGCGCATGGCGTAAGTTGCACATCGCCGTTGATCGCGAGACAGGGAACATTGTTGCGTCCGAACTGACGGCGTCACGAGCTCGCGACGCAACCCGAGTCCCCGCTTTGCTAACACAGATTCAAGCACCTCTAGTGTCGGTGGCGGCGGACAGTGCATACGACAAGGAAGCGGTCTACGAAGCCATCGAAGCGCACAGTCCTGGACGAAGGACGCGCGTGGTGATTCCGCTGCAACGAAACGCGACGCTCAGTCAGAATTCGAACACCGCCATGCAGGAGCGCGATCGCCATATTCGTGCAATCGAAAGACACGGCCGACGTGAATGGTACAAGCTCTCAGGCTACACCAAGCGAAGCATGGTGGAGAACGCGGTCTATCGTTACAAGGCGATCATCGGGCCGGAGATGCGGGCTCGAAGGTGCTTCCGCAATCCAGTGTTGGTGGCTGCCGCGTAACCCGCTCGTGTGCTAGAGTTTGAGCCTGATTTCGAGAGACGCAGTTCTTTCGGCGATGCGGGCTGGGCTGACCACACGGTGCCTGACGTTCAGGGACGCCTTCGTGTGCACGCCGACATCCTTATTAATGGCGTTCGCCGACACAGGCAGGCCAGCTGACATTAGCATTCAAACACGGCGTAGCAACATATCTGGACTCCTCTAGTCAAGCCCCTTTCTTAATAAATCTTCCATCGAAGCTGCGCATCCATCGCGTCGTGACGAGTGGGTCAGACTGCAAACGTATCTTCGGCCTCAGTGAGGAGCGTCTTGGGTGCTCCGGGCCATGATGGAAAATCCGCGCGCGAGGAGCCAATCACTTTGAACGACCTCTTAGGGCCAGTGTTGCTATCGGCTTGACCCCGCGCCGGTCCGACCGGTACGCCATCAGTTGGATGGGTATCGTCGCAGCCTCTTTTGGAAGGGAAAAAGGAAAACACGAAAGTGGAGCCTCTAAGTCTAAGCGGCCATCGGCGACTGGAATTCACTCTCGCGGGTGGAGACGGCCCAGACGATCCGGGCGAGTTTGTTGGCGACAGCAATCACGGCCTTGTTGTGTCCCCGCGAGCGGTGGACCTTCCGAGCCCAGGCGCGGAGCTTGTCGGGCGGGCTCTTACTGACGTTCGCCGCGCGGAGCACGGCGCGCCCGCCCTGGGTGAGGAGCATACGGAGGTAGGAGTCGCCACGCTTGGTGATGCGTCCGAGGCGGCGAATGTCGCCACTGGAGTTTTCCTTGGGAACTAGGCCGAGGTAGCTCGAGAAGCGGCGCCCCGATGGGAAGCGGCGAAGATCGCCGACGAAGCCCACGATGGCGGTCGCGGTCAGAAGTCCGATGCCGGGAATGGCGAGAAGTCGTTGGACTTCAGGAAGCTGCTTGGTGAGCGCCTTGAGCTCGTGCTCGATGCCAGCGCACTTGTCCTTGAGTTCTCGAATCTCGGAGCAGGCATCACGGAGATGCGAACGGAGCACGTCGGGCAAATCAGAATCAGCGTCTTCGACGAGTTCGAAGAGGGCGGGCACGACGAAGTGAGCGCCCTTTGGGATGATGAATCCGAGTTCGCGCAGGATCCCGCGTACGGCATTGATGCGTGCGGTCCGTGTGGAGAGCCATCCTGAGCGCAGGCGATGGAGCGCGGCGAGGCTGTGCTGGTGCACGGACTTAATGGGCACGGGAAGAATCTCCTCGTTCCTGTAGGCCTCGAGCAACGCTTTGGCGTCGGCGCGGTCGTTCTTGCTCCCGCGTCGATAGGGCCTCACGAGGTGAGGTGGGAGCAGGACGACGTCGTGTCCCAACCTTCGGAACGTCCTTGCCCAGAAGTGAGCAGAGCCGCAGGCTTCGAGAAGCACGGTGGCAGCGCTCTGTTTGGCAAAAAACGACACCAACTTGGGTCGACTCACACGGAGTTGCTTGGACACCTTCCCCGCTTCTCCCGAGATGGCAATCTCGAAGACGTTCTTTGCAAGATCCACAGCGATCGTCGTATCTTTCATTCGGACTCCTCCTTTTCGATGCGTATTCGACTGACTTTGGCACATCGATGCCGTCTATGTCAGCGGAGGAGTCCATTCCATCACTTGATGGCGGAAGCACCCGATTTTGGGTGTGCCTTCTATTTATTCATCCGCGCGCACCGAACTTGCTAAGCTGCTGATTTATGGTCTATTTCGAAAGATCCGAGTTTTGGCACAGGACGGGGTGCAGATCATATTGGTCAACCGATATGGGGAAGCCGGATGGGGGGCTGTGCGGGAAACGCTCAGAAAGAACCCGTCCGTGTGGTCGCTGGCACATCGCGGGAGGGCCGTTGAAATGATCGCTCCCCCTCCTCCTACTCTCGGAGGACTCCTCAAGCTGGCTCAGGAGCAAGCGCGGCGCGCCACCACCATAGGCGGATTTTGCTCTCAGCCAGAGCGGTGCAACAACGCCACGCATATGCGGAAAGATTCGTTCTCTCCATACGTCGAGAGTGTCTCGACCGCTTCGTACCTCTCAGTGAGCGACACCTGCGCACAGCGGTAACCGAATACGTAGTGCACTATCACACAGAACGGAACCACCAAGGTCTCGGCAACGAGCTCCTCACACCTCTGCCGGCAAGCGCGAATGACGCTGGCCCCATCGTGTCGCGAGAGCGACTTGGGGGCATTCTCAACTACTACTGCCGTGCCGCGTAGATTGTCGCCGGCGACGGTAGCCCCTTGGTGGGCCCGCTCGGCGTAGCGTGAAAACAGCTTCAGGCACACGCTTCGATATTCGCTCTCGACTAGGTGGTCATCTGCATGGTGACGACCCGCCCGCCCAAGACGATTGTAAAGCCCACGGCCCTTGGCCCGGTCGCAAACACAGACACTAAGTTGCTGATTTATGGCCTATTTCAAAAGGGCCGAGTTTTGGCACAGGACGGGGGTGCACCTCGTATCCACGCTGAGCTGACGAAGCTCGGATTCGTTGTCAGCGAGATGACGGTGTCGCGATACATGCCGCGCCGCCGAGCCGAACCCGACGAAGTGAAGCGATGGATTGCGTTCTTGCGGAACCACAAGGACGACATCGCCGCGATGGATCTGTTCGCCGTACCGACGGCGTCGCTACGGCTGCTGTACGGCTTCTTCGTCATCGAGCACGGCCGTCGCCATATCTTGCACTTCAACGCGACGTACAACCCCACGTCAGCGTGGGTGATTCAACAACTGCGCGAGGCGTTCCCATACGACACGGCACCACGATACTTGGTCTTTGACCGCGACGCGATTTTCAGCCCTGCAGTGGTGGAGTTCATCAGGGCCATGGGCACAAAGCCTGTTCGCATTTCTTATCGCAGCCCTTGGCAAAACGGTACCGCCGAACGCTGGATCGGAAACTGCCGCCGCGAGATGTTAGAGCGTGTAGTTGTCCTCAGTGAGCGGCATCTCGTCCGCCTCATGCGCTTGTACATCAGCTACTACCACGAGGACCGTTGCCACTTGGGTCTCGACAAAGACACCCCGAACTCAAGACCCGTCACGCCCCGACCATCACCGATCGCAAAAGTCGTCGCGTTGCCGCGAGTGGGTGGGCTCCACCACCGCTACGAATGGCGCGACGCCGCCTGAGCCAGTTTAGTCGCTGCGCGTCGATTGCTGGGGTCCCTCGCGATTGCGTTGTCCAGCTCCGCGGCCCATTGATCGCGTGATCTCGGCAAGTGCCCGCGCGCGCCGACCCGGGTTTCTTCGTTCGTCGTAGGACCACCAGCGGTACCATTCCCGCTGGATCAATAATGATGAAGGACACCCTGCCGAGTCCTGGCAGAGAGGCTTCATACCCATCTCTTTGCTGCGGCCGGAGGACATCCGGGACGAGATCGACCAATGGATCGAGAAGGCTATTCCGGATGACACACCGGACAGGTTCGCCGCATACAAGACGATTTCCGGTTTGATCAGTGTTCTCCGGACCAACGTTCGCGAATTCAACCTTCCTTACCTCGCCTTGCCGGCGAAGACGCCGAAGGAAGTAGCGCTGGATGTGTTCATCAAGATGAACACGAGCTCAGTGAAGCTCTCTACATACGACATCGTCGTTGCGCTGGTAGAGGACGAGACCGGCAAGTCGCTTCACGAGCACGTGGATGCTTTGGCGGCGGCGGTGCCGAGAGCGACCGACTACGCGGATCTTCCAAGCCTTGTCCTCGATGTGGTTGCGCTGCGACAGGATCGCGTGCCAAGTCAGGCAGGCTATCGAGGGATCGATTACACCAGGATGCTCACTGAGTGGGATTCGGTGGTAAAGGGCATTCAAGGAATGGTGACCTTCCTTGAGGATGAGAGCATCTTTGATGATCAGCGCCTGCCGAGTTATACGGCGATCCCAATCATAGCGGCCATCTGGGAGTACCTTCCCACGCATCCAGACCAGTTGGGCAACGCGCGGCACTTGCTGAGAATTTTTCTCTGGCGAGCATTTCTTACGAGCCGCTACGAACAGTCGTCGACGACCAATCCCTTGCAGGACTATCGCGGTCTGCGGCGCATATTGACTGAGGACACTGGCGAGGATGCGGTACCCATCCTTAACGAGGAGTCCTATCCGTCCCCGACATTGGAGATGGTGCTGCAGGCCGATTGGCCAAAACGCAAGTCCATATTGGGTCGTGGCCTGCTCGCCTTGATGCTGAAGGCCGGGGCAGAGGACCTGGCCGACGGTGCCCGAGCTACGGTTGCGTCCATCACCTCCAAAGACCATCCGCGTGAGTACCACCACCTGTTCCCCGTCCTGTGCCAAAACTCGGCCCTTTTGAAATAGGCCATAAATCAGCAGCTTAGTCTGGATCCAGGCCTGGGCCGCACCTGGACCAGAACGTGCTAGCCCGATACGCCGCGGTAGCCCGGGCCTCGATTCTGGGCCTCTCGGGTGGCCTCTTTTCCGCCGCCGCACGGCCCTGTCAGCGGCCCGCTCCCCCCCTTTGGCGCAAACGTGGCACTCGAAAATCGCGATTAGAGACGAAAACCGAAAATGAGGCCCGTTCAGCCTTTCTAGCGCATCTCTAGTGCCACCTGATCCTGCAAAACCCCGCCAAGCGCGCGGAAAATCTCACCCGTCTCTGCAGTGCCACAATTGGGCAGACTGGATGGCGGATGGTGCAGTCTCGAGCCATCCGGTCTCGGCAAAAGGTATTTTGGCAATTTTGGGAGTCAGGATCGAACTTTTGGCCGTGCGCGTGGTTGGGGCAATGTAGCGAAAACTCAGAGAAGCCCTGATGCCCACAGCGTTCTATCCTGTTTTTTTACAGTGACTTAACGGAAGCCACCACGTGCTGGTCCCCGCACATCTCATCGACGGGTGCTCGTTCCGAGCCGGAATCGAATTTGCTTCAATCAAATTTCTTGTACGGCAATCTCAACCTCCTGGACGCTTGAAAGAGGGCCGTGTCGTAAACCCTCCGGAGGCGGCTCCGACCGTTACTCATTGTCGCAAAAGGCTTTACGTCTCATCAGCGAATGTTCGTCGACGGGAACATCTTTCCGGCTATCGCAGTCGGGAGGCTTGAGTGGAGCTTCCGGTTCGTGGCTGGAAACGATCAGAAACAGAGCACAACAGGCCATTAACGTGCAGTTTGGGGCGATTTTGGGGCCTTATCGGGACGTTTTTGCGCTTAATCGTGCAGACAATGAGAAGACGCTTAACGCCTAGATCGCGCCTGAGGAGAAGGCGAATAGCGGAATTCGAATTAGCCAAACCTCGAATTCATCCAGCGGAGTTTTACGGAGGAAACGAAGATGACTCCGCAGACGGTCCAGTACAAGGAGCTATCCGAGTCTGGAAACCATGACAGGGAATTTGGGCCAGTTTGAGTCTGATTGGTGGAGGCCAGTGTCGGAGAGCAGCTTGCTGCTAACCGAGCCCATTCACGAAGTGGGCGCTGGCAGGCTCACAGCGTTTTGACGAGCACTCGCTGTTTCTCCCAATCGTCGGGAAGCGGATGATGCAAGAGGTAGCTCGAGGTCAGCCCAACGGGCTGGCGGCCTTCGACAATGGCGCGGACGATGTCGGGAGCCAGGAAGGCATAACGGATTGCCTTGCGCACGCGGTCCGTTGGGATGGCGTTTTCGGTGGCAATCTGCTCATAGGTTTTGCCTGCTTTGATTCGGTCGAGCCAGGAGAGGGCGTTTCTGATATTGCGCAGGAGTGTGCGGTCGACGGATTTCGTGGGGTTGCCCAGAACGAGCTTGGTCTCGACGCCGCGTCGACGCAAGCGGAACGGTGCGAGGATGCGGAGTGCATCCTCGCGAATGCGGTCAGGTCCCATAGACAGGCAATCAGCGAACGCATTGCGGTCGAGCAGGATGGACACAGAGCCGGGGCTGATATCGACCTGCCGGATAAGACGGAGCAGGGGGGCTGCCGAGGCACTATCATCATTGCTACCGGAACACAGCCCGTCTAAAAAGCGACGCACCGAGGCGAGCTCTTGCATCGTCGGAGTGTGGATCAACGAGGCCGAGAAGGTCGTGGCATCCACATGCTGTCGGATGAGATGCACGACGGTCTGTTCCAGCATCGGGGCGGGCAGTCGCCAGCCGGAGAGGTCCTTTTGGCCACTGTGCTGGATGAGGCGCCGGGAGACGTAGTAGCGGAGCCGTTGCCCGTTTTTCTTTTTGGTGTGGCTCGGCGTCAGCCGGTCCCCGGTCTCGTCGAAGAGCTTGCCTGCCAGTGGGGAGGGGGCTGCACGGCCCTTCGTCGTGCGTCTCCTTGGTTTGGCAGCCCCTGCCTGCAGCTGCGTTTGGACCGTGTCCCAGAGCTCCGGAGCAATGATCGATGGATGCTGGCCCTCGTAGACACGCCTCTGGTGCCGGATGCGGCCGGCGTAGAGAGGATTGGTCAGCAGGCAGTGGAGGTGTCCGCGACGGAACGGCAGCCCGCCCGTTCGGGTTCCATCCGCGGCGAAGCGTTGCTTGGTACGCAGTCTCAGACGGTCCGCCTCGGCCTTCACCTGCCGGAGCGTTTCGTGCTTTCGGTACAGCGCATAGAGCGTCCGGACCGTTTCGGCCTCAGCCTCGTTGATGCGCAGCGTGCGCCCGTCCTTCTCATAGCCTAGCGGTACGCGGCCGCCCATCCATAGTCCCTTGCGCTTGGAGGCAGCGACCTTATCGCGGATCCGCTCGGCCGTGACCTCGCGTTCGAATTTGTGCGAAGGACAGCAGCATATGCAGCGTCAGTCGTCCCATGCTGGTCGCGGTGTTGAAGGACTGAGTCACCGAGACGAAAACCGCGCCGGCCGCCTCGAGCCGCTCGACGAGCTTTGCAAAGTCGGAGAGGGAACGGGTCAGCCGGTCGACCTTGTAGACCACGATCTGGTCGACGAGACCTGCGTCGATGTCGGCGAGCAAGCGCTGCAGGCCCGGGCGCTCCAGGGTTCCTCCCGAGAGCCCCGCGTCCTCGTAGACGGTTGGCAGCAGCACCCAGCCCTCCGCTTTCTGGCTCGCGACATACGCGGCGCAGGCTTCTCGCTGCGCATCGAGGGAGTTGAACTCCTGTTCGAGACCCTCTTCCGCACTCTTTCGCGTATAGATGGCACAGCGGATCTTCTTCATGTTAGGCCTTGCGCTTGGGCGTCAGACCGAAAAAGCGTGGTCCTGACCAGTGGGTGCCGGTGATTCGCTTTGCGATGGTAGTGAGGGACGGATAGGTTTTGCCATCGAACCGATAGCCGTTGTCGATTACCTCGACCTGGTAGGTCCGGCCATTCCACTCGCGGACGAGATGGGTGCCGGCAGAAACGGACCCTGCGGGAGCGCCGGAGCTTGGTGTCTCGTTCGCCATGGCGGCCAGAGCGCGCCGGGTTGCGGCCGAAAGCCCGCCATGGGTCCGGCACTGGCGTTCGTGCAAGAGAACGCGGCGCAGGAAAACACGCGAGAGCGAGCTTGGAGGAGCAGCCCCAAAGGTCTGCTCCCAGACCCGCCGTAAGCTGGCGAAGTCCAAACCGTCCAAAACGACGTTCCGGCCAACCCCTGTATCCTGCGGCATCACCGAACGTTCGCTCTTGTGCTCGATAAAGTCCAGCCTAATGAGGGACTTCCGGGTGCGCAGTTCACTGCCCGCAGCTCGCCCCGCAGCCCAAGGGTCGGCGGATTCCAAGGGCGTCTAAGCTGCTGATTTGTGGTCTATTTCAAGAGGGCCGAGTTTTGGCACAGGACGGGGTTGATCGGGCTGTTTTTCCAAGCCAATTGCCCAGCCAATGAGAAGACGCTCTACGCCTAGATCTTCAGCTTCGAATCTCGACTCCTACCATTGTCCGGGAGATAATAAGTCACAGCCTTCCCCTTTGCACCTGCTGCCGGAAGCTCTTTGCGCGGCGGGCCCCATTTGTCAGGGAACCGACGCTCGAGCAGCCACATCAAACCCTGCAGTGTCGGTGGGTGCGTGCGAATCTCTCGCCTCACCGACTTCACCTTTCCAGGGCGGAGCTGCCTCTTCCCGTCCGGCAGGGTTACGACCTCGCCACCTTCGTACTCGATCACCTCTCGGGTACTCTGCGTCTCTTCCAACGAGCACCGCTCAATGGCTTGGAGGTGGACGTACTGGAAGTGGGCAAGAGCGGTCTCGAGTGAATCACAAAATTTCCGATGTGGCCCGCGCTTCGCGTGTTTTCCTTTTTCAATCCACCTGTAAAGTGTTGTCTCACTTATACGTGCGACCATACAGGCATCCTTGTTGGTTGATCCGTACCTGACGCACTCAAGGAACATCTCCATGCGGTCTGTGGTCAATTTGCTCTTTCGGCCGCGCTTGGCCCTCGGCTTTGCGGTATTCCGTGACCGACCGACAGGGTGAGCCTCGAAATCAACCACGTCGCCTTCCTTCAAGCTTACTTGCGAATCTCGACTCCTGCCATCGTCCGGGATATAAAGCACAATCTTTGCATATGCATTTGCATCTGCTGCCGGAAGTTTTGTGCGCCGCCGGCCCCATTTGTCAGGGAACCGATGCGCGAGCAGCCACATCGAACCCTTCGGCGTCGGTGGGTGCGTGTGAATCTCTAGCCTCACCGACTTCACCTTCCCAGGGCGGATCTGCCTCTTCCCGTCCGGCAGGGTTACGACCTCGCCACCTTCGTACTCGATCACCTCTCGGGTACTCTGCGTCTCTTCCAGCGAGCTCCGCGCAATGGCTTTGAGGTGGAATTTCTGGAAGTGGGCATGAGCGGCCTGGAGTGAATCCCAAAATTCCCGATATAGCCCGCGCTTCGCGTGTTTTCCTTTTTCTATCCACCTGTAAAATGTTGTCTCACTTATACCTGCGACCATACAGGCATCCTTGTTACTCAATCCGCGCCTGACGCACCCAAGGAGCTTCTCCATGCGGTCTGCGGTCAATGTGCTCTTCCGGCCGCGCTTGACCCTCGGCTTTGCGGCATTCCGTGACCGACCGACAAGGTGAGCCTCGAAATCAACCAGCTCGCCTTTCTTCAAGCTCACTGTTCCAATCTCCGTTTCTTTTCGGTTGTGGTACTCGGCAGATGATAAAACACTCCTGCACAACATAGCCAACGCCGTCGTGTCCAAAAACACAAACACGTTGCCAAGCCCTTGATGGTTGCGCTCTCCATCATAATGATAGATGAAACTCGGCGACGGCCCGGCGCGCCAGTCTTGAGTTCGTTTGTGTTTTTGGACAGGACGCGATCGCGCTCCTGCATGGCGGTGTTCGAATTCTGACTGAGCGTCGCGTTTCGTTGCGTCGGAACCACCACGCGCGTCCTTCGTCCAGGACTGTGCGCTTCGATGGCTTCGTAGACCGCTTCCTTGTCGTATGCACTGTCCGCCGCCACCGACACTAGAGGTGCTTGAATCTGTGTTAGCAAAGCGAGGACTCGGGTTGCGTCGCGAGCTCGTGACGCCGTCAGTTCGGACGCAACAATGTTCCCGGTCTCGCGATCAACGGCGATGTGCAACTTGCGCCATGCGCGCAGCTTTGGCGGTTTGCGGGCGGTTCCAACATGAATCCTCAAGCCCGTGCTATCGATCATCAGGTGGATGGGTTGAGTGCTCTTTCGGAATCCGCAGCTTCTTGCGGAGCAACCTCGAGCGCCGACACAACGTCGAGTAGTCCGGGATCTCGATACCGAGCCCGAGAAGCGAGGCGATCGAGTGCAAGAAGCCTTCGGTTTGTCGGTAGGCGAGCTTGTACACCATCCGGACAACCAGGCCCGTTTCAATCGCCATGTCTGAATAGACCCGTTGACCGCCAGGCTTACCGGTCTTGTCGGCCTTCCAGTTCGCGATTGCCTCCTCGTCAAACCAGACTGTCAAATCGCCCCGGCGGCGCAGCCCTTCGTTGTATTCCGCCCAGTTGCGAACGTGGTACTTCTTCTGCTTCGCGTGCTTGTACTGGCAGCGCTTGGGATACTTCATGCTCGAACATACCTCGGCCACCACCATAGGCGGATTTCGCTCTCAGCCAGAGCGGTGCAACAACGCCTCTCCGACCTGGGAGCAATAGTGTCCGGGTCGTCATTCCGAACGCTGTTTACTCTGGTGCTAACGGCACACTCCTCGTAAGGGCCTCCATAGGGTTCACGCACCAAGTCGAGTAGTCTCGGCACCGGCGACGTTGGGTCGAGCCCGTCCTGTGCCAAAACTCGGCCCTTTTGAAATGGAACTTACAAAGGTAGCTTGACAGCTTCTCCTCAAACCACCACATGTTGTGGCCTCGCACTTTACAACATGTTGTGGTGTCGGGGATCGCGCCGGCAAGGTCGGGCAGTGTCTCACTTTGAAATGAAAACGTGCACAATGTGACTTGTAATGATATGGAATGGTATACAATGGCATACAATGAAACTCTTAAGTTTAAGAGTTTGTCAAGAACGAAAAAAGAAAATTCCCATAATTTCACAAGAAGAACGGGATGAGAGGACCACAGGGGCAATGGCGTCCAGTCGGAGCTGGCGCTCTCGCCGCTCACATCTGCAAGATCGCCGCAGGCGAAAGCGAAGAGACTTACGAGCCGCCGGAGGCTCCCGATGATCCGAAAGTCGTTGAGAGGGCTATCGCCGGAGGCAAAGCGCGTGCCGCTAAGCTCTCTGCGACCAAACGCTCCTTCATCGCAAAGAAAGCGGCAAAAGCACGCTGGAGCCGCGCCCCAAGCCAAAGCCATACTTGACAAGTCCACCTGGCGCGCAATATCCTCCCTTCCCCCAAAGAGAGGGAAAAGAAATGGAACTGTCCATGGATGAGAATGCCCTCCAAACATTACCCCTGTTTTACACGTTTCAGGATACCGTGATCGGTCCAGATTTCGTAGCCGAGGTCAACATCAAAGGCAGGGCGATGTCAATCAAGGAAGAAGTGGACGATCATGTCGTGTATTCGTTTAATGGAGTTGAGCCGGGTGGGATCGCCGATGAGGGAGACACATTGAACGAATCCTACTATGCTTTCAAGAATTCTCTGGCACAGATTTTGTCGGAGCTGTCATATCTTTCCGACGATTTCGAAGACTTCAAGGCCAGAGTGACCGGATTCGTTAGGCAGGTCAATGTCCCAGAAGAGAGAGATTGGGTTGCGGCCCGAGCAGCAGTACGGCGCGGTGAGATAACACCTTCAGTGCCACTCAATCGCGATACCGACGATTTCTGGCAAAGCGCTTTAACCATAAGGCCAGTTAAAAGAGAACCCAGGCAAGCCTTTGAACGAGTCGATAATTATATCGCTACGGCTGCGTAAAATCTTCGCGCATGTCTGGCTACGGACAGATTCTAATCACTAAGATCTGGAAGATGCTTGATGAATGCCTTCCTGGATACAGCAAAAAAAAAGGCAGGCACAAATGGATCATCAAGTGTGGCAGTAAGCTTTTCCACCAGCTACCTTTAGGTGAACATATAAAGCACAGGTCCGGGAAGGCCAGTATCGAGAGGGCAGTAGTGCGCTCACTGGTGCGAACTTTCGAAATTGAGGAATGTGCCGCCGACCATCTCCCGCAACTCCGCAAGAAAAAAAGCGCTTGACACGCGACGCCGGAGCTAGTCGGCACAATATGTAGTAGTCAGGGTCTAAAACGCGCATCCACTATATGTAGAGGTGGGGTGCTCGGACTTTAATTCGGAAGACGCTTAAACGCAATGGCTTACGGGCGTGTCAAGCTACCTTTGTAAGTTCCTTTGAAATAGACCACAAATCAGCAGCTTAGACGCCCTTGGAATCCGCGCAGAATCGAGGGTATTTCGCGCCGCAGGGCTGACTTACGACCCTTGGCTGCGGGTGGCGAGCGACAGGCCCACCGGGGGTGCGCACGGCTGGCTCAAATCGACTGCGGGGCGAGCTCCGGGCCGTGCAACAACGCCGGTATAAACCGCGCAATCAACGCTGGATCGACTTTTTGCGGAGCACACCGGGCCGCACCTGGACCAGAACTTGCTAGGCCCGCTACGCCGCGGTAGCACTGGCCTCGATTCTGGGCCTCTCAGGTGGCCTCTTTTCCGCTGCCGCACGGCCCGGTCAGCGCCCGCTCCCGTCCTGTGCCAAAACTCGGCCCTTTTGAAATAGACCATCAATCAGCAGCTTAGTGTCTGTGTTTGCGACCGGGCCAGGGTCGGCTGGCTCGTTCGATGCCAACTAATAAGAAACTCAGGGTGTAGCGTTTGGGGGCAGTGACGTCAAAACCGAGCTCCCTCAGGCGTCGTGTTGAGCCGGTGCCACCTCCAGAGACTACCGCGTTTCGTTCATTCAGGGTGGCCGTCAGGCCGTGGAAAACGTGACAGTACCCGCCTGATTCACCTGACCATGGTAGGCTCCATCCGTTAAGAATCAGGGACGGCACCCGGCGAAAACCTGATGCCCCCGGAGACATTTCCCGGGCACGAATCCAGAGCGCTAGATGAAGGCCTTTCTTTTTGATCGCCACATTGTCGAGAGCTACGCTCGATTCTCCCAGTCTTTCAGTACCATCAAGGCGCCCGACCTACGTGAGGCGATTGAACGCGAGTATAAGGAAGGCCGTTTCTGGCCGGACGCTCTTCTTTCCCTGAATCCGCGATACGAAGCGGGGCCAACCGCTGACGATCTCCTCAACTCCGGCGACGTTTGCCCGGAAACGGCCCAGGTTTTCCCGTTCGGGTCGAAGCGGCTTCCATTTTACAGGCACCAGGGACAGGCCTTCGCCAAAGCGCGGGCGGGACAGAGTTTCGTTGTGACCACGGGGACCGGCTCGGGCAAATCCCTCTGTTTTTTCGTTCCGATCGTGGATGCCATTATCCGTGCGCGGAAGGCTGGCGATGCGCCGAGGACACGGGCGATCATCGTGTATCCGATGAACGCACTCGCTAACAGCCAGGTCAAGGAAATCAACAAATTTATCGACCAGTCAGGCCTTTCGGAGAATCTCAGGCCGGTGGTCCGGCGTTACACCGGACAGGAGAACCAGGAGGAACGCCAGCGGGTCGCGGACAATCCGCCGGATATTCTCTTAACCAACTTCATGATGGCGGAGCTTTTGCTGACTCGGCAAGACCCCGTCGATTCTCAAGTCATGGCGAACGCGAGGGGGCTTGAGTTCATCGTCCTGGACGAGTTGCATACCTACCGCGGCCGCCAGGGCGCTGACGTTGCCATTCTTGTTCGTCGGCTACGCGATCGCTGTACGCCTAACAAGGCTCCACTCTGTATTGGGACTTCTGCGACGATGTCCAGCGAAGGCAGTGGTGCCAGCCGGGCCTTGGAAGTCTCGAAGGTGGTTTCACGTCTGTTTGGAACCGCGATCGGCCTGGACGGAGTGATCGACGAGTCGCTGCGCCGGGCCACGGACGAGCGTCTGGCGCGCGCAGACGTTGTCCCGAAGCTTGCGAATGCACTCAAGAGAGACCTTCCCGAACGGCTGACCGATGCAGAGCTCGTCACTCATCCGCTGGCAGTTTGGGTGGAACTGGTGCTCGGTCTGGAGGATGGCCAGATTCTCAAGCGGCGACGGCCAATAACCTTTGTCGAAGCTACCAAGTTGCTTGCCCAGGATAGCGGAATCGACCCCAAGCGCTGCGGTGAGGTGCTGGAGAACTTCCTGACTCGCGTCAGCCTCCCTGATAAGGACCGGGGTGGTAGTGGCGAACACGCGTTTATGGCCTTCAAGCTGCATCGTTTCATCGCGGGTGCGGGTGACATCTTCGCAACATTGCGTTTGAAGGAGCGAACCGTTCTGCTCGAGGGACAACTCGAGGATCCCGATGCTCCTGGAACCCGGCTCTATCCCATTCGCTTCTGCCGCCAGTGCGGTCAGGAGTACTACGTGGTGACGAGAACGGAGCAGGAGGATGGTGTCCTCTTCCTGCCGCGCAACATCGAAGACATCCCAATCGAGAGAGACGACGATACGGAAGTTGCCGGGTATCTGACGCCGGCCGGTCTCGGGGAGCCGGACTACCGGTTCGACGGCACGCTCGAGAACTTTCCGGAAGGCTGGACGGAAGAGCGCAAGGAGCTACTCAAACTGCGGCCGTACCGGAAAACCCGCGTGCCGAGGAAGGTGAGAGTCGCGGGTAGCGGTCATCCCGACGACGACGGTGAGCCCTTCTGGTTCATCCCCGGCAAATTCGGCTTTTGTGCCTGCTGTCTCCATGAGCCGCCAAGCCGCATGCGCGAGCGCAGCAAGCTTGCGGGCCTTACTGCTGAAGGGCGAAGCTCGGCGACCACGCTTCTCGTCTCGAGCGCTCTCGAGTGGTTGAACCAACCCAACAATGCGGTTCCCGAGGACAAGCGGAAGCTGCTTGGGTTCACCGACAACCGCCAGGACGCGGCGCTTCAAGTGGGTCATTTCAACGATTTTCTGTTCGTGACTCTTCTGCGTGGAGCCATCCTGCGGGCTGTTCTCGATGCCGGTGAGGATGGTCTGCGGGATGACGAATTTGGCTTCCGTGTTCAGCGGGCCTTGGGTTTTACGGGTGCGAACACGGCGCTGCGGGTGCACTGGATGTTGAGTCCCGAGGCTGGGGCCGTGGTCCGCAGCGACGCGGAGCGGGCGTTGGCCAAAGTGCTCGCGCACCGCGTTTGGATTGATTTGCGTCGGGGCTGGCGTTTCACTAATCCGAACCTCTCCGTGCTGAAGTTGATCGATGTGGATTTCGTTGGGCTCGACGACGTGGCTGCGGACGTGGGGAGACTCGCGGCTATTCTGCCTGAGCTCGACTCTCTGGATCATGACGCTCGCAAGAAGGTCATCAGGATTTTGCTAACGGCCATGCTCGAAGGCTTAGCTGTCGATACCGAGGCTCTCGATCTTGCCGTTCTGGACACCGTTGCCCAGAGATCGCGGTCGGTCCTGCGAGCTCCCTGGAGCATCGATGACAAGGAAACAACGCGGGAGCGTACCACCCTCTTCCTGAAAGCCCCTGGCAAGAAAGTTACCAGTCTGCGTGAAGAACGGATGATCCTTCGCGCGGGTCCGCGTTCGCGCATAGCGCGCCTCATTAACCATGAGAGCATCATCGGTACCAAGCTTGGTGGGGACGACTACATCACCTTCCTTACCAATCTCCTTGCCATTCTGGCCGGAGAAGGGCTTGTGACTTTGACGGCCAGTGAAGGCGAACTTCAAGGGTGGCGTCTATCACCCTCAGCCATTCGACTGATTGCAGGTAAAGCCACTCCGAGCGCAGCGGCTGTCGGCAATCCTTACTTCCGCGGCCTCTATACCAGAGTTGCCGACGATCTCGAGGCAAACACCAGCTCGTTGTTCGGCATGGAGAGCCGGGAGCATACGGCCCAGGTGAACCACAAGCAACGGGAATGGCGGGAATGGCGTTTCCGCTTCGAAGCCGACGACCGAGCACGGATCGCGGAGTGCGAGGCTGAAATCAAGGCCAGCGGGGAATCGAAACAGTTTCTCCCCGCGTTGTTCTGTACGCCGACCATGGAACTGGGGGTCGATATCTCGGCGTTGAATACGGTCTACCTGCGCAATGTTCCGCCTACGCCCGCCAATTATGTGCAGCGTGCGGGCCGCGCGGGACGGTCAGGACAGACGGCCTTGATTTTCACTTACTGTGCGGCCCAGTCGCCGCATGATCAGTATTTTTTCGAGCGGCGCATCGACATGGTGGCCGGTGCGGTTCGCCCGCCAGCACTCGACATCACCAACAAGAACCTAATCACTTCTCATCTACAGGCGGTCTGGCTTGCCACAGCGGGGCTGGCCCTGTCGCCGGACATTCCCGAAATCCTCGACCTCCAGAAACCAGGCTATCCCCTCAGGGACGAGATTTGGGGGGTCATCCGGGATCCCGCCCTGGTGGACAAGGCCTGCGCCCCGCTGCGCCGTGTCCTTGAGCAAGTCCTCACATCAGTCGGCGAGCGGAAGCCTATCTGGATAGATGACCCGGATGACTATGTAAAGGAGGTTGCTACCCAGGCATCTGCGGAGTTCAACAGCGCCTTCGACCGATGGCGTGACCTTTATGACTCCGCGCGCACGCAACTGATCGAGGCCAACAAGCAGTCTCAAGTGCCAGGACTATCTGGAGCCGAGCGGCGCAAGATCAAGGCTGCACAGATGCAGGCCACGGATCAGGTCACCCTTCTTGAACGAGGCAAGTCAACCCACGGCTCGGACTTCTACTCGTACCGTTACCTTGCGACCGAAGGGTTTCTTCCTGGCTACAATTTTCCCCGGTTGCCGCTCTACGCCTTCGTCCCGGGCGAGGGCAGGTCAGGTTCCTACCTGCAGCGCTCCCGCTTTCTTGCTATCTCCGAGTTCGGCCCTCGCAGTCTCATCTATCATGAAGGCCGCGCATTTCGGGTCGTCAAGGCGAAACTGCCTCCCGAAGTCCGGACCGCTGATGGTCAGCAGCTTGCGACGCAGGACATCGTGATTTGTCCGAACTGTGGTGGGGCTCACAATGGCGAAGTCGAGCGCTGTCACGCCTGCCAGTTCCCGATGGCCGGAGCGATACCGGTCAAACGTACGCTAAGGATCGACAATGTCGAAGCGGCTCCGACCGAGCGTATCACCGCCAATGACGAGGAACGGATTCGCCAGGGCTTTGAGATTCAGACCGTTTTCGCATGGCCGAGAAAGCACGGGCGTGTCGAGGTCACTGAGGCCGAGTTTCAAGTCGGGGATACGCCTCTGATGAAATTGCAATACGCCAACAGCGCAGAAATAAGTCGGATCAACAAAGGCTTGAAGCGGCGCCGCAACAAAACTGTGCTCGGATTCGCGATCGATCCCCGCACGGGATACTGGGCCAAGACTGAGGATGAGGATCCAGAGGACGTGGAGGTTCGGCCCGATGTGGTCAGGCTGGTGCGGATCGTTCCGATTGTTCGGGACCGGAAAAATGCCCTCTTGTTTCGGTTCGAAGATAGCCATGACCAGAGCACCATCGCCACACTCCAGCATGCCCTGATGCGGGGTATCGCGGTGGTCTTCCAGCTTGAGGAAGGCGAAATTCTTGGAGAGCCATTACCCAGCCGGGATAACCGGCGCGCTGTCCTTGCCTATGAGGCAAGCGAGGGCGGTGCGGGCGTGCTGAGCCGCCTGATTGAAGATCCGGATGCACTGAACCAGGTTGCGAGGCAAGCCCTCGAACTCATGCATTTCGACGAGGTCGATGCCGCCATCGCCGCAGACGACCCGAACCTTCTCAAGGAACGCGAAGAAGCCTGCGTGCGGGGCTGTTATCGTTGTCTTCTGTCCTATTTCAACCAGCCCGATCACGAGTTGATCGACCGTGCCAGCGTCGCGGTACAGCAACTGCTGATTGATCTCGCGCGAGGAAAGGTCGTGCTCGCGACTGCGCCGGAAGGCACTGTGACTGAGGGCGGCTGGTCGGAGGTCTTCGACCAACATGGCATCCCCGCGCCGAACGCAAGGCATCTAACCCTTGCCGATGTTTCGTTCCCTTTCACCTGGCATAGCCATTACGTTGCCGCGAGAGCGGGCGTTATTCCGGAGGCGGTGAAGGCCGCAGCGGACGACCGGGGATGGAGCCTCTTCGAACTGCCGGCCGACTCATCCGAAGGCCTGCCGGCCGAATTGATTGCGGCATTGAGAGACTGACCGAAATGCCTCTTTCCTTTGCTCCAGGCGACCTTGTCCGTGCCCGGGGTCGGGAATGGGTTGCCTTACCAGCACCCCGAGACCACCTACTCGCGCTGCGCCCCCTTTCCGGCAACGAGAAGGACACTGTTCTTCTCGACCCCCGGCTCGAGAGCGAGCCCGTCGGACCTGCCCGCTTCTACCTGCCCGAAAACGCCGTTCCAACGGTCCAGTCGAAGGCGGCTCTTCTTGCCGATGCGCTTCGCCTCACTCTCCGGCGCGGGGCCGGTCCTTTCCGCTCAGCAGCGCAGCTCGCTTTCGAGCCACGGACCTATCAGCTTGTGCCGCTGCTGATGGCGCTTCGCCTCCAAGTGCCTCGCCTCTTGATAGCGGATGACGTGGGTATCGGCAAGACGATTGAAGCTGGTCTCATCCTTCGGGAATTCTTGGATCGCGGCGAGGTCGATGCCTTCTCGGTCCTAT
Organism: Candidatus Marinacidobacterales bacterium; assembly: GCA_965237955.1. Taxonomy (GTDB): domain Bacteria; phylum Acidobacteriota; class Vicinamibacteria; order Marinacidobacterales; family SMYC01. The sequence continues at coordinate 860,555 of OZ250169.1, read as the reverse complement.
GCCCGCCTCACCTCGTCGAACAATGGGTGCTCGAACTGAAATCCCGCTTCGGTATGGACCCCGTAGCGGTCACATCGGGCTCCGCCGCGCGGCTGGAGCGTGGCCTTCCCGTTGCGCAGACGCTTTTCGATGCCTATCCCTACACGGTGGTCAGCCTGGACTACATCAAGGCTGAGAAGCGGCGAGAGGGATTCGCCCGGGCTTGTCCCGACTTCGTGATCGTGGATGAGGCCCATGCCTGCGTGGGCACTCATAAAGGTAAGCAGCAGCGGTTTGCACTTCTCCAAGGTCTCGCCCGCGATCCGCAACGGCGCATGATCCTGCTGACAGCCACGCCGCATTCGGGTGATGAGGAGGCGTTCTCACGCCTTCTGTCCCTGGTCGACCTGGAATTTGCCTCTCTGAGCTTCGACGACGCCCGTTACCGGGAGCGCCTGGCCCGTCACTTCGTGCAGCGGCGAAGAATCGATTTGGTATCTGGCGAATGGGGCGAGGAGCGTGCCTTCCCGAAGCACGAAACTACGGAGACGCCCTATCCACTATCGAAGGCCTATCTCGATTTCCAGGAAGCCGTCCTCGACTATTGCCTGGGCGTGGTCTCCCGTGCGGGAACCAGCCAGCGCGAGCGCCGACTGGCGTTCTGGGGAACGCTGGCATTGATGCGTTGCATCGGCTCGTCAACCACCGCAGCTCTGAGCGCACTGCGTAACCGCATGACGCATGAAGCCGAGCGTCTAGAGTCTCAGATCTACGACGAGGATGGGGATGACGAGGACGCCGTCGACATCGAGCCGAGCGTGGCGTTCGATGCGGATCCTGCCCTCCTGAGCCTTGTCCGGCACGCTGAACGCCTGACGAAGGAGCCCGATCCGAAGCTCGACGCGCTGGTCGGTGTCCTCACTCCCCTCCTGAAGAAGGGCGCGAACCCGGTCGTCTTCTGCCGGTATCTTGCCACGGCAGAGCACGTTCGCAACGGCCTGCGGAAATCCTTCCCGAAGTTGCGCGTCGAGGCCGTCACTGGAGTGCTCACACCGGACGAGCGACGGGACCGGGTCGCCGATATGGCGCCTGCGGAAGACGAGAAAGAGGTCCAGCGTATTCTGGTCGCTACCGACTGCTTGTCGGAGGGGATCAATCTCCAGCAGCTCTTCGACACGGTGGTTCATTACGATCTTTCGTGGAATCCGACCCGCCATCAGCAGCGGGAGGGTCGCGTCGACCGTTTCGGCCAGCCCGCCGAACTCGTCCATTCGATCATGATGTTCTCGCCGGCGAGCGCGATCGACGGTGCCGTCCTGGACGTCATCCTGCGCAAGGCCGAGGAGATCCGTAAGGTGACTGGCGTGACCGTGCCCCTCCCGGACGAACGGGCCCCCGTCACCGATGCCCTCATGGCTTCGATGATGCTTCGCCAGGGCGGTAGGGAGCAGATGACACTCGATCTGCGTCTCAAGGACGGTGCTCGCCTCGTCGAAACCCGTTGGCGCGACGTCTCGGAGAAGGAGAAACGCTCCCGGACTCGCTTCGCCCAGAACACTATGAAGCCGCAAGAAGTGGCTCCCGAATGGAAAAAGGCTGCAAGCTTCCTCGGTTCGCCGGAGGCAGCTCGCACCTTCATCGAACGCACCATGTCGCGTTTTGGCGTCCCCCTGGAGCCACGGAGGTCGGTCCTCGTGGCCCACGTTCATGCGCTCGAAGCCGGACTGCGCGAGCGCCTGGCGCAACAAGGTATGTCCCGGTCTGTGCGGCTTGCCCCGTCCGAGCCAGCCCCCTCAGGGACAGCGCTTCTCACACGGACCCACCCCCGCACCGCAACCCTTGCGGAGGCGCTTGTCGAGGCATCGCTCGACCCCGAAACGCTCGCCAACCTTGGAATCGGTCGTGTGGGGGCATGGCCGACCCCAGCCGTGGAACGCGTGACGTGGATCGCGCTTCTGAGGCTTCGCTTCAAGCTCACAATCCATGCCCGAAAGGAACGCCTGCTGCTCGCGGAAGAAGCCGCGCTGGTCGCCTTGCACGACGGCACCATTGTCGCATCGGGCGATGCCGCAAAGACGCTCCTCGACACACCCGCCGCTGCCGATCTGGCTCCAACGGCAAGGGATCGGTTCATCCAACGCGCGCAGGAAGATCTGCCCGACCTCGTGGCCGGTCCCATCGGCGAGTTCGTACGCGTGCGTGCTGATAAGCTTGCGGAAGACCATGCCAGACTGCGGGCGGCTGCAGGGTCGGCATCGCGCGTGAGCGTGGAAGGCGTCCAGCCCCCTGACGTCATCGGCCTCTTCGTTCTGTTGCCGAGCGAGGCGTGAGCCATGGCGCGCAAGCAAGTCACCGATATGTCCGCTTGGCCGGCGCTTTCGCTCGAGGGGAATCTGATTGCTCCGGCGATGGTCGCGAAAATCGACCGCCGTGAGGCCGCGGAGCAGACCGAAGACGATTACGAGGTTCGCAAGGGACTCACCATCAGAGAGGAAATTTCCCTCGCTTTCCGTGTCGGACAGGCGCACTTCGATGGGTTCACCAAAATAGACACGCCCTCGGCAGAAGCGACGCGCCGCTTCGCGCATGACTTCCTGAAGGAAACCTTCGGATTCGCCGACCTCACGGACACATCGGGCATGGTTACCTGCATCGCTGGAGGCCAACGCGTACCGATCATCGTCGTGCCTCCGTTGGAGTCACTCGAAAGGCGCAGCCCAACCCTTTCGACCGACAGGTCGCGTTCTCCCATGTTCTCGCTTCAGGACTATCTGAATGAGCATGATGAGGCGCTCTGGGGCCTTGCCACCAACGGCGTTCATCTTCGCCTGCTGCGCGACAATGCCTCGCTCACTCGGCCCGCCCATATCGAGGCCGACCTCAGCCAGATCTTCACCAACGAGGACGCGGCCTCCTTCGCGGCGCTCTGGCTTCTCATTCACCGTTCCCGCTTCGGGGCGGCCGGAACCCCCGCCACCGACTGCGCCCTTGAACGTTGGCGGGAAGCCGGTGCGCGCGAAGGAGAGGCTGCAAGGGACCGGCTGGCAGGCCAGGTCGAGGTCGCCCTCCGCGTTCTTGGCTCGAGCTTCCTCGACGTAAACCCAAGCCTCGCCGCACGGCTTCAGTCAGGCGCGCTATCGTTGACGGTCTGGTTCAACGAGCTCCTGCGCCTCGTCTACCGGCTCATCTTCTTGATGGTGGCCGAGGACCGGAATCTTCTCCATCCCACCAACGCCAAGAGGGATGCTCGAACGCTCTATATCGACGGCTATGGTCTTGCGATGCTCAGGGCGCACTGCGTGCGCGGTGCGACGTGGGACCGCCACTATGACCGCTACGAGGGCATGAAGGTGGTCTTCCGTGCACTCGCGACCGGTGAAGACGCGCTCGCGCTTCCTGCCCTCGGCGGCCTCTTCGGAGCCGACCAGTTGCCGCATCTAGCCTCTGCCCGCCTGCAGAACAGCGCCTTCATGGAGGCCGTCTATCGACTCTCCTGGCTTTCCGACCAAAGCGGTATGGTGCCGGTCAACTGGCGGGCAATGGAGACTGAGGAGCTAGGCTCGGTCTATGAATCCCTCCTCGAACTCCAGCCGCAACTGGCGGATGATGGCCGCGCGCTGGTCTTCGCCTCCGACGTCTCGGAGCAGAAGGGCAATCAGCGCAAGACTACCGGCTCTTACTACACGCCCGACAGCCTCGTTCAAGCACTCCTCGACACCGCGCTCGACCCCGTGCCCGAGCGGATCGAAGCCGAGGCGAAGGACCCGGCGAAAGCGTTGCTCAGGCTTTCTGTGATCGACCCAGCGTGCGGCTCAGGCCACTTTCTTCTGGCGGCGGCAAGGCGCATCGCCACACGACTCGCTCGCATCCGGGCCGAAGGCACGCCTTCGCTCGCCGATTTCCGCCATGCGCTCCGCGATGTCGCGCGATGCTGCATCCACGGGGTCGACCGCAATCCCATGGCCGTAGAGCTCACCAAGGTAGCGCTCTGGATCGAGACGGTGGACCCGGGTCTGCCCCTCGGCTTCTTCGACGCGCAGGTCCGCTGCGGCGATGCGCTGCTCGGTATCTTTGATCTAAAGGTTCTTGAGGACGGCATTCCCGATGCTGCCTACAAGCCGTTGACCGGAGATGACAAGGTCACCGCGAAGTACTACCTCAGAGCGAACCGCGACGCGACGGCAGGCCAAGGCGAGTTCGACTTCAGCACGGGCCAAGCGGTACTGCCGGCGATAAAGCCGCTGGCGGGGGATTTTTCGGGCTTCCGCAACCTCCCCGAAGACACGGTCGAGCAAATCGGCGCAAAGGCAACGCGGTTTCAAGAACTGCGTGAGAAGGAGGCATTTGCAAGCGCGCGGGCCGCGTCGGACCTCTATGTCGGGGCCTTCCTTCTGCCGAAGATCGGGGGCACGCCCTTGAGCACCAAGGCACGCACTGTGCCCACGACCGACGAAGTCTGGCTGGCCTTGAGCCAAGGCACGATTCGGCAATCCATGACGGGAGCACCCGAGGCCGCCCGTCAAGCCAGAGCCTTCCACTGGCCGCTGGAGTTCCCCGACATCATGGCGCGCGACGGCTTCGACGTGGTCCTGGGCAACCCTCCGTGGGAACGGATAAAGCTGCAGGAGCAGGAATTCTTCGCCGCCCGTTCGCCGGAGATCGCGGGTGCCCAGAATAAGGCCGCGCGCGCACGGCTGATCAAGGCGCTGGAAATAGCTCCCAAAGACAGTACCGAGCATGCCTTACATGCTGCCTTCATCGACGCTAAACACCAGGCCGAGGCGACCAGCGAATTCGTGCGCATCCCCGACGACGAAGGAGGACGATTCGTCCTGACCGGGCGGGGTGACGTGAACACCTATGCGCTGTTTGCCGAGTTGTTCTCACGCCTCACGCGTGATCGCGCCGGGGTGATCGTACCCACTGGTATCGCCACCGATGCCACCACCGCGGCATTCTTCGCCGCGTTGGTCGAAGAGCGGCGGCTCGCACAACTGGTGGATTTCGAGAACCGCGATCGATTGTTCCCAATAGACAGCAGGATAAAGTTTAGTCTGCTGACTCTTGGACGGAACGAAGGCGCCGCCCGATTTGCTTTCTTCCTGACCGACCCGGCGCAACTGGCAGAACCGGAGCGAAACTTTCCCCTTAGCCCAGAGCAGATCGCGGCGATCAACCCCAACACCCGTACGGTACCCATCTTCCGCTCCCGCACCGATGCGGAACTGACGGCAAAGATCTACGCCAACGCCCCGATACTCATCGACGAATCCAAGGGGAAGCAAGGTAACCCGTGGGGCGTGAGCTTCGCGCGACTGTTCGACATGTCCAACGATTCCTCCCTGTTCCGCACTGCACGGGAGCTAGCAGAAGCGGGGTTTGTGCGCGAAGGCACCGATTGGGTTTGCTCCGCTCAGCGCCCCTCACAAGGCGCGCGGGCAGGTGACAAGATTGACGGCGGCAGCCTGCCGCTTTCGGACAGTGGGCCTCGCGCCATGCGCTATGTACCGCTCTACGAGGCGAAGATGATCCATCAATTCGATCATCGCTGGGCGGGCTATGACGAGGACGGCGAAAGCTCGGCCAACCTTGGCCAGACGGAAAAGCAGCGTCCGACCTGCGAGCCCGCCCCCCGTTATTGGGTGCCGGATACTGAAGTGAACGAGCGCCTCATTGCCAAAGGCTGGTCCCGAGGCTGGTTGATGGGGTGGCGTGATATCGCGCGGGCGACCGACGAGCGGACAGTGATTGCTTGTTTGGTTCCGCGCGTTGCCTACAACGACAAGTTTTTATTGATGCTTCCGGACCACTGTACCTCAAGAGTTTCGGCTCTTTATGCGAATTTGAACTCGCTTGTGACTGACTTCATTGCACGCCAGAAAGTTGGGGGCACTTCCTTTAAGTTCTTCACTATGCGCCAGATTACGCTTCTCCCTCCTAGCTTCTACACGCAAGAGCGCGTAACTTTTCTTACCCCAAAGGTGCTCGAACTCACCTATACCTCACACGCAATGACTTCCTTCGCCCGGGACCTCGGCTATGAAGGCCCCCCCTTCGCCTGGGATGAAAAACGCCGCGCCTACTTGCGCGCCGATCTCGACGCTTTCTACGCTCGCGCCTACGGTCTGACCCGCGACGAGCTGCGCTATATACTCGACCCCGCCGACGTGAAGGGCCCCGACTATCCCTCGGAAACTTTCCGTGTACTCAAGGAAAAGGAAGTCCGCCAATACGGCGAATACCGCACTCGCCGCCTCGTCCTCGCCGCGTGGGATCAGATGGAGGTGAGTGGCCAATTCACGGAACTCGATTTGTGATCGAAATACCTCAAGGCTTCGTCGTCGCTGAGGAATGCCGGAAGGCCGCTTGGCAGAATGGCTATCGCCGCCCTATGAAAGAGAAGACCGGCTGGGCACGATACGGCTCCACGACTGCGAAGGGGACCATCTACCTCTCCGCGACGGGGCCTTCCGGTCCCTGGTTCCTCGCTCTCGACCACACGGGCGTCGTCGAGGAACTGGAGCATCCACGCGCCGGCATGCCCGGTCCCGGTCTTGCCCGCTATACCTTCGCCACGCTAACCGAACTCTATGCAGTGTTGCCCAAGGTCTATGCCCTTGGCGTAGCGTTGCCCGAAGCCCCGCTCAAAGACTTCCGCGCCGCAACCCGCAACCTGCCGAAGACCACCGAGGCCGAGCGCCTCGTCGTTCAGCGCATTGGCCAAGACATCTTTCGCGACCGTCTGCTGACCTACTGGCAAGGCCGCTGCCCCTTGACCGGAATCACGGACCGAGACTTGCTGCGCGCCTCGCACATCATTCCCTGGAAGGACTGCCCCGACGACGCCGAACGTCTGAACATTCACAACGGACTGCTTCTCTCAGCACTTTGGGATGCGGCCTTTGACAGGGGACTAATAACCTTCGATGACGACGGGAGACCAGAGTTCTCGCCTGCACTGAGCGAGCCGGCACGAACCGAGCTGCGCTGGCATCATCCCATTCCCTTGACAGAAGAGCACCGGAAACGGCTCGCATGGCATCGAGCGAATCATTTCAAAAAAGACCAGGGATGACATCTCGTTTCATCGAGGCGATGCCCGTGGTGTGCCCGCCAAAAACTGGCCCAAACACAGCTGAAGGAAGTCGCATAGACTGAAGCTCCAGTGGGAGGGTCCAAGTGAAGAACCGTTTCTCCGAAGAGAAGTTCGTACCCAATCGGGTCGCACCGAGCATGAACGTCGTCAAGACCATCAAGCGGCGTCATGAGCGCCGAGCTTGGGGATTGGCTGATTGCCAGCGAACCCGGTAGGGTCGAGGGCTGGCGCGGTGCTCCGTAGGCGCGGCCTATCTGTTTCTCCCCGTTTCCTTTGGGAGTGCCCGTCCTGTCCAAAAACACAAACGAACTCAAGACTGGCGCGCCGGGCCGTTTCGATCGTCATCGACCCATGGCGAGCCCCAGATCTGGGGCGTGTCGGAGGCGATGTCGGCGATTCGGGGTCCCCGTACGCGCAGCAAAAACACCGTCCAGCAACGCGATGCCACGCTCCCGGGCGGAGACCTGGACCAGAACGTGCTAGCCGGCTACGCCGCGGTAGCCCTGGCCTTGATTCTGGACCCCTCGGGCGGCCTCTTTTCCGACGCTGCACGGCCCTGTCGGCGACCCGCTCCCCCCCTTTGGCGCAAACGTGGCACTCGAAAATCGGGATTAGAGACGAAAACCGAAAATGAGGCCCGTTGAGCCCTTCTAGCGCGTCTCTGGTGACACCTACCCCTGCAAAACCCCGCAAACCGCGCGGAAAATCCAACCCGTCTCTGCAGTGCCACAATTGGCCAGACTAGGTGGCGGATGGTGCAGTTCGGAGCTATCCGGTCTCGGCTAGCAGCCATCAATAACAGGGAAAAACAGGGAATTTGGGCCATTTTGAGGCTGATCGAGCCATTTTTTCACGTGGTAACCATCGGTATTTCAAATGGTTAGATGGCAATTCCCTGTTCCGAAAGAACAGGGAATTTAAGATGACCTAACAGGGAATTTGAAATAGGCGAACAGGGAATTGAGATGAGCGAACAGGGAAATGTCACGAGCAGCACGTGAGGGATTCCATTTGACCGCACGGATGGTTTCTTCCCTGCCGGTCAAAAGAGTCCCATCTCCGACCTGGGGGCAAGAATGTCTGGGTCGTCGTTCCGAACGCTGTTCACTCTGGTGCTAACGGCACGCTTCTCGTTAAGGGCCGCCATAGGGTTCACGTACCAAGTCGAGTAGCCTTAGCATCGGCGATGTTGGGTCGAGCCAGTCGTCGAAACGGTCGGGAGCGATGATTGCGGGCTGTCGATGGTGAATGTCGGCAAGCTCTGGAGAGGCCGTCGTCGTGATGATGGTGAAGGATTCGAGGGAGTTGTTGCCCTTGCCCTGACCTTACCGTCCGGCTGCGCGCTCGAAGGTGCTTCCGCAGTCAAGTGTTGGTGGCCGCCGCGTAACCTGTTCGTGTGCTAGAGTTACGCCTGATTTCGAGAGGCGTGGTTTTTCGTCGATGCCGACTGGGCCGAGTTTTGGCACAGGACGGGGGAGAGGTAGACTTCGATCTTTCGCATGCACGAACTGACCGTCCTCCGTGACCTCGTGATCCTGCTGGCGGTCGCGATCCCGGTAGCGGCCCTCGCACACCGCGCCCGACTCCCCACGGTCGCAGGGTTTCTCCTCGCAGGGCTGGCGATCGGACCGCACGGGTTTGCACTCATTTCCCGACCCGAGACGGTGAGCTCACTGGCGGAGCTCGGCGTGATGCTTCTCCTCTTCACCATCGGACTCGAATTCTCTGTGACTCGGATTGTCCGACTGGGGCGCCTCGTGCTCCAGGGAGGGGTTCTGCAGGTGGCGGGCACCCTCGTCGCGGCGGCGATCGCGGTGAGCGTGTGGCTTGAGGCTCCCTGGAATCGTGCGATGTTCTACGGATCGCTCGTTGCTCTTTCCTCGACGGCGATCGTTCTGAAGCTCTACGCGGACCGAGTCGAGCTGGATAGCCCGCCGGGGCGCGTGGTGGTGTCGATCCTGCTCTTTCAAGACATCTGCGTGGTGCCGTTGATGCTCCTCGTTCCCGTCTTCGCGCAGGTGGGCTCGGGTCCACTGGTGGGCCTCTGGGCGGAGGTTGCGACGAGCCTGCTGGTGGTGGCCGTCCTGATGCTGGCGGGACGGGTCGCCGTTCCTTGGATCCTGGATCGAGTCGTCCTCTTGAAGAACAGGGAGCTCTTTACGTTATGCGTTGCGTTCGTCGGAGTCGGAGCCGCGTTCGTGACCGCGAGTTTCGGTCTATCCCTTGCGCTCGGAACCTTCCTCGCGGGGCTGGTGATCTCAGAATCGGAGTATGGACTCCAGGCCGTTTCGGACGTTCGCCCTTTTCGAGACACGTTCAGCGGGATTTTCTTCATCTCGGTCGGCATGCTTCTCGATATCGGATTCGTGGGCTCTCGGCCGGTCCTCGTTTTGGGTGCGGCCGTTGCGATTCTGCTCCTCAAGATCGCGATGACCACCGGTGCGGTGCTCACCTTGAGGCGTGGCTTTCGGACCAGTCTGATCAGCGGGATCTCTCTGGCTCAGGTGGGAGAGTTCTCTTTTATTCTCGCAAGCGTCGCCGCCCCGCTGGACCTCTTCGTCGACCATCACTATCAACTGTTCATCGCGTCGTCGGTGCTGACGATGATGCTGACGCCTTTTCTCGTCGCGGGGGCTCGACCGGTGACGGAGCGACTGTCCCGGTTGTTGCGTATCCCGGAAGTCTCGCTCGACCCCGCGGAGCAGGTGGAGCTCGCCAACCTCCACGACCACGCCATCATCGTGGGCTACGGCTTGAGCGGACAGCACCTGGCCCGTGTCCTTCGCGCCGCCGGTCTCACCTACGTGGTTCTCGAACAGAACGGCGAGGCGGTACGCCGAGGGCGAGAGGAGGGAGATCGTGTCCTTTTTGGCGATGGAACGCGACAGGCCGTACTGGAGAAAGTCGGGATCACCAACGCGCGGGCGGTGGTCTTCGCCATCGCCGATCCGACGCAGGAGCGCCGGGGCGTCGCGAACGCGCACCGACTCAATCCCTCGGCACGCATCCTGGTGCGCACCCGGTACGTGGCGGCGATCGACGAGCTCATGCGTCTCGGCGCAACGGAAGTCGTGGTCGAGGAGTTCGAGGCAACGCTCGAGCTGTTCGCCCGTATTCTGGAGTTCTACGAAATTCCGACCAACACCATCCATCGTGAGCTGGATGCGGTTCGCAACGAGCACTATAGGGTGCTTCGGGAAGGCTCTCTCGCCGACCTGAAGCTCGACGCGCTGCGCCACCTCGGCATCCACGGAGCGCTCGACGTCGTCGAAGTCGAGGACGGGGCCGCGGCACTCGGCGAGAATTCCACCTCGCTGAACTTGCGGAGAGTCACCGGGGCGATCGTCATCGCCGTCGTGCGCTCGGGAAAAGCCCTCTACCGACGCGATCCGGCGTTCGGCTTCCGTGCCGGAGATGCGGTCGTGCTGGTGGGCGATCGAGAAGCGCTTGAAGCTGCGGCTCGTCTGTTCAAGAAGGAGCCCGAGTGAAGCTCGTCTCTCTAGCTCATCAATGCGGTGGTCCGGGTTGTGGCCTTCGGCCCGCACGCTTCCGTCTCCTTAGGAGTTGTACCTTCTATTTATTCATCCGTGCGCACCGGAACTTGATTAGTCTCCGGTCTGCTGGGACCATGCTGGTATGATTTCGTCGTTTGTTCGCGCTCTCGTCTCTACGACGAGCACATAGTAGGTCACGAGCCTGCGAACTGTGGCGACCTCGACGGTGAAGAAGTCGGTCGCAGCAACGGTTTCCCAATGGGCGGCGAGAAACGTGCGCCATGGCGTTCGCTCACTTCGCTCCGGCGCGGGCTCGATGCCATGTTCTCGCAGAATATTGGCGATGGTGCCCTTGGCCCGGTCGCAAACACAGACACTAAGCTGCTGATTTATGGGCTATTTCAAAAAGGCCGAGTTTTGGCACAGGACGGGATCTCGATACACAGCCGGAGAAGCGAGGCGATCGAGTGCAAGAAGCCTTCGGTTTGGCGGTAGGCAAGCTTGTACACCATCCGGACAACCAGGCCCGTTTCAATCGCCATCTCTGAATAGACCCGTTGACCGCCAGGCTTACCGCTCTTGTCGGCCTTCCAGTTCGCGATTGCCTCTTCGTCAAACCAGACTGTCAAATCGCCCCGGCGGCGCAGCCCTTCGTTGCCTTGGTGCACAACTCGCGATCTCGGTCCACAATTGTCCTGTACTCGCGGATTCGAGGTTCCCCATGAGCATTTTCAAACGCACTCAGCGGAAGTATGTGAAGAAGGCCTATCGCGTGAGGAATTGGCGTGAATATGAGGCGGGTCTACGCAACCGCGGGAGCCTGACCGTCTGGATCTCGCTCACCGCCGGCAAGCTTGTGAACTGGGACGCGCCCCGGCCGAGGAGGAGGAAACCGGGCCGTCAACGCAAGTACTCGAACCACGCCATCGAGACGGCTGTCGCCCTGGGCATGGTGTTTCATCTGTCGTCTAGGCAGAGCGAGGGATTGCTGCGATCGTTGTTCGCTCTGATGAAGCTAGACAATGATGTGCCCGATCACACCACGCTCTCGAGGCGCAAGGCGAAGCTGGGTAAGGTCCCCTTCTACCAAGACAAGCAGAAGACGCCGTTGCACATCTTGATCGACAGCAGCGGTCTCGCTGTCCACGCCGGCCAGCTGCGCAGAGCACCAAAGAGCAGGGACTATCGCAAGCTCCATCTGTGTGTCGACGAGCAGACTGGCGAAGTCGTCGCCGGCGAGCTGACGAGTAAAAGAGCCCGCGATTCATCGCGGGTTGCATCGCTTGTCGGACAGATCGACAGTCCCATCTCATCGGCCAGAGCTGACACCGCATACGACGCCAGCGGCGTCTATGAGGCGATCGAGAATCACAGCGCTCATTGCTCGCCGAGGGTGCTGATACCGCCGCGCAAGGGCGCCCAGCTCGCATCGGGGCCGGCGAGCAGCCGACAGCGCAATCGCAACATTGCAGCACAAGCTCGGCTCGGCAAACGAAAGTGGCACACAGAATCGGGCTACAGCAAACGGAGCAAAGTCGAGACAACGTTCCATCGCTACAAGGCTATCGTGGGCTCAGCAATGCGAGCGAGAGGGTTGGCGGCACAGAGAGTCGAGGCAAGGATCGGGTGCAAGATTCTCAACACCATGACGGCGCTCGGGATGCCTGATAGCGAGATGATCGGATGATGGGAGTCGGGGCCAAGCGAGCTCTCGGCCTCTATCGGAGTTGTGCACCAAGGCAGCTTTCTGCTCGTAATAGGTCGACGGGGCGATCGGGAGCGTCCGGCAGATCGGCTCGACCCCGTAACTCTCACGGTTCTCGTCGACGAACGACATCATCTCGGTCGGCGGTCGAGCTCCGCCTGGGCGAAAAACGCCGACGCCTTGCGAAGGATCTCGTTCGCCCGCTTTAGCTCACGGTTCTCTCGTTCGAGCTCCTTCAGCCGCTGACGCTCGTCCGTCGTCAGCCCCGCGCGCTTCCCAGGGACCGCCGTGTCGTAAACTCTCCGGCGGCGGCTCCCCGACCGTTACTCATTGTCGCGAACGGTCTTACGCCTCACTGGCGGACGTTTCGTAGACGCGAATACCTTTCCGGCTATCGCAGTCGGCAGGCTCGAGTGGGGGCGACCGAAGCCATCCGGACCTTTCCACGAGCCAGGAGTCAAGAACGCCCCTGCGATGACCGGGCCATCAAGCGCAGAAGCGTAGCGGGTGTGGCAACGGAGGCCATCGGGGCCAGCTGTGATCCGCAAAAAAGAAGATCGGCCAGAAGCAGCCGACTACAGCAGGTCTCAAACGCGCAATCAACGATGGATAGACTTTTTGCAGAGCACAAGCCCGGAGACTAAAGTTCGGTGTGCGCGGATGAATAAATAGAAAGCACACCGTCGGCCTTCGCCTTGCCTTGACGTGCCCCAACGGCCCTACTACGCTACTCGTTTGATGGTGCCGCTCACCGATAGACAGCGAATGAAGCAACTCAAAAGAGAACAGGCAGCAATGCTGTCGCACTACGAGTTACTGCGCGGCCTTGCCATAGTCTCGAATCTTCGCATGAGAAAGTATATCGACGCGATTCAAGACCAACGTGCCAAGAAGACGTCTCAGGAGGATATGTTGCACGCTGTTAGGCAGTCCGTACGTCAAGAGGCGTCGATAGACCCCAAAGCTCGTATGCTCTGGGACGCGAACCGAGAGCTTGACCTGTATGCTTGGGGCCCGATGCAACTGTTTTTCTGTGTCGCGTGGGCTTTCCTCGACAGGTATCGATACTTGAGGAACCAGCACCCCGATCTCGTGTTTGCCGACCTGGACCGCTACATCGAGGAGAATAGTGCCGGTCTTGAGGCCACAAGGAATTTGAGGGATTGGGTGCTACATCCGGGAGGTTCTAGACAACCCGATAGCGCGATGGAGATGCTCTTCTCGGCTGGTGGTGCACCGGGTAACGCCTATCCACAAGAAATGGTGAATCGCCTAGTGAAGCTGGCGGCTAAGTTTTTGGGGCAATTGGGTGACCAAGTCAGATAGGTCCGGAATCGTATTGCGCTCACTGAACTCCTTTCAGGCCTTGAGGTTGGCGCTGGCATACCTGCGCTCGATATCGATCATTTTCGAAGGCGGCAGAGCTGGCGGCCAGCTGGCAGCGATTGAGGAAGAACTAAAGGCGACAATCCCTGAACAGTTGACTGAGAAGGATCTCCGTCAACTGTCGATGTATTGCTCGAAGGCGGCGATCTGCACCCACGTAGCTCTTCTGTATACGGCAGTTTGCTTCTACAAGACGCTCGTTGAAGTCAACCCCGCATTGCGCTATGACGAACTTGACGAAGAGCTCGATGCAGTCAGGGGCAGCGGCCTCCTCGACAGTATGAGGAAGGTCAGAAACGCCGTATTTCATGTCCGTCCAAGTACTCGATCCGAACTACTCATCAACGACGTCGTGAAACGCACGCTTGAGAACAAGCTTGCGTTAGGAAAGATTGAAGACCTCCTCTATGATGCGACGGAAAGAGTGTTCCTCAGTCCTGAGGCCCTGTTTCAGGAGAAGGAAGAAGTCCTCCTTCAGGGATTTAGGAGCGCTCTCGCTTACTACGAAGAGCACCTATCCAAATCTCCTTAGAACGGCTAAGCAGGTGCGGCATCGGTCTGATACCTCCGCAGTATTGGACTTCGATATTCGCGGAAAGACGGCACAGCGTACATTCACGACGGCAATGACGTTCCGGTCGGCTTGAGCGCGGACTTCGTCGCCGGCGCGGTAGGCCAGATCGGGGTAGATACTAGACACAGTAGAATCGGCTGCGGGGGACGAAATGGCTGAGGAAATCATTTTCTCCGTTCAGGAATCGCCAGAAGGCGGCTACGAAGCGCAAGCCTTGTCGGTTCCGATCTTCACCGAGGCAGACACTGTGGGAGGAACAGCGTCCGGCCGTACGGGATGCGACCGAGTGTCATTTCGAGGAAGGCAAACGTCCCCATCTCATCCGAACTCCATTTCGTGCGTGAGCACTGGATGCCGCTGTGCCGCTCCTATGGTGCAAAAACTCAGCCGGTCATCTTCCGCAGCCGTAAGTGACTTCCGCTACGATGCTTGCGATGAGCACATTTGTCTCGCCACAAATCTTCCTGGTCTCGCTTCTTGACAGCAATGGCACCGCCCGCGTGGGCGGAGGTCATCGGGGAGTGACCGAAATCGTTCGTTCACTCGAAAGTACCCTTGTGTGCAGCAGGGCCCCTTTGCTCCACGGGCGTTGTGTGCCACAACCCGATCGAGCGACTCCATCATTATTAGAAGGCCATTCTCGGCGTTGAGAATGCGGAGACGGCTGTCGGGAAACGAGGCGAACTCTGATAGGGTGCCAGCCGTCGGCAAACTGCTTGGGAAACTATATTGGCGTTAAAGTCCGCTCACGCCGCGTCTCGATAGTAATATCGGAGCGTTCCGCCGAGGCGCTCCCGACATCGGATGCGACCGTCGGACCCCAGCGAATCCTGCGCCGAGCAGATGAGCTCGTTATCGAGACCTTGATGATTCCTCTCCAGATGATAATGGGCGACGAAAGCGCGGATACTCACGCGGAGATGATTCTCTCCCAAGGGAATCATCCGACTAAGGCACTCGCTTTTGATGGACCGCACAAAGCGTTCGGCGTAGGCGTTCAATTTCGGACTCCTCGCCGGCAGCTTCACCGTCTCCACGCCGACAGCACCGAGTGTGGCGCAGAATGATGCTGAAAAGAGCGGGTCGCGGTCGTGAATGAGAAACCGCGCGTCTCGAAGAAAACCGTCAATGGCGTCGGTCAGGTTTCTGGCCACTTGCCTCATCCAATCGTCGTAGGGCTGGTGACAGATGCCCGCGATCTCCACTCGGCGCGTCTTGAGGTCGATCACGAAGAGCACGAAGTATCGAACAAGCCCGCGAGACGTCAGCACTTCAACGGTGAAGAAATCCGTCGCAGCTATGGCTCCCCAGTGAGCCTTCAGGAACGTACTCCAGGGCATTCGTTTACTTCGTTCATTCGCGGGCTCGATCCCATGCTCCGCGAGAATGCGCTTTACGGTGTTGCGGCCGACGTCATGGCCGAGATTTCGAAGAGCGCCGCAAATTCTCGTATAGCCCCAGGTTGAATTCTCGGTCGCCATCCTGACCACGAGTGCGCGTATCGTTTCCAGCACACGAGGCCGTCCTGGCCCGCGGCGCTGGCTCCCGTCGTACTTTTTCGCGATCAGTTTTTTGTACCAGCGCAACAAGGTATCGGGCGTCACGAGATCCGCGATTTCCTTCCGGCCATCCCTACCCAACGTCCTCGCCTTCGCCGCGAGCCGCCGCCGCTGCGCATCGGTAAAACGTAGTCGGCGTCCACCCAGTTGTTCCCGAAGAACGCGATTCTCTTCTTTCAGGTATTCGATCGCGTCCTGTTGGAACCGGTTGACCCATCCGGCGAAGGCCATGACGAAGAACTGCCATAGGTACGGTTGCATGGGTCCGGATTCTAGCCGCCCATTGAGTCCGGCGGGCTTGCTCCTGGACGCTTCAACGACCTGCCAACACTCAGCATCCGGCGTTGATCGAGTTTTGGCACACTACGACGTTGTGCTGTGTGCGGCTCGTGACGCCCTGAGCGAAGCCGGTGATAAGCCCACCCGCGTCCTTGAGGCGCAACTCTCCGACGCCTATTCGGATCCCAAGACGGGTGAAGACGTAGAGCGGCATCGCCTGACCCTCCAATACGAGGACAGCGATGGCATCCTGGAGAAGCTCGTGAAGGCCGCTCGAAGGTGCTTCCGCAGTCAAGTGTTGGTAGCCGCCGCGTAACCTGTTCGTGTGCTGGAGTTTCGCCTGATTTTGAGAGGCGCAGTTCTTTCGTCGATACCGGCTGGGCCGAGCTTTGGCACAGGACACGGTGGCCGTCAGGCCGCGGAAAACTTGACAGCAATGGCACCGCCCGCGTGGGCGGAGGTCATCGGGGAGTGACCGAAATCGTTCGTTCACTCGAAAGTACCAAATAACTACTATCTCGTACGATTAGCGCTCGGGTGTGTAGAGTGCTAATATGTCGAGGTTGATGAATTACACATGCCACTCGCCCATTGGGACCCCGTGCGTGAGCTTCTTGCTCTCCAAGAACGGATGAACCGGCTAATCGATCAGACGCTGTCGCGCACGCGCTCCGAGGGGGAGTTCTCGACCACAGGGGCATGGTCCCCCGCCGTGGATCTCTACGAAGCCGAAAAGAGCCTCGTTCTCAAGGCCGAGCTCGCCGAAGTAGATCAAGACGACATCGAGCTTCACATCGACGACGATCGAGTGACGCTGTAAGGCAAGCGCCCGGTCAACGAAGCCATCAACGAGAAACGGTTCGTACGATGGAACGTTCCTACGGCCCGTTCCATCGTACGTTCGAGCTCCCGACGAGCATCGAAACGGACAGAGTAAAGGCCGATTTTAAGAAGGGCATTCTGCTGACGGTGACCATACCGAAGAAGGCGAGCGAGAAAAGCCGTCAGATTCCCATCAGTAGTTGACCGCCGTCGGGAGCTCGACCCCGCCGACAGGTCCTGAAAAACAAGGAGGAGTAATCGAGAGATGAAGATCAAACCGATAAAGGACAACATTGTCGTAAAGCGGATCGAGGAGAGGGACGAGAAGAACGTCGGGTCCATCATCATCCCCGACACCGCGAAGGAAAAGCCGATGACGGCCGAAGTCATAGCTATCGGATCGGGTCGGACCTTGAAGGACGGAAAGAAGGTTGCGCTCGAGGTGAAGGTGGACGACAGAGTGCTCATCGGCAAGTACTCGGGCTCGGAAGTGAAACTGGACGGAACTGAGTACCTCATCCTTAAAGAGGACGACGTACTCGGCATCGTGGAATAGCTTGGAGGTATTTTAAGAAATGGCAAAGCAGATTGTTTATCATGAGGAAGCACGGCAGGGGATTCTCCGCGGTGTCAACCGGCTCGCGACCGCTGTGCGCGTAACCCTCGGCCCCAAGGGCCGTAACGTCGTTCTCGAGAAGAAGTTCGGCTCGCCTGTCGTCACCAAGGACGGCGTCACCGTTGCCAAGGAGATCGAGCTCGAGGACGCCATCGAGAACCTGGGCGCCAAGATGGTGCGCGAGGTCGCATCCAAGACCTCCGACGTGGCCGGTGACGGCACCACCACGGCGACCGTCTTGGCACAGTCTATTTTCCGCGAGGGGCTCAGGAATCTTGCCGCCGGCAGCAATCCCATGGAGCTCAAGCGGGGCATCGACACCGCCGTCGAGTCGATAGTTGGCGAGATCCAGAAGATCTCGAAGCCGGTCCGGGGCAAGATGATCGGGCAGGTCGGGACCATTTCCGCCAACGGTGACGACACCATCGGCAGCATCATCGCGGAGGCGATGGAGAAGGTCGGCAAGGACGGCGTCATCCAAGTGGAAGAGGCGCGCACGCTCGAGACGACCCTCGACATCGTCGAGGGTATGCAGTTCGACCGCGGCTACCTCTCCCCCTACTTCGTAACCGACCCCGAGCGGATGGAATGTGTGCTCGAAGACTGTCTCATCCTCGTTCACGAGAAGAAGATCTCGAACATGAAGGATCTCCTGCCCGTGCTCGAGAAGGTGGCCCAGTCCGGCAAGCCGCTGGTCATCGTGGCCGAGGACATCGAGGGCGAGGCCCTCGCCACGCTCGTCGTCAACAAGCTCCGTGGCACACTGAAGGTCGTCGCCATCAAGGCTCCTGGCTTCGGTGACCGCCGCAAGGCCATGATGGAGGACATCGCGATCCTCACCGGTGGCAAGGCGATCTTCGAGGACCTCGGCATCAAGCTCGAGAACCTGCAAATGCAGGACCTCGGTAAGACCAAGAAGATCATCATCACCAAGGAGAACACCACCATCGTCGAAGGCTCAGGGAAGAAGTCCGACATCGGAGGCCGCATCAAGCAGATCCGCACCCAGGTCGAAGAGACGACGTCCGACTACGATCGCGAGAAGCTCCAGGAGCGTCTCGCGAAGCTCGTCGGCGGCGTGGCTCTGATCAAGGTCGGCGCTGCCACCGAGACCGAGATGAAGGAGAAGAAGGCCCGTGTCGAGGACGCGATGCACGCCACCAAGGCAGCCGCCGAGGAAGGCATCGTTCCCGGAGGCGGGGTCGCTCTCCTTCGCGCCAGCAAGGTTCTCAAGAGGCTCCAGAAGGACGAGCGCCTCGGCGATGACGTCCGCATCGGTGTGGGTATCGTCGGGCGCGCGGTCGAAGAGCCCATGCGCTGGATCGCCCAGAACGCCGGGCAAGAAGGCTCCATCATCGTCAACAAGGTGAAGGAGCTCGAGGGCGAGCAGGGCTACAACGCGGCGAAGGACAAGTACGAGAACCTAGTGAACGCCGGGGTCATCGATCCCACCAAGGTCGTTCGCTATGCGCTCCAGAACGCTAGTTCCATCGCGGGGCTCATGCTCACGACCGAAGCTCTGGTCGCGGAGCTGCCCGAGAAGGAAGACAAGAAGGCCGTTGGCGGCGCGCGCCCCGGTGGCATGCCGGGTATGGAAGGCATGGGCGACTACTAGGCTACATACTTTCCGAGAGCCCGGGTCGCTCAGGCGGCCCGGGCTTTTTTCGTTCCCGGTAGGGTCGAGGGCTGGCGCGGTGCTCCGTAGGCGCGGCCTATCGGTTTCTCCCCGTTTCCTGTGGGAGTTGTGCTCCGCAAAAAGTCGATCCAGCATCGATTGCGCGGTTTAGATCTTTCGCGGTAGGGACCGCCCTTACGGGCGCCCCCCCGCACAGATCCCAGCGAGCGCTGCTAACGCACTGGGCTCCTACCTCAGGTCATGACGCGCAGTCGCTGTTCGGGATACGGGTGCAGTGTTCGATGCTCGACGACTTTCATCAGCCATCCGTGGTCGATGGCATCGAAGAATCCACGGATGTCCGCGTCGAGTATCCAGTTCACTTTCTTGTGAACCGTGCTCCCTTATCCCGGCAGGCTACCTGCCGTATCCGCTCCAGCGCATTTCGCAGATCAGGGGACCGAACGTAGGCGCACTCCCTTGGCTGTTTCCGCGCTTTCCCGCTTCGTGCCCGTTTAGGGTTGTCCATATTCACTTGTGCATCATCA
This sequence comes from Candidatus Marinacidobacterales bacterium, assembly GCA_965237955.1. Classification (GTDB taxonomy): domain Bacteria; phylum Acidobacteriota; class Vicinamibacteria; order Marinacidobacterales; family SMYC01. Next base: position 840,882 of record OZ250169.1, on the reverse strand, counting down.
ATATCCGTCCGCTCCTGAAATCAAGGACTTACGCACCGTTCACGCCTCGGCCAACGAGCGCATCTCCCGCTTGAGATCCCGGTCTTGAGACGGCAAACTCTGCCGCCATGCTCCGTGTCCTCATCTTCCTCGTCTCACTCGGCGCCCGTGCGATCCGGGCGATGTGTCGGTGCCGAGCCGACCTCGTGATTGAAAACCTGGCCCTGCGGCAGCAAGTTACGGCGTTGAAGAAGGAGCGCCCCCGGCCACCGCTCGAGGACACGGACCGAGCATTCTGGGTTGCGCTCCGAAGCTCGTGGCCAGCGTGGGCGAGCCGGCTCGTTATCGTGAACGCCGACACGGTCGCCCGGTGGAATCGAGATCGGTTCCGCCGATACTGGGCTCGGATCTCCCGTCCGCGCTATCCAGGTCGACCTCGGATTGATGCCGAGATTCGTCGTCTCGTCCGCACGATGGCCCAAGACGGCTGGGGTGCACCTCGTATCCACGCTGAGCTGACGAAGCTCGGATTCGTTGTCAGCGAGATGACGGTGTCGCGATACATGCCGCGCCGCCGAGCCGAACCCGACGAAGTGAAGCGATGGATTGCGTTCTTGCGGAACCACAAGGACGACATCGCCGCGATGGATCTGTTCGCCGTACCGACGGCGTCGCTACGGCTGCTGTACGGCTTCTTCGTCATCGAGCACGGCCGTCGCCATATCTTGCACTTCAACGCGACGTACAACCCCACGTCAGCGTGGGTGATTCAACAACTGCGCGAGGCGTTCCCATACGACACGGCACCACGATACTTGGTCTTTGACCGCGACGCGATTTTCAGCCCTGCAGTGGTGGAGTTCATCAGGGCCATGGGCACAAAGCCTGTTCGCATTTCTTATCGCAGCCCTTGGCAAAACGGTACCGCCGAACGCTGGACCGGAAACTGCCGCCGCGAGATGTTAGAGCATGTAGTTGTCCTCAGTGAGCGGCATCTCGTCCGGCTCATGCGCTTGTACATCAGCTACTACCACGAGGACCGTTGCCACTTGGGTCTCGACAAAGACACCCCGAACTCAAGACCCGTCACGCCCCGACCATCACCGACCGCAAAAGTCGTCGCGTTGCCGCGAGTGGGTGGGCTCCACCACCGCTACGAATGGCGCGACGCCGCCTGAGCCAGTTTAGTCGCGGCGCGTCGATTGCTGGGGTCCCTCGCGATTGCGTTGTCCAGCTCCGCGGCCCATTGATCGCGTGATCTCGGCAAGTGCCCGCGCGCGCCGACCCGGGTTTCTTCGTTCGTCGTAGGGCCACCAGCGGTACCATTCCCGCTGGATCAATAATGATGAAGGACAGGCGAGATCTGGTCGCGTTGGCCTGAATCCGGGGGTACCCCAGGTGTGGACCACCTCGAGAAAGTGGCTCCGGCGGCCTCCTGGCGCGTCGTTTTCTCCGGCGGCGGGTTGATCCAGGCCTGAGGAGGCAAAACGGGGGGCTGTGGCATTCCGCGAACGAAGCGTTCGGGATGAGCCCGATGAGCTTCGAGGAGGATTTGGCGCCGGGCAGTGGTGAGCTGTTCCGCGAGACCATCGTGAACGGCGGCCGGTGTCATGAGGCCGATTCCCGCGTGCCGGCGTTCGTGATTGTAGTAGTCGAGGAAGCCGCCGCAGAACAGCCGGCCGTCTTCGATGGAACCAAAACGGCTCGGAAACTGAGGGCAATACTTCAGAGTCTTGAACTGGGACTCGGAGTAGGGGTTATCGTTCGAGACGTAAGGTCTGGAGTGGGTCTTGGTAACGCCGAGGTCAGCCAGGAGCATAGCTACGGACTTGCTTCGCATCGAGCTGCCACGGTCGGCGTGGATGGTGAGCTGGTCTGGTTCGATGTTCTGTTTGCGGCAGCTCTCGCTGATGAGACGACGAGCGAGCTCAGCGCTTTCTCGTCGAGCCAACATCCACCCGGTCACGTAACGGGAGAAGATGTCCAGAATCACGTAGAGGTAGTAGTAGGTCCACTTGACGGGGCCACGCAGCTTGGTGATATCCCACGACCAAACCTGGTTCGGCGCTTCGGCCAGCAGCTCCGGCTTTTGATAATTCGGATGTCGCAGCTGGTTCCGGCGCTCTCGGACCTCTCCGTTCTCCGCCAGAATCCGATACATCGTGCGGATCGAGCAGTAGTAGATTCCCTCGTCCAGGAGCGTGGCCCACACCTGAGCGGGCGCCTTGTCGACGAACCGCTCGGAGTGCAAGGCACCGAGAACCAGCTCACGTTCGGTCACATCGAGGGCTCGGTGCGACCGAGGGCGGCGTTTCGCATTGGACGTTACCGTCTGGCGCCTGCGATACAACGTGGAGCGAGCTATTCCAAGGGCCTCGCAGGCTTCCGCCGTCTGTCCAATTCGTCCCGCCAGCTCCTCGGCCGCCACCATCAATCGTTCTCGTCGCTGTCTGGTGGATTCAGGGGGATCCCCAGAAGTTCGGAGGTTTTTTTTTGGATCTCTAGCATCGTCTCCACCCGAGCCAGGCGATGCTTCAATCGCGCGTTCTCGCGCTCGAGCTCCTTGACCCGTGGATCCTCTGCCTTCGCCTTCCGTCCTCGCTTCCTCGATGTCAACCCCGCCTTGGCAATCTTGTCACGTTGGCGACGCCAACTCGAAAGATGCGACGAGTACAGTCCCTCTCGACGCAGAAGAGCCGCAACATCCCCGTCACCCTTGCAAGCATCGGCCTCGCGCACTATCCGCAGCTTGTACTCTGCGGTAAAGCGTCGACGCTTCGCTTGCTCACTCACTTCGGGATCCGGGACCCCTGCCGCATCGCGGCCGGCGCGATCTGCAGTCGCCCTACGGGCTCCTTCCGATCCCGCCGGGGTCATTCTCTCAATCAACGTAGTCATTCATGATCCTCCTCCGCCCTCTACACTAATTTCAAGGGGCAAAGTGTCTCAAGGAGGTTGGCACAGAGGGGTGGCCATCCTCTTTAATAAGGATGCTCTGAGTAATGCTGAGTCTGGATGAGTACCTTCTGGTTGGCACACTATAGGCACACATTCCGCACACAAGTCCTCGCGGGGCTTCGACAAACTCGCTCGTAAGTTTTTGCGGGACTGTTTGTTACGTGGAGCCGACGGGCGGATTTGAACCGCCGACCTGCTGATTACGAATCATCTCCAGCACCAACAGAGAAGAGCCTACGTGCCGTAACTCCAAGCAAAACCAAGGAGAGGGTGTCCTGAACTTCCCTCCTGGGTCAGGTACCATCAGCCCCGTTGGTGACCAATTTGCGACCAATCAAGTAAGCGTACTGCTGACCACTGCGCCAAGGCGCCATGAACGCCGAAGCGCTTGCCGATGACATCAACGCTGGAGTCGAGACCGTGAGACGGACGGCTCGACGTCATAAAAAGCAGTTCGTAGTCCTTGACGGAGGCTTCATCGGTATGGCCCAGCGCGGTGCTGCATGAGCGGACACTTTGTCCGGACAGCGTGTACTAAGTGTCCGGGCGGACAATCGGACACACCCCCTTCTCTAAGGGGTGTCCGCTGTCCGGGGTGGAGGAAAGGGAGTGTCCGCCCCTCGGAGTCGCGCCCGTGGGCGAAAACGCTGTTGCTTCAGTCTAGCGAACGATGTGCTCGTTGACCAAATCAGTTCTTGAGGCGTAGAATGCTGTCCAATTTGCTGGATCCAACCGCTGACCGGGATGGGGGTGCTCCATGAACCGACCCGATTTGCTGAGGCATCAGCAGCGCATGCAACGCGCCGATCGTGGAATACCGGGCTGGCTATGGGGACCATGAGTACACCCACGTGTTTTAGAGGTCGTTTCCGCGCACGCCGACGTGGATGATGGAAGGTGGAGCTGAGTTTTTGGCGTTCTATCTTGGCGGCCAGCGAGGATGGGCACATTTCAAAGATCGCATGATACGTTCCATGGAATTCGTGCATAAGGTCGAAGATTCGGAGCTGGGGATTCGGGACATGGAGGATATTGATAGGGTGGAGCCTGGCGTTAGGAAGTACTACCGCCATCTGGCTTACGACGCCGGGGCGTGGGCATTCGCATTCATGGTCCACAAGTCTTCTTCTCAGAGCGTTAACGACGTTCGCACCAAATTCTATCCCTCGGTGTCGCGGAACGGATGGGAAGCTCATTGGCGGCATACGTGGGCGTGGAGAGCAAGCGAGCGTTCTATGACACGTTCGATTCGTTTCTGAAGCAACCGCTCGAGGAGCAACTGGAAATGCTGGAGACCTTGAGGGATTAGAGAAGGACGGAACCTGTTGGAGGTCCAGATGAAAGATCAAAGGCGACGGATGTGGAGTCGGCGGCAGTTCTTCGGCGCCGGGCTCATGGGAGGACTCGTTGGCGCGTGCACGGATCGAGCTGCGATGCCCAACCGGGCGGAAGCGCCAACCAACTTGGCCCCGCTAGAGGATCGCCTGAACGGGGACAACATCTACACGCGGCTCCTCGATGTCCATCCTCACCTGCCCTGTCACGATAACTACACCTCCATGGGAGGCTCGCGAATGCCCGCCGAGGTCATTGAAGCCATCGGGGAAGCCAACCGCTACTTCGTGGACATGCACGAGCTGAACGTGGCCGCCGGTAACAGGATTGCCGAAGTCATCCATACCGAGGCGGCGATGGTCTCCTCCGGAGCCTTTTCGGCGATGATCCTTGGCGCGGCGGCCTGCCTCACCGGGACGGACGAAGAGAAGATGGAAGCGCTACCGCATCCAACCTGGCCGAAGGTGGAATGCCTCCTCCAGAAGGCGCACCGTCTCGATTATGACCGCGCCTATCGCGCCGCGGGCATGACCATCGTCGGCGTGGAGACCCGGGAGCAGTTCCGGAATGCAGTGAACGCCAAGACGGCAATGATTCACGTTCTGGCTCGGCAGGAGCACGTGCGAGCCGATGAGCCCGAGGTCATGAAGCCCCACGAATTTCTGGAGATCGGAAAGCGGGCCGGCGTTCCGGTTCTGATCGATGCCGCTTCCGAGCTTCCTCCCGCCGGTAACTTGACCCGCTACGGCGAGATGGGAGCGGATCTGGTGGTGTTCAGCGGGGGAAAGGGGATTCGCGGGCCTCAGTCGACAGGAATTCTCGCCGGCCGGAAGGATCTGATCGAAGCGGCATTGATGCAGGCCTCACCCAATAGCCACCTGGGACGCGGGATGAAGGTCGGCAAGGAGGAGATCATCGGCTTCATCGTCGCTTTGAATCGCTACGAGCGGCTCGATCACGAGGCCCTCGAGGCGGAATGGCTGCGGAAAGCTCGCTACATTGCGGGGGAGTTGAGCGACGTCAAGGGCCTTACCGCGGAGGTCAAGATGAACACCAGGGGATTCGCCGAGCTTATACTCGACTGGGACGAGCAAGTCATCCCGCTGAGCCTGGAAGAAGCTCGCGACAAACTGAAAAACGGCCGGCCGCGGGTCGTGATGTTCGAAAATTACGTCCCGACCCGCTGCATGGAGAACGGCGAAGAGGTCATGGCCGCTCGGCTGTTGAAGCAGTTCTTCCAGGAAGAGTCGGCAAAGGTTGGCTAGAGTTGGTGGAGCGAACGCTCTCAACGCTTCGAACTTGTCGAGAACCACGTGCAAGCCGGTTGCTGTTGGTTAAAGTTTGCAGGTCAGTCCACTGAGGAATCCCCGCGAAACCAGTTTCGAACGGAAGAACGCCACAGTTGATGTGCCTCGGCAGAGAAGAGTAATGATTATTACTCAAACACTGAGCGCCGCTAACTACAAGTTGGCCTTGCGCTCTTAAATTGACGAAGGATAACGGTTTATCTTGACTGGTCGCGCGTTGGTTGCATCGAGTAGGGCCAAATAGCACCAACAATGGTACTTTCGAGTGAACGAACGGATTTCGTTCATTCCCCGATGACCTCCGCCCACACGGGCGGTGCCATTGCTGTCAAGTTGAGGGATCACGCGCCAACACGACCACAACATATGGGTGAACGAAGTTCGCTCGGCCTACCTATATTGGGGTCCGTTTCCTCGTCAAGTGAACTTGACAGTACCGGCGCTTGGCATAGGTGGTCCCCGCAGGCCAGCCTGCCAGTTTCGATTATACTGGACGCAGCCTGAGATGAGTCTTCTTCGCCGATTCTTGATTCGCGCCGCCCAGGAACTGGGCCATAACCCGAAAGCCCTGGTCGTCCACGGAAGCGGTGTAAATCGAGCCGGGAGCAAGTGGATCAGTGGATATCGTATCGGTGCCGCCCTGTTCGGGAACGCCGACGAACCGCTCTTCCCGGTTGTCGTTATCGATGTACGAGAAAGAAGTCTGGTGGTACTCGAAGGAGCCCATCTTCTTCAGTTGTTCTTTCACCCGTCCTGTGCCAAAACTCGGCCCTTTTGAAATAGCCCACAAATCAGCAGCTTAGTGTCTGTGTTTGCGACCGGACCAAGGGCCGTGGGCTTTACAATCGTCTGGCCCGAGGGTGTTATCTTCAGGTCCATGAGGACGTATCACGTGCAATTTCTACTGCTCGTTCTGGCTGGCTGGGTCAACCGCCAGCAGCAGGATGGGATCGACTACCCGCGAGAGGAGAACCGTGTGCTCCGAGCCGGGCTTCGGAGCAAGCGTCTCAGGCTCTCTGACGACGACCGGCGCAGGCTCGCCGTCAAGGCCCAGGCTTTGGGCCGCGAGGCACTGGCCCAGATTGCGTCCGTTGCCACACCCGCTACACTTCTGCGCTGGTACCGCTACCTCATCGCAGCCAAGTACGATGGCAGCAAGAACCGGAGCCCAGGCCGATCTCCGACGGCGAAGGAAACACGCTTCGATATTCGCTCTCGACTAGGTGGTCATCTGCATGGTGACGACCCGCCCAAAGGGTAGCTCTGCTCAATGGTTGTCGCGGCCCCCCCGTCCACGGCTCGCTTGTAACGTTGCCAGTGGATCAAGTTTTGGCACAGGACGAGATAGCAACAGTGCTAGATCAACGCGCGCCCCAGAATCTGAAGGAGGACCAGCAGAATCAACGGCGAGAAGTCGATCCTCCCCGCTGGGGGCACCAGCCTGCGAATCGGCGCCAGAGCCGGCTCAGTCATCATCCGGGTGATGCGAACTACCTGGTTGCTCGGCGGGAGCTGAAGAAAGCTGAGGATCACCGCGACGATGATGACAACGGAGTAGTAGTCGATAAGTTTGGCAATCAGTAGCATGAATGAACTAGAGTTTATCACGCGTCCTGCTGTTGGTGGTTTGACCCAGCCAGAACGAGCCGTAGGAATTGCACGCGGTACGTCATCATGGATCTGAAGATAACAACACCCTCGGGGCCAGACGATTGTAAAGTCCACAGCCCTTCGCCCGGTTGTAAACACAGACACTAAGCTGCTGATTTATGGTCTATCTCAAAAGGCCGAGTTTTGGCACAGGACGGGCGCCGACCGCCGAATCGGTGTTGTAGATGATCCGGTCGGCCTGGGCCAAGAAGGGAGATGCCCTGGTCCAGACCTTGCGGGCCTACCGGCATTTGAAGCCCTGAAGGTTCAAACTGCTGGCCCGTTGGGCGTTCGAGTATTTTGACCACGTGAAAACAGCTTCAGGCACACGCTTCGATATTCGCTCTCGACTAGGTGGTCATCTGCATGGTGACGACCCGCCCGCCCAAGACGATTGTAAAGCCCACGGCCCTTGGCCCGGTCGCAAACACAGACACTAAGTTGCTGATTTATGGCCTATTTCAAAAGGGCCGAGTTTTGGCACAGGACGGGATGGGCTGGCCGCCAACACTTAATTGCGGAAGCACCCTGTCACTCAAGCAACGCCTTGAGTAGTGCATCTGGCGTGTCGGAGTAAAACTGGATGTTGATCCGCGTCGCCATATCGTCGGAGAGTTGGAACAGTTGCTTCCTTGCCGACACTGGCATGAGCATGGTATCAGCGCCTTTCTCAACGGCGACCTCGATAATACCGACAGCATTGGCCAGTGGCTCCACTGAACCACCGAGATTGAGTGCGCCGACCACGATCAGACCACCCTTGGTGCTTTTCTCAAGCAGTCCGCCGCAAAGGGCCATAAGTGTCGGCAGGCCGAGCGACGTTCCGCTTCGATCGTTATCCATAGCACGGAGCTGTAACGAAAACTCGTGAGAGCGCGGATCGCGGTCTCCAACCAGTTGCTTTGACCTTGTATACAGGTTCTGCTCGGCGTATCTGACACTCTCGCGAAACGTAGGTGGAACCGGTGCATTCAGGATCTTAACCCCGCTCCCCTTACCGACCGTCACCTCAAGTCGGTATAGGCTGGCGCCGGTCTCCGGTCCGCCTGGACTGATTCCCCAAACCTGTCCTGGCGGCAGTGGGTCTAGTTCGATCGCTTCGTCGCTATGCAGCTCCGGCGTCGATACGAATTGTTCGACGCCGTCTTCACCCATAGCGTAGCTGAAGTGCGTGTTTCGGAACTCGCTCTTGAACACCCGTTTCTGTTGTTCCTTGACCCGCCGACGGACTTCGAGGGCGATGCGAACCATCTCTTCCAGTTCCTCGTCCGGAACCGTCATCTCGGGGTCCGGGTACAGCAGCTTTAGCAGGCCACTCACTGTCTTGTTGACGGCCGTGATGTCCCGTCCGCTAAGTGCTCCACCGTAATTCACTCGCCCCTGTAACACGTGGATACGACTGCCGGTGCGTAGCCGGCTCCAACACTCCGACAGGAAGTCGCTGACCAATCCGAAATGGTCTGTGAAGTGTTCGTTCGGATTTAGCTTCGGAAAATCCCATCCTGGCGCGTAGGCGTGGATGCGATCCATGAACGCCGTACCGTCACGCATTTCCGGAGGCAAGGGACTCAGTAGGTGGCCGACGCGTTGCTGGTGCTCGACTTCGACATCGAGGTTACCCACCATCACGATACCGCCCTCGGCGCGAATGCTTTCCTTGCCGCGCGAGAATTCACAGGATTCCATGTACCCCTTGAGAATGTTTAGCCCGTCTTTCTGATCAAAGGACACGCCGGAGATCTCATCGAAGCAGACGACATCGTATTGACACACCAAACCACGCTGGCCATTGGCATTGTTTACGAACATCTTCGCCACCGTGGCCTTACCACCGGAGATCAGATGTGCATAGGGGGAGATCTGCTGGTACAGGTGGCTCTTGCCGGTCCCGCGTGGACCCAACTCGACCATGTTGTAGTTGCGCTCTACGAAGGGCACCATCCGGACGAGCGCGACCAGTTGCGCACGCTCCGACAACGCGGCCGGCTCCAGGCCAACGCTACGCAGCAGAACGCGTTTCCACTCCTCAATGGAGAAATAGTGGCGTCCGTGTTTGAGCGTATCCAGTACATCTGCCTTTGAGAGCTGAATGGCTCGAAGGCTGTCTATCGCGAAGGGCCGCCCACCTTTCTCCTGGGCGATGGCAGCGTCGTAGCTCAAAGTGACCTCGGCGTAGAAACCATCGGTGAGCATGCGTTCGTGCTGCTTGACGAGGCTGTCGTCGATGCGGACATCTTTGATTGCGAGGCTTGGAAGTTCCGCGACGAACGAGTCAGTCTTTGCATCCAGCTTCGCTCTGACAATATCGATGAGTTTGATGGATCCCTGATCACGGGCCCTCGCTTTGAAAAGTTCCTCTTCGCCCGTCCTTACCGTTCGATCCGCCAACTGCCGTTCGACGATCGTTAACCCTTCCTCGATCTCCTGCTCGTCCGTGCTTGCGCAGTAACGCCCGAGCAAGAACTCGACCACATATGTCGGAACCGGATATTGGCGGCTGTACTTGCGTACCAGATCCTTGCGGACCAGGTAGCCTTCAAACGCCGTCGCGGCGAGACGGTCGAGTTGGTCGAGTTCCACTTTCAATCCTCACCCCCGATGATCGTGGGTTGTTTCGCTATCGCATGGCCGCTTGCGTCCAGCACGACCACGGCTGCCAGTGTACCCTCCAGCTCGTCATCCACAACCAGAAGGCTAGCGGCGCCTTTGACGTCCACCCTTCGTACTGTGCTGACGCTCGATCCTGGATCGTTGGCCTTCGTTCGTAGATCCACCGAGAGGCCTGGCTGGGCTGGCTGGATCTGTATGCGGCAACGCAATCCGGCCCAAGAGACGTGCGCCACCTTCGCCGCCGTCTTGCTCGCTGCTTCGCCGACGGTAATCCGAATGATCGGTACCAGGCTCTCTTGGAGGCTCAACCCGCCGTGAGCGTATTCGTTGCCGGTGCTGAAACACGCAATACCGGGGGCAATGGCTACACGTTCATGCGAATTCCAATGCCATCGCACGGTCGGCACCTCGACCTTGGAACCGCCTTTGATCGCGGCACACCGAGCCCAGCGGCTCGCCGTGAGGTACTTGGGAAGTTCGACCTTCGGTAGTCCGCCCGGGAGCCACAACCAGCCGTGGTCGGTGACAACGCGGATCTCGCGCCACCCGGCATCGAGAAGCGATTCGATGCGTTCGAGCAGCAATTCCACCTGCTCTTCGACCTGGCCAGCGAGCTTGCCTTGCAGTGAGTGTCCCAGCTTGTCGAACTCTCCGTTCTCGGTCCAGGCGCGAACAGAGGGGTCGCCCGTTTCATCCGAACCGAGGTAATGATAGCCGGCCGCGGTCAGCAGCTTGCGGAACCGGTTCGTGGTCAGAGGTTGGCCTCCATCCGCAGTCGCTGGCAGGAAATCTTCCCCGAGAGCCAGACCTTTGATCTCTTTAGTGACCGGTGACACCGCTGGTTTCGCGGTTGCCGTGACTGTCGGGAGGCCTGCCCAGCGAGTCGACATAGTCACCAACCAGCTTTTCTCACGCATGCTCTCTGCCAGGCGCTGCGACACATCGAACCGGAGCCCATCGACAAAGAGGATCAGCCCACCCAATTCGACGAGCAGGTCCTCCAACCCCTGGCCATCGTGATCAGGTAGTGGATCCTTCTCGGCCAGTCCCTGCAGGTGCTCGGCGGCCGACTCCAGCCAGGGACGGTAGATGGCGTTCAGCGCCTTACCCACGGCCTGTGAATCCGCGGATGATTTCACGGTCGCCATGGAGGAAAGTGCCGCAGCATCGACCTCCCAGACTGCATCTACATAGAGCTTGGCCATTTCGGCTACAGATGCCCCGCCGAGATTGCTGTTGGTGCGTTCAGCAAGCGCCGCCAAGTGTTCAAGCGCGCCGGCCAGCGGGGCCTGAGCGAGCTTTGCCCAGACCCATTCGCGCCTCACGCCGTGGGTCTTCTCCAGCTCGAGCAACCGGCCCCTCGCCGCAGATGGGGTGGTGTTTTGAAGTGCGAGGAGGGCTTGCCGTAGTGCTGTTTCATCCTTTTCATTGTTCTGGGGCCAGGAGGAAGGCTCTACAAATAATTCGTTCGGCATCGCCTTGCGTAAGAGTTCAGGTACACCCGGGTACAGCGCCGGCGACTCGGTAAAGCGCTCCCACACCGATGCCCACGGGCCTTCGCGCCGGCCGAGCCATTCCGCAGCCACTAGCGCGCCGTCCTTTTCTGGATCGAACCTAAGTTCGGCCTTGGAGCGCGACTTAAACGCGCTCCATCGACCGCCATCCCAGCTAGAACTCACGGACTCCGGGTCGCTCAGCCAAAGCAACAGGTCCTTTGCAGGATCATCGGAGAACAGCTTGTCGAAGTCCTCCGCCTCGAGATGCTTGCCTTTGAGCCTTTCCACTGAGGTAGTCGCCAGTTCCGTCAAAGCGCCCAACATCGACCACCGCGCAGCGGCATCACGCGCTACGTCCAGACCAAGGCCTCCTTTTTCAGCAACCAGGAAGGCTTCGACGGTCCAGTCCTTGCCATTCTTCTGGGTCCAGCAGACCCCGCGGTATTGAAGTTCCACCAGCGGCTTGAGGCTGTCAGGGCACTCATGGACCGCCCGGAGCTCCTGCCGGCTGACACCCGGCAGGTAGACGATCGGGGTCTTTTCTTCGGGGAATTTTGGATCGTCAAGCGCACCGTCCAAGACACACCGCAGCCAGATCGCCGGACCCGTTCGGGTCTTCGGTTCGTAGTCGCCAATTGTCAGCAGCTGCGGTGCCAGACGGCGGAGCTGGGGAATGATGGGCAGCCACTGCGAATCGTGATCGGTCCACAACACGACATTTGGATGGACGACGTCGTTCGGGTTGTACCTGGCCGCGATCTCCAGGGAACGGACGAGAGCCTCGATTACGGTGCTGTCCGTTGTGACTGGGGTACTCGACTGCATATCAGCTTTCACCCACTGATTGTGCTGGGCCTCTGTGCATGACGACCCTGAGATGATCCTCGGTCGCAATGAAATCCGGCTCTGTTCCGTTATGCTCAGACAAGAGCGGAATGATCTTATTGCGCACCCCCATACCCCTCGCGTCCACGTAGCCGTAGTCGCGCAGGATCTCGACGATCAACGGGTTGCGCGCGGAACGCTGTCCGGCAACCATCTTCTCCACCGTCATCGTGTTCTGGAGCGCACCGGGGCTCAGAACCTCAAGACGATCGACATATCGCGCGACCTCGATCTCCTCGTAGCGCGTCCAGTCACGGTGAGCGAGAGAATTCACGATTGCTTCGCGTAGCGCCTCCACAGGATACAGCCAACGGCGCGCCCGGCGCATGGACACATCCACCTCGGCGGCCTCCTCCGAGACGAATGGCCGCATGGCATCCACCAGACTCTCGACCAATCCATTCTCGGCGATGACGCTTCCGACACCTGCAGACTCTTTCCGAAGAGCGACGAGTGGCCCATCGATCAACCTGTCATCCAGTGCCTTGTAGCTCTTGTTCTCGCTTTCGAACGCCATCCAGCGGACGCCGGACTGGCGCAGAAGCTGACGCGGCGCGTGGCCAAAAAGAACCAGCCCTGCGATGGTGCATAGTGGTGGGCCATCTTGGCGCTCAACCATGAAACCCAAACCACACAGGCGCTCGCCCCATGCCTCGTCGGATGCTGGGAGCGTCTTGTCCCCAACAATCGTTGAAAGATAGTCGGTCAACCGTTCCAGACTCAGATCGCGCAGACTACTACCCGATGCGGGAAGCAGCTCCGCGTGAAGCATGCCTCCGTCCGCGTATAACCGCGCCTGCTGTTCGCGTGAGGCAAGCTGCGAGGTACTGCCGATACGGATATAGATGTCCTCTCGGCCGTGATAGCGCACAACATACGGCTTGGTCGCGCCTTGGCTGATCGTGATGACCGCAACCCGATGCTGCTCGTCAACCTGGATCTCTTCGTAGAACGGGAGAATCATAGGGTGCACGGTGCGGCCGAACACCGTGTCCATCACCCAGCGTTCGAGATCGGGCCGCTGTATCCCTGTGATCGTTCCGTCATCATCGACCCCGAGCAGGATGCGGCCGCCCTGGAAATTGGCGAGCGCCACAACCTCCTTTGCCAACGGCTCGGGGCGCAGGTCATCACGCTTGAACTCGACCCCAGAGTTCTCGCCATTGACAATCAGTTCAAGCAACTCGGACTTGGTCATCAGTAGTCGAACCCGTATTTCTCTTTGCGTTGCATGAAGGCCTCCTTGCCGCCCTCCAAGATGCTCGCCACCTGATCGCGAATCGCTGGAATGTCGATGGACCCTTGGGCCTCGACCGGCATTTCGGCACGGTCCTCGGAGGCAGAGCACACTCCGATCCACTCCGCATCGCCGAAGACGGGGATGTTGGCGTTGTGAGTCGCGAACAAGAACTGCCGCTCCGTTTTCGCGGTGCGCAACTCTTGCACGATGCGTTCGGCAATGAAGGCATTGTCGAGGTTGTCCTCCGGCTGATCCATGATCAGAGGATCCGGGTTGTCGAGGAGCAACACGTGCAGGATGGCCGTGCACTGTTGCCCGCTAGACAGGCGATCCAGGGACCGATACTGCGCGCCAGTGTGGGATACGTTGAGCTCGAGGCTCACCCGATCTTCAAGGTCGATGGCTTCCAACGCATAGCGCTGTGCGGGCGTCATCCGATTCAGAGTCTCGGCAAGGCCGGACGTCAAAGCCCATCCCTTGCTCAGGAGCATATCCTTTCCCTCCCGAATGGCCGCGACCAGACCCATGACGGTCATGTCCTGTGCCTCATCTACCCATTTGGTCTTGCTGTCCCCGACGCCCGGCAAGCCTTGCAGGAAGTCCCGTAACGGCTGACGCAAGCCATCCAGCTCAATCGTGATCCGCAGCTTGCCCGCAAGACGCGTATTGAGCCCCTTGACCGCCTTCTGCTTTGCACCAGTGCGAGCGCTACGGATATCCGAGATTTCCCCCAACAGATTGCGACGCGCCTGCTCCAGCTCCTTAACGAGGGTGTCCACTGTCTTCATGCGCGTCTGTGCCGGTCTTACCTGCTCAATTTTGCGCAACAGCCGTTGGTAGGCACGCCCAATCTCCTTGCCATCCTTGCCCGCCACTGCCGGCAGCTTGGCGAACTCCTTCTCAAGTTGCGCCTCGGAGGTTTCCAGCGCCTTTCCAAGCTCCCCAACAAGAACGGTGAGTGCTGTTTCGGCTTCACCGACGGCCTTGTCGGTCTCCCCAAGTGTCTGGCGCAACGTAGCAGCGAGATTTTCTAGGAGCTGTCGTCCGCTTTGGAGCAATTCGGCATGCGGCAAGCTTTCCAGTACCGTGTCGCTCAGGAACACCAGATCGGGCAGCGATTCCTCGAACTGCCGTTGACCGGCGCGCGTGCGCTTCGCCTCCTCAAGGATCCTCGGACCCAGCTGCCGCTCCTTCTCCAGCAGTGGCACCTGCTTCAGTTTCTCTTCCAGTCCCTGCTCTTTGAATTGCCTCACCTGCTCCTCAAGCTTCGGCAACTGTGCAATCTGCGTCTCGACTTCATCCTTTTGCTCCTGTGCCTTGGCCAGCCGCTCGCTGTTTTCCCTGAGCTTGTGGTATGCCGAGTCGAGGCGCGACTGTTGCTCCGCGCTTTCGGGCAAGAAGCGGTCCAGCACGCGCGTGAGCGCGCCAGGACTCTTCGCCAACTCATAAATCTCGTTCTGCCCGTAGATCTCTACACCAGGGAGCAGGTCCCTGCCGGGATGAAGGCGCGATTCATCGCCGTGCTCGTCGATCACCCGTGTCGGCTCTCCGTAACGGCGGATGACCGTGTAGGGTTTCATGTGGCTCGCCGCGGAGCGCAGCTTCAGGATGACCCGGCCACCCGCCTTGCCGAGGTTCTCCTTCACAATCTGGTCGCCCTGCTTGATCGCATCCTCACCCTTGTGGGGGACGTCCAGCGCGTATCTCACGCACTCCAGCAAGGTGGATTTTCCGGTGCCGCGTCCCCCGATGACGGCATTCAAGTGGCCAGAGACCTCAGCCGACAGGCCATCGAAGTAGCCCCCTTCGATAGAAATGCTCTCGATCTGGCTGTAGAAGTGCTCCTGCAGGTCGTCGGCCAATCGCACCCGTGATTCCGAATCTTTGAAGGCCATCAGGAAGGACGCGAAACAGGGGCGCGTCATCTTAATGAAGCTCGATGCACGCGGATCATGCAGATCTTCGGGTTTCGCTACATCCTTGGCGTTGATCAAGGCCACCGGATGGTCGCGCTTGTAGTCGGGATTTTGATTCAGCACGATAGGCTTATATGCTTGAGGAAGATCGGTAATCTTTCCAGAGATCTGGGCTGCTCGCAGCTTGGCATCACGCCAGAGATTGTTGAATTTCCCCTTGAGTAGCCCATTGTTCAATGTGACGTGCGCCCCATAACAGAAGCCCTGCAGCTCGGCCACCTTGAACAACAGTTGCTGTCCGGTTAGGTCTACTGGGCGCGCCCTCTCCTCGGCACCATCCCGGTGAAGTTTTCCTAGGTGCACCAAATAGTCTTCCAACTGACGGTAGGTTGTTTCCTCCGGGAAGAGGCATACCCAGTGCACCTTCTCGGATGTAGCCACCTCGAAGCCGGGGAATACCACAATCCCGGGCTGCACTAGCACCTTGCGAACTATCTCTGACTCCTCGACGCTACCGTGGTCCGCAAGGCCTACGACCTGGATATCCTCTTCCAGACAGACGTCCCGCAGCACCTCGGCGTAGGCGCTCGCATCCATGCCGTGGTCTTGCCCTCGATAGTTCGCGCTGTAACCGTGCGAATTAACCTGTAGGGCGCATTTCCAGAACCGAGCATAGGTGTAGTGTGGTTCCTTCATGATTTCCCCCCTTCACGGTCGCGGGTGGCGCGTTTCTCGGCGATAGCAAGGTGCACGTGGTTGACCCGCTCCCCGGTGAACTTGTCGCCCTTCCAAAACCAGGGGAACTGCTCCTGCTCGCGCAAAGGCTCTTTGCCACGATCTTTCCTCCAATGGGTGTTCGGCTTGGCCCGTAGGATGCCGGCGCCTTCCTTTCCGCGGGGGAGGTCCTGCGCCATGAAGGGGCGGATGTTGAGCCGAATACCGTCATTGATGTCCGGCTCCCAGCCGATGGGCTGCTCCTCGACCGGTTTCCAGCGGATGAAGATATCGAAGGGCGGCTCGCCTTCGAGGATGGCGATGAGCCGTTTCTGCAACTCCAGCGCTGCGGCCAGGCGATCCTCGGCACCGTCCTCACCGTGTTTCACGCCGTCCTGCTGCCGGGCGATCCAGTCGCCAAGGTAACTGTAGGTCAGAGACTCCAGTAGGCGCCGGCCTTTACCGTCATTCTCTGCCAGCTTGTGATAGTTGACCAAGGCGTGGAAACCGTCGCGTTTGCGACCGTCCCAGATATGCCATACAAACGGACGATGATGGAAAAGCTTGCAGTGCTGTTCGAAAAAGCTATTGCGCAGCCAGTCGTCGAGGTTCGGGCTGCCAGTCTCCGCGAGCAGTGTGGTGAGCACGCTGTCGTTCCAGTCGTCGCCGAAGGTGGCGTCCAGCAGCTGCAGCAACCGCTCCCCGGCGGGTGGCTCGCCCCGTACCGACTGAATGCAGACGATGCCGTCCTCGTCCGCGCAGTACAGCAATGCTTCGCAGCGCCGCACCCATTGGCGTTGCTCATCGGCCAGCTCCATGCCTGGGTCGCTTTCCGTTGGCCAGCGGTAGCCTAGCAGACGGGCGATGGCGATCTGCAACACTGTGGGATCGGTGCGGAGCGGGCCGTGAGCGGTTCGCTTCTCCGTCTCGTCCCAGACTACGGACCCGCCGGGGTGACCGTGGAATATCCATTGGGTCGGGTCGTCGGAGTAGGGATCGGGCAGGCCGTTCGGATATCTTGTTTCGGCGACTTTGGTCCAGTGGTCGAGGTCAAAGGGAATCCTCGTCAGAGTCGCAGCTGTGACCTTCAGTTGCTGGTCGATGGCTCGCACATTGTCGTGATACTGGTCTGATTGAACATACGACCAAACAGCAGCGTTAAGACCGACATTCCTCGGCGAGATTGGGCACACATTGTCGTCAAAAACTTCTCCTGCGTAGAGAAAAGGCTCTAATCGTCGCATCTTGTTGACCGCTACTCCGGTCCTCCCAAAGACCCGACGGCCGTGTATCCTACAGCCCCTCTGTGCGGTCAGATTCGCATCGGTCAATGGTACCTTGCAGACTTGCATCCGCCCGGACCATCCCTTTTTGCTTGGCGAGTTGAGCCATTTAACATGATGCGACGCAGTGGCGGAGAACTCCCAGAAATACGCCAAGAATCTTGGACTGTCGCCGGTCGTGCTGCCCTTGCCATAGTCAGCAAAGTTAGCCAGCAACTCTCCTTTTGGGAGACTATCGGATGAAATGACTTGGTGCGGATTCCGCAAGTATTCCCGCTGCAGGCGCCCTGTTGTCTCCACCTCCGACAACCGCGCAGCTTTCTCGCTGGCGGTGCGGGATTCGGAGACGTCCAGACTGTACATCGTATTGCCGGCCGTTGATTCGCCGAACACGTCGCCTGGACGGTGGCTGGGATGACTGCGGCTCAGGGTGAGCAAAATCGCCTTGACGACCTCTCCATTGATGGTTTCGAAGGCTCTTGGTCCCAACCGGGCGAGCAGATGCCAAGTCTCTGTCTTCAGGAGCTTCTCCCGGAGCTTTCGGTAGCTGCTGAGAAACAGCCAGTTCTGAGGCAGCACGAGACTGGCAGTTCCGCCCTCGGCGCACAGCTCCAGGCAGCGCTCCAGGAACACGGTGGCCAGATCGTTCTTTGCGGCGGGGTAACGCTGTTCACAGAAGGCCCGCAGCCTTTCGCCCTGCTTGCCGCGGAAGAGGTAGGGCACGTTGGTGATCACCCAGTGGTACCGTTCGGCCAGCAACTCTGTTGCGCGCGCCATCCCCTGCGCGGCCACGGCGCGCTCGGTCTGCTCATCGTTCGTTCGCTCTCGTTCCAGCACTTTTGCCAGCAATACCCGCACCGACTCGAAGCTGCTCTGGAGGAGGTTGCCCTTCAGCGTGCTCGGGTCGATGAGCGAACCGAGTTCCGGCGCCTGTGCGAACAGATCGTAGAGCGCGTCCAGGCTGTTGCGGAGCGGGGCGGAGAGCAGCGAGTCGTCGACACCGAACAGGTCCCGCTCCGGCGGCATCCCGCCAGCGGCCGCGGCCAGCTCCGCCAACGCGAGCCACTGTTCCTTCGCCGTGTTGGGCGCCAGCCCCGAGCAGGCGAGGTTCAGCTCCGGCAGAGTTCGATACCCGCCTGCGCCAGGATAGGTCCAAGCGGCCAGGGCGATTGAGAAAGCCGCAATCTCCACGCAACGCTGGTCCAACTCCAGCCCGTGCAGGTTGTCGCGAAGCACGGCGCCCACCGCCTCGGCGGCACTGAGATCCTCCAGCACCATGCGCAAGGGAACCAACATTAAGAACGCCGCGACCAGGAAGTGTCCCGAACCGCAGCACGGGTCGAGCAGACGAAGTTCTGAGAGATCGTCGGGCCAGCCCTCGAATCCGCCCGCGGCGGGCACACCGCCTTCAGTCTTGCGCAGGTAAGTCAACTCCAGTGGACACCGCGTATCCGGGTGTCGACTGACCCACCACGCCCCCAGCGAGTTGTGCAGCAGGAACTGCACCATGTAGGGCTCGGTGAAGAGCTGGGTCACCGCCGGCAGCTCGGCCGCACCGATTTTGACTTCGGAACGGTTGACCTCGTTCTTGTTCTTGGACTGCCAGAATTGGTAAACCCAGCCGAGAGAGTCGGTCGCCTTGAACACATCCGACGGCAGTCCCTCGACTAGGCCCTCCAGTTTCAACCGGTGTTCCCGCGCAAACTGAACCTCGAATACCGGATGGTCCGGTCTGAACACTTGAGGCAACATATGGTGGGCGAAGCGCGCGGCGAGCTCCCACTTGTCGACGCCTTTCTCCCTGGCCAGTTCTTCGCACTCCTTCATGGAAATGGCGACTCCCATCGCCGGTTCTATGAGCAGATCGTTCTCGGCGAGAAAGCGGGCGAACAGCATGCCGTGCCAGTGCTCATAGGCACACTCGTGCATGAGATGATCGATCCCATGACCGCCCGAGCTCGTATCGCGACGGTCACCAAGCTGGCGGGCGTGTGCGCGCAGTCTCCGACTCAGCGTACGCTGGCCCGACGCCATGTGCTCGTAGGGCTCGTAGTGGTGCACAGCGAGCGCCTCTAGCGCAACGCGGGCGCCGCCCTCGGCCACATCTCTCGCTTCGATGACCGTGCGCTCAAGCTGTCTGCGAAACTCAGTGGAAAGTGTCTTCATTTCCGTTCCTACGACACCACGATAGGGCCTTGCTTGAGGTGCTCGAGCAGGTCCTGCTCGGTCTTTTCAACCCAAGCTGTTACCTCTTCTGGTGAACGGAGGGTGGCGCTGCCGAGCTTGACGTGATGTGTCTTCGGCTCGACGAGCTTGTCGGCCTGAACGCGGGCGTCCGCAAAGATCTGGGGCAGCGCCGCGGTGCACGTTCGCCAAGCGTCAAAGGAAATCCGTTCGAGAGATTCCAGCACCTCCTGCTCGGTGCCGGTCGCGCCTTTCGTGATTTTCTCGATATGCAGTTCCTTGAGAATCCGATCACGGTCCGCTTGGTTGATCTTCTGCCAGCTCTCGGCGGCCTCTAGGCGCTGCCGCTCCTCACCGTAGATTTCAGAGTAGTGCTTCTCCGCTTGCACAAGAGTCGAGCGCAGTGCATCCGCGAGTATCTTAGTGAGGTTGGGCACTGGATCCGTCGCATCGAGCAGGCTGCGGTTGGTCGTGATGGCCTCGATCTGAAGTTGCGCTTCTTTCGCAGATTCCAGCTCGTCTGCATGCCGAGCCAATGACACTAAACGCGTGTAGGTTGGCAGGCGCTTCTCGGCCAGATCGCACGCCTTGACCCAGTCTCCGATATTTTTTATGAGCTCACCGTGCAGGTCAAGGATGCCGACCAACTGCTCGTTGCCGGCGAGCGATTGAAGGTCCAGCAGGTGATGTGTGTCAGGGCGCTCGGGTAGCGGGTCTTCACCGCCGGCGCCACGGGCTAGCTCGCTTAAGCGAGTCAGGAACTCTCCGGCGGCCACCGCCTCTTCGTTCGGTTTGCAGGCAACTCCGACCGTCTGGAACAGCTTGCGTACCTTGAGGCGTTGACGGGTGTCGATGGTCGCGCTCTCGACGCGGAAGTCCGTGCTCGACACCTTCGCCTGGTCAAGCTGCCGCGGCTTGAGCGGCGTACCGTTGGCCGTTGCCCGCAGATGCCCGGTGCCGAAGAGGCTGATGAGCGCGGCATCGACCGCATCGCGCGACCAGCCGTAAGGCGGGTCCGAGAAGTGAGCGCGCACGTCCTTACCCTTCTTACCGGAACCCACGAAGGACAGCACGGCTGAGCAGACAGGGTGATCTTCGGTCTTACCGTTGTAGTCCAGTGCCTCCAGAGGGTGCTCGGCACCTTTACGAGCGCGTTCGATGACTTTCGGCCATCGATGATCGTCGGCGTCCTTGAAGTCATAGAAGAGACGGTCAAGAGACGCGTCGGCCGCTTTCCTGACCCTGTCCAGCAGGGAGGCCTCCAACCGCTCGGTACCACCGCCCTGAAACACCTTTGTGCCATCGATCACTTCAGCGACCAGTGCCCGCAGATTATTGACCGCTTCAGTCAGCCGCGTTTCCATGCCTTGACGCGCCTCGATACCCTCAGGGCTCGACGGCACACCCTTGTATTCTCGCGTGTCTTTAGCCGCGCTCTGTGAAGCAATGACACGGGCGAGCGCATCAGCGCGAGACTTAGGTATAAACACATGGATCATCGGGCTGTCTGATCCGGCCGCACGCGCATCGGCGATCACGCTCCTCTCATCAGCGCCCCACCCATCACGGATCCACATCGGGATCTCGTGCGCGGTGCTTGGCGGTGGTTCGGTGCCGAAGTGCAACGCGAGTTTTCTGGGCTCCTTACACTCGCCATGCAGCAGCTTTACGGACCCGATAGCATCCTGAACCGCAGCACCCAATAGCTGAGCACGCTTGTCGCTCATTCTGGTGGGATCGTTGACAAGCCTGGTTTGCCGATTGCGGAACTCGGCTTCCCACTCGCTGCTCGCGCGCGTCTGCAGGCTGAATTCGTCGTCCAGCTTCATCAACGTGCCGGTGGCAACCAGATCGTCCAACAGCTTCGGAAGCTGACCGCGCAGCGCGGAGCCATCCTTGGCCAAGTCCTTCACCAGCAAATCCGCAAGGGTTTCCGTCGTGGCGCGAACGCCGATGTTCATGCCAGCGTCCCGGGGCAGTTTGCGGATCAGAAAGACCAAGGCACATAGACGGGACTTGAGTTGCCCCTCGGGCGTCCCGTCGTCCTGCGCGATGATAGTCTCGTTGACCTCGCGCAGCAGCACACCGGACTGCAGCAAGTTGGCGGAGATCTCCTCGAACAGGAAATCCGCCGGCACCACAGTGCCAAGCGGTTCTTCAGCTGTACATCGGATTGCGTCGTAGACGATCCGCAGCTGCGTGCGGAGTTGCCCCGCCGTGCCCGCGCGATCAACCGCGCGTAGCGTGTGCTCCCAGAAACGTCGTCGCACGGGCAGTAACGGATAGTCCTCCACGAGAATAGACTTGTCCTCGCTGCGCGGGCCGATTGCGGTGCCGACCAAGTGGCGGTCGAGTTCGCCGGCATTGGATTCCAGTGTGGATGTGACGTTGTTCACACGGTCCGGGCGCTTCGCCAGCACGACCCGCCGGGTGACCGTCTCGACGTCGTTGTCCGAGAGTTCCACGTTGACCGTGAAGCGGCCCTGCAGGCGTTGCAATGCCGGTGTCCCGGACAGGGCCGTTTGGCCCGTGCCGAGGAAGAGCACGCGGTCACCGAATCGTTTGCTGCAGGCCTCCACTACCTCCTGCACGATGTAGGATCGGCTGGAGTCGTCACCAATGTACTGCTGCACCTCGTCAAGAATGATGACCGTGCAAGGCATTTTGCCGGTGAATGCCAGGGCCTCCTGCAAGGCACTCGTGAACTCATCGGTGGTGATGTCCTTGGGTTTCGGAAACTGGGCGCGCAATGCGGACTTGGCTTCCTTCTCGTTGGCGGCGAAGTTCGAGTCGGATGCGAGCAACGCTTTGGCGATCAGCGGGCTGACGTAGAGGTCGTTCAGCTCGCGTCGAAACTCCCTGCCTTCCGCTTCGACTGCGGCGCAGACTTGATCGTAGATGTTGTTCTTCTTCAGCCAAAGACAGAAGCGCGCCTGGGGATAACTCTCAGGGAGCTCGGCGGACTTGAACACGATTCCGAGAAGCGCGAGCCGCACGCTGTCTCCGGCTCCAGCGCCAAGAGTTCCTGCTGCAGCATGCAACCGGTGACCCCGCTTGCCCAGGGTCGAAATCTCTTTCAGCAGGTCCCGCACATCGTTCGGCAACCGTGCTAGGCCGCGCGCAGTCGCGCCGTCTTCCGGGAACGTGTAGTCCGTCCAGAGGAAGCGCAGCATTTTGGCGAGGTGAGACTTACCACTTCCGAAAAACCCGCTGATCCAGGCGGCTTGCTGCTCGGGTTGGCCCTGATTCCTGACGTAGGAATCGAGAATGCGAACGAGGCCGCGCTGATATTCCCCTTCGCAGACGAAGTGCTCAAGTTCGAACCGTAGCGTAAGGCGCTCGTCATCGGTCAAGGCGTCCGTCATGGTCGCGACGCCGTTGTTCAATAAAGTGATCTGGCTGGGGTCTCTCTGGTAGATATCTCGATTGATCATGCCTCGTACACTCCTCGACCTTCTTGCAGGGTGATCGGGACTGCGAGGTAGTTCCACCCATCCCGTGCGTCCAGCAACCGATAGTTGCTGTTCTCGTACTCCCCAGGGAAAAACACCGCCACGCGACCTCTGATATCCCGCTCGATCTCCTTCATGAGTTCCGATACGCGGACGAATCCGAACAGCGAGGCAATCCCAAAGATTCCCACCACCGCCTTGTCATCTGCTTCCACCACCATCAACGCTGCTCTGACCCGGCCGGCGACATGCTCCAGAAAGTCATCATCCAGCTTGAGTTCGAGGGCTTCCGGAGATTCGAAGTAGCTGTCGCGATACTCCGTATTCGCCATCCACTCCGCGAAGACCTTGGTCAGGTCACATTCGATCCAGCCATGCCCCGCTTCCGTAGTGGCCAGCGCGAACAGATCCTTGCGTGCGCGCAGCCGTCGCTCATCGGCCTTGTCGTATACAATGAACATGGTCCGTTGCGCTCCGGCCAGGTCTTTCTGCCACGGTAGCGCGATGTAGCTCTTGTAGCGCTCAGCCAGCCTGTCGATGCGGTCCATGAATCAACTCCCGTTCCTTCTCAGTGAACATGGTCGGAAAGGACACATCAATGATCGTGCCGGACTGCTTGAGATCGAGTAGCCCTAGCCGCTTGGCATCGACGGCAAGGTCGATGAGTTCGTCAGGACCGACATCCAGGATGGCGGCCCAAGGTGTCTCGAACAGCATGCGGCCACGACGGCCCGCAGCAAATCCCAACAGCAATGCGTATGTTGTTGCGGCGCAGGTCGGCTGCACGCGTTGCCTGGTTTTCCGCCCCCGTCCGTGTAAGTGGCCGGATTGTGTCCACGAGGACGAGGCATTGCGAACGACCTTGTCGAGCGTCGCCTCGTTGAGTCGATCGCCGACGGCATCGGAGAGGGCGTCTTTCATGGTTTGGCGGGCGAACTCGTGGCCAAACGGCGTCCGGATGACGGCTGTCGCGATTACCCTTAGCAGGGGATCTCGAGCGAGAGCTAGCAACAACCCCAAGAGCGGCCGACTGGTTTCGTGCCGGCCCCAAAGGTCTCTCAGCACCCGGAACAAAATCAGGTGGGCATCGAGACCGTAGAGCTCAGTCAGCCGCTGGAGCGAGAGTTTTCGAGTCGCCGCTGTCCTCTTGCTCAGGCAATTGTCCTCCATGACCGCATCTGCGTAGTCCTTTCGGGTCGCCTCGCCGGGAGCCGCATTCAAGAGATTTGAAAGCTCCGCCAGCATCATCGTGCGGCTGGTGTGGGTGCCTCGGTCGCCCGAGCGGAAACCCCAGACCATGGCCTGGCCGTCCGCAAGTCCAGTAATGCCCGCTTCGAAGTTCGAATCGGATATTACGCCCATGGAGGAGGCATCATAGCAGATAGAATCAATATCTAAAGCCGGCAAACTAGCCGGCAGACTAGCCGGCAATCTATGCTGTCTCATGAACCAGCTCATTGAGGATGGGCTGGGCGGCGGTGCGCGCGGATGAATAATATAGAAGGCACAACCCCGTCCTGTCCAAAAACACAAACGAACTCAAGACTCGCGCGCCGGGCCGTTTCGATCGTCATCGACCCATGGCGAGCCCTAGATTTGGGGCGCGTCGGAGGCGATGTCGGCGATTCGGGTTCCCCGTACGCGCAGGGAAAACACCGTCCAGCAACGGGATGCCACGCTCCCGGGCGGAGACCTGGATCTAGGCCCGGGCCGCACCTGGACCAGAACGTGCTAGCCGGCTACGCCGCGGTAGCCCTGGCCTTGATTCTGGATACCTCGGGCGGCCTCTTTTCCGGCGCTGCACGGTCCTGTCAGCGGCCCGCTCCCCCCTTTGGCGCAAACGTGGCACTCGAAAATCGAGATTAGAGACGAATACCGAAAGTGAGGCCCGTTCAGCCCTTCTAGTGCGTCTCTGGTGCCACCTGATCCTGCAAAACCCCGCCAACTGCGCGGAAAACCTCACCCGTCTCTGCAGTGCCACAATCGGCCGGACTGGGTGGCGGATGGGGCAGTTTGGAGCTATCCGGTCTCGGCTGAAAACCATCAATAACAGGGAATTAACAGGGAATTTGGGCCATTTTTTGCCGATTCGGCCGTTTTTCACGTGATAACTCTCTATGTTTCAAATGGTTAGATGGCAATTCCCTGTTCCGAAAGAACAGGGAATTTGAAATAGGCGAACAGCGAATTGCTCTGGGAAAACAGGGAATTGAGATGAGCGAACAGGGAAATATCACGAGCAGCACGTGAGGGGTTCAATTCAAAAGAGTTCCATCTCCGACCTGGGCAACGCCGGTGGGTTTCGGAAGCGAATTCCCGCACATTTTTCGTTGGTGGCGGTGCTTCTGCCATTAAGTGTTGGTGAGATGACGCTAAGACTTTACGGTGCATTAAATTACAGCCGAAATAGCGCTCGTGACCTTCGCTGCGCGCTAAATGGAGCGTAAGCGCCTTTTTTCAAAGGGATACGTACATATTATCAACAGTAAACAGCGCAAGCACCTGCATGATATACAATCTCGAGTGAGTCGTAATCGATTTAGACGAGCACAATAAGTTAGCATCGCTGATGGCGTCGAATCTCGACCGATACAATAAGGATCTGGAAACTCTCGTCGAGCGCGGCGAAGTCTTGGAGGACGTGTGCAAGGTTGAAGAGATTTCGGCCGAACTCCAATCAAGAAGGATCGACAAAGACAAAGACGAGCTGAAGAAATTGGCCGGCCGCCTGCCGTCGTTCAGCTCTGAATATCAAGCGTGGTATTCGGAGGCAAAAGTTCTTATCAAGCAGCTCTTGCCTGACCGGCTCGATGATTTCGTCCGCCACTATGAAAAGCCAAGATCTCGCAAAAAAATCACGTACGAAAACTATCGAATCGAAGACCGTCTTCAAGGATTGACTATCACACGTTTTCATGGGGAGAAGGTCGTTGGTCCAGAGGCTGCGATCCCACACTTCCAGCAGCAGTTGAACATCCTGAAAGCCGTCAAGGCACGATTCGAGAGTTCTCTATTCGACATTCAGTCACTCGTTACGGCAGACCTCTTCGATTCGGAACTCGACGCCGCGTCTGAGCTAGCCAAGAAAAAGTTTACACGGGCCGCTGGGGCGATCGCGGGAGTGGTCTTGGAGAAGCATCTGCACAAAGTCTGCGAAGTTCGTTCGCTAACGATTCGGAAGAAGAAACCAACCATCAGTGACTTCAGCGAAGTGCTTAAGGGGGCAGACGTAGTGGATGTCGCAACATGGCGATTCATTCAGCATCTCGCGGACTTGAGGAATCTCTGTAACCATGCTCGGAATTCTGAACCTACGAAGACTCAAGTCGATGAACTGATTTCTGGGGTCAACAAGATTATCAAAAGGGTGTTCTGATAGCCTCAGAAGCTCCAGTTAATGGTTTTTGAGACTAAGGCGTCACTGATCGTTTTCAATTCGAAGAACAGGAATTTCTCCCAGATACTGGACGCGTTGCCTGGTACGGTTAGGGACCACCGCCTATTCTTCCGTGACCTGCCTTGCGAAGAGACTGGGGAGTGGCGTGTCCAGATGCGTAGCAAAGAAGATGAGGGAAGACGAGTGACTGTTCACGTTTTTGTTTTCGACCTCTTCCAAGGGGGTTCGTGAAGTTGCTCGACCCCGTCCTGTGCCAAAACTCGGCCCTTTTGAAATAGCCCATAAATCAGCAGCTTAGTTGTGCTCCGCAAAAAACGCTCCGGCGTTGATTGCGCGTTTTAGACCTGCTATGGTCGGCTGTTTCTGGCCGATCTTCTATTTTGCAGATCATCAGCCGGACAACCAAGCGTCGCGATGAAGCAAGCGCGAATTACCCGTCAGAACCACTATGTCCCGATTTGGTACCAGAAAGGTTTCATTCTCGGGCCGAGGAGCACACTCCAGTACTTGGATCGGGATCCTCCGAAGACCGAGCTTCCCAATGGCCGCATAATCATCGGAAAGGAGCTTGAACTCCGTTCACCAAAGCGATGTTTCCGAGAGAAAGACCTCTATACGATGCGGTTTGGACGCACGTTGAATGACGAAATCGAGAAGTTTCTATTCGGAGGAATCGATGCGAGCGGCGCCACCGTAATACGTGCGTTCGCCAGCAATGACCAGCAAGTAATCCACGAGTATTTCCAGCGGTTCTTTGAATATCTAAACGCGCAGAGGCTGAGGACGCCGAAGGGTCTCGATTGGATCAAAAGCAGGTATCCGAGTCTGACACAGATCGACCTGATGCTGGAGATGCAGCATCTACGGCAGATGCATTGTACGATGTGGTTTGAGTCCGTGCGCGAGATCGTTTCGGCGGAGAAGTCAGATGTGAAATTCGTCGTGACTGACCATCCAGTCACGGCCTACAACTCTGCCAGCGCGCCCACGTCCTCTGCCTGTCAGTATCCGGAGGATCCTTCGATAGATCTGAAGGGCACGCAGACGGTGTTCCCTCTGGACGCAGATCACTGTCTCATCCTGACCAACCTTGAGTATGCTCAGGATCCCGCTGGCGTCGATCTGCTCGCTCGACGGCAGAACGCACGATACTCCGGCCAGACCCTGATTCGTACGGACGCGATGATTCGGACGCGGATGCTAACACCCGACGAGGTTGTTTCGATCAATTCTATGCTGAAGACGAGGTCGCGGCAGTACCTTGCAGCGTACGACGAGGAGTGGCTGTTTCCAGAGAAAACTGGGTTGGTTGCGTGGGAGGACATCGGCAGGGTTCTTCTGCCGCCCAGCGATATGCTTTGGCACTTCGGCGGGGAAATCTACATCGGCTATAAGGACGGTTTGACGCATTATCAAGATGCATTCGGCCGGACCGATATCAGTCATGAGTTTCTGAAGAAGAAGGCTCCGCCGACAGAGCCTTCGCCGAACGATTCGTGCGGCTGCGGCAGTGGGCACAGATACAAGAAATGCTGCAGTGGCATGGCGATTGATGATCGGCCGCCGTGGGATGTCGACAGCCTCCGCGACCGTAACCTGATGTTTTGCAATGCAGTCATCGACATTCTTGGACTGAACAAGAGGAAGACATGGGAGGACGTGCGGCGGGAGTTGAGCAATAACCAAGTGAAGGACATCCACAAGATGCTGGAGATGCTGTGGCCGAAGGACACCAACATCGCCGATCTGCTCCCTCGCCCGGACAGGGGGGTGTTTCGAGCTGTCTACATGGGGTTTATTGATCCGCGAACGATAGCTGTGAGTGTGATCAGCTCTCTCGCCTACTTCGACGAGATCGTGATTCTGAACCCGTTCCCGAACCCGGTGTACATGAAATCCGAATACAGCCCCACGCAATCGCCGGCACAGCACAAATCACCGATGCTCAAGAACGTGAGCGTCTTGTTGACGCTACAACCGTTTATCGACGCCGGCATCGTCCATTTTGTGCCCGATCCAATGGAATTCAACGCCGATTTTCGACGCGCAATTAGGGCAATGGTCGAAAAACGCACGGCGAACTGGAAGCCGACCGAGAAAGACATGCGACTTGGGATGGCCTTGGTCAGAGATGACTTCGAACGATGGAGGTTGCGGCGGCCGGAGGACGAGTTAAGGCGGATGGTTCGCGAAAGCCAACCCGACATCGGTGCCGAGTTACTTGAATGCACAATCGAGTATACGAAGGAGAAGCTGGCGAACGATCCGTTTGCGCTACTCCAACCCGTCCTGGTTGGCAAAGACAGCGGGGAATATCAGGTATTCCGCGGCATGAGTCTTGAGTTGGCTTTGTTCGTCGCCCATTTGACTGGGTCTGCCATCTATACCGACGCACCGTCGGATTGGAGGCAACTGCACGAACACACGAGCACAGCGGCGGATGTAGGTCACCGTTCCCAGTGGGCGCCGCTTGCCGAGAAATTGGCAAGCCTTATATTTACAATCGACGCCAATCCGCTGATCAATTTGGAGATCAGGAACGCCGGAAAATTAGGCCGCATGAGGCGTGTCTTCCGGCGCATTTGGAATACGGTGCTGACACAAGGCGAGGACGCTGATGTGGACGAGATTGCGAAACAGCTCGCGGCCAGCATGGAGAACGCCAGTATCAAGGCGGGAATCGAGTGGGATACTTGCAGCACGACAACCGGCCCGCCCGCGCGATTTCGACGACGCATCGAGTTTTCCGTACCGATCGCGGGCTTTAACGTGAAAGGCGTCCATCGACTGCTCATCACTTCTGGGCGAAAGAACTACATAGAGTCCGTGCCGATCGCTTTGTTTCTTACGTCTGAGAGTGTCCAAGATGAAGTCTCGGCGCAGTAAGCGGCTTTGGTCAAGCGTGCCAGCTCAGGGGCGTGGCCGTTCGATCCTCAGAAGCTGGGCATACCCGAACGTCGATGACACGACGCTCGAACCCATGAACACGGTGCCGCCTGAAACCACATGCCGCCTGTGCTCCGCAAAAAGTACACAGATGTCCTCACGGCGACAGATTTCTTCACCGCGGAAGTGTGGACTCGGGGCGGGTTGGTGACGTACTACGTTCTGTTCTTCATACACTTGGCTACCCGTCGAGTCCACGTCGCCGGCATCACGCCGCATCCGAACGAACAGTGGATGACTCAAGTGGCTCGCAACGTGACCATGGCAGATGTCGGCTTTCTGTCCTCAAGCCGATATCTCATTCACGACCGGGACTCGAAGTCCCGTCCTGTGCCAAAACTCGGCCCTTTAAAATAGACGATAATTCAGCAGCTTAGTGTCCGTGTTTGCGACCGGGCCAAGGGCCGTAAGTGCGGACGATCAGGGCTGGTTCGCGGTCGAATGGGACGACGGCGGCGGCGAAGGCGACAACGCCTCGCACCTGGACCAGAACTTGCTAGGCCCACTTACGCCGCGGTAGCCCCGGCCTCGATTCTGGGCCTCTCGGGTGGTCTCTTTTCCGCTGCCGCATGGTCCGGTCAGCGCCCGCTCCTCTATTTGGCGCAAACGTGGCACTCGAAAATCGGGATTAGAGACGAAAACCGAAAATGAGGCCCGTTCAGCCCTTCTAGCGCGTCTCTGGTGCCACCTAATCCTGGAAAACCCCGCCAACCGCGCGGAAAACCTCACCCGTCTCTGCAGTGCCACAATTGGCCAGACTGGGTGGCGGATGGTGCAGGTTGGAGCTATCCGGTCTCGGCTGGTAACCATAGAATAACAGGGAAAAACAGGGAATTCTGGCCATTTTTGTGCCGATCCGGCCGTTTCTTGACGTGGTAACCCTCTATATTTCAAATAGTTAGCTGGTAATTCCCTGTTCTGAAATAACAGGGAATTTAAGATGACCGAACAGGGAATTTGAAATAGGCGAACAGGGAAATTGCTCCGGAAGAACAGGGAAATATCACGAGCAGCACGTGACGGGTTCCATTTGACCACACGGAGGGTTTCCGCCCACGAGGCTGAATTGTTCTACCGGGATGTATGAAGCTCGCGCGACAGCCAGTCGCACGCCCCGCTCCGCCGATCGTGGGGTGCCTGTGGCCGAATCACGACGGGGGGGGACAACGAAGGAGCCTGGCCAGAAGCCTGCTGCGCCGGACAGTTCCCCCGCTGATGCCCAGGGTGCCGACTATAATAATGATGAAGGACACGCAGCACTGCACTGGTTCCTTGGCGGAGGCTGCAAGTGAGGCGCTCACGAAAATCCAGCAAGGCGATTGAGTGCCATATGCCCAGTAGTCGTCCCCAGCGACAGCGTGACCGAGCCTGTCAGGCGTGTGTGACAGGATGGGCTTGGGACAACGGCGAAGTTGTGTTAGCGGCGGGCGTAAATTGCACACTTATGGCGGACGAAAATTGCACACTCGGCCATCCGTAAAAGGAGGCCGTTGTCGTGTGTCTGGAGTGCCAGACATGACGGCGCGCCTTCAATCAGAATGGCGTTTCCGGAGTGGAGGCGCCGATGTACGGAAGGGAGAAACGAGTGTTACTACGAGAGTATTTGGAGCAGGGAATCAAGAAGGCGGCGCTAGCAGACAAGCTAGGAATCAGCCGCCGAACGGTCCACCACTGGATAAAGACGGGTCAACTGGACCGAGAGTTGGACGAGGAAACGGTGCGCTACAAGAAGCGTCCGCGGATCGAGCGCAGGATCGACCCGTACCGGGAGATCCTTCATTCGCGCCTGCACGAGTTCCCGGAGCTGAGTTCAGTACGCCTGCATGATGAGATCCGTGCCGCGGGCTATGAAGGCGGCTACACGCAGGTCAAGGAGTACGTGCGGCAGATTCGCCCACAGCCACCGGCGGAGCCGCTGGTGCGTTTCGAGACCCCACCAGGCCACCAAGCTCAGGTCGATTTTGCACACTTTCGTTTGCCATGGGGTCGTCGGTGGGCACTTCTCGTGGTGCTCGGATACTCGAGGCTGCTATGGCTTCGGTTTTTCAAGCGACAGGACATGCGGACGTTGTTCGCGGGGCTTGAGCAGGCCTTCCTATTTTTTGGAGGAGTTCCCAAAGAGCTCCTTTTTGACCAGATGCGTTCGGTCATCGTCGAGGATCACCGCCGGGAAGGTGGCCCTCTCGTTGAGAACCCAGAGTTCGTCCGCTTCGCCCACCACTGGGAGTTTCGAACAAGAGCGTGTCGCCCGTATCGGGCGAAGACCAAGGGCAAAGTGGAAAGGCCAATCCGCTATGTGAGAGGAAGCTTCTTCTACGGTCGCCACTTTATCAACGATGACGACCTCGATGCTCAGCTCGAGCGTTGGCTGAGTGACGTCGCCAACGTCCGACTCCATCGCACAACCAACGAACGACCGATAGAACGATTCGCGCGCGATGAAAGGGCCACTCTGAGACCGCTCGTTGAGCGGCCATATCGCTCTCTTGTACTGCCAAACCAACCCGCGAGAAGAACTCCAAAAGCCTGCTTAACCACACTGCCTTCGATGGATGTCGAGCATCGTCCCCTCGAAGTCTACACGCGGCTCGTTGGAGGTGGACAATGAAGGCGAGCACAATATCGCGACGTGAGCAGATCCGTACGATGCTGGCCGACCTAAAGATGCCTGGCGCGCTCGAAGCTGTCGACCGCGTACTATCTGATGCCGATGGCGGTGCGGTCACAACGGCGGAGGCCATCGAGAACCTTCTTGGAGCGCAGATCACGTTGAGAAACAACCGTCGTCTCCAAGCGGCGATGCGCTCCTCACGACTCCCCGCGGTCAAAACAATCGATGAGTTCGATTTTTCGTTCCAGCCATCGATCAAACGCGAGCAGATTGAGAACCTTCACGAGCTCGGGTTCGTTGAACGTAAGGAGAACGTCGTCTTATTGGGACCTCCTGGTGTGGGCAAAACTCATCTCGCGATTAGTCTTGCCATCGCCGCTGCCCAGAATGGACGGCGCGTCTATTACGGCACCCTGGCTGAGCTCATCACCTCCCTCGAAGAGGCTCGTGACGCGGGCCGCCTCACTCGTCGACTCGCGGTTCTCAGTTATCCGTCACTGCTTGTTGTCGATGAAATCGGATACCTACCCGTCACCCAGACCGGCGCGGTGCTTTTTTTCCAGCTCATAAGTAGGCGATACGAGCGCGCTTCGACCGTGCTCACCTCTAACAAAAGTTTCGAGGAATGGGGCGAGATCCTTGGCGACGAAGTCATGGCCGCCGCTCTCATCGACCGCATTCTGCACCACTGCCACCTCGTCAACATCCGAGGAAACAGTTACCGCATGAGAGAGCACTCCGAACTGTGGCGAGCGCTCCATCCGGCGGGTTCGGACGAACCTCACCCGCCGGCTAAATCTCATAGGAAATACACGGAGGCGACGGCGTCATAGGGTTCGCCACCCATGGCTCGGGTGTGCAATTTTCATCCGCCATGAATGCGCAGTTTTCGGCCGGCGTTGACAAGTTGAACAGAATGCGGCACGGTGACGGGGTATGACGACGGAGATTGACCGGGCTCGCGGTGCCCAGACCTCTTTAGATCGGAGAGGTGGAAAGCCAATTGACACCGCTCACGCTTCTACATTTCTTGATGTCAGATGTATTTATGGGCTATTTCAAAAGGGCCGAGTTTTGGCACAGGACGGGGTCGGAAGCCAGCCCGGCGGCGCGAAACACCCTCGATTCTGCGCGGATTCCAAGGGCGTCTAAGCTGCTGATTTGTGGTCTATTTCAAAGGGCCGAGTTTTGGCACAGGACGCCGTCTTGGCCGCAGCCCGTACGATCCTCGACGAAGTAGAAGAGTTCCTTCCTGCCGAAGTAGCCAAACCCGATCTGCGGAAACTCGTCCTCGCGGGAGCGGTCTTGCACGATCTTGGCAAGGCGAACAACATTTTCCAAGGCAAGCTTCTTCCTTGGAGAGAAGAGTTCCCGAGAGTCCAGTGGGATATGTGACAACCGCTCCGCCATGAAGGACTCAGCGCCCTGATCGTCGCCGGATATATCGAAGCGAGGCTACAGAGTATACGCTCAACTAGATGATTTCCCAGAGGGACACACGCAGTACCACATGACGAAGGATCTATGATCGGGCGTTGCCTAACGTCACGTGCAGCCGCCGGACGCCGATACATGCTACGCTCCCAGGGTCGGCGTCCACAGCTGATGCGTATCGTTATCCCGACGTGATTTGAGCTGCACCGAGAGCAACGAGCTATGATAGCTATCCAGGTCCGCACGTGTTGGAAACGAGGTGAGTTCGTGCGCACACTCGGCGTTGCCTGTTTCGCTCTTCCCTTCGCGATTCTAGGAGATGAGGCCTCTGCTGCGACACGGGCGCGAAGCGATCGAGCCCAACTCGACCAGAATATGGTTCGGGAGACC
This sequence comes from Candidatus Marinacidobacterales bacterium, assembly GCA_965237955.1. GTDB lineage: Bacteria > Acidobacteriota > Vicinamibacteria > Marinacidobacterales > SMYC01. The sequence continues at coordinate 807,095 of OZ250169.1, read as the reverse complement.
GTGGAGGCTGTTGCTGACGTGGTGGGCCGGGAGTACTTCGATCGTGACGTTGCATTGCGCGTCAATGAGAGTCTTCGCGAGCAACTTTCGCTAGGCCAGTTTGCACCCGTCGACTCCGCTGAGAATCTCGCCGAGCTGCTCACGGAGCACCTGCGCGCGTTGACATCCGATAAGCATCTGGGAGGGTACTGTCAAGTTGAGGTCTCAAGCTCGGAGCGGGCCGCTAGATAATGGGGCTTGAGCGCACCGCGTTACCAACATCTTGGGGTCGGATCGGCCCTGAATGCCTCAACTTGACAGTACCGTCGGTGGTATTATGTGGAGCGTCACGCACGGGTGTACTCAGCGCCCGCGTGCGTGATATCCGGGCTTAGCGGGAGATGCCGAAAGCTCCCAAAGAAGAGCGTAACACTGGTCGGCGGAACTGGGCGAGAAGAGAATGAATGGAAGAGACGGAGCAGGTCCGCAGCAGGCTCATTGAGCGAGTCAGGCGGGTCTTGGACGTTGTTGGTGAGGAACGACTTGCCAACAACCGGGTCGCGGTGCTGACCGCTGCGGTGGAATTGACGACTGGGCGGGGGAGAGCTGAAGATGCCAGGCAAGCAGCGGCACGCTTTCGTATTGATGCCTTTTGATGAGAAGCTTGATTGGGTATATGAGAAACTCATCAAGCCAGCGTTTGAGTCAGCCGGCTTCGAGACACTTCGCTCAGATAACATCGACAGCCAGCAGAATATCCTGAAGGATATCGTCACTGCAATCGCTGAATCCGATGTAGTCGTTGCGGACCTAACTGATGCAAATCCGAACGTCTACTACGAACTTGGTCTGGCACATGCGCTACGAAAACAGGTGGTTTTGCTGTCCCAGGATGTTGGAACGGCACCATTCGATCTCAGGTCCTACAGGATCCTTGAGTACGGTGATCGCTTCGACGTCTTTGAGCATGCGAAGAAACAACTGTCGACATTGGCCCGCGGTGTTGCCGATGGAAGCGTCCAGTTCGGCAACCCAGTATCAGACTTTGGTCCCACGAAGGCTGAACTGCTCAGCGAACCAGACGGAGATGCCAATGGTGGCGAGGGGCCAGACGGCAGCCTGCCTGGAGTGATCGATTTCGCGATTGACATTGAGGAAGGCTTCCAAGAGGGCAAGGAAATCCTCGACAAGATTGCCGGTCATATCCAAGGACTGGGGGACCAAGCCAGGCAGAAGACGCCCGAGATTGAGAAGCTCTCTGGCCGGCATGATCTAAAGGGGGTGAGATATCTTTTGAGAACTTTGAGCCAGGATTACGACGCACGGGCCGTGGATCTCCATACACTAAACAGCCGGTTCAGTGACGTGTGGGTAGACACCACAAACGCCTTGGAGGTGGCGTTCGCCCACCCATCAAACTCACGAGAAAACCGTCAGCAGATGTTGGTGAATGTTCAGGATCTGTGTAGTCATGCGAGAGAGGCAAGGGACAAGCTCACTGGCCTGATCGCAGTAATGAATGGCCTGCCTGCGATGGAGCGGATGTTCGATAAATCGAAGAACAAGCTCACGAGGGAGCTTGAGGTGTTTTCTTCGTCTGTTGAAGCGGTAGAGTCGCTTGAAGGGCGGCTAGACAACCGACGAGACATGTAGGTCGACGTGATCGCTGCCTGTGCTCCGCAAAAAGTCGATTCAGCGTTGTTTGCGCGGTTGAGGCCTGTCATGCTCGGCTGCTTAGTGCCGGTCGACCCGACGACGCCACCGGCGTCTTAGGAACGTGGAGAGGTTCGCTCGTGCGACTGTTTCCCAAATATCCGGTCTGTTGTTCTGGACGCCATCGCGTTCGCTCGTAACCTATGCCGCTCGCGCAGCACCCTCGCCGCAGAGAACCTTTTCCTTCCGAGACTCGGCGTCTGATGGCCGAGATCGACGAAACCATCGAACAGCACGGCGACTGGCCTGACCGCTGACCGGGGGCCGTGTGGCGGCGGAAAAGAGGCCTGTGCATCATCAATATCCGTCCGCTCCTGAAATCAAGGACTTACGCACCGTTCACGCCTCGGCCAACGAGCGCATCTCCCGCTTGAGATCCCGGTCTTGAGACGGCAAACTCTGCCGCCATGCTCCGTGTCCTCATCTTCCTCGTCTCACTCGGCGCCCGTGCGATCCGGGCGATGTGTCGGTGCCGAGCCGACCTCGTGATTGAAAACCTGGCCCTGCGGCAGCAAGTTACGGCGTTGAAGAAGGAGCGCCCCCGGCCACCGCTCGAGGACACGGACCGAGCATTCTGGGTTGCGCTCCGAAGCTCGTGGCCAGCGTGGGCGAGCCGGCTCGTTATCGTGAACGCCGACACGGTCGCCCGGTGGAATCGAGATCGGTTCCGCCGATACTGGGCTCGGATCTCCCGTCCGCGCTATCCAGGTCGACCTCGGATTGATGCCGAGATTCGTCGTCTCGTCCGCACGATGGCCCAAGACGGCTGGGGTGCACCTCGTATCCACGCTGAGCTGACGAAGCTCGGATTCGTTGTCAGCGAGATGACGGTGTCGCGATACATGCCGCGCCGCCGAGCCGAACCCGACGAAGTGAAGCGATGGATTGCGTTCTTGCGGAACCACAAGGACGACATCGCCGCGATGGATCTGTTCGCCGTACCGACGGCGTCGCTACGGCTGCTGTACGGCTTCTTCGTCATCGAGCACGGCCGTCGCCATATCTTGCACTTCAACGCGACGTACAACCCCACGTCAGCGTGGGTGATTCAACAACTGCGCGAGGCGTTCCCATACGACACGGCACCACGATACTTGGTCTTTGACCGCGACGCGATTTTCAGCCCTGCAGTGGTGGAGTTCATCAGGTGTGCATCATCAATATCCGTCCGCTCCTGAAATCAAGGACTTACGCACCGTTCACGCCTCGGCCAACGAGCGCATCTCCCGCTTGAGATCCCGGTCTTGAGACGGCAAACTCTGCCGCCATGCTCCGTGTCCTCATCTTCCTCGTCTCACTCGGCGCCCGTGCGATCCGGGCGATGTGTCGGTGCCGAGCCGACCTCGTGATTGAAAACCTGGCCCTGCGGCAGCAAGTTACGGCGTTGAAGAAGGAGCGCCCCCGGCCACCGCTCGAGGACACGGACCGAGCATTCTGGGTTGCGCTCCGAAGCTCGTGGCCAGCGTGGGCGAGCCGGCTCGTTATCGTGAACGCCGACACGGTCGCCCGGTGGAATCGAGATCGGTTCCGCCGATACTGGGCTCGGATCTCCCGTCCGCGCTATCCAGGTCGACCTCGGATTGATGCCGAGATTCGTCGTCTCGTCCGCACGATGGCCCAAGACGGCTGGGGTGCACCTCGTATCCACGCTGAGCTGACGAAGCTCGGATTCGTTGTCAGCGAGATGACGGTGTCGCGATACATGCCGCGCCGCCGAGCCGAACCCGACGAAGTGAAGCGATGGATTGCGTTCTTGCGGAACCACAAGGACGACATCGCCGCGATGGATCTGTTCGCCGTACCGACGGCGTCGCTACGGCTGCTGTACGGCTTCTTCGTCATCGAGCACGGCCGTCGCCATATCTTGCACTTCAACGCGACGTACAACCCCACGTCAGCGTGGGTGATTCAACAACTGCGCGAGGCGTTCCCATACGACACGGCACCACGATACTTGGTCTTTGACCGCGACGCGATTTTCAGCCCTGCAGTGGTGGAGTTCATCAGGGCCATGGGCACAAAGCCTGTTCGCATTTCTTATCGCAGCCCTTGGCAAAACGGTACCGCCGAACGCTGGATCGGAAACTGCCGCCGCGAGATGTTAGAGCATGTAGTTGTCCTCAGTGAGCGGCATCTCGTCCGGCTCATGCGCTTGTACATCAGCTACTACCACGAGGACCGTTGCCACTTGAGTCTCGACAAAGACACCCCGAACTCAAGACCCGTCACGCCCCGACCATCACCGACCGCAAAAGTCGTCGCGTTGCCGCGAGTGAGTGGGCTCCACCACCGCTACGAATGGCGCGACGCCGCCTGACCCAGTTTAGTCGCTGCGCGTCGATTGCTGGGGTCCCTCGCGATTGCGTTGTCCAGCTCCGCGGCCCATTGATCGCGTGATCTCGGCAAGTGCCCGCGCGCGCCGACCCGGGTTTCTTCGTTCGTCGTAGGGCCACCAGCGGTACCATTCCCGCTGGATCAATAATGATGAAGGACAGCCGAGTTTTAGCACAGGACGGGATCCTCGCCGAGCACGGTATCGTTCCTGCGCCGGAGCGGGGCAGGAGCATGTCGTGGAGCACCTTCATCAAGGCTCATTGGGGCGCCATCGCTGCGACAGACCTGTTCACCGTCGAGGTTGTGAACCCGTTCGGGCTCGTCCGCTACCATGTCCTGTTTGTCATCGATATCGCCACTCGCTGCGTGTGCATCGGTGGGATAACGTCGGACCCAAACGGGGAGTGGATGAAGCAGGTGGCAAGAAACCTCACTGACATGTGGGATGGTTTCCTCCTTGGCAAGCGATACCTCATCCACGACCGGGACCCACTATTCACCGAGGCGGTACGTGGGCTGTTGAGAGATTCAGGCGTGAAGCCCCTGCGCCTTCCCGCCAATAGTCCGAATCTGAACGCATATGCGGAAAGATTCGTTCTCTCCATACGTCGAGAGTGTCTCGACCGCTTCGTACCTCTCAGTGAGCGACACCTGCGCACAGCGGTAACCGAATACGTAGTGCACTATCACACAGAACGGAACCACCAAGGTCTTGGCAACGAGCTCCTCACACCTCTGCCGGCAAGCGCGAATGACGCTGGCCCCATCGTGTCGCGAGAGCGACTTGGGGGCATTCTCAACTACTACTGCCGTGCCGCGTAGATGGTCGCCGGCGACGGTAGCCCCTCGGTGGGCTCGACCGGCGTAGCGTGGAAACAGCTTCAGGAACACGCTTCGATATTCGCTCTCGACTAGGTGGTCATCTGCATGGTGACGACCCGCCCACCCAAGACGATTGTAAAGCCCACGGCCCTTGGCCCGGTCGCAAACACAGACACTAAGTTGCTGATTTATGGCCTATTTCCAAAAAGGCCGAGTTCTGGCACAGGACGGGATCGACTTTTTACGGAGCACAGCCTTAGTCCTTCGAGCGTGCGGCAATGGCTCGAGACCGCTTTCTAATCGATTCCGGAATCGGCCAGTGAACCCGGCCCTCCTTATCACGGATGCGCACGACGAGCTCGGCCTCTCGCGCTGAACTCAAAAAGAGTGCTTCGCCCGACGCTGAGACCAGAGAAAAGACGACCCAAAAAACATCGTAGTCGTAGTCACGCGGCATGACGCCTGCGAGCCCCTTCAGCTTGCGCAGCTTGGGGACGCTCGTCCCTCTCGATCTCAACGAGGGAGCAGAAGTCTCCCGCTCCCTTTTCGGTCGAAGCAGAGACAACCAATCCCGGGGTATGACACCCGAGCCTTCACGCGGGTCGATCTCCACCAAGATCACAGTGTCACCGGCGGCTTCGGCTTCAGCGACCAGTGCTAGAGTCTCTTCCACACTCAGCCAGTTCCTAACCTGGGCGAGCCGCGCCGTCGCTCGGATCACCTCCGGCGTCAACCATGTAGCGCGCAGTTTGTAGTTGTAGGAGTGCTCCGTGCTTAGAATGCGCGTGTCCAACCGGCCTCCCACTCGACCGTTACTCCTCATTATCTTCCCGGTGTCAACGGCTTGCTTCTCCGTCCACTCAAGGTAGGCGTCTGAGGGCTGGCTGCCTTCGCCATCAGCCTGGGCTGAGCACGGTACGACATGGAACAACAAAGCTGCGACGACCGCGAGACCCACGAGCGTCTTGACTTCAACCTGTATTTTCGACACGACACTACTGAGGAAGGGCCTGCCGGAGAATGACGATCAATTCCGCCCCGCCGAACCGGCTCTTGGAAACGGTGAAGCCGACGAACTCGTATCCCTCAATGCCGGCTTCGATCAGCTCCTTTTGCAGCGTGGACGTTTTCTTCGTCGCGATAAGCTTGTAGGCATAGTAAGTAGACTCTTCGTCGAGATCCTTCTCCAAGATCACGACCACCTCTGCCCCTCCAAAAGCGGATTTGAACACGGTCTGGCCCCGATAGTCGAAGCCGGCATCCGCTGCTTCCTGTAGCTCTTTTTGCATCGTCGAGGTCTTCGATGTCGCCAGCAGCCTGTATTGGTACCGGTTCTCCACAGGAGCCTCAGCCGCTCTGGACATCAACACGACCACCTCCGAACCTCCGAACGAAGTCCCCCCGCCCATCACACCTTGGAAACGGTAACCGCCATCGGCGGCCTCGTTCATCTCCTTATCCATCGTCGATGTCTTGCTCGTCGCGAGCACCATGTAGTCGATACTCGAAGCGGCGGGGGCCATCTCACCGCTTGCGTGCGCTTGCTGTTCATCCGAGGCGCTGGATGCCGCCGCATCGTCGCTCTGTTGCGTCCGGCCAAACGCGAAAGAACCGAGCCCGCCCACAAGGAAAAGGACGCACATCATCTTCATCTTTGCAACTTTCATGGAAACCTCCGACAATCCGAGAATGGAATTTCTACTTTTAGGGACTCACAGGGCGCTTCCGCCATTAAGTGTTGGTGAGATGACGCTAACACTTTACGCTGCATTAAACTACTGCCTTGGTGCACAACTCGCGATCTCGGTCCACAATTGTCCTGTACTCACGGATTCGAGGTTCCCCATGAGCATTTTCAAACGCACTCAGCGGAAGTATGTGAAGAAGGCCTATCGCGTGAGGAATTGGCGTGAATATGAGGCGGGTCTACGCAACCGTGGGAGCCTGACCGTCTGGATCTCGCTCACCGCCGGCAAGCTTGTGAACTGGGACGCGCCCCCGGCCGCTATGCTGCCGAGAACCGCAAACGGCGCGGCGAGGGGAAGCCCGAGTCTTTCGACTTTCTTGGCTTCACACATACGTGTGACAAGACAAGGAATGGGAAATTCATGGTGCTTCCGCAATCAAGTGTTGGTGGCTGCCGCGTAACCCGCTCGTGTGCTAGAGTTTGAGCCTGATTTCGGGAGACGCAGTTCTTTCGGCGATGCGGGCTGGGCTGGCCACACGGTGCCTGACGTTCAGGGACACCTTCGTGTGCACGCCGACATCCTTATTAATGGCGTTCGCCGACACAGGCAGGCCAGCTGACATTAGCATTCAAATACGGCGTAGCAACATATCTGGACTCCTCTAGTCAAGCCCCTTTCTTAATAAATCTTCCATCGAAGCTGCGCATCCATCGCGTCGTGACGAGTGGGTCAGACTGCAAACGTATCTTCGGCCTCAGTGAGGAGCGTCTTGGGTGCTCCGGGCCATGATGGAAAATCCGCGCGCGAGGAGCCAATCACTTTGAACGACCTCTTAGGGCCAGTGTTGCTATCGGCTTGACCCCGCGCCGGTCCGACCGGTACGCCATCAGTTGGATGGGTATCGTCGCAGCCTCTTTTGGAAGGGAAAAAGGAAAACACGAAAGTGGAGCCTCTAAGGGCCGGCGACAAAATAAGTTCCCGTTTTCAAGACGGTCGGATGGTGTAGTTCCATTTGGGTAGAGTCTGGTCCTTTGTAACGGAAAGCGCCTGCATCCGCTCGTCAGTGATTTTGACGCCCTTCGGATAACGACGCCGGATAAGGTGTGCGCGTACTCGCAAACCGGAAGAGGTGGTGGTCGTGCGGATGTATTTGAGGATGGTTTCGTAGCTGTCGAGAGGCCTGCCCGCCCAGTTCTTGCTGATCTCGCTGAACAGACGGTGCTCCACTGGATTCCACTTGGATGTACCGGACGGATAGTGGGCTATGGTGATAGCGATGTCGTGGCGATTGCAAATCCGCGTTTGAAGCCCGTGCTTCCAACCCCGACACCGATAGCCATTGCTGCCCCCGGCGTCTGCCAATATCGCGAGGTCACGGGCTGCAGGATAGCGTCGCCGTCCTTCCGTTCGCCACCACTTCTCGATGGCATTCACGGCGAAGTCCGGGGTGTTGTACGAGGTACCAATGAACACTGTCCCGCGGTTCGCGAGCAGATCGTAGACGCCGTAGGGGATTGCGATGCCGTTCGATTCGGAACGGAAGTCATGGTCTTTGACGAGAGTCGGCTCGCGGTTCCAGGCCTGCCCGCCGTTTTTGAATAATCCCACCAGCTCCCGTTTCTTCGTGTCTACGCTGATGATGGGATGACCAGCTGCGGCAAAACGCTCGCGCAGTTCGGCGATACACGCGAATTGGGTATCGCGATCTTCGGACGTGGCACCGCACAGCTTCTTGTGGTTCACCCGCAACGAGAAGCCGAGCTGTTTGAGCAGTCGACCGACGGTTTTGCTGCTGACGTTCACACCAAGGCTTCTTAGCTCGCAAGCAATCTTGTCGGTGGTCCGCCGCGTCCATTTCACTCCCGTCATCGGATCGCCCGCGGTGTCGTGCTTCATGAGTTCTTCGATCTTGGCGATGACTTCTGGCGTTTTTTTTGCACGGCGCGCCGTCCGCCACCCTTTCGCCGAACTCCGTCGAGCTCAACATCTCTCATTAGCAATTCCCTACGACCTCTGGCTACCGTGCTCGGATCCATCCCGAGCAGTTCGGCAATCTGTTGGTCGCCACCGTGACCGAGCTTCATGGCCTCGACTCCCGCGTAGAGACGGCGCTGCTTTTCATCGAGCAGGCTGTAGAAAAGAACGATCGCAGCCTTCAACTCCACGGGGAGCACGCGGACTCCCCCGACCCAGCCCAACGTGGAAGGTGACGCCTCATGTACCTGGCGGGCCGAGAGCTGTTGCTTGCGCGTGCTCACATCGGTGGCCAGATACAGATATCGGCCGAACACCTGCTCGCGCGCCAATCTTTTCTCTCGGACCAGTTTCAACAGAGGAGCCTTGACGTCAACCTGCACCACGTCCTCGAGCTCGTCGACGTAGTAGCCTGCCTCACAGGCCGCGACCAACGCTTTTACCGTCGCAAGCAACGTCCCGTACTTCGAGAACCACACTGAGCGCAACGACCAAAGACCTTTTCGATCGAACTGGGCGATCTCGTCCAACGTGTAGTAGCTACCACGGTGGGAGTAGCTTGTCCGATACGCCAACTCATTGAGCTTTCGGAAGACGGTCGAGTCCACATCGGTACCCAACACTGCCTTCAAATCATCGAGGGTAGCTATTTTGTGCTTCCTCAACAGGCGGTCGAGATCTTCAGACTGATAGCTCGTAGGTCTCATAATAGGAGAAGTGCTCCTTGATAGGCGTAATCCTCCCTAAAATGAGGACCGTTTGTCAAACACGCGCTGGTTGCTGAAGATCTACAAATGTTCCGTTTCTAGGGAGCTTGCCAGGCTCTCGTGATGCCAGACGACATCGCGATCACGACCTGAAACAGGAAGAGTGTGCTCAAAAATAGACAGTTATTTTGTCGGCGGCCCTAAGTCTAAGCGGCCATCGGCGACTGGAATTCACTCTCGCGGGTGGAGACGGCCCAGACGATCCGGGCGAGTTTGTTGGCGACAGCAATCACGGCCTTGTTGTGTCCCCGCGAGCGGTGGACCTTCCGAGCCCAGGCGCGGAGCTTGTCGGGCGGGCTCTTACTGACGTTCGCCGCGCGGAGCACGGCGCGCCCGCCCTGGGTGAGGAGCATACGGAGGTAGGAGTCGCCACGCTTGGTGATGCGTCCGAGGCGGCGAATGTCGCCACTGGAGTTTTCCTTGGGAACTAGGCCGAGGTAGCTCGAGAAGCGGCGCCCCGATGGGAAGCGGCGAAGATCGCCGACGAAGCCCACGATGGCGGTCGCGGTCAGAAGTCCGATGCCGGGAATGGCGAGAAGTCGTTGGACTTCAGGAAGCTGCTTGGTGAGCGCCTTGAGCTCGTGCTCGATGCCAGCGCACTTGTCCTTGAGTTCTCGAATCTCGGAGCAGGCATCACGGAGATGCGAACGGAGCACGTCGGGCAAATCAGAATCAGCGTCTTCGACGAGTTCGAAGAGGGCGGGCACGACGAAGTGAGCGCCCTTTGGGATGATGAATCCGAGTTCGCGCAGGATCCCGCGTACGGCATTGATGCGTGCGGTCCGTGTGGAGAGCCATCCTGAGCGCAGGCGATGGAGCGCGGCGAGGCTGTGCTGGTGCACGGACTTAATGGGCACGGGAAGAATCTCCTCGTTCCTGTAGGCCTCGAGCAACGCTTTGGCGTCGGCGCGGTCGTTCTTGCTCCCGCGTCGATAGGGCCTCACGAGGTGAGGTGGGAGCAGGACGACGTCGTGTCCCAACCTTCGGAACGTCCTTGCCCAGAAGTGAGCAGAGCCGCAGGCTTCGAGAAGCACGGTGGCAGCGCTCTGTTTGGCAAAAAACGACACCAACTTGGGTCGACTCACACGGAGTTGCTTGGACACCTTCCCCGCTTCTCCCGAGATGGCAATCTCGAAGACGTTCTTTGCAAGATCCACAGCGATCGTCGTATCTTTCATTCGGACTCCTCCTTTTCGATGCGTATTCGACTGACTTTGGCACATCGATGCCGTCTATGTCAGCGGAGGAGTCCATTCCATCACTTGATGGCGGAAGCACCCTCTCAGCCAGAGCGGTGCAACAACGCCTCTTCAGATCCATAATGACGTACCACTCGCCGCGAAACGGCCAATCCTGGTATGTCTAAACTGCGGAATCAACGACGGATCGAGTTTTTGCGGAGCACCGGAGACGATGCGCCGCAAACGTAGGGCCAAGATCGTCGCGACGCTGGGGCCGGCGACCTCAAGTGCAACGGCCATCAAAGCACTGTTCGAGGCAGGGGTCGATGTCTTCCGCTTCAATTTCAGTCATGGCGAACCCGAGAACCACGCCCGGCGCCATCGGATCGTGCGCGAGTTGGAACGGGATGCGCTCAGGCCAATAGGTATCATGGCCGACATGCAGGGACCCAAGCTTCGCGTCGGCGTCTTCGAAGGCGGGAGCGTCGAGCTTGAGCCGGGACGGCGTTTCATACTCGACCGTTCGGACCGGCCCGGCACCGCCGTTCGGGTTTCCGTGCCGCATCCGGAGATCTTCGCCGCTGTCCAGCCTGGCGACGAAATGCTGCTTGACGACGGGCGGCTCCGGCTGAATGTGACCTCGAAATCCAATGCAGAAGTAGAGACGCAGGTGCTGGTCGGCGGCCGGCTCAGCGACCGCAAGGGCATCAATCTGCCCGGCGTGATGCTGCCGATCTCGCCGCTTACCGAAAAGGACCTAGTCGATCTGAGATTCGCACTCGAACTCGGGTGCGAATGGATCGCCCTGTCCTTCGTGCAGTGCCCGGAGGATGTGGTCGAGGCGCGCCGGCTGATCGGCAACCGCGCCCATGTTCTGGTCAAAGTCGAGAAACCATCTGCGCTCGACCGTATCGACGAGATTGTCGCCGCCGCCGATGCCGTGATGGTGGCTCGTGGCGATCTCGGCGTGGAAATGCCTCCGGAGGAAGTGCCGATCGCGCAGAAGACCATCATCCGCACCTGCCGCGACGCCGGCAAACCGGTGATCGTGGCAACGCAGATGCTGGAGTCCATGGTCCAGGCGCCGGTGCCGACGCGCGCCGAGGTCTCGGACATAGCGACGGCGGTGTACGACGGCGCGGATGCGGTGATGCTGTCGGCGGAAACCGCAGTCGGCGCCTATCCGACTGCGGCGGTCCAGATCATGGACCGGGTGATTAAACGGGTGGAGCGCGACCCGCTGCACCGTCACATTGCGGCCGCGGACCATCTCCGGCCGCTGGCAACCTCCGCGGATGCGATCTCGGTGGCGGCCCATCAAGTGGCCGACACCATCGGCGCCGCCGCCATTGTAACCTACACGACCTCCGGGTCGACGACGTTGCGCGCCGCCCGCGAGCGCCCTGAGCAGCCGATTCTGGGCGTCACGTCCGAACTTGCAACCGCACGGCGTCTAACGCTAACCTACGGCGTACACAGCGTGCATACGGCGGACGTACGGGACTTCGACGAAATGGTGCGCAAGGCGGTCGCTGCGGCTGCGCTTGAGGAAGTCGCCGGGCCGGGCGATACGGTGGTCATCACTGCCGGGGTGCCTTTTGGCACACCTGACGCCACCAATGTGCTTCGCATCGTCCGCATCGAGCCCGTGTAATCTGTTGCTGGTCTGGGTGCGTGCTCCGCGTCCTGTCCAAAAATACAAACGAACTCAAGACCCACGCGCCGGGACGTTTCGGAAGGTACTTTCGAGTGAACGAACGATTTCGGTCACTTCCCGATGACCTCCGCCCACGCGGGCGGTGCCATTGCTGTCAAGTTGACGAAAAGCTAGTCGATCGATCCCCAAGATACTGGGCTCGAGCCCGTCCTGTGCCAAAACTCGGCCCTTTTGAAATAGAGCATAAATCAGTAGCTTAGTGTCTGTGTTTGCGGCCGTGCCAAGGGCCGAGCGCGAACAAACGACGAAATCATGTAGGCATGGTCGCGGCAGACCGGAGACCGATCAAGTTCGGGGCGCGCGGATGAATAAATAGAAGGCACAACCAAATAACTACGGGTCTACGCGGAAATCTGTGGGCGAATGCTGACGGAGAAATAGTGTAACTCATTGTGTGGAAAAGGTATTCAGCACTTCATCAGGTGCTGAGAAGTGATCCGTTTTTAGGATAGGCTAACCGAGTGAAAAATCCCCAGTCGATCCGCTCGCTTTTTGCGCTACCAGGTTTCGTGGCTGGCGCCCGATTGAACGGTGTATTCGGTGACCGATACGCCCGCGTCATCCAGCTCAAGAGGCGAAAAAAACAGCCGTGTGCTCGTACTGTGGGCATCGGTGCCGGGGGCGCTATGACAAGCAAGTGTGCCGGGTCCGCGACCTGTCGTTGGCAGGCTGGCGGATCTATCTGGAATACGAGCGTTGGCGCGTCAACTGTCGTGGGTGCGGTGGTGTGCATGTAGAACACTTGGACTGGCTGGCGAACAACCCGCGCTACACCCAGCGCTTTGCGACGCATGTGGGCAAGCTGTGCCGGGATATGCCGAACAAGGCGGTGGCCGAGATGGAACGTCTGCACCACACTACGGTGAAGGACCTGGATAAGCTCTACATGCAAGAGCAAGTCGAGCGGGCGGGGCTGCCGGCGCCTCGGGCCATCGGTATCGATGAGATCTCCATCCGCAAGGGACATAACTATCGTGTCATTGTCAGCGACCTGGAGCGGGCGCGTCCCATCTGGGTGGGCGGTGAGGGTCGCAAAGAAACCGACATCGATTTGTTCTTCAAGGCGCTGGGCGGGAAGAAAAGCGCCCGTATCAAGCTGGCCGCCATGGATATGTGGAAGCCCTTCCGGAACTCGGTGATTAACAACGCACCCAATGCGCGGATCATCTTCGACAAGTTTCATATCATGCGTCACCTGTCAAAGGCTCTCGATGAGGTCCGGCGCCGTGAGTACAAACGCCTCAGCGGCGAGGACCGGTCGTATATCAAGGGGCAGCGTTACACGTTGCTTTCCCGGCGGGAGAACCTGAGCCTGGACGGTCGCCGCGCACTCAAGAAGTTGCTCCAGGCCAACCGGCGCCTGAACACCGCCTATGTTTTGAAGGAGGCCTTCGGGCAACTCTGGGATTACCGCACCGAACGCGGGGCTCGCGCCTTTTTCACACGTTGGAAAGACAGCCTCAAATGGCAGCGCCTGCATCCCTACCAGAAGTTCGCCGGAATGATTGAGTCCCATTGGGATGGTATCGCCTCCTACTGTCATCCTGAGAACAAAGTCAGTCTCGGACTGGTTGAAGGGGTCAACAACAAAATCCGTGTTCTGCAACGACGCGCCTACGGCTATCGTGACGAGGGATATCTCAAGCTGAAGATCGTGGCGGCATTCCTTCCGCCATTACCCAGAAATGCCGTTTTCAACCCACACGAACCCGCGTAGACCCATAACTACTATCTCGTACGATTAGCGCTCGGGTGTGTAGAGTGCTAATATGTCGACGTTGATGGATTACACATGCCACTCGCCCATTGGGACCCCGTGCGTGAGCTTCTTGCGCTCCAAGAACGGATGAACCGGCTAATCGATCAGACGCTGTCGCGCACGCGCTCCGAGGGGAAGTTCTCGACCACAGGGGCATGGTCCCCCGCCATGGATCTCTACGAAACCGAAAAGAGCCTCGTTCTCAAGGCCGAGCTCCCCGAAGTAGATCAAGACGACATCGAGCTTCACATCGACGACGATCGAGTCACGCTGTAAGGCAAGCGCCCGGTCAACGAAGCCATCAACGAGAAACAGTTCGTACGATGGAACGTTCCTACGGCCCGTTCCATCGTACGTTCGAGCTCCCGACGAGCATCGAAACGGACAGAGTAAAGGCCGATTTCAAGAAGGGCATTCTGCTGACGGTGACCATACCGAAGAAGGCGAGCGAGAAAAGCCGTCAGATTCCCATCAGTCGTTGACCGCCGTCGGGAGCTCGACCCCGCCGACAGGTCCTGAAAAACAAGGAGGAGTAATCGAGAAATGAAGATCACACCGATCAGGGACAACATCGTCGTAAAGAGGCTCGAGGAGAGCGATGAGAAGAAAGTCGGATCCATCATCATCCCCGACACCGCGAAGGAAAAGCCGATGACGGCCGAAGTCATAGCTATCGGATCGGGCCGGACCTTGAAGGACGGAAAGAAGGTTGCGCTCGACGTGAAGGTGGGCGACAGAGTGCTCATCGGCAAGTACTCGGGCTCGGAAGTGAAACTGGACGGAACTGAGTACCTCATCCTTAAAGAGGACGAAGTACTCGGCATCGTGGAATAGCTTGGAGGTAGTTTAAGAAATGGCAAAGCAGATTGTTTATCATGAGGAAGCACGGCAGGGGATTCTCCGCGGTGTCAACCAGCTCGCGACCGCCGTGCGGGTGACCCTCGGCCCCATGGGCCGCAACGTCGTTCTCGAGAAGAAGTTCGGCTCGCCTGTGGTCACTAAGGACGGCGTCACCGTCGCCAAGGAGATCGAGCTCGAGGACGCCATCGAGAACCTGGGCGCCAAAATGGTGCGCGAGGTCGCATCCAAGACCTCCGACGTGGCCGGTGACGGCACCACCACGGCGACCGTCTTGGCACAGTCCATTTACCGCGAGGGGCTCAGGAATCTTGCCGCCGGCAGCAATCCCATGGAGCTCAAGCGGGGCATCGACACCGCCGTCGAGTCGATCGTCGGCGAGATCCAGAAGATCTCGAAGCCGGTCCGGGGCAAGATGATCGGGCAGGTCGGGACCATCTCCGCCAACGGTGACGACACCATCGGCAGCATCATCGCGGAGGCGATGGAGAAGGTCGGCAAGGACGGCGTCATCCAAGTGGAAGAGGCGCGCACGCTCGAGACGACCCTCGACATCGTCGAGGGTATGCAGTTCGACCGCGGCTACCTCTCCCCCTACTTCGTAACCGACCCCGAGCGGATGGAATGTGTGCTCGAAGACTGTCTCATCCTCGTTCACGAGAAGAAGATCTCGAACATGAAGGATCTCCTGCCCGTGCTCGAGAAGGTGGCCCAGTCCGGCAAGCCGCTGGTCATCGTGGCCGAGGACATCGAGGGCGAGGCCCTCGCCACGCTCGTCGTCAACAAGCTCCGTGGCACACTGAAGGTCGTCGCCATCAAGGCGCCTGGCTTCGGTGACCGCCGCAAGGCCATGATGGAGGACATCGCGATCCTCACCGGTGGCAAAGCGATCTTCGAGGACCTAGGCATCAAGCTCGAGAACCTGCAGATGCAGGAACTCGGCAAAGCCAAGAAGATCATCATCACCAAGGAGAACACCACCATCGTCGAAGGCTCAGGGAAGAAGTCCGACATCGGAGGCCGCATCAAGCAGATCCGGACTCAGGTCGAAGAGACGACGTCCGACTACGATCGCGAGAAGCTCCAGGAGCGTCTCGCGAAGCTCGTCGGCGGCGTGGCTCTGATCAAGGTCGGCGCTGCCACCGAGACCGAGATGAAGGAGAAGAAGGCCCGTGTCGAGGATGCGATGCACGCCACCAAGGCAGCCGCCGAGGAAGGCATCGTTCCCGGAGGCGGGGTCGCTCTCCTTCGCGCCAGCAAGGTTCTCAAGAGGCTCCAGAAGGACGAGCGCCTCGGCGATGACGTCCGCATCGGTGTGGGTATCGTCGGGCGCGCGGTCGAAGAGCCCATGCGCTGGATCGCCCAGAACGCCGGGCAAGAAGGCTCCATCATCGTCAACAAGGTGAAGGAGCTTGAGGGCGCGCAGGGCTACAACGCGGCGAAGGACAAGTACGAGAACCTAGTGAACGCCGGGGTCATCGATCCCACCAAGGTCGTTCGCTATGCGCTCCAGAACGCTAGTTCCATCGCGGGGCTCATGCTCACGACCGAAGCTCTGGTCGCGGAGCTGCCCGAGAAGGAAGACAAGAAGGCCGTTGGCGGCGCGCCCTCCGGTGGCATGCCGGGTATGGAAGGCATGGGCGACTACTAGGCTACATACTTTCCGAGAGCCCGGGTCGCTCAGGCGGCCCGGTCTTTTTTCGTTCCCCGTCCTGTGCCAAAACTCAGCCCTTTTGAAATAGACCATAAATCAGCAGCTTAGCGACTGGGCCAAGGGCCCTTAGGCTCTACAGTTACCCAAAACCCGCGGTCGACGTTCGAGAGCCGCGGCCGCTTCACCGAACGGCGGAGGACGGCGAGCTGCTGCCGAAGAGCGACATTGTCGAGAGCCAGCTCGCGACGAGCCTTGAAGGCGGAGATGAGAGCGCGAACAAACGACGAAATCAAGCAGGCATGGTGCCGGCAGACCGGAGACTAATCGAGTTTGGGGCGCCCGGATGAATAAATAGAAGGCACACCCTTGATGAACGGGAAACGGGCCATTTCCGCCTTCTAGGTTTGAAGCAGTTGCCAGGCGCTCCAGCGCGCGCCTGGTGAACTGCCCGACTTAAAAGGAGTCAACTCAGTCGCCACCCCCACGTTGAGCGATAGATATGGATACCCCGTCCTGTGCCAAAACTCGGCCCTTTTGAAATAGGCCATAAATCAGCAGCTTAGTGTCTGTGTTTGCGCCGGGGCCAAGGGCCGTAGGCTTTACAATCGTCTGGCCCGAGGGTGTTATCTTCAGATCCATGATGACGTACCACGTGCAATTCCTAGTGCTCGTTCTAGCTGGCTGGGTCAACCGCCAGCAGCAGGATGTGATCGACTACCTGCAAGAGGAGAACCGTGTGCTCCGAGCCGGGCTTCCATGCTCCCGGGCGAAGACCCTGGATCCGGGCCTGGGGCAAGATGGAAATCCAGTAGGCCAGGGCCGCACCTTGGACCAGAACGTGCTAGGCGAGCTACGCTGCGGTATCCCCGGCCTCGATTCTGGGCTTCTCGGGTGGCCTCTTTTCCGCCGCCGCACGGCCCGGTCAGCGCCCGTTCTCCCCTTTAGCGCAAACGTGGCACTCGAAAATCGGAATTAGAGACGAATACCGAAAATGAGGCCCGTTCCGCCCTTCTAGCGCGTCTCTGGTGCCACCTACCCTTGCAAAACCCCGCCAACCGCGCGGAAAATCTCATCCGTCTCTGCAGTGCCACAATTGGCCAGACTGGGTGGCGGATGGTGCAGGTTGGAGCTATCCGGTCTCGGCAAAAAGTGGTCCAGCTTTTGGCGGAAATCCTCAAACAGAAAAGCCAGTGGAGATTCAGGAGGTTTCGAGTTTCGCGCATTTCTTGAGTTTTTTGATGCGTACACAGGTTTCGGGAGAAGGCTGTTTTACGTGCTCTCGGGTTTCAACCTTGGTGCCCATTTCCTTCTATCCTCTTCCCCTACAGCGATTTAACGGCCTCCGTCACGTGCTGGTCCCCGCACGCATCATCGACGGGTGGTCGTTCGAGCCGGAATTGAATTTGCTTCAATTAAATTTTCTATACGGCAATCTCAACCTCCTGGACGCCTGAAAGAGGGCCGTGTCGTAAACCCTCCGGAGGCACCTACGGCCGTTACTTATTGTTATAAAAGGCTTTACGTCTCATCAGCGAATGTTCGTCGACGGGACACCTTTCCGGCTATCGCAGTCGGCAGGCTCGAGTGGGGGCGACTGGAGCTTCTGGTTCTAGGCTGAAAACGATCAGAAACAGAGCAAAAGAGGCCCTTAGCATGCAATTTCGTGCGATTTTAGGGCTTATGGTGTCGTTTTTTGCACTTAATCGCGCAGACAATGAGAAGACGCTCAATGCCTAGATCGCGCCTGAGGAGAGGGCGAATAGCGGAATTCGAATTGGCCAAACCTCGAATTCATCCAGCGGAGTTTTACGGAGGAAACGAAGATGACTCCGCAGACGGTCCAGTACAAGGAGCTATCCGAGTCTGGAAACCATGACAGGGAATTTGGGCCAGTTTGAGTCTGATTGGTGGAGGCCAGTGTCGGAGAGCAGCTTGCTGCTAACCGAGCCCATTCACGAAGTGGGCGCTGGCAGGCTCACAGCGTTTTGACGAGCACTCGCTGTTTCTCCCAATCGTCGGGAAGCGGATGATTCAAGAGGTAGCTCGAGGTCAGCCCAACGGGCTGGCGGCCTTCGACAATGGCGCGGACGATGTCGGGAGCCAGGAAGGCATAACGGATTGCCTTGCGCACGCGGTCCGTTGGGATGGCGTTTTCGGTGGCAATCTGCTCATAGGTTTTGCCTGCTTTGATTCGGTTGAGCCAGGAGAGGGCGTTGGCGATATTGCGCAGGAGTGTGCGGTCGACGGATTTCGTGGGGTTGCCCAGAACGAGCTTGGTCTCGACGCCGCGTCGACGCAAGCGGAACGGTGCGTGGATGCGGAGTGCATCCTCGCGAATGCGTTCGGGTCCCATAGAGAGGCAAGCAGCGAACGTATTGCGGTCGAGCAGGATGGACACAGAGCCGGGGCTGATGTCGACCCGCCGGATAAGACGGAGCAGGGGGGCTGCCGAGGCACTATCATCATTAGTACCGGAACACAGCCCGTCTAAAAAGCGACGCACCGAGGCGAGCTCTTGCATCGTCGGAGTGTGGATCAACGAGGCCGAGAAGGTCGTGGCATCCACATGCTGTCGGATGAGATGCAAGACGGTCTGTTCCAGCATCGGGGCGGGCAGTCGCCAGCCGGAGAGGTCCTTTTGGCCACTGTGCTGGATGAGGCGCCGGGAGACGTAGTAGCGGAGCCGTTGCCCGTTTTTCTTTTTGGTGTGGCTCGGCGTCAGCCGGTCCCCGGTCTCGTCGAAGAGCTTGCCTGCCAGTGGGGAACGGGCTGCACGGCCCTTCGTCGTGCGTCTCCTTGGTTTGGCAGCCCCTGCCTGCAGCTGCGCCTGGACCGCGTCCCAGAGCTCCGGAGCAATGATCGATGGATGCTGGCCCTCGTAGACACACCTCTGGTGCCGGATGCGGCCGGCGTAGAGAGGATTGGTCAGTAGGCAGTGAAGGTGTCCGCGACGGAACGGCAGCCCGCCTGTCCGGGTTCCATCCGCGGCGAAGCGTTGCTTGGTGCGCAGTCTCAGACGGTCCGCGTCGGCCTTCACCTGCCGGAGCGTTCCGTGCTTCCGGTACAGCGCATAGAGCGTCCGGACCGTTTCGGCCTCAGCCTCGTTGATGCGCAGCGTGCGCTCGTCCTTCTCATAGCCTAGCGGTACGCGGCCGCCCATCCATAGTCCCTTGCGCTTGGAGGCAGCGACCTTATCGCGGATCCGCTCGGCCGTGACCTCCCGCTCGAATTGTGCGAAGGACAGCAGCATATGCAGCGTCAGTCGTCCCATGCTGGTCGCGGTGTTGAAGGACTGAGTCACCGAGACGAAAACCGCGCCGGCCGCCTCGAGCCGCTCGACGAGCTTCGCAAAGTCGGAGAGGGAACGGGTCAGCCGGTCGACCTTGTAGACCACAATCTGGTCGACGAGACCTGCGTCGATGTCGGCGAGCAAGCGCTGGAGGCCCGGGCGCTCCAGGGTTCCTCCCGAGAGCCCCGCGTCCTCGTAGACGGTTGGCAGCAGCACCCAGCCCTCCGCTTTCTGGCTCGCGACATACGCGGCGCAGGCTTCTCGCTGCGCATCGAGGGAGTTGAACTCCTGTTCGAGACCCTCTTCCGCACTCTTTCGCGTATAGATGGCACAGCGGATCTTCTTCATGTTAGGCCTTGCGCTTGGGCGTGAGACCGAAAAAGCGTGGTCCTGACCAGTGGGTGCCGGTGATTCGCTTTGCGATGGTAGTGAGGGACGGATAGGTTTTGCCATCGAACCGATAGCCGTTGTCGAGTACCTCGACCTGGTAGGTCCGGCCATTCCACTCGCGGACGAGATGGGTGCCGGCAGAAACGGACCCTGCGGGAGCGCCGGAGCTTGGTGTCTCGTTCGCCATGGCAGCCAGAGCGCGCCGGGTTGCGGCCGAAAGCCCGCCATGGGTCCGGCACTGGCGTTCGTGCAAGAGAACGCGGCGCAGGAAAACACGCGAGAGCGAGCTTGGAGGAGCAGCCCCAAAGGTCTGCTCCCAGACCCGCCGTAAGCTGGCGAAGTCCAAACCGTCCAAAACGACGTTCCGGCCAACCCCTGTATCCTGCGGCATCACCGAACGTTCGCTCTTGTGCTCGATAAAGTCCAGTCTAATGAGGGACTTCCGGGTGCGAAGTTCACTGCCCGTAGCTCGCCCCGCAGCCGATTTGAGCCAGCCGTGCGCACCCCCGGTGGGCCTGTCGCTCGCCACCCGCAGCTCAGGGGTCGGAAGCCAGCCCTGCGGCGCGAAATACACTCGATTCTGCGCGGATTCCAAGGGCGTCTAAGCTGCTGATTTGTAGTCTATTTCAAAAGGGCCGAGTTTTGGCACAGGACGGGGTAGAGTCACCGGCGATGGGCAAAGTCAGTGCCATTCCAAAGGTCGGTGGTCTCCATCATTATTACACTCGAAGCGCTGCTTGAGTCCGACCTGCTCGGAATGGCTGTGGGACTTCGCACCAGCTTACACCTCTACCCCTGAGTAGAGCCGACGCCGGCTCTAAAAACGTCCTACATGAAGACGACCAAAGCGTCCTGGTTGCGGGCAGTTCGCCAATCTCATGCAAGCTCGAGTTTATGGAAGGGACAGGTATACACGCATTCGCGGTGCCCTCTCGAATCTCCGCCATACGGTAGCCAGGAGCACCATCGCCAATATTCTGCGAGAACACGGTATCGAGCCTGCGCCGGAGAGAGGTGAACGGACACCGTGGCGCACGTTTCTCACCGCCCATTGGGAAACCATTGCTGCGACCGACTTTTTCACCGTCGAGGTCGCCACGGTCCGCAGGCTCGTGACCTACTATGTGCTCGTCGTCATCGAGCTGTCTTCGCGAAAAGTGCACATTGCCGGAATCACTCCCAGGCCGGACGGCGCGTTCATGATGCAGGTCGGTCGGAATCTCACCGACCCGCTCGAGCGCTTTCTGCGTGGCAAGCGATTGCTCATCTTGGACCGCGACCAGAAGTTCACCCCGGACCGAGTCTTCATGAAACAAGTAGCGCTCGACCTTGCCGCGTTCGACGACAGCTTTCTCCGAGGCTACTCGCACCTCATCACCGACCGAGATTCGAAATACACAACAGAGTTTCGAGAAGTCCTGAAGGAAAACGACGTGGACATCGTCCCGATTTCGACAAAATCTCCGAACTGCAATCCCCACGTCGATACGCGAGTTTCTTTTTGCGGATCACAGCCTTTGGCCTCTGGGTTTTCTGCTCTATAATCTGCAGGAGGGGATCGGACTCTATTAAGCAACAAAGCGAGACGAAGCATGCTCTACATATCCAGCATACGACTAGTTGATGTGCGATGTTTCCAAGGGGAAACGGTGATCGACCTGGTCCCTCCGTCGCAAGACCAAGAGCAAGCAAGCTGGACCTTAATTCTCGGTGACAACGGTACCGGTAAGACGAGCCTTCTCCGTGCGATTGCGATGGGGCTTTGCGACGAAACCGGAGCATCCGGCCTCCTAACGGAAATGTCTGGAGAAATCATCCGGACGGGCTCCAGCGAAGCCATCATTGAGATCAAACTCTTTTCCAGCACGGACCCAGGCATAGCCTATACGATTACAACGACTTTCAGAAAAAACGATGATGGAAATGAAGATGTTAAGCAGGAGGCCGAATCCAATGGCATCCCGCGGTCACAATTGTTTGCTTGCGGATACGGCGCAGCCGTCCGATCTGTGGGAAACGAAGTATATGAAAAATATCGCGTAGTCGACGCTGTTTATTCTCTCTTCAACTACGACTCGCGCCTTCAGAATCCAGAAACTGCACTGTATCGGATTCTACGTAACGCGGAGACCTCACAAGACGAACTGCTCACGCTCGTCGATCGTGTTTTGAACTTGCCTCCCGGAGCGACAACTCTAAATTCTTCCGGTCTTAAAGTTCGTGGGCCGTGGGGAGAGTTCGTACCACTCGGGGCATTGGGTGACGGATACGTCGCCACAATTGCGTGGGTCTGTGACCTACTTGGATGGTCACTTCTTAGCAGGCAAAATAAATTCGCGACACGAATTGAAGGAATAGTACTAATAGATGAACTTGAAAAACATCTGCATCCCTACTGGCAAAGGGTAATCATCGGCCGACTTGCCAAGGAGTTTCCTGGCATTCAATTCATCACGACAACACACGCACCTTTAGTGGCTATTGGCTCGTCAGCTCTAGCTGACGAGCTGTGTCAGCTCATACTGTTGGAGCTGTCGGGATCGAACCTCACCGTGCGGAAGGACTTGTATCCCCCTCGCAATCTCCGCGCAGACCAGGTACTGACCTCTCACTTGTTCGGTCTTGTATCCACGACCAGTGATCAGGTCACACAAGATGTGGGGCGCTATTCCGACCTGTCAAGCAAGCGCCAGCGCACACCAGAGGAAGAACAAGAACTTCAAGGGCTGCATGATGGACTCGTGGACACATTCAGCCAAAACGAGAGCACCCTTCAGGCGTACGTTCGCAAGGCGGTACGAGAGACATTAGAGAGACTGGCTGCCGACGCAATTACGAGTGGCAACGTGACGCTGGAGGCTTTGGATCTCGAAGCGAGGAGACAGCTCACCGAGATATTTGATGAAGGCGATTCGTGATTAAGCTGGAATTAGTGGAACCGGATTCCGACGATTGGAAAGAGTGGTGTAATGAGTGCCAGTTGGAACGTGATGCTGTGATTGAACGAGTCCGGAACGGTGAAGATGCCCAACTCATTAATCTGTACAAGGATTCCCGCATGACGGCGGTTTACAAGCACGATGGACCGCCATTTTTTGGCAAGTGTGCGTACTGCGAGGGTCGAATCGAGAGCACCCAACCAGGCGACATTGAGCACTATCGGCCAAAGGGCAAGGTGACTCACGAAGATCAAAGTCCCGTTATGGTAGATTCGAACGGTGGAGAGGAGGTTCCTCATCCGGGCTATTACTGGCTAACGTACGAGTGGTCAAATCTCCTTTATGCGTGCATCGACTGCAACCGAATCAACGCGAAGAAGCACGGAGGCGTCCCAGTAGGAAAGGGGGCGCGGTTCCCGGTGGATGGAAAACATGCGACCGAACCGGGAGGTGAGGTGAATGAGCAACCACTCCTGTTAAATCCGCTGGTGGATGAACCGGCTGAACATCTCTCTATAGATGAGACGGGAATACTCAGAGAAAAATCAGAAAGAGGCAAGGTGTTTATTCGCATTTTGGGTTTGAATATCCGTGAAGCGCTGATCAAAGACAGGTTGAAGGCTATCGAAGACACAGAGAATGCTGTACATATGTACGTGACATGCTTGGGCGCTAACAGCCCCGATGTCCCAAAGAAGTGGCAGTACTTGGAGGAGGTTCGTTCTGGCGCTTTGACGTTTGCATTGGCTCGACGCTTTGCCCTCAAGAAGTCATTGTCGCGATACACTCCGCTGTTCGATCTTGCACACGGAGAGGGTTAGTAAGCCTCTGATGGAAGTATACGTCGCAAAAAAAACGGATACAGCCAGACAATTCGCTTCAGTCCAAGCACTTTGTTTCTAAGGCTATGACCGGGGGGGCGGCGAATTGGTGACAGCCTCTATTTTTCGCTGCTGGATGACTTTCGCGACGGGCTGTTAGACAGTTTCTTGGTGCGGAGCCGATGACAACAACCGTACAAACAGATCATTACGGATTGGAACTCATTTTAGATTTGCACGACTGCGACTCAAGCACGTTTACACGCGCTGATATTGAACGGTGTTGTTCAGAGCTTTGTGAAGTAATCGACATGGAATGCTGCGATCTCTATTTTTGGGATGATCTCGGTGTGCCCAACGAAGACCAGCAAACTGATCCCAAGACGAAGGGAACCAGCGCCGTCCAATTCATTCTCACGAGCACAATTGTGATTCACACGCTCGATTTGATGAAGTCCGCCTACATCAATATCTTCTCGTGCAAGAAATTCGACGGATGAAGCGGCTCAGTTTACGGCCGAGTGGTTTGGCTCTGCGAACTGGACGGCGAACGTAGTAGTTCGGCACTAAGGGGAAAGTGCGATAAAGCATGGCTGATGTAATTGAGCAGCGGATTGACGCCACCCGACCAGACAATTCGGTAAGTCTGATCACTCCGTGAGGTCAAAATACTCATGCGGCTTCCCGATGGTAGAAACGTAGCAACCCGCCAAGCCGTTCACGGGAGCACACCTTGCGCTCGGACTGAGGTAACTGGTCGCTGGCTGGGAACAGCAGTAGATTCTCCTTGCCTTGATGATTCCTCTCGTGGTGATAGTAGACGACGTACTCCCTAAGCGCATGACGGAGCGACTTCTCGCCGAACAGGATGAGCTTCGAGAGACATTCCTCTTTGACTGACTTCACCCCCGTCCTGTGCCAAAACTCAGCCCTTTTGAAATAGACCATGAATCAGCAGCTTAGCGACTGGGCCAAGGGCCCTTAGGCTCTACAGTTACCCAAAACCCGCGGTCGACGTTCGCGAGCCGCGGCCGTTTCACCGAACGGCGGAGGACGGCGAGCTGCTGCCGAAGAGCGACATTGTCGAGAGCCAGCTCGCGACGAGCCTTGAAGGCGGAGATGAGAGCGCGAACAAACGACGAAATCAAGCAGGCATGGTGCCGGCAGACCGGAGACTAATCAAGTTTGGGGCGCCCGGATGAATAAATAGAAGGCACAGGTGTCTAGGCTTGGTTGGCAATGGGAGCTAGAATAAGAGGTCTGCTCGGGAGCGCCTATCACAGAGCCAGTGCCACGTCGGCTGGTCTCTGCGAATTTTGAGAACGCCTCTAGGATTCGAGTTTTCCGGCTCCGTTCGTATTTTCGGACACGACGGCGTGCGGTGGTCGACACGAGGCGTTTCATGGCAACGAGATCGTCGCCAACGCGCGCCGCCTGGACCTGAGAGAATCTGTTGCGAAAATGAAGCCATTCAGTCATCGGAAGGGACTCAAGCCGGTCTCGGAAGTCATCCAGATTGACTCGATGAATTCCGAACTACGGAATTCTCTCTGGAACACACTCACCGTGGAGCTATGGCTCCAGGATCAGTCCCTGAACCACGGCTTAATAGAATTATTCAGCGAAGCATTGTGGTCTGACTTCTTCAAGAAACCAATTGATTCGAGGCCCAAGGATAACGACCTAATTCTGGCACACATTCGAGAGCATTTTTTTGGGTGCGAGTGGTTTGAAGTGTACGACTTTCTCGAATTTGTTGTTGGGTACTTCAAATCCGAACTGCAACTCGAATCCTTCAACCGTACTCTTGAGCGGGAGTTGTCAGGATACCGCTTTGTGTCTGGACACATCACAGACATAACAAATGCCCAAGAACGCGAAATGCTGGAAACGGTTCTTGCGGACTCCCGGTTCGCTGGCGTTGGCGCTCACATACAACAGGCATTGGACCTGTACGCCAAACGCGAGAACCCTGACTATAGGAACTCAATCAAAGAGTCAATCTTGGCAGTCGAAAGCATGGCCAGAATTGTTTCGGAAAAGCCAAAGGCCACGTTGAGTGACGCTCTCAAGGCGATAGAAAAGAATGGATTGCTGCATGAGCGGAACGTGTCAACAACTTTGAGACACCCGCGGACTGCATTTAGTGAGCCTCAATCAATGCAGTAAGACTCGTGGGCCCGGGGCGGTCACCGTCTGCGTGCGGCGAGATCTGGTCGCGTTGGCCTGAATCCGGGGGTACCCCAGGTGTGGACCACCTCGAGAAAGTGGCTCCGGCGGCCTCCTGGCGCGTCGTTTTCTCCGGCGGCGGGTTGATCCAGGCCTGAGGAGGCAAAACGGGGGGCTGTGGCATTCCGCGAACGAAGCGTTCGGGATGAGCCCGATGAGCTTCGAGGAGGATTTGGCGCCGGGCAGTGGTGAGCTGTTCCGCGAGACCATCGTGAACGGCGGCCGGTGTCATGAGGCCGATTCCCGCGTGCCGGCGTTCGTGATTGTAGTAGTCGAGGAAGCCGCCGCAGAACAGCCGGCCGTCTTCGATGGAACCAAAACGGCTCGGAAACTGAGGGCAATACTTCAGAGTCTTGAACTGGGACTCGGAGTAGGGGTTATCGTTCGAGACGTAAGGTCTGGAGTGGGTCTTGGTAACGCCGAGGTCAGCCAGGAGCATAGCTACGGACTTGCTTCGCATCGAGCTGCCACGGTCGGCGTGGATGGTGAGCTGGTCTGGTTCGATGTTCTGTTTGCGGCAGCTCTCGCTGATGAGACGACGAGCGAGCTCAGCGCTTTCTCGTCGAGCCAACATCCACCCGGTCACGTAACGGGAGAAGATGTCCAGAATCACGTAGAGGTAGTAGTAGGTCCACTTGACGGGGCCACGCAGCTTGGTGATATCCCACGACCAAACCTGGTTCGGCGCTTCGGCCAGCAGCTCCGGCTTTTGATAATTCGGATGTCGCAGCTGGTTCCGGCGCTCTCGGACCTCTCCGTTCTCCGCCAGAATCCGATACATCGTGCGGATCGAGCAGTAGTAGATTCCCTCGTCCAGGAGCGTGGCCCACACCTGAGCGGGCGCCTTGTCGACGAACCGCTCGGAGTGCAAGGCACCGAGAACCAGCTCACGTTCGGTCACATCGAGGGCTCGGTGCGACCGAGGGCGGCGTTTCGCATTGGACGTCACCGTCTGGCGCCTGCGATACAACGTGGAGCGAGCTATTCCAAGGGCCTCGCAGGCTTCCGCCGTCTGTCCAATTCGTCCCGCCAGCTCCTCGGCCGCCACCATCAATCGTTCTCGTCGCTGTCTGGTGGATTCAGGGGGATCCCCAGAAGTTCGGAGGTTTTTTTTTGGATCTCTAGCATCGTCTCCACCCGAGCCAGGCGATGCTTCAATCGCGCGTTCTCGCGCTCGAGCTCCTTGACCCGTGGATCCTCTGCCTTCGCCTTCCGTCCTCGCTTCCTCGATGTCAACCCCGCCTTGGCAATCTTGTCACGTTGGCGACGCCAACTCGAAAGATGCGGCGAGTACAGTCCCTCTCGACGCAGAAGAGCCGCAACATCCCCGTCACCCTTGCAAGCATCGGCCTCGCGCACTATCCGCAGCTTGTACTCTGCGGTAAAGCGTCGACGCTTCGCTTGCTCACTCACTTCGGGATCCGGGACCCCTGCCGCATCGCGGCCGGCGCGATCTGCAGTCGCCCTACGGGCTCCTTCCGATCCCGCCGGGGTCATTCTCTCAATCAACGTAGTCATTCATGATCCTCCTCCGCCCTCTACACTAATTTCAAGGGGCGAAGTGTCTCAAGGAGGTTGGCACAGAGGGGAGGCGCTGAAGGATGGCTTCATTAAGCTGTACGGATACACGAGCGACGCGGACGGCATCCGTCATGCGATGCTCGACGAACCAACACTCACTGCGGCGGACGCTCGTTACTTTCTACTTTCATGTACATCGTTCGTAAACTATCTGAAGGCCCAGATCGCTTGATGCAGCACCTAACAAGTGTGTCATTGCGAGGCTGCGGGACTATGACTATCAAGGGGGATCTTCCGGGTCCAGACTCGGTCTGAGCGGAATTCGAATTGGCCAAATCTCGAATTCATCCAGCGGAGCTTTACAGAGGAGACGCAGATGACTCCGTCCAGTACAAGGAGCTACGCGATCTTGTCTGGAAACCAGGACAGGGAATTGGGGCCAGTTTGAGGCTGATTGGTGGACCTCATCGCCCATGACGGCCCCCCATTCTTCGAAGCTCTTGTTGGACGTCAACACTGTCGAGGCGTGCTCGTAGCATCGGTTGATGATGCGGCCCGGTGTGAGCTCCCACGTCGTTTGGTTTTCCGGAGACTGTTTTAGTTGAGTCTCGCCATCTCTAGCGAGCCTTCCTGCGACCGATAGTAGTTCATCTCGTACTCGACGGGGGCGACATTTCCGATCGGCTCCAAGAGTCGTTGCGTGTTGTACCAATGCACCCCGTCCTGTGCCAAAACTCGGCCCTTTTGAAATAGACCATAAATCAGCCGCTAAGTACGCTATCCCGAAAGTTCGGTGACGTATTTTTCAACGGTCAAGCGGCGGAAGCAAGACGAGGTTCGTATACGGCAAGGCGTTTCATCAGCTGTTTGAGGTCTTTGCGGGTGAATTTCCATTGAAAGGGTCGAGCGATGTCCTCGTAGTAGCGTTCGAACTTGGAAAGATGGAAAGGGATGTCGTCGGGTGCCAAGAAGTCGTTCGGGGTGAGGACCTTTCTTTGAACGATAGAGAAGAAGATCTCGACTTGATTGAGCCAGCTGGCATGGGTTGGGGTATGAACGAGTACGGAATTAGGCCACTGTTGCCGGAAGCGCTCGACAGAAGCTTTGCCGCGATGAATGGAAGCGTTATCGACGATCCAGAAGACTCGCTTCGCGGTGCGATAGGGCTTGCGACGCATG
Source organism: Candidatus Marinacidobacterales bacterium (assembly GCA_965237955.1). Classification (GTDB taxonomy): domain Bacteria; phylum Acidobacteriota; class Vicinamibacteria; order Marinacidobacterales; family SMYC01. Next base: position 778,281 of record OZ250169.1, on the reverse strand, counting down.
ACTTGCCCGACGAAGCGCTCGAAGGAGACGATCGTGCTCTTCGGTTCGCAATGACCGAAGACTTTCGCGCGGTGAACATCCCATGCGGCAAGGTAGTTCACCGTGCCTTCACGAGAGTACTCATGCTCGATGCGCATCGGCCGCCCTGGAGCCGTCGAAGTCGTCGGGTATGTGCGAAGCCGGCACTGGATACGGGGTTTCTCATCGGCGCTGATGACGAACTCGTTTCCAGAGAAGGGCTTACGACGCCAACGTCCTTGGTAGAGGTCGAGAATGGGAGCTGCTTTGGCTTCGAAGTCCGGGTCGCGCGGGAACACCCAGCTACGATGGGTCCAGGGCTTAATGGCGTCCTCACTCAACCAACGCCAGATGGTCGTCTGTCCGATGTTCGCCACGATCCCACGGTCGATCGCGGCTCGACGGAGGTCCGCGGTGCTGAGTCGTGAGAGCGGCAGTCCAGTTTGGTGCGGCAACTCACACGCGAGAGCCTTTACGGCGACGACGACGGAGGGGGGAAAACTGGCCGGGCCGCCCCCGGCGGGGCTGCTCTTGCAGCCCTGCCAGGCGTTGGTCGAAAAAACGCTTCCGCCACTTGCTCACGATCTGTCGCGGAGTGTCGAGGCGCTCTCCAATCTCCTTGTTCGTCAGGCCTTCGGCGGCATACAGAATGATCTTTGCACGAACAACATCGATATACGGTGACGTATATGCTCTGGCTGTTTCTTCAAGGATATCGTGCTCGTCGACGGTCAACTCAATGTCAAACGGCGATTCTCTAGGCATTTATCTGCTCCAATGGGCAGAATCATGCCAGAGAGGCGCTCTTTCAGCAACTTAAATATACGTCACTGTACTTATGAAAAAGACTACTTAGTGTCTATGGTGCGCTCCCGTGAACGGCTTGGCGGGTTGCTACGTTTCTACCATCGGGAAGCCGCATGAGTATTCGGATGTGTCCCGAGGTCCGTGGAAAAAGAACGGCACGCTCCACTCCGTCATCAGAGTATCAGATCAGGCGGCAACCTCCGCGTGTTCGAGAACCTCGCTCAGACGTTGGTAGCCGTCGATGCGTCGTAGTTGAATCTGGCCAGAGGCGATAAGCCCAAACAGCAAAGCGACCGCGGACTCCTCGCTGGAGAACGACGCTTGGGTTTTCGTCCGGCGTCGAAACTCGCGGTTGAGATTCTCCAGAGCATTGGTCGTTCGAATCGATTTCCACATGGCACGAGGGAATTCGTAGAAGGTCAGCAGCTGATTACCGGCCTCCTCTAGGCTTCGGACGACGGCCGGCGCGAGAGGCGTCCACTTGGCGACGAGCTCGTCATAGGCTTTGCGAGCATCGATCCCGTTCTTGGCGTAGACGATCCGGTTGTAGTCACGCCGGAGCTCACGGCGTGCGTGCGCCGGGCAATGTTCGAGCAAGTTGGCGCGCTTGTGCTCGGTACATCGCTGCAACCGGCACCCCGGCCACTTCTCCAGCGCTTTCGTCAGCCCCTTGTGGCCGTCGCTGATCACTAGCTTGGGAGCCCGGAGTCCTCGAGCCTGGAGTCCCTCCAGCACGGAGCCCCAATGCGTCGAGGCTTCGCTCACCGCCAGACGCAATGACAACAGACGTTTGTGCCCGTCTGGCGCGACCCCGAGCGCGACCAGTACGGGTACGCTGATCACACGTTTCGCCATCCGTACTTTCAGGTGGAAGCCGTCCAGGTAAACGATCGCGTAGACCTCCTCGCTGAGAGCACGGTTCTGCCATTCCTCGAAGCGCTCCTTCAGCCGGCTAACCACGCGAGACACCGCGCTCTTCGATAGGTGCTCCTCACCGAGCAGTGGTTTCAGCGCTTTGCGGATCCGGCGGCTATTCGCGCCCGACAAGTACGTCCCCAAGATCGCCTCGTCGACCTCACGAGTCCGGCGCGCGTACCGGGGCAACAGCTCGCTCCTGAACTCTGTCGTTTCTCCCGTTTCCTCGTCTCGCACGCGGGCTCGTGGCACCCGGAGCTCGCCGAGTCCCCACCGACGTCGTCACGCGACGGGTTTCGGCTCCGTTGCGATATCCACGGCGGTCTTCCGCACGCTCGTAGCTACCACACCCCAGCGCTTGGTCGACTTCTTCCTCGAGCACGACCTCGATTGCCTCCAGTACCCGCTTACGCAGCCGAAGTTGGACGAACTCCCGATACTCGCTTACAGACTCCTTCGATATGGTGGTAGGCTTCTTCATGGCGTAATCCTCCTCCTCGCCTTTCCAGGCGCGGTTTCGTTTTGTTTAACCGGAGGTTACGCCATTCTTATTTCCACGGGAAGCGGGACGGATCCTGAGTATTTTGACCTTACGACTTCCGGGTGCGCAGTTTCACTGCCCGTAGCTCGCCCCGCAGCCGATTTGAGCCAGCCGTGCGCACCCCCGGTGGGCCTTCGCTCGCCACCCGCAGCCCAGGGGTCGGAAGACAACCCTGCGGCGCGAAATACCCTCGATTCTGCGCGGATTCCAAGGGCGTCTAAGCCGCTGATTTGTGGTCTATTTCGAAAGGGCTGGAGTTTTGGCACAGGACGGGGTAGCCGAACGAGGCCGTGCAGCGGCTTTCCTGCTAGCAGGCCTCGAAAGGATGTCTCTCTTCCCTGGCCTATTTTTTTCTCACAATCGCGCTTGTATAGGGACTAGTCAAATTCGGTGCGCGCGGATGAATAAATAGAAGGCACAGGTCTCTACCATCCCCGGAAGGGACACTAAAGATTATACGACCCGCGTCTTCCGGCGCGAGTCATATCGGAAGCAACAAACTTCGACACTGTTGTTCGGGCGAGTGGCCGCCGGACTGAAACTGGATCGATCCCGGCGCGCATCGCCGCAATCACTCCTGCTGCCTCCCAGTAGTTCTCGAGCTGATGAAACTGGCCGGCAGCCCAGGGCAGTGAGGAGAGATCATTCTTCATCTTGTTGCGGTTCTCTCGGACGGCGATCACTGGAATACCCTGTTCTAGCGCCGCGAGCGTCGGGAGCCCTAAGCATCCGTCTGGGATCACGAGACACGAGACGTCCGAAGCTGTGAACACCCCTGACTCGTTCATCGCTTGTGGACTTGTAACGAGGCGAGGGCTTCTTTGAAGACCCTTCAAGGTGCATTGTAGGAAAGTCGCCGACACGGCTTCCGCCGCCATTCGGGGGTCGACAATTCCCGGGTCCATGTTGGCGATCTCTCGAGACTCGAACATCGGTGAATGAGCTGTGGGCAAGTTATAAAGGCTTGACAGTGAATGCGTTAGCATGGCTTCGACTCCGCCCCACGGATTTACCATCTTCCCGCCCGCGTCAAAGTAGCCCTGGTGAAACTCCGCAGGTACGTCGATAACTGATGAGATGGCTACGGCATCGTACTGTCCAGCACGATCATCGAGTAGCTGGATCAAACCTTCCAAGTCCTCGACGCGGCCCGCTGCCCTGCCAGACGCAGCGTAGCGTGCTAGGAGTTTCACCGGCGGATCAAGGCAGACGACCTCAGCACATGAGAGACCATAGGCGGCTCGAGCGCCACTGACAGCATTGACGGCTGCGTTCACAAAAAGTTCGTCGCTGTGTGCATCGATTACGACCAAAACACGATTCGAGCGTACTCGTTGCAGCCCAACTGTGCCCATCAATAGGCGGCACAGTACACTTCCCTCAACGTACAGGGCATTCTCTGGCATTTCGTTGACATCGGACGCGTTCACCACGTTCGGATGAAGAAGGATCGTGTCGGACACTTCCGCCAGCATTCTGGCAACTGGGGCGGCATCGCCGGCGTGCCCGCCTATCTCCGAGCCCACACCTGTGGGAACCATAAGCACGACGTTGAACTCTTGGGCATTCTCGGTGAGTCGGCGTTGGAATCTAAAGATGGAGCTGATTGACCGATGTCTGGTTTCATCAAGGCCGGTTATGGCCCCGAGCTCACATTGATAACCCGACGACGTACTAGAGGTGACCACGAATCTGACCGCTACGAGGTCCTTCGACAACTGCCGTGCGCTGGATTCGCGGAGGTGTCCGAGAAGACCGTTATGCCTCACGTTCACCGAAGCCTCAAATTGCTCCTCGAACAACAACATAGCCATTCTTACCTCCAGTCTGATGCCCGTTAGCGTCTGGTTACTACGGTGGTTGTCCAGTCAGTGGATTCAAACCACTTCGCCGTAAAACGGGCTGCTTCGTCTGAATCGAATTCTTTGCACGAAAAAATGTTGACATACGCGGAACCCATCAGCTCCAGCGTGTGGATGACGATCGTACTCGTGAGGATGAACTGCACAGCGCTCGTTCCCTTTGTCTTGGGGTGCGTTTGGCGTTCACCTACAGGCACGTCTACATCATCCCAAAAATGCAGATCGCACCGTTCCATGTCGATCAATTCACACAGCTCTGAGCAGAAGCGCGCAATCTCGGCTCGTGTAAACCGCTCGGTTTGGCAGCCGTGCAGATCGAGAATGAGCTCCTCTCCATACACTTCGTGCGCGACCCGCTCGCCAGGACTCTTGTCAATAGAACGAAGAACTTGTTGATCCTTCATTGATTTGGCCCCAGTGCGCCACGAACACGTTCGAATACCTTTTCGAAAGTGAATCCTGCTGAGAGGGCCCAGAAGAAGGACCGTCCCGCATGCGACAACGTGTCACTTCCTGTTTCAGAGAACAATACTTCAGGGAACAAGTTGCCCTCCAGTAGGCCGCCGAGCAACATGCCGTAGACGAGAAGGCCAGCAACTGACCCCAGTACTGAACCTGTGACGGCACGCCACAGTTCCTTTCGGCCCTCCGTCACGCCCACTTCAACGACATCAGATCTCCGATAATCTAGCAACACGGCCGTCAATGCACCTGCGATTCCCAACTGAGCCCAATGCAACCAATCGAGCCGGCCGTCCCCGCCCGGATGCCAAAGCGGTAGCAGTCCCATTGCTACGAAAACAGGGATCGCTACCGCTGAACACGTGATGAGACTACGAAGATATGCGCTTCCCTCAACCCAGTACTTTTCGTAGCCAGCGACGTGCTCGAGAAGCATCCGGAGAGCGGCCCGTAAAGGTTCGGCGGCGTCGTCCTGTGCAATGTCAGGATCGACTCCCTTGGGTTGGTCACGCGCTTTCTCAATCTCGCCCATCTTGTTGTTGATTCGCTCTTCCCAACGATCGTACCTACGGATATCCAATGGGTACGAAATGTCGATCGCGTATTCCTCGATATCAGAAAGGCTTGACCTAGCTTGCTCTTTCAAGTCATCAATGGCCAGAAATTCCACAAGCATTTGGCTTAGCGGCAGGATCTGATACTCCGTCCAACACTCACTTCCTATATCTTCCAGTCTAGTGGCCTCTTCCTGCAGTTCTTTTTGCTTCCGATCGTAATCGTGCGGTCTCACTTCGGGTTCCGTTAGCCGCGGAGCTACGGTTCGTGCTTCGACGATAGTAGCCTCCACGACGCTACAGTCCTCCAGCCGTTGCTTGTGAACTCTAGTACCGTAACTAAAGTATTGCTCCAAGATTATCGAAACCAGCACGATCGCGAGAGCTGCGTGGGCTAGGAGGGTTTGTTGAGGAAAATAGTTAGGCAGTCCACCTATGGGTAGAAGGATGACATAAATGAGACAGCCTAGACAGCCTATGTAGGAAACGTGAATCCACCGCCCCGGCTCGGCTGGCGGACAGAGTTTGCCGTTGTTTGGAGATGAGTTCTTGGCCGTGTCCGCGTCCATATTGTAAGACCCACCGCAGGTCCAAGTCGTTGTTTCTAGAAACGACGAGAGTAGCAGGTTTTCGTCACCTGCTCCAATGAATCGGGGCGCAACGGTCCTTCGTTCGGGATTAGTCGGAGCCTCGGGGATGCGTACCCAATCCCGTCCTGTGCCAAAACTCAGCCCTTTTGAAATAGACCATAAATCAGCAGCTTAGCGACTGGGCCAAGGGCCCTTAGGCTCTACAGTTACCCAAAACCCGCGGTCGACGTTCGAGAGCCGCGGCCGTTTCACCGAACGGCGGAGGACGGCGAGCTGCTGCCGAAGAGCGACATTGTCGAGAGCCAGCTCGCGACGAGCCTTGAAGGCGGAGATGAGAGCGCGAACAAACGACGAAATCAAGCAGGCATGGTGCCGGCAGACCGGAGACTAATCAAGTTTGGGGCGCCCGGATGAATAAATAGAAGGCACAGCGAGTTTTGGCACAGGACGACTACGCGCAGATCCGCCAGTTCGGGGTGGACGCCCAGATGACGACCGGCTCCTGGCTCTTGAAGCCGGAGGCGATTCAGCGCGCGGGGGCACGCAACCTGTCGGGAGTAGAAGAGACTACTTCGCTACCGTTTTCGGCGGCGAGTACACATTCTACTCGGTGGCTAGATCGGTGGTCGATCTCAGCGTGATCAGCGAATGGAACTACGATGCGTATTCCAGCCATCGTGAACGCCGAATCCAGAGCAAGCTGAACAGCGAATCCGGTGAAGCCGAACGCTCATCGAAGCGATGAAGTGTTGGGTGACCTCCTTTCCACTGATTGAAAACGTGAACCTATCTTACCTGCGTGTTGTGTAGCAAGGGGCGGCAGGTCGGTGCCGGAGGGAGCGGGCGTAAGGAAAGACGCGAAGCGACCTTCCCGCTCCCGTAGGCAGCGACCTGCCGCGGCCGAACCCCGGGCGATGTGGGGCTGGTTTCGGGGGGTTGCTGGGGTATGGCCTGGCTCGAGAAGACGCTTCCTGAGGCATTCTCGCGCGTCGTTTTGGCGCCGCATCGTCTGGTACCCCGGGTTTGGCGGTTTCACCCGTTTTTATCGCATCGACGCTGTGGTCCCTCGCTCGCTCATGCATCGGCGTTGTCAAATGCCTTTGGCGCAGCCTTGGTCTTTCTCAGAGAAGCTCCTTTGAGAGTGATGCGGTGCGCGCTGTGGAGAATGCGATCGCAGATAGCGTCTGCCTGGTTTGGGTCGCCAATCGCTTCGTGCCACTGCTTGAGCGGAATCTGGGTCGCGATGAGTGTGGAGCCACGCTCGGCGCGGTCTTCGATGACCTCCATTAGATCCCGTCTCTCCGATTCTTTCAGCGGGTGAAGCAGCCAATCATCGATAGCCAGTAAGTCCAGCTTGGCGAGTTTCGTCAAAAGCCGGGCGTAGGAACCATCACCACGAGCGACCGCGAGCTCGTGGAGCAAGCGCGGTGCTCGCACGTAGCATCCGGTGAAGCCGCGACGACAGGCCCGCTCCACGAAGGCGCAAGCCAAGAACGATTTGCCAATCCCCGTCGGGCCGGTGATGAGCAGGTTATGGCGCTCACCGACAAAGCGGCAGTTGCCCAGGCTCAAGATCTGTTCGCGGTTTAAGCCTCGAGGCGCTTGGAAGTTCACGTTCTCCAAACATGCCGGATAGCGGAGCTTTGCCGCTCGCAGTCGTCGAGAAAGCTTACGCTGTTCGCGGGCGGTCCACTCGGCATCGACCAGGAGTCCCACACGTTCCTCGAAGCTCAGCTCCTTGTATTCGCTCGAGCTCAACTGGGTTTCGAACGCGGACACCAAGCCGAACAACTTCATGGCGTTCATCTTTTCTATCGTTTCGGGTGTCAGCATCGGGACTCTCCTCCTTCGTAGTGATCCGCGCCTCGGATGTTCTCGTGCTCCTCTCGCGGTTTCGCTTCGGCGTCCGATTCGAGCACCACACGATCCAGACCAGCCGAGAGAATGTTTTTCACCGTGCGATAGCTGTAAGAGCTCAAAGCTTCCGCTCGTGCGCAAGCGGCCTCGAGACGCTCACTGCCCCAGCGGCTGCCTAGTCGCATGACTCCCAGGCAAGAGCGAAATCCCTGCTCCGGGTGAGGCCGACTCTCTAGAATCCCCGCAACCAGCCTTCCCGTGGCGCGACCTGACTGCTCCGCCCAGTGGAGCAGCCGCGACGGCGTCCACTCCAGGTGCTCCCGATGCGAACGTGGCATATGCTCCGGGTTCGTGGAGTAGTGCCCCTTTCCTTTCTTGCGGGGATGCGACGCGACGCGCTTTCCCTTGAACAGGACCTCCACCACCGAGGCCGTCACCCGTGCCTCGACTTTCTCGTGAATGAGCTGATAGGGAACGCTGTACAAGTTGTTCTCCACCTCCACGTGGTAGTCGATGTTCACTCTGCACCGCTTCCACGTCGATAACTCGTAGCTCTCCTGCGGTAGCGGTTTCAGTACGGGCCGGTCTAGCCTTTCGTACAACTCCCGCCGACTCACACCGAGCTTCTGCATCGGACGCGCATTCAGGACCTCTAACTTCTCCCAGATGGCTTCGTTCAGTTCCGCCAGGCTGAAGAACGTGCGATGACGAAGCACCGCCAGGATCCAGCGCTGCGCCACCTGCACTGCCGACTCCACCTTCGCTTTGTCTTTCGGCTTGAACACCCGAGCCGGGACCACAACCGCACCGTAATGCGTCGCCATCTCTTCGTACGTCCGGTTGATCCCTGGCTCGTAACGGTCCACCAAATCCACGCCGCTCTTCAAGTTGTCCGGAACCCAGATCTCCGTACTGCCACCGAAGTAATCCGACATCCCCTTATGGGCCTTCGCCCACGATTCCAGCGACTGGTTCAGTGTCGCTTCGACGTAGGTGTAACTGCTCGCGCCCAACGTCCCGACGAACAGCTCCATTTCGACGAGCTCTCCCGTTTTCGGATCGACGATGTGAGGCTTCTTCCCCGAAAAATCGACGAATGTCTTCTCGCCTGCTCGATGCCGTTGACGCATCGTCGGGTTCAGCTTCTTCTTCCACTGACCGTACAGCTCGCAATAACGGCTGTAGCCGTACGCTCCCGGCTTATTCTCCGCGTACTCCACCCACAGCTGCAGCAACGTCAGCTCTCGGTGACGCCTCAGCTCCTCGTGGATGTGGGCATAGTCCAGACCCGGCCGTGCGCCAGACGAGCCCGGCGGCGGAAACAGCCCTGCCTCCAGCTCCCCGTCGCTCAGCTCCTCCGGGAGCGGCCAGCTCAGACCACCCTTCTTCGCCTTGGCCAGGTACTCACTCACCGTTCCAACCGCCACGCGAAGTGCCTTTGCGATCATGCGGTGAGTAAAACCCAGCTCGTACTTTAACCTTAGAACCTCTCGTATTTTTCTCATCGATAACCTCTTAGCTGCCATTTCCTAGATCGTCCTCCTTCCGGGTACGACCTAGAGTTGCCTTGAAACGTGCTATCGATGAGCGTTCGCGATGCCGGAACCGGCGTTCACGTTGCCTGGAATCCGTGTTCACCTTCCCCGGAATCGATGTTCACGATCCCCGGAATCCGTGTTCACGATGCTTTGGAATGGATGTTCACCTTCGGCTGGAATCTGCGTTCACGATGCCCCGGAATACGCACTACGACGGGCGAGGCCGCAACGCAACCCCAAGCCGTTCGCCTAACACGCTCGAGAACGACCTTTTCTTCGGCTCGCGTCTCGCTTTCAATGATGTCCTGAGCACCGAGATAACCGCTGGTTATCTCACTGACGTGGCCCGCGCCACGCGCACGCTGGCGCTCGAATTCGGCCGGCGCCTCTCCAATGCGTGGTCCGTGCGTACGGAAGCGATTGTGCTTCTCAGCGTGGACGAAGCGGATCTCCACTACGCGATGCGGAACGACACGTTCCTCGATCTGAGCCTTACCTACAACTTCTAGCAGGCGATCGTCGTACGTGTCCTTCATCATTATTGATCCAGCGGGAATGGTACCGCTGGTGGCCCTACGACGAACGAAGAAACCCGGGTCGGCGCGCGCGGGCACTTGCCGAGATCGCGCGATCAATGGGCCGCGGAGCTGGACAACGCAATCGCGAGGGACCCCAGCAATCGACGCGCAGCGACTAAACTGGCTCAGGCGGCGTCGCGCCATTCGTAGCGGTGGTGGAGCCCACCCACTCGCGGCAACGCGACGACTTTTGCGGTCGGTGATGGTCGGGGCGTGACGGGTCTTGAGTTCGGGGTGTCTTTGTCGAGACCCAAGTGGCAACGGTCCTCGTGGTAGTAGCTGATGTACAAGCGCATGAGCCGGACGAGATGCCGCTCACTGAGGACAACTACATGCTCTAACATCTCGCGGCGGCAGTTTCCGATCCAGCGTTCGGCGGTACCGTTTTGCCAAGGGCTGCGATAAGAAATGCGAACAGGCTTTGTGCCCATGGCCCTGATGAACTCCACCACTGCAGGGCTGAAAATCGCGTCGCGGTCAAAGACCAAGTATCGTGGTGCCGTGTCGTATGGGAACGCCTCGCGCAGTTGTTGAATCACCCACGCTGACGTGGGGTTGTACGTCGCGTTGAAGTGCAAGATATGGCGACGGCCGTGCTCGATGACGAAGAAGCCGTACAGCAGCCGTAGCGACGGACAAGGGCAGGGTCAGGAGCGCGATGGTGAGGATTCTTCGAATGCTTTCCTGGCCCATGCTAACCCGTCCTGGTTGGTATCTAACCTCGGTGAATGCTCTTGCCGAAGAGTCCATCCACGGTAACTTCGAACTTTACATGAAAGATCTCTTGTTTACAATGGTTTTTACAGATTTGCTTAGGAATTACTTTAGGTATCTCGTAAAAACTCACTTAAATTGGTACTGTCAAGTTTTCCACGGCCTGACAGCCACCCCGAATGAATGAAACGCGGTAGTCTCTGTAGGTGGCACCAGCTCAGAGGTCGGCTCAACGTTGGTGCGGCTGAGCCCGTTGTCAAGTTTGGCTGGGAGTCCTGCGCGTACCCCAAATTGCGTTTTCTATCCAGCTGGGATTGTTGAGCGCGTCTATTAGATTACAAGTTCGTGGGCTCCACGCCGGTGCGACGTGAAGGAGGCTGCGATGAGAGTGGTTCATAAGCGATGCGCCGGATTGGACGTCCACCAGAAATCGATTACGGCTTGCGTGCGGGTTGCGTTGAAGCGGAAGGTGGTGCGCGAGACGCGTGTGTTCGGTACAGCCACGAGCGAATTGCTGAAAATGGCGGATTGGCTGGGGCAGAGCGGTTGCACGATTGTAGCGATGGAAGCGACCGGAGTGTATTGGAAGCCGGTGTGGCATGTGCTCGAAGGTCATTTCGAGTTGGTGTTGGCACAACCGGCCCACGTCAAGAACATGCCGGGTCGTAAGAGCGATATCAGTGATGCCTTCTGGATAGCGGATTTGCTTGCCCATAGTCTCATTCGTGCTAGTCCCCTGTATCAGAACAAACTAGATAAAGCAGAGCTTGCCGAAACCATTCTAAGTGCATGAATCTTATGAATCTTATGGGCTGGCGAAAAGCCTAACTTTGTATAGTAATCAAAGATCCATGGGACTAGCTTCGTTCCGCCAACACCGATCCAGGAACTGCGAGAGCTGACCCGAACGCGAAAGCAGTTCGTTCGAGAAATCGCTCGGGAGACCCAACGGATTCAAAAGACGTTGGAAGATGCGAACATCAAATTGACGAGCGTGATGAGCAGCAATTTAGGAGTAAGCGGGCGAGCGATTATCCGAGGGATCATTGCGGGAGAAAGCGACCCTCACAAGCTGAGCGAGCTTGGCTCGAGCCGACTCAAAGCCTGTGCCTTCTATTTATTCATCCGCCAGCCTATGGGTCGGAAGTCAGCCCTGCGGCGCGAAATACCCTGGATTCTGCGCGGATTCCAAGGGCGTCTAAGCTGTTGATTTATGGTCTATTTCAAAAGGGCCGAGTTTTGGCACAGGACGGGGTCGGAAGGCAGCCCTGCGGCGTGAAATACCCTCGCTTCCGCGCGGATTCCAAGGGCGTCTAAGCTGCTGATTTGTGGTCTATTTCAAAGGGCCGAGTTTTGGCACAGGACGGGTGCTTGCGCTGTTTACTGTTGGTGATGTGTACGTATCCCTTTGCGAAAAAAAGCGCTTACGCTCCATTTAGCGCGCGGCGAAGGTCGCGAGCGCATCGTGTCCAAAAACACAAACGAGCTCAAGGTCGGCGCGCCGGGACGGTTGACTAACTGCCCCATCCGTACCCGAGTCGCACGTAGTAGTAGGCGCCGTTGAAGCCCCATGGCGTGTACTCGCTGTACTTCTCGCCGACGGACATCGCGCGCGCACTCTCGTCCGGGTAGGTGTTGAACGCGTTCTGGGCACCAACCGTCACCGTCGCGCTGGCGCCGGCGTCAATGGTCAACTCCAGATCGACGACCGGCTTGCCTCCGAAGAAGCCGTTGTCGATACCGCCCGATGGCGTGTAGAGCCTGGCGAATCCGCTGTCGTAGTCGTACCAGCCGCCGTAGTAGTTGACCCGGCCGAGGAAGCTCATGCGCCCCATCCGCTGGGTGAGGCCGATATTCCAGCGGGTCCGTGGCAGCGCGTAGGCTAACTCGGTGAGCCGCCGGTCGTTGAGCAGTCCCTGGTCGTTGTTGGTCACCTTGGTGTCGGTGTAGTTGAAGACGGCGCTGATGACGGTGTTGCCCCGCAGGGCGATCGGCGTGAAGGTCGAGACTAGGTCGATGCCCTGCGACCGGGTGGCGAACGCGTTGGTGAAGAACCTGAATCGTTTCAGGTCGCGTGCGGCGTCCACACCCTGCGCCAGCAGCGCGTCGATCTCGTCATTCTCGAGAGTGAAGTTGCTCGTGATGCCGATCCGGTCCGAGACGTCGATGCGGAAGTAGTCGGCCGTGAAATTGAACAGCCCGGTATCGAAAACCACTCCGGCTGTGTAGTTGATCGACGTTTCGGGACGCAGAGGCACACCGCCGCGAAGTGCCGCCACCGGGGAGTTCGACGGGATGGTGCCGTTGTTCACTAGATCGCCGAGCGCCGGGTCGAAGATGGTCGCAATGTTGAACCCGTTCTGCTGGCCTGGGGTCGGCGCGCGGAAGCCACTGCTCACGCTGGCGCGCACGAAACCGAGCCGGCCGGAGACCTTACCGTTCGTCGTCGTGCCGAAATCTTCGAAGTTCTCGACCCGGACTGCGGCTCCGAGGGTCCAGCCGTCGTCTGGGTCGTTCAGCTCCAGATCGCCGTAGACCGCGACGTTGCTCCGGTTCCAGGTGCCCGCGGCGAGCGGCCCGTAGCCGAAGAAGCCGTTGGAACCGGCCGAGAAGCCCTGCCCGCGTCCATAGGGACCGACTGTCCACGATGTCGGATGACCCTCGGTAGTCTGGTACTGCTCGTCACGCCATTCCGCGCCAACGGCGAGGTTGACCATCTCGGTAGCGGCGTAGGAGACATCGAAGTTGACGCCGGTCTCCCGCTGCCGGTTGCTACCGAGATCGAACGCGGTCGGCGTGTCGGGACCGAGCGAGGCGTTGACGGTGTCGGAGATGAACAGATCAGTCTCGTGAGCCCCGACCGAGCCGCTCACGTCCCAGACGAAGCCGGCCGCAGTGAAGCCACGGACGCCGACAACGAGTGACACGTCCGTCGCTTCGCCACCGAAGTTCGGGGTGAAACCGCCTGGAAACCGCTCCCTGAACGAGAAGCAGTTCGGGTCGTCGAACACCTGCTCCAGGGAGGCCGGGTCGGCGACGTGGTCGGTGATTGCGACCGTGGGGCAGTTCGCCGAGCCGGTGCCTGCCGCCATGAGCGCGTCGCCGATCAGCAGCGTCTTGCTGCCTTGGTGCACAACTCCGATAGAGGCCGAGAGCTCGCTTGACCCCGACTCCCATCATCCGGTCACCTCGCTATCAGGCATCCCGAGCGCCGTGCGCGCCCGCCCCGGGCCTCCCGGCACACCGCCGTGCGCCGCAGACGGCCGTGATCGGGCGCGCTCTGCATGGCGATCTTCTTTTTTGCGGATCACAACTGTCAAGTTGATGAAAAAGCTAGCAGACCGACCCCCAAGATACTGGGCTCAAGCCCGTGGTGAACCCACCATGCTGGGCATCAGAAACGGCCGTCAGCCTCAACTTGACAATGCCGGTAAAAAGGCTAGGGCGCGGTGGGTAGCAACGCCCAGCCAATGCACCGCTCAGCATCATCAAGCAAACTTGCCGCGGCGGGGTCCTCAAGCAGTGGTACTCCAAGCCTGACCAAACAACAGGGCAAGTCCAGCTCCGCCGGTAGCTCCGCCGCCAACCAGCGCACGCCCTTCGCTGCGCCCCCGACCGTCCAGGCCGTCACGCAACGAACCATGACTCGGCCCTCGGTTCCCTCAATGAGCCAGCCCACCGCGCCGATCCAGGTGTTCCTGATGCTTAGAAAGTATTCGGTGAATCCGGGCAACGGCATCGCATGGCCGCTGGTGGCTGCCTTGACGATGGGCCTCAACGCGGCCAGCGTCTCGGGGCGAAGTGGCGTTGTTGCACCGCTCTGGCTGAGAGCGAAATCCGCCTATGGTGGTGGCCGAGGTATGTTCGAGCATGAAGTATCCCAAGCGCTGCCAGTACAAGCACGCGAAGCAGAAGAAGTACCACGTTCGCAACTGGGCGGAATACAACGAAGGGCTGCGCCGCCGGGGCGATTTGACAGTCTGGTTTGACGAGGAGGCAATCGCGAACTGGAAGGCCGACAAGACCGGTAAGCCTGGCGGTCAACGGGTCTATTCAGACATGGCGATTGAAACGGGCCTGGTTGTCCGGATGGTGTACAAGCTCGCCTACCGACAAACCGAAGGCTTCTTGCACTCGATCGCCTCGCTTCTCGGGCTCGGTATCGAGATCCCGGACTACTCGACGTTGTGTCGGCGCTCGAGGTTGCTCCGCAAGAAGCTGCGGATTCCGAAAGCCGCGAGCACTCAACCCATCCACCTGATGATCGATAGCACGGGCTTGAGGATTCATGTTGGAAACGCCCGCAAACCGCCAAAGCAGCGCGCATGGCGCAAGTTGCACATCGCCGTTGATCGCGAGACAGGGAACATTGTTGCGTCCGAACTGACGGCGTCACGCGCTCGCGACGCAACCCGAGTCCCCGCTTTGCTAACACAGATTCAAGCACCTCTAGTGTCGGTGGCGGCGGACAGTGCATACGACAAGGAAGCGGTCTACGAAGCCATCGAAGCGCACAGTCCTGGACGAAGGACGCGCGTGGTGATTCCGCCGCAACGAAACGCGACGCTCAGTCAGAATTCGAACACCGCCATGCAGGAGCGCGATCGCCATATTCGTGCAATCGAAAGACACGGCCGACGTGAATGGTACAAGCTCTCAGGCTACACCAAGCGAAGCATGGTGGAGAACGCGGTCTATCGTTACAAGGCGATCATCGGGCCGGAGATGCGGGCTCGAACGTTGGCGAGGCAACGAGTTGAACACCGAATTGGGTGCGAGATACTCAACAAGATGGCTGCGCTCGGGATGCCCGATACGTACTGCGCCGGGTGACTCTGCAACCGGCACAGGGAGGTCAGCGATTTGCTCCGGGCCGTGCAACAACGCCGGTCCATGATGACGTACCACGTGCAATTCCTACTGCTCGTTCTAGCTGGCTGGGTCAACCGCCAGCAGCAGGATGTGATCGACTACCTGCAAGAGGAGAACCGTGTGCTCCGAGCCGGGCTTCGGGGCAAGCGTCTCAGTCTCTCGGACGACGACCGGCGCAGGCTCGCGGTCAAGGCCCAGGCTTTGGGCCGCGAGGCGCTGGCCCAGATTGCGTCCGTTGCCACACCCGCTACGCTTCTGCGCTGGTACCGCCACCTCATCGCAGCCAAGTACGATGGCAGCAAGAACCGGAGTCCAGGCCGACCTCCGACGGCGAAGGACATCCGTGAGCTCATTGTGCGCATGGCGCGGGAGAACCCGACGTGGGGATATACGCGCCTGCGAGGCGCACTCAAGAACCTAGGACATGAACTCGGACGCAATACTATCAAGAGGATCCTCGCCGAGCACGGTATCGCTCCTGCGCCGGAGCGGGGCAGGAGCATGTTGTGGAGCACCTTCATCAAGGCTCTCATTGGGGCGCCATCGCTGCGACAGACCTGTTCACCGTCGAGGTTGTGAACCCGTTCGGGCTCGTCCGCTACCATGTCCTGTTTGTCATCGATATCGCCACTCGCTGCGTGTGCATCGGTGGGATAACGTCGGACCCCAACGGGGAGTGGATGAAGCAGGTGGCAAGAAACCTCACTGACATGTGGGATGGTTTCCTCCTTGGCAAGCGATACCTCATCCACGACCGGGACCCGCTATTCACCGAGGCGGTACGTGGGCTGTTGAGAGATTCAGGCGTGAAGCCCCTTCGCCTTCCCGCTAATAGTCCGAATCTGAACGCATATGCGGAAAGATTCGTTCTCTCCATACGTCGAGAGTGTCTCGACCGCTTCGTACCTCTCAGTGAGCGACACCTGCGCACAGCGGTAACCGAATACGTAGTGCACTATCACACAGAACGGAACCACCAAGGTCTCGGCAACGAGCTCCTCACACCTCTGCCGGCAAGCGCGAATGACACTGGCCCCATCGTGTCGCGAGAGCGACTTGGGGGCATTCTCAACTACTACTGCCGTGCCGCGTAGATGGTCGCCGGCGACGGTAGCCCCTCGGCGGGCTCGACCGGCGTAGCGTGGAAACAGCTTCAGGAACACGCTTCGATATTCGCTCTCGACTAGGTGGTCATCTGCATGGTGACGACCCGCCCGCCCAAGACGATTGTAAAGCCCACGGCCCTTGGCCCAGTCGCAAACACAGACACTAAGTTGCTGATTTATGGCCTATTTCAAAAAGGCCGAGTTTTGGCACAGGACGGCCTTCCCGCCAGGGATCATTGGGCGGGAGCGTTTTTCCAATTTTTCCAGTCACTCCTGGCGGCTTGTGCTCCGCAAAAAATCGATCCGGCGTTGATTTGAAGTGACCCCGCTTTCGTGGACAGGTTAAGAGTTAGGGATCAAGCGGCGCGATAGTACCTCCTTTCGAATTGGATCGGCGAGCAATAGTCGATGGCGGAGTGTCGGCGTCGCGGGTTGTACCAGCCTTCGATGAAATCGAAGACCGCCATGCGCGCCTCAGCGTGGGAGCGAAACGATCGGCGCTCGATCAGCTCGCACTCGAGCGTCGCGAAGAAGCTCTCGCACATCGCATTGTCGTAACAGTCCCCGACCGAACCCATCGACGGTCGCACCCCGGCCTCCCGGCATCGCTGGCCGAACGCTAGTGACGTGTACTGCGTGCCTTGGTCCGAGTGATGGGTGACGTCGCCGGGCTTGCGTTGGAACAGCGCCATGTCGAAGGCGCTCAAGACGAGCGACGTCCGCAGGCGGGTAGCCATCGCCCATCCGACGATGCGTCGGCTGAAGGCGTCCAGCACGACGGCGAGGAACAAGAAGCCCGACCACGTGGGCACGTAGGGGTGAGTAGGCCGGGGGAGTTGCACCCCCAGCCCCTCTCAGAACCGGACGTGAACCTCTCAGCTCATCCGGCTCCCATCATCAAACCGCAGGGATGATTCCCTTTTCCCAAACGGTTTCGCCGTACTCATTTGCTCATCCTGAAAATCCAGTTGACGCATGCGCACGACATGATGATCGAGCCCCTTCGCTCCGCGACCATTACAGCCGCTTCATCGCTACTACGAGCTCGTCCGCCCCTCGACGACACATCGGTACTATCGGCCTCACAGGGTCGCTGCTTGTGCCTTTCCCTTAGCATTGCACGTCGAGGATCCCGCAGTTCAACACGAGAGCCCAAACCAGGCTGACGCCGCCTCTATGCCGGGTGCCGCTTGGCCAGTCAGCAGGCAATCCGCCAAGCTCATCCTGGGGCAACATCACCTCCCCAGTTTTGACACCGTCTAACCACTTTCGACACGTGAACGGCGGTTCACTGGTGTTCGTCTTCCTGGTTCTCACCTGATGCATCTCACTGCACCTTTTCCGTAACGCTCACGACCATGGCTTTTGACCACAGCCGCTTACGGTGGTTTGGAATCTCCTCCTGCAAAGCGATTCCGGGGGACCTACCCCCATCTCTCGCGCCGCTTGCTGCGGCACACTGATATCGGCGACCCACAGGCGGTCGGGCCCCGGTCCACCCCGCTTGGAGCGTGCCGTAGACGAAGAGATGAACTCGGTGACGGCCCAGGGAGCGCGTGCCGAGGTCCGTGGAAGAAAACGGCGCTCCTCCACTTCGTCATCACGTGGCTCTCGAGTTCCCTTCGTTCGGTCATCATGTCTCTATCTCCGAACCATCAGCTGGATCGCTACGCCACAAACTATTGATCCGCAACCGGCGACAGCACCTGGTGTAGGAGGGTGTCAAGCAGGCGGCAGCGGGTGTTGTCACCGGTGGCGAGGTTCGCCTCTAACCGGTCGCAAAGCGCCATCAGTTCATCGACCTTGGCGACGATGCGGTGTTGTTCGGCAAGGGGTGGGAGCGGGATCAAGAGACGCCGGAGACCAGAAAGCGGAACGGTCTTTTGTGCGATGCCTGTCGCACAAGCGATTGCTTGCTCGAATACCAGACGGCTTTCCATCGCACGAGCCAAGAACAACACATCAATGAGTTTGGAAGGCCGCAATATTCCAATGTGGCGCTGAACGCAGAAAGGTTGATCGTCACGGACAACGATGGGTATCCCATACGACCCAACCAGGGTGTAAAGAAGGTCACCACTTCTTGGGCGGCGAATCGGGTCAAGGGCTTCGTAGTATTCCGGCGACACGAATCGTGACCCTGCGAACTCAATCGTTTGGCTACGGACGTTACCGATCACCAGGAATGGGATTCCACTCTCGGTCTTCGGCGGTGGAAGATGGTCTCCATCGGTAATCGACGCACACACGGTTTGGAGACCGGTAATCACCCATCCCTGTGGCACGTCCCATCCTGTAATTGAACTGGTCAGGTTGGTCGTCGGTTTGGTCTTCTTTCTCCCCCCCACCTTCTCTGCAGTAATCCGTTTCAATAATTCCGCCGCCGGTTCGTCGTTCGGGTCCTGCTCCACCAGTTTGCCGCGCACGGTGAGGTTAAGGATGGTCTGGCGGAGATGTTCCACCTGGTCGGCACGAGCCGTCAGTGCTGGAAGGGCATAGACGGCAAAGCGTGCATAGGAACGAAATGTCTTGTCGTCTATATCGGATGCGCTGAGACGGGCGAGGCTAGCTTTGGTCAGCCAGTCGCGCGTCGCCTCCCGCTCCGCCCGTGCCGCCTCTAACTGGTCGCAGAGCGCCATCAGTTCATCGACCTTGGCGACGATGCGGTGCTGCTCGGCCAGTGGCGGGAGAGGTAATGGAAGGACCGCGAAGTCAGCGTCATTAATCGCCGGATAAGCTTGGCCGCGCTGATTCTCCTCGACGCATGCAACCATGAACGGACTGCGGAGCGTGATCCAAAGGTATCGCGGGAGCACAAAACCGTGTCCATTCAAAATCGCAAATGCCGTACTAGCGATTGGGGCTGGATCGTAATCATCCTCGATAACTGCAATATTCAGAAGGTAGGGACGAACGCAGGAGTAAATTACATCGCCCCGTTGTATGATCTTGCGCGCGCGGCTCGGAGCTTCGCTAGGCGCCAAAACTCTAGGGCCAATTATCAAGCCGTTTTCCTTATCTATGGCAGTCACGTCGATATATGTGAATACTGCGTCAGGAACCTTCTGTCCTCGATCGCTTGTGACCTCTCGGATCCGAGCCCAACGCCAGTTCTCTGGAACATAGAAGGGCGGCGACTCCAAAAAGGGAAAGGCTTTTTGCTTCCTGATCTGTCCCGCCCTTACCAGTCGCGTTTTCTCCGCCGCGATTCGCTTCAACAGTTCCGACGCCGGTTCATCGTTCGGGTCCTGCCCCACGAGCTTGCCGCGTACGGCCAGATCGAGAATGAAGCGGCGAAAGCGCACAATCGCATCCGGAGCGTCGGCGATCCGTTCGTAATGGGTCAGCAATCGATCGGCGTTCATCGCATGAGCGCCTCGGCCAGGATCGCCTTCAAGCGGTCGCGTAAGTATCCCGTTTCAGCCTCGGCAGCAGTCAGTTCCTTCAGCAGTTCCTCGGGGTCGCCGTGGTCGTCGTCCTCCGTGTGCGGGTTCTTGATATCGAGGTTGTAGTTTCGCGTCTTGACCTCGTCGACCGTCACCTTCCAGGCGCGCTCCGTCTCCTTCCGACCCTCGCGCTTCGCCCCACCCCACCAGTCTATACAGCCTTGCAAATGCTCCAGCCGGATCGGCCGGGTCATGGAGTAGGCCTTCTGGCCCTCGGGCACCAAGTGCTCGTAGAACCAGATATCCACGGTCGGTTCGCCCTTCTCAAAGAACAGCAGGTTGGTGCCGATGGAAGCATAGGGCCGGAACACGGAGTTGGGCAGCCGGACGATGGTGTGGAGGTTGCATTCCTCCATCAAGTGTTCCTTGAGGCGTGTCTTGACGCCCTCGCCAAATAGCGAGCCGTCGGGCAGCACCACGGCGGCGCGACCATTCGGCTTCAACAAGCGAATGATGAGAGCGAGAAACAGGTCTGCCGTCTCCCGCGTGCGGAAATGTTGCGGGAAATTCGACTCGATGCCGTCCTCCTCCTTGCCGCCAAAGGGTGGATTGGTAAGCACGATGTCCACCCGGTCCTTCCGCTCCCAGCTGATATAGGGACGGGCTAGGGTGTTGTCGTGGCGGACGAAGCTCGGGTCCTCGATGCCGTGCAGCAGCATGTTGGTGACGCAGAGCATGTGCGGAAGCTGCTTTTTCTCCACCGCGCGCAACGCCGCCTGCATGTTCTGCTCATCCTCGGGCCGCTTGACGTAACGCTCGCGCATGTGACGCAGCGAACAGGTGAGGAACCCTCCGGTGCCGCAGGCGGGATCGAGCAAGCTCTCGCCAAGCTTCGGGTCGATGCGGTCGACCATGAAGGCGGTGACGGCGCGGGGCGTATAGTACTCGCCAGCGTTGCCCGCCGATTGCAGGTCGTTGAGAATCTGCTCGTAGATGTCGCCGAAATGCTGGCGTTCGGTCAGGTTGTTGAAGTCGACGCCGTTGATCTTGTTGACCACCTGGCGCATCAACTGACCGGATTTCATGTAGTTGTGGGCATCCTCGAACACGGCGCGTACGACGCGGCGTCGGTCGCCGAGATGCCCGGTCATCCGGAGGTTCTTAAAGGCCGGGAACAGGTCGTCGTTGATGAAGGCAAGCAGTTCTTCACCGGTGATGCCCTCGGGGTCCGCCGCCCAAGCGCGCCATTGGTAGCGCTTGGGTATCGGCGAGGCGTAGCCGGGCCGCATCAATCCTAGTTCCTGGTCTTGATCACCGATGATCTTGAGGAAGAACATCCAGCACAACTGGCTGATGCGCTGGGCGTCGCCATCAACGCCGGTGTCCTGGCGCATGATGTTCTGGATGGATTTGACAAGGGTACGGACGGACATGGGCTAAGCAGTCTCCCGATAAAGGGCCGATTGAAGCTCGTGGACGGCCTCGATGAAACCCGCTCTCCCGCCGAAGACCTCGACCAACTGCACCGGCGTGCCGAGTTGGGTGAAGGGTGGGATGCGCAGCACGGTTATGTCGTCGAGGTTGAACACACCTTCGTCGGCGTACTTGGCGAGCAACGCGTCGAGCACAGCGCGGGCCTGGTCTCCGTACTTGTTGAACACGCCCCGCTTCTTGACGTTGTCGGCCCGCTCGCGCCGGGTCAGTGGCTTGGCATCGAAGGCGACATGGCAAATGAGGTCGAAGGGGTCGAGGTCCTTGCCCAATTCCAAGGCGATGATGTCGAGCGGCAAGCCCTCGGCCTCCAGCTCCTCGACAATCGCCTGCTTGCGTTCGGCGGCTTTCCAGCGCTTCAAGAAATCGTCGAGGCTGGCGAAGCGCTTCCTCAGCGCCTTTTTTGTGAAGTCGCGCAGGGATTCGGTGACGAGCTTGCCGTTCTCATCGAGATATTCCACCCGTTCGGCGACGATGGCCGCGGCGACACCATCCACATAGACCTTGCGCACACTACCATCGGTATTCGGCACGATGATGTCGGGCGGTTCGTCAACACCGGTTTCGTCATCGCCCGGTTCCGGCGGTATGGGGTCATCGCTGTCGCCGTTGGGCGAAGTATCTTCGGGCGGCAGGATAGGGTCGTCATCGCCGGGTTCGTATATTTGCACCGGTTCGCCGTCGAAATCCGGGTCCGCGAAATGGGTGGTCGCGCCCCTAAAATCCATCAAGGTGAAGTAGAACTTGCGGGTATCCTCATGCACGCGCGTCCCGCGCCCGATGATCTGCTTGAACTCGGTCATGGAGCCGACCTCGCGGTCCAGCACGATGAGCCGGCAAGTCTGCACATCGACACCGGTCGATAGCAGCTGTGATGTGGTGACCAACACGGGGTATCTGGATTCCGGGTCGATGAAGTTGCTGAGTTGCTTCTGCCCCTCAAGGTCGGCGCCGGTGATGCGCATGACGTAGCGGTGGTTCTTTTCCACCAGGTCGGCGTTTTCGTTGATGAGTGCCTGGCGCACGCGAGCAGCATGTTCCTGGTCGACACAGAAAACGATCGCTTTCTGAAAACGGTCTCCACTTTCCTTCAAGAACGCCGTGACCTTTCGGGCCACGAGCTTGGTCCGCTCATCTAGGACCAGCGTGCGGTCGAAGTCCTTGACGTTGTAGATGCGGTCCTCGACCTCCTCGCCATTGCGGTCAAGCTGCCCCTTTTCGGGACGATAGCCCTCCACGTCGCGATCAACATGGATCTTGACGACCTTGTAGGGTGCCAGAAAACCGTCGCGGATACCCTCCTTCAGGGAATAGGTGTACACCGGCTCGCCGAAGTAGTGGATGTTGGAAACGTAGCGGGTTTCCTTGGGTGTGGCGGTGAGGCCGATTTGGGTGGCTGACGAAAAGTACTCCAGAATCTCCCGCCAGGCCGAATCATCGGCGGCGCTGCCGCGATGGCACTCGTCGATCACAATGAGGTCGAAGAATCCGGGCGAGAACTCACGGAAAATCTTCTGATGTTCTTCCGGTCCGGTGATCGCCTGATAGAGGCTGAGATAGATTTCATAGGCGGGGTCGATGCGCCGTCTTGCGTCGATGGCGCTGGTCAGGTCTTCGGAAGTGCCGTCCGCTCGTTCGATGGTCTTTGCTTTTGTCGAGAGCTTCGCCATCGCCGCGCCGAAAGGCCGGAAGTCGTTGACCATCGTCTGGTCGACCAACACGTTGCGATCTGCCAGAAACAGGATGCGCTTCTTGCGGCCCGCCTTCCATAGCCGCCAGATGATTTGAAAAGCGGTATAGGTCTTGCCAGTACCGGTCGCCATGACCAGCAGGATACGTTCGTTACCTTTGGCGATAGCCTCGATGGCGGCGTTGATGGCGTTGACCTGGTAGTAGCGCGGGGCCTTGTCGCCGCCATCGTCGAAATAGTCCTGCAGGACGATGGATTCGGCCTCGGGCGTCAGCCCCTTCCAGGCGCGATAGCGCGCCCACAGGTCGTCGGGCGGCGGGAAGGCGTCAAGACCGAGGGTCGTTTCCCGCTCGGCGCCTGCTCCCGTCCGGTCGTGGAAGACGAAGCCGTCGCCGTTGGAGGAAAACACGAAGGGGATATTCAGGGTCTCGGCGTAGTCCAGCCCCTGCTGCATCCCGTCGCCGGTGGCGTGGGTGTTGTCCTTGGCCTCGATCAGGGCGATGGGAATGTTGGGCTTGTAATAAAGGATGTAGTCGGCCCGCTTGCCCTTTCCCCGGCTGACCAGCTTGCCGCGCACGATGATGCGGCCCTTGGTGAAGCTGACCTCCTCCCGGATCTGCGCCATCTCGTCCCACCCGGCTTGGCGCAAGGCCGGTGTGATGAACTTGGTGCAGATGTCACGTTCACTGAGGCTTTTCTTGTCCATTGCTCCGGCCATGATATCAGCACCAAATTACAGAAGGCGGGTGCTGCTCGTCGCGAGCTGGCTCTCGAGAATGTCGCTCTTCGGCAGCAGCTCGCCGTGCTCCGCCGTTCGGTGAAACGGCCGCGGCTCTCGAATGTCGACCCGTCCTGTCCAAAAACACAAACGAACTCAAGACTGGCGCGCCGGGCCGTTTCGATGGTCATCGCCCCGTGGCGAGCCCCAGATCTGGGGCGTTTCGGAGGCGATGTCGGCGATTCGGGTTCCCCGTACGCGCAGGGGAAACACCGTCCAGCAACGGGATGCCACGGAGACCTGGATCCAGGCCCGGGCCGCACCTGGACCAGAACGTGCTAGCCGGCTACGCCGCGGTAGCCCTGGCCTTGATTCTGGACCCCTCGGGTAGCCTCTTTTCCGACGCTGCACGGCCCCGTCAGCGGCCCAATCCCCCCTTTGGCGCAAACGTGGCACTCGAAAATCGAGATTAGAGACCAAAACCGAAAATGAGGCCTCTTCAGCCCTTCTAGCGCGTCTCTGGTGACACCTAATCCTATAAAACCCCGCAAACCGCGCGGAAAATCTCACCCGTCTCTGCAGTGCCACAATTTGCAAGACTGGGTGGCGGATGGTGAAGTCCGGAGCTATCCGGTCTCGGCTGGAAACCCCGAAGCACAGGTCGGAACCTACGTCCTGGCCCATACGGGGGGCTTTGCGAGTTTTGCGAGTCATATCGCCCTTTTCGCCATGCGCGTGTTGGGGCAATGTAGCGAATACTCAGAGAAGCAGTGGTGTCCACATCATTTTATCCTCTTTTTCTACAGTGATTTAACGGCTGCCTTCACGTGCTCGGTCCCCGCACACCTCATGGACGGGTGGCCATTCGAGCCGGAATTCGAATTGGCTTCAATACGCTTTTCTCGACGGCAACCTCAACCTCCTTGGCGCCTACTATCGACGTCTCGCCTATCGCGTCGGTAAATCCAAAGCCATCACCGCCACCGCTCGAAAGCTCGCCATTCTCGTCTACCGCACTCTCAAGGATGGGCTCGTCTATCAAGACCCCGGGGCCGCCGCCTACAACGCTCAAGATCGCTCCCGTGCCGTGCGCCGCCTGACCCAACGCGCCGCTGACCTCGGTTTCGCTCTCATCGACACTCAAACGGGCGACGTCGTTCAGGCGGTAGTTTCTTAGGAGAATGGGCTTGACTCCTGCGCTGGTACCTGTGCCTTCTATTTATTCATCCGCGCGCACCGAACTTGATTAGTCTCCGGTCTGGCGTTCTCGACCCGGCGTCCGAACTCTTCGGGAAACCGTCTCTCCAGACTCGAATGGACACCCACAAACACGAGCTCCGGAGCTGCGACCGAATAGATCCTGCGCCAAAAGCGCCAAAACCCGTCTGGTCAAAATACGCGAAGGCCCAGCGGGTCAGCAGTTTGCACCTACGACCTGCCCAGCATCCTTTGACTACGCCATAAATTCTGCTAAAGTACTCTACTTGTACTGACTTAGTTGACCGGCAAGCCATCGTCAGGTGTCAGGGGGACCGCCTGCCCGACTGGCTGAGCTGAATGCCCAAAAAGCTTTGACCTGGACTGAAAAGGAGCGCAAGAGCATGAAGAAGATTATCTCTACAGTGTTTGTATTATTGACATCCATGAGTATGGCAAACGCCGACCAGTATTTGCAGGCATCCTCAACGATTACCCAGTGCCCCGGCAATGCACCCGTGGTCGTTAAAATGGATGTCACGGATGCAGCCAATGGCCTTGCCCTAAAAGACAACAAAATCACTGTAAGTGAAGCCGGACCCTATCTGATAGTCGCTGCACCCCAAGTGGGACGCGAAGGTGGAGGACCCTATGGTTGCTTCGATTTATGGCTACGTGTTAATGGAGATGATGTAGCGAACTCCAACGTACAGCTGTGTCAGGATGCCGACAGCAGGGCGAAAGACGTCATCATATCGCAGGGAATCGTCCCACTGAAGGCGGGTGATGTTGTAGAAGTCATGATGTCAGCTAATAATTCAGAGGCGAACCTATGCATTGAAGCTATCCAGCCGGCCGGTGAACCATTGGTGCCTTCGATCATTTTCTCGATGATCAAGTAGTAAGATTTGTGTAGAAGTTGAGAAATTCTCCGACGAAGGTGCCGCTGGGTGTACCAGCGCCAAGCCTCGGGCATCAAGGCCCTCCTCTTGGTCTGATTGGCAATTGAACCGCCCCGGGAATCCCGGAGACTGTTTCAGTTGAGTCTCGCCACCTCGAGCGAGCCTTGTTGCGAGCGATAGTAGTTCAGTTCGTGCTCGACCGGTGGGATGTTTCCGATCGGTTCCAAGAGTCGTTGCGTGTTGTACCAGTGCACCCACTCGAGGGTGGCGAACTCGACGTCCTCGAGACCGCGCCACGGTCCGCGCCGACGAATCACCTCGGTTTTGTAGAGACCGATGATGGACTCGGCTAGAGCGTTGTCGTAGGAATCACCGCGGCTGCCGACGGACGGTTCGATGCCGACCTCGGAGAGCCGCTCGGTGTAGCGGATCGAGACGTACTGCACTCCGCGATCGCTGTGATGAACCAACGGGTCCTCGGGGTCGAGTCGACGCTCGTGCAGCGCCTGCTCCAATGCATCGAGAGCGATGTCGGCGGTCAACGATGTCGTCGCTCTCCAACCGACGATGAGTCGGGCGAACACGTCGATGACGAAAGCGACGTAGACGAAGCCGCGCCACGTCGCGTCGTCGTCCTGTGCCAAAACTCGGCCCTTTTGAAATAGGCGATAAATCGGCAGCTTAGTGTCTGTGTTTGCGCCGGGGCCAAGGGCCGTAGGCTTTACAATCGTCTGGCCCGAGGGTGTTATCTTCAGATCCATGATGACGTACCACGTGCAATTCCTACTGCTCGTTCTAGCTGGCTGGGTCAACCGCCAGCAGCAGGATGTGATCGACTACCTGCAAGAGGCGTTGTTGCACGGCCCGGAGCAAATCGCTGACCTCCCTGTGCCGGTTGCAGAGTCACCCGGCGCAGTACGTATCGGGCATCCCGAGCGCAGCCATCTTGTTGAGTATCTCGCACCCAATTCGGTGTTCAACTCGTTGCCTCGCCAACGTTCGAGCCCGCATCTCCGGCCCGATGATCGCCTTGTAACGATAGACCGCGTTCTCCACCATGCTTCGCTTGGTGTAGCCTGAGAGCTTGTACCATTCACGTCGGCCGTGTCTTTCGATTGCACGAATATGGCGATCGCGCTCCTGCATGGCGGTGTTCGAATTCTGACTGAGCGTCGCGTTTCGTTGCGGCGGAATCACCACGCGCGTCCTTCGTCCAGGACTGTGCGCTTCGATGGCTTCGTAGACCGCTTCCTTGTCGAATGCACTGTCCGCCGCCACCGACACTAGAGGTGCTTGAATCTGTGTTAGCAAAGCGGGGACTCGGGTTGCGTCGCGAGCTCGTGACGCCGTCAGTTCGGACGCAACAATGTTCCCTGTCTCGCGATCAACGGCGATGTGCAACTTGCGCCATGCGCGCTGCTTTGGCGGTTTGCGAGCGTTTCCAACATGAATCCTCAAGCCCGTGCTATCGATCATCAGGTGGATGGGTTGAGTGCTCGCGGCTTTCGGAATCCGCAGCTTCTTGCGGAGCAACCTCGAGCGCCGACACAACGTCGAGTAGTCCGGTATCTCGATACCGAGCCGAGAAGCGAGGCGATCGAGTGCAAGAAGCCTTCGGTTTGTCGGTAGGCGAGCTTGTACACCATCCGGACAACCAGGCCCGTTTCAATCGCCATGTCTGAATAGACCCGTTGACCGCCAGGCTTACCGGTCTTGTCGGCCTTCCAGTTCGCGATTGCCTCCTCGTCAAACCAGACTGTCAAATCGCCCCGGCGGCGCAGCCCTTCGTTGTATTCCGCCCAGTTGCGAACGTGGTACTTCTTCTGCTTCGCGTGCTTGTACTGGCAGCGCTTGGGATACTTCATGCTCGAACATACCTCGGCCACCACCATAGGCGGATTTCGCTCTCAGCCAGAGCGGTGCAACAACGCCGGACAATGGTGCAGACGAGCGAACCCGTTCTGCGGCGGAGGTTTTGCCGCGACCGCCGATGTGGTCGGGAGTTTCACATCTGTCGTTCGTGCGACCGGGGTCAGCGCTACTGCAGCGAAGAGTGTCAACAACGATGTCGTCGTGAGCAGTGTCGTGCGGCGAATCGTCTGCATCAAGAAAGTCCTGAAGGTCGGCTGGATCACCGAGATCACCAGCGCGCGTATCTAGAACGTCTGAAACGACGGGTGACGGATCAGGGTAGAGACCTAACCACGGGTTCTGTCAAGGTGGCGGTAGTCGTTGCGGGCATCGGCTTCGAGGATGTCAGCGACCGAGAAATCGCATTCGAGTTCCCTCCACGGTGTCGGCTCTGCGGTCGACGCAGTCGATGGCTCGAGATCGAGGGATGGTGATGCTCTCCAAAGAGCTGGTGGCAGAGGTGCGAAGGTTGTACTTGCGTATGCAAGCGGAACAGCTGGGCGTAGACTCTCTGAATCGCCTCGCGACGACGATGCTCCGTCGACCACGCCTCCCAGTGTGGCGCGTAGCTGTCGTAGGCTTTCTGGACCTCCGGATGGTCGCTGAGTGACCGTTCCCTCAGCGGTGGAGTCTCTCCCTCTTCAAGCTCAGCTTCTTGGTCCTGCAGGAATATGGTCGGCCGCAACGCGGGGATTTCGGTCGTCGCGCGCCTGAGTGCTTGCTCGTCTAGCCACGGCAGCGTCGACGCGGGCGGTGGTGGCGTCTTTTCGAATCGCTGCTTCTTGACCTCCAGCCAAGGGTCGTCTGTATCGTGGTCGTCCATCCATGCCGCGCATCGACAGTCCGACTCTTGAGGCATGTTGCCAAACCAAAGAACGGTGTCATAATTCGTCACATCTCGGACTGTGGTTGTCCGAAGCCCGACGAACTCCTTCAGGTAGCGCGCCAGCCGGAGCGAGGGGTTATCCAATTGGACGTCGTTCGGGCTCATCTTATGACCTCGGGTCCGGCCGAGCCACCGGCAAACGCGTTGGGCAGGATCGTCAGCGAAACGTCGTGGCACCGCTTGCCATCGAATACACCGCAAGGTACTGTCAAGTTGAGGCATTCAGGGCCGATCCGACCCCAAGATGTTGGCAACACGGTGCGCTCAAGCCCCATTATTTAGCGGCCCGCTCCGAGCTTGAGACCTCAACTTGACAGCAATGGCACCGCCCGCGTGGGCGGAGGTCATCGGGGAGTGAGCGAAATCGTTCGTTCACTCGAAAGTACCCTTTGTCATTGTCCCAACGCTGGATCCCGACGGCGTAACGGATTCCGGTAATCTGGCACGTTGTCACGTCGCCACGTTGATCTACTATTCGCCTTTGGTTTTCTCCAGGTAAATCGTTGTCGGGAAGGATCGTTTCGGATACTGACCTGAGAATTCTAGTTGATGCCTACGAAGCTTGGTTCCTTGCTTGTTGACTAGGTCGTGGCCTTTCGACAAGAGATACCGGATGAGAGCCCGCTCAGCCAAGGCCAAGCACTTGGATAGTCGTTGGCCGCGTTTCGTCACAAGTCTACCGGCCAGCAGAACCCGCTTTCCGGTTTTGGCGGCGTGAAGATGCCGCATCAAACGCAGGTTGTTGAGATGCCCCTTGACGCGTGCGCGGATGTTGCTCGCCTTGCCCACATACAACGCTTCGAAGTGACGGCCCCACTGCCTTCCAAAGATGTAGATCCCTGCTGCATCGTCGACCTTGCTAAGGTCGAGGCTGTAGATCATGACACCCCTTCTGACGTCTCTGAGCTGGATCGGACGAGTCCAGTCAATCCACAGCTTCATCCAGCGACCTCCTCACATTGTCGTCATAAGCTTCGCTTTAGGCATCCAGAGGTTACGCGATATCCCTGAATTTTGCGGAAATTTTTGTCAGTCGCCAAGTGGGCCGAGACGGCGGATTGTAGCACCATCAACCAGATTCTGCCTGTTTCCGAGTGGTCAATGCCGGCGTCTGGGGTTAAACCTCGGACCAAAGCGGCAGGTCGATCCGTAACATAAACCGATAGCGCCTCCACCGCTGCACCTCGTACGGAGACGAATCGAACGCCATCAGATTCGCCTCACCGTGGTGGACATCGCTGGGGACTTCGAAGTGGTCGTCTGGTCAAAATACTCGAACGCCCAGCGGATCAGCAGTTTGCACCTTTCCAAAGGCTGCTTGAATCCGCCATCGTGGTCGGATACGTATTCCAGTTCAGCGGAAGGAGTCGCGATGGACTGGAAGACCATGCTGAGCTACATCTCAGGGTCCGTGGATGAGGAGTTGCTCCTGCGCAACGAGTATCTTGTAGCAGAGAATCGAGTTCTTCGAAATCAGCTCCAGGGTCGCTTGCGTCTGACCGATGGTGAACGGCGGTCTCTGGCCGAGCTCGGAAAGCGTCTGGGTAAGCAAGCCCTTGATGAGGTCGCGAGTATCGTGAAGCCCGACACGATCCTAGGTTGGCACCGGAGGCTTGTCGCGAAGAAGTTCGATGGCTCCAAGAACCGTCAGTATCCAGGGCGACCGCGGGTCGACGCCGACATCGAAGAGCTGGTGGTGCGTCTCGCCAAGGAGAACAAATCCTGGAGTTACGACCGGATTGCCGGGGCGCTAGCCAACCTCGGGCATGAAGTGGCCGATCAAACCGTCGGTAACATTCTGAAACGCCACGGCATTCCGTTCGCACCAGAGCGTCGGAAGACCACGACGTGGAGGGAGTTCATCCGCTCGCACATGGACGTCCTCGCGGCAACAGATTTCTTCACCACGCAAGTGTGGACTCAGGGCGGGTTGGTGTCACCAATATCCAGCCACAGTCAATGGCTGTACAATCCAGACTGCATGGAGAACGCATCTGATCGGGTCTGGCCGGCCGTAACCACAGCACCGGCACGCAATAGAGGTCCATTCGCTCTTCGTCGGATAATGGACACAATCTGGGTCTGGCTAGGGGGGGCTCATCTCGTGGCCCCGACCACGATAGGCGCGGGAGACCACGACTGCGCGTTGGCTTCCCTCTACTGGGCCGCGCCGTGGATTCCAGAGAACCGGATAGTCGAAGCTTTCGGCTTCTGCACGGAGAACTGGCCCTATGGCGGCGTCACCAACAAGGAGTTCCAGATAGCCCTGAAGTACCTGAAGGCGAAGAGTCACTACTCCACGGACCTGGAAACACTGGGCGCGCTGCTAGTCCCCTGTATCAGAACAAACTAGATAAAGCAGAGCTTGCCGAAACCCTTCTAAGTGCATGAATCTTATGAATCTTATGGGCTGGCGAAAAGCCTAACTTTGTATAGTAATCAAAGATCCAGGGGACTAGGCAGCCGGCCGGCGAGGTGCGTTGCACTCTTACCGGGTCACTTCATCGCCATCGTCAACGGGGAGATCGTCGGACGGGACGCCCACCTCAGAGGGTCATCGAGCACGACGGTATATTGTCACTGGACTTTCCGTTCACGACGGTCTCGACCGGTTGGAGGCTGGCGTCGTATCTCCTGACGTACGATTTGAAACCACTATCCGCACACGTCAGATGGCTGAGCAGCATCGTGAACGCGATCGACGTAGCCTCATGCACGATTGACGCGAACGACGCATTGTCAGGACCGTACCCCGTCCTGTGCCAAAACTCGGCCCTTTTGAAATAGACCATAAATCAGCAGCTTAGCGACTGGGCCAAGGGCCCTTAGGCTCTACAGTTACCCAAAACCCGCGGTCGACGTTCGAGAGCCGCGGCCGTTTCACCGAACGGCGGAGGACGGCGAGCTGCTGCCGAAGAGCGACATTGTCGAGAGCCAGCTCGCGACGAGCCTTGAAGGCGGAGATGAGAGCGCGAACAAACGACGAAATCAAGCAGGCATGGTGCCGGCAGACCGGAGACTAATCAAGTTTGGGGCGCCCGGATGAATAAATAGAAGGCACAGGTACTGTCAAGTTTTCCACAGCCTGACGGCCACCCCGAATGAATGAAACGCGGTAGTTTCTGGAGGTGGCACCGGCTCAACAGGACGCCTGAGGGAGCTCGGGTTTGACGTCACTGCCCCAAACGCTACACCCTGAGTTTCTTATTAGTTGGCGTCATTGTAGCCAGACTGGTCCCGGTTGACTGTTGCGCTTCGCGATTTCGTCAGGCACACGTTATGCGCTCCCGTGAACGGCTTGGCGGGCTGCTACGTTTCTACCATCGGGAAGCCGCATGAGTATTTTGACCTCACGAGCTTGGCGATGAGCGATTGAGTTGACGAGCGCCGCCGCCGGTATCCCTTTGGACCCCCAGGCGCGCGTCAGACGCCCCCAGCGGTCGATCAGACGCCTGATCAGTCCGCGCAAATGGCCGAAAGAGCCCTGTGCTCCGCAAAAGTCGGTCCAGAGGTAACGCAATATTCTTTTTTTTGCGGACCACAGCATAGGTAGGCTAAACCGGAGGGGGCAGCCCACAGCCAGCCGAAGCCAACGGCGGGCGACGCCCTCCTTTGTTAGATGTCGGACCTATGTCCTGCGACTATAATAGGCTTCGTCTATGGTCTCTGTCAATACGTACGATCGCCGTGTTACAGCTATCCTCCTCGATTTCTTCAGCCGCCCTACTCCTTGGCAACGAAGGCTCTGGGCTGTGGGACTCAAGCTCGGTGTGCGCGAAGTTCTCGAAGGATGCGAGGCATTTCACGCCGGTGTCCTGAGCGAAAAGTCGCTCAAGCATCTTCGTAAGACCGTCGAACTGACCGCTTCTCGGGATCCCGGAGTGGGGGGTGCCGAGCAGCACCGTGTGCTCCAAAAACTGCTCCGGCTTTCACCCAAACCGGAAGGTGTGGAGTTTCGACTCCTTGAGCAGATTCGTAGGCAAATCGAACGGACGTACTTGGCCAGATGGTCGCGAGCCGTTGGCGATCCTTCTTCCGATCAGCCCAACGAAGAAAGAGTTGCCCGTGCCATCGCGACACACCTACTCGACTCGGGCTTCAGCTCTACGTACCTTCATCGTTGGTGGTCATATCGGATCCATCACGAGCATTCAACGCGAACGTTAGCTAAGCTTCTGGAAGACGCTCATGACCTCGTGACCGGTCCGGCGAAAGCATTTGAGGTCTTAGTCGCTTTTCTCAAAGCACCGCGGTCGCGGGCGGAGATGCCCGACGAGTGGCGAAGCGCCCCGCAGGTATCTGATTGGCTTAAGGAAAACCACCATAGCGCGACCGATATTCGACAGGGTGGCGGAATGCTGTTTAGAGTCACAGCTCGCGACCCATGGTCGGCTATCGATGAAGTCTTCGAAGGTGTTGAGAGGCTCGCAGCGAGAATTGCGGTGGGTACTCGTTCGCAACTCCAATTTCACGGTAGCGCTTGGATCGCAGGGGAAGGGAAGCCATTCCAACTTCGCAGGAATCGAAGGGGAGTAGAGATCCATGCATTGGATCGAGAAAACAGTCTGTACCGAAAGACCGACGACGATCGGATCAATGCGGCACTTGAGCTCATCGACCCACTCGACAGAGGGTCACCAGGGACAGCTGTGTCTGGCGGGTGGGCCGCGATTGAGACGCTCTTGCTCGGTCCCGGTGACTCCGGGGATCGCGGTGTGGCCGGAGACCGCATGGCCTCGTTTGTCGCTTGCTCCTTTCCCCGCGCAGAGCTCACCACCCTGGCTTACGCGCATCGGAAAGCATGCGATGACGAGTTGGCCAGTTCGATAGCCGATGCGGCGACTAACCGGGACAGGGCGACGCTCGTGGGCGACGCAATATTGAACGGGACACCACTTCAACTCACGTCAGACACGGATCGGCTGGCCGAACAACGATTGAAGAAAATCCTTCAGGAACCTAGAGCTGCCCTGCTTGATATCGAGCAGCATGCAAAGCACACCTTACGACGACTGTACCGCCAGAGAAATCTCGTCTTACACTGGGGCCGAACGAATGCAGTTGGTCTTCGAGCCGCACTGAGAACGGCTGCCCCTCTGGTAGGTGCGGGAATGGACCGCGTTGTACATGCCTCGTTTGCCGCGAACACGAGTCCACTTGAGCTCGCCGCGCGCGCGCGACTAAGACTTGAGGTTCTCGGATCTGCCGACGGGTGCTCACCCGTGGACCTGTTGGAGTGGGGGTCCAAAATCGAGGCCGAGGCTAGCGCGCGGGGTAGTGGGCTAGCACGTTTGAGTCCAGGTCCGCTTGGGCCTCCTTGATGTCCTTACTTGTCTCGAATTTGGCGTGTTCTATCGCCTCCTGTACGTCGTCAAAGCATTTCGGACAGAACGGCCGTATTTCTAAGAGAGGGTTTTCAGTTTATACCCGTCCTGTGCGGTGCTTCCGCAATCAAGTGTTGGTGACTGCCGCGTAACCCGCTCGTGTGCTAGAGTTTGAGCCTGATTTCGAGAGACACAGTTCTTTCGGCGCAGCGGGCTGGGCTGACCACACGGTGCCTGACGTTCAGGGACACCTTCGTGTGCACGCCGACATCCTTATTAATGGCGTTCGCCGACACAGGCAGGCCAGATTGTTTCGGTTCAGCTGGAACATGACAGTCCTGAAGTTAAAATACGCACATGGAAAAAGGAGCTGTCATGAGCAAACCACGTCGTACGGTCCGGCCTCGCTGAGGCCGGACTCAACTAAAACACTCTCCGGAAAACCCGGGGCGGTTCAGTTAGGGGGCAAGGTCAGTACCGTTCGAACCATGCAGTCGGGACAGTATTTGACCCATCAGATTGTTGATCGTCTGATACCTTTCGGCCGGTGCGGCAAGAATTTCCCCTTCGGACTGAACGTACTTTGACGGCAGCAGCTCTCCTCGACAGTGCTCGGCAAGCTGACGGGCCGCTTCGGGTGTGGTTTCCAGATGAAACTGAAGCCCCAGCACACGGTTTCCAAACTGGAACGCCTGGTTTTCACAGGCTTCGCCCCTGGCCAGCAATCGCGCACCATGCGGCAAATCGAACGTCTCGCCGTGCCAGTGGAACACATCCATAGAGGACGGCAAGCCGAACTCGTTCTCCGCGGACGCCGCGTAGACGGGGAACCAGCCAATCTCCTTCGCGGGGTTCGGATAAACCTTCGCACCCATAGCGCTGGCAATCAGCTGGGCCCCGAGACACACGCCCAGAACCGGCTTTCCCGTCTGGATGCAATCGCGAATGAAACGTTTTTCGTCCACCAGCCAGGGATGCTTGGTCTCATCGTTCACGCTCATGGGGCCGCCCATCACGATCACGAAGTCGACATCCCGGGCCGCAGGCAGATCGGTTGATTCGAAGAACGGCGTGTGTGTTAGCTCATATCGAGCTGACCGGAGCCATGACTCAATGCTGCCGAGTCCTTCGAATGGAACGTGCTGCAAGTAATGAGCTCTCATTGAGTCACATCCGGTGCTTGCGCTGTTTGCTGTTGGTGATGTGTACGTATCTCTTTGTAAAAAAAGCGCTTACGCTCCATTTAGCGCGCGGCGAAGGTCGTGAGCTCTATTTTGGCTGTAATTTAATGCAGCGTAACGTCTTAGCGTCATCTCACCAACACTTAATGGCGGAAGCACCGTACAGGACGCCATTCCAAAGGTTGGTGGTCTCCATCATTATTACACTCGACGCGCTGCTTGAGTTGTGCTCCGCAAAAACTCGATCCGTCGTTGATTCCGCAGTTTAGAGCTGCCAGGATTAGCGGCTTCGCGGCGAACGGATGAGGTGATCCGACGTCATTGTAAACGTCGAAAGGTTCAGTTTGCTCTTGCGGTCTATTTCAAAAGGGCCGAGTTTTGGCACAGGACGAGATCTAGGAGCCTATGTTGAAAGAGAATAACTTGTCTTCTTTCACGCATTTACTGCGAAGTCTGGCGATCAGTCGTCGGCTTCGTCCGTCCGCCTCCGTGCTTCGCGCGCGACCGAAGATTGCGTGGCTTGCACATAACGTAAGTATATTTTAATCAACATCTTGGATGTGTCCCGAGGTCCGTGGAAAAAGAACAGCGCCCTCCACTCCGTCATCAGGGTATCAGATCAGGCGGCAACCTGCGCGTGTTCGAGAACCTCGCTCAGACGTTGGTAGCCGTCGATGCGTCGTAGTTGAATCTGGCCAGAGGCGATAAGCCCAAACAGCAAAGCGACTGCGGACTCCTCGCTGGAGAACGACGCTTGGATTTTCGTCCGGCGTCGAAACTCGCGGTTGAGATTCTCCAGAGCATTGGTCGTTCGAATCGATTTCCACATGGCACGAGGGAATTCGTAGAAGGTCAGTAGCTGATTACCGGCCTCCTCTAGGCCTCGGACGACGGCCGGCGCGAGAGGCGTCCACTTGGCGACGAGACTCGTCATAGGCTTTGCGAGCATCGGGGCGCGTTGGTTGCCGCCCACACCATCCCCGTCCTGTGCCAAAACTCGGCCCATTTGAAATAGACCATCAGTGTCATGAATTGACGGACACGAGCTACCCTCAAAAGGAGTGGAAATGAAGTAAAGTAATTGGAATCCTTCGTTCAAGGGGAAACCGTAGTACCCTAAGAGCGTCTTTCAATGCAGAAGAGGGCAGTGCCGTTTGGAGGAGGACTATGGCCAAAGCGCGAGTGTTGACGAGGTCGGAACTAGCCGAGCATTTGGGCGTCGATAAACAGATGGTAACAAAATGGGAGCGGTCTGGGATGCCGGTCCACACTAGAGGGCGCGGCGTGGCGTCTCAATTCCGTCTGCGGGAGGTCCGGGCGTGGCTAAAGGTGCGGGAAGCCAAGGCCAAAGCGGCGGAGAAGGCAAAGGTGCGAGAAGCCAAAGCGGCAGAGAAGGCGAAGAAGACAGCGAAGCAATAAGACGCCGTCCTGTGCCAAAACTCCGCCCTTTTGAAATAGCCCATAAATCAGCAGCTTAGTTGTGATCCGCGGCGTTGTTGCACGGCCCGGAGCAAATCGCTGACCTCCCTGTGCCGGTCGTAGAGTCACCCGGCGCAGTACGTATCGGGCATCCCGAGCGCGGTCATCTTGTTGAGTATCTCGCACCCAATTCGGTGTTCAACTCGTTGCCTCGCCAACGTTCGTGTCCGCATCTCGGGCCCGATGATCGCTTTGTAACGATAGACCGCGTTCTCCACCATGCTTCGCTTGGTGCAGCCTGAGAGCTTGTACCATTCACGTCGGCCGTGTCTTTCGATGGCACGAATATGGCGGTCGCGCTCCTGCATGGCGGTGTTCGAATTCTGATTGAGCGTCGCGTTTCGTTGCGGCGGAATCACCACGCGCGTCCTTCGTCCAGGGCTGTGCGCTTCGATCGCTTCGTAGACCGCTTCCTTGTCGTATGCACTGTCCGCCGCCACGGACGCTAGAGGTGCTTGAATCTGTGTTAGCAAAGCGGGGACTCGGGTTGCGTCGCGAGCACGTGACGCCGTCAGTTCGGACGCAACAATGTTGCCGGTCTCGCGATCAACGGCGATGTGCAACTTGCGCCATGCGCGCTGCTTTGGCGGTTTGCGGGCGGTTCCAACATGAATCCTCAAGCCCGTGCTATCGATCATCAGGTGGGTTGGTTGATTGCTTGCGGCTTTCGGAATCCGCAGCTTCTTGCGGAGCAGCCTCGACCGCCGAGACAACGTCGAGTAGTCCGGGATCTCGATACCGAGCCCGAGCAGCGAGGCGATCGAGTGCAAGAAGCCTTCGGTTTGTCGGTAGGCGAGCTTGTACACCATCCGGACAACCAGGCCCGTTTCAATAGCCATGTCTGAATAGACCCGTTGACCGCCAGGCTTACCGGTCTTGTCGGCCTTCCAGTTCGCGATTGCCTCCTCGTCAAACCAGACTGTCAAATCGCCCCGGCGGCGCAGCCCTTCGTTGTATTCCGCCCAGTTGCGAACGTGGTACTTCTTCTGCTTCGCGTGCTTGTACTGGCAGCGCTTGGGATACTTCATGGTCGAACATACCTCGGCCACCACAAGAGGCGCATTTTGCTCTCAGCCAGAGCGGTGCAACAATGCCTGTCTGAGATACCCCGGACACGACGGGCTTCGGTTGAGAATGTGCCGCGCTCTGTTCAGAGAACTATGGCAGACCAGAGGTTTGCCGTAGCCGATCTCGTCGTCACGGGGGGGCCGGGCAGACGAGTGTGGCGGCGGCTACTCATCACAATTACCAGTGCAGACTTGACGAAGTCCTCGATTCTGAGACAAAAACTCAGGTGGCTAGAATTTCCGAAAACCACAGCGCGCCCTCGTGGTAGCCTCCCACGAGCACTGACGAGGATCACGCTGGCTAAGACCACTCCGGCTGCCACCACGGCAAGTGGATCCACGAGTGATACGGAGATGCCAACAAAACACGCAATTCTCGCCGAGCTG
The DNA here is from genome assembly GCA_965237955.1 of Candidatus Marinacidobacterales bacterium. GTDB lineage: Bacteria > Acidobacteriota > Vicinamibacteria > Marinacidobacterales > SMYC01. The sequence goes on along the minus strand of OZ250169.1, from coordinate 740,248 downwards.
ACAGCGAACGAGCTGCGCGCCAGCATCGACTTCTATGAGCTGGCGGTTGCGGATCGCCGCGTCAAGCCGCAACTCGTTGATACGCTTGCCCGCTCGCGGAAGGCGCGGCTCTATGAGATTCTGCAAGACCTCTCTAGAGAGCGCCTGAAGGAGCTGTGTCGAACGTTCGACCTCGATGATTCCGGCAGGAAAAAGGAGGATCTCGTAGCCCGTCTTATCCGACCGGCCGCTGCGTCGAAGAACAACACCGGGAACGTGCCCGCGCCAACCCGTTCCGTGGCAGAGGCGCCAGAACCGCGGAGTGAAGAGCTGAGCGTCGCGCAGCTCGAGCAGTATCTCTGGTCCGCCGCAGACATCCTGCGCGGCTCCATCGACAGCAGCGACTACAAAACCTACATCTTCGGTCTGCTCTTTCTGAAACGGCTATCGGACCGCTTCGAGGAGGAAGCGGAAAAGCTCATCGCTAAGGGTTTCTCCGAGACGGTGGCATGGAGAGACCCGGACGAGCACGAGTTCTTCGTACCTGTGCATCATCAATATCCGTCCGCTCCTGAAATCAAGGACTTACGCACCGTTCACGCCTCGGCCAACGAGCGCATCTCCCGCTTGAGATCCCGGTCTTGAGACGGCAAACTCTGCCGCCATGCTCCGTGTCCTCATCTTCCTCGTCTCACTCGGCGCCCGTGCGATCCGGGCGATGTGTCGGCGCCGAGCCGACCTCGTGATTGAAAACCTGGCCCTGCGGCAGCAAGTTACGGCGTTGAAGAAGGAGCGCCCCCGGCCACCGCTCGAGGACACGGACCGAGCATTCTGGGTTGCGCTCCGAAGCTCGTGGCCAGCGTGGGCGAGCCGGCTCGTTATCGTGAACGCCGACACGGTCGCCCGGTGGAATCGAGATCGGTTCCGCCGATACTGGGCTCGGATCTCCCGTCCGCGCTATCCAGGTCGACCTCGGATTGATGCCGAGATTCGTCGTCTCGTCCGCACGATGGCCCAAGACGGCTGGGGTGCACCTCGTATCCACGCTGAGCTGACGAAGCTCGGATTCGTTGTCAGCGAGATGACGGTGTCGCGATACATGCCGCACCGCCGAGCCGAACCCGACGAAGTGAAGCGATGGATTGCGTTCTTGCGGAACCACAAGGACGACATCGCCGCGATGGATCTGTTCGCCGTACCGACGGCGTCGCTACGGCTGCTGTACGGCTTCTTCGTCATCGAGCACGGCCGTCGCCATATCTTGCACTTCAACGCGACGTACAACCCCACGTCAGCGTGGGTGATTCAACAACTGCGCGAGGCGTTCCCATACGACACGGCACCACGATACTTGGTCTTTGACCGCGACGCGATTTTCAGCCCTGCAGTGGTGGAGTTCATCAGGGCCATGGGCACAAAGCCTGTTCGCATTTCTTATCGCAGCCCTTGGCAAAACGGTACCGCCGAACGCTGGATCGGAAACTGCCGCCGCGAGATGTTAGAGCATGTAGTTGTCCTCAGTGAGCGGCATCTCGTCCGGCTCATGCGCTTGTACATCAGCTACTACCACGAGGACCGTTGCCACTTGGGTCTCGACAAAGACACCCCGAACTCAAGACCCGTCACGCCCCGACCATCACCGACCGCAAAAGTCGTCGCGTTGCCGCGAGTGGGTGGGCTCCACCACCGCTACGAATGGCGCGACGCCGCCTGAGCCAGTTTAGTCGCTGCGCGTCGATTGCTGGGGTCCCTCGCGATTGCGTTGTCCAGCTCCGCGGCCCATTGATCGCGTGATCTCGGCAAGTGCCCGCGCGCGCCGACCCGGGTTTCTTCGTTCGTCGTAGGGCCACCAGCGGTACCATTCCCGCTGGATCAATAATGATGAAGGACACCCGGAAGAACGCCTTCTGAACACCTAGAGTTAGAGGCCGAGTTAAGGCGTGAGAGGAGAGAATTTTACCGGAAGCTCTGCCTTGGACTGATTCCGCTGCTTGGTGTCGTTGTCGGATGGTTCTTGGGTCGAATCCCAAACTAGACCACTACCGTCTGAATGCGTCTGGTCCAAATATTCGAACGCCCAGCGGGTCAGCAGTTTGCACCTTCCTAAAGGCCCGACGTGGTGAGTTCGTTCGTGCTTTTGGACACGACGCCTTCGCCCGGTTGCAAACACAGACACTAAGCTGCTGATTTATGGCCTATTTCAAAAGGGCTGAGTTTTGGCACAGGACGGGGTGCTACGTTTCTACCATCTGGAAGCCGCAAGAGTATTTTGCCCTCACGGCCAGTCGCTGGTTCCAAGAAGTTATTCCTCCGTATCACCGCGGGTCTCCGGTGAGCTTCAACAGTCCTTGTTCGATGACCGATTGTAGCCAGGCGGTGAACTCTGGATGCGGGGCAAATCCAGTCCCGTACCGATACTTCAGACCATCGAGGTAACGCGTGGCCGGGCCCTGACCTGTCGTGCGTATCGGGAGAACGAGGGCAATGCCGTCGTCTTTGGACGCAGCCTCCACATCAGCACGAATGGCCGCCACCGCGTCCCGCCGCTTATCGGGCCAGTCTTCCCTCCAGGTGTGGTAGCGGATCGCTCGGAAACCGTCCCAGCGCTCGCCGATATCCCGCGCCAAGCTCGCGAGCAGTTCGAGCCAGCGGTCGTTGACCTTGTCGTTGCCGCTTCCATGCCCGACCAACACGATGGTCTCTCGGTTGGGGGCGGTACTGATCTCGTCGACCCGATCGACGAGTGCCCGAGCGAGGTGCTGGCTAGCAGCTACACCTCCCGCGGTATGGAAGACAAGGCCGCTACGGACCCTTCGCGGAAAACTGCGATAATCGGGCCTCAGACCCAGCACGTATTCCGCCTTGGTTCGAAAACTGGACTCCATGAAGAATATGCGCACCACCAACGCCGCCCGAACTCCCCGTGCCTCGAGTTTTCGCACCGCGTTCTCGATGAGCAGAGGGTCGACCATGCTAAAGGCATCCTCAGTTACATACTCGTCACGAATAGGGGAGATTCCGCGACGCATGGTCTCGTTCCAATTGTAATCACTGCCGTGCGGCACCAGGATGACGCCGATGTCCTCTCGGTCGAGCGGCAGGGCGTGGTTCACGCTTTTTTGCAGCCAGTGGCCGACGTTCGCGTGCGGCAACACCCCCCGTCCGTCGGACACGATACCGGAGAATTCACGCATTCTTCTTTTCAGGTAGCTCCACTCCGACATCATGGTCGTGTATTTCATCCCGAGGCTGAACGGGACGACCAGGGTACGTTCCTCGCCGGTGCAGACGGATTCCAGATCCTTCATCATTCCCTCGATGGATGCGCTGCGAGCCTCCTCGGTCTCGGCACCGTCATGGATGACGTAGAGGCGGCCGCCTGCTAGGCCGTACTTCTTGGCCGCGCGATCCACCAGCGGTTCGAGGTCCTCCCGGATACCGGACTCTGCAGTGCTGGAGTTAGCGCCCGCCGTTATCACGACGAGCTGCTCGTTGCCGACATGCGAGGAGGCGAGAGCTTCGACGCGGTCAAAGAGGATCTCCTCCGCCAGGTAGCTTGCTCCCAGTGGAATGCCGAAGGAAACAAGCGGTCCTCCGAAAGCGTCGAGTACCCCTTGAGCCTTCTTGTAGAGCGCGTCGTGCTTGGACAAAAAAAGGGGCAGGACCACCACCCTCGCGATCTGCCCTTCCGTTGGGAGAGACTTCCAAACGTTGCGTAGGTTCTCCTCAGCCCGCTCTTGCGTGACGAACGCTAGTTGTGCGTCATCGACAGAGGTCGCGAAGTCCGCAAAAACTTCGCGGACTTCCTCGTTACCGAGAAAGCCACGATCGGGTGCGATCACTAGAAACGCCGTGCGGGTGCCAGCCGTAGCAGTCGGTAAGCCTAGGCCTAACAACGCGACAACGATGATGAGCGCTCTTAACGTTGTGGGTATACCCAATTTGGGTCTCCTTGAATGTCATGCCTACGGCATGCCCCGGGCACTGCCTTACTTAGCCTCGAGTATCGCCATCAGGTTCGTTTTGGCGCGTTGGTGATCCGGTTGCTCGGAAAGAACCGATTGAAAAAGGTCCGATGCCGCATCCAGCTCCCCTCGACTCGCCATAGTGTTGGCCAGATTCCGGCTTGAGTGTTGAGAACCGCTGGCTAGCGTCTCCGATTCGTGATGGCGATGCATGCGTGTCCCCTTTCACTTTGGCTCTCGTCAGTCGCGGCTACCAGTCGTACGCCAGTGACCCGATGACACTAATCCCCGGGCTCGAATACCGATCGATCACCGGGTCGTTCGCCTGGCGTCCCCGCACGTTCCACCACTCGAAGTACGTCGCATCCGTCAGGTTGAGCAGGCCAAGACGAAACGTGAGGGCCTCCGCGAGCGAGACGTGGCTCACCAGGTCGACGACCTGGTAGGCGTCCGGCGTGAACTGGTTTTCATCAGGGGCACCCTGGTACGACTCGACCAGCCTGACGGACAGCTCCGCACCCCAACGGCCGGAGGGTTGGAGGTACTGGATACCGAGCACGCCTTCGTTCGGCGCGATGGAACCAAGCGGCGTCTCGGCCGCGAGCGGCGGGACCGCAGCGTCCTTCGAGATCTCAACGCCGTCGATTCTCGCGTAGCTCCCGCGAATCATCACGCGGTCGGTCACGTACGCCTCGCCGCGCAGCTCGACACCCTTGATCTCGGCCTTTTCGAGGTTCCTGCTCTGGAATTCGAGCAGCCGGGTTCTTGGATTGAAGCCGATCGTCGTCAGGTCAATGAAGTCGTCGTACCGGTTCGAGAAGACGGTCACGCCGAAGCTCGCGCGGTCGAACGCGGTCCGCACCCCGACTTCGATGTTGTCGCTCGTCTCCGCCCTGAGCTCGGGATTTGGAAGCGTGACGTAGCCTCCCTGTGGGTTCGTGAAGCCGGTGTTGATGGCGCTGTATGGTGGCGCCCGGAATCCGCTGGCGTACTGCGCGTGGACGGTCACCACGTCCGTCAATCGCGCCGACACGCCAACTTTCGGCGATATGGCGCTGTAGGAGAAGTCGGTCGGCTCCGGGTTCAGGCTTGCAAGGAAGATCGGGTCGCTCTGGTTGGCGTCGAGCGAGAAGTGATCGTAGCGCACCCCGGGCACGAGCGTGACGCGGCCGAACTGGAGCTCCGCCTGGACGTACGTACCGGACTCGGCGACGTCGCTCTCGGGGAAGTACTTGTTCGGGAAGATCAGGCTGGTCGGCACGGGCGCCGCCGTCCGAACGTTGAGCTCGCTCCGGTCGCGCAGGATGTCGAAGGTGTCGGTCTGGTAGCTGGCGCCGAACGTGACTAGCACACCGTTACTCGGACCACCCAGCCACTTCTGACCCCGACCCGATCCGCCGTAGCCAATCTGCTCGAAGTCGACCGTTTCGCGGCGCGTCGAATGAATCGGCGGCCCGAAGCCAAACGTCATGCGCTCACGATCGACGACCTGAAATGTGTCGTTGCGCTGGCCGTAGATACGCCATGACAGCTGATCGAGACCAGCGCGGTCGACTAGCGTGTGATCGAGCGACAGGCGCTGGCGGCCCTGCGTGTCAACAGCAACCGAGTCCAAAGTGTCGTAAAGAAACGGACCGAGCTGCGTCAATCCCATGTCCGAGAACCATGTCGTTTCGACACGGGTATCGTAGACTTCCGTTGCCACGCGCCACATATTGCCTGGCGAGGCTGTGAAGACGAGCTTGCCCAGTAGTTGGGTGCCCCGTACGTCTTGCGGATTCGCCGCGGTACGGGTGGCCTCACGGGTTTTTACCGTCCCTTTATTACGGACCTCGTTCCCGCGGTTGAAGCTGGCGAAGAACGACGCTTGGAGCCGTCCGGTACCCCCGGCCAGAGTGAGGTTCCCACTGATATCCTCGGCGCGACCATTCCAAGTCGTCTTGGCGCCGATATGGAACCGCCGGCCGCGGAGGTAGTCGCCGGGATCCTTAGTGAACAGCGAGACCACGCCGCCGAGGGCATCGCTGCCGTAGAGCGCCGAGTTGGCACTCCGCACGATCTCGACGGATTTCAACGCATCGAGATCGAGCGCCAGCTGATGCACGCTGAACGGCCCGAAGTCGAACTGCTCCGACGTCTGAATGCCGTCCACCTGCGTCATCACGCGATTCCTTCCGATGCCGCGGATGTTGAATCCGTTGAGACCAAGACGGGTCATATTGTTTTCGACGTACACCCCGGGTTCGTACTTGACGAGATCAGACAGGTTCTCGAATAGCCTCGCCTGAATGACCTCGCTGTCGACGACCGTCACCATGCCGGGGATCTCCCGTACCGGCGCCGGCCGGAGCGTCGCGGTCACGGTCACGGAATCCAAGAAAGTCAGCAAATCAGCTGTCGACTGCCGGCTGGCTGCATCTTGCTGCGCCGATACACGCTCGACCTGGGACATGGCCCAGTCAGCGATCCGGCTGTCCGGGAGCACGGGTCGACCGTCCCAGAGGTAATCCAATCCAGTGAGTACGTTGGGTATCTGGTCGACGAGGCGTCCCGGCCCGAGCAGGAGCGGCACGACGACGACCCGCCCCGACGCTGCACGGTTGGCCACCGAGTGTCTGAGCTCCGCGAGCGCCTGGTCTTTGACCGGTGTGGGCGCATCGTCCCGCAATAGGCGGACATCGACCTCCTTAAACGGCACGAGGGACTGTATTTGGACACCAAGTTCTCGGATCACGTCCATCCACCGGTCTGCGTCTGCGGCGCCGTTCGGCCCGTGCGCCACGATGACGAGGCTTTCCGTGGATGGGTCACGACTGAGCGCACGCGCCCGGTCGGACAAGATGCCAGCGAGGATCGGATCTGCATCAAGAGCCGGCGTGACGCCGACAACGTCTGCAGGCCCGTGCAGCGGCGTGAGTTCCATCCGTTCGGAGCCCGAGTAATCGTCGCGAAGGCGGCCAATGAAGCGGACCTGTTCGTAGTGCAGGCTGTAGGAAGACACCAGGAGCGGCACGACGACAATCCGCTGGACACCAGCCGCGACCAGTTCGTCGTACGCCTCCTGCGGTGTGCGGTTCTTCGCACCCATCAGGTACGCCGCTTTAGATGGCATGTGTTGTTGAATAATCGTCACCACGGCCTCGACGTTGGTGTTCCACGCCGCCGTCGAGCCATGAGCCACGACCAACACGCCGAGTTGCTCATCAGCCGCCGCAGCGAGTGTCGAGCCGACAGGTGAGAGAAAGAGGGTCGAGCACAATAGAAGCCGAGCGATATAAGTCATGGCATTTCTCCTACTTGCGCGCCACACTCTCTCGCCGCTAAAATGCAGTGAGGCGAGCGTTGTCGCGCGTATTTACGTGTGATCAGGTCTGTGGACCGTGCGTTCGTGCAGCTCGCCGGGTGTGGCAACACCTGGCGAGCGCTTATTTTGCCTCAGGGATTAGAACACTTCATCAGCCTCTCCACGGTTCGTTTGTAACAGGCGACTGTCTCTCTAAAGTGTGTGGCCGGGACCTCTGGCAGCGACTGGCAATATTGAAACTGAATGTCATTATCAATTTGAGGATTATATGTCCGACTAAGTCGGTCGGTCAAGTAAAATCATGAATGGTTCCCGCGTCGTCGTCGTGTCCAAAAACACAAACGAACTCAAGACCGGCTCGCCGGGACGTTTCGGAATAGACGTGTCTACGCTTGGTTGGCCGATGGGAGCTAGAATCCTCGGTCATGAGCACGCCGGTCCAGCCCTTGACACTGTTGGTGGTCGCCATCGCTGGTTGGGTTCAGCGTGACCAACAGGCCGCTATGGTCTACTTGCTCGAGGAGAACAGAGTTGTGCCTTCTATTTATTCATCCGCGCGCACCGAACTTGATTAGTCTCCGGTCTGCCGGGACCATGCCGGCATGATTTCGTCGTTTGTTCGCGCTCTCGTCTCTGCCCGTCGGGAAGCCGCATGAGTATTTTGACCTCACGGGCAGAATCGGAACCGGATCGCTTGAAGTTCCACGAATTCGCTAGCATCGTACGACGATAGATAGATGCGAAACCTCTTCGACCAGTACAACCAGCCTGAGAATCGGACTGACTCATGCGCTGGCCGTGTGTTTGAACGAAGATCGAAATCTTCTCCGAGGGTTCCTCGCTTGGATGAGTGTGAAGGCTCCGGTCCACGAAACGAAGCTTCTGATTGCAGAGCAAAGTGTGCCCGGCGACCCGGCGGAATTCGATGAGGAGGAGGCGGGGCGCAGGGGTTTACCTGACTTCATCATTCATGATGGAGCTTCGTGGTGCCGTCTGATCGAAAGCAAGGTACAGGCTGCGTTGACCCAGGATCAGCTTGCACGTCATGAACGAACGCTACGGTGCCTTGGTGCACAACTCGCGATCTCGGTCCACAATTGTCCTGTACTCGCGGATACGAGGTTCCCCATGAGCATTTTCAAACGCACTCAGCGGAAGTATGTGAAGAAGGCCTATCGCGTGAGGAATTGGCGTGAATATGAGGCGGGTCTACGCAACCGTGGGAGCCTGACCGTCTGGATCTCGCTCACCGTCGGCAAGCTTGTGAACTGGGACGCGCCCCGGCCGAGGAGGAGGAAACCGGGCCGTCAACGCAAGTACTCGAACCACGCCATCGAGACGGCTGTCACCCTGGGCATGGTGTTTCATCTGTCATCTAGGCAGAGCGAGGGATTGCTGCGATCGTTGTTCGCTCTGATGAAGCTAGACAATGATGTGCCCGATCACACCACGATTTCGAGGCGCAAGGCGAAGCTGGGTAAGGTCCCCTTCTACCAAGACAAGCAGAAGACGCCGTTGCACATCTTGATCGACAGCAGCGGTCTCGCTGTCCACGCCGGCCAGCTGCGCAGAGCACCAAAGAGCAGGGACTATCGCAAGCTCCATCTGTGTGTCGACGAGCAGACTGGCGAAGTCGTCGTCGGCGAGCTGACGAGCAAAAGAGCCCGCGATTCATCGCGGGTTGCATCGCTTGTCGGACAGATCGACAGTCCCATCTCATCGGCCAGAGCTGACACCGCATACGACGCCAGCGGCGTCTATGAGGCGATCGAGAATCACAGCGCTCATCGCTCTCGCCGAGGGTGCTGATACCGCCGCGCAAGGGCACCCTGCTCGCATCGGGGCCGGCGAGCAGCCGACAGCGCAATCGCAACATTGCAGCACAAGCTCGGCTCGGCAAACGAAAGTGGCACACAGAATCGGGCTACAGCAAACGGAGCAAAGTCGAGACAACGTTCCATCGCTACAAGGCTATCGTGGGCTCAGCGATGCGAGCGAGAGGGTTGGCGGCACAGAGAGTTGAGGCAAGGATCGGGTGCAAGATTCTGAACACCATGACGGCGCTCGGGATGCCTGATAGCGAGATGATCGGATGATGGGAGTCGGGGCCAAGCGAGCTCTCGGCCTCTATCGGAGTTGTGCACCAAGGCAAGCAATTGGTGCAGAAGTGCCAAGTGTCATAGGCTGGTGGGTCTAATCAAGTCAAGTGTTATATATAATCCCCTTTCGAATCCGCAGCTTCTTGCGGAGCAGCCTCGACCGCCGACACAACGTCGAGTAGTCCGGGATCTCGATACACAGCCGGAGAAGCGAGGCGATCGAGTGCAAGAAGCCTTCGGTTTGGCGGTAGGCAAGCTTGTACACCATCCGGACAACCAGGCCCGTTTCAATCGCCATCTCTGAATAGACCCGTTGACCGCCAGGCTTACCGCTCTTGTCGGCCTTCCAGTTCGCGATTGCCTCCTCGTCAAACCAGACCGTCAAATCGCCCCGGCGGCGCAGCCCTTCGTTGTATTCCGCCCAGTTAGAAACGTGGTACTTCTTCTGCTTCGCGTGCTTGTACTGGCTGCGCTTGGGATACTTCATGGTCGAACGTTACCTCGGCCACCACCATAGGTAGATTTCGCGCTCAGCCAAGAGCGGTGCAACAACGCCGGTCGCAGCCTGGATCAACCCGCCGCCAAACAACGAGACGCTCGAGATTGGCTCAGGAGCGACGTTGGAGTCATCGGACGACCTGGAGGTACCCCCGGGTTGCGTCACTTACAGGGATCCTTCCGAACCTGTGCTCCGCAAAAAGTCGATCCAGCGGTACGCGATCTTCTTTTTTGCGGATCACACCGGTGTGGGCGCTGCGAAACGACTGGATGAGATAAGGGCCGAGTTTTGGCACAGGACGGGGTCAGCTGTATGGTAAAGGTAAAATCGGTGTGCGGGTAGGCAGAGTTCTCAACAAGTACAAAGTCGGCAAGCACTTCAAGCTGAACATTCGCGACGACAGCTTTAGCTTCGAAATCGACGACACAAAGGTCGCTGCGGAAGCTGCCGTTGACGGCATCTACGTGATCCGCACCAGTCTTGCTAAGCAGCGGATGGACACCGACGACACCGTGCGCAGCTACAAGTTGCTGACCCAGGTCGAGAGGGCGTTTCGTTCCTTCAAAAGCATGGACCTGAAGGTGCGGCCGATTCGTCACCGGCGCGAAAACCGAGTCCGGGCGCACATCTTCTTGTGCATGCTGGCCTACTACGTTCAGTGGTACATGATGGAAGCTTGGCGGCCGCTGCTATTCTCTGACGAGGACCAGCAGGCGAAGGCCACGCGTGACCCGGTTGCTCCCGCGAAGCGCTCCGAGGCCGCCCTGCGCAAGATACAAACCAAGAAGCTTGACGATGGGAGTCGAGCTTCCAGCTTCCGCACGCTGCTGGGCCTTCTTACCAACATCGTCCGAAACAAATGTCGGCGACCGGAAGCCGGACCCGACGAACCCACCTTCGATGTCAGCACAACTCCAGACTCGAAACAGCAGAGAGCCTACGACTTGCTCAAAGGTATCACCGTGTAGACAGAAGCCAACACCTTTGATTCCATCTATCTCATTGGATCAACACTGGATCTTGGTTTTTTCAGCCAGGAACTTCAGGCTAAGCTGGCCGTGACGACGACCATCAGTATTCGTCCACCTCGCGGCATCGTATGCACCTCGCTGGTTCTGCGCTCAGGCTCGTAGTTCCAGAGGGAATAGTACAACAATCAGATCGTGAAGCCGTCCGTTTCGGAAATGGTCGAGCGTGCTACTCAGCCGCGGCGCTTGCGAGCTGCCGGCCAACGAGCTGGCTGTACAACCCGCGGCGGGACAGGAGCTCGTCGTGCGTGCCCGTTTCGACGACGTGGCCGGCGTCGAGGACGACGATTTGCCCGGCGTTGCGAATGGTCGACAGGCGGTGCGCGATGACCACGGTGGTGCGATTCGCCATGAGCTCTTCCAGAGCCCAGCGTACCGCCTGTTCGTTCACGGCGTCCAGATGCGACGTGGCCTCATCCAGGATCAGTATCGGCGCATCCTTGAGAAACGCACGCGCGATAGCTACCCGTTGTCGTTGTCCGCCAGAGAGGCGAACTCCACGCTCACCGACCCGGGTTTCCAGACCCTCTGGCAGTGCATCGACGAACTCGGCAAGGGCCGCACGCTCCACCGCCTGGCGAATATCCTCTTCACTCGCATCCGGGCGCGCCAGCAAGATATTCGCGCGCAGGGTTTCGTTGAACAAATAGGTATCCTGGGTTACTAGCGCGATTTGATCACGTAGCGCATCGAGCTTGTAGTCCCGCAAGCTCACACCGTTCATGCGCACCTCGCCCTTCTGGGGATCGAAAAAACGCATAAGTAGATGCGCGGCGGTGGTTTTACCGGCGCCGGAAGATCCCACGAGTGCCACCGTGCTGCCCGCCGGCGCGGAAAAGCTCGCGTCCTCGAGCGCCAGACGACGGTTGGAGAAGTACGAGAAATCCACGTCTGAGAAATCCAGAGAGGCGCCTCCGCGCACGACGGGAAGCGCTACACCGAGCCCGTCGGCGACCGCGACCTTTTCGTTGTGCACGGCGTACAGCCTGCGGGTCGCACCAAGGGTATCGGCCAGTTGACGGCCGATGTGGGCGATTTCGGAAACCGGCAGGAATGCCGCCATGGCGAGCAACGTGAGCAGCGGCAGCGTGCCCGCGGCGAGCTCTCCGGCCGCCACCAGCCGGGCGCCGGTGACGACGATGGCGAGACCACCGAGGCCGGTGGCCACTTCCAGCAGTGCCATCTGGACGGTGAGATCTCTGAAGAACGGTACGCGCAGGCTCAGGTTGCGATTGGTACGCGCAACCATCTCGGCCTTGCGCCGCGCGACGTACTCGAAGGCGATGATCTCGTTGAGACCCTGGATGGTGTCCACCACATGGGCATTGAGATCCGCGAGCGCCTCCCGGGCCCGGGAACCCAGGGTATCGATGCGGGCGCGCATGAAAAAGGGGCTCAGGGCGACGATGAACACAAACGGCAGCAGCGCGATCGCCATCGGCCAACCGAAGTACGACAGTGTTGCGAATACGAGCGCGGGAACGAGGACCGCAACCAGCGCCGGCGCCACCGTGTGCGCAAAAAAGTATTCCACCAGCTCCACGTCATGGGTCGCCATCGCGACCAGGTCGCCAGTGCGGCGCCGCAGCAGGTAGGCCGGCGCCAGCTTGTCGAGCTTCTCGAACAGGGCGATGCGCATTTCCGCCAGCATGCGAAAAGCCATGTCATGGGCGAGCCAGGACTCCGTCCAGTGAAGAATGCCCGCGAATGGGGCTATCACGGCAAGAACTACCAGGTAATGATCGAAGGGTGCGTCGTTTTTGACCGCGGCCACCACCAGCGCGCTCACGACGCCGACGCCGATCAATGCAAATACGCGAGTAACACCGAAAAAGAACACCACTGTCAGCTTGCCCTTCCATGGCTGCACGTGACGAAACAGCTCGCGGAACGCGTCAAGCCAACCCATGCCCTCGGCACGCAGGATGGCGTCCGTCGGCTCCAGGTGCGCATTCTCCGCCTCGTCGACACTTTGTGCGGCGGGCGCGCGATCCTCGGCCGGCCTGCCGAGGGCGAGCGTGGTGTAGGCACGGGCGCTCTCTGCGGCCTGGGCCGCCATCAGCGAGTGATAAACACCGCCCGCTTTCATGAGACTCGCGTGGCTGCCAGTCTCCACAAGCCGCCCCTGCTCCAGTACCAGCAGCCTGTCGGCACCGATGACGCTCGACAGGCGATGGGCGAAGATGAGCGTCGTGCGGCCCTGCATGAGCCGATCCAGGGCCTCCTGGATGATCGCCTCGTTCTCCGCATCCACGGCGGAGAGCGCCTCGTCGAGAACGAGTATCGGCGCGTCGCGCAACAACGCCCTGGCGATGGCGACGCGCTGGCGTTGCCCGCCGGACAACCGAATGCCACGCTCGCCGACGATAGTCCGATAGCCCTGGGGGAGCTGACTGATGAAGCCGTGGGCGTTGGCGGCGCGCGCAGCCGCTTCCAGCTCTTCCTGGCTCGCGTCGGGTCTGCCGAATCGCAGATTTTCTTCGACGCTGCCGTGGAACAGATAATTATCCTGATTGACGACAGCGATGTTGCGATGAATGTCGCGCGGGTGAAGATTCCGCAAATCGCGCCCGCCGATGCGCACGGTGCCCTTCTGCGGGTCGTAGAAGCGCGATAGAAGACGCACGATGCTCGACTTGCCGGAACCACTCGCGCCCACGACTCCTACGCGCTCCCCGGCGGCCAGGTGGAAGCTCAGATCCTGGTGGGCCTGTCGCCGCCCACCCGGGTAAGCGAAGCTCACGTGATCGAAGCTGACCGTGGGCACCAGGGCTTCCTCCGCCGCCACGATGTCGTCGCGCGGAGTAATCGCGGGCTTTGCATCCAGCACCGCGAATATTCCCTTGGCCGAGGACAATCCGACCATGCCCTGGTGCAGCAGTGCGCGCAGATCGCGCTGGGGTCTGTAAACTTCGATTCCCATCATGAGGACGATGAGCAGCACCTCCAGGCTCGTGCTTCCAGCGCTCACGCGGTAGGCACCGTAGCCGAGGGTCGCTGCCGCCCCCACGGCGAGGCCCGTATCGACGATGCCACGGGAAAGCGAATTGGTGGCGAGCACCCACATGGTGGCACGAAAAAGCTCGTGCGCCTTGTGGGCCAGGAGCCTCGCGCGGGCGGCACTCTGGCCGAAGGCCTTGAGGGTGGCGAAGCCCTGAATTGCGTCCAGAAACTCTGCCGCGAACGCCGCATAGGCCTTCTGGCGCCGCAGGCTGTTGCTGCTGTCCCACTTCTGGAAGACCGACGGCGCGATGAGCGTGACCAGGGCGAAGCCGAACATCACCAGGGCCACGGGGAGATCCAGGGTCGCAATCAGCGCAAAGACGATCACCGGCGTCAGCGCCGCGACGAATAGCTGCGGCAAGTACTGGCCGAAGTAGGTTTCGAGTTGCTCGACCCCGTCGACCATGGCAAGCAGCACGTCGCCGGTGCGCTCGAAGCCGAAATGGGCGGGACCCAGCTCGACGATCTTGTCGAACAGGCGCTCGCGCAAAGCGAGCTGCACGCGCGCCGCTGTGCGGTGGGCGATCATGTTGCGCCAATACTCGAGGACGCCCCGAAGCCCCATGACCACTGCCACCAGCGCCACCGGCAGGATCAGCGACTCCGCTGGCGCCCCGGCGAACACCTGGGCCAGGAGCCAGCCGAGCAAAGCCAGCCGGCCGATGCCCACCAGGGCGGCCAGCAGGCCCACGCATACGGCGCCGGCAATGCGCCAGCGCAGCCCTTCGGTGAACCGCCAGAGTCGACTGTCGAGAAACATCGTGGCGCACGATAACCCCGGGGCCGGGTACCTGCAAACGACCTTTTCCAGGCCAGCCCATGAGTCATTCTCATGCGACCCCTCGCAGGGCCGGCAGCCTCAGACGAGCGGTGGGATTTCGTTGCCTTGGTGCACAACTCGCGATCTCGGTCCACAATTGTCCTATACTCGCGGATTCGAGGTTCCCCATGACCATTTTCAAACGCACTCAGCGGAAGTATGCGAAGAAGGCCTATCGCTTGAGGAATTGGCGTGAATATGAGGCGGGTCTACGCGACCGCGGGAGCCTGACCGTCTGGCTCTCGCTCACCGACGGCAAGCTTGTGAACTGGGACGCGCCCCGGCCCAGGAGGAGGAAACCGGGCCTGTCCTTCATCATTATTGATCCAGCGGGAATGGTACCGCTGGTGGCCCTACGACGAACGAAGAAACCCGGGTCGGCGCGCGCGGGCACTTGCCGAGATCACGCGATCAATGGGCCGCGGAGCTGGACAACGCAATCGCGAGGGACCCCAGCAATCGACGCGCAGCGACTAAACTGGCTCAGGCGGCGTCGCGCCATTCGTAGCGGTGGTGGAGCCCACCCACTCGCGGCAACGCGACGACTTTTGCGGTCGGTGATGGTCGGGGCGTGACGGGTCTTGAGTTCGGGGTGTCTTTGTCGAGACCCAAGTGGCAACGGTCCTCGTGGTAGTAGCTGATGTACAAGCGCATGAGCCGGACGAGATGCCGCTCACTGAGGACAACTACATGCTCTAACATCTCGCGGCGGCAGTTTCCGATCCAGCGTTCGGCGGTACCGTTTTGCCAAGGGCTGCGATAAGAAATGCGAACAGGCTTTGTGCCCATGGCCCTGATGAACTCCACCACTGCAGGGCTGAAAATCGCGTCGCGGTCAAAGACCAAGTATCGTGGTGCCGTGTCGTATGGGAACGCCTCGCGCAGTTGTTGAATCACCCACGCTGACGTGGGGTTGTACGTCGCGTTGAAGTGCAAGATATGGCGACGGCCGTGCTCGATGACGAAGAAGCCGTACAGCAGCCGTAGCGACGCCGTCGGTACGGCGAACAGATCCATCGCGGCGATGTCGTCCTTGTGGTTCCGCAAGAACGCAATCCATCGCTTCACTTCGTCGGGTTCGGCTCGGCGGTGCGGCATGTATCGCGACACCGTCATCTCGCTGACAACGAATCCGAGCTTCGTCAGCTCAGCGTGGATACGAGGTGCACCCCAGCCGTCTTGGGCCATCGTGCGGACGAGACGACGAATCTCGGCATCAATCCGAGGTCGACCTGGATAGCGCGGACGGGAGATCCGAGCCCAGTATCGGCGGAACCGATCTCGATTCCACCGGGCGAGCGTGTCGGCGTTCACGATAACGAGCCGGCTCGCCCACGCTGGCCACGAGCTTCGGAGCGCAACCCAGAATGCTCGGTCCGTGTCCTCGAGCGGTGGCCGGGGGCGCTCCTTCTTCAACGCCGTAACTTGCTGCCGCAGGGCCAGGTTTTCAATCACGAGGTCGGCTCGGCGCCGACACATCGCCCGGATCGCACGGGCGCCGAGTGAGACGAGGAAGATGAGGACACGGAGCATGGCGGCAGAGTTTGCCGTCTCAAGACCGGGATCTCAAGCGGGAGATGCGCTCGTTGGCCGAGGCGTGAACGGTGCGTAAGTCCTTGATTTCAGGAGCGGACGGATATTGATGATGCACAGCCGAAGATCGTCGATTTTCCTAAAAAATCAGTCGATCAAAAGCAGAATCCAAGCGAGTGTAAAAGTCATTCCACGCTCTTCTGGCGCGCTTCTTGCGCGTGGCGACGCGTTCGGGAGGGGGAAGTGTGCTGATATGCGGAGCTTCTTCAATCAACTTAAAGATCAAAAGCACGTTAGGGCTACCGTCGGGCGACGGCTTCAACGGTAGAATCTCAGGCGCATAGCGTCGCCAGATCGGAACCGGCCCCCATCGCCTCCAACCCTCAGTTCTCAATCGAATGCGCCGCGATAATGGATACTCTGGGTTCTTTTGGTCCGGTGCTGGTCCCGTTATTCGTCGGTAATCCAAAACCGTTGGCACGTCCTCTAGAAAGATTGGGGAGGCACGCTCGACCTGGCTGTCATGTCCCGGAGAGCGGAGTTTACTTGGATTGCGTGGGAGCAGGGCGACACGACGATCGACTAGTCCCCTGGATCTTTGATTACTATACAAAGTTAGGCTTTTCGCCAGCCCATAAGATTCATAAGATTCATGCACTTAGAAGGGTTTCGGCAAGCTCTGCTTTATCTAATTTGTTCTGATACAGGGGACTAGCCCAACGCGATCATAGATTTCCAAACCTGAGTAGTAACCTAGTCTCCCGATAGCGCCCGCAACGATGCTGTCTTCCGGTTCTAGATGCGTCCTGAGTGCTAGAGCTACTTCTTTGTCCACTTGGTTCACCGATCGAAAACGAAACTCTCTCCATAGCTCAAACTCGGTTGCCTTATACTCCCAATCATACCGAAAATGAAAGGCGTGGCGCACTGAGTCGGGCACGAGATGCACATTCCAAGCGGGAAGCAGACCGACCGCGATTGTGGAGCCGACAAGCACGACGAACACAAGGTGCTTGACGAGCCTAGCTACTGTTGCCGTCTCGACCATGGATGAGAGGTGTTCCCACAGCCTAGTCATCAACCATCCCATCAAGAGTGCTCCGAAGGCGAAACCGGGAACTAGAAACCGTCCCATAGCCATCCAATCCCCGCCGACCATCACAGCGTAGGCGGGAAATGCCAGGCTCAAGGTTCCGAGGACAAGCCCTACCGGCTTCGGTGCTTCCCGCCAAGCCACGTAGCCAGCCGCCGGCAACAATAGAAGCGGTGTCACAAATGTGAGAACGAAGGCAGCCACGTATCGGAAGCCTCGCAGTGCGACCTCGGGACTGAAACCAACCTTGGCGTAGACCGGATTGGGAAAAAGGAGCTGGTAATAGGAGTATCGCCATGCAAAATAGACTGAAAAAGCAGTGCCCACGATCGCGACATAGACGGCCACCGGTCGCCAGACCGCTTCCCCTCTCAGCCGTCGGGTGACGATGCCCAGCAGGGCAATGAGCAAAGACCAGGCAATGCCTTCGGTACGCAACAATGTCGTGGCTACGCCGGCGAGCGCACCGCGGTAAGGCGCGATGCCAGCCGGACGCAGAACAAGAAAGTAGGCCGTCGCAAAGATGGAAAGGGCGAACGCCATGGTGCCCAGACCACCCGTCGACCACAAAGCGTAAGGTGGGAAAAGGCCCAGGCCCAGCGTTATGGAGAAAGCTACACCAAGCCCCATGTCGAAATCTCGCCGGAGCGTTCGAAAAACAAGGTACAAGAGCAAAGAACCACAGACGAAACCGAGCATCGGTGCCCAGAAAGTAATGTCGAGTTCCAGGTACTCGATAAACGTACAAACGACTACCCACAGGAAGTTGCTGTATCCTTCTTCCGGTTGCTGCAGCCCCAGGTTGTAACGAGGTCCGTACCCCATCGCCCAGTTCTTTGCGTAACGGAAACTGATGAAGGCGTCATCGACGTTGTGCCAGAATCTATAGGTCAACAACGAGTAGGGGATCCACGCGACAACGAAGGCGATCCAATCCCGACCAACCTTGGGCTTGTCGTCAGCGTTGTTCATGGAGGCGAGTATTACCGAGTGATTGAAGGGTAGCAGATCCGAGCAGCTAGGCAAGAAAGCAGACCATAAAGTAAATCACGGGGAAAGAGCTTCCGGCGGTAGCTCTGGCCTCGATTCTGGACCTCTCGGGGCGGCCTCTCTTCCCGCCGTCGCACGGCCCGGTCAGCACCCGCTCCCGTCCTGTGCCAAAACGCGGCCCTGTTGAAATAGACCATAAAGATCGCGAAGCGTGCCCCAATCGTCGAGGGCAAGCTGGACGTGACGAAGATCGAGGCCATCGACTTTGGATAATCTGGCGCGGAAGTTTCGGACACAACGGATTATCTTTGAAACCGCGCGGGAACGTTTACGACCAAATGCAGGAGAGCTGGCGTCGGCAGGCAGAAAGTAGCCGCCCGCGTCATTCCGGAAGGCCGCGTCGTACTCGGTAGCGGCTGACACTGGGGCGCGTTCGCGAGTCCGCGCGGGCTCGGTCCAGCACCTGGCCCCAGTCCTGCTTCCGCTGCGGTCGATCGTCCACCGTGTGGTCCTCCATCCCCTGGCGGTCCGACGCCGCATCCCATGCCGCTGCCCGGGCACGCCAAGCCCCACGATTCGCCCAGCCCTTCCAAGTGTTCAGGCTAGGTGAAAGCTCCGCAGCAGCCGCAGCAGCCGCCCGCAACGTACGGCTCGGGCCCATACTACGATAGACGATGAACGCCGCCCACGCCTTCGCACTCTCACCATCTTGTTGATCCCACATATCCATGTGGCGAGTATAAGCCCACGCGTCGCGAGCGAGAAGTTAACTTCAGAGTGATTGGTACGCTAGTCCCCTGTATCAGAACAAACTAGATAAAGCATAGCTTGCCGAAACCCTTCTAAGTGCATGAATCTTATGAATCTTATGGGCTGGCGAAAAGCCTAACTTTGTATAGTAATCAAAGATCCAGGGGACTAGTGTCAGTTGGCCTGCCCGTGTCGGCGAACGCCATAAATAAGGATGTCGGCGTGCACACGAAGATGTCCCTGAATGTCAGGCACCACGTGGTCAGCGCAGCCGGCATCGCCGAAAGAACTGCGTCTCTCGAAATCAGGCTCAACCTCTAGCACGAGACCGGGTTACGCGGCGGCCACCAACACTTGATTGCGGAAGCACCGGTTTTCGTCTCTAATCTCGATTTTCGAGTGCCACGTTCGCGCCAAAGGGGGGAGCGGGCCGCTGACAGGGCCGTGCAGCGTCGGAAAAGAAGCCATCCGGGAGGCCCCAGAATCGAGCTCGGGGCTACCGCGGCGTAGCTGGCCTAGCCCGTGCGCACCCCCGGTGGGCCTGTCGCTCGCCACCCGCAGCCCAGGGGTCGGAAGCCAGCCCTGCGGCGTGAAATACCCTCGATTCTGCGCGGATTCCAAGGGCGTCTAAGCCGCTGATTTGTGGTCTATTTCAAAAGGGCCGAGTTTTGGCACAGGACGGGGTCAGGTCGGTTTCGCGGTGGCGCCGCGACGGTGCGCTTTAACTCGGCCTACGTCAGTCGCAGAACAGCGTCAGCGAGTGACTCGGCTCGGACCAAGAGGGTGAGGGCTTCGACGCCGGCAAGGCCGATGCTCTTCTGCTGTGGCGGGAGTTCCTTAGTTCGCAAGACGTAGAAGGTCCACTGATCCTGATTCCGCTGGTCGACGAGCTTCTTGTCGGTCTCTGGATGCCAGGCGAAGACGTGGATGTCGGCGGCTCTTCCCGGCTCGTCGACCCAGTCGCTTTCGGTCGTCCAGTACCCCTTCCGCGGCGCAATGTCGAACCTCGGAGGTTTTGCGCGAACATTCTCCTCCCTGTGCCAGGATTGACGCGCCGCCGACTGCTTGATCTCAAGGGTCTTGCCGGAGTCGTGCCGAAGGTCCCACGGAGCCCAGTCCCATCCTTCGGTCCAGGGGAGGGTCCACGCGTTCCCGAGGAGGTTTGCCACGAGGCACTCGACGTACTCGGCGCGGTGAATATTGTTCATAACTCGACGGTCGTACCGACTGAGCACGGTTTCGAAGACGCGTTCCTTGAGGGATTTACTCATGGATTCTCACAAATCGGCCAAGATCTGGAGAATTGTCCTGACCACCGCACAGACGTTACGAGCCGCTTTAGGCGTCTCGGCATAGTAATTTGCATGGGCGATGTCATTGCGTAGCTTACGGATCGCGTCGAAATTGCATTCCAGTTGTGAGGCACTTCCGGGAACTAGCCCCTTCTTGCATATGATGGTGGCCTTGTCCGACAAGTGGGTGAAGACGATCTCGCTGACGAACCCGTCTTCCTGCTTGGCCCTGCTGATCACCTTCGAAATGCCCGCCTGGCGCTCGTCGCTTAGCAGTTGGAGCCAGCCAGTGGGGTCGTCACGATGCCATTCTTTCTCGATCCGTTTAGCCATTGCCATTTCGAAGCAGGTGATCACGGTAAAGAGCGCGGCGCGGACCGGAAGCTGTTGTAGGTCCGACAGGCTGACTAGACCGGCGACCCCAACACCCGAGACGACGAGCCGCGTCGGGCGTTGATCAGCCTTCGTCACGAAGTCAACGATGCTCGCGTCGGCACCGATCACGAGCTCTTCGGAGAACGGTTCGAAATCATCGCCGATCAACTGTTGCGGCACTTCCTTGCCGAACCATCGCTCCGCCTGATAGAGGCCTAGGAAGCGCCCGGCCTCGTCCACCACGGGCAGGAAGCTGAAATTGTCTATGTTCCTGGCCATGACTGCACTCGCTGTATCGCCGCGCCGGCAGACCTGCAAGCGGGCGCGAGGGGTCATGATCAGGTCCACCGTTAGGCTGCTATGCAGCTGCTCAAGCACATCAGGTCTGGCATCGCTACCCGTCGGCCAGCGTGTCTTCATAACCCCCTCTCCGTTTTCGTACTCTTGCCTCGCTCTCGCGGCTGCCTTGGGAAAGCGTCTCCTGAACGGAGCGCAGCGCCGAATTACTGAGATACAACGAGGTACTAACTGGCGTAGCTCTTGAATAGATTGCCTGCTCCATCCGTCACCAAATTTGAGTTCCATCACGTTTTGTGGACATGATTGATGCGGTCCTTGAAGTAGTCTAGATCGCATGCGTTTGTTATGCGATCTACGGCGACGGTATGGGTGTACTGACTATTGCAACGGTAGGATTCCTTTTCGTAGCGTTCGAGTTTAATAAGAACGAGTAAGTCTCGTCGTGTCCAAAAACACAAACGAACTCAAGACCGGCGCGCCGGGACGTTTCGGATTAGAGGTGCCTAGGCTTGGTTCGCCAATGGAAGCTAAAATCCTCGGTCATAGGAGTTCGGGCGCGCAAGCTGGACGGAACGGATGCTCTGGGGGAAAGCTCTGCTCGGGCTCAACCTATCGCAGAGCCAGTACCGCGTCGCCTGGTCTCCGCGAATTTCGAGAACGCCTCCAGGATTCGAGATCTCGGCTCCGTTCGCATTTTTGGACACGACGCGGTAGTCCAGCTAGTACAGCAATCCCCTTATGTGACGTTTCAATCCACTCCCCCCGCCGAAGCGAGGGGAGACTGCCGCGAGGCGGTCTACTGCCGAGCTCGCAGTCACGTTTCAATCCCGTCGTGTCCAAAAACTTGAACGTCGCCGAGAAGCTCGAATCCTAGAGGCGTTGTTGAAGTCCGCAAAAACTTTCTGCAGGCGCCGGGCTGGTGAGAGGCGATCGGCGAGCAGAGCCTAGACGCGTCTATCCGAAACGCTCCGGCTGATGCAGGTCTTGAGTTCGTTCGTGTTTTTGGACACGACGGCCTCGATCGCCGCCTCGTAGAGCCCTGCCATCGTCCCCAGTGGTCCGGAAATCAGATGCAACTCGTCCTGGATGACGAGGTCGGGTGGAGGCAGCGGTACCGTGAAGCGCGTGCCTTTGCGGGGCTCCGCAGCCCCATAGAAGCCCGACTTGTCATGGCGGCCAGCGCCGCCGAGGAGCGCGCCGCACTGCCCGACCCACGGAAGCGACGCGAACTTGTCCACCGTCGCAATCGGGAACGCCGGGAGCGGCCGGTAGAGTGGTTCGTCCACCGCGACGATGGGAAGCGCTCGCGCGCGCGTGAAGTCGCACTCGAAGTTCGTGCAGACGATGCGGAGCTCTTGGGGATGGTCGTCATTGGGCATGAGCGCGAAGGAGTCCGGTCCGAAGCGCGTCCCGCACCAGGGGCAGTTCTCGAGCGGGATGGGCGAGGGCTTGCCCCCGGGTCGGCCTTGAACTGCCGGACCTTGGCGCGCGCCGCATCCGACCGGCCGTCTCCCTTCCGGCCACGGAACGGCGCGGGGGAGGCGCGGTGATGCCCGACTTTGACCGCTTCATGGGGCACGGTCTACTCTGTTACTGTGCTTAAAGCGGAGTTGCGAGCCAAGATGTTCCAGCTCGACCCTGGGTGGGCCAGAGTGGAGGACATTCTGACGGGCGACTTCTTCGGCGCACTCGACTACCTACCACGCGATCCCTTCCTGTCGTGCTTCCTTGAGAGAGTGGTCGCACTCAATGAAACGGCCCGATCACCCGAGCTGTCACAGGTTGATTGGAGCAACGTCAAGTTGCTGTTCTGGCCTAGAGTGCAGCTTGACGAGGAGCAGGTCGAGCCAGATGTTGTTGTAGTCTCTAATTGAACCGCCCCGGGAATCCCGGAGACTGTTTCAGTTGAGTCTCGCCACCTCGAGCGAGCCTTGTTGCGAGCGATAGTAGTTCAGTTCGTGCTCGACCGGTGGGATGTTTCCGATCGGTTCCAAGAGTCGTTGCGTGTTGTACCAGTGCACCCACTCGAGGGTGGCGAACTCGACGTCCTCGAGACCGCGCCACGGTCCGCGCCGACGAATCACCTCGGTTTTGTAGAGACCGATGATGGACTCGGCTAGAGCGTTGTCGTAGGAATCACCACGGCTGCCGACGGACGGTTCGATGCCGACCTCGGAGAGCCGCTCGGTGTAGCGGATCGAGACGTACTGCACTCCGCGATCGCTGTGATGAACCAACGGGTTCTCGGGGTCGAGTCGACGCTCGTGCAGCGCCTGCTCCAATGCATCGAGAGCGATGTCGGCGGTCAACGATGTCGTCGCTCTCCAACCGACGATGAGTCGGGCGAACACGTCGATGACGAAAGCGACGTAGACGAAGCCGCGCCACGTCGCGACGTAGGTCAGGTCCGACACCCAGAGCTCGTTCGGACGGGTCGCGTTGAAGTCGCGCTCGACGAGGTCTGTCGGACGGGACCCGTTCGGGTCGGGCTTCGTCGTCTTGAATCGACGTCCACGGACCGCTCCCTGGAGGCCCATTTCACGCATCAGACGGGCCACGGTGCACTGAGCCACGTCGCTGCCTTCGCGACGCAGCTGGCGCCATACCTTACGCACTCCGTACACGTCGAAGTTCTCTTTCCGCACACGCCGAATCTCTTCTCGGAGTTCTCGGTCCCGCTTGGCCCGGGCCGGGAGGCGACTCGGGTCCTTTTCTCGGGCTTTGTGCTCGTAGTAGAGCGAAGTGGCGATCGGCAGCATCCGGCAGACCGGCTCGACCCCGTAGCTCTCGCGGTTCTTATCGACGAACGACACCATCACCTCGGTCGGCGGTCGAGCTCCGCCTGGGCGAAAAACGCCGATGCCTTGCGTAGGATCTCGTTCGCTCGCTTAAGCTCGCGAACTTCCCGCTCGAGCGCCTTGAGTCGCGTGCGCTCGTCCGTCGTCAGCCCCACGCGTTTGCCTGTGTCACGTTCTGCTTGACGCACCCACTTGCGCAGCGTCTCCGACGTGCACCCAATCTTCGACGCGACCGAGACGATCGCCGCCCACTGAGATTCGTGCTGATGCTGCTGGTCCAAGACCATCCGCACCGCGCGCTCTTTCACCTCCGGTGAATACCTGCTTCGTCTTGCTATGACTCCATCCTCTCAAGAGTTGGAGTCTCCGGAAAACCCGGGGCGGTTCACTTTGAACCGCCCTGGGTTTTCCGGAGACTGTTTTAGTTGAGTCTCGCCATCTCTAGCGAGCCTTCCTGCGACCGATAGTAGTTCATCTCGTACTCGACGGGGGAGACATTTCCGATCGGCTCCAAGAGTCGTTGCGTGTTGTACCAATGCACCCACTCGAGGGTGGCGAACTCAACGTCTTCGAGACCACGCCAGGGCCCACGTCGACGGATCACCTCGGTCTTGTAGAGGCCGATGATGGATTCAGCCAAAGCGTTATCGTAAGAGTCGCCTCGGCTGCCGACGGACGGCTCAATACCCGCCTCGGCGAGCCGCTCGGTGTAACGGATCGAGACGTACTGCACGCCGCGATCGCTGTGATGCACCAATGGATCTTCTGGGTTTAGTCGGCGCTCGT
Source organism: Candidatus Marinacidobacterales bacterium (assembly GCA_965237955.1). Taxonomy (GTDB): domain Bacteria; phylum Acidobacteriota; class Vicinamibacteria; order Marinacidobacterales; family SMYC01. The sequence goes on along the minus strand of OZ250169.1, from coordinate 715,634 downwards.
GCAGCGCCTGCTCCAACGCATCGAGAGCGATGCCGGCAGTCAACGATGTCGTCGCTCGCCAACCGACGATGAGTCGAGCGAAGACGTCGATGACGAAGGCGACATACACGAAGCCGCGCCACGTGGCAATGTAGGTCAGGTCGGCGTTGTTGCACGGCCCGGAGCAAATCGCTGACCTCCCTGTGCCGGTTGCAGAGTCACCCGGCGCAGTACGTATCGGGCATCCCGAGCGCAGCCATCTTGTTGAGTATCTCGCACCCAATTCGGTGTTCAACTCGTTGCCTCGCCAACGTTCGAGCCCGCATCTCCGGCCCGATGATCGCCTTGTAACGATAGACCGCGTTCTCCACCATGCTTCGCTTGGTGTAGCCTGAGAGCTTGTACCATTCACGTCGGCCGTGTCTTTCGATTGCACGAATATGGCGATCGCGCTCCTGCATGGCGGTGTTCGAATTCTGACTGAGCGTCGCGTTTCGTTGCGGCGGAATCACCACGCGCGTCCTTCGTCCAGGACTGTGCGCTTCGATGGCTTCGTAGACCGCTTCCTTGTCGTATGCACTGTCCGCCGCCACCGACACTAGAGGTGCTTGAATCTGTGTTAGCAAAGCGGGGACTCGGGTTGCGTCGCGAGCTCGTGACGCCGTCAGTTCGGACGCAACAATGTTGCCTGTCTCGCGATCAACGGCGATGTGCAACTTGCGCCATGCGCGCTGCTTTGGCGGTTTGCGAGCGTTTCCAACATGAATCCTCAAGCCCGTGCTATCGATCATCAGGTGGATGGGTTGAGTGCTCGCGGCTTTCGGAATCCGCAGCTTCTTGCGGAGCAACCTCGAGCGCCGACACAACGTCGAGTAGTCCGGGATCTCGATACCGAGCCCGAGAAGCGAGGCGATCGAGTGCAAGAAGCCTTCGGTTTGTCGGTAGGCGAGCTTGTACACCATCCGGACAACCAGGCCCGTTTCAATCGCCATGTCTGAATAGACCCGTTGACCGCCAGGCTTACCGGTCTTGTCGGCCTTCCAGTTCGCGATTGCCTCCTCGTCAAACCAGACTGTCAAATCGCCCCGGCGGCGCAGCCCTTCGTTGTATTCCGCCCAGTTGCGAACGTGGTACTTCTTCTGCTTCGCGTGCTTGTACTGGCAGCGCTTGGGATACTTCATGCTCGAACATACCTCGGCCACCACCATAGGCGGATTTCGCTCTCAGCCAGAGCGGTGCAACAACGCCTCTACAAGACCGAGGTGACCCGTCGACGCGCGCCCTGGCGTGGTCCTGAGGACGTCGAGTTCGCCACCCTCGAGTGGGTGCATTGGTACAACACCCAACGACTCTTGGAGCCGATCGGAAATGTCGCCCCCGTCGAGTACGAGATGAACTACTATCGGTCGCAGGAAGGCTCGCCAGAGATGGCGAGACTCAACTAAAACAGTCTCCGGAAAACCCGGGGCGGTTCAAAATAGAAGGCACAGGTGGGTTTTGACTTGCCTAACATGGTGGATCGCAGCTCGAAAGAGCGGCGAAAGGAAAGGGGAGAAGGATGAGGCATACATGGAGATGGAGTGAGTTCGGTGTCGTCGTGTGCTTGGCTTTCGTCGTGTTTCTGCTTGCGATAAGAGCAAGCGCGCAAAACAAGGGCGAGGAGTACACCATTATCGTTCCGGGAGGATCCCTTGTGCTTGAAGGGAGCGACTGGGCAAATGTGCACAAGATTTACGGTTTAGACACTCAAGCCCGGGGATGGGAAGTGATTCCTGAGGCTTTGCCAAGGGTGTTCGAGTTGCGCTTCGAGAAAAGGAAAAAATCGGAGATCGAGTTCCGTGTGCCTGGCATTTGGATCAAGCTCCGCTTTCGAGACCAGGCGGACATGGTGAAACGGCTTGCGCAGTACGCGGTCCCAAGCTGGGTCGAGGAAGATGTTGAGGACCAGGTGAACGCGGCTCTCGATAGTGCGGCGGCTGTAGCGTTCACTGGAACGGAGGTTCCTCGAGATTCGTGGCGAGACTTGGCCCGCTACGCACAAGACTTGGGCGGCGGGAGGCTGCAACCGCTAGAGTCGTTTAGGGGCGGTGAATACTTGGCGGTCTGGCTTGGTAACTGGGAGTCGGTTTACAACACGCGACAAATCAATCAAGCCCAAAGGCTCGCGCTAGTCGTGGGTGAGTTGATGAATCGTGTCAAGGGCGCTGGGGCATTGGCGAGCGTTGGTCTGGCCGGTCTCCGTTTGGACGTTGGGATTCCGTACCGAGATTTCGTCGATTCGTCTGACCACGGCCTCGACGAGGTGGCCTGGTACATAGATAGCGCGTCCATTCCCGCGCTGCGAGACTTTGAGATCACAAGCCAAGAGTTCGTAAATAGTTCGGTGATCGTCGTTAACGGGACGCGAGTCGAAGTGGATCTTTCCGACCAGGGGTGATGGCACCGCCGGAGGATTCCTCGGGGGACAGAACGTAAGAATGCAAAGAGCTTGTCGATAGGGTCGAGGGCTGGCGCGGTATCCCGTAGGCGCGGCCTATCTGTTTCTCCTCGTTTCCTGTGGGAGTGCCTCACTAGCGGCACCGTAAGTCCGTTTCCAGCCCCCGTCCTGTGCCAAAACTCGGCTCTTTTGAAATAGGCTACAAATCAGCAACTTAGTGTCTGTGTTTGCGACACCCCCAAGGGCCGTAGGCCGGCGCTTGGGGATGTCGTGGCTGTCCGAGTTTTGGCACAGGACGGGAGGAGTTATGACTACCGGACGGCATGCTGCCGCCGAGGGTCACCGGCAACAGCTTTGGTCTTGACGGGGCACCGCTTCGATGCAACGTCTGAGCGAGGTTCTCGAACACGTGGAGGTTGCCGCCTGATCTGATACCCTGATGACGGAGTGGAGGGCGCCGTTCTTTTTCCACAGACCTCGGGACACATCCCAGTGAGCGGCCGCCTGTGACAATTAATATAGACGCTAGTAGTCATGAGTGATTTAGACAAGGGGCATTTAGAAATCTCCATTCCGGGCGAATGGGCGATCAAGAAGTTGTTCGGGCCAGTCCTGTCTGAATTCGGTGAAGACCTTAAACGGATGTATGCGGCAGGAAGGAACAAACTTCTTGCGGCTGCGACTCGGAAAATAGAAAACATTGATGACGGGAAAATCCCAAACCTCCGTGTGACTCGAGACGTACTTTGGAATGGGACCTTTTCCGACGACGAGGTTTGTGCTGAGTACTTTGGTGGAATTCTGGCGTCTTCGAGAACCAACGACGGAAAGGACGACTCGTCCATTCAATTCGTTGATGTGATCAAATCTCTATCAGCCACACAACTCACATTACATTACGTCATCTACCATACTCTGAATAAAATGTGGATAAAACAGAGCCGCTCGATCAATGTCGCTGAAGGTCAAGAAGTTAATAGTACAGCAATTTGGATGTCACTAAGAGAATTGGTCGATGTTCATGGGATCAAGATAGACACTGATTTGAATGCGCTGTGGCGGAAGGGATTGCTTAACGAATACAGATGGGATAGTGACCTTGTCGGCAAAACTTCGTTTTTGTATTCGACGGCCAAGCCGACAAGCTTCGGAGTCATGCTGTATGCTGCTGCACACAACAGAATGGACCAGTGGTTGCAGTTCTCCGATTTTGACTTTGGCTCCTTTGAGAGCATAGAGCCACTGCACATTTGCGCCGGAGACCTCGCATCACTCAGAAAAATGGTGGGACTACCGGCCCCTGGTGCCGATGCCAACTCAAAAAGAGGAGTGTAAGATTTTCTGTTTCTCACCTCCCCGCGAATACGAGCTCTCGGTGCGTTGCCAAGCACGACATGATCCGCGATGCCGTCCTGTGCCAAAACTCGGCCCTTTTGAAATAGGCCATAAATCAGCAGCTTAGTGTCTGTGTTTGCGACCGGGCCAAGGGCCGTGGGCTTTACAATCGTCTTGGGCGGGCGGGTCGTCACCATGCAGATGACCACCTAGTCGAGAGCGAATATCGAAGCGTGTTCCTGAAGCGGTTTCCACGCTACGCCGGTCGAGCCCGCCGAGGGGCTACCGTCGCCGGCGACAATCTACGCGGCACGGCAGTAGTAGTTGAGAATGCCCCCAAGTCGCTCTCGCGACACGATGGGGCCAGCGTCATTCGCGCTTGCCGGCAGAGGTGTGATGAGCTCGTTGCCGAGACCTTGGTGGTTCCGTTCTGTGTGATAGTGCACTACGTATTCGGTTACCGCTGTGCGCAGGTGGTGGTCATCTGCATGGTGACGACCCGCCCGCCCAAGACGATTGTAAAGCCCACGGCCCTTGGCCCGGTCGCAAACACAGACACTAAGCTGCTGATTTATGGCCTATTTCAAAGGGGCCGAGTTTTGGCACAGGACGGGGTCGCAGAAGAAAGATCGCCAGGCCCACGCGCATCTGGTAGATGCCCTCGCGTCGAAGACGCCCGGCGCGGCGGGCGAAGTGTTATGCTAGGGTCAAAACGGTGCCGGCAGTCAATCCTGAAATCCTCGTCTGGGCGCGCAAGACCGCCGGTTTGACACCCCAGGATGCCGTCGCGAAGGTCGGCATCAGAGATGCACGGGGTATGGTGGCCGTCGACCGGCTCGCCGAGCTCGAACGCGGCGAGAAAGAGCCGACGCGGCCGACCCTGGTCAAGATGGCGCGGCACTATCGCCGACCGCTGCTCGCCTTCTACCTCACCGCGCCGCCTCAGCGGGGTGATCGCGGTGCGGACTTTCGCACGCTACCCGTGGAGCGTTCGTCGGAGACGGACGCCCTAGTCGACGCGCTCGTCCGGAACGTTCGGAGTCAGCAGAACATGGTTCGGGCCGCGCTGGAAGCAGGGGACGAAGCCGAGCCACTGCCGTTCGTGGGAGCCCTGTCGAGAAGCGTGGGCGCGAGGACGGACCTGGAGTCGTTGAGCAACTTACTCCGACGCAGGACGGACGCCGCCCGGTCGTCCCGGCTAGCGGCGAAGGCTCTGAGCGAAGTGCTCGGACATGACCTGAACGCCGCCACCTACTACGCGCAGCCTTCGGCCGACCAAGCGTTCACTCTGCTCCGCACGCGAACAGAGGGTGCCGGCGTATTCGTCCTGCTCAAGGGGAATCTGGGCAGCCATCACACGGCCATCGACGTGGAGATGTTTCGCGGTTTCACCATCGCAGACGACGTCGCCCCGTTCGTAGTTATCAACGACAACGACTCCAGGGCAGCGTGGTCGTTCACGCTTCTGCACGAGCTGACCCATCTGTTGCTCGGCCAGACTGGCATCAGCGGCGGTCATTCCGGGACGGAGGTCGAGGAATTCTGCAACAACGTCGCTGCCGAGTGGATGCTGCCTGTGCAGACGCTCGACCAGATCCAGATCGACCGGGATCGAGACCTCTTCGAACAACAGCGCCTCATCGACGAGTTCGCCCGGCCGCGGAACCTGAGCCGCACCATGGTCGCCTACAGGCTCCTACGTGCGGGTCGCCTCGACTGGCAGACGTTCGATCGCCTACGAGTGGTTTTCCACGACCGGTGGCGGCAACAACGCGACCGACAGCGAGCCAAGGCGCGTGAATCGGAGAGCGGCGTCGACTACTACGTCGTGCGCCGTCACCGAGTCGGACAAGCCTTGCTCGGGTTCGCCCACCGCATGATGGATTCTGGTGCGTTGTCGACGACCAAGGTGGCCCGAATCCTGGGTGTCAAGCCCGCGCACGTTGGCAGAATGCTTCGCCCCCCGACGGCACGGTAAGGAGATCGTGCTTGCTCTACCTGCTCGACGCCAACGTCCTGATCGACGCGAACCGCGACTACTATCCCGTCCTGTGCCAAAACTCGGCCCTCTTGAAATAGACCACAAATCAGCAGCTTAGTGTCTATGGTGCGCTCCCGTGAACGGCTTGGCGGGTTGCTACGTTTCTACCATAGGGAAGCCGCATGAGTATTTTGACCTTACGGGCACTCCCACAGGAAACGGGGAGAAACAGATAGGCCGCGCCTACGGAGCACCGTGCCAGCCCTCGACCCTACCGCGATGGAGCCTGACCAGAAGCCTGCTGGGCCGGACAGTTCCCCCGCTGATGCCCAGGGTGCCGACTATAATAGTGAAGGAGCCTCATCGGTGGGCCTTTTATTGGCCCGGTCGCAAACACAGACACTAAGCCGGTGATTTATGGTCTATTTCGAAAGGGTCGAGTTTTGGCACAGGACGGGGTGGCCGTCAGGCCTTGGAAAACTTGACAGTACCTGCCCGAGAGGTCCAGAATTGAGGCTGGGCTACTGTAGCGTAGCGGGCTAGCACGTTCTAGTCCAGGTGAGCCTGGGCCTCCTTGATGTCTTTACTTGCCTCGGATTCGGCCTCAATCAGGTCCGGCAATGCTATGAGAGCACCCGTTCACGCCGATGGATCTTCCACCCGGCGCGATATTCGCCAAGGTCGTCGAGAAATGAGCTTGTACATGTTCCATTTGAGTTTGCCCCCTCTTGAGGACCGTGTGATATTTGAGGGTGGGAGAGGACGAAATTGAGCGCAAAGCAGAGTACGCCCGCAGAGCAGCTTGCGTTAGCCAAAAAGACACAACTGTCTCCAGGCGTTTACTTGACGAAGGTATCAGATGGAGAGCTTGTGCTATTTTTGGTCTCCGCGGAACTCCCCATCCCGAAACGGTCCATGTATGCCAACTGGGTTGATGCTACGCGCGAAGGCAAAGACATTTCCTTGGCGTTTGGACAGTTGGCACCTTCAACTGCTATCCTATCAGCGGTCTTTTTGGTTTCCATGTCTCCCGGAAATATCGCAAAGGCCTTATATAGCAAAGAAAACCCAACATTCGTTTCCGACCTTGCGAAACGAATCGGCGGCAACACGATCGAGGAGAGAAATGTAGCGTTCCCCCAACACGGTGAGCGGGTAGTATTTGATCGAGCCAGTACGTTGGATATCGCTTACGCAAACGGAGCGGCCGAACTGAGATTCTACGCGGTATCTCCGCGTGCCATTCACGAATTAAAAGCTGGTGCCCTCAAGAAGGCAGGGAAGGGTGCTGTCGCGGCCGTCGTGAAGATAGATATGTCCACTGAGCATCTTGGTTTCCTATGCAGGAAATTGGAAACTTTGATAAGTAAGGACGACATGCCAGCATATTGAGCTAAGAAACGTGAGGACAGAGATGCAAACGATTTTCGAGAAAAAGGAACCGACGTGGGTCCATGACATCACTGAAGCAACTGAGAGTGCTTCTACGAGAGTTGCGCGGAAGGCTTTGAGGCTCCCCACTGTGGTGGCCTTCGCTGTTTCTACCTGCATTGTGGGAGCAGCAGGGAACGCTGCTCCAATGCAAATCGACTCCGTTGACGCCACCTCCCACCACTACGTACTCGAGGGCTCACCCTTCTCTCAAGAAGCTCTCAACGGAACATGGAATTCTGCCATGGATGTTTTGCGCGAACTCGGAGAAGACCCAGATGATGTCCTAGCCCGCGCAGCTCGTGCGATCGATGGCTCAAGTGAGGACGTGGACGTTCTTCACGAAGAACTGGACCCGCACGGCGACGAAATCTAAGGTACGTTGGCGCGCCAAACCAAATCCCGAACAGATAAATGCCCGCAATGGCGAGGCACTGGTGAACATGCGTCGGAGAGTTTCGCGGCGCTGACACAAGAAGTCCGGAAGCGAGCCATTGAGGAATCTCGTGAGCGGTGCCCAGACCTCACAACGATAAAATCCTGGCACAAGAGCCTTTTCGAGACTGCTGTGCCACTTCCGTACTACGCTGGAAACTTTCGACAGTTGGATCCTGATCGCCCTTGTCTAGCCACAAACGTCAGAGTCGGAGGCTTATCTGGATTGCAGTTTCAGATTGTTTCGGCCGAGATGGCGCTACTCAGCCTTTACTTAACTAGCGCGGTCGATACCCTGACAGGTCGGTGGATAGAGGGAAAGGTGTCAAACTTCACACGAGAACTGGCGACGATTGTAGGTGTCGGCGTCGCGCGATTCGTTCATATTCATCCGTTCCTGAATGGCAACGGGCGAACTTCACGTATCCTTTGGACGTCACTGCTCTCTAGATTCGGTTTCTCTCCACGGTTCTCTATCGTCAGGCGGCCAGGGCCAACGTACTCGCGCGTTATGGCAGATGCGATGGCTGGTAACTATGGATCCGCTGTCGCAATGATACTTTTGAGTCTCGCCAACACTCCCAGGGTACCGTTAAATTGAGGCGGTGACAGACACAATGGACCGATGAGATCCCAACTGGTCAAGCTCAGATTGCGGAAGCCACCGAAGGCGCATGGAGCCTGATCGATGGGGCAATGCGTCGGGCCTGGGGACCAAAGTACGACCAACGTACAGAGCCTGCAAGTGAGTGACGTGAGAGCCGAACATCTCTTCCAATAGCTCATCCTTAGAACCAAAGCATTGCAGGTCGCGGAGCCTGTGCATCATCAATATCCGTCCGCTCCTGAAATCAAGGACTTACGCACCGTTCACGCCTCGGCCAACGAGCGCATCTCCCGCTTGAGATCCCGGTCTTGAGACGGCAAACTCTGCCGCCATGCTCCGTGTCCTCATCTTCCTCGTCTCACTCGGCGCCCGTGCGATCCGGGCGATGTGTCGGTGCCGAGCCGACCTCGTGATTGAAAACCTGGCCCTGCGGCAGCAAGTTACGGCGTTGAAGAAGGAGCGCCCCCGGCCACCGCTCGAGGACACGGACCGAGCATTCTGGGTTGCGCTCCGAAGCTCGTGGCCAGCGTGGGCGAGCCGGCTCGTTATCGTGAACGCCGACACGGTCGCCCGGTGGAATCGAGATCGGTTCCGCCGATACTGGGCTCGGATCTCCCGTCCGCGCTATCCAGGTCGACCTCGGATTGATGCCGAGATTCGTCGTCTCGTCCGCACGATGGCCCAAGACGGCTGGGGTGCACCTCGTATCCACGCTGAGCTGACGAAGCTCGGATTCGTTGTCAGCGAGATGACGGTGTCGCGATACATGCCGCGCCGCCGAGCCGAACCCGACGAAGTGAAGCGATGGATTGCGTTCTTGCGGAACCACAAGGACGACATCGCCGCGATGGATCTGTTCGCCGTACCGACGGCGTCGCTACGGCTGCTGTACGGCTTCTTCGTCATCGAGCACGGCCGTCGCCATATCTTGCACTTCAACGCGACGTACAACCCCACGTCAGCGTGGGTGATTCAACAACTGCGCGAGGCGTTCCCATACGACACGGCACCACGATACTTGGTCTTTGACCGCGACGCGATTTTCAGCCCTGCAGTGGTGGAGTTCATCAGGGCCATGGGCACAAAGCCTGTTCGCATTTCTTATCGCAGCCCTTGGCAAAACGGTACCGCCGAACGCTGGATCGGAAACTGCCGCCGCGAGATGTTAGAGCATGTAGTTGTCCTCAGTGAGCGGCATCTCGTCCGGCTCATGCGCTTGTACATCAGCTACTACCACGAGGACCGTTGCCACTTGGGTCTCGACAAAGACACCCCGAACTCAAGACCCGTCACGCCCCGACCATCACCGACCGCAAAAGTCGTCGCGTTGCCGCGAGTGGGTGGGCTCCACCACCGCTACGAATGGCGCGACGCCGCCTGAGCCAGTTTAGTCGCTGCGCGTCGATTGCTGGGGTCCCTCGCGATTGCGTTGTCCAGCTCCGCGGCCCATTGATCGCGTGATCTCGGCAAGTGCCCGCGCGCGCCGACCCGGGTTTCTTCGTTCGTCGTAGGGCCACCAGCGGTACCATTCCCGCTGGATCAATAATGATGAAGGACAGCCGAGTTTTGGCACAGGACGGGGGTGCTTGCGGGGATGTCCCGGCCGCTGTTGAATTTAGTCGGGTAGCGGCGGCACCTGTGAATACTCTTAGGCAGCAAACTCATCGCTGTCAAGAGATTTCTGTTTGCTTCTAAGCGCGTAAACGAGAGCGCCCATATGGCGATAGCCTTTGATACGCCGGAACTCTTTCTCCGCCGTGACGACGCCGAGAGCGGTCCATCGGCGAACCATGGAAGGACTCTTCCAACGCTTGACGTTTCTCGATACTCTGCGAATGGTTCCGTTGAGATTCTCAATGGCGTTCGTCGTGGCAAGAGACTGGCGAAGTAAGGCGGGCAGCGCGAGCTTCACGACCGTGAGTGTCTCTTCCATCCCTTCACGAAGGCTTCCGGCAGCTTCGTCGTAGCCGTTTCGCTCGAGCCACGACACCAATGCCTGAAGTCGCTTGCGCGCCTTGTCGGCACTCTTGCACTTGTAGGCTTTCTTCATCGTCTGGAGCACGTAGGCGTGACGTGGCCCTGCCCGGGTTTTGTGGACACCAACCGAGGCGCGACAATGCGCCTGGAGGCGTCCATGGGAAAACAACGACGCAGGAAGTTCACGGGGGAGTTCAAGAAGGAAGCGGTCCGGCTGTTCAGGGAAGGAGGGTGCTTCCGCCATCAGGTGTTGCTACGCCGTGCTTGAATGCTAATGTCAGCTGGCCTGCCTGTGTCGGCGAACGCCATTAATAAGGATGTCGGCGTGCACACGAAGGTGTCCCTGAACGTCAGGCACCGTGTGGTCAGCCCAGCCCGCATCGCCGAAAGAACTGCGTCTCCCGAAATCAGGCTCAAACTCTAGCACACGAGCGGGTTACGCGGCAGCCACCAACACTTGATTGCGGAAGCACCGCACAGGACGGGCTGCCGGTGACCTATAACAACAAGACGGGCATGATCTGGCCGCCGTTACCGTTACCGTTACCGTCACTGTGAATCTTAAACCGCACTTTTAGCCACATCACCTTCGCGGTGCAACGAACTGTTCAAGTGGCAATCGGTATAAATGCCCCACACCTTGTGTGTAGTCCTCCGGAGCGGCGAACAAACGCGGCGTGGGGTACACGACCTGCAGATCTCGCAGGAACGCGCATACGATCCCGACCGCGAGAGACTGCATCTTGCTGCCAATCGGAGATACGACTAGTTTCTCGTGCTGTCGGTGCGTATCGTAGATATTCAACAGTAAGTCGAGCGTTTCCCTATAGTCCAGCGTGCTCACGTCGAATTCCTCTTGGCTAGGCAACGACTCGACTCGATTTAGTGTCCGGATTGCGCTGCGTCGCCAAGCATTCTGCGGATCCGGAGGAATTCCATGCACAATAGTAAAGTGGGAGGCCTGCATTTCAGAGCAGACTGCTGCAAGCTGTGTTGTGTTCCAAGAAGGAAACGTGATGACACGGATAGGCTGGCCCTGCATAGCAACACTGGAGAGCTCAGGCACAACCGTGAGGCCGAACACGCCCGTAGAGATAAACATTGTTAGGCCGACGAGGTCCGTGTGCTCGGCAAGCTTCGATTCAACTTGTTCCCGTTTGGGAGGGTAGACTTTCGCGCTGCAATACAATATCTCCGAGCTTGCCGAACGCGCGCGGCGTACGAGCTCCGCCACGATTTGGACGATCAAGATCCTTGACATACCGGACAAATCAACGTGGAGGCGATGGCTGTCCGGTACGCGCGCTAGGATCCGCTCGCCGGCGCCGGCGGGATGCTCGCGGTCGAACGTCAGGCATTCGAGGGTTCCCTGTGCCTGGGCGCAAAGGTCAGCGATGTCCTTTTCCCTGTTTGCCCCAACTTCCGGCAGGTAATCGATGCGCAGAACGCGAAAGCCACGGCAACCCGCCGATACCGCCCGACGCAGTGCCTCGATCGCTCGATCCTCAAACCCAGCACAGGTCAACAGCACGTCATCTGAACCGAGTGTTGGTGCGGTAGTGACCTGAAGCTCAGGATGCGGCAATTGTCGGAGCCATTCATCCATGCGAAGAACTCGCATATCTACTCCTTTGGGCGGACGAAATTGAGGAGTAGCTGCGCAGGTGGACCGGCATCTTCGACTGTCGCCTCATGAGGGACAGCACTCTTAAGCCGCTTCTTTCTCTCGAACTCCTTGGGATCGAGGAGGAGGCTTCTAAAATCCTCCACGCTGAGCTCAAGGGAGTCCCTGCGGCTAAACGTAAGGTTGAAGAACGGAATCAAGAACCGTCTCAAATAGAGGCGCGGGACGACGTTTCCCCTCCGGCTCCTTCCGCGAACATCCTCGATGAAAACGGAATAGCGAAGAAGGTTCTCGTAGATCACCTTCGCCGCGCCCGTGAGGTGAGGATCTTCGTATGGCTCAATTCGCGATGCCTGGTGCGGCGGCCAAGATGTTTCGTTCTTTGAATCCTTGAAACGTAGGTATGAGGACGCCACGTTGCCAAACGCTTCAACGACTTCAACCAACGCCTGTCCTTCTGGGAGTGTGCGAAGGTTTCGAAGGAACTTGCCGGCCTCATCGCGGATCGCCTTGTTCTGGATTTCAGCCTTGATCGCAGGTGCCGGCTCGCCAACTAAGGCGTCCACGCCGCCTGTAGCTGCTACCATCTTCCCTACAAGTTCGATAAGAAAATGGATGTCGCCGCTGCATAGTTCCCCGAGCGCGCGACGGCCCCAGATCTTTGGATGCTTGCCGTCTCGAAGCGCTCTAGCCATCTCGTTGTGCGAAAACTCGTTCGGCTCGTCGCCGACAAGAGTTTCAAGCGATGACACCGGATAGTCTTTCGTGTATTGAAACCGCCGACCGAAGACATCATCAACGAACCGCAGCTTGTCATCGCTCTCTGACTTGATAAAGTCGATCCCGAGATTGACGAGACGAAACTCGCGTCCTTCGACGTAAGACTTCCCATCAATGTCGCTGCTCTCGTATGAAGCCGGGCTCTCAGTGGCTAGCTTGAAAAAACACGATGGGCTACGCTGCATCAGAAGCCGATTTGCGTTCTGCTGTAAATCTCTGCTAATCTTCGGCTTCGAGTAGTCATCAAAAAAAAAGAAGATTGGCCGTCCAGCGAGGCATGACATTCGCTCGAGAAGCATCGAGCAGAACGTCGGCAGGACTCCCGGACCAAAGTATTCTCCGAACGAATGGGTGGGGTCGTCCACGAACCGCTGTTTCTTCGCCGCACGCTCGCGCTCCTGTCCGAGCGCGCGCTGAATCACAGCAAACGTGTCGGCGCTAGGCTGCTGTGGCTTTTTCAGACCGAGTACTTTCCACAGTTCGCGTGCGACGTTCCGCTCGTCGCGCTGCCACGCCTCGGGAAAGTGTCGTGGGAGCCAGAGGCCTAAGGACTCCAGCATTTCGCGCATCAACGTCGCTGTAACGAAATGTAAGGGTACGTCGAGCGCACCAGTGCGCTTAGGCAGTACGTACCGGGGAAAATTGAAATAGAGGTCGTCGCACCGGTAGTAGACACCAATGTACGAGACCAACTCCGGCGCATCATCTCCCGTGTAAAACCGGTGCTTCAGGCTCAGGCTCCGAAAGACGGTCGTCTTGCCACACCCTCGCGGTCCTGTCAGTACTAGATTATTAGTTTCCTCAATGACACGAAGGCCAACCATCTTGTCCGAATACAACTCCTTAAGGAGCGCATGAGATTCGCCGATTTGTTCGCAACTGAGGTAGTCGAACGGTGTAACCAGCGTGCGCCGAGCGAGGTTCAAGTTATGGACCGCAAAGCTCCGCTTTGCATTTTCCAGTGACTCGAAGAGTAAAAGCGGGTTTCGGGCCTGCTCGTCGTGAGCGGCGTCTCGCTCAAAAAGTCCCTTCGCTAGAAAGTCGTCGTTGAGGACGTCGAACATATGTCGGTCCTCGGGCGTGCACGTCTGGTAATCCACAAGAGCCAAGAGGTCACGCAGCATAAGCCCAACCTGATCGTAGTCATCCAGTAGATTGGCACCGCTAGTCAACGGGGCGACCCCGAAATCAGTTACCCGAAACGCGTAAGGAGTTCCGATCAACGATGCAGAGCGGTCTTCGACGAGCACGTTACCCGCGTGAAAATCGCCATGCTGAAGACCGACTTCCTGCAACTCTCGCAGGAAATCCAGCATTTCCTTGAAGAAGTCCAGCACAAAGAGAAGGCTGACGGATGAGTTCTTCTGGTATTTGCGCAAAGCTTGGCCACGAACCAGATCGGACAACAGGAATACGCAATCGCCATCCTTGGTTGACCATGTTCCAGTGCTGTAGAACTTAACGACTCGGTTCGACGGCACAGTATTCGCCTTGAGGATCTCTTCTCTCCAGGTCGGTGGTCTGCGGTCAGCACCGATCAGATTCGCTACAGGGATCACCTTGCACGCGATCTCTCGGCCGAGCGTGTCGGAACGGGCGACGAACACGTGCCCGTTGCAACCAGAATCGAGTTTTTTTACGATGATGTACTCGGGGTGTTCGGGTACTGGCTGTCCGACAAACTGCTCGGGTGCGGGCAGGTGTTTTCTCATGATTTTCCCTTGAACTGCGTGCCACGCGGAAATGCGTTCATTCGCGATTTCGATCCGACAAACTCTTTCGAAACACGAGGAACCAGAAATCCGAACCCGGAACTCGCGACCCCGGCCCCCCCTCACCTTGTGTTGTTAGGTCCAGGTTACTGAACTGCTTCTCCCCAAACTCGGCGCTGGGCGCGCGACTGATCTTGTCAGCCCGTCACTAATGAAATTTCAGGGCCGTTGCCAGACACTACCAACCATCGGCTATTTATCGAATGGCCCTAACGTTGGATGCATTAATTTCCTACCGCATGTACAGCTTGGGAATCGGCTTGCCACGGAGAATCGTGTCGATCAAAAGAACTTTGCCTTGGAGTTCCATACCACTCGAAGCTGGAACTTCGGTGCGAGCAGTAGTTCTCCGAAGCTGTTCCACTCCTCAAAGTCCCGGATGCTGTAGTTTCGTGTGTTGAACTGCTGCTGCATGTTTCCCCTACCGCGCGGCTCCGCCTTTGCGCAGCACCAGAATTGTCTCCGACAAACTGCCAGTGATCCCCCGCCTGACCCTCCTGTCGCTCGGAATGACGTCCGTGCGCTGACCGGAGAAAACGAAGCCAGTGTCGCGTGCGAGTTGCGTCACCGCGTCCGGAAGCGCGCTGCGGTTCTCCCGACTGCACGTATCACCTATGACTAGAACGCAGCTGCCCCCAGAGATCAGGGCGTCTTTCCAGCGCATGAAACACGCTCGCATCAAAGCGAGGAAATCGCTCTCGGCTGGCGACACGGACTCGTCGAGAGCATCGCTGTCTCGACAGCCCAGAAACCACAATCGCAAGCGATTGTCTCGACCGTAGTCGAGCTGCCGCATGTACGGCGGGCTCGTGAGGATGACATCGACCGGGCCTGGGTTGAATCGAGCGGCGTCTTGCGAATAATACGAGCGGCGCAAATCAAAATCAAGCTCTGGAACGCGCCGAAATGCCCGCGACACTTTCTTCTCTAGCCGATCCATCAACGCCCGGTACTTGTACATTTCAGGAAACTGGTCACGGGGGAACTTCCGCGTGCGCAAGTACGGTACCGAGTGACTGCTTGGAAAGGAAAGGAAGCCTGGGCGTTGATGATGCAGAATCCCCATCAAGCACGCCAGTAGGAACCAGTGTCGCCGACGCCGTAGCACCGCAGTCCAGGTCAGGATCTCGCGAAGTGTATCGGGATGAAAGAACTCTCGAACCCACTTCGGCACCGACCGCAGAGCTGGCCTGGACTCCTTCTTGACAGCTCCGGCGGAACGATGAAGATCGTCCAGCGCCAGTTCTAGCGACGCATAGGGAAAGAGCTTCGCACGAGTGAGAAGCCTCGCATATGGACTTAGGTCGTTTGCGATTACGTTGCAGCCGGCTGCCCAGCTTTCGAAGGCGATCGACCCGCAGCCTGAGAACGGCTCGTAGACGGTGTGACCCGGCAGGGCAAATTCCCTCACCAAGGCTGCCGCCATAGAGGACTTCGACTTCCCGATGTACGGCGATAGTTGGTGAAAGGTCCATTCGGTGTTACAGACGCCCCCAGTCCACTCGGCGGAGGCAAGTGAGACCGCGCTCACGCGGCTAGGTCGCTGCGGACCTATCACGCCAATGGGGCTCGTCGAAGACCCAGCAGTCGTCTGCCTCAATGAAGAGCCTTTCGTTTGACTCTGTGGTGCACGAGCGGACGACAGTCGCCTCACCGCCGCCGAAAGATCTGTCTCGTTCACGATGTCGTATCGGTCAAAAAACCGCTCCAATTTTATATTCTAACAGTTGCATTGTCACCCGCTCGGATACTCCAGCGCACACGAGGTTTCAGACTGCGGTTCGACGAAGATCGTGAGGGATCCGCCCAAGACACCTACCCGCTGGCACGCCTCCGCCCAGGCCTGACGGAAGCTGACTCGACCATGACTGTCCAGCAAACGTCCGCAGGCTATACGCGACCGGCTTCGATCCATTCTCCGCAACGGACACGATTCGGCTGGTGTTTCGATAAACAAATGGCTCTCGAAGCTCGACGACGGCCCTCCAATCCTCCAACTGACCCCGTCCTGTGCCAAAACTCGGCCCCTTTTAATAGGGGATTATAGACGTTACTAAGCAGGCTTTTCCCCGAGCTGTTCAAAATATGATGCGCTGAGTGACTGCACCTCGCCACGAGTGAAACCCATAGCGATGAGGCAGGGAGGAAAAGAAGATTGTAGGATCTGACGCCTTTTATTTTCGGAGAAACCCATTGAAGACAGTCCATCATCGAGAACTCCGATAAGCTCTCTCGCCTTCTTCTCGCGCGCTTTCTTGTCAGCCTTCGCGAATGCCTCTTCATTTTGCCGGTCCTTCCAGGATCGAGCCTCTTCAGCTATGTTACTTCTCTACGTCGGTCTTCTTCTTCATGAAAACCTCATTTCTTTCTGATTTGGAGGGCGCGCCCGTCCTGTGCCAAAACTCGGCCCTTTTGAAATAGCCCATAAATCAACAGCTTAGAGTCTGTGTTTTGCGACCGGGTCAAGTGCGTATTCCAGCCATCGTGAACGCCGAATCCAGAGCAAGCTGAACAGCGAATCCGGTGAAGCCGAACGCTCATCGAAGCGATGAAGTGTTGGGTGACCTCCTTTCCACTGATTGAAAACGTGAACCTATCTTACCTGCGTGTTGTGTAGCAAGGGGCGGCAGGTCGCTGCCGAACCCCGCGGCTTTAACGCACCTCCGTCCTGTTTCAGGAAAGGCCGAAAATTTGCTACCATCTCATGCGACTTCAACCGCGTGTTTCGTGTGGAGTGTGTACGAGATGGTGTATGCTGGAGTGCCCGATGACATCAGATAGCCAGTTTTTTATTGACGACAAGCCCTATAAGTTGGAACGCAGTCCAGAAAAGGTCGGATTGCTCTTGCAACTTGCTGGAACCTCCAGCAAGGATGCTGTTCTTGTTTCCGAGGACGGCGTCGAACATGGCAATCCTGACGAGCTCATTGATATCCGCCCGGATGAACGCTTCAAGACAAGAAAACGTGACTCTTCAGAGAAGCCCGTGGAGAAACCGATCCGCTACACGGTCAACGGTGAAGTGAACACTACGGTGGTGAATCCTCTTTCGCTCGAAGCCATTCTCAGAAACGCAGGCCTGGGAGCAGCTATAGATCTCGACGACCTTGGTAGCTACTACCTAGAGAACATCGCCGACGGACACAAGTACGAGAATCTGAACGACCTAGTGACAATTTCGGACGGAGACAAATTTATCGCGATCCACGTGGGCAGCACACCCGTAGCCTGATCCGATGTTGGAGCGTGTTGCCGAGGAACTGCGCGAGCTTGGCTTTGTTCCGAGAATCGTCGAGTTTTCCTCCGGGCCGGCGGTGGTTGTCGATGTTCCGGTCGGACATGGTTGTTACAAGGGACAGACGCTGGTAGTAGGCTTGAGCTTCCAGGAGAATGCCTATCCCGAATATCCCCCGCACTTCGTCCACTTGAAGTCGTCCGTCAGCACCAACAGAATCACGAAGCACTTCGAACACGACTTTGAGGGCGAGAGATGGTTCGCATACAGCCTTCCACCGAGTGATTTTTGGGACCGCCTGGATTCCTCTCGAAAAAACATGAAGACCTACATCAGACGGCACTTGCTGCGTGTCCTCGCCCAGCTATGAGGTTCGACGCAGTTCTGACTGAGTCTCTGGCCGAACAGGCGAAGCAGCACCTTCTCAGTCGAATCCGCAGCGGCCAGCTGCAGGAGGATCTCTGTTTCGCACTTTGGCGCCCCAGCACCGGCGCGTCTCGAACGACCGGCATCGTCTCCGAGCTTCTGACTCCGCTGCGCAGCGAACGAAGTCTGCATGGCAACGTGAGTTTCGAGTCCGCATACCTTGCTAGAGCAGCGCGGAGGGCATGCCAAACGAACATGGGCGTCGCTTTTATGCACAGTCATCCCACCGCCGGCTGGCAGGGGATGAGCCCTGACGACGTCATTGCCGAGCGCGACCGGATCGCACCTCCATCCCGGGCCGCCGGATTACCGCTTCTCGGCTTCACCGTTGGCCGAGACGGCGTCTGGAGCGCCCGATTCTGGCGTTGGAACGGCCGGAAGTTCGACCGTGTGTGGTGCGACAAGGTCAGAGTCGTAGGCAAGGGACTCCAACTCAGCCTTAATCCGTCCAAGATGGCGCCAGTCGATCGCTCCACGCGTTTGCGCCGTACCGTTGATACCTGGGGGCAAGACCGGCAGAACCTCCTTTCTAGTCTCCGAGTCGGTGTTGTGGGGGTTGGTAGCGTAGGCTGCATCATTGCGGAGACACTCGCCCGCATAGGAGTAACGGATATCCTTCTGGTGGATGCGGATCGTGTGGAAGCGCATAACCTCGACCGGCTTCTCTATGCCGGCACGAGCGACATCGGGCGCTTCAAGGTCGATCTCGTGGCGGAGCACTTGAAACGCAGCGCCACCGCCGCGCGTTTTCACGTTGATGCACGACGTGCTTGGATTCAGGAACGAAATGCTTATCAAGCAGCCTTGGACTGTGACGTCCTGTTCGCTGCGGTCGACCGACCGGTTCCAAAGGACATCCTCAACAACATCTCCTACCTGCACTGTATTCCGGTGATCTTTGGGGGCGTACGAGTGGCGACGAAAACTAACGGGAGCCTCGCCGACGCAACATGGAACGTCGTTCGAGCCGGTCCAGAGTTGCGTTGCCTTCGCTGTGACGGTCAATATACAACGTCCAGCGTCATGATGGAGCGCGACGGATCGCTCGATGATCCAACGTATGTGGTGCGAGACCGTCCCGGGATGGAAGTCCCTGGCAACGAGAACGTCTTCCCATTCAGCGCTAATCTTGGCAGCTTGATGGTTCTTGAGATGCTGCGCTCTATCTTGCGCGAAGCGTGGTGGCCTCCTGCGCCCACGAAGTTCCACTACAGCTACATATCTGGTCGGTTGACGCCGCAGATTACCGAGTGCCTATCAAGCTGCACTATCGCCGCGAGAACCGCGCAAGGCGACAATTGGCGATATCCCTTCATTGATGAACCAGTCCGTCGCGAAGACCCGCCCTCACGCGGCGGCAGCCACTTTATGTCTTGGCTGAACCGACGGCTGTCGTTCCTGGGTAGGCGCCTCCGAGGAGGACGAACATGAGCGGTAAGATCACTTCGTTGTCATTGAAGGATGTTCGGTGTTTCGCCGGCGAGCAGCACGCTGAACTCTCCAAGGTGACTCTTCTTGTCGGGGAAAACAGCACGGGCAAGTCCACGTTTCTCGGTTGCATCTACGGCCTTGTCCGTCTTTCTGGCCTCGTAGAGCTGACCGACCAAACGAACTATTTCGACCAAAAGCCTTTCTGTATGGGTTCATTTGAGAATCTCGCACGATCGGGATACCCGTCATTTCGAGTCGGCATCGGCATGGAAGATGATCGCTTTCGCCGGCTGGAGATAGAGTTCGAGCCGGGTCACGATGGCGCTATGCAGGAAAGGGTGCTCGAATTGGAGTTAGCCGCCAACCCTTCACACGCTGGGGCTCAGTTGAGAATCGCCCGCGAAACTCCCGAAGGCAGAGCGGAGCGTTGGCGCTTCGAAGGCCCTGGCTTCGAGTTCGAGCTTGATCAGTCCGTCGTGTCGTATAAGCAGTTCACGACCTGGCTGTCGCAATACGTACGTAGGAACGTGCTGCCTTTCGATGGCGATGTTACCCAATTCAGGAAGAGGATGGGCCGTACCACGGATCAGGAACTCGTGATGTTTGGCAAGTTCATTAATTTTTTCCGGCATCAATTTCGAGCGTCCGAGACACCCATTGCGGTCAAAGCAATCGATCCAAATGGCCTCGAGCGAAGGCGTTCCTACCCTGACGATCCACTAGGAGTTCTGGACGGAGGTACGCACCTGGAAGCGATCAATAATGTGGGACGTAAGTTGGACCTGTTCAACCGTGTCGACGTACGGGAACGCGGCCCACACCAGTACGAAATTCTGGCAGACGTTTCTGGCGTGATGTGCAATCTTGTTGATGTCGGCTACGGTATAACTAACGTTCTCCCCTTGATCAAGTCCCTGATGGAAGCTTCCAGAAACACGCTTTTCCTACTGCAGCAACCAGAAGTCCACATCCATCCATCCGCCCAGGCGAAGCTCGTCCGGATAGTGGCCGAGAGCAACCATACGTTCATTGTCGAAACACATAGCGATCACGTGATCGATTGGCTCCGGATCATGGTCACCGAGGGAAACTTGGCAGCTTCGGACGTCGGCATCGTGTATTTGGAGCGCCGTGCTGACGATCCATCCGCAACACGGTTGTATCAGCTCCGCCTCGACGGAAGTGGCAATCTCAGCGGGCAGCCCCAGAACTATCGGCAGTTTTTCTCGGAAGAGACGGCCCGGCTAATGGGATTGCCCATATGAGATCATCGACATGTGTGTGAGGACCATCATTGACGCCAGCGCATTTCGCCATCTTCATGAGCAGTCGACAAACACGGCTGGACATCAGTTGCGGCAATGGATTACAAATGGCTACGGTTTTGTCGTCTACGCTGAAGACTCGAAATACGGCGATGAACTAAGAAAAAATAAGACTGCCCTCGCGTTACTAATCGATTTCAGGCAGAGAGGACGGGCCGAACGTATCACAGCGGAGGAAGTTAGAGCCGCGCACAACGACATTCCTGAACGACCGACTCGCCGGTCAAACGATCCGCATGTTCTCGCCCTGGCAGCTGCCGGCCAAGCCACGGTCTTGTTTTCGTGCGATTCCGATCTCCAAAAGGACTTTGCCGACCGCAGAGTCCTGCCGAATATTAGTAATCAAACAAGAAGCAGCGTCCCGCTCAAGTTCCACAAACCGGACGATACAACCGACAAGCATGGCAGAAAACAGTTCTTTGGTCGTCGCCACTGCACTGTGCATCGCTGATGCGAACTCAACCTCGTCCTGTGCCAAAACTCGGCCCTTTTGAAATAGACCATAAATCAGCAGCTTAGTGTCTGTGTTTGCGACCGGAGGATCCGTCGCTCTCGCAGGCTGGCGGCTTCCGCTTTGGTGGCCAGAATCTCCTGTGCATCATCAATATCCGTCCGCTCCTGAAATCAAGGACTTACGCACCGTTCACGCCTCGGCCAACGAGCGCATCTCCCGCTTGAGATCCCGGTCTTGAGACGGCAAACTCTGCCGCCATGCTCCGTGTCCTCATCTTCCTCGTCTCACTCGGCGCCCGTGCGATCCGGGCGATGTGTCGGTGCCGAGCCGACCTCGTGATTGAAAACCTGGCCCTGCGGCAGCAAGTTACGGCGTTGAAGAAGGAGCGCCCCCGGCCACCGCTCGAGGACACGGACCGAGCATTCTGGGTTGCGCTCCGAAGCTCGTGGCCAGCGTGGGCGAGCCGGCTCGTTATCGTGAACGCCGACACGGTCGCCCGGTGGAATCGAGATCGGTTCCGCCGATACTGGGCTCGGATCTCCCGTCCGCGCTATCCAGGTCGACCTCGGATTGATGCCGAGATTCGTCGTCTCGTCCGCACGATGGCGCAAGACGGCTGGGGTGCACCTCGTATCCACGCTGAGCTGACGAAGCTCGGATTCGTTGTCAGCGAGATGACGGTGTCGCGATACATGCCGCGCCGCCGAGCCGAACCCGACGAAGTGAAGCGATGGATTGCGTTCTTGCGGAACCACAAGGACGACATCGCCGCGATGGATCTGTTCGCCGTACCGACGGCGTCGCTACGGCTGCTGTACGGCTTCTTCGTCATCGAGCACGGCCGTCGCCATATCTTGCACTTCAACGCGACGTACAACCCCACGTCAGCGTGGGTGATTCAACAACTGCGCGAGGCGTTCCCATACGACACGGCACCACGATACTTGGTCTTTGACCGCGACGCGATTTTCAGCCCTGCAGTGGTGGAGTTCATCAGGGCCATGGGCACAAAGCCTGTTCGCATTTCTTATCGCAGCCCTTGGCAAAACGGTACCGCCGAACGCTGGATCGGAAACTGCCGCCGCGAGATGTTAGAGCATGTTGTGCATCATCAATATCCGTCCGCTCCTGAAATCAAGGACTTACGCACCGTTCACGCCTCGGCCAACGAACGCATCTCCCGCTTGAGATCCCGGTCTTGAGACGGCAAACTCTGCCGCCATGCTCCGTGTCCTCATCTTCCTCGTCTCACTCGGCGCCCGTGCGATCCGGGCGATGTGTCGGCGCCGAGCCGACCTCGTGATTGAAAACCTGGCCCTGCGGCAGCAAGTTACGGCGTTGAAGAAGGAGCGCCCCCGGCCACCGCTCGAGGACACGGACCGAGCATTCTGGGTTGCGCTCCGAAGCTCGTGGCCAGCGTGGGCGAGCCGGCTCGTTATCGTGAACGCCGACACGGTCGCCCGGTGGAATCGAGATCGGTTCCGCCGATACTGGGCTCGGATCTCCCGTCCGCGCTATCCAGGTCGACCTCGGATTGATGCCGAGATTCGTCGTCTCGTCCGCACGATGGCCCAAGACGGCTGGGGTGCACCTCGTATCCACGCTGAGCTGACGAAGCTCGGATTCGTTGTCAGCGAGATGACGGTGTCGCGATACATGCCGCACCGCCGAGCCGAACCCGACGAAGTGAAGCGATGGATTGCGTTCTTGCGGAACCACAAGGACGACATCGCCGCGATGGATCTGTTCGCCGTACCGACGGCGTCGCTACGGCTGCTGTACGGCTTCTTCGTCATCGAGCACGGCCGTCGCCATATCTTGCACTTCAACGCGACGTACAACCCCACGTCAGCGTGGGTGATTCAACAACTGCGCGAGGCGTTCCCATACGACACGGCACCACGATACTTGGTCTTTGACCGCGACGCGATTTTCAGCCCTGCAGTGGTGGAGTTCATCAGGGCCATGGGCACAAAGCCTGTTCGCATTTCTTATCGCAGCCCTTGGCAAAACGGTACCGCCGAACGCTGGATCGGAAACTGCCGCCGCGAGATGTTAGAGCATGTAGTTGTCCTCAGTGAGCGGCATCTCGTCCGGCTCATGCGCTTGTACATCAGCTACTACCACGAGGACCGTTGCCACTTGGGTCTCGACAAAGACACCCCGAACTCAAGACCCGTCACGCCCCGACCATCACCGACCGCAAAAGTCGTCGCGTTGCCGCGAGTGGGTGGGCTCCACCACCGCTACGAATGGCGCGACGCCGCCTGAGCCAGTTTAGTCGCTGCGCGTCGATTGCTGGGGTCCCTCGCGATTGCGTTGTCCAGCTCCGCGGCCCATTGATCGCGTGATCTCGGCAAGTGCCCGCGCGCGCCGACCCGGGTTTCTTCGTTCGTCGTAGGGCCACCAGCGGTACCATTCCCGCTGGATCAATAATGATGAAGGACAGCTCGGATCTCCCGTCCGCGCTATCCAGGTCGACCTCGGATTGATGCCGAGATTCGTTGTCTCGTCCGCACGATGGCCCAAGACGGCTGGGGTGCACCTCGTATCCACGCTGAGCTGACGAAGCTCGGATTCGTTGTCAGCGAGATGACGGTATCGCGATACATGCCGCACCGCCGAGCCGAACCCGACGAAGTGAAGCGATGGATTGCGTTCTTGCGGAACCACAAGGACGACATCGCCGCGATGGATCTGTTCGCCGTACCGACGGCGTCGCTACGGCTGCTGTACGGCTTCTTCGTCATCGAGCACGGCCGTCGCCATATCTTGCACTTCAACGCGACGTACAACCCCACGTCAGCGTGGGTGATTCAACAACTGCGCGAGGCGTTCCCATACGACACGGCACCACGATACTTGGTCTTTGACCGCGACGCGATTTTCAGCCCTGCAGTGGTGGAGTTCATCAGGGCCATGGGCACAAAGCCTGTTCGCATTTCTTATCGCAGCCCTTGGCAAAACGGTACCGCCGAACGCTGGATCGGAAACCGCCGCCGCGAGATGTTAGAGCATGTAGTTGTCCTCAGTGAGCGGCATCTCGTCCGGCTCATGCGCTTGTACATCAGCTACTACCACGAGGACCGTTGCCACTTGGGTCTCGACAAAGACACCCCGAACTCAAGACCCGTCACGCCCCGACCATCACCGACCGCAAAAGTCGTCGCGTTGCCGCGAGTGGGTGGGCTCCACCACCGCTACGAATGGCGCGACGCCGCCTGAGCCAGTTTAGTCGCTGCGCGTCGATTGCTGGGGTCCCTCGCGATTGCGTTGTCCAGCTCCGCGGCCCATTGATCGCGTGATCTCGGCAAGTGCCCGCGCGCGCCGACCCGGGTTTCTTCGTTCGTCGTAGGGCCACCAGCGGTACCATTCCCGCTGGATCAATAATGATGAAGGACAGGTAGGAGCCCAGTGCGTTAGCAGCGCTCGCTGGGATCTGTGCGGGGGGCCGCCCGTAAGGGCGGTCCCTACCGCGATGGCTCTCCGAGCAACGCAAGAGAGCGCAGCGGGTCAGGAGCGCGGCGAATCGAGCCGTGAGTTGCCATCGCTGCGAATCTTCACGCGCGGGTCCCCCTGCACGGATTGTCACCAGACCAAGGGCTCGTCGAAAACCTGCTCGCAATTGTCCATGAGGTCTGTGTGAGCAGCACGTCTACTTGCTCGAGGAGAACAGAAAGA
This sequence comes from Candidatus Marinacidobacterales bacterium, assembly GCA_965237955.1. Taxonomy (GTDB): domain Bacteria; phylum Acidobacteriota; class Vicinamibacteria; order Marinacidobacterales; family SMYC01. The sequence continues at coordinate 690,724 of OZ250169.1, read as the reverse complement.
AGAGCAGGAGGTCATCCCTTGAAGAGGTGCGAGTTTTACACGTCGTAGACGGAGCGCATCCACTCGAGCGTTCTCTCGATGCCGTCCTCGAGCGTCACCGTCTCCATCAAGCCCAGGTCTCTTTCCGCCTTCGTGATATCGACGCGCTTGTGTCGTGTGGTGAGTTTTTCCGCTTCCTTGTAGGTTACTAGGTCTTCGCTCGCGCCGGTATGCCCGAGCACGATATCGGAAACGGTCTTGATGTCGTGAATCGTCTTGCCGCCGATGTTGTAGACCTCTCCCACAGTGAAATGATTGGAGATCTCCGCGAGAGCACGCACCGTGTCTTCGATGTAAGTGGAGGTGCGGGTGTGGTTCAAATACACCGTGTAGGGAAGCCTGTGGAGCGCGTGGTAGCAGAACAAACAAATGACACTCCGATAGCTGCTGTAGTGCTCGCCCGGTCCGTAGGTGTTGAACAGGCGTACCCGAACCGTTTGCGTCTCGTTGAGCAGCTCCGAGTTTCGGATCTGCATCTCGTTGACCCACTTCGTCATCGCGTAGTCGTTCATCTGCTGGATGGCGACCTTGTCCATGACGCCTTCTTCCATGACGCCGTCGTAATCGCCGTAGACTTCGGAGCTTGAGAAGTGGACGAGCCGGAAGCCGTGCTTCTCCTGGAGGCGGATGAGGTGCTTCGTCCCGATGGTGTTGGTGCGCCACAGGGTCTCGTAGTAGTCCTCGCCGTTCCACCGGCCGAACTCGGCGGCAAGGTGGTAGACGCAATCGATCGGGTGCTCGTCCTCGTGATCATCGAAGATGCGTTGGAACTGCCGGTACTCGCCGACGTCGCAACGGTAGTACTGAGGGTCGTGGTGATGGGGCAGATCGCAAAGGAGGACATCGTGGTCGCGAGCCCGGAGCTCCTTGACCAAATGGTTGCCTACCGTCCCCAGGCCGCCGGTAATAAGAATTTTCATGAGAGTTTTTCTGATAAGGTTGAAGGTTTAGAGTTTCTCCGCAAGAAGAACGATGTGCCTTCCGAGACGGGGTGCGACCCTCAAAGAAACGTGCTCCAGCGCAACGAGGGGTCCTCGCGTCCGCGGCATGCGCTCGAGAAATCCGGAGAGCACGACGTCGCTCCACGGGCCATCGAGATGGGAAACAGTGCGATCTCACAGGCTCGGTAGCCGTAGCTTTCGAAGAGCTCCCGTAGCTTGCTCTGCGAGAACTCGCGGATGTGGGCGTCTCCATGGCTCAAGATCTCTTCCATGGAGAACTGTTCCAAGGGACGGAAGCGTCGAGCCCCGACGAGACGCAGAAGCCGGCCCCACCACGTACCGTCGGCGTTGAAGTGAGGCACACTGACAACGGCGTGGCCGCCGTTTCGCAATCGCTCGGTAAGTGCGTTCACGGCCTCGTCCAGTTCGGGAACGTGCTCAAAGACCTCGCCGCAAAGGACGACGTCGAAGCTTTCGTCGGGTAGATCGTGGAACGTGGCGACTCGGAAAGAAACTTTGTCGACACCCTGAGCCTGTCTTTGCCGGTCGCACTCGTCGATGAAGCTCTGAGCGATTCCACTCCGACAACCTTCTCACAGTGAGGAGCGAGGGCAAAGACCTCCTGGCCGGAGGCACATCCGATGTCGAGCACCGTCTTGGGCTCGACGGATAGCACCATACGCAGCAACGCCTCCTCGTGGATGAAGTTCGTGAGCCCAACGCGGTTGATGGGTAGGAACTTTTGCTGGTTGTAGCGCTCGGCTTTTTTCTTGCCGAACATCTCCCACATGTCGCGGTAGGCGTTTTTGAACGAGTGAGTCTGCGGCATAGTCAGCCAAAATGACTGTATTACATCCGGTGGCGGGCGCGCAATTGCGTTCGCTGCTATTTATAAGGTCTGCAGGAAGCCGAACGCTCTCTCGGTGAGGACGTCCCAGTCGAACTCGGCGCGCATGCGCTCGCGGGCACGCTTGCCGTATTGGTCGCGCTCGTGAGCCGAGTGGAGCGCGTGTTTCAGCGTGGTGGCCAACGCCTCCGCGTTGCCGGGCGGTACCAGCCACCCCGTCTCCCGGTCAGAGAGGAGCCGGTGGGCATCTCCTACCGCGGTGGCCACGACCGCGGTGCCCGACGCGAGGTACTCGGGAAGCTTTGACGGCAAGGCGTAGCGGGTGATAGGGATGTCGGGCCGAGGGACCACGGCGATATCGGCGGCCTTCAGATGTGCGAAGACCTCGATTTGATCCAGATCCTGCTTGATCGTCACCCTACCAGTGAGTCCGTAGTTCTCAAGTAGCCGCATCACCTCTGCTTCTCTCGAGCTCAACACGAGGAGAAGTTGCCATGGCTCTTCTCGAATCTTCGCGAGCGCGGCGAGCAAAACGTCGACGCCCTGGTAACGTCTCGCGTTGCCGCAATAAGTGATGACGGATCCAGCGCTCTTGTCGATCGCAGCCGGGGTCAATGCCTCCATCGCCTGCCCGTCTACACCGCCGTGGAAGGTAAAACCCGATGCGGCGTCACCGCGGTAGAAGCGAGTCAATGGGTCGCACACGGCGGTGATACCCGTGAGCCTTTTGATGAGCATGCGATGCCAGCCTGCCGTGGCCCACTTGTGGACACCCTGAAGGCCGAGCTCGTGATGGGGCAGGCCGTGTAAGTCGACACAGGTTTTGGCGTGGCGGCCCGCCGCAAGGAGCAACGGGAGTATCGCAAGATGGGTGTGACCGTAGAAAAGATCGGGCTGAAACTCGCGCACCGCACGCCGCAGCACGCGGGTTTGCAGAAGCCAATCGAGTCCTTTCCTCGGCGGCTCCAGCGCCATCGAGCGCTCCCGTGCGTCCTCGGGCAGTTCACGGGCGACGAGGTAGACATCGGCGAGCTTTCGGAGCGACTCGTAGATGGCGTACACGCGAAGAGGCGTACCTCGCCGTCGGTTGCGTAGCGAGCCCGGGTAGTAGAAGAGGATTTTCATTCCGGGATTTGCTCGATCGTCGTCAGAATGGTCTTGGCTCGGCGGTCCCACGTGTAGAAGGTTGCGTCGGCCCGCGCCTGTCTGCCGAGCCGCGCGGCGTCCTCTCGGTTGTGGAGGAGGTGCGACAACCCCGAGGCCAACGCTTTTGCGGAGCCGGGCTCGACGAGCCAAGCATTCTTGTCGTGTTGCAATACCTCCCGTACCGAAGGCAGGTCGGTCGCCAAGATGGGTGCCTCGACCGCCATGTACTCGAAGAGCTTCAAGGGAGACATCGACTCCGAGTAGTGCGCAGCGTCAGGAAACGGCATGGCCGCGACGTCGAACGCGCGGATCCAGCACGGCACTTCGCGGTGGGGAACACGGTCGAAGAACTCGAGACGTTCTTTCGATACTTGGTGCAATCGAGCGACCTTGAGGTACCGGTCGACGGCGCTCATGGGACCACCCACGCAGACGAGCATGGCATCTTTGAGGCTTCGGTCGCCCATCGCAGCAATCAGCTCCGAGATCCCTTTCTCCTCCCCCATCGTCTGGAATCGCCCGACATAGCCGACGATTGCCCCGTCGACCGGCAATCCGAGCTCGCGGCGACAGCTCTCTCGGTCTTGGTCCACGGTGAAGTTCGTCAGATCGACGCCGTCGGGTGCGACCTGCACACGTTCGGGCGGTGCGTCGCCGGCGACGAAAGCTTTCCTGAGTCCCTCGGTCAGGACGACGAGAGCGTCCGCGTTCCCCAGCCGGTGCGCCACTCGAGATGAAGAAGGGGGACGGTGCGCCTCGAACACCCACCGTCTCGGTATGTTTCGACACAAGGCGAGTCCGACGAGCGTCATGAGAGGGTCGCGACTGTAAAAGGTCACGTCTCCAGTCGCGGAGAAGCGACGGCTTTCGAGAAGTATGCTGGCGGTGGCGGTGAAATCGAGCGTCCAGAACCAAAGCGATTCCGAGATCCGCTTGAGGAATCCGATGTCGAAGCAAGGCAGGCGCTTAGCCTCGAATACGGGACGTACTCCATAGAAGGAGAACGGGCCGTCGGAAGAAGTCATTCCCGGAGGTTGCCGCCGGTGGGGGTAGAGCAAGGTGACGTCGAGCCCGTTGTCGGCGAACGCCTCGCACATCTTCATGATCTGCAGGCCGTGCGCCTTCTCGGTAGGAAGACGCGCGCTCGTGAGATAGACAAGTTTCTTGAGGCTCACCGCGCTGTATCCTCATCGATCGTGTTCAAGATTCCTTCAGTGAGCCGATCGAGATCGCGAGACCAGATCCCTCGACGACGACGCACTCCGGGGACGATCACGTGATAGACTGCGCCGAATCCCAGCAACGTGCTCGAAACCTGCCTGCCACTCAGTGCGTGGCGGCGAGTGAGTTAAGGGAGCCGAGTCGGTCAGCATCGGAGCGGGCTTCGGGATCTCGACACGCACCCTCGCGACCTTGGTCGCAGAGTTGACTAGTGTTCACGGCACCGACTCTCGCGAACGGCTGAAACCAGCATTGGAAAGGTATCGCACCCCACCAGGTAGCCTCCTCACGCTCGACCGTACAATAGAAATCTATCACTCGGCGTGGCCTTTCGACGCCGATGAAGCAGAAGCCACAGTGAGACTAATCGTTTTCACCCAGGCGGTCGATTTGGATAACCCCGTCTTGGGCTTCTTTCACTCTTGGCTTCAAAAAAGGAATTATCCAACAAACTAGCCAAGGGGTTCTAGGAACCCCTTGGCCGCTTCACGATGCGCTTGCTTGGATCTAGTGGTTTGGCCGCTGCGAACATTGCCTTCGCGATCTGCTCGGCGGTCGCATGAAGTTCGATCCCGTGATTGGACATCCTGGCCCACGCTTCGGTACCTTCTGTTGCTTCTGCTTCATTGATTTCCAACTCCTCGTGTGAGTGTATACTATTCCGCATGCCGTAAAGCATCAACGTCGAACCCAACCCTGACGAGTCCGCCATCCAGGAGATCGTCGCCAGGGCAAAAGGTAAGAACCCAGACGCAGCGATGCTTGGATGCCTGGACGGGAAGGCACGAGCCGAGATGCTCTCGGCGGTCCATCGCCCGAAAAGGTGGACGGGCACGTTGGAAACGCGTACAAGAAAAGAAATCTCATGGCTAGGACTGTTCCTAGCACTTGGGAACCGAGCACTGTATATCGAGCCCGGCAACCTCTGGGAGAACGGGTACGGTGAAAGTTTCGACGGCCGGCTACGGGATGAATGTCTGAATGGAGAAATCTTCTATTCGCTGAAGGAAGCACAGAGCGTGATCGGACAGTGGCGGCAGCAATACAACACGGTTCGGCCGCGCGTGGCGCTCGGGGTATAGACCCCCGGCGCCGGGGGCCTATACCCTTGTCTGGAACCCCAGTTTTACGGCCTCAGGTTGGCATGTAATATCTCTCACAAGAATTGGTACAAAACTTCGGCCTGGAGCGAGCCTCACCACGTGAAGCTCCGCCATCTCGGAGAGGCTTTCGAACTTTTTCTTCTGGTGCGGATCGAGCGGAAGCCGGTAGCGGCTGAAGCCGATATTCAAAACGCCAAGGCGGACGGGGCTTTCCGTCACCAGGCAGCGCCGCACTCGACGGGGGCTCAATGGGAACGCTGGATCGGTGTACCGCGGAGATGAACGAATTCGAGAATGGCCCCGGTGCGTTGGTCCCAGGTCCGGGAATGCACGCTCTCACAACCAGCAGCGCTGAGCCGCTGAGCCGCTGGGCCAGGGCCGGGTCCTCCAGAATCTGACGTACACCGCGCGCCAAATCATCAGTGGCATCGAGCTTCCTTCGCGGACGATCTCGGGCATGACACCGACCGGCGTCGTGATCGTCGGCACTTCGCATGCCATGGCGTCCGCCGTCAAGCGCGGGCCGCCTTCGTTGCAGGAGCACAAGGCCATGATCTTGGCTTGCCGATAGACGCGGGCCACGTCGTCCGGCGTTCGAGTCAGCCCAGGTAGTACACGTTGTCGTCGACACCTCGTCGCATCGCGCGATTTTTTGAGTGACGCGTACCATTGAGGTTCATATTAATAAGGCTTTCTGGGGCCGTCCATGGTCATTGGTAGATCCTACTTTCCCTCTTTGTAAGGAGTTTCCGACAGGACCCCCTCTCAAACCGTGCGTGCGGTTTTCCCGCACACGGCTTACCGGTGGTCTCTTGAGCGATAGCATTACGCACTCTCCTAGAACGGAGAACCCGCGTAGCGGGTTGTACCGTGCAGGCGATGCAGAGACCGAGGGCTTCGAAGTACTTGCGAGTCCAGCGCGAAGCTTCGCCGGGTCGGAGTTGACGGCCTTTGCGCTGAATCATGAAGCGTTTGAACCGTCCAGACCACATACTTGTCGACTGTGACAAACTTCATTGCTGCATTCCCATACACCGCATGGAAGCAGCGTTTGGGCGACCGCTTGGCCGACGCCCACAGCCGTCTCGTTGGAGTTGTCGCACTTTGTCCGCACGCTCGCTCCTGAGGGGGTGGTGGGACCGAGTCTCATGCCCAGCCATACCCTCACGCTTACCTCCGCCTTCGGCCTGACCAACGCAGGGGTTTTTCCCTCCGTCCGCGTTTTGTTGCGCAGCTTTCCACGGTACTACAACCCCCTCGGACTCCCGCTGCACACCGCTCGACTTCGCCTTGGGCTTATACGAGGCAGATCGTTGTGACGACAGCTGTACAGACGGGTCTTTCGTATTCCACGCGCCTCCTCCCACACGTGCCGCGCCCCATACCCCGCCGGAACCCACCCCACCCTCCGGTCTTGGGGGAGTTGACTGGACCTTCGCCGTGAGATTAGCGGCTCGGCTTCCGGATTGTAAATGTGTCGAGGCTGCAAGCTTCACTTCATGTTGCGGCCCGCGTGGTTGCTCCCTCCGTAGAGGCTCTTGACGCCCCGCTCGGGCACAGAGGTCTCCCTCCAATACACGGGGCCTGCTACCCGGCGCTCCCGCGCTTACCGGGACGGGACTTCCACCCGCTGGAGAAGTGCAACTCGCAAACGGTAGCTCCTACTGACGCTCCTCGTCTGCTTTACGACACACCATCACCCATGTTATGAATCCTCTGTCTTGAGGTGATGACGAAACAACGTTGTGAGGTCCGAACGCGCAGTGTAAGATCGCGTCGATGGATTCCTCGCTGGCGCGCTATGACGGAAAGCTCGTCTACATCGCCAACCTGGGGGCGCCGAGCGAGAAGGCGCACGTCCTGCAAAGCTTCAAGATGTGTGAAGCTTTCCGCCGACTCGGTTTCGACGTCGAGCTCACATGTCCCCGTCGGCGAAACACCGCGGCGATGGAAGGTGTGGACGCGCTGAGCTACTACGACGTGAAGTGTCCCTTCCGGCTCGTCGAAACGAATTGCCCTGACTCACTGAGACTCAGCGCCAGCCCACGTATCCAAAAGATGCTGTTCGTGGCTCGTTCGACGCTGTTCACTGGACCTATGGTTCAATACGAACCGGTCGATCACTCCCTTCACCTCCCCCAATCTCTTTCTCGTGGGCCAAGGAGTCGACGGTCACCAGTTCCGCCCGCAGGCCGTCGAGAAAAACATGATCTGATTACCGTTAGGACGTTTTATACCCGCCAAGCGCTTCGAGGACATGGTGAAGGCTTGAAGCTCTGCAAGCAGGAATGGGTGAAGACCTACAGCCCTCTCGTCTGCGGAGACACGTATATCGAGAGCGACAAGGCGTATAAAAAAAAGGGTCCAGGAGCTGGCGCGCGAACTCGGTGTCGATGCCCAGGCAATCTATGCCGGGGGCGTTCCCCACGAAGAGTTCCCGATCTATTTGAACCTGACGCGCGCCTTTCTTTTTACAACCATGGGGGGCGTCGGTAAAGCGTCCCTAGAGGCCATGGCATGCGGCACGCCGTTGATCGTCACCAGTCCGGCGGGCCGAGATTTCATTGGAGACTTTCTCAGTGATTGGGTTCTTTGCGAGCCCTCCTTGGACGCCGTCGCTCGGTGCATGCACCGCCTTTTGGAAGCGGATAACGAGACCCGCGAGTCGTTGGCCGGCAGGGTGTGGCGATGGTGCGGAGCAAGTACACTGTCACGAAGCTCATGGATCTGGTCCTCACCACCATGTGGGATCACAAAGAGGCCCGATGGAACTCGGATGCGATCGCTTGCGGAGACAGCTCTTGACGCGCATCGGCTTCGTCGCCGGAACGTTGGGGGGGCGGCAACGGCTGGACGCGCCTGTCGTTCGAGACGATACGACACGTGGCCGCTCTCGGGCTCGACTGCCGCGTCGTGGTGCGTGCAGACGCCGCTGCTCATCACGCGCAGATCGTGGCCTTTCTGGTGCGAAGGACGCGCCATAGCTATCAGGCCGCGACGGCGGTCGCGATTGCCATTTCCTTCCCCATCGCGTTGCCCTATACGTGGCGGACGGCGCAGATGGATAACCATTTTCGCATCGCCACGGAGCCTGTTCCCGGCGACATCCTTCGCCTCACGGACTGGATTCGGCGCGAGAGCGACGGCGGTTTTCTCGTGGCCGGCAATCTCTTTCAGTGGATCCCTACCTACTCCGGCCGACGGACGCTCATTGCTCCCGCGGATGTTCTCACGGGGGCTGCCCGGTCTCACCTTGGACGCGCAAGCTGCGAATGTGGTTCCGGAGGTCGTGGACTACGTTGCCTAAGATCCAGAAATGACGGCCGCCGCCGCGACGAACCGCCTCGTGCTCGAGGCCCTTCCGGATTGGAGGATCGAATATCGCGACGGGCACCTACACGTCAATGGAAGAAACCGGGGCGGAGATGGCGAGTAGCGTCTTGTCGAGAGTATCGGGCGAGGCCCGCTCATCGAGATGAGCGCTCGTCGAGGGCGGCTTCGTGTGCGATAGGGAAGCTGGGCTCTAGACCGTGCCGTCCAGAATGGTGTTCTCGCGCGACGTTCTCAAGCTCGTGGCCAACTTGTTGCTCCTCGACGCTTTCAATCAGGGGTTGCTAATCGTCATTGCATTCGGGACGATTCTTTATCTCGGCGTCGACTACTTCGGCGTTGTTCAATATTTTACCGCGGTCGGCGCCTTCCCCCGTGCTTTTTACAACCATTTCACGTTAACGATACGACGGTTCGCACCCGTGGACGACACCCGTTTGCAGGCAGAGATTTTCCTTTCCAGTTTGCTGTTCCAGGTGGCGATCGCGTTCGGCGTTGTGTCTCTTGCTTTTTTGGTGTTTTCGATTTTCCCCGCAACGAGGTTTTGGAACATCGAGCACTCTCTGACGGACCCGCAGGTTGATTCTCACGGTGCTCACGATGCTGCTCGTCCCGCACGCGCAGGCGGTCGGATGTGCTATCGCGTTGATGGTCGCCACCGCCTGCAGCGCCGTCATGCTCGTGATTGCGAACCGCCACGGGGTACTCTGGCAGCCTCGTGACAACCTTCATTACTTATTGGCGATGTTACTGGTGGCGACCCTGTGGTACGCGGGCATCTAACGAATGGCTCACGCAACCACGTCCCAGCCGCTCTTCTCGCGGATCCTTTGGTTGGACTTGGGCGCCACCAGCGAACCCCAATGCGATTGTCTCTACTTGGACCGGTCCTTGTGGGTTCTGCTCTACCGCATATGGCGGCGCTGCCTGGACGCTGTCGTTATCGTCAAGCCAGAGACCGTGCTCCGTGACCGCGATGGGTCCTATGGTTCTGTGTTCCGAACGGCTTCAGGATCTTGGGAATAGGAGGTCCTCACCGCGCCGAGAGCACCTTGGCAGAATGCGTTGGCCGAGCGTGTTATCGGGTCGATCTGGCGTGAATGCCTGGGTCACGTCATCGTCTTGAACGAGCGCCATCGGAGTACGAGCCTCTCCTCGTACTTCGATTATTACCACCGAACCCGGACTCATCGGTCGCTTCGAAAAGATGGTCTGGAGCCTCGCCCTGCTCAGCCAGACGGCCGAGGTAAAATCATCGCCTTTTTACAAGGCGGCTCGCGGCCTAACCCCAGTCGGCACTTTGAATCCGCCAGACTGCATCCCTTTGGCCGCCACGAGACCTATGGGCTGTCTCACCGCAGGTCGCCACTTGCCCCCCAAAACAGTGCATGTTGTCTGCGACGTTGAATAAGGGTTGGGTTACTTGATCACAGTGCCCATGACGAACCCTTAGGGCCGCCGACACAATAACTGTCTAGTTTTGAGCACACTCTTCCTGTTTCAGGTCGTGATCGCGATGTCGTCTGGCATCACGAGAGCCTGGCAAGCTCCCTAGAAACGGAACATTTGTAGATCTTCAGCAACCAGCGCGTGTTTGACAAACGGTCCTCATTTTAGGGAGGATTACGCCTATCAAGGAGCACTTCTCCTATTATGAGACCTACGAGCTATCAGTCTGAAGATCTCGACCGCCTGTTGAGGAAGCACAAAATAGCTACCCTCGATGATTTGAAGGCAGTGTTGGGTACCGATGTGGACTCGACCGTCTTCCGAAAGCTCAATGAGTTGGCGTATCGGACAAGCTACTCCCACCGTGGTAGCTACTACACGTTGGACGAGATCGCCCAGTTCGATCGAAAAGGTCTTTGGTCGTTGCGCTCAGTGTGGTTCTCGAAGTACGGGACGTTGCTTGCGACGGTAAAAGCGTTGGTCGCGGCCTGTGAGGCAGGCTACTACGTCGACGAGCTCGAGGACGTGGTGCAGGTTGACGTCAAGGCTCCTCTGTTGAAACTGGTCCGAGAGAAAAGATTGGCGCGCGAGCAGGTGTTCGGCCGATATCTGTATCTGGCCACCGATGTGAGCACGCGCAAGCAACAGCTCTCGGCCCGCCAGGTACATGAGGCGTCACCTTCCACGTTGGGCTGGGTCGGGGGAGTCCGCGTGCTCCCCGTGGAGTTGAAGGCTGCGATCGTTCTTTTCTACAGCCTGCTCGATGAAAAGCAGCGCCGTCTCTACGCGGGAGTCGAGGCCATGAAGCTCGGTCACGGTGGCGACCAACAGATTGCCGAACTGCTCGGGATGGATCCGAGCACGGTAGCCAGAGGTCGTAGGGAATTGCTAATGAGAGATGTTGAGCTCGACGGAGTTCGGCGAAAGGGTGGCGGACGGCGCGCCGTGCAAAAAAAACGCCAGAAGTCATCGCCAAGATCGAAGAACTCATGAAGCACGACACCGCGGGCGATCCGATGACGGGAGTGAAATGGACGCGGCGGACCACCGACAAGATTGCTTGCGAGCTAAGAAGCCTCGGTGTGAACGTCAGCAGCAAAACCGTCGGTCGACTGCTCAAACAGCTCGGCTTCTCGTTGCGGGTGAACCACAAGAAGCTGTGCGGTGCCACGTCCGAAGATCGCGATACCCAATTCGCGTGTATCGCCGAACTGCGCGAGCGTTTTGCCGCAGCTGGTCATCCCATCATCAGCGTAGACACGAAGAAACGGGAGCTGGTGGGATTATTCAAAAACGGCGGGCAGGCCTGGAACCGCGAGCCGACTCTCGTCAAAGACCATGACTTCCGTTCCGAATCGAACGGCATCGCAATCCCCTACGGCGTCTACGATCTGCTCGCGAACCGCGGGACAGTGTTCATTGGTACCTCGTACAACACCCCGGACTTCGCCGTGAATGCCATCGAGAAGTGGTGGCGAACGGAAGGACGGCGACGCTATCCTGCAGCCCGTGACCTCGCGATATTGGCAGACGCCGGGGGCAGCAATGGCTATCGGTGTCGGGGTTGGAAGCACGGGCTTCAAACGCGGATTTGCAATCGCCACGACATCGCTATCACCATAGCCCACTATCCGTCCGGTACATCCAAGTGGAATCCAGTGGAGCACCGTCTGTTCAGCGAGATCAGCAAGAACTGGGCGGGCAGGCCTCTCGACAGCTACGAAACCATCCTCAAATACATCCGCACGACCACCACCTCTTCCGGTTTGCGAGTACGCGCACACCTTATCCGGCGTCGTTATCCGAAGGGCGTCAAAATCACTGACGAGCGGATGCAGGTGCTTTCCGTTACAAAGGACCAGACTCTACCCAAATGGAACTACACCATCCGACCGTCTTGAAAACGGGAACTTATTTTGTCGCCGGCCCTTAGGTGACCGACGGTCCGGGCTCTAAATCCATTCGGATCGATTAAATGGAAGAGACACCCCCTGTGTCAGGATAGTTGTCGCATGTCGGACGCGGCGCGGCAAGCTATGATTCCGCGCCGCGTATCCTGGGATCTGTATATATCCAGGAGGAGGGTCCTGTGGGAGCTGTGGGAAACCCGGAGTCTTCGGAGGGTATTTCCCAGCTCGACGTGCTGGCATGCAACGTTTCATTGCCCGACATCGAAGTCGAGGATCTCATCGGAGTTTTTTAATCCGGCGCCTACGCGCGCGCGGCGAGCCCGTTGGGATTTTTGAGCCACGCCTCGCCACCCGAAGTGCTCGTCTCGGACGGGGAGGCACACTTGGTCCGGCGACGCGGGAGTTATACCGAGATCATGCAAGATCTCGTTTGAGTTAGTGCCCAACCTTCGGCCCGGATCTGATATGATTCTCTTTCCCAACCATGAGTACTAACCGTCGGCCCGAGATCGAGTCGGATTCTAGTATATAAATTTCCCAAAATGTTATAGTTAGCGGGATGGAATCAATCGTAGCGGTCGTGGGTGCGCGACCGAATTTCATCAAGATCGCCCCTGTGATCGAGGCGTTTCGTCGCGCTGCGATCACAGTGCATCTCGTCCACACGGGACAGCACTACGACGCGTCCATGAAGGCGTCTTTTTTTCGGCAGCTCGGCCTCCCGGAGCCAGACGTTGATCTTGAAGTCGGCTCCAGCTCACACGCCGTGCAAACCGGGCAGATCTTGATTCGGTTCGAGCCTGTACTCGAGCGTTTGTCTCCTACCGCCGTCGTCGTCGGCGGCGATGTGAACTCGACGATCGCGTGTGCGCTGGTTGCGGTCAAGAAGGGAATTCCCGTGTTCCACGTTGAAGCGGGCCTCCGCAGCTTCGACCGCTCGATGCCGGAGGAGATCAATCGGGTCCTCACCGATCGGATTTCGGAGCTTCTCTTCACCACGGAGGACGACGCACGGGACAACTTGTTGAAAGAGGGGATTGCCGACGAGCGTATCCATTTCGTGGGCAACGTGATGATCGATAGTCTCTTGGGTCACGCAGCGCGCGCGATATCTCCGGCGAAGACGCTCGCGCGACACGACCATGATGATTTGCTACGTGATACCTCGTTGTATGGTGTCGTCACGCTGCATCGCCCGTCGAACGTTGGTGAGCCATCGGTGTTGACGGAACTGATGGGAGCGCTCGGCCGCATCAGCGCGCGGCTGCCTCTGGTGTTTCCGGTGCACCCACGTACCGAAGCGCGTCTTCGCGAGCTCGACATCGACGCGTCTGAGAAGTTGGCTTTGCTTCCGCCGGTGAGTTACCTGGAGATGCTCGGCCTCATGAAAGACGCCACCGTCGTCCTGACCGATTCGGGCGGGATGCAGGAGGAAACGACGGCGCTCGGCGTCCCGTGCGTGACGCTCCGCGAGAACACCGAGCGACCGGTTACCGTCAGTGAAGGAACGAATACCGTGGTCGGTTCCGATCCCGATCGCATCGAAGCTGCGGTCAATGCCGTTCTCGCGAACGGTGGAAAGATTGGCAGGAGGCCCGAGCTGTGGGACGGGCAGGCAGCACAGCGGATCGCTGCGGTCGTGAGCGAGTGGCTCGCGCAACGAAGAGGCGTTCCCGCAGTCGCGGAGAATTCCAGTGCCTGAAGTGGAAGTGGTCAATGGTCAGGCGCCGGAAACCGGCCACGGGTTGGAACGAGGCCGAACCTGCCGGAAGCGACCTGGAGTATAATCCCGTCTTCTCGAAAGGAGGCGCGACTCGCGTGAAGGCTGCGGTCGGAACGAGAGCCCAAAGTGGCGTCGAGTTACCACCGTGCCCGGTCTGTGGGCGCGGCGTGCCCGACCCGCTCTACTACGAATCCAACCGATATACGGAGAGTGAAGTCGTCGGACTGAGTCTCTGTCCAGAATGCCAGCTCTACTTCACCCGACCCCGCTTGGTGCGGCACAACGTTTCCACCCGCGAGGCGGCGTACGAGGACCTCCTTCGAAAATACGAGGGTGAAGCGCAAGCAGGTTTTCATAAGAATGAGAACTATCGTCTCTATCTCGACGTGGCCAAGCAACACTTCGAGATAATGGGTTACGAGCCTCCTTACTCCGTTCTCGATATCGGCTTTCACTGCGGATTCTTTCTTCGCTACGCGAAGGAGCACGGATGGACCGTTCGGGGCATCGAGCCTTCGCCGCCCCATTACCGTTTCGCCATGGAGGTGAACGGCATCGTTTCCATCGAGCTGGGCTTTTTCGATGCGAGTTTCGACGCCGACGCGCGTTTCCATGTCGTATCGATGTTTGACGTCCTCGAGCACATTCCCGACCCGGTTTCCCACTTACGAGAAATCCGCCAACGGCTGCGACCCGGTGGGCTCGTCCTTGCCAAGGTGCCCCACGTAAAGTTCTATCTCAAATGGTGGAGATGGGTATCGCTCATGAGCCGAACGGGCTTGTTGCCGCGCTTCACCACGTTCGACAGCCCCCCGGTCGAATCGGAACGAAACGGGAAGGTGCCCGGCTTCTTCGATCTTTTCGAGCACGTCGTCCACTATGATGCGCCTGGCGTCGAGGCGGTCTTCGAAGCCGCCGGTTTCGAGGGAACGAGGCTCCTTCCTGCACCGCCTACCAATCCCGCTGGACAGTACCTGAACTTCCCCAGGACGGCAACCTATCAGCTCGCCCGAACGTTGCACGCTCTCGGAAGAAAGCCCGGCGCGCTGACGCATGGTCTGCTCATCGTCGCTCGCAACGGAGAACAGTGAACGTGGAGTCCCGGAGGCTTGACCGTCGCAGATCGTGCCGAAGATGAGCGACGCCGCAACCCATTCCCTTCGACGGGATCATAGTCGAGTGGAAGCTGCACTTGGGGCTCGGGGGCGTTCTTTGCTTCTTGAGCCGGTAGAGGATGATCTCGCGGAGCGCGGGGGCGTCACGGTGATCGGCGCCGGGCCAAGGCGTCCGCCGTCGCGAGCTTGAGGGCATCTATGGTCGGACTCAGGCGCTCAATGAACGAGGTGTTCCGTGTCGAGAAGTCCTTCGAGTTATTGAGCGCTTCTTTGAATCTCCACGCGGCTCCTTTAACGGCTCTACGTTCAACCTTCACGACGTGGTCGTTCCTTCGTGTCTTGAGGAGCTGGCCACGCAACAGCAATGCCGTGAGCTTGCAAATCTCCTATGGGACGAGATGCATGGCGTGAGGCAGATAGAGAGAGCTTTTGATGAGCAAAGATACAAAATATGCGGCTTTTGATGTTCCTATAGAAATACGAACGGGGGTGATCGGAATCTATCGACTCGTGGGCCAAATGAGATGGGTACTTGCCCACCCAGACCTCGCCGTTGAGATGGGGCGAGAGGCCAGAAAGTTCGCGCGGGTTTACTTCTCGACCGAACGCCATGTCCAGGGGTACCCGGCAAGCCTTCTCGTTGGCTCTCGACTCGCATCAATCGGGCGTTGCAACTGACTGACTTGTGCGACTCTTGTGGTTCAATCTCGCCACCGACGTCGACGATCCGGTGCTGGGTTTCACCAGTCGGTGGATTCAGGCGATTGCGACGAAGGTCGAGCGGATTCACGTCATCACGATGCGCGCAGGCCGTATCGAGCTTCCTGAGAACGTCCGGTGTGACTCCGTCGGCAAGGAGGCGGGTTATAGCCGGCCTCGCCGCATCGTGGAGTTCTACCGGATCCTGTTAGAGGTCCTCCGAAACGAGCCAGTTGATGCTTGTTTTTCGCACATGTTTCCACTTTTCACAGTTCTAGCGGCGCCCCTGCTCCGGCCCAAGGGCGTTCCGATCGTCACCTGGTACACGCACCCGAGTCTCACACTGCAGTTGAGGTTCGCCCATCGTCTCTCGGCTCAGATGGTGACCAGCCTCCCTTCCAGCTATCCCTACGACCCGGACAAGCTCCGCGTGCTCGGTCACGGGATCGATACCGATTGGTTCGCGCCCGACAAGACCAGGCCACAGCTTCCTGCCCTGATCCTCTGCGCGGGACGACTTTCTCCCGTGAAGGATCACGTTACGCTGCTGAAAGCGGTCGCGATGCTCAGACAACGTTTTCGCGGGCAATTCCAAGTGATTATTCTCGGCAACCCGGCGAGGCCTTCGGACGTCGACTACCGGAGTTCTCTGAAAGAACTGGCGCGTGCTCTCGACGTCGAGGATATCGTTCATTTTCACGATGCCGTGACGCCAGCAGAGCTTCCGACATGGTATCGACGGTGTGCTGTGCATGTGAACTTGACCGGGGTGGGTTTCGGGGACAAGGTCGCGCTGGAATCACAGGCGTGCGCGAGGCCTACGCTCACCGCGAACGAGGACTTCCGCGAAACGCTCGGCCAGTACTCAGACCAGCTACTCTTCCGCCCAGGAGATCCGAACGATTTATCCTCTCGCCTGCTGGAGATGCTGACTCTCCCTGAGGAAGAGCGGCTGCACATGGGACTCTACCTTCGCGAGCGGGTCGTGCGCTTGCACGGCATCGAGGGCCTTGCCGAGAGACTTGTGGAACTTCTAGAAAGCCTGGGAAAGGACCGGCCTCGGTGACACACCGACTGCTCGGTGCTCAACATCTTTTCGGTCGCCATATTCGCCGGGCGCGGCGCCTCGCGCCGACCCCCCCCTGGTTGCCGCTCGGCATTTCGGGTTTTCGCGTTGCCCCTGGTGCACCTTGTTGGGCACATTCCCCCAACCGGATCGAGCCAACCTCAGTTGGACGGGCACCGGTGATAACGCAAGCGCCGGCACCGCGGCTTCGTTCGACAATCGCGTCTCCAAGTCACCTATTACCGGCGACCCAACCTTTCAAGCACCGGAAGGGACACTCCACGTCGTAGTAGCTCAGCGCGTCCACACCTTCCATCGCAGCGGTGTTTCGCCGGCGGGGATATGTGAGCGGGATATGTGAGCTCGACGTCGAGACCGAGCCGGCGGCAAGCTTCACACATCTTGAAGCTCTGCAGGACGTGCGCCTTCTCGCTCGCCACCCGCAGGTTGGCGACGCAAACGAGCTTTCCGTCATAGCGCGCCAGCGAGGAATCCATCGGCGCGATCTTACACTGCGCGGTCGGACCTCACAACGTTATTTCGTCATGGCGCTGTGAATCGCCCCGGGTTTCTGAGAGACTCCATTTCTTGGGAGGATGGAGCTCATGGGTAAGACCGAGGAAGTATTCACCGGAAGTCCGGGAGCGGGCCGTTCGATTGGTGTTCGACCAGGAGCACCAGCACGACTCGCAGTGGTCCGCGATCTGGTCGTTGGCTGAGAAGATCGGCTGCACGTCGGAGACGCTACGCCACTGGGTGCGCCAAAACGAACGGGACGCGGGCCGGCGGCCGGACGCCGTTTGGCTCTACCACCGATTCTGCGTGAGTTTTCGAGACGTCGAAGCTCTGCTCACCCAACGAGGCATCACGGTTCTCTTACGAAGCGATCCGATTTGGGTGCACCCAGTTCGAGCCGGAATACGCTCGGCGACTAAAGCGTCGACAGGGTCCTCTCGGCGACACGTGGCACTTGGACGAGGTTTCCATAAAGATACAAGGCCAAGGCCAAGGCCAAGGCCAATGCCTCTGGCGCGCGGTAGATCAAGATGGTGATGTGCTCGATACCTCGTCCAGCCTCGCCGTGCTCGGAAAGCCGCCAACCGTGATCTGGATCCTGGAACATCCGGAGCGTACCGAGGCGATGGGAGCCTCGGGCCGGCGAGAGATGCAAGGCGTCTATTTGACGGAGCGCTATATCGAGGGCTATCGGAGCCTCTTTCATCTCGCCCTTGAGGGCAACTGATTTGAATCTCTTCGGCTTCGACATCAGCGAACTCGACCTGGCGAACTTCGTCGCGGCGATGCGTCTGGTGACCATCGGGGTCGTGACGATCTCTTTTCTGCTCTTCTTCCGTCAAAAGCGCTGGACGATATTGGCGATGGGAATCGCGGTGCTCGTCGTCGTGGGCTGGCTCACGACGTTCTATCCGCTGGCCCGGATCTACGGTCTCCAAGCGCCGGGCGATCGACTGCGCAATCTCAGCTGGGTCGCCTCCGTGGCCGCCGGTAATTCCCCCCTGAGCACCGGCCGGGTCGGAGACTTGACCCTTGAGCCCTTGTGGGCACTGGTGGCGGGAGGCCTCTGCTTCGGACACCCCGAGTTTGCACCGGTGGTCTATGCCCTCGTGTCGCTCGTCATTCCCCTGATGCTCGGATTGGTGCTCTTTCTGCACTTCCGACGCCGGGAGGATGAAGAAAGCGGAAGCGAGCTCAGAGCCTTGGTCGTGGTGGCCTTCGCTCTCCTGGTGTCGAGCGGGCCACTCGACTACTTGGCTCCCTTTCGCGACTTCTACGCCAAGAACTTCTTTCTGAAGCCGAACCACACTCTCGGGTTCGTTTTCATTCCGCTGCTCATCGGGGGCATCGCCAGCCGGCGGAAGCTGTGGCTCGCAAAGGCAGCGGTTCTCCTGTCACTCCTCGGCTGGGCGTTTATCGTTCACTGGGCGTTTTTCTGCTTTGGGCTCGGCACCTACCTCGTTTTGCATTTTCTCCAACAGAGGAAGAGCTCTGGCGGCGAGCTCCGGAGCGTGCTGATTCTCTGGATATTGAGCGCCATCGCGGTTGCCCCTTACATTTCCATCATCTATCGACAGCACCCCCATGCCATCCGCATCGACTCCACGGTGGTCGATCCCGAGGTGCCCTCCCGAAGCGCCTGGGGTGACATGCGCCCGGTGGGAAGCTCACTCCTGCTGCTGGTCACGTTCGACCGTGCGCTCCTCTTCTTTCTGGCGATCGTCGGGGCGTCGGTCTGGTGGCGGGGGGGTCTGAAGCGGGATCTGCTGTGGCTGGCACTTCTCCTCTCGGCCTACCTGCTCTGGGGCGTCAACTACGTCGGCTATCTCACCGCACAGGCGCGAGAGGCAGACGAGTTCTACTATTTTCTCGACTTCGTGCTCTCCGTTGCGGCGGGAGTGGGAGCCTGGCGGCTACTCGAACTCATCGCATCCCGGATGCCGCGGGCCAGCGTGTCGGTCGCGGCGTCGACGCTCGTGGTGATCCTCGTCGTCACGCCCCTCGTCGCTCCGTACTGGCGCAATCCGGAGATCATGGACGGGCATTTCCGCGTTGCCCGAGAGCCGTTGCCGGGCCCGGTTGTCGAGCTTCGAGACTGGGTGCTCGAGGCGACCAAAGGTACGGACGTGCTCGTTGCGGACGGCATCGCCGCGTTTTGGATCCCGGCGCTGACGGGCCGTCAAGTTCTCGTGCCCTATCGGAAGGGTCGAGAGTATCTGGACGCTCTGCTCTCCTCCCCCGATGGTCAGGACGGCCTGCCGTTTCGTGTCACACACGTGGTGTACAGCCATGAGTTAGAGGCGGCCATCGGGCTCACGCGCCAGACGCTCGAATTGGAACAACGCTACGAGCGGGTGTTCGAGAACCGCCTGGTGACGATCTATCTGATCGAATAAGCTTCTAGTGCATTATCGCGCGCCCACTCCTCGTTCACGTGCAGCGCTTCGGGCATTTATCATCTCAACTCGGCTCCTCGCGGCTCGCTACCGCTTCGGGACTTCGCGCTACTCCGCGGCTGAGGGTTGCGCTCGGTGTGCTGTTCCCCCATTTTCGGCGTTAGCAGCCATTCGAAGCGGCCCGCCGACATCTCATTCTGTCGAGTAGCCCCAACGGGACGATTGGGCCGGTCTCTCAGCAGATGCGATGGCTGCCGCTCGGCACGCGGCGGACGCGCTCATCAGCGGCCTGTCATCAGAAGGTCTCTTCGAGCACCTCGATCGTTCTTCTCAACGTCTCGTCACAGTCGAAATCGCGCGCGCGTTCTCTGGCACGGCTCGACAGCTGCTGACGGCGTTTCGAACCGACAGGAGGTCCGACACGGCTTTTTCTAAAAACGTCCCGGCTCGTCGACCGGTGCTAGGAGGCTGTGGACGCCGTCATCGACGATCTCCGGCACGCCACCGACGGAATTCGCACCGGGGGCGGGGGACGAGGCCTTCCGCCATGGCTGCTTCCAGTAGGACGTGCGGGAACGCCTCGTGCTCGGCCATCGCCGCGAGCTAGACGATCGCCGACAGAGGATAGAACGTGTAGTAGCGATGAGCCGGCAAGTAGCGTAGGAGCTTTTGTACCAGTCCTGAGGTAACTACCCGATCAAAACCAGCAAAGTAAAAAGGGTCTACGCGGATTCGTGTGGGTTGAAGACGGCATTTCTGGGTAATGGCGGAAGGAAAGCCGCCACGATCTTCAGCTTGAGATATTCCTCGTCGCGATAGCCGTAGGCGCGTCGTTGCAGCACACGGATTTTGTTGTTGACCCCTTCAACTAGGAGGCGCAGACGTTCCATCTCGGCCACCGCCTTGTCCGGCACAGCTTGCCCACATGCGTCGCAAAACGCTAGGTGTAGCGCGAGTTGTTCGCCAGCCAGTCCAGGTGTTCTACATGCAAACCGCCGCACCCAGGACAGTTGACGCGCCAACGCTCGTATTCCAGATAGATCCGCCAGCCTGCCAACGACAGGTCGCGGACCCGGCACACTTGCTTGTCATAGCGCCCCCGGCACCGTTGCCCACAGTAAGAGCACACAGCTGTTTTTTTCGCCTCTTGAGCTGGATGACGCGGGCGTATCGGTCACCGAATAGACCCTTCAATCCGGCACACCACGAAACCTGGCAGCGCAAACAGCGAGCGGATCGACTGGGAATTTTTCACTCGGTTAGCCTATCCTAAAAATGGACCACTTTTCAGCACCTGATGAAGTACTCGATACCTTTTCCACACAATGAGTTACACTGTTTTTCCGTCAGAACTTACCCACACGAATCCGCGTAGACCCAGTAAAAAGAGCGGCCGAGCTGGCGGCGAGGGTTCTCGAGAGACGGCTGCCAAAAAGCGCCACGACCACGACGTTTTCCCCCTCGTACAGATCCGGGACGATGGCGGCGGCCGTGGCGAGGAGATAGGCGTAGCCCGTGGGGTTCGATCGAAAGATGGGATAGGCGGCGTCAACGCCAACAGGTGTCTCGCTCGCTAGCCGCGTCGCCGCCCCGGCCCAGTAATAGCTGTCCGTACCGAAGGTGTTGTCCCTCACTTCCCACAGCATGGATGCCTCATAAGCGAGGACGGCAATCAGGAAGAGCCAAAAAAAGCGTCCCTGTGGGTCGAAGCGCGAGTGGTGCGCGTCGCCGAAGACAATAGGCGGTGAGGGCGACGAAGACGATCGTAACGCCCACGAGCCAGCCCGCCGATAGAAGATTCAACGCGCGCAGGACGATGCCGAGCAGCGTCAGCCAACCCGCGCCCCACGCGATGACGAAGGCCACAATCTCGCCGCGACCATGGGTCTCTCCAGGTTTGGCGAAACAAAAAGCGATGAGATAGCCCGGTACGAAAAGCAAGGCCACTCCCCAGATGAGCAGCAGGAGCGGGCTCATCGTTACCGTTCGAGCCTATCGGCGGAGCCGCATTCGAGAGGCCATCGCATCATGGACTCTCCGATGGATGCTTGCGAGCGACGACGATGCTACCGTAACCCAAAGAGCGAAAAAAAGGCACGCCTCTCTCAGACGATCGATCTGCGACCGCATCCAAAGGGCGCCGGGGAGCACCGACGCGAGATAAGGCACGGGGGATACTGGGAGCCTTGAATCGAAGGATCTCGTAGTCGGCCGCTTCCACCTCGTGCCGCAACACCCACGGATAGCACCACACGTGTGGCAGGTCGCTCCGCCCCACATAGCCCTCGTCGACACGGCGTACGAGTCGGAAGCGGTGAAGAAAGCCTATCTTCGGGCGCTGCCGTTCGACGACGGACGTTTCGATGTCGTGCTGTTGCTTGATGTACTCGCGCACGTCGAGCTTCTCGATCAGCTGAAGGCCCTCTCGGAGGTTGCCCGTGTGCTGACGGACGACGGGGTACTGCTGATGAGCGTGCCCAACCTCGCGCACTTGCACAGCCGGTTAAAGCTGTTGTTCACCGGCAAGCTGATGCGGACATCCGCCGTTCACCGGCATCCCGGCGATCGGCCGCGTGCGGAGTACGAAGAGCTTCTTCATGCGGCAGGCTTCCGCATCGAGTCCCGGCGCGGCATTTTCCCGACGCTTCCGCTCGCGTTTCGGTTGGTGAACCGCCATCCTCAGTCGTGGGGGTTGGCTCGTCGGCGTGCTCGATGCGTTATTGCCTTTTCCGGGGTTGTCGTTCTTGGCGGCGATCCGGGCAAGAAATGTCACTGCGGTGGGTTGATTCGAAAGACGGCGTAGTGGCCCTCTTCGAACACTGGATCAAAGCGGTCACGGATCTCGGGGAAGCCGCTGTCGAACTCCAAGTGGATCGCGATCGTTAGATCCCACAGCAGGTACATGTCCGGGTACTGTCCCACCGTGCCGGGATCGCAACCGTTGGTCAAGAGCTCGTTGACGGGGGGCCGATGAGCGCCATCGACAGTTATCGCGGCGTCGCGCGAGAACACGGTGTGGCGGACGAACGTCTGCTGTTCTTAGACCGTGTCCCCTACGAGCAAGTACCTCTTTGGAGCCGAGCCTTCGACGTTGCGGCGACGCCGTTTCCCGATGCCGCTGACTAGGCTGAGCCGATGTCGCCGATGAAGCTCTTCGAGTACATGGCGGCCGCTTTGGGGCTGAACGCGATCAAAAGGAGTATGCTACAATCCGTGACGTTACAAGCAACCTCGAAGAGCAAAGCGTGTTCATGCTATGACTTCGACCCGAGTACCCACGCCGCCCGCTAGCACCGAGACCGCGCGGTCCCAAGCTGCTCTAAGCGAGAACGCGCTTCGGCGCTTCGTCATCGACCACCATGGGAGCTTCGATTCCGCGGGGAACGAGCGCATCTTCGAGAAATGGTTCAAAACCGCCCCCCGACACGTTTTTCAAAGAGGCCGACCGCAAATACGGTCTCACCAGGCTCCGGCTTTGCGATCTTGGGTGTAGCTACGGGATGAACTTGGTGCACTGCCACGAGGATGCCTACAGGGTGGAGTTCGACGACCGAGAGTCCGACTTCCCGCAGAGGCTGGGGCTCACCGTGTTCGAGGGCGACTTCGTCAGAAACGACGTGTTCGACCTCCCCAAAGTCGAAGCGGTTTGGTGTGGTGTGGAGCGGTGCTCGAGCACGTCGAATCGCCTCATCGGTTCCTGCGCAAAGTCCACCAGCTTCTCGAGCCGAGCGGACTCTTGGTTCTGTTCGTGCCGGCGATCTCGTCCGTCGGCGGTCTCGCTCTCCACCGGCTTCCGTGGATCGGAAGATACTTCGTCGGCTATTTGGCGAGCGACGACATCAATGCGTTCACACCGTCGACGGTCGCGTTCACGTGTGAGCGAGCCGGATTCGAGACCATCGAGACTGTCGAGGTCACGCCGTCGTTTCCCGGCCCCTCCAGCCTCTTCAACAGGGTCCCTCCGCTGGCGAGCCTCGTCGACGGCTCGACCTACATCAGTCGCGCCATCCCGAATTGGGAGTACCACCCCAAGGCGACGCGACAAGCCTCTAGTCAAGTCTCTAATTAATGATGCGGGCTTCAATTGGCGCCGCTCGCGCTAGTGCCCAACGCTTCCCCTTCGATGAAAATCTTGCTCGTTACACCCTACTTCTTCGAGCCCCACCGGTGGAACATCAGCGCTTACAAGACCGCGCACAGCTTGGCCCGTATCGGCGTCAACGTCATCGTGTTCACGGCGCGCTCCGAAGGCCAGCCGTTCCTCGAAAAGGTGGGCTCTCATCTGAAAATCTACCGCTACAGAGACTTGTTCATCCCCGACCCTGCCAACTTCGGGATCATCCCGTTCTTGTCGGCGCGTCTGTGGAAAGTCGTTCTACAGGAGGTACCGACGCATTTTCTCGTGTTCACCCACATGTACCACGCGTCGCTCGCGGTGGTTTTGCTGAAAGCGATGGGCAAGCGCGTCGTTGTCGTCACCGACACGTTTCCAGGCATCGACTGGTTCAGTCGTTCACGACTCGTCAACGCGGTGCTATGGGTGTACGCGCGCACCGTTGGGTTCTTGGTGCTTCGCCTCGCCGATCACGTCGTTCTGTTGCACCGAGGGTTGGTGCCGACGGCGGAGCGGATGGGCCTTCGTTTCGTCGTGCACCCGTACGGCGTCGAGATGCATCGCTACGAGAGTCCGAGGCCGCCTGCGGATCTGGAGAAAGAGGACGGCGCGATCTGGGTCGCGTACGTGGGCCGGCTGGAGTCGGTCAAAGCGTATGACTTCATCCTCGGCGCGGCCGCAACTTTAACCGCGCGCCACGCGAACGTGCATTTTATTTTCGTGGGCGACGTCACCGGTAAGGACGATGTCGTCGAGCGCTACCAGAGTACTCGCATCCGTTTTCTCGGGCACCGTGACGACGTTCCCGGTATCCTAGTGAAGGTCGACGTCTTCGTCCTCGCTTCGTTGTCCGAAGGACTTCCGAGCGGACTCATGGAAGCGATGGCGTCCGGGTGCGCGTGCGTGGCCACAGAGGTCGGCGGTATCCCCTATCTTTTCAGCGAATCGCCCGGCGAGGCGGGGTTGCTCGTGCCGCCGGGGGATCCCAAAGCACTCGAGGAAGCGCTCGAAAAGCTTGTGAACGACGGTGAGCTCAGGCGGAGCCTGGGCGAGCGAGCCCGGCAAGTTATCCACGATCACTACCGCATGGACGAGCTCGCCAAAGAGCTCGTGACGATCCTCGAGACCACGTCGACCGAACCATGAAGACGATCGTCATCTTCAGCTGGTTCTACCTTCCGTTCATCGGCGGCGCCGAGCTCTTCGTCAAAGCGATTACCGACCGGCTCGGCTACCGCTTCCGCTTTGTGATCGTAACTGCGCGAGCCGACCGCAAGTTGGCGGCAATCGACGAGAGCGAGCGCGTGAGCGTCGTGCGTGTCGGCCTCGGCAATCGCTCCGACAAATTCATGTATCCACTGTTCGCTCTCAAATGGGCGCTCGCGTCCGAGCACGTCGATCTCGTTCACGCGATCATGGTGAACGCGTCAGCGGTGGCAGCGTATTTGTTCTCGAAGATGAAACGCGTGCCCACGCTTCTGACCCTCCAAGAAGGCGACACCGAAGACTACGCCCGAGAGTACTTGCGGCTGCTGTTCCCGGTCTATCCGTGGTTGCACCGTTCGTTCGATCGGGTCCACGCGATCAGCCGTTTTCTCGAACAACAAGCGATCACCTATGGCGCCGACACCGAGACCATCCGGGTGATCCCGAACGGTGTCGATACCGAAGTCTTCCGCCCCGGCGAAAGTGACGCGAGCGCAAAGCTTCGGACCCGGTTGGGTCTCGATGGAAAGCGCGTCGTCGTCTCAGTGTCGCGTCTCGTTTCCAAAAACGGGTTGGACACTCTCGTGGAGGCGATGCCCCGGCTGCGACGAGAGCATCCCGACGTCGCGCTCGTGCTCGTCGGCACCGGCCTGGAAAAGCGGCATCTCGAATGCAAAGCGGACGAGCTCGGTGTGAGCGACGCCGTCGTACTCGTAGGTGAGGTGCCTCACGAGGAGACGGCCGACTATCTCCGGCTGGCCCACGCGTTCGTGCGGCCATCGCGTAGCGAAGGGCTCGGCAGTGCTTTTCTCGAAGCGATGGCGTCGGGAGTTCCTGTCGTAGCGACACCGGTGGGAGGTATCCCCGACTTTCTCGATCCCGAAGTGACCGGGCTTTTCTGCAAGCCTAACGATCCTGAAAGCGTAGCCGGCGCCATCGGGCGCTTGTTCACCGACCACGCTCTTTCTCAAAATCTGCGCGTCGGGGGGCTTCGCCTCGTGCAAGCGCGCTACCGTTGGGACCAGGTGGCCGATCGGATCGCTGCGGTGTACGAGGAGCTACTCTGAGCCATGAATCTCCTTCTCGCGACGGGCATCTTTCCTCCGGATATCGGGGGGCCGGCCACGTATGTGGCAGGTTTGGCTCCCGAGCTTTGTAAACGAGGCTTTGGCGTCGAGGTGGTCACCTATGGAGAGGCGTCTTCCGACGAGGTCATGTTTTCGGTGGCTCGCGTCTCCCGGAATCAAAGCTTGCCGCAACGCTACGGGTCGTATTTCGTGTCGGTGCGGAAAGCGCTCGCACGAGCCGACCTCGCCTACATTCAAGATCCGGTTAGCGTCGGCCTACCGGCTACGCTCGCAGCGCTCTCACGGCGAAAGCCTACCGTACTCAAAGTCGTCGGCGACCTCGCGTGGGAGATCGGCCGCGCCGACGGCATCGTCGATGACGACGTCGACGACTTCCAAACGAAGCGCTACGGAACGCTAGTGGAATCGATGCGGAAAGCCCAGCGTTTCGTCGCCCGCCGCGCCGGCGCCGTCATCACCCCGTCGCACTATCTGAAGAATCTTGTCATCGGTTGGGGCGTTCCTAGCGAGCGGGTCCACGTCATCGAGAACGGCGCCCGGCCCAAGCCGGAAACGCGCCTGACTCGAGAAGACGCGCGCGCGCGGCTAGAGCTCGACGGAGATCCGATTCTGATCAGCGCCGGCCGACTGGTGCCGTGGAAAGGGTACGAGCACATCATCGATTCAATGCCGGCGATCTTGCGAGATCATCCACGCGCACGCCTTCTGATCGCCGGCTCGGGACCGTGCGAGACAGCTCTCCTTGAGCGCGTCCAAAAGCTCAAGCTCGACGACGCTGTTCAGCTCTTGGGCGCGCGCGCGCCGACCGACCTCGCGATGCATCTCTGCGCCAGCGACGTGTTCGTGCTGGTGTCCACCTATGAAGGTTTTTCGCATCTGTTGTTGGAAGCGATGCAATCGGAGCTTCCCGTCGTCGCATCTCGCTGCGGGGGTAACCCCGAGCTCGTCGGAGACGCCGACAGCGGACTCCTGGTGTCGCCGGATCCACGAGGGGCGGAAGCCGCCATCCGAAAGCTTCTCGCCGATCCGCCGCTGCGAGCACGCCTCGGCGCAAGAGGCAAACGACGCGCGGAAGATTTTACGTGGGAGAAGATGGTCGCGCGTACGGCACAACTTCTTCAAGACGCCTGGAACAACGCTCGGTAGCCTTCGATGTAGCTTTCGGTGGAGTAGAGATTTTTCGCCGATTGCTTGCCTCGGGCACCCATCGCTTCGGCCTCTCTCGGATGCTCGAACAGCCACAGGATGCGCTCGGCGACAGCGTCCTCGTCTCCAGGAGGTACGAGAAAGCCCGTCTGCTCGTTCTCGACGAGCTCGGGGATGCCGCCGACATCGGACGCAACCACGGGAAGCCCGCACGCCATCGCCTCCCACACGACACGCCCCAACCCTTCGGACAAAGAAGGCAGCACGAACAGTCGAGCACTGCGATACTCTTTTCGAAGATCGGTCGGTGACAATGAGCCGAGAAGCCTGAGAGACGCTTCGACCCCGAGATGCGCCGCATGTTCACGGAGCGCGCGTTTCATCGGACCGTCGCCCGCGAGATGGAGCGTCGCCTCCGGCCGTTTAGACGTTACCTGCTTCATCGCCCGGATCAGGGTATCGAAGCCCTTCACCGGGTAGAGCGCACCCACCGACAACACCCGGGTGTCGGAACGTGACGGCTCGGTCGCGTCGTCGAAGAGCTCGAAATCGGTGTACCCGGGAAAGCGATGCAGCGGGACTTCGGGCGCCACCGCGGCGATCCGCCGCTCCAAAAATCTAGAAATAGTACGGATGCGATCACTGCGTCGCAGAACGAAACTCGCCCACGCCGCGAGTATAGGACGAAAAACGGCACTCAACGGGACACGGTGATAGAGAAAGGGCGATTCGCTCCAATCACCGTGGACTTCGGTGACGACGACGACACGACGACGCATCACCCATGCGACCCCCCGCACGAAAATCCCGGCGAGACCTTCGTAGGGGCTTTGACTCAAGACGAGCTGCACTTTCCCACGGTAGACGAGACGAAGCCCAAGCACCGTCGATGCGACAACAAGTAAGACGAGCCTGAGCGCGGCGATGGGGACGAACGGCAACAAGTAGAACTCGACCGGCTCGGATGCGCGCTGGTATCGGAGTGACGGCGAGAATCCGACGACGTGGAGGCTCGCCAGCCGACCGAGGTGCTCCATCTTCTTGAGCTCGGTCGGGCCGAGCGGGAGCGCGTAGCGGGTCACGCCGATGTTCACGACGCCGAGTTCTCTCACGGGTAGCAGTCTCTCTACGAGTTGTGTAATACTACCTCAGAATTCTGAGTCGACGATGTCAACGGGTGTAACAACCAACGAAACTGCGGAACGCGTCTCGTCGAAGTCGCGCCGCCGGCTTCTCGTGATCGTACCCGCGTTCAACGAGGGACCACGGCTTGTTGGAGTCGTCGAGAAAGTCTACCGCGAACACCTGCATGCCGATGTGCTCGTCGTAGACGACGGCTCTAGTGACGACACCGAGGGGCGCTCTCTCGATGCCGGAGCCATCGTCGCCCGCCATTCTTTCAACCTCGGCTACGGTAGCGCGCTCGAGACCGGCTATCAATTCGCGGTCCAAGGCCACTACGACTATGTCGCTCAGCTCGACGGAGACGGACAACACGATCCGATCTCGCTCGCCGACGTCCTCACGCCCATCTTCGAGGATGCCGCCGACGTCACCATCGGGTCGCGGTTTCTGATCTCGTCGAGCTACCAGGCGCCTTGGGGTCGCAAGCTCGGAAACCATCTGTTCTCGTGGCTAGCGTCGCGGCTGACGGGCCGGCGGATCACCGACCCAACCTCGGGC
The DNA here is from genome assembly GCA_965237955.1 of Candidatus Marinacidobacterales bacterium. GTDB lineage: Bacteria > Acidobacteriota > Vicinamibacteria > Marinacidobacterales > SMYC01. The sequence continues at coordinate 661,986 of OZ250169.1, read as the reverse complement.
TTGTGGGCGATGAACCGAAAAGCGACGGAGGCTCTCACCGGCGGCCAGTTCCCTCACGACTATCCCGACGCGGACGTTCTCATCGACCTCCACTACGCCGGCCTTCGTCTCACCGAAGTGCCCGTCGTCATGCACCCGTCCCAGGGAGGCAGCTCCATGCACGACGGCGCCATGCCTCTCTACTACGTGTTCAAGATGCTCTTGTCCATGTTCTTGGCGACGTTGGGACGGAGACGCAAGTCTGTGTAGATGCCAATCCGCCAACAAGTCGTCGCGCTGATCATCAGCGTCGCCCTCCTCGTTTTGATCGTTGAGCTAGTGCGGCGCCGCAAGCTGCGCGAGGAGTATTCTGTCCTTTGGGTCCTCACCTCGATCACGGTCTTCGTGCTCGCGGTGTGGTACGACCTGCTGGTCGTATTGACGCGCCTCATCGGTGCTGTCCTGCCGACGTCGACGCTCTTCTTCTTCGCGCTGATCTTACTCGTGCTCGTCTGCCTGCAGTTCTCGGTCCGCATCACCAAGCTCGACGACCAAGTGAAAAAGCTCGCGCAAGCGCTGGCGCTCAAGGAAGCCAAGGGCCAGAAACAGAAACAAGATCGGTAGCATCGAGTTTGTCTACCGAGACGGCACCACAAGTTGGCTTGAACCGATTGCTGCGCACACTGCCATTCGAAGACCTACCCGCGACAATGCCGCTCGGGATAGATTCTATCAACGACGGCATCCCAGAACGGCGACCCCCTAGCTTTTCTCTGCGAGTTCTGTGTGCTCTGCGGTTCGATAAACCTACCGGTGGTGCGGTTGTCCCCACGAGCCTCGCTCGACTCCAGCGTGTGAAACGAAACGCTATGGCGTGTACTCGAACACCCGAATCCAGTGACGGTCACGATAGCGCTCCTCGAATCGCGGGCTCTGCTTGAAGAAACCGAAATCGACAGGCGTCGTGCCTTCCGGCTGGTCGAGTCGCCCCCATGCGACGTGGGTCACGTTCCACTCCGTCACCGCAACCGCGATCTGATCTGGATCGCGGGATTGCACCATCGTTTCCAGTGCAAGTTCGCGCTCGGGCGATTCGCCCACGAGCAGAACGCGGCGACCGCTGAGCGCGGGGATCCACGGCGCATAGCTGGGCCCGGCGGCGAGCACCGCATCGGCGTCCGTCGTGTCCCGGAGCACCTCTCCCATCGCGACAAACCGGCGCGACACCGCGGGAAAGCTCTCGACGTAGAGCGGGTCCATTCGAACCGGCTCCCACCAGTACGGAAAACACCACGGCAACGAGAGCACGACGAGACCCATCAGCGCGAGGCGCGCCGATTCTAACTTGCGCAGCTGGCGAGGGACGAACCTCCACTCGCTCGGAATCCCCGGAAACGCTTTGACCCACGCCGCAAGCGCGCGATAGAGCCCGTAGCTCGCACAGAGCGCCATCATCAGCCGCACATAGCCGCTCACGATTCTCGGGTCGAGAAGCGCGGCGGCACACGGAAGGAAGGAGACCACGATCCAAAGCAACAATGCTGTGCTCGCGCTCCAAGCAAGCACGAGCTCAGCTTTTCGTTCGGAGCGCAAAAGCCACCCGACACCGAGCGCGGCGAGAAGGAAGACGAGACCAGCATCGATCGTAACCGAGAGCACGCGGTTGATCCCGTCGTGCCACGTTCCGAACTCGGCAGGGAGCGTCACCGGCCTGAAGCCGCCGAACGCGACGAGCACGATCGCTCCGACAGCGAGCACCATGGCCTCGCGCCATAGACTCTTCCGGCTCGCGACCATCCACGCGACGACACCGAGACCGAAGCACACGGCGAGACGAGGCTCAAGGCCAGTGACAAGACCGAAAGTGATAGCGGCACCGATCCAAGAGCTCGCTCCGAGCAAGCGCCAGCAGACGCAAAGCGCGGCGAAGGCGATCCCGACTCCTGGTGTCAGCCAAAAATACTCGGTCCAAAACGGTCCCTCATCGCGGAGAAAGCTCAAACGATGCGAGCTCAAGAACAGGACGACGAATGCGGTGATAGCGGGAAGCGCACCCGCGGGGAGATCCTCCGATTCGCGGAGCCGTCCAACCGACCATGCCACCGCAACGCCTAGGCCGAGAAGCGAGAACAGCGGAAGCCACGGGTAGAGCGACAGCACCCGTTCGCCGCGAAAGCCGGACAGGATTGCCACGAAATATCCCCAGAGAGGGCTCGGGTGAGGCTCGCTCACCATCCGCCCATCGGACGCGGTACCCCGTGCGGCGACCACCATCACCTCGCCGAGCTCTGCGATCCCTCGACCTTCCTCGACGACTCCGTACGCGCGGCCTAGAGGTTTTTGAAGCACGAGGAGACTCGACGCGGCCAGCACGAGCGTACCGGCGACGAGCCAAGCCCGGCGCGGCCACCGCAGGAGAGACACCGCCCACGCGAGGACCAAAAGGGAAAAAACGTACTTGGAGCCGACGAGGTAGCCACCCAGAGTGACCGACGGCCCGCCGGGCCACAGCTCGATGAGATTCCTCAGCATCTCCCGCTAGGTTGGAACAGCGGAGCTCGCATGCGACGTCGCGCTACAACGACAGCTCGCCAGTCTTCAACCGATGCGCGCATGCTTTACCGAACTCTTCCACAACTTGAGCGTCGTAGCGCTCGTTGTCTTCCGCGGTTGGCGGGATGCTGTCTCGTCTTCAGGCCGAGGGAACGCGCAACCGCTACCGTATCGTCGGAGCTCGCGGCGTCCACGACGAGCACGTCGTCGAAGCAGTCGCGGGGGATCTCACGGTAGGTGTTCTCCAGGGTTCGTGCCGCCCGATAAGCGGGCATCGTAATGATGATCTTCACGTTGGACTTTATCCTAGCGTGGGCGATGTTATTTCAGCTCACGATCCGATACAAGGCCAACCTGCCCCTTCCATAAACTCCAGCCTGCATGAGATTGGCGAACTGCCTACAATCGGGATGCTTGGGTCGTCTTCATGTAGGACGTTTTGAGGGTCGGCGTCGGCTCTACTCAGGGGCAGAGGTGTAACCTGGCGCGAAGTCCCGCAGCCGTCCCGAGCAGGTCGGACTCAAGCAGCGCGTCGAGTGTAATTGATGATGGAGACCACCGACCTTTGGAATGGCTCTCACTTTGCCCATTGCTGGCGACTCTACGCGGCGAGGCTCGGGCGCGTCCTTCTCAAGCGGGTGCTTGCGCTGTTTGCTGTTGGTGCTTCCGCAATCAAGTGTTGGTGTCTGCCGCGTAACCCGCTCGTGTGCTAGAGTTTGGGTGCTTGCGCTGTTTACTGTTGGTGATGTGTACGCATCCCTTTGCAAAAGAGGCACTTACGCTCCATTTAGCGCGCAGCGAAGGTCACGAGCGCTATTTTGGCTGTAACTTAATGCACCGTAAAGTCTTAGCGTCATCTCACCAACACTTGATGGCGGAAGCACCCGATTTTGGGGCTTATCGTGCCCGTCGTGTCCAAAAACACAAACGAACTCAAGACCGGCTCGCCGGGACGCACGTTGCCTGGAATCCGTGTTCACCTTCCCCGGAATCGATGTTCACGATCCCCGGAATCCGTGTTCACGATGCTTTGGAATGGATGTTCACCTTCGGCTGGAATCTGCGTTCACGATGCCCCGGAATACGCAGTACGGTGTGCGGTCGAACCCTGAACTACGGGGAACGTGACAACGGCGAGGCCATACTGGTGGAACCTGGCGATACCCTGATCTTCCCGCAGGGCAGTGTGAAGGTGATGCTCGCCGATGTTGACCGGTACTCCGAGCCGGAATCCGACGGGTACGCCCGGATGTGTCCCGAGGTCCGTGGAAAAAGAACGGCGCCCTCCACTCCGTCATCAGAGTATCAGATCAGGCGGCAACCTCCGCGTGTTCGAGAACTTCGCTCAGACGTTGGTAGCCGTCGATGCGTCGTAGTTGAATCTGGCCAGAGGCGATAAGCCCAAACAGCAAAGCGACCGCGGACTCCTCGCTGGAGAACGACGCTTGGGTTTTCGTCCGGCGTCGAAACTCGCGGTTGAGATTCTCCAGAGCATTGGTCGTTCGAATCGATTTCCACATGGCACGAGGGAATTCGTAGAAGGTCAGCAGCTGATTACCGGCCTCCTCTAGGCTTCGGACGACGGCCGTCGCGAGAGGCGTCCACTTGGCGACGAGCTCGTCATAGGCTTTGCGAGCATCGATCCCGTTCTTGGCGTATGGAACTCAAGTGGACGTTCACGGAGGGAGCCGACTCCGCGCCGCCAGGTGTTTCAACTGCCGCGGCAGGTTGACGAGGTCTTGCGCGGCCAAGGGTGAGCGAAGCAGAGCAGTTGTTCTTTGCCGCCATTGCTGGCGCTTCTCACCGAAATGACCAGAAGCGTCCTACCCGGAACCGCGGTAGGGTCGAGGGCTGGCGCGGTGCTCCGTAGGCGCGGCCTATCTGTTTCTCCCCGTTTCCTGTGGTAGTGCCTCACTAGCCGCACCGTAAGTCCGTTTCCAGCCCCCGCCACATCGCACGCAGCGTGCGGCTTTCCCGCACTACGCGGCGCTCCTGCACACTTCCCGCGAAGGGTTATGTGACCTATCGAGCCGGGGCGTCTACCCCTCCAAGCTCCGAACGCTTGAAGGCGCTGACTCGATCAGGATGAATGTCACCGTTATCTGGGAACGTGGGATGCAGAATGGTCATTAGCAGTGCCTCCTTCAACGAGCAGGGGTAAACGTCATCACCACAACCCGGTGGTATACTGCCAGCGTGCCAAAAGCCGATGCACTAATTCAAGCGGGTGGGACCATAGTAGCAGCGATCGTGCTCACGGTGGGAGCACTGCTGGCCGCAGCATCCTTTGAACCGCAGTTCGTACGGTGGGGAAACTTCGTAGCCAACATTGAGCACCTGATTTTGGTCGGGGAGCAAGATGACGGTTCGGGCTGTTCGGTGATCCTTACCACAACGGTCCAGCGGGTGTTTGAAACATCAGACGGAACCATAAGGACAGGGTTAGCAGGACACACGGTGGAGAGTGACGCTGAGTGCGAAGCAATCCGAAGAGCCGTTCAGGCATACACCATTGACGCAAGGAGCCAATCAGATGACTAAGGGCCGGCGACAAAATAAGTTCCCGTTTTCAAGACGGTCGGATGGTGTAGTTCCATTTGGGTAGAGTCTGGTCCTTAAACCGACGAAACATCATGCAACTTGACCTCTTTCGGATCAGAGTCTTCCCAAAGACCGCGCTTGGTTCGTTGTTCACTCAGAATCTTGAGCCAGCCGAAGTGCTGCGGTGGGCGATGTTGGAGCAGCCAAGAAGTCGTCTGACCACGCGACGTGTGGCTTGGCACGTTGGAAACGTGGAGGAGCTTGAGGAGGGTAATATCTATTTTCGACTGGGGAAACAGTCTAGAGCCACGCTGTCTCAAATTGATAACACTGGGAACTTCACTGAGGCTGAGCTTGCGAATGCTCCGTATACGCATGCCGTCCTTGATTTTAGCCTCGAGTTGTGTGCGCTCGCGAAGAACACAGCCTTGTCGCCATCTACAATCGGAATCGCTCGATCGCTCCAACGGCTGTTGAATAACAGCAAGGCGGCTCTCGAGAATGAAGTCCGCTTTGAAGTTGGACGCGTGAATAGTCCCGACGACTTTCTGAATGTACTCTCCAGTGCGTATTCGATTCGATCTTTCACGTTTACATTCATGCGTCGAAATCCGTTCGATGAGGACGAGGACTTCGTTAAGCCGTTCGGAGCGCTGCTTGAGGAGGCAAACGGGAACGTTGGACAAGCTACGATCAGGGGCTCCCAGTTAAGAGCAGCACCTCTAGAGCAGATATCGAGATCTGCAGCCACGACCGGAGACGATGTCACGGCTCGTGTACAACTGGATGCCGAGAGTCCGCCTGTGGTGCGCAAGCTGAGGGGAAATATTGCGAGTGTCAGCGTGGATTCACTCGACTCGGCACAAGAGAAAGTAGGCGCCATCCAAAGGGCGCGGAAAGAGTATCGACGGGTCCGAGTACGAGATGGTGCAGCGCCCGAGTAGCTATTGGAGTTGGTTCCTTCGCGGAGAGCGTCCAGGATGGCGAAGGCTTGTCGATAGGTGGCTGGTACTCCATGCTGGCATTGGAGTTGCCGCTGTCGGGCTCGTTCCCGTTCGACTTGAAGTCGCTGCGCAAACGGTCCTGTTGCCACTGGCTGGAGTCTTTGTGGGAACGAGCTTCGCCTGGGTAGGCAATGCGATGGCTATTGCCCAATCTCCAGAGATCGACAAACTCTCTGAGAAGAATCCAGCAGGGTTTGAGGTCTACGTCTACACTTTCCAGACTGCCGTTTTGGCTCTATTGGTCTGCCTCGTTCTGTGGGGGATTGCTGGTCTCGGCGTATTTGACACGACGTCTTCCTGGGACAGTTCCGGTAGGAGTTACTACTTAGCGGCCTGGGTATTATACGGCACTGCATCGCTGGCCATTCGAGAATGCTGGCACGTTGTTCTCGGAGCGCAGCTCTTGCTTCTTTACAAGCGAGCTGTACGACGAATCGATGAGAAGAAAGACTAAAGGGATAGCACAGGCAATTCCAGCGGAAGTCACTTCAAGAAGGGAATATCATCGCTCCCGGTAGGGTCGAGGGCTGGCGCGGTGCTCCGTAGGCGCGGCCTATCTGTTTCTCCCTGTGCCTTCTATTTATTCATCCGGGCGCCCCAAACTTGATTAGTCTCCGGTCTGCCGGCACCATGCCTGCTTGATTTCGTCGTTTGTTCGCGCTCTCATCTCCGCCTTCAAGGCTCGTCGCGAGCTGGCTCTCGACAATGTCGCTCTTCGGCAGCAGCTCGCCGTCCTCCGCCGTTCGGTGAAACGGCCGCGGCTCTCGAACGTCGACCGCGGGTTTTGGGTAACTGTAGAGCCTAAGGGCCCTTGGCCCAGTCGCTAAGCTGCTGATTTATGGTCTGTTTCAAAAGGGCTGAGTTTTGGCACAGGACGGCGTCTTGAGCAAATTCGAGACGGTGCCGTTGCCGACGCCGATCTCCAAGACGTCTCCTTCGCGGACGTTCTTGAGCACGCATTCGATCTGATGCCAGTAGCTGGACCACCGGTACTCGGAGAGATAGCTTCTGGAGAAAAAACGTTTGCCGTCGTTTTCTGGCTCGGTTCTTGCTACGCACATCTACCTACACTCCATCTCGACGCTCTCGCGAGGCGGGGCTACCTGTTCGAGGCAGAGTCGACCGGTCGCCCCGCTGACGTTGCCCGCTCACGTGAGACTCCTCACCGGGGGCTCTGGCCGGAGACGCACAGCATCACCGACAACGGATTCGTCGTGCCTTCCACGGGGCCGGCCCGTTCGCAACGCTCCCGACGCTCGGAAGTACCTAAGCCGCCCCCCCGCCGCCAGCCTGGCTGGCTGCGAGGACGCCTTGCGCCAGCGCCCGCCCCTCTCGTCGGCGCAAACGCTCCCCTCGAAAATCTAGATTCGAAACCGGGACCGAAAATGAGGCCCGTTCCGCACTTCCCGCGCGTCTCGCGTTACACCTTACTCTAGCAAAGCCCTGCCTTGGAGCACAACTCGCGATCTCGGTCCACAATTGTTCTGTACTCGCGGATTCGAGGTTCCCCATGAGCATTTTCAAACGCACTCAGCGGAAGTATGTGAAGAAGGCCTATCGCGTGAGGAATTGGCGTGAATATGAGTTCCATATCTCGTAGCTTCGCCGAAAGACGCCCCGGCTCGATAGGCCTGTGACCCGCAAAAAAGAAGATCGCGTACCTGTGCTCCGTAAAAATCTATCCAGTGTTGATTGCGCGTTTTAGACCTGCCATGGTCGGCTGCTGAGTCAAGCCCATTGAGGGGTTCTACAATCCGGTATCGACTCCACTCGTCACTCGATTACAACAGCCCAATGGTGTTCGAACGGATTCATGATCTCAAAACTGCTCATGCGAGATAATCAACCCGTCCACTTTTCCTGGGCAAGGTCAGACAAGCGCATTGACGGACTCGAGGCAGTTCGTCGTCTTTAGCAAGTGACCGAGCACCCCGTACACGCCAAGACGATGCAACGTCAAGGTCTCCTCCAGTCCCTCTTCGAGGCTAGAGGCCGCAGACTGGTACTTTCGAGTGAACGAACGATTTCGGTCACTCGAAAGTACCGATCGCGATGCCCGGAATACGCAGTGGGCGGAGCACTTTTTGACGATGCACAACGCTTTTTGGACTATGATATGAATACCAAGAGATCATCTCAATTGTAAGATGAAGTTTCTTATCGTTGGAACCGGACGTTGTGGCTCTTCTTTCCTCTCCGCCATTATTGCCAAAGCGGGTGGCTCCTTTGAAATGCCAGCGGTGGAACATTGGGGACCTGGCGGCGGAGCTTTTGACAGCTTATATATCTTAAAGGCTTATAAGTGGTACATCTGGCATGAGCGCATAGCGAACTCTTTACTCTTTGACAGAACAGCCGGCGCGTTTATGGGCGTTTGTAGGCGAGTTCTAAGAAGAACCCTCCTAGCTGCTGACTACGTTAAGTCGCCCCGGTTGGTGTGGTTGGTGCATGAAATAAATCGGTTTGGCGAGCCGTTCGGGTTGATCGGAATCTACCGCAAGTTCAGCGGCTATTGGCCCAGCGTTTTCCACAAAAAAGTCTATACGTACCAGAAGAGCAGGGACATTTGGATAGATGTCAACAACGCCATTCTTCTACAGGCTAGCCTCTACCCGTCAGCCTTGATAAGCTACGAGGAGCTGATTGACACGGCCGAAACCCATTGGGCTGAAAAGCTCCATACGCTTACCAAACTGCCGGTGAAGGAGATATTGTCAGCTAGAAAGGAATTGCTCAGGCCGTCGCACGCGCCGCGCAATGAGTTCTTCGAGGACAATGACACGAGGCGCCTGTATGAGGCCCTTAGAAACAAAGGCCTAGGCAATGGGACATAAGGAACTCTTGTCGGCCTTAGTTCAGGTTGACCTTGCCCAGGAAAAGTGGACAGGTTGATTATCTCGCATGAGCAGTTTTGAGGTCATTAATCCGTTCGAACACCATTGGGCTGTTGTAATCGAGTGACGAGTGGAGTCGATACGGATTGTAGAACCCCTCGATGTAGCTCGCGACCGCGTCTTTGGCCATACGTCGTGTTGGCCAACTATGTCGGTGGAGGAGCTCGGTCTTGAGCGTGCCGAAGAAGCTCTCGGTCACGGCGTTGTCCCAGCAATCACCCTTGCGGCTCATCGAGCACACGATGCCGTACTCATCGAGCACGGCCTGGTAGGTCGCAGCCGCGTATTGAGTACCACGGTCTGAATGATGCACCAAGCCACTTTCCGGCAGGCGGCGCCCCAAGGCTATGTGAAGCGCCTCGAGAGCAAGCTCCGCGCGCAGGTGGAGCTGCATCGCCCAGCCGACGACACGACGCGAGAACAGATCGAGGATGACCGCCAAGTAGAGCCAGCCTTCCCAAGTCCGGATGAAGGTTATGTCCGTCACCCAGAACTGGTTCGGTCGTTCGGCTTCGAAGTTCCGACCGAGCACGTTGGGTGCGACACGACGATCGTGCTTGCTGTCGGCCATGCGGCGAAAACGCTTGCTGGGCAGGCCCTGCAGACCCATCTCACGCATCAGCCGTGCCACTCGCTGCTTGCCCACCTCGACGTTCTCTCCGTCAAGCTGGCGACGTACACGCTCCCTGCCGTAGGTACCACGGCTATGGGCGTGGACCGCTTGGATGCGCAGCTTCAGCTTCCCATCCTCACACTGTCGCTTGCTGGGCGAGCGCTTCATCTGAGCGTAGTAGCCGCTGGTCGATACCCTCAGGACTCGGCACATCACCTGCACCGGGTAGTTGGCCCGCTCCGCGTGAATGAAATTGAATCTCATTCGCTTTCTTTCGCGAAGAAGGCCGCCGCCTTTTTTAATATCTCTCGCTCTTGCTCCAACGTGCGCACTCGACGTCGTAGCGAACCCAGCTCATCACGTTCCGCCGTCGTCAGAGCCTCGCGTGGACCTTCACCGTGATTGGGCTTGATCCGGCTTCGTAGACGGTTTAGTTAAGCTGGCGAAGTCATCATCCGTCGTTCAAACTCGGCCGGACTGACCTGGCCGAGGGTCGAGTGTCGTCGTCTCTGATTGTAGAATACCTCGATGAAGTCAAAGAGGGCCATCTTGGCCTCGCCGCAACTGAGGAAATGCTCCCCAAGCTCGTGCTTGACCGTGGAGAACCAGCTCTCGATGACGGCGTTGTCGTAGCAGTTGCCCCGTCGGCTCATGCTCCCGGTCATGCCATGCGTCTCAAGGAGACGTTGGTAGTCTTTGCTGGCATACGGACTGCCCTGATCGGAGTGATGCAAGAGCCCCGCGGCCGGTTGGCGACGTTTCAGTGCCATCCGCAACGCCTTGATAACCAGGTGACGGTCGTTAATAGCACTTACGGCCCACCCAACGAGGAATCGCGAGTAGAGGTCGAGGAGCGCCGCGAGATAAAGCTTCCCGCCGCTGCCGATCACGAACTCGGTCGTGTCCCCGACCCACCGTTGGTTCGGCGCATCGGCGACGAAGTCTTGCCCGAGCACATTGGCCGCGACGGGCTGGTCATGACCGCTTACCGTCGTGCGCTTGAAGCGTTTGCGTACTCGAGCAATGAGGCCTTCTGCCTGTTTCAACCGAATCACCCGCTTCCGACTCACTCGATACCTCCGTCCTGTGCCAAAACTCGGCCCAGCCGGCATCGGCGAAAGAACTGCGCCTCTCGAAATCAGGCTAAAACTCTAGCACGCGAACAGGTTACGCGGCGGCCGCCAACACTTGACTGCGGAAGCACCAACCGCGTGAGGGGTCACCAGGTTCCTAATCCGGCTGTGCTCCGCAAAAATTCGATCCAGCGTTGATTGCGCGGTTTAGAGCTGTCATGCTCCGCGGCTTCGTGATGGTTGACCCGACGACGCCACCGGCGTCTTAGAAGCGGTGAGTGATGGTCTATTTCAAAGAGCCGAATTTTGGCACAGGACGGGGTCGCCGTTCTGGGATGCCGTCGTTGATAGAATCTATCCCGAGCGGCATTGTCGCGGGTAGGTCTTCGAATGGCAGTGTGCGCAGCAATCGGTTCAAGCCAACTTGTGGTGCCGTCTCGGTAGACAAACTCGATGCTACCGATCTTGTTTCTGTTTCTGGCCCTTGGCTTCCTTGAGCGCCAGCGCTTGCGCGAGCTTTTTCACTTGGTCGTCGAGCTTGGTGATGCGGACCGAGAACTGCAGGCAGACGAGCACGAGTAAGATCAGCGCGAAGAAGAAGAGCGTCGACGTCGGCAGGACAGCACCGATGAGGCGCGTCAATACGACCAGCAGGTCGTACCACACCGCGAGCACGAAGACCGTGATCGAGGTGAGGACCCAAAGGACAGAATACTCCTCGCGCAGCTTGCGGCGCCGCACTAGCTCAACGATCAAAACGAGGAGGGCGACGCTGATGATCAGCGCGACGACTTGTTGGCGGATTGGCATCTACACAGACTTGCGTCTCCGTCCCAACGTCGCCAAGAACATGGACAAGAGCATCTTGAACACGTAGTAGAGAGGCATGGCGCCGTCGTGCATGGAGCTGCCTCCCTGGGACGGGTGCATGACGACGGGCACTTCGGTGAGACGAAGGCCGGCGTAGTGGAGGTCGATGAGAACGTCCGCGTCGGGATAGTCGTGAGGGAACTGGCCGCCGGTGAGAGCCTCCGTCGCTTTTCGGTTCATCGCCCACAAGCCCGAGGTTGGGTCGGTGATCCGCCGGCCCGTCAGCCGCGACGCTAGCCACGAGAACAGATGGTTTCCGAGCTTGCGACCCCAAGGCGCCTGGTAGCTCGACGAGATCAGAAACCGCGACCCGATGGTGACGTCGGCGGCATCCTCGAAGATGGGCGTGAGGACGTCGGCGAGCGAGATCGGATCGTGTTGTCCGTCTCCGTCGAGCTGAGCGACATAGTCGTAGTGGCCTTGGACCGCGAATTGATAGCCGGTCTCGAGCGCGCTACCGTAGCCGAGGTTGAAAGAATGGCGGGCGACGATGGCTCCGGCATCGAGAGAGCGCCCCTCGGTGTCGTCACTAGAGCCGTCGTCTACGACGAGCACATCGGCATGCGGGTGTTCGCGGTAGACTTTCTCGACGACTCCAACAAGCCGTGGTCCCTCGTTGAACGCGGGTACGATCACGAGAAGCCGGCGGCGCGACTTCGACGAGACGCGTTCCGCAGTTTCGTTGGTTGTTACACCCGTTGACATCGTCGACTCAGAATTCTGAGGTAGTATTACACAACTCGTAGAGAGACTGCTACCCGTGAGAGAACTCGGCGTCGTGAACATCGGCGTGACCCGCTACGCGCTCCCGCTCGGCCCGACCGAGCTCAAGAAGATGGAGCACCTCGGTCGGCTGGCGAGCCTCCACGTCGTCGGATTCTCGCCGTCACTCCGATACCAGCGCGCATCCGAGCCGGTCGAGTTCTACTTGTTGCCGTTCGTCCCCATCGCCGCGCTCAGGCTCGTCTTACTTGTTGTCGCATCGACGGTGCTTGGGCTTCGTCTCGTCTACCGTGGGAAAGTGCAGCTCGTCTTGAGTCAAAGCCCCTACGAAGGTCTCGCCGGGATTTTCGTGCGGGGGGTCGCATGGGTGATGCGTCGTCGTGTCGTCGTCGTCACCGAAGTCCACGGTGATTGGAGCGAATCGCCCTTTCTCTATCACCGTGTCCCGTTGAGTGCCGTTTTTCGTCCTATACTCGCGGCGTGGGCGAGTTTCGTTCTGCGACGCAGTGATCGCATCCGTACTATTTCTAGATTTTTGGAGCGGCGGATCGCCGCGGTGGCGCCCGAAGTCCCGCTGCATCGCTTTCCCGGGTACACCGATTTCGAGCTCTTCGACGACGCGACCGAGCCGTCACGTTCCGACACCCGGGTGTTGTCGGTGGGTGCGCTCTACCCGGTGAAGGGCTTCGATACCCTGATCCGGGCGATGAAGCAGGTAACGTCTAAACGGCCGGAGGCGACGCTCCATCTCGCGGGCGACGGTCCGATGAAACGCGCGCTCCGTGAACATGCGGCGCATCTCGGGGTCGAAGCGTCTCTCAGGCTTCTCGGCTCATTGTCACCGACCGATCTTCGAAAAGAGTATCGCAGTGCTCGACTGTTCGTGCTGCCTTCTTTGTCCGAAGGGTTGGGGCGTGTCGTGTGGGAGGCGATGGCGTGCGGGCTTCCCGTGGTTGCGTCCGATGTCGGCGGCATCCCCGAGCTCGTCGAGAACGAGCAGACGGGCTTTCTCGTACCTCCTGGAGACGAGGACGCTGTCGCCGAGCGCATCCTGTGGCTGTTCGAGCATCCGAGAGAGGCCGAAGCGATGGGTGCCCGAGGCAAGCAATCGGCGAAAAATCTCTACTCCACCGAAAGCTACATCGAAGGCTACCGAGCGTTGTTCCAGGCGTCTTGAAGAAGTTGTGCCGTACGCGCGACCATCTTCTCCCACGTAAAATCTTCCGCGCGTCGTTTGCCTCTTGCGCCGAGGCGTGCTCGCAGCGGCGGATCGGCGAGAAGCTTTCGGATGGCGGCTTCCGCCCCTCGTGGATCCGGCGACACCAGGAGTCCGCTGTCGGCGTCTCCGACGAGCTCGGGGTTACCCCCGCAGCGAGATGCGACGACGGGAAGCTCCGATTGCATCGCTTCCAACAACAGATGCGAAAAACCTTCATAGGTGGACACCAGCACGAACACGTCGCTGGCGCAGAGATGCATCGCGAGGTCGGTCGGCGCGCGCGCGCCCAAGAGCTGAACAGCGTCGTCGAGCTTGAGCTTTTGGACGCGCTCAAGGAGAGCTGTCTCGCACGGTCCCGAGCCGGCGATCAGAAGGCGTGCGCGTGGATGATCTCGCAAGATCGCCGGCATTGAATCGATGATGTGCTCGTACCCTTTCCACGGCACCAGTCGGCCGGCGCTGATCAGAATCGGATCTCCGTCGAGCTCTAGCCGCGCGCGCGCGTCTTCTCGAGTCAGGCGCGTTTCCGGCTTGGGCCGGGCGCCGTTCTCGATGACGTGGACCCGCTCGCTAGGAACGCCCCAACCGATGACAAGATTCTTCAGATAGTGCGACGGGGTGATGACGGCGCCGGCGCGGCGGGCGACGAAACGCTGGGCTTTCCGCATCGATTCCACTAGCGTTCCGTAGCGCTTCGTTTGGAAGTCGTCGACGTCGTCATCGACGATGCCGTCGGCGCGGCCGATCTCCCACGCGAGGTCGCCGACGACTTTGAGTACGGTAGGCTTTCGCCGTGAGAGCGCTGCGAGCGTAGCCGGTAGGCCGACGCTAACCGGATCTTGAATGTAGGCGAGGTCGGCTCGTGCGAGCGCTTTCCGCACCGACACGAAATACGACCCGTAGCGTTGCGGCAAGCTTTGATTCCGGGAGACGCGAGCCACCGAAAACATGACCTCGTCGGAAGACGCCTCTCCATAGGTGACCACCTCGACGCCAAAGCCTCGTTTACAAAGCTCGGGAGCCAAACCTGCCACATACGTGGCCGGCCCCCCGATATCCGGAGGAAAGATGCCCGTCGCGAGAAGGAGATTCATGGCTCAGAGTAGCTCCTCGTACACCGCAGCGATCCGATCGGCCACCTGGTCCCAACGGTAGCGCGCTTGCACGAGGCGAAGCCCCCCGACGCGCAGATTTTGAGAAAGAGCGTGGTCGGTGAACAAGCGCCCGATGGCGCCGGCTACGCTTTCAGGATCGTTAGGCTTGCAGAAAAGCCCGGTCACTTCGGGATCGAGAAAGTCGGGGATACCTCCCACCGGTGTCGCTACGACAGGAACTCCCGACGCCATCGCTTCGAGAAAAGCACTGCCGAGCCCTTCGCTACGCGATGGCCGCACGAACGCGTGGGCCAGCCGGAGATAGTCGGCCGTCTCCTCGTGAGGCACCTCACCTACGAGTACGACGGCGTCGCTCACACCGAGCTCGTCCGCTTTGCATTCGAGATGCCGCTTTTCCAGGCCGGTGCCGACGAGCACGAGCGCGACGTCGGGATGCTCTCGTCGCAGCCGGGGCATCGCCTCCACGAGAGTGTCCAACCCGTTTTTGGAAACGAGACGCGACACTGAGACGACGACGCGCTTTCCATCGAGACCCAACCGGGTCCGAAGCTTTGCGCTCGCGTCACTTTCGCCGGGGCGGAAGACTTCGGTATCGACACCGTTCGGGATCACCCGGATGGTCTCGGTGTCGGCGCCATAGGTGATCGCTTGTTGTTCGAGAAAACGGCTGATCGCGTGGACCCGATCGAACGAACGGTGCAACCACGGATAGACCGGGAACAGCAGCCGCAAGTACTCTCGGGCGTAGTCTTCGGTGTCGCCTTCTTGGAGGGTCAGAAGCGTGGGCACGCGTTTCATCTTCGAGAACAAATACGCTGCCACCGCTGACGCGTTCACCATGATCGCGTGAACGAGATCGACGTGCTCGGACGCGAGCGCCCATTTGAGAGCGAACAGTGGATACATGAATTTGTCGGAGCGATTGCCGAGGCCGACACGCACGACGCTCACGCGCTCGCTCTCGTCGATTGCCGCCAACTTGCGGTCGGCTCGCGCAGTTACGATCACAAAGCGGAAGCGGTAGCCGAGCCGGTCGGTAATCGCTTTGACGAAGAGCTCGGCGCCGCCGATGAACGGAAGGTAGAACCAGCTGAAGATGACGATCGTCTTCATGGTTCGGTCGACGTGGTCTCGAGGATCGTCACGAGCTCTTTGGCGAGCTCGTCCATGCGGTAGTGATCGTGGATAACTTGCCGGGCTCGCTCGCCCAGGCTCCGCCTGAGCTCACCGTCGTTCACAAGCTTTTCGAGCGCTTCCTCGAGTGCTTTGGGATCCCCCGGCGGCACGAGCAACCCCGCCTCGCCGGGCGATTCGCTGAAAAGATAGGGGATACCGCCGACCTCTGTGGCCACGCACGCGCACCCGGACGCCATCGCTTCCATGAGTCCGCTCGGAAGTCCTTCGGACAACGAAGCGAGGACGAAGACGTCGACCTTCACTAGGATACCGGGAACGTCGTCACGGTGCCCGAGAAAACGGATGCGAGTACTCTGGTAGCGCTCGACGACATCGTCCTTACCGGTGACGTCGCCCACGAAAATAAAATGCACGTTCGCGTGGCGCGCGGTTAAAGTTGCGGCCGCGCCGAGGATGAAGTCATACGCTTTGACCGACTCCAGCCGGCCCACGTACGCGACCCAGATCGCGCCGTCCTCTTTCTCCAGATCCGCAGGCGGCCTCGGACTCTCGTAGCGATGCATCTCGACGCCGTACGGGTGCACGACGAAACGAAGGCCCATCCGCTCCGCCGTCGGCACCAACCCTCGGTGCAACAGAACGACGTGATCGGCGAGGCGAAGCACCAAGAACCCAACGGTGCGCGCGTACACCCATAGCACCGCGTTGACGAGTCGTGAACGACTGAACCAGTCGATGCCTGGAAACGTGTCGGTGACGACAACGACGCGCTTGCCCATCGCTTTCAGCAAAACCACCGCGAGCGACGCGTGGTACATGTGGGTGAACACGAGAAAATGCGTCGGTACCTCCTGTAGAACGACTTTCCACAGACGCGCCGACAAGAACGGGATGATCCCGAAGTTGGCAGGGTCGGGGATGAACAAGTCTCTGTAGCGGTAGATTTTCAGATGAGAGCCCACCTTTTCGAGGAACGGCTGGCCTTCGGAGCGCGCCGTGAACACGATGACGTTGACGCCGATACGGGCCAAGCTGTGCGCGGTCTTGTAAGCGCTGATGTTCCACCGGTGGGGCTCGAAGAAGTAGGGTGTAACGAGCAAGATTTTCATCGAAGGGGAAGCGTTGGGCACTAGCGCGAGCGGCGCCAATTGAAGCCCGCATCATTAATTAGAGACTTGACTAGAGGCTTGTCGCGTCGCCTTGGGGTGGTACTCCCAATTCGGGATGGCGCGACTGATGTAGGTCGAGCCGTCGACGAGGCTCGCCAGCGGAGGGACCCTGTTGAAGAGGCTGGAGGGGCCGGGAAACGACGGCGTGACCTCGACAGTCTCGATGGTCTCGAATCCGGCTCGCTCACACGTGAACGCGACCGTCGACGGTGTGAACGCATTGATGTCGTCGCTCGCCAAATAGCCGACGAAGTATCTTCCGATCCACGGAAGCCGGTGGAGAGCGAGACCGCCGACGGACGAGATCGCCGGCACGAACAGAACCAAGAGTCCGCTCGGCTCGAGAAGCTGGTGGACTTTGCGCAGGAACCGATGAGGCGATTCGACGTGCTCGAGCACCGCTCCACACCACACCAAACCGCTTCGACTTTGGGGAGGTCGAACACGTCGTTTCTGACGAAGTCGCCCTCGAACACGGTGAGCCCCAGCCTCTGCGGGAAGTCGGACTCTCGGTCGTCGAACTCCACCCTGTAGGCATCCTCGTGGCAGTGCACCAAGTTCATCCCGTAGCTACACCCAAGATCGCAAAGCCGGAGCCTGGTGAGACCGTATTTGCGGTCGGCCTCTTTGAAAAACGTGTCGGGGGGCGGTTTTGAACCATTTCTCGAAGATGCGCTCGTTCCCCGCGGAATCGAAGCTCCCATGGTGGTCGATGACGAAGCGCCGAAGCGCGTTCTCGCTTAGAGCAGCTTGGGACCGCGCGGTCTCGGTGCTAGCGGGCGGCGTGGGTACTCGGGTCGAAGTCATAGCATGAACACGCTTTGCTCTTCGAGGTTGCTTGTAACGTCACGGATTGTAGCATACTCCTTTTGATCGCGTTCAGCCCCAAAGCGGCCGCCATGTACTCGAAGAGCTTCATCGGCGACATCGGCTCAGCCTAGTCAGCGGCATCGGGAAACGGCGTCGCCGCAACGTCGAAGGCTCGGCTCCAAAGAGGTACTTGCTCGTAGGGGACACGGTCTAAGAACAGCAGACGTTCGTCCGCCACACCGTGTTCTCGCGCGACGCCGCGATAACTGTCGATGGCGCTCATCGGCCCCCCGTCAACGAGCTCTTGACCAACGGTTGCGATCCCGGCACGGTGGGACAGTACCCGGACATGTACCTGCTGTGGGATCTAACGATCGCGATCCACTTGGAGTTCGACAGCGGCTTCCCCGAGATCCGTGACTGCTTTGATCCAGTGCTCGAAGAGGACCACTACGCCGTCTTTCGAATCAACCCACCGCAGTGACATTTCTTGCCCGGATCGCCGCCAAGAACGACAACCCCGGAAAAGGCAATAACGCATCGAGCACGCCGACGAGCCAACCCCCACGACTGAGGATGGCGGTTCACCAACCGAAACGCGAGCGGAAGCGTCGGGAAAATGCCGCGCCGGGACTCGATGCGGAAGCCTGCCGCATGAAGAAGCTCTTCGTACTCCGCACGCGGCCGATCGCCGGGATGCCGGTGAACGGCGGATGTCCGCATCAGCTTGCCGGTGAACAACAGCTTTAACCGGCTGTGCAAGTGCGCGAGGTTGGGCACGCTCATCAGCAGTACCCCGTCGTCCGTCAGCACACGGGCAACCTCCGAGAGGGCCTTCAGCTGATCGAGAAGCTCGACGTGCGCGAGTACATCAAGCAACAGCACGACATCGAAACGTCCGTCGTCGAACGGCAGCGCCCGAAGATAGGCTTTCTTCACCGCTTCCGACTCGTACGCCGTGTCGACGAGGGCTATGTGGGGCGGAGCGACCTGCCACACGTGTGGTGCTATCCGTGGGTGTTGCGGCACGAGGTGGAAGCGGCCGACTACGAGATCCTTCGATTCAAGGCTCCCAGTATCCCCCGTGCCTTATCTCGCGTCGGTGCTCCCCGGCGCCCTTTGGATGCGGTCGCAGATGGACCGCCTGAGAGAGGCGTGCTTTTTTCGCTCTTTGGGTTACGGTAGCATCGTCGCCGCTCGCAAGCATCCATCGGAGAGTCCATGATGCGATGGCCTCTCGAATGCGGCTCCGCCGATAGGCTCGAACGGTAACGATGAGCCCGCTCCTGCTGCTCATCTGGGGAGTGGCCTTGCTTTTCGTACCGGGCTATCTCATCGCTTTTTGTTTCGCCAAACCTGGAGAAACCCGTGGTCGCGGCGAGATTGTGGCCTTCGCCATCGCGTGGGGCGCGGGTTGGCTGACGCTGCTCGGCATCGTCCTGCGCGCGTTGAATCTTCTATCGGCGGGCTGGCTCGTGGGCGTTACGATCGTCTTCGTCGCCCTCACCGCCTATTGTCTTCGGCGACGCGCACCACTCGCGCTTCGACCCACAGGGACGCTTTTTTTGGCTCTTCCTGATTGCCGTCCTCGCTTATGAGGCATCCATGCTGTGGGAAGTGAGGGACAACACCTTCGGTACGGACAGCTATTACTGGGCCGGGGCGGCGACGCGGCTAGCGAGCGAGACACCTGTTGGTGTTGACGCCGCCTATCCCATCTTTCGATCGAACCCCACGGGCTACGCCTATCTCCTCGCCACGGCCGCCGCCATCGTCCCGGATCTGTACGAGGGGGAAAACGTCATGGTCGTGGCGCTTTTTGGCAGCCGTCTCTCGAGAACCCTCGCCGCCAGCTCGGCCGCTCTTTTTACTTTGCTGGTTTTGATCGGGTAGTTACCTCAGGACTGGTACAAAAGCTCCTACGCTACTTGCCGGCTCATCGCTACTACACGTTCTATCCTCTGTCGGCGATCGTCTAGCTCGCGGCGATGGCCGAGTGTCGAGCCGTGCCAGAGAACGCGCGCGCGATTTCGACTGTGACGAGACGTTGAGAAGAACGATCGAGGTGCTCGAAGAGACCTTCTGATGACAGGCCGCTGATGAGCGCGTCCGCCGCGTGCCGAGCGGCAGCCATCGCATCTGCTGAGAGACCGGCCCAATCGTCCCGTTGGGGCTACTCGAAAGAATGAGATGTCGGCGGGCCGCTTCGAATGGCTGCTAACGCCGAAAATGGGAGACAGCACACCGAGCGAAGCCCTCAGCCGCCGAGCAGCGCGAAGTCCCGAAGCGGTAGCGAGCCGCGAGGAGCCGAGTTGAGATGATAAATGCCCGAAGCGCCGCACGTGAACGAGGAGTGGGCGCGCGATGATGCACTAGAAGCTTATTCGATCAGATAGATCGTCACCAGGCGGTTCTCGAACACCCGCTCGTAGCGTTGTTCCAATTCGAGCGTCTGGCGTGTGAGCCCGATGGCCGCCTCTAACTCATGGCTGTACACCACGTGTGTGACACGAAACGGCAGGCCGTCCTGACCATCGGGGGAGGAGAGCAGAGCGTCCAGATACTCTCGACCCTTCCGATAGGGCACGAGAACTTGACGGCCCGTCAGAGCGCCGGGACCCAAAACGCGGCGATGCCGTCCGCAACGAGCACGTCCGTACCTTTGGTCGCCTTGAGCACCCAGTCTCGAAGCTCGACAACCGGGCCCGGCAACGGCTCTCGGGCAACGCGGAAATGCCCGTCCATGATCTCCGGATTGCGCCAGTACGGAGCGACGAGGGGCGTGACGACGAGGATCACCACGAGCGTCGACGCCGCGACCGACACGCTGGCCCGCGGCATCCGGGATGCGATGAGTTCGAGTAGCCGCCAGGCTCCCACTCCCGCCGCAACGGAGAGCACGAAGTCGAGAAAATAGTAGAACTCGTCTGCCTCTCGCGCCTGTGCGGTGAGATAGCCGACGTAGTTGACGCCCCAGAGCAGGTAGGCCGAGAGGAGAAGTGCCAGCCACAGCAGATCCCGCTTCAGACCCCCCCGCCACCAGACCGACGCCCCGACGATCGCCAGAAAGAAGAGGAGCGCACGGTCGAACGTGACCAGCAGCAGGAGTGAGCTTCCCACCGGGCGCATGTCACCCCAGGCGCTTCGGGAGGGCACCTCGGGATCGACCACCGTGGAGTCGATGCGGATGGCATGGGGGTGCTGTCGATAGATGATGGAAATGTAAGGGGCAACCGCGATGGCGCTCAATATCCAGAGAATCAGCACGCTCCGGAGCTCGCCGCCAGAGCTCTTCCTCTGTTGGAGAAAACGCAAAACGAGGTAGATGCCGAGCCCAAAGCAGAAAAACGCCCAGTGAACGATAAACGCCCAGCCGAGGAGTGACAGGAGAACCGCTGCCTTTGCGAGCCACAGCTTCCGCCGGCTGGCGATGCCCCCGATGAGCAGCGGAATGAAAACGAACCCGAGAGTGTGGTTCGGCTTCAGAAAGAAGTTCTTGGCGTAGAAGTCGCGAAAGGGAGCCAAGTAGTCGAGTGGCCCGCTCGACACCAGGAGAGCGAAGGCCACCACGACCAAGGCTCTGAGCTCGCTTCCGCTTTCTTCATCCTCCCGGCGTCGGAAGTGCAGAAAGAGCACCAATCCGAGCATCAGGGGAATGACGAGCGACACGAGGGCATAGACCACCGGTGCAAACTCGGGGTGTCCGAAGCAGAGGCCTCCCGCCACCAGTGCCCACAAGGGCTCGAGGGTCACGTCTCCGACCCGGCCGGTGCTCAGGGGGGAATTACCGGCGGCCACGGAGGCGACCCAGCTGAGGTTGCGCAGTCGATCGCCCGGCGCTTGGAGACCGTAGATCCGGGCCAGCGGATAGAACGTCGTGAGCCAGCCCACGACGACGAGCACCGCGATTCCCATCGCCAATATCGTCCAGCGCTTTTGACGGAAGAAGAGCAGAAAAGAGATCGTCACGACCCCGATGGTCACCAGACGCATCGCCGCGACGAAGTTCGCCAGGTCGAGTTCGCTGATGTCGAAGCCGAAGAGATTCAAATCAGTTGCCCTCAAGGGCGAGATGAAAGAGGCTCCGATAGCCCTCGATATAGCGCTCCGTCAAATAGACGCCTTGCATCTCTCGCCGGCCCGAGGCTCCCATCGCCTCGGTACGCTCCGGATGTTCCAGGAGCCAGATCACGGTCGCAAAGGCCAAGAATCGCGTGTTGTAGATGGGCTGTTCACCATCCCAGCACTGTACGACCACTTTCATGTTGTCGTAGAGGCAAACCGTAGCCGCGCCCCCGAGATACTCGAAGGCCCGAACATGCTCGCGCACGGTTGTGGTGGAGTCCTGCGATTCGACGAAGCGCAGGTAACGCCTACGTGAGTAGGCGAGGATGTAGCTGAAAGCCCAGACTCTTCGCTTGCCCTCTTCGAGAAAATCGATCTCGAACAACGAGTAATCCATCTGCGCCTGAACCCCCGGTCCGGTCTCGAATCGGATGACCGGTTGGCGCACCGGCCGCGGCCGCATCTGCCGGAGCCGTTGCTTGACGATGCTGTAGCCCCCCTTGAATCCCGCTGCGCACAGTTCCTCTTGCAAACGCACTGCCGTTAGGTCGGGATAGCGCTGCAAAAGCGTCTCGACCTGGCTGACGTAGGGGTCGAGAAGACTCTTTCGCTGCGAAGCGGGTGCGGGTACGCTGAGATGGGGCTGAGCACGTTTGTCCTTGTGAGCCTTGATGACGGCGGCCACCGTTTTGCGGTTCATACCCAAAGCACGAGCGATGCCGCGAAACGAGCCGCCGCCGTACCATTGGCGAATGATCTCGGCTCGCTCGGCCTCGCTCATGTTCGTGCCAGCTCCGAGATGAGGTCGCGTGAGCGCGTGGCCACCGAGGTGGCGTCTCGGTGAAGCCGCTCGAAGCGTGGTGCAAGAAGTTCGCGGTCCCTCGGCGTCAGTCCCGCTCGTCCCTGAGAGCTTAGAAACCCATCCATCCGAGCTAGCATTCCGAAGCAGCATTGAAACTTTCCGCCACAACTGACTCGCCACTGGGCTCAGTCGCGGGTCGCGCGCTTCAACCTCAGCTCCTGTCGTCTGGCTGAGAGCCTCGCGGGGATAGTCGAGCACGAATCGCTGCTGTTCGACACTCCGCGTGCTGAGCATAAGGCCGACTACGTCCTCGAGTTCGTGTACCGTCAGCGCCTCACGATGGATCAGCTGCAAAAACTCCTTTTGGTTGCCCTGGGGCAATCGCGCCACGTGACGCGCCGCCGTCGGAGTCAATAACCCCACACGGAGTTCCTCCTTCGCCTCTTCCGAAAGTTTTTCCACCAAGGCTAGTCGGCGGCATACCCATGTCTTGTGCCGGCCCAGAAGCTCCGCAACTTCGACCTGTGGGACTCCGTCCTCGCGTACCAACGCGTAGACGATCCACGCTTCTTCCAACTCCGTAGTCTTTCCTCCAGCCCGGTTCAAACCGTAGATCGCCGCCTTGGCCGCCTTGTCATCGACTGCCATCACGCGCGCCAGCAATCGAGCCCAACCGTCAAGGCTTCGGGCCGCCGCCAGACGTTTGAAGCCATCGATCAACTCGTAGCGCCTCGCGCGCAAGCAAACAACCACCGGAGACAGCTGCCCATAAAGACGCATCGACCGCGCCATCCCGCGCTCCGAATCCGGCGTGTGAACTCGCAGACGACCAAAGTGCTCGCCCAGCTCCTCGAGATCGAGTTTGACCAACTCCACTGGCGACGCCATCGCTGCTACAAAGCTCCTTCTCTTCTATAATCGAGAGAAGAGGGACGGGCCATTCACGCCGGCTCGCCCCCTCCTCCCCTTGGGCTACGTCAAACTAGAACTCCTTCCATCTTTTTGGCAATACCTCACGCTCAACCTCTTTGGACCGCATACGTTCAAAACTCTCGTAGCAGCCAGGACGGTCGCACGAGCTCGATCTTTTTTCCTGGGTGATGACCCACGCGGGCGCTTCCACCGCGACAAGAACGTCTTCCCCTCTACGCTTTCGCTCCTGTTGACGTCGTCGGTGACGACGACTTTGTTCCCGACGCTTCCGTCGCCCACTTTCCTTTTTACGGTAGCGGCCGTCCATGCTTGCGCCCATGTTATCAATCCTCTGTCGCGAGGTGATGACGAAACAACGTTGTGAGGTCCGACCGTGCCGTGTAAGATCGCGCCGATGGATTCCTCGCTGGCGTGCTATGAAGGAAAGCTCGTCTACGTCGCCAACCTGCGGGTGCCGAGCGAGAAGGCGCACGTCCTGCAGAGCTTCAAGATGCGTGAAGCTTTTCGCCGGCTCGGTCTCGACGTCGAGCTCACATATCCACGTCGGCGAAACACCTCTGCGATGGAAGGTGTCGACGCGCTGAGCTACTACGACGTGGAGTGTCCCTTCCGGCTCGTCGAAACGAATTGCCCCGACTTACTGAGACTCAGCGCCAACCCACGCATACAAATGATGCTGTTCGTCGCTCATTCGACGCTGTTCACCATCCAGTCCGTACGTCGCCGATGGGACGGGAACCCTTTGCTCTACACTCGGGACATGTTCGTGGCTCTCGGTCTTGCGCTCGCAGGACGCGCCTTTGTTATGGAGCTTCACTCGC
This sequence comes from Candidatus Marinacidobacterales bacterium, assembly GCA_965237955.1. Classification (GTDB taxonomy): domain Bacteria; phylum Acidobacteriota; class Vicinamibacteria; order Marinacidobacterales; family SMYC01. The sequence goes on along the minus strand of OZ250169.1, from coordinate 637,665 downwards.
TTCCCGATCGCGGGCTGACGAGGCGCTGGGTTAAAATCATTTCTCGCGCCGCGACGGCGATCGTCGTCATCAATCGCCATCTCGTTGAAGATTGCGTGGCTCTAGGCGCTCCGCGAGAGCTCTTCTTCGTCGCTCCCACGGCCGTGGATGCCCGTCTTTTGACACCGCGCATGGACCGACAGAAAGCGCGAAGAGCGCTCGCGCTCGATACTGACGGACCGGTGGCGGGTTATACCGGGCATCTTTATTCCTGGAAGGGGATCGACACCGTGGTGGCTTGCGCCGAGAAAATGCCCGATGTCACGTTCCTCGTCGTGGGTGGGACGACGGAGGACGTCTCTCGCCTTCGTCAAAGAGTGGAGGTGCAAGAGTTATCGAACGTGCGTATCGAGGACCATGTGCCTCCGGTTCGGGTGCCCATCTATCTCGCCGCGTCGGACGTTCTTCTTCTGCCCAATTCTGCCAATGCACGGATCTCAGCGAGGTGCACGTCGCCCCTCAAAGCCTTCGAGTACATGGCATCGGGGCGTCCCGTGGTTGCGTCCGATCTTCCGTCGCTGGGCGAGCTGTTCGAGGACGGGAAAAACGCGCTTTTGGTGCGGCCCGATTGCCCCGATGATTTGGCACGCGGTATACGTCAGATTTTGGAGGACCCTGCCCTGGCCCAACGGCTCAGCGCTGCTGGTCGTGAGAGTGTGCGTTTCCGGACCTGGGACCAACGCGCCGCGGCCATTCTCGAATTCGTTTATCTCAGCGGTGCACCGGTCCAGCGTTCCCATTGGGCGCCCGTCGAGTGCGGCGCTACCCGGTGACGGTAGGCCGCCCGCGTCGGCGTTTTGAATATCGGCTTCAGCCGCTACCGGCTTCCGCTCGATCCGCACCAGAAGAAAAAGTTCGAAAGCCCTCCGAGATAGCGGAGCTTCACGTGGTGGGGATCTCGCTCGTGATTTGCAGCCTCGATATGAGCACGATCTCTGCGACATCAGCACCGAACACGAATCGCCTGAAATCTTCGGCGATATCTGCACCTATGATTTCGAGCGTGAAGGAATGTATCAATACGTCGTCATGAGCGAGAACCCGATCAAGGCGAACATTTACGAGCGGGCCGACGCCATGGCCATGCAAGACGAGGTCGCGTCTTTGGTCGCGAGCAGCATCAAAGGATGGCTGCCACCAACTTTGGACGCCGACTCCGAATACTCCACTTCTGCCACTGGCTGATAGACCGTGCCGTCCAGAATCGTGTTCTCGCGCGACGTTCTCAAGCTCGTGGCCAACTTGTTGCTCCTCGACGCTTTCAATCAGGGGTTGCTAATCGTCATTGCATTCGGGACGATTCTTTATCTCGGCGTCGACTACTTCGGCGTTGTTCAATATTTTACCGCGGTCGGCGCCTTCCCCCGTGCTTTTTACAACCATTTCACGTTAACGATACGACGGTTCGCACCCGTGGACGACACCCGTTTGCAGGCAGAGATTTTCCTTTCCAGTTTGCTGTTCCAGGTGGCGATCGCGTTCGGCGTTGTGTCTCTTGCTTTTTTGGTGTTTTCGATTTTCCCCGCAACGAGGTTTTGGAACATCGAGCATTCTCTGACGGACCCGCAGGTTGCTTGGAACGTCGCGATTGTGCTGCTCTCTTTGTTGACGGCGGTGCTTGCCAATTCGCTGCGCGCCTTGGTCAACGCGCAACAGAAGATCAGGACCGCCAAGCTGATGGCTACGTTCGAGATCGTGTTGAACCTCACCTGGTTATTGGCCGCCTTTTTGCTGCTTTCCGACCGCGCCTGGGGATGCGTTTTCGTGCTCGGCTCTCGCGTGGTCTCGCAAGTCTTCGTGGTCGTTCTGTCTCTAGTCTATTTGTCTCATATCTCTGATGTTTGGTCACAGCTTGCTCGAATCGGGCCGTATGAATGGATTCCAGTCTGCCGGCGGGTTCACCAGAATTTCAATCGGCGCTATACGCTGCCTCTCCAACTGGCTTCGGTCGGCGCGTTCTTGAAAGAACATATCGCGGTGATCGTTTTGGGGCAGGCGGCTTCGGTCACGCAGGTCGCCTATTACCAGGTCGTGAACCGTATCTTCGTTGTCCCCAGGAAGTTCATTCTGAGCACGATGCATGCGCTCCTGCCCAAGATCGTCGGCGCCATGGAGGCGGACCCCGCGCATTTCAGAAAACAGTTTCTCTTTTTCGCCTGGGTTCAGCTGGCGTTTTGCGTCGCTGCGGCGTCCGCTATCCTCGTCTTGCAGCGACCCATCTTCGGGTTGCTCGGGATCGAGCCGACCGCCGAGGTCGCGATGGTAGTGCTTTTTTTCTCCATCAATCTTTTGTTCAGCGCGTTGTCGCAGTCGAATAGCCTTGGGTTCCATTTCGGGAGCGATACCCGAGCCGTCATGGTCGTTTCTATCTTGCAGGCGAGCATTCTCACGGTGCTCACGATGCTGCTCGTCCCGCACGCGCAGGCGGTCGGAGGTGCTATCGCGTTGATGGTCGCCACCGCCTGCAGCACCATCATGCTCGTGATCGCGAACCGCCACGGGGTACTCTGGCAGTTGCGCGACAACCTTCATTACTTATTGGCGATGTTACTGGTGGCGACACTGTGGTACGCGGGCATCTAACGAATGGCTCTCGCAATCACGTCCCAGTCGCTCTCCTCGTGGATCCTTTGGTTGGACTTGAGCGCGATGATGCTGACGAAGAGAGTCGCGTGGGGTGGAGGGCGGCGAGGAGGTGAAGAGGCCAAGTCAGCAGGGCGTTGGTGCACGAATCCGTCTTGACTCGGTCAAAGGTTTCGACTCGGCTTCTCGATACATCGAAGAGGTGAAGAGGTACTCTCAAGTTTTCCGCGGCCTGACGGCCACCCCGAATGAATGAAACGCGGTAGTCTCTGTAGGTGGCACCGGCTCAGAGGTCGGCTCGACGTTGGTGCGACTGAGCCCGTTGTCAAGTGTGGCTGGGAGTCCTGCGCGTACCCCAAATTGCGTTTTCTGTCCAGCTGGGATTGTTGAATGCGTACAACGAACAGCGTCCTCACAGTTCTCTTGATCGAACGCCTCCAAGCGTATTCGCTAGAAAAGCTGACGCGTTCGTTCAGGTTTCAGTGGGCCAGTTAACAGGGGGCACACCACGATGTCTTTGTGTGTCTTATAGTTGGTGCCGATAACGGTTAGAACAATTGCTGGGACACGTATCCACTCTTGGCTCATTTGTCTTCTTCCCACTAAAAACTGTACCCTTTTAGGGCTGCTGCTTCACGCATGGCATTGAGTGCTGGCTCCCATGCCTTGTCCGACTCGATGTTCCTTCCCTTCCAGTTCTGGCACTGAATTCTCGACACATCAAAGGTGTACGCGTCCGGATCTATTCCGGCGTAAACGCTTATCTCACGTAACACGTCCCGCGGATCTGCGCATAGTCGCTCGTATGCGAACTCTAACCACCGTCCCATTGGTTTCAGCTCTTGGCTAACGCGATGAAGCTCTATCAAGCAACGGCTCCAATATTGGGCGCGATGAATCCGCATCGTGGATTCGTCTTCTAGATGTTGATATTTGTGCCAGTTTTTCTTCACGGACTCAAACACAAACGAAGGTCCATTTCGGTAGATATGGATGAAAAGACCGTCGGGAAATACTTGTACCAACTGCTTCACCATGAAGCTCACCATGCTGCTTTTGAGCACAAGGCGTCTTCCACGCCCCCATACCGTCAAGAAGCCAGAGAATATTAGGCGGATGGCGTTCGCGCGTTCCACCGTCCAACTTTTCAGCGAGCGTTTGGTAAATTCCTGCGGGTCGAATAGCATGGATGGGGTTTCTATTGTTCTTCGGTGGTAATTATATGAGTGTGGATGCCAAAGGTCGTTTGCTTCGCTCTGATAGGACACAAAATCTGGGTGGCTAGCAATGAGACTACGCACTACCCTTGAGCCACATCGACCTGTACCAACGACGAAAACTGGTCTAACGGGTTTTTGCGCAAACGGGATACGACCGATGGCACGATACACGTGCTGAGCTTTTCTTCCAATGGTCTGTCTAATCGGGTCCGTTACCGGGAAAACGAAGTTCTGCATCGTCGTCTCCTAAGAGTTAGAATCTGGGCGGGGTGCGCCTGTCTTTGCACGGAGGTCCTGCACCGTGCAGACTCTCCGCCAGTCCGTAGCAGGCGCACCTCATGACGTGAGAGTATGCCAAACTCCTAAGAAACTACCGCCTGAACGACGTCGCCCGTTTGAGTGTCGATGAGAGCGAAACCGAGGTCAGCGGCGCGTTGGGTCAGGCGGCGCACGGCACGGGAGCGATCTTGAGCGTTGTAGGCGGCGGCCCCGGGGTCTTGATAGACGAGCCCATCCTTGAGAGTGCGGTAGACGAGAATGGCGAGCTTTCGAGCGGTGGCGGTGATGGCTTTGGATTTACCGACGCGATAGGCGAGACGTCGATAGTAGGCGCCGAGAGCGGTCTGTGTACGCCCGAGGCTGAGTGCGGCCATGCGGAGAATGCCAGCGGCGCGGTTTGCAGAGGGTTGTGTTTTCGAGCTGAGGAGTCGCCCGCCGGAGATTTTGTTATTGGGCGCGAGGGTAAGCCAGGAAGTGAAGTGCTTTTCAGTAGGCCATCGGTTCATATCGGTACCGATCTCGGCGAGCAAGCGAAGCGCGGAATAGGGTCCGATGGCGTCGATCTGGGAGAGGTCGACCCCGGCGATCTGGTGGAGGAGAGGCCGGAGCTCGAACCGAGGTTCGTTCACTCGGGGCTTGCGCGATTTTCGAGGCGGTGGCAAGGAGGTGTTCGGGGTTGAGCGTTGAGCTAGAAGCTGCAGGTGCGATTCGATGGCCACGTCACAGGTTTGGATCTGGAGCTGAAAAGCATCAAAGAGTTCGAGGTTCTGCTTGAGAGCGAAGAGGTGCTCGGGGCGATAGTTGCCGGTGAGTGCAGCGGCGATCTCGGCCTCGGAGGACTGACAACGGTGGTCACGGTGCTTAGCGAGCCGATGGGGGTCGGTTTGTCCGGCAACGATGTCTCGTAGAATCCGCATGCCAGTGACACCCGTGATATCAGTGACCACAAGGTGGAGTTGAAGATTCATTTGCACGAGAGCCTTCTGCATGCGCTGGATATGGGTTACCGCACTCTGAACGAGAGTCTCTCGGTGGCGGAGGTAGCCACGAAGGGCGGTGATGGCTGCTTCGGGTCGAAAGCTTCCGCGGAGCAACCCCACGCTGTGCAACTCCCGGAGCCATTCGCAATCGCTGACATCGCTCTTGCGCCCCGGGACGTTTTTGACGTGGCGCGCGTTGACCAAGAGGACCTGGAAGCCACGGGCTTCGAGGATTTCATACAGTGCGATCCAGTAGACGCCGGTCGACTCCATCGCGATGCTCGTCACGCCGCAAGTCGCGAGCCAGTCGGCGAGCCGATGAAGATCGGCCGTGAAACTCCTGAAGGAACGGATCGGTTTAGGATCGCGCTCCGGTGGAACTGCGACGAAATGCTCGGCCGAGCCGCAATCGATCCCAGCGACATTCACGTTGATTTGCTTCAGCAGGGATGGAGAAGTCCGCTTCTTGGGTTGACGACGATTGTGCTTCATCAGATGCTCCTTCATACTTCGTGAAGCATCCGGGAACAGGGATGGGCATTCGTTACATTCTCCTAAACGGGATCACGCTCACGCGTGTCACCACTGACAGTGCCGAAACATCCCCGGGCCATGCTTAGTTACGGGCTGGATCGCACCAGTGTTGAGTCGGCCTCGGTTCCCGGATGCTCCCGCTATTGTATGAAACGGACGCTCCATGCAGCACTGGAGTTTCTACCCAGATAGATCGCGAGCCCTGCGCGTACGATGCTTAGTTGGAAATTGAAACTGACCTGCGAATCCCACCTCGTTCAACTCTTCAATAAGCTTCGTCTTCCAACCGCCAGCGTCATCCAACTTGGTATAGACGACTCCATCGTAGTCCGACGGCACAGACGCGGTGCTTCCGTCATCAAGTGATGGAATGGACTCCTCCGCTGACATAGACGGCATCGATGTGCCAAAGTCAGTCGAATACGCATCGAAAAGGAGGAGTCCGAATGAAAGATACGACGATCGCTGTGGATCTTGCAAAGAACGTCTTCGAGATTGCCATCTCGGGAGAAGCGGGGAAGGTGTCCAAGCAACTCCGTGTGAGTCGACCCAAGTTGGTGTCGTTTTTTGCCAAACAGAGCGCTGCCACCGTGCTTCTCGAAGCCTGCGGCTCTGCTCACTTCTGGGCAAGGACGTTCCGAAGGTTGGGACACGACGTCGTCCTGCTCCCACCTCACCTCGTGAGGCCCTATCGACGCGGGAGCAAGAACGACCGCGCCGACGCCAAAGCGTTGCTCGAGGCCTACAGGAACGAGGAGATTCTTCCCGTGCCCATTAAGTCCGTGCACCAGCACAGCCTCGCCGCGCTCCATCGCCTGCGCTCAGGATGGCTCTCCACACGGACCGCACGCATCAATGCCGTACGCGGGATCCTGCGCGAACTCGGATTCATCATCCCAAAGGGCGCTCACTTCGTCGTGCCCGCCCTCTTCGAACTCGTCGAAGACGCTGATTCTGATTTGCCCGACGTGCTCCGTTCGCATCTCCGTGATGCCTGCTCCGAGATTCGAGAACTCAAGGACAAGTGCGCTGGCATCGAGCACGAGCTCAAGGCGCTCACCAAGCAGCTTCCTGAAGTCCAACGACTTCTCGCCATTCCCGGCATCGGACTTCTGACCGCGACCGCCATCGTGGGCTTCGTCGGCGATCTTCGCCGCTTCCCATCGGGGCGCCGCTTCTCGAGCTACCTCGGCCTAGTTCCCAAGGAAAACTCCAGTGGCGACATTCGCCGCCTCGGACGCATCACCAAGCGTGGCGACTCCTACCTCCGTATGCTCCTCACCCAGGGCGGGCGCGCCGTGCTCCGCGCGGCGAACGTCAGTAAGAGCCCGCCCGACAAGCTCCGCGCCTGGGCTCGGAAGGTCCACCGCTCGCGGGGACACAACAAGGCCGTGATTGCTGTCGCCAACAAACTCGCCCGGATCGTCTGGGCCGTCTCCACCCGCGAGAGTGAATTCCAGTCGCCGATGGCCGCTTAGACTTAGAGGCTCCACTTTCGTGTTTTCCTTTTTCCCTTCCAAAAGAGGCTGCGACGATACCCATCCAACTGATGGCGTACCGGTCGGACCGGCGCGGGGTCAAGCCGATAGCAACACTGGCCCTAAGAGGTCGTTCAAAGTGATTGGCTCCTCGCGCGCGGATTTTCCATCATGGCCCGGAGCACCCAAGACGCTCCTCACTGAGGCCGAAGAATACGTTTGCAGTCTGACCCACTCGTCACGACGCGATGGATGCGCAGCTTCGATGGAAGATTTATTAAGAAAGGGGCTTGACTAGAGGAGTCCAGATATGTTGCTAGGCGGCTGCGGGCAGTGGACTCTCACGGTTCTCGTCTACGAACAATACCTTCACTTCGGTCGGCGGTCGAGCTCCGCCTGGGCGAAAAACGCCGACGCCTTGCGAAGGAGCTCGTTGCCCGCTTTAGCTCACGGTTCTCTCGCTCAAGCTCCTTCAGCCGGCTAACCACGCGAGACACCGCGCTCTTCGATAGGTGCTCCTCACCGAGCAGTGGTTTCAGCGTTTTGCGGATCCGGCGGCTATTCGCGCCCGACAAGTACGTCCCCAAGATCGCCTCGTCGACCTCACGAGTCCGGCGCGCGTACCGGGGCAACAGCTCGCTCCTGAACTCTGTCGTCTCTCCCGTTTCCTCGTCTCGCACGCGGGCTCGTGGCACCCGGAGCTCGCGAGTTCCCACCGACGTCGTCACGCGACGGGTTTCGGCTCCGTTGCGATATCCACGGCGGTCTTCCGCACGCTCGTAGCTACCACACCCCAGCGCTTGGTCGACTTCTTCCTCGAGCACGACCTCGATCGCCTCCAGTACCCGCTTACGCAGCCGAAGTTGGACGAACTCCCGGTACTCGCTTACAGACTCCTTCGATATGGTTGGTAGGCTTCTTCATGGCGTAATCCTCCTCCTCGCCTTTCCAGGCGCGGTTTCGTTTTGCTTAACCGGAGGTTACGCCATTCTTATTTCCACGGGAAGCGGGACGGATCCACTTGGAGAGAAGTATTAGATAGAAACATCTACGATGTTTCTGGTAGTATCCGCAAGGCAGAGATTCGCGGCGTGGCGCTCCGAAGACAAGACTGGATGATTCTTGGGGGCATTTTTACCTGTGCTCTCACCTTGCGTATCGGGTGTCTCTATTATTTTGCTCTTTCCCGAGAGCTCTCTCCTTTCGAGCTCTCTTCCGACGATACGTATCACAGCCTGGCGTTGGATTTGCTGCGTGGATCAGGCTGGTCGAGCCATCTGTTCGCGGCGCGGCCGCCGCTTATGCCGCTTCTCGTCGCTGGACTGTATGGGATCTTCGGTGAATCGCATCTAGCGGTCGCCGTCGCGAACACGCTGCTCGGCTCGGCCACCGCCGCTCTTGCCTACCTGGTTGGTCTGAGATTGATACACAACACTCCCTTCAGCGTTGTCGCGGGGGCCCTGGTCGCGATCGACCCTGCCTCTACGGCGCACAACATTAACGTGCTAGTCCCCTGTATCAGAACAAACTAGATAAAGCAGAGCTTGCCGAAACCCTTCTAAGTGCATGAATCTTATGAATCTTATGGGCTGGCGAAAAGCCTAACTTTGTATAGTAATCAAAGATCCAGGGGACTAGCCGAGTCTCTCGCAAACTTGTTTATCGCCCTGTCAGTGCTTTGGTTGGCGCGTAGCGTCAAGCTCCAGCGATTGTCAGATGCCAGTCTTGCTGGACTTTGGCTGGGATTGTCCGTGCTCGCTAGGCCGACGACAATTTATCTGTTCCTGTTTTGCTTTCCCATCTTCTGTTCTTTGGTCCGGCTACGCTGGCGGATGTACAGCGCCTTCGCGATTCTCCCTCTCATCTGTGTGCTTGTATGGAGCGGCCGGAATCTATCCTTTATTGGCGAATTCACCTATACCACCGTAAGTACCTTCAACATGCTTTTCTACCGTGCCGCGAGCGTGGAGCGCTGGGCACGGGGGGGCGTGTCCCCCGATGTCGTTCGCCGTCAGTTTATGTTGGAACTGGAAGAGCGATTGGGCAGTCCGCAGGAGGAGCTCGAAGTGTCAAACTTCTGGCGGAATTTTGCACCTGAGGACGGTCGACGCGTCAGAGCGATGCGTCGCATCGCGATATCAGTTTTCCTCGAGCATCCATTTTGGTACATCGCTTTGATTCCAGTTGGGCTCTTTTCCATGTATGGCTTCAGTACACTTTACGGTGCGCCATCCTTGCTGGAGCTAATTTACAATCTCTCGTTGTATGCGCTTGCCGGCATTGGGCTTGGCGTCATATGGAAGCGGAAGGACTGGCCTAGCTTTCTTATCACACTGACCATCATCGGCTATGTCACTCTAGCAACGATGGCGTCGCAAACATCCGGGATGGACACCAGGATGCGGACTTCGACAACCGTGTGCATCGCGGTCCTTGCGGCAGAGGGAGTACGGACTCTGTTCAATCGATTCCGACGCTCTGTCCCGGAAGAACGTGTCGTCAATTATTAACGGTGGACAGAGGTCAAACTCACTCAGGGCCCGGAACTTCTTTGCGCTCGTTGGGGTCGAGCGGTTGCGCGTACTGAACGCTGCTGAGGAAGCAGATCGAGAAGGGCCCCCTTTGCTCGGCCGTCATTATGACTCAGCTTTCGCGTGCTCCCTCGCGACGGTCGAGACGCGGCCGCCGTGACTGCCCCGGGCGGAGACCCAGGCAAGAACGAAGACGGTGCGGCCGGTGCTTCCGCCATTAAGTGTTGGTGAGATGACGCTAAGACTTAACGCGTCTTCCGGTCTCGGCTTGGCAACCATGAATAACAGGGAATTGGGGCCATTTTGAGGCTGATTGGGCCGTTTTTTCACGTGGTAACCATCTGTATTTTCTACGGCCAGGTCCTCAAGACGCGCAGGAACGATCGCATCATCAAGGTCGAACGCACGGAGCTGCGTGGCGATTTGATGACACCCCAGAGGCCCAGAATCGAGGCCGGGGCTACCGGGGCGTAGCAGCCTAGCACGTTCTGGTCCAGGTGCTGCCAGGGGGTTCGCCGACCTCCCCTTTTCTTACTGCACGTTCTTTCGACGGCATCTCCAATGTGGATTTGAGTACTCGATCAGTTTATCGTGATGGAGCCGAGCTGGATCTCTCCTTCCAGGGGGCGACCATTGGAGCTAAACGCGGGTAGAGCAGCCTTCGTCGCTCTGTCATCGAGCCCCATCGTTAGCGTGTACTCACTTTTATCGACGGACCGCGGAACGTAAAGAGAGCGCTTATGCGCGAAGAATGTCCCGGGTCTCCACACTGAGAGCTTCTTATCCAAAGGCTTCGTCTGTTCCAGAGCGGTTGTCCCGCCCCCTCTGTGCCAACCTCCTTGAGACACTTCGCCCCTTGAAATTAGTGTAGAGGGCGGAGGAGGATCATGAATGACTACGTTGATTGAGAGAATGACCCCGGCGGGATCGGAAGGAGCCCGTAGGGCGACTGCAGATCGCGCCGGCCGCGATGCGGCAGGGGTCCCGGATCCCGAAGTGAGTGAGCAAGCGAAGCGTCGACGCTTTACCGCAGAGTACAAGCTGCGGATAGTGCGCGAGGCCGATGCTTGCAAGGGTGACGGGGATGTTGCGGCTCTTCTGCGTCGAGAGGGACTGTACTCGTCGCATCTTTCGAGTTGGCGTCGCCAACGTGACAAGATTGCCAAGGCGGGGTTGACATCGAGGAAGCGAGGACGGAAGGCGAAGGCAGAGGATCCACGGGTCAAGGAGCTCGAGCGCGAGAACGCGCGATTGAAGCATCGCCTGGCTCGGGTGGAGACGATGCTAGAGATCCAAAAAAAAACCTCCGAACTTCTGGGGATCCCCCTGAATCCACCAGACAGCGACGAGAACGATTGATGGTGGCGGCCGAGGAGCTGGCGGGACGAATTGGACAGACGGCGGAAGCCTGCGAGGCCCTTGGAATAGCTCGCTCCACGTTGTATCGCAGGCGCCAGACGGTGACGTCCAATGCGAAACGCCGCCCTCGGTCGCACCGAGCCCTCGATGTGACCGAACGTGAGCTGGTTCTCGGTGCCTTGCACTCCGAGCGGTTCGTCGACAAGGCGCCCGCTCAGGTGTGGGCCACGCTCCTGGACGAGGGAATCTACTACTGCTCGATCCGCACGATGTATCGGATTCTGGCGGAGAACGGAGAGGTCCGAGAGCGCCGGAACCAGCTGCGACATCCGAATTATCAAAAGCCGGAGCTGCTGGCCGAAGCGCCGAACCAGGTTTGGTCGTGGGATATCACCAAGCTGCGTGGCCCCGTCAAGTGGACCTACTACTACCTCTACGTGATTCTGGACATCTTCTCCCGTTACGTGACCGGGTGGATGTTGGCTCGACGAGAAAGCGCTGAGCTCGCTCGTCGTCTCATCAGCGAGAGCTGCCGCAAACAGAACATCGAACCAGACCAGCTCACCATCCACGCCGACCGTGGCAGCTCGATGCGAAGCAAGTCCGTAGCTATGCTCCTGGCTGACCTCGGCGTTACCAAGACCCACTCCAGACCTTACGTCTCGAACGATAACCCCTACTCCGAGTCCCAGTTCAAGACTCTGAAGTATTGCCCTCAGTTTCCGAGCCGTTTTGGTTCCATCGAAGACGGCCGGCTGTTCTGCGGCGGCTTCCTCGACTACTACAATCACGAACGCCGGCACTCGGGAATCGGCCTCATGACACCGGCCGCCGTTCACGATGGTCTCGCGGAACAGCTCACCACTGCCCGGCGCCAAATCCTCCTCGAAGCTCATCGGGCTCATCCCGAACGCTTCGTTCGCGGAATGCCACAGCCCCCCGTTTTGCCTCCTCAGGCCTGGATCAACCCGCCGCCGGAGAAAACGACGCGCCAGGAGGCCGCCGGAGCCACTTTCTCGAGGTGGTCCACACCTGGGGTACCCCCGGATTCAGGCCAACGCGACCAGATCTCGCCGCACGCAGACGGTGACCGCCCCGGGCCCACGAGTCTTACTGCATTGATTGAGGCTCACTAAATGCAGTCCGCGGGTGTCTCAAAGTTGTTGACACGTTCCGCCCGCGATGAATCGCGGGCTCTTTTGCTCGTCAGCTCGCCGGCAACGACTTCGCCAGTCTGCTCGTCGACACACAGATGGAGCTTGCGATAGCCCCCTGCTATTTGGTGCTCTGCGCAGCTGGCCGGCGTGGGCAGCGAGACCGCTGCTGTCGATCAAGATGTGCAACTGAACCTGTTTGCCGGTTGGACGGCGATCGGCTGGATTGGGGCTCTGGTTTGGGCGGCAATGAACAATAAAAAGCCTATTGTTGTTCCGGTTCCTAGAGGTTCGTCTAGATCTGACGCCGACACGGACCAGAGGGGTGATACTCGCCCTCCTCGGTGATGACGAGGGACTTGTGCGTATTCCGGGGCATCGTGAACGCAGATTCCAGCCGAAGGTGAACATCCATTCCAAAGCATCGTGAACACGGATTCCGGGGAAGGTGAACACGGATTCCAGGCAACGTGAACGCCGGTTCCGGCATCGCGAACGCTCATCGATAGCACGTTTCAAGGCAACTCTAGGTCGTACCCGGAAGGAGGACGATCTAGGAAATGGCAGCTAAGAGGTTATCGATGAGAAAAATACGAGAGGTTCTAAGGTTAAAGTACGAGCTGGGTTTTACTCACCGCATGATCGCAAAGGCACTTCGCGTGGCGGTTGGAACGGTGAGTGAGTACCTGGCCAAGGCGAAGAAGGGTGGTCTGAGCTGGCCGCTCCCGGAGGAGCTGAGCGACGGGGAGCTGGAGGCAGGGCTGTTTCCGCCGCCGGGCTCGTCTGGCGCACGGCCGGGTCTGGACTATGCCCACATCCACGAGGAGCTGAGGCGTCACCGAGAGCTGACGTTGCTGCAGCTGTGGGTGGAGTACGCGGAGAATAAGCCGGGAGCGTACGGCTACAGCCGTTATTGCGAGCTGTACGGTCAGTGGAAGAAGAAGCTGAACCCGACGATGCGTCAACGGCATCGAGCAGGCGAGAAGACATTCGTCGATTTTTCGGGGAAGAAGCCTCACATCGTCGATCCGAAAACGGGAGAGCTCGTCGAAATGGAGCTGTTCGTCGGGACGTTGGGCGCGAGCAGTTACACCTACGTCGAAGCGACACTGAACCAGTCGCTGGAATCGTGGGCGAAGGCCCATAAGGGGATGTCGGATTACTTCGGTGGCAGTACGGAGATCTGGGTTCCGGACAACTTGAAGAGCGGCGTGGATTTGGTGGACCGTTACGAGCCAGGGATCAACCGGACGTACGAAGAGCTGGCGACGCATTACGGTGCGGTTGTGGTCCCGGCTCGGGTGTTCAAGCCGAAAGACAAAGCGAAGGTGGAGTCGGCAGTGCAGGTGGCGCAGCGCTGGATCCTGGCGGTGCTTCGTCATCGCACGTTCTTCAGCCTGGCGGAACTGAACGAAGCCATCTGGGAGAAGTTAGAGGTCCTGAATGCGCGTCCGATGCAGAAGCTCGGTGTGAGTCGGCGGGAGTTGTACGAAAGGCTAGACCGGCCCGTACTGAAACCGCTACCGCAGGAGAGCTACGAGTTATCGACGTGGAAGCGGTGCAGAGTGAACATCGACTACCACGTGGAGGTGGAGAACAACTTGTACAGCGTTCCCTATCAGCTCATTCACGAGAAAGTCGAGGCACGGGTGACGGCCTCGGTGGTGGAGGTCCTGTTCAAGGGAAAGCGCGTCGCGTCGCATCCCCGCAAGAAAGGAAAGGGGCACTACTCCACGAACCCGGAGCATATGCCACGTTCGCATCGGGAGCACCTGGAGTGGACGCCGTCGCGGCTGCTCCACTGGGCGGAGCAGTCAGGTCGCGCCACGGGAAGGCTGGTTGCGGGGATTCTAGAGAGTCGGCCTCACCCGGAGCAGGGATTTCGCTCTTGCCTGGGAGTCATGCGACTAGGCAGCCGCTGGGGCAGTGAGCGTCTCGAGGCCGCTTGCGCACGAGCGGAAGCTTTGAGCTCTTACAGCTATCGCACGGTGAAAAACATTCTCTCGGCTGGTCTGGATCGTGTGGTGCTCGAATCGGACGCCGAAGCGAAACCGCGAGAGGAGCACGAGAACATCCGAGGCGCGGATCACTACGAAGGAGGAGAGTCCCGATGCTGACACCCGAAACGATAGAAAAGATGAACGCCATGAAGTTGTTCGGCTTGGTGTCCGCGTTCGAAACCCAGTTGAGCTCGAGCGAATACAAGGAGCTGAGCTTCGAGGAACGTGTGGGACTCCTGGTCGATGCCGAGTGGACCGCCCGCGAACAGCGTAAGCTTTCTCGACGACTGCGAGCGGCAAAGCTCCGCTATCCGGCATGTTTGGAGAACGTGAACTTCCAAGCGCCTCGAGGCTTAAACCGCGAACAGATCTTGAGCCTGGGCAACTGCCGCTTTGTCGGTGAGCGCCATAACCTGCTCATCACCGGCCCGACGGGGATTGGCAAATCGTTCTTGGCTTGCGCCTTCGTGGAGCGGGCCTGTCGTCGCGGCTTCACCGGATGCTACGTGTGAGCACCGCGCTTGCTCCACGAGCTCGCGGTCGCTCGTGGTGATGGTTCCTACGCCCGGCTTTTGACGAAACTCGCCAAGCTGGACTTACTGGCTATCGATGATTGGCTGCTTCACCCGCTGAAAGAATCGGAGAGACGGGATCTAATGGAGGTCATCGAAGACCGCGCCGAGCGTGGCTCCACACTCATCGCGACCCAGATTCCGCTCAAGCAGTGGCACGAAGCGATTGGCGACCCAAACCAGGCAGACGCTATCTGCGATCGCATTCTCCACAGCGCGCACCGCATCACTCTCAAAGGAGCTTCTCTGAGAAAGACCAAGGCTGCGCCAAAGGCATTTGACAACGCCGATGCATGAGCGAGCGAGGGACCACAGCGTCGATGCGATAAAAACGGGTGAAACCGCCAAACCCGGGGTACCAGACGATGCGGCGCCAAAACGACGCGCGAGAATGCCTCAGGAAGCGTCTTCTCGAGCCAGGCCATACCCCAGCAACACCCCGAAACCAGCCCCACATCGCCCGGGGTTCGGCCGCGGCAGGTCGCTGCCTACGGGAGCGGGAAGGTCGCTTCGCGTCTTTCCTTACGCCCGCTCCCTCCGGCACCGACCTGCCGCCCCTTGCTACACAACACGCAGGTAAGATAGGTTCACGTTTTCAATCAGTGGGAAGGAGGTCACCCAACACTTCATCGCTTCGATGAGCGTTCGGCTTCACCGGATTCGCTGTTCAGCTTGCTCTGGATTCGGCGTTCACGATGGCTGGAATACGCAGTCTAGCGCCGAAAGAGGCACTTAAATCTAGGAGGGCATGTCAGGAGGTCTGAGGCTCGGTTGGCAATAGGAGCTAGAATGAGAGGTCTGCTCGGGAGCGCCTATCGCAGAGCCAGTGCCCCGTCGGCTGGTCTCTGCGAATTTCGAGAACGCCTCTAGGATTCGAGCTTTCTGGCTCCGTTCGCATTTTCGGACACGACGCAACCGAATCTCCTCTCGCAGGTAGTACAGACACTAAGCTGCTGATTAATGGTCTATTTCAAAAGGGCCGAGTTTTGGCACAGGACGGGGTCGCGTTCAACGGCCGCGTGATAGACCTTAATGCCAAGTTCGCGGGTGTCGCGTGAGCCCGCGATCAGATTCGCCGGCACGAACGTCCGATCCACAGTGATCTGGATCTTAGCCCTGTCCCCATTTCCTAGCGCCGTTGCGGGGAGGGGAATACGGCGGCGGCGGCGGCGCCCGGATGCATCGGCGACGAATGACTGCAGCAGTTGGTCGCCGACGCTGACCGTGACCGTCTGCGGCGCGCGTGCGGCGTAGTCGAGGGAGAACGTCGCGTCTGCCTGCGGGTTAAAAAACGACAGCGTGGCGGTCTGATGGGTCCATCGTCCCGTCGATTCCGGAGCTGTTTCCTTCGGGTACCAGCCGCTGGTGTAGGCCAGTACAACAAAGGGTAGAGCAGAATCCAACTCCCTAAAAAAGTCATCCCAGGCTCTTTCGGCACGCCGCTGTGGACTGGAAAGTGTGGCGATAC
Source organism: Candidatus Marinacidobacterales bacterium (assembly GCA_965237955.1). Classification (GTDB taxonomy): domain Bacteria; phylum Acidobacteriota; class Vicinamibacteria; order Marinacidobacterales; family SMYC01. The sequence continues at coordinate 621,468 of OZ250169.1, read as the reverse complement.
GGGGCGTTTCCTCGATCAACCGCAGGACTATGAGCACGTTAGGGCTACCTTGCTGCGACGGTTCCAGTGGCAGAACCTCCGGCACGTAACGTCGCCAGACCGACAATTTCCTCCAGGACTCGGCTTTCATTCTGATACGCCGAAGCAACGGGTATTCGGGATTCTTTCGGCTAGGTGGAGGTCCGTCTAGCCTTTCGTGAAGCACGACGGTAGGCTCGTCCGCGAAAAAGAAATCGGTAGAGACCTTGCTATCATGCCCCGGCATGCGGAGCGGATTGCGCGTGCGGGGGCGCATCGCGACGCGCCGGTCGACTAGGCCACTGCGGTCGTAGATGTGTAGGTCGGAGTAATATCCGAGTAGCCCGATCTTGCCAAGAACGATGCTATCTCCTGGGGTGAAATGCGCCTTCAGTGCCAGAGCCTCTTCCTTTCTGTCCGTGAAAAAGTTGGGCTCTACTCTCCACTTCTCATACTCAGTGCGGAAGGGACTGAGGTAACGAAAATGAAAGAGGCGACGCACCGAGTCGGGTACGAGATGCACGTTCCACGCAGGAAGGAGACCCACCGTGATCGTCGTTATCACTACCGCCATGACCACAAGGCGCGATGACAGGCGTTCCCACAACCGAGCCACCAACCATCCCATCAAGAGTGCTCCGAAGGCGAAACCGGGAACTAGAAACCGTCCCATAGCCATCCAATCCCCGCCGACCATCACAGCGTAGGCGGGAAATGCCAGGCTCAAGGTTCCGAGGACAAGCCCTACCGGCTTCGGTGCTTCCCGCCAAGCCACGTAGCCAGCCGCCGGCAACAATAGAAGCGGTGTCACAAATGTGAGAACGAAGGCAGCCACGTATCGGAAGCCTCGCAGTGCGACCTCGGGACTGAAACCAACCTTGGCGTAGACCGGATTGGGAAAAAGGAGCTGGTAATAGGAGTATCGCCATGCAAAATAGACTAAAAAAGCAGTGCCCACGGTTGCGACATAGACGGCCACCGGTCGCCAGACAGCTTCCCCTCTCAGCCGTCGGGTGATGATGCCCAGCAGGGCAATGAGCAAAGACCAGGCAATGCCTTCGGTACGCAACAATGTCGTGGCTACGCCGGCGAGCGCACCGCGGTAAGGCGCGATGCCAGCCGGACGCAGAACAAGAAAGTAGGCCGTCGCAAAGATGGAAAGGGCGAACGCCATGGTGCCCAGACCACCCGTCGACCACAAAGCGTAAGGTGGGAAAAGGCCCAGGCCCAGCGTTATGGAGAAAGCTACACCAAGCCCCATGTCGAAATCTCGCCGGAGCGTTCGAAAAACAAGGTACAAGAGCAAAGAACCACAGACGAAACCGAGCATCGGTGCCCAGAAAGTAATGTCGAGTTCCAGGTACTCGATAAACGTACAAACGACTACCCACAGGAAGTTGCTGTATCCCTCTTCCTGTTGCTGCAGCCCTAGGTTGTAACGAGGTCCGTACCCCATCGCCCAGTTCTTTGCGTAACGGAAACTGATGAAGGCGTCGTCGACGTTGTGCCAGAATCTATAGGTCAACAACGAGTAGGGGATCCACGCGACAACGAAGGCGATCCAATCCCGACCAACTGTGGGTCTGTCGTCAGCGTTGTTCATTGAGAGTCCTACCGAGTGATTGAGAAGAGTAGCAGAACAGGGCGGCTAGGCAAAAAAGCAGGTCGCTTTTTTTAATGTCCTGATTTGGCGTCGCTACTGCCTCGCCTGTCAGGACCGAGGTGTCCAGCAACGGGCCATCCAACGAGATCGGCTGTGATCCGCAAAAAAGAAGATCGTGTATCGACGGGCAGACAGCCATGAGTGGGAGGTCCTGCGAACTGGTCTTCGCCTCGGTGGAGATCCCGTCCTGTGCCAAAACTCGGATCTTTCGAAATAGACCATAAATCAGCAGCTTAGCAAGTTCGGTGCGCGCGGATGAATAAATAGAAGGCACAGGCGGAGTGTCTCAGGGATGTTGACACGGAGGGCCTCGTGGTTCTTGGGTAGTGTCGCAGTTTGAAATCAAGAAAATGGGCCTCCAGTGCATCACCAACTCTCAAGCGAATGGTAGAACTTAGCCCACTCCTTACGTGCTCGCTCCTTGCGAATGGCTATGCGCTCGGCTTGTGGTAGCTTCTTGACGTGAGGCTCCTCTTTAATCAATCGAAGGACCAACAGCGTCATCTCGCTCCCTTCAGGCGATGGACTCATTGGAAAGATCTGAGGCACGTAGCGTCTCCAGACGTGTACCCCAGACCGCCTGCCCCATCGTTGAAGCTCCTCGGCTCTTGAACGAATGCGACGCCGTAACGGATACTCTGGATTTATGCGCTCCGGAGGAGGACCATCGATCACATCAAACTTGATAATTGTCGGTTCTAAGGGAAGAAACCAGTGAGGTTCAACGCTTTTGTCGTGGCCGGGAGCAGAAAGTGCCTTGTCGCAGTGATCGACGGTATCACGGTTGATAAGGCTATTCCTGTCGTAAACGTGCAGGTCCGAGTAGTATCCGATCTCACCGATTGCGGCAACAACGATGCTGTCTTCTGGACCGAAATACTGCTTGAGTATTAGCCCGATTTCGGCTTGGATGGAATCCTTTTGTTCCTTCCACAACTCATACTCAGTTCTTCTGTTCCAGTCATATCGAAAATCGAAGACGCGTCTCCAGGACTCCGGCACGACGTGGATGTTCCAGGCGGGCAGAAGGTTAAGAGTTATGGTTCTCCTGTCGTTTCGGGGGATCTGATTTGTGTTGGAGGGCATGGCCTATGGACGCTGCCGCGATTGTGGAAAACGCCGGAAACTCCGGGCGAGAGAGGCGTTTAGGGAAAGGTTGTGAGCACGTACAAACGTGGAGCGGCGTTTTCCACAATCGCTTGGAAAACGCTTCGCGTTTTCCACGAGCGCCCACAGGCCCCTCCTGATATATATACAAGAAAGATTAATTCATATGGAATAAGGAAGGGGGGGCTCGATTAGTGGAGGCTATGGAAAACGCCCTTCCAGGCTTCGAAGAGAACTCAGTCGTGAGCAAGGTCTGAACGACCAGAACCGTGGGGGCGTTTCCCACAGCCTTGTCTCCCGCTGAGGGGCAGTGGCATTTGGTGAGGCCCGTGGGTTGAGAGGGTAAGCCATGTGTAGATGCGCATCGGCGAGAACGCTAGAATCTTTTTTTCCGAAAGAGAAAAGAGCGTTCCCGCGATGCGCGTTACTACGTTAGTCAACAAGCTCATCGGATTGCAAGGCCTGTGGGTCCGAGGTTTCCACTTCCAGGCGGACAAAGCCAGAGTGGTGGTGGATGTAGTACCACGGAGGAGGAAGCCTCTGTGCGGGATTTGCGGACGAAAGGTCCGCAAGAACAAAGATCGCTACAATCGCTACTGGCGGCACTTGGACCTGTTCGGAGTCCGGACCTATCTTCGCTACTCGATCCGACGAGTGGTATGTCGGCGGTGTGGAGTGGTCAGAGAAAAGGTGCCTTGGGCAGACAAGGGAAGCCGCTTTACCAAAAGCTTCGAACAAGAGGTAGCGTGGCTGGCACAGAGGACGGACGTCAGCGCCGTAGCGAACTATTTCCGAGTGACGTGGCGTTCGGTGCGACGGATCATCCAGCGAGTGGTTGCCGAGCAGCGGGATGAGCGGCGCGAGCTCGATGGATTGCGGGTGATTGGGATGGACGAGATCAGCTACCGCAAACGCCACAAGTACTTAACAGTGGTAATAGACCATCTCAGCGGCCGGGTCGTCTGGGCGGGAAAGGAGCGCAAGGCCAAGACGCTGCTGCGGTTTTTCCGCAAGCTCGGACCACAAAGAGCCGCGGAGCTCGAAGCGGTCAGCATGGACATGTGGGAGCCGTACATAACTGTCGTCGGCAAAAAGGCTCCTCAGGCACGGGTGATCTTTGACCGCTTCCACATCGTCAAGCATCTGAACGAGGCCGTGGATAAGACCCGGCGCGAGCTGGTGCGCGAGCTCAAAGGGACTGCCCGGCGCAACCTCAAGAACACCAAGTTTCCCCTTCTCAAGGCCAAACACAACCGCAGCGCGAAAGACAAACGGGTGCTCCGCGAGCAGGTGCGAGCTAATCGTCGCCTCTACCGCGCCATGCTTCTGCGCGACGACTTCATGGACCTCTACACCTACAAAACCGAGACATGGGCCAAGAAGTTTCTCCGAGGATGGCTGCGGCGCGCTATGAGCTCGAGGATAGAGCCCGTCAAACGCGCGGCGAAGATGATCCGCAGCCACTTCGATGGCGTCATCGCGTGGGTCACGTGGAGACTCAGCAACGGCCGACTCGAAGGAATGAACAACAAAATCCGGCTGCTGAGCCACCGGCAGCTTTGGACTCCACTCTGCCGAAGCTCTCATCAGTCTCGTCTACCTAAACTGTGGCGGTCTCACCCTCGAGAGGATCCACTGAAATGGCAGGAGAGGCAGAGTTATTACGGTCGCCACTACGAGACAGAACGTGGCTCGGCGCATCATGCTGCCTGCTGGCGCTTCCGGTAGGGTCCGCGTGGGCCTGGCTTCGGTGCCCGCGCATCGATGAGGCTGACGATCCACTCCATGTCGTGCACCGTGTTGGTGATTCCGGCTTCCATCGCTGGCGTCACACGAAGGCCCCGGTGGACCCGGCAGAAGTTGTAGTGCACGAAGTAGAGGGATGTGTCCCGAGGTCCGTGGAAAAAGAACGGCGCCCTCCACTCCGTCATCAGAGTATCATATCAGGCGGCAACCTCCGCGTGTTCGAGAACCTCGCTCAGACGTTGGTAGCCGTCGATGCGTCGTAGTTGAATCTGGCCAGAGGCGATAAGCCCAAACAGCAAAGCGACCGCGGACTCCTCGCTGGAGAACGACGCTTGGGTTTTCGTCCGGCGTCGAAACTCGCGGTTGAGATTCTCCAGAGCATTGGTCGTTCGAATCGATTTCCACATGGCACGAGGGAATTCATAGAAGGTCAGCAGCTGATTACCGGCCTCCTCTAGGCTTCGGACGACGGCCGGCGCGAGAGGCGTCCACTTGGCGACGAGCTCGTCATAGGCTTTGCGAGCATCGATCCCGTTCTTGGCGTAGACGATCCGGTTGTAGTCACGCCGGAGCTCACGGCGTGCGTGCGCCGGGCAATGTTGGAGCAAGTTGGCGCGCTTGTGCTCGGTACATCGCTGCAACCGGCACCCCGGCCACTTCTCCAGCGCTTTCGTCAGCCCCTTGTGGCTGTCGCTGATCACTAGCTTGGGAGCCCGGAGTCCTCGAGCCTGGAGTCCCTCCAGCACGGAGCCCCAATGCGTCGAGGCTTCGCTCACCGCCAGACGCAATGACAACAGACGTTTGTGCCCGTCTGGCGCGACCCCGAGCGCGACCAGTACGGGTACGCTGATCACACGTTTCGCCATCCGCACTTTCAGGTGGAAGCCGTCCAGGTAAACGATCGCGTAGACCTCCTCGCTGAGAGCACGGTTCTGCCATTCCTCGAAGCGCTCCTTCAGCCGGCTAACCACGCGAGACACCGCGCTCTTCGATAGGTGCTCCTCACCGAGCAGTGGTTTCAGCGCTTTGCGGATCCGGCGGCTATTCGCGCCCGACAAGTACGTCCCCAAGATCGCCTCGTCGACCTCACGAGTCCGGCGCGCGTACCGGGGCAACAGCTCGCTCCTGAACTCTGTCGTCTCTCCCGTTTCCTCGTCTCGCACGCGGGCTCGTGGCACCCGGAGCTCGCGAGTTCCCACCGACGTCGTCACGCGACGGGTTTCGGCTCCGTTGCGATATCCACGGCGGTCTTCCGCACGCTCGTAGCTACCACACCCCAGCGCTTGGTTGACTTCTTCCTCGAGCACGACCTCGATCGCCTCCAGTACCCGCTTACGCAGCCGAAGTTGGACGAACTCCCGGTACTCGCTTACAGACTCCTTCGATATGGTGGTAGGCTTCTTCATGGCGTAATCCTCCTCCTCGCCTTTACAGGCGTGGTTTGGGTTTTCTGGGTTAACGCGGATTCGTGTGGGTAAGTTCTGACGGAAAAACAGTGTAACTCATTGTGTGGAAAAGGTATCGAGTACTTCATCAGGTGCTGAAAAGTGGTCCATATTTTAGGATAGGCTAACCGAGTGAAAAATTCCCAGTCGATCCGCTCGCTGTTTGCGCTGCCAGGTTTCGTGGTTGGTGCCGGATTGAAGGGTCTATTCGGTGACCGATACGCCCGCGTCATCCAGCTCAAGAGGCGAAAAAAACAGCTGTGTGCTCTTACTGTGGGCAACGGTGCCGGGGGCGCTATGACAAGCAAGTGTGCCGGGTCCGCGACCTGTCGTTGGCAGGCTGGCGGATCTATCTGGAATACGAGCGTTGGCGCGTCAACTGTTCTGGGTGCGGCGGTGTGCATGTAGAACACCTAGACTGGCTGGCGAACAACTCGCGCTACACCCAGCGTTTTGCGACGCATGTGGGCAAGCTGTGCCGGGATATGCCGAACAAGGCGGTGGCCGAGATGGAACGTCTGCACCACGGTACGGTGAAGGCTCTGGATACGCTCTACATGCAAGAGCAGGTCGACCGGGCGGGGCCTACCGGCGCCTCGGGCCATCGGTGTCGATGAGATCTCCATCCGCAAGGGACATAACTATCGCGTCATTGTCAGCGACCTGGAGCGGGCGCGTCCCATCTGGGTGGGCGGTGAGGGTCGCAAAGAAACCGACATCGATTTGTTCTTCAAGGCGTTGGGCGGAAAGAAAAGCGCCCGTATCAAGCTGGCCGCCATGGATATGTGGAAGCCCTTCCGGAACTCGGTGATTCACAACGCGCCTAATGCGCGGATCATCTTCGACAAGTTTCATATCATGCGTCATCTGTCAAAGGCCCTCGATGAGGTCCGACGCGGTGAGTACAAACGCCTCAGCGGCAAGGACCGGTCGTACATCAAGGGGCAGCGTTACACTTTGCTTTCCCGGCGGGAGAACCTGAGCCTAGACGGTCGCCGCGCACTCAAAAAGTTGCTCCAGGCCAACCGGCGCCTGAACACCGCCTATATTTTGAAGGAGGCCTTCGGGCAACTCTGGGATTACCGCACCGAACGCGGCCCTCGCGCCTTTTTCACTCGTTGGAAAGACAGCCTCAAATGGCAACGCCTGCATCCGTACCAGAAGTTCGCCGGTATGATTGAGTCCCATTGGGATGGTATCGCCTCCTACTGTCATCCGGAGAACAAAGTCAGTCTCGGCATAGTTGAAGGGGTCAACAACAAAATCCGTGTTCTGCAACGACGCGCCTACGGCTATCGCGACGAGGAATATCTCAAGCTGAAGATCGTGGCGGCTTTCCTTCCGCCATTACCCAGAAATGCAGTTTTCAACCCACACGAATCCGCGTAGACCCGTTTTTCTTAGCCGGAGGTTACGCCATTCTTATTTCCACGGGAATCGGGACAGATCCGGCAGACCGCGCATGACTAATTGATATAGCCCAGGGCCTTGAGGCGCTCCAAGAGCTCTTCATCCAGAACGACTTCCTGGCCCCGTCGCTTGGCCTGTAGGGTCCGGGCCTTTTCCAGTAAAAAGAGGGCATCGCGCCGCAACGGGCCGATATCGGTGGTCGTCTCGGGAAGCAAGTTCTTCTGCTCGCCGGGGTCCTCGATCAAATCGTAGAGTTCCTCGTTCACCACTTCCGAGAAGAACAGCTCGTCTTCGACCTCTCCGGCGAGCATCAGAATGTACTTGAGCCGGTTATCCTTGACAGCAATCTTCATCGCCGCTCCCTGACCTTCTTTAGCGTCCCAGGTAATCTCGCTAAGAGCGTTCTTAGAAGGTGCCGGACTTTCTCCAAGGAATCGGGCGAGCGAGACGCAGTCGTATGGGGGAACGAGTCCTGCTTCCTCGAGCAGGGTGGGGAAGATGTTGAGCTGACTCACCAAGGACTCGACGGTTCCGGTGGGAGACTCCCCAGGCCATTTCACGATCAACGGAATGTGCGTGACCTCCTCGAAAAGTGAACCCATGTGTTCCCATGCATTGTGTTCGTAGAAAGATTCGCCGTGGTCGGCGGTGAGAATGATCAAGGACCGGTGGTAGATGCCTGCTTCCTTGAGTCCGGCAAAGAATCTTCCCAGCTCCTGGTCGAGGTACGCGATCTCCCCATCGTATAGATTTACAAGTTGATGGATCTCCTCTGGCCCGGAGGACGGCAGTCTGTCACGCACCTTGGTCAGGATATCGGAGATATCCGGCGGGCGCTCGTCAAACCGATCGTGGAAGCCTGGCGGCGGAAGATACGGCCAGTGAGCATCGAACAGGTGTACGAACAAGAATTTCTTCGCGCTTCGAGTCCCTCGTGCCAGCTCGAGTGCCGCATCGACAATCTCGCTGGCGCGACGCTGGATGAGCATGCGGTTAAACATCGAAGCCACGCTCGAAGCCCCACTCCTGCGAGAGGTAGTCCCCGGCAGCGACGCCTAGCGTCTGGTAGCCGTTGTCCGCGAGTATCTCGGGAAGGTAGGGAACGGAAGAGCTCAGCTTGTATTTTGTACTAACTCCGTGAAGGGATGGCATCAGCCCAGTCATCATGGACATGTGAGTGGGGAGCGTCCAGGAGGAGACGCTGGCGGCGTTACGGAATATAACTCCTTCGGTGCCGAAGCGATCGATATTGGCGGTGGTGTTCCTTGTGTACCCGTAGGTGCTGACATGGTCGGCACGAAGGCAATCCACCGATATCAGCACCAGATTCATTCCGTCCTCATTCGCCGGAGATCCATCCAGCACCGGATTCCCCCAAGCCGGAAGGAATGCGCCGCCATCGTTCTTAAGGCTCGTTCCGCGCAAGACAGTTTCGAAACCGAGGCGAACTGTTCTTCCCGACCACTCGGACAAGTCCACCGTACGAGGGAGCCAGACATTCGGTTGGTCCCGCACCGTCTCCTTGAAGGCGATGTCTTCGTCCACATAGATGGTGAAGCGGACGGGCCGGACAAGTGTTTGCTCTCCGAGGGTGGAAACGCCAATGGAGAAACTCAGCAAAGGGTCAGCAGGAATCGGCACTGTGAAGGTCAGTCGCGAAGGGACGGGAGGCGTGAGAGAGCGACGGGTCTCCTTCCCAAAAGTGACCGGTGCTGACAGTAATCCGTCCTTACGATAGGAGCGAAAAAGCGTCTCGTCGTAGTCTTTTTCTGCTTCGTCGACCTGCCGCGCGAAGAGCACGGGTAGGGAGGGATTCTCCGGAGGAGAAGCGCAACACGGAACGAAGCACAACATCGGGAGAAACCACCTCGCCCACTTCATTGTCGAAGATACTCCGGCGCGCCCGCTGTTGCTACTGCACGTCTATCATCACCGGACCAGCCTGTTCGCGGTCGACGCGGAACTTCCGCGCATCCTCACAAGTTAGATGTAGTCGTCATTCGGATCTGCGACAGTGAACCACGACCGGCTGACTCCCTCCCAGCGGGAAGAGTCTCTCCCGTCGTGTCCAAAAACACAAACGAACTCAAGACCGGCTCGCCGCGCCGGGACGTTTCGTAATAAACGTGTCTACGCTTGGTTGGCCAATGGGAGCTAGAATCCTCGGTCATGAGCACGCCGGTCCAGCCCTTGACCTTGTTGGTCGTCGCCATCGTTGGTTGGCTCCAGCGTGACCAACAGGCCGCTATGGTCTACTTGCTTGAGGAGAACAGAGTCCTCAAAGCTCGGCTTCGCGGGAAGAAGCTTCGCCTGACGGACGCCGAGCGACGTCTGGGCTTGCTTTAATCAGATTTTCTATACGGCAATTTCAACCTGTGATCCGCAAAAAAGAAGATTAGCCAGAAGCAGTCGAACGTAGAAGGTGTAGAACGCGCAATCAACGCTGGATCGATTTTTTGCGGAGCACAGGGGTTCCATTCGCGTCCTGTGCCAAAACTCGGCCCTTTTGAAATAGACCATAAATCAGCAGCGTAGTGTCTGTGTTTGCGACCGGGCCAAGGGCGGTAGGCGGCCTTTGGAAAGGTGCAAACTGCTGACCCGCTGGGTGTTCGAGTATTTTCCCCCCTTTGGCGCGAACGTGGCACTCGAACATCGAGATTAGAGACGAAAACCGAAAATGAGGCCCGTTCAGCCCTTCTAGCGCGTCTCTGGTGACACCTACCCCTGCAAAACCCCGCCAACCGCGCGGAAAATCTCACCCGTCTCTGCAGTGCCACAATTGGCCAGACTGGGTGGCGGATGGTGCAGTTTGGAGCTAGCCGGTCTCGGCAAAAGGCGGTCCAGCTTTTGGCGGAAATCCTCAAAGAGAAAAATAAGTGGAGATTTAGGAGGTTTCGAGTTTCGCGCATTTATTGACTTTTCTGACGCGTACACAGGTTTTGGGAGAAGGCTGTTTTACGCCCTCTCGGGTTTCAACCATGATGCCCATTTCGTTCCATCCTCTTCCCCTACAGTGATTTAACGGCCTCCGTCACGTGCTGGTCCCTGCACGCATCATCGACGGGTGGTCGTTCGAGCCGGAATTTTAATTGGCTTTAATCATCTTTTCTATACGGCAATTTCAACTTCCTGGACGCCTGAAAGAAGGTCGTGTCGTGAACCCTCCGGCGCCACCGCCGGCCGTTACTCATTGTTATAAAAAGCTTTACGTCTCATCAGCGAATATTCGTCGACGGGAACATCTTTCCGGCTATCGCAGTCGGGAGGCTCGAGTGGGGGCGACTGGAGCTTCTGGTTCTAGGCTGAAAACGATCAGAAAGAGAGCAAAACAGGCCCTTAGCGTGCAATTTGGGGCGATTTTGGGGCTTATCGGGACGTTTTTGCGCTTAATCGTGCAGACAATGAGAAGACGCTTAACGCCTAGATCGCGCCTGAGGAGAAGGCGAATGGCGGAATTCGAATTGGCCAAACCTCGAATTCATCCAGCGGAGTTTTACGGAGGAAACGAAGATGACTCCGCAGACGGTCCAGTACAAGGAGCTATCCGAGTCTGGAAACCATGACAGGGAATTTGGGCCAGTTTGAGGCTGATTGGTAGAGGCCAGTGTCGGAGAGCAGCTTGCTGCTAACCGAGCCCATTCACGGAGTGGGCGCTGGCAGGCTCACAGCGTTTTGACGAGCACTCGCTGTTTCTCCCAATCGTCGGGAAGCGGATGATGCAAGAGGTAGCTCGAGGTCAGCCCAACGGGCTGGCGGCCTTCGACAATGGCGCGGACGATGTCGGGAGCCAGGAAGGCATAACGGATTGCCTTGCGCACGCGGTCCGTTGGGATGGCGTTTTCGGTGGCAATCTGCTCATAGGTTTTGCCTGCTTTGATTCGGTCGAGCCAGGAGAGGGCGTTTCTGATATTGCGCAGGAGTGTGCGGTCGACGGATTTCGTGGGGTTGCCCAGAACGAGCTTGGTCTCGACGCCGCGTCGACGCAAGCGGAACGGTGCGTGGATGCAGAGTGCATCCTCGCGAATGCGCTCGGGCCCCATAGAGAGGCAAGCAGCGAACGCATTGCGGTCGAGCAGGATGGACACAGAGCCGGGGCTGATGTCGACCCGCCGGATAAGACGGAGCAGGGGGGCTGCCGAGGCACTATCATTATTAGTATCGGAACACAGCCCGTCTAAAAAGCGACGCACCGAGGCGAGCTCTTGCATCGTCGGAGTGTGGATCAACGAGGCCGAGAAGGTCGTAGCATCCACATGCTGTCGGATGAGATGCAAGACGGTCTGTTCCAGCATCAGGGCGGGCAGCCGCCAGCCGGAGAGGTCCTTTTGGCCACTGTGCTGGATGAGGCGCCGGGAGACGTAGTAGCGGAGCCGTTGCCCGTTTTTCTTTTTGGTGTGGCTCGGCGTCAGCCGGTCCCCGGTCTCGTCGAAGAGCTTGCCTGCCAGTGGGGAGGGGGCTGCGCGGCCCTTCGTCGTGCGTCTCCTTGGTTTGGCAGCCCCTGCCTGCAGCTGCGCCTGGACCGCGTCCCAGAGCTCCGGAGCAATGATCGATGGATGCTGGCCCTCGTAGACACGCCTCTGGTGCCGGATGCGGCCGGCGTAGAGAGGATTGGTCAGCAGGCAGTGAAGGTGTCCGCGACGGAACGGCAGCCCGCCCGTTCGGGTTCCATCCGCGGCGAAGCGTTGCTTGGTACGCAGTCTCAGACGGTCCGCCTCGGCCTTCACCTGCCGGAGCGTTTCGTGCTTTCGGTACAGCGCATAGAGCGTCCGGACCGTTTCGGCCTCAGCCTCGTTGATGCGCAGCGTGCGCCCGTCCTTCTCATAGCCTAGCGGTACGCGGCCGCCCATCCATAGTCCCTTGCGCTTGGAGGCAGCGACCTTATCGCGGATCCGCTCGGCCGTGACCTCGCGTTCGAATTGTGCGAAGGACAGCAGCATATGCAGCGTCAGTCGTCCCATGCTGGTCGCGGTGTTGAAGGACTGAGTCACCGAGACGAAAACCGCGCCGGCCGCCTCGAGCCGCTCGACGAGCTTTGCAAAGTCGGAGAGGGAACGGGTCAGCCGGTCGACCTTGTAGACCACAATATGGTCGACGAGACCGGCATCGATGTCGGCGAGCAAGCGCTGGAGGCCCGGGCGCTCCAGGGTTCCTCCCGAGATCCCCGCGTCCTCGTAGACGGTTGGCAGCAGCACCCAGCCCTCCGTTTTCTGGCTCGCGACATACGCGGCGCAGGCTTCTCGCTGCGCATCGAGGGAGTTGAAATCCTGCTCGAGACCCTCTTCCGCGCTCTTTCGCGTATAGATGGCACAGCGGATTTTCTTCATGTTAGGCCTTGCGCTTGGGCGTCAGACCGAAAAAGCGTGGTCCTGACCAGTGGGTGCCGGTGATTCGCTTTGCGATGGTAGTGAGGGACGGATAGGTTTTGCCGTCGAACCGATAGCCGTTGTCGATTACCTCGACCTGGTAGGTCCGGCCATTCCACTCGCGGACGAGATGGGTGCCGGGAGAAACGGACTCTGCGGGAGCGCCGGAGCTTGGTGTCTCGTTCGCCATGGCAGCCAGAGCGCGCCGGGTTGTGGCCGAATGCCAGCCATGGGTCCGGCACTGGCGTTCGTGCAAGAGAACGCGGCGCATGAAGATACGCGAGAGCGAGCTTGGCGGAGCAGCCCCAAAGGTCTGCTCCCAGACCCGCCGCAGGCTGGCGAAGTCCAAACCGTCCAGAACGACGTTCCGGCCAACCCCTGTATCCTGCGGCATCCCCGAACGTTCGCTCTTGTGCTCGATAAAGTCCAGTCTAATGAGGGACTTCCGGGTGCGAAGCTCACTGCCCGCAGCTCGCCCCACAGCCGATTTGAGCCAGCCCTGCGGCGCGAAATACCCTCGATTCTGCGCGGATTCCAAGAGCGTCTAAGCTGCTGATTTGTGGTCTATTTCAAATGGGCCGAGTTTTGGCACAGGACGGGGTGCTAACTATTTCCCCGGTGGGGTTGTCTCCCACTGAACATGCCAGCCTTAGCTGGACGCGCTCGTGTCCAAGTCCCTCTTACGAAGAGCCGCCCCTGACCGGATTCAAGAACTTCTGCATCAGTTCGATCGGAAGTGGGAATACGAGCGTCGAGTCCTTTTCGGTTGCGATCTCGGTAAGAGTCTGTAGGTAGCGTAGCTGGATCCCCATCGGGTGTTGGCCGACGACCTTCGCCGCCGCCGCCAACTTATCCGAGGCTTCGAACTCACCGTCGGCGTGGATGATCTTGGCTCGCTTTTCCCGTTCCGCCTCCGCCTGCTTGGCCAGCGCGCGCGTCATTTCGGCCGGTAGGTCGACGTGCTTGACCTCCACGGAGGTGACTTTGATGCCCCACGGCTCGGTGTGTTTGTCCAGGAGATCCTGGAGCTGCATGTTGAGTCGCTCCCGTTCGGATAGAAGATCATCGAGCTCCACTTGACCGAGGACGCTGCGGAGCGTCGTTTGCGCAAGCTGAGAAGTAGCATGGAGAAAGTTCTCTACCTCGACCACCGCCTTGATCGGATGAATGACACGGAAAAACACCACCGCGTTTACTTTCACCGAAACGTTGTCGCGCGTGATCACATCCTGGGGCGGCACGTCGAGCGCGACCAAGCGGAGACTCATCTTCACCATGCGATCGATGGGACTGAAGACGAGAATGAGGCCCGGCCCCTTGGGATAGGGCAGGAGCTTCCCGAAGCGAAAGATGACTCCTCGCTCGTACTCGTTGAGAACCTTGATCCAGTTGAGGAAAAAGATTGCAAGAAGAATAAGACCAATGAACCAACCCAACGGTAGCCCAAACATCGCTCACTCCTTTTCTGATTCCGTCGAGTCCCCCGAAAAGGGCTTCACTCGGAGGACGACCCCATTCATTCCACCTTCTAAGTATAGAGCCGCGCAAGGACAACAACGGATGTGTCCCGAGGTCAGTGGAAAAAGAACGGCGCCCTCCACTCCGTCATCAGAGTATCATATCAGGCGGCAACCTCCGCGTGTTCGAGAACCTCGCTCAGACGTTGGTAGCCGTCGATGCGTCGTAGTTGAATCTGGCCAGAGGCGATAAGCCCAAACAGCAAAGCGACCGCGGACTCCTCGCTGGAGAACGACGCTTGGGTTTTCGTCCGGCGTCGAAACTCGCGGTTGAGATTCTCCAGAGCATTGGTCGTTCGAATCGATTTCCACATGGCACGAGGGAATTCATAGAAGGTCAGCAGCTGATTACCGGCCTCCTCTAGGCTTCGGACGACGGCCGGCGCGAGAGGCGTCCACTTGGCGACGAGCTCGTCATAGGCTTTGCGAGCATCGATCCCGTTCTTGGCGTAGACGATCCGGTTGTAGTCACGCCGGAGCTCACGGCGTGCGTGCGCCGGGCAATGTTGGAGCAAGTTGGCGCGCTTGTGCTCGGTACATCGCTGCAACCGGCACCCCGGCCACTTCTCGAGCGCTTTCGTCAGCCCCTTGTGGCTGTCGCTGATCACTAGCTTGGGAGCCCGGAGTCCTCGAGCCTGGAGTCCCTCCAGCACGGAGCCCCAATGCGTCGAGGCTTCGCTCACCGCCAGACGCAATGACAACAGACGTTTGTGCCCGTCTGGCGCGACCCCGAGCGCGACCAGTACGGGTACGCTGATCACACGTTTCGCCATCCGCACTTTCAGGTGGAAGCCGTCCAGGTAAACGATCGCGTAGACCTCCTCGCTGAGAGCACGGTTCTGCCATTCCTCGAAGCGCTCCTTCAGCCGGCTAACCACGCGAGACACCGCGCTCTTCGATAGGTGCTCCTCACCGAGCAGTGGTTTCAGCGCTTTGCGGATCCGGCGGCTATTCGCGCCCGACAAGTACGTCCCCAAGATCGCCTCGTCGACCTCACGAGTCCGGCGCGCGTACCGGGGCAACAGCTCGCTCCTGAACTCTGTCGTCTCTCCCGTTTCCTCGTCTCGCACGCGGGCTCGTGGCACCCGGAGCTCGCGAGTTCCCACCGATGTCGTCACGCGACGGGTTTCGGCTCCGTTGCAATATCCGCGGCGGTCTTCTGCACGCTCGTAGCTACGACACCCCAGCGCTTGGTCGACTTCTTCCTCGAGCATAACCTCGTTCGCCTCCAGCACCCGCTTGCGCAACCGAAGCTGGACGAACTCCCGGTACTCGATTACAGACTCCTTCGATATGGTGGTAGGCTTCTTCATGGCGTAATCCTCCTCCTCGCCTTTCCAGGCGCGGTTTGGTTTTGCTAACCGGAGGTTACGCCATTCTTATTTCCACGGGAATCGGGACGGATCCACCGAATTCGGAACTGGAAGGAGTGGGAGCGTAAGCTTAGGAACCGAGGCGTTGTCACGATTTAATTGGAGCGAGAAAGCGATTGCCGGTTGGATATCAGCAGAGAACGGTCTCCGGGGAGGCTAGCCGCGGTGCGACTCGGCATTCGTTGTCGCAGCAAAGGTGGCGAGCTCGTCATAGGCTTTGCGAGCATCGACCCCATTCTTGGCGTAGACGATCCGGTTGTAGTCACGCCGGAGCTCACGGCGTGCGTGCGCCGGGCAATGTTTGATCCGAGCCGCCCCGTGGGTTTCGTATCGTCGCCCGACTCAGACTCGGCTGGATCGACGATTACGGTTTCGAATCGTTCCTTGAGTTTGCCTGAGCGCTCAGGCCGTCGGCCAAATCCATCTGCCCGTCTCTCCAGCCACCAGAGCGCCCCACGAATATCCGGTGGGCGAGTCTCTTTCCAGATTTCTTTCAGGGTGGTGCCGTCCGGCAGCTCGCGGACGTGCTCGCGCACGATCGTGGTCGTCTCGAAAACTGCGTCATGGCCGACCATCGAGCCCGACTGACCGCCAACACTGCCCCATGAATGACACTCTTGACTTATAGGGGCGTCAATGCGATGTGCGAGAGCTTCTTCGCAACGCTCAAGTGCGAGCTGATCGAGCGCCGGTCGTTTCCCTCCCATGCTGAGGCGCGCATGGCGATCTTCGATTTCATCGAAGGCTGGTACAACCCGCAACGCCGACACTCCGCCATCGACTATTGCTCGCCGACCCAATTCGAAAGGAGCTACTATAGTGCCGCTTGATCCCTAACTCTTAACCTGTCCACGAAAGCGGGGTCACTTCATTGCGCGGAAGTGGGACTACAGCGCGCGGCGGAAACAGCTTGGACGCTTATGGTGCAAAAACTCAGCCGGTCATCGACCCTCCACAGGCCGACTTCGAGCTCGATGTACTATTTGCACCATACGGGCTGAACTCGCTGATGATCGCCATCCTGCGGGCAGGGCATGTTGCAAAGGAGTTACCCGACAGATGAGTCTTGCTCAGGCATTGATGCAAGCAAGGCGCGCATTCGACCGCGCCGCCCGCCGGATGTGCTGCGTCAATCCGGCTGTGCCGATTCTGTTCTTCGGCGACCTCGACGCGTACCGAGCTTCGCCGCTACACGTGCTGACGGTCGGACTGAATCCCTCGCGGCATGAGTTTCCGGCTGACCAGCCGTTCCGGCGCTTTCCGCTCGCAGAAGGCAGCCTCGGCCGGGAGCCGTCCCGCTACCTCGACGCAATGTCCGCCTATTTTCGGACTGACCCGTACAAAGGGTGGTTCAGCGCCTTCGAGCCGCTGCTCAACGGCATGAACACGAGCTACTACCAGGGCGGCGCATCGACGGCGCTCCACACGGACATCTGCTCACCCGTCGCGACGAACCCGACGTGGAGCCAACTCGACGAGGCTGATCGTGCGGCACTCGAGTCCGACGGTGACCCGCTCTGGCACATGCTTCTGGAGGAGCTACAACCACAAATCGTGGCGCTATCGGTGGCAAAGGCGCACCTCAAACGCATCAAGTTCATGCCCATGACCAATTGGGAGGTCATCCACGCCTTCAAGCGAACAGCCAGCGGCGACCTTCGTTCCCGGCCATACGAGATCCGCGCACGGTGGTACGACGTAGGCGGAGAGCAGTCGCTGTTCATCTTCGGCGCAGCGGCTCAAAAGCCCTTTGGGCTGCTGCCCGACAGGCCAGAAGCGGAAGGCAGGCGCATTGGTGCTGAAGGCATATCAGGATGGCCGGTAAGCGTTGCTTCGTTCAGTTCCCGCATCCGGGAGGGGAACACAAGCCTGACCGCAGTGGCAAAATCGGTTGGAACAAGACCCCGTCCTGTGCCAAAACTCGGCCCTTTTGAAGTAGCTGATAAATCAACAGCTTAGTGTCTGTGTTTGCGACCGGGCCAAGGGCCGCGAGCTGTACAATCGTCTGACCCAAGGGTGTCATCTTCGGATCCATCATGACGTACCATGTGCAATTTCTACTGCCCGTTCTCGCTGGCTGGGTCAACCGCCAGCAGCAGGATGTGATTGACTACCTGCGAGAGGAGAATCGTGTGCTCCGAGCCGGGCTTCGGGGCAAGCGTCTCAGGCTCTCTGACGACGACCGGCGCAGGCTCGCCGTTAAAGCCCAGGCCTTGGGCCGCGAGGTGCTGGCCCAGATTGCCTCCGTTGCCACACCCGCTACGCTTCTGCGCTGGTACCGCTAAAACACAGACACTAAGCTGTTGATTTATCAGCTACTTCAAAAGGGCCGAGTTTTGGCACAGGACGGGAGACTAATCAAGTTCGGTGCGCGTGGATGAATAAATAGAAGGCACACCCATTATCTAGCGGCCCGCTCCGAGCTTGAGACCTCAACTAATAAGAAACTCAGGGTGTAGCGTTTTGGGGCAGTGACGTCAAAACCGAGCTCCCTCAGGCGTTGTGTTGAGCCGGTGCCACCTCCAGAGACTACCGCGTTTCATTCATTCGGGGTGGCCGTCAGGCCGTGGAAAACTTGACAGCAATGGCACCGCCCGTGCGGGCGGAGGTCATCGGGGAGTGACCGAAATCGTTCGTTCACTCGAAAGTACCCCGCCAACACTTGATTGCGGAAGCACCATGAATCCGGGCTAAGGCTTCGCACCCTGCGCACGGCGAATCATGTAGTCCAAGAGCACGTTCGACATCACCCGCATTCCGATCGGAACGGCGGCGTCATCCGCACGGAACGTCGGCGAATGGTGCGGGCCCGACACGGTCCCTTCCCTGAGGGTTCCCAGGCGATAGAAAAAGCCGGGGACCTCGTTCGCGAAGTACGAGAAATCCTCGCCTCCCATCGTCGGATTGAGCTCGACCACACCCTCGCCGCCCATGATGGCTCTCACGGACGGTACCATCCATTGCGTGAGCTTCCGGATCGTTGATAGTGGCTGGCGTGCCTCGGTCGTAGTCCAGGACGAAGCTCCCTCCGCCCGCCTTCGTGATCCCGTCCAGAATCTCTCCCATTCTCCGCTCGACGGTGTCGCGAACCCCGGCATCGTAGGTTCGCACTGTTCCTTCGAGGCGCACCTCGGCAGGAATGATGTTGAACCGCTCGCCGCTGTGGAACATGCCCACCGTGACGACGACGGGTTGCAAGGGGTCCAGGTTTCGGGAAACGATCGTTTGAAGGGCGACAACCGCCTGGGAGGCCATGACGATCGCGTCGACGCCCTGATGAGGCTGCGCGCCGTGGGTCTGAACTCCTTTCACCGTGGCTCTGAAGTGATCCACCGCAGCAAGAGCTGGACCTTCCGTAAAGCCGATCTGACCCACCGGCAGGTGCGCCAGCGCGTGCAGGCCGAACACCGCTTCCGGGTGAGGGTCGTCGAAAACACCTTCCCTTATCATCAGCTCCGCCCCTCCTTCTTCACCCGGGGGTGGGCCTTCCTCGGCAGGTTGAAAAATGAAAAGCACGGTTCCGGGGATGTCGGCCTTCAGGTCGACGAGAACCGAGGCCACCCCCATCTGCACCGCGGTGTGAATGTCGTGCCCACAGGCGTGCATGATGCCGACATCCTGGCCGTTGTAGGTGCCCCGCTTCGTCGATTTGAACGGAAGGTCCGTATCCTCGGTAACGGGGAGCGCGTCCATGTCCGCGCGGACGGCGATGGTGGGACCATCCTTGCCCCCCTTCAGGACGCCCATCACTCCCGTGTGCGCGATGCTGTTTCGAACCTCGATGCCGAGCGCCAAAAGGTGTTCTTCTACGAGCTTTGCCGTTTCGTACTCACGATTGCCAAGCTCCGGGTTCTGGTGAATCTGATGCCGGAACGTGAGTGTTTTCGCCACATGGCGTTCCACCGCCGGTCCGATCTTATCGTCGACGATGCCCGATGGCGGCACGCTCTGGGCACCGGCGGTAGATGCCATCACCAGAACGAGACTTAGGGTAACTGCAAAGATTTTGTCATGAGTCATTATGCCGCGGATTGTACGGAAAGGGAACGGGCGATGCAAAAAACGCAACGGCGGGTACTTTCGAGTGAACGAACGATTTCACGCTTCGATATTCGCTCTCGACTACAGGCTGCTGCGTTTTTCAGCAGCCCGCTGAGGCTCGCTTCACTTGGGGCGCTTGCGCTTCGTGGAAGGGATCTCGATGCTCTCGTCACCGAAAACGCTCAACCCCCAGGCCACGTCCGCTCTCGTCGCCACCGGCTTCTCCGAAGCCTGCGCTTGGGGGGCTCGTTTACGCTGAGCAGAGTCTCTTCTGCGGACCGCCTCCCATTTTTCGGGAGCCTGGACCGCGCCACCGAGCCGACTCACCTTCCACGCCAGCTCACGGTCGGCGGTGACCACTGTCACACGTTCGGGACGCTCGGCCCCGGAGAGCAGGCGGCAGATCGCAGCATCCGCGTTCTCGGGGGGCCGGGAATAATGAATCGAGAGTCTGGGATGAAGCCTCGCCGGGCCGGATCCCCCCTCACCACTGCCGTCGAACACGAGCACCACTTTGAAGCGTCGAAGCACACCGGAGGCAAGGACTTCGGAGACCAGCGCATCCCGGCCCACCTCCAGGCCCTTTCGGCTCTCGACGTGACGCAGGCGGTCGACCCGGCGGATCACGTTGTAGGCATCGACGAGGTAAAACCTCTCGGCACTCATGGTCTGTCTCTCTAGTACATCATCGCACGCTCACTCCTCGTTCGCGCGCGACGATCCCGTCCTGTGTCAAAACTTGATCCAATGGCAACGTTACAAGCCCGAAGCCCGGCTCAGAGCACACAGTTCTCCTTTCGGAGGTAGTCGATCATATCCTGCTGATGGCGGTTGCCTCAGCCAGCTAGAACGAGCAGTAGGAATTGCACGTGGTACATTATTATGGAGCTGAAGATAACACCTTCGGTCCAGACGACCGTAAAGCCTACGGCCCTTGGCCCGGTCGCAAACACAGACGCTAAACTGCTGATTTATGGGCTATTTCAAAAGGGCCGAGTTTTGGCACAGGACGGGGTCGTGCCCGTTGTCGAACAGCGCCTGCTTCACGAGGTTGAAAGCATGGTAACTAGCTATCTTTTATGCACTTGAAGAGGGGCATGGCTTGCGAAGCATCCGACCCCGCAGGGAGCGATACGCCGGCTTCCGCGGCCAACATCCTAAGGTCGAGGTTTGCAAGCAGCTGAGCCGTAATGGGTCGCTTCGCATCCCAGAAAATGAACGAGCGGAAGAAACCCCTAGCAGCCTTCGAGTTGAGTAGCTTCGCAAGGAGCTTGGCATCGTGCTCGGTTTGACACGGCAGGAAGTAGCAGGTGTCGTCGAGCACAACCGGCTTGGCCCCGTAGGGCCCGACACAGCGGAAGTCAAGACGCTTGTAGAAGCCCGAGATCGCGACTTTCCATGGTGCGAAACTGTACGGTCCTACGCCGAAGACGGAGAACCGAGGACGATTCCGGTAGATTGAGCTTGCACGCCCATCGAGGCGGTCTGCGTGCGACTGGAGATAGGCCCAGATCCGAGGAGCCTTGCGCTCGATCCGCGATGTGTCCTCTCCCATCGACCGCTGAGTGACGAGCATGTAGCGCGACGGAGTTGGATGCGGTTTCATTAACTCGGAACTCTTAAGCATGGGATACAGATAGGTCGATTCGAGGTTTACGACTTCACCTAATCCATTCTCGAAGTCATCGCATCCCCTGGGCCACAGCTCCATGACTCGCGAGCAGTCGTGCTTCACGCCTGACCGCCATTTGAGGGGAGATGTGCCATACAGGTGGGCATAGGTATTGATGGCGTTCAAGTCTGCAACCAGTCGTCCGTCGTGGATTGCGAACGTGGACTCGTGCGTGGATGCCTCAAGATTCGGATAGACGGTACATTTTCTAGAGATGGCTCCTGGTTCGAGCATGCAGACTAGCAGGCATGCATCGACTGAGGCTCCAAAGTGCTTACCCGCATCGATCGAGTAGATAGACGACTTTGCGACCTGCAAGTTCCTGCTCCAGGCATGACGGAGCACCTTCCGAGCGACTGCGGTCTTGCAGAGCATCGCGAGCACGGCCTCTCGTCCCGAGAGCCATTCTAGGAGGTGCATTAGCATCCACTCCGAGATGTCGAAGTTGCTCTTGCCCGTGATCGCGTCGAAACCTCTGAGTCGCTGGAAGTTGGACTTGGTAGGCAGGTTCGTGCCATTCAGTGTGCCCACGGCAGAGTTGGTCACCCAAGGTGGGTTGCCGATGATGAGGATCGGTTCTCGAAGACTATCTAGCGTTCCAGGCCAGTCCTTCTCGAAGAAGTTCTCGCAATGGACCTCTGCTTGCTCCACTGCCTTGGCTACCTGCACGTAGTCCGGATTGACCTCGAACCCGAGTGACAGGGTACATCTAGGAAAGGTAGCTACTGAGGCCCGGAGAAACGAACCCTTTCCACAGGTTGGTTCGACGATTGATCTAGGAGATACTCCCAAGCAGTGGAGTAACTCGCATGCTCTACGAGCGAGTACTTCCGGAGTTTGGAAGTCTCCGAACTCCACCTTCTGCTTCGTCTTCGTAGACATGCTCTAGCTTACTCGGAGGATTCCGTCGATCGTACCCGCCTTCTCAATGACTCGCTTATACTGAAGCCGCCATTGAAGAGCATTTGAAATCGTCAAGTACCCCAGCTCCGGCGGGTTCTTCAGCACTTCCTCTGCGAGTTGCGTAGCCTCGACATCGTCCATGGGGAGGTTCCGGTCGCCCATGAACGCGATTAGGTCATCTGAATTGCCTTCACGCTCAAGGATCTCTCGGATGCCCCGCGTAGTTTGGTAGTCAGCAGTGCGCGAAGCGTCGACGAAGATGGTGTGGAGGATCTGGAGCTTCGCTGCCCGTTTCACATCGTCGTCCGTCTTCTGGTAGACGAAGACGAGCAGTGAATATCCGAGTCCTCGCACCTTCTGTCGGGCGGACTTAAATGGGGAGGATGATTGAGGCTGCCTGATGCTCGTGACTTTCAGATCCACTTTGAGACCAGGAAAGTCTATTCCTTTCGCTGAACTGCCCCGGTTGTAGGTGTACTTCGTGTTGAGTAGTTCCTGGAACTTGTGCTCCAAATACGTGCCTACCGCCTTGCCGTCGGTGATGCCATATAGACTCGGTTCATCATGGGCGGATTCCACCTCTGCAAAGGTGGCCGCTTCCATTCGGAGGGCCTCGACCGTAAGTTGCAAATTCATGCAGTCCTTAGATGAATAGGTTGCAAATTGCAACCTAACACAGATCCCGTCCTGTGCCAAAACTCGGCCCTTTTTAAAAGGCTATAAATCAGTAACTTAGTGTCTGTGTTTGCGCCGGGGCCAAGGGCCGTAGGCTTTACAATTGTCTGTCCCGAGGGTGTTATGAACCGCTCCGGGTTTTCCGGAGACTGTTTTAGTTGAGTCTCGCCATCTCTAGCGAGCCTTCCTGCGACCGATAGTAGTTCATCTCGTACTCGACCGGGGGGACATTTCCGATCGGCTCCAAGAGTCGTTGCGTGTTGTACCAATGCACCCACTCGAGGGTGGCGAACTCGATGTCCTCGAGACCACGCCAGGGCCCGCGTCGCCGGATCACCTCGGTCTTGTAGAGGCCGATGATGGATTCAGCCAAAGCGTTATCGTAGGAGTCGCCTCGGCTGCCGACGGACGGCTCAATGCCCGCCTCGGCGAGCCGCTCGGTGTAACGGATCGAGACGTACTGCACGCCGCGATCGCTGTGATGCACCAATGGATCTTCTGGGTCTAGTCGGCGCTCGTGCAGCGCCTGCTCCAACGCATCGAGAGCGATGCCGGCAGTCAACGATGTCGTCGCTCGCCAGCCGACGATGAGTCGAGCGAAGACGTCGATGACGAAGGCGACATACACGAAGCCGCGCCACGTGGCAATGTAGGTCAGGTCCGAGACCCAGAGCTCGTTCGGGCGTGTGGCGTTGAAGTCGCGCTCCACGAGGTCCATCGGGCGAGCGACGCTCGAATCCGGCTTCGTCGTCTTGAATCGACGTCCACGGACCGCGCCCTGGAGGCCCATTTCACGCATCAAACGGGCCACGGTGCACCGGGCCACTTGGCTGCCCTCTCGACACAGCTGACGCCAGACCTTGCGAACTCCGTACACATCGAAGTTCTCTCTCCTCACGCGGCGAATCTCTTCTCGAAGCTCTTGGTCTCTCTTGGCCCTCGCCGGCAAGCGAGCCGGGTCCTTCTGACGAGCCTTCTGCTCGTAGTAGGTCGACGGGGCAATCGGCAACATGCGGCAGATCAGCTCGACCCCGTCCTGTGCCAAAACTCGGCCCTTTTGAAATAGCCCACAAAATCAGCAGCTTAGACGTCTACGACCCCGACCTGATGCCGCCGGACCTTCAATGAGTAAATGTTGAATGCTGCCGTACGCGATCAGCGACATCACGAAGAGCCACATCAACGCCTTGCTCGCTGACGGGATTTCGGAGAACCGCGAGCTTGATTACAAACGCGAGCTTCCGGAGGGGCCTGACAGGCGCATCGGATTCCTGAAGGACGTGGCCGCCTTCGCAAACACCAACGGCGGCGATCTGGTGTTCGGTATTGAGGAAGAACGCAATTCGGAGAGCAAACACACCGGGCGAGCCGCCAGAATTCTGGGCGTGAAGGACCTTGACGACGCTCGAAAAATCAAGCTTGAGCAGTGGATTCGCACCGGCATCGAGCCGCGTGTTTACGTGCAACTCCGTCAGATCGATGGATATCCCGATGGTCCCGTGCTCGTGGTTCGTGTTCAGAAAAGCTGGGTGGGACCGCACATGGTAAAGGACGAGTTCCGCTTTTGGTCACGCGGTAATCAAGGCAACTTCGAGATGAATGCACTCCAGGTTCGCGAGGCCGTCCTTAGGTCCCAGTCAGTCGCCGAGCAAGTGACAACCTTCTGCCGTAAACGAACGCAGGAAATGCAGACGGAGCACGCGACCATTCCATTAGTGCCTGGGCCGGCTATGGTTCTCCACGTCGTGCCAATTGCGGGCCTGTCAAGAAACGATATCGATCTTCAGTTGGCGAAGGGTGCCGTGCTACCACTCCGAGGTCGCGGGAACGAACGCTTCAAGCTTCTGAGACCGGGTGGTAGAATCCTTCGGTGGAGTGCCCGCGTGTCCCGCCTGCGCTCCACCGAACCGATGAACGACTCGCACCCGGCTCGCGTGCTAGACGCGCTGCTCTACGATGTCCTCCAAGCAGCGGTCATGCTGCTATTCCTGCTGTCGAGCGGTGCAACGAATCGCCGTAAGCACCACGTGGCCCCCGGAGTAGCGCACCCCATAGCGTTTCCAGGGCTGTCGCTGTGCCTCTTTCCTGCCATCATCCAGGTTCCCGACGACGATCTGTATGGTCCGAACGGTGCCGCGGCCCGGATGGCGTACACGGGATGGATCGCCGAAACCTATGCACTCTGGGAGAATCGCTATCGCAATAACCTACAGGCGTCCATCACAGCGGGCGATGCCATCCGCCCCGAGATGGACGCCTTTGGAGATCTCCGGCACATCCGCAACGACCTCCTCCACAACAACGGGATCGCGAGCGCGGAGCAAGCACGGAAATGTGTGGTCCTCAAGTGGTTCAGGCAGGGTGAGCAGATGGTGCTCGGCACACGCCATGTGCTCGACTTCCTCAACCAGATCGGTGCGCTCTCGCTCGGCTCGGCCCACAACACAGCCAGCCACTCGTGCGTGCTTTCGGTACACCCGGACAGAGACGCCCTCCTGGAATGGAGGCCGGAGCCCAGGCTGGTCTCGGTGCGCACCCACGGCACCGACACGCGGACCGACCTGTACAAGGCCGTAACCGTGGTCTTCGACAACGGGTTGTTCGCCAATGTACCGTTCAAGGTGCGCGATACGCGGCAGCGGGAGGTTCTCGGCAACGCTCGCATCAGCCCTGACGGGAGTGCCTTGGTCTTCGCAGATGGGGCGACCGCTCCCTCGCGAGAGATCTACGAAATCGCCGTCGCCGCGCACTGCGATCGGCGCGGGGACGGGGAACTACGGCTCCCTGTTACAGGGCCGCGGATCAGAATCCGCCGCTAGGTCTTCCCCCGCGCTCTCGTACGGTCCCAGGAAGCGCTCACCGTTGAAATGGATAAGGTGCTCCGGAGCGTCCGCAACCCAGACTTCCGTCTCCCAGGCGATCTCGGGGAGGTTGTGGCTTCTATTTATTGGGTCTACGCGGATTCGTGTGGGTAAGTTCTGACGGAAAAACAGTGTAACTCATTGTGTGGAAAAGGTATCCAGTACTTCATCAGGTGCTGAAAAGTGGTCCATTTTTAGGATAGGCTAACCGAGTGAAAAATTCCCAGTCGATCCGCTCGCTGTTTGCGCTGCCGGACAAGTCCATGAACGGACAAGAATCGCTGGGCTTGACCCGGAGATTTGAACCGTCGCATTTGCCGTTCACGTTGCCGCGTCGGCTCGTGCGAGACCTCGGCTCTATTGTTTTGGTGCTGGTCGGTGCAGTGGACGACGGATGGCATGACCTCGCGGTGAGCGGCGCTGTAGCTTCTCAGCTTGTCGGTGACGAGCCGCCAGGGTGGCCGGCCCTGCCTCTTCAGCAGCTTACGAAAGAAGCGTTTAGCGGCCGCATCCACTGGATCTCGCCGATCCAGACGGAAACGCGAGCCAATTCGGCGGCATAGGGATTGATCTCGATGCCCTTGACGTTGGCCGGGCCGATCTCCGGAAACGCCCGCTGGAAGCCGAGAACCTCCGCCTCGAACTGCACCCGGTGCTCCAGGTCCTTGAGGGCCTGCAAGGCGAGATACAGGAAGTTGCCTGAGCCGCAGGCCGGGTCGAGCACCGTGAACGCACGCAGCCGGTTGAGAAACGCCCGGTACCGCCGCTCGGCCTCGTTCCGACGCTTGGTACGAGCGGCCGTTGACTTGGTGGCTTCCGCTCGCTCCAACTCGGCGGCGATCTCTGCTTTCTCCGTGGCCCACTCGGCGAGCCACGGCCGGATCACGACCGGCTCGACGAGCAGCATGATCTTGTCGCGGTCCGTGTAATGCGCCCCGAGCTGGGCGCGCTTGCCCGGATCGAGTCCACGCTCGAACAGCGTGCCGAGGATCGATGGATCGATCTCCGACCAGTCGAGGCGCGATGCGGCCAACACGGTGTCGATGTCGGACCTCTCCAGCGGCAGCGCTGTGGCGTCGTCGAACAGTCCGCCGTTGAACCAGTCGACCGTCTCGAAACCGACCCGGCCGCCGCGAGCCATCACCCGGAACAGATCGTCGGCAAGGTCGGCGAAGTGCGCTGGCGTGCGCCGCGCCTGCTCCAGCATTCGGGTGAACATGTGGCCGGGCAGCAGGCCCACGTCGTCGGCGAACATGCAGAAGACGAGCCGGTTGACGAAGTGCGCGACCGCGTGCGGGTCGTGGCCGCGTTCCCGCAGCGACTGCGCGACCGCCGCGAAAGACTGCGCCGCCTGTTGGGTGAGCGATTGTCGCGTCTCGCCCGGCCGTAGCCGTTCAGGGTCCGAGAACGCCCACTTGAGCCTGTCACGTGTCGCGGCGTCGGCCAGGTCGTCCAGTCCGAACTCGTAGGTCTTGCTGACGCTGTTAGTCCAGTTGGTGCGGATGCGGAACCGCAGCATGTCGGAGACGATCAGCAGCGGCGGGTTCTCCAGCGCCAGGGCGTAGAGCCGCAGCTGTCCGAATGCGGCGTCGAGGTCGGCCCGCTTGCCCTTGTACTCCCAGGCGAAGTGGTGGCGCTTCCAGACATCGGCCCAGCCGTCGCCGCCGGTGTCCTTGCGCGCGCCGCGCTCGAAGCAGTACGTCTCGCCGGTCGGGTCGGCCTCGGCGGGCGTCGGCTCGCCGAGCAGGTGGCACAGGTCGATGAAGTGCTCCTGCGACGCCGAGCGCTCCTTGAGTGCCGAGGCGCGCCACTTGGCGATGAATTCGTACGGCGTCATGGGCGCATCAGCGTAGCCGATAATGACCGGCACTTGCTAGGACGGGGCCGACCCGCGCGTCGGCCATCGTGCGGATGGAGCATAGGCGTGTTGTGGTTACCGCGGTGCTTACGCTGTTTACTGTTGGTGATGTGTACGCATCCCTTTGCAAAAGAAACGCTTACGCTCCATTTAGCGCGCAGCGAAGGTCACGAGCGCTATTTTGGCCGTAATTTAATGCACTGTAAAGTCTTAGCGTCATCTCACCAACATTTAATGGCGGAAGCACCAGGCAAGTAAGGGCATCAAGGAGGCCCAGGCCCACCTGGGCCAGAACGTGCTAGCCCGCTACGCTGTGGTAGCCTGGCCTAGATTCTGGACTGAACCGCCCCGGGTTTTCCAGAGACTCCAACTCTTGAGAGGATGGAGTCATGACAAGACGAAGCAGGTATTCACCGGAGATGAAAGAGCGCGCAGTACGGATGGTTTTCGACCAGCAGGCTCAGCACGAATCTCAGTGGTCAGCGATCTCATCGATTGCGTCGAAGATTGACTGTACGCGGGAAACGCTACGCACGTGGGTGCGGCGAGCAGAGCGTGATGCTGGGAAACGAGCGGGACTGACGACGGGCGAGCGTCAGCGGCTGAAGGAGCTTGAGCGAGAGAACCGTGAGCTAAAGCGGGCACGTGCGCTCGCAAAGACCGCTCTGCCCAATACAAGGCCTGGACGCTTCCGCCCTCAGGACCAGCTACTCGCCTTCTTGGAGAGCCTTTGATTATGCCGCGTAGAGAATGCCTTCAACCGCGCAAAACCCGCGCCAACCGTGCATCGATCCAACGCGCACCACCCCTACGCGGCATAATCCGGTACTCGGCATAAATCAGCTACTATCACGAGGACCGTTGCCACTTGGGGCTGAACAAGGACACACCGAGCTTGAGAGCGGTCACGCACCGACCGTTTCCTACGGCGAAAGTCGTCGCACTGCCGCGAGTCGGTGGACTGCACCACCGATACGAGTGGCGAGAGGCAGCCTGAGTCAGCTTGGTCGCTCGCGTTACTCGGCTGGTCGCCGAGAAGTTCGTCCTCAGCACCTTCCCTCGCGCGCTGACCACGCTCTCCAGCATGGGCTTGAGGGCGGTCCGGGCCTAGATCCAGTCCCGGACTAATAATGATGATGGACAGCCTCTTTTTGCAAAGGGATGCGTACACATCACCAACAGTCAACAGCACAAGCACCCCCATGTCTGAGAGACATATATCATAATATGTATCGACACGCTAGCCTGATACTACATACCTATCATCGTGACAATTCAATGTTTATTGGTATACTTGTATTGTCATAACAATATGTCTTAACTGATATGTTAGGAAACAAGCCGTCCGGAATTCCAGGGGCCGGAGCCCTGATCGCCTTCGAAAGCGCGGGCCGGCTCGGCAGCCTGTCCCGGGCGGCCAAGGAACTGGGGACCTCGCAGCCCGCCATCACCCGCAAGGTGGCGAACCTCGAAAAGCACCTGGCGGCCCAGCTGTTCGAACGATCCCGGACCGGGGTGACCCTAACCGCGGCCGGACGACGCTTCCATGACGACATCAGCGCCGGGCTGGGCATCATCCGGGCGGCGGTCGCCGAGATCGCATGGACGAGCGGAGAACAGGTCGTGATCGCCTGCTCGCACGAGGCCTCGCACTTCTTCTTGTTGCCGCGATATGGCGCATTACGCGCCGTGCTCGACGCGCAGGTCGAGATCCGGATCCTGACCTACCACTACGAACGGCAGAACCTGCCGCGCGAGCCGGCCGCCGACATGGTGCTGGGCTGGGAGGCGACCATCGGGGCCGAAGACCGCGTGGTGATCCATGGCGAAGCGGTGCAGCCGCTCTGCTCGCCCGGCTATGCCGCCACCCACGCGGACGTCCTCAACGGACCCGTCAGTGGCTGGGGGGGGCTCACCTTCCTCGATCTCACACGGCCCAACGAAGGCTGGGCGTCCTGGGACGACTGGTTCGCGGCCGCCGGACGTCCGGCGCGCAGGCCCCGCACCATCGGCCTCGACCAGTACGCCTACGTGCTGGAAGCAGCCGCCGCCGGGCATGGGATCGCGTTGGGATGGCGGCATTTCATCGACCGGCACCTCGACACTGGGGCGCTGGTCACACTCACCGACCGCTTCGTCGACTTCGACAACCACTACTGCGGCGTGCTCACCGAGAAGGGGCGACGCAATCCCGCCGCCCACACGTGCTTGCAGTTCTTTGCGCGGTCAGCACAGCGCTCGTCTGCGGACACGAGCCCGTCCTGTGCCAAAACTTGATCCACGGGCAACGTTACAAGCGAGCAGTTGGCGCGGCGTGGACGGTGGGCAATCAACGCTGGATAGACTTTTTGCGGAGCACAGCGTGCGATGGCCATGGCCCTTCCTCGCCGCCGATGGGGCAACGGCGCCTACCGCTCGTCGGGGTCCGGCATGCGATAGCCGACGCCGTGCTCGTTGAAGATGTAGGACGGTACTGTCAAGTTGAGGCATTCAGGGCCGATCCGACCCCAAGATGTTGGCAACGCGGTGTGCTCGAGCCCCATTATCTAGCGGCCCGCTCCAAACTCGAGACCTCAACTTGACAGTACCCTGGAGGGAGCAGAACGTTCGTCACCAGTACATGTTTCAGGGTCGTTCCATCTACATGTTCAAGGGGCAACTCGACAACGACGCTCATTTCCTGTTTGGAACTCTCGTGTGCTTCGATTGGGTTGCACACATAAAAGGTCGAAGACCCTTTCAATGGATCTTAGCTGACATCCACCAGAGGGCAGGCGACGCCCATCTCGGCGCACTGCTGGCCGACCACCTCTACGACTCCGACCTGATGCCGCCGGACCTTCAATGAGTAAATGTTGAATGCTGCCGTACGCGATCAGCGACATCACGAAGAGCCACATCGACGCCTTGCTCGCTGACGGGATTTCGGAGAACCGCGAGCTTGATTACAAACGAGAGCTTCCGGAGGGGCCTGACAGGCGCATCGGATTCCTGAAGGACGTGGCCGCCTTCGCGAACACCAACGGCGGCGATCTAGTGTTCGGTATTGAGGAAGAACGTAATTCGGGGAGCAAACACACCGGGCGAGCCACAAGAATTCTGGGCGTGAGGGACCTTGACGAGTCTCTAATAATTAAGCTTGAGCAGTGGGTTCGCACGGGCATCGAGCCGCGTGTTTACGTGCAACTCCGTCAGATCGATGGATATCCCGACGGTCCTGTGCTCGTGGTTCGTGTTCAGAAAAGCTGGGTGGGACCGCACATGGTAAAGGACGAGTTCCGCTTTTGGGCACGCGCTAATCAAGGTAACTTCGAGATGAATGCACTCCAAGTCCGCGAGGCGGTCCTTATGTCCCAGTCAGTCGCCGAGCGAGTGGCAACCTTCTGCCGTAAACGAACGCAAGAAATGCAGACAGAGCACGCGACCATCCCATTAGTGCCTGGGCCGGCGATGGTTCTCCACGTCGTACCAATTGCGAGCCTGTCAAGAAACGATATCGATCTTCAGTTGGCGAAGGGTGCCGTGCTACCACTCGGCGGTGGCGGGAACGAACGCTTCAACCTCGATGGTTGGGTGGTGGAGTATCCGAGCGGGCCACACATTCGTTCTCAAAGCTATGTGCAGGTATTTCGCAACGGAACTATAGAAGGAGTGGCATGCTACGGTGATCGCAATGAGCTGCCTGGTCTGCATATGCTGCGGAGCTTGAATTCCAGACTTGATCAATACATTTCGACCATCCGTAAGTTCGGGCTTCCGCCTCCATATTCGGTGCATCTAACGGTGATTGGTGCCAGGGGACGCCACATCGAATTCGGAGACCGGTCGGCCTTCTCACATGAGTTGAGAACGGCACTCGACCGTGACGTGTTGGTGCTGCCAGGCCTCTGGTTGGAGGAAGCGGACTGTCACAAGCCGAGCGCGGGTGTCTGGCAACCGGTTTTCGACGTATTGGCGCAGGCGACGAATCGAGAGCGATGTCCGTATTACAACAGCTCGAACGAGTGGACCGGAGGATCCATCTAGAGTTGCGATTCCGCCTGTGGTCCGCAAAAAAGAAGATCGCGTACCGCTGGATCGACTTATTGCGGAGCACAGGTGGTGCGGTGCATCAGCCCCCGGCCTGCCTGCCTCCGAGCCCGCTCCTGCCGTACGCCTCTACTTGAGTCAAGGGCAGGATCACCTCTTAAAAAACTTCCGCACCGAGCGATCAGGGCTTGGCTACCGTGCGGCCGAAGAGAAGATACGTTACCCTGAACTCGACCCGTCAATCCCGATCGAGTCCAGCATCTCATCGTGAATCAGGCGCCAGTCCTGATCGAGATCGACGGTACGGGCCTGAATGCGGAAGCCCTCAAGGCGGATGTCGGCACGCAGGGACTTGTCCACCTTCGGATACAGCAGGATGCCTCGGTGCTTCGCACCGTCCGGCTGCGTGTCCTGGCGATTTCGCAGATACGCAAGAAGCTGGTACAGGTTGTCGGAATACAGCTTGCCGCTGCCCGAACCGCGTCCACGCGCCAGAGCGTCCTTGTAGTACTTCGTGTCCATGATGATCCGGCACTTGGGCGAGTCGAGGATCACGTCGGCGGTCATGACGGGGATCAGCGCCCGGTCCTCGTCGGTCGCCCAGCCTTTGTCCGCCCACGCGACGTTTCGGCCCCCCGGATTCACCCGATACACGCTCTGCTCGCGCTGGTAGAAACCCGTGACGAATTCCTCGAAGAGCGCCCACATGGTCGCCTCGTCGCGGCGGAAGTCGCGGAAGGTGGTTCGGCCGGTGTTCTCGTCGACCACCGAACTCTCGTACAGGAGCCTGCACACCGAGAGCAGAAACTGGTAGAGCCGCCGGTTTCCGCCGAGCTGGACCTGACCGAAAGTGTTTCTCTTCAGCCGGGTGCGTGAGACGCCGTCAAGTCTCCTGTACGCGGAACGCACCTCGCCCAGGACATCTCTGTCCAGCCTGATACGCCGGTCCCGCAGTCCGTGCAGCGAAGTGCGCAGGATGCGGTTCGGCAGGATGTCCATCGACAGCTCCTCGAAGTCGCATGCCGCCCGTCCCCGCGACCGGAGCGCACGCTTCGCCGTCTCGCTGACCGCCAGCTTTCCCCGGATTCCGGCGAGATCCTCCCGTCTTTCCACGTACCCGCGATCGATGCCGCGCCGAAAGAGGTGGTTCACGCCGCCGGCGAGCACCTTGCCCAGCAGGTCTTGGACCGTCGAGAGGCCTTCCAGAGAGGCCAGCCGCACGGTGTCCCGCTCCTGAACCCGTCCCCAGGCGTAGCAGAGGAGGTAGTAGACGTTCAGGATCGGGATGTTCTTCAACGGTCAGGCGTCGGCGGTGAGTCTTGCCACTTCCTTCTCGATGTCGTGCGGCGAGTCGGACCAGTACGCGCGGAGGAGCGGCGCGATCTGGGTGTCCACGATGTCCTTGTACCAGGCTTCCGAAGGCTCGTCACCTTTGCCGGGAACGAAGTAGCTGTGACCGATCTGGAAGCTGCGACCGAGTTCCTTGTCGCCTATGATCGTCTTGTTGAGGGTGCCCATTCGCTCGGAGATGCGGGCGACCAAGTGTGGATCGGCGCCCCGTTGCTTCAGGTACTCTTCGAACTCCGACTTCCCATAGGCCGGTTCGAGGGTCTCGAAGGCGAATCGTCGGCGGAGCGCGTAGTCGACCAGGGCGAGCGATCGGTCGGCGGTGTTCATCATGCCGAGGATGTGGACGTTCGCCGGGACATGGAACCGTTTGTCGGAATAGGTCAGCGCGACGGCGTAGTCCTCGCCGCGCTTGTCGGCCTCGATCAGCATGAGTAGGTCCCCGAAGATCCGGGAGAGGTTGCCGCGGTTGATCTCGTCGATGATGAAGACGTAGGGCGTCTTCAGGTTGGCCCGCGCGCGTTCGCAGAAGCGGTGGAAGACCCCGTCCCTGAGGTTGAATCCGCCCTCGTCGGTGGGTCTATAGCCCTGAACGAAGTCTTCGTAGGCGTAGGACTGGTGGAACTGGACCATCTCAATGGGATCCGAGTCCTTGCGGCCGATGAGGCACCAGGCGATTCGGCGGGCGATGAAGGTCTTTCCGGTGCCGGGCGGGCCTTGGAGGATGAGGTTCTTGCGGAACTTGATGGAGGTGAGGAGGCGCTTGAAGTGGTCGGGGGGAATGAAGAGGTCTTGGTGGGCGTCGCCGGGGCTGTATGTTCCGCTCGGGTCCTCTTCGTCATCTGATGGATCGGGAGGTGCCGGTCCTGACTGCCAGAGTTCCTTGATCGGGGGCCGGTAGAAGTGAACCTCACCGGGATACTCGTTCTCGAGGCGGCGACGGATTGCGAACAGGGCTCGGTCGAGCTCGACTGCGTTGGAGGTGTCAGGACGGTCGCCTTGATGCAGTCGGTTGAAGATCTGTCTCTTCACCTGGTTGGAGACTATCGATTCGAATTCGTCAGGGAAGAGCAGGAACAGGAGCGCATGTCGGAACATGCGATTCTCGGCAAACTTGGTGGCGTCCAGCCATGACGCGAAGTCCCATGCGCGATCGAGGAGGGATTTGCGCTCGTTTACCTCCAGCGAAGACCAGTCCAGCATGGCGACCACGAAGAAGCGAAATTCCTTCCAGGCAAGCGTGTTGTACGCGGTGCCCGGGGTGACGACTCCCGCTCCGAGCACTGCGTCGTTCAGGAGCTCATGGTCTTCAGGGAAGTCTCGCCTCGACCACTTCCATATCTCGACGATCCGCGCTCGCTTGTTTGCGGGTCTCATGGACTGTCGGTTCTGGATCAAGCGATACACCCAAGTCAGTTCGGCCCATAGGCACTTGGCGTCCGGCGAACTGGGCTCAAGCTGGCGCTTCAACTTTACTAGGAACGAGTCCGAAGACTGATCGTCGAGTTTCTCCACGTACACTTCCTGTAGCTCTTGGAAGTTTGAGCGAGTCCAGAGAGATCGGTCGGTGAACAAGGATCGCTCACCGAGGAGGCATCGGCGCTTCCAGTGTTCCGCCGCGACCAGAATCGGCTCGGCGCGCTTGAACCTGCCCAATGGTGGTCTCCTTTCGGCTTCGTATGTAGTGCCACTCTAAGATTCGAGACGGAGACGATATAAGACGGCGCGCTGGCGATCAACCTTGTGCATCGTCAAAACTGCTCCGCCCACGAAATCAAGGACTTACGCTCCGCTTGAATTCCGGGCCGAAGACGGCGAAACTCGGCCGCTATGCTCGACGTTGTTGTCTTCCTCGTCTCACTTGGCGTCCGTGCCATTCGGGCGATGTGTCGGCACCGCGCCGACCTAGTGTTGGAGAACGTCGCTTTGCGGCAGCAAGTGAGGGCGCTGAAGAAAGAGCGCCCACGCCCAAGCGGCGAAGATCGCCGACGAAGCCCACGATGGCGGTCGCGGTCAGAAGTCCGATGCCGGGAATGGCGAGAAGTCGTTGGACTTCAGGAAGCTGCTTGGTGAGCGCCTTGAACTCGTGCTCGATGCCAGCGCACTTGTCCTTGAGGTCTCGAATCTCGGAGCAGGCATCACGGAGATGCGAACGGAGCACGTCGGGCAAATCAGAATCAGTGTCTTCGACGAGTTCGAAGAGGGCGGGCACGACGAAGTGAGCGCCCTTTGGGATGATGAATCCGAGTTCGCGCAGGATCCCGCGTACGGCATTGATGCGTGCGGTCCGTGTGGAGAGCCATCCTGAGCGCAGGCGATGGAGCGCGGCGAGGCTGTGCTGGTGCACGGACTTGATGGGTACGGGAAGAAGCTCCTCGTTCCTGTAGGCCTCGAGCAACGCCTTCGTGTCGGCGCGGTCGTTCTTGCTCCCGCGTCGATACGGCCTCACGAGGTGAGGTGGGAGCAGGACGACGTCGTGTCCCAACCGTCGCAACGTCCTTGCCCAGAAGTGAGCCGAGCCGCAGGCTTCGAGAAGCACGGTGGCAGCGCTCTGTTTGGCAAAGAACGACACCAATTTGGGTCGACTCACACGGAGTCGCTTGGACACCTTCCCCGCTTCTCCCGAGATGGCAATCTCGAAGATGTTCTTTGCAAGATCCACAGCGATCGTCGTATCTTTCATTCGGACTCCTCCTTTTCGATGCGTATTCGACTGACTTTGGCACATCGATGCCGTCTATGTCAGCGGAGGAGTCCATTCCATCACTTGATTGCGGAAGCACCACATTCAAGCGCCAAGCAAGCAGTTGCGTAGCCACCTTCAGTGCTGCCATCATTGAATTCAAGGTTGGGTTCGCGTAACAGCCCGAAGGCAATGCAGGAACGAGAGAGTGTGACCGTGGTCGCGCAGCGACAACTCCAGAAGAGCATCGGTGAGTTAGAGGAGCTGCTCTACTCGGACGTGGTTGCAGCCATCGGTCCAATTCGAGCCGGGGCCGAACACAACCTGCGCGACGCTATCGGTTCGATTCCGGAGCAAGGACGGAGGCGAAGGATTGCTGTCGTCCTACAGACTGGCGGGGGTGTTGTCGAAATAGTCGAGCGGATGGTCGATGTTCTTCGGCACAAGTACGAGGAGGTCGAATTCTACGTCCCCGATGTAGCTTTCTCCGCTGGGACGATCTTCGTCATGTCTGGAGACGCAATTCATATGAACTATTTCTCGCGACTCGGCCCGATTGACCCGCAGATAGTCCGCGACGACAAGTTGGTCCCTGCCGTATCCTATCTCGCACAGTTTGATCGTTTCATCGAAAAGTCAAAGAACGGCGAGCTTACGGACGCAGAACTTGGCCTCCTGATGAAGCTCGACCTTGCCGAGCTACACCAGTACGAACAGGCCCGAAATCTCGCGGTTACACTTCTAAAGAAGTGGCTGACTACCTACAAATTTAAGGACTGGGAGAAGACGGAGACCTGCGGGATAAAAGTAACCGAGGAGATGAAGAAGCAAAGGGCCGAAGAAATAGCTAACGTTTTGAGCAACAATGAGATGTGGCACTCGCACGGGCGGGGCATCTCAATGGGGACGGTACGGGATGTCTTGAAGCTTCGAATCGATGACTTCGATCAGAATAAGGAACTCAGTGAGAAACTTCTGTCGTACTTCTCGTTGCTCTCTGACTACGTCTACAAGAACTATGGCGGAGAGTTCATGGTCATGCACACAAGGGAGTACTTATGAGCTCGGAGCCGGGTGACCGAGAAAAAGACTATCAAGTACTGGTCGATTCAGTGCCAAAGCCACAGCGACAGCGCATCGAGCAGCTTTTCGGAATACTGGATCGCCTAAACGAAGCCGGAATTGACATAGGTGCCGGCTACCGCCTAGAACATCCTTTCACCCGCACGAGTCGACACACGTCACCGACGGTCAGGAGTCGCGCACAAAATCCACTGGAACGGAAGGCGGCCACTTGAGGTCACACAGCTGGCGTTGGACGCTTCGATATTCGCTCTCGACTAGGAGGTCATCTGCATGGTGACGACCCGCCCGCCCAAGACGATTGTAAAGCCCACGGCCCTTGGCCCGGTCGCAAACACAGACACTAAGTTGCTGATTTATGGCCTATTTCAAAAGGGCCGAGTTTTGGCACAGGACGGGGTGGCGACGGTGGAAGAAGGACGCAGAGTACCATCGGCAGGTCCGTGTGGAAGATGCCTTCTTCCGGTACACGTCGATCCTCAGGGGAGGCCCTTGAGCGCGCAGTCCCGCTTTGCAGCAGACTGCGGCCACTGTTGAGTGTAACATGCTCAGTAGATGTCTCAGCTTGGCAGGCCCGCATCGCACATCGTCGGCGCGCACCGGGCCTGTGCGTTGAGACCCCCCCGCACCAGTGTCAATCCGTGCCCCTGCGCCCAGAAAGAGAGTACGTTGGGCAGCACGGAGGGGAACCCAGGAACATGACCCCATAGACAGTCGCCGATGTCCACAGAACCGCTAATCACAGATTCAGACCAACTCGCCCTTCGCCTCGAGCGGGTGATGAGTCGGCTCGGTTTTGCCGACAACCCGGCATTGATCAGACGCTGGGCTGACTACAAGGCCGTCACTAGCCGCCATGTCGTGCGGCAGGCTTTTAATACTATACATGTCCATGCGGTATTCGGCTTTCCTTCCAGCCGGTTGGACCAGCCCAACAAGTACGCACCCATTCTGTATTTTGCGATCAGCCGCGATGAGAAAGAGGCGGATTCGCTTCATCGGCTAGTTTGGAGCCAGGGCACTGTCCCCATATTGCTGATAGCGACCCCGACCGCCCTACAAATCCGCAAGAGCTTGACACCACCAAGTGCACATCCGATATCCGTCCCCTGGGACAGACTCGCCGACGATCAGGCGATTCCTGCAGAGCTGACCTCGCTAACGGCTGTGTCGTTGAAGAGTTCGGTAGTTTGGAACGACTACGCTATCGACCGGCGTAGTCGTGTCGATAGCGCCATTCTCGACGCGATAACAGAACTCAACAATGAGGTGCGCGGGCAGTTTCACGACCTGGAACAGCGCGCTCTTTTGGTCAACTCTATCATCGGCCGTTTCATCTATTTCTTCGTCTTGCTCGACCGGGGCATCGTTACCGCATCATGGCTCACAAGTCTTAAGGACAGCAACGCCAAGCCGTTATGCGGAGATATTGCGCGATCTCTCCTCGAAGCCGGACGCGTCGACATCGCCGACCAGGCGTGGCCAGCCAGCGAAGTATGGGCACTGTTTGATCGTATCGATGATATCATGAACGGTGCTATTTTTCCCATCAGCGCTGCTGACCGGAAGCGTATACCATCTCAAGCGCTACATCTTGTACGTCGCGCAATCCGCCACGGCGATCTCCTTCGACAAGGAACAAGGCAGCTCGGATTTCTCGATGTCTCTTTTGCAACGCTTCGGACCGAAACACTTTCTGCGATCTATGAGCTTTTCCTTCTCTTAGAATCCTCCAACGACAAGAACGACGACGGAGCATTCTACACTCCGCCATTCCTCG
The DNA here is from genome assembly GCA_965237955.1 of Candidatus Marinacidobacterales bacterium. Lineage (GTDB taxonomy): Bacteria > Acidobacteriota > Vicinamibacteria > Marinacidobacterales > SMYC01. The sequence continues at coordinate 582,894 of OZ250169.1, read as the reverse complement.
TCGATTACGTTCTTGATGAAGTCGATCGAATCCGACCCTTTACAGCAGCAAGTCGAACGCTCGATCCGGCGGCCGGCTCCGGCATCTTTCTCGTAGGCGCGTATCGCCGAATTCTCGAAAGAACGATGCCTCGTAGCCGTTGGAAAGCCGAGCACTTCAAGAAAGCAAGGACTTTACTCGAAGAGTCAATTTTCGGCATCGAGCGCAATCCGCAAGCAGCTAATGTTACGCGGTTCAGCCTATATCTCACACTGCTCGACTACGTTGAGAACACAGCGATTGATGCCTTGCGCAAACTGATGAAGCGGGAACGGGTGTTCCCACCACTCACGGAGAATATTCTTAATCGGGACGTATTCACTATCAACAAGCATGGCGCAGATGAAGTCGGCCGTTTCACGCACGTCATCGGAAATCCGCCCTGGGGTAGCATGGGGAGGAGGTCCGATCGCACGAATGTGCAGCGTGTCGCATCGCAGATAGAGCAACGCCATGCAAGTCTTGAACCCGCCATCGTGTTCTTCGACGAACTTGATCCGTCCAAGTGTCCAGTCACTAACAAGCGGCTGTCGGAGCTATTCGTCTGGAAGATTCTACGCGATCTTATAGCGCGTAACGGAGTATTAGGGATTCTAGTCTCGACACGCAGTTTCGTCGCACGAACAGCAATTGCGTTTCCCAATGCGCTGGCCAAGCAGACGAAGCTTGTTGGCTTCGCCAACCTGTCTCATTTTCGATATCGACTGTTCAAGGGAGCCCGCAATCCGACACTCGCTATCTTCGCTCAAGCAAAACAACCCGAGGTTCTGGATCCGGTTTGGGTCTATTCGCCGCTATTAACCTCGCAACCCATTGGAGAGCACGGCCATCTATGGTCCATCATTGTCTCGGAGTCTGACATCGAACACTATCGCCTGCGCGATCTAACGCGCTCTGCCGCCTCTTGGTTCTGGACCTTGATGCTCCGGCCAATCGACCGGCGCTTTGCCAATTACCTGACACTCTGGGCGTCGAAGTATGATTCGACGTTTAGTACGTTTCTCGCCAAAACGCATTTGGCTGTGTCCCGCGGCGGAAGCCCGAACCAAACCGGACTTCCGCGAGCGCTCTTACTAAGCGCGACGGATTACCGTGAGCGCCTCCATTTGGATGAGCTCCAGTTTAGTTCATATCCTCACGAACAGGTAGCACGCAACTACCCAAATGCACCCTTCGTGAAGATGTTCTCCGGGAACATAGTCCTCATTCCAAGGCACATGAATGAAGTGACGTTTATAGAGCAACCAATCGCTTTCGGTTCTAGCTTCAATGCACTCTATTTTCTGGAACACCCACTTTCGAAACAACCGAGCGCCGCGGCACTACGGGGAGTGGCCCGGTTCCTCAACTCTGACGTCGCCCGCTATCTTTACGCCTTGTTCGGAAGAACACGACTACTCGACAGAGCACGACTTGAGAAGAATGACCTAATTAACATTCCTTTCCCTTTTGAAGAGGTCGGTGATGCCGATCTTCATCGACTTGAGGCTCTCAGCGAGACCGACTTGACGAGGCTGTTTACCGACAAGGTGGGTCTGGACGATTCCTTCATAGGCGCGGTGGAAGAATACGCTAGCTTCAGACACGGATATGAAGACGCGCAGATTCCAGATGACAGCCTCAGGCCTCCGGATGCGGATTCCGTTGTCCACTATCGCTCCATGCTGATAAGGCAGCTGTCGCAGCAGTTTGGACCCGAAGCCCACATTGAATATAGCCTCTCAGATCCGGCTGAACACGAAGGCTTCGCCTACATCACGATTCGTATTGTCAGAAAATCAATGGCTGGTCCTATCCCCGATAAGGAAACACTCGCTGTCTTCCATGAGGCGCCGTCGCGCGCTGAATTCAGTCCTCATGGACACATCGTGTACGACCCCTACTTGTCATGCGCGGAAGTTTCAAAACCATGGACACGTGGGGCCTGGACGATTGAGCAGGCATATGCAGATGCGCGTGCAATCTCCGAGAACGTGCTTCGTTCGCGGCATGCGTATGACTAAGTTCTCCCCGACGAGTCTTGGAAGCGATGCTGTATCTAATCAGGCCCGGGACCTGTTGTGGGAGCATACTGTTTATCAGGTTATTCGTCTGTTCCAAGAAGCCGAAAAGCGCATTCGGAGCCCAGAAGGCCAATCTCGCTATACGACACTTCAAGGTTGGTGGCGTCCGGTCAAAGCTCGTTTGGAGAAGGGAGGCCATGTAAGAATTCCATCAGAGACCGCAGTCTCTGAAGCCATCGTCGAAGTGATTGAGACTCTCAGGGAAGCTATCATTCTGAACCTTGAACCAGCGTACGATGATCTTGTTGATGTCGACGGGCTCCAATTTTCGTTGGAAGCCCCGCGACGCCGGAAGAAGGGCATCGGCAGGCACGCCAAACCAACCGACATCCGTGTGTATAGGCTGGGCTCTGAAATCCTCGACCTTCGCATCGAAGCTAAGTGTCTTGTGAGGGCCAGCGATATCGCGCGTTCGTACCTTTCGAAAGATGGAATAGAACGATTCTCCGATCCCCACGAGCCCTATACCGATCATGAAGTTGGTGGAATGGTCGCATATACGATTTGTGGTGACCGTTCGTATTGGCTCACCAAGATCGATAGTGCGCTCTCTGCTAGGGTTCCGCCTATTCCAACCTTCAAGCACCGGATACATACATCCCCAGACGAGACATTGTTCTGCAGGGTTCCATATTCACCACACAACGGACGCAAGTCTGAAGTTCTGGTATTTCATCTCGTGCTGGAGTTTAATAGCGATCCTCCCGTCCGTTAATGTCGGCCCTTGCCGCTCTTGGACATTCGGGACATCCGACGTCCCCCGGTGCAGCTTGAGGCGGAGGTGCTCGCGTCGTGTCCAAAAACACAAACGATAGCGGCCTGTTGGTCACGCTGGAGCCAACCAGCGATGGCGACGACCAACTATGTCCAGGGCTGGCTCTGCCTCCCGTCCTGTGCCAAAACTGGGCCCTTTTGAAATAGGCCATAAATCAGCAGCTTAGTGTCTGTGTTTGTGCCGGGGCCAAGGGCCGTGCGCTTTACAATCGTCTAGCCCGAGGGTGTTATCTTCAGACCCATGATGACGTACCACGTGCAATTCCTACTGCTCGTTCTAGCTGGCTGGGTCAACCGCCAGCAGCAGGATGTGATCGACTACCAGCAAGAGGAGAACCGTGTGCTCCGAGCCGGGCTTCGGGGCAAGCGTCTCAGTCTCTCGGACGACGAGCGGCGCAGGCTCGCCGTCAAGGCCCAGGCTTTGGGCCGCGAGGCGCTGGCCCAGATTGCGTCCGTTGCCACACCCGCTACGCTTCTGCGTTGGTACCTGTCGTCCGCAAAAAAGAAGATCGCAACTCGCTGCGATAGCCTTGTAGCGATGGAACGTTGTCTCGACTTTGCTCCGTTTGCTGTAGCCCGATTCTGTGTGCCACTTTCGTTTGCCGAGCCGAGCTTGTGCTGCAATGTTGCGATTGCGCTGTCGGCTGCTCGCCGATTCGGGTTCCCCCGTACGTGGCAGGGAAACACCGTCCAGAAACGGGATGCCACGCTCCCGGGCAAAGGCCTGGATCCAGGCCTGGGGAAAGATGGACATCAAGGAGGCCCGGGCCGCACCTGGACCAGAACGTGCTAGCCCGCTACGCCGCGGTATCCCCGGCTTCTGGGCCTCTCGGGTGGCCTCTTTTCCGCCGCCCGCATGGCCCGGTCAGCGGCCCGCTCCCCTATTTGGCGCAAACGTGGCACTCGAAAATCGAGATTAGAGACCAATATCGAAAATGAGGCCTGTTCAGCCCTTATAGCGCGTCTCTGGTGACACCTGATCCTGCAAAACCCCGCCAACCGCGCGGAAAATCTCGTCCGTCTCTGCAGTGCCGCAATTAGCCAGACTGGGTGGCGGATGGGACAGTTTGGAGCTATCCGGTCTCGGCTGGAAACCATCAATAACAGGGAAAAACAGGGAATTTGGGCCATTTTTGAGGCTGATCGGGCCGTTTTTGACGTGGTAACCATCTGTATCTAAAATGGTTAGATGGTAATTCCCTGTTCCGAAATAAGAGGGAATTTGAAGATAAGCTCTTGAGTTATGGTCCATTTCAAAGGGGCTTATATCCATGACTAGACACGACAGAAGAATAGGAGAAGATGAAATATGCGGTCACTAAAAGGATGCTTCATGCTCGGCGTAGCTTTCGTTTTGACGCTCAACAACTTCTTCTACGCCGTCAATCCCGCTGCGGCCAAGCCCATATTCGATTGGATCGACCCTTTCGCAGTCGTCGCCCTCGTGCTCGTTTTCGTCGAGAAAATCCTCGGTTCGATGCGGGGCGAAACCGAATGGCCTCGGCTCGTGGTGACGGTCCTGGTGGGGGCGCTGGTTCATCTGTACGCCTACAATTACCTGGCGAAGATGGCGGGCAGTGGACTGGAGAGCGGGACCTTGTGGCTGGTTATGGTGCCGTTTGCGGTCTCCTTGCTCATCTATGAGGGCTTTTTTCTGATTCGTGAATCCAAATAGGGGCTTGTCTAGTCATGTATATAAGCACCATTTCAAAAGGGCCGAGTTTTGGCACAGGACGGGATGGGTGTCCGGCCGTTGAGGATGCCGCGAAGAGCACCTCGGGCAAATGCCGTCGTGTCAAAAACTTGAACGCGTCTGGTCAAAATACTCGAAGGCCCAGCGGGTCAGCAGTTTGCACCTTCCCGAAGGCCAGCGGAGTATTCCGAAGGCGCTATTCGCGGCGAGTCATCCAGTAGACGAGTTCGGGTATCCACGTCCGACTGCATAGAGTCCGTGTCCGCCCCGCCTGTCGCCGAGCGCCCGTGGCCGAATCACGGCGGAGGACAATGATGGAGTCTGACCAGAAGCCCGCTGCGCCGGACGGTTCCTCCGCTGATGCCCAGGGTTCCGACTATAATAATGATGAAGGACACGCAACCGACCTCGGTTCGACTGGAGCCATTTTCCAACGTGATTGGTATCCACTAGGTACGGACCTGAGGAGGAAATCGAGACGACCGAATCTCCTCTCGCAGCTAGTAGAGACACTAAACTGCTGATTTATGGTCTATTTCAAAAGGGCCGAGTTTTGGCACAGGACGGGATCGAGAACACAGCTACGATTCTGGCGGACCACGTGTGGCTACCGCTGTGCGAGCAGTGGTGGAACCGCTTCCCCATGATCCCGCCGGATTCTGCGAAGTCCGCGAAGCGCATTTCTCGGCGACCGGCGCACGATGGCAGCCGGCGGCAGCACTTCAGCTCCGCATTCAGCAACAAGTACTGGGCTTCCGCGGACAAGGTGCGCGTCTACGAGCTTGGTGTCGATGGAATAGTTCGCGGGAAAGACGTTCGAGCCCGGAGTTGGGGTCAGGAGTCGTTTCTGTATTCGCAGGGGCTCGAACACCTGCTCAGCTTGGTTGAGGGCGATGCCGGGAAACCCTACAAGAAGCTCCTGCAGATGGTTCCACTAAACGAGGACGAGACGAAACAGTGGGTGGCGTACTTGGCCACTCAGTGTATTCGCACGCCTGCTTTCATCCTGCGTCTTCTTCCGAGAGTGGGCAGGTTTATTGCCGAACAGGGTCTCGATTTTCCGACAGATGTCGGGAGTCTGCGACGAGTGTACGAAACGTTGTTTTCGAACAACACCGTGTTCGCGCAGATGTACCAACGGCTCCTCAGCCGGCGCTGGGAAATGTGGAGCACGGTGTCCAATTCGGGCTTCGTCCGGCCGGATGAACCTGTACTGGTCACCTCCGCGGGTGGAGGAGGCTGGTGCCTCATGTACCCCATGACTCCCGGTTACTGCTTCGTAGCTGGACCCGATGGTGCTGAGACGCCGCGGCACGTCGTGCCCCACGTTCGCGCTATAGACGAACACGGACTCTCCCAACTGAACCTACAGTTGGCGGCCTCGTCGCGCCGTACGGTTATCGCGCGGCACCAGGACGATGACTCGGCCCTTCGTGCCTTGCTCACGTCCGGAATGCGGCGCCGAGCATCTCGAAGCGGCGGATCGTCAGGCGAGTTCTGGGGAGGAATCAGCAGCTAGACCGCGAGGCGTGGCGGGGCGCGGCGTCATCGGCTACGCTGAATACGCCCATGACGCCGTACGAGTTCATCGACAAGTGGCGTGCTTCGGCGCTCAAGGAGCGCTCAGCGGCGCAGGAGCACTTCATCGACCTGTGCCGGCTGCTCGACGAACCGACGCCGGCCGAGGCCGACCCGAGCGGCGAGACGTACTGCTTCGAGCGGGGCGCCCGCAAGGACACCGGCGGCGACGGCTGGGCCGATGTCTGGAAGCGCCATCACTTCGCCTGGGAGTACAAGGGCAAGCGGGCCGATCTGGACGCCGCCTTCGGTCAACTCCGGCTGTACGCGCTGGCGCTGGAGAACCCGCCGCTGCTGATCGTCTCGGGGGTTTATTGCTAGACATTGCAAGTCCCAAAAAAGGGCAGAGTTTCAATCCCGTCTGGTCCAAATACTCGAACGCTCAGCGGGTCAGCAGTTTGCACCTTTCGCAAACACGGACACTAAGCTGCTGATTGATGGTCTATTTCAAAAGGGCCGAGTTTTGGCACAGGACGGGGTGGCAGTCGAAGTAGTCGATCACGGACTGGCGCTCCCATTCTTCGATCCAGTGATCCCGCGGCACCAGGCCGTTGTGCTCATTCACCTTCCCGTACCGCTTGCGCCAGTCGTAGAACTTGCCCCGAGCGACCCCGCACCACTGAACGATCTGCTGGACCGGAAGCTGGGTCTTGGTGGCGATTGTGTTCACGAAGTCGACAACCTCGTCACGACGGTCATGGGGAATCCAGGCACCACTCAGGCTTCCCCAAGTTTTTTTTTGAGTGTCACGTACTCTTCGGTCACCTCAGCGATGATCTGATCTTTACGGGCCACCTTCGCCGCGAGACGGGAGAGCTTCTCCTCTAGCTCCTTCTCACGGCTCGGCGCACGACGGAACGAAAACACCGTATGGGCTCCAGCCAATAGCTCCCTTTGCCATGTGTAGAACAGGCTCGGCTGGATTTCTGCCTCGTTGCATACCTCCGAGACCGGCTTTTTCTCGGCAACGTGCTGGCGCAACAGCTCTGCCTTTTGCTCCGCAGTGTGACGACGACGACCTTTGCTCATGACAGCTCCTTTTTCCATGTGCGTATTTTAACTTCAGGACTGTCATGTTCCAGCTGAACCGAAACACTAGGACTTGGGCTTTCGGGCTCCGTTCGTATTTCCGGACACGAGACCGTCATACGTTCCGCATGCTCCGGTGGCGAGCGCCGTCGAGGAACTGGCCGCCAATTCGTATTCTTAAACGACACACTTCCTAACTAAGCCGGCCATCTGCCTGAATGTGTAACGCATGATGGTACGTTGCTGCGAGTTCAACTGCCGCAAATAGTCGTAGGACCTTATCGCAGAACTCGGTGTATCCGATTCTCCGTCCGACCGTAGCTGGCTGTTTCGTGTCGTAGAGTACGATCTCGTCCATACCAGCATCGTAGTGAGCTTCATGATGGCTGATGCCGTTCCGTAGCTTCATGTCCAGCACGTCAGCAAATAGATCTCCGACAACCGACTTGACGAAGTGTTCGCGTTTCACTCCGTTCGGTAACGCCTCGAACTCGTCTAACGACATGGATCGCCTAGACAGCGGCACGTTCAGGCTATGTGTATGAATTACCGCCTCCACCACTGTGGCGAGAACCAGTAGGCGGCAAAGCGTCTCGAAAGAATCGATGTAGAGTTGCCTGAATCGGTCGAACTGCTTCATGGACACTTTGAGCTCGGTCAAGTCACGAAGGTCCTCGCGCCAATAGCGAATTTGCACGAGTAGATGCAACCCCTCGTTGTAGCAGCCGAGAAACGCTCGTCGAACGGTAGCGAGCTCCTTCCAAAGCTTCAACATGCGCCCGCTTCCCACGTACAAGTCTGCGAGATCATGAATAAAGTCCCGCCGGTGTGAGCGGGCAAAGTTAAACCGATGCAGAACGCGGTCGCGTTCCGCCCTGGGCGTAAGCGTGAAGTTAGACAAACCGGCTTGAATTGCATTGTAAAGAGCGATCAAACGGTGCCGCGGTGAGGTTTCTCTCGTGCCGTTCGGAGGAGACGCCTTATCGAATAACTCCCAATCGCCACGTTCGAAGTGAACGATGCACCGCTCGATGTAGTTATAATCAACGCACGCAAACTGCTGGCGAACGCCCTCAGACCGTGTGTAGTCGTCTATGTCTTCAATATTCCCGAAGGTCGCAATAAATGGGCTTAAGGGAGCGACCGAGACCGACACGGGATTCGCGTCGCTAAACGTCAGAGTCGCGATCGCACCTTCCTCGTCGTCGACCCAGTCAGCATTCGTGGGCTGACGGTACGATAGCGCAACATTCTTCTGATCAAGGTCCATGACGTACTCAAGTTGAATATCGCATTTCGGACACGCGAACGAGTTTGTTTGGCTGTCGCGGTACCCAACTTGAGTGCGCGTGATAATCTTCGAATCACAGCCACGACATCTCAATGTACGGCGGTCGATCATAGTCTTACATACGGCTCTGTTACGACCGCCTCGACACTGGCTGAGTTTCGCCAATGTCGGTATCCCGGCTCAGATCCTAACCTGAGCCTACGAAAAGGGGGTCGAGCTCCGATTCATCGAGCCCGGCAAACCGCCACAGAACGCATTCGCCGAAAGCTTCAGCGGTCGTTTCCGCGACGAATCCCTCAACCAGCACTGGTTCGTCACCCTGGCGGACGCCCAGTGCATGATCTGTAAGCTTCTCCGTCAAGTGGACCACGCATAGCAGGTAGTTAATCATATCCTAATTAGCTGTTGATTAATCGGCTATTTCAAAAGGGCCGAGTTTTGGCACAGGACGGGGTTCTCGGGGAGGTGCGAGAGAATAGTGCCTGGCACGGCCCCGCTCCGCCAGAAGATAGAGCCTGAACAGAAGCCCGCTGCGCCGGCGCCGGACGTTGCCTCCGCTGACGCCCACGGTGCCGGCTACACTAATACAGTAATAATGATGATGAAGGACACGCGAGCGATCTCGCGCCGACGGGTGACCTCTGTGGCGTTTTGCGTACCATCGGCGTGGATGTGGGCCTGTGCTCCGCAAAAAGTCGATCCAGCGGTACGCGATCTTCTTTTTTGCGGATCACACCGGTGTGGGCGCTGCGAAACGACTGGATGAGATAAGGGCCGAGTTTTGGCACAGGACGGGCATCGCCTAATTGATGAGCTCCTCAATGATCAGAATTCGAGCAGCATTGTGCTGTGCGCCATCATCTTTCAGCCAGCCGTGTACCCGCTTCAAGAAAGTCCGTCCGCGGCGGCGGTGCGCGACCGTCTCAGCTGTCATTGCGAATACTTGATCGTCATCTGCCATTCGAGAGAACGATTCAGGGGAAAGCTTGCGCTCGACAAACAAGTCTCCAACAGCCCTGCGGATCTGTGCGCATCGGTCCCAGTACATCCAGCTACGCGACCACGGAAGCCTATTCTCAAGCATTGCCCACGCTTCTTCAGGAAGTCTACCCACGCTTACTGCCTTATGAATTGCCTCGAAGGTACTCTGAGCAAGTTCGCCGGGGTTGTTCGATTGCTGACCGAGCGCTCGACTCAGGAGATACGATGAGAGGAACAAATATTCACATCTGGGCACGGAACCTTCCCAAGCACGAATAGCAATCAACCAAGGATCTTCACCATAATCGTTCGGAACGGCATCAGGTGGAATCACGTGAGCGATTGCAGTGAGTAGCGGTAACGATAGGGTTTGCCCTTGCACAAAGAACTGAGCGACCTTTGCTGGGTCGGATGTTGCGGTCGCAAGCCATGGTCCGATATTCTCTCTATTGGTTGCGTTATCGAACGCGCCAGCTATCGCTTGGAGAAGTTCGACCAGATGGATTTCGCGGGCCGCCCTTGCAGCCAAGTCATCGCGCTTGGCCGCCACCATCGCTTTCAAACCAGCCTGCCGCAATTCACAGAATTCGCTGAGAACCGCGAACGCCGCATCAACCGGAACAACATCGCGCGACCAGAATTTGGTGTGTCCTACAAGATCGGGACGGTGAGTCAGCGCGACAATGGCGAGCCTCGGTGTCTTCATAATGCCTTCCGCCAACTCATCAATGCTGAGAGCCACAAAAGCACTTTCTGAGACCATGCGTTCCATGTGGTTGCCTTCGTACATCTTGGTGAAAAGGTCTGGGCGGCGCCTCCAGATTTCACGGCCTAAACTCCCACTGTTCGTGGACACAGATTCCGGCGCAGCCAATTCCAAATGGCGAACCAGAAAGTCGAGCGCTTGGTCATCGAGTTCGCCGGATCGTTCAATGGCGGCGGTGGCAACGACTCCACGAACGTTCCTGGCCTGCATCGGGCCGAATTCACCGTCCAGCAGTGAAACAACGGTATCGATGGACTCATTGCTTGTGTTGAGTACTTGAACGAGTCTATGGAGATGGCACAACGATCGAAACGCCTCGCGCCCTGATTCGATATCGCCCCCGGCGCGCCGCAAGAATGTTCGCAACCCTCCGATATCAGCCTGCGCGAGATCCAGCACTGTGTCGTCTAGCCACTCTTCCTTCAGTGACGCAAAGACGTCGGCTTCGACTGCGTTCGCAAAACGTGACCGGACGCTTCGGTCCAGTGACGGCAGAAGCTGAAGGTCAAAGGCGTTCGAATCAGTCGAGCGGTCAGCTGTTGACGCTGTGCAAAAGCGGAACGCTCGGCGCAGCCTCGGCCATTGCTGCGTCCACACCGCCATTACGACAGAATCAACATCCAGTGTAGGCGGGCGCGCCGCAATTACCCGACCGTGCGGTTCTTCGTATAGAGCTGCTAGAAGCGGCCTGGCAAAGTCTAATTCGTAGGTGTCGAGGTCCAAAGGGCTTCCGACAGAGAGGGATAGCTCAGACGCGAAGCCGGCGATATTGCTCATATCTGGCCGGCGAAACAGAGACGCAATCGAGACTGGATCCGCCAGTTCAGCAAGTTCAGAAAAACCGATCAAAAGAGTATGCGTCCAGACGCATCCCGGACGAGGCATTTCCGGCGCCGCCCAAGTGCGCGCCAAGGCATACATCCTGGATTCAGGTAAGGGATAGCCGGTCAGATAGCCACGATCATCGATGCGTGTGCCCGGACCTGATAGGTCGCTGAGCACGAGCATCAACTTTATGTCACGCGGTTCAAGCTGGACGGACGCTGCGAGTTGCCGATGCCCATCGGCGTAGCCGTGGAGAGCTTGGTGAATTTTCAGGGTCGTATTATCGAGTCTTACTCGATGAGCCATGCGAGCGGGTCCGTTAAGTCGTGCGTCTCCTGGGTGCTGCAAATGAGGCGGATGCGCGTTGATGCACAATCGAGATCGCGCAGTTCCTCAGCTTCCTTCCTGCCTGCGTGACCAGGTTCGATTGGGTCGTACTCGCCACCTTGAGCACTCACGCCGTAGGTGCGCCACGTCCATCTATCAGCACCCTGACGTAGATACTGCGAAAATAGAGGCAACTTTGCTTCGAGGTAGTCTTGTGGAGACAGATGTTCGCCGACCGCTTTATCCCATGCCGAAAGCATTATGGCTAGGCGCCGAGGCCCAACGTTGAGCGATTCGGTGAAAAGAAGTTGGAGCAAATCCACCAATTTAACTTGTGTGGGAGCGAGCCTAGGGTGCCATGCTACATCTTCCCCGTTCTGGACCGTCAAACCGAGGTCTTTCGATAGCGCGACCTCATCAATAACCCACTTCGGTTGGCGGATTGTGTCGGCGTGGATAAAGAGCAGAACGCCTGTGGCCTTCAAGATGTCCGCGATGTCTGCCTCACAATCTCGCTCCTCCCAAATCCGCCGATAGACTTCGCCGTCCACATCGGGAAAGGTGACGCGAATCGGTGTGCCGCCTACGTCCTGCAAGTTCATGCTGACTAGCTGATTGCCGCCAAGGGCCGTTCGATCTTGGACCTTGGCATCTCGCCAGCGCGCAGCGATCGCATTGAGGTGCGAGCTTTCGCCGTCGCGCAGCGTGTGGAAGCGTAAAATCGTTTCAACGTCACGTGCTGTGATTAAGTGCCACAGCGCAGCTAGAAACGTTGTCTTGCCGGATTCTGGAAGTCCGATGATGACAACGGAACGTTCGTTCATGCTTCCCCCTCCACGTCATCGAGGGGCTGCAACCTTGCAAACGCACGTTCGAATGAAGGCTTTGATGGTGGAGCGGTTGGCGTGACTATCGCACGCTTGAGCCAGAACGTAAGGAGTTCAGGCACGCCCGTCCCACGTGGCACAGCATCAGTCTTTGGGGAAGCCGCAATCATAAATGGCTCAATTGTCGAAAATACATGACTAAACAGTTTCTCGAGGCTGGACAAAAGGTTCTGGAAATCACTTTCGGCGCGTGCGCAACGGGTCGAAGCCTGGACGATATCGATCTTCGTCAAGACGACTGCCAAGCGCTGACCGAGTTGCACGGCGTCTCCGTCCACCAGCGATTGAACGATCATCTTGATCTCGCTGCGCAGGTTGTGGCGTCTGCCGTTGTCGACCAGGCGGCGGCCATCGACCAATAGAGTTAAGGAGTCGGCGCGCCGAACTTCCGGAAAACCAGACACGATCGTTGTATCGTCTGTAGCGTTGCAATATTCCTCACCGGCGCGGTCGCCCATCGCGAGCGAGAGTGATTCCCCAGCCGGGCCACCTCTAATGTCAAGGTGGTAGAATCTCACTTCACCCAGAGGGGTCCGATTGATGTGAGGCACGTTCCTTCGAGAAGCGGCGCGCGCGTCATGGCAGGTTTGTTCGAAGGCGTGCAAGGTACGGGATCGAGCAAACTCGACTCCAGAAACCGGCCCCTCCTGGAAGAGGTCGTAAAGGCTAGCGATTAAACTAGTTTTACCGGCATCTCTCGGTCCGATGATTGCGATAATGCGAGTGTCTCCCGCGCGCAATAGCCTAGCAGCATCAGCGATTGTAAGCGTTGTGGCGCTAGGTAGCCGGATACTCTCTTCTGAGGCCTTTGATATGGCTGGAGTGGTTTCGTCTTTGGTGACCTTGGATGGCGTCTGGCCAAAATGAGGACATGCGACCGTCTCAAATCCCTCTACACATTTCCCTGTTTCAGCAACCGAGCAATCCGAATTCGTGCAAACGACATTCGCATCATCGTCTTTGGACATGGGTGTCATTCATCACGGAAGAGAATGAGCAAACGTTCACAATAGAACAGGAAGCCAAGCGTGAGCGGCGACACTGCAAAGTTCTTGTCCACGCCGACTGCTGCCGCCCAGCCGGCAATCCACGCATCTCCGACGCCAGTTTCGAGCTGACGCTTAATCCCATAGTGAATGGGCATGGACACCGGAGACGGTTCATACTCAGACATGAATGTCCGTAGCCATGCCACTTCTGCTGCGTTTATCACGTGAGACAACGCGACCTTTTTACGATCCTTAAGGCCTGCGTGCGACAGTAACCCCTTCACTGAGCCTGGGCCTGGCAAGAACTCCGTACTATCCGACAGTTCCTTGGCGAAGACGAGCGGCCTGGCTTCCACAGGCACAGTGTCGAAACTACAGTCAAGATCGAAGCTTCGCCGACCGGTTAGCCACCAGAGCATTTGGATCTCTTCGTCTTGAACTCGTAGGATTCTGGATAGGTCGTCCGCCCGACTAGCTTGCTGCTCGGTCATTTTGGCTAATGCCCTATTCACGTCTGCTGCCGCTAATTTGAATGCTTCTGCAAACCCCGCTCCATCCGGTTGTTCCGTCGTCTTTCTCCTTGCTTCTCCAAAGTCGAGACTCGGTGCACTCAATTGCCGATTCGCAGCAAGGGCCGGCCGTTTGCGATTGGTCTCTGCCGCTTGATCGATGGCTCCTTTAGCAAGGACGCTCAGATCCATTGGCAAATCGGGCTTGCGCGCGCCCGCAAGTGAGGCAGTTGTCGTAGCCAACGCCGCCTCGGCACCTACGTCGCCGTCTTGCAACATCAAGACAGCTAGCGTTGACGCGGCTAGTACTTGGAGCTCGCGATCATTACCGTCCATCTCGAACGTCGGGTCTGTGCTGTAAAAGGCTTGTCGTATCTTATTTATCTTAACCACCTCGGCCTGCTGGCGACTCTTGAAAGCCAGTCGGATCAAGCCCTCAATATCTTGGCTGGTTTTCGCGGCCTTGACTAGAGCGCTCACGCCGGCCCATCGCGACTGTTGAAGTGACTGATCTCTACCGAGCGCGATGGAATTGTGCCAGCGAGGAAAATCCATATGCATCGGAAGCTGATTTTTTTTGGCCACTAGTGTTCTTCCATTTCCGCGACTTCGTGCGCTAGCTGGTCCAGAATCTCGCGCTCACCTGCCCGCGACAAGGCGAGGCCATATCGCTCGGGTTCTGGAAGGGTCAGCTCCGCCTCGTCAATCAAACTCAGTCGCAGAGCGACCTCGCGGCGTTGGCTGATGGTTAGGTTCCAAAAGCGGAACACGAGATTCCGCGTGCTTTCTTGACTCATCGCGGTCTCCACATCGGCTTCAGTCTCCAGTGCTGGGAGGTTTTGGGCAGTGGACTCGTTTTCGCTAATATCGGGCACGGTTACAATGGCATTCGTGCGGGTCGGTATCGCGATGCGGTGCTGCACCACGTCCTCGCCGTTCACCGCCAGCACTGCCCTATACTGTTCAGGGCTAGCCTGCCACTCAAGTAGATGTCCCTGAATGTTCAACGCGCGCTTGTGCATCATCAATATCCGTCCGCTCCTGAAATCAAGGACTTACGCACCGTTCACGCCTCGGCCAACGAGCGCATCTCCCGCTTGAGATCCCGGTCTTGAGACGGCAAACTCTGCCGCCATGCTCCGTGTCCTCATCTTCCTCGTCTCACTCGGCGCCCGTGCGATCCGGGCGATGTGTCGGCGCCGAGCCGACCTCGTGATTGAAAACCTGGCCCTGCGGCAGCAAGTTACGGCGTTGAAGAAGGAGCGCCCCCGGCCACCGCTCGAGGACACGGACCGAGCATTCTGGGTTGCGCTCCGAAGCTCGTGGCCAGCGTGGGCGAGCCGGCTCGTTATCGTGAACGCCGACACGGTCGCCCGGTGGAATCGAGATCGGTTCCGCCGATACTGGGCTCGGATCTCCCGTCCGCGCTATCCAGGTCGACCTCGGATTGATGCCGAGATTCGTCGTCTCGTCCGCACGATGGCCCAAGACGGCTGGGGTGCACCTCGTATCCACGCTGAGCTGACGAAGCTCGGATTCGTTGTCAGCGAGATGACGGTGTCGCGATACATGCCGCGCCGCCGAGCCGAACCCGACGAAGTGAAGCGATGGATTGCGTTCTTGCGGAACCACAAGGACGACATCGCCGCGATGGATCTGTTCGCCGTACCGACGGCGTCGCTACGGCTGCTGTACGGCTTCTTCGTCATCGAGCACGGCCGTCGCCATATCTTGCACTTCAACGCGACGCACAACCCCACGTCAGCGTGGGTGATTCAACAACTGCGCGAGGCGTTCCCATACGACACGGCACCACGATACTTGGTCTTTGACCGCGACGCGATTTTCAGCCCTGCAGTGGTGGAGTTCATCAGGGCCATGGGCACAAAGCCTGTTCGCATTTCTTATCGCAGCCCTTGGCAAAACGGTACCGCCGAACGCTGGATCGGAAACTGCCGCCGCGAGATGTTAGAGCATGTAGTTGTCCTCAGTGAGCGGCATCTCGTCCGGCTCATGCGCTTGTACATCAGCTACTACCACGAGGACCGTTGCCACTTGGGTCTCGACAAAGACACCCCGAACTCAAGACCCGTCACGCCCCGACCATCACCGACCGCAAAAGTCGTCGCGTTGCCGCGAGTGGGTGGGCTCCACCACCGCTACGAATGGCGCGACGCCGCCTGAGCCAGTTTAGTCGCTGCGCGTCGATTGCTGGGGTCCCTCGCGATTGCGTTGTCCAGCTCCGCGGCCCATTGATCGCGTGATCTCGGCAAGTGCCCGCGCGCGCCGACCCGGGTTTCTTCGTTCGTCGTATGGCCACCAGCGGTACCATTCCCGCTGGATCAATAATGATGAAGGACAGGTACCCAGATGAGGTTTCTGCGAAGGTCAGGCAAATCGTTGCCCTCGAACCAATTCCAGACGACGAATTGTGGCTGCAAAGAAACGGCATATTCTCTGAAAATCCCCAATTGGTGGAGTGGCCCCGTGTCATCAATACCGAGATTGAGCGTGGCCGGAAATGCGGCGCGGACACGGCCGGCGACTGATGCCTCGCGCGGCACGCAAGCACCATGAGTAAACGAGTCGCCGAGAAGCGCGACCTGCAGTGGCCCTTGCCCCCTCCGGTGCACCATTGTAGCGAGGCTGCAGATTCAGCGGGGCCGCCGATGCTGTCAGGTTATAGAGGTCGTGCATCTGACGCCAGGTCAGCTTCTGTGTGAAACGGCCACACATCGTTAGAATGCTCCCCGCGTTCTCTGTCTCGAGTAGGGCCGGCAGCTCGGTAACATCAATAGTAACTGATAGAATAGGGCTCCTACTTTCAACCTGAACACGGGGTCGGGCACAACAAGAGGGTGACAAAGAGGGATGCCGAAGCAAGTCGACTGGTACTACCACCGCAACGGGTGAACAAGCTGTCGCCGAGCGTCCAAGTTCATGGACGCCAAGAAAATCGAAGCGAAGGAAGTTGTCTCTGCCTCGAAAAAACTGAGCCGCAAAGACGCTGCGGCGCTCATCAAAGCCGCCCAAAAAGTCATCGTCGCCAAGGGCAAGAAAGTCCAAATCTTTCCCGGCGGGAAGCCGTCCAAGGAAATCGTGGACACGCTCTTAGGGCCGACGGGAAACCTGCGTGCCCCTACGCTGCTGGTCGGGAAAACGTTGCTGGTCGGCTTCGATGAGACTTCCTACGTGGACGTTCTGGGATAGCTTTTAGGCGCTCGATGTCTCGAAACCTGCGGGCGACACGACTCCCAAGAATCCTAAATCTAGCGAGCACATAAGACGTCCGGTCGCCCACTTCAGCTCATCGCCCTCGCGGGTGCTGCGGGCGTGTGGTGATCTTCGCCCGCGGATACTTCACTTCGCCTTGACCTCCTTCGCGTAGGCTTCTCGCCGTCGTTGATGGGCTTCAGGCCGATGGGCTTCGTACCAGTGCCGCGACCGCACAATCTGAGAACAACTCCAGACGATTGTAAAGCCTACGGCCCTTGGCCCGGTCGCAAACACAAACACTAAGCTGCTGATTTATCGTCTATTTCGAAAGGGCCGAGTTTTGGCACAGGCCGGGATCTGGAGAGTCATCCATCGCCCCTGATTGGCGGCGATGCCTAGGGTTAGCCCAGAAACTTGTATCCGAGTCGATGGACCGTCACGATGTACTCTGGACTGGAGGGCTTGGGCTCGATCTTCTGCCGGAGTCCGGACACGTGCACGTCCACGGTTCGCGAGTAGGGCATCTGGTCGTAGCCCCAAACACGACTCAGCAGCTCGTCCCGACTCAGAGTCGCCTCGCGATTTTCGATGAAGTATCGAAGGAGCTTGAACTCCAAGGCGGACAATTCGACCGGCTCGCCCCCACGAACGACTTCCGCCTTGCGAAAGTCGACGACGACATCGCCGAAGCTATAGCGACCCGGTCCGGATCTCTCAGGCAGCGGTTTTCGCCGCAGAAGAGCCTCGACACGAGCCACGAGCTCCATCATGTCGAACGGTTTGGTGAGATAGTCGTCCGCGCCGAGCTGCAGTCCCACGATTTTGTCGGCGATCTCGCCTCGTGCGCTGAGGAATAGAATCGGCGTGTCCACACCACGGGCTCGGAGCTCACGACAAACGTCGAAGCCGCTTCTCCCCGGCAACATGACGTCGAGCAGAATGACATCGAAGGGCTCGGCCGTCGCCATCTCGAGAGCCCCGTCCCCTTCCCGCGCAGCTTCGACCCGGTAACCTTCGCTCTTCAATCGATCCGTCAAGGTCATCACGAGCCCGGGCTCGTCCTCGACGAGAAGGACGCGTCGAGCCGCCGTCACGTCGCATGCTCCGTGGCGCCGGGCAGCACGAGAGTGAAGCTCGCGCCCGCTCCAGGGCTCGATTCTACTTCGATCGTGCCACCATGCTCGCGCAAGATGTGATCGACGAGACTGAGACCGAGGCCGCTCCCGGCAACTTGGTGCTCCTGAGCTCTGCTTCCCCGATAGAAGGCCTCGAACAAATGTTCGCGCTCCTGGCTCGGAATGCCGGGGCCGTGGTCCACGACCTGAATCGCGACGCGATGCTCCGGTCGCCTCGAGACGTACACTTCCACGCTGGCGGCTCGCCCGCCGTGCTTGATCGCATTGCCCATCAGGTTGGCGATCGCTCGCCTGAGAGCTTCCCGATCGCCTCGAACGTGCAAGTCCGCCGCGCCCGTTTCGACGGTCACCTCGACGCCCCTGTCATGCGCGACGCTTTGGCAGTCCGAGATCGCCTGGCTCACGATCTCGCGAGTGGAGACGGAGCCCGACTGGTACCGCCGCTTGAGCGACTGGATTCCGGCAAGCTCCAGCACTTGCTCGAGAAGATCTTCGAGTCGTCGTCCCTCCGACTCAATGACGCTCCCATAGTGCGCGACCCGCGACGGCTCGGAGACGGAACCATCTGCCAAGTTCTGCCCCGCCGAGCGAATGACGGCGACGGGCGTTCGCAGCTCGTGCGACACGCCAGCGACGAACTCCATCTTGCGCTCGGTGAGCTCCGTCGCCCTCCGTGAAGAAATGCTGGCAAGCACGACGCTCGCCGCTAGGAGCCCCATGACAGCAAAGCTCACGGCTAGATTTCGGTAACGTGCCGCTGCGACTGCCGCATCGAGGGAGCCGGCTCGGTGTCGGACGAACAGGCGCCATCGGCCTTCCATGAGCTCCCGTCCGGCGTCTCTAAAGGACGCGCGAAATCCGGCAGAAGGTCTCCGCCGCTCCCGCGCTCCCGCCCGCGGGCGCCGAGGCTCTGGGCCTTCTCCGGGAGCTAGGTCCGCGAAGTAGCTTCTAGGCGAGAACAGCGGCGCTTCGGCGTCTGCCGAAGCAACCAAGGTGGACGCCTCGACCTCAGATGACGCGAAGACCACCTTGTCGTCCCGATTGAGGACGACGACGTCGAACTCGGGACCGAAGTATCGGGCCCAGAGCTCGGGGAGAATGTCCTCTCGCAGAACGTCTTCACGTAACAGGACGAGGACGTGTCCACGAGGAGCCGTTCGAGGCCAGCCGTCTCGTGGTGACCCGATGGGAAAACCGAGGCACGGAGGTTCGTCCAGGAGTACCGGCAGGTGAGCCAGGCGCCGCCTGGGCCCATCCGCGTCGCGGTCTTCGACATGCTCCACCTGAGCGCGCAGTCGCGAGAGCTCGTCCGGCCACGTCGTCGAACGAAGCTCATCTCCCTGGAGCTCGAGCAAGCTAGGCTCGCCCTCGTCAGGGCGGACGACGTAGACGTGATGTACGAGATCGGGATAGTTCGACTCTGTGCGCCATCGATCCAGTCGCGCGAACAAGTTCGCGCCGAGCTCCCGATCGCTCTCCACATGAAAAGCGCGGAACAGGCCAATGAGCTGCTCGTTGACGTCTCTCGAAAACAGGAACGTCGAGGACCGCAGACTCGCCTGTACACGCTCCCTCTCCGCGGCACTGATCTGACCCGTCCAGCGGTACTGGAGCGTAGCCAGAATAGCCAGAAGCACGAGGAGGCCGAGGGGTAGAATGTACGCCCTGCACCCCTTGAAGCTTCCCATGACCCATTATAGAACAGCCCTGGGGCCCGCCCCCCGAGCTTTTACATCCTTAACAAATCCTTTTCGCCGACTTGATAACTCGGAGCTCGCGATTCGCTAGTATTGAACCGTGACAAGACCGGGTGTGGAGCCGGAGAGAAGGAAGATGATGCAAAAGAAAAACGTTAGTCAGAAGTTAGTCTGGATCGCTCTCGTCGGAAGCCTGTTCGCGCTGCCCTGCCTGGGCCTGGCGCAGTCGGGCGAAGGTCGCAGTCTTGGTCGTCGGGGCCACGGAGGCCGGGGCGGCGACATGCGAGCGCTAAGGGAGCTCGACCTCTCGGAGGCACAGCGTGGCGATGTGCGTGCGCTCTTCGAGGAGGTGCGCGCGACCGGAAACATGAAGCGTGTCGCGGAGCGCCGCAAAGCGCTCAATGATGCCGTCGAAATCCTTGCGGACGACGGAGAGATCCAGAATCTCGCCTATCAACTCGGTGAAGCCGAGGCAGCGGCCGCCATTGAACGGAAGCAACTGCAGCAGAAGATCGAGAGCGTTTTGACGGACGAGCAACGGCAAAAGCTCGCCCAGTTGAAAGCCGAGCGCAAAGCCAAGATGGAAGAGCGCCGGCAGCACATGAAAGAAAGACTCGAACGCCACCAAAACCGAAACCCCGATTCCCTCTGATTGGTGGCGACGGGGATGCCGCACTGCATCAACTCAGAGAAAGGCTCCCACCAACCGGGCAGTGCGGCATCCCTGAAATTTCTGGCCATTCTCGTGCGTCGTTTCGACGAGCAAGGTTCCATCACAGCCGATGGTGCGCTTTCCGGGATTGTGCTCACGCATCCGTTGCCTTCGACGTCTTGGGGGCCGTCTTGGTCTTTCGAAGGGAGGCCCGTATGAGGGCGATACGGTTCCTCCGTCGTCAGGCCCGCACGTTGGCCCGTGTCACGCTCTGCCTGTCGCAACCACTTGCGCAGCGTCTCGGACGTACAGCCAATCTTCTCCGCAATCGATGAGAGCGCCGACCACTGCGATTCGTGCTGATGCTGTTGGTCAAAAACCATCCGCACCGCGCGTTCCTTAACCTCCGGCGAATACTTGCTTCGTCTTTCCATGACCCCATCCTCTCAAGAGTTCGAGTCTCCGGAAAACCCGGAGCGGTTCACTATTTCAAAAGGGCCGAGTTTTGGCACAGGACGGGATAACGTCTATTCGCCGTCGCGTCCCTTGCGGTGCTCGTCCCGCAGATTCTGGGCAAACCGCTTGAGTCTGGCCTTGGCGTGCTCGATGCTCGGCTGTGCGTCCCGCCAAGCTTCCTTGGTGCGGGGTTTGACCTCCTCGTTAAACACACGTGTGGCGTTGGTTAATGTCTCTTTGGCTCTAGCTCGTACCTTCGGACGACGTGCCAGTTCTCGCGCAGCGCGGATGGCGAGACGTCTTAGGAGCGTCATGGCTCACTCCAGTATAGACGGAACCCGTATGGTGCAAATAGTACGTCGAGCTCGACGTCGGCCTGTGTAGGGTCGATGATCGGATCTGCGCGGAAGGCAGGATTCGATGGGCCGCCAGCCGAGGTCAATGCCACGACGATAGGAAACCCACGGGGCGGCTCGGACGTGTCCTTCATCATTATTGATCCAGCGGGAATGGTACCGCTGGTGGCCCTACGACGAACGAAGAAACCCGGGTCGGCGCACGCGGGCACTTGCCGAGATCACGCGATCAATGGGCCGCGGAGCTGGACAACGCAATCGCGAGGGACCCCAGCAATCGACGCGCAGCGACTAAACTGGCTCAGGCGGCGTCGCGCCATTCGTAGCGGTGGTGGAGCCCACCCACTCGCGGCAACGCGACGACTTTTGCGGTCGGTGATGGTCGGGGCGTGACGGGTCTTGAGTTCGGGGTGTCTTTGTCGAGACCCAAGTGGCAATGGTCCTCGTGGTAGTAGCTGATGTACAAGCGCATGAGCCGGACGAGATGCCGCTCACTGAGGACAACTACATGCTCTAACATCTCGCGGCGGCAGTTTCCGATCCAGCGTTCGGCGGTACCGTTTTGCCAAGGGCTGCGATAAGAAATGCGAACAGGCTTTGTGCCCATGGCCCTGATGAACTCCACCACTGCAGGGCTGAAAATCGCGTCGCGGTCAAAGAGCAAGTATCGTGGTGCCGTGTCGTATGGGAACGCCTCGCGCAGTTGATCGGGATAGGGGGAGGCCTCACGGCCTCCGCCCTCCCACACCACCTGGCATACGGGTCCGTACCAAGGCGGTTCGGCCGGTTAAGCGGGTCGGACAAACAGACGAAAGAGTCCAAGCGAGTCGAAGTAGGCATTGGGGAACGCTCGACGTAATGGCGGTACTCTGCTCGTTGACCAGCAACCGCGTGAGCGGGCGGCGGTCTGCGAAGCGGGTGCCTCCGCGATGCCTCGTTCCATGAGGCCCCGGCGTCGTCTGCGAAAGGTCTTCCACTGTTTCCAGATGAAGCATCGCAGCCGCCGACGGATCCAAGAGTCCAGGTCTCGCAGCACGTAGCGAGCGTCAGTGAAGCCAAAGTAGCCAATCCACCCCCGTAGGTAGCGGGTCAGGTCGAAGACGACCCGTTGGATACTGACGCCACGCGATCGACGCGTGAGCTCTCGGATCCGGTCCTTAAACCGGTGAAGCGCCTTTGGCCCGATGCGGCGTTTCCGCTCCGAACCTTGGCTGATGCTAAATCCGAGAAACTCGCATTCCCATGCAGGTGCAACCTTGCTCTTCGACGCGTTGACGCGGAGCTTGAGACGGTGCGTGATGAATCGACTGATGCTTTCCATCACACGCTGGCCGGCTCGAACGCTGCGGACGTAGATATTCACATCGTCCGCATAACGACAGAACCTATGGCCACGCCGTTGAAGCTCTTGGTCGAGCTCATCGAGGACCAGGTTACTTAGCAGGGGTGAGAGGGGGCCCCCTTGGGGGGTGCCCATCTCCGTCGGGCTCACCAGGCCGTCCGCCATAACCACGCCGGCCTCAAGAAAGGCACGGATAAGTTTGAGCGCCCGCTTGTCGGTTACCCGTTCGGCCACCCGCGCCATAAGACGGTCGTGTGCAACGAGATCGAAGAACTTCTCCAGATCAAGATCTACGACAACCGTGAATCCTTCGCGCACGTAACGCTGCGCTTGGGCAATGGCTTGGTGGGCCGAGCGGCCAGGCCGAAAGCCGTAGCTGTGCTCGGAGAACGTTGGGTCCCACTGACGTTGGAGTACCTGCAATACCGCTTGTTGGAGCCACCTATCGACGGACGTCGGGATACCCAGATTGCGGGTCCCGCCGTTCGGCTTGGGTATCTCCACCCGTTTCACCGGTTGCGGTTTGTAGGTCCCCTCCAGCAGTTGTACCCGCATGGTGGGCCAGTGCTTGCGAAGGTAGTCCAGTAGTTCATCGACCGTAACGCCATCGATGCCAGGTGCTCCCTTGTTGGCCTGAACTCGTTTCAATGCTTTCTTCAGATTTTCACGCTCAAGTATCTCCTCCATCAGTTGTTCTGACATCGCCAGGCTTTCGGTACGATGCTCCGCCACAGGCACTTCGGACCCTTCGTCCGCACGACACTCGGGTTCACCGGTGCTACGCATGGGGAAGGCCAGCTCGAGCTGGGTTTTCTGCCGCCGTGTGCTCATGAGTCACATCTCCTAATTGCCTCTCCATTAACCCCTTGTGGGGGCCGTTTGGGCCTTCGCAGCGCGAACCTTCCGCGACACACGGACGGGATACGTCCGCCGCCAGCTTCTTCGCTGCTACTATGCCCTCTGCTGACTTCTGTGCCGCGATCGGGCCGCCTTACGACGCGCCTCAGTCCCGTAGGACAACGACACAGATCTCCCGGGGTAAGCTCAACCGCCTTCGCTGCACACCCGCCGGATCTACAACACAGGGTCTTGATGGATATGGACTTCGCTGTCTCAAGGCAGCTCGTCCACCCTGTATCGCCTGGTATCCGATTCCTGTTCGTCAGGTCGCAACTTTGCTCCACGCTTCCTTCAGACCACCCCTCGCGGGATGCGCCCTTGCGCTTCGCTAGCACTTCACCTCCATCAGGTTGTGCGGGGGACTTTCACCCCTGAGCTGTTGAACATGCCCGGCACGCTTGAATCACCCACGCTGACGTGGGGTTGTACGTCGCGTTGAAGTGCAAGATATGGCGACGGCCGTGCTCGATGACGAAGAAGCCGTACAGCAGCCGTAGCGACGCCGTCGGTACGGCGAACAGATCCATCGCGGCGATGTCGTCCTTGTGGTTCCGCAAGAACGCAATCCATCGCTTCACTTCGTCGGGTTCGGCTCGGCGGTGCGGCATGTATCGCGACACCGTCATCTCGCTGACAACGAATCCGAGCTTCGTCAGCTCAGCGTGGATACGAGGTGCACCCCAGCCGTCTTGGGCCATCGTGCGGACGAGACGACGAATCTCGGCATCAATCCGAGGTCGACCTGGATAGCGCGGACGGGAGATCCGAGCCCAGTATCGGCGGAACCGATCTCGATTCCACCGGGCGACCGTGTCGGCGTTCACGATAACGAGCCGGCTCGCCCACGCTGGCCACGAGCTTCGGAGCGCAACCCAGAATGCTCGGTCCGTGTCCTCGAGCGGTGGCCGGGGGCGCTCCTTCTTCAACGCCGTAACTTGCTGCCGCAGGGCCAGGTTTTCAATCACGAGGTCGGCTCGGCGCCGACACATCGCCCGGATCGCACGGGCGCCGAGTGAGACGAGGAAGATGAGGACACGGAGCATGGCGGCAGAGTTTGCCGTCTCAAGACCGGGATCTCAAGCGGGAGATGCGCTCGTTGGCCGAGGCGTGAACGGTGCGTAAGTCCTTGATTTCAGGAGCGGACGGATATTGATGATGCACAGGTCATGTTTTTCGGTTTGAGCGGTGTTCTTCATCGTGCCCTCACATCCGCCGTTTCCGCCAGTTCAGCGTTATTCCCTAAGCCGCAGGCACCCAAACAGTGCGATATTTTGCTGGTCGCTCCAGTTCGTGCGTCAGTGCGCCAGTGCTATGGTCCGTAGCAGTCTGCGACATGGATTCAGCACGAGAGGAATCTTCGACTCGAGCCCTGCTCGATCGACCAGCGAAGGCGTCACGCGCCGATCCAGTGAAATCTTCTCAAGAGCAGCGCGGGAGGCAGGATCGATCAGCCCTGTGGTCCAAATCTCGGCCACGCATTCTTCAATGTGCCACTCTTGATGGTAGCGCAAGAATGCGGGGACCGTTTCCTTAAAGAATTTCTCCACATCCCCGGGAGCGACCGGCCGGTCAGCATGATGCGCCTTGCATTCAACGACGAGAGCACGGTGTCCGCCATGAGTGAGACCCGATACATCGACTTCGCGGGTCGTCACCTTCTTGAAGGGAACGCTGATGCCAACTTTGACATCCTCCCAACCGTCGCCCCGAGCAATCAGGGCAGACAGCGTTTCAAGCCCCAACGATCTCAAGTCGGTCACGAATGGATGATCCTTGAGGCGGTCAAGGGTAGTCGTGATGTTCTCAACATCTGCGAATTGGTCTTCGTCGCCGTTGGCGACATCTGGAACCTGACTGAGAAGAGCGGCCACCTGAGTCATCAGCTCGAGTGCGGCGTCTCCAAAGACATCCTTCAGGTTGATCACCATCAGACCCGCGCTTCGGGCGGCGTGATGAGCTTCCTTCGTAAACCGGGAGGCGGCAATCACCCCAAGCAACGGCCGAGTTCGATGCGTTATCCCTTTCACTCTCGCCAGCCGTGCCCTGTGGCTCTCGACATCGAACACGTTACAGTCCGTGCCGAACATGTCTAGGAGAACGGGCATGGGTGATGCCTTCTTACCCTTCCACGTGACGAGCGGCGACAACCAGGACCAGCCGAAAGCCGTGAAGGGATAACCACTGAACCTCGCCGGGCGAAGCGGACCCTCGGAAAAGTTATTGCCGCCCCAGCTCACGAGAGACTGCCGGCGAAGGTGCTCCACGACAATGCGTGCGATCTGCGCGTCTCTAACCAGCCGTTGAATAACGTGCGCAGGCCATCCTTCCTGTGCCGCCCGAGAAGGGCAAAGCAAGCCGCTCCAGCATGGTGCCTTCGTCAAGACCTGTTACGATTCCGAGATCCTCCAGAGCCTTCTTCTCGCGGAGGTACTCCGCTTCACCTCGAACTGCGAGCAGGCGCTCGGCTTCTGGCTTGAGAACGGTTTGATGCTGTCTGAGGGCGACAAGACAGCGGGAGAGGCCTGGCCTCTGCGTGCTCAGAATAGTTTCAACGTCCCGCAGGAACTTTGGGGTTCCAACTGAGGAACGATGCGCAAACAAGCGCGCGCGGTGTGGCAACTGCAGTCCTGAGGAGCGCCAGACGTCAAGCTTGCGCGCCGCACGGGCGATATGCTGTCGGGCGGCCGAGGGGCTTTTCCCGGCGGAAATCAACCGCTGGGCTGCTTGAGAGGAGGTGATTAGCTCCTCTGGCTGAACGAAGGTGTCAAGCATGTCACACTGCCGTGAGTATAACATAAGGGAAAGCGAGCCTTAAAAATACAAGTAAAGGTATTTGTACCATGTTTTTAGAATAGGTCTTCGTATCTGAGAATCGTCACACTGATGGGTCTGGCTCTCAAATCCGTCCGCGTCTGTCCAGTGTCGATAGAGGTCGCGGTTGTAGGGAACAGAGACTGTAAGGCAGAATTCGGCGTTTGGCGTTGGTCTGGGCGCTGACTCGCCCATCGCGCGAATCGCCTCAGCGCGTCGCTGTACCTGCTAATCTCCGGTCCGAAAAGATCGTTTGACCCCGCGCTCCTTCCGTGGGTTACGACGATGAGCCGGTGGCTTGCTATAGTGTATTCGGTAGCGACCTTGATCTTGTTCCCGGCCGTTGCGACGGGGCTCGTGCTGTGGCGCCTCACCGCATTAGATCAGCTTGCCATCCTTGCTGGAATGTTCGTCTCACTTGCCTCGGCATTGGGAGCATGGTGTGGGAACTGGAGGTAGGTCAACGAGTGGATAGGCGCCGCGTCGTGTCCGTCGAGCCGGGTCCAGGCGTAACAGGCGACGATCGCCTGTTACGACCTTTAACTGGAGAGTGCCCCTGTGAGTAGTTCGATTGCAGCTCGGCTGCCCGAACGACCACCCTTGGTCGGCGAACTGGTTCAGGTTCGCTCCAGGCGATGGCTCGTCGAGGAAGTGGTCGAGTCCGCCGCCGGCGGCCAGTCACCGCTGGTCCGACTGGCCTGTGCGGACGACGACGCCCAAGGCCAGACCCTCGACGTGTTCTGGGACTACGAAATCGACCGCCGAATTCTGGAGGAAGAGAGCTGGCAGGACCTCGCCGCCAAGGGCTTCGACCCACCCCGCCGCGAGGGAATCGACGCTTTCGCAATCCAACACCACATCGAGCCCTGGAATATCACGCTACGGATCGTGATCTACCGCAAACGTGTTTGGCACAAAACCGCGAAGAATTTCCAGCTGGACCTTTTTTCTCCCGATGACGGCTATTTCGAGTACTCCGCCGTCGCCACCAACAAATCGCTCACACCGAAAAATCTGTGGGCGTTCGCCGCTGGACGCGGCGCGCAAGAAAAAACGCTCGCCGAGCTGCGCGGTCAGTTCGCACTCGACGTCGTACCCACCAACGACTATGCCGCCAACAACGCTTGGCAGCAATTGAACATCCTCGCTCACAATCTCTGTCGAGGATTTCAACTGGATACTATCGCCGAGAACAAGCCGCCCTCACCAAAACGGACCTACATGTACGTTCTACACAGCGTGAGAACGTTGCGGTTTCTCATTATTTCCAAAGCGGGACGACTCGTTCGTATCGGGGGCCGCAACGTCCTCCGAATGTCCAGAAACTCGGACACTCAGCGGCTATTTGAAGATCTCGAACTTGCCTTGGCGTCTTAGATTTATTTGCGATTAAGGTTAATGGCGGAAGCACCGGTGGAAGAGAAATGACTAGCACGATCTTGGATTGTTCGTCACTTGATACGGCGCTCAAGTCCTTGGGCGATCTACTCGTAATGTCCGGCGATGAGCTTCGCCTGGGACTCTCGCAGATCGATCTCAAATGGGAAGGTAGCGGGGTGGCTCCAGAGGATCAGCTTGTACGCGAGTTCGGGTACGAGGACCAAAGCGATCTACCGGCTCCGGCCGGCATCCGCTGGTTTCACGCGACGAGGGCTCCCGAGAGCACGACGTTTGAGGAGGGGATCCTTCCGACTCCTGCTGCCTTGCCGAAGCTGTGGGAGTCGCTTGGAGTAGTCGCTTCCCAATGGAGTTCACCGGCCGATTGGGAGGAATATCGGCGATCGTTCGACCGAGCTGATCGACACTTCTCGCAGCAATTCCACAAGAAGGTAATGGCGCCTGGGTGGGAAGGGCCTTTCGCCTTTCTGGTTCGGGATGCCGCGATCGGCCGAAGCGGGGATCACAAGGACTTCACGCAGGTCTGCGAGACGGTAGAAGATATCTGCGCCGACTATGAAGAAGTGACCGGGCGTCCGTTACGCCGAGCGTATCAAGAGGCAACGCGCCCGTGTCTCGTTGTGTTCACGACACCCGGCAGCCGATACGGTGCGGTTCGGGCGGCGCTGAACTACGCGCACCGAACGGTACAGATACTCGAGCGCAGCTTGGCATGCAATGTGAACTATACCGGGATGGGTAAAGCCGTCCCGCCGGCGTGGATCGATCACGTCGAGTGGCTACCTAAGGAGTCGCCCAAGAATTATTTCGACATTCTTCTTGGCCTGATGGTGTAGTTCCATTGTGGGAGCGCCCTTCCTTTCCGCGTCCTGTGCCAAAACTCGGCCCTTTTGAAATAGGCCATAAATCAGCAGCTTAGTGTCTGTGTTTGCGCCGGGGCCAAGGGCCGTAGGCTTTACAATCGTCTGGCCCGAGGGTGTTATCTTCAGATCCATGATGACGTACCGCGTGCAATTCCTACTGCTCGTTCTAGCTGGCTGGGTCAACCGCCAGCAGCAGGATGTGATCGACTACCAGCAAGAGGAGAACCGTGTGCTCCGAGCCGGGCTTCGGGGCAAGCGTCTCAGGCTCTCGGACGACGACCGGCGCAGGCTCGCGGTCAAGGCCCAGGCTTTGGGCCGCGAGGCGCTGGCCCATATTGCGTCCGTTGCCACACCCGCTACGCTTCTGCGTTGGTACCGCTGCCTCATCGCAGCCAAGTACGATGGCAGCAAGAACCGGAGCCCGTCCTGTGCCAAAACTCGGCCCTTTTGAAATAGGCCATAAATCAGCAGCTTAGTTGTCTGTGTTTGCGCCGGGGCCAAGGGCCGTAGGCTTTACAATCGTCTGGCCCGAGGGTGTTATCTTCAGATCCATGATGACGTACCACGTGCAATTCCTACTGCTCGTTCTAGCTGGCTGGGTCAACCGCCAGCAGCAGGATGTGATCGACTACCAGCAAGAGGAGAACCGTGTGCTCCGAGCCGGGCTTCGGGGCAAGCGTCTCAGTCTCTCGGACGACGAGCGGCGCAGGCTCGCGGTCAAGGCCCAGGCTTTGGGCCGCGAGGCGCTGGCCCAGATTGCGTCCGTTGCCACACCCGCTACGCTTCTGCGTTGGTACCGCTGCCTCATCGCAGCCAAGTACGATGGCAGCAAGAACCGGAGCCCAGGCCGACCTCCGACGGCGAAGGACATCCGTGAGCTGGCCGGCAAGCCCTACC
This sequence comes from Candidatus Marinacidobacterales bacterium, assembly GCA_965237955.1. Classification (GTDB taxonomy): domain Bacteria; phylum Acidobacteriota; class Vicinamibacteria; order Marinacidobacterales; family SMYC01. Next base: position 553,419 of record OZ250169.1, on the reverse strand, counting down.
GTGCCCGGGTTGGTTCCGTGACGGCGACCACGCACCGACTCTTCCTTGCGAGCGTATCGCCCACCGTCACCTCGCCGAAGCCGCTCAGGAAGATGGTCACCGTGTAGATGCCGGGGGAGAGGCCGGTGAACGCAAACTGGCCCTGGGCGCCGGTCTGCGTGGCCCGCGGCCCGCCAGCGCCGCCGATCAGCGTGACGGTCGCCCCCGGCAGCACGCCGCCGGTCGCATCAACGACTTGGCCGGCAACCTGCCCGCATTGCGCCGCGGCCGGAGCCAGCGCCACGCCGGCCACGCAGAAGACGACGAGACCGAGTGTCACTCTGTATCGCAGCACCGAACCTCCCATGACCTGCCGGCAGACGCCAGAACCGGTCCGCGCGCACCTCAGGCGCGGCACCAAGCCTCTTTGGGCATGCCTGAATGTAAACCCTCAACAACTTCGTGAGCCACCGGTCACCTCGCGCATCGCCGGAGTCCAGAACTGGTGTCCGAACCGCAGAGCCGGCATTGTTAAGTTGAGGCTGACGGCCGTTTCTGATGCCCAGCATGGTGGGTTCACGACGGGCTCGAGCTCAGTATCTTGGGGTTCGGTCAGCTAGCTTTTCGTCAACTTGACAGCAATGGCACCGCCCGCGTGGGCGGAGGTCATCGGGGAGTGACCGAAATCGTTCGTTCACTCGAAAGTACCATGCTTAGCGTTCCGACTAATTCTCCCCAGCACCGAAGCGCAACGTCCCGAAGAGCCCCAGGCCGGTAGTCGGGCGGCAGGGTCTGCCGCGTCGTCTGCTCGCCCAGCACTTCCAGCTGGAGGCCGCCGCCGTTCGCTGCGGCACCCGCCCAGTTGACCGCTAGCCGCGCGCCGACCTGGAGCCGCCGCCCGCCCCGGGCGTCGAGATCGACCCCGGCCAGCGGCGTGATCAGTCCCTGGCCACCGAGGCCGAGGCCGTAGCTCACCTCCTGTCGCAGCGTCAGTCCGCCCGGCGGCCGGCCGACAGCACCGGTTTGCCGCGCCAGCTGCCGCTGGTCCAACCAGAGCGCCTGCACGCCGCCGCTCACTGTCTCGCCCCACATCGGCGCCAGCGTCAGCGCCAGCCCGCGCCCTGCCTGGCCCCGATCGACCCGCAGCGTGAGGCCCGCGCCCCACTCCTCGAATGCCTCCGCGTGATGCGTCACCAGGTAGCGGCCCTGGGCACTGAGGCTCAGACCGGTCGGCAGATGTTCCACCGCCAGCCCGCCGCCCACTTCCAGGCCGCTGCCGGTGTCGGCGTCGCCGCCATCGTACCGCGCACCCACCTCGACCGACGGACTGACCCGTAGCGACGGGCGCACCGCCATCTCGACTCGGCCCTCGACCGCCGCCCGCAGCCGCGCGCTCGCCGCCTCCACTGCCGGCAGCCCCTCGACTGCCGCCGTCGTCAGGCCGACGACGACGCCGTCCGCCTTCATTGCCCAGTCAACCCGGCCGGTCGATGCCAGAGCCTGCCGGACGCCCGCAGCCGCGATCCGGAGCGAGAGGTCGGCGTCCAGAGTCGTGTCCCCCTGAGACTCGAGGTCGGCGAGGTCAAGGCCGCCCCAGCCGACCCCTGCCAGCCCCCACACGCCGAGGTTCGGGCGGGGCGAGAGGTAGACGTAGGGCTGCAAGGTGATCACGCGGGCGTCAATCGAGCCATCGCCCGCCCGGCTGCTCGCGTAGCGGATGGTGCTGCTCGAGCGGGCGACCGCGACGCCCGCCAGCCCCCGTGGGCTCCAGCGGTAGTCGCCGCCGACCAGTGCCGTCACGGTGTCGCCATCGAGCGCCAGCCCGTCGTCCGGCCTGCCGGCGAACTGGCTGATGTCGCCGCGGCCCCAGACGGTCAGACCGGACGGCGGCCCGGACGGCGCCTCCCCGTCCGGCTGCCTGCCGAGGCCCAGTTCGAAGGCACTGCGCGCCAGGCGGTCCCGGAGCATTCGTCGGCGCAGGGTGGGCAACGCGCTGACGCCCGGCCCCACACTGCCGACGCCACCGTCCAGCCGAGCGCCACCGCCCGGGCCATACCTGCCCCCCGGCTCCGATGCGGCAACCGGGATCTCGACCCCGTCCTGTGCCAAAACTCGGCCCTTTTGAAATAGGCCATAAATCAACAGCTTAGTGTCTGTGTTTGCGCCGGGGCCAAGGGCCGTAGGCTTTACAATCGTCTGGCCCGAGGGTGTTATCTTCAGCTCCATGATGACGTACCACGTGCAATTCCTACTGCTCGTTCTAGCTGGCTGGGTCAACCGCCAGCAGCAGGATGTGATCGACTACCAGCAAGGGGAGAACCGTGTGCTCCGAGCCGGGCTTCGGGGCAAGCGTCTCAGTCTCTCGGACGACGACCGGCGCAGGCTCGCGGTCAAGGCCCAGGCTTTGGGCCGCGAGGCGCTGGCCCAGATTGCGTCCGTTGCCACACCCGCTACGCTTCTGCGCTGGTACCGCCACCTCATCGCAGCCAAGTACGATGGCAGCAAGAACCGGAGTCCAGGCCGACCTCCGACGGCGAAGGACATCCGTGAGCTCATTGTGCGCGTGGCGCGGGAGAACCCGACGTGGGGATATACGCGCCTGCGAGGCGCACTCAAGAACCTAGGACATGAACTCGGACGCAACACTATCAAGAGGATCCTCGCCGAGCACGGTATCGCTCCTGCGCCGGAGCGGGGCAGGAGCATGTCGTGGAGCACCTTCATCAAGGCTCATTGGGGCGCCATCGCTGCGACAGACCTGTTCACCGTCGAGGTTGTGAACCCGTTCGGGCTCGTCCGCTACCATGTCCTGTTTGTCATCGATATCGCCACTCGCTGCGTGTGCATCGGTGGGATAACGTCGGACCCCAACGGGGAGTGGATGAAGCAGGTGGCAAGAAACCTCACGGACATGTGGGATGGTTTCCTCCTTGGCAAGCGATACCTCATCCACGACCGGGACCCGCTATTCACCGAGGCGGTACGTGGTCTGTTGAGAGATTCAGGCGTGAAGCCCCTTCGCCTTCCCGCTAATAGTCCGAATCTGAACGCATATGCGGAAAGATTCGTTCTCTCCATACGTCGAGAGTGTCTCGACCGCTTCGTACCTCTCAGTGAGCGACACCTGCGCACAGCGGTAACCGAATACGTAGTGCACTATCACACAGAACGGAACCACCAAGGTCTCGGCAACGAGCTCCTCACACCTCTGCCGGCAAGCGCGAATGACGCTGGCCCCATCGTGTCGCGAGAGCGACTTGGGGGCATTCTCAACTACTACTGCCGTGCCGCGTAGATTGTCGCCGGCGACGGTAGCCCGTCTGGTCCAAATACTCGAACGTCCAGCGGGTCAGCAGTTTGCACCTTCCCAAAGGCCCGAGGTGGTGAGTTCGTTCGTGTTTTTGGACACGACGGGGTTGGGGAACGCGTTGATCGAAGCGGAAGAATGCGTCGGCAGCCGCCACGGGAAGGTGCGATGTCGTGAGCGATTGGGTGGCATGCTCCACTATTACCACCGCGCCGCCGCATAGGAGTTCCGGCGCACGAGCTGGACGTAACGGATGGTCTGGAGGAGAGCTTCTGCTCGAGTTCGCCTATCGCAGAGCCAGTGTCGCGTCGGCTGATCTCCGCGAATTTTGAGAACGCCTCTAAGATTCGAGCTTTCGGGCTCCGTTCGTATTTTCGGACACGACGGGCTCTCACGATGTAGACTTCCACGCGACCATGATGGATCAGGTTTCGAGTCTTGACGAAACGCTCGCGTCCTTGCAGGCCGACAGAGACGCGCGGCGGTTTGACGGGACGAAGTTCGAGGACGCCGTGCTCCGGCATGCCGAAAATATTCCGAGTTGGGAGATCGCCAAGTGCTGGCGCTACCGGGAGTGGCCGGATCGGACTTTGGTAGGCGCTCCCCTGCCGTCGCACGATGCCGGCATCGACCTTGTGGCCATCAAGCATGACGGGTCGCGCGTTGCGATCCAGTGCAAGGCGCGGAGCGGCGACGGGTCAGTGACGACGACGCAGGTGCAAAAGTTCGGCGGTGCTGCGCCGGCGTCGTTGTTCGCGGAGCGCTGGATGGTGGCGGAAGCCCACAGAAGTGCGGTGACGGAGGACGCCGCCGCCGTCGCGGAGGTGACGTTCATCGATTTCGAGGCGGCGTTGGCCGAAGCTCTGGCAGATGCGCGGGAACGGGAACGGGCGTCGACCGAGCCTGACCCGCGTACGGCGATGCAGCAAGAGGTGGTGGCCGCGTGCGTGCAGGCGCTTCGAGCCGGTTTGCCGGAACACCGGGACCGCTGGCTCGGTAGCAACCCGGCGGACTGGATGCCGCGTGACGCGGCGCGGGCGACGCTCGTGCTGCCCTGCGGAACCGGCAAGACTCGCGTGTCGATGCGGATCATGTCGGAGTTGTCGGGACCGGGCGATCTCGGCGTAGTGCTCGTACCGAGCATCGCGTTGATCGCGCAGGTGCGGCGGGAGTACCTGTCGCACATCGGTCGTCCGGTGCGGACGCTGGCGGTGTGCAGCGACGCGACGGCAGGACATGTCGATGTCGAGCGGGATCCGGATCTCGCGGCGGATCCGACGCGGGACGCCGGCCAGGTCCACGCGGCTGATGTCGGTTGTCGGGTGGCCCAGAGCGCAGAGGCGGTTGCCGACTGGCTTCGCGCCGGCGCGGGCTCGACCGACCTGCGCATCATCTTCTCGACGTACCAGTCGGCGCACCACACGGCGGACGCGCTGCTTGCGGAGCGCCGGTTTGCGCAGGTCCTGATTCTGGACGAGGCGCACCGGACGGCCCAGTTGCGGCCGGTCAAGAGCCGGCGGCAAGGGGAGCGGCTGCGGGTGTTTACGCTGTGCCACGACCAGAATGCGTTTCCGGCCCGGTACCGGCTGTACCAGACGGCGACGCCCCGCGTCTACGATGCGAGCAACGCGAGGGTCGCCCGTATCGACCGCAGGAAGTGGATCGTGGCGAGCATGTCGGACGAGTCGATCTTCGGTCCGATGGCCTACCGTCTGCCGTACAAGGAGGCGGTCGAGAAGGGTTTTCTGTGCGACTACCGGATCATCGCGATTGGCGTCGATGAACGTGCGTGGACGGCGGCCAATCGCATCGTCCAGCGGTTCGAGCAGTCGCACGAGTCGCGCGGACTGACGACCAACGAGGCGCTCTCCTGGCTGGTCTACGGGGTGACGCTTGCCGGCGGAGCGGCCGGAGACGATGGGAGTGTGCGCGTAAGCCGGTCGCTGGCGTTCCTGAACAAGGTCCAGCGTTCCGACCAGATGGTGAAGTGGCTCGACAGCGACGAGGGGCGCTCGGAGATCGAGCGGTACTTTAGCGAGGGCGGCGTCGAAGGAGCTGCGCGGCCGTATGCCGTGGAGCATCTCGACGCGGGGCACCCGGTGCGCGAACGGCGGCGGGCACTGCGTGATCTCGCGGCGGCGGATGCCGAGAAGCCGCGCGGGATCGCGAACGTCGGGATTTTCGGAGAGGGAACGGACAGTCCGAGTCTCGACGCCGTGGCGCTCCTGGCCGTGCGCCGCAGCCCGACTGACGTGATCCAGATCGTCGGCCGCTGCATGCGCCGGGCGCCGGGGAAGCAATACGGGTACGTGATCGTGCCAGTTCCTCTGCCGCGGGGCATTGACGCGGAGACGAGCCTGTCGATGGACACGCTCGGCGACGAGTGGAGGGTGCTCGGTGAGGTCTTGCGGGCGCTGCGGGCGCACGATGGGCGCATCGAGGACGAGATCTCGAGCCTGTTGCAGATCTACGTGCCGCCGGAGGACGAGCAGCCGGTGCGGCAGGCGGTCGTGGTGAACGACGGGCCTGTCACCCGTGTGGGCGTGTGGACGGGACCGCGGGGCTACGCCGAGAGCGCGGTGAATCAAGCGAAGGTGCCAGCGTGGGATGAGGCCTCTGCCTCTGTCACGGAGTACTTGACGCCGGACAAGGGGTTCCAATGGCGCGAGCAGCCGATGTCGCCAGGTACGCCAGCCCGGTTTACCGACGGCCCGCCGGGTGATGACGAGCGCACGCTGAAGGAATCGCCAGCGGTGCTGGTGCTCCAGCGTCGGCGAAGCGGTGTCACATGTACCGTGCAGGAAGCGGCGCGGTCCATGGAACGGCAAGGCGGCGTGGACGTGGCCAAAACCCTGGAGCGGGCGCGCGAGCGGGCCGAGCAACACGAGCCGTTGCCGCGCCGGCCCCGGCGACGCCCTTCTCGACGCGACGTGGCCGAGCAACAGCGTCCGCCCGGATCGTCGCCGACGCAGCGACTCCTGGAACAGATCCGTCAAGACGGCGTGGGCCGCGATCTGCGCGTCGAGGTGATGGAGAAGTCGGGACTGCGCGGGAACGACGTACGCGACTTCAACCTGCTGATGGAGCCGGTGCGTCGCGCATCGGACCACTTGCGCCACGAAGGGCTGGAGGGGCGGTTGCGTTCGGTGCTCGGCATGGAGCATTTGCAGGACACGGACGCTCATGCCGATGCATGCATGGTCAGCGTATTGCTGCTCATGAACGCGGCGCTTCTGCACGCACGGCTGGAGGACGCGACGGGGCAGGCGGCGGATCTGGCCCGTGTCGGGCGGCTTCACGACGTGGCGACTGGAGCCGAACCAGTCAGGGTGCTACGCGAGGCGTGGACGACCGTGCTGCGCTACGACTACGCAGCTCGTCGCTTCGGATCGACCGCTAAGCGGTTGGATATATCCAACCGCTCGAGGTCGAGACGTTCGAGAAGGTTGGCAGCGGTGACCTCTGCATGAGCGTCCTGGCTCAGTAGTTGTGCGTCGGGTGCAGTCATCGTCTTGCGTACTCCTTCTGTTGATCAACACCTCTTGAAGATCCTTCGAGAATACAAGCGCCATAAGTTCTGTCTGGTAGAACGCGAGGCGGATTGTTCGGTCGAAGCCGTCCATGAGGCGCCATATGGTCTTGCCCCGTCTTCGTTCTGTGATGAGCGGAAACCGGGCTTCGAGCGCCTCGAGATCGCGCCGAACCGTGCGCGCGTGGCACGGATGGTCGGACGGTAAGCTGTCCACGAGCTCGTCCAGGGTCGCTCCCTTCGAGCGTTCGAGTCTCTCCAGTAAGAGCCACTGTCGAACAACCTGCGCGTTTCTGGGCATGCAAAACCAGGATGAAAATAAGAATGCTAGTCGAAGTGCAGACCCGTGTGCAGAAGCGCCTGCTTACAAGTTTTGGGAATTACGGGTCTTGAGTTCGTTTGTGTTTTTGGATACGACGCGTACGGGTGGCCTTTGGGAAGACGCAATTTTCTGACCTGCTGGGCGTTCGAGTATTTTGACCACACGGGATCCCAGGAAAGCGCGCTTAGATGTCACGACAAGAACGAAATTCTTGACGATATCCGTCGTTCTTCATTAAGAAGCGCTCGATCCGTTTCGGGGGGATACCCATCTCCCTCAGGAAAATAGTTTCGGACAAAATCCGAAGTTTTACGTAGAACCAATAGAGTTTTTCGCCGGTAACGGCCACAGACTCTAGCTCCTTCGTGTAGTGCGTCAAATAGTTGCGAGTCGCCACGACCTTCTCCACGAATCTCCCTTCTGCCTTGCTAGCATCGCCGAAAATCTCTCCTTTGATCTTTTCGGGAACTCTTCGTATGAGATCTCGAAGACGCTTTCTTAAGGAATATTCGTGTCCGAAGCTTATCTTGCCCTTGAGGCTATCACGATACTCGCGGTTTATGTGGTCGGGAATCGCTCCAACGAGCGTCGGGTAGACGGACTTTTCGAACTCTTCCTTGTTCTGGTACTGCCCACCAATAAATCTTCGATGGTACGTCTCCAAAATCTGCACCATGCCCAAGAATCTGTTCTCCATGTACAGCTCTTTGCCGTAGAGAACACCAAGGTAGATGTTGCAAAGTGGTTTCAACCGTAGCCATTTACGAAACCATAGGTTCATCATCGAGTCAATCTCAGAGGACACGTCTGGCAAGGAAAAAACCATATCAACGGGGGACGTGAGACTGGACTCTGATCGCAACGTGGGAACGAAAAAGACGTCGATTGTTGTTCGTTCGTTCCGATAAACCGCCATGACCTTTCGCGGGTACACCGTGCCACGAATTGCGAGCGCCAAGAAAGTCTGCACCGCTCTACTCGTGGCCATGTAGTCTCTCAGGTTCTTACCGCTCTTTCGTTCGACCTTCAGGTAGGCGGCTTGCCGAAGCTCAATGCTTTTTTGTACGGTGGTGTACTTGGGTCCGTAGACGGAGAATCCGGCGGATAACCGTCGACTCGCGTTCGCGTGCAATTCGATGTCCTTGGGTCGACAGTATTTGAAGCGCATTTCTTCAAGGTTGAACGACGTAGGTAATGTGAAACCGCTGGAGTTGAGCCACTCGTCAAGGTTGTGGAGCCACAAATAGACTGCGCGAAATTTAATTTGCCCTGGTCTCTGAAAGTGACGTCCAATGAAGACTAATTCGATGAGATACCGCGATCCAGCAGATAGGAGGAGTGACTTTTCGGTTTGCTGGCAATTGCAGAGCGTCACTTCGATACCGCTGTGGGTTACGCCCACGAGCACCGGGTAGTTCGTGAAGGTATTGCGATCCACTTCAGTAGAGAAGGCGTTCTCGACTTCGAGATACGCTCCGTCGTATCCCTTGAGCTCTAAATTTCCTGTTGTCTTTCGTACCGGATCCGATGGAATCCACCATTGCCCTTTGAGGTTGTAGTGCCCATCTAGGTGGTACCCCTCTAGCGTTCTATTTTCTTCGACCACGTGAAGGCGTCTTTCTGTACTGAGGGCTAACTGAACCTTCCCACGAACGTAGGTTCAACTTCAACTGAATAACGTATATATGAACAGTTTACCCTAATCGAACAATCTTCGAAGCACGAAAACGCGAAACAGCTGCACTGGGCGCAGGCGAGAAGCTCGTGCTGGGGCACCCGATCGCCGCCACTATAGGTGATTCTGCACGGTGTATGCAGAACCTGGAAAAGGTGCTATTCACGGGGCCAAAGACCTCAGACACGGTGACATTTATTTGCGATTAGGGTTTAGAGTATAGGATATTTCGACTACGCCCAGTGAATATCAATAGACCGGAACACGGATATCAATATTGTCCGTGCGGACGAACTCGAGCTGCCGGAGCCTTGGCACGCCGACTCGCCGTACTCAGCCATCCCTCACTGCTCGTCGTCGACGAAATCGGCTACTTGCCGGTTAGCCAGACAGGCGCAGTACTCTTCTTCCAGCTCATGAGCCGACGCTACGAGCACGCCTCCACCGTCCTCACCTCAAACAAGAGCTTCGAGGAATGGGGCGAGATCATCGGTGACGAGGTCATGGCTGCCGCCCTCATTGACCGAATCCTCCACCACTGTCACCTCGTCAACATCCGGGGAAACAGTTACCGGATGCGACAAGGTGTCTAGTCTTGGTTGGCAATGGGAGCCAGAATGAGAGGTCTGCTCGGGAGCGCCTATCACAGAGCCAGTGCCACGTCGGCTGGTCTCTGCGAATTTCGAGAACGCCTCTAGGATTCGAGCTTTCGGGCTCCGTTCGTATTTTCGGACACGACGGGCAGTCTGGTGCTATCCGGTCTCGGCTGGAAACCCCGAAACACAGGTCGGAACCCGTCCTGTGCCAAAACTCGGCCCTTTTGAAATAGGCCATAAATCAGCAGCTTAGTGTCTGTGTTTGCGCCGGGGCCAAGGGCCGTAGGCTTTACAATCGTCTGGCCCGAGGGTGTTATCTTCAGGTCCATGATGACGTACCACGTGCAATTCCTACTGCTCGTTCTAGCTGGCTGGGTCAACCGCCAGCAGCAGGATGTGATCGACTACCAGCAAGAGGAGAACCGTGTGCTCCGAGCCGGGCTTCGGGGCAAGCGTCTCAGGCTCTCGGACGACGACCGGCGCAGGCTCGCGGTCAAGGCCCAGGCTTTGGGCCGCGAGGCGCTGGCCCAGATTGCGTCCGTTGCCACACCCGCTACGCTTCTGCGCTGGTGCCGCCACCTCATCGCAGCCAAGTACGATGGCAGCAAGAACCGGAGCCCAGGCCGGCCTCCGACGGCGAAGGACATCCGTGAGCTCATTGTGCGCGTGGCGCGGGAGAACCCGACGTGGGGATATACGCGCCTGCGAGGCGCACTCAAGAACCTAGGACATGAACTCGGACGCAACACTATCAAGAGGATCCTCGCCGAGCACGGTATCGCTCCTGCGCCGGAGCGGGGCAGGAGCATGTCGTGGAGCACCTTCATCAAGGCTCATTGGGGCGCCATCGCTGCGACAGACCTGTTCACCGTCGAGGTTGTGAACCCGTTCGGGCTCGTCCGCTACCATGTCCTGTTTGTCATCGATATCGCCACTCGCTGCGTGTGCATCGGTGGGATAACGTCGGACCCCAACGGGGAGTGGATGAAGCAGGTGGCAAGAAACCTCACTGACATGTGGGATGGTTTCCTCCTTGGCAAGCGATACCTCATCCACGAAAGAGTACAGCGATCCTCGTAGCACTTGCACTGGATGGCGACCCGCTCGCCTGTGGTCCACCGTGCGACGAAGTCTATTCCAGTGTCTCGGCCAGTCAACACCTCACGCTCGGGCCAGTCGGGCCGGCGCCAGATCCCGTTGAGCTCAAATTCAAGGTTGTTGAAGCGCAATGCGCATGAACAACTGCTCGAACCAGCGCCCCTTCTCGGACTCGTCCTGACTTTCGGTGCGGATGCGGTCAAGGATATCTGAGTCAAGCCCATTCTCCTAAGAAACTACCGCCTGAACGACGTCGCCCGTTTGAGTGTCGATGAGAGCGAAACCGAGGTCAGCGGCGCGTTGGGTCAGGCGGCGCACGGCACGGGAGCGATCTTGAGCGTTGTAGGCGGCGGCCCCGGGGTCTTGATAGACGAGCCCATCCTTGAGAGTGCGGTAGACGAGAATGGCGAGCTTTCGAGCGGTGGCGGTGATGGCTTTGGATTTACCGACGCGATAGGCGAGACGTCGATAGTAGGCGCCGAGAGCGGTCTGTGTACGCCCGAGGCTGAGTGCGGCCATGCGGAGAATGCCAGCGGCGCGGTTTGCAGAGGGTTGTGTTTTCGAGCTGAGGAGTCGCCCGCCGGAGATTTTGTTATTGGGCGCGAGGGTAAGCCAGGAAGTGAAGTGCTTTTCAGTAGGCCATCGGTTCATATCGGTACCGATCTCGGCGAGCAAGCGAAGCGCGGAATAGGGTCCGATGGCGTCGATCTGGGAGAGGTCGACCCCGGCGATCTGGTGGAGGAGAGGCCGGAGCTCGAACCGAGGTTCGTTCACTCGGGGCTTGCGCGATTTTCGAGGCGGTGGCAAGGAGGTGTTCGGGGTTGAGCGTTGAGCTAGAAGCTGCAGGTGCGATTCGATGGCCACGTCACAGGTTTGGATCTGGAGCTGAAAAGCATCAAAGAGTTCGAGGTTCTGCTTGAGAGCGAAGAGGTGCTCGGGGCGATAGTTGCCGGTGAGTGCAGCGGCGATCTCGGCCTCGGAGGACTGACAACGGTGGTCACGGTGCTTAGCGAGCCGATGGGGGTCGGTTTGTCCGGCAACGATGTCTCGTAGAATCCGCATGCCAGTGACACCCGTGATATCAGTGACCACAAGGTGGAGTTGAAGATTCATTTGCACGAGAGCCTTCTGCATGCGCTGGATATGGGTTACCGCACTCTGAACGAGAGTCTCTCGGTGGCGGAGGTAGCCACGAAGGGCGGTGATGGCTGCTTCGGGTCGAAAGCTTCCGCGGAGCAACCCCACGCTGTGCAACTCCCGGAGCCATTCGCAATCGCTGACATCGCTCTTGCGCCCCGGGACGTTTTTGACGTGGCGCGCGTTGACCAAGAGGACCTGGAAGCCACGGGCTTCGAGGATTTCATACAGTGCGATCCAGTAGACGCCGGTCGACTCCATCGCGATGCTCGTCACGCCGCAAGTCGCGAGCCAGTCGGCGAGCCGATGAAGATCGGCCGTGAAACTCCTGAAGGAACGGATCGGTTTAGGATCGCGCTCCGGTGGAACTGCGACGAAATGCTCGGCCGAGCCGCAATCGATCCCAGCGACATTCACGTTGATTTGCTTCAGCAGGGATGGAGAAGTCCGCTTCTTGGGTTGACGACGATTGTGCTTCATCAGATGCTCCTTCATACTTCGTGAAGCATCCGGGAACAGGGATGGGCATTCGTTACATTCTCCTAAACGGGATCACGCTCACGCGTGTCACCACTGACAGTGCCGAAACATCCCCGGGCCATGCTTAGTTACGGGCTGGATCGCACCAGTGTTGAGTCGGCCTCGGTTCCCGGATGCTCCCGCTATTGTATGAAACGGACGCTCCATGCAGCACTGGAGTTTCTACCCAGATAGATCGCGAGCCCTGCGCGTACGATGCTTAGTTGAAATTGTCCACGGCTCCCGGTTCGTTTAAGCAACGTTCTTCCTCGACGTATTCTTTTTCGCGGTCTCGATCTTCAGTTCACGCTTGAGCGCTTCACGCAGCTTTGGAAGGTGTCGGTAGCCCATCACCTTCCGGAGGCGCGGCTCGATGTCGGTGAGCGCGGTCGCGAGCCAGCGTTGGCGTTGGTTCGAAGTCTTCCAGTGATCGACCTTCGCGCAACGTTCCTCGATAAGCGCATTGACGGACTCGATGCAGTTCGTCGTCTTTAGTGAGTGACCGAGCACCCCGTACACGCCAAGACGATGCAAGGTCAGGGTCTCCTCCAGCCCCTCTTCGAGGCTAGAGGCCGCAGACTGATTCCTCTCTTCCAGCTCGCGGTGGAGTTGCTCGAGGGCCTCAAGCGCCTCCTTGTGCGTCGGCCGGCCGTACGCGCGCTGCAGCCGCTTGCGCCACAACGACTGCTCGCTCTTGGACAAATAGCGCACGACATTCTCTCGTTTGTGCCACTGGCAACGGCCCACGACGACCCGCCTGCGAAAGGCCTTGGTCACGGCTCCTCGCAGCCCCTTGCTGCCGTCGATGACCACCAGCAGCCCTTCAGAGATATCGAGACCCCGCTCGACCAATGAACGCAGGAACGGCCTAAGAACACGCTCGTTCTCAGTGTCTGTCTCCACGAAGCCGAGGAAGCGTTTGTCCCCGGATAACGTGATGCCGAGAGCCACCACCATCGTCGCGTCGGCGAACGTCTTGCCGTCCAGGACCATCGCCACCACGTCCTCACCCGAGAGATCACGCTCCTGCATCTCACGCAGCTTCGCTGCGCTTGCTTCGACGAAGCCGCGCGACACCGACGAACTCGACAGACCGATCGCGCCCGGGACCAATTCCGCCGCCGACTCATAGTTCCGGCACGAGATCCCGTACATCACTCTTCGTAGAAGCAACTCGTCCACCTAAGCTCACTGACCTCGGCGTCCAGCAACTCGTGAACATGCATCAGGCCGAGAGGCACCAGTGCGCGGATCATCTCGACCTTCGAGTCCACCTCGAGCTCCCCGTATCCCTCTTGCTCCATGACCTCTACTTCACCTAGACGACGCGTCTTCTTGCGTTCCTTGACCCTTCGTAGCAGACTTCCCATATCGGCTCCTTTCTTGAGCGGCTTGATTTCGCTTTTGACAACGTCATCAAACCACCCGACAGGGAGAGTGGCACACATTCGGATATCTCGTAAAAGCAGACTAGTCGGGTGGAGATCACTTCGAGCCGAATCTGGTGGCGACGTACTTCTCGGCGTCCTCCTCGCCGAGTCGCACTGTACCCGGGCCGCTCCGGACGTAGAGATCGCCGTCACTGGCCTTCTCCAAGCCCTTCCATTGCAAGTACACCGGCTCGGGACTCCGCTGGCAGCTCACGAGGCAGATGGTCTTGCCCTTGACGATCTGTGCCTTCGGATCGATGCAGGTGGCGGCGCGGTCACCGAGACCATTGCGCACGGCCTGGGCCAAGTGCCGCATGAACTTGTCTTCGGTCTCCAACCGGTCATTCTCGATGCCAAGAACTTCGCGGTTGTCGTCCACGCCGACCAGAAGGTCACCGCCCTCGGTGTTGAGGAACGCGGCGATAGCCTTGAGCGCCGCGTGGGTCACGTGCTTGTCGTCCTTGCGATCCTCCTGCAGGTTCCAGCGCAGGCTCGACTTGAACTCGAGTGTCTTTGATTCTTGGAGCTTGAGCAGCTCCTCTGCTCGTCGGTGCCGCCGGATGTAGTCGTCAAAGAGGAAGTTCTTGAACGTCCGGCCAAAGTCGAGGTCGTCGGTGATCCGCTTGTACAGTTCGAAGTTGGTCTCGACGATCTCCTGGATCTTGTCCTCAACCTTGGGGTCGAAGGTCAGCCGCACATTCTCGCGCGTGTTCACCCGGGCGCTGGCGTCGAGGCCGGCGTCGTCGTCGAGGGCCGAGCGAATGTGCTCGAGCGTGACGCGGTGCTCGGGGCCGAGGTTCAGGCCGAAGCGCTCGTTCAACGCCTCGATGATCCGCGAGAGCGCCTCCAGCTCCTGCGTGCCGAGGCCGCTGTGCAACTTGCTCCCGACGGGTTCGAGCGGCCAAACCTGCCGTTCCAGCGGGATCCGGCCGCGGCTCGTCTGTTGGATACGGAAAGACTCCATGTCGATGTTCTGCTGAACCTCGCGAGGCAACTCCTCACGGCTGGCCGGCAGCAGGCGCCGGAGGTGTCGGGCGAAAACGTAGAGCTTTTCAAGGTCAGGGTCGGCGAATCTCAGCACTTGGGATAGAAAGACGTACAGGCGTACGTAGTCGGTGAGCTGGCCGCGGAAGTCGCGCCCCTCGGCGGGCGCAAGCTCGACGAAGCGCTGTCGCGCGGGTTCCAGCGCCGCGTAGAGCCTGTCCTGGGTCGACTTGGGATCGAAGTACATCCGCCCGAAGGTCTCGACATCGTCGGACATGAACACGCCGAAGTTGAGCAGTCTGCCCTGAACCTCGTAGAGGAGGTTAGGGTCGGTCTCCTCCGAGAGCAAAGTGGTCTCGTAGTACGGCTCGAAAGCCTTCCTGATCTCCTCGGCTTCGTTGGCGAAGTCGAGCACCATCGTGCCCTTCTTGCCGAGATGCGTGCGGTTCAGGCGGGACAGCGTCTGGACCGCGTTCACACCGCCGAGCTTCTTGTCCACGTACATCGTGTGGAGCAGGGGCTGGTCGAAACCGGCCTGGAACTTGTTGGCAACCACCAGGAAGCGGTACTCGGGCTTGTCGAACTCGGCTGCCGTCTGCCGCTCGCCGATGACCCGCTCTTGACCGGCCGAGTTCATGCCGGACTCCGTGTAGGATTCGCCACGGTCCTTCACCGTTCCAGAGAAGGCGACGAGCGCTTTCCAGGGATGGCCCTTCTCGGCCAAGTAGCGATCCAGGGAGAGCTTGGTGTGTACCGCGTGCAGGCGCGAGCGCGTCACAATCATCGCCTTGGCCCGCCCGGCGATCTCGCCCGCGACCTGTGCCGCGAAATGCTCCACACAGATAGCGATCTTCTCGCGGATCGCATGCCGGTGCAGCTCGACGAAGGACTTGAGCAGATACTCCGCCTGTCGCTTGTCGTACCGCGGGTCGTCCTCGATCTTCTTCAGCAGACGCCAGTACGCCTTGTAGGTCGTGTAGTTCGCGAGCACATCGAGGATGAACCCTTCTTCGATCGCCTGGCGCATGCTGTAGCGGTGGAAGGGCTCGAACTTTCCGTCCGGTCGCTTCCGGCCGAAGAGCTCAAGGGTCTTGGGCTTCGGGGTCGCCGTAAAGGCGAACGTCGAGAGGTTCGGCATCCGTCCACGACTTCGAATTTCCTTGAGGATCCGGTTCTCGACCTCCTCTTCCGGGGTCTCGGCACCCGCTTCCTCTTTTTCGGCGTCTTCAAGGCTCCCTGCCGCGAGCACCGCCTTCAGGCTCTTCGTGCTCTCGCCGGACTGTGATGAATGTGCCTCGTCCACGATCACGGCGAAGCGCTGGCCGGGAAGTCCGCCTATCTGCTCGGCGATGACAGGGAACTTCTGCAGGGTGGTGACGATGATCGTCCGGCCAGCTTCGAGGGCCTCGCGAAGCTGGCGGGAGGTCTGGTCAATGTTCTCCACCACGCCGAGGGTCTGCTCGAACTGCCGGATGGTTCGCTGGAGTTGGCGGTCGAGCACGCGCCGATCTGTCACCACGACGACCGAGTCGAAAATCCGCCGGTCCTCGCTATCATGCAGCACAGAAAGCTGATGGGCGAGCCAAGCAATGGTGAAGCTCTTGCCGCTGCCGGCTGAGTGCTGGATCAGGTAGCGCTCGCCGGTGCCGTGGTTGCGAGCGTGGCGGACGAGCTGGCGCACGCAGTCGAGTTGCTGGTAGCGGGGAAAAATCAGAAAGCGCTTGCCGGTCTTGCGTCCACGATCGTCCTCCTCCTCCTCGACCTCGTGGATGAACTGGCGGACCAGGTCGAGGACACTGTTCCGGGCCCAGATCTGCTCCCACAGATAATCGGTCGGGAAGCCCGGACGGGTGGGCGGCACTGGTGGATTCCCCGCGCCGCCGAAGCGCCCTTGGTTGAAAGGCAGAAAACGGGTCGCGGGCCCGACTAGCCGGGTCGTCACGAACACCATCTCCGGGTCTATCGCGAAGTGGGCAAGGCAGCGCCCGTAGGCGAAGAGCGGATCTCGCGGATCGCGGCGAGTCCGGTACTGTCGGATCGCGTCCTCGATGTCTTGGCCGTTGAGCGGGTTCTTGAGCTCGGCCGTGAAGATGGGGATGCCGTTCAGGAAGAGCACAAGGTCGAGGCTCTCCTCACCGTGCTCGCTGAAGCGGAGCTGGCGCACTACGGAGAAGAGGTTGGCCGCGTGTAGGCGCTGCAGCTCCTCGTTGAGCCCGCTCGACGGCCGGAAGTACGCCAGCCGGAACTTGCAGCCCGAGTCCTTGACGCCGTTTCGCAGTATGTCGAGTGCCCCCCGCCGGCCGATCTCGCGCGAGAGCCGGCCGAGGAAGCGCGGCTTCACGTCGGCCCCGTAGTGCTGCGTGAGCTTTTCCCACTCCTTGGGCTGGGCGGCCAGGAGGAAATCGACGACATCGGCCGGAATCAGGCAGAGACTCCGGTCGTAGTCCCCTGGTCGGCGCTTGCGGTAGCCGCCTCCCGGCACCGGCTCGTCGCCGTACGCCAGCGCCGACTCCTGCACCGCGGTCGCATCGTCCGGGCAGGCGTCGGGCCCGTGGCGCAACAGCGCGCACTCGATCGCTTCCTCGAAGGCCCGCTCCGAGATCTCGGGACTCATGACACTTCCTCCCGGACATCGATCTTGCCGGTGACCGCTGCGGAAATGAGGGCGGTGCGGAATTCTTTTAGGTGGCCGACGGCTTGGTGGACTTTGGCGATGAGGGCGTCGATAACTGCGGTCTCCTTTCGAATGAAAGCGACGATCTGATCCTGCTCGAGAACCGGTGGAACGGGTGTTGAGAAGCGACCGACATCAGGCATGTAGATGGTCTGGTGCGTTGAGCCCATCTTGAGACGCCGAAATTCCGATCCCATGGCACGAAGGACGTATAGAAGGTACTCGGGTTGCAGGAATGGCCCGCAAATCCAGTTGACGAAGTCCTGCGTCGTTGCCATATCAACGCCAAGGATTGCCGAGAACCCTACTGATGCGGTGCGCGACAGAATCACTGTCCCCTCCGGCAGGAGCCTCGCAGCAGAGTTCGCCATTCCAATTTCGCTGATCTTCTCAGCTGTTACGTGCACGTATTCGACCTGCCCGTCCCGTATTTGCCAGACGTCGGCGAGACCAAACCACGGAATGGTGCAGTCCTTCCAATACTCCGGGTTCTGTCGGCTGGGGGTGTGCCCTGACCGCAGCGTGGCCGCGAACTTCGTCCTTTTCACCTCCCAATGCGCCGGGATCTTGCCCAGCCACTCGACGCCAGAGTCTTTCATCGGAACGTTCGGGTCGAGGCCCCGGGTGACGGCGCGGGTGATGAGCGCGGTGCGTTTCTCCTGAAGCAGCTCGACCAACCGCTCCGTTCTCGCCACCAACCCATCGATTCTCGCCGTCTCGCGGTCGAGAAAAGCGGCGATGGCGCGTTGTTCTTCGACCGGCGCGATCGGAAAGAGGCCAGTGCGGATCGCGTCTCCACCCAGGCCGAACCTGGTTATTCCATTCGCTGCAATGTGGAACTGATCTCGCACGCCAATCGCCGAGAACTGGCGGGCAAGAAACCGGCCATCGAGGTCCGGTCGCGGCTTGATCTGTGCCAAGTGGTATCCACACAGCACGTCCGTTAGGTCTTCTGCCACGACAGCAGGCACTGCGATGTCATCCCAGGATTCAGAATCCTTGGTAATCACAACGTTGCCAATCCGAAGCAGGAATCGTCGCGCCTGCTCGGGTGTGGCAGTTGCATTCATGAACTCGAGTTCGGCCGTGATACGGTCGTTGTAGTAGACGTCGACGTAGTTGCAGAGCTTCACGGGAACCTGGCCTGCTTTGGACTTCTTGTCGACATTGCTCAGTTGCACCGAGGCCATAGTCTTGAGTCTTATCACCTTCCAATGGGTTGGGATCTTACCCAGCCACTCGACGCCGGAGTCCCTGTACTCTGGGTAAGGCCGGAATCGCCGGGGTCGCACCTCTCCGATCTGATCAGTCACCTCAGTCACAGTCCTTCGCCTTCCGTGCCAGGCTGAGTCCCCGGCCGCCAGGGCCCGCCAGCGGGCAGGACCTGCTTGAACGGACTCTTCTCGATCAATCTGTCCCCGATTGGTCCTAGGAAGTCCCGCAGCTCCTCGCCGGAGTCCGCGAGCTGAGCCGGACTGTCGATGTTCGTCGCGATCTGCCGATGCAGTTCCTGCCGGCGTTGCGCGCGCACGGTGTCCTCGTAGAAGTCGGGGGGTAGCGCCGCGGGTCTCTCGTTAGCGAACGACGTCCCTTTAAGAACATGGTCAACCCGCCACCTCCCGTAGCATGGCGACGATCTCTTTCTCCACCTGCTGGATGTCAGCCTCGATTTCCTCCAGCGGGCGGGGCGGGCGGTACTCGTAGAAGTACCGGTTGAAGTTGATCTCGTAGCCCACGAGCCCGACCTCCCCATCCTGTGGATCGCGGCGTGTTATATCGATCCACGCGTCGGGAACGTGGGGCTTCACCTCCCGCTCGAAGAACGACTCGACATCCTCCAGAAGGGGCACGTTCTCCGTGTCGCGGAACTCCGGATCGGGCGCGGAGCGACCCTCCCGGTCTCGGCAAATCTCCGCCTCGTCGTTGCGTTCGGACAACGCGGAGAGAATAGCCTTCCTGATGGGGGCAGCGAGCTTGAGCTTCGCCTTTCGAGCTGCCCGGAAAAGCTCAGCTTCGAAGACTGCCCGATCCAGGAAGAGCTTGTCCGGCAGACTCCGGAGCACGGTTCGAATCGCGGCCTGCTGCTCCCGGCCCGACTCCTCGTCTCTGTCCTTGGCCGCGCCCTTCTTGCGCGACACCGCCAAGTTGACGAAGGCGCGCTCGTCGTCGAGCCGCGCGATCCTCTCGGGGCTGGCCTGGAAGTCGAGCTTGAGCGGGCGTTCGACCGTGATCTTGCGGAAGCCGAAGTGCGTGGTCGGGTACACGCGGCTGACGACGACCTCGCGCTCCGCGCCGTCCTGGACGACCTTGCGGGTCGCGCCGTCCTCGAAGTCGGCCAGTAGCCGGAGGATGTCTTCCTTCCGGTCGAACGGGATCTCGCGACGCTTGGCGCCCAGGCTCTTGCGCAGCAAGACCCAAAACGAGGTGGCATCGATGAGCTGGACCCTGCCAGCGCGCTCAGGCCGTTTCCTGTTCGTGAGCACCCAGACGTAGGTCGCGATACCGGTGTTGTAGAAGAGCTGCTCGGGCAGTGCGATCAGCGCTTCGAGCAAGTCGTTCTCGAGGATCCAGCGGCGAATCTCGCTCTCGCCACTGCCGGCATCGCCGGTGAAGAGCGGCGAGCCGTTCATGATGATCGCGACCCGGGAGCCACTCTGGGCCCGCTCCTTGGTGTGCGCGAGCATGTGCAGCAGGAACAGGAGCTGGCCATCGCTGATCCGTGGCAGACCGGGCGCGAAGCGCCCGGCGGTGCCTCGGTCGTGCTCGCTCCGCACCGCGTCTTCGTCGCGCTTCCAGTCCTTGCCGTAGGGCGGATTGGCAATCATATAGTCGAAGGTGGCACCGGCGTGCCGTTCGTTTGAGAGCGTGCTTCCGAAGAGGACGTTCTCCGCGTCGCGGCCGTCTTCCGACTTCATGAAGAGATCCGACTTGCAGACCGCGAAGGTCTCCGGGTTCACCTCCTGGCCGAACAGATGGGTGTCGGCGTCCGGGTTCACGGCGTCGCCGCGGCGTTCGCCCTCGCGTCTCTCTCCGACGGTGATGTGCTCCTTGGCGATGGTGAGCATGCCGCCCGAGCCGCAGCACGGGTCGTAGACACTCAGCACGACCCCCTTCGTGCGTAGCCGCTCCTTGTCGCCGGCCAGCAGCAGGTCGACCATGAGATGGACGACGTCACGGGGGGTGAAGTGCTCACCCGGGTTCTCGTTCAGCGCCTCGTTGAACTTCCGGATGAGTTCCTCGAAGATAGTGCCCATCGTGAAGTTGTCGATCACGTCTGGGTGGAGGTTCACTTTCGGATCGCCGAACCGCTGCACGACCTGGAACAGGAGCCCCGCCTCTTCGAGCTTGGTGATGGTGTTGTCGAAGTCGAACTTATCCAGCACCTCGCGCATGTTGGGGCTGAACCCGGCGATGTAGTTGCGCAGGTTTTGAGCGATGTGGGGGGCGTCGGCGAGTAGCTTCTCGAAGTCGTAGCGGGACGTGTTGTAGAACGCGAATCCAGATGCGCGCCGAAGCTGTGGGTCGAGGTTTTCGATCCTGCCCTTATACTTGGCCTGGACCGCTAGCACCTTCCGCTTCGTGGGGGTCAGCACGCAATCGAGCCGACGCAGCACGGTGAGCGGCAGGATCACGTCCTGGTACTTGCCTCGCTTGAAGGTGTCGCGGATCAGATCCGCCACGCTCCAAATGAAGCTGGCGATCTCGCTGTGGTTCATATCGGGTCCATTCCGAATGTAACACCCTGCCCGCCCACGCCCAAACGGTTCGACGACAGAGAACCATTGGCGTGCACGACTTACCCTATTGAAATCGTCGCCCGAGTGCTCCTGGGAGAGAATCTCGTGGATGGTTGCTATTCCATAGGATACGGCGCCTCGGTACCTTGCTGCAGCCTAACCGAACTCGGGGAACCAGGCGGACATTTGACAGGAAAAGTATAACTTGACCTTGCTGGTGTGAGCTCTCGGTGGATAACCGCTAAAGATGGGAGTCAGTCTGGTGTCGAGCAGGTCTACCAAGGAAATTCGCCGTACTCTTTTTGAGGATGGTAACGCTAAGTGTCCTATCTGCCTAGAGGCATTTACCGAAGCCGATGCAATAGAAGGCCAAACAGTTACGTTGGAGCATGTGCCGCCGAAGGCCCTTGGCGGAAAGCCAATGTGCCTTACATGTACCAGGTGCAACGTTGGCGCCGGGCAAGGCGTTGATCAGGCGGCTACTCTTTTGACTCGGTCGCCCAAGGCCACGATCGAAATCCTGGGGCGATTGGAGACCGTTTACCTGACTGATGATCTCGCCGGTAGCTTGTTGGGCAAGGTTACGTCTCCCCGGCATCGGCCAGAGGAACTGAGAGAATGGCTAAAGACCAAGCCCACCTTGACTCTGACGCTCACGAGTCCCAAGCCGGAGTACGCAGCGGTAAGCTGGCTTAAGTCCGCGTATTTGTCGGTGTTCTCACTGTTGGGTTCGACTGCAGGCTATCGGTATGCGGAGAGTAAATCCCTCGAAACAGTTCGACGAAAAATACTGGATCCTTATTCCAATGTGATCAGGACTTTTTCGTTCCGCTGTCCAGAGTCTTCGCTCGATGAGGGCATTACCTTGATGCGTACCCCGCTTCTTTGCTGGTCTGTGAAGATGCGGGATTGCCTCGTAGTCTTGCCGAGAGGTGGAGATGACTCATTTTATGAATCACTGGAAGCGCTCCGGGAACAGGTTGGTACGGGTAGCATAGAATTTACTGGAAGTCCGACCTGGTACTTGCTTCGGTTCGGTTTTCTTCCCACGGCGTCTTTTCAGCTTAAAGACCCGGCTGATTTTCGCGCCAAACATAAGCTTGATACTCTCTTTGGCAAACAAATGAGAATAGCCTCGCCAGAAGTTGCGGGTTCAGGTGTCTGCACCGATCATCAGGAGCAGCACGTCACCGTCTTGTTTACTAGCATCGACGTTCGTTCAGCTGTCTGACCTGCGGTGCTTCATCTCACCAACACTTAATGGCGGAAGCACCCGCAACAGCACCCAAAACACGCGGTCGACATTCGAGAGCCGCGGCCGTTTCACCGAACGGCGGAGGACGGCGAGCTACTGGCGAAGAGCGACATTCTCGAGAGCTAGCTCGCGACGAGCCTTGAAGGCAGAGACGAGAGCGCGAATAAACGACGAGATCATGCCGGCATGGTCCCGGCAGACCGGAGACTAATCAAGTTCGGTGCGCGCGGATGAATAAATAGAAGGCATAACCCAATGGCATAGGGCAGCGGATCGGAAACCGCTCCCGTCGAGGCGTCACGTAACGTTTCCACTCGGAACGAGGAAGCGGGACACTGGAATGTCGTCGAAGCGCAACGTCACGAAACCCGTCGTGTCCAAAAACACAAACGGACTCAAGACTGGCGTGCCGGGCCGTTTCGATCGTCATCGCCCCGTGGCGAGCCCCAGACCTGGGGCGTGTCGGAGGCGATGTCGGCGATTTGGGTTCTCCGCACGCGCAGGGAAAACACCGTCCAGCAACGGGATGCCACGCTCTCGGGCGGAGACCTGGATCCAGGCCCGGGCCGCACCTGGACCAGAACGTGCTAGGCCGGCTACGCCGCGGTAACCTCAGCCTCGATTCTGAGCCCCTCGGGCGGCCTCTTTTCCGCTGCCCGCAAGGTCCCCGGTCAGCACCCGTCTCCCATTTTGGCGCAAACGTGGCACTCGAAAATCGAGATTAGAGACGAAAACCGAAAATGAGGCCAGTTCAGCCCTTCTAGCGCGTCTCTGGTGACACCTAATCTTGAAAAACCCGCCAACCGCGCGGAAAATCTCACCCGTCTCTGCGGGGCCGCAATTGGCCAGACTGGGTGGCGGATGGGGCAGTTTGGAGCTATCCGGTCTCCGCTGGAAACCCTGAAAACAGGGAATTTGAGATGATCGATCCATCTCGGTTATGATACTTGTGAGGGAGTACCCGTTGGACATCGGGTTCACGCAATCCGGGGAGTCCCGGCCGGAGCATTTCCGGGTCGGCGAGCGAGCGATGCGGTTTTCCGACGATGAAAGGACGAATCTTATCGCCAACGATCCCAACAGCTGGTTTGAGAATCCACGGGATCTGATCGTCGCGCTCCGCCGGATCGTGCATGTCAGCGTGGAAACCGCTCGCATCATCCAGAACTTACCCGGGCCGCTCGCAGAGGCCATTGCATGACCGACGCGCTGCTGACATCCCCCGACCAGGAAGAAGCCTTGTCCCGCGTCTACGCGGAGGCCGTTGCGGCGCGCGCCGGTTATGTCACAGCCAACTATGACCTGGATCGAGATGGCGTCGATCTACGAATCCAGGCCGGCGGCGAGATGCGAGCCGCACTTGAGTTGCAGCTAAAGGCTACCGTCAATCTTGGTGAACCGAAGGACGACGGGTGTTTCCGGTTCCCACTGAAGCGAAAAAACTACGATCTACTGCGCGTGGAGACCCAAACGCCGCGGCTACTCTTGGTGCTCGATTTGCCTAACGACGAGCATCAGTGGATGACGATCACTGAAAACGAACTTGTAGTGAGACATCGGGCCTATTGGCTCAACTTGAAAGGATACGAAGAAACGACCAACCAATGGACCGTCACCGTCAAGCTCCCGAGGGCAAACCTATTCGATGTCGAAGGTTTGCATGCGCTGATGAAGCAATCCAGGGGAGGTAAAATCGAATGAGAGCAAGCATCCGGGACAAGAAGGCTTTGATCGAAATTTCGCCAGGAGCTCTGTCGACCTATGCCCGCGTTGCGGGCTGGAACAAGACCGATATCTACGGCGACCATTCCGATGTTTATACCTCGGAGGGATTGCCGGAGATTATTTTACCGCGGAGTCAGCGCCTTGGCGACTACGCTAGCATTGTATCGCGGCTGATCGAGATTTTCGCGAAAGTCGCCGAGATGGACGAACTCACCCTTTATCGCGACTTGGTTACGGCCGACCGCGATGTCATACGATTACGGATTGCTGAAAGCAACGACGGCAGCGTGGCTGCAAGCGACGGTATCAACATCATGCGAGGCGCGCACGACATGCTTCTGGCCGCGGCCTGCTCACTGCAGAACTCGCAACCCCTCTATCGGGCCGGTGCAAACAAAGAGGCCAGCGACTACTTGAACCGAGTGCGCTTGGGGCAGACCGAACAGGGCAGTTTCGTTATCACACTGTTGACTCCTGTTGTTCCGCCACCGATACAGCAACCCCTCTTCCCTGGATCGGCGCCAGACGACGACCCAGTCGAAAGGCAGATAACAAAGCGTCTAGCCGGCGCTCTTGCCGCTACCCGCCAAGCGACCGAGAAAACGGTCGGAGGAAACGCCGAGGCTTTCTCAGAGGCTGTGAAGTATGGAGTAAGCGCCAATCTGTGCGAGGCACTCGTTGAAGTGATTTCACCATTCGAGACGCTGGATATTAGCCTGACCTGGGCTCGGACACGCCCGATAGATCGGGTCCGGGATGTCATTGGCTTTGCCACTACCGACGCTCCCATTTTGCGCGAAGCCGCACGGTCGTTCCGCGAACGCGAACCGCACCCAGATGTGAGCCTGTGTGGCGTCGTGCAGATATTGAAGCGTGACAAGGCCGAGACGGACGGGACAGTTACTCTGCTGACGTCCATCGAAGGGCAAAACCAGTCTGTTAAGGCTGTTCTGAGACAATCCGATTACGAGCGGGCGGTCTTGGCTCATAAGGAGAAGGCACCCGTAGTCATGAAGGGCGATCTTGAGCGCCTCGGACAACGCTGGCGCTTGCTAAACCCGAGCATCGCAGACGTCATTCGTGAGGATGCGCCAAACGAGAGCGAGTAGCAGATATCGGGTGCTTCCGCAATCAAATGTTGGGGGCCGCCACGTAGCCCGCTCGCGTGCTAGAGCTTGAGCCTGATTTCGAGAGACTGTCGTCCGCAAAAAAGGAAGATCGCAACTCGCTGCGACAGAACCGCGAGGGCGATGCGCGTGAAATCGATCTCGAAGCGTCGTTGATGTCCTGAACTCGCTTCCTCCCCGGGACAAGAAAGACAAACGCCTGTGCATCATCAATATCCGTCCGCTCCTGAAATCAAGGACTTACGCACCGTTCACGCCTCGGCCAACGAGCGCATCTCCCGCTTGAGATCCCGGTCTTGAGACGGCAAACTCTGCCGCCATGCTCCGTGTCCTCATCTTCCTCGTCTCACTCGGCGCCCGTGCGATCCGGGCGATGTGTCGGTGCCGAGCCGACCTCGTGATTGAAAACCTGGCCCTGCGGCAGCAAGTTACGGCGTTGAAGAAGGAGCGCCCCCGGCCACCGCTCGAGGACACGGACCGAGCATTCTGGGTTGCGCTCCGAAGCTCGTGGCCAGCGTGGGCGAGCCGGCTCGTTATCGTGAACGCCGACACGGTCGCCCGGTGGAATCGAGATCGGTTCCGCCGATACTGGGCTCGGATCTCCCGTCCGCGCTATCCAGGTCGACCTCGGATTGATGCCGAGATCCGTCGTCTCGTCCGCACGATGGCCCAAGACGGCTGGGGTGCACCTCGTATCCACGCTGAGCTGACGAAGCTCGGATTCGTTGTCAGCGAGATGACGGTGTCGCGATACATGCCGCGCCGCCGAGCCGAACCCGACGAAGTGAAGCGATGGATTGCGTTCTTGCGGAACCACAAGGACGACATCGCCGCGATGGATCTGTTCGCCGTACCGACGGCGTCGCTACGGCTGCTGTACGGCTTCTTCGTCATCGAGCACGGCCGTCGCCATATCTTGCACTTCAACGCGACGTACAACCCCACGTCAGCGTGGGTGATTCAACAACTGCGCGAGGCGTTCCCATACGACACGGCACCACGATACTTGGTCTTTGACCGCGACGCGATTTTCAGCCCTGCAGTGGTGGAGTTCATCAGGGCCATGGGCACAAAGCCTGTTCGCATTTCTTATCGCAGCCCTTGGCAAAACGGTACCGCCGAACGCTGGATCGGAAACTGCCGCCGCGAGATGTTAGAGCATGTAGTTGTCCTCAGTGAGCGGCATCTCGTCCGGCTCATGCGCTTGTACATCAGCTACTACCACGAGGACCGTTGCCACTTGGGTCTCGACAAAGACACCCCGAACTCAAGACCCGTCACGCCCCGACCATCACCGACCGCAAAAGTCGTCGCGTTGCCGCGAGTGGGTGGGCTCCACCACCGCTACGAATGGCGCGACGCCGCCTGAGCCAGTTTAGTCGCGGCGCGTCGATTGCTGGGGTCCCTCGCGATTGCGTTGTCCAGCTCCGCGGCCCATTGATCGCGTGATCTCGGCAAGTGCCCGCGCGCGCCGACCCGGGTTTCTTCGTTCGTCGTAGGGCCACCAGCGGTACCATTCCCGCTGGATCAATAATGATGAAGGACAACCATCTATTCCGAAAGGGCAAAGTACTGCATTCTTTTTGCTTCCAAGGCATACTCGGACAAAGTTTGGACCAGCCATGAGAGACAAAACGCACAAGCTCGAGCCTTGAAACAAAAGGAAGAATATATTCTTCCTGCCAGGGTTGATGATACTCTGATCCCGGGATTGCCAGCCACGGTCGGTTTCATTGATTTGAAGCAAACCACGCCATCAGAGCTCGCCGACCTTGCATTGCGAAAGCTAGGCAAACTGCGCACAAGTTTCTTGCCGCCCGTGCTAGATCGCTTGTATGAACATCTTGATGTCTCGATTGAGGATCAACCTCACGTGAGATCTCTCGCAAATTCATTTTTTCGAGTCCTTTCCCGAATAAACCCCAACGAACGAGAGGTGGTTTTGGGCGTGTTTTCGTGCTGTTGTGCTGACATAGGCAGTGGCATTCATGTTGAAGCAGACACGTTGAGTCGACATACTAAGAAATCGGTCGAGGAATTGAAGCTGATTCTCGGTGGGATTCATTCATTCGGCTTCAAGTGTTCTGTCGAATATGCGCTTCATACGTACAATGAATCGACCGGAGATTCAAAGGTCGTGGAAACCGTGGACCTTTTCAGGCTACATTGGGAGGATCAGCATTACGACAGTAGTGTTGAGAATTTACCCGACCACATCGTCGCGTTGGGAATGGTTTCGATTGCCGCAGATCACTATTGTGAAAAGTGCACGAAGGGTGTTCTCGAACGGCTCGACTTTTCATATTTGTCTATCAAAGACGCGTCAGAGGATCGCCATAGATGACGATTGGGCGGCTTGCTCAACTATTACCACCGCGAAACCGCATAGGAATTCGGTGCTATTTAGCTCGATGGAAACGGAAAACCCGGAAGCGGAGGTCTGCTCGCCGATCGCCTCTCACGAACCCGGCACCCGCAGAAAGTTTTTGCGGATTTCAAGAACGCCTCTAGGATTCTAACTTCTCGGCGCCGTTCAAGTTTTTTGGACACGACGGGGCCTCGCTATGTTCCGACGCACGACTAGGAAGCACCCACCCTGTAAGCTTCCCCGTCAAGTGGACCACGCATAGTTGGACTCTAAGCGTGATGTGACGCGCGCCAAGTAGGTGAGCGGCGGTACGCGGCCCAGCGCGTCGTGGGGCCGGTGCTCGTTGTAGGTGACGAGCCATGCATCGGAGAGTTGCTTCGCTTGGTGCGTGGACGTGAACAGATAGGCGTTGAGAACCTCCTCGCGATACGTCCGGTTGAACCGTTCGATGAAGGCGTTCTGGGTGAGGACCAGAACTTGCTAGGCCAGCTACGCCGAGGTGGCCCCGGCACCTCGATTCTGGACCCTTCGGGCGGCCTCTTTTCCCGCCCCCCGGATGGTCCAGTCAGCGCCTATTCCCTTATTTGGCGCAAACTTGGCACTCGAAAATCGAGATTAGAGACAAATACCGAAAATGAGGCCCGTTCGGCCCTTCTAGCGCGTCTCTGGTGCCACCTGATCCTGCAAAACCCCGCAAACCGCGCGGAAAACCTCACGCGTCTCTGCAGTGCCGCGATTGGCCAGACTGGGTGGCGGATGGTGCAGTCTCGAGCCATCCGGTCTCGGCAAAAGGTATTTTGGCAATTTTGGGAGTCAGGATCGAACTTCTGGCCGTGCGCGTGGTTGGGGCAATGTAGCGAAAACTCAGAGAAGCCCTGATGCCCACAGCGTGAAGCCACCACGTGCTGGTCCCCGCACATCTCATCGACGGGTGCTCGTTCCGAGCCGGAATCGAATTTGCTTCAATCAAATTTTTTATACGGCAATCTCAACCTCCTGGACGCTTGAAAGAGGGCCGTGTCGTAAGCCCTCCGGAGGCGGCTCCGACCATTACTCATTGTCGCAAAAGGCTTTACGTCTCATCAGCAAATGTTCGTCGACGGGAACATCTTTCCGGCTATCGCAGTCGGGAGGCTCGAGTGGAGCTTCCGGTTCTTGGCTGGAAACGATCAGAAACAGAGCTAAACAAGCCATTAACGTGCAATTTGGTGCGATTTTGGGGCTTATCGGGCCGTTTTTCCACTTAATCGCGCAGACAATGAGAAGACGCTCAACGCCTAGATCGCGCCTGAGGAGAAGGCGAATAGCGGAATTCGAATTGGCCAAACCTCGAATTCATCCAGCGGAGTTTTACGGAGGAAACGAAGATGACTCCGCAGACGGTCCAGTACAAGGAGCTATCCGAGTCTGGAAACCATGACAGGGAATTTGGGCCAGTTTGAGTCTGATTGGTGGAGGCCAGTGTCGGAGAGCAGCTTGCTGCTAACCGAGCCCATTCACGAAGTGGGCGCTGGCAGGCTCACAGCGTTTTGACGAGCACTCGCTGTTTCTCCCAATCGTCGGGAAGTGGATGATGCAAGAGGTAGCTCGAGGTCAGCCCAACGGGCTGGCGGCCTTCGACAATGGCGCGGACGATGTCGGGTGCCAGGAAGGCATAACGGATTGCCTTGCGCACGCGGTCCGTTGGGATGGCGTGTTCGGTGGCAATCTGCTCATAGGTTTTGCCTGCTTTGATTCGGTCGAGCCAGGAGAGGGCGTTTCTGATATTGCGCAGGAGTGTGCGGTCGACGGATTTCGTGGGGTTGCCCAGAACGAGCTTGGTCTCGACGCCGCGTCGACGCAAGCGGAACGGTGCGAGGATGCGGAGTGCATCCTCGCGAATGCGCTCGGGCCCCATAGAGAGGCAAGCAGCGCACGTATTGCGGTCGAGCAGGATGGACACAGAGCCGGGGCTGATGTCGACCCGCCGGATAAGACGGAGCAGGGGGGCTGCCGAGGCACTATCATCATCACTACCGGAACACAGCCCGTCTAAAAAGCGACGCACCGAGGCAAGCTCTTGCATCGTCGGAGTGTGGATCAACGAGGCCGAGAAAGTCGTGGCATCCACATGCTGTCGGATGAGATGCACGACGGTCTGTTCCAGCATCGGGGCGGGCAGTCGCCAGCCGGAGAGGTCCTTTTGGCCACTGTGCTGGATGAGGCGCCGGGAGACGTAGTAGCGGAGCCGTTGCCCGTTTTTCTTTTTGGTGTGGCTCGGCGTCAGCCGGTCCCCGGTCTCGTCGAAGAGCTTGCCTGCCAGTGGGGAACGGGCTGCACGGCCCTTCGTCGTGCGTCTCCTTGGTTTGGCAGCCCCTGCCTGCAGCTGCGCCTGGACCGCGTCCCAGAGCTCCGGAGCAATGATCGATGGATGCTGGCCCTCGTAGACACGCCTCTGGTGCCGGATGCGGCCGGCGTAGAGAGGATTGGTCAGCAGGCAGTGAAGGTGTCCGCGACGGAACGGCAGCCCGCCTGTCCGGGTTCCATCCGCGGCGAAGCGTTGCTTGGTGCGCAGTCTCAGACGGTCCGCCTCGGCCTTCACCTGCCGGAGCGTTCCGTGCTTCCGGTACAGCGCATAGAGCGTCCGGACCGTTTCGGCCTCAGCCTCGTTGATGCGCAGCGTGCGCTCGTCCTTCTCATAGCCGAGCGGTACGCGGCCGCCCATCCATAGTCCCTTGCGCTTGGAGGCAGCGACCTTATCGCGGATCCGCTCGGCCGTGACCTCGCGTTCGAATTGTGCGAAGGACAGCAGCATATGCAGCGTCAGTCGTCCCATGCTGGTCGCGGTGTTGAAGGACTGAGTCACCGAGACGAAAACCGCGCCGGCTGCCTCGAGCCGCTCGACGAGCTTTGCAAAGTCGGAGAGGGAACGGGTCAGCCGGTCGACCTTGTAGACCACAATCTGGTCGACGAGACCTGCGTCGATGTCGTCGAGCAAGCGCTGTAGGCCCGGGCGCTCCAGGGTTCCTCCCGAGATCCCCGCGTCCTCGTAGACGGTTGGCAGCAGCACCCAGCCTTCCGCCTTGTGGCTCGCGACATACGCGGCGCAGGCTTCTCGCTGCGCATCGAGGGAGTTGAACTCCTGCTCGAGACCTTCTTCCGCGCTCTTTCGCGTATAGATGGCACAGCGGATTTTCTTCATGTTAGGCCTTGCGCTTGGGCGTCAGACCGAAAAAGCGTGGTCCAGACCAGTGGGTGCCGGTGATTCGCTTTGTGATGGCCGTGAGGGACGGATAGGTTTTGCCATCGAACCGATAGCCGTTGTCGATTACCTCGACCTGGTAGGTCCGGCCATTCCACTCGCGGACGAGATGGGTACCGGGGGAAACGGATCCTGCGGGAGCGGCGGCGCCGTTGCCTGGCGTCCCGTTCGCCATGGCAGCCAGAGCGCGCCGGGTTGTGGCCGAATGCCCGCCATGGGTCCGGCACTGGCGTTTGTGCAAGAGAACGCGGCGCATGAAAACGCGAGAGAGCGAGCGTGGGGGAGCAGCCCCGAAGGCCTGCTCCCAGACCCGCCGTAAGCTGGCGAAGTCCAAACCGTCCAAAACGACGTTCCGGCCAACCCCTGTATCCTGCGGCATCACCGAACGTTCGCTCTTGTGCTCGATAAAGTCCAGTCTAATAAAGGACTTCCGGGTGCGAAGTTCACTGCCCGTAGCTCGCCACGCAGCCCAAGGGTCGGCGGATTCCAAGGGCGTCTAAGCTGCTGATTTGTGGTCTATTTCAAGAGGGGCGAGTTTTGGCACAGGACGGGAATGCCGTCGGCAAGTGAGTGTGTTACTTCGGCCAGCAGCCGGATACGATCCGGCGCCGTTTGATGCGGGTCGCCTCGACCGTATAGACCCAGGCGAGTTCCCGGATTCCGTGGACCGTGGCGGGCACCAGCACACGGCGGTACAAGCTGGAACCGCCTGGACGGAAGCCCTCCAGGTGGTCGATGGCAGACAGGCGGGATTGTGGGTCGTCGAAGGTGAGCAGCTCCCCGTACACGGTGCCCCATGCGCCCACTGTGGTGCTTTCGGAGACCGGTCGGGGACGCCACTGCCCGGACAGGCGCGCCTGTGTGCCCATGTCGGCTAGGGGGTCTCCAGTTCCGTGAGCGAGGATGTCCTCGTCGGGCACCTCAAGAACGGGGAAGCCGGGCCCTTCGAAGAGGCGGCCCCGAACTTGGGCCTCCTGGATCGCCAGCACGCCTCGGCAGAAGGGGTCGTGGTTCCAGTACCCGCGCTTGAGCGTGCCGTAGACGAAGAGTCTTAACACGCCGGAAGTGTTCTCTTTCAGGGATTCTCTGGGTTTCACTCAGGAGTTGTCCTCCTGTCCGTGAAAGGTGACCTGACCCCACGGTTAGCACCACGTTGTATCTCAGTCATTCGGTGCTGACAATGGCTGGTTGAAGCCGGCGGAGCGGAGCCGGTTTCAACCGAATCGTTTCCGGCGCTGCGGTCGGTAACCTAACGAGCTGTGGGGTCTGAAGCGATTGAACTCTTGCCGCCACCTTTCGATCAATACCTTGTCCTCCTTCAAGTGCTCAGGGAAACAACGTCCAGAAACGGGATGTCACGCTCCCGGGCGAAGATTTGGACCCAGGTCCTGGGGAAAGATGGATATCAATAAGGCCAGGGCCGCACCTGGACCAGAACGGGCTAGGCCAGCTACGCCGCGGTAGCCCCGAGCTCGATTCTGGGCCTCCCGGATGGCTTCTTTTCCGACGCTGCACGGCCCTGTCAGCGGCCCGCTCCCCCCTTTGGCGCGAACGTGGCACTCGAAAATCGAGATTAGAGACGAAAACCGGTGCTTCCGAAATTAAGTGTTGGTAGCCGCCGCGTAACCCGTTCTCGTGCTAGAGGTTGAGCCTGATTTCGAGAGACGCAGTTCTTTCGGCGATGCCGGCTGCGCTGACCACGTGGTGCCTGACATTCAGGGACATCTTCGTGTGCACGCCGACATCCTTCTTTATGGCGTTCGCCGACACGGGCAGGCCAACTGACACTAGCGTACCAATCACTCTGAAGTTAACTTCTCGCTCGCGACGCGTGGGCTTATACTCGCCACATGGATATGTGGGATCAACAAGATGGTGAGAGTGCGAAGGCGTGGGCGGCGTTCATCGTCTATCGTAGTATGGGCCCGAACCGTACGTTGCGGGCGGCGGCTGCGGCGGCTGCGGAGCTTTCACCTAGCCTGAACACTTGGAAGGGCTGGGCGAATCGTGGGGCTTGGCGTGCCCGGGCAGCGGCATGGGATGCGGCGTCGGACCGCCAGGGGATGGAGGACCACACGGTGGACGATCGACCGCAGCGGAAGCAGGACTGGGGCCAGGTGCTGGACCGAGCCCGCGCGGACTCGCGAACGCGCCCCAGTGTCAGCCGCTACCGAGTACGACGCGGCCTTCCGGAATGACGCGGGCGGCTACTTTCTGCCTGCCGACGCCAGCTCTCCTGCATTTGGTCGTAAACGTTCCCGCGCGGTTTTAAAGATAATCCGTTGTGTCCGAAACTTCCGCGCCAGATTATCCAAGTCGATGGCCTCGATCTTCGTCACGTCCAGCTTGCCCTCGACGATTGGGGCACGCTTCGCGATCTTTATGGTCTATTTCAAAAGGGCCGAGTTTTGGCACAGGACGGGGTTCGGTGACTAGGTTTGCTTCCAAACCCGCTTCAATGGGGCCGCGTTCTCATGAACGCGGAAACTCTAACCGTTCATCTTCCATCCTTTTGCTCCTTTCAAGCTTCAATGGGGCCGCGTTCTCATGAACGCGGAAACCCCGCCTCGACGATTGCCAACGGCGACAGCTTCACGATGCTTCAATGGGGCCGCGTTCTCATGAACGCGGAAACGTGAACGACGCGATCGACATGGCAATGCGCCGGCACGCTTCAATGGGGCCGCGTTCTCATGAACGCGGAAACATGGCGTTCCCGTAGGCGCGCAGGCGTCCCACTCGGGCGGGCTTCAATGGGGCCGCGTTCTCATGAACGCGGAAACGGGATTCAGATGAAGATGGCGAAAGCCTCGCTCAAGGGCTTCAATGGGGCCGCGTTCTCATGAACGCGGAAACGGCTCTCAGATGGCCGCGTACAGCGATGTGGGACTAGCTTCAATGGGGGGCCGCGTTCTCATGAACGCGGAAACCTCTGTGGCGGACTCCTGGGATAGCGTCACAGGGAAGGCTTCAATGGGGCCGCGTTCTCATGAACGCGGAAACTCACCGGACTCCAAGCGCGCGAGTGTCGTGTGAAACCGCTTCAATGGGGCCGCGTTCTCATGAACGCGGAAACACGAAACTCTCGGAGCATCGGGCTTGAGGCGTCGTAATGCTTCAATGGGGCCGCGTTCTCATGAACGCGGAAACCTGCCGGTCATCGGCCTCGCACCGCTGACACGTCCGGCTTCAATGGGGCCGCGTTCTCATGAACGCGGAAACCCGACATCATCCGAGGCATGGAGGGGAAGCTGAGCGCCGCGCTTCAATGGGGCCGCGTTCTCATGAACGCGGAAACACGGATGCAGCTGAGACTGATTGGGGTCTCGCTTCATGCTTCAATGGGGCCGCGTTCTCATGAACGCGGAAACCGGAGTCTTTGATCTGCGGATCTATGAGCCGTGACGCTTCAATGGGGCCGCGTTCTCATGAACGCGGAAACCTGCCAGGGGAGTTGACGGCCGGAAAGGTCTACCAGCTCGCTTCAATGGGGCCGCGTTCTCATGAACGCGGAAACGCGATGCGCTCCCCCGTACTCGAGCGCATCTCAAAGTCGCTTCAATGGGGCCGCGTTCTCATGAACGCGGAAACGGGGTTAAACCCTCGGTATGAAACCGCAGTTCCGGTCCGCTTCAATGGGGCCGCGTTCTCATGAACGCGGAAACAGCTGAGAAAGGCTGCCACAAAGCTGAGAGAGGCTGCCACGCTTCAATGGGGCCGCGTTCTCATGAACGCGGAAACTTTTCTCTCGATTCACTCATCCGCGAGCCCCACGGACCGGCTTCAATGGGGCCGCGTTCTCATGAACGCGGAAACCTCCTCGAGCTGCACCTCGACGTCCGACGCGCGTTCGGCTTCAATGGGGCCGCGTTCTCATGAACGCGGAAACTTCTGTGCTTTCTAGCAGGGCCGCTGTCAGGGAGCAGCTTCAATGGGGCCGCGTTCTCATGAACGCGGAAACGGGACGGCACGCTCCTGGGAGACGAGATGGGCTTGGGGCTTCAATGGGGCCGCGTTCTCATGAACGCGGAAACGGGTCTCCACCTACTCTGACTAGTAGCTCTTCGGGCCAGCTTCAATGGGGCCGCGTTCTCATGAACGCGGAAACGAATTTCATCCTAACGTTCCTCCTAGCTGGCGAGCCGCTTCAATGGGGCCGCGTTCTCATGAACGCGGAAACGCCTCTCTGGTCGCGGCGTCGAGACTGTGCTGATCTTGCTTCAATGGGGCCGCGTTCTCATGAACGCGGAAACGCCGTCAACTCTTGCACTTGCGACGGCGGGAGAGCTGGCTTCAATGGGGCCGCGTTCTCATGAACGCGGAAACCTAATTGGCGCAGCGTACCCCAATAAGCTAGACACGCTTCAATGGGGCCGCGTTCTCATGAACGCGGAAACATGGCGAGCATGTGGGTGCAGGTGCGCCTGATTCTCCTGCTTCAATGGGGCCGCGTTCTCATGAACGCGGAAACTAGGCCTGTGCCTTCGCCGGGTCGTCGATGGTTACGACAGGCTTCAATGGGGCCGCGTTCTCATGAACGCGGAAACAAACGCGATTATCTCTCCTGGGCCGAACTGGGCCAGGCTTCAATGGGGCCGCGTTCTCATGAACGCGGAAACCGGCCTCCTCCGTCGTGCTGTCCCGTCACCTGGAACGGCTTCAATGGGGCCGCGTTCTCATGAACGCGGAAACCTGCTGGTCATCGGCCTCGCACCGCTTGCACGTCCGGCTTCAATGGGGCCGCGTTCTCATGAACGCGGAAACACGCGGTGCTGACCAAGCTTAAAGCAAGGGGCAAGGTGCTTCAATGGGGCCGCGTTCTCATGAACGCGGAAACGTCAACGGCTCGGCGTGCGACATCGTGCGAGGCGTCGCTTCAATGGGGCCGCGTTCTCATGAACGCGGAAACATCCTACCGGCCAACTCCCTATCGCTCGAGGCGGCACGCTTCAATGGGGCCGCGTTCTCATGAACGCGGAAACATGATGGGCATCCCCGTTGCGGAGACGTCCTCCATCTTGCTTCAATGGGGCCGCGTTCTCATGAACGCGGAAACCAACACGCTCACACTTCGGCAAACCGTCGGGAGTCAGGCTTCAATGGGGCCGCGTTCTCATGAACGCGGAAACGTCAGGAAGCCAATCGCGCTGTACGTAGACGGCGTCGCTTCAATGGGGCCGCGTTCTCATGAACGCGGAAACCCGCGAGCCATCGCCGCCCGGATGGGGAAGTCGAGGCTTCAATGGGGCCGCGTTCTCATGAACGCGGAAACAGCTTATCTCGGAGCGCGTCGAGGTTCAGCTACCGCGCTTCAATGGGGCCGCGTTCTCATGAACGCGGAAACGTGGAGGGATGTGCCGGGCTACATTGAGGCCGTCATGCTTCAATGGGGCCGCGTTCTCATGAACGCGGAAACGAGCGCCGTCAATGGAGTGCGGCGCGCGCACGGCGAGCTTCAATGGGGCCGCGTTCTCATGAACGCGGAAACAAGGACAACAAGGGGACACCTGAGGCGGCGATTGCGCTTCAATGGGGCCGCGTTCTCATGAACGCGGAAACCCGACTGCGGCGCCGATATCGGCGGGCGCTACCGCGCGCTTCAATGGGGCCGCGTTCTCATGAACGCGGAAACGACCAGGTTAGGGATCGTCTATATGGCGACGAATACGCTTCAATGGGGCCGCGTTCTCATGAACGCGGAAACCGTGCGGGGGGCTCTCTCTACGTAAACGCGAAAATGGCTTCAATGGGGCCGCGTTCTCATGAACGCGGAAACGGAAATGGTTTCGGCTGTGGACGCTCGCGCGAAGCTCGCTTCAATGGGGCCGCGTTCTCATGAACGCGGAAACGTTTCGGGGCCTTCCCACCATTACTCCTATTGTCCCCGCTTCAATGGGGCCGCGTTCTCATGAACGCGGAAACGAGATTGGCGAAACCGAAAGAGGCGCCGGTTCAGAGCTTCAATGGGGCCGCGTTCTCATGAACGCGGAAACCCGATTGGGGGGCGAGGGGTCTACCTGTATTGGTTCAGCTTCAATGGGGCCGCGTTCTCATGAACGCGGAAACACGAGTGGTGGGATCGCGACCGTCAACTTTGTGCTTAAGCTTCAATGGGGCCGCGTTCTCATGAACGCGGAAACTCGCTCAGATGGGCGCGTGGCCCGTGGTGGCAGATCTGCTTCAATGGGGCCGCGTTCTCATGAACGCGGAAACGACAACGCTGCGATCACCTTCAAAGGCGATCACGTCGTGCTTCAATGGGGCCGCGTTCTCATGAACGCGGAAACCTCAAGACGGCTCGGGGGCAAGCAGCGGACGTGCAGGCTTCAATGGGGCCGCGTTCTCATGAACGCGGAAACGCTGCCTGTGGACGAGGCGCGCCGGAACTCAGCATGGCTTCAATGGGGCCGCGTTCTCATGAACGCGGAAACGTGTCCCGAGTGGCATGAGGCGATGCGGACAGCGTGGGCTTCAATGGGGCCGCGTTCTCATGAACGCGGAAACACGTTTATGCCGACCGGTGATGTCACATACTCCTAGGGGCTTCAATGGGGCCGCGTTCTCATGAACGCGGAAACGCTAAGGCCATGGCTGAGGCTTACCAGGCCGCGCTGCTTCAATGGGGCCGCGTTCTCATGAACGCGGAAACTGTCCCGACGCCATCGCCGAAACCTAAACCGAAGCCGCTTCAATGGGGCCGCGTTCTCATGAACGCGGAAACTTCTCTTGTCTCAAACTCACACAACGGTCACAGTAACGCTTCAATGGGGCCGCGTTCTCATGAACGCGGAAACCCGACGGTGACATTTGGGATCGCGACGGCGTTGCGGTCGCTTCAATGGGGCCGCGTTCTCATGAACGCGGAAACCCGTCGCGGATGATTGGACGGTTCCCAGCGCCACAGGCTTCAATGGGGCCGCGTTCTCATGAACGCGGAAACAGACCGCTCGACAACTCTTTGCGAAATAAAGGCTTTTTCGCTTGTTATCGAGAGGTCGTTGTATGCACGCGCTCGCACTGGCTCGTGGGCCGCGTCGTCATGGCTTAAACCTCTAGTTGTCAAAGAGCACGAGCGGCGGCGGGCACTCGGGCACCACTCCGCCACTCGAATCATACAACGAATACCGTTGTTGCCGGTCGATAGGGTTTTCCAAGACATTGGAGATCTGTTTCTAGCGGTTGTGTGGCCGCACCCAGCTTCAGTATCATGACCTGATCCTCACTATCATGGATGGTCCGGTGAAGCTTGCCGCGGAGCTCCGCCAGCTCGCGGGGATTCACCTCGCAGAAAAAGACGCTGTATTGTGCGCGGTCCCCATAGCCAGACAACGTTCTGAAGACCTGGTTGCGCCGCTTATCATCTGCGACGTCGTAAGCGACCAAGTACCGTTTTCGGCTCGTCATCAGCGGGTGACGATGCTTTGATAGCTGGGCACGTCTCCCCGCAACCAACGTGCCAGCAATCGGGCGTGAACTCGAATCATGCTCCGCCACGAGCAGCGATAGCCGAACACCGGATGAGTAACCACCTGGTCGAGCCGGGATTCATAGGCTTGGATCATGGCCTTGCGCGCGATTGGATTGAGCATGCATCCGGCCCTGCTCGTCGTGAAATCCTTGGCCTTTAACATTCCGGTGTTCACGGCACTCACGACGGCGGAGTCCGCGATCAAAGGGCGCAGTGGCTCCATCAAATCCAATGCGAGGGCTGGGCGTCCATGTCGAGGTCGGTGATAGAAGCCCCACCACGGGTCCAAACCTTCAGCCAAGAGGGCCACCGTGCACTCCTTGGTCAGTAGGGCGTAGCCAAAGGAAAGCAGCGCATTGACGGGGTCCTTCGGCGGGCGCCGATTTCGGCTCGCGAAGTCCCACACCGCATCGAAGTCCCGTGGTCGGAGCATGCCATCGAAGTGCCGAAAATAGTGTGCTGCGAGGCTGCCTTCGAGACCAAGCAATTGTTCCACACTCTGAACCCGAGCCGTGCTCTTGATCAATTCCTGCATTTCACGAAGCGTACGATCGGTGACGGTTCCGTTACGTCTCAGCATCGTGCGTTGATTCGACCCTTTCGCGGCAACGACCGCTTTTGCGAAGCTCAGACACCTGTTCGGTTGGGCCGCAGCCGCAAATTGCGCAGCGCGATCATAGGCATTGCGAAGCCCGATACCATATGTGATTGCATGGAACCAGTGCCCCGAAGATAGGTGAACGATAGGAACGCCCGCTTCAGAGAGAAGATGAATGGTTTGGGCGCTGACGCCTACGTTCCCGCACAATACGAGCTGGCTCACGTCTTTGAGGCGGGCGGAGGCCAGGTTGTCCTTGCCCTTGCGGATGATCAAGTTCTCTGCGGTTTTTCCGACCTTCGCTCCCTGCTCCTGTACATACAGTGGAACGGCGTCATCGCGGGCCGGATACAGTCGGCGTACGGCCGGTGCTATGGGATCCGCAGGGACTTGCTGAAGTGCGAGCGTCTCATCCGGCAGGCAGATTCCATTGAGGGAACATCCAATGCACTTAGGAC
The DNA here is from genome assembly GCA_965237955.1 of Candidatus Marinacidobacterales bacterium. Classification (GTDB taxonomy): domain Bacteria; phylum Acidobacteriota; class Vicinamibacteria; order Marinacidobacterales; family SMYC01. The sequence goes on along the minus strand of OZ250169.1, from coordinate 514,192 downwards.
TATCTTCGAGAGGGGGAGGCAGTTTCTCTCGATATGCGGACTGGCGCGCCTCCTCGATTAACGACAGCGTCAGCGCTTCAAGCTCGGTGGTGAACGGCACGTCGACGCGTGTTCTGGAGCCTGAGAAATAGAGCAATCCGTGGTCGCACTGGTAGCCGTGTTCGCGCAAGAGCAGCCCCTGTGCCATCAGCTGTACGCGCTCCGGCTCCCACGAACGGTGATCGTTGTTGGGCACGCGCCCGCGCTTCGTTTCGACGGGCACAGCCTCACGCCCGTCGCTGGAAACCAAGTCGAGCTTGGCTGTGATACGAAGACGATCCGAGGAGAGCGGTACCGAACGAGTCACGGTGGGTGGTTCGTCGTCATCAAATCTAGCGGTAACAGAAGAAACGTCGGGCTGATTAGAGAGGCTGGCTTCTGGATCGGGTAAGACGTGGTCGAGTTTGTCCACTCGCCGGTGAGCTTGTTTCCCCTCGACGGTATAGACGTTGTCGGCCCAACGGCCTTCCACGTGCATCAGGTGAAAAAGCCGGGGACAGTAGGCGAACTCGTTGAGCATGCGCACGGGGAGGAAATCTTCCGCGCGTGACCCGTCATCCACAATAGCCCCGTTTAGCGTACGCGGTTGGAACCCGCGCCACCGTGTTCGGCCGCGAACAGGCCGAGTCCGTAGTGGCTGGCGTAGCCGAGAGTGATCGGCCCAGAAATGGATTCGTCGAAGACTAGCCGAATACCGAACGCTCGGTGCGCGGGGGGCTGGGGTTTCTCGCCGCGGCGCGTACGGACAAAGCGCAACAGCTTCTTCTCAATCAGCTCTTTCCTGCTGAACGTGTCAATGAGCTGCGGCGGTGGCAGACTTCTGCTTTCGAGCTCTGCGCGAATCTGATCTTCCAGACTGTGGTTCCGCTTTTTGAGATGTCGCGGTGGAACGAAGGGCGTGATGCTGCTCCAGCGGTGGGATGTCGACAACTCCGAAAGGGATCTGCCTGAACGCCGGCGCAACTGCGCGGCGACTTGCGACAGGTCGGCCATTCCAACGCATGCAACGAAGATATCCTTGTCGCCACCCTTAGTCCAGGTTCGCCGCAAGCGTCCGATCGCTGCTTGAGCACGCTCGTCAAGCCCCATGGGCGCGTGAACGATGACGTGGTCGAGGCGACCGTCCTCGTCCAGATCCAAAGGCAGATAGTGAGCGTGTTGGTGACCAGTTAGACGGCCGCCCTCGGTTGGATCTCGGCCGGAAAGGACGGAGCACATCGAGGCCTCGTCGCCGAGCAGGCTGACCAGCGACTGGTGAAGCAGCTCAGCCTGCGGCAGGCAGCGCGTGAACAATGGAAGGACATCACCGCGTTTCGTATCCGAAGTGAGGGCCAGCAACGCGGCCTGAACGGAAGGCCTGGAGCGTGGATGAAAGGCTTGATGTCGCGGCCGGCGCTCGAGTGTTCCTGCCGGCCGGCGATACAGGATCTGCTGAGAACCGGGTGGCTGACTCCAACCTTGCTGCTGCAAGTCGGCGGTCTCCTGGAGCAGGCAGCCGAGTAGGTCGTCTGGGTACAGTGCCATGATTTTCGCTTCTGCCTGGGCAAGCTGCGTCTTGGTGGCCTGCTTGTGCTTTGCCGCAGCGGCAGCCCGAACGCTTGCGAACGCCGCTCTCTTAGCTTGTTCGCTCGCCGCGCTTCGCCAGGAGTCATATTCCGATGCCGAAACCGGAGCGAGGAGAGCTACGTCGCCGCCGCCTAGGTCAGGCAACGATGATGAGCCATTCTGGCGAGCGACGCACCACGTTGCATCGGGAATCACGTCGTCAGCCAAGCGTCCTTCAACCCAGCTCTCGGCTCGGCCGAAGTATCCGAGGCTTGAGACTAGGCTCTCGAGAAGTTCCAGCTCGTCGGACGGCAACTCGCTAGGAAAATGGATGAGAAGCTCCTCACCTGCGTCTAACCGCACAAAGGTATCGATGACCTTGGTCGTGGTCTGCTTCCGTCCTTCGATCACGGGCATGTAATGGCGCGTGTGGGAGACCTCGCCTGCAGGAAGTCGAAAACTCGGAGGCTCGGTAGCGAGGTGCGTAATCAGGGAGCACGCATCATCGGGCACCGCTTGCCAAGCAAGCTTCGAGAAGCCCGTCGCCACCAGGGCGCGAAGCACTCGCCAGGGGCTTGGTGGCCACTCGATGGCGCCTTCGTTGACATGCCGACCCCACGGGGTCGCGTGATAGCGTCCTCCTGGAAATCGTAGCGCGATCATCGTCATGTGACGTTACCCTATTGCTTGAACTGGACAGTCGTGACACTGGCCATCTTGTCCTTGCACGCGGCGATCGCAGCCGGAAGAGACGTTTCCAACTCGGCCAGAGGTGGAAGCTCGAACCCATCGGGTGCGTCAGCGGCAATAGCGCCGTCGCCGTCTGCAAGCGTGAAGTCACAGGCGGTGCGCAAGCGTAGGTCACCGTCGAGTAGAGCGCGGATTTTGTACAAAGCCAGCAGAATCAGTAACCGCTCCGACTCCGACCCAAGTCCGTACCCACGGATCTGACCGAGGTCAAGATTGAAGTAGGCCGTGATCGTCTGAGCCGTGTATTCCTCGCGATGAAAAGGGACATTGCCGAAGCCGCGGGCTGTATCCCCGCTCGGATTGACAGTGTCGTTCTTGACTCCGCCGGACGCGGCGACTTGTGCCTCGCTAGCTTCGATGAAGGCTGACAACGAACGGGCAACGCGGAGACGGCCACCTGCCAGCTCCTTCTTCGCGAGGAATACACCATGAAGCAGACTGTTGCAGTCGAACTCGAAAAGTGTCTCAGCAAGAACGTGGCGATCGATCGGCCCTTCCTTCAGCGGCGCCACCGCATGCTTCAGCCGGTCAAAAAAACTCCGATCCTTGCTCTCGAGAATATAGGGGCTATTGATGCGGTGGGCTTCGGTAATCGAGCTCGTCAGATACGTACCATCCCGTTCGACACGGATGTAGCTTAGACCTGTCAGCGGCTCTCGCAGGTCCTGCGTCGTCTCGTCCCAACACACCGCTTCCAGGCGGTTGGCCATCGATTGGGCGCTTTCTACGAGCAGGCACGGCGCGTCACCGGCCTGGTAGGATGCGGCTCCGAGATCAGGAAATCCCGTGGGCTGGAAGCGCGTGCCCTGAACGGGTTTGAGCTCAACGCTCATCAGAAGCTTACGGGCGTCGTTGAAAGGGGTCAGCTCGATACTCATCACGTAACGGTCTCCTTACGTTCGTTCGTCAATTTAGAGTCGTGTTCCTTGAGTGCGTCAGCAGGTCGCGTCAACCGACGGGCCAGTGCGGTCGCGTCTTTTTCTCTGATCGGAAACGAGAGCGCTACGGCGAGGCGCCGCGCTTGTTCCGGGTTGCCGACCGCCAGACGTACGCGTGGGCGAAGTCCGGAAGCGATGAGCCTTCGGATCGCCAACGCTGCCGCGCCAGACAGGTCACCAGCATCCAGTCGCGAGAAAATAGCTGGATCCAGGCGGACCAACACTGCCTCGGCTCCAGGTGCAAGCTGCAGTGCTCGTGGCCAGTACGCGATTCGCATGAGACCGTACACACTCAGCGACCCGAGCGCATCGGTCGTAGTATGCTGTGAATGCCGCGTGTGGAGTTCATGCCAATTCAATGCCATCAGTGGTCGGGCTAGGTCGAGGATCGCCGTCTCGTTCAGCCTGCCCGCGAGGAACTTGGCAATGTCATCCGTCCCTGCCTCAGCGCCGCGCACGGCCACAAGCGGAAGCTGAGGCGATACCCTTCGCGCGGCCTCGACCATACGGCGCCGCATTAACGCGATTGCGACGCCGTCTAGGGTGTTCCCAACGCACACAACCTCAGGAGAAAGAGCAAGTGCTTCGCTTCTGACGTGGAATCGCGCCTTTCGGGTGAGCGATCCCTGCTCGAGTGGCAGAAAGTGACGACGGATCGGATCTTGCCAGTCGATCGTCTGCTTCTCGCTGGTGCCATGCTGTGAAGCGAGGGCTAGAGCGAGTCGCATCTCAGGGCTGCCGTCATCGGCAGCGTCGAGCCAAGCGACACTCAACGTGGGGACGGGTCGCAGGCCCTTGGAGCCCGCGAAGCGCGGGCTTCGAGGAAGCTGTGCTTCAGCCGCACCGACCGCGATTAGCAGCGCCTGCCACTGTGACGGGTTACGTCCGTCGCGACAACAGGCGAGAATAGCTTCCTCGCACGCACGCGCGCTACGGGATATCGAGTTCGGCGCGTAGTTATCCGAGCCAGCGCGACGCAGCCCCTCCACCCATCCTGCGACTTCGTCGATCAGATCCTGATGTGGCTGTGCTTGGACTCTCCAGCGGCCGAGCGGGACTGCAAGGTTCGCCTGGCCGTTCCGCTCGATATAGCCATACCGCTCGAAGGCGGCGATACCACGAGTAACGCCAAGGCGAGCGATGGCCCGTCCGAAGTCGATAGGTCGAGCCGCGAGGCGCGTCCCAATCTGGCTGCGGCCCTCCGCTATGAGGGAAGCGAGCTCACCAAGAGTAGCGGGCCGCTCCCATAGCGGCATCCATTGTTCATCTCGATTCTTGTCCGCCGCCGAGGCGCTTGCAAAACCTGCAGCGGACGAGCGGACTGCGAAAGGCGCGGCTGCCTGCCGTGAAGCGTGGGCTATCGTGCGCCGCGCCACGGAAGCGACGAAAAGAAGAGTGCCTTCCAACATCAGGACAAAATCCCACGGGTTGACGAGACTGTCGCCGCCGAAGCCCGTGCTGCTGTTCGCGCCACCTGCACTGCCTGGGTGGAACTGTCCCACGGCGCTCCTCTGCAGACCGGCCTCCGGATGCCGGAACAGCGCCGCGTCCAGCAATCGCAAGGAGGCGGGCTGTGAGGGCGCTTGCGGGTGCTCGCATTCGACCAGCTCCGCCAGACGTTGCATGAAATTGTTCGTGAAGTCGAGCCGGCCGTCGTTGCCACCCGTTCCCAGGAGCGCTGGATAAACAGGCTCCCCATCACCGTCAAGCACAACGGCGGCCTCCAGCCACTCCAACAGCGGACCTGACCACCGTTGGCGACATTCGCGCAGGAAAACACTCTTCGCCTCGTTCTTGGGGCTGGCCTTTATTAGGCTCGTTGCGGATCGCCCCATTTCGATCGCCTTGCGATAGCCTGCGAAGCGGTCTGAGCGATTCTTCGTGATCGCCGCGATCCCGTCCTTGTTGTCGTTCGGGTAGAAGCCGCTTCCGCCATTCCAAGGCGCCACCAGCGGCGTGGGTTCGTAGTCCTCGAGGAAAAACTTCGGCAAAGCGTTGCCATCAAGCCTCGTCGCGAGATGGAATGACTCTTCCTTCCACCAGCCGCGAGCGGCGGAATCTTTCTGGTTCGAGACGAGGCGAAGGATGCCGAGTGCCTTGAGATAGTGCGCGAGAGGCGTCGGGCTACATCCGGTGAGATGGTGAACGTGTACCGTCATACCGACACACCCTCCGTCATCAGTAGAGGATCGCCAGTGTCGAGTCGCGAAGCCCGAACGTCGGCCACACGCAGTATGGCTTCGAGATAAGCCAGGGTGAATGGACCATGCGACGCAAAGAGCTGCTGGACACGCTCGGTCCAACTGGACCCGTAACGCCCGGACAAACCCAAGGTTGCGGGATCGAGGTGAAGAGTGAGAGCTGGCAATTCTACAACGTTCCCGTTGGGCGCGATCATGAGTGTTGCCGGCACGACATCGCCGTGTCGCACACCGTGCAGGGGCTGACCTCGGCCGGCGTATTTGGAGTCGAGGCTCGGAAACTCCTGGTCCCGGGAGGTGCTCTGCCACGTGCCGCGCACTTTCCCGTGATGGCAGCACACAAGATAGGCGAGCAAGTTGAAGGCACCGGCGTCGAGCGCCAAAAGCAGCGTGGCGAGCGGTCCATCGGCTGAACGTGGCTCGTCGAGCTCCGGCTTCAGCACACCGGCCTCGATGAGCTCCCGCTGCTCTCCAAGCAGGGCTTGGTGGTGGGGATCGATCCGCCGCAACAACTCGAAAAGCGCCAGCGTACTGGCGAGCTCGTGGCGGAATCCACGGCGTCTGCCGATTGTTGCATCCTTGCTGTAGAGTTCCTTCAGCGGGACCCACGCCTCGCGCGGCGCCTTTGCAAGGTCCCGCCGCTCGGGGCGCGCCTCGGTCCCGGACTCGATGATGGAGGACTGAAACGCAGGATGGGCTTTCCCCCAGTCGTGGAGTCGGCCGGCTAGATCGAGCAGCGGAACCAGTTCGGCGCGGATGTCGAGTACCTCGGCCAGCTCGCGCGCTTTTTGAGCCACTTCGTCGCCATGGGTCGCGATCGTCTTCCAACTAGCCTGCTCGCTGAGGTCATCCCGTGCTTGAGCGCGATCCGCAACGGCGTCTTGCGCTGAAATCGCGAGCGTACCCTCGGTAGGTACGGGGTTCTCTTGTTTCCCTCGAGCTGCACCCGTGAAGCCGGTCTTCGTGTCATAACCACCCCAGGTCGCGTCGACAATTATCGTCTGACCGGGGTAGCAGTCATCCGCCCTCAACCGCCGCCACCGGCCGTCCACATAGTCCCAGATCCACGCTCGGCAACCCTCCTTGAGTTGTCTGCTCTTGAACAACCACTTGCGCGCTGTAGGCACCGGGACCGGACACAATCCCTCGCGGCGAGGTTGAAACTCGACGGCAGGATGATTTGCGTCCCCATCTACGTTCAACCAGGAGACGAACAGATCCCGGTCATCCCCGCTACGGATGAAGCGGCTGACATCCAGATCAGCACCGCTCAAATCCGCGCTCGTGTCGAACAGCTCGTCACATTCGCGTCGCGTGAGAACATGCAGCGGAGCGTACGGGTATAAACGCTTCAAAGAATCAGGATCCTCATCTCGCAACGCGTATTCGAGATTCTCCAGAGTCGCGAGACCGACGTCAGCAAGCCGCGAGAGGGCACTACTCGCAGCCACCAATTCGGTCTCGTCGTACGGCAGGCAGTCCTTGCCTTTCAGGTCACGCTCGATCACGTGCACTGTAGCCTCGCCGCCGTATCGTGCGGCGCGTCCGAATCGCTGCACCAGACTCGGCCAGGGCGCGAGCTCTGTTACGAGAGCCGTGGCCGACACATCCACACCGGCCTCGACCACTTGAGTCGAGACGATGATCCGGTCCGTGGCGGCATCGGTGGAATGACGTCTGGACAGAAATTCCTCCGGCCAATGGGACCGCTCTATTCCTCGAAATCGACTGTGAATCAGACGGAGATCGGGCTGCACCGGCTCGGCCCCCAACAGCTTCTTGAGTGTTCCGTAGAGCCGAGTCGCCGTTTCCACCCTGTTGACGATAGCTAGAGTGAATCGACCCGAACCGGCCGGCTCGGCCTTCCAATGAGCTTCCCACACGACTTCGGCCAACCGCTCCGCGTGCTTGTCCTCCTCCGCCGGAATTCTGTGCACGGTCAAGGGCTTTGGCGCCTGCCACAGATCTCCATGTCGCTCCTCCGCTCCTACCTGGACCATACGTTCGCGAAGTTCCGGTAGCCACGGTCGCGAGTCCAACGTCTCGAACCAGTCGGGCTGAAGAGTTGCGCTCATCCACCACGTGCGGCAAGGCCGCAGCGACTTGGCAGCATCCCCGCGACGAAACGCCTGAAGCTGTACGCTCGTGGTCAACCCGACGTCCATGAGCTGGATCTCATCCATGATCCAAAGGCAATCGTGGTTGAGAAGGCCGTATTCCATCGGCCATCGTGCGCGTCCGGTGGCGTAGCCACGGTTCAGCGCGCGCGACAGGAGCATATCTTGCGTGCCGATCAGAACCGCCGGTTGCTCGGGGTGAAGATGCCAGTCTTCGACATCGGCGCCCCCCATTAACGGGCATACTTGGACTTTCTCTGGCCCCGTGTTGCGTACGGGCATGGATTCGAGGAACTTCTGTGCGACAGCCAGACTCTGTTGTACGAGCACACGCATCGGAAGGCACCAGACGAGGCGTCGAGGCCAAGTCGAGTCACGCCGAATCAGCCGGTTCCAGGCCCATGCACCGAGAACCGCCTCCGTTTTGCCCAACCCTGTGGGGATGCGGATCAATCGATCCGTGCACGTTCTAGATTCGGCGAGAGTCTGCTGCCAGAGCCGCGGCTCCGCGTGTTCGGTCGCTCTGCTGAACCAAGACGAGTATTCGCGTGTCACCGATCCTCCAGTTTCATCTCCGAGCGGTCAATAACGATAATAGCGTAGGAGCGTGACATCCGGGGTCACGCTTCGCGGAGAATTTTTCGCGCTTCTTCATGGACACGATCTCGTAGTGAACGCGGGGAGAGGACTCGGACATTGCTTCCGAAGCTCAGAATCCATCCGACCAGCTCTGCAGTCTCGGCGACTCGCAGCGTCATAATAACCGCCCCTCCTTTGACGCTTTTGACTTTCTGACTCGAGTGCCAGTTTCGGTCACACACCCAAGGTGCAACAGTCCGATGGAAACTCAGCTGCACGTCGATCGGGGCTCCTCTCATGATGAGCAAGGCGTCCGCCACGTATTCTTGGACATCGAAGCCCAGGGGCATTTGGCACGGCTTGTTCGTCGTTGTTATCGACCGAATACGGTCGACGGCGAACATTCGAACGTCTCGGCGTAGATGGCAAAACCCAATCAGGTAGAGGGCACCCTGCGCGTACCAAAGGCGGTACGGATCGACGCTTCGCCGAGTCGTCACGTTCCGCGATGCGGCAAAGTACCGGATCTGAACGCTCCGCGACTGGGAGATTGCACGCGTGAGACATTCAATCGTGTTGCGATGTTCTTTGTATTTTTTGTGTGGCCCAAGCCCCACGGAGAAGAAATCTCTGAGGTGAGCGATGAAACCGGTTCCATCAGAAGGCAACACGGCAACCATCTTGTTGAATGCCGAATCCAGCGAGGATTTGAGCTCGGTACCGTCGAGCGGCCTTAGAAGATCCTTCGAGAATACAAGCGCCATAAGTTCTGTCTGGGAGAACGCGAGGCGGATTGTTCGGTCGAAGCCGTCCATGAGGCGCCATATGGTCTTGCCCCGTCTTCGTTCTGTGATGAGCGGAAACCGGGCTTCGAGCGCCTCGAGATCGCGCCGAACCGTGCGCGCGTGGCACGGATGGTCGGACGGTAAGCTGTCCACGAGCTCGTCCAGGGTCGCTCCCTTCGAGCGTTCGAGTCTCTCCAGTAAGAGCCACTGTCGAACAACCTGCGCGTTTCTGGGCATGCAAAACCAGGATGAAAATAAGAATGCTAGTCGAAGTGCAGAGGCTCGGCAACCGACAGAAGTGATCTGAAGTCCCTTCGTCGTGATCCAACGACTTAGGGGCACGTTGGGTGAGTGAACCAAGAGTGTAGTAATGGGCCTTGCGAAGAACGACTCGTGCGGCGGGCTCGCGGCTCGTTTTCCGGGACGCTCGGCAAGACGTAGACACCGTCGACAGCGTAATCGCAACATTGCAGCACAAGCTCGGCTCGGCAAACGAAAGTGGCACACAGAATCGGGCTACAGCAAACGGAGCAAAGTCGAGACAACGTTCCATCGCTACAAGGCTATCGTGGGCTCAGCGATGCGAGCGAGAGGGTTGGCGGCACAGAGAGTCGAGGCAAGGATCGGGTGCAAGATTCTCAACACCATGACGGTGCTCGGGATGCCTGATAGCGAGATGATCGGATGATGGGAGTCGGGGCCAAGCGAGCTCTCGGCCTCTATCGGAGTTGTGCACCAAGGCAGGCCAACGTTACTACCCGCGTCGGAGAAGGAACGGAAGCGGGGTCTGAAGATCATCAAACAGGTTGCCAAACGCCTGGCCGACGCGGAGTTCTTAAGCGAACGGCGGCCCGAGCTGCTCGCAGCCGATTTGAAGGTGGCCGCCATCCTTTTCAGGGCAGGGCTGGCCGAAGCCTGGGTTTCTGAGCAGGAATTCTTCGACGCCACGTTGGCGATTTGGCTGCCTCTGTTCTTCAACGCTGCGGGCAAGGAAAGTACTGGCTGGTTGGAGCAGCGGTATCAGACGGCACCGAAGCAGCAGGAGTTCGCTGGGGCTATCCGATCCGTTGAGCTTGCTGCCGCCCTTGGATGCTGGGCGTTATCGACGCCAGCGAAAGCGAGCAGCCCAGAGCATGCCCGTTTTTATCTGGCCTCAGCCCTCGGCGTCGCTCGCTTGCCATGGCTTTGGCAGACAGGCGGCAACGAGCATCTCGCCAAGGAGATCAAGGAGGGGTTCGCGTACACATCACGCGGAGACGACCTCGATTGGGAGGTAATCAAACGGCGCTGGCTGTCCCTCATCCGTAGGGGCCGTGCGCTAAGTCGTATGGAGCAAGCCGTTGCCGGTGTTGATTTAAAGGAACTCCGATGTCGGATTGCACAGATGCACGTCGCAGCCGGCGAGTGAACCGCCCCGGCTTTTCCGGAGACTCCAACTCTTGAGAGGATGGAGTCATGGCAAGACGAAGCAGGTATTCACCGGAGGTGAAAGAGCGCGCGGTGCGGATGGTCTTGGACCAGCAGCATCAGCACGAATCTCAGTGGGCGGCGATCGTCTCGGTCGCGTCGAAGATTGGGTGCACGTCGGAGACGCTGCGCAAGTGGGTGCGTCAAGCAGAACGTGACACAGGCAAACGCGTGGGGCTGACGACGGACGAGCGCACGCGACTCAAGGCGCTCGAGCGGGAAGTTCGCGAGCTTAAGCGAGCGAACGAGATCCTACGCAAGGCATCGGCGTTTTTCGCCCAGGCGGAGCTCGACCGCTGACCGAGGTGATGGTGTCGTTCGTCGATAAGAACCGCGAGAGCTACGGGGTCGAGCCGGTCTGCCGGATGCTGCCGATCGCCACTTCGCTCTACTACGAGCACAAAGCCCGAGAAAAGGACCCGAGTCGCCTCCCGGCCCGGGCCAAGCGGGACCGAGAACTCCGAGAAGAGATTCGGCGTGTGCGGAAAGAGAACTTCGACGTGTACGGAGTGCGTAAGGTATGGCGCCAGCTGCGTCGCGAAGGCAGCGACGTGGCTCGGTGCACCGTGGCCCGTCTGATGCGCGAAATGGGCCTCCAGGGAGCGGTCCGTGGACGTCGATTCAAGACGACGAAGCCCGACCCGAACGGGTCCCGTCCGACAGACCTCGTCGAGCGCGACTTCAACGCGACCCGTCCGAACGAGCTCTGGGTGTCGGACCTGACCTACGTCGCGACGTGGCGCGGCTTCGTCTACGTCGCTTTCGTCATCGACGTCTTCGCTCGACTCATCGTCGGCTGGCGAGCGACGACATCGTTGACTGCCGGCATCGCTCTCGATGCGTTGGAGCAGGCGCTGCACGAGCGCCGACTAGACCCAGAAGATCCATTGGTGCATCACAGCGATCGCGGCGTGCAGTACGTCTCGATCCGTTACACCGAGCGGCTCGCCGAGGCGGGCATTGAGCCGTCCGTCGGCAGCCGAGGCGACTCCTACGATAACGCTTTGGCGGAATCCATCATCGGCCTCTACAAGACCGAGGTGATCCGTCGACGCGGGCCCTGGCGTGGTCTCGAGGACGTCGAGTGCGCCACCCTCGAGTGGGTGCATTGGTACAACACGCAACGACTCTTGGAGCCGATCGGAAATGTCCCCCGGTCGAGTACGAGATGAACTATTATCGGTCGCAGGAAGGCTCGCTAGAGATGGCGAGACTCAACTAAAACAGTCTCCGGAAAACCCGGGGCGGTTCATAACACCCTCGGGCCAGACGATTGTAGAGCCCACGGCCCTTGGCCCGGTCGCAAAACACAGACGCTAAGCTGCTGATTTATCGGCTATTTCAAGAGGGCCGAGTTTTGGCACAGGACGGGTACGTACACATTACCAACAGCAAACAGCACAAGCACCACTTGGTCCATACTCCTTATTTGGTCGGCGTAGCCTTACAGAGCTCCCCCTGAGAGTCTGAAGCCAAGGAAGGTCCCACCCGGTGGCAAGGAAGAAGATCGATGCAGAGATCATGAAGCTCGGCTCAGACCACATCATGAAGTGGCTCGACCGGCTCTACGATCTCGTGGTGGAGGACAGTCCCATCCTAGAGTCGGCACAGGATATCGGGAACCACTACGCAGCGAGCACGGGCTCCCTGGAAGAGCGCGCCCGTCGATTGATTCGGTGGCAGGTCATGAAGGCTGGCACGTCTGGATTCTTATCGGGACTCGGGGGCGTGATCGCGATGCCGGTTGCGATGCCGGCCAACATTGCGAGTGTCATGTACGTCCAAATTCGCATGATCGCGGCGGTCGCACATCTATCGGGGCACGATATTCGGAATGACCAAGTTCGGACTCTGTGCTACGCCTGCATGTGTGGAAAGGCGGCGGGGGATGTCGTCAAAGACGCCGGCATCAAGCTCGGCGCCAAACTCATCGAGCAGGCCATCAAGAAAGTCCCCGGCAAGGTGCTCAAGAAAATCAACAAAGAGGTGGGCTTTCGTCTCCTTACCAAGTTTGGGTCGAAAGGCACCATCAACTTCGGCAAGATGATCCCGATCGCTGGAGGTGTCGTAGGTGGAACCTTCGACGCTTCCAGCACCTACGTCATCGGAAAGATCGCCTGCACGACTTTTATCGGGGCCGGAGAGAATGCTAAACGATATGAACGATTTATTCTTACTCCAGAACAAGTAGGTGATGTGAATACTCAACCTCCTCCAGCTGAAAAAAATAGAAAAGCAAGAGAAATTGCAGCTAGAGCTAGAGATATCCTGGAACCGCCGCATGGCGACTATGTTGACGGTAGGGACCACGGTGGTGTTATCGATGGCACCGCGAGCATGAGGCGAGCAGGCGGGGCCACTCCCACTAAAAACACGAAAGAGAGCAATCAAGCGGTCTTACACGAAGCGGCCGAGCGTCTCGGGGTTAAAGAATTCCTTGAAAAGGTGGCAAGCTTCATAGAGGCTCGAATGCCCAGCTACCGATGGCCCCATGAGACTGGCTACTACTCCTTCACCCTGCACGAGCGGAGTGAGGGAAAGCCCACTGCGCGACGACGTTACGCAACCCTCCACCTCGACTCAAAACAGCCCGGCTCTCTGCTCCTCACACTGACGCCGAGGGCAGTAGAAGTTGCATGCGATGATGCCGTAAACGAGTTCTGTACGGATGTGCCAGTGGCTTTCAGGAACCAGAAAAGTCAGAAAAGCTACAGCGCCATAGTTGTCGGTATGTCCAGAGACGAATGGCCAACGATTTCGAAGCCTCTCGGGCAGCTGCTTTCAGCGATAGTCGATGGTTGGAAGCAAAGCGCGGCCGACGACGAGGAAGATGCACCCTTTGATGCTGACTCCCGCTCTCGCAACAACATGATTAATCCCTGGCTAGCACTTCCATCGAGCCCCCCATACGTCCTGCCAGATGATCGAACATGTGTCGAAGCGTTCAACGCGAAACTTCCGTCTGATAGCCGTTGCCGAATCGAGATTGAGGCTGTGATCCCAGAGCCTTTCGTCGGTGCGGTCAAGACTGCTCCGGTGGTCGTTCTCCAGCTCAACCCTGGTTTCGGTCCTAAGGACGCCACGTCGCATGCAGATCCAGAGTTTCGTACCGCCTTGATTTCGAACCTGCGTCACGTACCGTCGAAATGGCCGTTCTACTTCTTTGACCCGCGATTCCGGGATGCTCACCCAGGCGGTCGCTGGTGGATCGAAAAGACGAGTATGCTCGCCGAAGTCATCCCTCTTTCGACCCTTGCGCAACGACTCGCGGTTGTCGAATGGTTTCCATACAAGAGCACTCAGCACAAGAGCGGCTCTTGCAGGGTTCTAAGTCAGGTCTACGGATTCTCTCTAGTCGCATCCGCGATGGAGCGTGGAGCTCTTGTCGTGATTGCGCGAAGTGTTGCCTTGTGGGAAAGGTCAGTACCGGCGCTTCAAAATTACCCTCGAAAACTGACGCTCTCTTCCCGACGGAACGTTGTTCTCACACCAAACAACATGGTGCTAAATGGCGAAAAGGCCCCTGCTGCGTGGGAGCTACTTGTCAACGCTCTACGTGGAGTTCATTCGTGAGCCCGTCGTGTCCAAAAATACAAACGAACTCAAGACCGGCGCACCGGGGCGTTTCGGATGAGAGGTGTCTAGGCTTGGTTGGCAACGGGAGCTAGAATGAGAGGTCTGCTCGGGAGCGCCTATCGCAGAGCCAGTGCCCCGTCGGTGCCTTGGTGCACAACTCGCGATCTCGGTCCACAATTGTCCTGTACTCGCGGATTCGAGGTTCCCCATGAGCATTTTCAAACGCACTCAGCGGAAGTATGTGAAGAAGGCCTATCGCGTGAGGAATTGGCGTGAATATGAGGCGGGTCTACGCAACCGCGGGAGCCTGACCGTCTGGGTCTCGCTCACCGCCGGCAAGCTTGTGAACTGGGACGCGCCCCGGCCGAGGAGGAGGAAACCGGGCCGTCAACGCAAGTACTCGAACCACGCCATCGAGACGGCTGTCACCTTGGGCATGGTGTTTCATCTGTCATCTAGGCAGAGCGAGGGATTGCTACGATCGTTGTTCGCTCTGATGAAGCTAGACAATGATGTGCCCGATCACACCACGATCTCGAGGCGCAAGGCGAAGCTGGGTAAGGTCCCCTTCTACCAAGACAAGCAGAAGACGCCGTTGCACATCTTGATCGACAGCAGCGGTCTCGCTGTCCACGCCGGCCAGCTGCGCAGAGCACCAAAGAGCAGGGACTATCGCAAGCTCCATCTGTGTGTCGACGAGCAGAGTGGCGAAGTCGTCGCCGGCGAGCTGACGAGCAAAAGAGCCCGCGATTCATCGCGGGTTGCATCGCTTGTCGGACAGATCGACAGTCCCATTTCATCGGCCAGAGCTGACACCGCATACGACGCCAGCGGCGTCTATGAGGCGATCGAGAATCACAGCGCTCATCGCTCGCCGAGGGTGCTGATACCGCCGCGCAAGGGCGCCCTGCTCGCATCGGGGCCGGCGGGCAGCCGACAGCGCAATCCCTCTGTGCCAACATCGCTGAGGGTATTGTCAAGTTGACGTTGAGCGAGCGAACCTATCGCGTCGAGCTGACTTCCTTTGCTCTCATCGGACGGCACAGGTTACCTCGTGCCAGACGATGAAAGCGCGGTCTCGTAGCTCCCGATGATGATGCGCTTGCAACAAATGCCGTCCGACGCGAAAGAGGTTTTGCACGAGTCCATGCACGGTCAAGAATCGTTGCGCCTGTCCTGGAGATTTAAACTTCCGCATCTGTCGTTCCCGTTGTCGCGTCGGTTCGTGCGAGACTTCGGCTAGGTTGTTTCTGTACTGGTCGGTGTCGTGGACGACGGACGGCATGACCTCGCGGTGAGCGACGCTGTAGCTTCTCAGCTTGTCGGTGACCAGCTGCCAGGGCGGGCGGCCTTGCCCCTTCAACAGCTTGCGGAAGAATCGTTTGGCGGCTTTCCGATCACGGCGAGGCTGGACGAGGATATCAATCACATCACCATCTTGGTCTACCGCCCGCCAGAGGTATTGGCGTTCACCTTGTATCTTTATGAAGACCTCGTCTAGGTGCCACGTGTCACCGAGACGACCTTGCCGACGCTTCAGTCGCCGAGCGTATTCCGGCCCGAACTTGATGCACCAAAGTCGGACCGCTTCGTAAGAAACCGTGATGCCTCGCTGAGCAAGCAGCTCTTCGACGTTTCGAAAGCTCACGCAGAATCGGTGGTAGAGCCAGACGGCGTGGCTGATGATTTCCGGTGGAAATCGATAGCCGTGGTAGCTTGGCGCATCGGTCTTCATTGGACCATTCTGTCAGTCACCAGCTCAATTTGACAGTACCGGCGTACCCTATGCTAGGCTGTCTGAAGCAGCCGCAGCCATCACGGGCAAGCGCACCAATGGCTGGTGGTTCTTTTTGACCGACCAGGCTTCACGCCGATCGCTGCGCGTTATCCGGCTTGAGATAGAAGCACTTTAGGGTCGTCGCCTAGGAAAGGAGCGGTCTGTCCGTGCGCATGTTTCTGGATGTTCGCCGTCAGGCCGGCGACACATTGGCTTCGAGCGAGGTTGTCCGTCGATTTGGACACAGTTTCCGCGAACGCGATTGGCCACGGGCTCGGCCCTTGCCTGAATTGTTCTTACTTTCCGTCGTCACTGGTGGAGAGCGCGGACGCGAGGGCCGCCCTGCACGCGAAGTGCATTGTGGTGGACGTGGAGCATGTGTTCGTCAGCTCGGCCAACTTCACGGAAGCCGCTCAGCAGCGAAACGTCGAGGTGGGGCTCCGGCTCCAAACACACTCTCTGGGAACCCAGCTTGCGCGCTTCTTCGACGAAATGCTGGCGGCCGACCTTCTGCGTACGGTGTTTGAAACGTGAGCGAGACTATCACCGTCATCGCGGGAATCGCTACGGCCGTCGGCGTCTTTCTGGCGTGGTGGCAGATCCGACGCGGTGCCCGCCAGGCACAGACCGACTTCGAGGACGCGCTGGCCAGGGAATACCGTGAGTTGGCACGGCATATTCCGACAGGAGCGCTACTCGGTCGAGAATTGACGGAAGAAGAACAAGAGAAGGCGTTACCCTACCTCTATCACTATATCGATCTCTCTAACGAACAGACGTTCCAGCGGCAAGTCGGACGGGTCAGCAAGGTCACGTGGACGTTCTGGAGGGAAGGAATTAGGTCGAATCTATCATTACCAGCCTTCCGTCTGGCTTGGGAAAAAGTCCAGGCTGATTCGCCGAAGAGTTTTGGGGAATTGAAGCGATTAGCACAAAGCGATTTTAAAGACGTTCCGCGGCAGTGGGAGTAAATTAGTCGAGCACACGGGTTGGAAGTCTATTGTGATTTTTCAGGATCATGACCCCGCTTGAGGGGGGGTTTTCCAGAGACATTCCCCACCCCATTTTCAGAGGCATGACCCCGGCAAAGGGGTGAGTTTTTCAGAAACATGACCCCACTTTTTGGGGTCATGCCCCCCGTCCTGTGCCAAAACTCGGCCCTTTTGAAATGGGACTTATACCGCTAGCTTGACAACCCCAATAAGGGCGATAGTGAATACGGAAGCCGCTAGGAAACAGGGAAATCCGCCGCCGCTACATGGCTGGGCTGCTGGCGCAGCCCACAGCGCCCGAACTCACCGAGGCCGGGCTCGTCCGGCTGTCTCCCAACGGGAGACACGATGACTTATTACGATCCACACCGCGGACCTAAGCCGTTGGAAATAAACGGCTTGCGGAGAAAACGCCCGCTACCACGCACCAAAAAAATCAAACCTAAGCCGCAGGACGGTGACGACGAGCGGAAGCGCAAGCGCAAGCGCCATGCCAAATCCAGCCTCGCCGCCCACCGGAAGCGGCGGGCGCGTGTCAAGCCATAGGTATAAGTCCCTTTGAAATAGGCCATAAATCAGCAACTTAGTGTCTGTGTTTGCGACCGGGCCAAGGGCCGAGTATTGGCACAGGACGGGGTCACCACGACCGAGCGATACGAGAGGCGGACAAGAGAGCGAGATACGGGGCAGTTTGACGCCTGGAAAGCTGAGAGTGGCGAAGACCATCAGTGATTCGAGGATGTTACCGGGGATGACCGTCCGTGACTGGTTCGCGGGCCAAGCTCCAATCGCGTTGGTACGCAGATTCGACGATCCAGTGACCAGGTTGGCGCAGATGGCCTACCTAACGGACCGATGCCAATGATGGCCGAGCGGGAGAAATCTCCCAAGTCCTTTGAAAATGAAACGACCTAACAGGATGGAACCGCCGGAAAGGTTCCTAGGGTGGGCTAGCTCGTGCTGGGTTTCACGAATGCGGCCGTGCGCTTAACCAAAGGGAGGAAAGCGATGACCGAAGAGAAGCAGCGCGGGTCCAGGATCGAACACGGCACTGATACAGGAGCGCGACCGAGGAGACGAGGATCGTTCGCCAAACCATCAGATACAAGGGCGGGCAAGTGGTGAATGGGAAGCTGGGGGATGGAAAATTCACGTCCGCTACGATAGCAACAGAGACTCGCCCGCCTTCGATAAAGAGTGCTATGTGGCTGCTTGAGCGACGGTTCCCGCAGAGGCGGGGGCGACAAGCGGGAGGGGAAGCTCCTGAGAAACGCTTCGCTACTATTATATTCACACCGCCCGACAATGGGCGTATAGACCAAACGGGGCAGGGCACGACTGCTCAGACTGCCAGAGGAAAGCGAAATAGCCAAAACACGGTTCGAGAAGATGAATGAATGAGCCAACCGACCAGTTTCAAACTGGCCAACTTCACCTGGTGCGGATGACCCGTCTCAGCCAGCGAGAAGAACCCTGAGGTCTGTGAGCTTCCCGCTTTCAAGGACGGGGACCATACGACTTCCTGTTGGAAACTGACATGGTAAGAGGGAGAGGCTCACTCTTGCGATCGTTCTCGAATATCCGGTCTATTGTCCCGGACGCTGTTGCATTCGTTCGCAACCCTGTGCCGCTCGCGCAGCGCCCTCGCCGCAGTGAATCTTCTCCTTCGGAAGCAGCTCAGGTTGTTCGTCGAGCGTGAGCGGGCGCCTAGGCACTCCCACAGGAAACGGGGAGAAACAGATAGGCCGCGCCTACGGAGCACCGCGCCAGCCCTCGAACCCTACCGCGGTTTCCTCGCTGATACCCAAGGGAACGACTATAATAATGAAGAAGGACACGCTACCGACCTCGCTTCGCCCGACAGAGGCCGTAACCCGCTGACCCGGGTCTCGTGCTTGGCGCGCCGGCCGAGGTCGCGGTGCCCGTGTGCAGAAGCGCCTGCTTACAAGTTTTTGAAATCGCGGGTCTTGAGTTCGTTTGTGTTTTTGGACACGACGGGACCAGTCTATTTCAAAAGGGCCGAGTTTTGGCACAGGACGGGGTCGGCGGATTGTCGCATGGATTTCTGCAGGAGGGATTCTCAATAGCATGCGGTTATGACAGTGATGAGGCCTGTCGATATGCTGAACCGCCCCGGGTTTTCCGGAGAGTGTTTTAGTTGAGTCTCGCCATCTCTAGCGAGCCTTCCTGCGACCGATAATAGTTCATCTCGTACTCGACCGGGGGGACATTCCCGATCGGCTCCAAGAGTCGTTGCGTGTTGTACCAATGCACCCTGTCCTTCATCATTATTGATCCAGCGGGAATGGTACCGCTGGTGGCCCTACGACGAACGAAGAAACCCGGGTCGGCGCGCGCGGGCACTTGCCGAGATCACGCGATCAATGGGCCGCGGAGCTGGACAACGCAATCGCGAGGGACCCCAGCAATCGACGCGCAGCGACTAAACTGGCTCAGGCGGCGTCGCGCCATTCGTAGCGGTGGTGGAGCCCACCCACTCGCGGCAACGCGACGACTTTTGCGGTCGGTGATGGTCGGGGCGTGACGGGTCTTGAGTTCGGGGTGTCTTTGTCGAGACCCAAGTGGCAACGGTCCTCGTGGTAGTAGCTGATGTACAAGCGCATGAGCCGGACGAGATGCCGCTCACTGAGGACAACTACATGCTCTAACATCTCGCGGCGGCAGTTTCCGATCCAGCGTTCGGCGGTACCGTTTTGCCAAGGGCTGCGATAAGAAATGCGAACAGGCTTTGTGCCCATGGCCCTGATGAACTCCACCACTGCAGGGCTGAAAATCGCGTCGCGGTCAAAGACCAAGTATCGTGGTGCCGTGTCGTATGGGAACGCCTCGCGCAGTTGTTGAATCACCCACGCTGACGTGGGGTTGTACGTCGCGTTGAAGTGCAAGATATGGCGACGGCCGTGCTCGATGACGAAGAAGCCGTACAGCAGCCGTAGCGACGCCGTCGGTACGGCGAACAGATCCATCGCGGCGATGTCGTCCTTGTGGTTCCGCAAGAACGCAATCCATCGCTTCACTTCGTCGGGTTCGGCTCGGCGGTGCGGCATGTATCGCGACACCGTCATCTCGCTGACAACGAATCCGAGCTTCGTCAGCTCAGCGTGGATACGAGGTGCACCCCAGCCGTCTTGGGCCATCGTGCGGACGAGACGACGAATCTCGGCATCAATCCGAGGTCGACCTGGATAGCGCGGACGGGAGATCCGAGCCCAGTATCGGCGGAACCGATCTCGATTCCACCGGGCGACCGTGTCGGCGTTCACGATAACGAGCCGGCTCGCCCACGCTGGCCACGAGCTTCGGAGCGCAACCCAGAATGCTCGGTCCGTGTCCTCGAGCGGTGGCCGGGGGCGCTCCTTCTTCAACGCCGTAACTTGCTGCCGCAGGGCCAGGTTTTCAATCACGAGGTCGGCTCGGCGCCGACACATCGCCCGGATCGCACGGGCGCCGAGTGAGACGAGGAAGATGAGGACACGGAGCATGGCGGCAGAGTTTGCCGTCTCAAGACCTGGATCTCAAGCGGGAGATGCGCTCGTTGGCCGAGGCGTGAACGGTGCGTAAGTCCTTGATTTCAGGAGCGGACGGATATTGATGATGCACAGGTCATTTAACTCATCCGCGGGCACCAGCTCGCGACGAGCCTTGAAGGCAGAGATGGGAGCGCGAACCAACGACGAAATCATGTAGGCATGGTGCCGGTAGACCGAAGAGTAATCAAGTTCGGTGCGCGCGGATGAATAAATAGAAGGCACAGGTCGCTGGCTGGGAACAGCAGCAGATGCTCCTTGCCTTGATGATTCCTCTCGTGGTGATGGTAGATGACGTGCTCCCTAAGCGCATGACGGAGCGACTTCTCGCCGAACAGGATGGACGAGCCGGGCTTCGGCGCAAGGGTCTCAAGCTCTATGACAAGGCCCAGGCTCTGGGCCGCGAGGCGCTGGCCCAGATTGCGTCCGTTGCCACACCCGCTACGCTTCTGAGGAGTGACCCTAATCTCAACGTCTCCGCGCTCATCATATTTCAAACACCTTCAGCACCTCATCCCCGTAATGGTTGATGACCTTCACGGCGAACTTGCCCGTTTCTGGCTTGTCGAACGGCCGGCTCACCGTGCTGTACAAACGGCTCCACGCGGCTTCGTCGATCTCCGCCCGTAGCGTCCGTTGGAGCTTGTCATACGGTTCTTCAGCCCCTGTGAAGTAGGCGTGGCGTACGAAGAAGCTCTCGCCGTTGTAATTACTGTCGATGAACCAGCAGGCAATGTCGTCGGTGGAGGCGCTGCGGATCTGACCGGTAGTCGGGTCGTACACGTCCACTCCCTTGATCTCGACCATGATCTGCCCGTCCTTCTGCTTCTTGATCTCCACGTCCGGCTCGCCGAAGACCATGAACAGGTTTCCCGCGCCGGTCTTTTTGAGCAGTTCATCGCCCATCACTAGGTCAGGGTTCATCTTGGTGGGAAGCACGATCAGATTGCCGTAGCGTTTCACCTCTTCGGCAACATGCGGGTCGAAGGCGAAACCACAGACAACAAGCATGTCAAAGCCTACGCCCTGCACTGCTTCCTTGGCGGCCTCCTTTACTTGGTGAGGACCGACGGTCCCGTGCTCGGGGCCGATGCTGATGGCCACACGGCGGGTTTTACCTTCAGCGCTGATGTATTCTCCCGCCGCGTGCAGCCATGCTCCGGCGTACGGATCGAGACGGTCGAAGCTGAGCCGTTCGCTTTTGCGGGTGTTCTGAACGCCCGCTTTCTTCAGGTTCTCCAAAATCATGGTGGAAAAGTCTTGCTGCTTGCGGCCTTCTTGCTCGCTGACTGTGCCATCTTGATTTTCGTCGGCGGCGGAGAGCACGCGGTGAGGCGAGAGACTTTCCACCGAGAACGGCCCGCACACCCGCACCCGCGTGTTGTCCTCGTAGGGTTGATCGTAGAGGGTCTCCGTGTTGGCATAGCGGGCGATGGCAGCGTCGATCTGCTCGCGCGTCATGCCTTCCTTGATGTCCGGGTTGTTGGCAATCGATTTAAGCGTAACGTGCGGCACTCGCTTGTAGACGAAGCCCTTACGGATATCGTCATGGGTCTTGTATTCTGGCGGAACTTTGCCAGTGAGGTCAGCCTCCTTCTTGATGCCTTCGGAGGAGTCTGCTAGGAGGTAGTACGGATACCTTGCTGTCATTAGACGTGTGCGAGCAAGCGCTAACGCGACGCGACTAGTGTCGCAGGTAATCCACCGCCGACCCCACTGCTCGGCGACGTAGGCAGTTGTGCCGCTGCCGCAAGTCGGATCAAACACCAGGTCGCCGGGGTCAGTGGTCATTAGGAGGCAGCGCTCGATGGCCTTGGTCGCTGTTTGAACGACATAGATTTGGTCTTCGGTAAAGCTGCCTGTTCCTGTATCTAACCAGACGTTGTCTAATTCGGTCGACGGATTATCTTCTGCAAGCAAGACGGTGGCGATGCCTTTTCCAGCTTTCCTCAGACGGCCGAGTTTGGCAAGACGGTCCATCTCTTTTCCAGGGCTAGGGTCCAAGCTCCAATGTCGGCCTGGGCTGGGATAGAATGGCTCGTTTCGGAACTCATAAAGGCTGCTTCGATTCTCCTGATACCCCTGTGAAGTCGTCGGTCCAGGACGACAGACCTTCCATCCCGAGGGAATGGATTCCCTTCCCCTAACCTCGCCATCGGTCATCCGGCGCATGATCTTCATGTCAGGAGAAATCACGAATAAGTATTGCTTTGCTCCACGCTCACCGGGCTCTTTCAATCTCAGGATAGAACGTAGTTTCTGATGTTCTTTGTTCTTCGCGTACAAAACCAGATAGTCAACGATAGACGGGATGCCAATTGTGGACTGTGAACTGGTCTTGAAGAACGTGATCTGGCCCGCGAAGTTCTCACTTCCGAATACCTCATCCATGACGTTCCGCACGAGATGCACGTTCTCATCGCCAATCTGCACGAAGACGCTGCCCGTCTCGGTTAGTAAATCGCGGGCCACCACCAGCCGGTCGCGTAGATAAGCCAGATAGGAGTGGATGCCCAGCTTCCAGGTGTCGCGGAAGGCGCGCACCTGTTCGGGCTGGCGAGTGGCGTCCTGTGCCTTGCCGTCTTTCACGTCGCGCTTGCGGGTGCTCACCTGCCAGTTGGAGCCGAACTTGATGCCGTAGGGCGGGTCGAGGTAGATGGCCTGCACCTTACCCTTGAGACCTTCCTTCTCGGCCAGCGAGGTCATCACGAGCAGCGAATCACCCAGGATGAGCCGGTTGGACCAAGGCTTCTGACGGTCGTCCTTTTGGCTGTAGAAGTCGACCTTCTTCTCGAAATCGTCCTTGAGGCCGTTGAAGTCGGCAAAGAGATTGGTCTGGGCGTCGCCGGTCCGCTCGGTACGCGGCAGCGCGTCAATGATGGCCTGCGGGTGAATCTTCTCCTGGATGTAGACAGGCACTACGGGAACAGCGAGGTTTTCGCGGTCCTGCTTGTCCTTGCCCTTCCAGACCAGTTGCGGATCGAGGGAGGGGTCGCGCGGGTAAAGCATCGTCCTGGGAGCGAGTTCTTCATCGCTGACGAAGTCGCGCAGCTCCTCTGTGGGAATGTTGGCACGCTTGTCCTTGTGGCGGATGGATTCGACTGTCTTCCGAGTGTTCCTTTTATTAGCCATGTGCGACTTCCTTTGTTGGCTCTACGTGTAGCTGTCTCAGAAAGCCGCGGATGAGGTTCTGTGCATCCCAAGGGTCGGCGACTTCGATAAACGTCCAGCGACCGAAACCGCTGTGATTGTTGATAGCCGGAACCCACAATGCGCGCGCCGTGGTGACCTTGGCTGCCTTGTCTTTTTTCCTTTCGCCGGTCACTTCGACGATCAGGTTCAAGAGGTCATCCGGGCCGCGACCGTCGTCGATGCAGGTGATGAAGTCGGGGATGTAGTTCCTTTCCTCGCCGTTTAACGTGTAGGGGATGGTGAATCCGAGGTTGTGATTCTTGACGTACCGGATGATCTCGGGCATGTTTTCCAGGGCTTCGGCCATTTTCTGCTCCCACGAGTCGGTATCGGCAACGACGTGGGAGATGTGGCACTTGTCGGCGCGGGTCGCGAAGACCGGCCGCGTTGTATCGAAATCTACATAACGAGTGGAGCCGCTAGTATCATACGGGTGGAGGATGGGCTTGAGCGCAGCCGTAGAGTCCGTCGAGGCTACGATGGCCTTGTAGATACGGTCCACTGCGTCGTGCGCGAACTCGATCAGCAGCAGCAGTTGCGGAAAGGTGTTGTCCTTGAGCGCGACGCATTCATTGAGCCAGCGTTTGGCAATGCCGAGCAATTGCGGGAAGAGCCAAGGCTTGTCGTTGCCGTCGTTGTCGCGGAAGTATTTTTCAAGCGTGAGCTTGGCGAGAAGGAAGGCGACTTCGTTGGGCCGGCGGCATTTGAGATCGTCGAGGGTGTGGACGCTGGATTCGCCGACGATGGGCGCGTTCTCGGTCTTGGTCGGGATATCGGCAGTGGAAAGGGCGAGTCTGGATTCATCGGTGAACTTTGCGGTCAACGGTTCATCGGCCAGGTCGTAGCGGTAGCCGAGCAATCGGGGAAAGGTAATCTCATAGTCGATGCGGCTTTCAAGGGCGCGAACGCGAGTGGGCAGGGGACCGGGTTTGGGATCTGTGGTTGCGCCGCTGCACGGGATGAAAGAAAACGGCACACCATAAACTTCGGCGTATTCAGGGCTGAAATGTCCCTTCGCATCGGCGGCATAACTCATCCGACGCAGGCCGCGGCCGACCACCTGCTCGCATAGCAATTGCGTTCCGAAGGCGCGCACGCCCAGCACATGGGTGACCGTGTTGGCATCCCAACCCTCGGTAAGCATGGAGACGCTGACCACGCACTTGACGTGTTCGCCAAGTTTGCCGGCCTTGCCCACGGTGTTCATGACCTCACGGAGCAAGTCTTCGTCGGTAAGATTTTCCACATCCCGGCCCGGGAAGCGTGATCGGTATGCAGCCTTGAATTCTTCGATTTCTCGGGCGGCGATCTTCTTGAATTCGTTGCTCATTGATTCGCCGGATTCGAGTTGCTGGCTGTCCACCAGGACGCTGTTCGGACGCTGTAGCCAGGCGCCTTTGCCGTCGTCGTTGCGGAAGATGGGCAGTTGCCCGGCCTGGACGATGGTCTCTTCGCCGATCTGCTTTTCCCATCCGGCAATAAAGTCGAAGACCAACTTGGAGACGTTGGTGTTGTTGCAGACGACGATGAACACCGGCGGCGTGATACCGCGTGCGCGCGCCTCGGTATTCTTCTCCCACAGGCGGTAATACTTCTCGTAGTTGCCGTAGAGACTGAGCAGCGCACCTTGCAGTTCGACAGGAAGCTTTGGTTCGCCCCCCACCTTATGGGTTTTGCGACCCTTTTTTGGTAGATGCTCGCGGATGCGGAGCCACAGGTCGCGGTAGGTGGGCTGCGCGCCTGTCATCGAGTCATCAGCCACCGGCACGCGGGGCACTTTGACGATGCCGGCCTCGATGGCGTCAATCAGCGAAAAATCCGAGACCACCCAAGGGAAAAGTGTGCCTTCGGGATAGCCCGAACCGCGAAGAAAAAACGGCGTGGCTGAAAGATCGTAAATGGCCTTCACTCCGATCTTGGCCTTCACGGCCTCTAGGCCGGAAATCCAGACGCGAGCCTCTTGGTCGCGTTGCTTGGCTTCAACGCGATCATCGCCGGTGAGTTTTTCATTCTCGCTGTCGGGCTTGCGGCGGTAGCAGTGATGGGCTTCGTCGTTAAGGACGATGATGCTCTTCTTGGCTCTCAACTCGCGACAGACACGTCGCACCATCTGGTCGGGAGTTTCGGTGAACGGGCTTGGCTGCCCATCGGTGAGAATCGACTTCGTGATCTTGCCTGCGGAGACTCTCTCGCGCAGTTGGAAGGCGTGGTAGTTGGTGATGATGATTTTGGCTTGTCCGAGCTGGTCCTGCAGTTGGGCCGGTACGATATCGCGCTGGCGATAGTAGTTGTCCGGGTCGTTCGGCAACAGCACGCGCAGCCGGTCACGGATGGTGATGCCAGGCGTGACGATCAGAAAGGTGTCGGAGAAGCGGGCATCCTGCGGGTTGGCGCGCTTGTTGAGAGTGTGCCAGGCGATGAGCATGGCCATGACGACGGTCTTGCCTGAGCCGGTTGCCATCTTGAACGCCGTGCGCGGCAGTCCGGGGTTCGATGTGTCGTTTCCCTCGCGTATCGCGTTCTCTATCCATGCATCGCCGTATTTCTTTGCCACCTCGGCAATGTAGATGGCGGTTTCAAGGGCTTCGTTCTGGCAGAAGAATAGTTTCTTCTCGCGGTTGGGATCGGTCCAGTAGGCAATCAAACGTGCGGTAGTCGGCGTCACGCCAACGTAGCCGCCCTTGCGCCACAATTCGACGCGGCGACGGATATCGTTGACGAGCTTGTTTTCTTCGATGCGGTCCTGCGTCCATTCCGTGTCGAACTGAAGCTGTTTGGACCCCTTCTTCTTTGGCCTGGCGATGGGTACGAAATACGAACTGCTCCGGCGGCCGTCGACGATGTCGTCGGTGATGCCCTCGTCGGTAAACTTGAAATGGCGAGTCGGCTCGTCGAAAGGCGAGTTGATGATCGGGTTCTCGATGATAACTTGGCTCATACCGGCGCGCCCCCGGAATGCGTAAGCTCTTGCTGCTCTCTAGAGGCCAACAAACAATGCCGCGCCAGAGTCTTGGCCGACGAAGGATGTAAGATCTTTAGCCCGTGCCAGTGCTTGCTGTGCCTGCTTTCCCTGAGTTTGTTGATAAGCATTGAATAGCGTAGAGTTTTCGGAAGCCAGCCACGGCAATACCTCGCGCCGCGCGGGCTTATGCGGCCGATGGCGCATAACGAGGACGCGCTTTCGCAACCTCGGGTCCACCCCATATATGAGACAGTCATGAACCGCTCAGGAAGTCGCCTACTTCGTCGTTTGGGGTTGGAGAAGAATCATAGCTTTCTGCCCGTATCCCTAATTGCTCAAGGGTGAAGATGACAAAACCAGAGCATTATAAGCGATCACGGTGCCGCTCTATTCGACGCTTCGTTCCGGTGAACAAATCGACCCGCCGCAGAAAGGGCCGCAACAGGACGATACCCGCATCGGCCATTTCTGAGATCGGCTCCCCGTCCTGTGCCAAAATTCGGCCCTTTTGAAATAGACAACAAATCAGCAGCTTAGTGTCTGTGTTTGCGCCCGGGCCAAGGGCGTGCAATTCCTACTCCTCGTTCTGGCTGGCTGACTCAACCGCCAGGAGCAGGATGTGATCGACTACCTGCGGGCGGGTCGTCACCATGCAGATGACCACCTAGTCGAGAGACTACCTCCGACCGATGGAAAGCCATAAATCCTTCAGAATAAGACCCTTCCACGCCCCATGTGGAAATCGCTGTGGAGAACTCGGGCTCGGGATGCCAGATCCGCGCAAGTCCCGGCCCTCATTGAACTTTATCGAAGCATCTCGGATTAGATTTTGTGGAAAATACGGTCCTCAAGCGATGGCTTCTCAGGCGAAACTACCCGTTGGTCGAATAAAGTGTGGCTGGCCCGAGCGGGCCGTTTCAGAGCCCATGATTACGACGGCGAGAAGGCGCAAGCCTGCCTGGGGCTTGACGCAGGACTTCATCGTCGATGCCATCGGCCTCTACCAGACCATGAGCGGAGAAACATGGGAGTAGACCGGCCTCTCGACATCACGCAGACCAGCGCAAAACCATCTTATCGTTGCTCGACAAACACCACTGCCTGGGCACGCACCGTGGGGGCGCGCAGGTTTCCCGTTGGCCCTACAAGCGCGTCCACGATTTCCTTGGACGCCTTCCCGCCGGGAAAGCTTTGGACTTTCTTGCCCTTGGCAACGATGACTTTGGTCTAAACCGCGCAATCAACGCTGGATCGACTTTTTGTGGAGCACAGGCTGGAAACGGACTTACGGTGCGGCTAGTGAGGCACTCCCATAGGAAACGGGGAGAAACAGATAGGCCGCGCCTACGGAGCACCGCGCCAGCCCTCGACCCTACCGCGATTCCGTCTTTTCTTCTGAAACGACAGAATCATTCATCCATCGGCGTCGTCTTCCAAACGTCACGCGCCAACGCAATCAGCATTTCGTGCCGTTCCTCGATCGAACCGACGTTCCAGGCAGAAAACGCCTTCAATTTCTCGTTGATCCTGGAGATGGATGTGTTCCGTCCCACGTCGTCACATTTGACCAGGCTACGTGTCAAGTAGTTTCCGCTCTTGTGGTACTCATCCTGTTTATCAGCGTAGAAATCGTTACTAGCAACAATGTTGATCGGCTTTTCTAGTAAGGTCAGGTTACCCAACCGGTCCTTGTAGCCGTCGTAGTCAGCATTCGGATGCTCCGCTACCCAGTTGGCTCTGAGACTCGGTGTGGGGTTATTCGGAAGAATATGCTCTATTTCCAGTCTCATATAGGGTTCAAGCGTCCCCGCCGTTTTTATCCCTATGAACGCCATATCAACGTACTGCGTAAGCCGTGCCAGCAAGTAGCGCGTCCGGTATTGTTGCATCGAGTACCGCGTGTAGCGCTTCAGCGAGTCCGTCAACTCCTGTGATTTACCAGCCATGTTCTCCTCGAAATGGCCCGCAACAAACGCGTTGAGCTGCCTCTCCTGCATCCCCAGGTCAGTGAGCTCGCCGATCGTGCGCAAGTCGTCCGCCCATCGGGAAAAGCTTCGCTCGATGTCTCGTGTCGGCGTCTTGGTGAAAATATAGTAGAAAAGGAAACATTCGAGCTGCGTCACAAAGTAGTTGAACAATGGCTTCGGGAAATTCGCTGTAGCCAACAGCAAAACGTAGTGCAAACTGAATGCACCACCTGTCAGTCGCTTAAGGCTCTCCATCGCAACATTGGCCGTACTGTCGTTGCCAAGCCCCTTGGCGAACGCCAGATAATGCTCGGCGTTGCGAATAACTTTCCTCACGAACTCGAACGGCTTATTGGCATAGTCACACAGCGCAGCGTTGTCCTTGGCCACAAACCAGTCGTAGATCTCGTCCTCCCGCACCACGGCATCACCACGGCTGTTCTTGATGACGTAGTTTGCCATCAAGAAATAGCGCAAAAACCGTAGCGGCTTCTCCTTTTCTTTCTCCAGCGGCTTGGTGATCTTTTTCCACTCGTCCTTGAGCTGGGTGAACCGTGTCTGTTCGACGTGCGTGAACAGGAGATTTTTCAGCAGATCCATTGGGTTGAGACCCACACCACGCTCGTTGATGGTCTCGAAGATCTTTAGCGCGCTACTCACGTCTGTCGAAATTTGGATCAACACCACGTTGTTCGCGAGATAGCCCCAATACTTCTTCAGCTTGGCCACGTCGTCGTAGTTGTCCTCCAAGTAGCGGTAAAGCGTGCCATAGGCGTTGATCAGGTTTTCCAATGAGCCGAAGCTAGCGATACCTGCAGCCTGAATGCCGGCACGGACGGCAAGCGGGCCGTCATCGAGCGCCACCAGCTCGGTTATGACCTCACCTGCATTCTCGTAACGCAGTTCCAATTTCAGGCTGGTTCGCGTCTCGCCATCGTTGTCTGTGTAACTCGTCGAGAGCAAGCCGCTGATTGTCTCCCGCTGGCGCTCGCCCCGAAACCGATGCTTCAGTGCGCAAAGCAGCAAGAAAAAGGTGGTCAGACGCTGTTGCCCATCAATCACCTCGTAGTGGTTCTTCTTGTCGGTTGACGACACTAGGACGGTGCCGACGAAGTACTCCCTCGTAGTACCAGCATCGAGTTGCTCGTTGATATCGTCAAGAATCTGGTGCACTTCCTTGTCGGTCCAGACGTATTCGCGCTGGTAGTCCGGTACGATGTAGAAGCACTCCCTGAATGCTTCGTCGATGCTGTACTTATAGTTTTCGATACGAGCCATGCTTCGTCTCTTATTCTTGTTCTTCTGGCCGCAGGACGCTCGGAAATTCAGGTAGTCTGGCCGAGTTGCTCTGACAACGTATAGCTCACCGACAGCTTGCTCCTTCACATAGTGGATGTGTCCCGAGGTCCGTGGAAAAAGAACAGCACCCCCCACTCTATCATCAGAGTATCAGATCAGGCGGCGTGTGATCCGCAAAAAAGAAGATCGCGTATTGACGGGCAGACAACCATGGGAATTGAGGTCCTGCGAACTCGTCTTCGCCTCGGTGGAGGTTCTGCACTCTGTCGCTGCCGGGCCACCGACGCAATAACGTGCTTGAGAAAGAACGCGTTGTTCCTCGCGAGAAGCTGGGTCAGTCAGGCGACGCGTGACAACCAGTAATCGTGATGGAGCCCACCAAGGACCGCGTCCTGTCCAAAAACACAAACGAACTCAAGACTGGCGCGCCGGGCCGTTTCGATCGTCATCACCCTGTGGCGAACCCCAGATCAGGAGCGTGTCGGAGGCGATGTCGGCGATTCGGGTTCTCCGCACGCGCAGGGAAAACACCGTCCAGCAACGGGATGCTACGCTCCCTGGGCGAAGACCTGGATCCAGGTCCTGGGCAAAGATGGACATTAAGGAGGCCAGGGCCACACCTGGACCAGAACGTGCTAGGCCAGCTACGCGGCAGTAGCCCCGGCCTCGATTCTGAGCCTCTCGGGCGGCCTCTTTTCCCGCCACCCGCATGGCCCGGTCAGCGCCCTCTCCCCAATTTGGCGCAAACGTGGCACTCGAAAATCGAGATTAGAGACCCATACCGAAAATGAGGCCTGTTCAGGCCTTCTAGCGCGTCTCTGGTGGCACCTGATCCTGGAAAACCCCGCCAACGGCGCGGAAAATCTCACCCGTCTCTGCAGTGCCACAATTGGCCGGACTGGGTGGCGGATGAGGCAGTTTGGAGCTATCCGGTCTCGGCTGGAAACCATGAATAACAGGGAATTTGGGCCATTTTGAGGCTGATCGGGCCGTTTTTTCACGTGGTAACCATCTGTATTTCAAATGGTTAGATGGCAATTCCCTGTTCCCAAAAAACAGGGAATTTAAGATGACCTAACAGGGAATTTGAAATAGGCGAACAGGGAATTGAGATGAGCGAACAGGGAAATGTCACGAGCAGAACGTGAGCGGTTCCATTCGAGGACACGAATGGTTGTGTGCCCCTCCGGTCAAAAGAGTCCCCGTGAGGTCAAAATACTCATGCGGCTTCCCGATGGTAGAAACGGAGCAACCCGCCAAGCCGTTGACGGGAGCGCACCTTGCGCTCGGACTGATGTAACGGGTCGCTGGCTGGGAACAGCAGCAGATTCTCGTTGCCTTGATGATTCCTCACGTGGTGATGGTAGACGACGTACTCCCTAAGCGCATGACGGAGCGACTTCTCGCCGAACAGGATGAGCTTCGAGAGACATTCCTCTTTGACTGACTTCGGCTGATGCAGGTCTTGAGTTCGTTTGTATTTTTGGACACGACGGGCGCTGGTAGCGCACTTCGGTCAGGCCGCCGTCAGGCGCGGGAATAAGGCATTCACGATCCGGGAGAACACGTATCAAGTCGAGGCCGACGTGGCTCCGTTCTTCGAGTTCAGGCGGTACTGGGAAGACGGGACCTATCGGGCCGGCGTAGCTCTTGTCCCTGATAACGGGCGGCGCATCGAGAACTTTCCAGAGCGCCTAACGCGACAGCGAGGAGCCGCGGTCGTTCGCGCGTCTGCCAGAGGAGCCGACTGACGTCATCGAGTTGTCCAATCCTCTCTTGAATTCCTTCGACTTGATCCTGAAGCTCCTTGCGTTCAGTCTAACTTCCTTGTGGGTGAGCCAGCCTCGGATTGACGTCCGGCGCGCAACACGCAGATCAGCGGGTAGCGGTCCCTGTTGGGAAGCCGGTCGCCATGTTGGCCATGCGCTGGAGGACGCCCGGCCCAACGTCTTGAATGTTCATGTCCACCAGCGGCTTCAACGTGAAGGGTCCAGGACTGTCGTCCGGATCTGGTTCGATCGACACGACGGCCTGATAGCCGATCAGCGAAACCGGTGGCATGATGAAGTCCTGCCCTGGGAATGGCGGCGTGCTTCTCCGACCGGCCGTCGGTCCGCCCGCGTCCGAGTCGGCACCCATCACCTGAGTGAATCGGCCCGTCGACACCGGGCCTTCGGGGCCGACCACCCAGCCCTCGTAGATCCAGCCCGCCGGCAACGCCGGCAACACCAGCGACGCGCCCGGACCAGCAGCAGGGTCGAGCCACCAGATACCGGACGCGTAGTCACGCGTTACACCAGTGGAGGGTGATTCCAAGATGAAGCTCCCGGACGCGGAAGCGAAGGTGGTGCCCAGCGCTGTAGCGTCCGCCACAGAAAGCGCTGCATTGTTTCCAGCGAAGTCACCAGCGAGATACTTCGTCGCCGACGGCGCGGGGTCGGAATCTGGCGACGGCTCGATGGTCAGGACGAACTTCGTCGCAGACGAGAGCGTGGCCTCATTGACGGAAAAGTTGCGTTGACTCAAGCTGCCATCGTCACCGACGGTGAACGTGCCCGTCGAGACGGGATTGCCGTTCACCAGGATCCAGCCCTCGTAGACGAACCCAGGACCCAGATTCTGGAGTCCGTTGAACGACCACCCGAGACTCTTCTGGCTCGGTCCGGTGGGACTGTCGGTGTCGCCACACGCCGCGGTGACCAGCAACGTCGGCATCAACATTGCGCACACCGTGTTCCAACTACGTCGTCGAGTCATCGAAACCTCCTTGTTGGGCGACGCCGACAACAACTAGCCAGCCTGCTTCGTGGGCGCCGCGCCAGCATAGGCTAGCACAGAACTCGCCGACGTGCGCCCGCACCTGTCAGGAACCCATATATTCCGATTTGATCCGCGCGTTTTTCAGTTATCGCAGCATTCGCGGGAACTAGCGCCCCGGCGATCACGCGGCGTCAGTGTTTCGCGATCCCGTCCTGTGCCAAAACTCGGCCCTCTTGAAATAGGCCATAAATCAGCAGCTTAGTGTCTGTGTTTGCGCCGGGGCCAAGGGCCGTAGGCTTTACAATCGTCTGGCCCGAGGGTGTTATCTTCAGGTCCATGATGACGTACCACGTGCAATTCCTACTGCTCGTTCTAGCTGGCTGGGTCAACCGCCAGCAGCAGGATGTGATCGACTACCAGCAAGAGGAGAACCGTGTGCTCCGAGCCGGGCTTCGGGGCAAGCGTCTCAGTCTCTCGGACGACGACCGGCGCAGGCTCGCGGTCAAGGCCCAAGCTTTGGGCCGCGAGGCGCTGGCCCAGATTGCGTCGGTTGCCACGCCCGCTACGCTTCTACGCTGGTACCGCTGCCTCATCGCAGCCAAGTACGATGGCAGCAAGAACCGGAGCCCAGGCAGACCTCCCACGGCGAAGGACATCCGTGAGCTCATGGTACGCATGGCGCGGGAGAACCCGACGTGGGGATATACGCGCCTGCGGGGCGTACTCAAGAACCTCGGACATGAACTCGGACGCAACACCATCAAGAGGGTCCTCGCCAACCAAGGTATCGCGCCTGCCCCGGAGCGGGTCAAGAGCATGTCGTGGAGCACCTTCATCAAGGCTCATTGGGGCGCCATCGCTGCGACAGACCTGTTCACCGTCGAGGTTGTGAACCCGTTCGGGCTCGTCCGCTACCATGTCCTGTTTGTCATCGATATCGCCACTCGCTGCGTGTGCATCGGTGGGATAACGTCGGACCCAAACGGGGAGTGGATGAAGCAGGTGGCAAGAAACCTCACTGACATGTGGGATGGTTTCCTCCTTGGCAAGCGATACCTCATCCACGACCGAGACCCACTATTCACCGAGGCGGTACGTGGGCTGTTGAGAGATTCAGGCGTGAAGCCCCTCCGCCTTCCCGCCAATAGTCCGAATCTGAACGCATACGCGGAAAGATTCGTTCTCTCCATACGTCGAGAGTGTCTCGACCGCTTCGTACCTCTCAGTGAGCGACACCTGCGCACAGCGGTAACCGAATACGTAGTGCACTATCACACAGAACGGAACCACCAAGGTCTCGGCAACGAGCTCCTCACACCTCTGCCGGCAAGCGCGAATGACACTGGCCTCATCGTGTCGCGAGAGCGACTTGGGGGCATTCTCAACTACTACTGCCGTGCCGCGTAGATGGTCGCCGGCGACGGTAGCCCCTCGGCGGGCTCGACCGGCGTAGCGTGGAAACAGCTTCAGGAACATGCTTCGATATTCGCTCTCGACTAGGTGGTCATCTGCATGGTGACGACCCGCCCGCCCAAGACGATTGTAAAGCCCACGGCCCTTGGCCCGGTCGCAAACACAGACACTAAGTTGCTGATTTATGGCCTATTTCAAAAGGGCCGAGTTTTGGCACAGGACGGGGAGCAGGACGACGTCGTGTCCCAACCTTCGGAACGTCCTTGCCCAGAAGTGAGCAGAGCCGCAGGCTTCGAGAAGCACGGTGGCAGCGCTCTGTTTGGCAAAAAACGACACCAACTTGGGTCGACTCACACGGAGTTGCTTGGACACCTTCCCCGCTTCTCCCGAGATGGCAATCTCGAAGACGTTTTTTGCAAGATCCACAGCGATCGTCGTATCTTTCATTCGGACTCCTCCTTTTCGATGCGTATTCGACTGACTTTGGCACATCGATGCCGTCTATGTCAGCGGAGGAGTCCATTCCATCACTTGACGGCAGAAGCGCCCCTGCGCTCTCTTGCTGTCAGAGCTGCCGCCGAACTAGAATGCTACGCTTTATCTGTCCAGGAAATCACAGGCGGTACAATTTGAACGAGAAAAATGCATGACTGACGAGCACCAAATTCCCAGCTCCAATGACTTGCTTTGGCCAACCCTCAAAGCATTGGAAGACCGAGGTGGTTCCGCCTCCATCCAGGAGCTTTCGGAGCAGGTGGCTACAGATATGGCACTACCGGACGAGCTTCTGGATGTCCCGCACAAAGACGGTCCAGTATCGGAAGTCGATTATCGTGCTGCATGGGCGCGAACCAATCTGAAGTTTGTCGGCGCCATCGGCAATACGTCACGTGGCATTTGGACGATCACAGACGTTGGGCGAAGGATTCAGACGGAGCAGGAAATACATGAGCTAATCCGTCTGGAACGGAAGAAGAGGCAATCGCGGAACGCTAAACCTGAGTCCGATAAGCAGGGTTGGCAAGAAGCTCTTTTGAGCATTATTCGTTCCATAGAGCCTGCCGCCTTTGAACGTCTTTGTCAGCGCGTCCTCCGGGAATCAGGATTTGCGAAGGTGGAAGTAACGGGTCGTTCTGGCGATGGTGGCATCGACGGCTCCGGCGTATTGCGGGTCAACCTCATCTCGTTTCATGTTCGCTTTCAGTGCAAGCGGTACACGGGTTCGGTTGGTGCGTCTGAGATCCGAGACTTCAGGGGGGCAATGGTCGGCCGCGCAGATAAGGGGCTGTTCATCACCACAGGAAGGTTCACACAGGATGCGAAGCGAGAAGCCGTGAGGGACGGAGCACCGGCTATCGATCTGATCGACGGTATTGATCTTTGCATCCTGCTGAGGGAACTCGGATTGGGCATTAGCACTGAGACCGTTGAAGTTGTCAAGCCTAGGCAGGACTTCTTCGATAGCCTTTGAGACGCATCCTCTGATCGCTCAGCGAACAATCGAACCCTAATCTCATGACTACTCGGCCGGATGGGCGACACCTGGCATCGGGCACCGACGGTACCGGTGGCGCGCGGTGGATGAAGTCCGCAACATCATCGACCTCTTGCCCGGGCAACCTGTGAGTATCGGTTAGACAATGGCCAACCCATTCTTCGATCACCCCATCCTGAATTCACCCTACGAGTGCCCACAGCGGCACTGGGAGCTGGACTTCCAGGGACAGCCGACGCATCAGGTCTTGGACCGCCGTCGACGCGCCGAGTTCATCACGCCGATCCCAAAGCCGAAGAAGCGGAAGGACCGACAGCAAGCCGAGATAGTGTTCGACGAGGGGAAAGGTCTCTCCACCAAGGAGCAACAATACGATCCGACCTCCATCATCAATGAAGTGCGTCAGAACGTGGATATATGGCGGGCCTGGCCCAACCCCAACCAGTGGCAGGTCAGCCCGGAAACCGCGCGCCTGCTCCAGCACTGGCGGCACCACCCGTTCGGCAGCATCCGCCCGTTCTTCTGTCAGGTGGAAGCCGTCGAAACCGCGATTTGGCTGACCGAGGTCGCGCCACAATCCAAGGGCGGTAAACGGTTGCTCAACCACTTGGCCAGAGCCAACAAGGACGCCAATCCCGAACTGATGCGCTTCGCGCTGAAGCTGGCCACCGGGGCCGGCAAGACAACTGTCATGGCCATGCTGATCGCGTGGCAGACCATCAATGCGGTGCGCCGCCCCGGCAGCAAGTCCTTCACCCGAGGCTTCTTAGTCGTCGCCCCAGGCCTGACCATCAAGGATCGGCTCCGCGTCCTCCAGCCGAACGACCCAGACAGTTACTACGCCAGCCGCGAACTCGTGCCGCACGACCTGCTCGATGACGTGAACCGCGCCAAGATCGTTATCATCAATTACCACGCCTTCAAGTTACGCGAGCGCATCGAGCTGTCTGCCGGCGGACGCGCGTTGCTCAAGGGCCGCACCGGCGACGAGCTGAACACCACCGAAACCGAAGGGCAGATGCTCCAGCGTGTCATGCCTGATCTGATGGGCATCAAGAACATCCTCGTGCTCAACGACGAGGCGCACCATTGCTACCGCGAGAAGCCACCGGAGCCGGACGATGAGCATCTGAGGGGCGATGACAGAAAAGAGGCAGAAAAGAACAATGAAGCGGCTCGCCTCTGGATCTCGGGTCTCGAAGCCGTGAGTCGTAAGCTCGGCCTCTCCCGTGTGATCGACCTATCCGCCACGCCCTTCTTCCTGCGTGGGTCCGGCTATGCCGAGGGCACGCTCTTCCCGTGGACGATGAGCGACTTCTCGCTGATGGACGCCATCGAGTGCGGCATCGTTAAACTGCCCCGCGTCCCGGTCGCGGAAAACATTCCCGGTGACGAGATGCCGGTGTACCGCAACCTCTGGGAAAACATCCGCAAGAAGATGCCCAAGAAGGGGCGCGGCCAGGGCGGAGAGCTTGATCCACTTAAACTGCCCACCCGACTGCAAACCGCGCTTGCGGCGCTCTACGGGCACTACGAGAAGACCTTCACGCTGTGGGAGGCAGGGGGCATTCGTGTGCCACCCTGCTTCATCATCGTCTGCCAGAACACCTCGATCTCGAAGCTGGTCTATGACTTCGTTTCCGGCTTTCACCGGAAGAACGAAGATGGGACCACCACACTCGAAAACGGTCGCCTGGCCCTCTTCCGCAATTTCGACGAAACCACGGGGAATCCGCTCGCGCGTCCGAACACATTGCTGATCGACAGTGAGCAGCTGGAAGCTGGTGATGCTCTCGATGACAAGTTTCGCGGCATGGCCGCCGATGAGATTGCACGCTTCCGCCGCGAGATCATCGAGCGCACCGGGGATGCCCGTGCAGGGGACAACATCAGCGATCAGGAGTTGCTGCGTGAGGTCATGAACACCGTGGGCAAGCACGGCCAACTCGGCGGCTCCATCCGCTGTGTCGTCTCCGTGTCGATGCTGACGGAAGGCTGGGATGCGAACACCGTCACCCATGTCCTCGGAATTCGCGCTTTTGGCACCCAGCTCCTCTGCGAACAGGTCATCGGACGCGCGCTGCGCCGCCAATCCTACGACCTCAATGACGAAAGTCTCTTCAACGTCGAGTACGCAGACATTTTCGGCGTTCCCTTCGACTTCACGGCCAAGCCCGTTATCGCGCCTCCGCAGCCGCCGCGTGAGACGGTTCAAGTCAAAGCCATGCGCCTGGAGCGAGACGGCCTCGAAATCCAGTTCCCTCGTGTCGAAGGCTACCGCGTCGAACTGCCCGAGGAGCGCCTCACGGCCACCTTCAACGTCGATTCCATTCTCGAACTCAGCCCCGATCTGGTTGGCCCGTCCATCACACAGGATTCGGGAATCATCGGCGAAAGCGTGGACCTGAACTTGGTGCATCTAGGCGACATGCGGCCGTCCACGCTGCTCTTCCACGTCACCCAGCGCCTGCTCTACACGAAATGGCGCGACCCGGGGGAAGAGCCGAAGCTCTATCTGTTCGGTCAGCTCAAACGCATCACGAAGCAGTGGCTCGACACCTGTCTCGTTTGCAAGGGCGGCACTTATCCCGCCCAGCTGATGTATCAGGAGCTGGCTGACATGGCGTGCAACCGCATCACCGCCGGCATCACCAACGCGCTGGAAGACCACCGCCCCATCAAAGCCTTGCTCGACCCCTACAATCCCACCGGCTCCACGGCCCACGTCAGATTCAACACGTCCCGAGCGGACCGCTGGGACACCAGTGGTCCACCGCCCAAGAACCATGTCAACTGGGTGGTGCTTGACAGCGACTGGGAAGCTGAGTTCTGCCGCGTCGCCGAGTCGCATCCGAAGGTCGTAGCCTACACGAAGAACCACAACCTGGGCTTCGAAGTGCCGTATCGTTATGGCTCCGAGGTTCGGAAGTATCTGCCCGACTTCGTCGTCTTGGTGGACGACGGCCACGGCCCCGACGATCTGCTGCACTTGGTCGTCGAGATCAAGGGCTACCGGCGCGAGGACGCGAAGGAAAAGAAATCCACGATGGATACCTACTGGGTGCCCGGCGTGAATAACCTCAAGACGTATGGACGCTGGGCGTTCGCCGAGTTCACTGAGGTCTACGAGATCGAAACCGACTTCGCGGCGAAGGTCGGAGGCGAGTTCGACAAGATGATCGCCACCGCGACGGCACGTCCGATGACTGAGGGCAGCTAGCTATGGCCAAGAGGCGCAGCACTCGCAAGACCGTAGAAACGATCACGCACGACGAGACCAAGCGGAAGAACATCCCTTCTGCCGAGCATCAGTCCGTGCTCCGACCAGACGATGCCAAGTCACGGCCGGTGAAGTATCCACGGAACACCGATCTCGACCCCCAGCTCATCTGGCGTGGGAAGGATGAGCAGGACTGGAGCGATCTAGTTGTCTACGCCCCGCCGCTCTACATTCAGGAAAAGGTTCATCCGAAGGTGTTGGTCGACGATCTCCTTCGGCAGACGAAACAAGCACAAGCGGCGGCCCCTGGAGCACAGAGCAACCTCTTCGCCGACTTCAACGGCATCCCCGAGGGCGTGGATAGGACTGAGTTCTATCAGCACGACCAGAACTGGTCCAATCGCATGATCCTTGGCGACTCCCTCCAGGTCATGGCCAGTCTGGCCGAGCGCGAAGGCTTACGCGGCAAGGTGCAGTGCATCTACCTAGACCCACCGTACGGCATCAAGTTCAACTCCAATTTCCAGTGGTCCACGACCAGCCGCGACGTCAAGGATGGCAAGACCGATCACATCACCCGCGAACCCGAGCAGGTCAAAGCCTTCCGCGACACCTGGCGCGACGGCATCCACTCATATCTGACGTACCTGCGCGATCGGCTGACGGTGGCGCGGGACCTGCTGACGGAGAGCGGCTCGATCTTCGTGCAGATTGGGGATGAGAATGTCCATCGCGTCCGGGCGTTGATGGATGAGGTGTTTGGAGAGGAGAACGCTGGCGATCTTCTTCTAATCAAGAAGAAGGGCAGCCAAAAAGGTCAGTTCCCAGAAGCAGTAAACGACTACATCGTTTGGCACTTTCAGGACAAAACTAAGGCAAAAACACGACAATTGTTCGAGGAGTTCTTGGACGAGTCGGAAATCGCTAGAGATTTCCGAATGGTGCGTCTTTCCTCGGGCGAGGACACATCAATTTCTGAGATAGCAAAGGGCGATGAGTTTGGTAGTTTACTGAAGGTGAGGCCACTGATCCTTGAGCGCGAACGCGGGCACAAGTTGTTTACGTCCGAAAACTCTACCTCTGGCGGGGTTCGCAAGAATCAGAGCGTCATGTTCACTTTTCGTGGTCGTGACTTTGATCCTGGACTAAGCAGAGGAAACTGTTGGAAGCATATCGCGATTGATGCCGTTGACGAATACTCCGGGATGCGGAGATTGGATTTCGCAAGTCGGATTTATGTCGGCAGCGAGCAAATTCGAATTGTCCGATACTACTCTGACTTTGGAATGCAACCAATATCGAACTGGTGGGATGGTTTCGGTGGCGCGCCAGATCAAGTCTACGTCGTGCAAACCAATGAACGTGTTGTGGAACGGTGTCTACTACTTGCATCCGACCCCGGCGACCTCGTTCTCGACCCGACTTGCGGTTCTGGCACCACCGCCTACGTCGCCGAACAGTGGGGTCGCCGCTGGATCACCATCGATACCTCGCGAGTCGCACTGGCGCTCGCCCGCGCCCGGATCATGGGCGCACGCTACCCGTACTACCTGCTTGCCGACAGTCCGGAGGGACAGCAAAAAGAGGCTGAGATCACTCGCAAGGCGCCATCTGAATCGCCCACTCATAGCGATGTTCGCCAGGGTTTCGTTTATCGGCGCCGACCGCACATAACCTCCTCGGTAGTTGCCAACAACGCCGAGATTGACGTCATATGGGAGCGATGGCAGGAGACGCTGGAGTCGCTGCGGTCTAAGCTGAACGCCGCGCTCAAGAAGACCTGGCAAGAGTGGGAGATTCCGCGTGCGGCCGATGCCAACTGGCCAGACGCGACGAAGAAGCTGCACGCCGACTGGTGGCAAGCCCGCATCGCCCGGCAGAAAGAGATCGACGCCTCCATCGCCGCCAAGGCCGAGTTTGAATATCTCTACGACAGGCCCTACGAGAACAAGAAGACCGTCCGTGTGGCTGGCCCTTTCACGGTCGAGAGCCTGAGCCCCCACCGTGTCCTCGGCGTGGACGAGAATGATGAGTTGATCGACACTTTCAGGGAGGACAGTCCCACAATCGGCACCAAGCAGTCCTTTCCTCTGATGACTCTGGAGAACTTGAAGACTGCCGGCGTGCAGCAGGCACACAAGGACGACCGGATCACCTTCACCACTCTGATTCCGTGGCCGGGAGAACTGGTCTGCGCCGAGGGCCGATATCTGGAGGGCACGACCGAGAAGCGGGCTGCCATCTTCATCGGCCCCGAGTTCGGCACCGTCCAGCGCGCCGATCTCGTCGCGGCTGCCCGTGAAGCCGGCGATGCTGACTTCGATGTGCTGATCGCCTGTGCCTTCAACTACGAGGCGCACGCCACGGAGTTCAGCAAGCTGGGACGCATCCCTGTGCTCAAAGCTCGCATGAACGCGGACCTGCACATGGCCGAGGACCTCAAGAATACCGGTAAAGGGAACCTCTTCGTCATCTTCGGCGAGCCAGACATTGAACCCCTGCTGGAGCCGGACGGCCAGCTACGCGTGAAGGTGAAAGGCGTCGATGTTTTCGACCCCAGCACCGGGGAAGTCCGTAGCGACGGTGCCGACGGCATCGCCTGCTGGTTCATTGACACCGACTACAACGAGGAAAGCTTCTTCGTCCGACACGCTTACTTTCTCGGCGCCAACGACCCCTACAAAGCCCTCAAATCTACTCTCAAAGCCGAAATCAACCGGGAAGCCTGGGAGACGCTGCACAGTGACATCTCCCGGCCCTTCGAAAAACCAAAATCCGGGCGGATCGCCGTGAAGGTGATCAATCACCTTGGCGATGAAGTGATGAAGGTGTTCAAGGTCTAAGCGCCCGATGGACTTCCGCATCGCCGACACCTTCACAGATAGTCTCGCCAGATTAACGAGCAAGGAGCAAAAGGCCATCAAGACAACGGCGTTCGACTTGCAGCTCAACCCCGCCAATCCCGGCATGAGCTTCCACAAGCTCAACAAGGCCAGGGACAAGAACTTCTGGTCGGTGCGGGTTAGTGGCGACATCCGGCTGATCGTGCACAAGAGTGAGACGAGCCTCCTGCTCTGCTATGTCGGCCATCACGACAAGGCGTATGACTGGGCGGAACGGCGCCGACTGGAGACGCACCCCAAAACGGGTGCCGCCCAGCTCGTGGAGATTCGGGAAAATGTTCAAGAGATCCTCATCCCGACGTATGTGGAGGCTCCGAAGCCAGCGACAGCCAAGCTACCGCTGTTTGCGGACATGTCCGATGACGACTTGCTGACCTACGGCGTGCCGCCGGAGTGGTTGCCAGACGTGCGCCAAGTCGATGAGGACAGTCTCCTCTCGCTGGCCGACCGACTACCGGGCGAGGCCGCCGAGGCGCTCTTGGAGCTGGCTACTGGCGGCAGGCCACTTCCGCTTCAGCCGGTCGCACCGGTTATGAATCCGTTTGATCATCCCGACGCGCAACGCCGATTCCGCGTGATGAGCAACGTCGAGGAACTTCAGCGCGCTCTGGAGTTCCCGTGGGACAAGTGGTCGGTGTTCCTCCATCCCGAGCAGCGGCAGCTGGTTGAACGGCGCTACACAGGGCCCGCAAGGGTTTCTGGCTCCGCCGGCACGGGGAAGACGATGGTGGCGCTGCATCGCGCCGTCTTCCTGGCCCGCGCCAACCAGAATGCGCGCGTTTTACTGACGACGTTCTCGCACATGCTGGCGAATGCCCTCCGCACGCAACTCAGGCGACTCATCAGCAACGAACCGCGCCTGGCGGAGCGACTGGAAGTCCATTCGATCAACGCTACCGGAGAGCGCCTATACAAGTCCCACTTCGGGCAGATCACTCTGGCGCCTCCAGAGGTCATTCACGAGTTGTTGCTGGCCGCCAGCGAACGTGGAGAGAACCACAAGTTCAGTGAGCGATTCTTGCTGAGCGAGTGGGAGCAGGTCGTTGATGCGTGGCAGTTGGACACCTGGGAGGTGTATAGAGATGTCGCGCGCCTCGGCAGAAAAACACGGCTCCCAGAAGCCCAGCGGGCGATCCTCTGGTCGATGTTCGAGCAGGTTCGCGTGGGCCTCGCGGCACGGCACATGATCACGCGCTCAGCGATGTTCACGAAGCTGGCGGCAGCCGTTGCGGAAAGTAGGAACCCGCCGTTTGACTTCGCCGTGGTCGATGAGTCGCAAGATATCGGCGTGGCCCATCTCCGGTTCTTCGCGGGGCTCGGCCGGCATCGGCCTGACGCGCTCTTCTTCGCTGGCGACCTCGGCCAGCGCATCTTCCAGCAGCCGTTCTCGTGGCTGGCCTTGGGCGTGGATATTCGGGGACGGTCGAAGACGCTGCGGGTCAATTACCGTACGTCACATCAGATCCGGGCGCAGGCGGACCGACTGCTCGGTCCCGAGGTGTCCGATGCCGATGGCAACAGGGAGGAGCGACGCCACACCGTCTCCGTCTTCAATGGGCCGGTGCCGGAGATTCGAGTTCTGAGCAGCCAGGAAGAAGAAGTTGAACACGTTGGCCAGTGGGTCTCAGGACGTGCGAAGGACGGTGTCGCACCCCACGAGTGTGGTGTCTTCGTGCGATCCGCCGCAGAACTGGACCGTGTGCGTTCGGCTGTGCAGCTTTCTGGATTCCCGTTCAAGATTTTGGACGAGAATGTCGAAACCACCAGTGGTTACGTCTGCATCAGCACCATGCACCTAGCGAAGGGCCTGGAGTTTCGCGCCGTCGTCGTGATGGCCTGCGATGATGAAATCATCCCCTTGCAGAAACGG
This sequence comes from Candidatus Marinacidobacterales bacterium, assembly GCA_965237955.1. GTDB lineage: Bacteria > Acidobacteriota > Vicinamibacteria > Marinacidobacterales > SMYC01. Next base: position 470,797 of record OZ250169.1, on the reverse strand, counting down.
ATCGAAACGGTGGGCGACGACGCCGATCTGCAAGAGGTGTATGACACGGAGCGTCATTTGCTCTACGTTGCCTGCACGCGGGCCAGGGATCATCTGCTCGTCACGAGCGTTGCCCCGGCATCGGAGTTCCTCGATGACCTTCGGGCATGAGGAGCCCTGCGGCTGGCTTGACTGGCGAGCACGGATCAACGAGGGGCGGAGTGCGCCTTATCCAAGGGCGCAAGTTTGCAGTTGCCACGCCGCCCGAAGCGGCGATCTGTAAAGAGTGCGACTCGAAAATGTTGTGCCATACCGAGGGCATCATTTCAAAGGAGGCACGTGGCTGATGGCCTGCGACTACCAAGCCATTCGCGGCGACAACGAGGGACGGTACGGGACCGACATTGGCCGCATCGGGCCGATGCTGCTGGCCAACCGCTACGACGACCGCACGCACTTCATCTTCGAGCTCCTGCAGAACGCGGAGGACGCGCTGGCTCGTCGCGACGACTGGCAGGGCTCGCGCGCCGTGACCTTTCATCTAACCGGGAAGGCATTGCGTGTCAGCCATTTCGGTCTGCCGTTCGATGAACTGGATGTCCGTGGCATCTGCGGTATCGCGGAGAGCACGAAGGATTTGACCGCGATAGGGCGGTTCGGGATCGGCTTCAAGTCGGTCTACGCCTTCACGGACCGGCCCGAGGTCCACTCCGGCACGGAAGCCTTCGCCATCGAGAAATTCGTCTTGCCGGTCGCCACGTCGGAGGTCGAGCGCGACCCAGACGAGACCGTCATCGCCATTCCCTTCGAATCCGGGCATGACGAGATCGTTCGCGGACTCGGCAGGCTCGGCGCCTCGGCGCTGCTGTTTCTGCGCCAGATCGAGGAAATTCGCTGGAGCGTTGAGGGCGGTCGGTCGGGGCTGTACCTCCGAGAATCAAAAGAGATCGAGGCTGGCGTTCGGCGCGTGACCGTGATTGGTCAGGAACAAGATCAACCGGACTTTGATGAAGAGTGGCTGGTCATCTCGCAATCCGTGACCGCGAAGGACGGGGAGCCCGCGGGGCATGTCGAACTCGCGTTCTCACTCGCGAGAGACAGAAACTCCCAGCGAGAGCGCTTTCGACGCGTCGAACGTTCCCTGCTCGTCGTGTTTTTCCCGACAGTAGTGGAGACGCACCTCGGCTTCCTTGTTCAGGGCCCCTACCGGACGACCCCGAGCCGTGACAACGTGCCGCGCAACGACACATGGAATTAGCACCTCGTACGCCAGACCGCTTCGCTTCTTGGGGAAGCTCTCTACTGGCTGCGGGACAACAATCTCCTCGACACAGCGGGGCTGCGGTGCCTGCCGCTCGATCCGGCGAAGTTCGACGAATCCAGCATGTTCGCGCCGCTCTACGATGCCACGAAGTCAGCGCTCTCGTCAGAGTGTCTGCTGCCCCGTTTCGACGCCGGACATGTGGCGGCCGCTTGCGCACGTCTCGGACGCACGCAGGAACTGCGCGAGCTGTTCCCGCCGACGCAGCTCGCGGCGCTCTACGGAGAGGAGGGCCAGCTCGTCTGGCTGAGCGAAGACATCACGCAGGATCGGACGCCTGAGCTTCGCCGCTACCTGATGCAGGAGCTGGACGTCCCCGAGTTCACGCCGGAGACCGTCATCCCGCGCCTCGATCAAGGATTTCTTGAGGCGCAATCCGACGACTGGATCAGGAAGCTCTACGAGTTCCTCAACGGGCAGCACAGATTGCGAGGACAGTTCGAAGTTCTGCCGCTAATCAGGCTCGAGGACGGCAGGCACGTCCCGCCGTTCTCGGACGGCCAGCCCCAGGCGTTTCTGCCGGCTCCGATCGAGACGGGCTTCCCGGTTGTGCGCGCCGCGGTGTGCGTCGGCGAGACGTCGCTCGAGTTTCTGCAGTCCCTGGGGCTGACGCAGTCCGACCCGGTGGATGACGTCGTCCGAAACGTTCTCCCGAAGTACCGGCAGGACGAGGTCGACGGGAGCGATGCAGACTACGAAGCGGATATCCGTCGAATCCTGAATGCGTCTGGCACGGATTCGAAGGGGAAGCGAGAGAAGCTGCTCGAAGCGCTGAAAAAGTCCAAGTTCGTGATGGCCGTTGATGCGGGCGATGGATCCAAATCGGTCTCGAAGCCGGGCGAGGTCTATCTGGCAACGGAACGCCTCAAGGAGCTGTTTGTCGGCGTTGATGGTGTGCTTCTTGTCAACGATGCCTACGCATGCCTGCGGAGCGAAGACATCCGCAAGCTACTCGAAGCCTGCGGTACCGCGCGGTCTCTGCAACCGGTTCCCGTCAAGTGCTATCTGTCACGGGAGCAACGGTTCGAGATCCGGAGGAACCAAGGCCTCGAGCGATCCACGCGGGAGTGGACAAGCGACGACAAGACACTTCGTGGGCTGGATGCGCTGTTGAGCCTGCTGCCGAGCGTCGGACCGGCTGAACGACGACAAAGGTCGGCTCTGCTTTGGGAGGCCCTCGCGGATGTCGAGAGCCGTCGAGGCCCCCGAACGTTCGTAGGCGAGTACACATGGGGCTATTCGCATGAGACGAAAACGGCCACGTTCGACGCCGCCTTCGTCAAACAGCTCCACGAAAGGAAATGGGTCCCCGATGCAGATGGCAACCTGCTCGCCCCGGAGCTAGTCGTTTTCGACACGCTCGGTTGGAAGCCGAACCCGTTCCTCTTCTCCAAGATTCGCTTCAAGCCACCGATCATCGACCAACTCGCCAAGGAGGTGGGGATCGAGCCGGGGGTGTTGAACCTCCTCAAGAAGCTCGGCGTCACCAGCGAAGCTGACCTGCGCGAGCGACTCGGTGTGCAGGAGGAACCTACACCCCATAATGGGGCCAATCCAGGCGATGTCGAGGACGCGTTGAAGAGCCTGCTCGGCGACACACCGCCGCCGACACCCTCTGTTCCATATTCCGCCGGAGCTGACCCTACGCCAGCAGGCGTCGGCGAGCGCAGCGGTAAGGGAATCGGCATTTCGCCAACTGGTAGGCACACGTCGGCGGGAACGGGTGCTAGCCAAAGCGGACTCGGCAGCAGCCAGACCAAAGGAGCCGGACAAGCCGCCGGCAGCCGCACGTCGGGAAGCGCCGCCAGTCGGCCGTTTATTTCATACGTGGGAACGCATCCCGATGGCGATGACTCTGACCCCGATGGCCTCGAGCAGGCCGCGCGTATGGCGCTCGAAGCGAAGGCCATCGAGTTCATCCTGTCGCTCGAGACAGGGTGGCAACGAACCCCGACGCACAACCCAGGCTTCGATCTCTACGAGACGGGGCCGGATGAGTTGCCGGCGCGGTGGTGTGAAGTCAAGGCAATGACCGGTAGCCTCACCGACCGTCCAGTCGGACTGTCCCGAACGCAGTTCGATTGTGCCCGTGAGCAAGGCGATGCGTACTGGCTCTATGTGGTCGAGTGGGCGGGTACGGATAGTGCTCGTATCGTCCGCATCCAGGATCCGGCCGGCAACGCTCGCACCTTCACCTTCGACCACGGCTGGCTCGGCATTGCCGAACTGGACTCCGAAGAAGAACACCGAGAGGACTGACCGCATGGCGAAGATCGACAGCACCAGAGGCGGGCCTGCAAGTTCAGTCACGGACTAGTAATGATGATGGACACCCAGATCTGGGGCGTGTCGGAGGCGATGTCGGCGATTCGGGTTCCCCGTACGCGCAGGGAAAACACCATCCAGCAACGGGATGCCACGCTTCCGGGCGGAGACCTGGATCCAGGCCCGGGCCGCACCTGGACCAGAACGTGCTAGCCCGCTACGCCGCGGATAGCCCCGGTCTCGATTCTGGGCCTCTCGGGTGGCCTCTTTTCCGCTGCCGCACGGCCCCCGGTCAGCGCCCGCTCCTCCCTTTGGCGCAAACGTGGCACTCGAAAATAGAGATTAGAGACGAATACCGAAAATGAGGCCAGTTCGGCTCTTCTAGCGCCGTCTCTGGTGACACCTACCCCTGCAAAACCCCGCCAACCGCGCGGAAAATCTCACCCGTCTCTGCAGTGCCACAATTGGCCAGACTGGGTGGCGGATGGGGCAGTTTGGAGCTATCCGGTCTCGGCTGAAAACCATGAATAACAGGGAAAAACAGGGAATTTGGGCCATTTTGAGGCTGATCGGGCCGTTTTTTCACTGGTAACTATCTGTATTTCAAATGGTTAGGTGGCAATTCCCTGTTCCAAAAGAACAGGGAATTTGAAATGACCAAACAGGGAATTTGAAATAGGCGAACAGGGAATTGTTCTGGAAGAACAGGGAAATGTCACGAGCAGCGCGTGAGGCGGTTCCATTCGAGCTGACCTGCTCCCCGAAAACTAGACCGACGTCGAGCTCGACGTACTATTTGCACCATACGGCCTCGCTCCCGACGCACCATCTCCACGAGAACGGTTCGGGTCTCCTCCTCGCAAACCCGCCCTGAGTCGACACTTCCGTGGTGAAGAAATCTGTCGCCGTGAGGACGTCCATGTGCGAGCGGATGAGGAATCTGCTGCTGTTCCCAGCCAGCGACCCGTTACATCAGTCCGAGCCTACGGTGTGCTCCCGTGAACGGCTTCGCGGGTTGCTCCGTTTCTACCATCGGGAAGCCGCATGAGTATTTTGACCTCACGGTGCGCCGGCACAAACCGGTAAGTCTCGCGGGTGCAAGTCCCGCCTAACCAAGGAGTAGCGAACCAAGTTGGCCCCGAGTCATGCGTTGCTGTCCGCGAGGGCAGGGGCGAAGCGTTGACAGGGCAACGTGTGGGCTGGGTATTGAGCCGCGAAAGGAAAATTGAGTTTGGGGGGCCGACGGCGTCGTATGGCACGGAAGGCAACACGGAACAAGTCGTCATCGCAAGAGTTGTTCCGCCCCTGCGTGGTCTGAGACCCCGCGCACGCACGGAAGAGACATACACGGGAGCCGGGAGGTCCCGCATTTGGCCCAGAGTGGCGTCGGGGTCCGCGCTGTGAATCCGCAAGGAGCACGACAGCGACGAACGGGTGCGGGAAGTCTGACAGGCCCATAGTAGCCGAGAAGCCTTCGAACAAAGACTGGGGAGTACCTCACTCCGCGGAGGAGGTGGAGCGAAGGGGACTGACCAAGGGAAATCCGCTGCGGCAAATCAGGTCCCGGACTCAGCGCCGGGCAGGGAGTGAATATGGACAACCCTAAACGGGCACGAAGCGGGAAAGCGCGGAAACAGCCAAGGGAGTGCGCCTACGTTCGGTCCCCTGATCTGCGAAATGCGCTGGAGCGGATACGGCAGGTAGCCTGCCGGGATAAGGGAGCACGGTTCACAAGAAAGTGAACTGGATACTCGACGCGGACATCCGTGGATTCTTCGATGCCATCGACCACGGATGGCTGATTGCGTATTCCAGCCATCGTGAACGCCGAATCCAGAGCAAGCTGAACAGCGAATCCGGTGAAGCCGAACGCTCATCGAAGCGATGAAGTGTTGGGTGACCTCCTTTCCACTGATTGAAAACGTGAACCTATCTTACCTGCGTGTTGTGTAGCAAGGGGCGGCAGGTCGGTGCCGGAGGGAGCGGGCGTAAGGAAAGACGCGAAGCGACCTTCCCGCTCCCGTAGGCAGCGACCTGCCGCGGCCGAACCCCGGGCGATGTGGGGCTGGTTTCGGGGGGTTGCTGGGGTATGGCCTGGCTCGAGAAGACGCTTCCTGAGGCATTCTCGCGCGTCGTTTTGGCGCCGCATCGTCTGGTACCCCGGGTTTGGCGGTTTCACCCGTTTTTATCGCATCGACGCTGTGGTCCCTCGCTCGCTCATGCATCGGCGTTGTCAAATGCCTTTGGCGCAGCCTTGGTCTTTCTCAGAGAAGCTCCTTTGAGAGTGATGCGGTGCGCGCTGTGGAGAATGCGATCGCAGATAGCGTCTGCCTGGTTTGGGTCGCCAATCGCTTCGTGCCACTGCTTGAGCGGAATCTGGGTCGCGATGAGTGTGGAGCCACGCTCGGCGCGGTCTTCGATGACCTCCATTAGATCCCGTCTCTCCGATTCTTTCAGCGGGTGAAGCAGCCAATCATCGATAGCCAGTAAGTCCAGCTTGGCGAGTTTCGTCAAAAGCCGGGCGTAGGAACCATCACCACGAGCGACCGCGAGCTCGTGGAGCAAGCGCGGTGCTCGCACGTAGCATCCGGTGAAGCCGCGACGACAGGCCCGCTCCACGAAGGCGCAAGCCAAGAACGATTTGCCAATCCCCGTCGGGCCGGTGATGAGCAGGTTATGGCGCTCACCGACAAAGCGGCAGTTGCCCAGGCTCAAGATCTGTTCGCGGTTTAAGCCTCGAGGCGCTTGGAAGTTCACGTTCTCCAAACATGCCGGATAGCGGAGCTTTGCCGCTCGCAGTCGTCGAGAAAGCTTACGCTGTTCGCGGGCGGTCCACTCGGCATCGACCAGGAGTCCCACACGTTCCTCGAAGCTCAGCTCCTTGTATTCGCTCGAGCTCAACTGGGTTTCGAACGCGGACACCAAGCCGAACAACTTCATGGCGTTCATCTTTTCTATCGTTTCGGGTGTCAGCATCGGGACTCTCCTCCTTCGTAGTGATCCGCGCCTCGGATGTTCTCGTGCTCCTCTCGCGGTTTCGCTTCGGCGTCCGATTCGAGCACCACACGATCCAGACCAGCCGAGAGAATGTTTTTCACCGTGCGATAGCTGTAAGAGCTCAAAGCTTCCGCTCGTGCGCAAGCGGCCTCGAGACGCTCACTGCCCCAGCGGCTGCCTAGTCGCATGACTCCCAGGCAAGAGCGAAATCCCTGCTCCGGGTGAGGCCGACTCTCTAGAATCCCCGCAACCAGCCTTCCCGTGGCGCGACCTGACTGCTCCGCCCAGTGGAGCAGCCGCGACGGCGTCCACTCCAGGTGCTCCCGATGCGAACGTGGCATATGCTCCGGGTTCGTGGAGTAGTGCCCCTTTCCTTTCTTGCGGGGATGCGACGCGACGCGCTTTCCCTTGAACAGGACCTCCACCACCGAGGCCGTCACCCGTGCCTCGACTTTCTCGTGAATGAGCTGATAGGGAACGCTGTACAAGTTGTTCTCCACCTCCACGTGGTAGTCGATGTTCACTCTGCACCGCTTCCACGTCGATAACTCGTAGCTCTCCTGCGGTAGCGGTTTCAGTACGGGCCGGTCTAGCCTTTCGTACAACTCCCGCCGACTCACACCGAGCTTCTGCATCGGACGCGCATTCAGGACCTCTAACTTCTCCCAGATGGCTTCGTTCAGTTCCGCCAGGCTGAAGAACGTGCGATGACGAAGCACCGCCAGGATCCAGCGCTGCGCCACCTGCACTGCCGACTCCACCTTCGCTTTGTCTTTCGGCTTGAACACCCGAGCCGGGACCACAACCGCACCGTAATGCGTCGCCAGCTCTTCGTACGTCCGGTTGATCCCTGGCTCGTAACGGTCCACCAAATCCACGCCGCTCTTCAAGTTGTCCGGAACCCAGATCTCCGTACTGCCACCGAAGTAATCCGACATCCCCTTATGGGCCTTCGCCCACGATTCCAGCGACTGGTTCAGTGTCGCTTCGACGTAGGTGTAACTGCTCGCGCCCAACGTCCCGACGAACAGCTCCATTTCGACGAGCTCTCCCGTTTTCGGATCGACGATGTGAGGCTTCTTCCCCGAAAAATCGACGAATGTCTTCTCGCCTGCTCGATGCCGTTGACGCATCGTCGGGTTCAGCTTCTTCTTCCACTGACCGTACAGCTCGCAATAACGGCTGTAGCCGTACGCTCCCGGCTTATTCTCCGCGTACTCCACCCACAGCTGCAGCAACGTCAGCTCTCGGTGACGCCTCAGCTCCTCGTGGATGTGGGCATAGTCCAGACCCGGCCGTGCGCCAGACGAGCCCGGCGGCGGAAACAGCCCTGCCTCCAGCTCCCCTTCGCTCAGCTCCTCCGGGAGCGGCCAGCTCAGACCACCCTTCTTCGCCTTGGCCAGGTACTCACTCACCGTTCCAACCGCCACGCGAAGTGCCTTTGCGATCATGCGGTGAGTAAAACCCAGCTCGTACTTTAACCTTAGAACCTCTCGTATTTTTCTCATCGATAACCTCTTAGCTGCCATTTCCTAGATCGTCCTCCTTCCGGGTACGACCTAGAGTTGCCTTGAAACGTGCTATCGATGAGCGTTCGCGATGCCGGAACCGGCGTTCACGTTGCCTGGAATCCGTGTTCACCTTCCCCGGAATCCGTGTTCACGATCCCCGGAATCCGTGTTCACGATGCTTTGGAATGGATGTTCACCTTCGGCTGGAATCTGCGTTCACGATGCCCCGGAATACGCAGCTGATGAAAGTCGTCGAGCATCGAACACTGCACCCGTATCCCGAACAGCGACTGCGCGTCATGACCTGAGGTAGGAGCCCAGTGCGTTAGGAGCGCTCGCTGGGATCTGTGCGGGGGGCCGCCCGTAAGGGCGGTCCCTACCGCGAAGGGTCTCCAGTTCCGTGAGCGAGGATGTCCTCGTCGGGCACCTCAAGAACGGGGAAGCCGGGCCCTTCGAAGAGGCGGCCCCGAACTTGGGCCTCCTGGATCGCCAGCACGCCTCGGCAGAAGGGGTCGTGGTTCCAGTACCCGCGCTTGAGCGTGCCGTAGACGAAGAGTCTTAACACGCCGGAAGTGTTCTCTTTCAGGGATTCTCTGGGTTTCACTCAGGAGTTGTCCTCCTGTCCGTGAAAGGTGACCTGACCCCACGGTTAGCACCACGTTGTATCTCAGTCATTCGGTGCTGACAATGGCTGGTTGAAGCCGGCGGAGCGGAGCCGGTTTCAACCGAATCGTTTCCGGCGCTGCGGTCGGTAACCTAACGAGCTGTGGGGTCTGAAGCGATTGAACTCTTGCCGCCACCTTTCGATCAATACCTTGTCCTCCTTCAAGTGCTCAGGGAAACAACGTCCAGAAACGGGATGTCACGCTCCCGGGCGAAGATTTGGACCCAGGTCCTGGGGAAAGATGGATATCAATAAGGCCAGGGCCGCACCTGGACCAGAACGGGCTAGGCCAGCTACGCCGCGGTAGCCCCGAGCTCGATTCTGGGCCTCCCGGATGGCTTCTTTTCCGACGCTGCACGGCCCTGTCAGCGGCCCGCTCCCCCCTTTGGCGCGAACGTGGCACTCGAAAATCGAGATTAGAGACGAAAACCGGTGCTTCCGAAATTAAGTGTTGGTAGCCGCCGCGTAACCCGTTCTCGTGCTAGAGGTTGAGCCTGATTTCGAGAGACGCAGTTCTTTCGGCGATGCCGGCTGCGCTGACCACGTGGTGCCTGACATTCAGGGACATCTTCGTGTGCACGCCGACATCCTTATTTATGGCGTTCGCCGACACGGGCAGGCCAACTGACACTAGCGTACCAATCACTCTGAAGTTAACTTCTCGCTCGCGACGCGTGGGCTTATACTCCCCACATGGATATGTGGGATCAACAAGATGGTGAGAGTGCGAAGGCGTGGGCGGCGTTCATCGTCTATCGTAGTATGGGCCCGAACCGTACGTTGCGGGCGGCGGCTGCGGCGGCTGCGGAGCTTTCACCTAGCCTGAACACTTGGAAGGGCTGGGCGAATCGTGGGGCTTGGCGTGCCCGGGCAGCGGCATGGGATGCGGCGTCGGACCGCCAGGGGATGGAGGACCACACGGTGGACGATCGACCGCAGCGGAAGCAGGACTGGGGCCAGGTGCTGGACCGAGCCCGCGCGGACTCGCGAACGCGCCCCAGTGTCAGCCGCTACCGAGTACGACGCGGCCTTCCGGAATGACGCGGGCGGCTACTTTCTGCCTGCCGACGCCAGCTCTCCTGCATTTGGTCGTAAACGTTCCCGCGCGGTTTCAAAGATAATCCGTTGTGTCCGAAACTTCCGCGCCAGATTATCCAAGTCGATGGCCTCGATCTTCGTCACGTCCAGCGTGCCCTCGACGATTGGGGCACGCTTCGCGATCTTTATGGTCTATTTCAAAAGGGCCGAGTTTTGGCACAGGACGGGATCTGAAGATAGCACCCTCGGGCCAGACGATTGTAAAGCCCACGGCCCTTGGCCCGGTCGCAAACACAGACACTAAGCTGCTGATTTATGGTCTATTTCAAAAGGGCCGAGTTTTGGCACAGGACGGGGTCCGGAAGTCTTCTACGGTGGCTCTCTGTCGCGAGAGTTCGTCAAGCATTTCGGCAAGAACGGCGGCATCCTCACCGTGGAAGACTTCGCCAACTACCGCGCTCTGTGGAAAGAGCCGATCTCCACGAGCTATCGGGACTATCGGGTCTACAGCCCACCCCCTGGAAGCGGAAAGGTTCATTCGAGCGCTTCGAAACCATGATTACTATCCCACCCTCGACCTCGCCGGTGTTCGAAACGAGCTTCCGACAGCATCACCATCCGGTGCCCAGCGGGAGCGGAAAAAGTCTACTACACCCTTGATGGAAGCGACCCACGAAACCCCACAGCACACAGTTTCAGCGAAGCCGTTTCGACGGTTCCTTTCTCTCCCCATCTCAAGGGACGTTCACGGCGGAACGAACTCAGTCTCGTTGCTATCCATTACTCGCTTCATCGCGTTCTTCTTGCCTGGTATCGACTCCGTGCCAGCCGAGATCGTCAGGTAAGTGCAGTCCGTCCGTCTCGGCGCAGCATCGTGCGCCGCAACGTCTCAGTCAGCCGTTCCGCGAGTGCCAAGCTATCGGAAATGGACCGGTCGTGTGGCAGCAGGTGGCTGGTATCGGCAGCCACTAGGTTGGCCACCGGTGTTTGGAGGGGTGCGAGCTTTTGCGTGAAGCCCACCGGGCAATCCGGCTGCGCATAGGGGGCGCGAAAAACGCGGTAGTCGACCACAAGCGACGGATCGAACCCCGGCGAAACGGCCGCCATGGCTTTCACGGTATCGGCGAAGACTTCCTTGGAGGGTTTTTGATATTCCAGGCTAGCAGAGGACGCGTATAGCGGAGAATAGACGAGATGGTAGCCGCCGACCGTCTCGGGCGGGTGCAGGTTGGTCAGCTCGATCAGGCCACAAACCGCGTGGGTTGGATCGTTGACATTGATCCAGAAGTAAGGAGTGAGGCGGGTCGACAACTTCACAATGATACAGCGTACTCCGTAGTTGTCGAGGGCCAGGGCAGCCCGCCGATAGTCTTCGGGAAGATTGCGCCCGATCGCAACGAGGATCGGGAGTGGGATGGTCGATAGGACCGCTTGGGCTGGGTACTCGGTACCTCCGGCCCGGACGCCCGAGGCCACCACCGGTTCCCCCGGCTCGAGGAGGATCTCCTCCGCCGGAGCGTCGCAGTGGATGATCCCACCCGCGGCTTCGACGGCTTGCGTCAACGTCTCGATGAAAACGTCCGTACCTCCTTCCAAGTACCCGAGAAACTCTCGAAGCAGACCATCTCGCGAACTCGCGAGACGGCGAATACGACTCCAAATCCACGCGGCGGAGAGAGATTCCGTTGCATCGTGAAATTTGTCACGTAGCAGAGGCTCCCAGATCACGTCATAGGGCTCTTTGCCTTCGCTTCGAATCAACCAGTCCTTCGCCGTGACGTTCTCGAGCGTGGACCAATCTTCGAGTCGCTTTGCCGACCAGACGTGAAATCCGTAGCGGAGTCGTGATGTAAAGCTCAGTGGAGAGAATCGCAGAAGCGAAAGAGGCGAACCGAACGCATGCAGTCGACCTTCGTGGTAGCTTCCCATGTGCGTCTGTCGCCAGCGGAGGCGTTCCGCGAGCCCGAGTCGTCGAAGCCACTTTCGGTAAACATCGTCGGCGCCGCAGATGAAATGGTAAAAACGCTCGGCGCGAACGTCGCCGAACTCGAACGAGCCCGCGAGCCCGCCGGTAAAGGGTGCTGCTTCGAGTACGGTGACTTCGTGTCCATCCTCGATTAAATCGAGAGCGGAGGCCAGGCCCATGACCCCGGCCCCAAGAACGACGACTCTCAAATGCGGCGTCTCCAGTGTGGGTCGATCCGTGTCGCTCCCCACGCCAACCGGGTGGAAAGGCGGCTAACTGTGCCGTCAGGCGCCACGAAAGTCAAGCTAACGTCACCGCCATACCTCTATCGAGCAAGTGGGAATTTTTCTGCGATGGCACCCGTGTAGTACCAGAGACCGTACAAGGCAATCGCGACGTAGTAGAGCGTTCCCGTCCATCGCCAGGGGGGCCGAAGTCGCTCCGCTGTAGCAAGAGCTTCGCCGCCCAGGAGACACAAGAGGGGAGTCACCCAGAGAATCTCCTTGACCCTGCTAAAGAGGTCGGGCATGGCGGTACGGAAGAGAATCAACAAGCAGAATACAGCCGCCCAAGCAGATATGAAGCTCGCGATGAAGGGGGGTGGTCGACGCTTCCAGATTGTCCAAGAGCCGAGCATGATCAGCGGTAGATACAGCAAGCCATAGAACGTGTAGAACCTGTTCGCCAGTGTAAGTCCCATCGCGCTCAAGCTCCAGGTTCCCGCCCGGGTTTCGCTGGACCAGAAGTGCGGCAGCATATCGGAAAGGAAAACGCCCAGGAATTCTCGATAGATGGTGCCGAGCACCACGGCGGCCGCCAGGAGTGAGCCACCCAAGAGGCGGACGGCCGTCTGGCGCTGACGCGCCACCGTGAAAAGCAACAAGCCGAACAGCGGCACGAAGAGCCCGAAGTTGATGAGGCTTCCCGCGTAAGATCCCATCGAGAGGGCCAAGAGCGCCGCTACAGCTATGATGGGAAAGCGGGTCTTCCGGCTACCGGCCGCCATAGCCGCAAGCACCAGCGTATCGAGAAAGTGCGCGAAGATAGCGGCAAGAAAGGCATAAGAGAGACGGGAAAAAGCTGGTGGCGCTACGACGGCCAGGAGAGCAGCCCAGGCAGCGACGCCGTCGCTGCTCAAGCGACGGCCCAAGAAAAAGAGCAGAGGAACCTCGAACGCGGAGAGCAAACAGGCGACCAGCTTCATCCAGTAGATCGCCGAAGGAAGGTCGAGGTCGAAGGGCGCAAAGAAGGCGTGAAAGACCGGGGAGAAAGGAAAGGCATACACCTTGCCCGCCGCGGCTGCCGTCCAGACGCCTTGTTCGGCAATGTAATGGGCGGGGTGTTTCCAGAAATCGAGTCCGGCCTCGCCGACGATGCGCGCCATGCCGGCATGTGCGCGCAGATCGGGATGATAAGAGCGAGGGTGGAATACCCCGCCAGCCCGGATCAAGAAAGCCAACGCCGTCACGAGGGGAATCCAGCCGCTACGACCGCCACGGCTTTTCCAAGCCGTCACGCGAATGACAATCGCCGCACCGAGCACCGCGAGCGTGAAGGGACCGATCGAGGTGACCATATGAGCTAGTGGGAACGATCCGGCGAAGCCTCCGTAGAGGGCTAACCCAAGCGGTACGGCGGCTCCCGCGACCGTTGCCGACCGACGTTCAAAGGTGACCAACGCGAGAAGCGCGAACACCGCCGATAGCAATGCGGACCACAGCACCGTGCGCCCAACCGGTATGAATCGGGACCGGTCGTCCATGGCTTCGAGCTCGAGCCAATCCATGCGTAAGCCACGGTTGCGGCGCTCGTGCGAGTCGGTCTGGATATCGATCGCGAGCGGCGATGTTTCCAGAACACTTCGGGGCAGCTCGAATGAGCGTTCCACATAGTCGCCACCTTGGACCCGAAACGAATCCGCGGTAACGCCGTTCACTCGGATCTCTACGGCGGCGGTCTGCCCGTAGACGCGCGAAAAGTGGTAAGTGAGTCTCGCCCGCCCGCCGCGGAGACCCAGCGGTAGCCGAATGGTGCTTTCGTAGCTCGTCCAATGGGTGGCGCGACCGTCGGGATCGATCTCCCACATCGGCTCGAAGCCCTCCAAGTACGCTAGGTCGCCCGGGCCGAAATTGAAGTGCAGCCCCGTGTTTCCATAGCCCGCTAGGTGGGGAGCGAGAGCGCCCAACGCCGTCACGGTCGCGAGCAGCAAAAAACTACGGGTGCTCCGTTTCACCACGCCATTGTAATGAGAAACGAAGAGCACCGGGAACGACAGTTTCTGCGAACTTGAGACACGCCGGAGCGTATTGCACCCTAGGCCACGGCTGAAAGAGAATAGCCCATTGAACGGGCAGTAAACTCCAATGGAACTTCCGCAGAAGCGCGTTTCCTCTTTGGTACAGGCGGTTGCCGCCTCCCTCGTGCTCGCCGTCTTTTTTTGCCTGTGCTTCGCTTCCGCGAGCCGCGTGAGCCTAGGCTTTGGGCCGACGCTTCAAGGCTACCTTTCCAACTTTCTAGAGAGCTGGGAACGTGAGGGAGCCGACGTCTATCGTTGGAGCCGCCTTCGCTCCGCGGTGAACCTACCCATTTTAATGGTCGGACCGGTTCGGCTTCACATCCGCGGCTCGGTTCCCGGCGACACGAGTAGAGTAGAAGCCAGCATGGATGACCGGCGGCTAGGCGAGACTCGCTTCGTCTCCGTGCCTCGCGAGTGGGTCCTGCAGGACGATGGCGGGGTGCGGCCGTTCAAACTTCATTTGCGTTCGTTTCCGCAACAGGGAAGACGAGGCTTTCGCGCTCATCAGCTGACGATCGTGCCGATTGAGGGATACCTGCTACCGAGCGTGCCGGTGGTTCTCAACCTCGTCGCCGTCTACCTCGCCACCTGGGCGCTCCTGGTTTTTCTTGGCAGCTCGGCGATGTCCGCTCATCTCTTTTCGAGCGTTGCTCTCGGGCTGCCCGCAGTCGCCCTCGCCCTGTTGGATCCGTTTGCTGCTGTGCATTTGAGCCTCGTGTTCCTCGCGTGGTTACCCGTCGCCACCGCCGTCGTATTTGGGTTGTTGAGGCTCTTGGCGCGTTGTCGCCCGTTGAAGACCATGCTGACTCCGGGCAACATCCGCATGGGGTGCGCGATCTTTTTCGTGACGTTCTTGTTTCGAGGCGGATGGATGATGCACCCCGACTATGCATACAAAGACACCGAGATTCACAACAGCATCACGCGCATTGGCTTGCACCGCGGGCTTGCCGATTTATGGCGGAACATCGAGCGCTACCAGGCGCAGTACGACCTCGGCACGACCTACGTCCCGGGCGGTTTGAACGTGATTCGATACCCACCAACTTTTTACACCTGGAGTCTATTTCCGAATCATCTTCAACGCGCCCTATCGGGGACTTATGCGGAAGACTATTGGAATCGTCTGCTGGGAGCGCTGGCCAGCGCGATGCAGTCGGTGCCGATCTTCTTGATACTGCTCAGCCTGTGGCCTCACCGTGGTGCAGCTCTCTTCGGCTCGATTCTCAATCTCTTCTGCTCGATCGACTTTCATTACCTGGCACAGGCAGCTTATCCAGCCACGATGGGAAAGCTTGCCGATTTGAGTGTCATTGCGTTTGCCGTCCTAGCGGTGGGCGTTCGCCGTTATTACCTGGGCATTGCCATTCTGGTTTGTAGCGCTTTGATGACCTATCCGGCGAGCTGGACCAACCAAGGGCTCTTGATCGGCTTCTTTTGCCTCATTGAACTCTTTCGACGAGAATGGAAAGATTTGCTGCGGATTGCTGCCGCCGGGCTGGGCGCCCTCGTCGCGGCGCATCTGTTGTTTTACGGAGACCTCGTGCTCGCCTTGGCGACCGTCCATCTTCCGGCAGGCTTGGCTGCGGGCTCTTCCTTGAGCGGTTTCGGAGACCTCTTCGATCTTCGGGGATGGTTTCTCGGCGAAGTGTTGACTTATTTCTCCTGGCTGAATCTGGTGGTTTTGCTCGCTGGATTCCTGTTTTATTGGCGCTCGTCGGCCTTCGGAGTTCCGAAGGCCTGGATGGGCGCGTGGATGGCGTCCCTCTTCGGCTTGTTGCTCTTGCGGCACGTGGGCGGTGCCCTCCTCATGTACATCCGCCCCTTCTTTTTTTCCGCCGCACTCTTTGGAGTGTTCGGCGGCATCGCGCTGGCCTATCTCTGGGCCGATGCGCGACTGTGGAGACGCGCAGTCGCCGTGGCGCTGTTTGCGCTACTGCTCGCCGTAGAGCTGTCTCGCATCGCAGCAATCGTCCCCGGATTTTTCGATGACTTCAGCGGACGGATGGGGGTCGGTTGGTTGTAGCTCGTCAGAGCATTTCGGACAGAATCCTCTGAAAAACTAAGAGACACTTTTCTGATCGGCACGATCTAAAGGAGGATCGAATGAGAGAGAAAGTGTCTGCAGAAGCTCGATAGCCAGGAGAGGATCCAGGAGCTGGCCGAGCACTTAATTGGGTACTTAGAGGACCCTGGCTGGAAGCCGCTCTACCTGGATTTTCGAGAGGGCCGCTTGAGCAGACGTCGGCTGGAAAAGAGTTCGGTGTTCACTTGCATCTGTGAGGCGAACTACCTCGCTGGGTTGCTGCGCGGCGAGTCCCATTGGAACAACGCTATGATCTCCTTCAACCTCAGATGGAAAAGGGAGCCGAACGTGTTCGAGGGAGCGCTCTTCGATATGCTGAACTACTTCCACGTGCCTCGTGCGGTCAGGCCAGCGGCACCGCCCGCCCAAAAGGCGCGGGTCTAGTCGGGCTCGAACATGAAAGTGCTCAGTGTCATCCCCGCCCGCGGAGGGTCTAAATCCATCCCGATAAAAAAATCTGGCCGACGTGAACGACCGGCCGCTTCTTTCGGCAATAATTGCAAGACTCTCAAAATAGCCCGCTCTTTTTTGCGCTTTGCCACGCCCTTGGCCTAGCACCTAGAAACGCGCGTTTGATAAGCTCGCAACACTTGATGGAGAGACGAACCGACACGCTGGTCGTCCTGATGCTGCTAGCATCCGGAGGGGCTTGCAGCGACTTACCGAGAGCGCGCTCTGTTTCCCTTCTCGCTCTTTCTCAGCCTTCCAGGGAAGTGGAGTTGGAAGGAAAGTCCCGAACAGCGTTGGACGGATCGACGTGGGTGTCCCCGCTAGAGGTACCGCAGAACGCCGTGCTCCAGTTCTCGATGGCCGTATTAGGCACACCCAGTGCCGGTCTGCCCGAGACAGAGTTTCTGATCGAGATCGAAGTCGATGACAAGCGGAGCCGGGCGTTTCGCGAGACCCTTGCTGCACAGGGGAGGAATCGTTGGAACGACCGCATGATTGATCTCACTCCGTGGGAGGGGAGAGCGGTCTCGTTGACCTTCACGGCACGGCCTGTGCTGGACGCCACGGGCGCGGGGCATCGGCAGTCACTGGTTCCGGTTTGGGGCGATCCGGTTGTTGCGAGCGCCTCTGCGCACAAGCGGTTGAGGCAATCGGTCGAGTTCTTCAATGATTGGCATCGCCGAACCGGCCGGACGCACTCAGTAGGCGATACGAAGTTCAGCCACGACCGCGGCTTCTATGAGAACCCTTTCGAAGTGACCATCACCACCGCTACTCCCGGCGCAACGATCGTCTATACCACCGACGGTAGTAAGCCAAGCGTGAGTCATGGAATCGTCGGCAACAAGGTTCTTGTGGGTAAAACGACCGTCCTTCGGGCCATGGCGTACAAACCTGGTGCGAGGAGCACGAACGTCGACACTCATACATATATATTTCCGACCACGGTAAAGGAGCAGGCGACTCTGCCATTCGATTATCCGGCCTTGTTTCGCTCCTCGAATATGGCTCCGTACGCAGATCTCGACCTCGGGATCGATCCCGATGTCGTGAATACGAGCAACCAGCGGGAGTTCGTGGAAGGACTGACATCGATTCCCACCCTCTCCATCGTCATGGACGGGGACCACCTCTTTAATGAGAGCCAAGGGCTCTACTCTAAAAAAACCCATCCCGCCTCGGTTGAGCTCCTCTACCCCAGCAAGTTTTCCGACTTCGAGGGTTTCCAGGTCGATTGCGGAATTAGAGCGCATAGTTGGTGGCATCTCAAGGAAAAGAACTCGTTCCGCTTGGTCTTCAACAAAGACTTCGGTCCGGGAATGTTGAGATACCCTTTTTTCGAGAGCGCAGTGCACCATGCCGAATCTGCAGTGAAAGAATTCAACACCATCGTTCTTCGGGCAGGGGGGGATGAAAACTGGTCGAGAGGCAGGATCTTCGTCTCGTCGGGAGAGATCGAGTCGGCGGTCTATGTCCGCGACCAACACGTTCGGGACTCGCAGCTTTCTTTGAGCGGCAACGCCGCACGCGGCATTTTTGTGCATCTCTACCTGAACGGGATTTACTGGGGTGTATACAACGCGGTGGAGCGTCCGGACCGGCGTTTTCTCGCTTCGTACTATGGTGGTGACTCGTCTGACTGGTTTGCTATCAACCATTCCGGCGTAGTCGGCAAGCCGAACCACCCGCGCTGGTATATCACCATGTACCGTTATGCGCGTAAGCATGACCTCTCGGAGCCCGCAAAGTACCAGGAGATGAAAACCCTATTGAATACGGCCCAGTTTAGCGACTACATCCTGCTGAATTGGTTTTCCGGCACAGGGGATTGGGGGAAACAGAATTGGTACGGAGGGATTCGGATACACCCTCCCGGTGCCGGACTGTATTTCTGCTGGGATTCGGAGATAAGCTACGGGCTCTACGACAAGAAATACGGGCATACGGGGGCTTGGGTTCCGCCAAGTTTCGTGTCGGGCGGGACATCCGTGCTACACCAAATATGGATGGCTTTGGCGGACAGCCCAGAGTTCCGGCTGGAGTTCGCGGATCGCGTCTACCGCGCTTGCTACGATGGCGGACCGCTCACGGACAGTGCAAACAAGGCCAATTTCCGAAGCTTAGCGGACTATGTGGAGCCAGCGATGCTTTGTGAGTCGGCCCGTTGGGGCGATGCGAGCCCTGGAAGGGAGAATCGTCCCCGCACGCGGGATGTGCATTGGAAGCGGGCGCGAGACTATGTTCTAGACTTGATGGACGGCAACGTCGAAAGGTTCATTCGAGCGCTTCGAAACCATGATTACTATCCTACCATCGACCCGCCGGTGTTCGAGCGAGCTTCTGACAGCATCACCATCCGGCGCCCGGCGGGAGCGGAAAAGGTCTACTACACCCTCGATGGAAGCGACCCACGAAACCCCACGGCACACAGTTTCAGCGAAGCCGTTTCGACGGTTCCTTTCTCTCCCAATCTCAAGGGACGTTCACGGCGGGGCGACGAATGGAGTGCCCTGAACGAATACGAGACTTGGGAACGAGATTAACCGAGCCCCTTAAAGGTTGTGCATCTTCAAAACTGCTCCGCCCACGAAATCAAGGACTTACGCTCCGCTTGAATTCCGGGCCGAAGACGGCGAAACTCCGCCGCTATGCTCGGCTGTGCTCCGCAAAAAGTCGATCCGGCGTTGATTGCGCCGTTTAGACCTGCCATGCTCGGCTGCTTTGTGCCGGTCGACCCGACGACGCCACCGGCGTCTTAAGAACGTGGAGAGGTTCGCTCGTGGGACTGTTTGCCAATATCCGGTCTATTGTCCTGGACGCCGTCGCGTTCGCTCGGAACCTGTGCCGCTCGCGCAGCGCCCTCGCCGCAGAGAACCTTTTCCTTCGGAAGCAGCTTACGTTCTTCGTCGAGCGTAAGCAGGCGCCTCGGCGCACTGATAACGCCACACGGCTCACGATGGCGACTCTCGCAAGGCTATTCGACTGGAAGAAAGCCCTCATCGTCGTGGCGTTGTTGCACGGCCCGGAGCGAATCGCTGACCTCCCTATGCCGGTCGGAGAGTCACCCGGCGCAGTAAGTATCGGGCATGCCGAGCGCGGTCATCTTGTTGAGTATCTCGCACCCAAGTCGGTGTTCAACTCGTTGCCTCGCCAACGTTCGAGCCCGCATCTCGGGCCCCATGATCGCCTTGTAACGATAGACCGCGTTCTCCACCATGCTTCGCTCGGTGCAGCCTGAGAGCTTGTACCATTCACGTCGGCCGTGTCTTTCGATTGCACGAATATGGCGGTCGCGTTCCCGCATGGCGGTGTTCGAATTCTGACTGAGCGTGGCGTTTCGTTGCGGCGGAATCACCACGCGCGTCCTTCGTCCAGGGCTGTGCGCTTCGATGGCTTCGTAGACCGCTTCCTTGTCGTATGCACTGTCCGCCGCCACCGACACTAGAGGTGCTTGAATCTGTGTTAGCAAAGGGGGGACTCGCGTTGCGTCGCGAGCTCGTGACGCCGTCAGTTCGGACGCAACAATGTTGCCGGTCTTGCGATCAACGGCGATGTGCAACTTGCGCCAGGCGCGCTGCTTTGGCGGTTTGCGGGTGGTTCCAACATGAATCCTCAAGCCCGTGCTATCGATCATCAGGTGGATTGGTTGATTGCTTGCGGCTTTCCGAATCCGCAGCTTCTTGCGGAGCAGCCTCGACCGCCGACACAACGTCGAGTAGTCCGGGATTTCGATACACAGCTGGAGAAGCGAGGCGATCGAGTGCAAGAAGCCTTCGGTTTGGCGGTAGGCAAGCTTGTACACCATCCGGACAACCAGGCCCGTTTCAATCGCCATCTCTGAATAGACCCGTTGACCGCCAGGCTTACCGCTCTTGTCGGCCTTCCAGTTCGCGATTGCCTCCTCGTCAAACCAGACCGTCAAATCGCCCCGACGGCGCAGCCCTTCGTTGTATTCCGCCCAGTTGGAAACATGGTACTTCTTCTGCTTCGCGTGCTTGTACTGGCTGCGCTTGGGATACTTCATGGTCGAACATTACCTCGGCCACCACCATAGGTAGATTTCGCGCTCAGCCAAGAGCGGTGCAACAACGCCCCTCTACGATGACGCAACGCCCCTCTAATTCTGCCTCGACGTTCTGATGCTCTGTCGATCGACTTTTTACGGTCGCCGACTCAGCGAAAGCCGGTGGCATCGATCGCACCACCCCGTCCTGTGCCAAAACTCGGCCCTTTTGAAATAGGCCATAAATCAGCAGCTTAGTGTCTGTGTTTGCGCCGGGGCCAAGGGCCGTAGGCTTTACAATCGTCTGGCCCGAGGGTGTTATCTTCAGATCCATGATGACGTACCACGTGCAATTCCTACTGCTCGTTCTAGCTGGCTGGGTCAACCGCCAGCAGCAGGATGTGATCGACTACCTGCAAGAGGAGAACCGTGTGCTCCGAGCCGGACTTCGGGGCAAGCGTCTCAGTCTCTCGGACGACGAGCGGCGCAGGCTCGCGGTCAAGGCCCAGGCTTTGGGCCGCGAGGCGCTGGCCCAGATTGCGTCCGTTGCCACACCCGCTACGCTTCTGCGCTGGTACCGCCACCTCATCGCAGCCAAGTACGATGGCAGCAAGAACCGGAGTCCAGGCCGACCTCCGACGGCGAAGGACATCCGTGAGCTCATTGTGCGCGTGGCGCGGGAGAACCCGACGTGGGGATATACGCGCCTGCGAGGCGCACTCAAGAACCTAGGACATGAACTCGGACGCAACACTATCAAGAGGATCCTCGCCGAGCACGGTATCGCTCCTGCGCCGGAGCGGGGCAGGAGCATGTCGTGGAGCACCTTCATCAAGGCTCATTGGGGCGCCATCGCTGCGACAGACCTGTTCACCGTCGAGGTTGTGAACCCGTTCGGGCTCGTCCGCTACCATGTCCTGTTTGTCATCGATATCGCCACTCGCTGCGTGTGCATCGGTGGGATAACGTCGGACCCCAACGGGGAGTGGATGAAGCAGGTGGCAAGAAACCTCACGGCCATGTGGGATGGTTTCCTCCTTGGCAAGCGATACCTCATCCACGACCGGGACCCGCTATTCACCGAGGCGGTACGTGGGCTGTTGAGAGATTCAGGCGTGAAGCCCCTTCGCCTTCCCGCTAATAGTCCGAATCTGAACGCATATGCGGAAAGATTCGTTCTCTCCATACGTCGAGAGTGTCTCGACCGCTTCGTACCTCTCAGCGAGCGACACCTGCGCACAGCGGTAACCGAATACGTAGTGCACTATCACACAGAACGGAACCACCAAGGTCTCGGCAACGAGCTCCTCACACCTCTGCCGGCAAGCGCGAATGACGCTGGCCCCATCGTGTCGCGAGAGCGACTTGGGGGCATTCTCAACTACTACTGCCGTGCCGCGTAGATGGTCGCCGGCGACGGTAGCCCCTCGGCGGGCTCGACCGGCGTAGCGTGGAAACAGCTTCAGGAACACGCTTCGATATTCGCTCTCGACTAGGTGGTCATCTGCATGGTGACGACCCGCCCGCCCAAGACGATTGTAAAGCCCACGGCCCTTGGCCCAGTCGCAAACACAGACACTAAGTTGCTGATTTATGGCCTATTTCAAAAGGGCCGAGTTTTGGCACAGGACGGGGTGGCGCGTTGTGGCACATCGTGTTCCGGTCAGAGGGCAGGTCTTGTATTGGGCGCCTTTGATCAACACGGGTTCCAGACCCGAAGGCCGTACTGTTTCGGTTGCCATGTGTAGAATAGGCTCGGCTGGATTTCTGCCTCGTTGCATACCTCCGAGACCGGCTTTTTCTCGGCAACGTGCTGGCGCAACAGCTCTGCCTTTTGCTCCGCAGTGTGACGACGACGACCTTTGCTCATGACAGCTCCTTTTTCCATGTGCGTATTTTAACTTCAGGACTGTCATGTTCCAGCTGATGACCGGCGAAACAGCAACGACTGCGAATCCTATCCGCTCAACACGATGATCTTTTCCGGCCTTTCCGAGTGTGGATGGGAAAATCACTTCTACCGATCGGTGGACGAAATTCGGTCGCCCGAAAAGGCGCTTGCTCAATGGCTAAGTGGCGCCGGCGCGTTGTGCCGCTACACTACTCTTGACACTCCACAGGTGAGCCCTGCCAGGGCGGTCTGATACAATTTGCAAAGTCAGCGTCAAATCCTTAAGTGGAGGCGAAGATGAGGACCATCACTACTATCAAGTATAACCATCAGTTAAAACGAAAGAAGCTCTTTGAACGCGATGGCCTCCGAATGTGGTTGGGAACGCGGTGGTCATCCAAGAAGAGGCCAGTAGCGCATCTGGAACTGGAACGTCTGAAGCTTGGAACGCATACTGTATGGCAGCTTTCTTGGAGTGGAACTGTGAACAACAAAGTCGGAGCGGTTGTTGTTCAACACCAGACCGCCGATTGCAAAGCTTTAGTTTGATCTCTCTCCACTAAATCCTTGGCAGATGATTTCGGTGTGCGGAATAGGAGACGGCAGATGACGAAAGGGATGCAACTACAGAGAATCGGTCGCGCGATTTTCGGGCAGAATAACCTGATTGGAACGGACTTTGAAGACATCTCCGTATCTAAGGTTACGCGAAAGTTCGTGCAAGATGGTGGTGGAGTTCTAATACAGTTCTCGATTAGCAACAATGCATTAGGAAAGATCTCAACAAAGGAATTCAACGAGGCATTGGAGGTACTTCTAGGCGAACACGGCGATGACGACGGCTGATTACGGATTGGGCCATCAAGTCCCGATAGCGCAACCTGTGCATCATCAATATCCGTCCGCTCCTGAAATCAAGGACTTACGCACCGTTCACGCCTCGGCCAACGAGCGCATCTCCCGCTTGAGATCCCGGTCTTGAGACGGCAAACTCTGCCGCCATGCTCCGTGTCCTCATCTTCCTCGTCTCACTCGGCGCCCGTGCGATCCGGGCGATGTGTCGGTGCCGAGCCGACCTCGTGATTGAAAACCTGGCCCTGCGGCAGCAAGTTACGGCGTTGAAGAAGGAGCGCCCCCGGCCACCGCTCGAGGACACGGACCGAGCATTCTGGGTTGCGCTCCGAAGCTCGTGGCCAGCGTGGGCGAGCCGGCTCGTTATCGTGAACGCCGACACGGTCGCCCGGTGGAATCGAGATCGGTTCCGCCGATACTGGGCTCGGATCTCCCGTCCGCGCTATCCAGGTCGACCTCGGATTGATGCCGAGATTCGTCGTCTCGTCCGCACGATGGCCCAAGACGGCTGGGGTGCACCTCGTATCCACGCTGAGCTGACGAAGCTCGGATTCGTTGTCAGCGAGATGACGGTGTCGCGATACATGCCGCACCGCCGAGCCGAACCCGACGAAGTGAAGCGATGGATTGCGTTCTTGCGGAACCACAAGGACGACATCGCCGCGATGGATCTGTTCGCCGTACCGACGGCGTCGCTACGGCTGCTTCTCATTATCAAGAAGAGCACGACCATCAAGGGCTTGCAACGCATTTGTATTTTTGGACACGACGGGCTAGTCCCCTGGATCTTTGATTAGTATACAAAGTTAGGCTTTTCGCCAGCCCATAAGATTCATAAGATTCATGCACTTAGAAGGGTTTCGGCAAGCTCTGCTTTATCTAGTTTGTTCTGATACAGGGGACTAGCGGATCGAGATGTCCATCGATGGCGGCGGAACCCTGGACATTCTGGCAACAAACACCGGCACCCCCGCCACCGCCTACTCCTATACCCGCCTGACGGCCGGGGCGACGCGGTACTACCGAGTCCGCCGTGGCCGTCCTGTGCCAAAACTCGGCCTTTTTGAAATAGACCATGAATCAGTAGCTTAGCGTCTGTGTTTGCGACCGGGCCAGGGTCCGTGGATGAGGAGTTGCTCCTGCGCAACGAGTATCTTGTGGCCAAGAATCCAGTTCTTCGAATTCAGACCCAGGGTCGCTGTGCCTGACCGATGGCGAACGGCGGTCTCTGGCCGAGCTCGGAAAGCGTCTGCAGCGACCAGTTACATCCAGTCTGAGCGCAAAGGAATTTCCTTGGGGCTGTTCATGTCATCCATCTCCTATTCTCACGCGGGCGGCGTCACCGCCGCCTGCTTCTGAAGAGCATGGCGACGCTCGAGATATTCGTGCATGCGATGCCGTGCCTCCTCGCGGACTTCCGCAAACTTCGCGCGCCGTTCTCGGAGCGCTTTCCTACTCATGGGGGGTGAAGCCGTCAGCGCCTCTTGGGACGACGGCGTTTCGGGCGGGCGCGCCGTGCAAAACTCGAGGACCTCGCCAGGCGCGGCGTTCAGAATTGGCTCGGTTGCGTAGACGAAGTGCAGCAGTGAATTGGCATTATGGACATATTTGTGAACAGCGTACTTGATAGTCCGTGCGATCTCTACGGGGAGCTCGCGCTCGAATCTTGTCAGGAGGGAATCGTCGAACTGGCCGTCCAGGGAGTAGGAAACCCCGTGTCCACCGTCCTCAACCTCAAACTCGTCCGCGCGAGCACCGATCGCGTCCATTGAATCTGGCACGCGATCTTGGACGCTCGCTGCCCAAGGTCCAAAGTGTAAGAACTTCCATTCTGTCTCGGTGTACGTCTGCCCTTCGTGGCATCTTGCGAACTCAAGGTCTCCCAAGTAGGCGTATTTCACTAGCTGTGTAAGGGTTACGCCGTGCCGGGCTTGAGCGGCTACCACAAGAGCGTACTGGAGGAGTTGGTCGAGCTTGGTGACATTCATGCGGGTGCCCTTTAAGTATGACGTCCGGTCCCTCAGATTCGCAACCCGATGCTTAGCGTTCTGGCGTGACGTGCCGAGTAGGCGTCGGTCGCCCGGCGGCGACAGCGTGCAGGATTTCCACCGGGTCGAAGACGAGTTCGCAGGACGTCGCTCTCATGGCTGTAGCGCACAAGCGTAGAGGGTGTGGCAACGGACGCAATCTGGGCCAGCGCCTCGCGGCCCAAAGCCTGGGCCTTGACGGCGAGCCTGCGCCGATCGTCGTCAGAGAGCCTGAGACGCTTGCCCCGAAGCCTGGCTCGGAGCACACGGTTCTCCTCTTGCAGGTAGTCGATCACATCCTGCTGCTGGCGGTTGACCCAGCCAGAACGAGCAGTAGAAATTGCACGTGGTACGTCATCATGGAACTGAAGATAACACCCTCGGCCAGACGATTGTACAGCCTACGGCCCTTGGCCCGGTCGCAAACACAGACACTAAGCTGCTGATTTATGGTCTATTTCAAAAGGGCCGAGTTTTGGCACAGGACGACGTCGTCGAGGGGCTAACTGCCACCACGTCTTCGTCCAGCATCATGAACGTGAGTCGGCGATACCCGTCCAGTGGGTGGCAGTCGAAGTAGTCGATCACGGACTGGCGCTCCCATTCTTCGATCCAGTGATCCCGCGGCACCAGGCCGTTGTGTTCATTCACCTTCCCGTACCGGTGCTCCGCAAAAACTCGATGCAGCGTTGATTTGCATCACAGTTCTCCTTTCGGAGGTAGTCGATCATATCCTGCTGATGGCGGTTGCCTCAGCCAGCTAGAACGAGCAGTAGGAATTGCACGTGGTACATTATGATGGAGCTGAAGATAACACCTTCGGTCCAGACGACCGTAAAGCCTACGGCCCTTGGCCCGGTCGCAAACACAGACGCTAAACTGCTGATTTATGGGCTATTTCAAAAGGGCCGAGTTTTGGCACAGGACGCGCTCTGGTTTTTAGTGCGGACCGCCTGTTTCGCCCTGCCAGTCTTGATAATGTACGGTTTTGTTTTGTCGCGCTACCACAATAACGCTGCGGCGTGGCTCCTCTTCTTGGCCGCGCTTGGCGTCTATATTTTCGCCAGCGGGCGGATTAAGATTCGCCGCAATCTACTCTTCTTAAAGAAGCGCCACGAACATGCAAACTTCTTTAGACGCAACGAATCCCATATCGTGAAAGCTGGAATCGGACTCGGCTCTGGCATCTTGGGATACGTGATCCGGCTTCTTCAGGAGTAGGTTCCCAAGTCTGGATGCTCCCGCTCGTGTGCCGTGCCGCCACGAATCTTCCTGGTTTCGTTCCTGGCTGGTTGGTTGAACTAGGAGCAGCAGAAGATTCTTGAGTATCTGCAGGAGGAGAACCGTGTTGTGACCCTCTGTGCCAACATCCTTGAGACAATCCGCTCCTTGAAATTAGTGTAGAGGGCACCTCGGGATGACAGGTGTGTTCGCCTGATTGGAGCGGTATGAGTCGAGAGGTTCACGTACCGTTCTGCGAGAGGCTGGGGGTGTGACTCCCCGGCCTACTCAACGATTCTGCGTGAGCTTTCGAAACGTCGAAGAGCTGCTTGCTCAGCGAGGCATCACGGTCTCTTACGAAGCGATCCGACTGTGGTGCATCAAGTTCGGGCCGGAATACGCTCGGCGACTGAAGCGTCGGCAGGGTCGTCTCGGTGACACGTGGCACCTAGACGAGGTCTTCATAAAGATACAAGGTGAACGCCAATACCTCTGGCGCGCGGTAGACCAAGATGGTGATGTGATTGATATCCTCGTCCAGCCTCGCCGTGATCAGAAAGCCGCCAAACGATTCTTCCGCAAGCTGTTGAAGGGGCAAGGCCGCCCGCCCTGGCAGCTGGTCACCGACAAGCTGAGAAGCTACAGCGCCGCTCACCGCGAGGTCATGCCGTCCGTCGTCCACGACACTGACCAGTACAGAAACAACCTAGCCGAAGTCTCGCACGAACCGACGCGACAACGGGAACGACAGATGCGGAAGTTTAAAACTCCTGGGCAGGCGCAACGATTCTTGACCGTGCATGGACTCGTGCAAAACCTCTTTCGCGTCGGACGGCATTTGTTGCAAGCGCGTCATCATCGGGAGCTACGAGACCGCGCTTTCATCGTTTGGCACGAGGTAACGTGTGCCGCATGACGAGAGCAAAGAAAGTCAGCTCGACACGATAGGTTCGCTCGCTTAACGTCAACTAATAAGAAACTCAGGGTGTAGCGTTTGGGGGCAGTGACGTCAAAACCGAGCTCCCTCAGGCGTTGTGTTGAGCCGGTGCCACCTCCAGAGACTGCCGCGTTTCATTCATTCGGGGTGGCCGTCAGGCCGTGGAAAACTTGACAATACCAGCGCGACAGTCTGAACCTCACGCCGATGGCCGTGTCGATTTACCGCCGTGCACGGTGGGTTCGTTGCACCACTGCTGGCGGAGCAAGGCGTGGCGTTTATCGCAATGTTGGCGGTTACTGCGGGAATGCTTACGGTGGCCATTCGGCGTAACTCGCAGTCGGTCGCATTTCTGGCGATGCTGGGTGGCTTTCTGACTCCCGCGTTGTTGAGTACTGGAGAAGACTCACAGCGTACGTTGTTCAGCTATCTGGCAGTGCTCAACGCGGGCCTGCTGGTGCTGTCGCGGTGGCGCACCTGGCGCGCTCTGGAAATTGTCTGCCTGGTCTGGACAATCGGTTATTTCACCACCTGGTACGACCAATACTACACCTCGGAAAAACTTCTTCTGACTTTCTTCTTTGCGACCGCTTTCTTCACCGAGTTCGGAGTCATTCCACTTTTGCAAGCGCGTCGGGGACCGAAATTGCGTGCCGCACAGATGGTCGTCGTGCTGGCAAACGTGACCTGGTACCTGGCGGCACTTAACGCCATGCTCTACGAGCATTACCGAGGGTCTCTTACTTTGTGGCTGTTGGTGTTGGTGGCGATCCACTTGAGTGTGGCCTGGTTGGCCGCACAAGATGAGAGGGGGACGACTTCTCCGACGGCATTGCTCTACACGGGACTGGGGCTCACGCTGATAACCCTCGCTGTACTCACCCAGTTCGACGGTAAATGGGTCACGATGGCGTGGGCGATTGAAGGAACCGTACTGGTGTGGACCGGACTACGCATCAGACATTATCTGCTGCGATGGTTCGGACTTTCGCTTTTCGTCCTGGTGGCAATTCGACTGTGGGCCCTGCCGATTCAAGCTGACCGCTTCCTTTCCAATCCTCGTTTTGCCACCTTTGCGGTTGCGGCGGCCTGTTTCGCTGTAGCCTTCTTTCTGGCAAGGGAACACCATGAAGGTGAGGGTGCACTTTCGGGCTACGAAGAGCGCATCTTCAAAGCTGTCGGTCTTGCTGCAAATGTGTTAATCCTCTCGGCCCTTTCCATGGAAATCTGGGAGGCATTTGGCCGGGTGGAAACGACTATCATTGAGCCGCGGCTATCCCAACAACTGGCACTCTCGCTGTTGTGGATTCTTTACTCATCCGTACACATTGTGTTGGGAGTGCAGCGTGGTTCCGCGGCCTTGCGCCGGCAGGGGCTGGCTCTCATTGGTGTGGTTGTGCTGAAGGCGTTCCTGATTGATATATCCTTTTTGGAACGGGGTTATCGCATCCTATCGTTCCTCGTGCTAGGACTGGTTTTGATGTTTGTCTCCTTCCTTTACCAGAAGCACTTTGGCAGGCGCGCGGCCACCTCCTTCAAGTAGGCGAACAAGCTCAAAAAAAGGAGTCCAGACTCGTCGTGTCCGAGAACACCTCTAGGATTCGAGCTTTTGGGCTCCGTTCGTATTATCGGACACGACGGGTGTGGACAAAAACTTTTCCAGCCGGATGGTTCTGTAAGGATACGGCGAGCGAATGGCTCGGTAGAGCGGTGTTGGTGGTCGTCCTGTGCCAAAACTCGGCCTTTTTGAAATAGACCATGAATCAGCAGCTGCGCCGGGTGACTCTGCGACCGGCACAGGGAGGTCAGCCATTTGCTCCGGGCCGTGCAACAACGCCGCTTGTCGGTGACCAGCCGCCAGGGCGGGTGGCCTTGCCCCTTCAACAGCTTGCGGAAGAATCGTTCGGAGTAGCTGCGACCCAACGCCTCCGTCAACTACTGCCAGGACACTTCCCAGTCGTAGAAGAAATCGTAGAAGTTGGACCCAAATATATCGCTGGTGATGCTCACGAAGGCCAGTATGGTCTTCCAGTCCATCGCGACTCCTTCCGCTGAACTTGAGAATACGTATCCGACCGCGATGGCGGATTCAAGCGGCCTTTGGGAAGGTGCAAACCGCTGACCCGCTGGGCGTTCGAGTATTTTGACCAGACGGGTTGACCCAGCCAGCCAGAACGAGCAGTAAGAATTGCACGTGGTACGTCATCATGGTTCTGAAGATAACACCCTCGGGCCAGACAATTGTAAAGCCCACGGCCCTTGGCCCGGTCGCAAACACAGACACTAAGCTGCCGATTTATGGTCTATTTCAAAAAGGCCGAGTTTTGGCGCGGGGCAGCGATCCCGAGGACGCTCAACGAAGGCCGGGGCATCAACCCCGGCGACACGAGGCCGAGGAGGGAATGTGCGGGTGTTCGGCATGACGCTCAACGAAGGCCGGGGCATCAACCCCGGCGACACAGGCCTCGCCGACGCCACCGCCCTCAACCATGTCTGCGCTCAACGAAGGCCGGGGCATCAACCCCGGCGACACAGGCCTCGCCGACGCCACCGCCCTCAACCATGTCTGCGCTCAACGAAGGCCGGGGCATCAACCCCGGCGACACGGTCATAGTGCAGTTCATCGCGTTCGTGGTGAAGAGCGCTCAACGAAGGCCGGGGCATCAACCCCGGCGACACTCGTCCTCAAATCCGGGCTCGCCGAGTACTTCGAGCGCTCAACGAAGGCCGGGGCATCAACCCCGGCGACACTTCGTGATCTCACTGTCAGAAATGGTAGCGACGCGGCGCGCTCAACGAAGGCCGGGGCATCAACCCCGGCGACACACGCCACGCCCACCGCACTTTCGGCAAACTTCTTTCGCGCTCAACGAAGGCCGGGGCATCAACCCCGGCGACACGGGCCTTCCGCGCCTCGCGCTCACACTCCGGCGAACACGCTCAACGAAGGCCGGGGCATCAACCCCGGCGACACTCGAGCTGCTCCGCCTCGACGAGAAGGTGAAGGACGCCGCTCAACGAAGGCCGGGGCATCAACCCCGGCGACACTCGCGCGTGCGCATGATCAAGTACGCACGAATTCCGCTCAACGAAGGCCGGGGCATCAACCCCGGCGACACCGCGCGGCGAACCCAAGCCCCACCGTGCAGGACTGCGCTCAACGAAGGCCGGGGCATCAACCCCGGCGACACACGTGATCGTCGAACAGCGTGAAGTTGCCGGTTCGGTACGCTCAACGAAGGCCGGGGCATCAACCCCGGCGACACCTCGATTGGCGAGGTCGATCATGGTGCCCGTTCCGTCCGCTCAACGAAGGCCGGGGCATCAACCCCGGCGACACGGCCCGTGGGGAGTCTGCGGGGGAGTGCACGACGGCGGCGCTCAACGAAGGCCGGGGCATCAACCCCGGCGACACGGGAACTCGATGAACTCAAGCCCGACCTGCACGTCCGCTCAACGAAGGCCGGGGCATCAACCCCGGCGACACCGCCGTTCTGACGCAGCGAACGTCCCTGGCCGCAGATACGCTCAACGAAGGCCGGGGCATCAACCCCGGCGACACATTCTACTCCTTTTCCGGCACCGGATGGGCGCCAGCTTCGCTCAACGAAGGCCGGGGCATCAACCCCGGCGACACCAGCATCGATCTGCCGAGCTCGCGATCGCTGTAGTCCGCTCAACGAAGGCCGGGGCATCAACCCCGGCGACACACGCCGACGTAGTAATCGCCGCTCTGCGACTCGAACAGCGCTCAACGAAGGCCGGGGCATCAACCCCGGCGACACGACGAGCTCGACGATCTTTCCCTCGCCGATATAACCGCTCAACGAAGGCCGGGGCATCAACCCCGGCGACACGCGACGCCGTCCCCCGCGCCCCCGCCAGTAGCAGAGATGCGCTCAACGAAGGCCGGGGCATCAACCCCGGCGACACCAGTCCGACGACGGGAATGCCGACCGCCCGGGCAGCCCACGCTCAACGAAGGCCGGGGCATCAACCCCGGCGACACTCCTGTTTTAGTCGTGCAGTTGCCCGACCGCGGCAGACGCTCAACGAAGGCCGGGGCATCAACCCCGGCGACACCTCGAGACCCGCCTGGATCGCAATCGCGACCGACCCTCGCTCAACGAAGGCCGGGGCATCAACCCCGGCGACACGTTTGCCCAAATGGTCGGTCCGGCGAGAGGAATAGGACGCTCAACGAAGGCCGGGGCATCAACCCCGGCGACACGCGCGGATCGACCGCGTCGCTCAGATGGGCGCGTGGCCGCGCTCAACGAAGGCCGGGGCATCAACCCCGGCGACACCCACTACTCGTGCTCGGCCTTCTCTTCTGGCGTGCCTCGCTCAACGAAGGCCGGGGCATCAACCCCGGCGACACCCGCGAGATCGCCGCCCTTAGGCTCCTCGAACTGGGACACGCTCAACGAAGGCCGGGGCATCAACCCCGGCGACACATCCGCCCGCGCCGTACGTCCAGTTGCGCTACTGCGACGCTCAACGAAGGCCGGGGCATCAACCCCGGCGACACCTCGCTCCAGCGCGATCAGCTTGTCGCTGAACGCCTCCGCTCAACGAAGGCCGGGGCATCAACCCCGGCGACACGGCTCCCCCGTACCCAAGAGCGAGTGTCGGTACTTTACCCGCTCAACGAAGGCCGGGGCATCAACCCCGGCGACACTCGGGGATCTGCGGCTGGCCGAAGGCGAGCGCGGCGCTCAACGAAGGCCGGGGCATCAACCCCGGCGACACGTGGTCATACTACTTGCTCGCAGGTACAGATGGCAGCACGCTCAACGAAGGCCGGGGCATCAACCCCGGCGACACTCGATTTCCGCCCTTATTCTCTTGACTACTAGTAACGCGCTCAACGAAGGCCGGGGCATCAACCCCGGCGACACATGCCGCGGTGCCAGGCCCAGCGCTCGGAGTAGATCCCCGCTCAACGAAGGCCGGGGCATCAACCCCGGCGACACCAGCGCCATGGCACGCACCACTTGATCGTTGCGACCGCCGCTCAACGAAGGCCGGGGCATCAACCCCGGCGACACGCGAAACTATTGGAGCTTTGGGCGAAGGACCAATGCGCTCAACGAAGGCCGGGGCATCAACCCCGGCGACACTTGATCCTGGTCTCGATTTCTATCATCATGAGGTCAGTCGCTCAACGAAGGCCGGGGCATCAACCGGCGTTGTTGCACCGCTCTGGCTGAGAGCGAAATCCGCCTATGGTGGTGGCCGAGGTATGTTCGAGCATGAAGTATCCCAAGCGCTGCCAGTACAAGCACGCGAAGCAGAAGAAGTACCACGTTCGCAACTGGGCGGAATACAACGAAGGGCTGCGCCGCCGGGGCGATTTGACAGTCTGGTTTGACGAGGAGGCAATCGCGAACTGGAAGGCCGACAAGACCGGTAAGCCTGGCGGTCAACAGGTCTATTCAGACATGGCGATTGAAACGGGCCTGGTTGTCCGGATGGTGTACAAGCTCGCCTACCGCCAAACCGAAGGCTTCTTGCACTCGATCGCCTCGCTTCTCGGGCTCGGTATCGAGATCCCGGACTACTCGACGTTGTCTCGGCGCTCGAGGTTGCTCCGCAAGAAGCTGCGGATTCCGAAAGCCGCGAGCACTCAACCCATCCACCTGATGATCGATAGCACGGGCTTGAGGATTCATGTTGGAAACGCTCGCAAACCGCCAAAGCAGCGCGCATGGCGCAAGTTGCACATCGCCGTTGATCGCGAGACAGGGAACATTGTTGCGTCCGAACTGACGGCGTCACGAGCTCGCGACGCAACGCGAGTCCCCGCTTTGCTAACACAGATTCAAGCACCTCTAGTGTCGGTGGCGGCGGACAGTGCATACGACAAGGAAGCGGTCTACGAAGCCATCGAAGCGCACAGTCCTGGACGAAGGACGCGCGTGGTGATTCCGCCGCAACGAAACGCGACGCTCAGTCAGAATTCGAACACCGCCATGCAGGAGCGCGATCGCCATATTCATGCAATCGAAAGACACGGCCGACGTGAATGGTACAAGCTCTCAGGCTACACCAAGCGAAGCATGGTGGAGAACGCGGTCTATCGTTACAAGGCGATCATCGGGCCGGAGATGCGGGCTCGAACGTTGGAGAGGCAACGAGTTGAACACCGAATTGGGTGCGAGATACTCAACAAGATGGCTGCGCTCGGGATGCCCGATACGTACTGCGCCGGGTGACTCTGCAACCGGCACAGGGAGGTCAGCGATTTGCTCCGGGCCGTGCAACAACGCCGATCGACGCCGACATCGAAGAGCTGGTGGTGCGTCTCGCCAAGGAGAACAAATCCTGGGGGTTACGACCGGATTGCCGGGGCGCTAGCCAACCTCGGGCATGAAGTGGCCGACCAAACCGTCGGTAACATTCTGAAACGCCACGGCATTCCGCTCGCACCAGAGCGTCGGAAGACCACGACGTGGAGGGAGTTCATCCGCTCGCATATTGTTGTTTATCACTTTAATCCGTAATCCACCGCGATGAAATATCAAGAACGGCCACCACTCCATGAGGGTACGGGAGTGCTCGACGGGGGGGTTCGCTCGCTACGCGAGCCGCTACGCGCCCTTGACCCCGTCTGCGCCTCCCGTCTTCTGCTCGTACGTGGTTGCCGGTCGAGGTGAATCACGAATGAGAAATCTTCGCGATTCAATATAAAAAACAACACGCGACTGTCGGACTGTTCACAGATTACCGAGTTCGATATCTCGTAGATTCGCCGAAAGACGCCCCGGCTCGATAGGTCACATAACCCTTCGCGGGAAGTGTGCAGGAGCGCGTAGTGCGGGAAAGCCGCACGCTGCGTGCGATGTGGCGGGGGCTGGAAACGGACTTACGGTGCGGCTAGTGAGGCACTCCCACAGGAAACGGGGAGAAACAGATAGGCCGCGCCTACGGAGCACCGCGCCAGCCCTCGACCCTACCGGGGTAGGTCATTTTGGGTGTCTGTTACCGTCAAACCCCGTTTACTCACTATTGTTGCTTTTGACACGCCGCCGCAGGCTACTTCAAGAATGTGCTAATCTCACCGCTCCGTGTCCATCACACGTCGCGAGCTGCTGCTGAACCTGCTGATGCTCACCGCCAGTCTCGTGGCCATCGGCGTTCTCTTCGAGGTGGGTGTCCGCACCCTCGCACCTCAGACAGTGCTCACGCTCAAAGGTCTCTACATCTCGGATTCCGAGGTTGGATTCCGCCATCGCCCAGGCTTCGTCGGCCACGAGCGAAATCCCGAGTACGACACGCTCGTCTTCATCGACGAGCGCGGCTACAGAGTCCCGGCTGAGCCCGAAGCCCGCGCTGCCGACGCCTACCGCGTCGTCGGCCTCGGCGACTCGTTCACGTTCGGCAGCGGCGTCGAAGCCGAGGAGGTCTACCTCGAACGGATCGAAGATCTGCTCCGCGACACAGGTTCACCAGGACGCCCCGTCCAGGTCGTCAACGCCGGAGCCGGTGGGATGGGCCTCGGCAATGAGGCTCGCCTTCTAGAGACAGACGGCGGAGTCCTGCAGCCCGATCTCGTGATCGTCGGCTTCTATGTCGGCAACGACGTACGCGATGTGATGTGCGGATGGGATCGCTTCGTAGTCGATCGCGACGGCTTTCTGCATTGGAAGGACGAGATCATCAACCGCTACTGGCACCCGCTCCGGTCCGGCGAGATCGTGCGCGACGGCACCCTGCCGGAGCGCCAGGGAATCCAATCGACTGGGGCACTCCCGATTCCGTTCAAGGACGTCCTCAAGCGCAACCTGCATAGCTATCTCTTCCTGCAGCGTCGCTACGACGCACTCCGCGCGCGGCTCCGACCCGCTACCGAGGGTGCGCTCAAGGAGTTCACCGTCTTCAACATGGAGGCGCTCCTGTTGAAGAAGTACCCACCCGAGCTAGATAACGCGTGGGACCAGGTTCGAGGGATCCTGGCGCAAATGGACGCGTGGACCCACGAACGCGGCGCCCGCCTAGTGATCGTGGCCATCCCCATCGGCGAGCAGATCTATCCAGCCATGTGGGAGCACACTCAGAGCCTTTACGGGCTGGACCCCACGGATTTCGATCTCGACAAGCCGCAACGCCTCGTCTCGAAGATCGGCGAGGAGCTAGGTGTTCCGGTGATCGACGTGCGGGGTGCGCTCAGAGACGCAGCCCGCGAGGGTCCCGAGCTCTACTACCGGAAAGACATCCACTGGACGCCACGCGGTCACGATGTTGCCGCTCACGAGATCGTCCGCCAGCTCGGCGATCTGAACCTCTTTTCGCGGTGAACACTCAGGCTGGCATTGGTCAAGTTGAGGCTGACGGTCGTTTCTGATGCTCAGCATGGTGGGTTCACGACGGGCTCAAGCCCAGTATCTTGGGGGGCAGGTGCGGTTGCATCGATCAGCTGCCTTGGTGCACAACTCCGATAGAGGCCGAGAGCTCGCTTGGCCCCGACTCCCATCATCCGATCATCTCGCTATCAGGCATCCCGAGCGCCGTCTGTTGTTTATCACTTTAATCCGTAATCCACCGCGATGAAATATCAAGAACGGCCACCACTCCATGAGGGTACGGGAGTGCTCGACGGCGTCAAGGGTTCGCTCGCTACGCGAGCCGCTACGCGCCCTTGACCCCGTCTGCGCCTCCCGTCTTCTGCTCGTACGTGGTTGCCGGTCGAGGTGAATCACGAATGAGAAATCTTCGCGATTCAATATAAAAAACAACACCGTCATGGTGTTGAGAATCTTGCACCCGATCCTTGCCTCGACTCTCTGTGCACGCCAACCCTCTCGCTCGCATTGCTGAGCCCACGATAGCCTTGTAGCGATGGAACGTTGTCTCGACTTTGCTCCGTTTGCTGTAGCCCGATTCTGTGTGCCACTTTCGTTTGCCGAGCCAAGCTTCTGCTGCAATGTTGCGATTACGCTGTCGGCTGCTCGCCGGCTCCGATGCGAGCAGGGCGCCCTTGCGCGGCGGTATCAGCACCCTCGGCGAGCGATGAGCGCTGTGATTCTCGATCGCCTCATAGACGCTGCTGGCGTCGTATGCGGTGTCAGCTCTGGCCGATGAGATGGGACTGTCGATCTGTCCGACAAGCGATGCAACCCGCGATGAATCGCGGGCTCTTTTGCTCGTCAGCTCGCAGGCGACGACTTCGCCACTCTGCTCGTCGATGCTGTCGATCAAGATGTGCAACGGCGTCTTCTGCTTGTCTTGGTAGAAGGGGACCTTACCCAGCTTCTGCTTGCGCCTCGAGATCGTGGTGTGATCGGGCACATCATTGTCTAGCTTCATCAGAGCGAACAACGATCGCAGCAATCCCTCGCTCTGCCTAGACGACAGATGAAACACCATGCCCAGGGTGACAGCCGTCTCGATGGCGTGGTTCGAGTACTTGCGTTGACGGCCCGGTTTCCTCCTCCTTGGCCGGGGCGCGTCCCAGTTCACAAGCTTGCCGGCGGTGAGCGAGATCCAGACGGTCAGGCTACCGCGGTTGCGTAGACCCGCCTCATATTCACGCCAATTCCTCACGCGATAGGCCTTCTTCACATACTTCCGCTGAGTGCGTTTGAAAATGCTCATGGGGAACCTCGAATCCGCGAGTACAGGACAATTGTGGACCGAGATCGCGAGTTGTGCACCAAGGCAACTCGGCGGCCTACTTCGCTATTACTATCGTGCGGCTGCCTGAGTAGATACGTTCGAGTGCCGTCCGAGCCGCCCCGTGGGTTTCGTATCGTCGTGGCATTGACCTCGGCTGGCGGCCCATCGAATCCTCGCGTTCGCGCAGATCCGGTCATCGACCCTCCACAGGCCGACGTCGAGCTCGACGTACTATTTGCACCATACGCGCCTAGAGTTGATGGTCGAGATCACGGAGCTCGTCCTACGTCTAGCGAAGGAAAATCCGCGGTTTCTGATGAGATCCCGAAAGCGGTCGGT
Organism: Candidatus Marinacidobacterales bacterium; assembly: GCA_965237955.1. Classification (GTDB taxonomy): domain Bacteria; phylum Acidobacteriota; class Vicinamibacteria; order Marinacidobacterales; family SMYC01. Next base: position 433,336 of record OZ250169.1, on the reverse strand, counting down.
CACGGCAGACCGCGCATGACTAATTGATGTAGCCCAGGGCCTTGAGACGCTCCGAGAGCTCTTTATCCAGAACGACTTCCTGGCCCCGTCGCTTGGCCTGTAGGGCCCGGGCCTTTTCCAGCAGCAAGCGGGCATCGCTCCGCAACGGGCCGATATCGGCCGTCGTCTCGGGAAGCAAGTTCTTTTGCTCGCCGGGGTCCTCGATGAGATCGTAGAGCTCCTCGTTCACCACGTCCGAGACAAAAAGCTCGTCTTCGACCTCTCCGGCAAGCATCAAAATATACTTGAGCCGGTTATCCTTGACGGCAATCTTCATCATCGCTCCCTGGCCTTCTTTGGCATCCCAGGTAAACTCGCTCAGGGCGTTCTTCGAAGGAGCCGGGCTTTCTCCAAGGAATCGGGCGAGCGAGACGTGGTCGTATGGGGGAACGAGTCCTGATTCCTCGAGCAGGGTGGGGAAGATGTTGAGCTGACTTACCAGGGACTCGGCGGTCCCGGTGGGAGACTCTCCAGGCCATTTCACGATCAGCGGAATGTGTGTAACCTCCTCGAAAAGTGAACCCATGTGTTCCCATGCATTGTGTTCGTAAAAAGATTCGCCGTGGTCGGCGGTGAGAATGATCAGGGATCGGCGGTAAATGCCTGCTTCCTTGAGTCCGGCAAAGAATCTTCCCAGCTCTTGATCGAGGTACGCGATCTCCCCATCGTATAGATTTACAAGCTGATGGATTTCCTCTGGCCCGGAGGGCGGCACGCCATCACGCACCTTGGTCAGGATATCGGAGATATCCGGTGGGCGCTCGTCGAACCGATCGAGGAAGCCTCGCGGCGGAACATAAGGCCAGTGAGCATCGAACAGGTGCACGAACAAGAATTTCTTTGCGCTTCGAGTCCCTCGTACTAGCTCAAGTGCCTCATCGACGATCTCGCTGGCGCGACGCCTGATGAGCATGCGGTAAACATCGAAGCCACGCTCGAAGCCCCACTCCTGCGAGACGTAGTCGCCGGCAGCGACACCAAACGTCTGGTAGCCGTTGTCCGCGAGTATCTCGGGAAGGTAGGGAACGGAAGAGCTTAGCTTGTACTTTTGACTGACTCCGTGAAGGGACGGCATCAGGCCGGTCATCATGGACATGTGAGTGGGGAGTGTCCAAGAGGAGACGCTGGTGGCGTTGGGGAAGACAACTCCTTCAGTGCCGAAGCGATCGATATTGGGGGTGGTATTCCTCGCGTACCCGTAGGTGCTGACATGATCGGCGCGAAGACAATCCACCGATATCAGCACCAGATTCGTTCCGTCTTCATTCGCCGGAGATCCATCCAGCATCGGATTCCCCCAAGCCGGAAGGAATGCGCTACCGGTGCCCTCCGGGCTCCTTCCGCGCACGACAGTCTGGAAGCCGAGGCGAACTGTTCTTCCAGACCATTTGGACAAGTCCACCGTACGAGGGAGCCAGATATTCGGTTGGTTGCGCACCGTCTCCTCGAAGGCGATGTCTTCGTCCACATAGATGGTGAAGCGGACGGGCTGGACGAGCGTTTGCTCTCCAAGGGTGGAGATGCCGATGGAGAAACTCAGCAGCGGCTCGGCAGGAATTGGAATCGTAAAGGTAAGGCGCGAGGGAACGGGAGGCGTGAGAGAGCGACGGGTCTCCTTTCCCAAAGTGACCGGCGCCGACAGCAATCCATCCTTACGATAGGAGAGAAAAAGGGCCTCGTCATAGTCTTTTTCTGCTTTGTTGACCTGCCGCGCGAAGAGAACGGGTAAGGAGGGATTCTCCGGAGGTGACGCGCAACTCGAAACGAAGCACAACACTGGGAGAAACCACCTCACCCACTTCATCACTGAAGATACCCCGTCGCGCTCGCTGTTGCTCCTGCACGTCTTTCGTCTATCACCACCGGACCGCCCGCGATCGGCGTGCAATTTCCGCACATCCTTGACTTCGATGTGGTCGTCATCTAGATCTGCTTCGGTGATCACGATTAGCTCGCTCTCCCGCAGCCGAAGAGTTCATTTCTCTGGGAAGTTCGGAGCTGGGCAATTTGACCGAGCTCCGAACTCATGGGTTAGGCGGCCATCGCCCAAAAAAGTGAGCCCATGCTTCCCGGGCCCACTCCTCGCGCATGGCACGTTGCTGTGGAAGGGGTAATGTAGTGATGTTGGGTTTTTCTTCGATCAACTGCAGGACCATGAGTACATTAGGGCTGCCTTGCTCCGAGGCGTTCAGCGGTAGAACCTCCGGCACGTAGCGTGGCCAGACCTACAATTTCCTCCAGGACTCAGCTTTCATTCTAATGCGCCGAAGCAACGGGTATTCGGGATGCTTTCGATGAGGTGGCGGTCCGTCTACCCTCTCGTGAAGCACGATGGTAGGCTCGTCCGCAAGAAAGAAATCGGTAGAAACCTTGCTATCGTGCCCCGGCATGCGGAGCTGGTCGCCCTTGCGAGGGCGCATCGAAACGCGCCGGTCGACTAGACCGCTGCGGTCGTAGATGTGTAAGCCAGAGTAGTACCCGATGATCCCGATCTTCCCGAGAACGATGCTATCACTCGGCGTAAAATGCGCTTTCAGCGCTAGAGCTTCTTCCCTTCTGTCACTAAAATGATTGGGTGGGACTCTCCACATCTCGTATTCGGTGAGGAAGGGACTGAGGTAACGAAAATGAAAGGCGCGGCGCACAGATTCGGGAACTAGATGTACATTCCAAGCGGGAAGCAAGAGTCTCGCCATCTCTAGCGAGCCTTCTTGCGACCGATAGTAGTTCATCTCGTACTCGGGATGTGTCCCGAGGTCCGTGGAAAAAGAACAGCGCCCTCCACTCCGTCATCAGGGTATCAGATCAGGCGGCAACCTGCGCGTGTTCGAGAACCTCGCTCAGACGTTGGTAGCCGTCGATGCGTCGTAGTTGAATCTGGCCAGAGGCGACCGCGCGGACTCCTCGCTGGAGAACGACGCTTGGGTTTTCGTCCGGCGTCGAAACTCGCGGTTGAGATTCTCCAGAGCATTGGTCTCAATCGAGCGCACCCGCAGAAACACGACGCATTCGTGCTCGACTTCATGAACGATGCCGACACCATCCAAGAGGCGTTCGCTGACTACTACCGGACGACGGTCCTCAGCGAGGAGACCGATCCCAACAAGTTGCACGACCTCAAGGCCGCGCTCGACGGCTATCAAGTATATGCCGACGCGGAGAGCGACCAGCTCGTGACGCTCTACCTGGGTGGGGCCGACCGCGACCAGCTCGACCCCATCCTCGACGCCTGCGTCGCGGTCTACAAGGAGCGACTCGACGAGGACGGGCAGGTGGACTTCAAGGGCAAGGCCAAGGCGTTCGAGCGCGCGTACGGCTTCCTCGCCTCAATCCTGCCATACACGCACGCCGAGTGGGAGAAGCTCTCGATCTTCCTGAACTTCCTTGTGCCGAAGCTTCCCGCGCCTGTGGAAGAGGATCTGTCCAAAGGCATCCTTGAGTCCATCGATATGGACAGCTACCGGGTCGAGAAGAAGGCGGCGATACACGTCCAACTGGCGGACGAGGACGCTGAGATCGAGCCGGTTCCGACTAACGGTGGCGGCCACAGGCCGCCACCCGAACTCGACCGGCTCTCGGACATCCTCAAGGCTTTCAACGATCAGTTCGGTAACATCCCCTGGACCGACGGCGACCGCGTTCACCGACTCATCACGGAGGAAATTCCGAACCGCGTGGCGGCCGACAGAGCCTACCAGAACGCCAAGCAGAACTCCGACAAGCAGAACGCGCGGATCGAGCACGACAAGGCGCTCCGGCGGGTGATGACGGCGCTGCTGCAGGACGACACGGAGTTGTTCAAGCAGTTCAGCGACAACGAGTCGTTCCGGCGGTGGCTGACAGACACGATCTTCTCGATCACCTACGAGGCCGCGTAGGGGGTGCGGGGGCTCGGGCTCCCGAGGTGGCTGACGAGGGAGGGTGCGCGGACCCTCTCAAGCATTGCCGGACCCTGATTGAGACCGAATCCGAGGCAAGTAAGGACACCAAGGAGGCCCAGGCCCACCTGGACCAGAACGTGCCAGAACGCTGTGCCGCGGGTAGCCCCAGCCACGATTCTGGACCCGTCCTGTCCAAAAACACAAACGAACTCAAGACTGGCGCGCCGGGCCGTTTCGATCGTCATCGCCCCGTGGCAAGCCCCAGATCTGGGGCGTGTCGGAGGCGATGTCGGCGATTCGGCTTCTCCGTACGCGCAGGGAAAACACCGTCGAGCAACGGGATGCCACGCTCCCGGGCGGAGACCTGGATCCAGGCCCGGGCCGCACCTGGACCAGAACGTGCTAGCCTGCTACGCCCCGGTAGCCCCGGCCTCGATCCTGGGCCTCTCGGGTGGCCTCTTTTCGGCCGCCGTACGGCCCCCGGTCAGCGGCCCGCTCCCCTATTTGGCGCAAACGTGGCACTCGAAAATCGAGGTTAGAGACCAAAACCGAAAATGAGGCCAGTTCAGCCCTTCGAGCGCGTCTCTGGTGACACCTATCTCTGCAAAACCCCGCCCACCGCACGGAAAATATCACCCGTCTCTGCAGTGCCACAATTTGCAAGACTGGGTGGCGGATGGTGCAGTCTCGAGCCATCCGGTCTCGGCAAAAGGTATTTTGGCGATTTTGGGAGTCAGGATCGAACTTTTGGCCGTGCGCGTGGTTGGGGCAATGTAGGCGAAAACTCAGAGAAGCCCTGATGCCCACAGCGTTCTATCCTGTTTTTTTTACAGTGACTTAACGGAAGCCACCACGTGCTGGTCCCCGCACGCATCATCGACGGGTGGTCGTTCGAGCCGGAATCGAATTTGCTTCAATCAAATTTTCTATACGGCAATTTCAACCTCCCGGATGCCTGAAAGAGGGCCGTGTCGTAACCCCTCCGGCGCCACCTACGGCCGTTACTCATTGTTATTGCGTATTCCAGCCATCGTGAACGCCGAATCCAGAGCAAGCTGAACAGCGAATCCGGTGAAGCCGAACGCTCATCGAAGCGATGAAGTGTTGGGTGACCTCCTTCCCACTGATTGAAAACGTGAACCTATCTTACCTGCGTGTTGTGTAGCAAGGGGCGGCAGGTCGGTGCCGGAGGGAGCGGGCGTAAGGAAAGACGCGAAGCGACCTTCCCGCTCCCGTAGGCAGCGACCTGCCGCGGCCGAACCCCGGGCGATGTGGGGCTGGTTTCGGGGGGTTGCTGGGGTATGGCCTGGCTCGAGAAGACGCTTCCTGAGGCATTCTCGCGCGTCGTTTTGGCACCGCATCGTCTGGTACCCCGGGTTTGGCGGTTTCACCCGTTTTTATCGCATCGACGCTGTGATCCCTCGCTCGCTCATGCATCGGCGTTGTCAAATGCCTTTGGCGCAGCCTTGGTCTTTCTCAGAGAAGCTCCTTTGAGAGTGATGCGGTGCGCGCTGTGGAGAATGCGATCGCAGATAGCGTCTGCCTGGTTTGGGTCGCCAATCGCTTCGTGCCACTGCTTGAGCGGAATCTGGGTCGCGATGAGTGTGGAGCCACGCTCGGCGCGGTCTTCGATGACCTCCATTAGATCCCGTCTCTCCGATTCTTTCAGCGGGTGAAGCAGCCAATCATCGATAGCCAGTAAGTCCAGCTTGGCGAGTTTCGTCAAAAGCCGGGCGTAGGAACCATCACCACGAGCGACCGCGAGCTCGTGGAGCAAGCGCGGTGCTCGCACGTAGCATCCGGTGAAGCCGCGACGACAGGCCCGCTCCACGAAGGCGCAAGCCAAGAACGATTTGCCAATCCCCGTCGGGCCGGTGATGAGCAGGTTATGGCGCTCACCGACAAAGCGGCAGTTGCCCAGGCTCAAGATCTGTTCGCGGTTTAAGCCTCGAGGCGCTTGGAAGTTCACGTTCTCCAAACATGCCGGATAGCGGAGCTTTGCCGCTCGCAGTCGTCGAGAAAGCTTACGCTGTTCGCGGGCGGTCCACTCGGCATCGACCAGGAGTCCCACACGTTCCTCGAAGCTCAGCTCCTTGTATTCGCTCGAGCTCAACTGGGTTTCGAACGCGGACACCAAGCCGAACAACTTCATGGCGTTCATCTTTTCTATCGTTTCGGGTGTCAGCATCGGGACTCTCCTCCTTCGTAGTGATCCGCGCCTCGGATGTTCTCGTGCTCCTCTCGCGGTTTCGCTTCGGCGTCCGATTCGAGCACCACACGATCTAGACCAGCCGAGAGAATGTTTTTCACCGTGCGATAGCTGTAAGAGCTCAAAGCTTCCGCTCGTGCGCAAGCGGCCTCGAGACGCTCACTGCCCCAGCGGCTGCCTAGTCGCATGACTCCCAGGCAAGAGCGAAATCCCTGCTCCGGGTGAGGCCGACTCTCTAGAATCCCCGCAACCAGCCTTCCCGTGGCGCGACCTGACTGCTCCGCCCAGTGGAGCAGCCGCGACGGCGTCCACTCCAGGTGCTCCCGATGCGAACGTGGCATATGCTCCGGGTTCGTGGAGTAGTGCCCCTTTCCTTTCTTGCGGGGATGCGACGCGACGCGCTTTCCCTTGAACAGGACCTCCACCACCGAGGCCGTCACCCGTGCCTCGACTTTCTCGTGAATGAGCTGATAGGGAACGCTGTACAAGTTGTTCTCCACCTCCACGTGGTAGTCGATGTTCACTCTGCACCGCTTCCACGTCGATAACTCGTAGCTCTCCTGCGGTAGCGGTTTCAGTACGGGCCGGTCTAGCCTTTCGTACAACTCCCGCCGACTCACACCGAGCTTCTGCATCGGACGCGCATTCAGGACCTCTAACTTCTCCCAGATGGCTTCGTTCAGTTCCGCCAGGCTGAAGAACGTGCGATGACGAAGCACCGCCAGGATCCAGCGCTGCGCCACCTGCACTGCCGACTCCACCTTCGCTTTGTCTTTCGGCTTGAACACCCGAGCCGGGACCACAACCGCACCGTAATGCGTCGCCAGCTCTTCGTACGTCCGGTTGATCCCTGGCTCGTAACGGTCCACCAAATCCACGCCGCTCTTCAAGTTGTCCGGAACCCAGATCTCCGTACTGCCACCGAAGTAATCCGACATCCCCTTATGGGCCTTCGCCCACGATTCCAGCGACTGGTTCAGTGTCGCTTCGACGTAGGTGTAACTGCTCGCGCCCAACGTCCCGACGAACAGCTCCATTTCGACGAGCTCTCCCGTTTTCGGATCGACGATGTGAGGCTTCTTCCCCGAAAAATCGACAAATGTCTTCTCGCCTGCTCGATGCCGTTGACGCATCGTCGGGTTCAGCTTCTTCTTCCACTGACCGTACAGCTCGCAATAACGGCTGTAGCCGTACGCTCCCGGCTTATTCTCCGCGTACTCCACCCACAGCTGCAGCAACGTCATCTCTCGGTGACGCCTCAGCTCCTCGTGGATGTGGGCATAGTCCAGACCCGGCCGTGCGCCAGACGAGCCCGGCGGCGGAAACAGCCCTGCCTCCAGCTCCCCGTCGCTCAGCTCCTCCGGGAGCGGCCAGCTCAGACCACCCTTCTTCGCCTTGGCCAGGTACTCACTCACCGTTCCAACCGCCACGCGAAGTGCCTTTGCGATCATGCGGTGAGTAAAACCCAGCTCGTACTTTAACCTTAGAACCTCTCGTATTTTTCTCATCGATAACCTCTTAGCTGCCATTTCCTAGATCGTCCTCCTTCCGGGTACGACCTAGAGTTGCCTTGAAACGTGCTATCGATGAGCGTTCGCGATGCCGGAACCGGCGTTCACGTTGCCTGGAATCCGTGTTCACCTTCCCCGGAATCCGTGTTCACGATGCTTTGGAATGGATGTTCACCTTCGGCTGGAATCTGCGTTCACGATGCCCCGGAATACGCATTGTTATAAACGGCTTTACGTCTCATCAGCGAATGTTCGTCGACGGGAACACCTTTCCGGCTATCGCAGTCGGCAGGCTCGAGTGGGGGCGACTGGAGCTTCTGGTTCTAGGCTAAAAACGATCAGAAACAGAGCAAAAGAGGCCCTTAGCGTGCAATTTTGTGCGATTTTGGGGCTTATGGTGTCGTTTTTTGCACTTAATCGCGCAGACAATGAGAAGACGCTCAATGCCTAGATCGCGCCTGAGGAGAGGGCGAATAGTGGAATTCGAATTGGCCAAACCTCGAATTCATCCAGCGGAGTTTTACGGAGGAAACGAAGATGACTCCGCAGACGGTCCAGTACAAGGAGCTATCCGAGTCTGGAAAAGGGAATTTGGGCCAGTTTGAGGCTGATTGGTGGAGGCCAGTGTCGGAGAGCAGCTTGCTGCTAACCGAGGCCATTCACGAAGTGGGCGCTGGAGGCTCACAGCGTTTTGACGAGCACTCGCTGTTTCTCCCAATCGTCGGGAAGCGGATGATGCAAGAGGTAGCTCGAGGTCAGCCCAACGGGCTGGCGGCCTTCGACAATGGCGCGGACGATGTCGGGAGCCAGGAAGGCATAACGGATTGCCTTGCGCACGCGGTCCGTTGGGATGGCGTTTTCGGTGGCAATCTGCTCATAGGTTTTGCCTGCTTTGATTCGGTTGAGCCAGGAGAGGGCGTTGGCGATATTGCGCAGGAGTGTGCGGTCGACGGATTTCGTGGGGTTGCCCAGAACGAGCTTGGTCTCGACGCCGCGTCGACGCAAGCGGAACGGTGCGAGGATGCGGAGTGCATCCTCGCGAATGCGCTCGGGCCCCATAGAGAGGCAAGCAGCGAACGTATTGCGGTCGAGCAGGATGGACACAGAGCCGGGGCTGATATCGACCCGCCGGATGAGACGGAGCAGGGGGGCTGCCGAGGCACTATCATCATTATTAGTATCGGAACACAGCCCGTCTAAAAAGCGACGCACCGAGGCGAGCTCTTGCATCGTCGGAGTGTGGATCAACGAGGCCGAGAAGGTCGTGGCATCCGCATGCTGTCGGATGAGATGCACGACGGTCTGTTCCAGCATCGGGGCGGGCAGTCGCCAGCCGGAGAGGTCCTTTTGGCCACTGTGCTGGATGAGGCGCCGGGAGACGTAGTAGCGGAGCCGTTGCCCGTTTTTCTTTTTGGTGTGGCTCGGCGTCAGCCGGTCCCCGGTCTCGTCGAAGAGCTTGCCTGCCAGTGGGGAACGGGCTGCACGGCCCTTCGTCATGCGTCTCCTTGGTTTGGCAGCCCCTGCCTGCAGCTGCGTTTGGACCGCGTCCCAGAGCTCCGGAGCAATGATCGATGGATGCTGGCCCTCGTAGACACGCCTCTGGTGCCGGATGCGGCCGGCGTAGAGAGGATTGGTCAGCAGGCAGTGGAGGTGTCCGCGACGGAACGGCAGCCCGCCCGTTCGGGTTCCATCCGCGGTGAAGCGTTGCTTGGTACGCAGTCTCAGACGGTCCGCCTCGGCCTTCACCGGCGTTGTTGCACCGCTCTGGCTGAGAGCGAATTCCGCCTATGGTGGTGGCCGAGGTATGTTCGAGCATGAAGTATCCCAAGCGCTGCCAGTACAAGCACGCGAAGCAGAAGAAGTACCACGTTCGCAACTGGGCGGAATACAACGAAGGGCTGCGCCGCCGGGGCGATTTGACAGTCTGGTTTGACGAGGAGGCAATCGCGAACTGGAAGGCCGACAAGACCGGTAAGCCTGGCGGTCAACGGGTCTATTCAGACATGGCGATTGAAACGGGCCTGGTTGTCCGGATGGTGTACAAGCTCGCCTACCGACAAACCGAAGGCTTCTTGCACTCGATCGCCTCGCTTCTCGGACTCGGTATCGAGATCCCGGACTACTCGACGTTGTGTCGGCGCTCGAGGTTGCTCCGCAAGAAGCTGCGGATTCCGAAAGCCGCGAGCACTCAACCCATCCACCTGATGATCGATAGCACGGGCTTGAGGATTCATGTTGGAAACGCTCGCAAACCGCCAAAGCAGCGCGCATGGCGCAAGTTGCACATCGCCGTTGATCGCGAGACAGGGAACATTGTTGCGTCCAAACTGACGGCGTCACGAGCTCGCGACGCAACCCGAGTCCCCGCTTTGCTAACACAGATTCAAGCACCTCTAGTGTCGGTGGCGGCGGACAGTGCATACGACAAGGAAGCGGTCTACGAAGCCATCGAAGCGCACAGTCCTGGACGAAGGACGCGCGTGGTGATTCCGCCGCAACGAAACGCGACGCTCAGTCAGAATTCGAACACCGCCATGCAGGAGCGCGATCGCCATATTCGTGCAATCGAAAGACACGGCCGACGTGAATGGTACAAGCTCTCAGGCTACACCAAGCGAAGCATGGTGGAGAACGCGGTCTATCGTTACAAGGCGATCATCGGGCCGGAGATGCGGGCTCGAACGTTGGCGAGGCAACGAGTTGAACACCGAATTGGGTGCGAGATACTCAACAAGATGGCTGCGCTCGGGATGCCCGATACGTACTGCGCCGGGTGACTCTGCAACCGGCACAGGGAGGTCAGCGATTTGCTCCGGGCCGTGCAACAACGCCGCCTCGTCCTTGGATTGCCCCGTGGTCTATTTCGACAGATTGTTCAGCGTCCAGCGGCCACTTATGGCGGTTTCATGAAGCGCGCTCCACTCGTCGTCGGTGCGGATGCGCGCCTTGAGCACTTGTCCTGCTTCCGCCTCGATGGCGCCGCCATCCACGACGGTGAGGGCTGACGGTGCGACTGCACCGCCCGGCGATCGTGGATCGGTTCCTTCGAGGGTGTAGTAAATGACGCCGGCGCGATTCGGATTGACCGCGCGCGGTTGTGCATCCCCACCCTCGGCTCCGTCTATCTCGGGGGGATCGCTCGTGGGGTAGTAGCCTGCTTGTCTCAAGACGTTGATGAAATGCTCGGCGTTGCCGGTCATCATGCGGATGACACGCTCGACTTCGACTCGAAAGCTTCTGTCACGCGTTTGCGTCGGCTGTCCGACAGGCGCCAGCGTATCTCCCCAGCGTGCTGACTCGGCGATGACGGCGGAATCGATGACATCAACGAGGCGCCGCCAGCGAGCGATCGAGCTCTCGTCCGTGAGCGCGCCACCGTGGAAACAGTGTTTATTCACGCGATCCGCGAACAGCGTCATGAAATCGCGATTCCGCGTAAGAGAGTGCCAGATTCCAATCATTCCCGGGGATTTGGAGAACGCATCGGGGCGAAAAAACTTGTGGATTAACGCCGAGGGCTCAGGACCCGCGTTCCAGCTGTACTCGGTGTCCCACATGAAAAACAGGGCCGGCTCGGGGGGCTGGGTACGGTGCCCGGCGTACCAGTTTCTGTCCGGCGCCCAATCGTCCAGCCTCCCGTACCAGGCAAGGATCAAGTAGTCGGAGAACTGGGTGACGTCGAGATACTCCGTCAGCTCGCGGTAGTTCTCCGGATCGCGCATGTCTTTGTTCTTCAGCTCCCCGCGCAGATAGTCCCAGCGGCGGCTGTCGCCGGAGAGGGTGCCGTGATGACTCACAGCATGCCAGTCCCCTCTCTCTCCACCGAGATGACCAGACGTAAACGACGCATCAGGACGCTCGACGGCGTTATAGAGCCCCCAATAGAGACCGTTGAGGTACAAGTGCACAAAGGTGCCGTGAGACCCGACGCCACTCATCGCGATCTGGGAGTCGCGAAACCACTGGTCGCGAGTGAAGGTGACGTGAGCAGGATCTTGCTTCGCCCAGGAACGCGTGTTTCCCGAGCGCAATACGATGCGGTCGAACTCCGTGATCGCAGAATCACCGTTCAGTGGCGCATCTCTGAAGATGGACGATTCGAGCTTGCCGGGGCCGTACTCTTTCTGGAATTTCAGCCTCAAGGCCCGCTTGGCGCTGTACGTGCCGTGGGGCTGGAGGGCGCAATCGATCTGAAACCCCCTGCCGGGCTGTCCGGGATAAATCAGCTCCACCGAGGCGGGCCGCGTCGTGCCGACCCCAGGTCTGCCGAAATACACGCCGCTTTTCTCGTAGTCATGCCGGCGACCGTCGGGCGTCATCACCTGCCGGAACAGGTGCTCCTTGTCGGTCACGATCGATATCGTGGGTATGGACTTCAGTGCCGGTGCGATCTCATCGCGATAAGCCGGGTGATTGACGATCGCCGGATCCATTCCGTAGTCCATCTGCACCCAGCCCGCACGTCCCTCGATATCGATGATGGGGTAGCCTTCGATCTCGCGTGGCTGTTTCAAGACATCGGCGATAAAAATGTAGGTCTGGGTGTCGACGTTGGTCGGCTCCAACCCCTCCTTGTAGGCTGTGGCGCGGAGCGTCGTCGTCGTCTCGATGCGGACGGCAACGGGGTTCGAGTCCCCGAGCCCGTGAGTCTCGCTGGGGGCGCTGCCATCCGTCGTATATCGGACCTTCGCACCCGGGGTCTTCGATCGAACGAGCTGGAGGAAAGGTGCCGAGTAGAACCCGCGTCGATACTTGAAGCGCGTGTCCTTGACTTTCTCCGCTGCCGCGGGCCCCGGCGACAGAAACGCGGCGCAGGCGACGAGGAGCAGGAGAATCGGCTTCACTAAACAGATCCGAAGTGGCTTCCGCGAAGAAGCCCGAAATAGTGACATCCATAATTCCGGATCATTAGTGAATTATATCCTTTGACTGGTATTGTCAAGTTGACGTTGAGCGAGCGAACCTATCGCGTCGAGCTGACTTCCTTTGCTCTCATCGGACGGCACAGGTTACCTCCTGCCAGACGATGAAAGCGCGGTCTCGTAGCTCCCGATGATGATGCGCTTGCAACAAATGCCGTCCGACGCGAAAGATATTTTGCACGAGTCCATGCACGGTCAAGAATCGTTGCGCCTGCCCAGGAGCTTTAAACTTCCGCATCTGTCGTTCCCGTTGTCGCGTCGGTTCGTGCGAGACTTCGGCTAGGTTGTTTCTGTACTGGTCAGTGTCGTGGACGACGGACGGCATGACCTCGCGGTGAGCGGCGCTGTAGCTTCTCAGTTTGTCGGTGACCAGCTGCCAGGGCGGACGGCCTTGCCCCTTCAACAGCTTGCGGAAGAATCGTTTGGCGGCTTTCTGATCACGGCGAGGCTGGACGAGGATATCGATTACATCACCATCTTGGTCTACCGCGCGCCAGAGGTATTGGCGTTCACCTTGTATCTTTATGAAGACCTCGTCCAGGTGCCATGTGTCACCGAGACGACCCTGCCGACGCTTCAGTCGTCGAGCGTATTCCGGCCCGAACTTTATGCACCACAGTCGGACCGCTTCGTAAGAAACCGTGATGCCTCGCTGAGCGAGCAACTCCTCGACGTTTCGAAAGCTCACGCAGAATCGGTGGTAGAGCCAGACGGCGTGGCTGATGATTTCCGGTGGAAATCGATAGCCGTGGTAGCTTGGCGCATCGGTCTTCATTGGACCATTCTGTCAGTCACCAGCTCAATTTGACAATACCCGCGGCTGCGATGGCGCAAGACTTCGTGCCAAAGCCGGAGCGCTCCTTCGACATGACGTTCCGCTACGATTTGATGTGGGCCGCGCGCGAAGACCGTACGCCGCCATCCGGCAACAACCAGCGACGCACACGGTTCGTCGCCGCACTCAAAGCCGAAATCAAACGCCTGCGAGAGCAGAATGAAGACGGGAAATCAGCCGCCGGCCTGAAAGAGCTCGCAAATGCGCTTGCCGCCATTGACGGCCGCGGTTCTGCGGCAGCGGTGCTCGACGTGATTGCCATGCCAGGCCAATGGGATCAATACGTCTGTCTCGCCGCCGCCGAGCGCTTGTTGATGGCTGGTGGCGTTTTGCCCGCGACCACCGCGTTCGCTCTGGCTGATTCCATCCTTGAGCGGACAGAGGGGTGGATGCAGGATTCAGATAAAGACCTTCTGCGTCGCATCCTCGCGCTCTGCCCCTTCGTTGACGACCCTGCAGCAGGGATCGCCAAGGTTCGTGATGTGCTCCGAAAGTGGCGGTTCTGGGGATACGAACTGTGCGAGCTTATCACCGCTCTCAGCGAGAGCCGCTCGGCTGCCGCCATCGATCTTCTGTACGAGCTCGCCTCCGATGCGCAGACGTTCGAGCAATGCGAGGAAAGTCTTATCAACGCGGTCGCCGCGCTCGATACGCCGCGCGCATGCGAACTGCTCTTGGGTTTTGTCGACCCGGATGTCCGCGGAATCGCGCTGACGCGCCGTCCTGACCGCGAGGACGTGCTGGTTGCCCGGATCACAGAACTGGCCCAGCGTAAGCCGGAGGTGGCCGCGCGGCTGCAGCAATTGTGCGAACGCGACCTACCGGAACTCAATCGACACGTCCTTTCGAGTGTCATGGGCTGTCTCGGAACGCCCGAAGCCCTTGCCGCGAGTCTGAACCTTATCGACGACGCCAAACCCTCGCCGGTTCCGCAAGGCACCTGGGAGCAACTCGAAAGCGCTTTCGTCGAGCGACGACCCTACGGGCAAAATCCCAATGTCTTTACTGAGCACCCGCGCGCGTCAAACGAGCTGCGCTTGCGGCTGTTCAGAATGACCCTTCAGGATCCAAAGCGTCGAAAATCCGCCCTCATGCTTCTAGGAGAGATCGAGGAGTGGCGCCTTGAGCATGGCAGGCCAACACGTGAACTGCGTCACCCCGATCTCGCGTCCGGCCAATCTTGGCCGCCGGCGGAGCCCTGACCTTACTCCTTGAGATGTTTCCGCCATCAAGTGTTGGTGAGATGTACCCGCGTGGCCGCGTCAATTGCTAGGATACGGCCACGGGGACATTCGATTCACGATTTTCTTGGAAGCCAGGCCTGCGGCACGAAATACCCTCGATTCTGCGCGGATTCCAAGGGTGTCTAAGCTGCTGAAAGGAGAAGACATGACCGACTCGATCCGCTGGGGCATTCTCGGCACCGGCAACATCGCCCATCAGTTTGCTCAGGGTCTCGCCGACGCCCATGACGTCTCCCTGGTCGCCGTCGGCTCGCGCAGCGGCGAGACCGCGGATGCATTCGCTGACGAGTTCGACATCCCGCGGAGCCACGCCAGTTACGAGGCCCTCGCCGCCGATCCTGACGTTGATGCCGTCTACGTGTCGACGCCTCATCCCTTCCACAAGGACAACAGCATCTTGCTCCTCGAGCAGGGCAAGGCCGTCCTGTGCGAGAAGCCCTTCACCATGAACGCCGAGCAGGCTCAGACGGTCATCGGCGTGGCCCGCAAGCAAGGAATGTTCCTGATGGAAGCGATGTGGACGCGCTACATCCCCGCCGTGGTCCGTGCGCGCGAACTCATTGCCGAGGGCGCGATCGGTGACGTGCGAATGGTGCAGGCCGACTTCGGCTTCCGTGCCAGCATGAATCCCGAGTCACGACTCTTCAACAAGGCCCTTGGTGGAGGCGCCCTCCTCGACGTCGGTATCTATGTCCTGTCCCTCGCGAGCATGGTCCTGGGCCCGAAACCGCAGGAGGTCGTGTCCACCGCCCAGCTCGGTGAAACGGGCGTCGACGAGCAGTCCGCGGTGCTACTCAAGTATGCCGGAGGCGAACTCGCCGTGCTCTCCTGCGCTGTACGCACCCGCACCACCGTCGAGGCCACACTCTTCGGTACGGACGGCTCGATTCGCCTCCACAGCCCCTTCTTCAAGAGCGCCGGCCTCACCGTGAGCCGTGGCCGTAATCAGGAACTGGTCGAGTTACCCCTGCGGGGGAACGGCTATAACTACGAGGCGGACGAGGTCGGTCGTTGCCTGCGGGCAGGCGACAAAGAGAGCGCCGTGATGCCCCTCGATGAGTCCCTGGCTCTCATGCATCTCGCGGACCGGATCCGAGGCCAGTGGGGCCTCACCTACTCGATGGAGTGAGGGACATCACGAAGCTTCGTGGCCCCGTCAAGTGGACCTACTACTACCTGTACGTCATCCTCGACATCTTCTCCCGCTACGTGACGGGCTGGATGCTGGCTCACCGCGAAAGTGCCGAGCTCGCACGCCGCCTCATCGCCGAGAGCTGTCGCAAGCAGGACATTGAACCGGGTGAGCTCACCCTCCACGCGGATCGCGGCAGCTCGATACAAAGCAAGCCCGTAGCCTTGCTCCTAGCCGACCTCGGCGTGACCAAGACTCACTCGCGACCTCATGTCTCGAACGACAATCCCTATTCCGAGTCTCAATTCAAGATGCTGAAGTATTGCCCTCAGTTCCCGCAGCGTTTCGGTTCCATCGAGGATGCTCGCCTGTTCTGCCGTAACTTCTTCGGCTACTACAACCACGAACACCGGCACTCGGGAATCGGTCTCATGACTCCAGCCGTCGTTCATCATGGGCGCGCGGAAAAACTCACCTCGGCTCGACGCCAGACCCTCGTCCAAGCTCAGCGGGCTCACCCCGAACGATTCGTTCGCGGAACTCCTCAACCTCCCGTTTTGCCCCCTCAGGCCTGGATCAACCCTCCGCCGGAAAAAACAAACGCACCAGGAGGCTGAAACAGCGACTTGCTCGGGGTGGTCCATACCTGAGCTACCCCCTGTTTCCACTCCTTGTGGCGCGTTCGCGGTCGAAGCGGACGTAGACCGCGACGTCGTCATGAGCCCGGCGACACCAATCGAGGCTCACTAAATGCAACACGCGGGTGTCTCAATGTCGTTGACACGTTCCGACGGCGTCCTGTGCCAAAACTCGGACAGCCACGACATCCCGTCTGGTCAAAATACTCGAACGCCCAGCGGGTCAGCAGTTTGCACCTTTCCAAGGGCTGCTTGAATCCGGCATCGCGGTCGGATACGTATTCCTTCCGGGTGCGTAGTTCGTTGCCTGCAAGCTCGCCCCGCAGCCGATTTGAGCCGGCCGTGCGCACCCCCGGTGGGCCTGTCGCCCGCCACCCGCAGCCCAGGGGTCGGAAGCCAGCCCTGCGGCGCGAAATACCCTGGATTCTGCGCGGATTCCAAGGGCCTCTAAGCTGTTGATTTGCGGTCTATTTCAAAAGGGCCGAGTTTTGGCACAGGACGGGGAACGTCGGTTGGGCCGACCGTCGACTTCCCCGCCGTGCGGGGGTAGTGGCGAACGCCTTTCTGAACGTAGCGGAATCCAGCCCGGTGAAGCTGGACCACGATTTCGGTATCGATGAAGAAGTAGTCTTCCTGGAGGTGGAGCGAGGTCAGGGCTTCGCGGCGGAAGAGCTTGAACGAGCAGTTCAAATCCCTGACCGACATCCCAAAGGCGAGCGACGCGAGAGCGTTGTACCCGTTGGAGACGAAGAGGCGGAATCCACCGTCCTGCCGCCCGACTCGATAACCCAGAATGGCGTCCTGGCTCTCCATCAAAGGGAGGAACTCGGATAGCTCGCGAAGATCGAACTGATTGTCCGCGTCCGTGTAGAAGACGAGACGCCCTCGGGCCGCATCGAAGCCGGTACGCAGCGCTCCGCCGTAGCCCAGGTTCGTCTCTCGAGTGACGACGACGAGCGCCGCTCCCAGCTCGCGTTTGAGCTCGTGAAGGATCTTCGGGGTCTCGTCTCGGCTCCCGTCATCGACGACGACGATCTCATAGGAGGCAACGAGGGGCGCGACCGCTTCCGACGCACGCCGCACGGCTTGCTCGATACTGCCCTCTTCGTTGAACGCCGGCAGAATGACCGTAAGAGCGGGAGCGGTTGGGCTCATCCGGGCAAAATCTTAGCAGAGAGCGAGTAGCGCTCGCCACAGGATGCCGCCCCATTGGACCGTACCAACGGAGTTGGTACCATTGTTAGTCCGATTTCTTGCTGGTGTAGTCGCGAATACGACGTCGGCATTCTCAAGCCCGTCGCGTCCTGTGCCAAAATTTGATCCACTGGCAACGTTACAAGCGAGCAGTTGACGCGGTGTGGACGGTGGTTCGCTAAACCGGCGATGGGCTCACGCCAATTCTTGCACCCCACTTCACCTCAACGCTAGAATAACGCCGCAACCCCTGGCACGATGTCGAACCCCCACAAACGTTTCTTGAGCGAGCGCGCCAAGAAAGAAGAAAAAGCCTTCCTCGACGCCGCGCGCAATTACATGGGCGCGATGTCCAGATTCGAGTTCGACTGGCTGTACCGCAAACCCTACGACAACCGTCCCGGGAACGAGCAGTTCTATCTCCAAGCCTACGCGGTCATGAACCTCGTGCGCGCGATGGATATCCGCCACGGCGGCCGTATCCTCGAAGTCGGGAGCGGACCCGGGTGGGTGAGCGAGCTTCTGATGCTCCTCGGCTACGACGTCGACGGTATCGAGCCGTCGGCCGACTTCGTCGCCGTCGCTCGCGAGCGCATCGAACGGGCTGCCGCGACTCGGGTTGTGCTACCGATAGCAACAACTGGCCCGGCCCTGCGACCGACTTCTTCACCGTCGAGGTCGCCACGGTCCTTCCATTGTCACCGGTAGGTGTACCCGGGCCCTTCGCCCCATCTCGCGCCACGTACGTTCGCCGTCGTAGCGCCAGAAATCGGAGAGGCCTTGCGCGTAGTCGGCGTCTCCCGGGCCGACGTCCACGTTCAGACGTTCGGTACGCAAGGTGCCGAGCAGCATGACGAACGAAGCCGCGCCGACGATGAAAGCCGCGACGCACCAGCGGCCGACGGCGGACCACCGCTCCCCGATCGGACTCATGACAATCGATCTCGCGTGTGATGGGTCGACATCTGAAACGAGAACCATGTTAGTGTCCCTTCCGGGAATGGTGGAAACCCGTCGTGTCCAAAAATACAAACGAACTCAAGACCGGCTCGCCGGGACGTTTCGGAATAGACGTATCTACGCTTGATTGGCCAATGGGAGCTAGAATCCTCGGTCATGAGCACGCCGATCCAGCCCTTGACCTTGTTGGTCGTCGCCATCGCTGGTTGGCTCCAGCGTGACCAACAGGCTGCTATCGTCTACTTGCTCGAGGAGAACAGAGTCCTCAAAGCTCGGCTTCGCGGGAAGAAGCTTCGCCTGACGGACGCCGAGCGACGTCGGCTCGCGGTAAAGGGTAAGGCGCTTGGCCGGAAACTCTTGGCAGAAGTCGCCGGTATCGTCACACCGGAAACCCTGCTGGCTTGGCACCGAAGGCTGATTGCGCGGAAGTGGGACTACAGCGAGCGGCGGAAACAGCCCGGACGGCCCCGGGTCATGGCCGAGATTAGCAAGCTTGTCGTAGGGATGGCGAAGTCGAATCCGAGGTGGGGGTATACACGCATTCGCGGCGCCCTCTCGAATCTCGGCCATACGGTAGCCAGGAGCACCATCGCCAATATTCTGCGAGAACATGGCATCGAGCCCGCGCCGGAGCGAAGTAAGCGAACGCCATGGCGCACGTTTCTCGCCGCCCATTGGGAAACCGTTGCTGCGACCGACTTCTTCACCGTCGAGGTCGCCACAGTTCGCAGGCTCGTGACCTACTATGTGCTTGTCGTCATCGAGCTGTCTTCGCGAAAAGTACACATTGCCGGAATCACTCCGGGACCAGATGGCCCGTTTATGATGCAGGTCGGTCGGAATCTCACCGACCCATTCGACGGCTTTCTGCGCGGCAAGCGATTCCTCATCCTGGACCGCGACAAGAAGTTCACCACGGAGTTTCGCGATTTGCTCGAGCACGCCGGAACGGACGTCATTCGGCTGCCGCACCGTTCGCCGAATCTGAACGCTTATGTCGAAAGGTTTGTTTTGTCGATCAAGAGCGAGTGCTTGGAGCGGATGATCTTCTTCAGTGAGCAATCGCTGCGCCGTGCCGTCGCTGAGTTCATCCATCATTATCACGGAGAGCGCAACCATCAAGGGCTCGGGAACGCGTTGCTCGAAGCGGAAGAATGCGTCGGCAGTCCTCACGGGAAGGTGCGATGTCGTAAGCGATTGGGCGGCTTGCTCAGCTATTACCACCGCGACGCCGCATAGGAGTTCGGGCGCGCCAGTTGGACGGAACGGATGGTCTGGAGGAGAGGTCTGCTCGGGGTCGCCTATCGCAGAGCCAGTACCGCGTCGGCTGGTCTCCTCGAGTTTTGAGAACGCCTCTAGGATTCGACCTTGCCGCTCCGTTCGCGTTTTCGGACAGGACGGGGTTGGCCCTGCTCATGTTCCGTATCAGCTCACGTATTTCGGGAGCGACGCCTGGTCGTCCGGGCCTACGCCGTCGGCTCTTCCAAGTCCAATATCGTCTGAACCCACAACGGTGCCAGCGGACGACCGTCTCAGGTTTCACGATGACGAGGACGCTCGCCCAATCAGTCCAGATTCTGCGCAACAGCACCCAAAACCCGCGGTCGACATTCGAGAGCCGCGACCGTTTCACCGAACGGCGGAGGACGGCGAGCTGCTGCCGAAGAGCGACATTCTCGAGAGCCAGCTCGCGACGAGCCTTGAAGGCAGAGATGAGAGCGGGAACAAACGACGAAATCATACCGGCATGGTGCTGGCAGACCGGAGATTAATCAAGTTCGGTGCGCGCGGATGAATAAATAGAAGGCACAGCCGAGTTTTGGCACAGGACGAGGTGCCCAACGGCGTGGGCCCCCACTCTCACGGTCGGCTCGTCATCACAGCGTAGAACTGGATTCGTTTCTCGAACTCACGAAGGATAGAATTGCCTATTCGTTTCAACTACCCATGGCTGAACCCAGCAATATTCCGAGAGCGCGGCGCATGGCGTTCATCGCCGTCTCGCTCGGAGCAAGCCTGTTCGTGTCACTCGTCCTGTTCGAGTTTGGAGCTCGGATCATCGAAAGCCAACGAAGCGACAGACCCCAACGGCGGGAACGGTTGGATCTATTGACAACCAATCCCAACGGGATCGGCTCCTACAGACTCAAACCAGACATCGACTTGGTCACACGCATCGACGGGCGAGAGGTCCGCATCCGAACCAACCGTCACGGCATGCATTGGCGCGACGTGACCATCCGAAAGAACGATGGACGGCGTCGGATCGCCTTCCTGGGAGACTCGTTCACGTTTGGTTCATGGGCGGATGGCTACGAAGAGAGTTTTGTGGGCACGTTCGACAAGAACGTTTCACCGGAGCGCTGGGAGGTATTGAACTTCGGTGTCGGCGGCTACGGCCTTGCCGAAGAAGAGCTGCTTCTTCGGGAGCAGGTGTTGGATTTCTCTCCCAGTTACGTCATCGTCGTCGTGTTCGCGGGAAACGATTTCCGAGACACCTATCTCGGCATCGACAAGGAGTCGATCGTCGACGGCGCCGCCGAGCTCCAAGACACAAAGGTACGAGCTCTTGTTCCGGCCGAAGCTCTCGTCAATGATACGACGGTGTCCGCTCCTTGTGCACTTGCGCCGGGACCGCAGCGGTGGCTCCAGGGGCTCAGCTCTTTTCGCTTGATGTCCCCGTGGCTCGGGCTTGAGAACCTGTGTATCGAGTTCTCCGTGAATCGGAATTTCACCATGTATACGTTCTGGTCCCAATACCCGTATCCCGAACCGGCGCTTGCAGCCAAGGATGCGGTTGTCGCGACGCTGGCGCGCATGGATTCCCTTCTGTGGGAACATCGTGCCCACCTGGCCATCGTCACCCTCCCCATGTCGGAGCAGGTCCACGCACGGGCGGAAACCGGATCCGACTACGATATCGGCTTCCCGCAGGCGTACCTTCAGGTATTTGCGCGCGCCCGGGATATCCCCTATCTCGACCTGCTCCCGATTCTACGCGCACATGTCAGGGACACCAACGAGCGTTTGTTTGTGGCCGGGGACACCCACCTCAACAATCGGGGGCACGAGATCGTCGGTCAACGCATGGCAGACTGGTTTCGCTGCTGCGTGAAGAATCGGAAGCGCCTCTCGAAGGAATCGAGAACGCGTGTGACGGTTCTCAACGACGAGAGCTGAACGCGTGCTCGTGCGCAGGACGGTGTTCCAGGCGAGGCCTTCGACCCGAGCGATCGCGGTGCTTCTGCCATCAAGTATTGCTACACTGCTAGAGGCATTTGAATGCTAGTGTCAGTTGGCCTGCGTGTGCCGGCAAACACCATCGCGTCCAATTAAGAATGTCGGAGGTATTGTCAAGTTGAAGTCTCAAGCTCGAAGCGGGCCGCTAGATGATGGGGCTTGAGCGCACGGTGTTGCCAACATCTTGGGGTCGGATCGGCCCTGAATGCCTCAACTTGACAGCAATGGCACCGCCCGTGCGGGCGGAGGTCATCGGGGAGTGACCGAAATCGTTCGTTCACTCGAAAGTACCCAAAAAAAGCGCTTACGCTCCATTTAGTGCGCGGCGAAGGTCGCGAGCGCTATTTTGGCTGTAATTTAATGCAGCGTAAAGTCTTAGCGTTATCTCACCAACACTCAATGGCGGCGGCACCGCACAGGACGCGATCTTCCTTTTTGTGGATCACAACCGCTCGGTCCGGCGCCGTGATTTATGCTCGAAGATTGCCAAAGTCATGAACATACTCGGAATCTCAGCCTTCTATCATGACAGCGCCGCCTGCCTCGTGCAGGATGGCGACATCGTGGCCGCCGCTCAGGAGGAGCGATTCACGCGAAGAAAGCACGACTACAGCTTTCCGAAACACGCGGTCGACTACTGCCTGAAGGAAGGTGGACTTTCGGCAGCGGACATGGACCTGGTCGTTTTCTACGACAAGCCTCTGTTGAAATTCGACCGTATCCTGGAGACGTATCTTGCCTATGCGCCGCGAGGGTTCAAGCTGTTCCTCAAGGGTCTCCCGCTGTGGCTGAAACAGAAGCTGCGAACGCCTCACGAGCTCGACCGGGGGCTCGAGGGGCGCTATCGGAAGCGGTATCTGTTCACGCGGCACCACGAATCCCACGCCGCGAGTGCTTTCTTTCCCTCTCCCTTCGAGCAAGCGGCCATCCTGACACTCGACGGCGTCGGCGAGTGGTCGACGGGCAGTATCGGGATCGGCGACGGGAACCGGATTCGACTCCTGAAGGAGCTTCGCTTTCCGCACTCTCTCGGACTGCTCTACTCGGCCTTCACGTACTTCTGCGGGTTCAGAGTGAACAGCGGCGAGTACAAGCTCATGGGGCTGGCTCCCTACGGCGAGCCTCGCTATGCCGATCTGATGCGTGAGAAGTTGATCGACCTCAGGCCCGACGGATCCTTCCGGATGAACATGTCCTACTTTGCCTTCTGCTACAAGGGGGTGATGACCTCCTCGAAGATGGATCGGCTCCTTGGCGGGCCACCGAGAGCGGCGGAGGGTCCGCTCACTCAGCGCGAGATGGACATCGCGGCCTCCATCCAGGAGGTCACGGAGGACATCATGCTTCGGGCGGCACGCTACGCGCACGAGCTGACCGGCCTGCCGAATCTGGTCATGGCGGGCGGCGTCGCGCTCAATTGCGTGGGCAACGGCCGGATTCTGCGGGAGGGCCCCTTCGAGAACGTTTGGATCCAGCCGGCCGCGGGCGACGCCGGTGGGGCGCTCGGCGCGGCACTCTTCGTCTGGCACCAGCTTCTCGACAAGGCACGGGAGCCTCTGCAGGAGGGTGACTACCAGAAGGGCTCGCTACTCGGCCCGAGCTACTCCCGGGACGAGATAGAGACGTTTCTGGACAGTGCCGGTGCCGTCTACCGCTACTTCGAATCCGAGGACGAGCTGGTAGAGACGCTGGTCGCGCTGGTCGACTCGGAGCAGGTGGTCGGGCACATGGAAGGCCGGATGGAGTTCGGGCCACGGGCACTGGGAAGCCGGTCCATCCTCGGCGATGCCCGCTCTCGCGAGATGCAGTCGCTCATGAACCTGAAGATCAAGTTCCGCGAGTCGTTTCGGCCCTTTGCTCCGTCCGTGCTTAGAGACAAAGTCGATGAGTACTTCGAAACGCGTCCCGACGAAGACAGCCCCTATATGCTGCTAGTCGCCCCGGTTCGCGCCGACAAACGGTTCCCGGTCAACGGAGACGGCGCACAAGGGCTCGAGAAGTTGAAGCAGGCGCGCTCGGTGGTTCCCGCGGTCACCCATGTGGACTATTCGGCGCGAGTCCAGACCGTCGATCCGAAGCGCCACCCTCGTTTCTATCGCCTGCTGGAGCGGTTCCATGGGAGGACGGGGTGCCCGGTGATCATCAATACAAGCTTCAACGTGAGGGGAGAGCCGATCGTGTGTACGCCGGAGGACGCCTATCGTTGCTTCATGGCCACCAACATGGATGCGCTCGTCATCGGGAACGTCCTCCTTGAGAAGGACGACCAGCCGCAAGCCACCCGGCACGAAATCGACATGTATCTGGCACGGTTC
The DNA here is from genome assembly GCA_965237955.1 of Candidatus Marinacidobacterales bacterium. GTDB lineage: Bacteria > Acidobacteriota > Vicinamibacteria > Marinacidobacterales > SMYC01. Next base: position 409,216 of record OZ250169.1, on the reverse strand, counting down.
CAGCTGGACTAGATCATGATCGTCCAGCTAACTCTCGACCCATCGAGCCGGCAACTACGGCAGTTCGGGTTCATCGCTCTGGGAGCTTTTGCGCTCCTCGGTGGCCTGATCCTCTGGAAGGGAAGTATCTTCGGCGTGGCGCTTGGCTCTGCGGCGCGGCCGACGGCGTACGTTTTGTGGGGGCTCGGATTGCTTTCGGGTACGTTCTCCCTGCTGAAGCCCGCCGCCAACCGACCGCTGTTCGTCCTTCTCGGGGTCGTGACCTTTCCCATCGGATGGGTCCTCTCGCACGTTGTGCTCGCGGGTCTTTTCTACGGGCTACTGACGCCCATCGCACTGTTCTTTCGGCTGATCGGTCGCGATCCCCTCACGCGCCGGTGGAAACCCGAACAGAAAAGCTACTGGGTCGATCTGCCGGAGGCTTTTGACAAAAAGGACTATTTCCGTCAGTTTTAGCGGACGGGAGGACACGTTGGTGCCAAAAGACGACGATCTGGCTCAGCTCGCTCAGGAAGACCGCCAGAGTCTCGCCTCCGAGTTTCGGGACTTCCTGAAATACAACAAGAAGTGGTGGCTGCTGCCCATCCTCGTCGTCATCCTCGGACTCGGCTTTCTCGTCTTTCTCAGCGGAAGCGGAGCTGCGCCCTTCATCTATACGCTCTTCTGATATAGGCTCTCCCTTCACTCTCTGGGTTTCCCGAGTTCCGGGTTTCCTGCTGTACCGGGTTTCCTGTGGCGTCCGTTGCGGACTTCCTGGATTCGTTGTCGCGGATTCGCTCATCTCTTGGAGCGCGGTGTTGCCCGTCGTGTCCAAAAACACAAACGAACTCACGACCCTTGCGCCGCCTTGGCCCGGTCGCAAACACAGACACTAAACTGCTGATTTATGGTCTATTTCAAAAGGGCCGAGTTTTGGCACAGGACGGGATCCCGGCAAGCTCCAGCACTTGCTCGAGAAGATCTTCGAGTCGTCGTCCCTCCGACTCAATGACGCTCCCATAGTGCGCGACCCGCGACGGCTCGGAGACGGAACCATCTGCCAAGTTCTGCCCCGCCGAGCGAATGACGGCGACGGGCGTTCGCAGCTCGTGCGACACGCCAGCGACGAACTCCATCTTGCGCTCGGTGAGCTCCGTCGCCCTCTGTGAAGAAATGCTGGCAAGCACGACGCTTGCCGCTAGTCCCCTGTATCAGAACAAACTAGATAAAGCAGAGCTTGCCGAAACCCTTCTAAGTGCATGAATCTTATGAATCTTATGGGCTGGCGAAAAGCCTAACTTTGTATAGTAATCAAAGATCCAGGGGACTAGGAGCCCCATGACAGCAAAGCTCACGGCTAGATTTCGGTAACGTGCCGCTGCGACTGCCGCATCGAGGGAGCCGGCTCGGTGTCGGACGAACAGGCGCCATCGGCCTTCCATGAGCTCCCGTCCGGCGTCTCTAAAGGACGCGCGAAATCCGGCAGAAGGTCTCCGCCGCTCCCGCGCTCCCGCCCGCGGGCGCCGAGGCTCTGGGCCTTCTCCGGGAGCTAGGTCCGCGAAGTAGCTTCTAGGCGAGAACAGCGGCGCTTCGGCGTCTGCCGAAGCAACCAAGGTGGACGCCTCGACCTCAGATGACGCGAAGACCACCTTGTCGTCCCGATTGAGGACGACGACGTCGAACTCGGGACCGAAGTATCGGGCCCAGAGCTCGGGGAGAATGTCCTCTCGCAGAACGTCTTCACGTAACAGGACGAGGACGTGTCCACGAGGAGCCGTTCGAGGCCAGCCGTCTCGTGGTGACCCGATGGGAAAACCGAGGCACGGAGGTTCGTCCAGGAGTACCGGCAGGTGAGCCAGGCGCCGCCTGGGCCCATCCGCGTCGCGGTCTTCGACATGCTCCACCTGAGCGCGCAGTCGCGAGAGCTCGTCCGGCCACGTCGTCGAACGAAGCTCATCTCCCTGGAGCTCGAGCAAGCTAGGCTCGCCCTCGTCAGGGCGGACGACGTAGACGTGATGTACGAGATCGGGATAGTTCGACTCTGTGCGCCATCGATCCAGTCGCGCGAACAAGTTCGCGCCGAGCTCCCGATCGCTCTCCACATGAAAAGCGCGGAACAGGCCAATGAGCTGCTCGTTGACGTCTCTCGAAAACAGGAACGTCGAGGACCGCAGACTCGCCTGTACACGCTCCCTCTCCGCGGCACTGATCTGACCCGTCCAGCGGTACTGGAGCGTAGCCAGAATAGCCAGAAGCACGAGGAGGCCGAGGGGTAGAATGTACGCCCTGCACCCCTTGAAGCTTCCCATGACCCATTATAGAACAGCCCTGGGGCCCGCCCCCCGAGCTTTTACATCCTTAACAAATCCTTTTCGCCGACTTGATAACTCGGAGCTCGCGATTCGCTAGTATTGAACCGTGACAAGACCGGGTGTGGAGCCGGAGAGAAGGAAGATGATGCAAAAGAAAAACGTTAGTCAGAAGTTAGTCTGGATCGCTCTCGTCGGAAGCCTGTTCGCGCTGCCCTGCCTGGGCCTGGCGCAGTCGGGCGAAGGTCGCAGTCTTGGTCGTCGGGGCCACGGAGGCCGGGGCGGCGACATGCGAGCGCTAAGGGAGCTCGACCTCTCGGAGGCACAGCGTGGCGATGTGCGTGCGCTCTTCGAGGAGGTGCGCGCGACCGGAAACATGAAGCGTGTCGCGGAGCGCCGCAAAGCGCTCAATGATGCCGTCGAAATCCTTGCGGACGACGGAGAGATCCAGAATCTCGCCTATCAACTCGGTGAAGCCGAGGCAGCGGCCGCCATTGAACGGAAGCAACTGCAGCAGAAGATCGAGAGCGTTTTGACGGACGAGCAACGGCAAAAGCTCGCCCAGTTGAAAGCCGAGCGCAAAGCCAAGATGGAAGAGCGCCGGCAGCACATGAAAGAAAGACTCGAACGCCACCAAAACCGAAACCCCGATTCCCTCTGATTGGTGGCGACGGGGATGCCGCACTGCATCAACTCAGAGAAAGGCTCCCACCAACCGGGCAGTGCGGCATCCCTGAAATTTCTGGCCATTCTCGTGCGTCGTTTCGACGAGCAAGGTTCCATCACAGCCGATGGTGCGCTTTCCGGGATTGTGCTCACGGCTTTCGGCGCGCCAGACGTCAATCAGGTGGCGAACCTGCCATCTCTTGCCGCCGGCCCACTTGAGAGGGGGGCGGGGGGCGAGCGCTTTGGAAACTTTAGGCGGCTGAGGCTGAAGGTTTACTGAGCGTAGCACTGATCGTGTCCTATCAAGAGGATGTCCCGCGCCCTGTTGAACTTGGTCGGTACAGCGGCTCATTGTGAACGTACTCACGCAATATTCTCAGTAACAATGGAATCTTGTTTGCTTCGAACGGGTGAGGCACCGCGTCCTGTGCCAAAACTCGGCCCTTTTGAAATGGGGATTATATATAACACTTGACTTGATTAGACCCACCAGCCTATGACACTTGGCACTTCTGCACCAATTGCTCGAACTGGCCGACGCGCAACTACGAAGAAAAGTGGAGTAATCCGACGTCTGGTGAGTTATGTAACCAGTGTCAAGATAAAGAGCGCGCTAGCAATTGCTCTTGATCTACCACACTGACTGCGCGCGTAATCTTGAAACCAAGAGAGACGGCGCGCCCAGCGAAACATAGCTCGGTCAGGGCCGCCGTGAAGTCTACACCCTTCGTGGCGGCCTCTTCGTCGAAGCAATACAGGCAGACGGCGAGGGTCTGATACTCTGGTGGAACGACCGAACGCCACACCTCATCGGGAACATGAAAGTCAAATTTTTCTGGCTGGCCGCACATCTTGCAGGTTTGCTGCATCGCAGCACGAAGCCTGGGGAGTGGTCGGAATACGGATGAATCTATACTCACGGGGGGCACTAAGCTACTGATTTATGGTCTATTTCAAAAGGGCCGAGTTTTGGCACAGGACGCGGTCGGCACGGTGCCTGGAAGCTGTTTGTTTCAATCCACTCCCCCCGCCGAAGCGAGGGGAGACCGCCGTTTCAATTCGGCCAACAGGCTGAACAAGCGTTTCAATCCACTCCCCCCGCCGAAGCGAGGGGAGACATGATCGAATCGCCGCCGTACGGATCGATGTACGGGTTTCAATCCACTCCCCCCGCCGAAGCGAGGGGAGACATGATGTCGTGGATGAAGTCGCCCTGAGTGTTGATGTTTCAATCCACTCCCCCCGCCGAAGCGAGGGGAGACGCCGCCAGGTTCCCGGCGGTCACGACTTCCGTGACGTTTCAATCCACTCCCCTGCCGAAGCGAGGGGAGACCCGGGGTAGTCAATGTGTTGAGCAGGCCTTTGAGGTTTCAATCCACTCCCCCCGCCGAAGCGAGGGGAGCCCCGGGGTAGTCAATGTGTTGAGCAGGCCTTTGAGGTTTCAATCCACTCCCCCCGCCGAAGCGAGGGGAGACGTGGTCGAGGTTCCGGCTTCGTTCTGTCCGCGCATGGGGTCCATCCCCGCGCATGCGGGGGAAACAGTAACGCTTCATGTTAGGACGCGCAGCGATGAGGTCCATCCCCGCGCATGCGGGGGAAACAGACGAACGCCGCAGCGTCTGGTAGTATCTCTGGGTCCATCCCCGCGCATGCGGGGGAAACATTACAAAACGCTTCCAAGCCCAGTCGGACTTGGGTCCATCCCCGCGCATGCGGGGGAAACTTCAAATCCTCCAGCCGTTTCCGGGAATAGTTGGGTCCATCCCCGCGCATGCGGGGGAAACTTCTCGACCTGATCTGGAAGCGGCTCGGTAATAGGTCCATCCCCGCGCATGCGGGGGAAAACGCGCTAAATGGATGCGTACACATCACCAACAGAAAACAGCGCAAGCACCGGGCTGATCGGCCGGGGTTTTCAGCTAATAGCCCACCCGATGAGAAGACACTCTACACCTAGATCGCGCCTGAGGAGAAGCCAAGAGCGGAATTCGAATTGGCCAAACCTCGAACTCATCCAGCACTCTACTTGCGCCAACTTCCTAACGACAGACTACGCCATACGCGTCCGAGCCGTGAACGAAGAGTCTGACGGCTCGGTGTTGAGCCGAGCAGGCGGGCCTGCTCGACGTCGGCATACTCCGAATGACGACCTGGATCGATCCTATCCAACCAAATCACGGCGTTGTCCCGTATAGCGTAGTGGCTGCCGCAGCCGGAATTGGCCCACACGGACCCACCCGTAGGACCGTCCAAGGAGACCGACTTCCCATCGAAGCGAACGTGCCACCGGCTGGGGTGGAGGGACAGCACCGTCAGATCCCCGCAACCGCAGGGACAGCGCAGGTTGACGGTCCGATACTTGTGGCTGATCCAGAGCTCGCCGGCTTTGATTGCGTCGAACTTGGGCAGTACGTCTACGAAGATGGGACGGAGTTTCACGGGTGCCACTCCTGCGAGTTAGTCCGCTCTGTGGCCCTGCCCGGGTTTTGTGGACACCAACCGAGGCGCGACAATGCGCCTGGAGGCGTCCGTGGGAAAACGACGACGCAGGAAGTTCACGGGGGAGTTCAAGAAGGAAGCGGTCCGGCTGTTCAGGGAAGGCGAGCGCAGCATCGGCCAGGTCGCTAAGGAACTGGACCTGACGGAATCAGCCCTTCGAAACTGGGTGAAACAATACAAAATTGATCACGGTGAAGGTCCACGCGAGGCTCTGACGACGGCGGAACGTGATGAGCTGGGTTCGCTACGACGTCGAGTGCGCACGTTGGAGCAAGAGCGAGAAATATTAAAAAAGGCGGCGGCCTTCTTCGCGAAAGAAAGCGAATGAGATTCAATTTCATTCACGCGGAGCGGGCCAACTACCCGGTGCGGGTGATGTGCCGAGTCCTGAGGGTATCGACCAGCGGCTACTACGCTCAGATGAAGCGCTCGCCCAGCAAGCGACAGTGTGAGGATGGGAAGCTGAAGCTGCGCATCCAAGCGGTCCACGCCCATAGCCGTGGTACCTACGGCAGGGAGCGTGTACGTCGCCAGCTTGACGGGGAGAACGTCGAGGTGGGCAAGCAGCGAGTGGCACGGCTGATGCGTGAGATGGGTCTGCAGGGCCTGCCCAGCAAGCGTTTTCGCCGCACGACCGACAGCAAGCACGATCGTCCTGTCGCACCCAACGTGCTCGGTCGGAACTTCGAAGCCGAACGACCGAACCAGTTCTGGGTGACGGACATAACCTTCATCCGGACTTGGGAAGGCTGGCTCTACTTGGCGGTCATCCTCGATCTGTTCTCGCGTCGTGTCGTCGGCTGGGCGATGCAGCCCCACCTGCGCGCGGAGCTTGCTCTCGAGGCGCTCACATAGCCTTGGGGCGCCGCCTGCCGGAAAGTGGCTTGGTGCATCATTCAGACCGTGGTACTCAATACGCGGCTGCGACCTACCAGGCCGTGCTCGATGAGTACGGCATCGTGTGCTCGATGAGCCGCAAGGGTGATTGCTGGGACAACGCCGTGACCGAAGAGCTTCTTCGGCACACTCAAGACCGAACTCCTCCACCGACGTAGTTGGCCAACACGACGTATGGCCAAAGACGCGGTCGCGAGCTACATCGAGGGGTTCTACAATCCGTATCGACTCCACTCGTCACTCGATTACAACAGCCCAATGGTGTTCGAACGGATTCATGATCTCAAAACTGCTCATGCGAGATAATCAACCCGTCCACTTTTCCTGGGCAAGGTCACTGACAATGCGCGGCGTCTCGAGTCGGAACTTATGGAGGAACGAAGCGGACTCAGAAACATACTGCTCCGTGCGGCGCCGCCACTCCATCACGGCGAGTGACGCCGCCAACGCGTTCACTTCGGGCAACTGGACGTTGCGATACCCGGGGACGTTGCCCTCGACTCTAGCATTTGGTATGGCCTCCTTCCACGCCACAGAGCCTGCGGCATAGGCGCTTGTCGTTACGACGCCTCTAACGGCGCGGTCGTCCAGCGTTATGCTCACGCCCGAATCTATGAACGGAACCGCCGCCTCCGAGAGCGCACAGTAGACGACATCCTGACGCGGCGAATCGCCGTCGGCCAACTGGTCAATACACACGAAGGCATAGTCGATTGGATGAGCCGACAGAAACTCGCCGAACATGGACGGGCTGTCCACTCGGACAGCGTGGGGGTGGATGCCTTCCCGGAGGGACGCGTACTTGGAATAGTAGTAGTCCACTTTGCGTAGACGTCCCTTGTGACGCGACTCAATCTCCTCGGCAGTAGGTGCGCCGGGCGCCCGTATGAAGTTGTGCCAGTTAACGTCGTCGGAATCCAAAAGATGGATTTCCATCACGGGCGTTTTGGCAACAAGGTCCAGGACGTAGGCGCCCGTTCCGCCCAGGCCAATGATCGTAATCCGCTGATCGCGGATTCGATCCTGAACCGGGCCTACCGCCGCTCGTGCCTCGAACGTGTTGGGTATCTTGAACGGACCCCGTCCTGTGCCAAAACTCGGCCCTTTAGAAATAGACCACAAATCAGCAGCTTAGACGCCCTTGGAATCCGCGCAGAATCCAGGGTATTTCGCGCCGCAGGGCTGACTTCCGACCCATGGGCTGGCGGATGAATAAATAGAAGGCACAGGCTGCTGGAGACCGGAGGACGGTCCTCTTCCGGCCGATACGGCGAAGTGCGATCGAAAAGGCCCGGCAGCGGGCCGGGAAAGCCGACGCTGCCCCACTGCCGCCGGCGGGGAGTTCGACGCGGCCAGTGTCGCGGCCGGCGACCATATGCGAGTCCTGCGGCTTCGAGCACCAGGCGCTGACCCGCTGTCCCTGCTGCGGCGCGCCGCGGCGCTGAGACCGCGCGAGGGTGCGGCTTCTACGTCGACTCCGCGCCGTCCTCATCGTCGAGTGGTTCGAGTTCGGCGGAGAGTTCCGCGTCCTCGGCTTCAATCTCTTCGGTGAGCGCCGGGAGCTCGAGAATTCGTGCGGCCTCGCCGTCGGGCATCCGCTCGACGGTACGAAGCTTTCGCTCCATCGCGCGGCTGCGAACGCCCGTCTGCTCGATCGTGCGGCTGGCGCTGTTGAGCTGGCGCCTGACTTTATCGAGAACGCCGCCGAACTTGTCGAACTCGGTTCTCACGGCGCCCAGGATTCTCCACACCTGCGCGGCGCGCTGCTCGATGGCCAGGGTCTGAAAACCCATCTGCAAGCTGGTGAGGATCGCCGCCAGCGTCGTCGGTCCGGCGACTATAACGCGATAGCGTTGCTGGAGCTCATCAACGAGATCGGGCTGGCGGAGGACTTCGGCGTAAAGACCTTCAGTGGCAAGGAACATGATCCCAAAGTCGGTCGTGGCTGGTGGTTTCAAGTACTTCTCGTTGATGGCCTTCGCCGCCGCTCTGACCGTACGCGAGAGTGCGTCTATGGCTCTAAGCGTTGCATCGGCGTCGGCCGCTTCTGCAGCATCCTGTAAGCGCAGATAGTCTTCCTGCGGGAACTTGGAGTCGATGGGAAGCCAGACACAGGAGGTTGGATCGTCCTGCGGGCCTGGCAGGCGCACGGCGTATTCGACGGTCTCGGTTGAGTCGGGTGCGGGACGAACATTCTTTTCATACTGACCCGGAGCGAGGAACTGCGCAAGAATTGCGCCGAGTTGGACTTCACCCCATGTGCCGCGCGCCTTGACGTTGCTCAGGACTCTTTTCAGGTCGCCCACGCCGCTTGCCAGGGTCTGCATTTCACCGAGGCCCTTATGGACTGATTCGAGGCGCTCGCTGACCAACTTGAAGGATTCGCCAAGCCGCTTTTCAAGTGTGTCGTGGAGTTTCTCATCGACGGTCTTGCGCATTTCACCGAGCTTTCTTTCGTTGCCCTCCTGCAACTCCTTGACGCGTGTATCTAGCAGATCGCGCACCTGACGCATGCCGGCGTGGTTGGAGTCGGTCATCTCCTTGAGCTGCGCTGTCATCGTGCCGAGCTTCTCATCCAGGCTTGTCCGAATCTCGGAGAGCTTCTTCTCGTTGCCTTGCTGCAGTTCCTTGACACGCGCATCAAGCAGGCCGCGCAGCTGCTCCAGCGTGGCGTGGTTTGCATCGGCCGTCTCTTTCAGCTGGGTTGTCATTGCGCCGAGTCGCTCATCGAGGCTGGCGCGGATCTCCGAGAGCTTCTTTTCGTTGCTCTCCTGGAGTGCTTTGGCCTGAGACTCGGCGGCCGCGCGGATGCGCTCGAGCGATGCCTGGCTCGAGTCGGTCAAATCCTTCAACTGCGTGGTCATGCCGGTGAGCTGGGTCTGCTGAAGAGCGCCCATGCTCTTCAGCGAGTGGACAAGCGTCTCGTTGCTGGCTTTGAGGCCGGCAACCAGTTCCTCGCGGAGCCGGGCGGCGGTCTGCTGCGCTTCCTCGCGGCCCATCCTGAGCTCGTCGCGCACCGTGCCGGCGGCACTGTCGAATGCGCGGGATTGGCGTACGAGAACCATGGCCACGAGAACTATGGTGGCGATGATACCGAGGAGACCCCGTCCTGTGCCAAAACTCGGCCCTCTTGAAATAGCCGATAAATCAGCAGCTTAGCGTCTGTGTTTTGCGACGGTGCCAAGGGCTGTGGGCTTTACAATCGTCTGGCTCGAGGGTGTTATCTTCGGATCCATCATGACGTACCATGTGCAATTCCTACTGTTGGTCAGGCAGCCGTTGTTCGATCGGGCAGCCCTTGCTGCTCACACAGACCTCATGGGTGCTTCCGCCATTAAGTGTTGGTAAAATGACGCTAAGACTTTACGGTGCATTAAATTACAGCCATGGTCTTTCAAAAGGGCCGAGTGTTGGCACAGGACGGGGTCAACCGCCAGCAGCAGGATGTGATCGACTACCAGCAAGAGGAGAACCGTGTGCTCCGAGCCGGGCTTCGGGGCAAGCGTCTCAGGCTCTCGGACGACGAGCGGCGCAGGCTCGCCGTCAAGGCCCAGGCTTTGGGCCGCGAGGCGCTGGCCCAGATTGCGTCCGTTGCCACACCCGCTACGCTTCTGCGTTGGTACCGCTGCCTCGTCGCAGCCAAGTACGATGGCAGCAAGAACCGGAGCCCAGGCCGATCTCCGACGGCGAAGGACATCCGTGAGCTCATTGTGCGCGTGGCGCAGGAGAACCCGACGTGGGGATATACGCGCCTGCGAGGCGCACTCAAGAACCTAGGACATGAACTCGGACGCAACACTATCAAGAGGATCCTCGCCGACCACGGTATCGCTCCTGCGCCGGAGCGGGGCAAGAGCATGTCGTGGAGCACCTTCATCAAGGCTCATTGGGGCGCCATCGCTGCGACAGACCTGTTCACCGTCGAGGTACGGCTCACAAGTGGCGGTCCGGATTGGTCCGATGGAAAGCTCGAAGACAGGTTGAGCATGAGCGTGCGGGGCAGCCGTGCCGGCTGAGCCGCTGGTGCTCGTCGCCAGTGCCTCCCTCAAGCCCGGCGAGGTGAGCGAGCTTCGAAAGCTCGCTCAGAGTGGAGCCCGAATCGTCGCCTGGCAACACCCGTCCATCGTTCAGGAGCGTTTCCGAAGTCCGGATGTGGCGGGCTATCTGACTGGCCAAGGTATCTCTAGCACGCCGCTCGAGGCGGCTCTGGGCGAATCCGCCGGCGCAGAGATCGACGATGCGGTCATTGCCTGGCTCAAAGAGTTTGGCCGCAAGCCTCTCGGCCCCGCAGGAAGCTTTCGAGATCAGTTTCGGCACCAAGGTCTCGCTCTCTGGTGGTGGGCGGAGCTGTTTTTATATCACGACACACCTTTGCGACTATTTGTGCGCGACATCGAGGCCTTGTCGCGTTTGATCGACCAGGAGAGGCCCTCGCGCCTGTTCATCTTCGGGACGGCCCGAGTACTGGCGGCTGCAGCTCGCCGGCGGTTAACCCACGTTGAGCTGCGCGGTCGTTTCAACAGCCTGCCATCCAACTTTCTCAGAACGTCGATACGATTCAAGATCGCGCAGCTCAAGATGCTGGGAACGGGCCTCAAGAACGTCTTCGCGCGAAAGCGGAAGCAGGCGGAGGCGAGCTCGAGCAGTCGACGGATCTTGTTCCTCACGCATGCCTCCATGTGGCGGCAACGGGAGAACGAAGAGACGGGAGCTACCGAGCTCGTCGATATGTACTTCGACCAGCTGCCGTTGCGGCTCGCGGCCGGCGGTGATGCCGTGGGGATGGTGGCCTTCGGTCCCACCGTGCCGTTCAAGCAGCGCGGTCCCACCGGCGTGCTGAAAGAGATTCTGGAGCTGGACGACAGTGCCGGTCACCCCTACACCCCCGCGCGCAACTACACCACACTGGGGATGGCCCTACGACTCATCCCGGCGTCCCTCCGGTGCTGGTGTATGTGGCGCGCGTTTCGCGCGCAGCCGGACCTGGACCGGGCGCTCAGTCATCATGGTGTGCCACTCGGAGCCCTGGCGCTGCCGTCGTTTCGAGATACGATGCTGCTGCAGCTTCCCTGGGCCATTCGCTCTTTTCATGAAGTCGAAGCTGCGCTGGCATGGGAGAGGCCCGACGTGCTGGTTCTCTATGCCGAGTACAGCGGTCTGGGAAGGGCGGCGATCGCTGCGGCAGCGAGAGTGGGTGTTGTTTCTTTTGCCGTCCAGCACGGCATTCTCTATCCGCGGCTGTACGGAGCCGAGCACAGCGCGGAGGAAGTCGGGCCGGCCGCGGACGGCAGGGACTGTGTTCCTATTCCGACCCGTACCGCGGTTTTCGGCAGCATGGCGAAGGACATTCTGATGCAGCGGGGACACTACCGGGCGGAGCAGCTCGTCGTTACCGGAAGCCCAAAGTTCGATGCTCTCGTAAGTGCGGGAAAGCGCTTCGATCGCCGGGCGACGCGACGGCGCCTCGGTGTCGACGAGGGGACCAACCTGCTCGTCCTGGCCTCTCGATTTTCCGCGGTCGGTCCGGTCTTCACCGAGCTGGTGCGCGCCGTGGAGGACACGCCGGGTGTGTGCTTGCTGGTCAAACCGCATCAGGCCGAGCTAGTCGCTCCGTACGAAGAGGTGGTGAAACAGGAGCGGGCCAGGGCCGTGCGTTTTTCCAGCGCCAAAGAAAACCTTCTCGAGTTTCTCTTTGCTTCGGACGGCCTGGTGACGGTAGACTCCTTTGCTTCGTCCGAATCGCTCGTTCTGGGAAAGCCCGTGTTGGTGGTGAACCTTCCCAGCAACCTGAGCGCTCTGGTCAGACGGGGCGTGGCGCTCGGCGCGGCCCACGGCGAATCCATCAAGGAGGCGCTCCAAAAACTCCTTTTCGACGAGGCGTTTGCCGAGGTGCTCGAGACTCGGCGGCGTGCCTATATCATGGAGTTTGCTTTCGGTGCGGATGGTCGGTCGACCGAGCGCATCCTCAAGGCCATCCGGCGGCTCGCCGGAGAAAAACAAGAACGAGCAGCGAGGGAATGAAGATACAGAACCCGACGAACGGGTTCGTCCGTGTGGAGTCGAACGACTATGTACTGGTCTGTGACCCGTGGCTCAGCAAGGGTATTTTCGACGGCGCCTGGATGCCCTATCCGGCCATCGTGGATGAAGGGGCTCTGCTCGACGGCGTGACCCATAGCTTCATCTCGCACATCCACGAAGATCACTACGACGTTGCTACGTTGGACAAGCTATCGCGAGACGTGCACCTGCTCGTGCCGGACGTGTATCCGAATCATCTGATGGCAGGCACGCTGAAGCAGATGGGCTTTCGCCAGCCCTCGATGCTCGCGCTCGAGCAGTCCGTGGAAGTGGCGCCGGGCCTCAGCCTGGAAGTCGTCCCCCGGATGAACGCCTACGGTCAGGAGCTCGAACAGTACGAAGACTCCGACGTGGTCTCGCTCGTGATCGATACCGGCGTCATCGTGACAGTGGACGGCTTCAAGCTCGTGTTCCTGGCGGACAACGTGCCCTATCAGCCGGCCGATGCCGGAGAAGCCATCGAGCACATGAAAGGGTGCGACTTGCTGGCGTTCTCGTACAACGGCGCCGCATCGGATTATCCGCTCTGCTACGACAACCTCACCGACGAGGAGAAACTTTCCATCGCCGAAGAGCGTGAGGCCAAGCGCGAGACAGTGAACCGCGCTCTCATCGAGATGGTGCAGCCCAAGGCGTTGGTGCCCTACTCCTCCGAGTTCGCATTGCGCGGTCCCATGGCACGGGCGTTCGCGAAGTGGTGCTCCGGGTCCTGGTGGGCGGACAAGCAAGAAGTAGTGAGACGGTACCGCGCTCATACCGGACTGCCGGTGTTCGCGCTCTCCGAGGGAGACGTTTTGACACTCGAGCCGGAGGGCGCTCACCTCCATGAAGCTCATCTCGAAGCGAAGCCGCTCAGCTCGGTTGTGGACGAGCTCTACTCCGAGATTCCAAATACTCGGGCGCTCTACCCTCCGGTGGAGGAGAGCGAAACGAAGTCGCTAATCGAGCGGGCCACAGAGCACATGTTCCAGAGGATGGACCGTCACCGTTTGAAAAGTGAATGGATTCTCGCGATTGCCTTGGATGATCCCGGCTGGCGGCCGGTGTACGTCGATCTGCGCGAGCGCAGCATCGATGGCTCACCGCCCGCAGACCGTCCGGTTCTGACTTGCAAATGCGAAGCGAACTATCTCGCCGCGCTGCTGCGGGGAAGCTCGCATTGGAACAATGCGATGATCTCCTTCAACCTGCACTGGGAACGCAGGCCCAATGTTTTCGAGCGGGGTCTCTACGATGCGCTGAACTTCTTCCACAGGGAATCAATTTGAAAATACTCGGTGTCATTCCCGCGCGGGGTGGATCGAAATCGATCCCGCGCAAGAACCTGTCGGACGTACATGGACGGCCTTTGTTGTCCTTCATCGTGGAGGCGGCGAAGAACACCAGAACCCTCGACCGGGTCATTCTCACCACCGAAGACGAAGAGATTGCGGCCGTGGGGCGGAAGTGGGGTGCGGAAACACCTTTCATGCGCCCGGCCGAGCTCGCGGAGGACGAGGTGGGTCTCGTTCCCGTGGTGCAGCACGCCATGCGCGCCATGGATGAGTTCGGCTACCCGTCGGACATCGTGGTCTCGATTCAGGCGACGTCGCCCTTCATCGAAGCAAAGGATATCGACCGGGTTGTGGACAAGCTTCTGGAGACGGATGCTGACTCAGCCGCGTCCGTGGAGCCTATCGCCCATGAGCATCCCTATTGGGTGAAAAAGCTGGAAGGGGATCGATTGCGGCCATTCAATGAGTACACCAACGAGTCGTTTCTGCAGCGGCAGGAACTTCCACCGGCTCACATCTTCGACGGCGGCGTTTTTGCCCGGAAGCGGAAGTTGCTGGAGAACTGGAGTGGGAACGACTTCTGTATGGGAGAGGACGTGCGCGCCGTCGTCTTTGGCGGGAAGAAATCGCTCCACATCGACGATCCCATCCAGCTCGAGATGGTGCGGGTGCTCATCCAGAGCGACTCCTGACGTGGCCTAAGTGACATCGCGCGCACAGATCGACATGCTCGAACGCTCAAGAGGTCTTTACTGCCTCTGATAACTCGTTAAGCTGAGATATGCGTTCGATCAGTTTTTTGTGTTCATAGCTAGGCATAAGGTTGAGCTCCCTCCTCCCGAAATCATCAGCCACGCGGTCTGGCTGTACCACCGATTTTGCTTGAGCTTTCGCGATGTCGAGGATCTCCTGGCTCAACGCAGCATCGCCGTTTCCTATGAAGCGATCCGACTTTGGTGTATCAAGTTCGGGCCGGAATACGCTCGGCGACTGAAGCGTCGACAGGGTCGTCTCGGTGACACGTGGCACCTGGACGAGGTTTTCATAAAGATACAAGGCAAACGCCAATACCTCTGGCGCGCGGTAGATCAAGATGGTGATGTGCTCGATATCCTCGTCCAGCCTCGCCGTGATCGAAAAGCCGCCAAACGATTCTTCCGCAAGCTGTTGAAGGGGCAAGCTCGCTCTCCCTGGCGGCTGGTCACCGACAAGTTGAAAAGCTACAGCGCCGCTCACCGCGAGGTCATGCCCTCCGTCGTCCACGACACCGACCAGTACGGAAACAATAGAGCCGAAGTCTCGCATGAGCCGACGCGACAACAGGAACGACAGATGCGGAAGTTTAAATCTCCGGGACAAGCGCAACAATTCTTGACCGTGCATGGACTCGTGCAAAACCTCTTTCGCGTTGGACGGCATTTGTTGCAAGCCCGCCATCATCGGGAGCTAAGAGGTCGCGCTTTCATCGCCTGGCACGAGGTAACGTGTGCCTGACGAAATCTCGAAGCGCAACAGCCAACCGGGACCAGTCTGGCTACAATGACGCCAACTTGACAGTACCTTCCAAAGGCTGCTTGAATCCGCCATCGTGGTCGGATACGTATTCCAGTTCAGCGGAAGGAGTCGCGATGGACTGGAAGACCATGCTGAGCTACATCTCAGGGTCCGTGGAAGAGGAGTTGCTCCTGCGCAACGAGTATCTTGTAGCAGAGAATCGAGTTCTTCGAAATCAGATCCAGGGTCGCTTGCGTCTGACCGATGGCGAACGGCGGTCTCTGGCCGAGCTCGGAAAGCGTCTGGGTAAGCAAGCCCTTGATGAGGTCGCGAGTATCGTGAACCCCGACACGATCCTAGGTTGGCACCGGAGGCTTGTCGCGAAGAAGTTCGATGGCTCCAAGAACCGTCAGTATCCAGGGCGACCGCGGATCGACGCCGACATCGAAGAGCTGGTGGTGCGTCTCGCCAAGGAGAACAAATCCTGGGGTTACGACCGGATTGCCGGGGCGCTAGCCAACCTCGGGCATGAAGTAGCCGATCAAACCGTCGGTAACATTCTGAAACGCCACGGCATTCCGCTCGCACCAGAGCGTCGGAAGACCACGACGTGGAGGGAGTTCATCCGCTCGCACATGGACGTCCTCGCGGCAACAGATTTTTTCACCACGCAAGTGTAGACTCAGGGCGGGTTGGTGACGTACTACGTTCTGTTCTTCATACACCTGGCTACCCGTCGAGTCCACGTTGCCGGCATCACGCCGCATCCGAACGAACAGTGGATGACTCAAGTGGCTCGCAACGTGACCATGGCGGATGTCGGCTTTCTGTCCTCGAGCCGATACCTCATTCACGACCGAGACACGAAGTTCTGCCAGTCGTTCCACCGGACCATCGAGGCGATTGGCGTCGCGCCCGTCAAGCTGCCCGCACGGAGCCCGGATTTGAACTCGTTCGCGGAGCGCTGGGTGAAGTCAGTCAAAGAGGGATGTCTCTCGAAGCTCATCCTGTTCGGCGAGAAGTCGCTCCGTCATGCGCTTAGGGAGTACGTCGTCTACTATCATCACGAGAGGAATCATCAAGGCAAGGAGAATCTGCTGCTGTTCCCAGCCAGCGACCAGTTACCTCAGTCTGAGCGCAAGGTACGCTCCCGTGAACGGCTTGGCGGGTTACTACGTTTCTACCATCGGGAAGCCGCATGAGTATTTTGACCTCACGGGCACCAGCTGGCCCTCGCAACGTTATGATGGGGAGACGAATCGACACGCTTGTCCTGATGCTGCTAGCATTTGGCGCAGCTTGCAGCGACTCATCGAGAGCGCGCTCTGTTTCCCTTCTCGCTCCTTCTCAGCCTTCCAGGAAAGTGGAGTTGGAAGGAGAGTCTCGATCAGCGTCGGACGGATCGAGGTGGGTGTCCCCGCTAAAGGTACCGCACAACGCCGTGCTCCAGTTCTCGTTCGCCGTATTAGGCACACCCAGTACTGGTCTGCCTGCGACAGAGTTCCTGATCGAGATCGAAGCCGATAGCAAGCGGAGCCGTGCGTTCCGCGAGACCCTTGCCGCACAGGAGGGGAATCGTTGGAACGACCGCATGATTGATCTCACTCCGTGGGAGGGGAGAGCGGTCTCGCTGATATTCACGGCGCGGCCTGTGCTGGAGGCCTCGGGCGCGGGGCATCGGCAGTCACTGGTTCCGGTTTGGGGTGATCCGGTTCTTGCGAGAACGCCTGCGAACGCCCGGTTGGGGAAATCGGTTGAGTCCTTCAATGATTGGCATCGCCGACCCCGCCGGATGGACTCAGTGGGCGATACGAAGTTCAGCCACGACCGCGGCTTCTATGAGACCCCTTTCGAAGTGATCCTCACCACCGACACTCCCGGCGCAACGATCGTCTATACCACCGACGGTAGTAAGCCTAGCGTGAGTCATGGAATCGTCGGTAACAAAGTTCTTGTGGCTAAAACGACCGTCCTTCGGGCCATGGCGCACAAACCTGGTGCGACGAGAACGAATGTTGACACCCATACCTATATATTTCCAACCACGGTGAAGGAGCAGGAGCCTCCGCCATTCGATTATCTGGCCCTATTTCGCCCTTCCAATACGGCTCCGTACACAGATCTCGATGTCGGGATCGATCTCGAGGTTGTGAATACGGGAAACCAGCGGGAGTTCGTGGAAGGACTGACGTCGATTCCTACCCTCTCCATCGTCATGGACGTGGACCATCTCTTTAACGAGAGCCGAGGGCTCTACTTTGACAACGGTGCACTGACCCGTCCCGCCTCGGTTGAGCTCCTCTATCCCAGTAAGTTTTCCGACTTCGAGGGCTTTCAGGTCGATTGCGGAGTTAGAATTCATGGACATCGCGCAACATACCCCTTCAGAGAGAAGCGCTCGTTTCGCCTGATCTTCAGAAAGGACTTCGGTCCTGGAATGTTGAGATACCCTTTTTTCGAGAGCGCCGTGAACCATGCCGAATCTGCGGTGAAAGAGTTTAACACCATAGTTCTGCGGGCAGGGGGACAAGAAAACTGGTCGAGAGGCGATGTCAGCGAGTTGGCGGTCTATGTCCGCGAACAACTCGCTTTCGACGTGCAGCTTTCTTTGAGCGGTACGGCAGCGCACGGTATTTTCGTGCATCTCTATCTGAACGGGATTTACTGGGGCTTGTATAACGCGGTGGAGCGTCCGGACCAGCGTTTTCTCGCTTCGTACTATGGCGGCGATTCGGCCTCGGACTGGTTTGCCATCAATCACAACGACGTGCTCGGCACCCCGAACCAGCGATGGTACGCCATGCACCGTTATGCCCATGACAATGACCTCGCGGATTCAGCGAAGTACCAGGAAATGAGAACGTTGTTGGATACTGACCAGTTTAGTGACTACATTTTGCTCAATTGGTTTGCCGGCAGGGGGGATTGGGTCCTCAATAATTGGTATGGCGGGATTCGGATACGCCCTCCCGGAGCCGGGGCATATTTTTTATGGGATTCTGAGATTACCTACGGGCTCCTCGCCAATTCCGCCTTCGATAGCAATGCAGAGGCATGGGTTCCTCCCAAGTTTGTGTCGGGCGGGACATCCGCGCTACACCAACTATGGACGGCCTTGGCGGACAGCCCAGAGTTCCGGCTGGAGTTCGCAGATCGCGTCTACCGTGCTTGCTACGATGGCGGACCGCTCACGGACAGTGTAAACAAGGCCAATTTCCGAAGGCTAGCGGATTATGTGGAGCCGGCGATGCTTTGTGAGTCGGCCCGTTGGGGCGACGCGAGCCCCGGAAGAGAGAATCGTCCCCGCACGCGGGATGTGCATTGGAAGCAGGCGCGGGACTATGTTCTAGATTTGATGGACGGAAACGTCGAAAGGTTCATTCGAGCGCTCCGAGTGCGTATTCCAGCCATCGTGAACGCCGAATCCAGAGCAAGCTGAACAGCGAATCCGGTGAAGCCGAACGCTCATCGAAGCGATGAAGTGTTGGGTGACCTCCTTTCCACTGATTGAAAACGTGAACCTATCTTACCTGCGTGTTGTGTAGCAAGGGGCGGCAGGTCGGTGCCGGAGGGAGCGGGCGTAAGGAAAGACGCGAAGCGACCTTCCCGCTCCCGTAGGCAGCGACCTGCCGCGGCCGAACCCCGGGCGATGTGGGGCTGGTTTCGGGGGGTTGCTGGGGTATGGCCTGGCTCGAGAAGACGCTTCCTGAGGCATTCTCGCGCGTCGTTTTGGCGCCGCATCGTCTGGTACCCCGGGTTTGGCGGTTTCACCCGTTTTTATCGCATCGACGCTGTGGTCCCTCGCTCGCTCATGCATCGGCGTTGTCAAATGCCTTTGGCGCAGCCTTGGTCTTTCTCAGAGAAGCTCCTTTGAGAGTGATGCGGTGCGCGCTGTGGAGAATGCGATCGCAGATAGCGTCTGCCTGGTTTGGGTCGCCAATCGCTTCGTGCCACTGCTTGAGCGGAATCTGGGTCGCGATGAGTGTGGAGCCACGCTCGGCGCGGTCTTCGATGACCTCCATTAGATCCCGTCTCTCCGATTCTTTCAGCGGGTGAAGCAGCCAATCATCGATAGCCAGTAAGTCCAGCTTGGCGAGTTTCGTCAAAAGCCGGGCGTAGGAACCATCACCACGAGCGACCGCGAGCTCGTGGAGCAAGCGCGGTGCTCGCACGTAGCATCCGGTGAAGCCGCGACGACAGGCCCGCTCCACGAAGGCGCAAGCCAAGAACGATTTGCCAATCCCCGTCGGGCCGGTGATGAGCAGGTTATGGCGCTCACCGACAAAGCGGCAGTTGCCCAGGCTCAAGATCTGTTCGCGGTTTAAGCCTCGAGGCGCTTGGAAGTTCACGTTCTCCAAACATGCCGGATAGCGGAGCTTTGCCGCTCGCAGTCGTCGAGAAAGCTTACGCTGTTCGCGGGCGGTCCACTCGGCATCGACCAGGAGTCCCACACGTTCCTCGAAGCTCAGCTCCTTGTATTCGCTCGAGCTCAACTGGGTTTCGAACGCGGACACCAAGCCGAACAACTTCATGGCGTTCATCTTTTCTATCGTTTCGGGTGTCAGCATCGGGACTCTCCTCCTTCGTAGTGATCCGCGCCTCGGATGTTCTCGTGCTCCTCTCGCGGTTTCGCTTCGGCGTCCGATTCGAGCACCACACGATCCAGACCAGCCGAGAGAATGTTTTTCACCGTGCGATAGCTGTAAGAGCTCAAAGCTTCCGCTCGTGCGCAAGCGGCCTCGAGACGCTCACTGCCCCAGCGGCTGCCTAGTCGCATGACTCCCAGGCAAGAGCGAAATCCCTGCTCCGGGTGAGGCCGACTCTCTAGAATCCCCGCAACCAGCCTTCCCGTGGCGCGACCTGACTGCTCCGCCCAGTGGAGCAGCCGCGACGGCGTCCACTCCAGGTGCTCCCGATGCGAACGTGGCATATGCTCCGGGTTCGTGGAGTAGTGCCCCTTTCCTTTCTTGCGGGGATGCGACGCGACGCGCTTTCCCTTGAACAGGACCTCCACCACCGAGGCCGTCACCCGTGCCTCGACTTTCTCGTGAATGAGCTGATAGGGAACGCTGTACAAGTTGTTCTCCACCTCCACGTGGTAGTCGATGTTCACTCTGCACCGCTTCCACGTCGATAACTCGTAGCTCTCCTGCGGTAGCGGTTTCAGTACGGGCCGGTCTAGCCTTTCGTACAACTCCCGCCGACTCACACCGAGCTTCTGCATCGGACGCGCATTCAGGACCTCTAACTTCTCCCAGATGGCTTCGTTCAGTTCCGCCAGGCTGAAGAACGTGCGATGACGAAGCACCGCCAGGATCCAGCGCTGCGCCACCTGCACTGCCGACTCCACCTTCGCTTTGTCTTTCGGCTTGAACACCCGAGCCGGGACCACAACCGCACCGTAATGCGTCGCCATCTCTTCGTACGTCCGGTTGATCCCTGGCTCGTAACGGTCCACCAAATCCACGCCGCTCTTCAAGTTGTCCGGAACCCAGATCTCCGTACTGCCACCGAAGTAATCCGACATCCCCTTATGGGCCTTCGCCCACGATTCCAGCGACTGGTTCAGTGTCGCTTCGACGTAGGTGTAACTGCTCGCGCCCAACGTCCCGACGAACAGCTCCATTTCGACGAGCTCTCCCGTTTTCGGATCGACGATGTGAGGCTTCTTCCCCGAAAAATAGACGAATGTCTTCTCGCCTGCTCGATGCCGTTGACGCATCGTCGGGTTCAGCTTCTTCTTCCACTGACCGTACAGCTCGCAATAACGGCTGTAGCCGTACGCTCCCGGCTTATTCTCCGCGTACTCCACCCACAGCTGCAGCAACGTCAGCTCTCGGTGACGCCTCAGCTCCTCGTGGATGTGGGCATAGTCCAGACCCGGCCGTGCGCCAGACGAGCCCGGCGGCGGAAACAGCCCTGCCTCCAGCTCCCCTTCGCTCAGCTCCTCCGGGAGCGGCCAGCTCAGACCACCCTTCTTCGCCTTGGCCAGGTACTCACTCACCGTTCCAACCGCCACGCGAAGTGCCTTTGCGATCATGCGGTGAGTAAAACCCAGCTCGTACTTTAACCTTAGAACCTCTCGTATTTTTCTCATCGATAACCTCTTAGCTGCCATTTCCTAGATCGTCCTCCTTCCGGGTACGACCTAGAGTTGCCTTGAAACGTGCTATCGATGAGCGTTCGCGATGCCGGAACCGGCGTTCACGTTGCCTGGAATCCGTGTTCACCTTCCCCGGAATCGATGTTCACGATCCCCGGAATCCGTGTTCACGATGCTTTGGAATGGATGTTCACCTTCGGCTGGAATCTGCGTTCACGATGCCCCGGAATACGCACTCCGAGACCATGATTACTATCCCACCCTCGACCCGCCGGTGTTCGAACGAGTTGCTGACAGCATCACCATCCGACGCCCAGCGGGAGCGGAAAGGGTCTACTACACTCTTGATGGAAGCGACCCGCGAAACCCCACGGCACACAGTTTCAGCGAAGCCGTTTCGACGATTCCGTTCTCTCCTAATCTCAAGGGACGTTCACGGCGGGGCGACGAGTGGAGTGCTCTGAACGAATACGGAACTTGGGAACGAAATTAACCGTACGGCGATTTGAGAGCAGCGAGGTCTGCTTTAGTGGTAACGGCATTGCCGAAGGCGTCACCCATTATCCAAAAGGGAAAGCAGCAGGATGCGTACCCAATCCTGTGGAAAAGGAACAGCGCAACTCCACTTCATGGTGACGGTATCAGATCAAGTGGCGACCCCGTCCTGTCCAAAAACACAAACGAACTCAAGACTGGCGCGCCGGGCCGTTTCGATCGTCATCGACCCATGGCGAGCCCCAGATCTGGGGCTTGTCGGAGGTGATGTCGGCGATTCGGGTTCCCCGTACGCGCAGGGAAAACACCGTCCAGCAACGGGATGCCACGCTCCCGGGCGGAGACCTGGATCCAGGCACGGGCCGCACCTGGGCCAGAACGTGCTAGCCGGCTACGCCACAGTAGCCCTGGCCTTGATTCTGGACCCCTCGGGCGGCCTCTTTTCCGACGCTGCACGGCCCTGTCAGCGACCCACTCCCCCCCTTTGGCGCAAACGTGGCACTCGAAAATCGAGATTAGAGACCAAAACCGAAAATGAGGCCAGTTCAGCCTTTCTAGCGCGTCTCTGGTGACACCTGATCCTGCAAAACCCCGCCAACCGCGCGGAAAATCTCACCCGTCTCTGCAGTGCCACAATTGGCCAGACTGGGTGGCGGATGGTGAAGTCCGGAGCTATCCGGTCTCGGCTGGAAACCCCGAAGCACAGGTCGGAACCTACGTCCTGGCCCATACGGGGAGTTTTGCGAGTTTTGCGAGTCATATCGCCCTTTTCGCCATGCGCGTGTTGGGGCAATGGAGCGAATACTCAGAGAAGCCGTGGTGTCCACATCATTTTATCCTCTTTTTCTACAGTGATTTAACGGCTGCCTTCACGTGCTCGGTCCTCGCACATCTCATGGACGGGTGGCCATTCGAGCCGGAATTCGAATTGGCTTCAATACGCTTTTCTCGACGGCAACCTCAACCTCCTTGGCGCCTGAAAGAGGGCCGTGTCGTAAACTCTCCGGCGGCGGGTCCAGGCCGTAAATCACTACCATTAAAGGATCTTACGCCTCATCGACCGACGTGGCGTCGACGGGAACACCTTTCCGGCTATCGCAGTCGGCAGGCTCAAGCGAGGGCGAGTGGAGCTATCCGGGTTCTTGGCTGGAAACCATCAGAAACGGGAAAAAATAGGCCACCAACGGGCCATTTGGGGCTGTTCGGGCCGTTTTCCCATGTGGTAACTATCGATAGGGGGAATCTCAGAGCAGCACGTGAGGGGTTCCATTCGAAGCCCACGAATGGTTTTCTGCCCCTCTCCGGTCTGCCCCTCTCCGGTCAAAAGAGTTCCAATCTTCGACCTGGAGGCAAGACACCGCGCTGGCGCTCAGGACTCTATTTCAAAAGGGCCGAATTTTGGCACAGGACGCGGTCGTCGGCACATCGTTCACTTCAACGCCACGTTCCACCCGACGTCTGCTTGGGTTATTCAGCAACTACGCGAGGCGTTTCCCTACGACACCGCTCCGAGATATCTCATCTTCGACCGCGACTTCATCTTTAACGCTGCGGTCATCGAGTTCATCAAGGCAGTGGACTGCACCATCGATACGAGTGGCGAGAGGCAGCCTGAGTCAGCTTGGTCGCTCGCGTTACTCGGCTGGTCGCCGAGAAGTTCGTCCTCAGCATCTTCCCTCGCGCGCTGACCACGCTCTCAAGCATTGGGATCGAGGGCGCTCCGGGCCTGGAGTCCAGTCCCGGACTAATAATGATGATGGACAGGTTGGGGGACGAGCACGGTGTTCGGCGAGTGCACGTGCTACCGTGCGCGTCCAACGCGGCGTGCGTGTTCTTTGGACAGTCGTTCGACAGCTACCACCCGGAGCTGGTGATCTACGATTTCGCGCCGGAGGGCGGTTGGATGGTGCCGAGACTGCGTATCGCGAACGTGAACAACGAATCTAAGGTCAAGCCGGTCGGGGCTACGAGCAAGTGAGCCCACACTCCGTCCGACGAACTGTGGGCGGCGTGCGTCGGCTCGGTCTCGAGTCGACGCACGATCGCCGCGCCGCGTGGCTCCGCCGCAACCCGGATCGACGATGCTTGACCGTTCGCCAGCAGTATCGAGATGGTCGTGGTCAACGGCGGCCGGCTTGCGGGGCAAAGGGTGCTTCCGTCATTAAGTGTTGGTGGAATGACGCTAAGACTTTACGGTGCATTAAATTACAGCCAAAATAGCGCTCACGACCTTCGCTGCGCGCTAAATGGAGCGTAAGCGCTTTTTTTGCAAAGGGATGCGTACACATCACCAACAGTAAATAGCGCAAGCACCAACGCGAGCACCCGGCTGCATTCGCTCATCGAGACCGCTAAGGCGAACGGACTCGAGCCCGTCCTGTGCCAAAACTCGGCCTTTTTGAAATAGACCATGAATCAGTAGCTTAGCGTCTGTGTTTGCGACCGGGCCAGGGTCCGTGGATGAGGAGTTGCTCCTGCGCAACGAGTATCTTGTGGCCAAGAATCCAGTTCTTCGAATTCAGACCCAGGGTCGCTGTGCCTGACCGATGGCGAACGGCGGTCTCTGGCCGAGCTCGGAAAGCGTCTGCAGCGACCAGTTACATCCAGTCTGAGCGCAAAGGAATTTCCTTGGGGCTTTTCATGTCATCCATCTCCTATTCTCACGCGGTTAGATCCACGTACCGGAGCCGCTTGCCTCATGGGCCACGTTCATTCTCCCTTATTGTCGAGGGTATCAAGGATATGAGCTGAACAGACATCAAGGTTCTTCAAAGCTTTCTCAAACTTGCGGCGAGATAGGTTACAAGGTCGAGGCAAGTAAATTCTCTCGACCTCCCGTTTTGGAGGAACTGCTACGGCTGAGATCAGACCCGCTCCTACAGCTATCACGGCTGCGGCGATATGGCTGTAGTCATAAGGACTAAATGCGAAGGTAAAGCTAGAAGTAAAGAGCATGACACCAATAGCAAGTATGATCCTTTGAGCTTTTGAGAAGCCTACAGTAACCATGATTTAAAATAACCTCCTTGATTGGTTGGCCCAGTTAGGTGAGCCCATGCAGAGGACTAGATCGTGACTCCGTAATCGCCGGGGACGCGTACACCTGGAGGCAAGGAGTCAAAGAAGATACGCTCGAAGGCTCGCCGCAGCACTTGCCACCGGCAATATTCACCTTCGTATGCCCCACCATTGGAGATCCTGTAGCGGCACGATCCAGTTACGGAGAGAAACAATTTAGCCGAAAAGCGCTGTTTCCCGTCGCTGTAATTGACGGTGATGCGGCCTTCGTCCGGTTCAAGTACGAACTCGACCCCGTCCTGTGCCAAAACTCGGCCTTTTTGAAATACTGAATGCCTCAACATACCTTTCCTGTGCTTGCAAGCTTCCTTTCCCAAGTACTGGTGCCCCCGTCTGGTCCAAATACTCGAACGCCCAGTGGGTCAGCAGTTTGCACCTTCCCAAAGGCCCGAGGTCGTGAGTTCGTTCGTGTTTTTGGACACGACGGGATCACACTTGACTCGGTATGATTTTCCGTACGTCCTTCAGTCTCAGATGGCATTCCTCTGCGGTGCCGCCGAAGATATGGGATCTGACGAAAGGTGACTCGTTGCACCTTGACGATAACGACTCCTCGATGTCATTCAAAATGCGACCTCCGTTCTGTTGGAAGTACCAGAACGCGCTGTCCAGTAGCGGAGTTGTCCCGGAGTGGGCGTGGACGTAGGCAAGTGTCAGGAGAATCTCGAGCTTGTCGAAGATCAACGTGTACCGGGTATCGTTCGGGACGATGCGCTGGGCATGTGGACGCAGGCACTCGCGCAGGCTCTTATTCAGGGTCGAATTGATGAATGGGTCAGACTTTGCCAGGCGAACTGGATGAAGCACCTGTATCGCGGCCTCTTCCTGCCGATACCCGGTGCGAACGGGCGTCTTCAGCAACCGCTCCAAGAACCACAAGCTGTCTGCCTCGACCGCCCCGAGTCCCAGCGCGTGCAACAAGAGCATCGCCGGGTATCTTTGCAGGTCGACCTCACTGTCACTTGCGGGCCAGTCCTTTGAACCGAGACGGCCCAACGCCCGTTCCCATGGGCGGATGTGCTCTTGTTGTTCTTCTTCCGCCCAGGAACCTCCCGTTATTCCCAGTGCAAGCAACGTCGAGCAAGCCGCTTCGAAGCCGCGCATCCGCGCGTTGACAGGGTCGTCATCCCCCCTTGAGGGATTACCGGCGAATGCATCGTCGGAGGTCGTCTCGACCACTTGCTCGACGGCATCGTCGAGGAGGTCGGACAGCCGAATCCGATGCCGGGATTCGGCGAGGTAGCCCTTCAGACTTGCGACAGCCGCTTCGGTGGACAGTGGATGCGGCCGTGCAAACTCCTCGAGGGATTCGACGTGCTGCTGGAGGGCACCGAAGAAATCGTCAGCGTCCTTGATCGGAATCAACTCGGCCCCACGGTGCTCGATCAAGCGCCGGGCCTCGCCTGTAACTTCTCCACGCGCCACCCAGTACGTCGTGAACCGCCGCGATGACGCGCGGGACAACGCCTTGCGCAGAGCTCCGTCCCAAGCCGCTGACCAGCCGCAAATAACTAAGCCGAATTCGTCGAAGACGCGATCCAGCAGGCGACTAAACTCCGCGGGATACGAATCGAGCTCTGCCCGGGTATTCCTGATCCGCGTGTCGAGGTAGTCACCGTGCAACTTGACGACGCAGCAGCGCGTGTGAATCAGCGGCAACGCGCCATGTAACTGATCCGGTGTGGTCAGCACTGTCGGTGCCACACCAGCGTCGTCCAACGCCTTCTCGATCAGGCGGTCGAAGTTCGTCGTGAGAATGACCCGAATGAAGCCCTTCGCAGCCAGCGCTGCGATGGCTCGGTGTGTTGCGGTCGGCTGCTTGGTGCCCTCCTCACGGTCGTCCGCGCTCAGCTCGAAGTAGCCGCGCAACAACTGCTGCCGTTCGGTCGCCGTCCCGCAGAGCGCATCCAGTAGGTCCGAGTAGTCCGCCTCCTTGCTGAATGCGCTCCAGTACCACCGTTCCGGATCGGGATCGCACGTCTCCTTGCGGAGTGCCGCGAGCTTCCGCACCAAGTCGAGCGTAATCTCCCAGCCCGTGGGGATCTTCGCGGCCCGCGATACGCCCGATCCGGCCAGAACCGCATAGACGCCGGGATTGGCATGCATCGAGAACGCCAGCGACTCCGTTGGACTGATCATGCGGCGAACCTCCACGCGCTCCGCGGACTCAGACGCCGTAACGACCAGACCCAGGTCATCGACGCTCCTGCCCGCTCATGTCGTAGCTGCTTCGCAATCCGTCCTACTCCCCCCGCACCAGCATCGGACCGATCATGGCATCGAGGGTCAGATAGTACGACCCGGAACGTCCCGACATCGTACACCACACCGTCCGCCCGATCCGAGAGCGACCGATGCGGCTGTCGTGCGTCGAACTCGCGTCGATGACCGCGCCGATGAACGTCCCGATCGCGCCCCGGATCCCGGTCGCGTCCCCGAACCAGATCATACCCCTGGTCCCGGTCGGAAACCGGCGGGTCCGGGGAGCAGTCCACGTCGAGTTTCATCGGTTCAGACCGACCGTCGCCGCCATGACCGGGGTCATGAATCGCTGTGAGATACCTCCGGCCCCGTCGTGTCCAAAAACACAAACGAACTCAAGACCGGCGCGTGTGCTCCGCAAAAAGTCGATCCAGCATTGATTGCGCGGTTTAGACCTGTACCTTCCATTTATTCATCCGCGCGCCCCGAACTTGATTAGTGTCCGGTCTGCCGGCACCGTACCTGCATGATTTCGTCGTTTGTTCCCGCTCTCATCTCTGCCTGGCGTTGTTGCACCGCTCTGGCTGAGAGCAAATGCGCCTATGGTGGTGGCCGAGGTATGTTCGACCATGAAGTATCCCAAGCGCAGCCAGTACAAGCACGCGAAGCAGAAGAAGTACCACGTTCGCAACTGGGCGGAATACAACGAAGGGCTGCGCCGCCGAGGCGATTTGACGGTCTGGTTTGACGAGGAGGCAATCGCGAACTGGATGGCCGACAAGACTGGTAAGCCTGGCGGTCAACGGGTCTATTCAGACATGGCGATTGAAACGAGCCTGGTTGTCCGCATGGTGTACAAGCTCGCCTACCGCCAAACCGAAGGCTTCTTGAACTCGATCGCCTCGCTTCTCGGGCTCGGTATCGAGATCCCGGACTACTCGACGCTGTGTCGGCGCTCGAGGCTGCTCCGCAAGAAGCTGCGGATTCCGAAAGCCGCAAGCAGTCAACCCATCCACCTGATGATCGATAGCACGGGCTTGAGGATTCATGTTGGAACCGCCCGCAAACCGCCAAAGCAGCGCGCATGGCGCAAGTTGCACATCGCCGTTGACCGCAAGACCGGCAACATTGTTGCGTCCGAACTGACGGCGTCACGAGCTCGCGACGCAACCCGAGTCCCCGCTTTGCTAACGCAGATTCAAGCACCTCTAGTGTCGGTGGCGGCGGACAGTGCATACGACAAGGAAGCGGTCTACGAAACCATCGAAGCGCACAGCCCTGGACGAAGGACGCGCGTGGTGATTACGCCGCAACGAAACGCGACGCTCAGTCAGAATTCGAACACGGCCATGCAGGAGCGAGATCGCCATATTCGTGCCATCGAAAGACACGGCCGACGTGAATGGTACAAGCTCTCAGGCTGCACCAAGCGAAGCATGGTGGAAAACGCGGTCTATCGTTACAAGGCGATCATCGGGCCTGAGATGCGGACTCGAACGTTGGCGAGGCAACGAGTTGAACACCGAATTGGGTGCGAGATACTCAACAAGATGACCGCGCTCGGGATGCCCGATACGTACTGCGCCGGGTGACTCTGCGACCGGCACAGGGAGGTCAGCAATTTGCTCCGAGCCGTGCAACAACGCCGCCTCTTCGCGGAGAACGACGGCTTCGTGAACCCCGACGTAGTGCGAGAGCTCAAGAGAAATCTGAAGACCGCTGGGGTCACGCTCGACTTTCACATTTACCCTGGTATCGACCACGCGTTCTTCAACGACGAGCGTGACGTCCACGATGCGAGCGCGGCAGGTGACGCCTGGAACCGAGTGCAAGCTTTCTTCGGCAAACATCTCAAGGGCTCTTGAAACGCTGAGCGAAGCGTCCGACTTCCCGCATCCGTCGGCCGAGCGCGAGCAAGAGCTTGACCTCGCGGCTCATGAGACCGAGACGCCCGAAGAGCTCCCGCCACTCTGCCGAAGCGGTGTTCCTTCCATAAACTCGAGCTGCATGAGATTGGCGAACCGCCTGCAACCAGGATGCTTTGGTCGTCTTCATATAGGACGTTTTGAGGGTCGGCGTCGGCTATACTCAGAGGTAGAGGTGTAACCTGGTGCGAAGTCCCGCAGCCGTTCCGAGCGGGTCGGACTCAAGCAGCGCGTCGAGTGTAGTCATGATGGAGACTACCGACCTTTGGAATGGCACTCACTTTGCCCATCGCTGGCAGACCGGAGTACGAATCAAGTTCGGTGCACGCGGATGAATAAATGGAAGGCACAGGTGCTCGACATCCGGCACGTGGCCAGACATGAGATTTGCAACCCACACACCGCCCGCCAAGGACCATGCTCGTCGAGCGGTAACTGACAAGATGCTGGCCGTCCATCTCAACATCTACTGTGCCACCGGCGAGTTCATCCACGCGCTGGACTGCACGATGGGCGGGCGGCGATGAGGCTCTCCTGGAACGAGATCCGGGCACGAGCCGCCGACTTCGCCCGCGAGTGGGCGGACGCTAGATACGAGAAGGGAGAGACGCAGAGCTTCTACAACGAGTTCTTCGACATTTTCGGCGTCCGGCGGCGCACCGTCGCGCGGTACGAAGAACACGTCAGGCGACTGGACAACACCTACGGTTTCATCGACCTGTTCTGGCCGGGCGTCCTGCTGGTCGAGCAGAAGAGCGCCGGTCGCGATCTGGCCATTGCGCGCCGTCAAGCTGGCGGGTACTTCGACGCGCTCCCCGAGCGGGACCGCCCCCGCTACCAGCTGCTCTGCGATTTCCAGACGTTCGAGCTGCTCGACAGGGAGGAACGCGAGGAGACGCGCTTCGCGCTTGTTGACCTGCCCCAGCACGTCGAGAAGTTCGGGTTCATCATCGGTGTGCAACGCCGCACGTTCCGCGATCAAGATCCGGTCAATATCGAGGCGTCCGAGCTGGTCGCGCGCCTGCACAACGCGCTCAAGGCATCCGGCTACGACGGCCATGACCTGGAGTTGTTTCTGGTCCGAATCGTGTTCTGCCTGTTCGCCGACGACACCGGGATCTTCGAGCCGCGCGAAATCCTTCTCCAGTTCATCGAGGAGCGCACGTCGGGCGATGGAGCCGACCTCGGTCCGTGGCTGGCGCGGCTCTTCCAGGTGCTGAACACGCCAATTGAGCGCCGTCAGGCGGCGCTCGATGAGGATTTGGCGCGCTTTCCGCACGTGAACGGCGAGCTGTTCGCCGAAACCCTACGTATCCCGGATTTCAATGCCACGATGCGGCAGGCGCTCCTCGACGCGAGCCGGTTCGACTGGACGGCGATTTCGCCAGCCATCTTCGGTGCACTCTTCCAGGCGGTCATGGAGCCAGCCGACCGGCGCGCGCAGGGTGCGCACTACACCACCGAGAAGAACATCTTGAAGGTGATCGAGCCGCTGTTCCTCGACGGTCTGCGCGCGGAGTTCCAGAAGCTTCAGAAACGCCGGGACGGCCGCAGCATGGCCGATCTCCGGAAGTTTCGGGACAGACTTGGCAAGCTGCGCCTGTTCGACCCGGCGTGCGGTTGCGGCAACTTCCTCATCATCGCCTACCGGCAGCTGCGCACGCTGGAAATCGAAGTGCTGCGGGAGATGGCGTCGCGCACGGACGCCACCCAATTGGAGCTCGAGGTGCAGTCGGTGGTCGATGTGGATCAGTTCTACGGCATCGAGATCGGCGAGTTCCCGGCTCGAATCGCCGCGACCGCGCTCTGGATGATGGACCACATCATGAACAACCGGCTGAGCCTGGAGTTCGGCCGGACCTACGCGCGGATTCCGATCGAGAAGTCGCCGCACATCCACCACGCCGACGCGCTGGAGATCGACTGGGGTGAAGTGTTGTCGCCGAATGAGTGCTCGTATGTCTTCGGCAATCCGCCATTTGGTGGAGCCAAGTTCCAGTCGGCAGGTCAGCGGGCGCAGGTGCGCCACATCGCGGCGCTTGGCGGTAGCGGCGGCACGCTCGACTACGTGGCCGCATGGTTCATTCGTGCCGGCGAGTACGTGCGGCGCACGCAGCGGGAGAACAACAGTCAGCCACCGAGGATCGGCTTCGTCGCAACCAACTCGATTACCCAAGGAGAACAGGTCGCGCAGCTGTGGCCGCTGCTACTTGACCTCCACCGTTTGGAGATCGCTTTTGCCCACCGGACGTTTGCCTGGGGTTCCGACGCCCGAGGCAAGGCCCACGTGCACGTGGTCATCATCGGGCTGGACACGACCGAGCATGTGCCACGGAACAGGCGGCTGTTCGCCTACGAGGACCTCAACGGGGAGCCTCTCGAAAGCCGCCACGCCGTGATCACGCCCTACCTGTTTGACGGCGGGGCACTAGCCAATCCGCACATTGTCGTCCGTGAGGAAAGCGAACCTATCAATAGCATGGGGAGACTCATAACTGGCACCCAACCTCTCGAAGACGGACACCTCACTTTCTCGACCGACGAGAGAGCCGCCTTTATTGAGCGTGAACCAGACGCAGCCCCGTATTTCACGCCGTTTCCCGGTGCTCGGGAATTCATTCGAGGCCAGGAGCGATGGATTCTTCACACGGCAGACATCCCGCCTCAAGTTCTGCGTAACCTGCAGCTGACCCGTGCTAGGTTGCAAAGGGTTCGTGATTTTCGAGCCAGGAGCAAGCGTCAGACGACACTGCGCCTCGCGGATTACCCGACTGCCTATGGCGTGACAGTGGTACCGGACTCGCCGTTTCTCGTCGTGCCGCAGGTAAGCTCCGAGCGTCGCGAATACGTCCCGATCGGCTGGCTGGAGCCTCCGGTCATTCCCAGCGAGAAGCTTCGCTTACTCCCCGACGCAACGCTGGCCGACTTCGCTCTGCTGACCTCGGCCATGCACATGGCCTGGATGCGGGCGGTGACCGGGCGACTCGAAAGTCGGTATATGTATTCCGTCGGCGTCGTATACAACACCTTCCCGACACCGCCCGGCTTCAAGAGCGAGAACGCGAGTTTGTCGGCACTGGAGCCTCTTGCGCAGGCCGTGCTCGACGCCCGCGCTGCTCACCCGGACGCGACGCTGGCCGATCTCTACGACCCCGACCTGATGCCGCCGAATCTTCGAAGAGCACATCACGCGCTGGATCGCGCCATCGACCGTCTCTACCGCCGTGCGCGCTTCACGTCTGAGCGCGAACGCGTCGAGTACCTCTTCGCATTGTACGAGCGCCTGCAGGCCCCCCTGACTGCGGAGGCTGCGGGCAAGGGAAAGCGCCGACCCCGAACAAGAAGGGTGCCTCGCGGCCAAACGAGCGCCTGACGAAAGTAGTTTTCGCACTGGCGAAGTTTCAGCAATAGCAGTTCAAGTCCTACCAGCGTTTACGCGCCGACTTGGTCGGCGGGTGAGTGAGAACGGCGTCGACGGTCGAAGCCGACTTGCAACGCACACCTACGTCGGAGTTGGGCCGGTTGTGCTCCGCAAAAAGTCGATGCAGCGTTGATTGCACGGTTTAGACCTGCCATGATCAACTGCTTCGCGCCGATCGACCGGTGGGCTCCATCACGATTACCGGTTGTCACGCATCGCCTGATGGTCTATTTCAAAAGGGCCGAGTTTTGGCACAGGAGGTGCTTGCGCTGTTTACTGTTGGTGATGTATCCGCATCCCTTTGCAAAAGAGGCGCTTACGCTCCATGTAGCTCGCAGCCGAACGTCACGAACGCTATCTTGGCTGTAATTTATTGAGGTAAACCCCCGGCTCTGCCGGGGTGACTCCCAGAGGTTTGACCGTGTGAGGAAGTAGGAAAGAAAGTCCTCCTTGGAAAGCGCGAACTTCCAAACAAGGAGGACTACCAAGGTGAAAGAATACAAAAGCCTATCCCACACACGATGGGGACTGCAAATATCACGTTGTGTTCATCCCGAAGTACCGAAGGAAGAAGATGTATGGTGCAATCAGAACCCATCTCGGAAAGATTCTCCATGAGCTGGCGAAACAAAAAGAGAGCTTGGATTCTGGAGGGCCACTTGATGTCGGACCACGTCCACATGTGCATCAGCATCCCACCGAAGTTTGCGGTTTCGAACGTGGTGGGGTTCATCAAAGGCAAGAGTGCGATCTCGGTGGCACGGAACTTCCGCGGACGCAGACGCAACTTCACTGGCGAAAGCTTCTGGGCACGGGGTTACTTCGTGTCGACCGTAGGCCTGGACGAAGAGATGGTCCGCAAGTACATTCGTGACCAAGAGAAGGAGGACCAACGTCTGGACCAGCTGAATATGGACTGGTCCCGCTCGTAGCTGGGGAGCAAGATCGCCCCCTTTAGGGGGCTCATGAACAGCCCCTTCGAGGGGCTCCTATGAATAGGCCCCCGGCTTTGCCGGGGGTCACTTTAACTTAATGTACCGTAAAGTCTTAGCGTCATCTCACCAACACTTGATGGCGGAAGCACCATGGGAGCTAGAATGAGAGGTCTGGTCGGGAGCGCCTATACAG
Source organism: Candidatus Marinacidobacterales bacterium (assembly GCA_965237955.1). GTDB lineage: Bacteria > Acidobacteriota > Vicinamibacteria > Marinacidobacterales > SMYC01. The sequence goes on along the minus strand of OZ250169.1, from coordinate 375,665 downwards.
AGCCAGTGCCGCGTCGGCTGGTCTCTGCAAATTTCGGGAACGCCTCTAGGATTCGAGCTTTCGGGCTCCGTTCGTATTTTTGGACACAACGCGTTCGGACCGTACCAGCCGCGTCTGTCGGAGAAGAAGTGAGTCTGAGATTCGCCGAAGAACTCGTGAGGTCAAAATACTCATGCGGCTTCCCGATGGTAGAAACGTAGCAGCCCGCCAAGCCGTTCACCGGAGCGCACCTTGCGCTCGGACTGAGGTAACTACTCGTTGCGCAGGAGCAACTCCTCATCCACGGACCCTGAGATGTAGCTCACCATGGTATTCCAGCCCCTCACGACCCCTTCCGCTGAACTGGAATACGTATCCGACCGCGATGGCGGATTCAAGCGGTCTGTGGAAAGGTGCAAACTGTTGACCCGCTGGGCGTCCGAGTATTTTGACCAGACGGTGCGCCGGCACAAACCGGTAAATCTCGCGGGTGCAAGTCCCGCCTAATGAAGGAGTAGCGAACCAGATTGGCCCCGAGTCATGCGTTGTTGTTCGCGAGAGCAAAGGCGAAGCGTTGACAGGGAGACGTGCGGGCTGGATATTGAGCCGCGAAAGTAAAATAAACTTCGGGGGGCCGACGGCGTCGTATGGCACGGAAGGCAACACGGAGCAGATCGTTATCGCAAGAGCTGTTCCGCCCCCGCGTGGTCCGAGACCCTGCGCACGCACGCCAAGAGACATACACGGGAGCCGGGAGGTCCCGCATCTGGTCCTGAGTGGCATCGGGGTCCGCGCTGTGAATCCGCAAGGAGCACGACAGCGACGTACGGATGCGGGAAGTCTGACAGCCCCATAGTAGCTGAGAAGCCTTTGAACAAAGGCTGGGGTGCGCCTCAGCTCGCGGAGGAGGTGGAGCCAAGGGGGCTGACCAAAGGAAATCCGTTACGGCAAATCAGGTCCCGGACACAGCGCCGGGCAGGGAGTGAATATGGACAACCCTAAACGGGCACGAAGCGAGAAACCGCGGAAACAGCCAAGGGAGTGCGCCTACGTTCGGTCCCCCTGACCTGCAAAGCGCGCTGGAGCGGATACGGCAGGTTGCCTGCCGGGATAAAGGAGCACGGTTCACAGCGCTCTGGCATCATGTCTACAACGTCGACCGCCTCCGGGAGGCCTACTTTAGCCTCAAGCGGAATGCTGCACCGGGAGTAGACGGGGAGACGTGGCAGCACTACGGCGAGGACCTGGAGGGCAACCTGCAGGAACTATGCACGAGGCTGAAGCGTGGGGCGTACCGGGCGAAGCCGGTCCGGAGAGTGTACATTCCCAAGGCCGATGGGCGGCAGCGGCCGCTCGGAGTAACCGCACTAGAGGACAAGGTAGTCCAGCGCGCGGTGGTCAAGGTGTTGAACGCGATCTATGAGAGCGACTTCCTCGGCTTCTCCTATGGCTTCCGACCGAGGCGCAATCCGCACAATGCGCTGGATGCCCTCTACGTCGGAATCATGCGCAAGAGGGTGAACTGGATGCTCGACGCGGACATTCGCGGGTTCTTCGATGCCATCGACCACGAATGGCTGATGAAGTTCGTCGAGCATCGGATAGCAGACCAGCGTGTGCTGCGACACATCAAGAAGTGGCTGAACGCTGGTGTGATGGAGGATGGGAAGCGAACACAGGCGGAGAAGGGAACGCCTCAAGGGGGAAGTGTATCCCCTTTGCTAGCGGACGTGTATCTGCACTACGTGTTCGATCTATGGGTCCACCAGTGGAGGAAGAGGCATGCTCGCGGTGAAGTGATCATCGTGCGCTTTGCCGATGACTTCACGGTAGGATTCCAGTACCGCGAGGACGCCGAGCGATTCCTGGAGGAACTCAGGGAGCGATTCCAGAGATTCCATCTTGAACTGCACCCCGAAAAGACGCGCCTGATGGAATTCGGCCGCTATGCTGCCGAGAACCGCAAACGGCGCGGCGAGGGGAAACCCGAGTCTTTCGACTTTCTTGGCTTCACACATACGTGTGACAAGACAAGGAATGGGAAATGCATAGTGCTTCGGCAGACGATGCGGAAACGGCTGCAGTCGAAACTTCGCGAGATCAAAATCGAGCTGAAGCGACGGCTGCACCATCCTGTCCCTGAGGTGGGGCAATGGCTAAGGTCGGTCATGCAGGGGCATTTCAACTATTATGCGGTGCCTCGTAACCAACGGAAACTCGGCGCTTTCAAGTATCAGGTGTACCGTCTGTGGCTCCGTACGCTACGGCAGAGGAGCCAACGACACCGGATGACCGGGGAGCGCATGAACCGTTTGGCCGACCGCTGGTTTCCACCTATTCGTATTTTGCACCCGTACCCCGAACAGCGACTGCGCGTCATGACCTGAGGTAGGAGCCCAGTGCGTTAGCAGCGCTCGCTGGGATCTGTGCGGGGGGCCGCCCGTAAGGGCGGTCCCTACCGCGAAGGCGTTCTCAACTACTACTGCCGTGCCGCGTAAATGGTCGCCGGCGACGGTAGCCCCTTGGTGGGCCCGCTCGGCGTAGCGTGAAAAACAGCTTCAGGCACACGCTTCGATATTCGCTCTCGACTAGGAGGTCATCTGCATGGTGACGACCCGCCCGCCCAAGACGATTGTAAAGCCCACGGCCCTTGGCCCGGTCGCAAACACAGACACTAAGTTGCTGATTTATGGCCTATTTCGAAAGGGCCGAGTTTTGGCACAGGACGCCATCACCTCGGTCGGCGGTCGAGCTCCGCCTGGACGAAAAACGCCGACGCCTTGCGAAGAATCTCGTTCGCCCGCTTTAGCTCACGGTTCTCTCGCTCAAGCTCCTTCAGCCGCTGACGCTCGTCCGTCGTCAGCCCGGCTCGCTTCCACGCATCACGCTCCGCTTGCCGCACCCACGTGCGTAGTGTTTCCCCCGTGCAGCCTATCTTCGACGCGACCGATGAGATCGCTGCCCACAACTTTCCATCTTCAATTGAATCTGAATCCGAACAAGCCACCTGTGCATCATCAATATCCGTCCGCTCCTGAAATCAAGGACTTACGCACCGTTCACGCCTCGGCCAACGAGCGCATCTCCCGCTTGAGATCCCGGTCTTGAGACGGCAAACTCTGCCGCCATGCTCCGTGTGTTGACGCTCACCTAGAAGCGCGGTTTTCTGATACAAGAAGTCGCTCAGTGTAGATAACAGAATCATCTCGCGCCGGCCGTCGTCCGAAGCCTAGATGAGGCCGGTAATCAGCTGCTGACCTTCTACGAATTCCCTCGTGTCATGTGGAAATCGATTCGCACGACCAATACTCTGGAGAATCTCAACCGCGAGTTTCGACGCCGGACGAAAACCCAAGCGTCGTTCTCCAGCAAGGAGTCCGCGGTCGCTTTGCTGTTTGGGCTTATCGCCTCTGGCCAGGCTCAACTACGGCGCATCGACGGCTACCAACGTCTGAGCGAGGTTCTCGAACACGCGGAGGTTGCCGCCTGATATGATACTCTGATGACGGAGTGGAGGGCGCCGTTCTTTTTCCACGGACCTCGGGACACATCCGTTGAAGCCCTCAACCACGGCGGCGGAGATGGTTCCCCTGGCACGGAACCAATTGAGAATGAGCTCACGATGGTTGCATATCGAGCGATCCACCCCTTTTCATCGGCTCGATTCGTGAGCGCATGACTCGAGTGCACCACCGGTCGAGAAATCGTCCTGCCCAGTAAGGAGAAACATTATTTCCACAGGAACCGGAAGTTCTCTTCAAGAGATAGCTCCGAATGGAACGGGGGTTGTATTGAACAAGCTCCGCGAGCTTTACATCCGCACTTTATCGATGGCTTTGCTCAGCATCGACATGATGTGGAATCGGTCCAGGATATGCACGGCCTGAGGGGCTTTTTTGCAATGACCTCGGGACACCTCCACGAAATCGGATCAAGCCCACTATCCACTTTTCCTGGGCAAGGTCGGGCTAAAGGAGGCTGCAAAAATATGAAAATTCTCTTTACAACTATGATGTTGGCTCTTATCACCACCTCGGCTGAAGCTGAACAGCGCCCTAAAGCCCCACGTGAAGGTGAACAGCCTCCTAACGCCCCAGTTTCGCGACCTCGTCCTTTAATCTCCCAAAGTTCGGCTATTGATCTGATCTCAGAAGCCAACGAATTTGACGTACCCTGTGACTCGGTTGTCAGATCTGGATCTGCGCTGGTGGAGTATATTCAATTTGTATCTTTCGGTTGTATATCTCCGTTGTTCTCTAGGGCACCCGAGCAAATTCGTGCGGCTGCTTTTCAAGAAGAGAACATGATCTATGTCGCACGGGCCACGGCCCAATTTGCTACAACGTACGATGGTACCAATTCCTTAGGTATACACAATCTGTATTATTTTCTACGCGCTGGATACTACAATGACTCCGATGAACCCTTCATCAACTGGACTGATGAAGTTGATCGCGCGGTGGCTGAGGCACTGGATGCATTCATAGAGAACCCTCATTTCTATGACACTACCGGTGAGCATGGTTACGTTTTAGGGCAAGTCTTTGACGCCATGGACGCTCTTGGAGATGGAAGAACTGGATCGAGAGGTGGGTATCGGGTTCGGTATCTTCCCACAGTTAAAGCTTGGCTCGCACAGTATGACTCCCGTCACGCTAAATCTTCGTATTTATCTGGCGCCGCAGACAATCTTTTCTACTGGTTATCTCGGGCCTACGATTCGTACGATTATCTTGACGCCGTCGCCACCGATGCGGAGTTGATGAACATATTGCACGACCTTGCGACCTCGGATGAGCTCGTGCGCGTCAATTATGCGTACGATCAAAAGATAATACTTGGCGGGGCTGCACGAGAGCTAACGCGCTTTCTTGAGTATAAGTCAGCCCCTGTTTATTCGACTGTTGTGTCCAGGGTCAGAAGCGTTCTTGACTATTATGACCCGCTTGGTCCATACGCATCTATCTGGATCGCAGCGGTGGAAGGTGTCTACGATGTCTACGGCACCAATGGTTGTGCTGATTTTGGGATCTGCGGCATTAGAACGGAGACTGCAAGAAGACTCTTGTCGATGGAATACTCTTGCAATCAGAATCTTACCATTCGAACGCAAAGCATGACGCCGTTTGAAATGGATAAAGCGTGTGTAAAGCTCCGAGAGCTGGAGGCGGCTTTTCACCAGCGACTAAACACAAACTACGAGCCCGTTGCAGATGATATGAACGTGCGTCTTGAGATAGTAGTATATTCGAATTACGACAGCTATGAGACATATTCTTATTTTCTCTTTGGAAATAGTACTTCCAACGGTGGCATTTATTTGGAGGGTGAACCGTCAGATCCTTCAAACATTGCTCGGTTCTATGCTCATAACGCAGATTGGTTACCAGAGAGCCCGATCTGGAATTTGGAACACGAATACATTCACTATTTGGATGGACGTTTTATCAAGCATGGCCCTTGGCTTGGCACTCACAACATGCTTTGGTGGGGGGAGGGCTTAGCAGAATATATTTCAAAAGCCGACAACATCACCGAACGAATTATTATATTAGCGAGAGCATATCGATATAGCTTACGTCTAAGCGAAGTATTTGCCCTCGACGATTATCAGGAAGCAAGAGTCTACGAAAGGTGCCTTTTGGCTATGCGTTTTATGTTTGAGAAGCATCCGGAAGAGATAGATAGTTTTATCGGCTACCTTCGTGTGGGCGACTATGATGGATACGTGAATTACATCAACGAATCTATTGGTGTGAAGTATGACAATGAATGGTCAACCTGGCTTGGTGAGTTGCTGGCAACCGCCGATGCGGCGACTCCTCAGTCGTGAACGATGTCTGCGTTTTCTCCTCGTCGTACCCAAAAACACAAACGAACTCAAGACCCGCACGCCGGGATGTTTCGGATTAGAGGTGTCTAGGCTTGGTTCGCCAATGGAAGCTAGAATCCTCGGCCATGAGGACTCCGACCCACGCGGGAGGCAGCTTCGCTCAAGCCTTGGCGGACCCTGGTTGAGGCTCAATTCGAGAGCAAGATAAGGGCATCAAGGAGGCCTAGGCGCACCTGGACCAGAACGTGCTAGCCGGCTACGCCGCGGTAGCCTCGGCCTCGATTCTGGTTTCTCGGGTGGCCTCTTTTCCGCCGCCGGACGGCCTTGTCAGCGGCCCACCACCTTATTTGGTGCAAACGTGGCACTCGAAAATCGGGATTAGAGACGAATGCAGAAAATGAGGCCCGTTCAGCCCTTCTAGCGCGTCTCTGGTGCCACCTGATCCCGCAAACCCCGCCAACCGCGCGGAAAATCTCACGCGTCTCTGCAGTGCCACAATTGGCCAGACTGGGTGGCGGATGGTGCAGGCTAGAGCTATCCGGTCTCGGTTGGAAACCCTGAAACACAGGTCGGAACCTGGCCCATACGGGTGGGTTTTGCGAGTTTTGCGAGTGGATCGCTTCGTCCGAGCCGTAAGTACAATAAAATATATTGACTTAATTGATATATTTGTCTTATAAATAACTTATATATTTAGTGTAAATAGCAGATCTATTCTGTTTAGCCAAGTATCGCGAGGTAGATCTGTGCTTCCAGGCGCGCCGAATCCGTCTTGGTTGTGTTCGCAATTCGACAATACCGGCCTTGGTGGCGATGGTATCGGCGAAGATTCGAGTAGCTCGGAGGGGTTGTGCTCCGCAAAAAGTCGATCCAGCGTTGATTGCGCGTTTTAGACCTGCTATGGTCGGCTGCTTCCAGCCGATCTTCTTTTTTGCGGATCACAGCGGGTTACGACCTTCTGCTTGAGTCCAATGGAATTGCTAGACATCTCCAGCTGAAGGCGTCGTTTCACGGTTCACGGACGGCAAGGCAAAATATCCACCTTGAACTCGAGGACCTTCTGCTGCTCCTGGTTCAGCCAACCGGCCAGGAGCGAGACCAGGAAGATTTGTGGCGAGACAAATGTGCTCGTCGCAAGCATCGTTAGCGGAAGTCACCTACGGCTGCAGAAGATGACCGGCTGAGTTTTTGCACCATAAGGGCTGGAAACGGACTTACGGTGCGGCTAGTGAGGCACTCCCACAGGAAACGGGGAGAAACAGATAGGCCGCGCCTACGGAGCACCGCGCCAGCCCTCGACCCTACCGGCATCAGGAACGGCTGTCAGCCTCAACTTGACAGTACCTGCCAAATGGTTCGTCGTTCGCTTCTTCACCCGCTGCAAATGGCGAAGGCTCAATCGGGACAGCTCGGTCTCAGCCTAGCGATACTCGTGCTAGAGCCCCGCCTAGTGGAAGTCGAGCTCGTATACACTCAGCTCGTCGTTTTCATACACCTTTGTCAACCACGGGAGAGAGGCGACAGTCGCCCTATCGACGTCGAACTCTTCCATAAGATCGGAGTCGAGTGCAACGTGGGTGACGTGATACTCGTCGTGCGCCGCCTCGAACCCATCCGGGTCCGGACGTTCCAGCAGGCGCTCGGTGAGTTCGCGCCTTCTCTCGTAGTCGTTGGGAGGACGAAGCGATCCCGTCAGGAGTACCCGACGGCCGGAGAGCGCAGCTATCCAGCTCGCTGTGCGCGGACCGGCCACGAAAACCGCGTCCGGGTCCGTCGCATCGCGTGCCCACGCAGCGAAGTGGGTCACTTCGTCTGGAATCGGAGGGCGTGAGCGGTCGAAGTAACGATCCATCGTCACCGGATTCCACCAATACGGAAAACTGAGAGGGAGAGTCAACAGCAGAAAGAGACATACGCCGCGAGGAACGACGGTGATCGGCTTCGACACCAGCTTTCCGGCTTGCTCTATGACGAAGTACGCGCCCGTTCCCGAGGCCACCGCCAAAACGAAACGCGCGAAAAAGTAAAACTCCTCGGGCTCGACGGTTTTTCTAAGAGCGAACCCCAGGAGATAGGCGAGCCAAATGACGGCCGAGCCTGCGACGACGCTGAGCCAAAGAACATCGATCTCACTCTTGCGACGTAACATGACCCAGAGCCCTGCGAGTGACAAGATGAACATGAGCCCGTGCTCGTATCCCACCGCGAACACGTTCCAATAGCCCTCACGAAACGCGTACGTCCCCTCCCAGATGTGCAGCCCGACCGTCGTCTGGGTAGGCGGGAAGTTGTCGAACAGGAAGAGGATGTATGGAACAGCTGCAGCTAGCGAAACCGCCGCGACGAGCCACGCGCGTTTCCACTCGGGAGCGCGACCGAGAAGCTTGGCGGTCACGGGATAGAGTGCGAGCCCGACACCCAGGTACGCCCAATGGAGCAAGAACACCCACGATAAAAGAGCAAGCAGAAGGGCAGCAACCAGGGTTCGCTGTCTCGTGAACGCACGTATATACCACGGGATGAGGACGAACCCAAGGACGTGGTTCGGCTTGAGCAGAAACGTCATCGGCCAGAACGATTCGAACACTCCGAACCGCTCGTTCGGAGCGGAGCTCAACAACAGCACGCAGTAGACGACGAGAGCCAGCTCCCACCGCGCCGCGCTTGCCCCGTCCCCCGCGCGCAAACCGAAGTAGAGGCTCAACGCGAGCAGCAACGTGACCACGGGGGTGAGAAACGAGTAGACCAAGACGACGTTTGCGGGATCTCGCAGGCTGACGACGGACATCGACCAACGCCACAGGGGCTCGTGATCGCCGAACCCGACTTGATAGCTCTCGAACGCGGAGTGCCCCGTCGCCGCCGTCGCCACCATGGCGACATTGAAGGTGCGGTCCGTTCCCGGGTAAAGCGCGTAGGGTCGCCCGAGCGGGGCCTGGACGACGAGGTACGCGTAGACGCACGCGAGCACGGTACCGCCCACGAGACTCCAGGCTTGCCGAAACCGGTAGACGAGCGCCACCCAAAGCGCGAATAGCAAGACGTAGAAGTACTTGGTAGCGAGAGAGTACGTCCCCAGTGCGTCGTCGGCGATACCGATCATGCTTCTGGGTTAAGTATAATGTCGTTCCGTGGCCAAGACGTTACTCCAAACGACGTACGATTTCGTCGGTATCCCGCTCCGGTTGGTGCTGCTACCGGACGAGGCGAACGAGAAACTACACCTGACCTCTCTCGTTCAAGAGAGAATCTGCGCCGTCATCCCTTATATACGCGGCAAGCTGCTCGATATCGGATGCGGAAACAACCGTCTCGTTCACACGTACGGTAACGGCATCGGTGTCGACGTCTACGACTGGGGAGGCGGCGCCCAGATCGTGGAGGACACGTCACGACTGCCGTTCGGTGACGATGCGTTCGACACAGTCACACTGGTCGCGAGCTTGAATCACATTCCCGATCACGACGGGGTCATCCACGAAGCACGGCGGCTCATGAAAGCAGACGGCCGACTCATCGTTACGATGATCGACCCCATCCTCGGATACATCGGTCACAAGATCTGGTTGTGCATCATCAATATCCGTCCGCTCCTGAAATCAAGGACTTACGCACCGTTCACGCCTCGGCCAACGAGCGCATCTCCCGCTTGAGATCCCGGTCTTGAGACGGCAAACTCTGCCGCCATGCTCCGTGTCCTCATCTTCCTCGTCTCACTCGGCGCCCGTGCGATCCGGGCGATGTGTCGGTGCCGAGCCGACCTCGTGATTGAAAACCTGGCGCTGCGGCAGCAAGTTACGGCGTTGAAGAAGGAGCGCCCCCGGCCACCGCTCGAGGACACGGACCGAGCATTCTGGGTTGCGCTCCGAAGCTCGTGGCCAGCGTGGGCGAGCCGGCTCGTTATCGTGAACGCCGACACGGTCGCCCGGTGGAATCGAGATCGGTTCCGCCGATACTGGGCTCGGATCTCCCGTCCGCGCTATCCAGGTCGACCTCGGATTGATGCCGAGATTCGTCGTCTCGTCCGCACGATGGCCCAAGACGGCTGGGGTGCACCTCGTATCCACGCTGAGCTGACGAAGCTCGGATTCGTTGTCAGCGAGATGACGGTGTCGCGATACATGCCGCACCGCCGAGCCGAACCCGACGAAGTGAAGCGATGGATTGCGTTCTTGCGGAACCACAAGGACGACATCGCCGCGATGGATCTGTTCGCCGTACCGACGGCGTCGCTACGGCTGCTGTACGGCTTCTTCGTCATCGAGCACGGCCGTCGCCATATCTTGCACTTCAACGCGACGTACAACCCCACGTCAGCGTGGGTGATTCAACAACTGCGCGAGGCGTTCCCATACGACACGGCACCACGATACTTGGTCTTTGACCGCGACGCGATTTTCAGCCCTGCAGTGGTGGAGTTCATCAGGGCCATGGGCACAAAGCCTGTTCGCATTTCTTATCGCAGCCCTTGGCAAAACGGTACCGCCGAACGCTGGATCGGAAACTGCCGCCGCGAGATGTTAGAGCATGTAGTTGTCCTCAGTGAGCGGCATCTCGTCCGGCTCATGCGCTTGTACATCAGCTACTACCACGAGGACCGTTGCCACTTGGGTCTCGACAAAGACACCCCGAACTCAAGACCCGTCACGCCCCGACCATCACCGACCGCAAAAGTCGTCGCGTTGCCGCGAGTGGGTGGGCTCCACCACCGCTACGAATGGCGCGACGCCGCCTGAGCCAGTTTAGTCGCTGCGCGTCGATTGCTGGGGTCCCTCGCGATTGCGTTGTCCAGCTCCGCGGCCCATTGATCGCGTGATCTCGGCAAGTGCCCGCGCGCGCCGACCCGGGTTTCTTCGTTCGTCGTAGGGCCACCAGCGGTACCATTCCCGCTGGATCAATAATGATGAAGGACAGGTCGAGAATCACAGCGCTCATCGCTCGCCGAGGGTGCTGATACTGCTGCGCAAGGAGGCCCAGTTCGCATCGGGGCCGGCGAGCAGCCGACAGCGCAATCGCAACATTGCAACACAAGCTTGGCTCGGCAAACGAAAGCGGCACACAGAATCGGGCTACAGCAAACGGAGCAAAGTCGAGACAACGTTCCATCGCTACAAGGCCGTCGTGGGGCTCAGCGATGCGAGCGAGAGGGTTGGCGGCACAGAGAGTCGAGGCAAGGATCGGGTGCAAGATTCTCAACACCATGACGGCGCTCGGGATCCCTGATAGCGAGATGATCGGATGATGGGAGTCGGGGCCAAGCAAGCTCTCGGCCTCTATCGGAGTTGTGCACCAAGGCACCACGGCGCTCGTCGTGATCCCACCTTCCCGCGGACGTCGGATGCCCTTTCTCTTCCCTTGCGCGGCGACCGTGTGCGCCGCCATGCGCAGTGGTTCGTGCAGATGAGGTGGGTCGCCGTAGCAGTGAGCCGCGCCCTCATCTTCATCGCCGTCTTCCTTTCGGAGATTCTACCCTATGCGGCACTCCCCACTCTTCTCGCGTGGTGGGTCGCCCTGATAGGGACGAACGTCTGGTTCGCCCGACGGCTGCGATGGGCTCAAGATCTGGAAAAGGAGATCGTGCTCCAAGCCTCGGTGGATCTAGTTCACGGGCTCACCGCTGCTGTTGACACTTCTGTGCCTCGTGGTGCTCCAGGGTGGCGAGATCCCGAAACGCCGCGCCGACTTCTACCGGCAGTGTCTCGAAGTGCTCCTGAGCAAGTGGCGAAAACCCCTGGTCGACGTCGACGCGGCGGTCTCCATTCTTCGCCAGCTCGCCTACAAGCTTCACACGCGAGGAAAGACCGACGATCTCTCGAAGATGGAGTTCCTTGCCCTTGCGAAACGCCGCCTCGAGGAGCTGAAGCTGAAGCCAACGCCTCTAGAGCTTCTCACCTGGCTTCACCAGCAAGCCGGCGTGCTCCAGGAGTTCCGGACGAACCGGTACGGCTTCTCGCATCTCGGACGACGCGGAGAGGGTTCATCCGTTCGTGCTCGTCGCCTTGGAGCTTGCGTGGCGGTTCGGGAACGCCTCTCAGGATGGGTATCGTGAACAGAATCCACCAGATGGCGACGCTTAGAAACGCGTACCGGGATGCCTCGGCTCCGTCGGCGAACCCGAACTTGTCCGGCCAACTGATCCACGCAAAATGCAGGGCGAGGAGTAGTCCGCCCCCGACGTAGCCTATTGCGTAGCCGGCGGTGGAAACGCGGTCGATCTCGTCGGGCTTGGCGACGTGCGGCAGGAGCGACTCGTAGAAGACGTTTCCGGAGGCGAACCCGATGTTCCCGATGATGAACGCGACCGATGCGAACAACCATTGGCCCTCGGTCGCGAAGAAGAGCTACGGCGTGTCCGGTCTCTGGGTTGGGATGCTCGTGGGACCGTGCTTCGTGGGAGCGGTCCTGCTGCCGGTTTGGACCCGCCGTCTGAGAAGCTACTCGAGCCCAGCGTAGGCGTCGGTACTTTTCGGTGAACGAACGGATTTCGTTCATTCCCCGATGACCTCCGCCCATTCGGGCGGTGCCATTGCTGTCAAGTTGGGAGCGCGGACCACAAGATATGGGCGTTGCTACACCTAGCCTGACCACACCATAATTGTGGTACCTCACCTTAATTTGACAATATCGGGCCGATGCTCCGAGCTTTCAAACCGGCAAGCTCGGAGATGTCCGTCTGGGACCGCGCCGTTGACGCCGCGGCAAGGATGGTCATGAGGAAAATCGCCAAAAGGCGGGGGGAAAGATCCGCGTGCATCGTGGCTGACTCCCTGTATTGAATTTTGGTAAATTTCGTGCGTCCCCCGGGCGTTGCCGCACGGAATACTACACCATCACCGCGAGGGTCACATCACCTTGCTTGTGGCGTTCAAAAAAATCGCCGGTTAAATGTCGCCGGTTAACCATGATTCCGACTATTTGGGTCAAAAATCCAATCTCCCGAAGGCGCCGATCCATCGTTCTGAACGACGGATTCGTAAGTCGCTAGTCCCTCCAAGCTATTCTCAGATAGAAGATTAACCTGATCGAGGGTTCCGGACTGACCGCCTGGTCGGTCGGATGACATCCAAATTTTTGAACACGAAAGGGTATCGGGCAGGGGTACGGCCATCTAACACGTTTATTTCTACGGACTTATGTGTTATTTTTCGGTGGCTGGCAGTGGAATACAACTTGCATGTGTTCGCCGAGGAGTCTTACATTCAGGAGGAGGTAGACTAAATGTTATTTAAAGCAATTGCTCAAGGTGGGCCACCACTACGCGCCTTGGTGGTGGTGCCGCTGGCCCTTTTACTGGCCTGCGGGGCGGCCTTCGCGCAGGAAATCACCGGACAAATCTACGGCAAGGTCACGGATGTTCAAGGGCTCGGGGTACCGGGCGCTACGGTGACGGTCACGAGTCCGGATCACATCAAGGCGGAAGTTCGAACAACGTCGGAACTGGGTACCTACCGTGTTCTGAGGCTACAGCCCTCGTCCAACTACACGGTGATGGTCGAGTTGACGGGATTCCAAACCGCTACCTATACAGAGATCATCCTGCGGGCAGGGCAGGTCATTGCAATCGATGCGACGCTGTCCCCGTCCGGGGTGGAGGAGAGCGTGACCGTCGTTGGAACATCGCCGCTGGTCGACATCAAGAGCTCGCAGGCGATGCGGACGCTCGAGCGGGAGCGGCTCGAGAACATCCCCCTGGGACGCGATTACGACGATCTCCTCACGTCGATGGCGGGCATCATCGATACTGAGTATCAATTCGCTCCGGCACAATCGGTTCTCGGGAGCGACCCCCGGGGCAACCTGTACCTCATTGATGGAGCGGTCGCCAATGACACCACGGTAGGCTACATCTTGACGGAAATCCCGATCGACATGATCGAGGAAGTCCAGGTAACGACCACGGGTCAAACGGCGGAGTTTGGCATGTCCCATGGCGGGGTTTTCAACTTCGTGACCAAGTCAGGAGGAAACGACCTCTCCGGTTCAGCGTACATGTTCTACAAAGGCGATAGCTTGGAGTGGGACAACCTCACGGCTGAGGAAGTGGAACAAGCTGGGGGGGTCGGAACGAGTGTGATCAAGGACCAGGACATAGGCGGAACTTTCGGGGGACCGATCAAGAAAGATGCTGTCTGGTTCTTCGGCAATCTCCGTCGGCTGAACCACTCGCTGCAACAACCCATCATCCCCACCCAGCCATTCGAGACCAATCAGACTCATTCGTTCTTCAAGATCACGGCTCAGCTGGCCTCGGCCACCCGGTTATACGGCTCAATCACAACTCGGAATCAAGATAGGTATCCGTCCAACGTTACCAGTTTCAGAAACGCCGACGACCCGTTGACCTGGCAGACCCAAAGGCGGAACCAGTATCTCTTCGGTTTCGGTCTGACGCACCTAATCGGCACCGATACCATTGTGGACGCAAGGTACAACCGGCAGTGGAAAGAGTTTGTTCACGATATTCCCAACAACCCTGACGCGATCATCGGCTATACGGACGGGGTGACCGGATTGGAATTCGGGGGGCTCACCGGGGACCTATACCATATGCTTTGCCGGTGCACGTGGGGAACGGGCGCTAATGTCTCGCACTTCATGGAGAACGCGAGTGGCTCACACGAGTTCAAGGTTGGCGTCTCCGTGGATTTCCCTAACTCCGAGCGGACGTTTACTTTCCCCAATAATGTCGACACCCGACAACAGCTTTCGAACGGAGCGGCCTATCGTATAACCAAGGAGTGGTTACCGAACACTCAATCCACGGGCATTGACCGCTTTTCATTCTTTGTGCAGGACCAATGGACGATCGGAGATCGGCTCACCCTGAACGTGGGACTACGCCACGTAACCACGGAAGGCTGGCTCCCCACCCAGAGTCGGGGTGGCGGCCGCTGGTTCCCCGTGGCCACCTTCCAGGAGGTCCGCGACGTCATCAACTTTAGCACCTGGGCGCCGCGCCTTGGCATGGTGTACGCGCTGGGTGAGCAAAAAAGGACCTCTATCAAGGCCTACTACGGGCGACAGTTCAAGGCCCTCCTCACCCAGGATATGAGTTCCGTCGGACCCTCTTCAGGAGGAAGCGAGACCTACGAATGGAACGACTTCAATGGTGACCTCACATTCCAGGCGGGTGAGGAGGGGGACCTTACCTCGAGTACCTTGAACCCCGTTATTAGAGATCGTTCGGACCTCGCCGACCCCGACATGACAGATTCCTACGTGGATTCGTTTCACTTCACCGTCGAGCACGAGGTGAGTAGCAACATGGTGGCCTCGGTGCAAGCAACCATTAAGAGGGAGCGTAACCTCCTCGAGACGATTGTTATTCGGAGCTCAGGAGACCAAACAAACCCGTTTAATGATTACCGTACGCTTGGCGTGACCAACCAGAGCACCGGCGAGCCTGACACCATCTTTGTCCTGCGGCCGGAATTCCGGGGAGACTCGAGTAGAACGGTGATGACCAACCCCAGCTTTGCGGACGAAATTTACCGAGACTACAACGGGATTGAGTTTGCCGTACGAAGGCGCTTTCGTGACGGCTGGCAATTGATGGCCGCCTACAACTTTAGCTCAAGCACGGGCAACGTCGCCAATGACTTCCAAGGCACGACGACCAGGAACCGGATATACAATAGCCCCAATGAGTTCATCAGAGCTATTGGCCCTCTCGCCCTGGACGCTCCCCACCAGTTCAAGCTCCAGGGGACCTATACCTTACCCTACGATGTTCTCCTGAGCGGCTTCTACCAGGCCCAGACCGGTTTTCCCATCAAGTTAATCGAAAGTGACCAATCCATTCAGGGATCCTACAAGCAGCGCTTCTACCCGCTCTGCCCCTCCGGTAGTGCTGGCGGCGGAGCGAAAGGAGACGGCGGCGGTGGTGGCGGTTGCCAGCAGCCTCCGCTGGGTATTCCCGGAATCGTGGTGGAGGGCAACATCGATTCGGCTGCACTGCAAGCCGGTGGCATACGCCACGACTTCAGACACAAGATCGACGTCCGATTGGAAAAGCAGTTTCCGTTCGGGGACCGAATGAAACTGGGGCTCATCTTGGATGTCTTCAATCTAGGCAACGTCAGCCGGATTCAATCCTATAAGTCACTGCAAATAGATAACTCCAATTTCCTGATTCCAGCGTCGTTCGAAGCACCCCGTATTTTAAGATTGGGAGTGCGCTTCAATTTTTGACCAGGGTTAGAAGTTTGAAAAGACGTAAGCTCTAGTCTCGAAGCACCGACTCGAAACGGGGCGCCAGTTGGCGCCCCGTTTTTTTTTGCTCGTTTTTGACCCCGGTGGCTGTCGCTGGGTACTCGGGGGGGTGAGTATAATGGGGCGAGTCTACGGGCCGTTATGAATGATGGGCAGGGTGTTCCCGTAACCCCCCACCTGTAAAGGATTAGGAGTCGCAGCGTGTTACCGAGCGGACGGACGACTCGGCGGATGGTAACGGTCTTTTTGGCCGTGGCGGTGGCACTGCTACGCTTTGGAGAGGCGGGGTTATCGACGCAGTGGTCATTGCTCGATTTGGAGGGTCGACAGGTCGACCCCCTAAAGCAGACGGATGCCAAAGCGACCGTCTTTCTCTTCACCCGTACCGATTGTCCGATCTCGAACCGTTACACACCGGAGCTCCAACGACTGCAAGCGAAGTTCCGTCGGACAACGTCCGGTTCTGGCTCGTGTATTCCGATCCGGACGAATCGGTGAAAGCCATTCGTGAGCATGTGAAGGAATACGGTTACTCCTGGGGTGTTCTGCGCGATCTGCAACACGGGCTGGTCAGGAAAACCCAGGTGAGGGTGACACCGGAGGCTGCCGTCTTCGTGAGTGGGCGGATGGTGTATCGCGGCCGTATTGATGACCGCTACGTCGATTTTGGCAAGGCACGGGCGAAACCGACCCAACACGATCTCGAGCAAGCCCTACAGGCGATCCTCGAGGGGAGGCCGGTGGAACGCGCCATGACCCCTGCCGTCGGCTGCTTTATCCCGGATTTGCAATGACCCGCTCGGCCCACTTAGCCCTCGCAATACTCATCTTCCCAGGCGTCGTTGTATTCGGCGCTACGAAAGGAGTGCGATCTCAGAACGCGAGCCTTCTAGGCTCTTCAAGCAGGTTGACGTTCAACAAGGATATTGCGCCGATTGTGTTTGAAAACTGTGCAGCGTGTCATCGCCCCGGTGAGCCGGCACCCTTCAGCTTGTTGAGCTACCAAGATGTGCGCAAACGGGCCAGACAGATTGCGGTCGTCACCGGAAGTCGGTTCATGCCACCTTGGCTGCCCGAAGAAGGATACGGCGAATTCCTGGGCCAGCGCCGCCTCACGTCCGACCAAATCGCCACCTTCCGCAAGTGGGTCGAGGACGGCGCCCTGGAGGGAGACCCGGATGATTTGCCCCCACTGCCGCAGTTTACCGAGGGCTGGCAACTCGGCGAACCGGATCTGGTGATCGAAATGGCTGAGCCTTACACTCTGCCGGCCGGGGATCGAGATGTGTTTCGCAGCTTCGTGATCCCGATACCGTTACCGACCAGGAAATACGTGAGAGCCGTCGAATTTCGAGGAGGGAATCCGCGAATCGTCCATCACACCGTAATGCAAATTGATAAAACGCGTTCGACCCGATATCTCGATGAACAAGATCCCGAGCCGGGCTATGAGGGCATGTATCCTGGAGACGCCAGTAGCCCCGACGGCCAATTCTTGGGCTGGACACCGGGCAAGGTCCCGATGGCCGCCCCCGAGGGTATGGCCTGGCGCCTGGAGAAAGGCAGCGACCTTCTCCTCAAGGTGCACCTTCTGCCCAGCGGCAAGCCAGAGGTGGTTCGCTGCGCGGTAGGATTCTACTTTACCGAGAAGGCACCCACGCGCATTCCTCTCGGACTCAGGCTTGGCTCCCATACCATCGACATTCCTGCCGGAAAGAAAGACTATACGATCAAAGACTCCTTCGAGTTGCCAGTCGACGTGGAGGTGCTCGGCGTGTACCCGCATGCCCATTACCTGGCACGGGACATGAAAGGCTATGCCACGCTTGCCGATGGCACGACGAGGTGGCTCATCCGTATCAAGGAATGGGATTTCAACTGGCAGGACGAGTATCGATTCGCCGAGCCGGTGTTCTTACCCCGGGGTACCAAGCTCGAAATGGAATACACCTACGACAACTCCTCCGACAATGTGTTCAACCCGCACCATCCTCCCCGGCGTGTGGTATTCGGTCCGCACTCATCGGATGAGATGGGGGACTTGTGGTTTCAGCTGGTGCCTACCGATAGCGCCGAGCTGGCGATTCTGAAACGCGATTTCGCGATAAAGGATCACCGGGCGCGCCTCGACGGCTACAAACATCGAATTCGCACCACTCCCGGAGATGCCCAACCACACTATGACCTGGGCATCATGCTATCGGCTCGAGGTAAGCGAGAGGAAGCGATTCGACATTATCGTCGCGCCGTCGAGATCAAACCAGACTTTGCCCTAGCGCACAACAACCTGGGCCACGTGCTGCTGGCGCAGCGCAAGACGGACGAGGCGATGAAGCTCTTTCGTTACGCTTTGCGAGTCGATCCGGACCTGGCTCTAGCGCACAACAATCTCGGTGTCGCACTGTTGATGCAGGGGGATAGCGAGGAAGCGATCCGGCATTTTCGTAGTGCCCTGCGGGCCTGGCCCGACTTCGCTGATGTGCACCACAACTTGGGCAAGGCCCTGTTGCTCCAGGGTAGCGGCGAAGAAGCGATCGGTCACTATCGTCAGGCCGTGTCAATCAAGCCCGACTCGGTTCTGGCGCACTTGAGCCTCGGCAACGCTCTCGCCCGACAAGGGATTTTGGTCGAGGCCGCGGCCCACTATGAACGGGTGCTGCAGATCCAACCCGGCCATGTCAAAGCACAAAAAAACCTAAAACTGGTTAGGTCGCATCTCGAGAAGAACCGCTAGCTCAGAACTCCGTTGACCGAGGGAACACGTCCATCCTCACGCCTCGCCATTTGTTCGTAACGGCCAGGAGGACGGCGTAGCTGATTTTCACAGCGGCGTCCTCGGTGAAGAAGTGAGGAATGACCTTCGTCCGACGCTTATGCTCTCCGAAGGTACGCTCGAGTGCGTATTCCGAGCACCGCTACTCAGTACCGAGCGGCCTCTTATCCAATACCCTATACTCTGACCTGTTCACTTACTACGGATCTCAGCATGGGTAGGTGCGGAGTGACGAACCCATGACTGCGTTCACCCGGCGCCGCGCGTCCGCAGCTGCCGTGGTTCTCCTGCTGGTTGGAGGTGTCGTCTGGTGCGCCCAGGCAATTCGCAAGGCAGAGCGGCCGAGTGGAGACGACCTGGTAAGCTACCTTGCGTCGTCCACAGCGCTGTACTCCGGCTCGGACCCGTATAACACTGGTAGCCAGTTTCCCTACATCTACCCGTTGTTGCTGGCCACGCTCATCAGGCCGTTGGCCGAGCTCCCCCCCCGCACCGTAGCGGTCCTGTGGTTCATGCTTTCGTCGGCGTGCCTGCTGTACGTCGTGAATGCCGCTGCCCGTTGTCCGGGGCGGGCGCGCACTTTTGGCGTTCTCGCCCTCGCTGGCGTCGTTGCGGTTTTCGGTGACGTAATCCACAGAACGAGTTGCTGAACGGGCAGGTGAACCTGCTGGTGCTGGCGCTGGTCGTGGCCTCAGTGCGATTGGCGAACAGACCACATGCAGCGCCCGCTCTGCTTGGTGCTGCGATCGCGCTCAAACTCACGCCTGCGCTGCTGCTCATCTACTGGTGCGTCAAGGGCCGCTTCCAGTATGCCGTCCAGGTTGTGCTCTGGGCGGCAGTCTTTATGCTTGCGCCCTGGCTCGTAGTGCAGGGAGGTGCCCCCACCATAGTTGAAGGTTCGAGGTGGTGGCGGCTCCTGACACATGGTTTACCCGACTTTGGCGTGCTTGTCGAGCGCTTGATTCTCAGTGACCTCCGCTAACTTCGCTTCGAGGATCGGTAGCGATTGGTATCCAATGATACGACGGAAATTTTTCTCCGTGGCGAGCAGAGCCGAAGCGGCCCATCTCAGAACCATCTTGCCATTGCGCCAGCGGGTGACGCGACGGGTACGACCTCGCGCTGCGTATTCCGGGGCATCGTGAACGCAGATTCCAGCCGAAGGTGAACATCTATTCCAAAGCATCGTGAACACGGATTCCGGGGATCGTGAACATCGATTCCGGGGAAGGTGAACACGGATTCCAGGCAACGTGAACGCCGGTTCCGGCATCGCGAACGCTCATCGATAGCACGTTTCAAGGCAACTCTAGGTCGTACCCGGAAGGAGGACGATCTAGGAAATGGCAGCTAAGAGGTTATCGATGAGAAAAATACGAGAGGTTCTAAGGTTAAAGTACGAGCTGGGTTTTACTCACCGCATGATCGCAAAGGCACTTCGCGTGGCGGTTGGAACGGTGAGTGAGTACCTGGCCAAGGCGAAGAAGGGTGGTCTGAGCTGGCCGCTCCCGGAGGAGCTGAGCGACGGGGAGCTGGAGGCAGGGCTGTTTCCGCCGCCGGGCTCGTCTGGCGCACGGCCGGGTCTGGACTATGCCCACATCCACGAGGAGCTGAGGCGTCACCGAGAGCTGACGTTGCTGCAGCTGTGGGTGGAGTACGCGGAGAATAAGCCGGGAGCGTACGGCTACAGCCGTTATTGCGAGCTGTACGGTCAGTGGAAGAAGAAGCTGAACCCGACGATGCGTCAACGGCATCGAGCAGGCGAGAAGACATTCGTCTATTTTTCGGGGAAGAAGCCTCACATCGTCGATCCGAAAACGGGAGAGCTCGTCGAAATGGAGCTGTTCGTCGGGACGTTGGGCGCGAGCAGTTACACCTACGTCGAAGCGACACTGAACCAGTCGCTGGAATCGTGGGCGAAGGCCCATAAGGGGATGTCGGATTACTTCGGTGGCAGTACGGAGATCTGGGTTCCGGACAACTTGAAGAGCGGCGTGGATTTGGTGGACCGTTACGAGCCAGGGATCAACCGGACGTACGAAGAGCTGGCGACGCATTACGGTGCGGTTGTGGTCCCGGCTCGGGTGTTCAAGCCGAAAGACAAAGCGAAGGTGGAGTCGGCAGTGCAGGTGGCGCAGCGCTGGATCCTGGCGGTGCTTCGTCATCGCACGTTCTTCAGCCTGGCGGAACTGAACGAAGCCATCTGGGAGAAGTTAGAGGTCCTGAATGCGCGTCCGATGCAGAAGCTCGGTGTGAGTCGGCGGGAGTTGTACGAAAGGCTAGACCGGCCCGTACTGAAACCGCTACCGCAGGAGAGCTACGAGTTATCGACGTGGAAGCGGTGCAGAGTGAACATCGACTACCACGTGGAGGTGGAGAACAACTTGTACAGCGTTCCCTATCAGCTCATTCACGAGAAAGTCGAGGCACGGGTGACGGCCTCGGTGGTGGAGGTCCTGTTCAAGGGAAAGCGCGTCGCGTCGTTTTAGACTCGCCATGGTCGGCTGCCTCTGGTCGATCTTCTTTTTTGCGGATCACAACCAGAACTTGCTAGGCATACTACGCCGCGGTAGCCCCGGCCTCGATTCTGGGCCTCTCGGGTTGCCTCTTTTCCCGCCGCCCGCATGGCCCGGTCAGCGCTTACTCCCTTATTTGGCGCAAACTTGGCACTCGAAAATCGAGATTAGAGACGAAAACCGAAAATGAGGCCCGTTCCGCCCTTCTGGCGCGTCTCTGGTGCCACCTAATCCTGGAAAACCCCGCAAACCGCGCGGAAAATCCCACCCGTCTCTGCAGGGCCACAATTGGCCAGACTGGTTGGCGGATGGTGCAGTTTGGAGCTATCCGGTCTCGGCGGGGAACCATGAAAAACAGGGAATTTGGGCCATTTTGGTGCTGATTTGGCTGTTTCCCAACGTGATAACTCTCCAGATTTCCAATGGTTAGCAGGCAATTCCCTGTTCTAAAAAAACAGGGAATTTGAGATGTTCGATCAGGGAATCGCTCTGGGACGAACAGGGAATTGAGATGACCGATCAGGGAAGTGTCACGAGCAACACGTGGCGGGTTCAATTCTTAATCAATCTCGTCGGACGGCGGCGGAGGCTGCCAGGGTCGAGAATTTCAAGGATATGGCGGCCCAAACACTCGGCGAAGCGAACGGGCACGGCGTTTCCGATCTGTTGCGCAATGTGCTTGTTGGAACCGAAGAACTCGTATTGGTCCGGAAAGGATTGAATGGCAGCGGCTTCTCTGAGCGTAATAGCACGGTTCTGCTCGGGGTGTCCATAGCGCCCATTGGATATGCTATGGCAACGCGCTGTCAACGTGGGAGCAGGGCTGTCCCACGCCATTCGCCCATAGACGTCGGTGTGGCCTTCATAGCCAGCACCGTGGCAGGTCAATCGAAGCTTCTTGGGCCAAGAACGACGATCGCCTCCATCGTGAGGAGTATTGCGGAGACGCTCCAGATTGAGGTCCGAGACACTGGCAGCCACGTGATTAGGAATCGAATTGTGTTGTTTGCCGGCATCGACCGTCGGAAAATGCTCAATGGCCTGCCGCACCGTACGAGGAGGTCGCGATCCGCGGCCGTAGGTCGGCCCAGGTAGAGAGGAGTCTGATTTGGCAATCGCGATCAGTACTAGCCTGCGGCGCGTCTGTGGTACACCGAAGTCTTTGGCGTCGAGAACGCCGTGAGCCACCGAGTACTTGTTGTTTACCAGAGTTCGCACGAATCGACGAAAGGTGCTGAAGCCGACGACACGAGCCATGCCGGGGACGTTCTCGATCAGAATGGCCCTTGGTAAGGCAGACTCTACAATACGGCCGAACTCGCCCAGTAAAGTCGCGTTCTGGTTTCGTGGAGAATTCTTCCGGTGCTGGCTGAAGGGCTGGCAGGGTGCACAGCCGACAAAGAGCGTTTCATCAAATTTTCTCAACCGAGAGGCAGAGCGCAACGTGTGCAGATCGATATCCTTCACATGTTTCGCGTGAAAACTTGATGCATGGTTGTTTCTCTCGTAGGACTGGGTGCACTCCTCGTCGATGTCGAACCCCGCGACAACTTGAATGCCTGCATCCAGTAGTCCGCGGGTTAATCCTCCACCGCCGCAGAAAAAATCTACCTGTGCATCATCAATATCCGTCCGCTCCTGAAATCAAGGACTTACGCACCGTTCACGCCTCGGCCAACGAGCGCATCTCCCGCTTGAGATCCAGGTCTTGAGACGGCAAACTCTGCCGCCATGCTCCGTATCCTCATCTTCCTCGTCTCACTCGGCGCCCGTGCGATCCGGGCGATGTGTCGGCGCCGAGCCGACCTCGTGATTGAAAACCTGGCCCTGCGGCAGCAAGTTACGGCGTTGAAGAAGGAGCGCCCCCGGCCACCGCTCGAGGACACGGACCGAGCATTCTGGGTTGCGCTCCGAAGCTCGTGGCCAGCGTGGGCGAGCCGGCTCGTTATCGTGAACGCCGACACGGTCGCCCGGTGGAATCGAGATCGGTTCCGCCGATACTGGGCTCGGATCTCCCGTCCGCGCTATCCAGGTCGACCTCGGATTGATGCCGAGATTCGTCGTCTCGTCCGCACGATGGCCCAAGACGGCTGGGGTGCACCTCGTATCCACTCTGAGCTGACGAAGCTCGGATTCGTTGTCAGCGAGATGACGGTGTCGCGATACATGCCGCGCCGCCGAGCCGAACCCGACGAAGTGAAGCGATGGATTGCGTTCTTGCGGAACCACAAGGACGACATCGCCGCGATGGATCTGTTCGCCGTACCGACGGCGTCGCTACGGCTGCTGTACGGCTTCTTCGTCATCGAGCACGGCCGTCGCCATATCTTGCACTTCAACGCGACGTACAACCCCACGTCAGCGTGGGTGATTCAACAACTGCGCGAGGCGTTCCCATACGACACGGCACCACGATACTTGGTCTTTGACCGCGACGCGATTTTCAGCCCTGCAGTGGTGGAGTTCATCAGGGCCATGGGCACAAAGCCTGTTCGCATTTCTTATCGCAGCCCTTGGCAAAACGGTACCGCCGAACGCTGGATCGGAAACTGCCGCCGCGAGATGTTAGAGCATGTAGTTGTCCTCAGTGAGCGGCATCTCGTCCGGCTCATGCGCTTGTACATCAGCTACTACCACGAGGACCGTTGCCACTTGGGTCTCGACAAAGACACCCCGAACTCAAGACCCGTCACGCCCCGACCATCACCGACCGCAAAAGTCGTCGCGTTGCCGCGAGTGGGTGGGCTCCACCACCGCTACGAATGGCGCGACGCCGCCTGAGCCAGTTTAGTCGCTGCGCGTCGATTGCTGGGGTCCCTCGCGATTGCGTTGTCCAGCTCCGCGGCCCATTGATCGCGTGATCTCGGCAAGTGCCCGCGCGCGCCGACCCGGGTTTCTTCGTTCGTCGTAGGGCCACCAGCGGTACCATTCCCGCTGGATCAATAATGATGAAGGACAGGCGACAGCCTGAGCTAATAATGCGCTGCCGTGAGAAGACCGGCCAAGACGACCCATCCTGGAATTTGGAGGAGCCAGTAGCGCCAGAAGACGGTCAATGCATTTTGTATTTCGGCGGATCGGGCCCGAAGCTCTCGGGGCGGATGTCCACCATCGGGTTCGAGTCGGCGTCGAATCCCATCCCGGAGACGTGCACGTGCACTCGATTTTCTTCAACCGATTTACGGAAGCGCGCCAGCAAGGTGTGCTTGATGAGGTTACGGAAGCCGGGCACGAGCAGTGAGAAGCCGAATGCGTCGGTGAGGATCCCCGGTGTCATCAGCAGTGCGCCCGCGACGAGGATCATGACGCCGTCCGCGAGCGAGCCCGCGGGGAGCTCGCCACGGTCCATCTGCTCCTCAGCGCAGGTCAAAACCGAGAACCCTTGCCGCCGTGTCAGATACGCGCCCACGATGCCGGTGAGGACGATCAACGCGAGCGTCGGCCACGTACCGAGATAGATTCCCGCTTGGATGAGAAGACCGAGCTCCACGGCGGGGACGATGATGAACAGCAAAAGAAGCTTTCCCATACCGCCATTATAGGAACGTTTTCCGGCCACCATCGCAAAAAAGAGCTACAGATGGATAACTCGTTGCAAAGTCTACGGTTTGACACCGGCGTCCGCCGCCAACGATGCGGATGGTGGAACCACGATGTTGGCGAGCTACCTGTCCCTTCCATAAACTCGAGCTGTATGAGATTGGCGAACTGCCTACAACCAAGATGCTGACGTCGTTCTGTTGGGACCGCCCGGCGTCGGTAAGACCCATCTCGCGATCAGCCTCGTGATCGCCGCGGCACAGAAGGGACGGCGGGTCTACTACCGCCAAGCCGTTCACGGGAGCGCACCATAGACACTAAGCTGCTGATTTATGGTCTATTTCAAAAGGGCCGAGTTTTGGCACAGGACGGGGTTGAGAATTAGCGGCGGCGGCGAGCAGGATCGTCATTCACAGCTTCACGAACGCGATAGGCCAACTCGACGACATCGTTGGCAACAGCTACCGCTTCATCGTCGGAGAGCATCTCGATCGACGGCTTATAACGGCCCTCCCGCTCGGACCCGGCCGATGACGTTACGCTTTGCCAGACACGCTCATAGATTGGCTTGCAATAACTTGGTAGGACGGTCTCCGGCACAAAGACAAGACCTTCGTGGCAGGCCTTGATCAGTCGCTCTTGGATGCGTCCGGGATGCGTCGCGAGGATCCCAACGGCTGTCCAGAGCTTCCCGTTGGCATAGTTCAAACTACCCATCATTCCTCCTCTGTTCTTTGCCGTCGGCGGGATGTCCGATGTTACCTTATCACGCGTCTCTCCCGGCCCATCGCCCGCGGTGGAGCCCACGGAGACTACTCGGACCTCAACGTCGTCATCGGGTTATGCGGAAAGATTCGTTCTCTCCATACGTGGAGAGTGTCTCGACCGCTTCGTACCTCTCAGTGAGCGACACCTGCGCACAGCGGTAACCGAATACGTAGTGCACTATCACACAGAACGGAACCACCAAGGTCTCGGCAACGAGCTCATCACACCTCTGCCGGCAAGCGCGAATGACACTGGCCCCATCGTGTCGCGAGAGCGACTTGGGGGCATTCTCAACTACTACTGCCGTGCCGCGTAGATTGTCGCCGGCGACGGTAGCCCCTCGGCGGGCTCGACCGGCGTAGCGTGGAAACAGCTTCAGGAACATGCTTCGATATTCGCTCTCGACTAGGAGGTCATCTGCATGGTGACGACCCGCCCGCCCAAGACGATTGTAAAGCCCACGGCCCTTGGCCCGGTCGCAAACACAGACACTAAGTTGCTGATTTATGGCCTATTTCAAAAGGGCCGAGTTTTGGCACAGGACGGGGTCGGCGTCAGCCGGTCCCCGGGTCTCGTCGAAGAGCTTGTCTGCCAGTGGGGAAGGGGCGGCACGGCCCTTCGTCGTGCGTCTCCTTGGTTTGGCAGCCCCTGCCTGCAGCTGCGTTTGGACCGCGTCCCAGAGCTCCGGAGCAATGATCGATGGATGCTGGCCCTCGTAGACACGCCTCTGGTGCCGGATGCGGCCGGCGTAGAGAGGATTGGTCAGCAGGCAGTGGAGGTGTCCGCGACGGAACGGCAGCCCGCCCGTTCGGGTTCCATCCGCGGTGAAGCGTTGCTTGGTACGCAGTCTCAGACGGTCCGCCTCGGCCTTCACCTGCCGGAGCGTTTCGTGCTTTCGGTACAGCGCATAGATCCGGACCGTTTCGGCCTCAGCCTCGTTGATGCGCAGCGTGCGCCCGTCCTTCTCATAGCCGAGCGGTACGCGGCCGCCCATCCATAGTCCCTTGCGCTTGGAGGCAGCGACCTTATCGCGGATCCGCTCGGCCGTGACCTCGCGTTCGAATTGTGCGAAGGACAGCAGCATATGCAGCGTCAGTCGTCCCATGCTGGTCGCGGTGTTGAAGGACTGAGTCACCGAGACGAAAACCGCGCCGGCCGCCTCGAGCCGCTCGACGAGCTTTGCAAAGTCGGAGAGGGAACGGGTCAGTCGGTCGACCTTGTAGACCACAATCTGCTCGACGAGACCGACGTCGATGTCGGCGAGCAAGCGCTGCGTTTCGGACGGGTGCCGTCCCTCACAGAGTATTGCTGTTCGGACTCTTCAATCCGGTATGATGAAGGATGGTTCGGCCCCGGAAGGCCGTCAACGGCGAAAAGGATGACCGCCAAGCTCAACGTGCTGGGTCGTACGGCACCCTCTATGCAAAGACACTGAAGGCTGGAATGACCAAGGGAACGCGACTGGCCGGATGTGTACATCTTCGAGACGAGGAGGCGAATATTCGACGCATGAACAGGGACAGACCCAGCGCCGTACGCTATCGAGCAAGTATCGCTGCGGGGTCCCTGAAAGTCTCCGAGAGCCGAACCATCGCAGACCTATTGTTGCGAGGTGTTAACGCCCACGACTGGCGCGCTGAGGTGACGGAGAGAAACGTTCTTCAGATTAGAAGCCCGAAAACGGCAGCGCGGTTGGCCCAACTGCTCCGTGCCCGCCTCGAACTAATGCAGCCTGCGCTTTGGGAAATGGTCCGTGATGGTTCGGCCCTGCTTGCAACTCATGCCTGCCTCGCCGCTGCTGTGAAACACAGCCCTCTACTCGGTGACTTTCTGGATATGGCGGTGCGCGAGCAATACTGGTTATTCCGTCCGTCCCTATCCAACCCCAAACAGCTTCAGGAACACGCTTCGATATTCGCTCTCGACTAGGTGGTCATCTGCATGGTGACGACCCGCCCGCCCAAGACGATTGTAAAGCCCACGGCCCTTGGCCCAGTCGCAAACACAGACACTAAGTTGCTGATTTATGGCCTATTTCAAAAGGGCCGAGTTTTGGCACAGGACGGGGTACCCCAGGTATAGAAGACGCCGCGGGAGTGGCTTGTGCGGCATCCTGGAGCGTCGTTTTCTCCGGCGGCGGGTTGATCCAGGCCTGAGGAGGCAAAACGGGAGGTTGTGGCGTTCCGCGAACGAAGCGTTCGGGATGAGCCCGATGAGCTTCGAGAAGGACCTGGCGCCGAGCGGTGGTGAGCTGTTCGGCGCGGCCATAGTGAACGTCGGCCGGTGTCATAAGGCCGATTCCCGAGTGCCGGTGGTGAAGATTGTAGTAATCGAAGAAGCCGACGCAGAACAGTCGACTGTCTTGGATGGAACCAAAACGGCTGGGGAACTGAGGGCAATATTTTAGCGTCTTGAACTGGGACTCGGAGTAAGGATTATCGTTTGAGACGTAGGGTCTGGAGTGGGTCTTGGTCACGCCGAGATCACCCAGGAGCAAAGCCACGGACTTGCTTCGCATCGAGCTGCCACGATCCGCGTGCACGGTGAGCTGGTCTGGTTCAATGCCCTGCTTGCGACAGCTCTCGGCGATGAGGCGTTGCGCGAGCGCGGCACTTTCTCGGTGAGCCAGCATCCAGCCAACCACGTAGCGGGAGAAGATGTCGAGGATGACGTAGAGGTAGTAGTAGGTCCACTTGACGGGGCCACGAAGCTTCGTTATATCCCACGACCAAACCTGGTTGGGCGCTTCAGCCAACAGCTCCGGCTTGGTGTAGTTCGGATGGCGCCGTTGGTTCCGGCGTTCTCGGACCTCGCCGTGCTCCTCCAAAATCCGATACATCGTGCGGATCGAGCAGAGGTAGA
This sequence comes from Candidatus Marinacidobacterales bacterium, assembly GCA_965237955.1. GTDB lineage: Bacteria > Acidobacteriota > Vicinamibacteria > Marinacidobacterales > SMYC01. The sequence continues at coordinate 347,182 of OZ250169.1, read as the reverse complement.
TTCCCTCGTCCAAAAGCGTGGCCCACACCTGTGCGGGCGCCTTGTCGACGAACAGCTCACAGTGCAAGGCTTCGAGGACCCCTCGCGCTCTGTCTCGTCGAGGGCTCGGTGCGGCCGAGGACGGCCCTTCGGATTGGACGTCACCGGCTGGCGCCTGCGATACAACGTGGCTCGAGCCACACCAAGAGCCTCGCAAGCTTCCGTCGTCTGCCCAATCTGCCCTGCTAACTCCTCGGCCGCCACGATCAGTCGTTCTCGTCGCTCTCGAGTGGATTCAGGGGGATCCCCAATAGTTCGGAGGTTTTTTTTTGGATCTCCAACATCGTCTCCACCCGAGCCAGGCGACGTTGGAGTCGGGCGTTCTCGCGCTCGAGCGCCTTGACTCGTGGATCCTCTGCCTTCGCCTTCCGGCCTCGCTTTCTCGATGTCAGCCCCGCTTTGGCGATCTCGTCACGTTGGCGGCGCCAACTCGATAGATGCGACGAGTACAGGCCCTCTCGACGCAGAAGAGCAGCAACATCCCCGTCACCCTTGCAGGCATCGGCCTCGCGCACTATCCGCAGCTTGTACTCCGCGGTAAAACGTCGACGCTTCGCTTGCTCACTCACTTCGGGATCCTCGACCCCCGCCGCATCGCGGCCGGCGGGATCTCCAGTCGCCCTACGGGCTCCTTCCGATCCCGCCGAGGTCTCTCTCTCTAGCAAAATACTCATGCGTTGATCCTCCTCCGCCCTCTACACTAATTTCAAGGGGCGAAGTGTCTCAGCGATGTTGGCACAGAGGGTAGTCGTGGCAGCGTCAATTCTCGACCGGCTGAGCTCGACGCTAGGTGTGGACCTTGGTTTTCAAGTTAACGGCGTAGTTGCGCTTTCGATCGACCAAGGTGCGGATCCGGCATCGGCTTCCGCCAATTTGGACGCGCTCCAGGAGATGCTCGATAGAATACGGAAGTTGCCCGAGATCTCCGATGCCACAGCGGCAGCTCACATTCCTCTCTGGAGCGAGCCTGGCCTAAGTGCGGGTCAAGTATTTCGCTCCAGCCAACCACCCGCTCAGCCCGTTGAGCAACGCGACGCGACGTGGCCCTACTTGGCCACCGTCTCAGACCGCTATTTCGAAACTCTCAAGATTCCTCTGATAGCGGGGCGAGGGTTCGTGCAGTCTGATCGCAGCGGCGCGCCTCGGGTAGCGGTTGTGAGCGAATCGCTCGCGAGTAGACTATGGAAGGACGAATTGCCTCTGGGCGAGCAACTCAGCCTGCGGGGTCGAGACCCAGGCTTTGGATTGCTCGGTTCGAAGGATTCGGTTTTCGAGATCGTGGGTGTGGCGGGCGATGCTAAACACCTGTTGCTCGACCAGCGACTCCGGCACTACGTGTATGTACCCCTTCGGCAAAACTATCGAGGGGTTGTTTCGATTCAAGCGCGTAGCCGATCGGAAAGCAGTGCTCCATTGCGGGAGATCGAATCGATAGTTAATCGGCAAAACCCGAGGCTTCCTGTGTTCAATAGACTGATCCTGAGCGACGTTGTTAGTCGGGCTATGTGGCCACAACGAGCACTCGGGGTGCTACTCACGGCACTCGGACTGTTGAGCGTGTTACTCTCTTCGCTCGGGTTGTATGGTGTGGCCCGGCACTCCAGAAACCAGCGACGCGGAGAGTTTGGGATCCGGGCGGCACTTGGCGCGAGCCAGAGAGATATTCTGAAGTTGGCGCTACACGATTCGTCGAAAGTCGTGATGCTGGGGTTGCTCGCGGGCGTCATTCTGTCTGCCGTCGTATTGAGCTTGATGTCGAGCTTTGTGGGAATCTCTGCTTCAAATCCGGTTTTCACCGGGGTGGTACCGTTGTTGCTGGTGCTGTTGGTCGCCTTCGCCGCTCTGATCGGGGGCTGGAGGCGTGCGGTACGTGTGAACCCGGTGGACGCGCTGAGGCACGAGTAAAAGGTAATTGCGGCTGAGCGAGACTGGGGCGCAAGATGCAGCTCCTAGTTTGGCAATGTCAACGAAGCGGCTCGGTCGGGATGGACAAATGGCGGATGCACGCCGCAACGGGGCGTTGTTGCACGGTCCGGAGCAAGCGTCTCAGGCTCTCTGACGACGATCGGCGCAGGCTCGCCGTCAAGGCCCAGGCTTTGGGCCGCGAGGCGCTGGCCCAGATTGCGTCCGCTGCCACATCCGCTACGCTTCTGCGCTGGTACCGCTACCTCATCACAGCCAAGTACGATGGCAGCAAGAACCGGAGCCCAGGCCGACCTCTTTATGGTCTATTTCAAAAGGGCCGAGTTTTGGCACAGGACGGGAGACAATGCACTCAATCTGGCAGGACTTCCACTTTAGCGCTCGGTCACTGCTGCGGCATCGCGGATTCACTTTCGCCGCGGTGCTAAGCCTAGGACTGGGTGTCGGTGCGAGCTCTGCGGTCTTCGCCTTGCTCGATGCTCTCTTTCTGCGACCTCTTCCGTTCCGCCAGCCAGAACAGCTCGTTGCGGTGAAGTCCCGTTCTGAAGACGGTAGAAAGGTTGTGGGCCTATCGTATCCAGACTATCTGGATTACAAGGAACGCGAAGACATCTTTAGTGGTCTACTAGCGTATTTCCGCTTTCCCTTCAGCATTTCCGTCGCGGGGCGAGTGGAGCGCGTGGCAGGCGACATCGTTTCCGAAAATTACTTCACCGTTCTGGGACTCCAGATGCCTCTCGGGCGGGGTTTTCTTCCTGAGGAAGAGAGTGGCGGTCGAGGCGAGCCGGTAGCGGTGATCAGCTACGACCTGTGGCAGCGCGCGCTGGGGGGCGATTTATCCGCTATCCAAAGGAACATTGAGATCAACGGTAGATCTTTCAGCATCGTCGGCGTGGCGCCCCAAGGTTTCGGCGACTTGGTCTTCGGATCAACGGCTGTAATCTGGATTCCGCGCGCTACGATGGGGTTGGTAATGCCAGGCTGGTTCCGCGACAAGGAGTTGTTGCAACAGCGAGACGCTAGGCATACGACCGGTGCGGTAGGGAGGCTTAGCCCCGGTGTTACGCTCGAGGAGGCTCGAGTTGCGGTGGAAACGCACGCAAAACAGCTCGCACTTGCATATCCGCAGACGAATCAGGGGTGGAGCGTTCAAATGCGCCCGTTGTCGGAGGATCGCCTACGACCAGACGACAGAGCACCGGTGATGTCCTACGGAGCGATCCTTTTCGGAATCGCTCTTCTGGTATCGTTCATCGCGTGCTCAAATGTCGCGACCCTGCAGTCCATTCGAGCCCTCCGAAGACAAACGGACTTGACCGTCCGATACGCCCTAGGGTCCAGCCGGACGAAAATCGTTCGCCTGTTGTTCACGGAGAGCCTGTTTCTCTATGCTCTAGGCTTGCTTATTAGCGTTCCGATTGCTACATGGGTGATGGGCTTCTTGGAGATACTCCCATTGTTTTCTTGGGCAGAACAGCCTTTCGACCGCTCTGCCATGCCAGTGCATTTCGAACTACAGCTCGATCACCGCGTTATCGGGTTTGCCTCTATGCTGACCTTCGTGACCGCTCTGTTGTTTGGGTTAGGCACGGTACTGGTTGGCTCGCAACGCTACCTAACAACGAATCTCCATGGGGACGGCACTCGCTCCAGTGCTGGCCCCTCCCGTTCGCGGGTCCAGAGTCTTCTGTTGATGTCTCAAGTAGCGCTGTGCGTGTGCTTACTAAGCGGCGCCAGTCTCTTCGGTAGGACGTTAGAAAAGGCGTACGGGGTAGACTATGGATTTCGCACGGCCAAGGTGCTGATATTGTCTGTAGATTTCAACTCGATGTCGGCACGATACGACAAGGTGAGAGCGTTGGTTTTTTATCGCGAGGTCCTCGAGCGTGTGCGCTCACTTCCGAATGTCCTTTCAGCGACATGGGGCGGCGTTGTTCCGCTGTCGGGGAGGAGTCTCGTTTCCCGATTCGTTCCGGATGACAGAACTAGCGTGGACGATTCCGATTGGATCGTCACGGAGAGTGATATTGTGAGCCCAGCCTACATGCGAACTCTAGGGATAACCATCACAGAGGGACGCGATTTCGTTGATGGTGACGATGAGAACTCACAAGGGGTAGTTATCATTAACGAAACGATGGCTCGTCAATATTGGCCGGACGGAACGTGTCAACAACTTTGAGACACCCGCGGACTGCATTTAGTGAGCCTCAATCAATGCAGTAAGACTCGTGGGCCCGGGGCGGTCACCGTCTGCGTGCGGCGAGATCTGGTCGCGTTGGCCTGAATCCGGGGGTACCCCAGGTGTGGACCACCTTGAGAAAGTGGCTCCGGCGGCCTCCTGGCGCGTCGTTTTCTCCGGCGGCGGGTTGATCCAGGCCTGAGGAGGCAAAACGGGGGGCTGTGGCATTCCGCGAACGAAGCGTTCGGGATGAGCCCGATGAGCTTCGAGGAGGATTTGGCGCCGGGCAGTGGTGAGCTGTTCCGCGAGACCATCGTGAACGGCGGCCGGTGTCATGAGGCCGATTCCCGAGTGCCGGCGTTCGTGATTGTAGTAGTCGAGGAAGCCGCCGCAGAACAGCCGGCCGTCTTCGATGGAACCAAAACGGCTCGGAAACTGAGGGCAATACTTCAGAGTCTTGAACTGGGACTCGGAGTAGGGGTTATCGTTCGAGACGTAAGGTCTGGAGTGGGTCTTGGTAACGCCGAGGTCAGCCAGGAGCATAGCTACGGACTTGCTTCGCATCGAGCTGCCACGGTCGGCGTGGATGGTGAGCTGGTCTGGTTCGATGTTCTGTTTGCGGCAGCTCTCGCTGATGAGACGACGAGCGAGCTCAGCGCTTTCTCGTCGAGCCAACATCCACCCGGTCACGTAACGGGAGAAGATGTCCAGAATCACGTAGAGGTAGTAGTAGGTCCACTTGACGGGGCCACGCAGCTTGGTGATATCCCACGACCAAACCTGGTTCGGCGCTTCGGCCAGCAGCTCCGGCTTTTGATAATTCGGATGTCGCAGCTGGTTCCGGCGCTCTCGGACCTCTCCGTTCTCCGCCAGAATCCGATACATCGTGCGGATCGAGCAGTAGTAGATTCCCTCGTCCAGGAGCGTGGCCCACACCTGAGCGGGCGCCTTGTCGACGAACCGCTCGGAGTGCAAGGCACCGAGAACCAGCTCACGTTCGGTCACATCGAGGGCTCGGTGCGACCGAGGGCGGCGTTTCGCATTGGACGTTACCGTCTGGCGCCTGCGATACAACGTGGAGCGAGCTATTCCAAGGGCCTCGCAGGCTTCCGCCGTCTGTCCAATTCGTCCCGCCAGCTCCTCGGCCGCCACCATCAATCGTTCTCGTCGCTGTCTGGTGGATTCAGGGGGATCCCCAGAAGTTCGGAGGTTTTTTTTTGGATCTCTAGCATCGTCTCCACCCGAGCCAGGCGATGCTTCAATCGCGCGTTCTCGCGCTCGAGCTCCTTGACCCGTGGATCCTCTGCCTTCGCCTTCCGTCCTCGCTTCCTCGATGTCAACCCCGCCTTGGCAATCTTGTCACGTTGGCGACGCCAACTCGAAAGATGCGACGAGTACAGTCCCTCTCGACGCAGAAGAGCCGCAACATCCCCGTCACCCTTGCAAGCATCGGCCTCGCGCACTATCCGCAGCTTGTACTCTGCGGTAAAGCGTCGACGCTTCGCTTGCTCACTCACTTCGGGATCCGGGACCCCTGCCGCATCGCGGCCGGCGCGATCTGCAGTCGCCCTACGGGCTCCTTCCGATCCCGCCGGGGTCATTCTCTCAATCAACGTAGTCATTCATGATCCTCCTCCGCCCTCTACACTAATTTCAAGGGGCGAAGTGTCTCAAGGAGGTTGGCACAGAGGGAACTGTCGAACGCGCTATCGCAGCAGCGCGTTGGCGCAGCTCTTCTAAGCCTTTTTGGGCTCCTGGCCCTTGGGCTGGCTGCAGTTGGAGTTTACATCGTAACTTCCTTTGCCGTGACGCGGCGAACGCACGAGATCGGACTCAGAATGGCACTCGGCGCAGAAAGCGGTACCGTTTTGAGACTCGTCCTGCGTGAGGGATTGAGTCCCGTGGCAATCGGGGCTGCACTTGGCCTTTTGGCCTCACTTGGTGGAGCAAGGTTCATTGAGGCCTATCTTTTCGGCATCACTCCTTGGGATCCTATGGCGTTGATTTCGAGCATCGCCTTGCTGCTGGTGGTGGCGGCGGTGGCATGCTATGTACCTGCGAGACGAGCGAGCCACCTCGAGCCTCGCACTGCGCTGGGGTCCGAGTAACGTAGCGGAGAAGTCTCGTCGTTCGTACGGTTATCATGATGTGCGAGCTTCTTACGGTGATGTCTTAAGATTCCTGTCAAAGAGAAACGATGTATGGTTTCCCGATCTCAAACCCCGTCCTGTGCCAAAACTCGGCCCTTTTGAAATAGCCCATAAATCAGCGACTTAGAGTCTGTGTTTGCGACCGGGTCAAGGGCCGTCGGCTTTACAATCGTTTGTCCCGAGGGTGTTATCTTCGGATCCATCATGACGTACCATGTGCAATTCTTACTGCTCGTTCTGGCTGGCTGGGTCAACCGCCAGCAGCAGGATGTGATTGACTACTTGCGAGAGGAGAACCGTGTACTCCGAGCCGGGCTTCGGGGCAAGCGTCTCAAGCTCTCTGACGACGACCGGCGTAGGCTCGCCGTCAAGGCCCAGGCTTTGGGCCGCGAGGTGCTGGCCCAGATTGCGTCCGTTGCCACACCCGCTACGCTTCTGCGCTGGTACCGCCACCTCATCGCAGCCAAGTACGATGGCAGCAAGAACCGGAGTCCAGGCCGACCTCCGACGGCGAAGGACATCCGTGAGCTCATTGTGCGCGTGGCGCGGGAGAACCCGACGTGGGGATATACGCGCCTGCGAGGCGCACTCAAGAACCTAGGACATGAACTCGGACGCAACACTATCAAGAGGATCCTCGCCGAGCACGGTATCGCTCCTGCGCCGGAGCGGGGCAGGAGCATGTCGTGGAGCACCTTCATCAAGGCTCATTGGGGCGCCATCGCTGCGACAGACCTGTTCACCGTCGAGGTTGTGAACCCGTTCGGGCTCGTCCGCTGGGGATGTCCCGCCGGATGTTGAATTTGGGGTAGCGGCGGCTCCTTGGCCGGCCTAAGAATAGGTCTGCCAAACCAACCGTCTCCAGAGGGGGACAAGGAGCCACCATGCCAAGGAAATCAAAGAAGCCAGTAAGAAAGCAAACGCACTCGCCTACGGGCAAGGTAGTTGGCCAAGTCGGTCAGATACTGCTACCGATGATAGCTGGGATCGCGGCCACGAAGGCGGACCTGACGGAATGGGTGTACGAGCAAGGACTGACCGCATTGCACCTACTCCTGAGAGAGGACGCGGAGAAGATCGCGGGGCCGAAGGGCAAGCACGAGAAGGAGCGAACTCATAACCACTGGGGGAGCACGGATGGGGAGCTGAGCTTCGGCGGTCGTCGCATCCAAGTGTCGCGACCTCGAGTTCGCTCGAAGTCGGGCGAGGAGACGTCGCTTCCACACTTCGAAGCCTTCCGCGAAGAAGACCCGCTTCCAGAGCGAGTGCTGAACCAGATCTTGGTGGGGGTATCGACCCGAAATTACGAATCGAGTCTGGACAAACCCTCGGCGAAGTTGAAGTCTCGTGGCACGAGCAAGAGTGCCGCCAGCCGTCACCTCGTGAGCCAGACGACTAAGAAGCTCGAGGAATACCTATCTCGGAGGCTAGAGGAGTTCGAGCTTGCGGCACTAATGATGGATGGCCTTGAGGTGGCCGGACAGACCGTCGTCGTAACTCTCGGTATCACAATAGATGGAACGAAGGTGCCCTTGGGTATATGGCTGGGCTCGACGGAAAACTCTCGGGTGTGCACCGCGATGTTGCAGAACCTTCTCGAGCGGGGATTGCGGATCCCCTCTGTGCCAACCTCCTTGAGACACTTTGCCCCTTGAAATTAGTGTAGAGGGCGGAGGAGGATCATGAATGACTACGTTGATTGAGAGAATGACCCCGGCGGGATCGGAAGGAGCCCGTAGGGCGACTGCAGATCGCGCCGGCCGCGATGCGGCAGGGGTCCCGGATCCCGAAGTGAGTGAGCAAGCGAAGCGTCGACGCTTTACCGCAGAGTACAAGCTGCGGATAGTGCGCGAGGCCGATGCTTGCAAGGGTGACGGGGATGTTGCGGCTCTTCTGCGTCGAGAGGGACTGTACTCGTCGCATCTTTCGAGTTGGCGTCGCCAACGTGACAAGATTGCCAAGGCGGGGTTGACATCGAGGAAGCGAGGACGGAAGGCGAAGGCAGAGGATCCACGGGTCAAGGAGCTCGAGCGCGAGAACGCGCGATTGAAGCATCGCCTGGCTCGGGTGGAGACGATGCTAGAGATCCAAAAAAAAACCTCCGAACTTCTGGGGATCCCCCTGAATCCACCAGACAGCGACGAGAACGATTGATGGTGGCGGCCGAGGAGCTGGCGGGACGAATTGGACAGACGGCGGAAGCCTGCGAGGCCCTTGGAATAGCTCGCTCCACGTTGTATCGCAGGCGCCAGACGGTGACGTCCAATGCGAAACGCCGGTCGCACCGAGCCCTCGATGTGACCGAACGTGAGCTGGTTCTCGGTGCCTTGCACTCCGAGCGGTTCGTCGACAAGGCGCCCGCTCAGGTGTGGGCCACGCTCCTGGACGAGGGAATCTACTACTGCTCGATCCGCACGATGTATCGGATTCTGGCGGAGAACGGAGAGGTCCGAGAGCGCCGGAACCAGCTGCGACATCCGAATTATCAAAAGCCGGAGCTGCTGGCCGAAGCGCCGAACCAGGTTTGGTCGTGGGATATCACCAAGCTGCGTGGCCCCGTCAAGTGGACCTACTACTACCTCTACGTGATTCTGGACATCTTCTCCCGTTACGTGACCGGGTGGATGTTGGCTCGACGAGAAAGCGCTGAGCTCGCTCGTCGTCTCATCAGCGAGAGCTGCCGCAAACAGAACATCGAACCAGACCAGCTCACCATCCACGCCGACCGTGGCAGCTCGATGCGAAGCAAGTCCGTAGCTATGCTCCTGGCTGACCTCGGCGTTACCAAGACCCACTCCAGACCTTACGTCTCGAACGATAACCCCTACTCCGAGTCCCAGTTCAAGACTCTGAAGTATTGCCCTCAGTTTCCGAGCCGTTTTGGTTCCATCGAAGACGGCCGGCTGTTCTGCGGCGGCTTCCTCGACTACTACAATCACGAACGCCGGCACTCGGGAATCGGCCTCATGACACCGGCCGCCGTTCACGATGGTCTCGCGGAACAGCTCACCACTGCCCGGCGCCAAATCCTCCTCGAAGCTCATCGGGCTCATCCCGAACGCTTCGTTCGCGGAATGCCACAGCCCCCCGTTTTGCCTCCTCAGGCCTGGATCAACCCGCCGCCGGAGAAAACGACGCGCCAGGAGGCCGCCGGAGCCACTTTCTCGAGGTGGTCCACACCTGGGGTACCCCCGGATTCAGGCCAACGCGACCAGATCTCGCCGCACGCAGACGGTGACCGCCCCGGGCCCACGAGTCTTACTGCATTGATTGAGGCTCACTAAATGCAGTCCGCGGGTGTCTCAAAGTTGTTGACACGTTCCGATCGACGAATCGATTCTCTGCGTAGTGGACGGAGGCAAAGGGATCCGCAAAGCACTCGTCGACGTTTTGGGGGATCTCGCGGTTATCCAAAGATGCCAGCTCCACAAACTACGAAATCTACGCTCGTACCTTCCCAAGTCCCGTCACGCCTACGTGCTCCAGACAATGAAGGAAGCGTACAAATGCAAGAGTGCCGACAAGGCGCGCAAGCGACTTCAGGCATTGGTGTCGTGGCTCGAGCGAAACGGCTACGACGAAGCTGCCGGAAGCCTTCGCGAAGGGATGGAAGAGACCCTCACAGTTGTGAAGCTCGCTCTACCCGAGTTACTTCGCAAATCTCTGGCCACGACAAACGCCATCGAGAATCTCAACGGCACCATCCGCAGAGTCTCGAGAAACGTCAAGCGGTGGAAGAGTCCTTCCATGATTCGCCGATGGACCGCTCTCGGCGTCGTCACGGCGGAGAAAAAGTTTCACCGTATCAAAGGCTATCGCCATATGGGCGCTCTCGTTCACGCGCTTAGAAGCAAACAGAAATCTCTTGACAGCGATGAGGTTGCTGCCTAAGAGTATTCACAGGTGCCGCCGCTACCCGACCAAATTCAACAGCGGCCGGGACATCTCCCGTCCGCTACCATGTCCTGTTTGTCATCGATATCGCCACTCGCTGCGTGTGCATCGGTGGGATAACGTCGGACCCCAACGGGGAGTGGATGAAGCAGGCCCTCTGTGCCAACCTCCTTGAGACACTTCGCCCCTTGAAATTAGTGTAGAGGGCGGAGGAGGATCATGAATGACTACGTTGATTGAGAGAATGACCCCGGCGGGATCGGAAGGAGCCCGTAGGGCGACTGCAGATCGCGCCGGCCGCGATGCGGCAGGGGTCCCGGATCCCGAAGTGAGTGAGCAAGCGAAGCGTCGACGCTTTACCGCAGAGTACAAGCTGCGGATAGTGCGCGAGGCCGATGCTTGCAAGGGTGACGGGGATGTTGCGGCTCTTCTGCGTCGAGAGGGACTGTACTCGTCGCATCTTTCGAGTTGGCGTCGCCAACGTGACAAGATTGCCAAGGCGGGGTTGACATCGAGGAAGCGAGGACGGAAGGCGAAGGCAGAGGATCCACGGGTCAAGGAGCTCGAGCGCGAGAACGCGCGATTGAAGCATCGCCTGGCTCGGGTGGAGACGATGCTAGAGATCCAAAAAAAAACCTCCGAACTTCTGGGGATCCCCCTGAATCCACCAGACAGCGACGAGAACGATTGATGGTGGCGGCCGAGGAGCTGGCGGGACGAATTGGACAGACGGCGGAAGCCTGCGAGGCCCTTGGAATAGCTCGCTCCACGTTGTATCGCAGGCGCCAGACGGTGACGTCCAATGCGAAACGCCGGTCGCACCGAGCCCTCGATGTGACCGAACGTGAGCTGGTTCTCGGTGCCTTGCACTCCGAGCGGTTCGTCGACAAGGCGCCCGCTCAGGTGTGGGCCACGCTCCTGGACGAGGGAATCTACTACTGCTCGATCCGCACGATGTATCGGATTCTGGCGGAGAACGGAGAGGTCCGAGAGCGCCGGAACCAGCTGCGACATCCGAATTATCAAAAGCCGGAGCTGCTGGCCGAAGCGCCGAACCAGGTTTGGTCGTGGGATATCACCAAGCTGCGTGGCCCCGTCAAGTGGACCTACTACTACCTCTACGTGATTCTGGACATCTTCTCCCGTTACGTGACCGGGTGGATGTTGGCTCGACGAGAAAGCGCTGAGCTCGCTCGTCGTCTCATCAGCGAGAGCTGCCGCAAACAGAACATCGAACCAGACCAGCTCACCATCCACGCCGACCGTGGCAGCTCGATGCGAAGCAAGTCCGTAGCTATGCTCCTGGCTGACCTCGGCGTTACCAAGACCCACTCCAGACCTTACGTCTCGAACGATAACCCCTACTCCGAGTCCCAGTTCAAGACTCTGAAGTATTGCCCTCAGTTTCCGAGCCGTTTTGGTTCCATCGAAGACGGCCGGCTGTTCTGCGGCGGCTTCCTCGACTACTACAATCACGAACGCCGGCACTCGGGAATCGGCCTCATGACACCGGCCGCCGTTCACGATGGTCTCGCGGAACAGCTCACCACTGCCCGGCGCCAAATCCTCCTCGAAGCTCATCGGGCTCATCCCGAACGCTTCGTTCGCGGAATGCCACAGCCCCCCGTTTTGCCTCCTCAGGCCTGGATCAACCCGCCGCCGGAGAAAACGACGCGCCAGGAGGCCGCCGGAGCCACTTTCTCGAGGTGGTCCACACCTGGGGTACCCCCGGATTCAGGCCAACGCGACCAGATCTCGCCGCACGCAGACGGTGACCGCCCCGGGCCCACGAGTCTTACTGCATTGATTGAGGCTCACTAAATGCAGTCCGCGGGTGTCTCAAAGTTGTTGACACGTTCCGAGGTGGCAAGAAACCTCACTGACATGTGGGATGGTTTCCTCCTTGGCAAGCGATACCTCATCCACGACCGGGACCCGCTATTCACCGAGGCGGTACGTGGGCTGTTGAGAGATTCAGGCGTGAAGCCCCTTCGCCTTCCCGCTAATAGTCCGAATCTGAACGCATATGCGGAAAGATTCGTTCTCTCCATACGTCGAGAGTGTCTCGACCGCTTCGTACCTCTCAGTGAGCGACACCTGCGCACAGCGGTAACCGAATACGTAGTGCACTATCACACAGAACGGAACCACCAAGGTCTCGGCAACGAGCTCCTCACACCTCTGCCGGCAAGCGCGAATGACGCTGGCCCCATCGTGTCGCGAGAGCGACTTGTGGGCATTCTCAACTACTACTGCCGTGCCGCGTAGATGGTCGCCGGCGACGGTAGCCCCTCGGCGGGCTCGACCGGCGTAGCGTGGAAACCGCTTCAGGAACACGCTTCGATATTCGCTCTCGACTAGGTGGTCATCTGCATGGTGACGACCCGCCCGCCCAAGACGATTGTAAAGCCCACGGCCCTTGGCCCGGTCGCAAACACAGACACTAAGTTGCTGATTTGTGGCCTATTTCAAAAGGGCCGAGTTTTGGCACAGGACGCGATCCAGCTGCGAGACGGCAACGCGCGTATTAAAATGCACCCCCGAGGGAACTTAATCGCCGGGCGTCGCGTATTTTCGTAGCGAGGTCCGTACGATATTTGAGGAGATTGCCCTGTCAGTATTGTTCGTACTGAGCTTCACGAGGAAAACCATGAAACTGTATCGCCTTCTGATCGTGCTATTTGTCTATCTACTCGGCGCGTCCGCCGCGGTGAGCGCACAGAGCGAGAGCGCAGCCGAGCTTCCTAACGTCGATCCCAACGCCGTTCAGATCACGCTTCAACAGGCCATCGAGATGGCGCTCGAGAACAACCTGGACATCGTTGTGTCCCGCCTCGACACTCAAGTGCGGGCTGAAGGAGTCTCGTTCGCGCGCGGAGTCTACCAGCCGTTTATCTCGCTCGGGATCAATACGCTCGAAAGCGCCTCACCGGCGCAAAGCCAGCTCGTCGGCGCGCAGACATTGACGCGCACGCGGACCAATTACAACTTCACGTGGCAACAGCAGCTCGCGACGGGTGGAAACTACAACATCCAATGGTTGAATCTTCGCTCGACGACCAACAGCGCGTTCACCGGTTTCAACCCGCTGTACAACGCCGTCGCCAGCGCGCAGTTTACCCAACCGTTGATGGCGAATTTCGGCACCGACGCGAGCAAGCAGCAGATTCTCGTGGCGCGAAACGGAGAGCGTATCTCACGCAATCGGTTCGAGCTCTCGGTCATGGACACGGTTCGCGATGTCGAGTTCGCCTATTGGGATATCGTCTTCGCGATCCGGGATCTCGAGGTGGCGCGTCGCTCGCTCGGGCTCGCGGAAGATCTACTTCGCAACAACCGCATTCAAGTGGAGATCGGCACCATGGCGCCGATCGATGTGCTCGAGGCGCAAGCGGAAGTTGCCGTCCGGAACGAAACCGTCATCCTCGCCGAAGAATTGATCCGGGTCACTGAAGATATCCTCAAACGGCTCATCAACGATCCCGATTCCCCCGATTTCTGGAGCAACACTTACGCTCCCATCGATCAGCCCACCATCGAGGAGATCGAGATCGATGTCGACGATGCGGTACGAATCGCGTTGTCGCGCCGTCCGATCTTGGAGCAGTCTCGGGTCGAGCTCGAGACGCGTACGTACGACGTTCGCTTCGCCAAGAATCAGCTGATGCCGCAACTCGACGTCGTCGGCTCGCTGGCGTTTAGCGGTGTCGGCGGCAACCAGCTCGTCCGCGACGACTTCGCCGGCCAGCCCCGCTTGATCATTCCGGGCGGCTACGGCGACGCCATCGATCAAGTGTTCGGCCGCGAATTCCGCGATTGGTCGATCGGGCTCAATATTTCTTATCCGCTCGGTAATTCGCAGGCCGAAGCACAGCACGCGCAGACTCAAGTGGCGGCGCGGCGGCAACGAGCGCTCATCAGCTCGAACGAGATTCTCATCGCGCAGGAAGTTCGGCGAGCGGCGAGAGCGGTCGCCACCAACCGGAAGCGTATCGACGCGAGCCGCGTCGCACGGGAGCTCGCACAACGCCGACTCGAAGCGGAACAGAAGAAGTTCGAGGTCGGTATGTCGACGAGCTTTTTCATCGTACAAGCGCAGCGCGATCTGTCGCAGGCGGCCGCGAACGAGCTGAGAGCGCTGATCGACTTCGTGAAAGCCATCGCTGCGTTCGAGAGAGCGAAAGGAACGATTCTAGACGGTGCCAACATCGCCGTCCGCTAGAGGAGTTCGCCGACTCTGCGTTTCTCTTCTCGCTGCTGTTGTTTTTAACGCAAAGACGCCAAGTCGCAAAGACGCAAAGCGAGAATCCGCGCCGAAGGCGCTCACCTTGCGCCCTTGCGACTTTGCGCCCATGCGTTGAGTTTTTCCTCACCGGAAAACAAGCTGTTCAAGGCCAGTAGTTCAGAGCATCGATCGGGATGGGTTGACAGATCGGGCTCCCTCGCATAAATTTGTACGTGCTTCATGCAGCTTCATCCAACGCGAAGGGAGTTTGGGTTGAGGGCGAGCACGGAGAATTGCTCCCGCGCGAGGTCCTCGGGGTAGTGGGCGTGGAAGATTCGGAACGCGTCTTCCGTTTGTCGGATCTGTTGAGCCTCAACGAGTGGCGGGTTGCCGGGTTCGCGGACTAGACGAACAGAGACGCGTTGAACGTACTTCGAGTGTTTCGGGACGGGTTTCATTTTGACCCCCCTCGCCCGATGCGGCCGGTGATTACGTTCCGATAGAGGCGTTGATTCTCGTGGCGATAGGCGACTGCCAGACGGATCGCGGAGAGTCGAGCTCGACGAGCGGCAATGAGTGCACCGCCCGGAGTCCAAACATGCATCCCGTCCTGTGCCAAAACTCGGCCCTTTTGAAATAGACCATAAATCAGCAGCTTAGTGTCTATGGTGCGCTCCCGTGAACGGCTTGGCGGGTTGCTACGTTTCTACCATAGGGAAGCCGCATGAGTATTTTGACCTTACGGGCACTCCCACAGGAAACGGGGAGAAACAGATAGGCCGCGCCTACGGAGCACCGTGCCAGCCCTCGACCCTACCGCGATGGAGCCTGACCAGAAGCCTGCTGGGCCGGACAGTTCCCCCGCTGATGCCCAGGGTGCCGACTATAATAATGATGAAGGAGCCTCATCGGTGGGCCTTTTATTGGCCCGGTCGCAAACACAGACACTAAGCTGCTGATTTATGGTCTATTTCGAAAGGGTCGAGTTTTGGCACAGGACGGGGGGAGCACGAACGGAGAGCTGAGCTTCGGTGGTCGTCGCATCCAAGTGTCGCGACCTCGAGTTCGCTCGAAGTCGGGCGAGGAGGCGTCGCTTCCACACTTCGAAGCCTTCCGCGAAGAAGACCCGCTTCCAGAGCGAGTGTTGAATCAGATCTTGGTGGGGGTATCGACCCGAAATTACGAATCGAGTCTGGACAAACCCGCGGCCAAGTTGAAGTCTCGTGGCACGAGTAAGAGTGCCGCCAGCCGTCACCTCGTGAGCCAGACGACTAAGAAGCTCGAGGAATACCTGTCTCGGCGGCTAGAGGAGTTCGAGCTTGCGGCACTGATGCTGGATGGCCTTGAGGTGGCCGGACAGACCGTCGTCGTAACTCTCGGTATCACAATAGATGGAACGAAGGTGCCCCTGGGTATATGGCTGGGCTCGACGGAGAACTCTCGGGTGTGCACCGCGATGTTGCAGGACCTTCTCGAGCGAGGCTTGCGCGTCGATGCGTCGATTCTCTGCGTAGTGGACGGAGGCAAAGGCATCCGCAAGGCACTCGTCGACGTTTTGGAGGACCTCGCGGTCATCCAAAGGTGCCAGATCCATAAACTCCGAAATCTTCGCTCGTACCTTCCCAAGTCTCGTCACGCCTACGTGCTCCAGACGATGAAGGAAGCCTACAAGTGCAAGAGTGCCGACAAGGCGCGCAAGCGACTTCAGGCATTGGTGTCGTGGCTCGAGCGAAACGGCTACGACGAAGCTGCCGGAAGCCTTCGTGAAGGGATGGAAGAGACACTCACGGTCGTGAAGCTCGCGCTGCCCGCCTTACTTCGCCAGTCTCTTGCCACGACGAACGCCATTGAGAATCTCAACGGAACCATTCGCAGAGTATCGAGAAACGTCAAGCGTTGGAAGAGTCCTTCCATGGTTCGCCGATGGACCGCTCTTGGCGTCGTCACCGCGCAGAAAGAGTTCCGGCGTATCAAAGGCTATCGCCATATGGGCGCTCTCGTTCACGCGCTTAGAAGCAAACAGAAATCTCTCGACAGCGATGAGTTTGCTGCCTAAGAGTATTCACAGGTGCCGCCGCTACCCGACCAAATTCAACAGCGGCCGGGACATCCCCAGAGAGCGCGAACAAAGGACGAAATCATGCCGGCATGGTCCCGGCAGACCGGAGACTAATCAAGTTCGGTGCGCGCGGATGAATAAATAGAAGGCACAACTGATTTATTCTTGGCCGGACCCTTAGTTCAAACGAATGCGGTCGTAAGCATCCCAGGGCGAGGTGTCGGAGAGGACCACCTGGTCGCCTTCCGCGAGGCCCCTCACGATCTCTATCGTGCTCACCGAGCTCCGGCCGAGCTGCACCTGCACACGGTCCGCGTTCTCTCCATCCTCGGTGAGCCGGAAAAGGCCGATGGTGCTTCCCGACTGGCCATAGGCAGGACGTCCCACGTAGAGCACGTCTACCAGGCGTTCGAGCTCGATCGTGCCGTCGACGCTCAAGTCGGGTCGTGCTCCCTTGGGCAGCTCGCCCACCAGTTCCACGTCGACGGTGACCGTACCCTCCACGACGGCGGGATCGACTCGCATGACCCGGCCCTCGATCACACTGTTGCGCGTATCGATCGACGCGAACTGTCCCATTTCGATATCCTTGGCCTGCGTCTCAGCAATGCGCAGCTCCGCTTTGAGCTTGGTCGGCTGCGCCACCTTGGCCAGAATGGTCCCCGGGGTCATTTGCTGGCCGACCTCGACAGGAACTTGCTGCAACACGCCGTCGATTCCGGCGCGAACTTTCAGGCCATCCAACTGGCTTCTCCTGAGCTCATAAAGGTCGCGAAACTGACCCAGGCGCGCTTCCTCCGCCATCAAACGGGCTTTGACGGACTCGTAGGCAATATCCAGGCGTTCCTGTTCCAGCTGATTTCGGACCACCAGCTCTTCGGCCCGAACCGTCGAGAGCTTCAAGGTCAAATCTCCAATCAGACCTTGATCTTGAAGCTCCTGGTCTGATTCGGCTTGCAGCTGAGCCTGGTTGAACTCTGCCTGTACCGCCGCAGATTTGGCCCGCTGGTTGAGGAGCTCACTCTTTAGCTGGACCTTGAGATCCGCCATTTGCGCTTCGGCAGCACGCAGCTGGTAGTCGGAATCGAGGGCCGCCTGCTCGAGCTCGGGATTGCTCATCTCGATGAGCACGGTGTCGGCCTTGACTTCGATGCCGGGCAGCGTGATCTGCTCGACCAGGCCATTGGTTCGCGCGGTTATCCAACGAATCTCTACCGGAACGAGGGTCCCCGGACCCCGGACCTGGCGCAGCATCAAGCCCCTCTGGACCGTATCCATCCAGACCGTGGCCCGGCTGACCGATGGTGCTGCAGGCTCGAGCCGAGACAGGGCGAGAGTGATCGTCGCAAACGCAGCCACACAGACGACCGAATAGATGGCACGGCGAATCTTTTTCTTCCTGGCAATACCCTCTCTTTGGATATCCATCGTGTCCCTCCAGAGCTTGTATGCGCAAACGGCATGCCATTTGTTCCATAATTTTATCGGGTTTACGCGGATTCGTGTGGGTAAGTTCTGACGGTAAAACAGTGTAACTCATTGTGTGGAAAAGGTATCGAGTACTTCATCAGGTGCTGAAAAGTGGTCCATTTTTAGGATAGGCTAACCGAGTGAAAAATTCCAAGTCGATCCGCTCGCTGTTTGCGCTGCCAGGTTTCGTGGTTGGTGCCGGATTGAAGGGTCTATTCGGTGACCGATACGCCCGCGTCATCCAGCTCAAGAGGCGAAAAAAACAGCTGTGTGCTCTTACTGTAGGCAACGGTGCCGGGGGCGCTATGACAAGCAGGATGTGTCCCGAGGTCCGTGGAAAAAAAACGGCGCCCTCCACTCCGTCATCAGAGTATCATATCAGGCGGCAGCCTCTGCGTGTTCGAGAACCTCGCTCAGACGTTGGTAGCCGTCGATGCGTCGTAGTTGAATCTGGCCAGAGGCGATAAGCCCAAACAGCAAAGCGACCGCGGACTCCTCGCTGAAGAACGACGCTTGGGTTTTCGTCCGGCGTCGAAACTCGCGGTTGAGATTCTCCAGAGCATTGGTCGTGCGAATCGATTTCCACATGGCACGAGGGAATTCGTAGAAGGTCAGCAGCTGATTACCGGCCTCCTCTAGGCTTCGGACGACGGCCGGCGCGAGAGGCGTCCACTTGGCGACGAGCTCATCATAGGCTTTGCGAGCATCGATCCCGTTCTTGGCGTAGACGATCCGGTTGTAGTCACGCCGGAGCTCACGGCGTGCGTGCGCCGGGCAATGTTGGAGCAAGTTGGCGCGCTTGTGCTCGGTACATCGCTGCAACCGGCACCCCGGCCACTTCTCCAGCGCTTTCGTCAGCCCCTTGTGGCCGTCGCTGATCACTAGCTTGGGAGCCGGAGTCCTCGAGCCTGGAGTCCCTCCAGCACGGAGCCCCAATGCGTCGAGGCTTCGCTCACCGCCAGACGCAATGACAACAGACGTTTGTGCCCGTCTGGCGCGACCCCGAGCGCGACCAGTACGGGTACGCTGATCACACGTTTCGCCATCCGCACTTTCAGGTGGAAGCCGTCCAGGTAAACGATCGCGTAGACCTCCTCGCTGAGAGCACGGTTCTGCCATTCCTCGAAGCGCTCCTTCAGCCGGCTAACCACGCGAGACACCGCGCTCTTCGATAGGTGCTCCTCACCGAGCAGTGGTTTCAGCGCTTTGCGGATCCGGCGGCTATTCGCGCCCGACAAGTACGTCCCCAAGATCGCCTCGTCGACCTCACGAGTCCGGCGCGCGTACCGGGGCAACAGCTCGCTCCTGAACTCTGTCGTTTCTCCCGTTTCCTCGTCTCGCACGCGGGCTCGTGGCACCCGGAGCTCGCGAGTTCCCACCGACGTCGTCACGCGACGGGTTTCGGCTCCGTTGCGATATCCACGGCGGTCTTCCGCACGCTCGTAGCTACCACACCCCAGCGCTTGGTTAACTTCTTCCTCGAGCACGACCTCGATCGCCTCCAGTACCCGCTTACGCAGCCGAAGTTGGACGAACTCCCGATACTCGCTTACAGACTCCTTCGATATGGTGGTAGGCTTCTTCATGGCGTAATCCTCCTCCTCGCCTTTCCAGGCGCGGTTTCGTTTTGTTTAACCGGAGGTTACGCCATTCTTATTTCCACGGGAAGCGGGACGGATCCAGCTGGCCGCCATGGATATGTGGAAGCCCTTCCGGAACTCGGTGATTCACAACGCGCCTAATGCGCGGATCATCTTCGACAAGTTTCATATCATGCGTCATCTGTCAAAGGCCCTCGATGAGGTCCGGCGCGGTGAGTACAAACGCCTCAGCGGCAAGGACCGGTCGTACATCAAGGGGCAGCGTTACACTTTGCTTTCCCGGCGGGAGAACCTGAGCCTAGACGGTCGCCGCGCACTCAAAAAGTTGCTCCAGGCCAACCGGCGCCTGAACACCGCCTATATTTTGAAGGAGGCCTTCGGGCAACTCTGAGATTACCGCACCGAACGCGGCGCTCGCGCCTTTTTCACTCGTTGGAAAGACAGCCTCAAATGGCAACGCCTGCATCCGTACCAGAAGTTCGCCGGTATGATTGAGTCCCATTGGGATGGTATCGCCTCCTACTGTCATCCGGAGAACAAAGTCAGTCTCGGCCTAGTTGAAGGGGTCAACAACAAAATCCGTGTTCTGCAACGACGCGCCTACGGCTATCGCGACGAGGAATATCTCAAGCTGAAGATCGTGGCGGCTTTCCTTCCGCCATTACCCAGAAATGCAGTTTTCAACCCACACGAATCCGCGTAGACCCATTTTATCAGGTGCTTCCGCAATCAAGTGTTGGCGCTGTCACGTCCATAAACTCGAGCTGCATGAGATTGGCGAACTACCTGCAACCAGAATGCTTTGGTCGTCTTCATGTAGGACGTTCTGAGGGCCGGCGTCGGCTCTACTCAGGGGTAGAGGTGTAACCTGCGAAGTCTCGCAGCCGTTCCGAGCGGATCGGACTCAGGCAGCGCGTCGAGTGTAGTGATGATGGAGACTACCGACCTTTGGAATGGCTCTCACTTTGCCCATCGTCGGCGAGGCTCGGGCGCGTCCTTCTCAAGCGACAAATGAGTCCCGTACTGTGACGAAATTCGGTTGAACCCGTCGTGTCCAAATAAACAAACGAACTCAAGACCCTTGCGCCGCCTTGGCCCGATCGCAAACATAGACACTAAGCTGCTGATTTATGGTCTATTTCAAAAGAGCCCGAGTTTTGGCACAGAGTTTTGGCACAGGACGGGTTCTACAATCCGTATCGACTCCCGTCCTGTGCCAAAACTCGGCCCTTTTGAAATAGGCCATAAATCAGCAGCTTAGTGTCTGTGTTTGCGCCGGGGCCAAGGGCCGTAGGCTTTACAATCGTCTGGCCCGAGGGTGTTATCTTCAGATCCATGATGACGTACCACGTGCAATTCCTACTGCTCGTTCTAGCTGGCTGGGTCAACCGCCAGCAGCAGGATGTGATCGACTACCAGCAAGAGGAGAACCGTGTGCTCCGAGCCTGGCTTCGGGGCAAGCGTCTCAGGCTCTCGGACGACGACCGGCGCAGGCTCGCGGTCAAGGCCCAGGCTTTGGGCCGCGAGGCGCTGGCCCAGATTGCGTCCGTTGCCACACCCGCTACGCTTCTGCGCTGGTACCGCCACCTCATCGCAGCCAAGTACGATGGCAGCAAGAACCGGAGCCCAGGCCGACCTCCGACGGCGAAGGACATCCGTGAGCTCATTGTGCGCGTGGCGCGGGAGAACCCGACGTGGGGATATACGCGCCTGCGAGGCGCACTCAAGAACCTAGGACATGAACTCGGACGCAACACTGTCAAGAGGATCCTCGCCGAGCACGGTATCGCGCCTGCCCCGGAGCGGGGCAGGAGCGGGGCAGGAGCATGTCGTGGAGCACCTTCATCAAGGCTCATTGGGGCGCCATCGCTGCGACAGACCTGTTCACCGTCGAGGTTGTGAACCCGTTCGGGCTCGTCCGCTACCATGTCCTGTTTGTCATCGATATCGCCACTCGCTGCGTGTGCATCGGTGGGATAACGTCGGACCCCAACGGGGAGTGGATGAAGCAGGTGGCAAGAAACCTCACTGACATGTGGGATGGTTTCCTCCTTGGCAAGCGATACCTCATCCACGACCGGGACCCACTATTCACCGAGGCGGTACGTGGGCTGTTGAGAGATTCAGGCGTGAAGCCCCTCCGCCTTCCCGCCAATAGTCCGAATCTGAACGCATACGCGGAAAGATTCGTTCTCTCCATACGTCGAGAGTGTCTCGACTGCGTATTCCAGCCATCGTGAACGCCGAATCCAGAGCAAGCTGAACAGCGAATCCGGTGAAGCCGAACGCTCATCGAAGCGATGAAGTGTTGGGTGACCTCCTTTCCACTGATTGAAAACGTGAACCTATCTTACCTGCGTGTTGTGTAGCAAGGGGCGGCAGGTCGGTGCCGGAGGGAGCGGGGCGTAAGGAAAGACGCGAAGCGACCTTCCCGCTCCCGTAGGCAGCGACCTGCCGCGGCCGAACCCCGGGCGATGTGGGGCTGGTTTCGGGGGGTTGCTGGGGTATGGCCTGGCTCGAGAATACGCTTCCTGAGGCATTCTCGCGCGTCGTTTTGGCACCGCATCGTCTGGTACCCCGGGTTTGGCGGTTTCACCCGTTTTTATCGCATCGACGCTGTGGTCCCTCGCTCGCTCATGCATCGGCGTTGTCAAATGCCTTTGGCGCAGCCTTGGTCTTTCTCAGAGAAGCTCCTTTGAGAGTGATGCGGTGCGCGCTGTGGAGAATGCGATCGCAGATAGCGTCTGCCTGGTTTGGGTCGCCAATCGCTTCGTGCCACTGCTTGAGCGGAATCTGGGTCGCGATGAGTGTGGAGCCACGCTCGGCGCGGTCTTCGATGACCTCCATTAGATCCCGTCTCTCCGATTCTTTCAGCGGGTGAAGCAGCCAATCATCGATAGCCAGTAAGTCCAGCTTGGCGAGTTTCGTCAAAAGCCGGGCGTAGGAACCATCACCACGAGCGACCGCGAGCTCGTGGAGCAAGCGCGGTGCTCGCACGTAGCATCCGGTGAAGCCGCGACGACAGGCCCGCTCCACGAAGGCGCAAGCCAAGAACGATTTGCCAATCCCCGTCGGGCCGGTGATGAGCAGGTTATGGCGCTCACCGACAAAGCGGCAGTTGCCCAGGCTCAAGATCTGTTCGCGGTTTAAGCCTCGAGGCGCTTGGAAGTTCACGTTCTCCAAACATGCCGGATAGCGGAGCTTTGCCGCTCGCAGTCGTCGAGAAAGCTTACGCTGTTCGCGGGCGGTCCACTCGGCATCGACCAGGAGTCCCACACGTTCCTCGAAGCTCAGCTCCTTGTATTCGCTCGAGCTCAACTGGGTTTCGAACGCGGACACCAAGCCGAACAACTTCATGGCGTTCATCTTTTCTATCGTTTCGGGTGTCAGCATCGGGACTCTCCTCCTTCGTAGTGATCCGCGCCTCGGATGTTCTCGTGCTCCTCTCGCGGTTTCGCTTCGGCGTCCGATTCGAGCACCACACGATCCAGACCAGCCGAGAGAATGTTTTTCACCGTGCGATAGCTGTAAGAGCTCAAAGCTTCCGCTCGTGCGCAAGCGGCCTCGAGACGCTCACTGCCCCAGCGGCTGCCTAGTCGCATGACTCCCAGGCAAGAGCGAAATCCCTGCTCCGGGTGAGGCCGACTCTCTAGAATCCCCGCAACCAGCCTTCCCGTGGCGCGACCTGACTGCTCCGCCCAGTGGAGCAGCCGCGACGGCGTCCACTCCAGGTGCTCCCGATGCGAACGTGGCATATGCTCCGGGTTCGTGGAGTAGTGCCCCTTTCCTTTCTTGCGGGGATGCGACGCGACGCGCTTTCCCTTGAACAGGACCTCCACCACCGAGGCCGTCACCCGTGCCTCGACTTTCTCGTGAATGAGCTGATAGGGAACGCTGTACAAGTTGTTCTCCACCTCCACGTGGTAGTCGATGTTCACTCTGCACCGCTTCCACG
Organism: Candidatus Marinacidobacterales bacterium; assembly: GCA_965237955.1. Lineage (GTDB taxonomy): Bacteria > Acidobacteriota > Vicinamibacteria > Marinacidobacterales > SMYC01. The sequence continues at coordinate 323,684 of OZ250169.1, read as the reverse complement.
TCGATAACTCGTAGCTCTCCTGCGGTAGCGGTTTCAGTACGGGCCGGTCTAGCCTTTCGTACAACTCCCGCCGACTCACACCGAGCTTCTGCATCGGACGCGCATTCAGGACCTCTAACTTCTCCCAGATGGCTTCGTTCAGTTCCGCCAGGCTGAAGAACGTGCGATGACGAAGCACCGCCAGGATCCAGCGCTGCGCCACCTGCACTGCCGACTCCACCTTCGCTTTGTCTTTCGGCTTGAACACCCGAGCCGGGACCACAACCGCACCGTAATGCGTCGCCAGCTCTTCGTACGTCCGGTTGATCCCTGGCTCGTAACGGTCCACCAAATCCACGCCGCTCTTCAAGTTGTCCGGAACCCAGATCTCCGTACTGCCACCGAAGTAATCCGACATCCCCTTATGGGCCTTCGCCCACGATTCCAGCGACTGGTTCAGTGTCGCTTCGACGTAGGTGTAACTGCTCGCGCCCAACGTCCCGACGAACAGCTCCATTTCGACGAGCTCTCCCGTTTTCGGATCGACGATGTGAGGCTTCTTCCCCGAAAAATCGACGAATGTCTTCTCGCCTGCTCGATGCCGTTGACGCATCGTCGGGTTCAGCTTCTTCTTCCACTGACCGTACAGCTCGCAATAACGGCTGTAGCCGTACGCTCCCGGCTTATTCTCCGCGTACTCCACCCACAGCTGCAGCAACGTCAGCTCTCGGTGACGCCTCAGCTCCTCGTGGATGTGGGCATAGTCCAGACCCGGCCGTGCGCCAGACGAGCCCGGCGGCGGAAACAGCCCTGCCTCCAGCTCCCCGTCGCTCAGCTCCTCCGGGAGCGGCCAGCTCAGACCACCCTTCTTCGCCTTGGCCAGGTACTCACTCACCGTTCCAACCGCCACGCGAAGTGCCTTTGCGATCGTGCGGTGAGTAAAACCCAGCTCGTACTTTAACCTTAGAACCTCTCGTATTTTTCTCATCGATAACCTCTTAGCTGCCATTTCCTAGATCGTCCTCCTTCCGGGTACGACCTAGAGTGCCTTGAAACGTGCTATCGATGAGCGTTCGCGATGCCGGAACCGGCGTTCACGTTGCCTGGAATCCGTGTTCACCTTCCCCGGAATCGATGTTCACGATCCCCGGAATCCGTGTTCACGATGCTTTGGAATGGATGTTCACCTTCGGCTGGAATCTGCGTTCACGATGCCCCGGAATACGCACTCGACCGCTTCGTACCTCTCAGTGAGCGACACCTGCGCACAGCGGTAACCGAATACGTAGTGCACTAGAATGACGTTTCATACTGCCTCATCATGTCATGTTGTTGTTTCAAAAAGGGTTCGTTGTTCGAGTGATTGCGATGCGGGGTTCCGATTCTGACGGATCCTCTCGATAACCTTGCGAACACCCGGTTGATCAAGTTGTTGCCTATTAAGAACCCAAGGTCCATCAGGCAGCGGATGCATGGCTTTCAGCTCACCTCGTTCGACCCTGTGCCGGAGGGCGCTGCCAGAGACGCCAAGATAGGCGACCGCTTGAGTTAGGTTCATCCAGCCTTCTGCCTCTTGCCGTGGGGGTGAATACTTAGCGATCCCGCGCTTATTTCGAAGGGAAACAACTCTCTCTCGGGTCCAGCGGTTTCCACGACCGGTGAGTAGGCCGTTACGGTTCAGGTAAGCTGCTACGACATCATCAGTACAAACCAGCGTCAGAGTTCGTACCGCATCGACGATGTCCTTTGACGTATGGAGACTGTTTTGCCCGCGGCGACGAATCGGTACGCGCAATTCAGTGTGCGTGCCGCCTTTCCAATGAATCACGAGTGAGGTTTCACCGATTGTTCGGTCGATGTCGACAATCACCTCTTCAATCAGCGCACGAACGATGCGTTTCTTCAGCCGGACGTCCGTCTCTGGATCACTCCATACGCGACCGAGATCTTCGGCTAGCTGTTCGAAAACCTTCAGGTCCGGCGCCACCACTTGCTTTCGCTGAGCTTCCTGTTGCGTGATCCTATCTTCGAGCTCTTGAAATTTTTCGAGTGCGATATTCCACCGTCTTTCCAGCTCATCAACCACCAGGCGGTTTGCTGGGTCAGCGGTATCGTATTGTTTCCAAGAGCGCTCCGCTGTGTAGCGTGCTGCCTCGAGGTCCAGACGCAGCGCTTCGACGACGTCATCCTGCGCGCAAGCAACTTCTCGCTGTGCGAGCATCGCTGCCTCTATGGCACCAGGCTCGATCACCCGGAGCACTTCACCGGCTACAGCATCGTCTACTGGCTGACTTCCGAAACTGATACAACGAGCTTCCGCATTGTTCAGCGCTCCCCGACCACACATGTAGCGCGCAACGTCGCAGTTCCGGCCCGTGTAGACCACCATCAGCTTGCGGCCGCAACGCCCGCACCGCAGCAAGCCCGACAGGAGCGCTCGCCCCTTTTTTGCTGCTCCAGGTCCAGGGCCGTTCGGCCATTGAGCGTTGTTTGAGATCATCTCTTGGATCCGCTCAAACTCTTCGCGAGCAATATAGCTCTCATGGTGATCGTAGAGCAAAGCAAGCCACTCTTCTTTCGGTTTTCGCCTGATTTTCTTGCGAGCGACTCCACTCTCAAACTCAGTCGTTACTTCGGTCTTGCCGTAGGTGTAGGCGCCCGCGTGGATCGGGTCCTGCAAAATTCGTATCACCAGCTGGTAGGTGGGGCGTTTCCATACGGTCTCCCAGCCCGTTGTGCCATACTCGCGCACAGGGATTTCTAAACCGTGCTCGATGAACCACAGCAAGGTTTGGCGGGCTGAGCCAAGCTCAAGAAACTTTTGGAACACTAATCCTATGGTCCGCTGGACACGGCGGTCTGGCTCCTTCACGATGCCTTCGTCGGTCGTGATATAGCCAGCAGACCTTATGACGACCAACTCTCCACGTCGCGCCTTCTCGTGACGAGCCTCTACGGCGCGAAGCCTTAGGATATCGAGCTCGTATTCGTTGAGACGGCCTTTCAATCCTAGAAGCAACCTGTCGTTACCGCGGCGAGAATCGTAGATCGTCTCCTGATCGATAAGAAGAGTGTCGACCACTCGACACACTTCCACCAGCTTCTGCCAATCCCGACTGTTTCGAGCGAAGCGTGATACTTCCCGGGCGGCTACCGCACCGACCTTGCCTAGGCACACTTCGGCCACCATACCTTCAAACCCGCTACGGTGCGTCCCACCAGCCGCTGAGCGGCCGAGGTCCTCGTCAACGACCGCGACTTCCTCCCAGCCGAGTTCCTTGAGTCGGTCCTCCATGGCGTATTGGAGCCGTCGGCTCTCTTCGTTACGGGCAACCTGATGGGGGGAGGATTGCCGAACATAGAGAACAGCTTTACGTGCGAGGTGTTGCTTTCTGATCTTCTCACTCATCCTTTGTCCTCCTCTCTACTTCGTTCGTGGATTTTGTTGCCCAGTGCTCACGGAGCATCTCCGCCGTCAATCGAGTTACCGCTTGCCTGACGTCTTCCGGAAGACTGCTCCACAGGGGGAGAACTCTGTTTCGATCGAAAAACCGAAGTTGCTCCGCTCGACGAAATCGATGTATCACCTTCATCAGCACCTCCTTCTACGTTCGAACAACGATGCTGATCTTGTACCCTTGCCAACGGAGGCGCACACACCGTCTCGTCCAGCAGTTGCCTAAGTTCTACCAAGGCTTTCCAATGAACGCGGGGTCGGTCAGTCAAACGCATCCGTGAACAGACGGCACGGTCAAACATCCAGACCGGAAGTTCGGTCCAGACTCGTTGCGGTTCGTCTTCTACCGTGAAGCGAACGGCTGTGTGCTTGCCCCACTTTCGCCGGCCGCGGACGAGAATCCTACGTCCGTGGAGCGGATGCCAAGGATAGTGGAGTTCAAGAAACTCGCGATTGTGGGCACTGTGTTGCCGAGCACTATCACACAGAACGGAACCACCAAGGTCTCGGCAACGAGCTCATCACACCTCTGCCGGCAAGCGCGAATGACGCTGGCCCCATCGTGTCGCGAGAGCGACTTGGTGGCATTCTCAACTACTACTGCCGTGCCGCGTAGATGGTCGCCGGCGACGGTAGCCCCTCGGCGGGCTCGACCGGCGTAGCGTGGAAACAGCTTCAGGAACATGCTTCGATATTCGCTCTCGACTAGGTGGTCATCTGCATGGTGACGACCCGCCCGCCCAAGACGATTGTAAAGCCCACGGCCCTTGGCCCGGTCGCAAACACAGACACTAAGTTGCTGATTTATGGCCTATTTCAAAAGGGCCGAGTTTTGGCACAGGACGGGGTCACCGAGACGAAAACCGCGCCGACCGCCTCGAGCCGTTCGACGAGCTTCGCAAAGTCGGAGAGGGAACGGGTCAGCCGGTCGACCTTGTAGACCACGATCTGCTCGACGAGACCGGCATCGATGTCGTCGAGCAAGCGCTGCAGGCCTGGGCGCTCCAGGGTTCCTCCCGAGATCCCTGCGTCCTCGTAGATTTCCTTTTCGGAAATCGGTTGGTAGTAGAATATCCTTGTCCGCCGATTGCCGATGCCGTGCAGGGCGATTAGGAACGGAATTCGTCGAGCTCAGGGAGGCGTCTCCATGGAGAGACTCTGTCAGGACATCCGCTATACCTTGCGCACCGCTCGGCACGCGCCCGGGTTCGTCCTCCTGGTGACACTGACGCTCGCCCTCGGCATCGGTGGGACGACGGCGCTCGAGAGCTTCGTCAGCGGGATTCTGCTGAAGCCGCTTCCGTACTCGGATCCGGCGACACTCGTCAGCATCAAGCGGAACAACAGGAAGCAGGGCTTTCAGGGAATGATGATGCTGTCCCGCGACATCGTGTCGATCCAAGAGCAGATCCGGAGCCTTTCCTCACTCTCGGGATACGTTTACAGCAAAGTGAATTTGAGCGGCGATGAATCTCCCGAACGGGTCAACGCGGCACACGTGCTTCCCGACTTGATGTCTCTTCTAGGCATCGAGCCGGCACTGGGGCGAAGCTTTCGTCCTGAAGAGCACAAGACCGAGCAGCCCGTCGTCATTCTCGACTATGCGCTGTGGCTGCGTCGCTTCGGCGGGGAGCCCGGCGTTCTCGGGCGGGAGCTCCGGATCAATGGCGTGGTGCACGTGATTGTCGGCGTTTTGCCACGTGGAAGGGAGCTCACGCCGAGCGATGTCGACTTACTGGTCCCGATGAGCGCCGAAGCACTCCGAGGCGAGTTGATACTCAGCCTTTGGGTTTTGGCTCGCCTCAGCAAGGGCGTGGATGTCGGCGTTGCCGACGACGAGGTCAACGCCATTCTTCGACGTTGGGAAGAGGAGAATCGTCCGCCCGTGATGGGATGGGGTGCCGATGTCACCCTGCTGCGAGAGGCGATCGTCGGTGAGGTCGCGACCACGTTGCTCGTGTTGCTGGGCGCGGTGGCGCTCGTTCTCCTTATTGCTTGCGCCAACGTCGCCAACCTCCTCCTCGTTCGTGGCGTCGCGCGTGAAAAGGAGCTCGCCATCCGTGCTGCGATGGGAGCAACGCGTGGGAGGATCGCCAAACAGCTCCTCACGGAGAGTGTGCTCTTGTCACTGGTTGGCGGCACACTCGGAGTCCTTCTCGCCATCGGCGCCACGCGACTGCTGCTCGTCTTGGCTCCGTCGGGGATCCCGCGGATCGACGAAGTGAGTGTCGATGCGCCGGTTCTCGCGTTTGCGGTGGCCGTTTCCATCTCGGCCGGCCTTCTTTCCGGGATCTTTCCTGCGTTCGGGCTCTCGCACTACGATCTCGACGGGTCGCTGAAGCCGACGGGCAGGACGATGACCGCCTCCGCGTACCGCCGACGCTTCCGAACGGTGCTGGCGGTAGCGCAAGTGGCGCTCGCACTCACGCTGTCGATTAGCGCTGGTTTGATGATTCGAAGCTTCGTGCGCCTCGTGTCGGTCGATCTCGGCTTCGATGCCGGTGGCGTCCTCACGATGAATATCTCCCTTCCTGGGTATCGGTATGTCGAGCCTCACGAATCGGAGCGCGCTCTCATCGACATCCTCGAGCAGGTGGGGGCGCTTCCGGACGTCCTCTCCGTGGCGGCTTCCGGGTGGGCTCCGATGACGGGAAGTTGGGCGAGAGCACAGATGAGCGTCGAAGCCACATCGGGCGACATCGTCGAGCGAGAGAAGTGGCCAATGATTCTCGGCGTCACGCCCGACTACTTCCGCGTCCTCGGGGTTCCACTCCATCTCGGCCGGGATTTCACGTATCGAGATCGCTATCCCGAGACGGCGGACGTCGTCGTCAATGCCCGGCTCGCTGAGGGTGCGTGGCCCGGCGAAGATCCCATCGGAAAACGCTTGAAATTCGGCGGAGCGGACTCCGAAAATCCGTGGTTCACCGTGGTCGGGGTAGCGGGCGATGCACGGCTGGTGGGGTTGGCGCTCGAAGAGCAAGAAGGGATGTTCATGCCTTTGCTGCGGACGGACCTTACGCTGTCGTTCGTGCAGCTGGCCGTGAGAACGCGCTCCGAGCCGGCCGACGCCGTCGCTACGATCCGTGATGCGATTTGGGAGATCGACGAGGAGCTGCCGATGAGCGACGTCCAAACGATGGACGAGCTCGTTTCTAAAAACGTTTCCCGACCCCGATTCAACCTGGCGGTCCTGGGAGTGTTCGCGGGGGTGGCGATCGTCCTGGCGACGATAGGTATCTACGGGGTCATCTCACACAACGTGACACAGAGGAGCCAGGAGATCGGCCTTCGCATGGCCCTCGGCGCTGATCGAAGCGCGGTGCTCCGCCTGGTGATGGGACGAGGATTACTCCTCGTTCTCGCCGGGCTCGGCGCCGGTCTATTCTTGGCCATCTCAGCGACCCGCTTGCTGACGAGCTTTCTCTACGAGGTGAGCGCGACCGACTCGACGACCTTCATCGCGGCGTCGCTGCTGCTCGGCGGTACCGGTCTGGCGGCGACGCTCCTGCCAGCACTACGAGCCACCCGCGTGGACCCGATGACGACGTTGAGGTCCGAGTAGTCCCCGTGGCCTCCACCCCGGGCGATGGCGTCGTGTCCGAAAATACGAACGGAGCCGAAATCTCGGATCCTAGAGGCGTTCTCGAGATTCGCGGGGACCAGCCGACGCGGCACCGGCTCGATTGGTACCTTATATGTAGGAGTCCGAGACGATGGTCTCGGTCTGAAGCGCGAAGTTGCGGACAGGACGTTTGATCCCTTCTACACGACCAAGAAACTAGGGAAAGGGCTTGGCCTCGCGAGCTCTTCTAGGGAGATCGCTGAGATTTGCTCGCCAGGGATGAGAATTGAGAGGCTCAGACGTGACTCAGCCTTTTTTCTTTTTCCCGATGCTTACGGATTAACAGTCGCAAACGGGCAAAGACCACCAACATCAACCAGATCCAACCGACACGAAAGACTCGAAGAAGCGGTGACAATCGTCTTCGTTGTTTGGGCTAGCCGGAGTACTTTTGGCACAAACGTGGTACCAAACGCGTGGACAACTCGGACGGAATGCCTGGAGTGCCGTCGCATCGTACGCGAGGAGAGCTTCTTTTGGGAAGCGCTGGAAGACCCGCTCATCGTGAAACGCGGCTGACTACCGCCCGCGCTCTTTCCTCGAAGTCGAGGTGGGTCGCGGCGATGTGGGCGCACCGCGTCGCCGATGGGCGTTGTTGCACCGCTCTTGGCTGAGCGCGAAATCTACCTATGGTGGTGGCCGAGGTAATGTTCGACCATGAAGTATCCCAAGCGCAGCCAGTACAAGCACGCGAAGCAGAAGAAGTACCACGTTTCCAACTGGGCGGAATACAACGAAGGGCTGCGCCGCCGGGGCGATTTGACGGTCTGGTTTGACGAGGAGGCAATCGCGAACTGGAAGGCCGACAAGAGCGGTAAGCCTGGCGGTCAACGGGTCTATTCAGAGATGGCGATTGAAACGGGCCTGGTTGTCCGGATGGTGTACAAGCTTGCCTACCGCCAAACCGAAGGTTTCTTGCACTCGATCGCCTCGCTTCTCCGGCTGTGTATCGAGATCCCGGACTACTCGACGTTGTGTCGGCGGTCGAGGCTGCTCCGCAAGAAGCTGCGGATTCGGAAAGCCGCAAGCAATCAACCAATCCACCTGATGATCGATAGCACGGGCTTGAGGATTCATGTTGGAACCACCCGCAAACCGCCAAAGCAGCGCGCCTGGCGCAAGTTGCACATCGCCGTTGATCGCAAGACCGGCAACATTGTTGCGTCCGAACTGACGGCGTCACGAGCTCGCGACGCAACGCGAGTCCCCCCTTTGCTAACACAGATTCAAGCACCTATAGCGTCGGTGGCGGCGGACAGTGCATACGACAAGGAAGCGGTCTACGAAGCCATCGAAGCGCACAGCCCTGGACGAAGGACGCGCGTGGTGATTCCGCCGCAACGAAACGCCACGCTCAGTCAGAATTCGAACACCGCCATGCGGGAACGCGACCGCCATATTCGTGCAATCGAAAGACACGGCCGACGTGAATGGTACAAGCTCTCAGGCTGCACCGAGCGAAGCATGGTGGAGAACGCGGTCTATCGTTACAAGGCGATCATGGGGCCCGAGATGCGGGCTCGAACGTTGGCGAGGCAACGAGTTGAACACCGAATTGGGTGCGAGATACTCAACAAGATGACCGCGCTCGGCATGCCCGATACTTACTGCGCCGGGTGACTCTCCGACCGGCACAGGGGTGTCAGCGATTTGCTCCGGGCCGTGCAACAACGCCAACTTAAGCTGCGGGGCCTGATCGAACGGGTTCTCGTCGTCTGCCCTTCCAACCTGTCGTTTCAGTGGCAGCGCGAGCTCAAGGAGAAGTTCGACGAGAAATTCCTGGTGCTCAAGGGCGGTGACATCCGCGATCAGTTCGGCGTCAACCAATGGATGGAGCAGAAGCAGGTTATCACCTCGCTCGATTTGGCCAAGCGCACGGAGATCCTGCCCGGACTACGGCAGGTCCACTGGGACTTGGTCATCGTGGACGAAGCACATCGGATGTCCGCACGGGATGAGACCCACAAGAGCCAGCGCTATAGGCTCGGGGAACTGTTGCGCGACAGTACTGATCACGTGCTTCAGCTGACCGCCACGCCCCACAAAGGCGACCAGCAGAATTTCACGCTGTTCCTGCAGCTACTTGACCGGGACGCCTACGCTGACGTGAAGTCGATTCGCGAAGCGATCGAGCGGAGGCGAGCCCCCTTCTACCTGCGCCGCACCAAGGAGGCGATGGTCTATTTTCCAGAGCGTGAGTCGGATGGGACATGGTTCGCGAAACCAGTTTTCACCAAGCGCATCCCTCGCACAGCCAACTTCACCATCGATGGTCCCGAGTTCGAGCTTTACCAGAAGATCACACGGTTTGTGAAACGGCAGAGCGCCCGTGCCGCAGCCGAGAGCGACAACCCTCGGGCTCGGGCGGTCGGGTTTTTGATGTCGCTGTACCAGAGGCGTCTCGCCTCGAGCACTTACGCCATGCGACGGTCGCTCGAAAACCGAGCAAGGCGACTGGAGGAGGGTCTTAAGCATGCCCAGGAGCTGGTACGGGCGGCACCGCCGGACCTGCCCGACTGGGAAGAACTCGATGAGTTCGAGGACGCCGAACGTGAACGTCTGGAGAGAATGCTGGAGGCCGTCACGCTGGCGGGAAATGCTGAGCAGGTACGTGAAGAAGTCGCCGAGCTTCTCGACCTCCGGCCGACGCACAAGGAGGCGCTTGAGGCCCCTCGAGCAACTCCACCGCGAGCTGGAAGAGAGGAATCAGTCTGCGGCCTCTAGCCTCGAAGAGGGGCTGGAGGAGACCCTGACCTTGCATCGTCTTGGCGTGTACGGGGTGCTCGGTCACTCACTAAAGACGACGAACTGCATCGAGTCCGTCAATGCGCTTATCGAGGAACGTTGCGCGAAGGTCGATCACTGGAAGACTTCGAACCAACGCCAACGCTGGCTCGCGACCGCGCTCACCGACATCGAGCCGCGCCTCCGGAAGGTGATGGGCTACCGACACCTTCCAAAGCTGCGTGAAGCGCTCAAGCGTGAACTGAAGATCGAGACCGCGAAAAAGAATACGTCGAGGAAGAACGTTGCTTAAACGAACCGGGAGCCGTGGAACATTTCAACTAAGAATGGGCTTGACTCGGCCTCCAGGGTGCCTTGGTGCACAACTCGCGATCTCGGTCCACAATTGTCCTGTACTCGCGGATACGAGGTTCCCCATGAGCATTTCTATCGTGGGCTCAGCGATGCAGGCGAGAGGGTTGGCGGCACAGAGAGTTGAGGCAAGGATCGGGTGCAAGATTCTCAACACCATGACGGCGCTCGGGATGCCTGATAGCGAGATGATCGGATGATGGGAGTCGGGGCCAAGCGAGCTCTCGGCCTCTATCGGAGTTGTGCACCAAGGCAGCATATCGGTGCTCGGTCCTTCCCCGGGCCGCCCGAAAGGGAATCTATGCGGCCCTTTGCGGCCAAACCCATTTAACGTGACAATGCTATATGGGGAAGATGAAGGTTGAGAAGAAGCCGGGAGACCCGGAGAACGTCGTGACACTGACTGCTCAAGAACTGCAGTCCCGCTTGTGGGAGGCGGCCAACATCCTCCGCGGCTCGGCCGTCGACCGCACCGACTGGAAGGGCTATATCCTGCCGCTGCTCTTCTTCAAAAGGATTTGCGACGTCTGGGATGAGGAAAACTCCGAGGCCACAGACACCTACGGCGACGCCTACTCGTCACAGTTCCCTGAGGTCCATCGCTTCCAGGTGCCAGAGGGATGTCATTGGCGCGACATCCGTGAGACAGCGGTGAATGTTGGAACCGCGCTCGCCCACGCGATGCAGGAGATCGAGCGGGCTAACCCAGATACGCTCTACCGCGTCTTCGGGGCCGCTGACTGGGGCAACAAGGAAAAGTTCACCGACGAGCTACTCAAGGATTTGATCGAGGGTTTCTCGTCGATCTCGCTCGGCAACACCGCCGTCGACACCGACATTCTCGGCGACGCCTACGAGTACCTAGTCGGCAAGTTCGCCGACGTCACCCGCCGCAACAAGGCTGGCGAGTTCTACACTCCCCGTAGTGTGGTACGGATGATGGTCGAGATCCTCGACCCAAAGGAAGGCGAGTCGATCTACGACCCCGCCTGCGGCACCGGCGGTATGCTGCTCGCCGCCATCGACCACGTGAAGCGTGCCGGCGGCGACCCGCGCACCTTCTTCGGCAAGGTCTACGGTCAGGAAAAGAACCTCACGACGTCTTCAGTCGCCCGGATGAACCTCGTCCTCCACGGCATCGAAGACTCCCAGATCGCCCGCGAGGACACTCTCCGCGATCCGGTCTTCACCGACGGTGCCGGCGGCCTCGCCACTTTCGACTGCGTGATCGCCAATCCACCCTTCTCACTCAAGGAATGGGGACGCGAGGTCTGGGAGAACGATCCCTGGGGCCGGGCGCAACATGGGCTGCCCCCGAACAGCTACGGCGACTACGCCTTCGTTCAGCACATGATCGCGTCGATGGCCTATGGCGGTAGCAGCCGCATGGCCGTCGTCCTCCCACAAGGCGCACTCTTCCGCAAGAGCGCCGAAGGCAAGATCCGCGAAGCCCTCCTCAAGGAAGACGTGATCGAAGCGGTCATCGGCCTCGCGCCGAACCTCTTCTACGGTACGCAGCTCGCCGGCTGCGTCGTGATCTTCCGTCGCAAGAAGTCTGCCGAGCGGAAGAACAGGGTGCTCATCATCGACGCCTCGAATCTCTTCCGAAAGGGCCGCGCTCAGAACTTCCTCGACATCGAACACGGCGAGCGGATCGTCGAGTGGTTCCAAGCCTTTGAGGATGTCGAGAACCGCGCCAAGGTCGTCACCCTCGACGAGATCAAAGAGGAAGGTTGGACGCTCAATATCTCCCGCTACGTCCTGCCGCCCATCGGCGAGGACATACCTCCGTTCCCCGAGGCCGTCGCCGCGTTCAAGGAAGCACTCTCCGAAGCTCGCGCCGCTGAAGATCACCTCCGCACCGTGCTGACCGAAGGAGGATGGCTGGAATGAGCGATCACCTCTCACAGAAGGAGCTCGAGTCCTACCTCTGGGGCGCGGCCACGCTTCTGCGCGGGCTCATCGATGCCAGCGACTACAAGCAGTACATCTTTCCGCTGCTCTTCTTCAAGCGCCTCTCGGATGTCTGGGACGAGGACTACCGCGAGGCCTTCGAGGACTCCCAGGACGAAGGCTACGCCACCGAGACCGCAAACGACCGCTTCACCATTCCCGAAGGTTCGCACTGGAAGGACGCTCGCGAGGCCTCACGCGATATCGGCCGGGCCCTTCTGGACGCCTACCAAGCCATTGAGGCCGCCAACCCGCAGCGGCTGCAGGGCGTCTTCGGCAACGCCGCCTGGACCGACAAGGCCCAGATGCCCGACGAGAAGCTCAAGAATCTCATCGAGCATTTCTCGAAGCATCCTCTGAGCCTTGCCAACGTGCCCGAGGACGAACTCGGCAACGGCTACGAGTACCTCATCAAGCAATTCGCCGACGACAGCGGCCACACCGCGCAAGAGTTTTATACCAACCGCACGCTCGTGCACCTGATGGCGCAGATGCTCGAACCCAAGGAGGGCGAGACCATCTACGACCCGACCTGCGGCACCGGCGGCATGCTCATCTCGTGCTTGGCCGAAGTGAAACGCAATGGGGGAGACACCCGTACCATTGGCCTTTACGGGCAGGAGCTCATCAATATCACCACGGCCATCGCCCGCATGAACCTCGTGCTGCATGGCGTCTCCGACTTCGACATCCGCAGCGGCAACACGCTGCACGATCCGGCCCTGATCGAGCGCGACCGACTCAAGACCTTCGACGTGGTCCTCGCCAATCCCCCGTACTCGATCAAGAAATGGAACCGCGAGGCGTGGCAGAGTGACGATTGGGGCCGCAACTTTCTAGGAACACCGCCACAGGGCCGCGCCGACTACGCCTTCTTCCAGCACATCCTTAAGAGCATGGACCCGAATACGGGTCGCTGCGCAATTCTGTTCCCACATGGGGTGCTCTTTCGGAAGGCGGAGGCTAACATGCGCCGTAACCTGGTCGCGACCGACATGGTCGAGTGTGTGCTCGGGCTTGGGCCCAGCCTGTTCTACAACTCGCCGATGGAAGCCTGCGTCGTCATTTGCCGCTCCAAGAAACCCAAGGTTCGAAAAGGCAAGACGCTCTTCATCGACGCCGTTCATGTGATCGCGAGGGAGAACACTCAGAGCTTCCTGCAATCTGAACACCAGTCGCAGATTCTCGCCGCGTACCAAGCATTCGAGAACGAGACCGAGTTCGCCGCCGTTGCGACGACCGACGAAATCCTGGCGAAGAGCGGCGATCTCACGGTTCACCACTATGTCGCTCGAAAAGCCACAAGATCGACGGCGAAGTCAACCGAGTCTCTCGCTGAGAATTGGAAACACTTCGATACAGCCGGCCGTGAGTTCTGGATGGAGATAGACGAGTTAGTCGAGACTCTGAACAGTGACGTTGCCGAGAAGGTGATCGATGCCTGAGGTGGCGACTACGAAGGCCGGCTGGACCGCCGTTGCATTCGGCGATGTCGTGCGACAGATCAAGGACAAGGTTGATCCAGAGGAATCCGGCCTTGAGCGCTACATCGCCGGAGAACATATGGACACCGACGATCTCCGCATCCAGCGCTGGGGCGCGATCGGCGTAGACTACCTCGGGCCCGCCTTCCATATGCGCTTCAAGCCTCGCCACGTACTCTATGGTTCACGCCGAACGTATCTGCGGAAAGTTGCTCTAGCAGACTTTGAGGGCATTACCGCCAACACCACCTATGTGCTTGAGTCAAGAGATCCAGATGTCCTGCTGCCGGAACTATTGCCGTTCATTATGCAGACCGAGCCGTTTCATGCGCACTCGAAAAGGGAATCGAAGGGATCCGTCAACCCGTATGTCAACTTCTCAGACTTGGCGAGCTACGAGTTTCTGCTGCCGCCGCTGGATGAGCAGCGGCGGATCGCTGAGGTCCTAAGTGCAGCGGAGTCGGTGGTTGAGTCGCTGCGTAACCTGAAACCATTGCTCCACGCTGCAGAAATCGGACTTCTTGAGAACGTCATGCTCGGAATGCCTTGCAGTGCACTTGTACCAGTGGCGAAACTACTCCGCGAGCCACCGCGAAATGGCGTCTCCCCAAGTGCAAACTCCGATGGAGAAGGTTTCAAAACAGTGAGTATCAGCGCGGTCAGTGACGGGCTCTTCGACTCAACCGGGTGCATCAAACACGCGAAGATCGAAGCGGACGTCGCTCGCCAGTTCTTTGTAAAGCGTGGAGATGCCTTTGTCATTCGCGGCAACGGGAATCGTCAGTTTTGCGGCAAGGTGGGCCTCAGCAACGAATCCCACGATGAACTATTCTACCCCGATCTTCTAATTCGGCTTCGTTTTGACACGAACAAAATTCTCCCGCAGTTCGCAGTAGCACAGTGGAACTTGCCCAGCGTCCACAGACGGCTTAGTGCCAGAGCCAAGTCATCAAATGGGATCTGGAAAGTCAATGGACAGGACATCCGTGCTCACAGCCTCTTCGCCCCTGCTCTCGCGGAACAGAGGAGAATAATGGAAAATCTCGCTGCGCTTCGGGCGGCTCGGTGGAATGCCCGGTCACGCGAAGGAGCCGCTAGGCGTGTCAAAGGGATATTACTGCACACGGCCTGGGGCCTGGATGGGTAGCTTTAACGAAGCCAATACCGTCGAAGCGTTCGTCCGTGACCTGCTCTGCGGCGGCGTCACGCATCACACCGCCGTCGGCCCCGGGCTCGCTCGCCGCGCGGGCCAGCTCTCCGGTCTCGGTTGGCACTACCTCTCCCACGAGAACCTCCCCCGCCAGCCCCAAGAAGCGCTCGTCGAGGACCACCTCCGTGATGCCCTCATCCGCCTGAACCCCGTCATCGCGGCCCAGCCTGATCGCGCCGCCGACGTGCTCTACCGGCTTCGGGCGATCATCATGGGTGTCCGCAGCGACGGCCTAGTCAAGGCCAACGAGGAATTCGCCGCTTGGCTCGTCGGCGACAAGTCGATGCCCTTCGGCGAGAACGGCGAGCACGTGACCATCAAGCTCATCGACTTCGAAGACCTCAAGCAGAACCATTACGTCGTTACCCAGCAGTACACCTTCCGTGCCGGCAAGACCGAGAAGCGGGCCGATCTCGTCCTACTCGCCAACGGTGTTCCCCTCGTGCTCATTGAGGCGAAGACGCCCGTGCGCTCCAGCCAGAGCTGGCTCGACGGCGCGCTCCAGGTGCATGACGACTACGAGCGCAACGTGCCCGAGCTCTTCGTGCCGAACGCCTTCTCGGTCGCGACAGAGGGCAAGGAGTACCGTTACGGCGCGATTCGCTTGCCCGTCGAGTTCTGGGGCCCGTGGCGTCTCGAGGATGACGATGCCCTGCCCTCGATGGCGCAGGTCGAACAGGCGGTCACGTCGATGCTCAGGCCCAAGGTTGTCCTCGACTTATTGGCCAACTTCACGTCGTACGCGACGCACAAGGGCAAGCAACGCATCAAGATTGTCGCCCGCTATCAGCAGTACGAAGGCGCGAACAAACTCGTCGAACGCGTGGTGGCGGGGCAACCAAAGAAAGGTTTGATCTGGCACTTTCAGGGCTCGGGCAAGTCGCTACTCATGCTATTTGCAGCCCGCAAGCTGCGGCTGCACCCGGCGCTCAAGAACCCGACGGTGGTCATCGTAGTCGACCGGGTTGATCTCGACAGTCAGATTTCGTCTACGTTCTACGCCGCAGACGCGCCCAACCTGGTCAAGGCCCAAAGCCGCAAGGACCTGCAGAACCTCCTTGGAAGTGACGTCCGCAAGATCATCATCACGACAATCCACAAGTTCGGCGAGGCCGACGGTGTGTTGAACGAGCGCGGCAACGTCATCGTGCTGGTGGATGAGGCGCACCGCACCCAAGAGGGTGACTTGGGTCGCAAGATGCGCGACGCCCTGCCCAATGCGTTTCTCTTCGGCCTGACTGGTACTCCGATCAATCGAGTCGACAAGAACACCTTCTACGCCTTCGGAGCCGAGGAGGATGCGAACGGATACATGAGCCGGTACGGCTTCGAGGACTCCATCCGGGATGGTGCTACAAAGGAGCTGCACTTTGAGCCCCGACTGGTCGACCTTCACGTGGACCAGGCCCAGATCGACGAAGAATTCGAAGCGCTTACAGCCGACCTGAGTGACGAGGAGCGAGATCAGCTGGCGAAACACGCCGCGAAGATGGCCGTACTGCTCAAATCGCCCGAACGCATCCAGACGGTCTGTTCCGACATCGCACAACACTTCGAGGAGAAAGTGGCGCCGAACGGCTTCGGCGCTCAGGTCGTCACATTCGACCGCGAGAGTTGCATACTCTACAAGCAGGCGCTAGACCAGCACCTGGCGCCCGAGGTGTCGGACATCGTCATGTCCGTGAACAGCGGCGAGGAAAGCTACCTCCCATACCGGCACGACCGCGACGTGGAGGAGAAGCTTCTCGACCGCTTCCGCGATCCCAACGATCCTTTGAAAATCATCATCGTCACGTCCAAGCTGCTGACGGGCTTCGATGCTCCCATCTTGCAGACGATGTACCTGGACCGGCCGTTGCGAGATCACACCCTCTTGCAGGCGATATGCCGCACGAACCGTCCTTATGGCCAGCTCAAGACGCACGGCCTGATCGTCGACTACCTCGGGATCTTCGACGACGTGGCTCAGGCGATCCAGTTCGATGAAGAGGGCATCACACGTGTGGTCTCGAACATTGCCGAACTCAAAGAGAGGCTCCCTGAGGCGATCCAGAAGTGCCTGGAGTACTTTCCCGGCATCGACCGGACGCTGACAGGCTACGAAGGGCTGATGTCAGCCCAGCAGTGTCTGCCGAACAACGATGTGCGTGACCGCTTCGCGGCCGACGTCAGTTACTTGGCTCGGCTGTGGGAGGCAATCTCACCCGACCCCATGTTGGGTGGGTACGAAACCGACTACCGATGGACCGTACAGGTTTACGAATCGGTCAAACCGGTTTCGAGCACGGGACAGCTGCTCTGGCACCGGCTTGGCGCGAAGACGATCGAACTCATCCATGAGAACGTTCACGTCGAGGCTGTGCAGGACGATCTCGAGACTTTGGTCGTCGATGCTGACCTCCTCGAAGCGATACTCGGGGTTGCCGATCCGAAGAAGAAGTCGAAGGAGATTGAGATCAAGGTCGCCAGACGGCTTCGAAAGCACCTTCACGATCCCCGCTTCAAGGCGCTGGCGGAACGCCTGGAAGACCTAAAGAACCGTCACGAGCAAGGGTTGCTGCTCAGCATTGACTTCCTCAAGGAACTGCTCAATCTCGCGCGCGATGTCGTGACCGCCGAGCAGGTGGCTCCTCCGATCGAGCAAGAGGAGCGTGGAAAAGAAGCTCTGACGGAGCTGTTTGAGGAAGTGAAGAACAGTGAAACGCCAATCATCGTCGAGCGCGTCGTCGCCGACATCGATGAGATCGTCCGCGTCGTGAGGTTCGACGGCTGGCAGGACACCCACGCAGGCGAGCGCGAGATCAGGAAGGCGCTACGGAAAACTCTGTTCAAATACAAGCTCCACCAGGACACCGAGTTGTTCGACCGAGCGTACGGCTATATCAGGACGTACTACTAAATTTCGCGGCGGGGGTCCCTGGGCTCCCGCACGCGCAGATCACGCCAATATGCTAGGCACCAGGTTGGCACCACTGGCCGCAGCTCATGGGAGCCAAAGGGTTTACGAGCAGATTCTGATACCGAATCTGTAGGTTGCCCTTCCAACCATGGAACGCCCGCTGGGGATAGTGCCCTGAGTTGTGCTCCGCAAAAAGTCGATCCAGCGTTGATTGCACGGTTTAGACCTGCCACGATCGGCTGCTCCGTACCGGTCGACCCGCCGACGCCACCGGCGTCTTATGAACGTGGAGAGGCTCGCTCGTGCGACTGTTTTCGAATATCCGGCCTATTTGTTCTGGACGCCAGGGTTGTCCCTAGTCGGTCGTGGAGATACTCGCTTATTCGAACGAGGTGACACCAATGCCCCTTGGAGGGTGACGTTGCGGCCGGCGATTCGGGTTCCCCCGTGCGTGGCAGGGAAACACCGTCCAGAAACGGGACGCCACGCTCCCGGGCGAAGGCCTGGATCCAGGCCTGGGGAAAGATGGACATCAAGGAGGCCCGGGCCGCACCTGGACCAGAACGTGCTAGCCGGCTACGCCACGGTAGCCTTGGCCTTGATTCTGGACCCCTCGGGTGGGGCTTCTTTTCCGACGCTGCATGGCCCTGTCAGCGGCCCGCTCCTCCCTTTGGCGCAAACGTGGCACTCGAAAATCGGGATTAGAGACGAATACCGAAAATGAGGCCCGTTCCGTCCTTCTAGCGCGTCTCTGGTGCCACCTGATCCTGTAAAACCGCGCCAACGGCGCGGAAAATCTCACCCGTCTCTGCAGTGCCACAATTGGCCAGACTGGGTGGCGGATGGTGAAGTCCGGAGCTATCCGGTCTCGGCTGGAAACCCCGAAGCACAGGTCGGAACCTACGTCCTGGCCCATACGGGGGGGTTTTGCGAGTTTTGCGAGTCATATCGCCCTTTTCGCCATGCGCGTGTTGGGGCAATGTAGCGAATACTCAGAGAAGCCGTGGTGTCCACATCATTTTATCCTCTTTTTCTACAGTGATTTAACGGCTGCCTTCACGTGCTCGGTCCCCGCACACCTCATGGACGGGTGGCCATTCGAGCCGGAATTCGAATTGGCTTCAATACGCTTTTCTCGACGGCAACCTCAACCTCCTTGGCGCCTGAAAGAGGGCCGTGTCGTAAACCCTCCGGCGGCGGTCCAGGCCGTAAATAACTACCATTAACGGATCTTACGCCTCATCGACCGACGTGGCGTCGACGGGAACACCTTTCCGGCTATCGCAGTCGGCAGGCTCAAGCGAGGGCGAGTGGAGCTATCCGGGTTCTTGGCTGGAAACCATCAGAAACGGGAAAAAATAGGCCACCAACGGGCCATTTGGGGCTGTTCGGGCCGTTTTCCCCATGTGGTAACTATCGATAGGGGGAATCTCAGAGCAGCACGTGAGGGGTTCCATTCGGAGCCCACGAATGGTTTTCTGCCCCTCTCCGGTCAAAAGAGTTCCAATCTTCGACCTGGAGGCAAGACACCGCGCAGGCGCTCAGGACGCTATTTCAAAAGGGCCGAATTTTGGCACAGGACGCGGTCGTCGGCACATCGTTCACTTCAACGCCACGTTCCACCCGACGTCTGCTTGGGTTATTCAGCAACTACGCGAGGCGTTTCCCTACGACACCGCTCCGAGATATCTCATCTTCGACCGCGACTTCATCTTTAACGCTGCGGTCATCGAGTTCATCAAGGCAGTGGACTGCACCATCGATACGAGTGGCGAGAGGCAGCCTGAGTCAGCTTGGTCGCTCGCGTTACTCGGCTGGTCGCCGAGAAGTTCGTCCTCAGCATCTTCCCTCGCGCGCTGACCACGCTCTCAAGCATGGGATCGAGGGCGCTCCGGGCCTGGAGTCCAGTCCCGGACTAATAATGATGATGGACAAGTCCACCTGTCCAACGGCTCGATGAGCCATCACGCCGTCGCATATTTCGACACATCGTTGCATGTGAAGACGCCGCCGCCAAACAGGCCCAAGCTGAGTTCCCAGAAACGGACGCCGGCCACCCAGACTTCAGTATGGATCGGTTTGCGGAGCTCTTCGAGAAGGAAACCGCACGCGAGAATGAACTTACTGAATCCTGCAAGGTTGAGCTTCGGAATGAAGAGAGCCTCAGCGACGATGAGATGTCAAAGATCAGCATCGAAGGTGTGACACAGAACTGGCCACCATTGTCGATAACCCGCAAGAGTATCCACCCTATCATCAAGTCTGGTCTGGAGTTGTGCGAATAGCGACCGCCGTTCCGCGTCGCTCCAGTCGGAGAGGAATTTTTCGACTTCGAGAACGCCGTCCGCACGGCCAGGGGGGATGACAGCGGCGCTCACGCTGGGCCGTGGCGGCGGCAAGACGGGCTTGGCGTCCGCGCTGGGAGCCGACCTGTCTTGTCTGGGGAACATGGGAGAATAAAGCATGCAGCGTCAACGCGGCGAGTTGCATCGGCTCCAACGAGGCGGACTTTTTCATCCATAACACCGTCAACGCCTTACGCTCTCCTCACAGAACGTTGCTCTCACACCAAACAACGTGTCGCTAAATGGTGAAAAGACCGCTGCGTGGGAGCTACTTGTCAACGCTCTACGTGGAGTTCATTCGTGAGGTCGACAAGCTGGCAGCGTCATCGTGTCTTGCAGAGGTGATCCGTGAGCATCTTCGAACTTGAGAAAGACCAAATCGTCCAGCTGCCGGAGACCTCCTTCATCGCCGAGGGAGTAAAGGAGAGGAAGGACCTACAAAAAATTCTCAGGTCGCGAATCGATGTTCTGGACCCAGATTTGCTAGTGATCGCGGAAGAGTACGGGAACTGGGAAGAAAGTCGCCGTCGCATCGATCTGCTCGCCCTTGACCGGAACGCCAATCTAGTGGTGATTGAGTTGAAGAGAACCGAAGGTGGTGGCCACATGGAATTGCAGGCCCTCCGGTACGCGGCGATGGTTTCGACAATGACCTTCGCGCAAGCGGTAGAAGCCTATCGTGGAGTCCTCACGCTCGACGGCAAGGACACCGACCCAGAGCAGGAGATTCTTGATTTTCTCGCGTGGGACGATGTCGACGAGGAGAGCTTCGCCTCAGACGTTCGACTCCTGCTAGTCGCCCAGGACTTCTCTCGAGAGCTCACGACCGCCGTGATGTGGCTCAGCGGGC
Organism: Candidatus Marinacidobacterales bacterium; assembly: GCA_965237955.1. Lineage (GTDB taxonomy): Bacteria > Acidobacteriota > Vicinamibacteria > Marinacidobacterales > SMYC01. The sequence goes on along the minus strand of OZ250169.1, from coordinate 302,786 downwards.
GCGACCTTGATATCCGTTGCATCCGAATTGCGCCCTACCGACTCGGAGCCCGTGTACTACTTGATGTGCAGCAGATAATCCCGTTGCCCGAAGCTGCCGACTACCAAGTGCGGATCCGAGAGAAGGGTATCGCACAGCGTCGTAGAATCCGGGGCGATTGGACCGGCTACTTCTACGTAAACGTCGCCGAAGGAAACTCGCGAAGCTGGGAGGATTTCCGCCGATACGGTTTCGTGTCGGCCGGCGGCGGGCATAAATGGAGCAGCTCACTACGGAAGCTGCAGCCTGGAGACAGGATCTACGCGTATCAGAAAGGCGCGGGATACGTTGGGCTGGGTGAGATCGTGGCCGAGGCCGTGCCGGTAAAGGACTTCAAAGTCGGGGAGACCGGTACGATACTCGACGCAAAACTCAGCCAACCCGGCCTGAAGCATAACTGCGACGATCCAGAGAAGTGCGAGTGGCTGGCAGCCGTACGCTGGATTCAGACTGTCTCCGTATCCGATGCGTACACCAAGCCGGGGATCTTCGCGAACCAGAACGTCGTGTGTCGACTCCGCGACGCTGCAACGCTAGATTTTCTGGCAGAAAATATCGGACCCGCCGCTCCCTGAGTCGTCCAGCACGAGAGACCGTCTGAAGGAGTTAGTAGGTAGGTTGTGATCCGCAAAAAAGAAGATCGCGTATCGATGGGCAGACAGCCATGAGAGCAACGTCCTGCGAACTCGTCTTCGACGCGGTGGAAATTCTGAACGCTGTCGCCGCCAGGCCACCGACGCAATAACGTGCTCGAGAAAGAACGCGTTGTTCGCTGCGAGAAGCTAGGTCAGTCAGGCGACGCGTGACAACCGGTAATCGTGATGGAGCCCACCAAGGACTGGCCTCGAGGCAACGGCGCGCTGGTCGCGTCCTGTGCCAAAACTCGGCCCTTTTCCTCGCTCCCAGGAAAACGCGACCACGATGTGACCAGAGCTTACGCGCTCTGGTCGGTCCGCGCCGAGACCCGTCGACCTCGTCCTTAGGGAGTCCGACTCGGTGGGAAGGTCCCTTCCTCCACAAGCGATTCGCGAAGAAGAACGTAATCAGGATGATTCACTACGAGAAGCTTGACTGTCGCTCGGCCGATGGGAGTGCGACCCATAAGCAGAGCACCTTGCCACTCGAAGTGCTTACCCCAGTCATCCTGTCTCGGATGGAACAACCGAACGATCTCGCCAGTGTTGGGATTGATGGTCGCGATGTTCGGCCCCTTGTGAGAATTGCATCGATAACAGCTCAAACAGAGGTTCTCGGCTTCAGTCTTCCCACCGTGTTGCCTCGCGACAATGTGGTCGACGTGGAACGTGAAGAAAGCGTCTTGGTCTTGATGAATGCCACAGTACTCGCAGCGATTGCCCGCGCGCTCGCGGACGAGTCTCCGTAGGCCTGCTTCCATTCAGGCAGGGCGTTCTGTGAGAAGCCTTCGAGCTTTAGACTGAAGAATTGCGATAAAGTTGCCCACGGACACGAACGCCTCGTATTCCTCTAGCTCCGTGTCGGAAAGGGCACCCTCTTCGGACTTCAGGGCGAGCTCTTCGACTCGTGCCTGTACCGCTGCAGGTGCACGGAGCTGCGCTAGTCGTTCTGCGACCGCCGGCGTAAGACAAGCACCGACTGGCTCGAGGAGTTCATCCAGGATGGTATGAGCGGTACTCATAGTTGCATCATAGCAGAAGTGAGGACGAGCCGTCCCGACCGATGCACCCAAGCGGCATTGTCAAGTTAAAGAAAACTCGGCTGACCGACCTGTCCTTCATCATTATTGATCCAGCGGGAATGGTACCGCTGGTGGCCCTACGACGAACGAAGAAACCCGGGTCGGCGCGCGCGGGCACTTGCCGAGATCACGCGATCAATGGGCCGCGGAGCTGGACAACGCAATCGCGAGGGACCCCAGCAATCGACGCGCAGCGACTAAACTGGCTCAGGCGGCGTCGCGCCATTCGTAGCGGTGGTGGAGCCCACCCACTCGCGGCAACGCGACGACTTTTGCGGTCGGTGATGGTCGGGGCGTGACGGGTCTTGAGTTCGGGGTGTCTTTGTCGAGACCCAAGTGGCAACGGTCCTCGTGGTAGTAGCTGATGTACAAGCGCATGAGCCGGACGAGATGCCGCTCACTGAGGACAACTACATGCTCTAACATCTCGCGGCGGCAGTTTCCGATCCAGCGTTCGGCGGTACCGTTTTGCCAAGGGCTGCGATAAGAAATGCGAACAGGCTTTGTGCCCATGGCCCTGATGAACTCCACCACTGCAGGGCTGAAAATCGCGTCGCGGTCAAAGACCAAGTATCGTGGTGCCGTGTCGTATGGGAACGCCTCGCGCAGTTGTTGAATCACCCACGCTGACGTGGGGTTGTACGTCGCGTTGAAGTGCAAGATATGGCGACGGCCGTGCTCGATGACGAAGAAGCCGTACAGCAGCCGTAGCGACGCCGTCGGTACGGCGAACAGATCCATCGCGGCGATGTCGTCCTTGTGGTTCCGCAAGAACGCAATCCATCGCTTCACTTCGTCGGGTTCGGCTCGGCGGTGCGGCATGTATCGCGACACCGTCATCTCGCTGACAACGAATCCGAGCTTCGTCAGCTCAGCGTGGATACGAGGTGCACCCCAGCCGTCTTGGGCCATCGTGCGGACGAGACGACGAATCTCGGCATCAATCCGAGGTCGACCTGGATAGCGCGGACGGGAGATCCGAGCCCAGTATCGGCGGAACCGATCTCGATTCCACCGGGCGACCGTGTCGGCGTTCACGATAACGAGCCGGCTCGCCCACGCTGGCCACGAGCTTCGGAGCGCAACCCAGAATGCTCGGTCCGTGTCCTTGAGCGGTGGCCGGGGGCGCTCCTTCTTCAACGCCGTAACTTGCTGCCGCAGGGCCAGGTTTTCAATCACGAGGTCGGCTCGGCGCCGACACATCGCCCGGATCGCACGGGCGCCGAGTGAGACGAGGAAGATGAGGACACGGAGCATGGCGGCAGAGTTTGCCGTCTCAAGACCGGGATCTCAAGCGGGAGATGCGCTCGTTGGCCGAGGCGTGAACGGTGCGTAAGTCCTTGATTTCAGGAGCGGACGGATATTGATGATGCACAGGTGACCGCAACCAGAAGCAACGAGATAGGTGACGACGACTCGATCGTCGCGCTGAAACTCCACGAGACCGTTCTCAATAATGATCACTGCTGTGCCCGACACTCTGGCTATCATGGCCAAGGCCAACAGAAGGTCGGCTAGCAGCCCGTTGCCGTTTAAGTTAACTGGGTAATACGGCTTTTCGTACAGAAGCCAGTGTGCCCGAAGTTTTCCGAGCTTCACAAGGCCAAGATTACGCAAACACGCCAGGAGGTTGGTGACATCTTCGGTCTGAAGAAGTGCTTCTTCCCGAACCTTGCGGCTAATTGCTTGTTCAAGCTCAAAGACTTGCTCAGTCGACAGACGTTCGGATAGCTCCTCCATAAAGCGGATCCATCCACATTGGATGTAGTTGCCGGGGTCAAGTGCCAATTCCTGAAAAGACTTCGAAACAGCCCGGTCAGCGGGGTCAATCTGGAAAAGATTCTTCGTTACTGGCAGCACGGTGCGAATCAGCTTCGCGCTCTCGATTAGTACTCTCGCTGGACTTCCAATTCCAGCGAACACTACGACGGGCGTCGCCAGTACACTGGTGGTGACAACCTGACACCAAGTGTTATTCCAATCGTCATTGAGGGCGGAGGTACGAAGCACCCAGGATTCCGGATCCGCCGCATTGACGTTTCGGTGAAGGTAGTAAACGTTGATGCGTTTCTGCCTCGGTAAATCCTCTGGGCACTCAATTACTCCGACCATGTGCCCAGCACCAAGCTCACTGAGCGCGTTCGACAGGGCAAGGTCGAAGTTGAGGGTAAGGATGGAGGACACGGCGCCCTCGCAGAGCATCGCTGCCGCGATGCGGTACCCGTCGTTGGGGGGTGCCAGCTTTAGGTCGTACTGGTCGCGAAGTAATTCGACTACGTCTCGCTGCGACTGCTTCTTCGCGAATACTGCATCAGCCACCAGCGACAGGTCAGTGGGATCAGGGCAGTCACTATTCTGGAGCACGCCATTCGCAACGAGACGCCGATGCACTTCCACCGAGCAGTCGCGTGCCACCGGAACGCACGTCGGTGCTTCAACCGAACAACCGGCACCCACCACGATAGCGATCTTTCCACCGCCCGGTGAAGACACAGCATTGAGTAGTTGGGCGGGTAGAGGCATGACAAGTCCAAGCAAGGGATTGTCCGAAACATAGACTGCCGGAACCCATCGCAGACACACCCCAGCTTGGAGGTGCAGTGTATACGTGAGTACGTTCTAAATAAAGCTTTCAGTTCGGCCAAAGCTTCGCGGTAGGGACCGCCCTTACGGGCGGCCCCCCGCACAGATCCCAGCGAGCGCTGCTAACACACTGGGCTCCTACCTCAGGTCATGACGCGCAGTCGCTGTTCGGGGTACGGGTGCAAAATACGAATAGGTGGAAACCAGCGGTCGGCCAAACGGTTCATGCGCTCCCCGGTCATCCGGTGTCGTTGGCTCCTCTGCCGTAGCGTACGGAGCCACAGACGGTACACCTGAGAAGTATTAGATAGAAACATCTACGATGTTTCTGGTAGTCTCCGCAAGGCAGAGATTCGCGGCGTGGCGCTCCGAAGACAAGACTGGATGATTCTTGGGGGCATTTTTACCTGTGCTCTCACCTTGCGTATCGGGTGTCTCTATTATTTTGCTCTTTCCCGAGAGCTCTCTCCTTTCGAGCTCTCTTCCGACGATACGTATCACAGCCTGGCGTTGGATTTGCTGCGTGGATCAGGCTGGTCGAGCCATCTGTTCGCGGCGCGGCCGCCGCTTATGCCGCTTCTCGTCGCGGGACTGTATGGGATCTTCGGTGAATCGCATCTAGCGGTCGCCGTCGCGAACACGCTGCTCGGCTCGGCCACCGCCGCTCTTGCCTACCTGGTTGGTCTGAGATTGATACACAACACTCCCTTCAGCGTTGTCGCGGGGGCCCTGGTCGCGATCGACCCTGCCTCTACGGCGCACAACATTAACGTGCTAGCCGAGTCTCTCGCAAACTTGTTTATCGCCCTGTCAGTGCTTTGGTTGGCGCGTAGCGTCAAGCTCCAGCGATTGTCAGATGCCAGTCTTGCTGGACTTTGGCTGGGATTGTCCGTGCTCGCTAGGCCGACGACAATTTATCTGTTCCTGTTTTGCTTTCCCATCTTCTGTTCTTTGGTCCGGCTACGCTGGCGGATGTACAGCGCCTTCGCGATTCTCCCTCTCATCTGTGTGCTTGTATGGAGCGGCCGGAATCTATCCTTTATTGGCGAATTCACCTATACCACCGTAAGTACCTTCAACATGCTTTTCTACCGTGCCGCGAGCGTGGAGCGCTGGGCACGGGGGGGCGTGTCCCCCGATGTCGTTCGCCGTCAGTTTATGTTGGAACTGGAAGAGCGATTGGGCAGTCCGCAGGAGGAGCTCGAAGTGTCAAACTTCTGGCGGAACTTTGCACCTGAGGACGGTCGACGCGTCAGAGCGATGCGTCGCATCGCGATATCAGTTTTCCTCGAGCATCCCTTTTGGTACATCGCTTTGATTCCAGTTGGGCTCTTTTACATGTATGGCTTCAGTACACTTTACGGTGCGCCATCCTTGCTGGAGCTAATTTACAATCTCTCGTTGTATGCGCTTGCCGGCATTGGGCTTGGCGTCATATGGAAGCGGAAGGACTGGCCTAGCTTTCTTATCACACTGACCATCATCGGCTATGTCACTCTAGCAACGATGGCGTCGCAAACATCCGGGATGGACACCAGGATGCGGACTTCGACAACCGTGTGCATCGCGGTCCTTGCGGCAGAGGGAGTGCGGACTCTGTTCAATCGATTCCGACGCTCTGTCCCGGAAGAACGTGTCGTCAATTATTAACGGTGGACAGAGGTCAAACTCACTCAGGGCCCGGAACTTCTTTGCGCTCGTTGGGGTCGAGCGGTTGCGCGTACTGAACGCTGCTGAGGAAGCAGATCGAGAAGGGCCCCATTTGCTCGGCCGTCATTATGACTCAGCTTTCGCGTGCTCCCTCGCGACGGTCGAGACGCGGCCTCCGTGACTGCCCCGGGCGGAGACCCAGGCAAGAACGAAGACGGCGCGGCCGGTGCTTCCGCCATTAAGTGTTGGTGAGATGACGCTAAGACTTAACGCGTCTTCCGGTCTCGGCTTGGCAACCATGAATAACAGGGAATTGGGGCCATTTTGAGGCTGATTGGGCCGTTTTTTCACGTGGTAACCATCTGTATTTTCTACGGCCAGGTCCTCAAGACGCGCAGGAACGATCGCATCATCAAGGTCGAACGCAGAGCGCTGCACGGAGCTGCGTGGCGATTTGATGACACCCCAGAGGCCCAGAATCGAGGCCGGGGCGTAGCAGCCTAGCACGTTCTGGTCCAGGTGCTGCCAGGGGGTTCGCCGACCTCCCCTTTTCTTACTGCACGTTCTTTCGACGGCATCTCCAATGTGGATTTGAGTACTCGATCAGTTTATCGTGATGGAGCCGAGCTGGATCTCTCCTTCCAGGGGGCGACCATTGGAGCTAAACGCGGGTAGAGCAGCCTTCGTCGCTCTGTCATCGAGCCCCATCGTTAGCGTGTACTCACTTTTATCGACGGAACGCGGAACGTAAAGAGAGCGCTTATGCGCGAAGAATGTCCCGGGTCTCCACACTGAGAGCTTCTTATCCAAAGGCTTCGTCTGTTCCAGAGCGGTTGTCCCGCCCGGCTCCCTCAGCCGAAGCACGATGTCGTACCCGCTGGCATCCAATTGTCTCTGAGCGTCCCAATACAGTGACAGGTCCAGAGACTCGCCGTTCGACACGGTGTTGGTTTCTAGATCGAACCCACGAAAAATAACTGGCGGTAGTAGCTGGTGCCGGTTGAAGGCAAGGAGTCCCGGAGTGGGCTCGCCGAAGAAGATGTGCATCGGATTCTTTACCACTCTAGGGAGTCGAAATATGTAGCGATCTGGCCCTTGGTAGCCGTCTTCATTGAGAAGCTTTAAGACCGGCTCAAGTTTTGCCTCGAAAGCCTTTCGCTCGCCTCGGTTGATGTGGAAAAAACCATTCTCGCTACGCGAATCGACAACAATGAACTCAAAACCTCGGCGCGCGAGTCCCTCCAGTGATCTCTTTCGGATAGAGTCGATAACTTTCACGAAAAAGACCTTGGATCGTGGGGGGCCGGCGTTGACAAGAAACTCGACCGCATTGTTCTCGACCGCGATGTGTGTTCCGCTCGGGACATTCTCCAGAAACCAATCGACCGTCGCGGACCGGCTATCGGGTCGGCCGAGGTATTCCGCTTGCGACATGCTCCGCGCCGCGAGAGGCCACAGAAGCAATAGAATCAGCGCACCGGGAACGAGCCTTGCGGTCCAGGCTGAAATGCCTTCAGGAAGACCGAGCGTCCGAAGTGGCCTGGTACCCATCAGGCAAAGCCGTTTCGCGATGTAGCCGACCGCGACGGCCCAGAGGATACATAGGAAAACGATCGCCGGTTGCCAATAGCTCAATGCCATTTGCCGGTAAAGAGACATTAAGAGTGTGAAGGAAGCGACGAACAGCCCGATCAGGCCGATACCGATCCAGTCCATCCGGCCTCTTTCCAGAGGCCGGATGGAAGCGGCCAGCAGGCCAAAGAGCACGGTAACGAGTAAATAAGGAGGTTCGAGCCCCACGAGTAATCGAGTTACACCTTCGCTAAGCGAGATCGGAATGGGCAGAGGGCCTTTCGTCAGAAGACTGGTGGTGGCCGGGTACGGCCCGTCGTGGATTTGATAGATGTCGTAGATGAAATGAAGCCAAAGCGCGACGCCCGCTGTGAGAATAGCCGCGGCAGTCAAGTGTCTGACGAATCGAGGAGTGCTTCGGCCGAAAAAAACATCACGAGAAAGGGCAAGCCCACCAGAGGAAGGGCTTGATACTTAGTCAGAAACGATGCGAGTGCGGCTAGGAGGCTGAGTTGGATCAATCCGAAGCGGATTGGATTTCGTGCAATGAGCATGAGCCATAGGCTGAGCAGCGCTGCGGTCGTGTAAGGAGTGTCGAGTGAGGCAAGGCTAGAAGTCGCGACAAAAGAAGGATGGACTGCTATGACGAGAGCCGCTATCAGACCCGGCCCCGGCCCGGCAAGCGAACGTGCTATGAGGGCAGCAAGTAGCACCGCTGTTGAGCCGATAATAGCATTCACAACCCGCGCCACCAGGTAGTCGGTCGCGACCGGGGTTTCCGGCCCGGCTAACACGTCGATCAGTTTCTGTTCAACGATCCAAAGGGCGAGAAAACCTGGCGGGTACCCCCCCCCCCGAGTTTCACCGAACGAGCCGTCTTTTTGGAGAGCCAATGTGAATGCGTAGCGCCTCGGCTCATCGGGGTTAACGAAGTACGGCAATGCAAAGCCGACTCCCGCCACTCGCAGAGTGAGGGCAGCTATGACAATCAAGAAGACCGCGGTGTACCAGGCCACGCGCGGACGCGCTTCAAGCCAGCGTTCTAGTCGATTGGCTTGGCTGTATCTGTTAGTCAATCGAAAACGCCTACGCTCTTTCTCTCCCGGGCGACGGAGCAAGCTCGTGCTCGAACTCATCTTACCACCGGTGGTGCTTCCGCCATCAAGTGTTGGTGAGATGACGCTAAGACTTTACGGTGCATTAAATTACAGCCAAAATAGCGTTCGTGACCTTCGCTGCGCGCTAAATGGAGCGTAAGCGCCTTTTTTGCAAAGGGATGCGTACACATCACCAACAGTAAACAGCGCAAGCTGCAATTGCTGCCCGCACAGCAGGCCTGTGGTTTAGTCGACGGGGCCTTCATGCGGCCTCGAAAATTGAGAAGCGAGCCACCAATACACCGTTCACCCAAGGTGAACCGCCCCGGGTTTTCCGGAGACTGTTTTAGTTGAGTTTCGCCATCTCCAGCGAGCCTTCCTGCGACCGATAGTAGTTCATCTCGTACTCGACGGGGGAGACATTTCCGATCGGCTCCAAGAGTCGTTACGTGTTGTACCAATGCACCCACTCGAGGGTGGCGCACTCGACATCTTCGAGACCACCCCAGGGCCCGCGTCGACGGGTCACCTCGGTCTTGTAGAGGCCGATGATGGATTCAGCCAAAGCGTTATCGTAAGAGTCGCCTCGGCTGCCAACGGACGGCTCAATACCCGCCTCGGCGAGCTGATCGCGTCCTGTCCAAAAACACAAACGAACTCAAGACTGGCGCCGGGCCGTTTCGATCGTCATCGCCCCGTGGCGAGCCCCAGATCTGGGGCGTGTCGGAGGCGATGTCGGGGATTCGGGTTTCCCCGTACGCGCAGGGAAAACACCGTCCAGCAACGGGATACCACGCTCTCAGGCGGAGACCTGGATCCAGGTCCGGGCCGTACCTGGACCAGAACGTGCTAGCCCGCTGCGCTGTGGCAGCCCTGGCCTCGACTCTGGACCCCTCGGGTAGCCTCTTTTCCGCCGCCGCACGGCCCGGTCAGCGCCCGTTCTCCTATTGGGCGCAAACGTGGCACTCGAAAATCGGGATTAGAGACAAAAATCGAAAATGAGGCATGTCCAGCCCTTCTAGCGCGTCTCTGGTGACACCTGATCCTGCAAAACCCCGCCAACCGCGCGGAAAATCTCACGCGTCTCTGCAGTGCCACAATTGGCCAGACTGGGTGGCGGATGGTGAAGTCGGGGGCTATCCGGTCTCCACTGGATTCCGTAAAAACGGGGCATTGGTAGGCCAAAAATCAGAAAAAGTGGCATTATTCCGCTGGGCTTGTCTTAGCAAAAAGCCGAAAGACGCCCCGGCTCGATAGGCCGCATAACCCTTCGCGGGAGGCTGGAAACGGACTTATGGTGCGGCTAGTGAGGCACTCCCACAGGAAACGGGGAGAAACAGATAGGCCGCGCCTACGGAGCACCGCGCCAGCCCTCGACCCTACCGGGCTTGAGCGCACCGCGTTGCCAACATCTTGGGGTCGGATCGGCCCTGAATGCCTCAACTTGACAGCACCCGCTCATGCCCGTCCAGCACGAACATTCGATGATGCGGCGATCCGGGAACGACGTAGGTCTCTGCGATCGATCCCACTTCGCGAATGGCTTGTCGGATCTGTCGCAAGGAGTAGCCGCGTTTTCCAATCTCCCAGTAATGTACCCCTCCCGGCGGGTGCCGAATAGGCAGAGGAAATTTGAAACCCCGACTGAACGAAGGCAGGAGAGGGAGCTTCAGCCAAAAAGACAGGCTGGGGCCGGAGTGAGGAAGGCCTAAGACCAGGGCGTTGCGTGCGTGCCTCAATAGCTGTCCCAACGTCGGTACAAAATCGTCGAACGGAAGATGCTCCAGGACCTCGGCGCAGAGAATGACCTCGAATTGCAGCTCCCCGAGGAGCGCGTGGGCGTCTCGGACATCACCGATAATATCCGGAGACAAATCGGGGTTCACGTCAAAGGTTGTGACGGTGCACTGCGTCTTGAGCAAATTCGAGACGGTGCCGTTGCCGACGCCGATCTCCAAGACGCCTCCTTCGCGGACGTTCTTGAGCACGCATTCGATCTGATGCCAGTAGCTGGACCACCGGTACTCGGAGAGATAGCTTCTGGAGAAAAAACGTTTGCCGTCGTTTTCTGGCTCGGTTCTTGCTGCGCACATCTACCCACACTCCATCTCGACGCTCTCGCGAGGGGTACTTTCGAGTGAACGAACGATTTCGGTCACTCCCCGATGACCTCCGCCCGCACGGGCGGTGCCATTGCTGTCAAGTTGACGTTGCGAGAGCAAGCCGGTGCCGTCGGCATGACATCTCCGTTCGAGTCATGCCGCCCACGTTACTGCGTCCCAAGCGAGGAACGCGCGACCTCGAAGCTGTCGGTGATGACGCGTTTGCAACAGGTGTCGTCCGACGCGGAAGAGGTTTTGGACAAGTCCATGAACGGATAAGAATCGCTGGGCTTGACCCGGAGATTTGAACCGTCGCATTTGCCGTTCACGTTGCCGCGTCGGCTCGTGCGAGACCTCGGCTCTATTGTTTTGGTACTGGTCGGTGCAGTGGACGACGGATGGCATGACCTCGCGGTGAACGGCGCTGTAGCTTCTCAGCTTGTCGGTGACGAGCCGCCAGGGTGGCCGGCCCTGCCCCTTCAGCAGCTTACGAAAGAAGCGTTTAGCGGCTCGCCGATCGCGTCGAGGCTGGACGAGGATATCGATGACGTCGCCATCTTGGTCCACCGCACGCCAGAGATACTGCCGTTGACCCTGGATGGTTACAAACACCTCGTCCAGGTGCCACGTATCGCCGAGGCGACCTTGCCGTCGCTTCAGCCCGCGAGCGTATTCTGGACCAAGCTTGATGCACCAAAGTCGGATCGCTTCATACGAGACGGTGATCCCGCGCTGGGCAAGGAGGTCCTCTACATCTCGAAAGCTCAAACAAAAGCGATGGTAGAGCCAAACGGCGTGGCTGATGATCTCCGGTGGAAATCGATATCCGCGGTAGCTCGGCGACTTGCTGTTCATTGGCTCATTCTGTCAGTTAGAGGCCCAACTTGACAGCAATGGCACCGCCCGTGCGGGCGGAGGTCATCGGGGAGTGACCGAAATCGTTCGTTCACTCGAAAGTACCGTCTTGCGCCATCGTGCGGACGACGCGACGAATCTCGGCATCAATCCGAGGTCGACCGGGATGGCGGCGCTGCGAGATCTTTGCCCAGTACCGTCGGAATCGGTCGCGATGCCAACGGGCCACGGTGTCCGCGTGGACGATGAGCAGGCGGCTCGCCCACACGGGCCACGAACCTCGAAGGGCAACCCAGAAAGCCCGTTCCGTGTCGTCGAGCGGTGGGCGTGGGCGCTCTTTCTTCAGCGCCGTCACTTGCTGCCGCAAAGCGACGTTCTCCAACACCAGGTCGGCGCGGCGCCGACACATCGCCCGAATGGCACGGACGCCAAGTGAGACGAGGAAGACAACAACGTCGAGCATAGTGGCCGAGTTTCGCCGTCTTCGGCCCGGAATTCAAGCGGAGCGTAAGTCCTTGATTTCGTGGGCGGAGCAGTTTTGACGATGCACAGCCACCGTCGTCGAGCAGACGAACATCATCCGCGACTGACAGCTCCAGTCGCGAGAGCGCCACCGTCGTCGCCGCCCGCAGCACGCTGTGACCCTTCGAAAGCTCGCGAGCAAGCCCTCGTCGCGGTTCGACTTTCTCGATCATGGTGCCCGCCGAAGCCGTGCCGCGAAGGCCAACGAGAACAACGAGGGACTGATTTTACCGAGCATACGAAACGGAGCCGCCACAAAGCGACTCCGATATTTGAACGTGTGGAAGCGCTCATCGACGATGTGAAGGCCCACCGAAGCGACGACGCTTCTAAACGTCTCGCGGTTGAACCAGTAGACGTGCTGCTTGCGAGGCGTATTGTTCTCCGGAACCCGCCCCAGCACTACTTGGCAGCGGGCGATGACCGAGTTGAAGTTGGGTACGACAATGACGATGTCCTCGGCGACCCGGGCCGCTTCGGCCAGAAGCTCGGCCGGATAGAAAGTATGCTCGAGGACGTCGATGAGGGTTGCCGTGGCGAAGCTTCCACTTGCGAATGGCAGAGTCCTCTCGGCATCGCAGCGCACCGCCGTGAACGCTTTCTCCTTGAGAATACGGAGGCTCGACGTGGCGATGTCGCACCCGACGAGAGATCCGAGGCCCTTGTCTCGCGCCAAGCCGAGAAAGTGTCCCGCGCCGCAGCCGATGTCGACCACCGGCTCACGATCGACGAGCTCACACGCGGCGAAGTGCTTCCACTGAAGACCGGCGTCCGGACCGCGCCAGAAGCCCTCCCAGTGCGCGACGTCGGCGGATTTCATGTTGGCCATCCGAGCTCGCCCGCCCAGCGACACGTAATCGCGGGCTCGTCGACGGTTTTACACTGGGTCCGCCGCTCCAAGAAGGCTCGGGGCGAGCCAGGAGTTAGGACGGTCTCCACGCTAGAATGGCACCTTATCACAAGTCGTTCCGAGCTGTGCATCGTCAAAACTGCTCCGCCCACGAAATCAAGGACTTACGCTCCCGTCGTGTCCAAAAACACAAACGAACTCAAGACCGGCGCGTGTGCTCCGCAAAAAGTCGATCCAGCATTGATTGCGCGATTTAGACCTGCCATGCTTCGCTGCTTCGTGCTGGTCGACCCGACGACGCTATCGTCGGCTTTGCGGGAGGAAGCTTCGCTCAAGACTTGGCGGACCCTGTTTGAGGCCCAAATTCGAGAGCAAGATAGGGGCATCAAGCAGGCCGAAGCGCACCTGGACCGGAATGTGCTAGCCGGCTACGTCGCGGTAGCCCTGGCCTCGATTCTGGGCCTCTCGGATGGCCTCTTTTCCACTGCCGTACGGCCCCCGGTCAGCACCCGCTCCCCATTTGGCGCAAACTTGTCCCTCGGAAATCGAGATTAGAGACGAAAACAGGTGCTTCCGCCATCAAGTGATAAGACGGAGCAGGGGGACTGCCGAGGCACTGTCATTATTACTACCGGAACACAGCCCGTCTAAAAAGCGACGCACCGAGGCGAGGTCTTGCATCGTCGGAGCATGGGTCAGCGAGGCCGGGAAGGTCGTGGCATCCACATGCTGTCGGATGAGATGCAAGACGATCTGCTCTAGCATCGGGGCAGGCAGGCCATTCGTTAGATACCCGCGTACCACAGGGTCGCCACCAGTAACATCGTCAATAAGTAATGAAGGTTGTCACGAGGCTGCCAGAGTACCCCGTGGCGGTTCGCGATCACGAGCATGACGGCGCTGCAGGCGGTGGCGACCATCAACGCGATAGCACCTCCGACCGCCTGCGCGTGCGGGACGAGCAGCATCGTGAGCACCGTGAGAATGCTCGCCTGCAAGATAGAAACGACCATGACGGCTCGGGTATTGCTCCCGAAATGGAACCCAAGGCTATTCGACTGCGACAACGCGCTGAACAAAAGATTGATGGAGAAAAAAAGCACCACCATCGCGACCTCGGCGGTCGGCTCAATTCCGAGCAACGCGAAGATGGGCCGCTGCAAGGCGAGGATAGCGGACGCCGCCGCGACACAAAACACCAGCTGAACCCAGGCGAAAAAGCGAAACTGTTTTCTGAAATGCGCGGGGTCCGCCTCCATGGCGTCGACGATCTTGGGCAGGAGCGCGTGCATCGTGCTCAGAATGAACTTCTTGGGGATAACGAAGATACGGTTCACGACCTGGTAATACGCCACCTGCGTGACCGAAGCCGCCTGCCCCAAAACGATCACCGCGAGATGTTCTTTCAAGAACGCGAAGACCGAAGCCAGTTGGAGAGGCAGCGTATAGCGCCGATTGAAATTCTGGTGAACCCGCCGGCAGACTGGAATCCATTCATACGGCCCGATTCGAGCGAGCTGCGACCAGACATCAGAGATATGAGACAAATAGACTAAAGACAGAACGCCCACGAAGACTTGCGAGATCACGCGAGAGCCGAGCACGAAAACGCATCCCCAGGCGCGGTCGGAAAGCAGCAAAAAGGCGGCCAATAACCAAGTGAGGTTCAACACGGTCTCGAACGTCGCCATCAGCTTGGCAGTCCTGATCTTCTGTTGCGCGTTGACCAAGGCGCGCAGCGAATTGGCGAGCACCGACGTCAACAAAGAGAGCAGCACAATCGCGACGTTCAAAGCAATCTGTGGGTCCGTCAGAGAATGCTCGATTTTCCAAAACCTCGTTGCGGGGAAAATCGAAAACCCCAAAAAAGCAAGCGACACAATGCCGAACGCGATCGCCACCTGGAACAGCAAACTGGAAAGGAAAATTTCTGCCTGCAAACGGGTTTCATCCACGGGCGCGAACCGTCGTATCGTTAGCGTAAAATGGTTGTAAAAGGCACCGGGGAAGGCGCCGACCGCGGTGAAATATTGAACAACGCCGAAGTAGTCGACGCCGAGATAGAGAATCGTCCCGAATGCAATGACGATTAGCAACCCCTGATTGAAAGCGTCGAGGAGCAACAAGTTGGCCACGAGCTTGAGAACGTCGCGCGAGAACACCATTCTGGACGGCACGGTCTAGAGCCCAGCTTCCCTATCGCACACGAGGCCGCCCTCGACGAGCGCTCATCTCGATGAGCGGGCCTCGCCCGATACTCTCGACAAGACGCTACTCGCCATCTCCGCCTCGGTTTCTTCCATTGACGTGTAGGTGCCCGTCGCGATATTCGAGCCTCCAATCCGGAAGGGCCTCGAGCACGAGGCGGTTCGTCGCGGCGGCGGCCGTCATTTCTGGATCTCAGACAATGTAGTCCACGACCTCCGGAACCACATTCGCAGCTTGCGCGTCCAAGGTGAAACCGGGCAGCCCCCGCGAGAACATCCGCGGGAGCAATGAGCGTCCGTCGGCCGGAGTAGGTAGGGATCCACTGAAAGAGATCGCCGGCCACGAGAAAAACGCCGTCGCTCTCGCGCCGAATCCAGTCCGTGAGGCGAAGGATGTCGCCGGGAACAGGCTCCGTGGCGATGCGAAAATGGTTGTCCATCTGCGCCGTCCACCACGTATAGGGCAACGGGATGGGGAAGGAAAGGGCAATCGCGACCGCCGTCGCGGCCTGATAGCTATGGCGCGTCCTTCGCACCAGAAAGGCCACGATCTGCGCGTGATGAGCAGCGGCGTCTGCACGCACCACGACGCGGCAGTCGAGCCCGAGAGCGGCCACGTGTCGTATCGTCTCGAACGACAGGCGCGTCCAGCCGTTGCCGCCCCCCCAACGTTCCGGCGACGAAGCCGATGCGCGTCAAGAGCCGTCTCCGCAAGCGATCGCATCCGAGTTCCATCGGGCCGCTTTGTGATCCCACATGGTGGTGAGGACCAGATCCATGAGCTTCGTGACAGTGTACTTGCTCCGCACCATCGCCACACCCTGCCGGCCAACGACTCGCGGGTCCCGTCATCCGCTTCCAAAAGGCGGTGCATGCCCCTAGCGACGGCGTCCAAGGAGGGCTCGCAAAGAACCCAATCACTGAGAAAGTCTCCAATGAAATCTCGGCCCCCCGGACTGGTGACGATCAACGGCGTGCCGCACGCCATGGCCTCTAGGGACGCTTTACCGACGCCTCCCGTGGTTGTAAAAAGAAAGGCGCGAGTCAAGTTCAAATAGCTCGGGAGCTCTTCGTGGGGAACGCCTCCAGCATAGACTACCTGGGCATCGACACCGAGTTCGCGCGCCAGCTCCTGGACCCTTTTTTTGTACGCCTTGTCGCTCTCGATATACGCGTCTCCGCAGACGAGAGGGCTGTAGGTCTTCCCCCATTCCTGCTTGCAGAGCTTCAGGCCTTCACCATGTCCTCGAAGCGCTTGGCGGGTATAAAACGTCCTAACGGTAATCAGATCATATCTTTTCTCGACGGCCTGCGGGCGGAACTGGTGACCGTCGACTCCCTGGCCCACGAGAAAGAGATTGGGGGAGGTTAAGGGAGTCATCGACCGGTTCGTATTGAACCATAGGTCCCGTCCTGTGCCAAAACTCGGCCCTCTTGAAATAGCCGATAAATCAGCAGCTTAGCGTCTGTGTTTTGCGACCGGGCCAAGGGCCGTGGGCTCTACAATCGTCTGGTCCGAGGGTGTTATCTTCAGTTCCATCATGACGTACCACGTGCAATTCCTACTGCTCGTTCTGGCTGGCTGGGTCAACCGCCAGCAGCAGGATGTGATCGACTACCTGCGAGAGGAAAACCGTGTGCTCCGAGCCGGGCTTCGGGGCAAGCGTCTCAGGCTCTCGGACGACGACCGGCGCAGGCTCGCCGTCAAGGCCCAGGCCTTGGGCCGCGAGGCGCTAACGTTGTGAGGTCCGACCACGCAGTGTAAGATCGCGCCGATGGATTCCTCGCTGGCGCGCTATGACGGAAAGCTCGTTTACGTCGCCAACCTGCGGGTGCCGAGCGAGAAGGCGCACGTCCTGCAGAGCTTCAAGATGTGTGAATCTTTCCGCCGGCTCGGTCTCGACGTCGAGCTCACATATCCCCGCCGGCGAAACACCGCTGCGATGGAAGGTGTGGACGCGCTGAGCTACTACGACGTGGAGTGTCCCTTCCCGGTGCTGGGTCGCCGGTAATAGGTGACTTGGAGACGCGATTGTCGAACGAAGCCGCGGTGCCGGCGCTTGCGTTATCACCGGTGCCCGTCCAACTGAGGTTGGCTCGATCCGGTTGGGGGAATGTGCCCAACAAGGTGCACCAGGGGCAACGCGAAGACCCGAAATGCCGAGCGGCAACCAGGGGGGGTCGGCGCGAGGCGCCGCGCCCGGCGAATATGGCGACCGAAAAGACGTTGAGCGCCGAGCAGTCGGTGTGTCACCGAGGCCGGTCCTTTCCCAGGCTTTCTAGAAGTTCCACAAGTCTCTCGGCAAGGCCATCGATGCCGTGCAGGCGCAGGACCCGCTCGCGAAGGTAGAGCCCCATGTGCAGGCGCTCTTCTTCAGGGAGAGTCAGCAGCTCCAGCAAGCGAGAGGACAAATCGTTCGGATCTCCAGAGCGGAAGAGCAGCTGGTCTGAGTACTGGCCGAGCGTTTCGCGGAAGCCCTCGTTGGCAGTGAGCGTAGGCCTCGCACAAGCCTGTGATTCCAGCGCGACCTTGTCCCCGAAACCCGCCGCGGTCAGGTTCACATGCACAGCACACCGTCGATACCACGTCGGAAGCTCTGCTGGCGTCACGGCATCGTGAAAATGAACGATATCCTCGACGTCGAGATCACGCGCCAGTTCTTTCAGAGAACTCCGGTAGTCGACATCCGACGGCCTCGCCGGGTTGCCGAGAATCACCACCTGGAATTGCCCGCGAAAACGTTGTCTGAGCATCGCGACCGCTTTCAGCAGCGTCACGTGATCCTTCACGGGAGAAAGTCGTCCAGCGCAGAGGATCAAGACAGGAAGCTGTGGCCTGGTCTTGTCGGGCGCGAACCGATCGGTATCGATCCCGTGACCGAGCACGCGGAGCTTGTCCGTGTCGTAGGGATAGCTGGAAGGGAGGCTGGTCACCATCTGAGCCGAGAGACGATGGGCGAGCCTCAACTGCAGTGTGAGACTCGGGTGCGTGTACCAGGTGACGATCGGAACGCCTTTGGGCCGGAGCAGGGGCGCCGCTAGAACTGTGAAAAGTGGAAACATGTGTGAAAAACAAGCATCAACTGGCTCGTTTCGGAGGACCTCTAACAGGATCCGGTAGAACTCCACGATGCGGCGAGGCCGGCTATAACCCGCCTCCTTGCCGACGGAGTCACACCGGACGTTCTCAGGAAGCTCGATACGGCCTGCGCGCATCGTGATGACGCGAATCCGCTCGACCTTCGTCGCAATCGCCTGGATCCACCGACTGGTGAACCCCAGCACCGGATCGTCGGCGTCGGTGGCGAGATTGAACCACAAGAGTCGCACAAGTCAGTCAGTTGCAACGCCCGATTGATGCGAATCGAGAGCCAACGAGAAGGCCTGCCGGTACCCCTGGACATGGCGTTCGGTCGAGAAGTAAATCCGCGCGAACTTTCTGGCCTCTCGCCCCATCTCAACGGCGAGGTCTGGGTGGGCAAGTACCCATATCATTTGGCCCACGAGTCGATAGATTCCGATCATCCCTGTTCGTATTTCTATAGGAAAATCAAAAGCCGCATATTTTGTATCTTTGCTCATCAAAAGCTCTCTCTATCTGCCTCACGCCATGCATCTCGTCCCATAGGAGATTTGCAAGCTCACGGCATTGCTGTTGCGTGGCCAGCTCCTCAAGACACGAAGGAACGACTGCGTCGTGAAGGTTGAACGTAGAGCCGTTAAAGGAGCCGCGTGGAGATTCAAAGAAGCGCTCAATAACTCGAAGGACTTCTCGACACGGAACATCTCGTTCATTGAGCGCCTGAGTCCGACCATGGATGCCCTCAAGCTCGCGACGACGGACGCCTTGGCCCGGCGGCCGATCACCGTGACGCCCCAGCGCTCCGCGAGATCATCCTCTACCGGCTCGAGAAGCAAAGAACGCACCCGAGCCCCAAGTGCAGCTTCCACTCGACTATGATCCCGTCGAAGGGAATGGGTTGCGGCGTCGCTCATCTTCGGCACGATCTGCGACGGTCAAGCCTCCTGGACTCCACGTTCACTGTTCTCCGTTGCGAGCGACGATGAGCAGACCATGCGTCAGTGCGCCGGGCTTTCTTCCGAGAGCGTGCAACGTTCGGGCGAGCTGATAGGTTGCCGTCCTGGGGAAGTTCAGGTACTGTCCAGCGGGATTGGTAGGCGGCGCAGGAAGGAGCCTCGTTCCCTCGAAACCGGCGGCTTCGAAGACCGCCTCGACGCCGGGCGCATCATAGTGGACGACGTGCTCGAAAAGATCGAAGAAGCCGGGCACCTTCCCGTTTCGTTCCGATTCGACCGGGGGGCTGTCGAACGTGGTGAAGCGCGGCAACAAGCCCGTTCGGCTCATGAGCGATACCCATCTCCACCATTTGAGATAGAACTTCACGTGGGGCACCTTGGCAAGGACGAGCCCACCGGGTCGCAGCCGTTGGCGGATTTCTCGTAAGTGGGAAACCGGGTCGGGAATGTGCTCGAGGACGTCAAACATCGATACGACATGGAAACGCGCGTCGGCGTCGAAACTCGCATCGAAAAAGCCCAACTCGATGGAAACGATGCCGTTCACCTCCATGGCGAAACGGTAATGGGGCGGCGAGGGCTCGATGCCCCGAACGGTCCATCCGTGCTCCTTCGCGTAGCGAAGAAAGAATCCGCAGTGAAAGCCGATATCGAGAACGGAGTAAGGAGGCTCGTAACCCATTATCTCGAAGTGTTGCTCGGCCACGTCGAGATAGAGACGATAGTTCTCATTCTTATGAAAACCTGCTTGCGTTTCGCCCTCGTATTTTCGAAGGAGGTCCTCGTACGCCGCCTTGCGGGTGGGAACGTTGTGCCGCACCAAGCGGGGTCGGGTGAAGTAGAGCTGGCATTCTGGACAGAGACTCAGTCCGACAACTTCACTCTCCGTATATCGGTTGGATTCGTAGTAGAGCGGGTCGGGCACGCCGCGCCCACAGACCGGGCACGGTGGTAACTCGACGCCACTTTGGGCTTTCGTTCCGACCGCAGCCTTCACGCGAGTCGCGCCTCCTTTCGAGAAGACGGGATTATACTCCAGGTCGCTTCCGGCAGGTTCGGCCTCGTTCCAACCCGTGGCCGGTTTCCGGCGCCTGACCATTGACCACTTCCACTTCAGGACTGGAATTCTCCGCGACCGCGGGAACGCCTCTTCGTTGCGCGAGCCACTCGCTCACGACCGCCGCGATCCGCTGTGCTGCCTGCCCGTCCCACAGCTCGGGCCTCCTGCCATTCTTTCCACCGTTCGCGAGAACGGCATTGACCGCAGCTTCGATGCGGTCGGGATCGGAACCGACCACGGTATTCGTTCCTTCACTGACGGTAACCGGTCGCTCGGTGTTCTCGCGGAGCGTCACGCACGGGACGCCGAGCGCCGTCGTTTCCTCCTGTATCCCGCCCGAATCGGTCAGGACGACGGTGGCGTCTTTCATGAGGCCGAGCATCTCCAGGTAACTCACCGGCGGAAGCAAAGCCAACTTCTCAGACGCGTCGATGTCGAGCTCGCGAAGACGCGCTTCTGTACGTGGGTGCACCGGAAACACCAGAGGCAGCCGCGCGCTGATGCGGCCGAGCGCTCCCATCAGCTCTGTCAACACCGATGGCTCATCAACGTTCGACGGGCGATGCAGCGTGACGACACCATACAACGAGGTATCACGTAGCAAATCATCATGGTCGTGTCGCACGAGCGTCTTCGCCGGAGATATCGCGCGCGCTGCGTGACCCAAGAGACTATCGATCATCACGTTGCCCACGAAATGGATACGCTCGTCGGCAATCCCCTCTTTCAACAAGTTCTCCCGTGCGTCGTCCTCCGTGGTGAAGAGAAGCTCCGAAATCTGATCGGTGAGGACCCGATTGATCTCCTCCGGCATCGAGCGGTCGAAGCTGCGGAGGCCCGCTTCAACGTGGAACACGGGAATTCCCTTCTTGACCGCAACCAGCGCACACGCGATCGTCGAGTTCACATCGCCGACAACGACGACGGCGGTAGGAGACAAATGCTCGAGCACAGGCTCGAACCGAATCAAGATCTGCCCGGTTTGCACGGTGTGCGAGCTGGAGCCGACTTCAAGATCAACATCTGGCTCCGGGAGGCCGAGCTGCCGAAAAAAAGACGCCTTCATGGACGCGTCGTAGTGCTGTCCCGTGTGGACGAGATGCACTGTGATCGCGACGCGACGAAACGCCTCGATCACAGGGGCGATCTTGATGAAATTCGGCCGCGCACCCACGACCGCTACGATTGATTCCATCCCGCTAACTATAACATTTGGGTAAATTTATACACTAGAACCCGACTCGATCTCGGGCCGGCGGTTAGTGCTCATGGTTGGGAGAGAGAGTCATATCACATCCGGGCCGAAGGTTGAGCACTAACTCAAACGAGATCTTGCATGATCTCGGTATAACTCCCGCGTCGCCGGACCAAGTGTGCCTCCCCGTCCGAGACGAGCACTTCGGGTGGCGAGGCGTGGCTCAAAAATCCCAACGGGCTCGCCGCGCGCACGTAAGCGCCGGATTAAAAAACTCCGATGAAGATCCCCGACTTCGATGTCGGGCAATGAAACGTTGCATGCCAGCACGTCGAGCGGGGAAATACCCTCCGAAGACTCCGGGTTTCCCACAGCTCCCACAGGGTGTCGTATCGTCTCGAACGACAGGCGCGTCCAGCCGTTGCCGCCCCCCAACGTTCCGGCGACGAAGCCGATGCGCGTCAAGAGCCGTCTCCGCAAGCGATCGCATCCGAGTTCCATCGGGCCGCTTTGTGATCCCACATGGTGGTGAGGACCAGATCTATGAGCTTCGTGACAGTGTACTTGCTCCGCACCATCGCCACACCCTGCGCGGCCAACGACTCGCGGGTCTCGTCATCCGCTTCCAAAAGGCGGTGCATGCCCCGAGCGACGGCGTCCAAGGAGGGCTCGCAAAGAACCCATTCACTGAGAAAATCTTCAATGAAATCTCGGCCCCCCGGACTGGTGACGATCAACGGCGTGTCGCACGCCATGCGGTGTATGGGAACGCAGCAATGAAGTTTGCCACAGTCGACAAGTATGTGGTCTGGACGGTTCAAACGCTTCATGATTCAGCGCAAAGGCCGTCAACTCCGACCCGGCGAAGCTTCACGCTGGACTCGCAAGTACTTCGAAACCCTCGGTCTCTGCATCGCCTGCACGGTACAACCCGCTACGGCCTCTAGGGACGCTTTACCGACGCCTCCCGTGGTTGTAAAAAGAAAGGCGCGAGTCAAGTTCAAATAGCTCGGGAGCTCTTCGTGGGGAACGCCTCCAGCATAGACTACCTGGGCATCGACACCGAGTTCGCGCGCCAGCTCCTGGACCCTTTCTTCTGTACGCCTTGTCGCTCTCGATATACGCGTCTCCGCAGACGAGAGGGCTGTAGGTCTTCCCCCATTCCTGCTTGCAGAGCTTCAGGCCTTCACCATGTCCTCGAAGCGCTTGGCGGGTATAAAACGTCCTAACGGTAATCAGATCATATCTTTTCTCGACGGCCTGCGGGCGGAACTGGTGACCGTCGACTCCCTGGCCCACGAGAAAGAGATTGGGGGAGGTTAAGGGAGTCATCGACCGGTTCGTATTGAACCATAGGTCCAGTGAACAGCGTCGAACGAGCCACGAACAGCATCTTTTGGATATGTGGGCTGGCGCTGAGTCTCAGTGAGTCAGGGCAATTCGTTTCGACGAGCCGGAAGGAACACTTCACGTCGTAGTAGCTCAGCGCGTCCACACCTTCCATCGCCGCAGTGTTTCGCCGGCGGGGATATGTGAGCTCGACGTCGAGACCGAGTCGGCGGAAAGCTTCACACATCTTGAAGCTCTGCGGGACGTGCGCCTTCTCGCTCGGCACCCCCAGGTTGGCGACGTAGACGAGCTTTCCGTCATAGCGCGCCAGCGAGGAATCAACGGCGCGATCTTACACTGCGCGTTCGGACCTCACAACGTTGTTTCGTCATCACCTCGCGACAGAGGATTGATAACATGGGCGATGGTGTGTCGTGAAGCAGACGAGGAGCGTCAGTAGGAGCTACCGTTTGCGAGTTGCACTTCTCCAGCGGGTGGAAGTCCCGTCCTCGTAAGGGCGGGAGCGCCGGGTAGCAGGCCCCGGGTATTGGAGGGAGACCTCTGTGCCCGAGCGGGGCGTCAAGAGCCTCTACGGAGGGAGCAACCACGCGGGCCGCAACATGAAGTGAAGCTTGCAGCCTCGACACATTTATAATCCGGAAGCCGAGCCGCTCATCTCACGGCGAAGGTCAAGTCAACTCCCCCAAGACCGGAGGGTGGGGTGGGTTCTGGCGGGGTATGGGGCGCGGCACGTGTGGAAGGAGGCGCGTGGAACACGAGAGACCCGTCTATACAGCTGTCGTCACAACGATCTGCCTCGTATAAGCCCAAGGCGAAGTTGGGCTTGATCCGGTTTCGTAGACGGTTTAGTTAAGCTGGCGAAGTCATCATCCGTCGTTCAAACTCGGCCGGACTGACCTGGCCGAGGGTCGAGTGTCGTCGTCTCTGATTGTAGAATACCTCGATGAAGTCGAAGAGGGCCATCTTGGCCTCGCCGCAACTGAGGAAATGCTCCCCAAGCTCGTGCTTGACCGTGGAGAACCAGCTCTCGATGACGGCGTTGTCGTAGCAGTTGCCCCGTCGGCTCATGCTCCCGGTCATGCCATGCGTCTCAAGGAGACGTTGGTAGTCTTTGCTGGCATACGGACTGCCCTGATCGGAGTGATGCAAGAGCCCCGCGGCCGGCTGGCGACGTTTCAGTGCCATCCGCAACGCCTTGATAACCAGGTGACGGTCGTTGATAGCACTTACGGCCCACCCAACGAGGAATCGCGAGTAGAGGTCGAGGAGCGCCGCGAGATAAAGCTTCCCGCCGCTGCCGATCACGAACTCGGTCGTGTCCCCGACCCACCGTTGGTTCGGCGCATCGGCGACGAAGTCTTGCCCGAGCACATTGGCCGCGACGGGCTGGTCATGACCGCTTACCGTCGTGCGCTTGAAGCGTTTGCGTACTCGAGCAATGAGGCCTTCTGCCTGTTTCAACCGAATCACCCGCTTCCGACTCACTCGATATCCCTGCTCGTGCAGGTCGTGATGAATCCGCGGACTCCCATAGGTGCGGCGACTCGCCTCATGGGAGGCACGAATCAACACGCGCAACTGGCGGTCCCGGCGCGCGTGGGCCGACGGCGGCCGACGTACCCAGGCATAAAAGCCACTCCGAGAGACGTTGAGAATCTGACACAGGTGAGCGACCGGTACGGTGGCCTTCTCCGCCTGGATGAACGCGAATCTTACTCGCTCTCCTTCGCGAAGAAGGCCGCGGCTTTTTTTAACACGTCGCGCTCCACCCGCAACCGCCGATTCTCTTTGCGGAGCCGCCGAAGCTCCTCGCGTTCCACGCCCGTCAAGCCCGTCCGGCCCTTCGTCCGATCGGCCCGGGCCTGACGGACCCAGTTGCGAAACGCCGATTCGGTGAGGTCAAGCTCCCGGGCCACCCGACCTACGCTCTGGCCCTCATCAAGCACCAGCCGGACCACGCCTGCCTTAAACTCGTCATCAAACTCCCGGCGGGGTCGCCGGGGCTGCGTTGTCTTTGCCATTGTGGACATCGTATCCGCCTTTCAGAAAGTGTCCACGAAACTGGATCAAGCCCAAAGTCGAGCGGTGTGCAGCGGGAGTCCGAGGGGGGTTGTAGTACCGTGGAAAGCTGCGCAACAAAACGCGGACGGAGGGACGAACCCCTGCGTTGGTCAGGCCGAAGGCGGAGGTAAGCGTGAGGGTATGGCTGGGCATGAGACTCGGTCCCACCACCCCCTCAGGCGCGAGCGTGCGGACAAAGTGCGACAACTCCAACGACGGCTGTGTGCGTCGGCCAAGCGGTCGCCCAGACGCTGCTTCCATGCGGTGTATGGGAATGCAGCAATGAAGTTTGTCACAGTCGACAAGTATGTGGTCTGGACGGTTCAAACGTTTCATGATTCAGCGCAAAGGCCGTCAACTCCGACCCGGCGAAGCTTCACGCTGGACTCGCAAGTAGTTCGAAGCCCTCGGTCTCTGCATCGCCTGCACGGTACAACCCGCTACGCGGGTTCTCCGTTCTGGGAGAGTGCGTAATGCTATCGCTCGAGAGACCACCGGTAAGCCGTGTGCGGGAAAACCGCACGCACGGTTTGAGAGGGGGTCCTATCGGAAACTCCTTACAAAGAGGGAAAGTAGGATCTACCAATGACCATGGATGCCCCCGAAGGCCTTATTAATATGAACCTCGATGGTACGCGTCACTCAAAAAATCGCGCGATGCGACGAGGTGTCGACGACAACGTGTACTTCCTGGGCTGACTCGAACGCCGGACGACGTGGCCCGCGTCTATCGGCAAGCCAAGATCATGGCCTCGTGCTCCTGCAACGAAGGCGGCTCGCGCTTGACGGCGGAGGCCATGGCATGCGAAGTGCCGACGATCACGACGCCGGTCGGCGTCATGCCCGAGATCGTCCGCGAAGGAAGCCCGATGCCCCTGATGATTTGGCGCGCGGTATACGTCAGATTTCTGGAGGACCCGGCCCTGGCCCAGCGGCTCAGCGCTGCTGGTCGGGAGAGCATGCATTCCCGGACCTGGGACCAACGCACCGGGGCCATTCTCGAATTCGTTCATCTCCGCGGTGCACCGGTCCAGCGTTCCCATTGCCCCCCCCGTCGAGTGCGGCGCTGCCTGGTGACGGAAAGCCCCGCCCGCCTTGGTGTTTTGAATATCGGCTTCAGCCGCTACCGGCTTCCGCTCGATCCGCACCAGAAGAAAAAGTTCGAAAGCCTCTCCGGGATGGCGGAGCTTCACGTGGTGAGGCTCGCTCCAGGCCGAAGTTTTGTACCAATTCTTGTGAGAGATATTACATGCCAACCTGAGGCCGTAAAACTTGGGTTCCAGACAGGGGTATAGGCCCCCGGCGCCGGGGGTCTATACCCCGAGCGCCGCGCGCGGCCGAACCGTGTTGTATTGCTGCCGCCACTGTCCGATCACGCTCTGTGCTTCCTTCAGGGAATAGAAGATTTCTCCATTCAGACATTCATCCCGCAGCCCGCCGTTGAAACTTTCACCGTACCCGTTCTCCCAGATGTTGCCGGGCTCGATATACAGTGCTCGGTTCCCAAGTGCTAGGAACAGTCCTAGCCATGAGATTTCTTTTCTTGTACGCGTTTCCAACGTGCCCGTCCACCTTTTCGGGCGATGGACCGCCGAGAGCTTCTCGGCTCGTGCCTTCCCGTCCAGGCATCCAAGCATCGCTACGGCTGGGTTCTTGCCTTTTGCCCTGGCGACGATCTCCTGGATGGCGGACTCGTCAGGGTTGGGTTCGACGTTGATGCTTTACGGCATGCGGAATAGTATATACTCACACGAGGAGTTGGAAATCAATGAAGCAGAAGCAACAGAAGGCACCGAAGCGCGGGCCAGGATGTCCAATCACGGGATCGAACTTCATGCGACCGCCGAGCAGATCGCGAAGGCAATGTTCGCAGCGGCCAAACCACTAGATCCAAGCAAGCGCATCGTGAAGCGGCCAAGGGGTTCCTAGAACCCCTTGGCTAGTTTGCTGGACAATCCCTTTTTCGAAGCCAAGAGTGAAAGAAGCCCAAGACGGGGTTATCCAAATCGACCGCCTGGGTGAAAACGAGTAGTCTCACTGTGGCTTCTGCTTCATCGGTGTCGAAAGGCCGCGCCGAGTGATAGATTTCTATTGTACGGTCGAGCGTGAGGAGGCTACCTGGTGGGGTGCGATACCTTTCCAATGCTGGTTTCAGCCGTTCGCGAGAGTCGGTGCCGTGAACACCAGTTAACTCTGCAACCAAGGTCGCGAGGGCGCGTATCGAGATCCCGAAGCCCGCTCCGATGCTGACCGACTCGGCTCCCTTCACTCACTCGCCGCCACGCACTGAGTGGCAGGCAGGTCTTGAGCATGTTGCCGGGATTCGGCGCAGTCTATCACGTGGCCGTCCCCGGAGCGCGTCGTCGTCGAGGGATCGGATCTCGCGATCTCGATCGGCTCACTGAAGGAATCTTGAATACGATCGGTGAGGACACAGCGCGGTGAGCCTCAAGAGACTTGTCTATCTCACGAGCGCGCGTCTTCCTACCGAGAAGGCGCACGGCCTGCAGATCATGAAGATGTGCGAGGCGTTCGCCGACAACGGGCTCGACGTCACCTTGCTTTACCCCCACCGGCGGCAACCTCCGGGAATGGCTTCTTCCGACGGCCCGTTCTCCTTCTATGGAGTACGTCCTGTATTCGAGGCTAAGCGCCTGCCTTGCTTCGACGTCGGATTCCTCAAGCGGATCTCGGAATCGCTTTGGTTCTGGACGCTCGATTTCACCGCCACCGCCAGCATACTTCTCGAAAGCCGTCGCTTCTCCGCGACTGGAGACGTCACCTTTTACAGTCGCGACCCTCTCATGACGCTCGCCGGACTCGCCTTGTGTCGAAACATACCGAGACGGTGGGTGTTCGAGGCGCACCGTCCCCCTTCTTCATCTCGAGTGGCGCAGCGGCTGGGGAACGCGGACGCTCTCGTCGTCCTGACCGAGGGACTCAGGAAAGCTTTCGTCGCCGGAGGCGCACCGCCCGAACGTGTGCAGGTCGCACCCGACGGCGTCGATCTGACGAACTTCACCGTGGACCAAGACCGAGAGAGCTGTCGCCGCGAGCTCGGATTGCCGGTCGACGGGGCAATCGTCGGCTATGTCGGGCGATTCCAGACGATGGGGGAGGAAAAAGGGATCTCGGAGCTGATTGCTGCGATGGGCGACCGAAGCCTCAAAGACGCCATGCTCGTCTGCGTGGGTGGTCCCATGAGCGCCGTCGACCGATACCTCAAGGTCGCTCGATTGCACCAAGTATCGAAAGAACGTCTCGAGTTCTTCGACCGTGTTCCCCACCGCGAAGTGCCGTGCTGGATCCGCGCGTTCGACGTCGCGGCCATGCCGTTTCCTGACGCTGCGCACTACTCGGAGTCGATGTCTCCCTTGAAGCTCTTCGAGTATATGGCGGTCGAGGCGCCCATCTTGGCGACCGACCTGCCTTCGGTACGGGAGGTATTGCAACACGACAAGAATGCTTGGCTCGTCGAGCCCGGCTCCGCAAAAGCGTTGGCCTCGGGGTTGTCGCACCTCCTCCACAACCGAGAGGAGGCCGCGCGGCTCGGCAGACAGGCGCGGGCCGACGCAACCTTCTACACGTGGGACCGCCGAGCCAAGACCATTCTGACGACGATCGAGCAAATCCCGGAATGAAAATCCTCTTCTACTACCCGGGCTCGCTACGCAACCGACGGCGAGGTACGCCTCTTCGCGTGTACGCCATTTACGAGTCGCTCCGAAAGCTCGCCGATGTCTACCTCGTCGCCCGTGAACTGCCCGAGGACGCACGGGAGCGCTCGATGGCGCTGGATCCGCCGAGGAAAGGACTCGATTGGCTTCTGCAAACCCGCGTGCTGCGGCGTGTGGTGCGCGAGTTTCGGCCCGATCTTTTCTACGGTCACACCCATCTTGCGATACTCCCGTTGCTCCTTGCGGCGGGCCGCCACGCCAAAACCTGTGTCGACTTACACGGCCTGCCCCATCACGAGCTCGGCCTTCAGGGTGTCCACAAGTGGGCCACGGCAGGCTGGCATCGCATGCTCATCAAAAGGCTCACGGGTATCACCGCCGTGTGCGACCCATTGACTCGCTTCTACCGCGGTGACGCCGCATCGGGTTTTACCTTCCACGGCGGTGTAGACGGGCAGGCGATGGAGGCATTGACCCCGGCTGCGATCGACAAGAGCGCTGGATCCGTCATCACTTATTGCGGCAACGCGAGACGTTACCAGGGCGTCGACGTTTTGCTCGCCGCGCTCGCGAAGATTCGAGAAGAGCCATGGCAACTTCTCCTCGTGTTGAGCTCGAGAGAGGCAGAGGTGAGGCGGCTGCTTGAGAACTACGGACTCACCGGTAGGGCGACGATCAAGCAGGATCTGGATCAAATCGAGGTCTTCGCACATCTGAAGGCCGCCGATATCGCCGTGGTCCCTCGCCCCGACATCCCTATCACCCGCTACGCCTTGCCGTCAAAGCTTCCCGAGTACCTCGCGTCGGGCACCGGGGTCGTGGCCACCGCGGTAGGAGACGCCCACCGGCTCGTCTCCGACCGGGAGACGGGGTGGCTGGTACCGCCCGGCAACGCGGAGGCGTTGGCCACCACGCTGAAACACGCGCTCCACTCGGCTCACGAGCGCGACCAATACGGCAAGCGTGCCCGCGAGCGCATGCGCGCCGAGTTCGACTGGGACGTCCTCACCGAGAAAGCGTTCGGCTTCCTGCAGACCTTATAAATAGCAGCGAACGCAATTGCGCGCCCGCCACCGGATGTAATACAGTCATTTTGGTTGACTATGCCGCAGACTCACTCGTTCAAAAACGCCTACCGCGACATGTGGGAGGTGTTCGGCAAGAAAAAAGCCGAGCGCTACAACCAGCGAAAGTTCCTACCCATCAACCGCGTTGGACTCACGAACTTCATCCGCGAGGAGGCGTTGCTGCGTATGGTGCTCTCCGTCGAGCCCAAGACGGTGCTCGACATCGGATGTGCCTCCGGCCAGGAGGTCTTTGCCCTCGCTCCTCACTGTGAGAAGGTTGTCGGGGTGGAATCGCTCAGAGCTTCATCGACGAGTGCGCCCGGCAAAGACAGGCTCAGGGTGTCGACAAAGTTTCTTTCCGAGTCGCCACGTTCCACGATCTACTCGACGAAAGCTTCGACGTCGTCCTTTGCGGCGAGGTCTTTGAGCACGTTCCCTAGCTGGACGAGGCCGTGAACGCACTTACCGAGCGATTGCGAAACGGCGGCCACGCCGTTGTCAGTGTGCCTCACTTCAACGCCGACGGTACGTGGTGGGGCCGGCTTCTGCGTCTCGTCGGGGCTCGACGCTTCCGTCCCTTGGAACAGTTCTCCATGGAAGAGATCTTGAGCCATGGAGACGCCCACATCCGCGAGTTCTCGCAGAGCAAGCTACGGGAGCTCTTCGAAAGCTACGGCTACCGAGCCTGTGAGATCGCACTGTTTCCCATCTCGATGGCCCGTGGAGCGACGTCGTGCTCTCCGGATTTCTCGAGCGCATGCCGTGGACGCGAGGACCCCTCGTTGCGCTGGAGCACGTTTCTTCGAGGGTCGCGCCCCGTCTCGGAAGGCACATCGTTCTTCTTGCGGAGAAACTCTAAACCTTCAACCTCATCAGAAAAACTCTCATGAAAATTCTTATTACCGGCGGCCTGGGGACGGTAGGCAACCATTTGGTCAAGGAGCTCCGGGCTCGCGACCACGATGTCCTCCTTTGCGATCTACCCCATCACCACGACCCTCAGTACTACCGTTGCGACGTCGGCGAGTACCGGCAGCTCCAACGCATCTTCGATGATCAGGGGGACGAGCACCCGATCGATTGCGTCTACCACCTTGCCGCCGAGTTCGGTCGATGGAACGGCGAGGACTACTACGAGACCCTGTGGCGCACCAACACCATCGGGACGAAGCACCTCATCCGACTCCAGGAGAAGCACGGCTTCCGGCTCGTCCACTTCTCAAGCTCCGAAGTCTACGGCGATTACGACGGCGTCATGGAAGAAGGCGTCATGGACAAGGTCGCCGTCCAGCAGATGAACGACTACGCGATGACGAAGTGGGTCAACGAGATGCAGATCCGAAACTCGGAGCTGCTCAACGAGACGCAAACGGTTCGGGTACGCCTGTTCAACACCTACGGACCGGGCGAGCACTACAGCAGCTACCGGAGTGTCATTTGTTTGTTCTGCTACCACGCGCTCCACGGGCTTCCCTACACGGTGTATTTGAACCACACCCGCACCTCCACTTACATCGAAGACACGGTGCGTGCTCTCGCGGAGATCGCCAATCATTTCACTGTGGGAGAGGTCTACAACATCGGCGGCAAGACGATTCACGACATCAAGACCGTTTCCGATATCGTGCTCGGGCATACCGGCGCGAGCGAAGACCTAGTGACTTACAAGGAAGCGGAAAAGCTCACCACACGACACAAGCGCGTCGATATCACGAAGGCGGAAAGAGACCTGGGCTTGATGGAGACGGTGACGCTCGAGGACGGCATCGAGAGAACGCTCGAGTGGATGCGCTCCGTCTACGACGTGTAATACTCGCGCCTCTTCAAGGGATGACTTCGCTCTTCTTTCTGTTCTCCTCGAGCAAGTAGACGTGCTGCTCACACAGACCTCATGGACAATTGCGAGCAGGTTTTCGACGAGCCCTTGGTCTGGTGACAATCCGCGCAGGGGGACCCGCGCGTGAAGATTCGCAGCGATGGCAACTCGCTGCTGCCTTGGTGCACAACTCCGATAGAGGCCGAGAGCTCGCTTGGCCCCGACTCCCATCATCCGATCATCTCGCTATCAGGCATCCCGAGCGCCGTCACGGTGTTCAGAATCTTGCACCCGATCCTTGCCTCGACTCTCTGTGCCGCCAACCCTCTCGCTCGCATTGCTGAGCCCACGATAGCCTTGTAGCGATGGAACGTTGTCTCGACTTTGCTCCGTTTGCTGTAGCCCGATTCTGTGTGCCACTTTCGTTTGCCGAGCCGAGCTTGTGCTGCAATGTTGCGATTACGCTGTCGGCTGCTCGCCGGCCCCGATGCGAGCAGGGCGCCCTTGCGCGGCGGTATCAGCACCCTCGGCGAGCGATGAGCGCTGTGATTCTCGATCGCCTCATAGACGCCGCTGGCGTCGTATGCGGTGTCAGCTCTGGCCGATGAGATGGGACTGTCGATCTGTCCGACAAGCGATGCAACCCGCGATGAGTCGCGGGCTCTTTTGCTCGTCAGCTCGCAGGCGATGACTTCGCCACTCTGCTCGTCGACACACAGATGGAGCTTGCGATAGTCCCTGCTATTTGGTGCTCTGCGCAGCTGGCCGGCGTGGACAGCGAGACCGCTGCTGTCGAACAAGATGTGCAACGGCGTCTTCTGCTTGTCTTGGTAGAAGGGGACCTTACCCAGCTTCGCCTTGCGCCTCGAGATCGTGGTGTGATCGGGCACATCATTGTCTAGCTTCAACAGAACGAACAACGATCGCAGCAATCCCTCGCTCTGCCTAGACGACAGATGAAACACCATGCCCAGGGTGACAGCCGTCTCGATGGCGTGGTTCGAGTACTTGCGTTGACGGCCCGGGTTCCTCCTCCTCGGCCGGGGCGCGTCCCAGTTCACAAGCTTGCCGGCGGTGAGCGAGATCCAGACGGTCAGGCTCCCGCGGTTGCGTAGACCCGCCTCATATTCACGCCAATTCCTCACGCGATAGGCCTTCTTCACATACTTCCGCTGAGTGCGTTTGAAAATGCTCATGGGGAACCTCGAATCCGCGAGTACAGGACAATTGTGGACCGAGATCGCGAGTTGTGCACCAAGGCAGCTGCTCGCCGGCCCCGATGCGAGCTGGGCGCCCTTGCGCGGCGGTATCAGCACCCTCGGCGAGCGATGAGCGCTGTGATTCTCGATCGCCTCATAGACGCCGCCGGCGTCGTATGCGGTGTCAGCTCTGGCCGATGAGATGGGACTGTCGCTCTGTCCGACAAGCGATGCAACCCGCGATGAATCGCGGGCTCTTTTGCTCGTCAGCTCGCCGGCGACGACTTCGCCACTCTGCTCGTCGACACACAGATGGAGCTTGCGATAGTCCCTGCTCTTTGGTGCTCTGCGCAGCTGGCCGGCGTGGACAGCGAGACCGCTGCTGTCGATCAAGATGTGCAACGGCGTCTTCTGCTTGTCTTGGTAGAAGGGGACCTTACCCAGCTTCGCCTTGCGCCTCGAGATCGTGGTGTGATCGGGCACATCATTGTCTAGCTTCAACAGAACGAACAACGATCGCAGCAATCCCTCGCTCTGCCTAGACGACAGATGAAACACCATGCCCAGGGTGACAGCCGTCTCGATGGCGTGGTTCGAGTACTTGCGTTGACGGTCCGGTTTCCTCTTCCTCGGCCGGGGCGCGTCCCAGTTCACAAGCTTGCCGGCGGTGAGCGAGATCCAGACGGTCAGGCTCCCACGGTTGCGTAGACCCGCCTCATATTCACGCCAATTCCTCACGCGATAGGCCTTCTTCACATACTTCCGCTGAGTGCGTTTGAAAATGCTCATGGGAAACCTCGAATCCACGAGTACAGGACAATTGTGGACCGAGATCGCGAGTTGTGCACCAAGGCAACGAATCGCCGAAATGGCAGTCGCGAACATCACGTGGGGCGAAGAGAGAATCGCCCACGAGCTCCTCGTCAAGCTTGGCATCCGCGTCTCGCCGCGTACCGTTCGGAAGTACATACCCATTCGAGATGACAGCGGCCCGGACCGGCGCAATGCGTCGCATCGCTGGGCGACATTCGTGCGGAATCACGCGCAAGCGACCGTCGCTGCGGATTTCTTCAACGTAGTCACCGTCCGCTTTCGCGTGCTTTACGTCTTCGTCGTCATGGAAATCGGCACCCGCAAGGTGCTTCACTTCAACGTGACGGCGCATCCGAGCGCGGAGTGGACGCTGCAACAGTTCCGGGAGGCGATTAGGTGCGAGCACGACTATCGATTCGTCATCGTGGACCGCGATGGCAAGTTCTCGGCAGACCTCCGCCGGTCCCTCCGGGGGATGGGTGTGCGGCCGTTGAGAACACCGCGAAGAACACCGCAGGCGAATGCCTACTGTGAGAGACTCATCGGCACCACACGCCGGGAGTGCTTGGATTTTCTGATACCGCTGTCAGAGGAACATCTTCGCCGACTCTTGACCGAATGGCGTGACTACTACAATCGGGCGAGACCACATTCATCGCTCGGCCCAGGCTTTCCCACCACCTCTGTCGAGCTTCCGATGAAACCGGACCAGCACCGACATCAATTACCCGACCAGCGCGCCGTCGCCTCGAGGCCGGTCCTTGGTGGGCTCCATCACGATTACCGGTTGTCACGCGTTGCCTGACGGACCTGGCTTCTCGCGGCGAACAAAGCGTTCTTTCTCCAGCACGTTATTGCGTCGGTGGCCCGGCGGCGACAGCGTGCAGAACTTCCACCGAGGCGAAGACGAGTTCGCAGGACCTCAACTCCCATGCCTGTCTGCCCGTCAATACGCGGTCTTCTTTCTTGCGGATCACAGCCCGCACGGAGCCCGGATTTGAACTCGTTCGCGGAGCGCTGGGTGAAGTCAGTCAAAGAGGAATGTCTCTCGAAGCTCATCCTATTCGGCGAGAAGTCGCTCCGTCATGCGCTTAGAGAGTACATCGTCTACCATCACCACGAGAGGAATCATCAAGGCAAGGAGAATCTGCTGCTGTTCCCAGCCAGCGACCCGTTACCTCAGTCCGAGCGCAAGGTGCGCTCCCGTGAACGGCTTGGCGGGTTGCTACGTTTCTACCATCGGGAAGCCGCATGAGTATTTTGACCTCACGGCCATCAATGCCGGTGTTAATTTCGACAACCTGAATTAAATCAACCCCCGGCTTTAAGCCGGGGGATTGAGCGGGCGCGTCGACTAGAAGTCGACTTCACGCGCCCGCTTCATTCTCAACCCGCCGACTTCAGTCGGCGGTGTCTCGTCCCCTTCGGGGACTTCGACAGTCTTCTCTTCACCTAAAGGCGAGGGGTTTCCACCATCCCCGGAAGGGACACTAAGGCCGACTAGAGTCCCTTATGTCCCATTGCCTAGGCCTTTGTTTCTAAGGGCCTCATATAGGCGATTCGTGTCATTGTCCTCGAAGAACTCATTGCTCGGCGCGTGCGACGGCCTGAGCAATTCCTTTCTAGCTGACAATATCTCCTTCACCGGCAGTTTGGTAAGCGTATGGAGCTCTTCAGCCCAATGGGTTTCGGCCGTGTCAATCAGCTCCTCGTAGCTTATCAAGGCTGACGGGTAGAGGCTAGCCTGTAGAAGAATGGCGTTGTTGACATCCATCCAAATGTCCCTGCTCTTCTGGTATGTATAAAATTTACTGTGGAAAAAGCTGGGCCAATAGCTGCTGAACTTGCGGTAGACTCCTATGACCCCGAACGGCTCGCCAAACCGGCTCATCTCATGCACCAGCCACACCAACCGGGGCGACTTGATGTAGTCAGCAGCCAGGAAGGCTCTCCTGAGAATTCGCCTACAAACGCCCATGAACGCGCCGGCTGTTCTTTCAAAAAGCAGAGTGTTCCCTATATACTCCTGCCAGGTGTACCACTTATAAGCCCTCAAGATATATAAGCTGTCAAAAGCTCCGCCGCCAGGTGCCCAATGTTCCACCGCTGGCATTTCAAAGGAGCCCCCCGCTTTGGCAATAATGGCGGAGAGGAAAGATGAGCCACAACGTCCGGTTCCAACGATAAGAAACTTCATCTTACAATTGAGATGATCTCTTGGTGTTCATATCATAGTCCAAAAGCGTACATGTGCATCGTCAAAACGGTATTGTCAAATTGAGCTGGTGACTGACAGAATGGTCCAATGAAGACCGATGCGCCAAGCTACCACGGCTATCGATTTCCACCGGAAATCATCAGCCACGCCGTCTGGCTCTACCACCGATTCTGCGTGAGCTTTCGAAACGTCGAAGAGTTGCTCGCTCAGCGAGGCATCACGGTTTCTTACGAAGCGGTCCGACTGTGGTGCATTAAGTTCGGGCCGGAATACGCTCGGCGACTGAAGCGTCGTCAGGGGGATGTCCCGCCGGATGTTGAATTTGGGGTAGCGGCGGCTCCTTGGCCGGCCTAAGAATAGGTCTGCCAATAAACCGTCTCCAGAGGGGGACAAGGAGCCACCAGTGCCTAGGAAATCAAAGAAGCCAGTAAGAAAGCAAACGCACTCGCCTACGGGCAAGGTAGTTGGCCAAGTCGGTCAGATACTGCTACCGATGATAGCTGGGATCGCGGCCACGAAGGCGGGTCTGACGGAATGGGTGTACGAGCAAGGACTGACAGCTCTGCACCTACTGCTCAGAGAGGACGCCGAGGAGATCGCGGGGCTCAAGGGCAAGCACGAGAAGGAGCGAACTCATAACCACTGGGGGAGCACGAACGGAGAGCTGAGCTTCGGTGGTCGTCGCATCCAAGTGTCGCGACCTCGAGTTCGCTCGAAGTCGGGCGAGGAGGCGTCGCTTCCACACTTCGAAGCCTTCCGCGAAGAAGACCCGCTTCCAGAGCGAGTGTTGAATCAGATCTTGGTGGGGGTATCGACCCGAAATTACGAATCGAGTCTGGACAAACCCGCGGCCAAGTTGAAGTCTCGTGGCACAAGTAAGAGTGCCGCCAGCCGTCACCTCGTGAGCCAGACGACTAAGAAGCTCGAGGAATACCTGTCTCGGCGGCTAGAGGGGTTCGAGCTTGCGGCACTGATGCTGGATGGCCTTGAGGTGGCCGGACAGACCGTCGTCGTAACTCTCGGTATCACAATAGATGGAACGAAGGTGCCCCTGGGTATATGGCTGGGCTCGACGGAGAACTCTCGGGTGTGCACCGCGATGTTGCAGGACCTTCTCGAGCGAGGCTTGCGCGTCGATGCGTCGATTCTCTGCGTAGTGGACGGAGGCAAAGGCATCCGCAAGGCACTCGTCGACGTTTTGGGGGACCTCGCGGTCATCCAAAGGTGCCAGATCCATAAACTCCGAAATCTTCGCTCGTACCTTCCCAAGTCTCGTCACGCCTACGTGCTCCAGACGATGAAGGAAGCCTACAAGTGCAAGAGTGCCGACAAGGCGCGCAAGCGACTTCAGGCATTGGTGTCGTGGCTCGAGCGAAACGGCTACGACGAAGCTGCCGGAAGCCTTCGTGAAGGGATGGAAGAGACACTCACGGTCGTGAAGCTCGCGCTGCCCGCCTTACTTCGCCAGTCTCTTGCCACGACGAACGCCATTGAGAATCTCAACGGAACCATTCGCAGAGTATCGAGAAACGTCAAGCGTTGGAAGAGTCCTTCCATGGTTCGCCGATGGACCGCTCTTGGCGTCGTCACCGCGCAGAAAGAGTTCCGGCGTATCAAAGGCTATCGCCATATGGGCGCTCTCGTTCACGCGCTTAGAAGCAAACAGAAACCTCTTGACAGCGATGAGTTTGCTGCCTAAGAGTATTCACAGGTGCCGCCGCTACCCGACCAAATTCAACAGCGGCCGGGACATCCCCGTCGTCAGGGTCGTCTCGGTGACACGTGGCACCTAGACGAGGTCTTCATAAAGATACAAGGTGAACGCCAATACCTCTGGCGCGCGGTAGACCAAGATGGTGATGTAATCGATATCCTCGTCCAGCCTCGCCGTGATCGGAAAGCCGCCAAACGATTCTTCCGCAAGCTGTTGAAGGGGCAAGGCCGTCCGCCCTGGCAGCTGGTCACCGACAAACTGAGAAGCTACAGCGCCGCTCACCGCGAGGTCATGCCGTCCGTCGTCCACGACACTGACCAGTACAGAAACAACCTAGCCGAAGTCTCGCACGAGCCGACGCGACAACGGGAACGACAGATGCGAAAGTTTAAAGCTCCTGGGCAGGCGCAACGATTCTTGACCGTGCATGGACTCGTGCAAAATCTCTTTCGCGTCGGACGGCATTTGTTGCAAGCGCGTCATCATCGGGAGCTACGAGACCGCCCTTTCATCGTCTGGCAGGAGGTAACGTGTGCCGCATGACGAGAGCAAAGGAAGTCAGCTCGACGCGATAGGTTCGCTCGCTCAACGTCAACTTGACAATACCGATGGGAGCCTCGGGCCGGCGAGAGATGCAAGGCGTCTATTTGACGGAGCGCTATATCGAGGGCTATCGGAGCCTCTTTCATCTCGCCCTTGAGGGCAACTGATTTGAATCTCTTCGGCTTCGACATCAGCGAACTCGACCTGGCGAACTTCGTCGCGGCGATGCGTCTGGTGACCATCGGGGTCGTGACGATCTCTTTTCTGCTCTTCTTCCGTCAAAAGCGCTGGACGATATTGGCGATGGGAATCGCGGTGCTCGTCGTCGTGGGCTGGCTCACGACGTTCTATCCGCTGGCCCGGATCTACGGTCTCCAAGCGCCGGGCGATCGACTGCGCAATCTCAGCTGGGTCGCCTCCGTGGCCGCCGGTAATTCCCCCATGAGCACCGGCTGGGTCGGAGACGTGACCCTTGAGCCCTTGTGGGCACTGGTGGCGGGAGGCCTCTGCTTCGGACACCCCGAGTTTGCACCGGTGGTCTATGCCCTCGTGTCGCTCGTCATTCCCCTGATGCTCGGATTGGTGCTCTTTCTGCACTTCCGACGCCGGGAGGATGAAGAAAGCGGAAGCGAGCTCAGAGCCTTGGTCGTGGTGGCCTTCGCTCTCCTGGTGTCGAGCGGGCCACTCGACTACTTGGCTCCCTTTCGCGACTTCTACGCCAAGAACTTCTTTCTGAAGCCGAACCACACTCTCGGGTTCGTTTTCATTCCGCTGCTCATCGGGGGCATCGCCAGCCGGCGGAAGCTGTGGCTCGCAAAGGCAGCGGTTCTCCTGTCACTCCTCGGCTGGGCGTTTATCGTTCACTGGGCGTTTTTCTGCTTTGGGCTCGGCATCTACCTCGTTTTGCATTTTCTCCAACAGAGGAAGAGCTCTGGCGGCGAGCTCCGGAGCGTGCTGATTCTCTGGATATTGAGCGCCATCGCGGTTGCCCCTTACATTTCCATCATCTATCGACAGCACCCCCATGCCATCCGCATCGACTCCACGGTGGTCGATCCCGAGGTGCCCTCCCGAAGCGCCTGGGGTGACATGCGCCCGGTGGGAAGCTCACTCCTGCTGCTGGTCACGTTCGACCGTGCGCTCCTCTTCTTTCTGGCGATCGTCGGGGCGTCGGTCTGGTGGCGGGGGGGTCTGAAGCGGGATCTGTTGTGGCTGGCACTTCTCCTCTCGGTCTACCTGCTCTGGGGCGTCAACTACGTCGGCTATCTCACCGCACAGGCGCGAGAGGCAGACGAGTTCTACTATTTTCTCGACTTCGTGCTCTCCGTTGCGGCGGGAGTGGGAGCCTGGCGGCTACTCGAACTCATCGCATCCCGGATGCCGCGGCCCAGCGTGTCGGTCGCGGCGTCGACGCTCGTGGTGATCCTCGTCGTCACGCCCCTCGTCGCTCCGTACTGGCGCAATCCGGAGATCATGGACGGGCATTTCCGCGTTGCCCGAGAGCCGTTGCCGGACCCGGTTGTCGAGCTTCGAGACTGGGTGCTCAAGGCGACCAAAGGTACGGACGTGCTCGTTGCGGACGGCATCGCCGCGTTTTGGGTCCCGGCGCTGACGGGCCGTCAAGTTCTCGTGCCCTATCGGAAGGGTCGAGAGTATCTGGACGCTCTGCTCTCCTCCCCCGATGGTCAGGACGGCCTGCCGTTTCGTGTCACACACGTGGTGTACAGCCATGAGTTAGAGGCGGCCATCGGGCTCACGCGCCAGACGCTCGAATTGGAACAACGCTACGAGCGGGTGTTCGAGAACCGCCTGGTGACGATCTATCTGATCGAATAAGCTTCTAGTGCATCATCGCGCGCCCACTCCTCGTTCACGTGCGGCGCTTCGGGCATTTATCATCTCAACTCGGCTCCTCGCTGCTCGGCGGCTGAGGGCTTCGCTCGGTGTGCTGTCCCCCATTTTCGGCGTTAGCAGCCATTCGAAGCGGCCCGCCGACATCTCATTCTTTCGAGTAGCCCCAACGGGACGATTGGGCCGGTCTCTCAGCAGATGCGATGGCTGCCGCTCGGCACGCGGCGGACGCGCTCATCAGCGGCCTGTCATCAGAAGGTCTCTTCGAGCACCTCGATCGTTCTTCTCAACGTCTCGTCACAGTCGAAATCGCGCACGCGTTCTCTGGCACGGCTCGACAGCTGCTGACGGCGTTTCGAACCGACAGGAGATCCGACACGGCTTTTTCTGAAAACGTCCCGGCTCGTCGACCGGTGCTAGGAGGCTGTGGACGCCGTCATCGACGATCTCCGGCACGCCACCGACGGAATTCGCACCGGGGGACGAGGCCTTCCGCCATGGCTGCTTCCAGTAGGACGTGCGGGAACGCCTCGTGCTCGGCCATCGCCGCGAGCTAGACGATCGCCGACAGAGGATAGAACGTGTAGTAGCGATGAGCCGGCAAGTAGCGTAGGAGCTTTTGTACCAGTCCTGAGGTAACTACCCGATCAAAACCAGCAAAGTAAAAAGAGCGGCCGAGCCGGCGGCGAGGGTTCTCGAGAGACGGCTGCCAAAAAGCGCCACGACCATGACGTTTTCCCCCTCGTACAGATCCGGGACGATGGCGGCGGCCGTGGCGAGGAGATAGGCGTAGCCCGTGGGGTTCGATCGAAAGATGGGATAGGCGGCGTCAACGCCAACAGGTGTCTCGCTCGCTAGCCGCGTCGCCGCCCCGGCCCAGTAATAGCTGTCCGTACCGAAGGTGTTGTCCCTCACTTCCCACAGCATGGATGCCTCATAAGCGAGGACGGCAATCAGGAAGAGCCAAAAAAAGCGTCCCTGCGGGTCGAAGCGCGCGTGGTGCGCGTCGCCGAAGACAATAGGCCGTGAGGGCGACGAAGACGATCGTAACGCCCACGAGCCAGCCCGCCGATAGAAGATTCAACGCGCGCAGGACGATGCCGAGCAGCGTCAGCCAACCCGCGCCCCACGCGATGGCGAAGGCCACAATCTCGCCGCGACCACGGGTTTCTCCAGGTTTGGCGAAACAAAAAGCGATGAGATAGCCCGGTACGAAAAGCAAGGCCACTCCCCAGATGAGCAGCAGGAGCGGGCTCATCGTTACCGTTCGAGCCTATCGGCGGAGCCGCATTCGAGAGGCCATCGCATCATGGACTCTCCGATGGATGCTTGCGAGCGACGACGATGCTACCGTAACCCAAAGAGCGAAAAAAGCACGCCTCTCTCAGACGGTCCATCTGCGACCGCATCCAAAGGGCGCCGGGCAGCACCGACGCGAGATAGGGCACGGGGGATACTGGGAGCCTTGAATCGAAGGATCTCGTAGTCGGCCGCTTCCACCTCGTGCCGCAACACCCACGGATAGCACCACACGTGTGGCAGGTCGCTCCACCCCACATAGCCCTCGTCGACACGGCGTACGAGTCGGAAGCGGTGAAGAAAGCCTATCTTCGGGCGCTGCCGTTCGACGACGGACGTTTCGATGTCGTGCTGTTGCTTGATGTACTCGCGCACGTCGAGCTTCTCGATCAGCTGAAGGCCCTCTCGGAGGTTGCCCGTGTGCTGACGGACGACGGGGTACTGCTGATGAGCGTGCCCAACCTCGCGCACTTGCACAGCCGGTTAAAGCTGTTGTTCACCGGCAAGCTGATGCGGACATCCGCCGTTCACCGGCATCCCGGCGATCGGCCGCGTGCGGAGTACGAAGAGCTTCTTCATGCGGCAGGCTTCCGCATCGAGTCCCGGCGCGGCATTTTCCAGACGCTTCCGCTCGCGTTTCGGTTGGTGAACCGCCATCCTCAGTCGTGGGGGTTGGCTCGTCGGCGTGCTCGATGCGGTATTGCCTTTTCCGGGGTTGTCGTTCTTGGCGGCGATCCGGGCAAGAAAGGTCACTGCGGTGGGTTGATTCGAAAGACGGCGTAGTGGCCCTCTTCGAACACTGGATCAAAGCAGTCACGGATCTCGGGGAAGCCGCGGTCGAACTCCAAGTGGATCGCGATCGTTAGATCCCACAGCAGGTACATGTCCGGGTACTGTCCCACCGTGCCGGGATCGCAACCGTTGGTCAAGAGCTCGTTGACGGGGGGCCGATGAGCGCCATCGACAGTTATCGCGGCGTCGCGCGAGAACACGGTGTGGCGGACGAACGTCTGCTGTTCTTCGACCGTGTCCCCTACGAGCAAGTACCTCTTTGGATCCGAGCCTTCGACGTTGCGGCGATGCCGTTTCCCGATGCCGCTGACTAGGCTGAGCCGATGTCGCCGATGAAGCTCTTCGAGTACATGGCGGCCAATTTGGGGCTGAACGCGATCAAAAAGAGTATGCTACAATCCGTGACGTTACAAGCAACCTCGAAGAGCAAAGCGTGTTCATGCTATGACTTCGACCCGAGTATCCACGCCGCCCGCTAGCACCGAGACCGCGCGGTCCCAAGCTGCTCTAGGCGAGAACGCGCTTCGGCGCTTCGTCATCGACCACCATGGGAGCTTCGATTCCGCGGGGAACGAGCGCATCTTCGAGAAATGGTTCAAAACCGCCCCCCGACACGTTTTTCAAAGAGGCCGACCGCAAATACGGTCTCACCGGGCTCCGGCTTTGCGATCTTGGGTGTAGCTACGGGATGAACTTGGTGCACTGCCACGAGGATGCCTACAGGGTGGAGTTCGACGACCGAGAGTCCGACTTCCCGCAGAGGCTGGGGCTCACCGTGTTCGAGCGCGACTTCGTCAGAAACGACGTGTTCGACCTCCCCAAAGTCGAAGCGGTTTGGTGTGGTGTGGAGCGGTGCTCGAGCACGTCGAATCGCCTCATCAGTTCCTGCGCAAAGTCCACCAGCTTCTCGAGCCGAGCGGACTCTTGGTTCTGTTCGTGCCGGCGATCTCGTC
The DNA here is from genome assembly GCA_965237955.1 of Candidatus Marinacidobacterales bacterium. GTDB lineage: Bacteria > Acidobacteriota > Vicinamibacteria > Marinacidobacterales > SMYC01. The sequence continues at coordinate 259,946 of OZ250169.1, read as the reverse complement.
CGTCGGCGGTCTCGCTCTCCACCGGCTTCCGTGGATCGGAAGATACTTCGTCGGCTATTTGGCGAGCGACCACATCAATGCGTTCACACCGTCGACGGTCGCGTTCACGTGTGAGCGAGCCGGATTCGAGACCATCGAGGTCACGCCGTCGTTTCCCGGCCCCTTCAGCCTCTTCAACAGGGTCCCTCCGCTGGCGAGCCTCGTCGACGGCTCGACCTACATCAGTTGCGCCATCCCGAATTGGGAGTACCACCCCAAGGCGACGCGACAAGTCTCTAATTAATGATGCGGGCTTCAATTGGCGCCGCTCGCGCTAGTGCCCAACGCTTCCCCTTCGATGAAAATCTTGCTCGTTACACCCTACTTCTTCGAGCCCCACCGGTGGAACATCAGCGCTTACAAGACCGCGCACAGCTTGGCCCGTATCGGCGTCAACGTCATCGTGTTCACGGCGCGCTCCGAAGGCCAGCCGTTCCTCGAAAAGGTGGGCTCTCATCTGAAAATCTACCGCTACAGCGACTTGTTCATCCCCGACCCTGCCAACTTCGGGATCATCCCGTTCTTGTCGGCGCGTCTGTGGAAAGTCGTTCTACAGGAGGCACCGACGCATTTTCTCGTGTTCACCCACATGTACCACGCGTCGCTCGCGGTGGTTTTGCTGAAAGCGATGGGCAAGCGCGTCGTTGTCGTCACCGACACGTTTCCCGGCATCGACTGGTTCAGTCGTTCACGACTCGTCAACGCGGTGCTATGGGTGTACGCGCGCACCGTTGGGTTCTTGGTGCTTCGCCTCGCCGATCACGTCGTTCTGTTGCACCGAGGGTTGGTGCCGACGGCGGAGCGGATGGGCCTTCGTTTTGTCGTGCACCCGTACGGCGTCGAGATGCATCGCTACGAGAGTCCGAGGCCGCCTGCGGACCTGGAGAAAGAGGACGGCGCGATCTGGGTCGCGTACGTGGGCCGGCTGGAGTCGGTCAAAGCGTATGACTTCATCCTCGGCGCGGCCGCAACTTTAACCGCGCGCCACGCGAACGTGCATTTTATTTTCGTGGGCGACGTCACCGGTAAGGACGATGTCGTCGAGCGCTACCAGAGTCCTCGCATCCGTTTTCTCGGGCACCGTGACGACGTTCCCGGTATCCTAGTGAAGGTCGACGTCTTCGTCCTCGCTTCGTTGTCCGAAGGACTTCCGAGCGGACTCATGGAAGCGATGGCGTCCGGGTGCGCGTGCGTGGCCACAGAGGTCGGCGGTATCCCCTATCTTTTCAGCGAATCGCCCGGCGAGGCGGGGTTGCTCGTGCCGCCGGGGGATCCCAAAGCACTCGAGGAAGCGCTCGAAAAGCTTGTGAACGACGGTGAGCTCAGGCGGAGCCTGGGCGAGCGAGCCCGGCAAGTTATCCACGATCACTACCGCATGGACGAGCTCGCCAAAGAGCTCGTGACGATCCTCGAGACCACGTCGACCGAACCATGAAGACGATCGTCATCTTCAGCTGGTTCTACCTTCCGTTCATCGGCGGCGCCGAGCTCTTCGTCAAAGCGATTACCGACCGGCTCGGCTACCGCTTCCGCTTTGTGATCGTAACTGCGCGAGCCGACCGCAAGTTGGCGGCAATCGACGAGAGCGAGCGCGTGAGCGTCGTGCGTGTCGGCCTCGGCAATCGCTCCGACAAATTCATGTATCCACTGTTCGCTCTCAAATGGGCGCTCGCGTCCGAGCACGTCGATCTCGTTCACGCGATCATGGTGAACGCGTCAGCGGTGGCAGCGTATTTGTTCTCGAAGATGAAACGCGTGCCCACGCTTCTGACCCTCCAAGAAGGCGACACCGAAGACTACGCCCGAGAGTACTTGCGGCTGCTGTTCCCGGTCTATCCGCGGTTGCACCGTCCGTTCGATCGGATCCACGCGATCAGCCGTTTTCTCGAACAACAAGCGATCACCTATGGCGCCGACACCGAGACCATCCGGGTGATCCCGAACGGTGTCGATACCGAAGTCTTCCGCCCCGGCGAAAGTGACGCGAGCGCAAAGCTTCGGACCCGGTTGGGTCTCGATGGAAAGCGCGTCGTCGTCTCAGTGTCGCGTCTCGTTCCCAAAAACGGGTTGGACACTCTCGTGGAGGCGATGCCCCGGCTGCGACGAGAGCATCCCGACGTCGCGCTCGTGCTCGTCGGCACCGGCCTGGAAAAGCGGCATCTCGAATGCAAAGCGGACGAGCTCGGTGTGAGCGACGCCGTCGTACTCGTAGGTGAGGTGCCTCACGAGGAGACGGCCGACTATCTCCGGCTGGCCCACGCGTTCGTGCGGCCATCGCGTAGCGAAGGGCTCGGCAGTGCTTTTCTCGAAGCGATGGCGTCGGGAGTTCCTGTCGTAGCGACACCGGTGGGAGGTATCCCCGACTTTCTCGATCCCGAAGTGACCGGGCTTTTCTGCAAGCCTAACGATCCTGAAAGCGTAGCCGGCGCCATCGGGCGCTTGTTCACCGACCACGCTCTTTCTCAAAATCTGCGCGTCGGAGGGCTTCGCCTCGTGCAAGCGCGCTACCGTTGGGACCAGGTGGCCGATCGGATCGCTGCGGTGTACGAGGAGCTACTCTGAGCCATGAATCTCCTTCTCGCGACGGGCATCTTTCCTCCGGATATCGGGGGGCCGGCCACGTACGTGGCAGGTTTGGCTCCCGAGCTTTGTAAACGAGCTTTGGCGTCGAGGTGGTCACCTATGGAGAGGCGTCTTCCGACGAGGTCATGTTTTCGGTGGCCCGCGTCTCCCGGAATCAAAGCTTGCCGCAACGCTACGGGTCGTATTTCGTGTCGGTGCGGAAAGCGCTCGCACGAGCCGACCTCGCCTACATTCAAGATCCGGTTAGCGTCGGCCTACCGGCTACGCTCGCAGCGCTCTCACGGCGAAAGCCTACCGTACTCAAAGTCGTCGGCGACCTCGCGTGGGAGATCGGCCGCGCCGACGGCATCGTCGATGACGACGTCGACGACTTCCAAACGAAGCGCTACGGAACGCTAGTGGAATCGATGCGGAAAGCCCAGCGTTTCGTCGCCCGCCGCGCCGGCGCCGTCATCACCCCGTCGCACTATCTGAAGAATCTTGTCATCGGTTGGGGCGTTCCTAGCGAGCGGGTCCACGTCATCGAGAACGGCGCCCGGCCCAAGCCGGAAACGCGCCTGACTCGAGAAGACGCGCGCGCGCGGCTAGAGCTCGACGGAGATCCGATTCTGATCAGCGCCGGCCGACTGGTGCCGTGGAAAGGGTACGAGCACATCATCGATTCAATGCCGGCGATCTTGCGAGATCATCCACGCGCACGCCTTCTGATCGCCGGCTCGGGACCGTGCGAGACAGCTCTCCTTGAGCGCGTCCAAAAGCTCAAGCTCGACGACGCTGTTCAGCTCTTGGGCGCGCGCGCGCCGACCGACCTCGCGATGCATCTCTGCGCCAGCGACGTGTTCGTGCTGGTGTCCACCCATGAAGGTTTTTCGCATCTGTTGTTGGAAGCGATGCAATCGGAGCTTCCCGTCGTCGCATCTCGCTGCGGGGGTAACCCCGAGCTCGTCGGAGACGCCGACAGCGGACTCCTGGTGTCGCCGGATCCACGAGGGGCGGAAGCCGCCATCCGAAAGCTTCTCGCCGATCCGTCGCTGCGAGCACGCCTCGGCGCAAGAGGCAAACGACGCGTGGAAGATTTTACGTGGGAGAAGATGGTCGCGCGTACGGCACAACTTCTTCAAGACGCCTGGAACAACGCTCGGTAGCCTTCGATGTAGCTTTCGGTGGAGTAGAGATTTTTCGCCAATTGCTTGCCTCGGGCGCCCATCGCTTCGGCCTCTCTCGGATGCTCGAACAGCCACAGGATGCGCTCGGCGACAGCGTCCTCGTCTCCAGGAGGTACGAGAAAGCCCGTCTGCTCGTTCTCGACGAGTTCGGGGATGCCGCCGACATCGGACGCAACCACGGGAAGCCCGCACGCCATCGCCTCCCACACGACACGCCCCAACCCTTCGGACAAAGAAGGCAGCACGAACAGTCGAGCACTGCGATACTCTTTTCGAAGATCGGTCGGTGACAACGAGCCGAGAAGCCTGAGAGACGCTTCGACCCCGAGATGCGCCGCATGTTCACGGAGCGCGCGTTTCATCGGACCGTCGCCCGCGAGATGGAGCGTCGCCTCCGGCCGTTTGGACGTTACCTGCTTCATCGCCCGGATCAGGGTATCGAAGCCCTTCACCGGGTAGAGCGCACCCACCGACAACACCCGGGTGTCGGAACGTGACGGCTCGGTCGCGTCGTCGAAGAGCTCGAAATCGGTGTACCCGGGAAAGCGATGCAGCGGGACTTCGGGCGCCACTGCGGCGATCCGCCGCTCCAAAAATCTAGAAATAGTACGGATGCGATCACTGCGTCGCAGAACGAAACTCGCCCACGCCGCGAGTATAGGACGAAAAACGGCACTCAACGGGACACGGTGATAGAGAAAGGGCGATTCGCTCCAATCACCGTGGACTTCGGTGACGACGACGACACGACGACGCATCACCCATGCGACCCCCCGCACGAAAATCCCGGCGAGACCTTCGTAGGGGCTTTGACTCAAGACGAGCTGCACTTTCCCACGGTAGACGAGACGAAGCCCAAGCACCGTCGATGCGACAACAAGTAAGACGAGCCTGAGCGCGGCGATGGGGACGAGCGGCAACAAGTAGAACTCGACCGGCTCGGATGCGCGCTGGTATCGGAGTGACGGCGAGAATCCGACGACGTGGAGGCTCGCCAGCCGACCGAGGTGCTCCATCTTCTTGAGCTCGGTCGGGCCGAGCGGGAGCGCGTAGCGGGTCACGCCGATGTTCATGACGCCGAGCTCTCTCACGGGTAGCAGTCTCTCTACGGGTTGTGTAATACTACCTCAGAATGCTGAGTCGACGATGTCAACGGGTGTAACAACCAACGAAACTGCGGAACGCGTCTCGTCGAAGTCGCGCCGCCGGCTTCTCGTGATCGTACCCGCGTTCAACGAGGGACCACGGCTTGTTGGAGTCGTCGAGAAAGTCCACCGCGAACACCCGCATGCCGATGTGCTCGTCGTAGACGACGGCTCTAGTGACGACACCGAGGGGCGCTCTCTCGATGCCGGAGCCATCGTCGCCCGCCATTCTTTCAACCTCGGCTACGGCAGCGCGCTCGAGACCGGCTATCAATTCGCGGTCCAAGGCCACTACGACTATGTCGCTCAGCTCGACGGAGACGGACAACACGATCCGATCTCGCTCGCCGACATCCTCACGCCCATCTTCGAGGATGCCGCCGACGTCACCATCGGGTCGCGGTTTCTGATCCCGTCGAGCTACCAGGCGCCTTGGGGTCGCAAGCTCGGAAACCATCTGTTCTCGTGGCTAGCGTCGCGGCTGACGGGCCGGCGGATCACCGACCCGACCTCGGGCTTGTGGGCGATGAACCGAAAAGCGACGGAGGCTCTCACCGGCGGCCACTTCCCTCACGACTATCCCGACGCGGACGTTCTCATCGACCTCCACTACGCCGGCCTTCGTCTCACCGAAGTGCCCGTCGTCATGCACCCGTCCCAGGGAGGCCGCTCCATGCACGACGGCGCCATGCCTCTCTACTACGTGTTCAAGATGCTCTTTTCCATGTTCTTGGCGACGTTGGGACGGAGACCCAAGTCTGTGTAGATGCCAATCCGCCAACAAGTCGTCGCGCTGATCATCAGCGTCGCCCTCCTCGTTTTGATCGTTGAGCTAGTGCGGCGCCGCAAGCTGCGCGAGGAGTATTCTGTCCTTTGGGTCCTCACCGCGATCACGATCTTCGTGTTCGCGGTGTGGTACGACCTGCTGGTCGTATTGACGCGCCTCATCGGTGCTGTCCTGCCGACGTCGACGCTCTTCTTCTTCACGCTGATCTTACTCGTGCTCGTCTGCCTGCAGTTCTCGGTCCGCATCACCAAGCTCGACGACCAAGTGAAAAAGCTCGCGCAAGCGCTGGCGCTCAAGGAAGCCAAGGGCCAGAAACAGAAACAAGATCGGTAGCATCGAGTTTGTCTACCGAGACGGCACCACAAGTTGGCTTGAACCAATTGCTGCGCACACTGCCATTCGAAGACCTACCCGCGACAATGCCGCTCGGGATAGATTCTATCAACGACGACATCCCAGAACGGCGACCCCCTAGCTTTTCTCTGCGAGTTCTGTGTGCTCTGCGGTTCGATAAACCTACCGGTGGTGCGGTTGTCCCCACGAGCCTCGCTCGACTCCAGCGTGTGAAACGAAACGCTATGGCGTGTACTCGAACACCCGAATCCAGTGACGGTCACGATAGCGCTCCTCGAATCGCGGGCTCTGCTTGAAGAAACCGAAATCGACAGGCGTCGTGCCTTCCGGCTGGTCGAGTCGCCCCCATGCGACGTGGGTCACGTTCCACTCCGTCACCGCAACCGCGATCTGATCTGGATCGCGGGATTGCACCATCGTTTCCAGTGCACGTTCGCGCTCGGGCGATTCGCCCACGAGCAGAACGCGGCGACCGCTGAGCGCGGGGATCCACGGCGCATAGCTGGGCCCGGCGGCGAGCACCGCATCGGCGTCCGTCGTGTCCCGGAGCACCTCTCCCATCGCGACAAACCGGCGCGACACCGCGGGAAAGCTCTCGACGTAGAGCGGGTCCATTCGAACCGGCTCCCACCAGTACGGAAAACACCACGGCAACGAGAGCACGACGAGACCCATCAGCGCGAGGCGCGCCGATTCTAACTTGCGCAGCTGGCGAGGGACGAACCTCCACTCGCTCGGAATCCCCGGAAACGCTTTGACCCACGCCGCAAGCGCGCGATAGAGCCCGTAGCTCGCGCAGAGCGCCATCATCAGCCGCACATAGCCGCTCACGATTCTCGGGTCGAGAAGCGCGGCGGCACACGGGAGGAAGGAGACCACGATCCAAAGCAACAATGCCGTGCTCGCGCTCCAAGCAAGCACGAGCTCAGCTTTTCGTTCGGAGCGCAAAAGCCACCCGACACCGAGCGCGGCGAGAAGGAAGACGAGCCCAGCATCGATCGTAACCGAGAGCACGCGGTTGATCCCGTCGTGCCACGTTCCGAACTCGGCAGGGAGCGTCACCGGCCTGAAGCCGCCGAACGCGACGAGCACGATCGCTCCGACAGCGAGCACCATGGCCTCGCGCCATAGACTCTTCCGGCTCGCGACCATCCACGCGACGACACCGAGACCGAAGCACACGGCGAGACGAGGCTCAAGGCCAGTGACAAGACCGAAAGTGATAGCGGCACCGATCCAAGAGCTCGCTCCGAGCAAGCGCCAGCAGACGCAAAGCGCGGCGAAGGCGATCCCGACTCCTGGTGTCAGCCAAAAATACTCGGTCCAAAACGGTCCCTCATCGCGGAGAAAGCTCAAACGATGCGAGCTCAAGAACAGGACGACGAATGCGGTGACAGCGGGAAGCGCACCCGCGGGGAGATCCTCCGATTCGTGGAGCCGTCCAACCGACCATGCCACCGCAACGCCTAGGCCGAGAAGCGAGAACAGCGGAAGCCACGGGTAGAGCGACAGCACCCGTTCGCCGCGAAAGCCAGACAGGGTTGCCACGAAATATCCCCAGAGAGGGCTCGGGTGAGGCTCGCTCACCATCCGCCCATCGGACGCGGTACCCCGTGCGGCGACCACCATCACCTCGCCGAGCTCTGCGATCCCTCGACCTTCCTCGACGACTCCATACGCGCGGCCTAGAGGTTTTTGAAGCACGAGGAGACTCGACGCGGCCAGCACGAGCGTACCGGCGACGAGCCAAGCCCGGCGCGGCCACCGCAGGAGAGACACCGCCCACGCGAGGACCAAAAGGGAAAAAACGTACTTGGAGCCGACGAGGTAGCCACCCAGAGTGACCGACGGCCCGCCGGGCCACAGCTCGATGAGATTCCTCAGCATCTCCCGCTAGGTTGGAACAGCGGAGCTCGCATGCGACGTCGCGCTACAACGACAGCTCGCCAGGGTATTGTCAAGTTGACATTGAGCGAGCGAACCTATCGCGTCGAGCTGACTTCCTTTGCTCTCGTCAGGCGGCACACGTTACCTCGTGCCAGACGATGAAAGCGCGGTCTCGTAGCTCCCGATGATGATGCGCTTGCAACAAATGCCGTCCGACGCGAAAGAGGTTTTGCACCAGTCCATGCACGGTCAAGAATCGTTGCGCCTGTCCCGGAGTCTTAAACTTCCGCATCTGTCGTTCCCGTTGTCGCGTCGGTTCGTGCGAGACTTCGGCTAGGTTGTTTCTGTACTGGTCAGTGTCGTGGACGACGGACGGCATGACCTCGCGGTGAGCGGCGCTGTAGCTTCTCAGTTTGTCGGTGACCAGCTGCCAGGGCGGGCGGCCTTGCCCCTTCAACAGCTTGCGGAAGAATCGTTTGGCGGCTTTCTGATCACGGCGAGGCTGGAGGAGGATGTCAATCACATCACCATCTTGGTCTACCGCGCGCCAGAGGTATTGGCGTTCACCTTGTATCTTTATGAAGACCTCGTCCAGGTGCCATGTGTCACCGAGACGACCCTGCCGACGCTTCAGTCGCCGAGCGTATTCCGACCCGAACTTAATGCACCACAGTCGGACCGCTTCGTAAGAAACCGTGATGCCTCGCTGAGCAAGCAGCTCTTCTACGTTTCGAAAGCTCACGCTGAATCGGTGGTAGAGCCAGACGGCGTGGCTGATGATTTCCGGTGGAAATCGATAGCCGTGGTAGCTTGGCGCATCGGTCTTCATTGGCCCATTCTGTCAGTCACCAGCTCAATTTGACAGTACCGTTGCGTGGCCAGCTCCTCAAGACACGAAGGAACGACCGCGTCGTTAAGGTTTAACGTAGAGCCGTTCATGGAGCCGCGTGGCGATTCAAAGAAGCGCTCAATCACTCGGAGGATTTCTCGACATGGAACACCTCGTTCATTGAGCGCCTGAGTCTGACCTTTCAGCAAAGCTCGGCGTATCTGTCGCGGCGAGCGCTTTCCCACGCCCGCGCGGATGCATCGGCGCTCGAAGGCAACCTGACTTCCTGGACGGGGCACTAGCCGAATGCCTCTTCGAGCACCTCGATCGTCTTTCTCAACGTATCATCCCAGTCGAAATCGCGAGCGCGTTCTCTGGCACCGCGCGACAGCTGCGCGCGGCGCTTCGGGTTCGACAGGAGTTCCGAGACGGCCTTCTGGAACCGCCCCGGCTCGTCGACCGGTACCAGGATGCCGTAGACGCCGTCATCGACGATCTCCGGCACGCCACCGACAGAATTCGCCACCGGGACGAGGCCTTCGGCCATGGCTTCCAGCAGGACGTGCGGAAATGCCTCGTGCTCGGATGGAAGGACGAAGAGGTCGCAGGCGCGATAGAGCTCCAGCAGTTTTTCACGTTCCAGGGATCCGACCAGATGCACGACATGGTGGAGCCGAAGCTCAGCGATCTTATTTCGGAGCTTTGCCTTCTCCGGTCCCGATCCTGCGATGTAGAGTGTCGTCCCCGGAGCGGAATCGACGAGCGCGGGCATCATTTCAACGAGCCGCTCATGACCTTTCAACGGAATGAGACGGCCCGCGCTCAGGAGGGCCTGCGCTTCGATTCCCAACCGACGGCGTGCTTCGTCCCTGGTCGGACCTGTCGAAATCGGTGCGGGATCCGTCGCGTTCGGTATGACGGTCAACCGGCTCGCTTCGACGCCCCAGCGGATCAGCGTGTCTCTCATATAGCGACTCGGCACGATCACTCGTTCGGCGCGCTTCGCGACGCGTTTTTGTACCGCCCGAACGGTTTCGAGAAGCAGACCATGTCGTTTTTCCTGAAACACTTCGAAGGAGTCGCGATGCCCGCTCAGCTGTGACAGCTCCCACGCGAAATCGGCAACGACGCGCAGGACGAACGGCTTTCCCAGTCTCCGACTCGCCATCGCCGCAGGTAGTCCCACTCCTACAGCGTCCAGCAGATACAAGCCTTTGGACGCTCGGGACTGGCGCTGGGTCGCCTGGAAATAGCGCAAATAGCGAACGGGCAGTATGTCGTCACGCGAGACCCGCGTGAGCCGAAACGGCTGGTCCGCCTCCCGGGAGGTCGGCCGGTCGCTGTAGGTCACGACGCGGACGTCGTCGCCGCGTGCGGCGAGGTCTTTCGAGAGCCGGTGACTGTAAGTCGCGGGTCCGCCGATGTCGGGAGGGAAGATGCCGGTCGCGATGGTGATGACCATTCATGTAGAAAGTAACACAGAGAAGCGAAGCCGCCACCAATCGAATCCGTGGAACGTCTGCCTCGGGAGACGTCGCCCCTCAAAGCCTTCGAGTAGATGGCGTCGGAGCGTCCTGTGGTTGCGTCTGATCTTCCGTCGCTGGGCGAGCTGTTCGAGGACGGGAGAAACGCGCTTTTGGTGCGGCCCGATTGCCCCGATGATTTGGCGCGCGGTATACGTCAGATTTTGGAGGACCCGGCCCTTGAGCAGGCAAACGAGCGAAGCGGTGGAAAGATAGGGCTCCATCAAGCAGTGCACGAGATCACAGTCCGACAACGCGCGAGCGGCGGCGGGAAGCGTCTTGGCGGTATTGTCAAGTTGACGTCGATCGAGCGAACCTATCGCGTCGAGCTGACTTCCTTTGCTCTCGTCAGGCGGCACACGTTACCTCGTGCCAGACGATGAAGGCGCGGTCTCGTAGCTCCCGATGATGATGCGCTTGCAACAAATGCCGTCCGACGCGAAAGAGGTTTTGCACGAGTCCATGCACGGTCAAAAATCGTTGCGCCTGCCCAGGAGATTTAAACTTCCGCATCTGTCGTTCCCGTTGTCGCGTCGGTTCGTGCGAGACTTCGGCTAGGTTGTTTCTGTACTGGTCGGTGTGGTGGACGACGGACGGCATGACCTCGCGGTGAGCGGCGCTGTAGCTTCTCAGCTTGTCGGTGACCAGCTGCCAGGGCGGGCGGCCTTGCCCCTTCAACAGCTTGCGGAAGAATCGTTTGGCGGCTTTCTGATCACGGCGAGGCTGGACGAGGATATCGAGCACATCACCATCTTGGTCTACCGCGCGCCAGAGGTATTGGCGTTCGCCTTGTATCTTTATGAAGACCTCGTCCAGGTGCCACGTGTCACCAAGACGACCTTGCCGACGCTTCAGTCGCCGAGCGTATTCCGGCCCGAACTTGATACACCACAGTCGGACCGCTTCGTAAGAAACCGTGATGCCTCGCTGAGCAAGCAGCTCTTCGACGTTTCGAAAGCTCACGCAGAATCGGTGGTAGAGCCAGACGGCGTGGCTGATGATTTCCGGTGGAAATCGATAGCCGTGGTAGCTTGGCGCATCGGTCTTCATTGGACCATTCTGTCAGTCACCACCTCAACTTGACAATACCTCCGAGACTCCACGTTCACTGTTCTCCGTTGCGGGCGACGATGAGCAGACCATGCGTCAGCGCGCCGGGCTTTCTTCCAAGAGCGCACAACATGCGGGCGAGCTGATAGGTCGCCGTCCTGGGGAAGTTCAGGGAGTGTCCGGCGGGATTGGTGGGCGGCGCAGGAAGGAGCCTCGTTCCCTCGAAACCGGCGGCTTCGAAGACCGCCTCGACGCCGGGCGCATCATAGTGGACGACGTGCTCGAAAAGATCGAAGAAGCCGAGCACCTTCCCGTTTCGTTCCGATTCGACCGGGGGGCTGTCGAACGTGGTAAAGCGCGGCAACAAGCCCGTTCGGCTCACGAGCGATACCGATCTCCACCATTTGAGATAGAACTTCACGTGCGGCACCTTGGCAAGGACGAGCCCACCGGGTCGCAGCCGTTTGCGGATTTCTCGTAAGTGGGAAACCGGGTCGGGAATGTGCTCGAGGACGTCAAACATCGATACGACATGGAAACGCGCGTTGGCGTCGAAGCTCGCATCGAAAAAGCCCAACTCGATGGAAACGATGCCGTTCACCTCCATGGCGAAACGGTAATGGGGCGGCGAGGGCTCGATGCCCCGAACGGTCCATCCGTGCTCCTTCGCGTAGCGAAGAAAGAATCCGCAGTGAGAGCCGATATCGAGAACGGAGTAAGGAGGCTCGTAACCCATTATCTCGAAGTGTTGCTCGGCCACGTCGAGATAGAGACGATAGTTTTCGTTCTTGTGAAAACCTGCTTGTGCTTCGCCCTCGTATTTTCGAAGGAGGTCCTCGTACGCCGCCTCGCGGGTGGAGACGTTGTGCCGCACCAAGCGGGGTCGGGTGAAGTAGAGCCGGCATTCTGGACAGAGACTCAGTCCGACGACTTCACCCTCCGTATATCGGTTGGATTCGTAGTAGAGCGGGTCGGGCACGCCGCGCCCACAGACCGGGCACGGTGGTAGCTCGACGCCACTTTGGGCTTTCGTTTCGACCGCAGCCTTCACGCGAGTCGCGCCTCCTCTCGAGACGACGAGATTATACTCCAGGTCGCTTCCGGCAGGTTCGACCTCGTTCCAAACCCCGTGGCCGGTTTCCGGCGCCTGACAAGTCCGACACGATAACATCTGGCCCACGCGAAAGGCGCTTGGTATAAAATGGTGTAGATCTGGGATCAGAGTCGGCATCATGATCTTTGCGGATAAGAACGAGCTCATCGAATCGCTCGTCAACGCCCACGACGTCGTACTCGACATCGGCTTCTGGGGTCAGGGAGTTACGGTCGACGATCCGAACTGGGCGCACGCGATCCTCCTTCGTCGAGCGAGAGAGCTACACGGTATCGATCTCGACTTCGACAACGCCCGGCTGCCCCAGAAAGGTCCACGCTACGCGCGACAGAGCGCGGAGAACTTCTCGCTTCAAAAGCGTTTCGACGTCCTCTTCGCCGGGGATGTCCTCGAGCACCTTTCGAACCCGGGCCTGTTTCTCGACGCGGCGCGGCGACACCTTGAGCCCGGCGGACGACTCGTCGTCTCCACCCCGAACTGTTTCAACCTGTTCAACCTCGCCGAGAAGCTCGTGAAGCCGGAACCGACGGTGAATCACGATCACGCCTTAGGGTTCGTCACCCGTGGGTCGAGTGTGCAACTTTCATCTGCCACGAATGTGCAGTTTTCGACCGGCGTTGACACGGACCTCCATGAGTTTCGGTCGCGCGCCGGTTGAGGCTGAGTACCGGTGGTAAGGTGAGTTCGAGCACGACCCTGCTCCGTCGCCGGGAGAGAAAGAGCCTAGGCGTTTTCGGTTGACTAACAGACACAGCCAAGCCAGTCGACTAAAACACTGGATTGAAGCGCGTCCGCGCGTGGCCTGGTACACCGCGGTCTTCTTGATTGTCATCGCCGCACTCACTCTGCGAATGGCGGGAGTCAGCTTTGCATTGCCGTACTTCGTTAACCCCGATGAGCCGAGGCGCTACGCATTCACATTGGCTTTCCAAAAAGACGGCTCGTTCGGTGAAACTCGGGGGGGGGGTACCCGCCAGGTTTTCTCGCCCTTTGGATCGTTGAACAGAAACTGATCGACGTGTTAGCCGGGCCGGAAACCCCGGTCGCGACCGACTACCTGGTGGCGCGGTCCGTGAATGCCATTCTCGGCTCGACAGCGGTGCTACTTGCCGCCCTCATAGCACGTTCGCTTGCCGGGCCGGGGCCGGGTCTGATAGCAGCTCTCATCATAGCAGTCCATCCTTCTCTTGTCGCGACTTCTAGCCTTGCCTCACCCGACACTCCTTACACGACCGCAGCGCTGCTCAGCCTATGGCTCATGCTCATTGCACGAAATCCAATCCGCTTCGGATTGATTCAGGTCAGCCTCCTAGCCGCACTCGCATCGTTTCTGACTAAGTATCAAGCCCTTCCTCTGGTGGGCTTGCCCTTTCTCGTGATGTTTTTTTTCGGCCGAAGCACTCCTCGATTCGTCAGACACTTGACTGCCGCGGCTATTCTCACAGCGGGCGTCGCGCTTTGGCTTCATTTCATCTACGACATCTATCAAATCCACGACGGGCCGTACCCGGCCACCACCAGTCTTCTGACGAAAGGCCCTCTGCCCATTCCGATCTCGCTTAGCGAAGGTGTAACTCGATTACTCGTGGGGCTCGAACCTCCTTATTTACTCGTTACCGTGCTCTTTGGCCTGCTGGCCGCTTCCATCCGGCCTCTGGAAAGAGGCCGGATGGACTGGATCGGTATCGGCCTGATCGGGCTGTTCGTCGCTTCCTTCACACTCTTAATGTCTCTTTACCGGCAAATGGCATTGAGCTATTGGCAACCGGCGATCGTTTTCCTATGTATCCTCTGGGCCGTCGCGGTCGGCTACATCGCGAAACGGCTTTGCCTGATGGGTACCAGGCCACTTCGGACGCTCGGTCTTCCTGAAGGCATTTCAGCCTGGACCGCAAGGCTCGTTCCTGGTGCGCTGATTCTATTGCTTCTGTGGCCTCTCGCGGCGCGGAGCATGTCGCAAGCGGAATACCTCGGCCGACCCGATAGCCGGTCCGCGACGGTCGATTGGTTTCTGGAGAATGTCCCGAGCGGAACACACATCGCGGTCGAGAACAATGCGGTCGAGTTTCTTGCCAACGCCGGCCCCCCACGATCCAAGGTCTTTTTCGTGAAAATCATCAACTCCATCCGAAAGGGGTCACTGGAGGGACTCGTGGGACGGGGTTTTGAGTTCATTGTTGCCGATTCGCGTAGCGAGAACGGCCTTTTCCATATCAACCGAGACGAACAAAAGGCTCTCCCGGCAAAACTCGAACCGGTCTTGGAGCTCCTCAACGAAGACGGCCACCAAGGACCCGATCGCTACATATTTCGACTCCCTAGAGTGATGGAGAATCCAATGCACATCTTCTTCGGCGAGCCCACTCCGGGACTCCTTGCCTTCAACCGGCACGAGCTAATTCCGCCAGTTATTTTTCGTGGGTTCGATCTAGGAACCAACACCGTGTCGAACGGCGAGTCTCTGGACCTGTCACTGTATTGGGACGCTCAGAGACAATTGGATGCCAGCGGGTACGACATCGTGCTTCGGCTGAGGGAGACGGGCGGGACAACTGCTCTGGAACAGCCGAAGCCCCTGGACGAAAAGCTCGCAGCGTGGAAACCCGGGACATTCTTCGCGCAGAAGCGCTCTCTTTACGTTCCGCGTTCCGTCGGTAAAGGTGAGTACACGCTAACGATGGGGCTTGAGGACAGAGCGACGAAGGCTGCTGTACCCGCGCTTAGCTCCAATGGTCGCCCCCTGGAAGGAGAGATCCAGCTCGGCTCCATCACGATAAACTGAACGAGCGTCAACCGGGACTTGGTTTCCTGGCGAAACGGTATTGTCAAGTTGAGGTGGTGACTGACAGAATGGTCGGTATTGTCAAGTTGACGTTGAGCGAGCGAACCTATCGCGTCGAGCTGACTTCCTTTGCTCTCGTCATGCGGCACACGTTACCTCCTGCCAGACGATGAAAGGGCGGTCTCGTAGCTCCCGATGATGACGCGCTTGCAACAAATGCCGTCCGACGCGAAAGAGATTTTGCACGAGTCCATGCACGGTCAAGAATCGTTGCGCCTGCCCAGGAGCTTTAAACTTTCGCATCTGTCGTTCCCGTTGTCGCGTCGGCTCGTGCGAGACTTCGGCTAGGTTGTTTCTGTACTGGTCAGTGTCGTGGACGACGGACGGCATGACCTCGCGGTGAGCGGCGCTGTAGCTTCTCAGTTTGTCGGTGACCAGCTGCCAGGGCGGACGGCCTTGCCCCTTCAACAGCTTGCGGAAGAATCGTTTGGCGGCTTTCTGATCACGGCGAGGCTGGACGAGGATATCGATTACATCACCATCTTGGTCTACCGCGCGCCAGAGGTATTGGCGTTCACCTTGTATCTTTATGAAGACCTCGTCTAGGTGCCACGTGTCACCGAGACGACCCTGACGACGCTTCAGTCGCCGAGCGTATTCCGGCCCGAACTTAATGCACCACAGTCGGACCGCTTCGTAAGAAACCGTGATGCCTCGCTGAGCGAGCAACTCTTCGACGTTTCGAAAGCTCACGCAGAATCGGTGGTAGAGCCAGACGGCGTGGCTGATGATTTCCGGTGGAAATCGATAGCCGTGGTAGCTTGGCGCATCGGTCTTCATTGGACCATTCTGTCAGTCACCAGCTCAATTTGACAATACCCTAGCGAGCCTTCCTGCGACCGATAGTAGTTCATTTCGGGATCCTGAGATGTAGTCTCAGCATGGTCTTCCAGTCCATCTCCATCGCGATTCCTTCCGCTGAACTGGAATAAGTATTCGACCGCGACGGCGGATTCAAGCGGCCTTTGGAAAGGTGCAAATTGCTGACCTGCTGGGCGTTCGAGTATTTTGACCAGACGGCCAGCGTTTGAGAAAGTACTTTCGACCAAAGTTGCTCTGCATCGACGAGCTTGGCTATCTCTCCTACGACGAAAACGCCGCCGACCTCCTCTTCCACGTCGTCAATCCTCGCTACGACGCGCGACGTTCCATCGTCTTGACTACCAATCTCGCCTTCAAGGACTGGAACACTGTTTTTCCTAATGCCACTTGCATCGCAACCTTGCTGGACAGGCTCACCCACCATGCCGATGTCACCGTTCTCGAGGGTAAGAGTTACCGCGTCCGAGAAAGCGAGCAGGAAAATGACGAGCGCAAACAAAGACGGCGACAGAAAAAAGCCCCAGCCTAAAGGACGCAACCCTCCTTCCTCACTCTACGTTCGTTCCGTTCTCGCGCTCTACTCCGCGCTGCCTTACACGCCAGCTCGCCCTCGGCCCGATGACCGATTCGTCGTCCGTCGACCCTTCCTTCGTCGTCGCCGTCAGGCAAAAACTCCTTCTCTAATCCAAAGGAGATCTCTCATGGATCACAACCATCCGCAATCCTTCGTCGGCTTCGACCCCACCATTCAGGGAATCCTCGACTACCTTGAACATCACCTCCCTGGATATCCTTTCCTCACAGCTACCGACACTCTCTTCGTCGAGGAACTTCAACGCGACTTTCCGCACCTCGACATCCTCGAGGAAATCAAAACTTTCCGTTGGTACTTCGACGACGACCTCTCCTCAAAAAAAAAGAACACACCGCGCTTCGCTCAGGCGATGGATCGCTCGTTCCGAGGACTGGCAACGATAGGAGTCGTCAAACACTTCACGGGTGGATTGACGCCCCCCCTTCTTTTCCTGCCTCGCGTTCCGCGTCTTCACCACCTTCTACCTCTACTGCCGATCAGCCTGAAACGACTTCAGCTCCTGGTACTGAAACGCCACACCCATCAGGCCAAACGACCCCGACATCGGCAACTCCAACTTCCTTGCTAGCCCCCCCGACCCCATGTGTCAGAAACCCGCGCTTTTACATGATCGCTAACACAAGTGCCACGTATCGCCGAGGCGACCTTGCCGTCGCTTCAGCCCGCGAGCGTATTCTGGACCGAACTTGATGCACCAAAGTCGGACCGCTTCATACGAGACGGTGATCCCGCGCTGGGCAAGGAGGTCCTCTACATCTCGAAAGCTCAAACAAAAGCGATGGTAGAGCCAAACGGCGTGGCTGATGATCTCCGGTGGAAATCGATATCCGCGGTAGCTCGGCGACTTGCTGTTCATTGGCTCATTCTGTCAGTTAAAGGCCCAACTTGACAGCAATGGCACCGCCCGCGTGGGCGGAGGTCATCGGGGAGTGACCGAAATCGTTCGTTCACTCGAAAGTACCCTCGAGAAGCTGATCGACCTTCCACGGACCTCGGGACACATCGTGCTATCAAGCCGGTCAGTTATTGATCATGGTCGGGCTTAACTCAGTTTGGCGCTGCGGGTGACGTGAGATATGAAAGCACCGTACAGAGAACGATGTTGAGAGCCAGCCCAGGAGCCCGGCGTGTGGAACTTGGAGAGAAGTATTAGATAGAAACTCTACGATGTTTCTGGTAGTCTCCGCAAAGCAGAGATTCGCGGCGTGGCGCTCCGAAGACAAGACTGGATGATTCTTTGGGGCATTTTTACCTGTGCTCTCACCTTGCGTATCGGGTGTCTCTATTATTTTGCTCTTTCCCGAGAGCTCTCTCCTTTCGAGCTCTCTTCCGACGATACGTATCACAGCCTGGCGTTGGACTTGCTGCTTGGATCAGGCTGGTCGAGCCAGCTGTTCGCGGCGCGGCCGCCGCTTATGCCGCTTTTCGTCGCGGGACTGTATGGGATCTTCGGTGAATCGCATCTAGCGGTCGCCGTCGCGAACACGCTGCTCGGCTCGGCCACCGCCGCTCTTGCCTACCTGGTTGGTCTGAGATTGATACACAACACTCCCTTCAGCGTTGTCGCGGGGGGCCCTGGTCGCGATCGACCCTGCCTCCACGGCGCACAACATTACGGTGCTAGCCGAGTCTCTCGCAAACTTGTTTATCGCCCTATCAGTGCTTTGGTTGGCGCGTAGCGTCAAGCTCCAGCGATTGTCAGATGCCAGTCTTGCTGGACTTTGGCTGGGATTGTCCGTGCTCGCTAGGCCGACGACAATTTATCTGTTCCTGTTCTGCTTTCCCATCTTCTGTTCTTTGGTCCGGCTACGCTGGCGGATGTACAGCGCCTTCGCGATTATCCCTCTCATCTGTGTGCTTGTATGGAGCGGCCGGAATCTATACTTTATTGGCGAATTCACCTATACCACCGTAAGTACCTTCAACATGCTTTTCTACCGTGCCGCGAGCGTGGAGCGCTGGGCACGGGGGGGCGTGTCCCCCGATGTCGTTCGCCGTCAGTTTATGTCGGAACTGGAAGAGCGATTGGGCAGTCCGCAGGAAGAGCTCGAAGTGTCAAACTTCTGGCGAAACTTTGCACCTGATGACGGTCGACGCGTCAGAGCGATGCGTCGCATCGCGATATCAGTTTTCCTCGAGCATCCCTTTTGGTACATCGCTTTGATTCCAGTTGGGCTCTTTTACATGTATGGCTTCAGTACACTTTACGGTGCGCCATCCTTGCTGGAGCTAATTTACAATCTCTCGTTGTATGCGCTTGCCGGCATTGGGCTTGGCGTCATATGGAAGCGGAAGGACTGGCCTAGCTTTCTTATCACACTGACCATCATCGGCTATGTCACTCTAGCAACGATGGCGTCGCAAACATCCGGGATGGACACCAGGATGCGGACTTCGACAACCGTGTGCATCGCGGTCCTTGCGGCAGAGGGAGTGCGGACTCTGTTCAATCGATTCCGACGCTCTGTTAAGGGTCCGTTGGAGTGAGTACACGAAGACTCGAGACTCATGAACAGACGGTCGATGGAGGAAGGGTGAAATGGTACTGCGGTGGCGTGCGATGGCGAACCATATACTTGGAGACGGCAGCCTGGGAAATGGAGATGCCCAGCTTC
This sequence comes from Candidatus Marinacidobacterales bacterium, assembly GCA_965237955.1. Classification (GTDB taxonomy): domain Bacteria; phylum Acidobacteriota; class Vicinamibacteria; order Marinacidobacterales; family SMYC01. Next base: position 240,595 of record OZ250169.1, on the reverse strand, counting down.
GCTAGCTCGCCATGCACGCTGGGAGTTCCCCATAGAGGGTTGGCCTTGCTCATGTTCCGTATCAGCTCACGTATTTCGGGAGCGACGCCTGGTCGTCCAGGCCTACGCCGTCGGCTCTTCCAAGCCCATTATCGTCTGAACCCACAACGGTGCCAGCGGAGGACCGTCTCAGGGTTCACTATGACGAGGACGCTCTCCCAGTCAGTCCAAATTCTGCGCAACAGCACCCAAAACCCGCGGCCGTTTCACCGAACGACGGAGGACGGCGAGCTGCTGCCGAAGAGCGACATTCTCGAGAGCCAGCTCGCGACGAGCCTTGAAGGCAGAGATGAGAGCGGGAATCAACGACGAAATCATGCGGGCATGGTGCCGACAGACCGGAGATGAATCAAGTTCAGTGCGCGCGGATGAATAAATAGAAAGCCGTCGTGTCCAAAAACACAAACGGACTCGAGCGCGAACAAGATCCCGGCGAGTCGTGCGACGACCTCGTCAGCAAAGACCGCGTCCTGTCCAAAAACACAAACAAACTCAAGACTGGCGCGCCGGGCCGTTTCGATCGTCATCGACCCATGGCGAGCTCCAGATCTGGGGCGTGTCGGGGGCGATGTCGGCGATTCGGGTTCCCCGTACGCGCAGGGAAAACACCGTCCAGCAACGGGATGCCACGCTCCCGGGCGGAGACCTGGATCCAGGCCCGGGCCGCACCTGGACCAGAACGTGCTAGCCGGCTACGCCGTGGTAGCCCTGGCCTTGATTCTGGACCTCTCGGGCGGTCTCTTTTCCGACGCTGCACGGCCCTGTCAGCGACCCGCTCCCCCCCTTTGGCGCAAACGTGGCACTCGAAAATCGAGATTAGAGACCAAAACCGAAAATGAGGCCCGTTCAGCCCTTCTAGCGCGTCTCTGGTGACACCTACCCCTGCAAAACCCCGCCCAACCGCGCGGAAAATCTCACCCGTCTCTGCAGTGCCACAATTGGCCAGACTGGGTGGCGGATGGTGAAGTCCGGAGCTATCCGGTCTCGGCTGGAAACCCCGAAGCACAGGTCGGAACCTACGTCCTGGCCCATACGGGGAGTTTTGCGAGTTTTGCGAGTCATATCGCCCTTTTCGCCATGCGCCGTCCGAGACTTCGTCTGGATCGTTGTCGGCGTGCTTGAAGAAATTGGCGAAGCTGTTGCCCCTACGGGCGTTGTTGCACGGCCCGGAGCAAATCGCTGACCTCCCTGTGCCGGTTGCAGAGTCACCCGGCGCAGTACGTATCGGGCATCCCGAGCGCAGCCATCTTGGTGAGTATCTCGCACCCAATTCGGTGTTCAACTCGTTGCCTCGCCAACGTTCGAGCCCGCATCTCCGGCCCGATGATCGCCTTGTAACGATAGACCGCGTTCTCCACCATGCTTCGCTTGGTGTAGCCTGAGAGCTTGTACCATTCACGTCGGCCGTGTCTTTCGATTGCACGAATATGGCGATCGCGCTCCTGCATGGCGGTGTTCGAATTCTGACTGAGCGTCGCGTTTCGTTGCGGCGGAATCACCACGCGCGTCCTTCGTCCAGGACTGTGCGCTTCGATGGCTTCGTAGACCGCTTCCTTGTCGTATGCACTGTCCGCCGCCACCGACACTAGAGGTGCTTGAATCTGTGTTAGCAAAGCGGGGACTCGGGTTGCGTCGCGAGCTCGTGACGCCGTCAGTTCGGACGCAACAATGTTCCCTGTCTCGCGATCAACGGCGATGTGCAACTTGCGCCATGCGCGCAGCTTTGGCGGTTTGCGGGCGTTTCCAACATGAATCCTCAAGCCCGTGCTATCGATCATCAGGTGGATGGGTTGAGTGCTCGCGGCTTTCGGAATCCGCAGCTTCTTGCGGAGCAACCTCGAGCGCCGACACAACGTCGAGTAGTCCGGGATCTCGATACCGAGCCCGAGCAGCGAGGCGATCGAGTGCAAGAAGCCTTCGGTTTGTCGGTAGGCGAGCTTGTACACCATCCGGACAACCAGGCCCGTTTCAATCGCCATGTCTGAATAGACCCGTTGACCGCCAGGCTTACCGGTCTTGTCGGCCTTCCAGTTCGCGATTGCCTCCTCGTCAAACCAGACTGTCAAATCGCCCCGGCGGCGCAGCCCTTCGTTGTATTCCGCCCAGTTGCGAACGTGGTACTTCTTCTGCTTCGCGTGCTTGTACTGGCAGCGCTTGGGATACTTCATGCTCGAACATACCTCGGCCACCACCATAGGCGGATTTCGCTCTCAGCCAGAGCGGTGCAACAACGCCGCTTCCATCCCACACGCCCTCACGGGAAAGGTCGGTTCAGGCTCTCGCCGGTTCCGGACTCATGCAGTTGCCTACGATTTATGGTTGCCTCCAGCTGGCTCCATACGGGACTTGCACCCGCCGCCATTCATCCATGCCAGGCGCACCCAGTCGCCCTACGGGCTCCTTCCGATCCCGTCGAGGTCTCTCTCTCAGGCAACATACTCATGCGTTGATCCTCCTCCGCCCTCTACACTAATTTCAAGGGGCGAAGTGTCTCACCGATGTTGGCACAGAGGGGACGAAGGATATACGTCAAGGCGAAGGCCGAGAAGTCTTGGCGCTTCTTGCGCCAAGGTTTCGGCTGGAAGCGATGGAGTAGGCGATGGATGTTGTTGAGAAGGTCGCGAGCGCTATTTTGGCTGTAATTTAATGCAGCGTAAAGTCTTAGCGTCATCTCACCAACACTTAATGGCGGAAGCACCCATCAACGGGCAATTTGGTGCGATTTTGGGGCTTATCGGGCCGTTTTTCCACTTAATCGCGCAGACAATGAGAAGACGCTCTACGCCTAGATCGCGCCTGAGGAGAAGGCGAATAGCGGAATTCGAATTGGCCAAACCTCGAATTCATCCAGCGGAGTTTTACGGAGGAAACGAAGATGACTCCGCAGACGGTCCAGTACAAGGAGCTATCCGAGTCTGGAAACCATGACAGGGAATTTGGGCCAGTTTGAGGCTGATTGGCGGAGGCCAGTGTCGGAGAGCAGCTTGCTGCTAACCGAGCCTATTCACGAAGTGGGGCGCTTGCAGGCTCACAGCGTTGCGACGAGCACTCGTTGTTTCTCCCAATCGTCGGGAAGCGGATGATGCAAGAGGTAGCTCGAGGTCAGCCCAACGGGCTGGCGACCTTCGACAATGGCGCGGACGATGTCGGGGGCCAGGAAGGCATAGCGGATCACCTTGCGCACGCGGTCCGTTGGGATGGCGTCTTCGGTTGCAATCTGCTCATAGGTTTTGCCTGCTTTGATCCGGTCGAGCCAGGAGAGGGCGTTGGCGATATTGCGCAGGAGTGTGCGGTCGACGGATTTCGTGGGGTTGCCCAGAACGAGCTTGGTCTCGACGCCGCGTCGACGCAAGCGGAACGGTGCGTGGATGCGGAGTGCACCCTCGCGAATGCGGTCAGGTCCCATAGACAGGCAAGCAGCGAACGCATTGCGGTCGAGCAGGATGGACACAGAGCCGGGGCTGATATCGACCCGCCGGATAAGATGGAGCAGGGGGGCTGCCGAGGCACTGTCATTATTATTGCCATTACTACCGGAACACAGCCCGTCTAAAAAGCGACGCACCGAGGTGAGCTCTTGCATCGTCGGAGTGTGGATCAACGACGCCGAGAAGGTCGTGGCATCCACATGCTGTCGGATGAGATGCACGACGGTCTGTTCCAGCATCGGGGCGGGCAGGCGCCAGCCGGAGAGGTCCTTTTGGCCACTGTGCTGGATGAGGCGCCGGGAGACGTAGTAGCGGAGCCGTTGCCCGTTTTTCTTTTTGGTGTGGCTCGGCGTCAGCCGGTCCCCGGTCTCGTCGAAGAGCTTGCCTGCCAGTGGGGAACGGGCTGCACGGCCCTTCGTCGTGCGTTTCCTCGGTTTGGCAGCCCCTGCCTGCAGCTGCGCCTGGACCTCGTCCCAGAGTTCCGGAGCAATGATCGATGGATGCTGGCCCTCGTAGACACGCCTCTGGTGCCGGATGCGGCCGGCGTAGAGAGGATTGGTCAGCAGGCAGTGGAGGTGTCCGCGACGGAACGGCAGCCCTCCTGTCCGGGTTCCATCAGCGGTAAGCCGTTGCTTGGTGCGCAGTCCCAGATGGTCTGCCTCGGCCTTCACCTGCCGGAGCGTTCCGTGCTTCCGGTACAGCGCATAGAGCGTCCGGACCGTTTCGGCCTCAGCCTCGTTGATGCGCAGCGTGCGCTCGTCCTTCTCATAGCCTAGCGGTACGCGGCCGCCCATCCATAGTCCCTTTGCGCTTGGAGGCAGCGACCTTATCGCGGATCCGCTCGGCCGTGACCTCGCGTTCGAATTGCGCGAAGGACAGCAGCATATGCAGCGTCAGTCGTCCCATGCTGGTCGCGGTGTTGAAGGACTGAGTCACCGAGACGAAAACCGCGCCGGCCGCCTCGAGCCGTTCGACGAGCTTCGCAAAGTCGGAGAGGGAACGGGTCAGCCGGTCGACCTTGTAGACCACAATCTGCTCGACGAGACCGGCATCAATGTCGGCGAGCAAGCGCTGCAGGCCCGGGCGCTCCAGGGTTCCTCCCGAGATCCCCGCGTCCTCGTAGACGGTTGGCAGCAGCACCCAGCCCTCCGCTTTCTGGCTCGCGACATACGCGGCGCAGGCTTCTCGCTGCGCATCGAGGGAGTTGAACTCCTGCTCGAGACCTTCTTCCGCGCTCTTTCGCGTATAGATGGCACAGCGGATTTTCTTCATGTTAGGCCTTGCGCTTGGGCGTCAGACCGAAAAAGCGTGGTCCTGACCAGTGGGTTCCGGTGATTCGCTTTGTGATGGCGGTGAGGGACGGATAGGTTTTGCCATCGAACCGATAGCCGTTGTCGATTACCTCGACCTGGTAGGTCCGGCCATTCCACTCGCGGACGAGATGGGTGCCGGCAGAAACGGACCCTGCGGGAGCGGCGTTGCCTGGTGTCCCGTTCACCATGGCGGCCAGAATGCGCCGGGTTGTAGCCGAAAGCCCGCCATGGGTCCGGCACTGGCGTTCGTGCAAGAGAACGCGGCGCAGGAAAACGCGCGAGAGCGAGCTTGGAGGAGTAGCCCCAAAGGTTTGCTCCCAGACCCGCCGTAAGCTGGCGAAGTCCAAACCGTCCAAAACGACGTTCCGGCCAACCCCTGTATCCTGCGGCATCACCGAACGTTCGCTCTTGTGCTCGATAAAGTCCAGTCTAATGAGGGACTTCCGGGTGCGAAGTTCACTGCCCGTAGCTCGCCCCGCAGCCCAAGGGTCGGCGGATTCCAAGGGCGTCTAAGCTGCTGATTTGTGGTCTATTTCAAGAGGGCCGAGTTTTGGCACAGGACGGGATGCGAACGAGAAGCTCGCGGCGAAGGAGGAGAGCGATCTGCGGACTCGCGAGAGCACCGCCGAGCAAGATGGCGAGCCACGTTCCGCTCCATCGGAAAGCTTTGCCGGAAGCGACGATCAGGACCTCCCCGAAAAGGAGCGTGAGCATGGCCCAGACAAAGATCGTCGTATAGAGAAAGCCCAACACGCCCAGCAACACCCCGCTCACTATCGGCCACCGCGCTCGGGGGCGCCAAGCGAGCCCGAGCGCTGCGAGCGAAAGAACGAGGGCTAGCGCAAAGCGCGGTGTTGCAAAGAAAACCTCCTGGTAGAAGAGCGAGAAAGGCCTGAATGTATCGAGCGAAACGGAAGAAGCGAGAACAGCCGTGAAAGCGCTGGTGAGCGCGACGAAGCGATCCTGACCGCCAGCGCCACGCACGAGCCAGTAGACGACGCACGGGAGTGCTATCAGCATCAACGGAGCAAGCAAAACAACGAGCCCCCGGGCTGCGACCGGATCGCCGGGCGAAAGGGCGTACCACAGAAGGCTCCAGGCCGGGCGTGGATTGCGCCGACCCAAAACCCATCCCTCGAGCACCTCACCGCGGGCTGCGCCTGCGCTCATGATGGCGAAGTCGAACGATGTCTCGGTTCCGGGCTTTAGCCCGTAGGGCTGCTCGAGCGGCAACCATGCGAGAAGCCAGCTCAACAGGCCGAGCGTAATCACGAGAGCGAGCCCCAATTTGACCGAGCGAAAGCGCAGCGTTGCCCACGCACCGACGAGCGCCGCGCCGGCAATCACGTAACGCAAAAGGAGAAATTTCAAGCTTCTGGATTCCCCGCGCGGGGGATCACAAGTGCTCCAAAATCATAATCGAGTGGAGCACGTGAGCGTAGTCGGCCGCGCCTTCCGCATGAGCGCGCCCAAGGTCGGTAACGCCATTCCAATTCAAGTGTTCGGTAAAAAGACCTTGGCCTTTGCTCCTCAACTGAAACACTCCGTTGCGAAACCAAGGCTCGAGCGGCACATTGAAGCCCTTCTTCGGAAGCCGGGCCAGCTCCGCCGGATAGTGCGCTTTTTCTTTGCGCCGTAGCAACACTTTGCCCTGGAGCCAGTTCATTTTCAGTCGATCGGGAAGCCGCCAGCAGAACTCGACGAGCTCGCGGTCCAAGTATGGCACGCGTGCTTCCAAGCCATGGGCCATGCTCATCCGGTCGACTTTTACCAGCATGTCGTTCGGAAGGTAGAACGTCAGGTCGGCGTATAACCACGCGTCCAGGTTGGAGAGCCCCCTCCCATCTAATTGCCGCATCACCTTTTCATACGAGCCCAAGGGATCGAGATCGCGTGTGCGAGCCCAGAGCTCAGGGCTGTAAATTTTTTTCTTGGTCTCGTTCGTGCAGATGACGCGCCACGAGGCGTGGTCCCGCCACTTGCCCTGGTTGGCTCCATAGACGAATCGATTCAAAATCTGGCTCATGGCGTATTTGCGCTCCGATGCCGGCATGGCCCGAACCAGGGACGGGATGGCTCGTTTGCGAACGAGGCCGGGCAGTAAACGAAACCAAGGAGCGACCCGACTCGCGCGATAGGTGGGGTAGCCGGCGAGAATCTCGTCCGCACCGTCGCCGGATAAAACTACTTTCACGTGTTTTCGCGTGAGCTCCGAAAGCCCATAGACGGCAAGCATCGAGGAGTCGCCGAAAGGCTCTTGAGCGTGATCGACAATCGCCCGGAGACGCTCCTGGCTCACGGGCTCGACATAGCCGCAGTGGAAATCCACTCCCAGCGTGTCAGCAGCAATCTTAGCCAGGGGCGCCTCGTCGAAGCTCGGCTCCCGAAAGCCCATCGAGAACGCCTGCGTCTTGTCGCCATTGACGCCGTGCATCGCTCGCGCCACAGCGAACGAGTCGATGCCTCCAGAAAGGTAGCATCCGACGGGAACGTCGGCGATCATCTGGCGTTTCACGACGCGTCGAAACAAGTCTCCGAAAGCCTCTTCGAGCTCCTCCTCGCTCTCGCGAAACTTCGGCGCATCCAGCGAAACGTCCCAATATTTACGGTGCTGGATTCTGCCGGCTTCCGCCAAGAGCCACTCGCCAGGCAAAAGCTGGCGCACGTCTTTATATCCCGTCAAAGGGGCAGGAACGTAGCTGAAGGTCATAAAAGCATCGAGCCCGCCAAAATCGACCTCGCGACTAAGGGCCGGATTTCGCCAGAGGGCGGACACCTCGGAAGCGAAGCTCAACTGACCGTGCTGAATAGAGTAGAACAGCGGCTTGACACCGAGGTGATCGCGCACGAGCCACAATCGGCGATGGCGTTCATCCCAGAGACCGAAGGCAAAGATCCCGTTCAATTTATCGACGCATTCCAAACCCCACTCGATGTAAGCGTAGAGAACGACTTCGGTATCGGTGCGCGACTTGAAAACGTGCCCTTTGTTTTCGAGCTCTTCACGAAGCTCGAGGAAGTTGTAGATCTCGCCGTTATAAGTGATCCAGACTTGGCCGTTTTGAGCCGACATAGGCTGCCGCCCGGCAGAGCTTGGATCGAGGATCGATAACCTTCGATGGCCGATGCCGATGCCGGGAGCGAGATAGACGCCCCGCCCATCCGGACCGCGATGCTTTACTGCGTCGGTCATCGCATCCAGCACTTCGCGAGATAGGGTCGATTCCGGATGGTCCAGGTTACAAATACCGACGATGCCGCACATACGTTCGTTTCAGTCCTCGAACTTCTCTTTCCGCAACTCCGTGATCTGATCGCCGAGGAGCCCCATGAAGAAAGTCAGGAGCCCTGAAATAATGACCGTGGCGGCGAGTATCGGAAATCCTTCGCGGTTCGCGAGTGCGATCCAAACTCCATAGATAACGGCCGGAACGATCTGCAAAGCGCTCAAAACGGTAAAAAATCCGAAGGCCTCGAAGAGCATCAACATGCGCACCAGCACCTGGAGCGTTCGCCAGCCATCACGAATGGGCCGCACGGAGGACTGATTGCCTTCGCGGGGCCGTGAAGGGATTTCCTGATATCCGAGCCGGTAGCCTCTTTTCATCATGAGCAGCGTGGTGGTGCTCGATGCGGAGAACCCGTCCGGAAGTAGATGGAGATAACGACGTATGACTTTCCCTTTGAAGCACCGCATGCCTGAGTTCAAGTCGGGGACTCGGTGACGAACGATGAGCTCGGCCGCGCGTTTCAAAATCCACTTCCCCGAGCGATGAGGGAAGCGGTCCCCTGAGCTCCCGGAACGAACGCCTATCACAGAATCTTTCTCGCCACTCAGCACCGGCTCGACGACGGTGCGAAGGTCTCGCGCGTCGTGCTGGCCGTCGGCGTCGAACCAGGCGATGACCTCCCCTCGGGCCTCTCGCATAGCCACTTTCAGTGACGCTCCATAGCCGCGATTTCTCTCGTGCGAAATGAGACGGACGTCCTCGATGGCTCTTGCGATCTCGCCCGTGCGATCGTCGGAACCGTCATCGACGACGATGAGCTCCGCCTCCGGAAATTCCTTGCGAAGCATCGCCAAGGATTTCGCGATGCCTTCTTCTTCGTTATAGGCGGGAACGCAGATGCTCAACTGATGACTCAAGAGCTCGACTCCTTCACGAGTCCAATGCGCCAGCTGTTCTCCGTGCGCATATCCAGGTGGTTTACCGTCAGGGAGGGCTTGCGGCACCATTCCAAGAGCTCCGAGCGTCTCGGGTAGTGTGCGATGGCGGGCGCCAGCTGATCGTGGATCACGAGAGCGAACACTCGAAACCCGAGCGAATACAAAAACGCAAGGTAGCGGCTCATCGGTAGCGGGTGGCGCCCGCGCAGCCACCGCTCCGAGGCGCTGCAAAGCAAAAGGTAAGGCCAACCGGCGAGGGCCAGGGCGAAGCTAAATCCCCATAGCGCTCGAGCCGGCAAGCGGCGACTCAGCCTTCTCATTGGGCCGGCCACTGCGAGGTAGAGCTCGTTGCCCTCACGGGCGTAGGTCCATAGATGCATCTTACCTTGCTCCTTCAGGAGCCCGCCCAAACGCTCCACCCCCACGGACGGCGATGCCAGATGATGCACCACGCCCAGAGAGAAGATGACCTCGAATCGTCGCTCGGCCAGAGGAGGGGCAAGAATGGAGCCCTGCACGATCAGAACGTGGTCGGCGTGGCGCGTCCGCCGAAAAGCGATCTCGACCGAGGAGGAATAGTCGAGGCCGACGATGAGGGCGGGGTCGTATCGAAGGACGAGCTCCAACAAACGTCCGTTCCCGCAGCCCGCGTCGAGCGTGATCCGGTCGCGCAGGCTGTCCAGAGAAAGGGGATGGAAAAATTGGTCGAAATAATCCTCGTCTTGACCGTAGGTCAAACTGAACGCCCCGGCCTCGGCCCATTGTTTGCCGAACGCATCGACCGTTCGGCTCTCAGCTTCGGAACGCTCCTCCATCAAGAAGCGAGGGATCCCACCCTCGATACGGTACCGGCTCGCGGCGGAGTACAGGGTCCCGGTCAAGATATGGCCGTCCTGCGCTTCTTCGTCGACCTCAAGAGAAAGCGGCTCCCGAGACGTTGGACAGCAGAGCCAGCCTACATGCTCGCGGCGCATGACACGAAACACCTATTTCTGTATCCGATGATAACCGTCTCGAACAACATTTTTCCTTTCAGCACGCTACCGGCACTTTCCCTATCACGCGGAGCGGTTGACATTATACTTGGCCTCAGTGACGACTCGAACGCCGATGCCCCGCCCATTGCGTATTCCGGGGCATCGTGAACGCAGATTCCAGCCGAAGGTGAACATCCATTCCAAAGCATCGTGAACACGGATTCCGGGGATCGTGAACATGGATTCCGGGGAAGGTGAACACGGATTCCAGGCAACGTGAACGCCGGTTCCGGCATCGCGAACGCTCATCGATAGCACGTTTCAAGGCACTCTAGGTCGTACCCGGAAGGAGGACGATCTAGGAAATGGCAGCTAAGAGGTTATCGATGAGAAAAATACGAGAGGTTTCTAAGGTTAAAGTACGAGCTGGGTTTTACTCACCGCACGATCGCAAAGGACCTCCCTGTCGAGCACCTCGACATGCGCACCAGGAACAGTTGGCGCGCCGGGCTGCGGAAACGAGTGAACCCGTGAGCTCGAGATCGAAGCTCAGCGTTTGCGTTCCCGTCTTCAACGAAGCGGAAGGTCTGCTCGGGAGCGCCTATCACAGAGCCAGTGCCGCGTCGGCTGGTTTCTGCGAATTTCGAGAATGCCTCTAGGATTCGAGCTTTCGGGCTCCGTTCGTATTTTCGGACACGACGACAAGCTCGGAACGACTTGTGATAAGGTGCCATTCTAGCGTGAAGGCCGTCCTAACTCCTGGCTCGCCCCGAGTCTTCTTGGAGCGGCGGACCCAGTGTAAAACCGTCGACGAGCCCGCGATTACGTGTCGCTGGGCGGGCGAGCTCGGATGGCCAACATGAAATCCGCCGACGTCGCGCACTGGGAGGGCTTCTGGCGCGGTCCGGACGCCGGTCTTCAGTGGAAGCACTTCGCCGCGTGTGAGCTCGTCGATCGTGAGCCGGTGGTCGACATCGGCTGCGGCGCGGGACACTTTCTCGGCTTGGCGCGAGACAAGAGCCTCGGATCTCTCGTCGGGTGCGACATCGCCACGTCGAGCCTCCGTATTCTCAAGGAGAAAGCGTTCACGGCGGTGCGCTGCGATGCCGAGAGGACTCTGCCATTCGCAAGTGGAAGCTTCGCCACGGCAACCCTCATCGACGTCCTCGAGCATACTTTCTATCCGGCCGAGCTTCTGGCCGAAGCGGCCCGGGTCGCCGAGGACATCGTCATTGTCGTACCCAACTTCAACTCGGTCATCGCCCGCTGCCAAGTAGTGCTGGGGCGGGTTCCGGAGAACAATACGCCTCGCAAGCAGCACGTCTACTGGTTCAACCGCGAGACGTTTAGAAGCGTCGTCGCTTCGGTGGGCCTTCACATCGTCGATGAGCGCTTCCACACGTTCAAATATCGGAGTCGCTTTGTGGCGGCTCCGTTTCGTATGCTCGGTAAAATCAGTCCCTCGTTGTTCTCGTTGTCCTTCGCGGCACGGCTTCGGCGGGCACCATGATCGAGAAAGTCGAACCGCGACGAGGGCTTGCTCGCGAGCTTTCGAAGGGTCACAGCGTGCTGCGGGCGGCGACGACGGTGGCGCTCTCGTGACTGGAGCTGTCAGTCGCGGATGATATTCGTCTGCTCGACGCCGGTGGTCCGACCCCAGCGGTATGGGAAGCGCTCGATCTTGATGCGGGATGCCGCATCATCTCGCTGAATTTGAGCCGCGAGCCGCACGCCGGATGTCGTCGCCGATCTGAAGACATCGTGGCCCCTCGCCTCCGCATCCGTGGATTGCGCCGTGTGCAATTACGTGCTCAAGCACTTGTTCCAGCTGAGTCCCGTGTTTTTCGAGACGTTTCGTTGTCTCAAAGCTGGCGGTGTCCTCCTCCTCACCACCGTCCTGCTTCACGCCAAACGGTATTGTCAAGTTGACATTGATCGAGCGAACCTATCGCGTCGAGCTGACTTCCTTTGCTCTCGTCAGGCGGCACATGTTACCTCGTGCCAGACGATGAAAGCGCGGTCTCGTAGCTCTCGATGATGACGCGCTTGCAACAAATGCCGTCCGACGCGAAAGAGGTTTTGCACAAGTCCATGCACGGTCAAGAATCGTTGCGCCTGTCCCGGAGTTTCAAACTTCTGCATCGGTCGTTCCCGTTCCCGTTGTCGCGTCGGCTCGTGCGAGACTTCGGCTAGGTTGTTTCTGTACTGGTCGGTGGGGTGGACGACGGACGGCATGACCTCGCGGTGAGCGGCGCTGTAGCTTCTCAGATCGATAGCCGTGGTAGCTTGGTGCATCGGTCTTCATTGGCCCCTTCTGTCAGTCACCAGCTCAATTTGACAGTACCGATCAGTTGACTACGGAAAGACTCTCGTTTGGTGACGAAGGGGCTCTCACCGCGAACTGGTCGAGCCACAGCACCAACGTTAGCAGGCACCAAATCTGGTGGCTGTTGTCGGCTCGTTCATGGAAGTGGTCGTCGAGCAACCCGGTGACGACGCTTTCGTCGAGGAGGCCTGTCTCGCGCGCTCTTTGCGGTGAGAGGTGATCGCGAACGAACTCCTTGAGGTCGCACTTGATCCAGCGCACTTTGGGTACGTTGAATCCTTGCTTTCTCCGTTTGAGTACGCTTTCGGGCAGTCGCGGCTGCATGACTTTCTTGAGAATGTGTTTCTTTTTCAAGAAGTGATGTAGCTTGAGCGACGGCGGTAGTTTCGCGGAAAATTCTACGAGATCGTGATCGAGGAACGGCACTCTGGTCTCGAGACCGTGAGCCATCGTCATCCGATCGATCTTTACCAACATATCGCTGGGAAGATACAAACGGGTGTCGACATACAGCATCCGATTGAGAGGGGCGCGCGCGTTCGTCTTGGCGAAATACCGCCGGTACAGATCGATCGGATCGGCGCCGACGCCGGGTGCGTGGCTTATGGGGGCGAGCAACTTCGTCCGGTGAGCGTCGTCGAAGATCATTCTCCAGGTCGCGTGCGCATCTTCTGACGTGAAGTCCGCGCCCGCAAGAAACCGCCGGAGCTTGAAATCTAGGCTGACCTTCGAGTCCGACACCGGCAGCAGGTTGACGAGAGGCGAGAGGACTCCGCGACGAATCCATCGCGGGACGCCACGCAAGAGCTGGTGCAGGAAATAGGCTTGATAGGTTTCGTAGCCGGCAAGGATGTCGTCGGCACCGTCGCCGCTCAAGGTCATCGTGACCTTCTCTCGAGCCATCTGGGCGAGGTAGTACACCGCAACCATGGAGGAGTCGGCGGTGGGCTCCTCCGCATGCCAGACCACTTTCGGAAGGACGGTGGCGGCATCGGCAGATACGATGCGTTCGTGATGATCCGTCTTCAGGTGCTCGGCAACCTCGCGCGCGTATTCGACCTCGTCATACGACGGTTCCCCAAAGCCAATGGAGAAAGTCTTCAGGGTCGTGCTCATATCTTGCGACATCCAATAAGCGATGCTGCTCGAATCGACCCCCCCGCTCAAGAACGCGCCGAACGGGACGTCGCTCACCAGTCTCGCACGGACCGCCTCGTGAAATCGCTGATCGAACTCGGACACCAAGGCCGGATCGCTGCGCTTTTGTGACTCGTCGTAAATCAGATCCCAGTATTCCGTGATTTCCAGCCGACCCTCGGCATTGACCGTCAAATAGTGGCCGGGGAGGAGCTGTCTCGCTTGCGCGAAGAGAGTGTAGGGCGCTGGTGTGTAGTTGAATGCCAAGTAATAGGAGAGCGCCTCGAAATCCAGCCCCCGGTCAAAGGCCGGATGGGCGACGATCGCCTTCAGCTCGGAGCCGAAAAGAAAACGGTCCGGAAGATGGGCATAGAACAGCGGCTTGATTCCAATGCGGTCACGCGCCACCCAAAGCCGTTTCCGACTCGCATCCCAGAGCGCAAACGCGAACATGCCGTTAAAGCGTTCGAGGCAATCGACGCCCCATTCTTCATAGGCATGCACCACGACTTCGGTGTCGGTTGCTGAGCGAAACCTATGCCCACGCCCTTCGAGATCGCTTCGCAGACTGGCATAGTTGTAGATCTCCCCGTTGTAGGTGATCCACACCGTCTCGTCTTCGTTCGACATGGGTTGTCGACCCGCGGCGGAAAGATCGATGATGGCGAGCCGACGGTGGCCAAGAGCTACGGGACCGGACGCATAGAATTCTTCTCCGTCGGGACCACGATGGGCGATCAAGCGCGTCATCGACGTCACTGCATCGATCGACGGACTCGTTCCGTCGAAGCTCAGAATCCCAGCGATGCCGCACATGGTCTGCTCAACGCCTCCAGGGGTTCGCTTTTCGATTCGTGACCAGCACGCACAGAGCGGCCGCTTCCGTCAGCAAATCGACAATGACGGGATCATCGGCCGAAGTCAGGAGGCGAATCGCGCTCGGTGGAGCAAGTCTGCTCGTCGGGCGCTCTCGCAATACTTGGCAAACGATCACTCGCCAGTATATCCAGGCACACCAAATCAGCGCAACACCGGCCTGCTGTCGCCCGTCGTGGACGATCCAGGGTTGATGGCGTGAAGTCAAGACCAGCGGCCGGGGTGTCACTCTAGTTGTTGCTTGCGCGCGTGGCGATGAATTCTCGAATCAACCCGAGCCATCCATCCGCCGCGCTCGATTCAACCGAACGATGGCGTCACGACCGTGGTACGTTCCCGTTTGCGTAAATCGCGTAGTGCTCGGTCACAGACCTCAGAAAGCTGAAAGACTCGAAGGTCTGGGCGCACCGCGGGTTTCGATAGAACAGCAGAAGCTGCCTTCAATTCCACCGAGCCGATTCCGAAAGCCGAGTGAGAAAGGATCTCATCTTTGTAGCGTCGAACGGTAGAGCCACACCACAGTATCCTGCGCCGGCCACTCGAGCGCTTCGGCGTCCAAGCATTCGAGCTCGAACACGTCCGAACGCCCCGTCTTTTGAAGAAAACTCTTCAGATTTCTCTGTGCGGTCCGATGAAGCGACCGTGCGTGCTAGACGCCAACGATGCGCTTGAAGGGTTAGGCGGAAGCCAATATCAAGACGTGACCCTTCCTCGAGCCGATGTCCATGAATACGAAGTCCCGATAGTCGATCACTACCGCGTTCATCATACGCCTGAAGTAGTCATGCGTCGTTGCCTCGTAACCACGTGAATTCTCGTGCGACGACCCTTCGCAATCCAACTCCTCGGTCACGCTAACACAGGCAGTGTCCAACACTGTAACGGCGATCAAACTGCCGCTCCGTAAATAGGAAGTAGCGATAGCGTGCCGCCTCGACGACGCGCCTACCCGTACCCACGAAGCCTCGGAGACGCAAAGAACGAGCGAGCTGACTTACGATCTATGGCACGCACCAAAACTCATTGGCATGGATACGACTCTTGTGCGGGGCACGCGCCTTTCCCTCTCTTCGCTCCGAGCAGAGATTGACGTGGCCGGGGGCAACTGCATGAATGAAAGGCAGGCGTGCTTCATTCGTAGCGCTCGAGGCGCATTTGAGAAATCTGATCCGCGACCAGACCCAGTCCGAAAAGACTCAGAGCTGTCACAATCCCCAACATCGAGCCTATGCTCACGCCTTTTCCCAAGATTGCATAAGGGACTCCCCACAGGACTCCAACGAGACCGATGCCGAAGCTCGCAGGTATGAAAATTCGAAGCGGATTGAAAAGAACCGAGATACGGATCAGAAGAATCAGGGTCTCGAGGCCGGTCGATAACGACACGGTGCTACTGCCGACGCGTTTGTCGACTTCGATGGGTACGAACTCGACGTTATAGCCTCGACTCATCAACGCCATCGTCATCGTCGTCGAAAAGGAGAACCCCTGCGGACAAAGATGGAGATACTTCTTCGCCACGTCACATCGCAACACCCGGAGCCCGGAATTCAGGTCTGGAATTCGGGAGCGAACTAAATGCTGGGCCATGATTCGCAACAGCCACTTTCCCGGCATGCGCCACAAAGGACTGTGGAACCGGTTGGTCCGCTGCCCAATGACCATGTCGTGATCTTTCGCTCGCTCCCACAGGCGAATCAGGTCGGAGACGCGGTGCTGTCCGTCCGAGTCCATCGTCAAAACGAACTCGCTTCGAACGGATCGAATCCCGCTCTTGAGACTGGCCCCGTAGCCGAGATTTCGTTGGTGGCGAATCACACGCGCACCGGCCTTTTCCGCGATCGAGGCGGTCTCATCCGTGGAGCCGTCGTCGACAACGACAATCTCGCGAATGAAATCGGCACGTTGTGCGTTCAGCGCATTGAGTACCCGTTCGAGGCTTTCGGTTTCGTTGAACGCAGGAAGGACGACCGTCAGGTCACTCTGCTGGGTTGGGTTCGGCACGCGCTCAGCTCGTCCCCAGGCAAACCGAAAACACTGTCACGACGCCGCCCGAAACAGAAGTCGGGATTGAGACAACGGAGTCGAATCGATAGGTGTCATCTCGAAGAGTAAATACAACTCGTTCCCAAGCGATGCTGAGTATATCCAGAGCGTTTTCGGGGCGCAAGGCATCGACGACGACGATGCTTTCAGGGAAGATCGACGCGGACCCGTTGGGCAAATTCTATTGACTCGTTATGCCCGCCGAAGCAGGATCTCCGGGGAGGGGAAGGAGAGCGTAAACCTCATTCATCCAAACTATCTCTCGCGCCTGTGTCGGGACGTCATCAATGAGGCCGGCTCGGAGGAAAAGAAATCGTGCGCCGGTTTTCTCTCCTAGAGCAGCCAGACGCTGTAGTCGGATGCCGGAGTCCTCGGTCAGCAATGCGATGGAGAATTCCCGCTTTCGAGCATTCCATTCGATCAACTCGTCATGGTTGACATAGATGAGTAGCC
Organism: Candidatus Marinacidobacterales bacterium; assembly: GCA_965237955.1. Taxonomy (GTDB): domain Bacteria; phylum Acidobacteriota; class Vicinamibacteria; order Marinacidobacterales; family SMYC01. Next base: position 223,832 of record OZ250169.1, on the reverse strand, counting down.
CCCCGTCCTTGTAACTCCAAACGACTGGACGCAGCGATGCGTAGCGGATGGAAAGCTCCAAGTCGGTTGCAAGAATCGGCGCACCGGGAGGAACGCGCTCGCGAATGGCCCGCAGAGCGTCGGCTGCGGGGGCCGGGATCCACTTGCAAGCCAGTCGGCCGGTGCTCCAGCAAGAGAAAAGTCGAGTCGGCGAGACCGGCGGGTGCCAGTAGGACCATATAGCGACGAGCACGCCTCCCAGGATCATCGTCGAGCTAGATCCGATTCGGTATCCAATGGCACGGAACCGCCGGGTCATCTCGGCGAGAGGCCAGAGCGAGAACAGCAACAAGAAGGGAACGAGGTAGCGAATCCCACGTATGAGATCGTATTGAGCTGGAAACGATTGATGAGCTCGCGCAATCGTGTGGTCGATCAGCGGCAACACGACCGAGGTAATCACGACGCCGACGAGCCAGAGAAGCGGCACCAAGACGCTTGCTTTGTCGCGGCGGCGTAGCGTTAGCAGCAGCACCACCCCCAGGGACGCCCACAGCCACGCGATCCATCGCCCCGGAATCGAGGCCCATTCACGGGCAAAGTCTTGGAGTGCCTGTCCCAAATCCACGTAACCGGGCAAGAATCGAGCCTCTATGATCCGATGGACCTCAGCGTACGACGCGCTCGGTCCCATCTCCTGAAAGGTAAGATAGTGCCACAGGAATGGAACCGTGACTGCCAGGAACAACCCGCCGAGCGCGAGCATCACCAAAACGGACGGCACGACACGCCATCGACCGGGTACGAACACGAGAAATCCCAACCACAACGCCAAGCCCCAGGCCGGAGCGCTGACCGGGTGAACGTAAATGAGCAAACCGGCCGCGATCATTATCAACGGCCACCGACCCGGCATCGCACGCCACTGGTAAGCACAAGCGGCGACGAACGGGAGCAACGCCTGGAACGTTGTTCGCGGAATGGGGGATTTGTAGAGACCCCAGAACTCGCCCAAGTTGAGCTTGACCAACATAAGGGCAGCGAGCGCGAGCAGAAAGGCCCAGTAGCGACTCGCGAAAACGGCTCTGCCGAGCACATAGAATCCCACACCGAGGAGAAGCGCGTGAAGACCGAGCAGTGACATGAGCGCCGTCCCGTAGTCACCGGTGATGGGAGCCAATGCCCTGATCAAGGGAACGTGAATCGTCGGATACCACCCAAAATGGTCGCGATTGCCCAGCAACCCATCGCCTTCGAAGAGTTCCGGGTGATCACGCGCCGCGGCGAACGTGGCGATGTTGCCCGCGTCACTATTCAGAATCACGTGAGGAGGACGGCTGCTGATATGTGCGAACTGAAACAGCACGCCGAGCAGAACGAATACACCGATGATAACGCCGTCGACTGGAGATATTGTGCCCGAGGGCTTGCTGTCCGGAGGCAGATCGTCGTTCAGTCGATCCCATCCGAGCGCGAGCCGACGGTACAACGCTTGGCGGGACTCCGCGGCTCGTGCGAGCCCCACAGCAAAGAACATCCACCAACACGTGGACAAGAGAACGAGCGCGGCGACATGGATGGCGCTCACACGCAAGCGATTGGGCGAAAGGAGTTCTTGTCGGCCAGAAACGAGCTTTCGCATCGGTAGGAGCTCGACGAACCGGGGCCGGTTCCATTCCAGGGAAATTAACGCGGGCCCGCTTCCCTGTTGGTAGCTCACTCGGAACGGATATGTCCCTGCCTCGAGCCGTGCATCGATGAGCTCGGCGCTCCCCTGGCCGATGAGCCTCGTTCCGATCGTCAGCGCACAATAGTCGTCGCATCGGATCTCGAATCGATAACTGCCCGTCGACGGCAAATGAACGAACCCATCCACCGTCAAGCGGACATGCCGACGAAATCCGGTCAGGGTCCTCAACGCACGACGGTCCGCTACGCTGATCTCATCGATCAATATCTGTCGGTCCGGGCGGTCCTCCGCTCGCGCCTCGCGGCGCACCGCGGCTACCAACCGCGATGGCGCTTTGGAGACGTCCGCCCACCAATACAGGAGCGACGAGCCGGTGGAGAGGAAGAGGAGAGTCCACAAACCGAGCCGTCTTGGAAGGCGTGCGGTCGATCGCGGCAGCATGAAGAATGCCGCCGAGCTGGCGAGAAGAAGCCATCCGATCGAGAAGGTTGGTATGTCGAAGGCTCCAATCCGCACCTCGTAAGCACCAAGCACCTGGACAAATCCCACGGCAGCGAGAGTCGCCGCGAAAAGGCGCGCTGACGTGCTAGCCGGAGCCCATCCGTTCAATCGAGTCACGGAACAACCTCAGTTGTCGACCGGGCACCACCGTCTTCTCGCACCACGTCACCGTTGTCGTTCGACCAAGAAAGAAAACTCATTGCCTGACACGAATGCGATCGCGTCGGCTCGTGCGAGACTTTCAGCTAGGTTGTTTCTGGATGTGTCCCGAGGTCCGTGGAAAAAGAACGGCGCCCTCCACTCCATCATCAGAGTATCATATCAGGCGGCAACCTCCGCGTGTTCGAGAACCTCGCTCAGACGTTGGTAGCCGTCGATGCGTCGTAGTTGAATCTGGGTGCAACGGTTCATTACACGCTCGAATAGGTGGAAGCTTTTCACCGATATCGAGGTTGGCTTGACAAGTACCGGAACGACATGAGCCACGTCTTGGAGCAGAACTTTGCCTATTACCAGGCATTGTCGGAAGACAACGAAGACAAGAAAGATCTAGTGGTGAGGTTGCTTCGCCGGTCGAGGGCTTGACTTAATCGACCTAGTCACAAGGGAAGGACGGGGGTTGGTCGAGCTCAACCATGAATTCTCGCCCTTCGGCACGTTGCTGAGCCGTGCGTTCCCGGAAGCCCGTTTCGTTCACCTTCATCTCGAGCCCAAGGCGGTGATCACTTCCTTCATGACTAAGTTCAGCCCGTCACCGATGGAGCAGCCGGCTTTTGTGGGCACTCGTTTTGCCCCGCTGGGGCGATGCATCCTTCGTCACGGATATATCAGATCGATGGCTAAGTTTGGGCCTCGTTTCCTCCGGAACTATTTCGAGGCACGTCGTTACGACACCCATATTCATCCCTTCGAGAAAGCCGAGGGTCGTTGGCAAGAGAGGCAAAATATGAGCCCCTTCGAAAAGACGTGCTGGTACTGGAACGCCGTTAACCGATCAATCCTCGATTTTCTCGCCGAAATCCCTGAGGAAAGAAAGCTCCAGGTGAACTTCGAAGGATTCTTCGAACAAGCGTCATCAGAGTTGCGAAGCGTCTTCCTTCGGTTTGTGGGAGCAGACGACCTGACGTTGGCTGATGCTGAGGAATTTTTCAAAACCAGGATCAATATCAAAAAGGTGCGCCACGAGTTCCGGGACCCGCCTAAGTGGAACGACTCCATGCTGGCTACGTTAGAGCATTATTGCGGCGACACCATGAGGCAACTCGGGTACACGCGAGAGCAAGGCTTCCAAGCACGATGATTCCAACCTACCGTTTGCTTGTCGTATGGGACGTCATTGCGTCTGTCAATTTCTCTATCAATCTGTCAAGGTCGTGATACTCCTCGACGTATTGCCGCAATTGGCGCCGGTAGCCTTCTTGCTTGTCGTGTTCCATTCCAAAGATCGCGACGATTTTGTCTGCGAGGTCTTCGGCATTACTCTCTTTAAACTTGAGCTCGTTCGGTAATACGGTGTCAAACGCTCGACTCGAAACAAGAACCAGGGTTTCGCACGCCATCGCTTCGAGGATGGTTTTATCCAGATGACCGGCGGCACTTAGGTTTACCAGTATTTGGCTCTGGTTGTAGATCTCGGGCGTGTCGAGGTTTCGAACTGCGGCATGAAAGGCAACTTTGCCTTTATCGATGAGCGTTCTCGCTCGCTGGTGAAGCTCTTCCTCGTACGCTTGATCTCCTGACCTCGCTGGTGAACCTACGACACGAAGTTGAAAATGTACTGTGCGTCGGTCGAGAAGGTTTGCGGCGTCTATCAAGCAATCGATCCTCTTGGCCGGAGATAGACGTCCCAAGTATAGAATCGTACGTGACCCCTTTCTCGCGTCATTTCGTCGCTGGAAGAGCTTGGTGGGTATTCCGGCGGGCATGATGAGCGCCTTTGCGCACTTTGCGGCGAAAGAAAAGGGCGAGGTATAGAACACGATGTTCGCGAGCTCAATAGCGAGTCGGGTCACTGGTGTGCCGACCGGGTGGTTATACCAAAGGAAGATGGGTTTCCCTGTGATCTGCCAGAGTGGCCAGCCCAGCAGGACATAGATGGGCGTCATATGTACGAAAACCGAGTCGTAGTGGGCTCGTTCACCCCAGGCTTGTTTGTAGAAACGGCACAGCAACCGGGCCCGGGAGAGCCCGTGTCTTTTGCCGAGGCTCCGTACACAAACGTTCGCCGGAAGACGGTGATCACCTTCCGTGAGGCAGATAACTGTTATTGATTCGCATTTCTCGGCCAATTTCTCCAACCAGCCTTGAAAGAATCCCAGGATATCGCTGGTAGTGTCGACGGTTTGGGTAATAAGTAGCAGTCTCACTTTGATTGACTCTCCTCCGAGGGGTGATTCGTATTCACGCCGCATGTTACTCTTTCCAGCGATAATGTGCCTTGGTGCACAACTCGCGATCTCGGTCCACAATTGTCCTGTACTCGCGGATTCGAGGTTCCCCATGAGCATTTTCAAACGCACTCAGCGGAAGTATGTGAAGAAGGCCTATCGCGTGAGGAATTGGCGTGAATATGAGGCGGGTCTACGCAACCGCGGGAGCCTGACCGTCTGGATCTCGCTCACCGCCGGCAAGCTTGTGAACTGGGACGCGCCCCGGCCGAGGAAGAGGAAACCGGGCCGTCAACGCAAGTACTCGAACCACGCCATCGAGACGGCTGTCACCCTGGGCATGGTGTTTCATCTGTCGTCTAGGCAGAGCGAGGGATTGCTGCGATCGTTGTTCGCTCTGATGAAGCTAGACAATGATGTGCCCGATCACACCACGATCTCTGAGGCGCAAGGCGAAGCTGGGTAACGCCCGTGGAGCGAGGGGACCCTGCTGCACATATCGACTTCGTCGACAAGGAAGGCAGGGGTGAGATGACAAACTCACCCATGATTCTGCAAATAGGTATTTTAACGTCAGGCGGGCTCAAAAAATTCTACGATTCTCCCCGTCTGGTTCGGTGACGCGGCCGAGCAAGCTTTGGCGGACCCTGGTTGGGGCCCAATTCGATACCAGATATGGGCATGAAGGAGGCCTAGGCGCACCTGGACCAGAACGTGCTAGTCCGCTACGCTGCGGTAGCCACGGACTCGATTCTGGGCCTCTCGGATGGCCTCTTTTCCACTGCCGTACGGCTCCAGGTCAGCACCCGCTCCCCATTTGGCGCAAACTTGTCCCTCGGAAATCGAGATTAGAGACGAAAACCGAAAATGAGGCCTGTCCTTCATCATTATTGATCCAGCGGGAATGGTACCGCTGGTGGCCCTACGACGAACGAAGAAACCCGGGTCGGCGCGCGCGGGCACTTGCCGAGATCACGCGATCAATGGGCCGCGGAGGTGGACAACGCAATCGCGAGGGACCCCAGCAATCGACGCGCAGCGACTAAACTGGCTCAGGCGGCGTCGCGCCATTCGTAGCGGTGGTGGAGCCCACCCACTCGCGGCAACGCGACGACTTTTGCGGTCGGTGATGGTCGGGGCGTGACGGGTCTTGAGTTCGGGGTGTCTTTGTCGAGACCCAAGTGGCAACGGTCCTCGTGGTAGTAGCTGATGTACAAGCGCATGAGCCGGACGAGATGCCGCTCACTGAGGACAACTACATGCTCTAACATCTCGCGGCGGCAGTTTCCGATCCAGCGTTCGGCGGTACCGTTTTGCCAAGGGCTGCGATAAGAAATGCGAACAGGCTTTGTGCCCATGGCCCTGATGAACTCCACCACTGCAGGGCTGAAAATCGCGTCGCGGTCAAAGACCAAGTATCGTGGTGCCGTGTCGTATGGGAACGCCTCGCGCAGTTGTTGAATCACCCACGCTGACGTGGGGTTGTACGTCGCGTTGAAGTGCAAGATATGGCGACGGCCGTGCTCGATGACGAAGAAGCCGTACAGCAGCCGTAGCGACGCCGTCGGTACGGCGAACAGATCCATCGCGGCGATGTCGTCCTTGTGGTTCCGCAAGAACGCAATCCATCGCTTCACTTCGTCGGGTTCGGCTCGGCGGTGCGGCATGTATCGCGACACCGTCATCTCGCTGACAACGAATCCGAGCTTCGTCAGCTCAGCGTGGATACGAGGTGCACCCCAGCCGTCTTGGGCCATCGTGCGGACGAGACGACGAATCTCGGCATCAATCCGAGGTCGACCTGGATAGCGCGGACGGGAGATCCGAGCCCAGTATCGGCGGAACCGATCTCGATTCCACCGGGCGACCGTGTCGGCGTTCACGATAACGAGCCGGCTCGCCCACGCTGGCCACGAGCTTCGGAGCGCAACCCAGAATGCTCGGTCCGTGTCCTCGAGCCGTGGCCGGGGGCGCTCCTTCTTCAACGCCGTAACTTGCTGCCGCAGGGCCAGGTTTTCAATCACGAGGTCGGCTCGGCGCCGACACATCGCCCGGATCGCACGGGCGCCGAGTGAGACGAGGAAGATGAGGACACGGAGCATGGCGGCAGAGTTTGCCGTCTCAAGACCGGGATCTCAAGCGGGAGATGCGCTCGTTGGCCGAGGCGTGAACGGTGCGTAAGTCCTTGATTTCAGGAGCGGACGGATATTGATGATGCACAGGTTGGGGTGCTACCACTATTGCCGCAGCCGAGGAAAAGGATTGGAAGCAACAGGGACACGAATAGTGCACGTTTCATCATCGGCAACTTTATCCTAAGATGCCCGATGGCCGAAATTGGCCACCGGGTCAGATGCCACTCGTAGCGCACGCGGTGTGCGGACCCCGCCTATTTCTTGCGAGCAAGTTTTCTATTCGGCAGGCAACCCGGCGTCGGGTCCGCGTACATTGCGAGTGGCAGGGACCGACTAGGCGGGATTTGCTACTGAGTCAACTGTTATATATAATTCCCCTATCTTGCGCCCGTCGTGTCCAAAAACTTGAACGGCGCCGAGAAGCTAGAATCCTAGAGGGGTTCTTGAAGTCCGCAAAAACTTTCTGCGAGCACGGAGTTGGTGAGAGGCGATCGGCAAGCAGAGTCTAGACGCGTCTATCCGAAACGCTCCGGCTGATGCAGGTCTTGAGGTCGTTCGTGTTTTTGGACACGACGCCAGCGACATCGCGCTTAGAGCGCCGCGCACAGCTATCGTGATGGCGCCAGCGTGGTCTGGATCAATGTCGGCCCGCGGTCAGCTCAGCGATCTCATGCCCACGGTCTTGACCCGGTCGCAAACACAGACACTAAACTGCTGATTCTATGGTCTGTTTCAAAAGGCCGAGTTTTGGCACAGGACGACATCCGGTTCAATACGTTGCGATGGAGGCGTGCGCGACCGGACACGCAATTGAAGCTCAGTTTCATGGCGACGGCTGCCGTTACTGATTTACTGGCATCAGAACTGCAACCGGAGGCCTGTCTCAATATGATCGGCATCGATCGGCCCCGCCCGGCTTGAGCGAAAGCGATAGCCAAGGCGGAACTCCACTAGACTGGAGGCCCGGACCGAGAGACCTCCCATGATCTGATAGGCAAACCGGGAATCCTGGTATCCGACTGTGGTTCTGAGGGGCACGATGGGGAGGCCGTTCCCAAAGCCGGATGTGATGCCGCCGAGGAGGATGTCATCTGCAACAGTGACGATGGAGGTGAAGCCCCCATCGTGGAAGAAGGCTCCCAGACCGAACCCAGCATAGGGACTCACGCTCCATCTGGGATAGCGGTAGTAGACATTGCCCATGAGAGACTGGGTCTTGAGTTCTCCGTCTATTTCTATGGTGATGGGAGGGCGAAACCCTTCAATATCTGCAGAGTCACCAAAGTCGATTTCCTGAGAGAGGTTTTCGGTGGGGGTGCCGATACCGGATTTCTGGTATCCCCATTCAATCTCGGTCGAGAAGCCTTCTTTGAAGGCGTAGCCGAAGGCTACTGTAAAACCGGCTCCAGCTTTAAAATTAATCCCTTCACTGCCGAATCTCGATTGCTCCTTCGGGTCGTATGGAAAAACGGCTGATCCAGAAAGGTCGAGGTAGAATCGACCGGCTTCGTCAGTCTCCTGCGCACATAAAGGGTTATGCAGGAACAAGACGATGAGCAGGACGAAAAAGTATCGGCGGAGATTCATTGTTGCATCCTCAGTTTGTTTGGCTCTTCGGTGCGCTCATCTCGGTACTGTCAAGTTTTCCACGGCCTGACGGCCACCCCGAATGAATGAAACGCGGTAGTCTCTGGAGGTGGCACCGGCTCAACACGACGCCTGAGGGAGCTCGGTTTTGACGTCACTGCCCCCAAACGCTACACCCTGAGTTTCTTATTAGTTTTCCATGGCCTGACGGCCACCCCGAATGAATGAAACGCGGTAGTCTCTGGAGGTGGCACCGGCTCAACACGACGACCAGTTGCGTCCCCCGATGGAACAAGTAGTGTTTCAGGGCGGAGGCCCCCTCTTTCGTCAGGCCGACCTCCTTGATGAAAGTGCTGCTGTCCAGTACCAGCACTTCGTCCGCTATCACTTTCGTTGGTCGGTCAACGTCCACCGTTGCGCTCCATGCTCTGCTCGTCTTATTGTGATCCTAACACCGTCTGCGTCACCCATCGACCCTTCGGCATGCCGACGCCACCGATAGAACGTGACCTCGCTCACTCCAATCTGACGGATCGCATCGGTGCGTATTCCAGCCATGGTGAACGCCGGTTCCAGAGGAAGCTGAACAGCGATTCCAACGAAGCTAAACGCCGGCGTGTCCAAAAATACAAACGGACTCAAGACCGGCGCGCCGGGCCGTTTCGGATTAGCCCTACGTCCAGAAGGTACCGTCAAGTTGAGCCATTCAGGGCCGATCCGACCCCAAGATGTTGGCAACGCGGTGCGCTCGAGCCCCATTATCTAGCGGCCCGCTCCGCGCTCGAGACCTCAACTAATAAGAAACTCAGGGTGTAGCGTTTTGGGGCAGTGACGTCAAAACCGAGCTCCCTCAGGCGTCGTGTTGAGCCGGTGCCACCTCCAGAGACTACCGCGTTTCATTCATTCGGGGTGGCCGTCAGGCCGTGGAAAACTAATAAGAAACTCAGGGTGTAGCGTTGGCAAGAGGTGTGAGAGTGACGTCAAAACCGAGCTCCCTTAGGCGTCGTGTCATTCGTATTGTGAGCTGTTCCTTGTCGCGTTGATGGAAGTAATCGGCACCCCGTCCTGTGCCAAAACGCGGCCCTTTTGAAGTAGACTATAAATCAGCAGCTTAGTGTCTGTGTTTGCGACCGGGCCAAGGGCCGTTGGCTTTACAATCGTCTGGCCCGAGAGGTGCTGCTCGGCGAGCCGACGTCGGCCGAGGCCGACCGGCGAGATCAACCCTGGAGCACGAATTGACTACCGCGAGCGGAACGCCGATTCTGGTGTCGGAAGGCGAATCCACGCGCCTGCACCGAGCCTCCAACTTGAAGGAGCGCTGGTTGCAACAACTCATCCACCAGCATCCGACGTGTCTGCCCATGGACCAGATCGAGCCGGGTATCGGCCCTCTCGTGCCCGTCCTGTGCCAAAACTCGGCCTTTTTGAAATGGCCCATTAAATCAGCGTTGCCCGAAGCCCCCGCTCGAAGACTTCCGCGCCGCAACCCGCGAGCGGCGGGCGGGATGTGATTCGGGCTGTGACAGGGGCAGCGGACCGTCGAAACCCGAGAGGAGGAGAAACGTGAAGTATCGTCATTCATTCCTGCAGGTACTCGCGGTTGTCTTCCTCGCTGGCGCACAATACGCCTGCCGGGCAGATGCACCGAACCAGGGGGATGCAGAGGACCAGATGGACGCGGAGCGCGCGCAGGGCGCAGCGACCGGCGAGGTTCACTGGAGCTACGAAGGCGACACCGGACCGTACCAATGGGGTGGGCTGGATTCGTCCTTCGCGGTTTGTGACAGCGGGGTCCAGCAATCTCCGATCGATCTGACGGATGCGATCCCGGCAGGCAGAGGGGGACTCGAAATCCAGTGGCAACCCGCGGCGGGCGAGGTCATGGATAACGGACATACCATCCAGGTCAACATAGACGCCGGGAGTTCCATCACTCTGCAGGGCCGGCAATTCTCGCTCTTGCAGTTCCACTTCCATCTGCCGAGCGAACACACAGTCGATGGGGAAGAGTACCCGCTGGAGGTCCACTTTGTGCATCAGGCCGAGGAGGGTGATCTTGCGGTGATCGGGGTCTTCATGGACGTCGGCGGCGTGCACTCGGCCGTCCAGAGCATCTGGTATGCCATACCAGGCGTCGATCAGGCGCCCACACCGCTGGTCGACCTCGATCCGAACGCCTTCCTGCCCGGAGGCCGGAGCTACTTCCGGTACGCCGGCTCCCTGACGACGCCACCCTGCTCTGAGGTGGTCAACTGGGTGGTGCTTACCGAGGCAATTGCAGTTTCACAGGCACAGGTCGATGCCTTCGCGGCCCTATATCCGATCAACGCGCGTCCGGTCCAGCCGCTCTATCGGCGGTTCATTTTGACGAGGTAGCGAAGGGGAGTAAGAAGATGTGTACGATGTTCATGGCCGCTCCGTAGTTGCGCGTTATCTGCAGCGCTGGGCCGAGCCAGCCGCGACCACAACACTATCCCGTCCTGTGCCAAAACTCAGCCCTTTTGAAATGGGACTTATACTGCTAGCTTGACGACCCCCATAAGGGCGATAGTGAACACGGAAGCCGCTAGGAAACAGGGAAATCCGCCGCCGCTACATGGCTGGGCTGCTGGCGCAGCCCACAGCGCCCGAACTCACCGAGGCCGGGCGCGTCCGGCTGTCTCCCAACGGGAGACACGATGACTTATTACGATCCACACCGCGTACCTAAGCCTTGGTAAATAAATGACTTGCGGAGAAAACGCCCGCCACCACGCACCAAAAAATCAAACCTAAGCCGCAGGACGGTGACGACGAGCGGAAGCGCAAGCGCCATGCCAAATCCAGCCTCGCCGCCCACCGGAAGCGGCGGGCGCGTGTCAAACTATAGGTATAAGTCCCTTTTGAAATAGCCGAAAAATCAACAGCTTAGTGTCTGTGTTTGCGACTGGGCCAAGGGCTGGAGGCTCTACAATCGTCTTGGGCGGACGGGTCGTCACCATGCAGATGACCACCTAGTCGAGAGCGAATATCGAAGCATGTTCCTGAAGGTGTTTCCACGCTACGCCGGTCCAGCCCGCCGAGGGGCTACCGTCGCCCGGCGACCATATGCTGGGGCGTTGTTGGACGGCCCGGAGCAAATCGCTAACCGGTGCTTGCGCTGTTGACTGTTGGTAATATGTACGCATCCCGTTGCAAAAGAGGCGCTTACGCTCCATTTAGCGCACCGCGAAGGTCACGAACGCTATTTTGGCTGTAATTTAATGCACCGTAAAGTCTTAGCGTCATCTCACCAACATTTGATGGCGGAAGCACCGGTGAACCCACGGAACCGTTTTGAGGAGGCAATGGCCGATAAAGCGGCGTATGTCCAAAGTTCCACATCCTCAGGGTGAGCCAACGGCCGGTGGTGATGAGTTGCCCGGGCATCTAGTGGTGTGTCACTAGAAGGAGTTTACAGTTCGACTTTCGCGGTGCCCCCAAACACTGCGGCCCCGAATCCTCCCGGAAACCGTGGGGTTCGCGTGTCTCGTCGGCTACAGGCTGGCGACGTAAAGCCGTTTCTGGGACACACCACTAGCATCCCGTCCGCCGCAGCCAGACGCACCGGGTTCCGGCCGACGGCGCGAACGGAGAACCGAAACTCATGATTGCGTCCCGTGTCGCTTCGCTCTGACAGGTGATCGATTTGCGCCGGAACAGGTGATCGACTTGCCACCAGAACGGGCGATCGATTTCACCGGAATGCGCAGACGAACGTCGCGCGCACGGAGTCGAGGGCCACCGCTTGCGGCCGGGTTGAAGAATCAGGTACATAACGTGGAGTGATTGGTCGGACTGGTCGAAGAACGCGACTCGAAGGCGAAACCGCACGGACCGTACCGGAAGCGGGGCGGAAAAGGAACAGATGAGGCAGAAACGCGGATTTAACGTACCCGTCGTGGTCAGCATTCTCGCGCTAATCGTCGCGGCCTGGAGTCGGTACGACGCCGGCCGAAGCGCTGACGCAGCCGAGGATGCTCGTGATGCCGTGCGGTTGGAACAGCGGGCGTGGTTGGGTTACAGGGAGATTACCTTGGCCGCCCGCCGCGGAACCGATGGATCGTGGGAAGACAGAGAGCCTATGCAGGGTGACTACGGCCGAATCCGGCTGTTTGTTGCGAATACAGGGAAAACACCGGCCACCAACGTTCGATTCTTGCACCACACGCCCATGTTGCTTCGCGATAGTGCCGAGCTGGAACCACCAGAACCCTCAGAATCCGAGTGGGAGACCAGTGACCTAGAACACGTGGTCGTGCCTGGAACCGAAGAGCGCTTCCATGACGTCCAGTTTCGCCTGAACCGCCAAGCTCGGTACGTCAATGGGACGCACGTGTTGTTTGTCTGGGTTCGCATGGAGTACTGCGACGTGGCTCACCGACCCCACTGGACCCAAGCTGGGGTCATGCACCGCTACGGTGAACCTCGCGACGACTACTGGACGCTTTCTCAGTCCATCAGTCCCGCCGATTCCGGTGAACCCGATTACGAACGCTGTCCAAGGACTGAGTGAGCGAGGCTACGCTGATGGCTGAGACCGGAGCGGGCGGCCGGCGCCGGGTGCCAGTGGTGTGTCAAGGAAGGCTCGCTAGAGATGGCGAGACTCAACTAAAACAGTCTCCGGAAAACCCGGGGCGGTTCACCTTTCCCCATTATCTTGCTCTTGCGCAGAGGTCCTCCGTAGTTTGTCGAGTACGTGTGGAACACAAGTGGTGCACAGATTTCAACCTTAACGGGCACGACGTTCGCTGACTTGAGCCAGCAGATAAATTCGAACATCCCCTTGGCCGCTGAAAACGTTGGCACTGGATAGCTAACTGGCGCATCACCAGTATCAGGCCGAGTCCACATGGCGGTCGGACCGGCGATTTCGAATTGGACTGTGTAGAAATTCATTCTCTTCTCCAGGCTTACTACCAGGCGTTCCGCAGACTTGAAGCCATTTCGCGCAGATCTTCTACCAGAGACTGGTCTTAGTGTGCGTAACATTATTGTACCAAGACTGCGAGAGAACGCCCCCACTTCTTCGGGAACCGCCGCGCGAGCAGCACATCGAACCCTTGATTGTGGGCGGACGAGTCTCTGTAACCATCTCGGCATACAAGATTTGTCTATCCTTGAGCTTACCATTCACCACTTTGCCGCCCTTGTACTTGACCGTCTGACGAGTGATCCTCGTCTCCTCTAGGGAACTCCGCTGGATGGCCCGGAGCACGAAAGAACTACTGCTATCCGGACCTGCCCAAAGGCTGCTTTGGTGCACAACTCCGATAGAGGCGCACGGGCGACCTCTTTTCCGCCGCTGGCCGGCTGTGCTCCGCAAAAAGTCGATCCAGCGTTGATTGCACGTTTTAGACCTGCCATGGTCGGCTGCTTCTGGCCGGAGGGTGAAGTTGCGGGCCGGCGATTCGGGGTTCCCCGTACGCGCAGGGAAACACCGTCCAGAAACGGGATGCCCCGCTCCCTGGGCGAAGACCTGGATCCCGGTCCTGGGCAAAGATGGACATAAAGGAGGCCCGGGCCGCAACTGGACCAGAACTTGCTAGGCCAGCTACGCTGCGGTAGCCCCGTCCTTGATTCTGGGCCTCTCGGGTGGCCCCTTTTTCCGCCGCCCGCATGGCCCGGTCAGCGCCTACTCCCTTATTTGGCGCAAACTTGTCCCTCGGAATTCGAGATTAGAGACCAAATCCGAAAATGAGGCCCGTTCAGCCCTTCTAGCGCGTCTCTGGTGCCACCTAATCCTGGAAAACCCCGCCAACCGCGCGGAAAATCGCACCCGTCTCTGCAGTGCCACAATTGGTCAGACTGGGTGGCGGATGGTGCAGTTTGGAGCTAGCCGGTCTCGGCAAAAGGCGGTCCAGCTTTTGGCGGAAATCCTCAAAGAGAAAAATAAGTGGAGATTTAGGAGGTTTCGAGTTTCGCGCATTTATTGACTTTTCTGACGCGTACACAGGTTTTGGGAGAAGGCTGTTTTACGCCCTCTCGGGTTTCAACCATGCTGCCCATTTCGTTCCATCCTCTTCCCCTACAGTGATTTAACGGCCTCCGTCACGTGCTGGTCCCTGCACGCATCATCGACGGGTGGTCGTTCGAGCCGGAATTTTAATTGGCTTTAATCATCTTTTCTATACGGCAATTTCAACTTCCTGGACGCCTGAAAGAAGGTCGTGTCGTGAACCCTCCGGCGCCACCGCCGGCCGTTACTCATTGTTATAAAAAGCTTTACGTCTCATCAGCGAATATTCGTCGACGGGAACATCTTTCCGGCTATCGCAGTCGGGAGGCTCGAGTGGGGGCGACTGGAGCTTCTGGTTCTAGGCTGAAAACGATCAGAAAGAGAGCAAAACAGGCCCTTAGCGTGCAATTTGGGGCGATTTTGGGGCTTATCGGGACGTTTTTGCGCTTAATCGTGCAGACAATGAGAAGACGCTTAACGCCTAGATCGCGCCTGAGGAGAAGGCGAATGGCGGAATTCGAATTGGCCAAACCTCGAATTCATCCAGCGGAGTTTTACGGAGGAAACGAAGATGACTCCGCAGACGGTCCAGTACAAGGAGCTATCCGAGTCTGGAAACCATGACAGGGAATTTGGGCCAGTTTGAGGCTGATTGGTGGAGGCCAGTGTCGGAGAGCAGCTTGCTGCTAACCGAGCCCATTCACGAAGTGGGCGCTGGCAGGCTCACAGCGTTTTGACGAGCACTCGCTGTTTCTCCCAATCGTCGGGAAGCGGATGATGCAAGAGGTAGCTCGAGGTCAGCCCAACGGGCTGGCGGCCTTCGACAATGGCGCGGACGATGTCGGGTGCCAGGAAGGCATAACGGATTGCCTTGCGCACGCGGTCCGTTGGGATGGCGTGTTCGGTGGCAATCTGCTCATAGGTTTTGCCTGCTTTGATTCGGTCGAGCCAGGAGAGGGCGTTTCTGATATTGCGCAGGAGTGTGCGGTCGACGGATTTCGTGGGGTTGCCCAGAACGAGCTTGGTCTCGACGCCGCGTCGACGTAAGCGGAACGGTGCGAGGATGCGGAGTGCATCCTCGCGAATGCGTTCGGGTCCCATAGAGAGGCAAGCAGCGAACGCATTGCGGTCGAGCAGGATGGACACAGAGCCGGGGCTGATGTCGACCCGCCGGATAAGACGGAGCAAGGGGGCTGCCGAGGCACTATCATCATTACTACCGGAACACAGCCCGTCTAAAAAGCGACGCACCGAGGCAAGCTCTTGCATCGTCGGAGTGTGGATCAACGAGGCCGAGAAAGTCGTGGCATCCACATGCTGTCGGATGAGATGCACGACGGTCTGTTCCCGTCCTGTGCCAAAACTCGGCCCTCTTGAAATAGCCGATAAATCAACAGCTTAGCGTCTGTGTTTTGCGACCGGGCCAAGGGCCGTGGGCTCTACAATCGTCTGGCCCGAGGGTGTTATCTTCAGTTCCATCATGACGTACCACGTGCAATTCCTACTGCTCGTTCTGGCTGGCTGGGTCAACCGCCAGCAGCAGGATGTGATCGACTACCTGCGAGAGGAGAACCGTGTGCTCCGAGCCGGGCTTCGGGGCAAGCGTCTCAGGCTCTCGGACGACGACCGGCGCAGGCTCGCCGTCAAGGCCCAGGCCTTGGGCCGCGAGGCGCTGGCCCAGATTGCGTCGGTTGCCACGCCCGCTACGCTTCTACGCTGGTACCGCTGCCTCATCGCAGCCAAGTACGATGGCAGCAAGAACCGGAGCCCAGGCAGACCTCCCACGGCGAAGGACATCCGTGAGCTCATGGTACGCATGGCGCGGGAGAACCCGACGTGGGGATATACGCGCCTGCGGGGCGTACTCAAGAACCTCGGACATGAACTCGGACGCAACACCATCAAGAGGGTCCTCGCCAACCAAGGTATCGCTCCTGCGCCGGAGCGGGTCAAGAGCATGTCGTGGAGCACCTTCATCAAGGCTCATTGGGGCGCCATCGCTGCGACAGACCTGTTCACCGTCGAGGTGGTGAACCCGTTCGGGCTCGTCCGCTACCATGTCCTGTTTGTCATCGATATCGCCACTCGCTGCGTGTGCATCGGTGGGATAACGTCGGACCCCAACGGGGAGTGGATGAAGCAGGTGGCAAGAAACCTCACTGACATGTGGGTGCGTATTCCAGCCATCGTGAACGCCGAATCCAGAGCAAGCTGAACAGCGAATCCGGTGAAGCCGAACGCTCATCGAAGCGATGAAGTGTTGGGTGACCTCAGCTCTCGGTGACGCCTCAGCTCCTCGTGGATGTGGGCATAGTCCAGACCCGGCCGTGCGCCAGACGAGCCCGGCGGCGGAAACAGCCCTGCCTCCAGCTCCCCGTCGCTCAGCTCCTCCGGGAGCGGCCAGCTCAGACCACCCTTCTTCGCCTTGGCCAGGTACTCACTCACCGTTCCAACCGCCACGCGAAGTGCCTTTGCGATCATGCGGTGAGTAAAACCCAGCTCGTACTTTAACCTTAGAACCTCTCGTATTTTTCTCATCGATAACCTCTTAGCTGCCATTTCCTAGATCGTCCTCCTTCCGGGTACGACCTAGAGTTGCCTTGAAACGTGCTATCGATGAGCGTTCGCGATGCCGGAACCGGCGTTCACGTTGCCTGGAATCCGTGTTCACCTTCCCCGGAATCGATGTTCACGATCCCCGGAATCCGTGTTCACGATGCTTTGGAATGGATGTTCACCTTCGGCTGGAATCTGCGTTCACGATGCCCCGGAATACGCAGTGGGATGGTTTCCTCCTTGGCAAGCGATACCTCATCCACGACCGAGACCCACTATTCACCGAGGCGGTACGTGGGCTGTTGAGAGATTCAGGCGTGAAGCCCCTCCGCCTTCCCGCCAATAGTCCGAATCTGAACGCATATGCGGAAAAATTCGTTCTCTCCATACGTCGAGAGTGTCTCGACCGCTTCGTACCTCTCAGTGAGCGACACCTGCGCACAGCGGTAAACGAATACGTAGTGCACTATCACACACAGAACGGAACCACCAAGGTCTCGGCAACGAGCTCCTCACACCTCTGCCGGCAAGCGCGAATGACACTGGCCTCATCGTGTCGCGAGAGCGACTTGGGGGCATTCTCAACTACTACTGCCGTGCCGCGTAGATTGTCGCCGGCGACGGTAGCCCCTCGGCGGGCTCGACCGGCGTAGCGTGGAAACAGCTTCAGGAACATGCTTCGATATTCGCTCTCGACTAGGTGGTCATCTGCATGGTGACGACCCGCCCGCCCAAGACGATTGTAAAGCCCACGGCCCTTGGCCCGGTCGCAAAACACAGACACTAAGTTGCTGATTTATGGCCTATTTCAAAAGGGCCGAGTTTTGGCACAGGACGGGATTCGCCAGCGGGCAACGCTCTCTTGGAAGCCCTGAGCGACAAGGCGTTTTCATCGGACTGGACGCACGTGACCTTGCCCGGGAAAAGTGGACGGGTTGATTAGCTTGCATTGGCAGAGTTAAGAGCGTGAAGCCGTTCGAACTCCATTGGGCTGAGGTAATCGAGCGCTGAGTGGAGTCGGTACGGGTTGTAAAAGGCTTCAATGTAATCAGCGATTGCATTCTTGGCATGGCGCCGTGTTGGCCAGGGATGACGGTATACGAGTTCGGTCTTGAGCGTACCGAAAAAACTCTCGGTGACGGCGTTGTCCCAGCAGTCTCCGCGACGGCTCATAGAACAGATGATACCGTGGTCGTCGAGTACGTCCTGATAACTCTCGGCCGCGTACTGGACACCGCGATCAGAGTGATGAAGCAGACCAGCTCCGGGCACACGTCGTCCCAAAGCCATATAGAGCGCTTCGAGTGCGAGCTCAGTCCTGAGGTGCGACCGCATCCCCCAGCCGACGACGCGGCGCGAAAACAGGTCGAGAACTACGGCTAGGTACAGCCACCCCTCCCAGGTCCGAATGTAGGTGATGTCCGTCGTCCAGAACTGGTTGGGCCGCTCGGCCTCGAAACGACGAGCCAACACGTTCGGTGCCACCGGCTTGTCGTGTTGGCTGTTGGTCGTCTTGCGGAAGCGCCTTTGCGGCACGCCCCGTAGGCCGATTTCGCGCATCAACCGAGCCACTCGATGCTTGCCGACCTCGAGGCCTTGTTGGACCAGTTCCTTGACCACACGCAATCTGCCGTACGTGCCGCGGCTTTTCGTGTGGGCCGCTTGGATGTGAGGCTTTAACTTCGCGTCCTCACTGTGACGGTGACTCGGCGCCCGGTCGATGTGCGCGTAGTAGCCGCTCCGCGACACCTGCAACACTCGGCACATCACGCGCACCGGATAGTTGGCCTTCTCCGCGTTGATGAACTCGAATCTCATTTGCTTTCCTTCGCGAAGAAGGCCGTCGCTTTTTTTAGGATTTCTCGCTCCTGCTCCAACGTCCGCACTCGACGACGCAGCGTACGCAGTTCCTCTTGTTCCGCTGTCGTTAACGCCCCACTCCGCCCCGCGCCGCGGTCAACATCGTATTGCTTTACCCAGTTGCGAAGCGCCGATTCTGTCAGGTCCAATTCCTTCGCTACCTGACCGATGCGCCGGTCCCCCTGCTTGCACAGGCGGACCGCCTCCTTCTTGAATTCCTTCGTGAACTTTCGTCTCTTCCGTTTTTCCATGGACGCCTCCCGGCGCATTGTCGCGCCTCTCGGTAGGTGTCCACAAAACCCGGGCAGGGCCAACGAGTACCTGTCGCTGATCGGTCGGTCGTGCCGTGAGATGCTGGACCGTTCGTTCGATCAGCTTGTCCGACGAGCGACGGCCGGAAGAGCCCTCTGAGCGCACCGACGATGGGACGGACCCCGTCCTGTGCCAAAACTCGGCCCTCTTGAAATAGCCGATAAATCAGCAGCTTAGCGTCTGTGTTTTGCGACCGGGCCAAGGGCCGTGGGCTCTACAATCGTCTGGCCCGAGGGTGTTATCTTCAGTTCCATCATGACGTACCACGTGCAATTCCTACTGCTCGTTCTGGCTGGCTGGGTCAACCGCCAGCAGCAGGAAGTGATCGACTACCTGCGAGAGGAGAACCGTGTGCTCCGAGCCGGGCTTCGGGGCAAGCGTCTCAGGCTCTCTGACGACGACCGGCGCAGGCTCGCCGTCAAGGCCCAGGCCTTGGGCCGCGAGGCGCTGGCCCAGATTGCGTCCGTTGCCACACCCGCTACGCTTCTGCGCTGGTACCGCTGCCTCATCGCAGCCAAGTACGATGGCAGCAAGAACCGGAGCCCAGGCCGACCTCCGACGGCGAAGGACATCCGTGAGCTCATTGTACGCATGGCGCAGGAGAACCCGACGTGGGGATATACGCGCCTGCGGGGCGTACTCAAGAACCTCGGACATGAACTCGGACGCAACACCATCAAGAGGCTCCTCGCCGAGCACGGTATCGCGCCTGCCCCGGAGCGGGGCAAGAGCATGTCGTGGAGCACCTTCATCAAGGCTCATTGGGGCGCTATCGCTGCGACCGACCTGTTCACCGTCGAGGTGGTGAACCCGTTCGGGCTCGTCCGCTACCATCTCCTGTTTGTCATCGATATCGCCACTCGCTGCGTGTGCATCGGTGGGATAACCTCGGACCCAAACGGGGAGTGGATGAGGCAGGTGGTCAGAAACCTCACGGACATGTGGGATGGTTTCCTCCTTGGCAAGCGGTACCTCATCCACGACCGGGACCCGCTATTCACCGAGGCGGTACGTGGGCTGTTGAGAGATTCAGGCGTGAAGCCCCTGCGCCTTCCCGCCAATAGTCCGAATCTGAACGCATACGCGGAAAGATTCGTTCTCTCCATACGTCGAGAGTGTCTCGACCGCTTCGTACCTCTCAGTGAGCGACACCTGCGCACAGCGGTAACCGAATACGTAGTGCACTATCACACAGAACGGAACCACCAAGGTCTCGGCAACGAGCTCCTCACACCTCTGCCGGCAAGCGCGAATGACACTGGCCCCATCGTGTCGCGAGAGCGACTCGGGGGCATTCTCAACTACTACTGCCGTGCCGCGTAGATGGTCGCCGGCGACGGTAGCCCCTCGGCGGGCTCGACCGGCGTAGCGTGGAAACAGCTTCAGGAACACGCTTCGATATTCGCTCTTGACTAGGTGGTCATCTGCATGGTGACGACCCGCCCGCCCAAGACGATTGTAAAGCCTACGGCCCTTGGCCCGGTCGCAAACACAGACACTAAGCTGCTGATTTATGGTCTATTTCAAAAGGGCCGAGTTTTAGCACAGGACGGCGTGGGTGTATACTGCGGCCGTACAGGGCCAAACTGGAAATCCTGCCTTTATGGGTGGCTCCGACCTTCCCTCGATTATGGCTCATCAACGCAAGCCTGATTGGCCTTTACCGCTGACAAATCGCAAAGCCTTACAAGCGAGGAATGGCATTGAAGCAAAACATCGTTGAAATACTACAAGCGGCGGCAAAAAATTATTCGCTGACCCTTTTTCGGAAAAATGAAATCGAACAACTGGAAGTTGTCGAGAAAAGAGGTTTGCCTTATCTGCGTTGCCTCGTCACGGAGAAAAACCGGCATGCTAAGCCCGAGGAGGTAGTGCGGCAACTTTTCCTTCAAAGGTTGATACGTGATTACAAATACCCCAAGGAGCGCATTTTTGTAGAAAGGCCAGTTTATTTTGGTTCAACCATAGCAGAGAAGCGGGCGGACATTTTCGTCTGCGATCAGGACGACCTCGACACTGCTCTCTTCATAGTTGAAGTCAAAAAGCCAAAGCGGCGGGATGGCTTGGAACAATTGAAGTCTTATTGCAATGCCGAAGGTTCCCCAATCGGCGTTTGGTGCAACGGCAGGGAGATTGTTTACCTCCATCGGGAGGAGCCCAACGTTTTCAAAAGCCTTCCCGACATACCACGGGCCGACCAGAAGCTCTCGGATCTTCTTGCTGAACGCTGGGATATTGACCGTTTGACTCGCGAGAACCGGCTCGTCAAAGAGCGTCTGAGCCTCAAGTCTATCATCCTCGACATGGAGGACCTTGTCCTTGCCAATGCCGGAGTAGACGCTTTTGAAGAAGTATTCAAGCTCATTTACGCAAAGCTGTTTGACGAGTGGTCAGCCTCGCGTCCCGGGAAAAAACGATACCTGGAATTCCGAATAGGCGGCTCGACAGCCAAGGAATTCTATGAACGCATCAACGGTTTGTTTCAAAAAGCTAAGGACCAATGGCCCGGAGTCTTCTATACGGATGAAAAAATCGAACTCTCGCCCCCGCATCTGGTCACCTGCGGTTCTTTCCTCGAAGACATCAAGCTCTTCAACGCGAACCTACAAATCATTGATGAAGCCTTTGAATACCTTGCAGTTCAAGTCGGTAAAGGAAGCAAGGGACAGTACTTTACACCCCGCCATGTCATAGACATGTGCGTGAAAATGCTCAATCCCAAAATCGAAGAGTACATGATCGACACAGCAGCGGGTTCGTGCGGGTTCAGCGTCCACTCAATGTTTTGGGTTTGGGGTAATGAATTTACCGCCGAAGGTCCGAAAAAATGGCAAAGCGAGTACGCATCTTCAAACGTATATGGAATGGACTTTGATTCGCGCTCGGTGAAGATCGCAAAGGCTCTTAACCTCATCGCTGGAGATGGGCGAACCAATGTTTACCGTGGTAACACCCTGGAGCCACGCCAATGGCCTGATGAAGTGCGGGTAGGCTTGCGCGACCGTATGCGCCGCTTTCCAAAAGACCCTACGAGGGATGATTTTAATCAGAAAAACTATCGGTACTTCACCTTTGACGTTCTAATGACAAATCCACCATTCGCGGGGGATATTAAGGACACGCGAATCCTCCACCAGTTCGACCTTGCTCAAAAGGGCAAGGGCAAATGGCAGAGCAAGATGGGCCGCGATATTCTTTTCATAGAGCGCAACCTTGAATTTTTGCGTCCCGGTGGGCGCATGTGCATTGTGCTTCCCCAGGGGCGATACAACAACACTACAGATGAATATATTCGCCGATTCATTGCAAAAAATACCCGCATTCTCTCCGTCGTAAGCCTACACGGCAACACGTTTAAGCCCCACACTGGCACTAAGACGAGCATTTTGTTCCTGCAAAAATGGAACGATGACCGCAAGGCCGGGCCGCTCTGTCCGAAGGTAGACGATTACTCAATCTTCTTTGCCGTCAGCCAGAACGGCGGCAAGGACAACTCAGGAGAGTACGTTTACGAATTGGATTCTGACGGGAGACCAGTACTTGATATGCACGGTCACATGGTAGTTGATCACGACCTTGACCAAATTGCGGAAGCATTTGTCAGCTTCGCAAAGAAACAGGCCTTCTCCTTTTGGCAGGAGGACTAATGGCAGTTCGGAGCCAAGTGCGTTTCTCAGAGCTAACCGATGATCTTCGATTGGACGCAGAATACTATCGTCCTGAAAACTTAACCTTAGAGGGCCTACTATCAAAAGAGCACGTTAAGAAATGGGGCGAAATTGATGGGAACTTCATTGTGGGACCGTTCGGCTCTGCGTTTCTGGTAGAGAACTACGTACGTCATTCTC
The DNA here is from genome assembly GCA_965237955.1 of Candidatus Marinacidobacterales bacterium. Classification (GTDB taxonomy): domain Bacteria; phylum Acidobacteriota; class Vicinamibacteria; order Marinacidobacterales; family SMYC01. The sequence goes on along the minus strand of OZ250169.1, from coordinate 201,000 downwards.
CCTTCCGGTATATCAGGGGGAGAGATGTCAGACCATTCTTCCTCGCGGACGATGAAAATTGTTACATCTCCAGAAAAGATTTCGGACGACTCGGGAAACACGCTATCGGAACTGGCGATTTGCTGGTTTCCGTAGTCGGGACGCTCGGGAATATCTCTATTATCACCGACGACGTTGGGAGGGCCATATTCAGCTGCAAGAGTACCGCTTTCCGGTCGAAGAGTCTTGACCCCTATTATCTCTGTGCTTACCTCAACAGCCCGACGGGGCAATCTTGGTTTCAACGAATGACTCGCGGCCACGTTCAGACCGGCTTAAATCTTACCGATTTGAAGAACATGCCCATAATGCTTCCAACGAACACGATCCAAAAGAACGTTTCTACGAAGGTAAGAGAGGCTCATTCTAAGCTACAAGAATCAGAAAGGCTCTACGAGGACGCACAGAACCTGCTGCTTTCGGAGCTTGGCCTCGATTCGCTTGACCCGTCGCCCGTCCTATCCTACGAGCGGCCATATTCGGAGGCGGTCGCGACGCATCGTCTTGACGCCGAGTACTACCGACCCAGGTACTATCAGCTGATGAAGAGCTTGGAAAAAGCTGCAAAGGCCAAAACATCGGCGCGTATCTCGTCAATATCCACCCCGCTCCGGTATGGGACTTCCGACAAGTTAAGCTACACCGAAACAGGCGTCCCCTTCTTACGGTTAGCTGACTTGGAAAATCGCCGATTTGATCTGGCGACTGTTCTGCGAATATCCAGTAAAGAGGCTGTGGAACAAAAGGCAGCGGAAGCACATGCGAGGGATGTGCTGGTCTCGCGAAGTGGGACGTTGGGCGTCGCGGTCGCGATTCCAGATGAACTTCAAGGGGCAATTTTCGGGAGCTATTTCATTAGAGTCCAGCCCGATCGTACAAAGGTTCACCCGGACTTCTTGGCACTCTATATCAATTCTTCTTGCGGTTCACTACAGGTGGAAAGGCTGAATACAGGTACGGTTCAAACAAACCTCACCATCTCCGCCATCGAAAGTATCTACGTCGTCTTTGGCGACTTGGGGTGGCAAGAGATATTTGTTAAAAAGGTCCGCGAGTCAATTCGCGCTCTACAAGAGTCTAAGCGCCTAATCAAAGATGCGAAGCGAATTGTGGAAGAGTCTGTGAGGAAAGGGGAGAAGTAGCGGATGCCCTGCCCGCGAGAAATCCTCGATGGTCTTGAATCTGTCTTAGGCATCTACTTTTCGGGGATCCGCCACCGGGACCGGGCAGCCTTCATTTTGGCGGATGAATTGGTAGAAATGGCTTGCAAGCTCCGGGCTCGGGAAAACAATCACCAGTTTAATTTGCGTTGTGGCTTTCGTACGGCGTGGAACGCGCCGGGTGTCCAAATACCGAATAACCCGCTTGGAAATTCTATCCAGGGAAGCCATTTAACGCGCAACAATATGCAGCATGCCAATCCGGCGGCAACCGTGGACGAACAGCATTGCGCCGATGCGATTCTCGATGCCGTCGGAGTCCTCGACCATTGCTGGCCGCAAACCTCCTCCACGCAGATCATTGGTTGGATGGGTTGCGCACTACGGATCGTTCGCCTCTATTCCAGCCAATACTCCCCAAGGCTTAGACCGCTTTTCGAGGATGCAATGAGGGATGGGCAGTGGCGAGCGGAGAAGCGACCTCCACGTACGAAAGAGATTATCGTTCCAGCAGGTCGCCGCCAGCACTGGTCCCTCCTTATGATTGAGAGCCAGGTCCAGGTGGAGGACATCCTTAACAGTCTGGGGATATGACCTGCTCCCCGAAAACTGGTTCAAATCTGAGTTGGAAACGGAGCTGAGATAATGGCCGTGATGAGGAACGGTCATGAAACGAAAGCGTTTCACGGAGGAGCAGATCATTGGGACTCTGGGTAAAGCGGAATCGGGGACGGGCATATTGGAGTTGTGTTGCAGCACGGGATGTCGAACACGACGTTGTACAAGTGGCGAAGGAAGTATGGCGGGATGGACATCAGCGACGCCCGTCGGCTGAAGCAACTTGAGGACGAGAATCGCTGTCTGAAGCGCGTCCTGTGCCAAAACTCGGCCCTTTTGAAATGGCTGTGCTCCGCAAAAAGTCGATCCAGCGTTGATTGCGCGGTGTAGACCTGCCCTATTTGGCTGCTTCGTGCTGGTCGATCTGACGACGCCATCGTCGGCTTTGCGGGAGGAAGCGGCGTTGTTGCACCGCTCTGGCTGAGAGCGAAATCCGCCTATGGTGGTGGCCGAGGTATGTTCGAGCATGAAGTATCCCAAGCGCTGCCAGTACAAGCACGCGAAGCAGAAGAAGTACCACGTTCGCAACTGGGCGGAATACAACGAAGGGCTGCGCCGCCGGGGCGATTTGACAGTCTGGTTTGACGAGGAGGCAATCGCGAACTGGAAGGCCGACAAGACCGGTAAGCCTGGCGGTCAACGGGTCTATTCAGACATGGCGATTGAAACGGGCCTGGTTGTCCGGATGGTGTACAAGCTCGCCTACCGACAAACCGAAGGCTTCTTGCACTCGATCGCCTCGCTTCTCGGGCTCGGTATCGAGATCCCGGACTACTCGACGTTGTGTCGGCGCTCGAGGTTGCTCCGCAAGAAGCTGCGGATTCCGAAAGCCGCGAGCACTCAACCCATCCACCTGATGATCGATAGCACGGGCTTGAGGATTCATGTTGGAAACGCTCGCAAACCGCCAAAGCAGCGCGCATGGCGCAAGTTGCACATCGCCGTTGATCGCGAGACAGGGAACATTGTTGCGTCCGAACTGACGGCGTCACGAGCTCGCGACGCAACGCGAGTCCCCCCTTTGCTAACACAGATTCAAGCACCTATAGCGTCGGTGGACAGTGCATACGACAAGGAAGCGGTCTACGAAGCCATCGAAGCGCACAGTCCTGGACGAAGGACGCGCGTGGTGATTCCGCCGCAACGAAACGCGACGCTCAGTCAGAATTCGAACACCGCCATGCAGGAGCGCGATCGCCATATTCGTGCAATCGAAAGACACGGCCGACGTGAATGGTACAAGCTCTCAGGCTACACCAAGCGAAGCATGGTGGAGAACGCGGTCTATCGTTACAAGGCGATCATCGGGCCGGAGATGCGGGCTCGAACGTTGGCGAGGCAACGAGTTGAACACCGAATTGGGTGCGAGATACTCAACAAGATGGCTGCGCTCGGGATGCCCGATACGTACTGCGCCGGGTGACTCTGCAACCGGCACAGGGAGGTCAGCGATTTGCTCCGGGCCGTGCAACAACGCCTCGAATACGCGCAACAACAGCATTCCTCGATCGTGACGACAGCGTTGGCTTTGGATTGGGCCATCCAGTCGAACAACGTCGCGTCCATCACGCACGCTAACCGCCTCATCGCCGTGCGTGGTTTCGCGCGGTATCTGCACGCATCGGACCCACGGCACGAAGTTCCACCTGCCGAGCTGATCCCGTACCGCAAGATTCGATACGAGCCGTATATCTACTCGGATGAGGACGTTACAGCTCTGCTCGGCGAAGCCCAGGTGATTCCACATCCTTTGATGGCCGCCACCTACACCACCTTGTTTGGCCTGCTTGCTGTCACTGGAATGCGCCTTGGCGAGGCCCTCAGGCTCGACCGTGATGACGTCGACTGCAACAACGCGGTGCTCTTCGTCCGAGACTCCAAATTCAAGAAGTCGCGAGAACTACCGCTCCATTCGACGAGTCGGGATGCGATACGCACCTACGCTGAGCAACGCAATGAGTTCATCTCACGACCACGAGCACCGAGCTTCTTACTCTCTACCTCGGCAACGCGGCTCATCAGCCAAAACGTACACGCCAACTTTTTGAGACTCCGGAAAAGAGCTAGTCTGAATCACTGCCGCCCCCGCCGACCTCGGATTCACGACCTGCGCCACTCGTTCGCAGTCAAGACGATTCGCCGCTGGTACGAAGCCGGTTTAGACGTCGAGCCGAGACTGCCTTCTTTGTCGACCTACCTCGGTCATGTCAGTCCAACATCAACCTACTGGTATCTGACCGCTACTCCTGATCTGATGGCGCTTGCCGGAAAACGACTCGAACGCGCTATGGAGAAACTGCCATGACCACTCTCTCGCCTTTGCTCGAAGCGCTTTTTCTCGATCGACTACTCCGGCAACAGCAGGCTAGCCCCAACACCATCGCTTCTTATCGCGACACTTTTCGCCTCCTCCTCACCTTCGCCGAAAAACATCTCCTCAAAGCACCCTCCGCGCTACTCCTCACCGATATCGATGCTCCTTTCGTTGCCTCGTTTCTCGATCACCTGGAAACGGAACGGAACAATAGCGTCGGAACTCGCAACACTCGCCTCGCCGCCATCCACTCCTTTTTCCGCTTCATCGCGTTAAGAGAGCCGGCCCATGGCGCCCTCATTCAACGCGTCCTCGCCATCCCGCATAAGCGCTTTGACAAAAACCTCGTCTGCTTCTTGAACCGCACCGAGATCGATGCCCTACTCGAAGCTCCCGATAGAAACTGTTGGATCGGATGCCGAGACCATGCGCTCCTGCTCACGATGATCCAAACCGGACTTCGTGTCTCGGAGCTCATCCAGCTGAAGTGCGAAGATATCTCTCTTGAATCTGTTGCTCACGTCCGCTGTCGAGGCAAGCGCCGTAAGCAACGTTCTACGCCTCTCACTTCTCAGACAGTCGCGGTTCTCCGAAACTGGATTAAGCAACAACGTGCAACTCCAGCTGAGCCGCTGTTCCCCAGCCGTCGCGGCGGCGTCCTGAGCCGCGACGCCGTCGAACGGCTCGTCAAAAAGCACGCCGCCGCCGCTTGCAAGAAGTGCCCGGCTCTCATCAACAAAAACGTATCCCCCCACGTCCTGCGCCACACCACCGCCGTTCAGCTCCTCGAGGCTGGGGTCGACACCAGCGTCATCGCCCTTTGGCTTGGGCACGAATCTGTCGAGACCACTCAGATCTATCTGCACGCAGATCTCGCCATCAAGGAACGTGCGCTCGCAAAGACCGCTCTGCCCAATACAAGGCCTGGACGCTTCCGCCCTCAGGACCAGCTACTCGCCTTCTTGGAGAGCCTTTGATTATGCCGCGTAGAGAATGCCTTCAACCGCGCAAAACCCGCGCCAACCGTGCATCGATCCAACGCGCACCACCCCTACGCGGCATAATCCGGTACTCGGCATAAATCAGCTACTACCACGAGGACCGTTGCCACTTGAGTCTCGACAAAGACACCCCGAACTCAAGACCCGTCACGCCCCGACCATCACCGACCGCAAAAGTCGTCGCGTTGCCGCGAGTGGGTGGGCTCCACCACCGCTACGAATGGCGCGACGCCGCCTGAGCCAGTTTAGTCGCTGCGCGTCGATTGCTGGGGTCCCTCGCGATTGCGTTGTCCAGCTCCGCGGCCCATTGATCGCGTGATCTCGGCAAGTGCCCGCGCGCGCCGACCCGGGTTTCTTCGTTCGTCGTAGGGCCACCAGCGGTACCATTCCCGCTGGATCAATAATGATGAAGGACAGGTGGTGAATCTGACGCCAAGTCAGCTTCTGTGTGAAACGGCCACACATCGTTAGAATGCTCCCCGCGTTCTCTGTCTCGAATGGGGCCGGCAGCTCGGTAACGTCATTATTAATAGTAACTGATAGAATAGGGTTCCTACTTTCAACCTGAACACGGGGTCGGGCACAACAAGAGGGTGACAAAGAGGGATGCCGAAGCAAGTCGACTGGTACTACCACCGCAACGGGTGAACAAGCTGTAGCCGAGCGTCCAAGTTCATGGACGCCAAGAAAATCGAAGCGAAGGAAGTTGTCTCTGCCTCGAAAAAGCTGAGCCGCAAAGACGCTGCGGCGCTCATCAAAGCCGCCCAAAAAGTCATCGTCGCCAAGGGCAAGAAAGTCCAAATCTTTCCCGGCGGGAAGGCGTCCAAGGAAATCGTGGATGCGCTGGTAGGACCGACGGGAAACCTGCGTGCCCCTACGCTGCTGGTCGGGAAAACGTTGCTGGTCGGCTTCGATTGAGACTTCTTACGTGGACGTTCTGGGATAGCCTCTAGACGCTTGCGTCTCGAACCCTGCGCGCTGCACAACTTCCAAGAATCCTAAATCTAGCGAGCACATAGGATGGGACGGAGTCGCCCGTATTAGTGATGAAGTCACTGTAATGGTGATGGAGCGAAGGGGCGACGTTAGGCGGTCTTGTTCGCATTCAACTGGATTAACCAGGAGGAGATGCGGATGAAGACAAAACCATTTGACATACCGAAGCAGCAAGTGATGCAGGCTTACCGTCTTGTTAAAGCCAACTCGGGCGCTGCGGGTGTAAGCATCGCCCTGGTCTGTTTGCTCACTGGCACCTCGGGATGACAGGTGTGTTCGCCTGATTGGAGCGGTATGAGTCGAGAGGTTCACGTACCGTTCTGCGAGAGGCTGGGGGTGTGACTCCCCCGGCCTACTCAACGATTCTGCGTGAGCTTTCGAAACGTCGAAGAGTTGCTCGCTCAGCGAGGCATCACAGTTTCTTACGAAGCGGTCCGACTGTGGTGCATTAAGTTCGGGCCGGAATACGCTCGGCGACTGAAGCGTCGGCAGGGTCGTCTCGGTGACACGTGGCACCTGGACGAGGTCTTCATAAAGATACAAGGTGAACGCCAATACCTATGGCGCGCGGTAGACCAAGATGGTGATGTAATCGATCTCCTCGTTCAGCCTCGCCGTGATCAGAAAGCCGCCAAACGATTCTTCCGCAAGCTGTTGAAGGGGCAAGGCCGTCCGCCCTGGCAGCTGGTCACCGACAAACTGAGAAGCTACAGCGCCGCTCACCGCGAGGTCATGCCGTCCGTCGTCCACGACACTAACCAGTACAGAAACAACCTAGCCGAAGTCTCGCACGAACCGACGCGACAACGGGAACGACAGATGCGGAAGTTTAAAGCTCCTGGGCAGGCGCAACGATTCTTGACCGTGCATGGACTCGTGCAAAATCTCTTTCGCGTCGGACGGCATTTGTTGCAAGCGCATCATCATCGGGAGCTACGAAACCGCGCTTTCATCGTCTGGCAGGAGGTAACCTGTGCCGTCCGATGAGAGCAAAGGAAGTCAGCTCAACGCGATAGGTTCGCTCGCTCAACGTCAACTTGACAATACCATGCAGGCCGGTCTGACCACGCGACGGCTCACTTTTCGAGACATCTTCTTGGCGACGACGATTCCTTTGTGGTCGCGGATCGAGGTTTTCCTGCTCCCTGGGGCCCGCAACCCGGTCTCTTCCGCACCTGTACCACTGCCCGCAGCGGCGTAGCAACATTTGATGACGGAAGCACCAGAACGCCTCTAGGATTCGACCTTGCCGCTCCGTTCGCGTTTTCGGACAGGACGGGCGAGGCCGTCCCGCAACTTACGTGCTTGCTTCGAAAAGCCCGAGGCCCATTGGACCGCAACTCGTCCGACCGGTACTTCGCCTTCCCGTCCGAATGATACTCGATTCAGGAAGGTCCCCAACTCTCCGTACTTGTCCAATGGGAAGCGAGTCTGCAACGGGTGATCCGACTCACGAGCATCTATCTGACCGTATGGCTTCGAGCACGATTGTCAAGGGATCGCTTCTTGCTCCACGTTTATCCTCGGCGATCACCTCGAAGGTGAATTCCCCACCGGAAATCTGCGGGAAACATGCAGCAAACATTACTTCATTGCCGGTGGCGTGGTATCTGGAATAACCACTCTGGCCGCCGATTGTGGCTTGCGGAGTATCTGGAGAGACTTGTGTAACGAGATATCTAATCGCCTCTCCGTCAAAATCCTCAGCTCGAACGGTAAATTTGCGCCACACTATCGTGTCGACTCTGGACTTTCCCCCCTCCGTGACCAATTTTCCGTCCTTGTACGTCATCGAATCGGCGGAATAGGACAAAGAGGTCGGTCTTTCGTCTCCCGTATAGGTAACCGAAGTCAAGTGCGGAGGACGATTTCCGGACTCATTAAAAGCAGTCGCCACCTCCCAGTTATCCATCCAGGTTTTCGCGGGTTGGTGCCCCTGATCCGCCGATTTCCTCATCCACTCATTTGCCGCTGCCAAATCCCTCGGCACACCGTCACCCTCAGCCAGCATTTTCGCCAAATCGAATTGGGCTCGGGTGTGATTCTGCTCGGCCGAAAGTCTGAGCCAATTCATTGCTTCTTGCTTGTCTTCTACGAGGATGCCAACGACATATTGGGCATGGCTATGCCCCTGATCGGCGGCAAGGCGATACCACTTGAGGCCTTCGGCGCGATCTCTCTTGACCCTGTGTTGTCCCTGGTAAAGAAAATAAGCCCACTCAGTTTGAGCTTCAGCGTTTCCTTGTTCCGCATACGTGCGCATGAGGTCCACTCCTGTCTCCTCATTCTTCCATACCCCGGTACCGTTGATATATGCGTTCGCCAGCGCTTTGTGCGAACGAGGATCTCCCTGATTCGCCGACTCGCGCAATTCGGCAAACTTGGACAACTGGGCCCAACGCTTCTTCGAAGCACAACCGGCGTCGTTCACGACGACCGACTTGGGTTCGCTCTTGGCGCCACTCTTGTCCATCGCTACAACTTGAAGCGTGATCTGTGCTCCTGAGGGGGGAACGCACAGTTTCATCTTCTCTGCTTGCCCACTAGGAACGAACTCATCATCCTGATCTATGATCGCAACTGGCTCTTCAGGAGACACCTGAGACCAGATGTACCGCACTTCGTCCCTCTCCGGGTCGCTGGCCTCCGCAGAGTAATACAGCCATACCACGTGCATGTCGGAACGGAATTCCGCAAGTCCTTCTTCCATCGCTTCCTCAGGCAGTTCCTTGCGTGAAGAGAAAGACATGCCGGAACCCACTGTTTGGGAGTATCCGTACGCTCCGTCTCTTCCCACGTTGCCAAGGACGGGCGGCTGGTTATCGCCGTCGGCAGGCGCTGCGGATTGTTCTCTTTGCACTGCCTGAACGTTTTCCAGCCTAGCAAACAATGTCGTCGTGACGATTACGACCAGCAACAAGATCAAGGCCCTTGGGAAACGCATTAGGCGAAAGATTGGCGTATTCATCACGTTGTATCCTCCTTCAACGCCGCCCCGCTCGAACAGGGCGGATTACCGACTGTCTCGCGCGGATTCACCCCACCGGGGAGCGCCGTGGGGCATGATTCTCCGTCAGGTCAAAAACGCGCAATCAACACTGGATAGACTTTTTGCGGAGCACAACCATTCCTCCACAGATATTTCGCTGTCTTTCGGAGAATCGGATCGTTGGCAAGTCATCCTTCGTTCCCAGCCTTCGACCTCTCCTGGGATCTCCGCTTCTTCGTATCTCTTGATCAGATGGCTAAGGCTTTTGCCGTAGAAGAGCAGCTCGCTTCTCGATCCTGACAATTATCGTCCTCTATCGTCCTCACTCTGATTTGTATGTCACGCGCCCAGCGTTCGAAACTTAACCGCCATCTGCTCTTGGAACTCAGCGCAGCCAAGGCGTCTAATGTTCGTATCTCAAGTGCACTTTTCTGGATCACTGCGTCTATATACTTCACCGCAACTCGGAACGATACCCCAAAAAACTCTCGGCGTCCTGTGCCAAAACTCGGCCCTTTTGAAAAACCATGCCTGTAATTTAATGCACCGTAAAGTCTTAGTGTCATTTTACCAACACTTAATGGCGGAAGCACCCATGAGGTCTGTGTGAGCGGCAGGGCTGCCCGATCGAACAACGGCTGCCTGACCAACAGTAGGAATTGCACATGGTACGTCATGATGGATCCGAAGATAACACCCTCGGGCCAGACGATTGTAAAGCCCACGGCCCTTGGCACCATCGCAAAACACAGACGCTAAGCTGCTGATTTATCGGCTATTTCAAGAGGGCCGAGTTTTGGCACAGGACGGGTGACGCGCCATCGCAAGACCGGGAGCGTGGCGCCTGGCAGGATCGGCGGGCACTGTCGAACCGGAACACGTCGATCATGTAGGCATGGTGCCGGCAGACCGGAGACTAATCAAGTTCGGTGCGCGCGGATGAATAAATAGAAGGCACAGGCGATTTAAGGATTTTCAACACTCCTGGGATCGTCACAAGCAGGTGGTTTGACCTCATAGTGAGGTGTAGAATTCCGTGCGGTAACGCCCAGGGCCGTACAGATTTTTGCCGGAATCCAATACTTAGGGTCGGGGCAAGAATAACTACCAAGTCTTTGTCGTAATTCATCTGCTGCAGGGATAACGATCCGAGCCGGCGGGAAGCGGATCGCCTGGCGGGACCGCGTCAAATGGAGCTATTTGCAGCTCTTTGAGAGCTTGCCCATGGAGACGTAGGTCATTGTGTGTTAGGGTTACGAATTATGATTCGTAACTCTGACATTGACCGCCTGCGGGGGTTGTTTGCCAAACGTCTCATCGCCACCATGGACATGCTCAAGAAGACAGTGGGGACTGTCGCTGACCTGACGGTGTTCCGGAAACTGAGAGAGCTCGACTACTGCACCAGCTATTCGCACCGTGGACGTTTCTACACGCTCCGAGAGCTCGCGGAGTTTGATGAGAACGGCTTGTGGTGGATTCGGTCCGTCGGCTTTTCAAGTCGAGGGACACTCGTCGCCACGGCCGAAGGACTGGTGAACGCCTCCGAGGCTGGCTACGCGGTGGAGGAGCTTGATGCCATTGTTAGGGTTGGGACCAAAGATGTGCTGCCGAAATTGGCCTGGGAGAAAAGACTTCGCCGCACTCGGATTAGAAATCGCAATGTCTACTTCTCTCCGAAGAGGAGCATTCGTGAACAGCAAATAGCCAGCCGACGTGTTTGGGAAGCGCAACCCTCTGTGTCCAAGAGTATTGCTGCTCAAGACGTCCTACCCGATGAGCTCAAAGCAGCCATCATCCTTTTCTTTAGCCTGCTCGATGAGAGAGAAAGGCGTGTGTATGCGGGGCTTGAATCTCTCAAGTTAGGTTATGGCGGTGACCGCCAGATGGCGGAGATCCTCGGGCTCGACGTTAGCACTGTGGCTCGGGGCCGTCGCGAGCTACTTGAGCATGATGTGAATGTGGAGCGGGTCCGAAAAGCGGGTGCCGGCCGCAAAGCTGTCGAAAAAAAACGCCAGAAGTCATCGCGGCGATCGAAGAACTTATGAAGTACGAGGTCGCTGGCGATCCCGTCAGCGGTCTGAGATGGACTCGCAAGACCACGAAAAAAAATAGCTGCCGAACTCTCGGCCTTGGGCATTCGCGTCAGTCGCAAAACCGTCGCGAAGCTGCTTAAACAGATGAACTTCTCACTCCGGACCAACAAAAAGAAGATCTCGAATGGCTCTCCTCCAACTCGCGACGCCCAGTTCGCCAACATCACACAGCTACGGGAGCGCTTTAGCCGACGTGGCAACCCCATATTGAGTGTCGACACCAAGAAGAAAGAGTTGGTCGGACGCTTCAAGAACCCAGGACGCGTCTGGGCTCAAAAGAGCGATGCCGTCAACGACCACGACTTTCGCTCCATGGCAGATGGGGTCGCAATCCCATACGGCATCTATGATCTCCAGAGTAATCGAGGCACCGTGTATGTCGGAACGTCTTACGACACGTCGCAATTCGCAGTCGAATGCATCGAGAAGTGGTGGCGCTCTGAAGGTCAGAAGCGTTTTCCCGGCCGCAAACATTTACTTGTCGTAGCTGACACTGGCGGAAGCAACGGCGCAACCCGCCGTGCATGGAAACACGGCATCCAGCACAAGCTGTGCAACGAGCACGGTTTGGACGTCACGGTCGCACACTATCCACCAGGTGCGTCCAAGTGGAACCCAATCGAGCACCGCCTGTTCAGCGAGATTAGCAAGAATTGGGCGGGCCGGCCGCTCGATAGCTACGAAACCATCCTGAACTTCATACGGACCACCAAGACCAAAACTGGGCTCAAGGTTAACGCCCGTCTCGTCAAGAAGCAGTATCCTAAGGGCATCAAAATCTCGGACCCTGCGATGGCGCTACTCAACATCAAAAAATCCTCTTCCCTGCCGAAGTGGAACTACACGTTGCGTCCATCCAAGAATGGGAAATAATTTCTGCCACGGTCCTAGGGAGACAGACGCCATGCACACCGGTCTTTCCACTCGCCTTTCGACGGGTTTCCTCATGACCCTTCTTGCCGCGGCGTCAACCGCGCGGTCCCAGACGGATATCACTGGGCTTGCCGGTTTGAAAGCGCGGAGCATCGGCCCCTCCGGCATGAGCGGCCGCATCAGCGCGATTGATGCCGTGAACGCCGACCCCAACATCATCTACGTGGGCGCGGCCACCGGGGGTCTATGGAAGTCCACCTCCGGGGGCGTGACTTGGACGCCGCTGACCGACGGCCTGCCGGCATCCTCGGTGGGGGCGGTCGCCATCTACCAGGCGGCGCCCGAGCTCGTTTGGATCGGCACTGGGGAACGGAATCGCCGCAACTCGGCGGGGGTCGGCACCGGGGTGTACAAGTCGTTGGACGGCGGCAAGAGCTGGCAACACGTGGGGCTCGAGTCGAGCGGGGCGATCGACGCGATCGTGTTGCACCCGAGCAATCCTGAGCTCGCCTACGTGGGCGCACTCGGCAATACCTGGAAGGAGAGCCCGGATCGGGGCGTGTACAAGACGACCGACGGAGGCAAGAGCTGGGAGCAGGTGCTCTACGTGAACGAGACCACGGGTGCGGGGGACCTGGCCATGGATCCGGCGAGCCCGAATCACCTGATTGCGGCCATGTGGGATCACCGGCGGTGGCCGTGGTTTTTCCGCTCGGGTGGACCTGGGAGCGGGCTCCACGTCACGTACGACGGGGGAGAGAGCTGGAAGCAGCTGAGTGCCAAGGAAGGCCTCCCCGAGGGCGAACTCGGCCGCATGGGGCTCGACTTCGCGCGGGGAAACCCCAAGGTGGTTTATGCCGTGGTCGAGGCGAAACGCAGCGTGATGCTGCGCTCCGACGACCGCGGCGACACGTGGAAGCGGTGTCGCTGAAAGGATCGCCGGGCGGCCGTTCTACTACGCGCAGGTGCGGGTGGACCCCACCAACGAGGACCGCCTGTACAACTTGCACGGGACGATTGATCGGTCGGAAGACGGCGGCAGGGTCTTTCGCCCAATCGTCGGCTCGGAGTGGATGCACGGGGATCACCACGCGCTCTGGGTGAGTCCCAACGGCAAGATCCTGATCGATGGTAACGACGCAGGGGTCTACCTCTCGCGGGATCGCGGCGACTCCTGGCGCTTCATCGAGAACCTGCCGCTCGGCCAGTTCTACCACGTCAACGTGGACCTGGCGACGCCGTTCAACGTCATGGGCGGGCTCCAGGACAACAACATGTGGCACGGACCGAGCTCCGTGTGGCACAACGGCGGCATCCGCTTCTACGACTGGAAGAACATCGGATCCGGTGATGGCTTTGCCGCGCTAGCCGCGCCCAACAACTCGCGCTACGTCTACACGGCGAGAGAAGGCGGCCGTATCATCCGGTCCGATCTTCAAACCGGCGAGCTCCAGCCCATCCGGCCGGCCCATCCTGAGGCGATCGAGCTCCGGTTCAACTGGAACGCCGGGATGGCGATCGACCCCCACGACGGGGCGCTCTACATCGGGAGCCAGTTCGTCCATCGCAGCACGGACATGGGGAGGACCTGGACCCTCATCAGCCCAGACCTCACCACCAACGACCCCGAGAAGCAGATGGCGGACCAATCCGGCGGGCTCACGATCGACGACAGCGAGGCGGAGAATCACACCACCATCCTCACCATCGCGCCGTCGCCGGTCGAGCGCGGGGTGCTCTGGGTCGGCACCGACGACGGCAACGTGCAGCTGACGCGTGACGGCGGCGGCACGTGGACCAACGTGGTGGAGCGGATTCGCGGCCTGCGGCCGAACAGCTGGGTGCCGCACATCGAGGCCTCCAAGTTCGAGGGTGGCACGGCCTTCGTGACCTTCGACGATCACCGTCGGGGCGACAACACGCCCTACGTCTTCAAAACCATGGATTACGGCAACACGTGGACGAGCCTGGTCACCGCGGACATCGAGCCATTCAACTTCGTCCACGTGATCGAGCAGGATCCCGTCGAGGCGAATCTGCTGTTCCTGGGCACCGAGTATGGAATGTACGTCTCGCTGAACGGAGGCAAGAAGTGGCATCTGTGGCGTCACGGACTCCCGCGTGCTCCCACGCGGGCCCTCGTCGTGCATCCGAGAGATCACGACCTGGTGATCGCGACCCACGGCCGCTCGGTGTACATCCTGGACGACGTAAGGCCCCTGCGCGCGCTGGCGCGCGGCCCCGCGCTCGCAACCAGATCGCTGCACTTGTTCGAGGTTCCGGTAGCCATTCGCTATCAGGTGGCGCAGCCGGATGGGATGCAGGCCACGGGGAACGGGATGTTCATTGGGGAGAATCGGCCCTACGGGGCGCTCGTGACCTACTCCATTCCCGCCGAGTCCGCGGTGAGAGACACCGCCAAGGTGACTATCGAAGTCCTGGACGAGGCGGGTGCCACGATTCGCACGTTCGAGGCTCCGGCCATGCCGGGCGTCAACCGGACCGCGTGGGACCTCCGTCACGACACGTTCCGCAAGCCCCGTAGCAGTAGCATTATCGGGCTGCGCCCGGCGCACCTACCCGGGCCGCAGGTGCTGCCCGGCCGTTACACGGTTCGGGTGAGGTTCGAGGGGCAGGAAGCGAGCGCGGCGGTCGAGGTCCTGGAGGATCCGCGCTTTCAGGTCCCGATGGCGGTGCAGCGCGAGAGGCTGGACTACGTCATGACCGTGGGACAGCGTTTGGAAGTCGCCGCGGAGGCGGTGGATCGTCTCCGGGACGCGAGGCGCGATGTCGACCGCGTGGTGGAGCAGGTCGAAGCCAACCGCGGGGCGAGCGACAGCACTGCCCAGGCGCTGGCATCGGCCGGTAGCGACCTCAAGAAGGCGCTCACCAGCGCGGAGGAACTGTTCACTGGACCGCACGGGGTTCAGGGGCTGGTGAGTTGGCCGGGTGAGGTGCTGCCGCAGCTCGATTACCTCATCGGTGGCATCCACGGCACGCTCAGCACCGCACGCGAGGCACCGACCGAGGCCGAGCGGCTGTACCTGCAGGCGGCCGAAGAGGATCTGAGCCAAGCGCTTGAGCGTACCAACCGCATCTTCGCGGAGGAGGTGGCGCGGTTCCGGGAGCGGGTGGCGGCGGGGCTCAACGTGGAGCTCTTTCCGGCGAAGGAACCGCTGAGCGTTGATTGGAGGCAGCCGCGATAGTTGACTCACACAGAGTTTAAGGAGACGGTGACCATGGACACGGATCTTTCCACCCGCCCACCCGCCTTTCGGTGGGTTTCCTCACCGTAACGTCTTAGCGTCATCTCACCAACACTTGATGGCGGAAGCACCCTCGCAACGTCAACTTGATGGTACCTTGGCGCAGTCATCGAGCTTTCGGTGCAACAAAGAAATCAGGGAGAGATAATCCGCCGCGTCGTCCTCGCCCTTCCATAGAAGCTTCGGCTTATGGGCTAACGGGTTTCGGACAGCGGCGAAACAGCCTTTGAGCAAAGACGCAAAGCCTTTGTGCTCCGATCGTTCAGTCTCGGTTTGAAGCGTATTGATTGCCAATATGGGGTGAACAACCGAAAAGACCTCATCAACGAGGGCTGCACCATCGCCATCGATACCCGATAATTCCCTGATCCGTTGCGCCAATCCTTTGGAAGCCTCAAAAACAGCATGAAAGTAATTCTCATGAAGCAATTCCGGTCTACAGTATTTGACAACCTCAGAGTGAATACGACGGCCTTTGAATTTAGCTTGGAGAGTCTGCGCTCGTTGATGGGCTTCTTCGATAGTCTTCACAGCCGTCGAGCGCCGAAACTGGCCATCGTTGCCATATTGCAAACCGGCGAAGGCAAGACAGGCATTCAATTTCTGACGAACGGCCTCGAACGCCTCGGGGCGTTCTACGAAGCCCGCTGGGTCAAGCAGTGTGCGTATAAAGTCGATCAGCTTGCTAGCAGCGCGATCCTGCTGTTGATACCGGGAAAACGTACCGTAGAGCCGCCGCCACTTCGTGCTCTCACCTGAGAGGTCGTCCAATCCCAGACTGTTTAAGACACGGGTGATCTCGGAGCCGGTCGCAAAATTCCCAAGCAGGCGCGAGACCTGCTCCAGCTGGGCATCAGAAAGGACCGGTACGTTCCCCATGCCTACAACTCCTCGCTCAGGGCTGGTCGGCGAAGATCGCTGAGTCGAGGTGTTTTGTCACGTTAGCGTACGTTTTGTGGGCGTTGTTGCACCGCTCTTGGCTGAGCGCGAAATCTACCTATGGTGGTGGCCGAGGTAATGTTCGACCATGAAGTATCCCAAGCGCAGCCAGTACAAGCACGCGAAGCAGAAGAAGTACCACGTTTCCAACTGGGCGGAATACAACGAAGGGCTGCGCCGCCGGGGCGATTTGACGGTCTGGTTTGACGAGGAGGCAATCGTGAACTGGAAGGCCGACAAGAGCGGTAAGCCTGGCGGTCAACGGGTCTATTCAGAGATGGCGATTGAAACCGGCCTGGTTGTCCGGATGGTGTACAAGCTTGCCTACCGCCAAACCGAAGGCTTCTTGCACTCGATCGCCTCGCTTCTCCGGCTGTGTATCGAGATCCCGGACTACTCGACGTTGTGTCGGCGGTCGAGGCTGCTCCGCAAGAAGCTGCGGATTGGGAAAGCCGCAAGCAATCAACCAATCCACCTGATGATCGATAGCACGGGCTTGAGGATTCATGTTGGAACCACCCGCAAACCGCCAAAGCAGCGCGCCTGGCGCAAGTTGCACATCGCCGTTGATCGCAAGACTGGCAACATTGTTGCGTCCGAACTGACGGCGTCACGAGCTCGCGACGCAACGCGAGTCCCCCCTTTGCTAACACAGATTCAAGCACCTATAGCGTCGGTGGCGGCGGACAGCGCATACGGCCTTCACCGCCTCTAGGGGCGTTGTTGCACCGCTCTTGGCTGAGCGCGAAATCTACCTATGGTGGTGGCCGAGGTAATGTTCGACCATGAAGTATCCCAAGCGCAGCCAGTACAAACACGCGAAACAGAAGAAGTACCACGTTTCCAACTGGGCGGAATACAACGAAGGGCTGCGCCGCCGGGGCGATTTGACGGTCTGGTTTGACGAGGAGGCAATCGCGAACTGGAAGGCCGACAAGAGCGGTAAGCCTGGCGGTCAACGGGTCTATTCAGAGATGGCGATTGAAACGGGCCTGGTTGTCCGGATGGTGTACAAGCTTGCCTACCGCCAAACCGAAGGCTTCTTGCACTCGATCGCCTCGCTTCTCCGGCTGTGTATCGAGATCCCGGACTACTCGACATTGTGTCGGCGGTCGAGGCTGCTCCGCAAGAAGCTGCGGATTCGAAAAGCCGCAAGCAATCAACCAATCCACCTGATGATCGATAGCACGGGCTTGAGGATTCATGTTGGAACCACCCGCAAACCGCCAAAGCAGCGCGCCTGGCGCAAGTTGCACATCGCCGTTGATCGCAAGACTGGCAACATTGTTGCGTCCGAACTGACGGCGTCACGAGCTCGCGACGCAACGCGAGTCCCCCCTTTGCTAACACAGATTCAAGCACCTATAGCGTCGGTGGCGGCGGACAGTGCATACGACAAGGAAGCGGTCTACGAAGCCATCGAAGCGCACAGCCCTGGACGAAGGACGCGCGTGGTGATTCCGCCGCAACGAAACGCCACGCTCAGTTAGAATTCGAACACCGCCATGCGGGAACGCGACCGCCATATTCGTGCAATCGAAAGACACGGCCGACGTGAATGGTACAAGCTCTCAGGCTGCACCGAGCGAAGCATGGTGGAGAACGCGGTCTATCGTTACAAGGCGATCATGGGGCCCGAGATGCGGGCTCGAACGTTGGCGAGGCAACGAGTTGAACACCGAATTGGGTGCGAGATACTCAACAAGATGACCGCGCTCGGTATGCCCGATACTTACTGCGCCGGGTGACTCTCCGACCGGCACAGGGAGGTCAGCGATTTGCTCCGGGCCGTGCAACAACGCCGCGCATCGCGGCGGACAATCGCGCCGTGGCGCGCACCGGCGGCGATCCGCGCCGGGCGCGGACGATCTCGTTCGCGGAGGCGGAGCCGCGGGCGATGGCCGAGAAGGCGGAGACCTGGCGGCGCGGCACGGCGTCGAAGTCGCTGCGCGACTGGCGCTCGACGATGGACGCCTACGTGCTGCCGCAACTGGGGAAGATGCTTGTGGACGCGGTGGCGATTGTGCTAGGGTTCGGGCCTCCCCGCTTTGAAGGAGGAAGAGTCATGAGGAAGAGTGCGAGCGTGGCTGCCGCCGTGCTGTTGTTTGCGGTGGCCGGCTGCTGGTCGGTATCTTTGCAGCCTTGGCCCCCCGAAGTCTCCGTGGTACACACGGACACGGTGGTACACACGGACACGGAAGAGAACGTGGTAGTCGTGCGGGTCGATCCAAACGAGGCGGTCGTATGGTCCGGCCCCAGCAAGATGACCGGTGCTCAGGTGACCCGAATCGTGGTCGACCTCGCCGTGCCGGAAGCACGAAGGGTGTGCGCGGAGCAGGGCCGGGTACCCAGGCTCGACGGCAATCGCGTCGCTGACACGATGACCACACAGATCGGCAATACGATGCTGCGTTACCCGACCGCCTGGTACCTGGACTTCACCTGTACGGAGACAGCTACTCGGTAGGCGTCGGGGCCTAGGCCCCGGCCTCGGCCGTGTAGTTGACCTCAAGCACCGCCGTATCCAGCGTCAGGCCGTCCTCGTCGGGTACGCCCCTCTCGACCTTCCACAACGTCCAGGCCAGCACGGTGGTGCCCCGCGAAGGTTCAAGCACGATGTTGTCCACCAGCAGGGACTGGCGTATGTGGTCGAGAGGCTGTAGGGACTTCTCGCCGCAGGCCTCGAAGTTCAGTTCGCCCTCGTACTCCAGGGTGTCTCCCAAGTTGGCTTGCTCGGCCCTCAGCAGGTCCAGGGACACGAGTACCTGATCCTCTCCCTGGGGTGATCTCGTGTTCGCGGTGGTCCAGGCGACGCCCTGCACGTCGAACGTGCCTAGGCTCTCTACGATCAGGTCCTCTAGTTCAGTTTGTAGTGCCATCTCGGCCTGTTGTGCCTTCTATTTATTCATCCGCGCGCACCAAACTTGATTAAGCTCGGGTCTGCCAGCCAGCCGTCTCGATGGCGTGGTTCGAGTACTTGCGTTGACGGCCCGGTTTCCTCCTCCTCGGCCGGGGCGCGTCCCAGTTCACAAGCTTGCCGGCGGTGAGCGAGATCCAGACGGTCAGGCTCCCACGGTTGCGTAGACCCGCCTCATATTCACGCCAATTCCTCACGCGATAGGCCTTCTTCACATACTTCCGCTGAGTGCGTTTGAAAAATGCACATGGGGAACCTCGAATCCGTGAGTACAGGACAATTGTGGACCGAGATCGCGAGTTGTGCACCAAGGCAGCTGATTGGTGGAGGCCAGTGTCGGAGAGCAGCTTGCTGCTAACCGAGCCCACTTTACAAAGTGGGCGCTGGCAGGCTCACAGCGTTTTGACGAGCACTCGCTGTTTCTCCCAATCGTCGGAGAGCGGATGATGCAAGAGGTAGCTCGAGGTCAGCCCAACGGGCTGGCGGCCTTCGACAATGGCGCGGACGATGTCGGGGGCCAGGAAGGCATAACGGATTGCCTTGCGCACGCGGTCCGTTGGGATGGCGTTTTCGGTGGCAATCTGCTCATAGGTTTTGCCTGCTTTGATGCGGTCGAGCCAGGAGAGGGCGTTGGCGATATTGCGCAGGAGTGTGCGGTCGACGGATTTCGTGGGGTTGCCCAGAACGAGCTTGGTCTCGACGCCGCGTCGACGCAAGCGGAACGGTGCGAGGATGCGGAGTGCATCCTCGCGAATGCGTTCGGGCCCCATAGAGAGGCAAGCAGCGAACGCATTGCGGTCGAGCAGAATGGACACAGAGCCGGGGCTGATATCGACCCGCCGGATGAGACGGAGCAGGGGGGCTGCCGAGGCACTATCATCATTAGTATCGGAACACAGCCCGTCTAAAAAGCGACGCACCGAGGCGAGCTCTTGCATCGTCGAAGTATGGGTCAGCGAGGCCGAGAAGGTCGTGGCATCCACATGCTGTCGGATGAGATGCAAGACGGTCTGTTCCAGCATCGGTGCGGGTAGCCGCCAGCCGGAGAGGTCCTTTTGGCCACTGTGCTGGATGAGGCGCCGGGAGACGTAGTAGCGGAGCCGTTGCCCGTTTTTCTTTTTGGTGTGGCTCGGCGTCAGCCGGTCCCCGGTCTCGTCGAAGAGCTTGCCTGCCAGTGGGGAACGGGCTGCACGGCCCTTCGTCGTGCGTTTCCTCGGTTTGGCAGCCCCTGCCTGCAGCTGCGCCTGGACCGCGTCCCAGAGCTCCGGAGCAATGATCGATGGATGCTGGCCCTCGTAGACACGCCTCTGGTGCCGGATGCGGCCGGCGTAGAGAGGATTGGTCAGCAGGCAGTGGAGGTGTCCGCGACGGAACGGCAGCCCGCCTGTCCGGGTTCCATCCGCGGCGAAGCGTCGCTTGGTGCGCAGTCCCAGACGGTCCGCCTCGGCCTTCACCTGCCG
Organism: Candidatus Marinacidobacterales bacterium; assembly: GCA_965237955.1. Lineage (GTDB taxonomy): Bacteria > Acidobacteriota > Vicinamibacteria > Marinacidobacterales > SMYC01. Next base: position 180,332 of record OZ250169.1, on the reverse strand, counting down.
GAGCGTTCCGTGCTTCCGGTACAGCGCATAGATCGTCCGGACCGTTTCGGCCTCAGCCTCGTTGATGCGCAGCGTGCGCCCGTCCTTCTCATAGCCGAGTGGTACGCGGCCGCCCATCCATAGTCCCTTGCGCTTGGAGGCAGCGACCTTATCGCGGATCCGCTCGGCCGTGACCTCGCGCTCGAATTGTGCGAAGGACAGCAGCATATGCAGCGTCAGTCGTCCCATGCTGGTCGCGGTGTTGAAGGACTGAGTCACCGAGACGAAAACCGCGCCGGCCGCCTCGAGCCGTTCGACGAGCTTTGCAAAGTCGGAGAGGGAACGGGTCAGCCGGTCGACCTTGTAGAGGCGTTGTTGCACCGCTCTTGGCTGAGCGCGAAATCTACCTATGGTGGTGGCCGAGGTAATGTTTGACCATGAAGTATCCCAAGCGCAGCCAGTACAAACACGCGAAACAGAAGAAGTACCACGTTTCCAACTGGGCGGAATACAACGAAGGGCTGCGCCGCCGGGGCGATTTGACGGTCTGGTTTGACGAGGAGGCAATCGCGAACTGGATGGCCGACAAGACCGGTAAGCCTGGCGGTCAACGGGTCTATTCAGACATGGCTATTGAAACGGGCCTGGTTGTCCGGATGGTGTACAAGCTCGCCTACCGACAAACCGAAGGCTTCTTGCACTCGATCGCCTCGCTGCTCGGGCTCGGTATCGAGATCCCGGACTACTCGACGTTGTCTCGGCGGTCGAGGCTGCTCCGCAAGAAGCTGCGGATTGGGAAAGCCGCAAGCAATCAACCAATCCACCTGATGATCGATAGCACGGGCTTGAGGATTCATGTTGGAACCACTCGCAAACCGCCAAAGCAGCGCGCCTGGCGCAAGTTGCACATCGCCGTTGATCGCAAGACCGGCAACATTGTTGCGTCCGAACTGACGGCGTCACGAGCTCGCGACGCAACGCGAGTCCCCCCTTTGCTAACACAGATTCAAGCACCTATAGCGTCGGTGGCGGCGGACAGTGCATACGACAAGGAAGCGGTCTACGAAGCCATCGAAGCGCACAGCCCTGGACGAAGGACGCGCGTGGTGATTCCGCCGCAACGAAACGCCACGCTCAGTCAGAATTCGAACACCGCCATGCGGGAACGCGACCGCCATATTCGTGCAATCGAAAGACACGGCCGACGTGAATGGTACAAGCTCTCAGGCTGCACCGAGCGAAGCATGGTGGAGAACGCGGTCTATCGTTACAAGGCGATCATGGGGCCCGAGATGCGGGCTCGAACGTTGGCGAGGCAACGAGTTGAACACCGAATTGGGTGCGAGATACTCAACAAGATGACCGCGCTCGGCATGCCCGATACTTACTGCGCCGGGTGACTCTCCGACCGGCACAGGGAGGTCAGCGATTTGCGCCGGGCCGTGCAACAACGCCCCTCAGTGGGCAAATTGCCGGGCTCCATCTAGTTTGCGGAGCAATCATCAGCCAATTCGCCAGAAGCGACAAGCTTAAAGCCGGGTTCATTGCTCTTGTGGACGATCTGGTTGCCAAGGGAAGGCTTCTCGATATCGACGCCATGGCCCCCAAAGAGGGGCGTCGGGCCTTCCGTGACGGCGTCCTGTGCCAAAACTCGGCCCTTTTGAAATAGACCATAAAACAACAGCTTAGCGTCTGTGTTTTGCGACTGGGCCAAGGGCTGGAGGCTCTACAATCGTCTGGACCGAGGGTGTTATCTTCAGCTCCATGATGACGTACCACGTGCAATTCCTACTGCTCGTTCTGGCTGGCTGGGTCAACCGCCAGCAGCAGGATGTGATCGACTACCTGCGAGAGGAAAACCGTGTGCTCCGAGCCGGGCTTCGGGGCAAGCGTCTCAGGCTCTCTGACGACGACCGGCGCAGGCTCGCCGTCAAGGCCCAGGCGCGCTCGTCGTCCGGTGTGGAAACGAGGTGACCTGGTGAAACTAATAGGCGTTGCCTGCTTCGCTCTCGCTTTCACGACACCGGGAGTCGACGCGAATGGCGTCACACAGGCCCAGAGAGCGCGAGTCGAACTCGATCAGAATATGGTCCGGGAGACCGTGGAGACCGTCGCTGAAGTCGTGGACCGGGAGTACTTCGATCGCGGGGTCGCATCGCAGGTCAAAGAGAATCTTCGAGAACGACTTCAGCTAGGCCACTATACCGCCATCGAGTCGGCCCAGGAGCTCGCCGTGTTACTGACGGAGCACCTGCATGCCTTGACGACGGACAAGCATCTTTCAGTCAACTACATTCCTCCCGACGATGAGACGAGGGTGTCGAGCGAAGCAAGAGAGCAGTCACGGGAGTTGCGAGCTCGCCGACAGAACTACGGCGCGGAGCACATCCAGATCCTTCCAGGAAACGTCGGCTATCTCAACTTCACCGCCTTCTACCGACATGGGGAAGCGCGTGAGGCGCTCGAAGCCGCCATGGAGTCTTTGCGATACGCTGATGCACTCATTCTAGATATGCGATCGAATAGCGGGGGCAACCCAGGCACAGTCGCCCTCCTTGCGAGCTACCTATTCGAGAGCCCTGGGCAACTGTTGTTCCAGATCGTGCCTCGCAACGGAGAGACCAAGTCTTACTACACTGAATCGGTACCCCAGTCGCATCGCGATGGTCGCCGACCGGTCTTTGTCCTCACGGCAGCAACGACCTTTTCGGCCGGCGAGGGCCTTGCGTTCATTCTCCAGGACTTAGCCCGCGCGGAGGTTGTGGGGGAAGTAACTGCAGGAGCTGCAAATCCTGGTCGTGCGTATCCCGTAAACGATTACTTCGAGGTTGTCGTCCCAAACGGCCGAGTTCGCGCGGCGGTGACAGGTCGGAACTGGGAAGGCGTGGGTGTGATTCCGGATATCCAGACAACCGAAGTTGAGGCGCTTCAGGTCGCCCACCGTCGCGCCCTTCAACGGTTACTGGAAACTACGAAGGATAAAATTTGGGCTGACATCCTGCGTAAGCAACTGCAGCGGATTCCGCCGCGGTAGTCTGAACCAGAGGCGTGTACCGCCTACGGGGCGGTATAGCATCGCATGCAGCTGACGGACGCCACCATCTGCAACGCTCCTTACGGCGTCCGCAGCTCAGCGCAACGTTACCCCGCGTCAACGCCACCTGTGCTCCGCAAAAAGTCGATCCAGCGTCGATTGCGCGTTTTAGACCCGCCATGGTCGGCTGCTTCTGGCCGATCTTCTTTTTTGCGGATTACAGGTTGCTCCGTTTCTACGGATGTGTCCCGAGGTTCGTGGAAAAAAAACGGCGCCCTCCACTCCGTCATCAGGGTATCAGATCAGGCGGCAACCTCCGCGTGTTTGAGAACCTCGCTCAGACCTTGGTAGCCGTCGATGCGCCGTAGTTGAATCTGGCCAGAGGCGATAAGCCCAAACAGCAAAGCGACCGCGGACTCCTCGCTGGAGAACGACGCTTGGGTTTTCGTCCGGCGTCGAAACTCGCGGTTGAGACTCTCCAGAGCATTGGTCGTTCGAATCGATTTCCACATGGCACGAGGGAATTCGAGAGCGTGGTGTGATCGGGCACATCATTGTCTAGCTTCATCAGAGCGAACAACGATCGCAGCAATCCCTCGCTCTGCCTAGACGACAGATGAAACACCATGCCCAGGGTGACAGCCGTCTCGATGGCGTGGTTCGAGTACTTGCGTTGACGGCCCGGTTTCCTCCTCCTTGGCCGGGGCGCGTCCCAGTTCACAAGCTTGCCGGCGGTGAGCGAGATCCAGACGGTCAGGCTCCCACGGTTGCGTAGACCCGCCTCATATTCACGCCAATTCCTCACGCGATAGGCCTTCTTCACATACTTCCGCTGAGTGCGTTTGAAAATGCTCATGGGGAACCTCGAATCCGCGAGTACAGGACAATTGTGGACCGAGATCGCGAGTTGTGCACCAAGGCACCTAACTGGCGGTTGGATTAACAAGTGGCACCTGTATGGTGCCGTAGATCCAGGGCCTGTCTGGTCCAAGGAGGTCACATGCCTATCTCGCAGTCTAACCCCCACTCCGCGTCAGAATCTCTCCAGCAAGATGAGCCGCTAATTGAGTGCGTTTCGGCGGTTTTTGAGAAGCTTGTCGTATCCGCTACGTCCACAGGCCGATGTCGAGCTCGACGTACTATTTGCACCACACTGGGGCGCGCTGTGGCGATCCCGGTTCGGTCGTCGATTACGTCGATAACAAGTTTGCCGCCTGATGTGATACTCTGATGACGGAGTGGAGGGCGCCGTTCTTTTTCCACGGACCTCGGGACACATCCCGCCCCCGATCAAGCGTATGGTGGACTACGTGAGCCGAGAACAATCAACTACCACCCGCATAGCGGGTGGTTTGATGAAGGCCCCTTGAAGGGGCCCCCACCGTGCGGAAGGGGGCTAAAGCCCCCTGAGGTTCAGCTGTTCTTGACGCTTTTCTTCTTCCTCCTGATTTCGGATGTACTCCCGAATGACCGCCTCGTCTAGACCCACCGTGCTGACACAGTAACCGCGTGCCCAGAAATGGAACCCCGTGAAGTTTCTCCGTTTCCCCAAGTATTCACGATGGATTCGTATCGCAGACTTGCCCTTCAGAAACCCTACCGTGTTTGCCACGCTGTACTTCGGTGGAATACTCAAACACAAGTGCACATGGTCCGACATCGCGTGTCCCTCCACCAATTCGACTCCCGCCTGCTTGCAGAGTTCCCGGAGGATTCTCCCAACCCCCTTCCTCAAACTTCCGAACATCGCCTTCTTTCGGTATTTCGGGCTGAACACAATGTGATATTTGCAGTACCATTTCACGTGCGATTGGTTCTTCCACTCTCGCATGTCGATCTCCTTTCTTTTGAACTTCCCGGTTCATTGAAAGGAGATCGTCTACCACACGCTGGAACGGCAGAGCCTTTTCGAGTCGCACCGCCATAGGCGGTGGCTTACCTATTGGAGTTAGCTAGTTCCTGTCCAGAAACACCATAACTTGTGGTGTGCGACAGGCCTACCGAAGATGTGGGTATTATACGGTTTCGGTAGGGAACTTCGTAGGGTTGAGAGCGAATGAAAATCTTGGACGAAACGAGAGGCGAATCGTCAGGAATCCAAGGCTATGGGAGCGGAAGAGTAATAGTTATTATCTTAATAGATGTCTCGCCATCACCAGTACATTGCAGGTGATGATGGAACCCCATACGTACGATTTAAAAGAAGGCAATGAGCGCCATGTGGCCCTGCCCGGGTTTTGTGGACACCTACCGAGAGGCGCGACAATGCGCCGGGAGGCGTCCATGGAAAAACGGAAGAGACGAAAGTTCACGAAGGAATTCAAGAAGGAGGCGGTCCGCCTGTGCAAGCAGGGGGACCGGCGCATCGGTCAGGTAGCGAAGGAATTGGACCTGACAGAATCGGCGCTTCGCAACTGGGTAAAGCAATACGATGTTGACCGCGGCGCGGGGCGGAGTGGGGCGTTAACGACAGCGGAACAAGAGGAACTGCGTACGCTGCGTCGTCGAGTGCGGACGTTGGAGCAGGAGCGAGAAATCCTAAAAAAAGCGACGGCCTTCTTCGCGAAGGAAAGCAAATGAGATTCGAGTTCATCAACGCGGAGAAGGCCAACTATCCGGTGCGCGTGATGTGCCGAGTGTTGCAGGTGTCGCGGAGCGGCTACTACGCGCACATCGACCGGGCGCCGAGTCACCGTCACAGTGAGGACGCGAAGTTAAAGCCTCACATCCAAGCGGCCCACACGAAAAGCCGCGGCACGTACGGCAGATTGCGTGTGGTCAAGGAACTGGTCCAACAAGGCCTCGAGGTCGGCAAGCATCGAGTGGCTCGGTTGATGCGCGAAATCGGCCTACGGGGCGTGCCGCAAAGGCGCTTCCGCAAGACGACCAACAGCCAACACGACAAGCCGGTGGCACCGAACGTGTTGGCTCGTCGTTTCGAGGCCGAGCGGCCCAACCAGTTCTGGACGACGGACATCACCTACATTCGGACCTGGGAGGGGTGGCTGTACCTAGCCGTAGTTCTCGACCTGTTTTCGCGCCGCGTCGTCGGCTGGGGGATGCGGTCGCACCTCAGGACTGAGCTCGCACTCGAAGCGCTCTATATGGCTTTGGGACGACGTGTGCCCGGAGCTGGTCTGCTTCATCACTCTGATCGCGGTGTCCAGTACGCGGCCGAGAGTTATCAGGACGTACTCGACGACCACGGTATCATCTGTTCTATGAGCCGTCGCGGAGACTGCTGGGACAACGCCGTCACCGAGAGTTTTTTCGGTACGCTCAAGACCGAACTCGTATACCGTCATCCCTGGCCAACACGGCGCCATGCCAAGAATGCAATCGCTGATTACATTGAAGCCTTTTACAACCCGTACCGACTCCACTCAGCGCTCGATTACCTCAGCCCAATGGAGTTCGAACGGCTTCACGCTCTTAACTCTGCCAATGCAAGCTAATCAACCCGTCCACTTTTCCCGGGCAAGGTCAATGTGCATCGGTCGAGACCAAAGACTCGTTTCAAGAACGAAATGATGCCTTCGATCCCGCAGCGAAATCGCCGCAGGCGTTGATAGACCCAGGAACTCTTGACCATATCGGTCACGGCGAAACCTTGAGCCTTGGTAAAGGCAACATCTTCAACTCCCTTGCCTTTGATGGCTTCCAAGTTTGCCTTTGAAGAAAACGCGCCATCGTAGGCGACCTGGCGCGGGGCCCGCTCGTAGAGTTCGACTAGACGGTCGATCATGGTTTCCGCGAGAGTTGAATCGGCCGGATTCCCATCCAAGATCACGCAATCCAAAATCATCGAGGACGAACCACCAGTCAGACACACCTTGTGACCGTAGAGGGTCTCGCGCCGGTCTTTGCGAATAATGTCGGTGTGTTCTTCGAAGACAGAAACGACCTTTTCCTCTGCAGGCACACGCTCTTCGTCGATCACTCGGCGTTGGGTTTGGTTGATGACTTTCTTGGTGAGGACGAGAAAGTGCTCAAAATCCGCGGCGATCCTCTCCGTACTCGCTCGCTTCACAGGCTCGGTCAAGCCCGACTCTTCTAACTGTTCTGCAACGCGTTGAGCGGAGCGATAGGTTTCTTCCGTCACCTTCAGTAGATCTCGATAGACGCGACGCCTTTGTTGCTTATCCTTCGCGTTCAGAACTCCCAGTCGACGTCTCTTCGCTCGACGCGTTCGATTGCCGAAGACCACTACTGTACCCAGCAGTTCGCGAGCTCCGCACATCAGGCGAGTGAGAACCCGAACACAGTCATAAAGAAGCTCGGAGTCTGTAGGCGGATGAATGTTTGATTCCACTACCGTGCAGTCCACTCGTACTTTTCTTCCCTTTTCGATCCCAGCATCCTCGGCAACGCTCACCAGCTCTCGGTTGATCTGCTCCAGCGTTTCGAACTTCACGGCTTTGATGTTTGCTGCTAGGGTCGACTTCGACGGGGTCGGCTCTATGATGCCGAGCTGGCAAAACGTCCGATAGCTTCGAGAGTCTGCCAAGTGAAACGCCAGCTCCCGATAGCTGAACTGATTCAGCTGCTTGACCAACAACGCCCGGAGAACCTGCTCCGCGCTCATTCCCCCACGACCAACATCGCTCCCTGCCGATGGGGTGACCGACTTCAGGTCTTGCAGTACCAGCTCATTGAGTTTAGGATGGGCATCGAGCAGCGACGAGATCGTTTCGAGTTCGCGTGCGTGCTCCAGCTCCAGCCAGGGCTCACGTAGATTTGGCTGTGGGTTGATCGTTTTTCGCATTTAGGGCTGGTCTCCTTTGGAGTTAAGTCATTTAGAATCAGATGTTTTCAACGACACGATCCTTAATCGACACCCCCTCAGAAGACTAGCCCTAAATTTGCGATTTCTCCTTTTTTCTCAATCCCTTACAGGCTTCAGGACGGGTACTAGCTAGTTCCTGGGCTCGGGGAGGTTCTTATATGCGAACGGTCGTCGTTGGACTGGCAATGATGAACGCATTGTGGTGTGTTGTCGCCGTTGCTCAAGAGAAGTGGCTGTTCGTCGAGATTGAGCCCGTACGGACTACGGGACTGGGACTAGACCGTACGCGCCTAGTCCGAGTTGACGATCAGCAGTTGTCGAGGGCGTTTGTTCATGCAAGCGGGGGAGTCGCATCAACAGTACTGGTACTGAACCTGTTTAACGACACCGTGTTCAAGGCAATTGTTTCACGAACCGCGACTACCTCATCGGGCTATGCGCTGTTCGGCGACCTGGTAGGCGTGCCATTCGGCACATTGACACTAGTAGTCAATGGAGATACTGTCGCAGGGACGGTACGGACTCCAACAGAGATCTACGACATCCGTTCGACTAACCTCGGTGTCGTCAGGATCCGACAAGTGGACCCTGCTGATGCTATCTTCAGGGAACCACCCATCTTTGATGGAGGCTTCCAGACCGGAAGTCGTCATCCGCAGTCATTCGGAGTGACAGACGCTGGCGAACCTCTCCGATCGGAATCAGATGATGATCCTTCACGCATTGATGTCATGGTGGTCTATACTCCTGCTGCGCGGGATGCCGAGGGAGGGACAGCTGGGATCAGAACGCTGATAGATCTTTTCATCACCGAAATCAACCGGTCCTATGCAGAGAGCGGCATCCAGCATCGGCTGCATTTGGCACACGCGGCAGAGGTCACTTACATAGAAGAACCCACAATGACCAACTCTTTGGAGACAATGAGGCCAGCTCTCAGAGCATTGACAGATCCATCGGATGGACAGATGGACGAGGTTCACGCGTGGCGCGATCAATACTACGCGGACCTGGTTCATTTGGTCATCGGCACGCCTGCTGGTTGTAGTGGGCTAGCTGACCTCTATGGCGCTTTCTCCTTGTCTTCTACGCCTACCGCCATGTATTCGAATTGTCCCAGTCGGTCTGAAAATATTGCTCATGAAATTGGGCACAACATGGGAATGTATCACGACCGTTATGCTCAAGATAGAGAGGGAGAGATATTGAGGCGCCTGGAACCTCCGTATGCATTTGGCTATGTGAACCAGAAGGCGTTCGAGGCCGGGGCGACGGAGTCGAGACGCTGGCACACTGTCATGGCGTACGAGTTGCAGTGCGCGGACGCGGGCTTCGAGTCGATTCCCCACCCGGACGGAAAGGGCCGGTCGCCTTGCCCACAGCTGTTTCGCTTTTCCAACCCTGATCAGTCCTACCGCGGTGACCCGATGGGGGTGTCAGGAGCAACTCCGTCTGATGATATCGAAGGACCGGCAGACGGTCGCCGTGTCCATAACGAAAATGCTTCCGCTATTGCGAATTTTCGGCGGACGCCGTGTCTCGGCATCGACGGCCCCGCAGAGGTCACTTTACAGGCCCACAACGGGCAATACCTGGTCGCGGAGGGTGGCGGGGGAGGGCAGTTACGAGCGGACGGGAACACAGCCGGGCCGTGGGAACGGTTCACTCTTGAGGATCAGAACGGCGGGTGCGTGATGTCCGGCGACGTCGTCCATCTTCGTACGGATGCCTCGTTCTATGTCCGCGCCGTGGCCGGCGGCGGCGATGTTCTGGACGCTGGTGCAACGGCTCCAGGGACATGGGAATCGTTCCGGATACATCGCGTTGACGAGGAAAACGTGTCGGACATTCGGACTGGCGACGCGATTGCCTTCCAAAGCCATAGCGGCCACTACGTTCTTGCAGTACTTGGCGGGGGCGGCGGGCTAACCTTGGGTGGCACCCAGCTTATACAGGCTTGGGAAACATTCAGAGTTGCCATAAGCCCGTGACACGTTCAGCGGTCATCGTCTGTCTTGCGTTGCTGGCCGGTTCGTGCGGCGACGACGGACCGACGGCGCCGACGGCGCCCGACGACAACCAGGTGCACGAGTACGTGACACTCACCGGCAGGTGGTCCGGGACGTTCGACGGAATTCTATTCTCCGGCGATGGGCAAGCGGAACTGGTCCAGAATGGCACGGCGGTGACCGGCGAGTGGTCCGCGCCAATGCCCGCGCCGCTTTTGGCCCTCGGTGCCCCTGGAGACATCGATCTCGCCGGACCGGTTGTGGGAACTGCGACGCAAACGACCGCCGAACTCTCATTCGGTCTCCTCGAAGCGTTGGCAGCATATTTCGGCAATCGAGCGGTCGAGTGCGTGGGATGGCGGTCAAGATGACGCCACTTCCACGTCTCAAGTAGAGCCGTAATCCGTTTTGGGATCGGCAAGCCCGTCCTGTGCCAAAACTCGGCCCTCTTGAAATAGCCGATAAATCAGCAGCTTAGCGTCTGTGTTTTGCGACCGGGCCAAGGGCCGTGGGCTCTACAATCGTCTGGCCCGAGGGTGTTATCTTCAGTTCCATCATGACGTACCACGTGCAATTCCTACTGCTCGTTCTGGCTGGCTGGGTCAACCGCCAGCAGCAGGATGTGATCGACTACCTGCAAGAGGAAAACCGTGTGCTCCGAGCCGGGCTTCGGGGCAAGCGTCTCAGGCTCTCTGACGACGACCGGCGTAGGCTCGCCGTCAAGGCCCAGGCCTTGGGCCGCGAGGCGCTGGCCCAGATTGCGTCCGTTGCCACACCCGCTACGCTTCTACGCTGGTACCGCTGCCTCATCGCAGCCAAGTACGATGGCAGCAAGAACCGGAGCCCAGGCCGACCTCCCACGGCGAAGGACATCCGTGAGCTCATTGTACGCATGGCGCGGGAGAACCCGACGTGGGGATATACGCGCCTGCGGGGCGTACTCAAGAACCTCGGACATGAACTCGGACGCAACACCATCAAGAGGGTCCTCGCCGAGCACGGTATCGCTCCTGCCCCGGAGCGGGGCAAGAGCATGTCGTGGAGCACCTTCATCAAGGCTCATTGGGGCGCTATCGCTGCGACCGACCTGTTCACCGTCGAGGTGGTGAACCCGTTCGGGCTCGTCCGCTACCATGTCCTGTTTGTCATCGATATCGCCACTCGCTGCGTATGCATCGGTGGGATAAGCTCGGACCCAAACGGGGAGTGGATGAAGCAGGTGGCAAGAAACCTCACGGACATGTGGGATGGTTTCCTCCTTGGCAAGCGGTACCTCATCCACGACCGGGACCCGCTATTCACCGAGGCGGTACGTGGGCTGTTGAGAGATTCAGGCGTGAAGCCCCTCCGCCTTCCCGCTAATAGTCCGAATCTGAACGCATATGCGGAAAGATTCGTTCTCTCCATACGTCGAGAATGTCTCGACCGCTTCGTGCCTCTCAGTGAGCGACACCTGCGGACAGCGGTAACCGAATACGTAGTGCACTATCACACAGAACGGAACCACCAAGGTCTCGGCAACGAACTCATCACACCTCTGCCGGCAAGCGCGAATGACGCTGGCCCCATCGTGTCGCGAGAGCGACTCGGGGGCATTCTCAACTACTACTACCGTGCCGCGTAGATTGTCGCTGGCGACGGTAGGCCCTCGGTGGGCTCGACCGACGTAGCGCGGAAACAGCTTCAGGAACACGCTTCGATATTCGCTCTCGACTAGGTGGTCATCTGCATGATGACGACCCGCCCGCCCAAGAGATTGTAAAGCCTACGGCCCTTGGCCCGGTCGCAAACACAGACACTAAGCTGCTGATTTATGGTCTATTTCAAAAGGGCCGAGTTTTGGCACAGGACGGGGTCGAAAAATCCACGCGTGGCAGTTTAGCCAGCTGATTCTTGAGCCATTCTTCTTTCCCGTGTAGATCCGGATGGCTGAACGCGCAGACCGAAAACGGCTCCGCGCTGTTCTCAAGCGCATGGATCGAGTGGGCATCGCGAGGGTGATGGTCTCAACGGTACAAGATGAAAGGGTCTGCCCGGATTGTAGTGCAGTGGAGGGAAAGGTCTTTTCTGTCAAAGACGCCCTGAAAACGATGATAGAATTCAAAAGATACCGTGCAGCGGTTACTTTCGATGACGAGGCTGGCGTCTTCCATGAAGAAGTGATGGGCACTCGGGACGTGATCGTTTTCGAGGGCACCTCTGTCGCCCAACTCAAGAAGGAGTTCGAATTCTCGACCGACGATTATCTGAAGGTCTGCATTGATGCGTACGTTCGTTACTACGACCGGGACCGGCTTCACTCATCGTTGGACTACCAAACGCCTGATGAAGTTCATAAGGCCTGCAAGTCAAGAAGGTTAACCGCTCAAGAAACGTCTCGCTCTGAGGATTCACAACGGTTGTGGACGGGAAGGACCCCGGCTCGAAAGTGGAGCAGGTGACCGCGGCGGTGTCCTGCCGTCCACGCTATTCACTGCCCGGCCACGGGCGAGGAGGCATAAGGTTTGGCAGACGGGTCCGGTAGCACCGCTGTCTCTCCGTCAACCCCAATCAATTCGTGGGAGGGGAGCACAATCGAGGGTAGGTGCTGGCACGTCCACTGCGGTGACGCCCAGAGTGTGCTTGCTGGCCTTCCCGAAGAGAGGTTCAACTGCGTAGTGACCTCGCCTCCCTACTACAGTCTACGAGACTACGGAGTAGCAGGCCAAATGGGTTTGGAGGACTCCGTGGGCGAATATGTCCAAAGTCTCGCGGCCGTGATGGACGAAGTCCATCGGGTTCTCCGATCAGATGGGCTGCTCTTTCTGAACCTTGGGGACACCTACTACTCAGGCAAGGGTCGAGCACACGGACAGGACAAGAAGAGCAGGAAGCGGCGCTTCGGCGTTAGGCCCGTTGATAAGAGCGGAGGATTGGGCATCGGTGTGTTGCGCAAGTCACTCATCGGAGTCCCCTGGCGCGTGGCTATGGAAATGATGGCGCGTCAGTGGGTTCTCAGGAGCACGATTATCTGGCACCGCCACCAGACATTGCCAGAAGCCGTAAGGGATCGGCCGCGGCGGAGCTATGAGTATGTTTTCATGTTCGCAAAGGACAGGTATTATCACTTCAGCCGTGAGGCGTTGGAGGATATCGTGATTGAAGAGGACGTGTGGACCATACCGGCACGCCCGAAACCCCTGCCCAACGGCTTGGATACAGCTCCATACCCCGATGAACTCGTCGAGAAGTGCCTCTTGATGGGATGCGAATCAGGCGGCACCGTCCTCGACCCATTCGTGGGCGCTGGAACTACGTTGCGAGTCGCACTGGCCCATGGTTGCGACGTGACCGGCATTGACCTACAACCTAATTTCTGCCGCCACATCGTGGAGCACCTGACGAAGCTCTCGATATGTACCTAACGGAGGCAGCCATCCAGCAGGCAGCCACCCGCCTGCGGCGCGTCCATCCATTCTTCGGAATTACCTACCTGGTTTGTAAGCAGGGCAGACTCCCTGTCGGTCACATGGTTTCCTTCCCCGTGAATCACAATGAGAAGGAGTTTCTTCAGCTCCACTACAAACCGGATCCCCAATCCACCTACTACTACCAGCCCTTCAAGACGTCCTCTCGGCGGTCATGGTTGTCCCAAAAGTACCCCATGTCAGGCTCGCAGAGCACGCGAACCCGAGGGCAACTTGCCGAAGCTTTCCTGCATAAGCGAAACACCGATCAGTGGGGATGGAAGACCGACTACGTGCCCACACTTAAGGCGAAGCTCGCGCGTGATCAGACTTATTCGGTCTCTGCTTTCTGGCTCGCGGTGTGGCTATACCGGGAAACAGACTGGCCGCCACAAACGGCCGCTGCAGACGTCCTCTCGGCCTTCTTCCGCGACTATCACATATCAGATGAAGAGCAGCGGGAGCTCTTTGACACCGGCCTACCACCAGAAGCATCACGTGCAATTGGTGCTCACTACCTGTGCCAGGGTAGGAACCTGCTCCGTGCTGTGGGTGCACCGCCGCCGCCCGATGCGACACCTGAGACCGGTGGCACCCTCCGGCTCCTCGAGATAGCCGGAATCGGGCCTGTCCGCAGGTTACTCTATGAGCCTGGGGAGCGGCTCAGCATCATCACCGGCGACAACGGACTCGGCAAGAGTTTCCTGCTGGACTGCGCGTGGTGGAGCCTCACCGGCCATTGGTCAGGTTCTGTGGCCTCTCCACGCCCTGACGCAGCGAAGTCGGAGCCCGCAATCAAGTTCAACATAGTGCGGGCGGGCGGGACGGCCGAGGAGAAGACGATCCGTTACAACTGGGAGAACCAAGACTGGCCATTTCCAAAAGGCCGGCCCACGATTCCGGGGCTAATCGTCTATGCCCGCGTAGATGGGTCGTTTGCCGTGTGGGACCCTATGCGCCAGTCAAAGCACGCACGAGAGGATACCCGGATTCTGGTGTTCCAGAGGGACGATGTGCTCGATGGTCTTCCTGGCAAGATCGAGGGCCTGTTGCGCGACTGGGTGAACTGGCAGCACCACCCAGACCACGCCAAGTTCGAGCTCTTCACGAAGGTACTCGAACGGCTCTCTCCCCCAGAAGCCGAGCATCTCACGCCTGGCGACCCAGTAAGAGTTCCCGGTGACGCCAGGGAGATCCCAGTGCTCAAGCACTCATACGGCGATGTCCCCTTCATCCACGAGTCGGCTGGCGTGCGCCGGATAGCCACCCTCGGCTACCTGCTCGTGTGGGCGTGGACAGAGCACCGGATTGCCGCGAATCTGTCGCGGAAGCAGCCGGAGCAACGCATCGTGGTGCTGATAGACGAGATGGAGGCGCACTTGCACCCGCAGTGGCAGCGGGTCATTCTCCCTGCCATCCTGGATGTCTCGTCGATTCTGAGCAAGGAGATCGAGCCCCAAATCATGGTCACCACGCATTCCCCGCTTGTCATGCTTTCTCTGGAGGCCCTGTTCTCAGACGAGAGCGACCGGGTGTATCACCTTCAGCTTTCTGACTCCAGGGAGGTCGCGTTCAACCCAGTCGACTTCCTGCGGTTGGGCCGCGTGGACGAGTGGTTGACATCGGACGTGTTCGAACTCAAGCAGGCCCGATCACGAGAAGGTGAAAGCACCGTAGAGGAGGCGAAGAGAGTGCTGGACGATCCTCGTCCGAACCGGGAACAGCTTAACAGCATCACCGAGCAGCTGAGGGGCACGCTCCCAGCGGACGACATTTTCTGGCAACGGTGGGTCTTCTTCGCCAGACAGCACGGAGCCGAGGTATGATTCGTGTGCGCGTGGCTCCGGAGCCACCTGACTTCGACCACCAAGTCCGAAAGCCCGGTACTGCCTTCCTACGTTGTTGCGCGTTTCCCACCAGTCAGGACTTCAGGCGTAAGGATTACTGGAAGAGAATGCTGCCACAGGCCCGCACGGCCTATCGTCATCTCTGTGCGTACTGTGCCTGTTGGATACCAGCCCATGGCTCAATTGATCACTTTCGGCCGAAGTCGGTGATGCCCGCCCTCGCTTACGAGTGGGGCAACTACCGCCTCGCCTTCGAGAAGCTCAACAGCTACAAGGGGGATCGGGATGACATCGTCGACCCCTTCGCAATCGAGGATACTTGGTTCGCCCTCAACTTCACTAACTTCTATGTGGTGTCGGGAGATGGCCTCAGTGACAACGAACAGGAACTCGTGCAGCGCACGATTCGGGTACTGCGCCTCAACAAGGATGACTCTCTGGTCGAGTGGCGCTTCTCTGTAGTGCAGAGCTACTCTTGGGGCCACACGACGTTCGACTACCTCCAGGCGCACTTCCCCTTCATCGCCAGGGAGTTGCGTCGCCAAGGATTTGAAGAGACGATCAAGGGACTGTTCCCGTCGCCAAACCCTGCTTGAAGAGTTCTGCTAGCTGTGCATCGTCAAAACTGCTCCGCCCACGAAATCAAGGACTTACGCTCCGCTTGAATTCCTGGCCGAAGACGGCGAAACTTCGCCGCTATGCTCGGCGTTGTTCCCCTTGACCGCGAGCCGTCGACGCTGCTCGTCGCTCAAGCGTAACCGCTGACCGAGCTGCGCCTTCACCAGATACAGAAAAAGCCGGGGCTAGCACCCCGGCTTGACTGTCCTGCCACTTTCACGAGGGAGCCCGGCAGGAAGCGATCGCGGAGCTATTCTACTCCCGCCTACTCGCCGCGTTCAAAGGGCTCTCCGAAAAAGTGGGAGTTTCCACATGAGCGGCATCGGTAAGCAAAGCGCCCTCAGGGTGACACTGAAAGACGCGATTGACATTATGATGCCTAGTCAGAAAGACAGACTACTCAATAGGGTGTCCACACTTTCCGCAGCTGGGTACCAGACGATGCGGCGCCAAAACGACGCGCGAGAATGCCTCAGGAAGCGTCTTCTCGAGCCAGGCCATACCCCAGCAACCCCGTCCTGTGCCAAAACTCGGCCCTTTTGAAATAGACCATCAGTGTCATGAATTGACGGACACGAGCTACCCTCAAAAGGAGTGGAAATGAAGTAAAGGAATTAGAATCCTTCGTTCAAGGGGAAACCGTAGTACCCTAAGAGCGTCTTTCAATGCAGAAGGGGGCAGTGCCATTTGGAGGAGGACTATGGCCAAAGCGCGAGTGTTGACGAGGTCGGAGCTAGCCGAGCATTTGGGCGTCGATAAACAGATGGTAACAAAATGGGAGCGGTCTGGGATGCCGGTCCACACTAGAGGGCGCGGCGTGGCGTCTCAATTCCGTCTGCGGGAGGTCCGTGCGTGGCTAAAGGTGCGGGAAGCCAAGGCCAAAGCGGCGGAGAAGGCAAAGGTGCGAGAAGCCAAAGCGGCAGAGAAGGCGAAGAAGACAGCGAAGCAATAAGACGCGGCGGCGATGAGATGAGACAAGTCTGACTGCGCGAGTCCTTGGAACTCGCTAGTCTCGCGGTACCGGTTGCCAACGACGCTGCTCGGGGAGCGCGATGACGTCGTACTCCTGGTCTTCGGTGACGAGTGCCTCTTCGAAACTGCGAAAGCTGTCGACGGCTTGCTTGCCCAGATGGGACAGCAGGGGGTGGCCTTCCCTGGGATCGTGCGCGGTGAACGTCACTTAATCGTCAACCGAGTCGCCACCGGAATGTCAGCAGGCGATAGGACATCACCGGGAAAGTAACGAACGATGATTGAACAACTTACGGATCTTGGTTTGCCGTCTGGGTTTGTTGGGATGGTGCTAATCGCGGTCATCTTTCGTAAAATCCATCAACGAGTGGCGCTCGTGGCGGCGATCATGGCTGTCTTTTTGGTAGGGATCTACGGCACTATCCAACTTATTGAAGCTTGGTCCGGCGAAGACATCCAGGTTGCAGTGTCGCCGGTTGGAGCACTAGCGTTTGACAGAACGGGACCAATTTCCCTCGATATTGTGGTCTCCAGAGGAGACACTCGCCTAGCAACTACTTCAGTTGCTCAACCATCTGCTGATCTTTTTGACAACAACCTACGCAACATCGGATGGAAACCAGCGGCGGAGTGTCTGGAACCCGCCCGAATTCCCTCACTCTGGTCTACGAATAGGGTATACGCGGGGCAGACTCAGCGTGTTGGGCAAACGGACTTTGGCCTTCTGTTTATCGATGCACAGCAATTCACGGCTACAGGTGAAGCGGTCGTAGCCCTCGAACTGCGAGGCTCCGTTGCACCGATTCCAGAGCAGCTAGCCATCAGGAACAAGGGAATAGGTGTCCAGTCGTTCCCGGAGCTACCGGAGTTCTTTGTCGCGGTGCGAGAGGCCGACTTCCAAGCTTCGCCACCTTGGGCGGCTTTTACGATCTTTACAAGGTAGAGAGTACACGTTGTTGAACATGTCGGGATGCGCCACCGTGACCTCTTCACCCTGACCCCGTCCTGTGCCAAAACTCGGCCCTTTTGAAATAGACCACAAATCAGCAGCTTAGACGCCCTTGGAATCCGTGCAGAATCGAGGGTATTTCGCGCCGCAGGGCTGGCTTCCGACCCCTGGGCTGCGGGTGGCGAGCGACAGGCCCACCGGGGGTGCGTACGGCTGGCTCAAATCGGCTGTGGGGCGAGCTACGGGCAGTGAGCTTCGCACCCGGAAGTCCCTCATTAGACTGGACTTTATCGAGCACAAGAGCGAACGTTCGGTGATGCCGCAGGATACAGGGGTTGGCCGGAACGTCGGTTTGGACGGTTTGGACTTCGCCAGCTTACGGCGGGTCTGGGAGCAGGCCTTCGGGGCTGCTCCCCCACGCTCGCTCTCTCGCGTTTTCATGCGCCGCGTTCTTGCGTACGAACGCCAGTGCCGGACCCATGGCGGGCATTCGGCGGTGCTTGCGCTGTTTACTGTTGGTAATATGTACGCATCCCGTTGCAAAAGAGGCGCTTGCGCTCCATTTAGCGTGCGGCGAAGGTCGTAAGCGCTATTTTGGCTGTAATTTAATGCACTGTAAAATCTTAGCGTCATCTCACCAACACTTAATGGCGGAAGCACCAACGTATGACCAACTTCGGAACTCACGTTCGAAAGCTGAGGGAGGCTAAACGAGAGAAGAATACGCAGTATTCAGTCCGTCAGGTCGCCGCCCGAATCGGAGGGTGTGGCAACCGACGCAATCTGGGCCAGCGCCTCCCGGCCCAAAGCCTGGGCCTTGACGGTGAGCCTGCGTCGGTTGTCGTCAGAGAGCCTGAGACGCTTGCCCCGAAGCCCGGCACGGAGCACACGGTTTTCCTCTCGCAGGTAGTCGATCACATCCTGCTGCTGGCGGTTGACCCAGCCAGCCAGAACGAGCAGTAAGAATCGCACGTGGTACGTCATCATGGATCTGAAGATAACACCCTCGGTCCAGACGATTGTAGAGCCTCCAGCCCTTGGCCCAGTCGCAAAACACAGACGCTAAGCTGTTGATTTATCGGCTATTTCAAGAGGGCCGAGTTTTGGCACAGGACGGGGTCAGTGGGTTCGGTGTTGGCTAATAATATCTTGCTTCAATGGGGCCGCGTTCTCATGAACGCGGAAACGCCAAGGTCGCGTGGGCCAACAACGCAGCCGTGACGTTGCTTCAATGGGGCCGCGTTCTCATGAACGCGGAAACCCACTTTGCCGTATCCAGGAGCGTTTCGCCTACACCCAGCTTCAATGGGGCCGCGTTCTCATGAACGCGGAAACCCGAAGCCATCTCGAATCGATGCGCAGGGAAGAGATCGCTTCAATGGGGCCGCGTTCTCATGAACGCGGAAACCACCCCGACGCCCGGCGGCAAGTGGAAGGTGGACCCCAAGCTTCAATGGGGCCGCGTTCTCATGAACGCGGAAACTCGCCTACGTCGAGACGTACCGGGAGTGGCGCGACAAGCTTCAATGGGGCCGCGTTCTCATGAACGCGGAAACGTGACTTTCGGCGGCGCCGTGGTGGGCGGGAACCTGTTCTAGCTTCAATGGGGCCGCGTTCTCATGAACGCGGAAACTTGAGCTACTGGGAACCGCGCGCTCCCAGGAGGGACTTGCTTCAATGGGGCCGCGTTCTCATGAACGCGGAAACCCGACAGCGCGTCGTGTGCTGCATTGGCAGCTGGGTCGCTTCAATGGGGCCGCGTTCTCATGAACGCGGAAACGAGTTGCGAATCCGATAGGATGCAATTCAAAAAGCTTGCTTCAATGGGGCCGCGTTCTCATGAACGCGGAAACGCATCCAGGTTTCGGGGACCAACGAGGCCAGCCTGGGCTTCAATGGGGCCGCGTTCTCATGAACGCGGAAACGGAGAAGTCAGATGACGCCACGCCTTAAGGCAAAAGTGCTTCAATGGGGCCGCGTTCTCATGAACGCGGAAACAAATCAGCATGGCATGGCTGTGAAGGTGAACACCAGGCTTCAATGGGGCCGCGTTCTCATGAACGCGGAAACAGTTCTTCGAGGTGGTTGAGACATGGACGGACACGGCTTCAATGGGGCCGCGTTCTCATGAACGCGGAAACGGAAGTCGGGCGCGCGACCTGGGGCGATTGGAGGGCGCTTCAATGGGGCCGCGTTCTCATGAACGCGGAAACGGCTGCCATCGGCCGGATCCTCCGAGAGGCGGGCGTGCTTCAATGGGGCCGCGTTCTCATGAACGCGGAAACTGAGTGGGTTCGGTGACTAGGTTTGCTTCCAAACCCGCTTCAATGGGGCCGCGTTCTCATGAACGCGGAAACGTGAACGACGCGATCGACATGGCAATGCGCCGGCACGCTTCAATGGGGCCGCGTTCTCATGAACGCGGAAACATGGCGTTCCCGTAGGCGCGCAGGCGTCCCACTCGGGCGTGCTTCAATGGGGCCGCGTTCTCATGAACGCGGAAACGGCTCTCAGATGGCCGCGTACAGCGATGTGGGACTAGCTTCAATGGGGCCGCGTTCTCATGAACGCGGAAACCTCTGTGGCGGACTCCTGGGATAGCGTCACAGGGAAGGCTTCAATGGGGCCGCGTTCTCATGAACGCGGAAACTCACCGGACTCCAAGCGCGCGAGTGTCGTGTGAAACCGCTTCAATGGGGCCGCGTTCTCATGAACGCGGAAACACGAAACTCTCGGAGCATCGGGCTTGAGGCGTCGTAATGCTTCAATGGGGCCGCGTTCTCATGAACGCGGAAACTCCGAAGGATGCTCAGAGAGGGCGACGTTGGTGAAAAGCTTCAATGGGGCCGCGTTCTCATGAACGCGGAAACGACCGCCGAGATTGAACTCACACCAGGCCAAGTGCTCGCTTCAATGGGGCCGCGTTCTCATGAACGCGGAAACCCGGAATCCGAAGTACCCGAAGCCCCCGCAGCTCCCGCTTCAATGGGGCCGCGTTCTCATGAACGCGGAAACATAACCTCGGTGGTCGTGGTCGGTCCGGTGTCGATATGCTTCAATGGGGCCGCGTTCTCATGAACGCGGAAACTACTTGAGAGGGTCACCCAAGGCACTCTCATCCGTCAGGCTTCAATGGGGCCGCGTTCTCATGAACGCGGAAACTCGAACGTTCAAACGATGCGGCCGGCCATTTTCTCGCTTCAATGGGGCCGCGTTCTCATGAACGCGGAAACGCCGCCGACGTGATTGCCAAGACGGCCGCGAGCACGCTTCAATGGGGCCGCGTTCTCATGAACGCGGAAACGCGAATCCCAATCGCGAGGGCGAAGGTGGCCGCGTTCATGCTTCAATGGGGCCGCGTTCTCATGAACGCGGAAACGGGCAATGGCCCTTGCCGCGTATAACGGGGGGCAAGGGCTTCAATGGGGCCGCGTTCTCATGAACGCGGAAACGGCGTCGTAGAGGATGGTATCCAGCTTCCCTCCGCTCGCTTCAATGGGGCCGCGTTCTCATGAACGCGGAAACCTGGCCGACACGGGGCCGCTTGCGCGGCTGATTGACCCCCAGCTCGCTTCAATGGGGCCGCGTTCTCATGAACGCGGAAACGTGGGTGGTGCGGCCGCCCCGACGAGACCGGGCGGGAAAGCTTCAATGGGGCCGCGTTCTCATGAACGCGGAAACCTGTCGTTGGAGCTACAGAAGGAGTGGTTTGGCGACACGCTTCAATGGGGCCGCGTTCTCATGAACGCGGAAACTAGCGGCCCCGGACACCAGAGAGCTGTCCGATGACGAGCTTCAATGGGGCCGCGTTCTCATGAACGCGGAAACATCTTCGCGCGTCTGTTTGGCTTGCTCATCCTTCGGATTGCTTCAATGGGGCCGCGTTCTCATGAACGCGGAAACGGCGCAGTTGCCGAACGCCCTTGGCCGAATACTGGCTGCTTCAATGGGGCCGCGTTCTCATGAACGCGGAAACCCGCCCACCTAGCTCACCCCAGCACAGATTGCTCGGGCCGCTTCAATGGGGCCGCGTTCTCATGAACGCGGAAACTGAGCAAGAAGGAGATGCGGCGGATGGCGGTAAACGGGCTTCAATGGGGCCGCGTTCTCATGAACGCGGAAACGGGGGCAATCGTCCACGAGCGCATCTCCGACATGAGAGCTTCAATGGGGCCGCGTTCTCATGAACGCGGAAACCAATTTGTCCATGATGACTTCCGCGGGGGGCAGAAGGCTTCAATGGGGCCGCGTTCTCATGAACGCGGAAACTCTTTAATTCTACGCCGACCGGCTTTGCTGAAACGCTTCAATGGGGCCGCGTTCTCATGAACGCGGAAACGCTATTGCGAGTGGCGGCAACTCGACCTAGATGAAGGTGCTTCAATGGGGCCGCGTTCTCATGAACGCGGAAACCAAACATCGGCATAGACGTCCCAAAAGGGATGCCGCTTGCTTCAATGGGGCCGCGTTCTCATGAACGCGGAAACGGGGTTAACGTCCTTCGGGGCGCGAACGCCACCGGGCTTCAATGGGGCCGCGTTCTCATGAACGCGGAAACCCGCTTGTCAACGCCCGGGCGAAGCACCTCGTCCGGCTTCAATGGGGCCGCGTTCTCATGAACGCGGAAACTCGAGATATAGTCGTGGGTGACGCGCACTAGCTCGCCCTGCTTCAATGGGGCCGCGTTCTCATGAACGCGGAAACGACGGAACAGATGTCGGCAGAGATCGACGGCATGCGGCTTCAATGGGGCCGCGTTCTCATGAACGCGGAAACAAAGCGAGAGCGCCTACGCGATTGGGACGCGACCGTGCTTCAATGGGGCCGCGTTCTCATGAACGCGGAAACGTGATGCTGGGTATGTCCGGCAAGCGATGACGTTTCGGCTTCAATGGGGCCGCGTTCTCATGAACGCGGAAACGCAACTCTGCTGGCACGTCGATTCGCAGAATGACTGGGCTTCAATGGGGCCGCGTTCTCATGAACGCGGAAACGGGAGCCACGACTCGCCGAGGGAAGGAAATAACAAGCTTCAATGGGGCCGCGTTCTCATGAACGCGGAAACCGGGGGCCAGAACCCCGTTTTCCAGTCGGCCAGGAGGCTTCAATGGGGCCGCGTTCTCATGAACGCGGAAACCTCAAGCGACGACCTGCTCGAGTTCGAAGGGGAACTGCTTCAATGGGGCCGCGTTCTCATGAACGCGGAAACCTGGAGCATCGTTTACTCTGCGTGGCACGCTGGACATGCTTCAATGGGGCCGCGTTCTCATGAACGCGGAAACGGCGCAGCGCCCTCGCGCACCAGCATGTCGGCGAACTGGCTTCAATGGGGCCGCGTTCTCATGAACGCGGAAACCATCCTCTCCGTCAACTATGTCAACGGACGTGCCGTGCTTCAATGGGGCCGCGTTCTCATGAACGCGGAAACGACGGAGAGGCCAAGGCTTGGCATTTGACGGACGAGCTTCAATGGGGCCGCGTTCTCATGAACGCGGAAACCGTACCACCGCCGCCCGTCCAGGTAGTCGGCGTCGGCGCTTCAATGGGGCCGCGTTCTCATGAACGCGGAAACGATATGCTGCCGAATCAGATCCGGCCGGTTTGACCAGCTTCAATGGGGCCGCGTTCTCATGAACGCGGAAACGCCTGGACTGCCGGTGGCGCCGTGCTGATTTCGTCGATGCTTCAATGGGGCCGCGTTCTCATGAACGCGGAAACTGACCTCCTCTCGAGGAGCGCCGGAGAATGGCTCGAGCTTCAATGGGGCCGCGTTCTCATGAACGCGGAAACACTGGTGCGCCGAGTGTGGATACGCCGCCACATGCGCTTCAATGGGGCCGCGTTCTCATGAACGCGGAAACAGGGATTGATGGCTGGGTGCGCGAGCACTACTTCTGGCTTCAATGGGGCCGCGTTCTCATGAACGCGGAAACGACACCTGGATCCCAACGCGCATCAAGGCCGGCGCGTTGCTTCAATGGGGCCGCGTTCTCATGAACGCGGAAACCTGTTGTCGTTATCACCGACGGCGATCTTGGGGAGAGCCTGCTTCAATGGGGCCGCGTTCTCATGAACGCGGAAACCTTGGCGAGCTTCGCCGTGATCTTGTCCTGGATATCGCTTCAATGGGGCCGCGTTCTCATGAACGCGGAAACCCAGCAGGCGGTCCTCGAACTGGAGATGAGGGAAGCGCTTCAATGGGGCCGCGTTCTCATGAACGCGGAAACAGACCGCTCGACAACTCTTTGCGAAATAAAGGCTTTTTCGCTTGTTATCGAGAGGTCGTTGTATGCACGCGCTCGCACTGGCTCGTGGGCCGCGTCGTCATGGCTTAAACCTCTAGTTGTCAAAGAGCACGAGCGGCGGCGGGCACTCGGGCACCACTCCGCCGCTCGAATCATACAACGAATACCGTTGTTGCCGGTCGATAGGGTTTTCCAAGACATTGGAGATCTGTTTCTAGCGGTTGTGTGGCCGCACCCAGCTTCAGTATCATGACCTGATCCTCACTATCATGGATGGTCCGGTGAAGCTTGCCGCGGAGCTCCGCCAGCTCGCGGGGATTCACCTCGCAGAAAAAGACGCTGTATTGTGCGCGGTCCCCATAGCCAGACAACGTTCTGAAGACCTGGTTGCGCCGCTTATCATCTGCGACGTCGTAAGCGACCAAGTACCGTTTTCGGCTCGTCATCAGCGGGTGACGATGCTTTGATAGCTGGGCACGTCTCCCCGCAACCAACGTGCCAGCAATCGGGCGTGAACTCGAATCATGCTCCGCCACGAGCAGCGATAGCCGAACACCGGATGAGTAACCACCTGGTCGAGCCGGGATTCATAGGCTTGGATCATGGCCTTGCGCGCGATTGGATTGAGCATGCATCCGGCCCTGCTCGTCGTGAAATCCTTGGCCTTTAACATTCCGGTGTTCACGGCACTCACGACGGCGGAGTCCGCGATCAAAGGGCGCAGTGGCTCCATCAAATCCAATGCGAGGGCTGGGCGTCCATGTCGAGGTCGGTGATAGAAGCCCCACCACGGGTCCAAACCTTCAGCCAAGAGGGCCACCGTGCACTCCTTGGTCAGTAGGGCGTAGCCAAAGGAAAGCAGCGCATTGACGGGGTCCTTCGGCGGGCGCCGATTTCGGCTCGCGAAGTCCCACACCGCATCGAAGTCCCGTGGTCGGAGCATGCCATCGAAGTGCCGAAAATAGTGTGCTGCGAGGCTGCCTTCGAGACCAAGCAATTGTTCCACACTCTGAACCCGAGCCGTGCTCTTGATCAATTCCTGCATTTCACGAAGCGTACGATCGGTGACGGTTCCGTTACGTCTCAGCATCGTGCGTTGATTCGACCCTTTCGCGGCAACGACCGCTTTTGCGAAGCTCAGACACCTGTTCGGTTGGGCCGCAGCCGCAAATTGCGCAGCGCGATCATAGGCATTGCGAAGCCCGATACCATATGTGATTGCATGGAACCAGTGCCCCGAAGATAGGTGAACGATAGGAACGCCCGCTTCAGAGAGAAGATGAATGGTTTGGGCGCTGACGCCTACGTTCCCGCACAATACGAGCTGGCTCACGTCTTTGAGGCGGGCGGAGGCCAGGTTGTCCTTGCCCTTGCGGATGATCAAGTTCTCTGCGGTTTTTCCGACCTTCGCTCCCTGCTCCTGTACATACAGTGGAACGGCGTCATCGCGGGCCGGATACAGTCGGCGTACGGCCGGTGCTATGGGATCCGCAGGGACTTGCTGAAGTGCGAGCGTCTCATCCGGCAGGCAGATTCCATTGAGGGAACATCCAATGCACTTAGGACTATCTTCGAGAGGGGGAGGCAGTTTCTCTCGATATGCGGACTGGCGCGCCTCCTCGATTAACGACAGCGTCAGCGCTTCAAGCTCGGTGGTGAACGGCACGTCGACGCGTGTTCTGGAGCCTGAGAAATAGAGCAATCCGTGGTCGCACTGGTAGCCGTGTTCGCGCAAGAGCAGCCCCTGTGCCATCAGCTGTACGCGCTCCGGCTCCCACGAACGGTGATCGTTGTTGGGCACGCGCCCGCGCTTCGTTTCGACGGGCACAGCCTCACGCCCGTCGCTGGAAACCAAGTCGAGCTTGGCTGTGATACGAAGACGATCCGAGGAGAGCGGTACCGAACGAGTCACGGTGGGTGGTTCGTCGTCATCAAATCTAGCGGTAACAGAAGAAACGTCGGGCTGATTAGAGAGGCTGGCTTCTGGATCGGGTAAGACGTGGTCGAGTTTGTCCACTCGCCGGTGAGCTTGTTTCCCCTCGACGGTATAGACGTTGTCGGCCCAACGGCCTTCCACGTGCATCAGGTGAAAAAGCCGGGGACAGTAGGCGAACTCGTTGAGCATGCGCACGGGGAGGAAATCTTCCGCGCGTGACCCGTCATCCACAATAGCCCCGTTTAGCGTACGCGGTTGGAACCCGCGCCACCGTGTTCGGCCGCGAACAGGCCGAGTCCGTAGTGGCTGGCGTAGCCGAGAGTGATCGGCCCAGAAATGGATTCGTCGAAGACTAGCCGAATACCGAACGCTCGGTGCGCGGGGGGCTGGGGTTTCTCGCCGCGGCGCGTACGGACAAAGCGCAACAGCTTCTTCTCAATCAGCTCTTTCCTGCTGAACGTGTCAATGAGCTGCGGCGGTGGCAGACTTCTGCTTTCGAGCTCTGCGCGAATCTGATCTTCCAGACTGTGGTTCCGCTTTTTGAGATGTCGCGGTGGAACGAAGGGCGTGATGCTGCTCCAGCGGTGGGATGTCGACAACTCCGAAAGGGATCTGCCTGAACGCCGGCGCAACTGCGCGGCGACTTGCGACAGGTCGGCCATTCCAACGCATGCAACGAAGATATCCTTGTCGCCACCCTTAGTCCAGGTTCGCCGCAAGCGTCCGATCGCTGCTTGAGCACGCTCGTCAAGCCCCATGGGCGCGTGAACGATGACGTGGTCGAGGCGACCGTCCTCGTCCAGATCCAAAGGCAGATAGTGAGCGTGTTGGTGACCAGTTAGACGGCCGCCCTCGGTTGGATCTCGGCCGGAAAGGACGGAGCACATCGAGGCCTCGTCGCCGAGCAGGCTGACCAGCGACTGGTGAAGCAGCTCAGCCTGCGGCAGGCAGCGCGTGAACAATGGAAGGACATCACCGCGTTTCGTATCCGAAGTGAGGGCCAGCAACGCGGCCTGAACGGAAGGCCTGGAGCGTGGATGAAAGGCTTGATGTCGCGGCCGGCGCTCGAGTGTTCCTGCCGGCCGGCGATACAGGATCTGCTGAGAACCGGGTGGCTGACTCCAACCTTGCTGCTGCAAGTCGGCGGTCTCCTGGAGCAGGCAGCCGAGTAGGTCGTCTGGGTACAGTGCCATGATTTTCGCTTCTGCCTGGGCAAGCTGCGTCTTGGTGGCCTGCTTGTGCTTTGCCGCAGCGGCAGCCCGAACGCTTGCGAACGCCGCTCTCTTAGCTTGTTCGCTCGCCGCGCTTCGCCAGGAGTCATATTCCGATGCCGAAACCGGAGCGAGGAGAGCTACGTCGCCGCCACCTAGGTCAGGCAACGATGATGAGCCATTCTGGCGAGCGACGCACCACGTTGCATCGGGAATCACGTCGTCAGCCAAGCGTCCTTCAACCCAGCTCTCGGCTCGGCCGAAGTATCCGAGGCTTGAGACTAGGCTCTCGAGAAGTTCCAGCTCGTCGGACGGCAACTCGCTAGGAAAATGGATGAGAAGCTCCTCACCTGCGTCTAACCGCACAAAGGTATCGATGACCTTGGTCGTGGTCTGCTTCCGTCCTTCGATCACGGGCATGTAATGGCGCGTGTGGGAGACCTCGCCTGCAGGAAGTCGAAAACTCGGAGGCTCGGTAGCGAGGTGCGTAATCAGGGAGCACGCATCATCGGGCACCGCTTGCCAAGCAAGCTTCGAGAAGCCCGTCGCCACCAGGGCGCGAAGCACTCGCCAGGGGCTTGGTGGCCACTCGATGGCGCCTTCGTTGACATGCCGACCCCACGGGGTCGCGTGATAGCGTCCTCCTGGAAATCGTAGCGCGATCATCGTCATGTGACGTTACCCTATTGCTTGAACTGGACAGTCGTGACACCGGCAATCTTGTCCTTGCACGCGGCGATCGCAGCCGGAAGAGACGTTTCCAACTCGGCCAGAGGTGGAAGCTCGAACCCATCGGGTGCGTCAGCGGCAATAGCGCCGTCGCCGTCTGCAAGCGTGAAGTCACAGGCGGTGCGCAAGCGTAGGTCACCGTCGAGTAGAGCGCGGATTTTGTACAAAGCCAGCAGAATCAGTAACCGCTCCGACTCCGACCCAAGTCCGTACCCACGGATCTGACCGAGGTCAAGATTGAAGTAGGCCGTGATCGTCTGAGCCGTGTATTCCTCGCGATGAAAAGGGACATTGCCGAAGCCGCGGGCTGTATCCCCGCTCGGATTGACAGTGTCGTTCTTGACTCCGCCGGACGCGGCGACTTGTGCCTCGCTAGCTTCGATGAAGGCTGACAACGAACGGGCAACGCGGAGACGGCCACCTGCCAGCTCCTTCTTCGCGAGGAATACACCATGAAGCAGACTGTTGCAGTCGAACTCGAAAAGTGTCTCAGCAAGAACGTGGCGATCGATCGGCCCTTCCTTCAGCGGCGCCACCGCATGCTTCAGCCGGTCAAAAAAGCTCCGATCCTTGCTCTCGAGAATATAGGGGCTATTGATGCGGTGGGCTTCGGTAATCGAGCTCGTCAGATACGTACCATCCCGTTCGACACGGATGTAGCTTAGACCTGTCAGCGGCTCTCGCAGGTCCTGCGTCGTCTCGTCCCAACACACCGCTTCCAGGCGGTTGGCCATCGATTGGGCGCTTTCTACGAGCAGGCACGGCGCGTCACCGGCCTGGTAGGATGCGGCTCCGAGATCAGGAAATCCCGTGGGCTGGAAGCGCGTGCCCTGAACGGGTTTGAGCTCAACGCTCATCAGAAGCTTACGGGCGTCGTTGAAAGGGGTCAGCTCGATACTCATCACGTAACGGTCTCCTTACGTTCGTTCGTCAATTTAGAGTCGTGTTCCTTGAGTGCGTCAGCAGGTCGCGTCAACCGACGGGCCAGTGCGGTCGCGTCTTTTTCTCTGATCGGAAACGAGAGCGCTACGGCGAGGCGCCGCGCTTGTTCCGGGTTGCCGACGGCCAGACGTACGCGTGGGCGAAGTCCGGAAGCGATGAGCCTTCGGATCGCCAACGCTGCCGCGCCAGACAGGTCACCAGCATCCAGTCGCGAGAAAATAGCTGGATCCAGGCGGACCAACACTGCCTCGGCTCCAGGTGCAAGCTGCAGTGCTCGTGGCCAGTACGCGATTCGCATGAGACCGTACACACTCAGCGACCCGAGCGCATCGGTCGTAGTATGCTGTGAATGCCGCGTGTGGAGTTCATGCCAATTCAATGCCATCAGTGGTCGGGCTAGGTCGAGGATCGCCGTCTCGTTCAGCCTGCCCGCGAGGAACTTGGCAATGTCATCCGTCCCTGCCTCAGCGCCGCGCACGGCCACGAGCGGAAGCTGAGGCGATACCCTCTGCGCGGCCTCGACCATACGGCGCCGCATTAACGCGATTGCGACGCCGTCTAGGGTGTTCCCAACGCACACAACCTCAGGAGAAAGAGCAAGTGCTTCGCTTCTGACGTGGAATCGCGCCTTTCGGGCGAGCGATCCCTGCTCGAGTGGCAGAAAGTGACGACGGATCGGATCTTGCCAGTCGATCGTCTGCTTCTCGCTGGTGCCATGCTGTGAAGCGAGGGCTAGAGCGAGTCGCATCTCAGGGCTGCCGTCATCGGCAGCGTCGAGCCAAGCGACACTCAACGTGGGGACGGGTCGCAGGCCCTTGGAGCCCGCGAAGCGCGGGCTTCGAGGAAGCTGTGCTTCAGCCGCACCGACCGCGATTAGCAGCGCCTGCCACTGTGACGGGTTACGTCCGTCGCGACAACAGGCGAGAATAGCTTCCTCGCACGCACGCGCGCTACGGGATATCGAGTTCGGCGCGTAGTTATCCGAGCCAGCGCGACGCAGCCCCTCCACCCATCCTGCGACTTCGTCGATCAGATCCTGATGTGGCTGTGCTTGGACTCTCCAGCGGCCGAGCGGGACTGCAAGGTTCGCCTGGCCGTTCCGCTCGATATAGCCATACCGCTCGAAGGCGGCGATACCACGAGTAACGCCAAGGCGAGCGATGGCCCGTCCGAAGTCGATAGGTCGAGCCGCGAGGCGCGTCCCAATCTGGCTGCGGCCCTCCGCTATGAGGGAAGCGAGCTCACCAAGAGTAGCGGGCCGCTCCCATAGCGGCATCCATTGTTCATCTCGATTCTTGTCCGCCGCCGAGGCGCTTGCAAAACCTGCAGCGGACGAGCGGACTGCGAAAGGCGCGGCTGCCTGCCGTGAAGCGTGGGCTATCGTGCGCCGCGCCACGGAAGCGACGAAAAGAAGAGTGCCTTCCAACATCAGGACAAAATCCCACGGGTTGACGAGACTGTCGCCGCCGAAGCCCGTGCTGCTGTTCGCGCCACCTGCACTGCCTGGGTGGAACTGTCCCACGGCGCTCCTCTGCAGACCGGCCTCCGGATGCCGGAACAGCGCCGCGTCCAGCAATCGCAAGGAGGCGGGCTGTGAGGGCGCTTGCGGGTGCTCGCATTCGACCAGCTCCGCCAGACGTTGCATGAAATTGTTCGTGAAGTCGAGCCGGCCGTCGTTGCCACCCGTTCCCAGGAGCGCTGGATAAACAGGCTCCCCATCACCGTCAAGCACAACGGCGGCCTCCAGCCACTCCAACAGCGGACCTGACCACCGTTGGCGACATTCGCGCAGGAAAACACTCTTCGCCTCGTTCTTGGGGCTGGCCTTTATTAGGCTCGTTGCGGATCGCCCCATTTCGATCGCCTTGCGATAGCCTGCGAAGCGGTCTGAGCGATTCTTCGTGATCGCCGCGATCCCGTCCTTGTTGTCGTTCGGGTAGAAGCCGCTTCCGCCATTCCAAGGCGCCACCAGCGGCGTGGGTTCGTAGTCCTCGAGGAAAAACTTCGGCAAAGCGTTGCCATCAAGCCTCGTCGCGAGATGGAATGACTCTTCCTTCCACCAGCCGCGAGCGGCGGAATCTTTCTGGTTCGAGACGAGGCGAAGGATGCCGAGTGCCTTGAGATAGTGCGCGAGAGGCGTCGGGCTACATCCGGTGAGATGGTGAACGTGTACCGTCATACCGACACACCCTCCGTCATCAGTAGAGGATCGCCAGTGTCGAGTCGCGAAGCCCGAACGTCGGCCACACGCAGTATGGCTTCGAGATAAGCCAGGGTGAATGGACCATGCGACGCAAAGAGCTGCTGGACACGCTCGGTCCAACTGGACCCGTAACGCCCGGACAAACCCAAGGTTGCGGGATCGAGGTGAAGAGTGAGAGCTGGCAATTCTACAACGTTCCCGTTGGGCGCGATCATGAGTGTTGCCGGCACGACATCGCCGTGTCGCACACCGTGCAGGGGCTGACCTCGGCCGGCGTATTTGGAGTCGAGGCTCGGAAACTCCTGGTCCCGGGAGGTGCTCTGCCACGTGCCGCGCACTTTCCCGTGATGGCAGCACACAAGATAGGCGAGCAAGTTGAAGGCACCGGCGTCGAGCGCCAAAAGCAGCGTGGCGAGCGGTCCATCGGCTGAACGTGGCTCGTCGAGCTCCGGCTTCAGCACACCGGCCTCGATGAGCTCCCGCTGCTCTCCAAGCAGGGCTTGGTGGTGGGGATCGATCCGCCGCAACAACTCGAAAAGCGCCAGCGTACTGGCGAGCTCGTGGCGGAATCCACGGCGTCTGCCGATTGTTGCATCCTTGCTGTAGAGTTCCTTCAGCGGGACCCACGCCTCGCGCGGCGCCTTTGCAAGGTCCCGCCGCTCGGGGCGCGCCTCGGTCCCGGACTCGATGATGGAGGACTGAAACGCAGGATGGGCTTTCCCCCAGTCGTGGAGTCGGCCGGCTAGATCGAGCAGCGGAACCAGTTCGGCGCGGATGTCGAGTACCTCGGCCAGCTCGCGCGCTTTTTGAGCCACTTCGTCGCCATGGGTCGCGATCGTCTTCCAACTAGCCTGCTCGCTGAGGTCATCCCGTGCTTGAGCGCGATCCGCAACGGCGTCTTGCGCTGAAATCGCGAGCGTACCCTCGGTAGGTACGGGGTTCTCTTGTTTCCCTCGAGCTGCACCCGTGAAGCCGGTCTTCGTGTCATAACCACCCCAGGTCGCGTCGACAATTATCGTCTGACCGGGGTAGCAGTCATCCGCCCTCAACCGCCGCCACCGGCCGTCCACATAGTCCCAGATCCACGCTCGGCAACCCTCCTTGAGTTGTCTGCTCTTGAACAACCACTTGCGCGCTGTAGGCACCGGGACCGGACACAATCCCTCGCGGCGAGGTTGAAACTCGACGGCAGGATGATTTGCGTCCCCATCTACGTTCAACCAGGAGACGAACAGATCCCGGTCATCCCCGCTACGGATGAAGCGGCTGACATCCAGATCAGCACCGCTCAAATCCGCGCTCGTGTCGAACAGCTCGTCACATTCGCGTCGCGTGAGAACATGCAGCGGAGCGTACGGGTATAAACGCTTCAAAGAATCAGGATCCTCATCTCGCAACGCGTATTCGAGATTCTCCAGAGTCGCGAGACCGACGTCAGCAAGCCGCGAGAGGGCACTACTCGCAGCCACCAATTCGGTCTCGTCGTACGGCAGGCAGTCCTTGCCTTTCAGGTCACGCTCGATCACGTGCACTGTAGCCTCGCCGCCGTATCGTGCGGCGCGTCCGAATCGCTGCACCAGACTCGGCCAGGGCGCGAGCTCTGTTACGAGAGCCGTGGCCGACACATCCACACCGGCCTCGACCACTTGAGTCGAGACGATGATCCGGTCCGTGGCGGCATCGGTGGAATGACGTCTGGACAGAAATTCCTCCGGCCAATGGGACCGCTCTATTCCTCGAAATCGACTGTGAATCAGACGGAGATCGGGCTGCACCGGCTCGGCCCCCAACAGCTTCTTGAGTGTTCCGTAGAGCCGAGTCGCCGTTTCCACCCTGTTGACGATAGCTAGAGTGAATCGACCCGAACCGGCCGGCTCGGCCTTCCAATGAGCTTCCCACACGACTTCGGCCAACCGCTCCGCGTGCTTGTCCTCCTCCGCCGGAATTCTGTGCACGGTCAAGGGCTTTGGCGCCTGCCACAGATCTCCATGTCGCTCCTCCGCTCCTACCTGGACCATACGTTCGCGAAGTTCCGGTAGCCACGGTCGCGAGTCCAACGTCTCGAACCAGTCGGGCTGAAGAGTTGCGCTCATCCACCACGTGCGGCAAGGCCGCAGCGACTTGGCAGCATCCCCGCGACGAAACGCCTGAAGCTGTACGCTCGTGGTCAACCCGACGTCCATGAGCTGGATCTCATCCATGATCCAAAGGCAATCGTGGTTGAGAAGGCCGTATTCCATCGGCCATCGTGCGCGTCCGGTGGCGTAGCCACGGTTCAGCGCGCGCGACAGGAGCATATCTTGCGTGCCGATCAGAACCGCCGGTTGCTCGGGGTGAAGATGCCAGTCTTCGACATCGGCGCCCCCCATTAACGGGCATACTTGGACTTTCTCTGGCCCCGTGTTGCGTACGGGCATGGATTCGAGGAACTTCTGTGCGACAGCCAGACTCTGTTGTACGAGCACACGCATCGGAAGGCACCAGACGAGGCGTCGAGGCCAAGTCGAGTCACGCCGAATCAGCCGGTTCCAGGCCCATGCACCGAGAACCGCCTCCGTTTTGCCCAACCCTGTGGGGATGCGGATCAATCGATCCGTGCACGTTCTAGATTCGGCGAGAGTCTGCTGCCAGAGCCGCGGCTCCGCGTGTTCGGTCGCTCTGCTGAACCAAGACGAGTATTCGCGTGTCACCGATCCTCCAGTTTCATCTCCGAGCGGTCAATAACGATAATAGCGTAGGAGCGTGACATCCGGGGTCACGCTTCGCGGAGAATTTTTCGCGCTTCTTCATGGACACGATCTCGTAGTGAACGCGGGGAGAGGACTCGGACATTGCTTCCGAAGCTCAGAATCCATCCGACCAGCTCTGCAGTCTCGGCGACTCGCAGCGTCATACATAACCGCCCCTCCTTTGACGCTTTTGACTTTCTGACTCGAGTGCCAGTTTCGGTCACACACCCAAGGTGCAACAGTCCGATGGAAACTCAGCTGCACGTCGATCGGGGCTCCTCTCATGATGAGCAAGGCGTCCGCCACGTATTCTTGGACATCGAAGCCCAGGGGCATTTGGCACGGCTTGTTCGTCGTTGTTATCGACCGAATACGGTCGACGGCGAACATTCGAACGTCTCGGCGTAGATGGCAAAACCCAATCAGGTAGAGGGCACCCTGCGCGTACCAAAGGCGGTACGGATCGACGCTTCGCCGAGTCGTCACGTTCCGCGATGCGGCAAAGTACCGGATCTGAACGCTCCGCGACTGGGAGATTGCACGCGTGAGACATTCAATCGTGTTGCGATGTTCTTTGTATTTTTTGTGTGGCCCAAGCCCCACGGAGAAGAAATCTCTGAGGTGAGCGATGAAACCGGTTCCATCAGAAGGCAACACGGCAACCATCTTGTTGAATGCCGAATCCAGCGAGGATTTGAGCTCGGTACCGTCGAGCGGCCTTAGAAGATCCTTCGAGAATACAAGCGCCAT
Organism: Candidatus Marinacidobacterales bacterium; assembly: GCA_965237955.1. Lineage (GTDB taxonomy): Bacteria > Acidobacteriota > Vicinamibacteria > Marinacidobacterales > SMYC01. The sequence goes on along the minus strand of OZ250169.1, from coordinate 145,947 downwards.
AAGTTCTGTCTGGGAGAACGCGAGGCGGATTGTTCGGTCGAAGCCGTCCATGAGGCGCCATATGGTCTTGCCCCGTCTTCGTTCTGTGATGAGCGGAAACCGGGCTTCGAGCGCCTCGAGATCGCGCCGAACCGTGCGCGCGTGGCACGGATGGTCGGACGGTAAGCTGTCCACGAGCTCGTCCAGGGTCGCTCCCTTCGAGCGTTCGAGTCTCTCCAGTAAGAGCCACTGTCGAACAACCTGCGCGTTTCTGGGCATGCAAAACCAGGATGAAAATAAGAATGCTAGTTGAAGTGCAGAGGCTCGGCAACCGACAGAAGTGATCTGAAGTCCCTTCGTCGTGATCCAACGACTTAGGGGCACGTTGGGTGAGTGAACCAAGAGTGTAGTAATGGGCCTTGCGAAGAACGACTCGTGCGGCGGGCTCGCGGCTCGTTTTCCGGGACGCTCGGCAAGACGTAGACACCGTCGACAGCGTAATCGCAACATTGCAGCACAAGCTCGGCTCGGCAAACGAAAGTGGCACACAGAATCGGGCTACAGCAAACGGAGCAAAGTCGAGACAACGTTCCATCGCTACAAGGCTATCGTGGGCTCAGCGATGCGAGCGAGAGGGTTGGCGGCACAGAGAGTCGAGGCAAGGATCGGGTGCAAGATTCTCAACACCATGACGGCGCTCGGGATGCCTGATAGCGAGATGATCGGATGATGGGAGTCGGGGCCAAGCGAGCTCTCGGCCTCTATCGGAGTTGTGCACCAAGGCAGGCCAACGTTACTACCCGCGTCGGAGAAGGAACGGAAGCGGGGTCTGAAGATCATCAAACAGGTTGCCAAACGCCTGGCCGACGCGGAGTTCTTAAGCGAACGGCGGCCCGAGCTGCTCGCAGCCGATTTGAAGGTGGCCGCCATCCTTTTCAGGGCAGGGCTGGCCGAAGCCTGGGTTTCTGAGCAGGAATTCTTCGACGCCACGTTGGCGATTTGGCTGCCTCTGTTCTTCAACGCTGCGGGCAAGGAAAGTACTGGCTGGTTGGAGCAGCGGTATCAGACGGCACCGAAGCAGCAGGAGTTCGCTGGGGCTATCCGATCCGTTGAGCTTGCTGCCGCCCTTGGATGCTGGGCGTTATCGACGCCAGCGAAAGCGAGCAGCCCAGAGCATGCCCGTTTTTATCTGGCCTCAGCCCTCGGCGTCGCTCGCTTGCCATGGCTTTGGCAGACAGGCGGCAACGAGCATCTCGCCAAGGAGATCAAGGAGGGGTTCGCGTACACATCACGCGGAGACGACCTCGATTGGGAGGTAATCAAACGGCGCTGGCTGTCCCTCATCCGTAGGGGCCGTGCGCTAAGTCGTATGGAGCAAGCCGTTGCCGGTGTTGATTTAAAGGAACTCCGATGTCGGATTGCACAGATGCACGTCGCAGCCGGCGAGTGAACCGCCCCGGCTTTTCCGGAGACTCCAACTCTTGAGAGGATGGAGTCATGGCAAGACGAAGCAGGTATTCACCGGAGGTGAAAGAGCGCGCGGTGCGGATGGTCTTGGACCAGCAGCATCAGCACGAATCTCAGTGGGCGGCGATCGTCTCGGTCGCGTCGAAGATTGGGTGCACGTCGGAGACGCTGCGCAAGTGGGTGCGTCAAGCAGAACGTGACACAGGCAAACGCGTGGGGCTGACGACGGACGAGCGCACGCGACTCAAGGCGCTCGAGCGGGAAGTTCGCGAGCTTAAGCGAGCGAACGAGATCCTACGCAAGGCATCGGCGTTTTTCGCCCAGGCGGAGCTCGACCGCTGACCGAGGTGATGGTGTCGTTCGTCGATAAGAACCGCGAGAGCTACGGGGTCGAGCCGGTCTGCCGGATGCTGCCGATCGCCACTTCGCTCTACTACGAGCACAAAGCCCGAGAAAAGGACCCGAGTCGCCTCCCGGCCCGGGCCAAGCGGGACCGAGAACTCCGAGAAGAGATTCGGCGTGTGCGGAAAGAGAACTTCGACGTGTACGGAGTGCGTAAGGTATGGCGCCAGCTGCGTCGCGAAGGCAGCGACGTGGCTCGGTGCACCGTGGCCCGTCTGATGCGCGAAATGGGCCTCCAGGGAGCGGTCCGTGGACGTCGATTCAAGACGACGAAGCCCGACCCGAACGGGTCCCGTCCGACAGACCTCGTCGAGCGCGACTTCAACGCGACCCGTCCGAACGAGCTCTGGGTGTCGGACCTGACCTACGTCGCGACGTGGCGCGGCTTCGTCTACGTCGCTTTCGTCATCGACGTCTTCGCTCGACTCATCGTCGGCTGGCGAGCGACGACATCGTTGACTGCCGGCATCGCTCTCGATGCGTTGGAGCAGGCGCTGCACGAGCGCCGACTAGACCCAGAAGATCCATTGGTGCATCACAGCGATCGCGGCGTGCAGTACGTCTCGATCCGTTACACCGAGCGGCTCGCCGAGGCGGGCATTGAGCCGTCCGTCGGCAGCCGAGGCGACTCCTACGATAACGCTTTGGCGGAATCCATCATCGGCCTCTACAAGACCGAGGTGATCCGTCGACGCGGGCCCTGGCGTGGTCTCGAGGACGTCGAGTTCGCCACCCTCGAGTGGGTGCATTGGTACAACACGCAACGACTCTTGGAGCCGATCGGAAATGTCCCCCGGTCGAGTACGAGATGAACTATTATCGGTCGCAGGAAGGCTCGCTAGAGATGGCGAGACTCAACTAAAACAGTCTCCGGAAAACCAGGGGCGGTTCATAACACCCTCGGGCCAGACGATTGTAGAGCCCACGGCCCTTGGCCCGGTCGCAAAACACAGACGCTAAGCTGCTGATTTATCGGCTATTTCAAGAGGGCCGAGTTTTGGCACAGGACGGGTACGTACACATTACCAACAGCAAACAGCACAAGCACCACTTGGTCCATACTCCTTATTTGGTCGGCGTAGCCTTACAGAGCTCCCCCTGAGAGTCTGAAGCCAAGGAAGGTCCCACCTGGTGGCAAGGAAGAAGATCGATGCAGAGATCATGAAGCTCGGCTCAGACCACATCATGAAGTGGCTCGACCGGCTCTACGATCTCGTGGTGGAGGACAGTCCCATCCTAGAGTCGGCACAGGATATCGGGAACCACTACGCAGCGAGCACGGGCTCCCTGGAAGAGCGCGCCCGTCGATTGATTCGGTGGCAGGTCATGAAGGCTGGCACGTCTGGATTCTTATCGGGACTCGGGGGCGTGATCGCGATGCCGGTTGCGATGCCGGCCAACATTGCGAGTGTCATGTACGTCCAAATTCGCATGATCGCGGCGGTCGCACATCTATCGGGGCACGATATTCGGAATGACCAAGTTCGGACTCTGTGCTACGCCTGCATGTGTGGAAAGGCGGCGGGGGATGTCGTCAAAGACGCCGGCATCAAGCTCGGCGCCAAACTCATCGAGCAGGCCATCAAGAAAGTCCCCGGCAAGGTGCTCAAGAAAATCAACAAAGAGGTGGGCTTTCGTCTCCTTACCAAGTTTGGGTCGAAAGGCACCATCAACTTCGGCAAGATGATCCCGATCGCTGGAGGTGTCGTAGGTGGAACCTTCGACGCTTCCAGCACCTACGTCATCGGAAAGATCGCCTGCACGACTTTTATCGGGGCCGGAGAGAATGCTAAACGATATGAACGATTTATTCTTACTCCAGAACAAGTAGGTGATGTGAATACTCAACCTCCTCCAGCTGAAAAAAATAGAAAAGCAAGAGAAATTGCAGCTAGAGCTAGAGATATCCTGGAACCGCCGCATGGCGACTATGTTGACGGTAGGGACCACGGTGGTGTTATCGATGGCACCGCGAGCATGAGGCGAGCAGGCGGGGCCACTCCCACTAAAAACACGAAAGAGAGCAATCAAGCGGTCTTACACGAAGCGGCCGAGCGTCTCGGGGTTAAAGAATTCCTTGAAAAGGTGGCAAGCTTCATAGAGGCTCGAATGCCCAGCTACCGATGGCCCCATGAGACTGGCTACTACTCCTTCACCCTGCACGAGCGGAGTGAGGGAAAGCCCACTGCGCGACGACGTTACGCAACCCTCCACCTCGACTCAAAACAGCCCGGCTCTCTGCTCCTCACACTGACGCCGAGGGCAGTAGAAGTTGCATGCGATGATGCCGTAAACGAGTTCTGTACGGATGTGCCAGTGGCTTTCAGGAACCAGAAAAGTCAGAAAAGCTACAGCGCCATAGTTGTCGGTATGTCCAGAGACGAATGGCCAACGATTTCGAAGCCTCTCGGGCAGCTGCTTTCAGCGATAGTCGATGGTTGGAAGCAAAGCGCGGCCGACGACGAGGAAGATGCACCCTTTGATGCTGACTCCCGCTCTCGCAACAACATGATTAATCCCTGGCTAGCACTTCCATCGAGCCCCCCATACGTCCTGCCAGATGATCGAACATGTGTCGAAGCGTTCAACGCGAAACTTCCGTCTGATAGCCGTTGCCGAATCGAGATTGAGGCTGTGATCCCAGAGCCTTTCGTCGGTGCGGTCAAGACTGCTCCGGTGGTCGTTCTCCAGCTCAACCCTGGTTTCGGTCCTAAGGACGCCACGTCGCATGCAGATCCAGAGTTTCGTACCGCCTTGATTTCGAACCTGCGTCACGTACCGTCGAAATGGCCGTTCTACTTCTTTGACCCGCGATTCCGGGATGCTCACCCAGGCGGTCGCTGGTGGATCGAAAAGACGAGTATGCTCGCCGAAGTCATCCCTCTTTCGACCCTTGCGCAACGACTCGCGGTTGTCGAATGGTTTCCATACAAGAGCACTCAGCACAAGAGCGGCTCTTGCAGGGTTCTAAGTCAGGTCTACGGATTCTCTCTAGTCGCATCCGCGATGGAGCGTGGAGCTCTTGTCGTGATTGCGCGAAGCGTTGCCTTGTGGGAAAGGTCAGTACCGGCGCTTCAAAATTACCCTCGAAAACTGACGCTCTCTTCCCGACGGAACGTTGTTCTCACACCAAACAACATGGTGCTAAATGGCGAAAAGGCCCCTGCTGCGTGGGAGCTACTTGTCAACGCTCTACGTGGAGTTCATTCGTGAGCCCGTCGTGTCCAAAAATACAAACGAACTCAAGACCGGCGCACCGGGGCGTTTCGGATGAGAGGTGTCTAGGCTTGGTTGGCAACGGGAGCTAGAATGAGAGGTCTGCTCGGGAGCGCCTATCGCAGAGCCAGTGCCCCGTCGGTGCCTTGGTGCACAACTCGCGATCTCGGTCCACAATTGTCCTGTACTCGCGGATTCGAGGTTCCCCATGAGCATTTTCAAACGCACTCAGCGGAAGTATGTGAAGAAGGCCTATCGCGTGAGGAATTGGCGTGAATATGAGGCGGGTCTACGCAACCGCGGGAGCCTGACCGTCTGGGTCTCGCTCACCGCCGGCAAGCTTGTGAACTGGGACGCGCCCCGGCCGAGGAGGAGGAAACCGGGCCGTCAACGCAAGTACTCGAACCACGCCATCGAGACGGCTGTCACCTTGGGCATGGTGTTTCATCTGTCATCTAGGCAGAGCGAGGGATTGCTACGATCGTTGTTCGCTCTGATGAAGCTAGACAATGATGTGCCCGATCACACCACGATCTCGAGGCGCAAGGCGAAGCTGGGTAAGGTCCCCTTCTACCAAGACAAGCAGAAGACGCCGTTGCACATCTTGATCGACAGCAGCGGTCTCGCTGTCCACGCCGGCCAGCTGCGCAGAGCACCAAAGAGCAGGGACTATCGCAAGCTCCATCTGTGTGTCGACGAGCAGAGTGGCGAAGTCGTCGCCGGCGAGCTGACGAGCAAAAGAGCCCGCGATTCATCGCGGGTTGCATCGCTTGTCGGACAGATCGACAGTCCCATTTCATCGGCCAGAGCTGACACCGCATACGACGCCGGCGGCGTCTATGAGGCGATCGAGAATCACAGCGCTCATCGCTCGCCGAGGGTGCTGATACCGCCGCGCAAGGGCGCCCTGCTCGCATCGGGGCCGGCGGGCAGCCGACAGCGCAATCCCTCTGTGCCAACATCGCTGAGGGTATTGTCAAGTTGACGTTGAGCGAGCGAACCTATCGCGTCGAGCTGACTTCCTTTGCTCTCATCGGACGGCACAGGTTACCTCGTGCCAGACGATGAAAGCGCGGTCTCGTAGCTCCCGATGATGATGCGCTTGCAACAAATGCCGTCCGACGCGAAAGAGGTTTTGCACGAGTCCATGCACGGTCAAGAATCGTTGCGCCTGTCCTGGAGATTTAAACTTCCGCATCTGTCGTTCCCGTTGTCGCGTCGGTTCGTGCGAGACTTCGGCTAGGTTGTTTCTGTACTGGTCGGTGTCGTGGACGACGGACGGCATGACCTCGCGGTGAGCGACGCTGTAGCTTCTCAGCTTGTCGGTGACCAGCTGCCAGGGCGGGCGGCCTTGCCCCTTCAACAGCTTGCGGAAGAATCGTTTGGCGGCTTTCCGATCACGGCGAGGCTGGACGAGGATATCAATCACATCACCATCTTGGTCTACCGCCCGCCAGAGGTATTGGCGTTCACCTTGTATCTTTATGAAGACCTCGTCTAGGTGCCACGTGTCACCGAGACGACCTTGCCGACGCTTCAGTCGCCGAGCGTATTCCGGCCCGAACTTGATGCACCAAAGTCGGACCGCTTCGTAAGAAACCGTGATGCCTCGCTGAGCAAGCAGCTCTTCGACGTTTCGAAAGCTCACGCAGAATCGGTGGTAGAGCCAGACGGCGTGGCTGATGATTTCCGGTGGAAATCGATAGCCGTGGTAGCTTGGCGCATCGGTCTTCATTGGACCATTCTGTCAGTCACCAGCTCAATTTGACAGTACCGGCGTACCCTATGCTAGGCTGTCTGAAGCAGCCGCAGCCATCACGGGCAAGCGCACCAATGGCTGGTGGTTCTTTTTGACCGACCAGGCTTCACGCCGATCGCTGCGCGTTATCCGGCTTGAGATAGAAGCACTTTAGGGTCGTCGCCTAGGAAAGGAGCGGTCTGTCCGTGCGCATGTTTCTGGATGTTCGCCGTCAGGCTGGCGACACATTGGCTTCGAGCGAGGTTGTCCGTCGATTTGGACACAGTTTCCGCGAACGCGATTGGCCACGGGCTCGGCCCTTGCCTGAATTGTTCTTACTTTCCGTCGTCACTGGTGGAGAGCGCGGACGCGAGGGCCGCCCTGCACGCGAAGTGCATTGTGGTGGACGTGGAGCATGTGTTCGTCAGCTCGGCCAACTTCACGGAAGCCGCTCAGCAGCGAAACGTCGAGGTGGGGCTCCGGCTCCAAACACACTCTCTGGGAACCCAGCTTGCGCGCTTCTTCGACGAAATGCTGGCGGCCGGCCTTCTGCGTACGGTGTTTGAAACGTGAGCGAGACTATCACCGTCATCGCGGGAATCGCTACGGCCGTCGGCGTCTTTCTGGCGTGGTGGCAGATCCGACGCGGTGCCCGCCAGGCACAGACCGACTTCGAGGACGCGCTGGCCAGGGAATACCGTGAGTTGGCACGGCATATTCCGACAGGAGCGCTACTCGGTCGAGAATTGACGGAAGAAGAACAAGAGAAGGCGTTACCCTACCTCTATCACTATATCGATCTCTCTAACGAACAGACGTTCCAGCGGCAAGTCGGACGGGTCAGCAAGGTCACGTGGACGTTCTGGAGGGAAGGAATTAGGTCGAATCTATCATTACCAGCCTTCCGTCTGGCTTGGGAAAAAGTCCAGGCTGATTCGCCGAAGAGTTTTGGGGAATTGAAGCGATTAGCACAAAGCGATTTTAAAGACGATCCGCCGCAGTGGGAGTAAATTAGTCGAGCACACGGGTTGGAAGTCTATTGTGATTTTTCAGGATCATGACCCCGCTTGAGGGGGGGTTTTCCAGAGACATTCCCCACCCCATTTTCAGAGGCATGACCCCGGCAAAGGGGTGAGTTTTTCAGAAACATGACCCCACTTTTTGGGGTCATGCCCCCCGTCCTGTGCCAAAACTCGGCCCTTTTGAAATGGGACTAGCTTGACAACCCCAATAAGGGCGATAGTGAACACGGAAGCCGCTAGGAAACAGGGAAATCCGCCGCCGCTACATGGCTGGGCTGCTGGCGCAGCCCACAGCGCCCGAACTCACCGAGGCCGGGCTCGTCCGGCTGTCTCCCAACGGGAGACACGATGACTTATTACGATCCACACCGCGGACCTAAGCCGTTGTAAATAAATGGCTTGTGGAGAAAACGCCCGCTACCACGCACCAAAAAAATCAAACCTAAGCCGCAGGACGGTGACGACGAGCGGAAGCGCAAGCGCAAGCGCCATGCCAAATCCAGCCTCGCCGCCCACCGGAAGCGGCGGGCGCGTGTCAAGCCATAGGTATAAGTCCCTTTGAAATAGGCCATAAATCAGCAACTTAGTGTCTGTGTTTGCGACCGGGCCAAGGGCCGAGTATTGGCACAGGACGGGGTCACCACGACCGAGCGATACGAGAGGCGGACAAGAGAGCGAGATACGGGGCAGTTTGACGCCTGGAAAGCTGAGAGTGGCGAAGACCATCAGTGATTCGAGGATGTTACCGGGGATGACCGTCCGTGACTGGTTCGCGGGCCAAGCTCCAATCGCGTTGGTACGCAGATTCGACGATCCAGTGACCAGGTTGGCGCAGATGGCCTACCTAACGGACCGATGCCAATGATGGCCGAGCGGGAGAAATCTCCCAAGTCCTTTGAAAATGAAACGACCTAACAGGATGGAACCGCCGGAAAGGTTCCTAGGGTGGGCTAGCTCGTGCTGGGTTTCACGAATGCGGCCGTGCGCTTAACCAAAGGGAGGAAAGCGATGACCGAAGAGAAGCAGCGCGGGTCCAGGATCGAACACGGCACTGATACAGGAGCGCGACCGAGGAGACGAGGATCGTTCGCCAAACCATCAGATACAAGGGCGGGCAAGTGGTGAATGGGAAGCTGGGGGATGGAAAATTCACGTCCGCTACGATAGCAACAGAGACTCGCCCGCCTTCGATAAAGAGTGCTATGTGGCTGCTTGAGCGACGGTTCCCGCAGAGGCGGGGGCGACAAGCGGGAGGGGAAGCTCCTGAGAAACGCTTCGCTACTATTATATTCACACCGCCCGACAATGGGCGTATAGACCAAACGGGGCAGGGCACGACTGCTCAGACTGCCAGAGGAAAGCGAAATAGCCAAAACACGGTTCGAGAAGATGAATGAATGAGCCAACCGACCAGTTTCAAACTGGCCAACTTCACCTGGTGCGGATGACCCGTCTCAGCCAGCGAGAAGAACCCTGAGGTCTGTGAGCTTCCCGCTTTCAAGGGGCGTTGTTGCACCGCTCTGGCTGAGAGCAAAATGCGCCTCTTGTGGTGGCCGAGGTATGTTCGACCATGAAGTATCCCAAGCGCAGCCAGTACAAGCACGCGAAGCAGAAGAAGTACCACGTTCGCAACTGGGCGGAATACAACGAAGGGCTGCGCCGCCGAGGCGATTTGACGGTCTGGTTTGACGAGGAGGCAATCGCGAACTGGATGGCCGACAAGACCGGTAAGCCTGGCGGTCAACGGGTCTATTCAGACATGGCTATTGAAACGGGCCTGGTTGTCCGGATGGTGTACAAGCTCGCCTACCGACAAACCGAAGGCTTCTTGCACTCGATCGCCTCGCTGCTCGGGCTCGGTATCGAGATCCCGGACTACTCGACGTTGTCTCGGCGGTCGAGGCTGCTCCGCAAGAAGCTGCGGATTCCGAAAGCCGCAAGCAATCAACCAATCCACCTGATGATCGATAGCACGGGCTTGAGGATTCATGTTGGAACCGCCCGCAAACCGCCAAAGCAGCGCGCATGGCGCAAGTTGCACATCGCCGTTGATCGCGAGACCGGCAACATTGTTGCGTCCGAACTGACGGCGTCACGTGCTCGCGACGCAACCCGAGTCCCCGCTTTGCTAACACAGATTCAAGCACCTCTAGCGTCCGTGGCGGCGGACAGTGCATACGACAAGGAAGCGGTCTACGAAGCGATCGAAGCGCACAGCCCTGGACGAAGGACGCGCGTGGTGATTCCGCCGCAACGAAACGCGACGCTCAGTCAGAATTCGAACACCGCCATGCAGGAGCGCGATCGCCATATTCGTGCCATCGAAAGACACGGCCGACGTGAATGGTACAAGCTCTCAGGCTGCACCAAGCGAAGCATGGTGGAGAATGCGGTCTATCGTTACAAAGCGATCATCGGGCCCGAGATGCGGACACGAACGTTGGCGAGGCAACGAGTTGAACACCGAATTGGGTGCGAGATACTCAACAAGATGACCGCGCTCGGGATGCCCGATACGTACTGCGCCGGGTGACTCTACGACCGGCACAGGGAGGTCAGCGATTTGCTCCGGGCCGTGCAACAACGCCTCCTTCTCTCGCGCTTTCTGCTCGTAATTAGGTCGACGGGGCGATCGGGAGCGTCCGGCAGATCGGCTCGACCCCGTAACTCTCACGGTTCTCGTCGACGAACGACATCACCTCGGTCGGCGGTCGAGCTCCGCCTGGGCGAAAAACGCCGACGCCTTGCGAAGGATCTCGTTCGCCCGCTTTAGCTCACGGTTCTCTCGTTCGAGCTCCTTCAGTCGCTGACGCTCGTCCGTCGTCAGCCCCGCACGCTTCCCAGCATCACGCTCTGCTTGCCGCACCTGCGTAGCGTTTCCCGCGTGCAGTCAATCTTCGACGCGATCGATGAGATCGCTGCCCACTGAGATTCGTGCTGAGCCTGCTGCTCGAAAACCATCCGCACTGCTCGCTCTTTCAACTCCGGTGAATACCTGCTTCGTCTTGCCATGACTCCATCCACTCAAAACTTGGAGTCTCCGGAAAACACGGGGCGGTTCACTATTTCAAAAGGGCCGAGTTTTGGCACAGGACGGGGTTTTAGGTATTGTCAAATTGAGCTGGTGACTGACAGAATGGTCCAATGAAGACCGATGCGCCAAGCTACCACGGCTATCGATTTCCACCGGAAATCATCAGCCACGCCGTCTGGCTCTACCACCGATTCTGCGTGAGCTTTCGAAACGTCGAAGAGTTGCTCGCTCAGCGAGGCATCACGGTTTCTTACGAAGCGGTCCGACTGTGGTGCATTAAGTTCGGGCCGGAATACGCTCGGCGACTGAAGCGTCGGCAGGGTCGTCTCGGTGACACATGGCACCTGGACGAGGTCTTCATAAAGATACAAGGTGAACGCCAACACCTCTGGCGCGCGGTAGACCAAGATGGTGATGTAATCGATATCCTCGTCCAGCCTCGCCGTGATCAGAAAGCCGCCAAACGATTCTTCCGCAAGCTGTTGAAGGGGCAAGGCCGTCCGCCCTGGCAGCTGGTCACCGACAAACTGAGAAGCTACAGCGCCGCTCACCGCGAGGTCATGCCGTCCGTCGTCCACGACACTGACCAGTACAGAAACAACCTAGCCGAAGTCTCGCACGAACCGACGCGACAACGGGAACGACAGATGCGGAAGTTTAAAGCTCCTGGGCAGGCGCAACGATTCTTGACCGTGCATGGACTCGTGCAAAATCTCTTTCGCGTCGGACGGCATTTGTTGCAAGCGCGTCATCATCGGGAGCTACGAGACCGCGCTTTCATCGTCTGGCACGAGGTAACGTGTGCCGCATGACGAGAGCAAAGGAAGTCAGCTCGACGCGATAGGTTCGCTCGCTCAACGTCAACTTTGACAATACCGTCGTGGATGCGCGGATGATAAAATGTGCATGTACCACGCAAACGTTGCGAGCGCCGCAATGTAGGCACGGCCAGAGTGCGCGCAAGGCGCGATGTTGCATGGTTCCGGACGTGCACCCCGCCGGAACCGGGCGATGCTCTAGCAGGAAAGCACTGTGATGCCGCGACAGGGGTGGCAGGATGACTAATTGTGAAGGAGCAGCAACGCCGTTGAACAGGATAGGAGGAGAATCTAGTGAGTAAGGACAATCAACTAGACCAGCCGGACGACAAGACGTTCTTGATAACGGTCAATGGGCGGCAAAAGCAGGTCGAGCGTGATGAACTGTCGTTCGACGAGCTAGTGGACCTCGCTTTCGACGATCCGGCCAGGGGCCCGCAGATCGTGTTCACGATCACCTTCCGGGAGGCCGGCGGCCGAATACCTGAAGGAGAGCTAGACGAAGGGCAAAGGCTGAAAGTGCGGGACGGAACGATTATCAATGTCACACGAACTGATCAGTCGTAGGGAGGACCTTAAGCGACTCGTCGAGGAAGGCTACGAGATAGAGGTTCGCTCCGGGCATTTGGTCCTGCATCGCGTCCCGTACGTTACAAGCGAGCGAACCGTGAGGTACGGTCAGCTCGTCTGTCCCCTAAATGTCGACGGATCGGAAACGGGGCCGCCGCCAGATCACACGATGTACTTTGCGGGCGAGTACCCCTGCGACGACCGCGGTGCACCGATCGAGGCTCTGCGGAACAGCAGCCAACGCCAAGAGCTCGCTGAAGGTCTATGGGTCGACCACTACTTCTCGGCAAGGCCGGTGGCGGGGAAGTACAAGGATTACCATCACAAGATGACGCACTACGCGCAGGTGATTGGACGATGTGCAAAACGAATAGACCCCGGAGCGATGGCCCGCGCGGGGAAACTGGTGCTGTCGGCAGACCCAAACGACCCTTTTGTGTTCATGGAAACTGCGTCGAGCCGCGCTGGGATAACCCGGCTGAACGAGAGACTGTCCGGAGACAGGATCGGCATAATCGGGCTCGGAGGCACGGGGTCGTACATTCTGGATTACGTCAGCAAAACACGCGTCGCGGAGATTCATCTGTTCGACGGCGACCGGTTCGAGCAGCACAACGCGTTCCGCGCGCCCGGTCCGACGACAACCGAGGAGCTCGAGAAGAGACCGACCAAGGCTCAACTGTACCGCGAACGGTACGCGAAGATGAGGAGCGGCATCGTCGCGCACGAATTCGATGTGGAGGCCGATAACGTCAATGTGCTTGGCGACCTCGATTTCGTGTTCGTCGCCGTTGACGACAACGAAACCAGGCGGTGGCTGCTGCCGACACTGGACGGGATGGGAGTGCCGTTCGTCGACGTGGGAATGGGGATCGAGAAGACGGACGACAAGCTGCTAGGGGTCGTGAGAACCAGCTTCTGTGAGACGCCGAAGAGCTCGGCGGTTCGACGCGGTGAAGGCGGATTGCGGGACGTCGGTGAGTACGACAGGAACGTGCAGATCGTGGAACTGAACGCGCTGAACGCGGCCCTCGCGGTAATCCGGTGGAAGAAGCACCGGGGGTTCTACATGGACCTTGGCAAAGAGGACAGGAGCACTTACACGATCGACGGAAATCACATGAGCAACAGGATGCTAGGGCAGGTGGACGATAGCCAATGAGATTGCGCAACGAATTCGTGGATCACATACCGGAACAGCTGGATGACGGTGTTCTGTATGTGTCGATGCGTTTCGGCACGGTGGTCCACCGGTGTGCGTGCGGGTGCGGGGAAGAGGTGGTGACCCCTCTTGGCCCCGTCGAGTGGAGGCTCACCTACGACGGGAGAACGGTCTCGCTGGAGCCGTCCATCGGGAACTGGAGTTTTCCGTGCAGGTCACACTACTGGATCGATGAAGGAATCGTCCGGTGGGCGCGCGGCTTTTCGGAAGCCGAGGTCGCGCTGGTGCGGCAAAAGGCCTGGACCAGACGCAACAGCTACTACCAGACGGAAGGAGCCGAAGTGCCCGGGAGAGACGCCCAGCTTGGCTCATGGAGATCCATCTGGGAGAAAATTCGGGCCCTGGGCCGGGCATGGAAACGTAGCGGGGAGTAGACCGTCGGAGAACTACGGGACGCGCGTGCGAATGAAGGGTTAGGGAGTGAGCGTTGGTTGAGATGGAGGATGGAACGGGAGCCCTGCTTGAGGAGAGGATCAAGGAAGCTCGGAGGGTTCTGACCGAGCATGACGAGTACCTCCGCGGGAATGAGACGGCGACGAGGGCGCTGGTCATCGACGGCGTGTTGACCGCATTGGGCTGGGACATCAAAGACCCGGCCCGGGTCCGTCTGGAGCATCGTTCCCACGGGAACAAGGTAGACTACGTTCTCGTGTCGTCGGCAGGTGCATTCCTTGCCGTTGTGGAGGCCAAGCCTGCGGATTCGGGGCAGAAGGAAACTGATCGGAGGCAGGCGTCTGGATACGCAACGGAAATCGGCGCCCGTTACGCAGTGCTAACAAATGGAGGCCGATGGGAAGCGTGGGAGATGGTGCAGCAGAAACCCAGAAGGGAGAGCATCTTCGTTGAGGTGCACCTGACGACGGGGGAAATCGCGGAGATAGCCTCGACCTTGCGAAAGCTGCACCGGGATGCACTCGAACAATAGGAGAGGTTGGAGGCCGGGATGGCAAGAAGCATTCTTCGCCGATACCGTAGGCGATTGGCCGTATCGGCGACGCGGTAAGGACGCATGAGGGGGTGCTGGAATCAGGAGCGCAAGGGCGGAGATCGGCAGAGGTGGACAGAAGCGGCCTGAATTGCGGTGAAATCCGGTTGCGGAATGCCTCCACAACTCGGCGGAGGGAATCGGGCGGGTTGCGGAGATGTACACAACATTCCGCAACCAGTATCTCGGTGCCGACCTCCGCCACAGCAACGGAACCTGCGAGTAATGCCCCGTGCACCTCGCCGACCCTACTGCGGCCGACCGACTCCATCCTCTCAAGAGTTGGAGTCTCCGGAAAACCCGGGGCGGTTCACTCGCCGACAAACGACGCATAGCGGCCGTCCTGTTAGCGTCCCTCGCTCTCGTCGACGTGATCAACGAGCAAGTGTCGGCGCGCTTCACAACCCGGCAAAAACAGCACGGTCGCAAGGGCGCCGAAGACCCACAGGATTCGTCGCAACCTTTGCACGAGCTATCTCACCAACGCGATCTTCTCGAGGAGCGACGTAGCGGAATAGACTTTCTCGAGCGCTTCGAGCATGGCCGGCGTAGCGATCGCGATTCGTCTCGACACGCCGGTCTGGTCCCGCGCCGGCGAGCGTGCCTCGCAGGGCGTTCGCGTCGATCGTATCTCGATAGGTCGGAGGGAATCTGAAGAATTCGGATAGTGGGTCCCACGAGGCGGTCGCGCTCGGGGGGCAAGCTCTCTTCCCAGACAATGAATGAAATCCTCATGGGGACACGTAACCGAGCGCTTCGAGCGCTTTCCGCAGCTCCCCTGGGACCGGCGTGAGCTCCGGTGCGGATGCATCTTGCCGGGTGTTGTCCTCGAAATATGCGGCCAGGTGACGTAGGAGCTCTTCCGTTTTTTCGGGCTCATCGTCGGCGAGGTCGCGGTACTCACCGGGGTCCGATTCGAGGTCGAACAGCGACGACGATCTCGACGTCGCGTCGTAAATCAGTTTGTAGCGTGCGTCGCGGATGGAATAGACGCCGCGCCGATGCTTGGTGGCCGTCGAGAAGCTCGGAAGATTCCAAGAGCCACCGCCGTCGATCAGAGTTGACTGGTCGCGGCCTTGGAGCCCACCGGGCGGCTCGATCCCCGCGAGTGTCGCGAGTGTCGGCATGAGGTCGATGAGATTCACGGCCTGGTCGACACGACGTCCCGCTCCCGACGCCCCGGGCACCCGGATGAGAAGTGGGATGCGGATCTGATCGTCGTAGAGGCTGAACCCGTGGTCCCATCCGCCGTGCTCGAGAAGCTCCTCGCCGTGGTCCGAGCCGAGCACGACGTAGGCTTCTTCGTTCCAATGCGAGGTTCTGAGCATCTGGAGAAACGGCCCGATCCGCCGGTCGAAATCCCGCACGTTGGCGGCGTATCGGGCTCGCAGCGTGCGGCTCCGCCCGAGCCTAAAGTCGACGACGGCTCCCCACCCCGCCGGCGCCAGATCGTCGACAGAAAACCACGAGATTCCTTCGAGGTACGGCGGAAGCCGCCTCATCCTCTCGACCGGAGGCGGCTCGGATCCTTCTAAACTCACGCGAGCGCGCATTCGCTCGAAGTCGTCCTCCGGCGCGTCGTACGGGCCGTGGACATCCATGAGATGGAGGTACAGAAAAAAGGGCTCTCCGATCGCCCGCGACTCGAGCCATCTGCGCGCCTCGTCCAAGAGCTCGTCCCCGTCCGTCCGAATCTCGTAGGTCTCGAATCCTTGCTCGAAACCAAACGCCCGGTCGAGCCAGGGGTTGGCGACGAAGGCGCCCGTGCGATAGCCAGCGTCCTCGAAGAGCTCGGCCATCGTAAGGGCTTCGGGACGCAGGATTCCGGTCGTGAGGGCATCGCTTTCGCGTTCGCCGAAGAGGCCACCGTGATTGTCCAGCCCGTGGACGTCGGGGTACAGGGATGTAAAAAGCGTCGCAATCGATGGCTTGGTCCAAGGCGCCTGCGTGAGCGCGTTCTCGAACAAAACGGACTCCTTCGCCAGCCAATCGAGGTTCGGCGAAATGTCTCCGCTGAAGCCGTAGGCGCCCAGATGGTCGCGCCGGAGCGTGTCGACCAGGATGAAGACAATCGAGGGCCGCTCGGCAAGCTCCAACGCGCGGTCAACGAGCACCGGATCTCCCCAGGCGACCTGGATACGCTCGGCCCAGGCACCCACAGCACCGGGCGCGTCCGGTCGAGCTTCGAGGGTGAGCCTGACCTCACGCCCCCGCCAGGCCGCGAGGTTCACGCTTCGATGCCGCCAGCGATTGCCGCGCCGCGCCCGGACCACGTCCTCGAAGACGGTGTAGTCGTCCGCGCCATCCTTCAGGTCGATCCTGAACCGTACGCGCCCACGCGCGACATCCTCGGGAGCTTCCACGGCGATGGAGAACTCGAGAAAAGGCTCTGCCGGGAGACGCACGGAAAACTCCAACGCAGAGGGAAACTTGGGCGTCAGCGCCGGGAGGCTCCGACCCTCGAACGACATGTCGCGTGGCTTCCCGTCCAAGCCGCTCAGCAGGGAAACGGGCTCCGAGCCGCAGCCGACAACGGCGATGAAGGCGAGCCACGAGAGCGTTCGGAGAAGGGGCACCGGCCGCATCGCCATCGTGCCCGATCATACAGGCGATGCCGGGATTTGCGAGCACCGTGCGGCAAACGTTAATTAACTGAGCGGGTGCGCTCCATTGCCTAAAGGCGTTGGGTTCGCGTCGCCGACTGAAGTCGGCTGGTCCTCGTCTCGATTCACTACCGCCGCGAACTCCTCACCGAGCTCGCCCGCGCCGGCTACGAAAGTGTCCACTAGCTCATGGTCGCTGCTGTCGATTGCAAAAGCGTTCGCGTCGGCATGGTCGCCTCCATCCAGACATTCTCCGACAACTTGATTTGGAATCCACACCTGCACTGCGTCGTTTCCCGAGGCGTCTTTTGTGCCGACGGACAACGGTTAGTCGACTCACCCTTCGGATAGAGGTGTGCCTTCTATTTATTCATCCGCGTGCCCCGAACCGTACCGGCACTTCCACTCCTTCCGTCGGTACGCCCAAGATCTTAGGGAATCGTTCCTCGTCGACACGCCAGCTCGAAAGGATGCCGGCCTTTTCCAGCCAAAGCCGCATGATGCTCGGTGTGCTCCGCAAGAATTCTATCTAGCGTTGATTGCGCGTTTTAGACCTGCTATGGTCCGCTGCCTCTAGCCGATCATCTTTTGCGGATCACGGCCTATTCACCCAAGGCCGAGCCGACCGCGAAACAACAGCGCCCACACCAGCAGCCAAAGGGCCACTGCCCCGGTGCTGATGCCGAGCACCCACACCGGTTGGTAGGCGAGCGCCAGCGGAATGACGGCGCTGGTCCACAGCCCGCCGCCCATGAACGGCTCGTGCAAGAGTTGCTTATAACCGAAGGCCGAGGGTGGCGTCCGTGTCGCCCTCGGGATCTACGACGCGCTTCGGCAACATGCGGGTCGAATGGGACGATCGAAGACCACCTCGAAGAACTCGTCCCCTTTGAGTGGGCGCGAAACAGTCCACGCGGTGCGCATGTCCCCGTCAATGGCTAGCGCGGCATCTCCCTCCTTCGTGCGGTAGCGCCAACGCGGATCGAGGCGCCGCGAGCCGCGCGGCATCGCAGCCGACTCGATCTGCTCGCCCCCCGGAACAATGTTGCGTCGCACCGCCGTAGCCCTCTGGGCCAGGGAGGCGCGGACCACGGCATTCAAAATCCAGCCTCACGGCGCGGTGGTAGACGCGGCTTCAAGTAGTGACCACGGTGCATTGGCTGTGTGCCGGGGAAGAATCGCAGGAACGGGGCCTCTCGGTTAGGTACTTTCGAGTGAACGAACGATTTCGGTCACTCCCCGATGACCTCCGCCCACGCGGGCGGTGCCATTGCTGTCAAATTGAGCTAGTGACTGACAGAATGGTCCCATGAAGACCGATGCGCCCGGAATGTGTCAATGATTTTGAGACACAAAGTCTCTGCATTTAGTGAGCTCCCGCTCGTGTTTCGGGGCGCATGAGGGCGCCATTCGAATCGAGCGCCGGATCAGGCTCCCGTCCTGTGCCAAAACTCGGCCTTTTTGAAATGGACCATAAATCAGCAGCTTAGTTGTGCTCCGCAAAAAGTCGATCCAGCGTTGATTGCGCGGTTTAGACCTGCCATGTCGGCTGTTTCGTGCTGGTCGACCCGACGACGCCATCGTCGGCTTTGCAGGAGGAAGCTTTGCTCAAGTCTTGGCGGACCTTGGTTGAGGTCCAATTCGAGAGCAAGATAGGGGCATCAAGGAGGCCTAGGCCTAGGCGCACCTGGACCAGAACGTGCTAGGGCAGCTACGCCGCGGTAGCCACGGCGTCGATTCTGGGCCTCTCGGGTTGCCTCTTTTCCCGCCGCCCGCATGGCCCGGTCAGCGCCTATTCCCTTATTTGGCGCAAACTTGGCACTCGAAAATAGAGATTAGAGACGAAAACCGAAAATGAGGTCTTTTCAGCCCTTCTAGCGCGTCTCTGGTGCCACCTACCCCTCCAAAACCCCGCCAACTGCGCGGAAAATCTCACCCGTCTCTGCAGTGCCACAATTGGCCAGACTGGGTGGCGGAGGGAGAGGGATTCGAACCCCCGGACCTTTCGGTCAACGGTTTTCAAGACCGCCGCCTTAAACCGCTCGGCCATCCCTCCTCAGAGTGTTCGAAGCTTATTGTAAGTTGCGGCCAAAGCCCAACGTCGTGTGGGGTTTCGGCAACGCTCCTCGGCCGTAGTCGAACGTAGCTTCACCTATAAGCCGTTGTATTAGAATGGCTTGCACGCCGATCCGGCGAAGGCGCTGCCCAGCACGTTTCTTGCAAGAAACTCCTGGATTCCCAAAATAGAGGACAAAACCGTGCCGCGAGACAAGCCCGCAACCTATGTGGAGCGCATGGACGACTTGCTTCCCATTCTCAGGAAGCACGGCGGCCTCGCCGCCCTCCTCGTCGATCTCACTCCGCTCGGCCAAGTCGAGCTCAGCTACGGCTCGCGCGCTTACAACGAAGTTCTCGATAGTGCCACGACTCTAATCCTCGAGCTCTCGGGAACCGAGGTGCGGGGTACGGATGTGTTCGCTTCGAGCGATCGAGGTGGTGACGGATTCCTCGTGTTCTTGACCCCGCCGGAGCGCGGTGGTGCGGCACGATTGAACGAGCTCGAAGCCCTCGCTCACCGCGTCGAGAACTATTTGAATGCGAGCCTGGCACGCATGGCATCTCCCTATCTGCACGGCCGTACTCGAATCGTGGTCGGATACAGCCTCGTCCTCCAAAACCCGCTCATATCGCCGGACAGGCTGGTGTCGCGTTTAGTTCAAGACGCATGGGAGTGCGTTCGCCTCGTGCGCTCCGAACGACAGTTTCGTGAGCGCTGCCTGCTGCAAGAGCTTCTCATCCACGAGGAAGTCGGCACCGTGTACCAGCCAATCGTCGACATGGCGGAGAACAAGACGATGGGTTTCGAAGCTCTCAGTCGCGGCCCCGCGGGCTCCGACTTTCAGAGCCCTCTCGATCTGTTCGCGACCGCCGAAGAGGGAAACCTCGCGTTCGAGCTCGACCGTCTGTGCCGCCAGAAAGCTCTCAAAAACGCAAAGGGGTTCCCATCGGAGACGAAACTGTTCGTCAACATTTTGCCGTCTTCGATGTACGACCCCGCGCTTCAAGGAGACGGCATACTGCGCTTCTTGGAAGAGTCAGGACTCGAGCCGAAACAGCTCGTGTTCGAGCTGACCGAGACGTACGTCATCGAGAACTACACGCTTTTCGGTGACGCCGTGCGTCAGTTCACCGAGCTCGGGATCAACATCGGGATCGACGACATCGGTGCCGGCTACTCGGGCCTCGAGCGGATTGCGTGGCTAGAGCCGAAGTATCTGAAGTTCGACATCGGCTTGATCCGTCACGTCGATACCAGCTACGTCCGTCGGGAGATGGTGCGCGCGCTCAAAGTGATGGCCGACAAGATGGGCTCGACCGTGGTCGCCGAAGGTATCGAGCGTCGCGAAGAGCACGAGACGCTGCTCGAGATCGGCATCACCTATGGTCAAGGCTTCTTGCTGGGTCGACCGGAGCCGCCAGCATGGAAAGATGGGATTGGTAGCTTGTCGCTACCGGCGCCCGTTCCCGCCACCACGGTCGAAGAGAAGAAACGCTAACGATCGCGCGTGATGCGCTCGAGACCGTCGAGGTAGGGGCCAAGCGCCTCGGGCACGTCGATGGTGCCGTCTTCGTTCTGATAGTTCTCGACAATCGCAAGCCACGTTCTTCCCACGGCGAGCCCTGACCCATTCAGCGTGTGGCAAAACCGCGGCTTCCCCTTGGCGGCAGGACGGTAGCGAATGCGTGCTCGACGCGCTTGGAAATCGGTGCAATTGCTACACGAGCTGATCTCGCGGTAGGTCTTCTGCGACGGGAGCCACACTTCGAGGTCGTAGGTCTTCGCGGCGGAAAAACCCGTGTCGCCCGTCGAGAGCGTCACCACCCGATACGGCAGCTCGAGTCTCTGCAGAATCGACTCGGCGTCTCGAGTGAGCTTCTCGAGCTCGTCGTATGAGCTCTCGGCGTCGGTGAACTTAACCAGCTCGACCTTGTTGAATTGATGGAGGCGGATCAGACCGCGGACGTCTTTGCCGTAGGAGCCCGCTTCGCTGCGAAAACAAGGCGTGAACGCCGTGTAGTACCGCGGCAGCTCGTCGGCTTCGAGGATCTCGTCACGGTGTAGGTTCGTGAGCGGTACCTCTGCCGTGGGCACGAGGTAGAGATCTCGATCCGCTCGCACCTTGAACAGCTCTTCTTCGAATTTCGGGAGTTGTCCGGTTCCGAAGAGCGCGTCGGCGTTGGCCATGAACGGCGGCAGCATCTCGCGGTAGCCGTGCTCTTTCGTGTGGACGTCGAGCATGAAGTTGATGAGAGCGCGCTCGAGCCGGGCACCGAGCCCGTCGAGAACCGCGAACCGCGCGCCCGCCATCTTGGCAGCGCGGTTGAAGTCGAGGATTCCGAGCGCTTCGCCGAGATCCCAGTGCGGCTTGGGCGTGAAGTCGAACGAGCGCGGCTCGCCCCAGCGGCGCACTTCTTCGTTGGCCGATTCATCGTTCCCGACAGGTACGCTATCGTGCGCCAGGTTGGGGAGCCGGATCAGAAGGTCTTGGGTTTCGGCTTCGACCTCTCGCTGGCGGTCCTCTTTCGCTTTGATGGCGTCCGAGGCGTCTCGGAGTCGAGCCCGGAGAGCTTCCGCTTCGTCCTTCTTGCCCTCCTTGAAGAGCGCTCCGATCTTCTTCGACTCGGACCCGTGTTCGTGGCGCATCGTGCTGATTTCGGTCTGCAGGCTCTTGCGCTCGTGGTTGAGGCGCGCGAGTGCGTCGAGATCGACGTCGGCACCGCGATCGCGAAGTTTTTGTGCGACGAAGTCCACGTTTTCAGTGATGAAGTTCAAGTCGAGCACGGCGTCATTGTAACATCGCGCTCTTTCCGCTTGCGTGAGAGCGCTAGCCATGCGAGCCTATCTTTGCTGCCCGAAACATCATCGAAACACTACCCGGATCCATAGGAAAAAACTGAGCTCATGAGCATCAACAAGGCCGTTCTCCCTGCCGCGGGACTCGGTACCCGGTTCCTTCCGGCCACGAAAGCACAGCCGAAAGAAATGCTGCCCCTCGTCGACAAGCCGCTGATCCAATACGTGGTCGAAGAGTCGGTGGGCGCGGGGATCACGAACGTGATCATCGTGACCGGCCGTGGCAAGACCGCGATCGAAGACCACTTCGACGTTTCGTTCGAGCTCGAGCGATTTCTCGAAGACAAGGGCAAGGTGAAAGAGCTCGAGATCATCAAGGCGATCTCGGACCTCGTCAACGTCTCCTACGTGCGTCAGAAGGAAGCGCTCGGGCTCGGGCATGCGGTCGCGGTGGCGGAGCCCCTCGTCGGCGACGAGGCATTCGCCGTGCTTCTCGGCGACGATCTCGTGGCTTCGGACGTCCCTTGTATTCAGCAGATGATCGAGGTCTACGAGCAGGTGAAAGCGCCGGTCCTCGCGGTCATGCGCGTTCCCGGTGACGAGATCTCGAGTTACGGGGTCATCGCCGCGACGTCCGAAGGCGAGCGCCTCCATCGAGTAAGCCGACTCGTGGAGAAGCCGCCCGCAGATGAAGCGCCGTCCGATCTCGCGATCATCGGGCGCTACATTCTGACGCCGGCGATCTTCGAGCACGTGCAAAAGACAGGAACCGACGCGGGTGGCGAGATCCAGCTTACCAACGCGCTCGAGTCTCTCTTGTCGGAAACCCCCATCTACGGCTTCGAGTTTGAAGGCGTCCGCCACGATTGTGGAAACAAGCTCGGATTTCTGAAGGCCAGCGTCGAGTACGCGCTGAGCCGATCGGATCTTGGCGCTCCATTCCGCGATTATCTAAAGAGTCTCGACCTCGGCGAGTAGTCTGTTGACGGAATTCATAGAGCTGGCCTTTGGGTACGTTCAGAGGCTGGTCGGCTATTTCACGTGGGACAACGTCAAGTTTCTGACTATCGGCATCGGCGTCGTTTGGATCCTCCTCGCGCTGAATCGCAAGTTCGGGTTGCCTTGGTGCATAACTCTGGACAACTCTAAAGGAATCAGCAGGTTACGTTTTTGGTGCAAAAATAGCAGAGTCAATGGAATCAATGACTTACCTGTATTTATGCACCAAGGCAGCCTGCGGTCGCCGAGGGGTGGGCGCACGTGACGCTGGAGCAACCCCTCGTACCCGTCGTAGGTCCTCTGTCGTACTCCTGGTCGCGCGGCGGTTTCCAGCCAGTGGTCGAGATAGACAGCGCAATCGCAACATTGCAGCACAAGCTCGGCTCGGCAAACGAAAGTGGCACACAGAATCGGGCTACAGCAAACGGAGCAAAGTCGAGACAACGTTCCATCGCTACAAGGCTATCGTGGGCTCAGCGATGCGAGCGAGAGGGTTGGCGGCACAGAGAGTCGAGGCAAGGATCGGGTGCAAGATTCTCAACACCATGACGGCGCTCGGGATGCCTGATAGCGAGATGATCGGATGATGGGAGTCGGGGAGCAAGCGAGCTCTCGGCCTCTATCGGAGTTGTGCACCAAGGCAACTTGATGGCGGAAGCACCAAATATCCAATCCCCCGAAGGGCCGATCCATAATTCTGAACGACGGATTCGTCAGTCGCTAGTCCCTCCAATCTATTCTCAGATAGAAGATTAATCTGATCGAGGGTTCCGATTTACCTGTCTGGTCGGTCAGATAAAATCCAAATTTTTGAAAACGAAAGGGTATCGGGCAGGGGTACGGCCATCTAACACGTTTATTTCTATGGACTTATGTGTTATTTTTCGGTGGCTGGCAGTGGAATACATCTTGCATCCTTTCGCGTAGGACTATATGCTTTCGCGCGGAAGTCTTACATGCTTTAGCACGGGAGTCTTACATTAGAGGAGGTAGCTAAAATGTTATTATTTAAGGCAATTGCTCGACGTGGGCTACCACTACGCGCTTTGGTGGTGGTGCCACTGGCCCTTTTACTGGCTTGCGGGGCGGCCTTCGCGCAGGAAATCACCGGAGTCATCTACGGCAAGGTAATAGATGATCGGGTCTACGCGGGTTCGTGTGGGTTGAAAACGGCATTTCTGGGTAATGGCGGAAGGAATGCCGCCACGATCTTCAGCTTGAGATATCCCTCGTCACGATAGCCGTAGGCGCGTCGTTGCAGAACACGGATTTTGTTGTTGACCCCTTCAACCAGTCCGAGACTGACTTTGTTCTCAGGATGACAGTAGGAGGCGATACCATCCCAATGGGACTCAATCATTCCGGCGAACTTCTGGTAGGGATGCAGGCGCTGCCATTTGAGGCTGTCTTTCCAACGTGTGAAAAAGGCGCGAGCCCCGCGTTCGGTGCGGTAATCCCAGAGTTGCCCGAAGGCCTCCTTCAAAACATAGGCGGTGTTCAGGCGCCGGTTGGCCTGGAGCAACTTCTTGAGTGCGCGGCGACCGTCCAGGCTCAGGTTCTCCCGCCGGGAAAGCAACGTGTAACGCTGCCCCTTGATATACGACCGGTCCTCGCCGCTGAGGCGTTTGTACTCACGGCGCCGGACCTCATCGAGAGCCTTTGACAGGTGACGCATGATATGAAACTTGTCGAAGATGATCCGCGCATTGGGTGCGTTGTTAATCACCGAGTTCCGGAAGGGCTTCCACATATCCATGGCGGCCAGCTTGATACGGGCGCTTTTCTTCCCGCCCAGCGCCTTGAAGAACAAATCGATGTCGGTTTCTTTGCGACCCTCACCGCCCACCCAGATGGGACGCGCCCGCTCCAGGTCGCTGACAATGACACGATAGTTATGTCCCTTGCGGATGGAGATCTCATCGATACCGATGGCCCGAGGCGCCGGCAGCCCCGCCCGCTCGACTTGCTCTTGCATGTAGAGCTTATCCAGGTCCTTCACCGTAGTGTGGTGCAGACGTTCCATCTCGGCCACCGCCTTGTTCGGCATATCCCGGCACAGCTTGCCCACATGCGTCGCAAAGCGCTGGGTGTAGCGCGGGTTGTTCGCCAGCCAGTCCAAGTGTTCTACATGCACACCACCGCACCCACGACAGTTGACGCGCCAACGCTCGTATTCCAGATAGATCCGCCAGCCTGCCAACGACAGGTCGCGGACCCGGCACACTTGCTTGTCATAGCGCCCCCGGCACCGATGCCCACAGTACGAGCACACGGCTGTTTTTTTCGCCTCTTGAGCTGGATGACGCGGGCGTATCGGTCACCGAATACACCGTTCAATCGGGCGCCAGCCACGAAACCTGGTAGCGCAAAAAGCGAGCGGATCGACTGGGGATTTTTCACTCGGTTAGCCTATCCGAAAAACGGATCACTTCTCAGCACCTGATGAAGTGCTGAATACCTTTTCCACACAATGAGTTACACTATTTCTCCGTCAGCATTCGCCCACAGATTTCCGCGTAGACCCAGATGATCAAGGGCTTGCGGTACCCGGCGCTACGGTGACGGTCTCGAGTCCGGATCACATCAAGTCGGAAGTTCGAGTCACGACCGACCTGGGTACCTACCGTGTTCTGAGGCTACAGCCCTCGTCCAACTACACGGTGCAGATAGAGTTGGGGGGATTCGCAACCCGTAACTTTAGAGAGGTCAATGTGCATGCCGGGCAGCAAATTGAAATCAATGCGATACTGTCCCCGTCCGCGGTGCAGGAGACCGTGACCGTCATTGGAGAGACGCCACTGGTTGACATCAAGAGTGCGCAGCAGATGCGGACGCTCGAGCGGGATCGGATCGACAACATCCCCCTGGGGCGCGGTTATCAGCATCTCCTCATTTCGATGGCGGGCGTCATCGATACTGAGTATTCGGATCCGAACCAATCGGTTCTCGGGAGCGACCCCCGGGGCAACCTGTACACCATCGATGGAGCGCTTGCCAATGACACCACGGTAGGCTACATCTTGTTCGATGTCCCGGTCGACATGATCGAGGAAGTCCAGGTAACGAGCTCGGGTGCAACGGCGGAGTTTGGCAATTCCAATGGCGGGGTTTTCAACTTCGTGACCAAGTCAGGAGGGAACGAGTTCTCCGGTGGAGGGTACTATTTCTACCAAGGCGAAGACACGGAGTGGAGCAACGTCACGCCTGAGCTCCTGGCGGAACTGGGGGCGAGATCGAGTGTCGTAAAGGACACGGACGTAGGCGGAACTTTTGGGGGACCGATCAAGAAAGATGCTGTCTGGTTCTTCGGCCATGCCCGTTACCTGGAGAACAGTGTCCAAACACCCCTCATCCCCGCCCAGCCCCACGAGATCACGTCGAAAGAGGGCTTCTTCAAGGTCACCGGTCAGATAGGCGACAACACCCGCGCCTTCGGCTCGGCGACGATTCGGAATCATCTTAGATTTCCGTCCAACGTTAGCAATTTTACAAGGGCCGGCGACCCGCGAACCTGGGACAGCCGATTCCGGAAGCAGAAGGTCTTGAATCTCGGTTTGACGCAGCTAATCGGCACCGATACCATTGTGGACCTCAGGTGGAACCGGCAGTTTAAGGAGCTTATTCACGATCAACCCAACAACCCGGACCAAATAGTCGGCGTTCGGGACATCGCTACGGGCTTGTTTTCTGGGGGGTTAACCCGCCGCCCGGACCATCCGTCTTGCCGGTGTGCGTGGGGAGCGGGCGCTAATGTCTCGCACTTCCGCGAGAATGCGGCTGGCTCACACGAGCTCAAGGCCGGCTTCTACATGGATCGCCCTAACTCGGAAAAGTTCTTTGCTTTCCCCAATGGTGAGGACGTCGATCTACAAACCTTTGACGGAGCGCCCTTTCGTGTAGTCATGCAGAACTTGCCGTTTGTGCAACGCCGCGCTATTGACCGCTATGCAGCCTTTGTGCAGGACCAATGGACGATTGGAGATCGGCTCACCCTGAACCTGGGAGTGCGGTGGGAAAACACGGAAGCCTGGCTCCCCGAGACGAGTTCGGGTGGCGGCCGCTGGTTCCCCGAGACCGTCTACCCGGAGACCCGCGACGCCATCAACTGGAACGTCGTCGCGCCGCGCCTTGGCATGGTGTATGCGCTGGGTGAGGAAAAAAGGACTTCTCTCAAGGCCTATTACGGGCGACACTACAGGTCCATGCTCAACGTCCATGTGGGTCCCCTTTCACCCTCTGCGGGAGGAAGCGCAACGTACACATGGAACGACCTGAATGGTGACCTCCAGTTCCAGGACGGTGAGCAGGGAACGCTTATCCGTGCATTCGACGAACGAAGGCTGGACCCCGATTTTGGGAGTCGAGTGGAGCTCCAACGCGACTTGACACAGTCCTACGTGGATGCGTTTCACTTCACGGTCGAGCATGAGCTGAATACCAACACGGTCGTGTCGGTGGGAGCAAGCTTCAAGCAAGACAAAAACATCATCGAGACCATTCGGGTGCGGGAAGGAGGAGACCAACAAAACCCGTTCAATGATTACCGCGAGCTTCAGGTAGAAAACCAGTGGGACCAAACGCCTCTCACCATCTATGCCCTGAGGCCGGAATTCTTGGGGGCCAGCAGGACTGATCTCATTACCAACCCCGACTTTGCGTCTACGGGGGGGCTTTTCCGAGACTACAAGGGAATTGAGTTTCGTGCGCACAGGCGCTTTCGTGACGGCTGGCAACTGGCGGCCTCCTACAACTTCAGCGAAACCTATGGCAACATCGCCAATGACTTCGCCGGCACCTCGTCCACCAACGTTATCTACAGGAACCCCAATGCGACAATCGTCCATAACGAAGGCCCGCTGCAACTGGACGCTCCCCACCAGTTCAAGCTCCAGGGGACCTACACGTTGCCCGGCGATGTTCTCGTGAGCGGCTTCTTCCAGGCCGTGTCCGGTTTTCCCCACCAGACAAAGAAAGAAGTTAGCGGTCTCAGACTGGGTGAGGGAAACTACGTGTCGCAATACTTCCCGATCTGCGCCGGTACTGGCGCAACGAAAGCACATGCGAGCTCCTCAGAGTTTGGTTGCAGGACGCTCGCAGGAGGCGGTATTCCCGGTATCGTGGTGGAGGGCGTCATCCAAGTACCTTCACAGCCAAAGGGTACTTTTCGCCACGACTTCAGAAACAAATTAGACCTTCGAGTCGAAAAGCAGTTTCGGTTCGGGGACAACTACAGACTGGGGCTCATCCTCGATATGTTCAATGTAACCAACATCAACCGGATTACGGCTTATCAGTCAATGACAATCGGCCTACCCCAATTCCTGAAGCCAGCGGTCATCGAACTACCCCGTGTTTTGAGATTTGGAATACGCTTCAATTTTTAACCAGGGTTTCAAGGTTGAGAAGGCGTAAGTTCTAGGTCTCGAAGGACGACACAAACCGGGGCGCCGGCATTGGCGCCCCGGTTTTTTCGTGCGCCAGGCATTGGCGCTGTCAACCGTCAAGCGAAAGCGAAACGGTGTCATAAGGAGTAAACCATGGACTCTGGACAACTTTCTCGCATCTCCCCAGCAATACTCATTTCCTCGGGCCGAACCGGACGTTCTCTGAGCGTCTGGATACTCGTTTTTGACCATGGTGCTGATTGCCCTGCCGGTCCCCGCGCAAGCGCAGGACATAGAAGGGGGCGGCTAATCGATCGAGAGGAGAAACGTAATGGATGACCAAAGATTCACCATGAACCGCCGTCGCTTCATGGCCTTGTCGGCAACAGGCCTCGGTTCGCCGTTGATGCCGGGCGCGCTCGCTGCCGTGGCTCAAGACGCGGAGACCATCACCATCGAGATGATCGAGGCCGCGCAAAAGATCGCGGGGTTGTCCTTTACGCGCGAAGAGCAACAGTGGATCCTCGAGAGGCTGAACGGAGAGAGAAGCCCGCTCGCGGCTTTCGACACGCTCAGAGCCGCCAACCTTGGCAACGCCACCCAGCCGGCCACCGTCTTCAATCCCGTCCCTCCCGGCAAGGAGCTCCCGAGCGAGCGAAGACCTCTGAAGCGACAGGAGATCGATGTCTCGATGCCCGCGACGGACGAAGAGCTGGCGTTTCTCCCGGTGACCCATCTAGCCAAGCTGGTGGAGAGCCGTCAAATCAAGCCCACCGAGCTCACCGAGCTGTATCTCGCGCGCCTGAAAAATCATGACCCCACGCTCCACTGCGTCGTCAATCTCACCGAGGAGCATGCGCACCGGCAGGCGAAGCGAGCCGACGAAGAGATTGCCGCGGGGACTTATCGAGGCCCCCTTCACGGAATCCCCTGGGGAGCGAAAGACTTGCTTGCCGTTCGGGGGACCAAGACGACGTGGGGTGCCTCACCGTACAAGGACCGGGTCATCGACACCGACGCCACCGTGTACCGGCGGTTGACGGAGGCGGGAGCGATACTGATCGCCAAGCTATCGACGGGTACGCTGGCCGACGGTGACCGATGGTTTGGAGGACAAACCCGAAACCCTTGGAACACCGAGCAAGGATCCAGCGGCTCTTCCGCCGGGCCCGGCTCGGCGACGGCGGCCGGACTGGTGGGCTTTTCCATCGGGACGGAAACTGGAGGATCCATCATGTTCCCATCGGCTCGAAACGGCGTCACCGGTTTGCGGCCTACCTTCGGACGGGTCAGCCGCTACGGAGCCATGGCGCGTGCGTGGACGATGGACAAGATAGGACCGATGTGCCGCTCGGCCGAGGATTGCGCGCTCGTGTTCGACGTCATTTACGGACCCGACGGGAAGGACAATACAGTCCTCGACGTGCCCTTCAACTGGGATGCCACGGCCGACGTGACCAAGCTGCGCGTGGGCTACCGGCGCTTGGCGTTTGAAGGTGAGATCCCTGAGGATCCGGAAAATTCAGAGAGCGCCGCACTACGACGCCAGACCCGCAAGAACAACGAAGAAGCGTTGCGAGTCATCCGCTCTCTGGGCGTCGAGGTGGTACCGTTTGAGCTACCTGATGTGCCTACCGAAGCCCTCCGCTTCATCGAATGGACGGAAGCGGCTGCGGCCTTCGATGAGCCGACACGAAGCGGACAGCTCGAGGTGATTAAAGAGCCGCCCGAGGAGAGCCACAAGGCGGACGACTTCCGCACCGCCCGTTTCGTTCCCGCCGTCGAGTACATCCAAGCCCACCGCTTACGTATGCAGGTGATGGAAGAAGTGGATGAAGCCATGTCCGATCTCGACCTCTTCATCTCAGCGGTCACCGCCGGCGGCGTCTCAAAGGTCATCAGTCAAGGAAACAGTGTCTACTTGACCAACCACACCGGTCATCCGGCGATCAGCATGCCCAGTGGCTTTTTTCAGGGCTCACCCACGAACCTGATGTTTACGGGCAAGCTCTTTGGTGAGCCGGAAATCCTGCTGCTGGCACATGCGTTCCAGGCGCAGACCGATCACCACTTGAAGCATCCCAAGCTCTAGGACGGGGAATAAATCTCCGTGTCTCGGTTGAAGGCGGCCCAGGCGAACCAGAACGCAGAATAGGTCGCGATGGGTTGCAACCTGGCCCCTTCGAGCTCGCCCGTGAGAGCGATGCCCGTCAAGCTCCACACCGTGCCCGTCTCTCTATCTTTGAGGTTGAACGGGAAGCTCCCCTCCTCGATCACATCGAAGGTCAGGAGCCGGCCGGGCGCATCGGCACCCGCGGCGAG
Source organism: Candidatus Marinacidobacterales bacterium (assembly GCA_965237955.1). GTDB lineage: Bacteria > Acidobacteriota > Vicinamibacteria > Marinacidobacterales > SMYC01. The sequence goes on along the minus strand of OZ250169.1, from coordinate 115,331 downwards.
ATCTATCAACCTTCGGTTGTAGGGGATCATCAGGGAAGAGGTGGCGTCGAATACGATGAGCAGCTCGAGTCCATTGACGTTGTCGTTGATGGCGCGGTGAGGCCCCATGCCATTGAGCACACTCATGGGATAAGCTCTGGATACGCCTTTGTGAGTGATCCCGAGCACCGTCTCCTTCATTAGAAGTCGGGGGTCGACAAAGCTTACCGGGGGGCTCGCGGCACGCCGAAAACGGCGTTTTGGGGGCCTTGGCGTGTAACCAAAGGTAGTACTTCCACCTTAGCTGCCCCTACCCCTCCGGGGCGCGCGGGCCGACCCCGAGACAGGGCTCCCCGTCGTTCCGAATCAGATTGAATTGCTTAGCCCACTCACAAAGCTCGCTCTTCAATGTTTTGGCGGAGGAACTCTCGACGTCCTTCCAGTAGACCAACTCGGTACGATCGTAGCTGTGATCCGCTCGTATTAGATCCTTGTGTTCTATGAGGATCTTGTTGGCGACCCGCTGCCGAGTGCGTATTCCAGCCATCGTGAACGCCGAATCCAGAGCAAGCTGAACAGCGAATCCGGTGAAGCCGAACGCTCATCGAAGCGATGAAGTGTTGGGTGACCTCCTTTCCACTGATTGAAAACGTGAACCTATCTTACCTGCGTGTTGTGTAGCAAGGGGCGGCAGGTCGCTCCCGTAGGCAGCGACCTGCCGCGGCCGAACCCCGGGCGATGTGGGGCTGGTTTCGGGGGGTTGCTGGGGTATGGCCTGGCTCGAGAAGACGCTTCCTGAGGCATTCTCGCGCGTCGTTTTGGCGCCGCATCGTCTGGTACCCCGGGTTTGGCGGTTTCACCCGTTTTTATCGCATCGACGCTGTGGTCCCTCGCTCGCTCATGCATCGGCGTTGTCAAATGCCTTTGGCGCAGCCTTGGTCTTTCTCAGAGAAGCTCCTTTGAGAGTGATGCGGTGCGCGCTGTGGAGAATGCGATCGCAGATAGCGTCTGCCTGGTTTGGGTCGCCAATCGCTTCGTGCCACTGCTTGAGCGGAATCTGGGTCGCGATGAGTGTGGAGCCACGCTCGGCGCGGTCTTCGATGACCTCCATTAGATCCCGTCTCTCCGATTCTTTCAGCGGGTGAAGCAGCCAATCATCGATAGCCAGTAAGTCCAGCTTGGCGAGTTTCGTCAAAAGCCGGGCGTAGGAACCATCACCACGAGCGACCGCGAGCTCGTGGAGCAAGCGCGGTGCTCGCACGTAGCATCCGGTGAAGCCGCGACGACAGGCCCGCTCCACGAAGGCGCAAGCCAAGAACGATTTGCCAATCCCCGTCGGGCCGGTGATGAGCAGGTTATGGCGCTCACCGACAAAGCGGCAGTTGCCCAGGCTCAAGATCTGTTCGCGGTTTAAGCCTCGAGGCGCTTGGAAGTTCACGTTCTCCAAACATGCCGGATAGCGGAGCTTTGCCGCTCGCAGTCGTCGAGAAAGCTTACGCTGTTCGCGGGCGGTCCACTCGGCATCGACCAGGAGTCCCACACGTTCCTCGAAGCTCAGCTCCTTGTATTCGCTCGAGCTCAACTGGGTTTCGAACGCGGACACCAAGCCGAACAACTTCATGGCGTTCATCTTTTCTATCGTTTCGGGTGTCAGCATCGGGACTCTCCTCCTTCGTAGTGATCCGCGCCTCGGATGTTCTCGTGCTCCTCTCGCGGTTTCGCTTCGGCGTCCGATTCGAGCACCACACGATCCAGACCAGCCGAGAGAATGTTTTTCACCGTGCGATAGCTGTAAGAGCTCAAAGCTTCCGCTCGTGCGCAAGCGGCCTCGAGACGCTCACTGCCCCAGCGGCTGCCTAGTCGCATGACTCCCAGGCAAGAGCGAAATCCCTGCTCCGGGTGAGGCCGACTCTCTAGAATCCCCGCAACCAGCCTTCCCGTGGCGCGACCTGACTGCTCCGCCCAGTGGAGCAGCCGCGACGGCGTCCACTCCAGGTGCTCCCGATGCGAACGTGGCATATGCTCCGGGTTCGTGGAGTAGTGCCCCTTTCCTTTCTTGCGGGGATGCGACGCGACGCGCTTTCCCTTGAACAGGACCTCCACCACCGAGGCCGTCACCCGTGCCTCGACTTTCTCGTGAATGAGCTGATAGGGAACGCTGTACAAGTTGTTCTCCACCTCCACGTGGTAGTCGATGTTCACTCTGCACCGCTTCCACGTCGATAACTCGTAGCTCTCCTGCGGTAGCGGTTTCAGTACGGGCCGGTCTAGCCTTTCGTACAACTCCCGCCGACTCACACCGAGCTTCTGCATCGGACGCGCATTCAGGACCTCTAACTTCTCCCAGATGGCTTCGTTCAGTTCCGCCAGGCTGAAGAACGTGCGATGACGAAGCACCGCCAGGATCCAGCGCTGCGCCACCTGCACTGCCGACTCCACCTTCGCTTTGTCTTTCGGCTTGAACACCCGAGCCGGGACCACAACCGCACCGTAATGCGTCGCCAGCTCTTCGTACGTCCGGTTGATCCCTGGCTCGTAACGGTCCACCAAATCCACGCCGCTCTTCAAGTTGTCCGGAACCCAGATCTCCGTACTGCCACCGAAGTAATCCGACATCCCCTTATGGGCCTTCGCCCACGATTCCAGCGACTGGTTCAGTGTCGCTTCGACGTAGGTGTAACTGCTCGCGCCCAACGTCCCGACGAACAGCTCCATTTCGACGAGCTCTCCCGTTTTCGGATCGACGATGTGAGGCTTCTTCCCCGAAAAATCGACGAATGTCTTCTCGCCTGCTCGATGCCGTTGACGCATCGTCGGGTTCAGCTTCTTCTTCCACTGACCGTACAGCTCGCAATAACGGCTGTAGCCGTACGCTCCCGGCTTATTCTCCGCGTACTCCACCCACAGCTGCAGCAACGTCAGCTCTCGGTGACGCCTCAGCTCCTCGTGGATGTGGGCATAGTCCAGACCCGGCCGTGCGCCAGACGAGCCCGGCGGCGGAAACAGCCCTGCCTCCAGCTCCCCGTCGCTCAGCTCCTCCGGGAGCGGCCAGCTCAGACCACCCTTCTTCGCCTTGGCCAGGTACTCACTCACCGTTCCAACCGCCACGCGAAGTGCCTTTGCGATCATGCGGTGAGTAAAACCCAGCTCGTACTTTAACCTTAGAACCTCTCGTGTTTTTCTCATCGATAACCTCTTAGCTGCCATTTCCTAGATCGTCCTCCTTCCGGGTACGACCTAGAGTTGCCTTGAAACGTGCTATCGATGAGCGTTCGCGATGCCGGAACCGGCGTTCACGTTGCCTGGAATCCGTGTTCACCTTCCCCGGAATCGATGTTCACGATCCCCGGAATCCGTGTTCACGGTGCTTTGGAATGGATGTTCACCTTCGGCTGGAATCTGCGTTCACGGTGCCCCGGAATACGCACCTGGGACGAGCAAGTCATCCCATTGAGCCCGGAAGCAGCTCGCGACAAGCTGAAGAACGGCCGGCCGCGGCTCGTCATGTTCGAAGATTTCATGTCGACCCGCTGCATGGAAGACGGCGAAGAGGTCCTGGCTGCCCGGCTCTTGAAGCAGTTCTTCCAGGAAGAGGCGGAAGGGTAGCCTAGAATTGGTGGTTGAGTTTGCACGTCAGTCCCGCTTGGGGAAGGGCGGGTGGGTCGGCGGGGTCGGCGGGTCGGCCTCGATCCTCTCGAGGATGACCTCGATCCCCTTTTGCAGCTGGGCATCATGGCCGCGCGCCATATCGGCCGGGTCGAGCTCGACCTCGATATCCGGGCTCACGCCCCTGTTCTCCACGACCCACTCACCCTCGAGCGAGTAGATACGGTAGTCGGGCACGCCAAGACGGGTGCCGTCCACCAGGTCGATGGACATGGAGACGCCGACTAGACCACCCCAGGTGCGGGTACCGATCACCGGCCCCATCCCCTTTTGGCGGAACTCTAGGGCCAACTCGTCGCCGCCCGAGCCCGACTGACGGTTGATAACCAGCGCCATGTGCGCGTGGGACACATAGATCGGGGTCACGTGGTCCTCGGAATAGCGGCGGGTCCAGTACGACAGCGGCTTCTTGGCCAGTCGCTGCAGGAAAATATCGGGGTCGAGACCCCCGCCGTTGAAACGGCCGTCGATGAGCAGGCCTTGCTTGCGGCTCTGCGCGTAGTAGTACTTGGGGAACTCGATGGCCGACCTGACGCGAGTGTCGGGGAGATGGATGTAGCCGATTCGTCCGCCCGAGGCCTCGTCCACCATAAGGCGGCTGTGGATCGGTCGTGTCTCGCCACTCGAGATGTCGAGGTTCCACAGGGTGCCGGCGATCTCGTAGACGATGCGGTCGCCCCCGTGGCTCGGCCGACGTATGTCGTAGTCGGTGTGATCGGTGATCCGGGTCATCGAACTGTCGGCCAGCTGATAGGACCAGATGTTGAGCTCCCCGTCGCGGTCGGAAGCGAAGTAGATGGCATCACCGATCCACATGGGTAGCCGGTCGGTACCCTCGTAGGCGGTGAGTCGGCGATCCTTGCTGGTGGTGAAGTCGTAGAGCCACACGTCCTGCGCCGTACCCCCGTAGTAGCGCTTCCAGGCGCGGTCCTCGCGCGCGACGTGGTTGTTACGCGATCTTCGTGCCGTCGGGCGAGAACGAAGCCCTCGCGGCCTCGTGGAGCGGCAGCTCCTCGAGACCGCTGCCGTCCGGATTGATCAGAAAGAGGCGGTCGAACCGCGAGTAGGAGCGACGGGCCGATCGGAACATCACCATGTTGCGGGTCGGGTGCCAGCCCACGACCTCGTCCGGCGAGGGGTGATAAGTAAGACGCTTCAGGTCGGAGCCGTCGGCCTTCATCATCCACACGTCGGCGTTACCGCCGATCTCAGCCGTGAAAGCGATTAGCGACCCGTCGGGCGAGAACTTGGGGTGGCGTTCCTCGCCCTCGTCATCGGTGAGTCGGCGCGCGAAACCTCCGTCAGCCGGCGCGGTCCAGATGTCCTCGGCGTGGACGAAGACCACCGTGTCCTCGTGCACATCGGGGAACCTGAGCAGGGGATCGACCGCGTCGGCCGTCGATGTGACGGACACTGCCACTGCCATTGCGGCGAGTGCGATCGTCGCATTGAAGTTCCGAGCGCGGACTGCTTGTACCATGATTGATTGCCTCCTCCACCAAGACTCGAACAACGCCTTCTATCATTGCGGCGTTGCAGTTTACTCCTCTTTCCCGACGTTTCGCTGAAACTTTCACCAGTGATGGACTTTCGTTCGCTCAGAGTCGCTCGCTTTGTGCTAAATTCGGTAGAGTAAGAAAGCGCCTGACACCAGGAATAGTTTAACCGGAAGGTCGCGATTGAAGTTTCATCACAAGATTTTTATTGCATCAGCGGTCGTGGCATTTGCCGTTCCCTCTTTGTCCCCCGCCCAGACCTTCGAAGAGCGCGGGGCCGAGATTCTGGGAAATATTGGAAACGAGCTCGCGCGAAGCGGATCGTTCGCCGATTATGACAACGATGGCGACCCCGATCTTTTCATTCAGGGCAGCGTCCAGGCACAGCGACTGTTGCGAAACAACACCATCGGTTCGGGCAGTGCCACCTTCACCGACGTCACTGTCGAAGTTGGGCTCGACAACTTGGACCAGCAAGGATGGAGCTCCGCCTGGGCGGACTACGATGCCGACGGGGACGTCGACCTTTTCCTCGGCCAGGAGCATTCCGGCAATGGAGACACCCGTGGCGATCTGTTCAGAAACCTCCGTATGGAGGGCGGGACCGGTTTCACGAATTTTAGCGCACCGACCGGACTCGACGACGCTGACTGGACTGACAACCTCGCTTGGGTCGATATCGATCAGGACGGGGACCTGGATCTCCTGGTCCTCAAGGAACTCGCGCCGCATGAGCTCTACGAGCAATTCGCGCCGGGGCAGTTCCGTCCGATCGGCGAGCAGACCGGTTTCGCCGATCCAACCTCCCATGGTTACGGTTTGGCCATCGGCGATTATGACGGAGACCGGGACCTCGATATCTATATCTCAACGTGCGCGATTGAGAACCGTATTCCGAATACCTTCTTCGAAAACCAGCTCAGCGATACGGGCGTTCTTCGGTTTATTGACGTCACCGACCGCACGGGCACACAGGTCCTTCCGAATAGTTACGGTTCGCAGTTCGCTGATTTCGACGACGACGGCGATTTGGATCTTTACATGATAGGGGCCCAAGGGAATCCAAACGAACTCTGGCGGAATGAGGGAGACGGAACGTTCGCCGAAGTTCACGGCATTGGGGGAGACGTAGTTCTCTACCAATCGTCCACGACGTTATCAGTCGGCGGGCAAGCGGCGGACTACGACAATGATGGCGATCTCGACCTGCTCTTTCAGGATCAAGCGGGTTCCATTGGACGAATGCTCTTCCGGAACGATGGCGACTGGCTGTTTACTCTCGTATCGACACAGGAGGGCCTTCGGACGCAAGCCGACGGCGGCTTCGACAGCGCCTTTGTGGACTACGACCTCGACGGCGATCTCGACTTGTTTGCCTCAACGAAAGCGGGCCTGCCTCAGCGATTCTTTGTCAGTTACGCCTCGACGAACGGAAACCAGTGGTTGTATGTTCGCCTCAAAGGCACCGAAAAAAACCCCACCGGTATCGGAGCTCAAGTCTACGCGACTATTCATCAAGGCACGCCCCAGGAGCGAACCCTTAGGCGCGATACCTTTCTGATGGTGGGCACGTTTCATCAGGACGACCTGCCGGTTCACATTGGTTTGGGAGCGGCCCAGGTAGTGGATGAGCTTCGAATTGTCTGGCCTAACGGCGTGACTCAGGTGCTCACGAACGTTTCGGCCGGTCAGTATCTGGAAGTAACGATTCCTAGCGCCTCTTAATCACGAATGTATTGAGAGTCCGGCAGCCCCTACCCGGTTGAGGACGTAAACCTCGAAAGCAATGGATTTGAATTCGTGACCAATCCACTTTCACTAACGCGAGACGGTGCGCGTCGACACAACCTCATAAGCACGATTGAGGGCACGGTCCAAGGACCCCTCCGCGAGATATCGGGTCTCGAAACCATGCTTTTCGGCCTCAGCATCCTGGCTGGCGGATCCCTCGGATGCCCAGGCAAGGAAGTGCGCCTCGAGTTCACCGGGACACCTTGAAAAGAGATAGAGATAGGAAAAATCATGTCGGGCGGATGCGTGCCGGTGCCAATTTTCTCAGCGTGTACGAGAAAAAGGTCCATGCCGTCCGTCCTGGAGCATAGCAAAAGCCCAAGAGCGGCAGAAGCGACGTGTGGCTAATCCTTCAGGGAAGCAGAAGGTGAGTGCAGGCAGAATTCGGGCCGCTGGACACCGTATGGCGGCATTTTGCTGGGCGGAGGAGGGGTTTTCTTGGGCGATCACGTTGGCCAAAGGATTCGCGGGCTCCGGAGAGCATCTCGAGGGACCGCCGCGTCATCTGGTCTGCTCTCGAGTTGGGTTGATGCTCTCCTGAGGGTTCAATTTAAAGCCCTTTTGAACTGAAACGGAAAGTGTTACTCTTGGTCGGAAATTGAAACGGCTCCAAACCCGTAGTTTGATGACGTTACAACATCAAGCTGCAGGAGAAAGGGGCCCAGATGAGAAGTGTGCTACGTTGGATCAAGTAAGAAAAGGCCTGACTCCTGGGAGAGGTTCAACCGGAAGGCGGCGATCGATGTTCCATCATAAGACTCTTATTACATTAGCGGTCGTGGCATTAGGAGCTCCCTCTTTGTCCCCCGCCCAGACCTTCGAAGAGCGCGGGGCCGAGATTCTGGGAAATATTGGAAACGAGAACGCGCGAAGCGGATCGTTCGCCGACTATGATAACGATGGCGACCCCGATCTTTTCATTCAGGGCACCGTCCAGGCACAGCGACTGTTGCGAAACAACACCATCGGTTCGGGCAGTGCCACCTTCACCGACGTCACTGTCGAAGTTGGGCTCGACAACTTGGACCAGTATGGAAGGAGCTCCGCCTGGGCGGACTACGATGGTGACGGGGACGTCGACCTTTTCCTCGGCCGGGAGCATTCCGGCAATGGAGACACCCGTGGCGATCTGTTCAGAAACATGCTTATGGAGGGCGGGACCGGGTTCGTGAATTTTGGCGCACAGACCGGACTCGACGACCCTTACAACCATGAAAACATCGCTTGGGTTGATATCGATCAGGACGGGGACCTGGATCTCCTGGTCCTCATGTTCAGCCAGCCGCATGAGCTCTACGAGCAATTCGCGCCGGGGCAGTTCCGTCCGATCGGCGAGCAGACCGGTTTCGCCGATCCAACCTCCCATGGTTACGGTTTGGCCATCGGCGATTATGACGGAGACGGGGACCTCGATATCTATATCTCAACGTGCCTGATTGGGAACCGTATTCCGAATACCTTCTTCGAAAACCAGCTCAGCGATACGGGCGTACTTCGGTTTATTGACGTCATCGACCGCACGGACACACAGTTCTATCCGAGTACTTTCGGTACGCAGTTCGCTGATTTCGACGACGACGGCGATTTGGATCTTTACTTGATAGGGGCCCAAGGGAATCCAAACGCAATCTGGCGGAATGACGGAGACACAACGTTCAAGGAACTTCACTTCGCAGAATTGCTTGATGAGGATGTTGACGAACTTTCACTTGGGAGTGTTGACGAAGACAAACCTGAACCTGCAATTGCCTACCAATCGTCCGCGACGTTATCAGCCGGCGCGCAAGCGGTGGACTACGACAATGATGGCGATCTCGACCTGTTCGCTCAGGATCAAACGGGTCCCATTGGACGAACGCTCTTCCGGTACGATGGCGACTTTCGGTTTACTCACGTATCGACCCAGGAAGGCCTTCGGACGGGGCCCGACGAGGGCTACGACAGCACCTTTGTGGACTACGACCTCGACGGCGATCTCGACTTGTTTGCCTCAACGGGCCCGGGCCTGCCTCAGCGATTCTTTGTCAGTTACGCCTCGACGAACGGAAACGGGTGGTTGTTTGTTCGCCTCAAAGGCACCAAAAACAACCCCTCCGGTATCGGAGCTCAAGTCTACGCAACGATTCATCAAGGCACGCCCCAGGAGCGAACCCTCAGGCGCGATACCTTTCTGATGGTGGGCACGTTTCATCAGGACGACTTGCCGGTTCACATTGGTTTGGGAGCGGCCCAGGTAGTGGATGAGCTGTGAATTGTCTGGCCCAACGGCGTGACTCAGGTGCTCACGAACGTTTCGGCCGGTCAGTATTTGGAGGTAGCAATTCCTAGCTCCTGAGCCGTTTCCGCGGACGTCCGCTCGTATTCGATACGAACGGAAGGTGGATCGCCTCCAGGTCCCTTCAAGTAGTGCTCCAACCAGCGCAGCGTCCTTGAGCTGCGGTCGAGCCGTGAAGCGGCTCGGTCGTATGCGTGTCCTTCGCCTCGGTAGAGAACGAGCCTAACCGGCACCTTCCCCTGGACCTTGAGGTGGCGATAGAGCTCCATGGCCTGGCTGGGGTGAACCCGCGGGTCCTCTGCGCCGTGCAAGATCAGGATCGGCGTGCGGGCCCGGTTCACGTAGTAAATGGGCGAGCGTTTCAAGAAGTATTCCCAGTCGTCCCAAAGCCATTTGCGGTGGTGCACCATGAACATCTCGTAAGGAATGTCGGTGGTGCCGACCTTGGAGATGGCGTCGCTGATGCCGGCGGACATGACGGCGGCGGCGAAGCGATCACTGTAATAGGTGGCTCCCCACGCAGACGCGTAGCCCCCGTAGGAGCTGCCGGTGATGCCGACCCGGTCGCCATCGACCAGCCCCGTGCCGATCAGGTGATCCACGGCGTCGACGAGATCGTCGAATTCCTTGCCCGCTGCATCCGCGTGCCCGTGCTTGGAGAAACGAACGCCGCGGCCCGTGCTCCCGCGGTAATTGGGATAGAAGATCGCGAAGCCTCGCGCCGCCGCTATCTGGCCGGGTGAAGTGTAGGAGGTTAGCCAGCCGTGGGAGTAGTGGCTGTCGGGGCCGCCGTGGACGTTGAGGATGAGTGGGTAGCGGACACCTTCCTCTTCGTCGAGCGGCCGTATCAAGAGTCCCTCGAGCTCGAGACCGTCACGGGCCTTGAAGCGCACAACCTCTTGGCGAGCCAACCGCATTCGGGAAAACCACGAGTTGCTATGCGTCAATCGTCGAGGCTCGGCATCTCCCCCCTTCATGTAAAAGACCTCTCGCGGATGTCTAGGGCTCTCGGCGAGGAAAGCGGCGGCCGAGCTGTCTTCTGAAAGGGAAAGGCGGCGGAGAACCGGTCCACCGAGCGGAACGATTTTCTCGAGGCCTGAGCCGTCGAGACTCACGCGGCCATAAAAGCTCAGAACCCCTTCGTAGGCGAGGAAAGCGAGCGTTTCCGCATCATGCCAGACGATGTCGCTGACGTGCCCGAGGTCGTAGTCCGGCATGATATCGGTGAGCACACCCCCCTTCGACGAGGCGACCATGAGCCGTCCCGCGAACGGGTCGTTCGGGTCGGCTCCCGAGACCGCAGCCACGTGCCTGCCGTCCGTGCTCCAAGCGATCTCTCCGATTTTTCCGGGATTGTCGAATCGGGCGAGGACGGTGCCTTCCTCGGCGTCGAGGACGTGAAGCTTGCGCCGCATGTATTGATCGTCGATGAGAGCCGTGGGCGCGAGCGTCACCGCTAGCTTCGATCCCACCGGGCTCCAGTGGAGGCTCGAGGCCGAGCCCTCGTGCTCGACCAAGCGTGCGTCTTCCTCCCGGGCCTCAGGACGGGTGAGCCAGATGCGAACTGGCCGCCAGTCCTCTTCGTAAATGATCTGATCGAACCCCTTTTCTTCGAGCTCTCTGATCTCCTGGTCATCGGCCTGGGTAGCAAGGTAGGCGACTCGCTCACCGTCCGGAGACCAGACATATTCAACAATGTCTGTGGCGTGACTCACGATGCGCCGGGCCTCGCCACCGTTTAGCTCGATCCGATAGAGCGATTGGTGCTCGTCATCCTTCCGTTTGGCCAGAAAAGAGAGGCCCTTCCCGTCGGGTGTCCAGGCTGCGGCGCTTAGGTTGGTTTGCCCCGTCACGTAGGGACGGATTTCACCGGCACGATCTACGACGTGAAGTTCGCTCCATGCGGGGCCGTCCGTCTCATCGAAAGGATTTCGAGGAACAGTCAGCTCATAGGCGACCCTAGCGCCGTCGGGCGAGATGGCCACCGACGTGACCGTCCGGATACGAGCCACGTGGTAGGGCGTGAAGACGTCCTGGGCAGACTGGAGTGAAGTGCCGAGCAGCAGCAGTGCCACCAGGGCGCCTACGAACCTGCTCAGGAATGCGGCTTTCGGCCAGAGAGTAGATCGGCGACCGATCATGATTCGTCCTCCCCTGATATTGTCGGGCAAGTGAATTTACGAGATCCGAGGTTTAAATCATACAACGGCGAGGCATGTCTAGGGCGGGAACGACTTACAGTATCAGCGCCGCAATGGTGCCAAAGATGATCAACGGAATATTATAGTGAAGAAAGGTTGGTACTACGCTGTCCCAGATGTGATCGTGTTGCCCGTCGGCGCCAAGGCCAGCGGTTGGCCCCAGGGTAGAGTCAGAGGCAGGGGAGCCGGCATCGCCTAGTGCTGCGGCGGTTCCGACCAGTGCTGCCGTTGCCAGTGGAGAAAACCCAAATCCCATTGCCATGGGGACATAAATTGGCGCGATAATGGGAATGGTTGAAAAAGAAGAGCCAATGCCCATGGTGACCAGCAGCCCGGTTAGCAACATCAATATGGCCGCCATCGGTTTGTTGCTACCGATAAGCTCGGTCACTGAGCTCACCAGAGAATCGATGCCCTGGGTTGCTTTCATGACTTCGGCAAAACCAGACGCGGCGATCATAATAAAACCAATCATTGCCATCATATGTACACCGCGGGTAAAGACATCTTGGGTTTCATTAAGACGAATGACGGAGCCGAGAATAAAAGTCACCAGTCCGGCCAGCGAACCGACAATGATAGAGTCGGTATAAAGTTGCAGCCCAAAAGCGACCACAATCGCCAATATTGCTACGCCGATATGCCGCGGATTCAAGGATTGCGTTTCGGGCTCCAAGGTAAGAATTTCGTCAAGAGAATAGTCACGGGGTTTACGGTAGCTGAAAAATATCGCCACCAGCAAGCCGATAAACATGCCGCCAACGGGGATCGCCATCACCAGTGGAAGTTGATCGGCGGTCACGGTCGAGCCATTAGCCACTAAATTCTCAAGCAGGAGCTCTTTCAAAAATATTCCACCAAAACCAATGGGCAGCAGCATATAGGAGGCCGTTAAGCCAAAGGTCAGCACGCAGGCGATCAGGCGCCGATCGAGCCGTAGTTGCGCCATGACATGTAATAACGGTGGGATCAGAATCGGAATAAAGGCGATATGGACCGGCACCAGATTCTGCGAAGAAACGGCTGCCAGCAAGATGACGCCGAATAAAATCGCTTTGACCCACACTATTTCTGCGGCACCAGCGTGTTTGATTTTAGAGATAACTTTGAGTGCCAACACATCGGTGATCCCAGATTTGGAGATAGCCACCGCAAAGGCCCCCAACATGACATAATTCAAAGCAATGGTCGCGTTGCCACCTAAGCCCTTGCCAAAAACACTGACCGTATCAGCCAATGACAAGCCGCCTATCATTCCACCGGTCAGCGCACTAAAGACCAGGGCAAGAACGACATTGACCCGCATCAGGCTCAAGCCAAGCATCAGTAGAACAGCAACAACCACTGCGTTCATTGTCCAAGAATCCCTTGATCTGAAATCTCCAATTTAGATTTACGGGCCAATGATAACCCCTTTCTCAAACTCACCGAGGGAGTTATGACAACCACCACTCTCGGCATTTTGACAGGAATCTCCTACGTCTCGGGCTTAGATTACTTCAAGGGCATCAACGAAAGAGTTCTCGCGAACACTCCCAAATGCCATGTCATGTCCCCCAACCCGTCCATTGTCATGGTTTCTGTCGATTGCGACGAGTATGTCCATTACCTTACTTTGAAATCGTTTGCCAAGGTTGAGGAACACCTCATCACCGGAGTTCGTAACCTTGTGGCGGCCGGCTGTGACATTTTGGTGATTGCCTCCAACACGGGTCACATCTGTGTACCAGCAGTCAAACGTGAATTTCCAAAACTTGGAGTGTTGCACATTGCTGACTGTTGTGCTTCCCAGTTGAAAAAGCAAGGCTTCTCGAAAGTGGGCCTGATTGGGACGAAGCCCACCATGGAGGAGGACTACTTGAAGTCACGTTTGATGCTCCACGGTATCACGGCGTCCGTGCCAGAAGATGAACAGACTCATGAAGAAATTTATGAGATCATCTGTCAAGAACTATCGCACAATGTGTTTCGAGACGAGTCGAGAACGAAAATGGTGAACGCGATTCGTGGGCTCGAAGCGCGGGGGGCAGAAGCGTGTATTTTGGGTTGTACAGAAATCGAGCTGTTAGTCCAGCAAGAACACGTACCCAGTTTGCCTTTGCTTCCTTCGGCAGAAATCCACATTCGGACTGCTGCGAACGTGCTGTTGGGAAAAGTAGAGTTGGAAGATGTATTACCGCCCGAGGAGCAGTGAACATGATAACTGAGCGTGGCAACAAGAAAAGGAGGGTGTCCCTCTATGGGTATTGACGGCAACAGATTAGTCAAAGTTTCTCTGATTCAGCAAGGGCCGGCGACGGAGTGCAAAGAGGAGAACATAAAAGCCCTTCTTGAAAAAATTGACCAGGTGGCTGAGAAAGAGCGCCCTGATTTCTTGATGCCTACCGAGTTGTCCACGACCCAGTATTTTCCCGCCGGCCCTTCAAATCAGAAATATTTTGATTGGGCGGAACCGATCCCTGGACCGATCACAAAATTGGTAGGGGAGAAGGCTAAAAAGTATGAACTCTGCATCGTTCTTCCCATGTTCGAGAGGTCATCTATTGAGGGAATCTACTACAACAGTGCGGTAGTTATCGGACCCAACGGTGAGATAGTAGCAGGCACTATGCCGGACGGATCCAGAGTTCTCCGTCATGCCAAAAATCATATACCGTATATGCCGACCCTACCCAACCGATATGATGAAAGGTCCTACTTCAAGGAAGGGGCTGGTGTCCCCGTATTCGACACGCCGAAAGCCAAAATAGGGATCGCTATCTGCTTCGAAAGACGTTTTCCTGAAAGTTTCAGGATGATAGCTCTCCAGGGGGCAGAAATAGCATTTGTCCCGGTATGTTCTTTTGTCCTCGCACCCAGGCCCGGGGATTACGTTCTGGCTCCCGAGAGCAGTGGCGCGAGTGCTGAGGAGATGTACACTCCCGAGCTCAGGACTCGTGCTTTAGAGAACTGTATGTGGGTCTGTAGTGCAAATCGGGTGGGCGTCGAAGAAGTGGAAGATCAAAAGACACGATTTTATGGTCTCAGCTCGATGATTCATCCTGCCGGAAAAGTTGTGATTCAAGCTTCGTCAACCCAGCCGGAGGAGATCAGCTACGAGCTGGACTTGGAGGAAAATAATAGGGTTCGACAATCATTACCAACATACAAAGTACGCCGGCCGGAGATATATACCCTAATCAATAAGCCCATGATTTAGGGGGGATGATTAGAATCATCAATAGCTCTTCTTTGTTAGCGGCGGGCGTAAATTGCACACTCGGCCATCCGTAAAAGGAGGCCGTTGTCGTGTGTCTGGAGTGCCAGACATGACGGCGCGCCTTCAATCAGAATGGCGTTTCCGGAGTGGAGGCGCCGATGTACGGAAGGGAGAAACGAGTGTTACTACGAGAGTATTTGGAGCAGGGAATCAAGAAGGCGGCGCTAGCAGACAAGCTAGGAATCAGCCGCCGAACGGTCCACCACTGGATAAAGACGGGTCAACTGGACCGAGAGTTGGACGAGGAAACGGTGCGCTACAAGAAGCGTCCGCGGATCGAGCGCAGGATCGACCCGTACCGGGAGATCCTTCATTCGCGCCTGCACGAGTTCCCGGAGCTGAGTTCAGTACGCCTGCATGATGAGATCCGTGCCGCGGGCTATGAAGGCGGCTACACGCAGGTCAAGGAGTACGTGCGGCAGATTCGCCCACAGCCACCGGCGGAGCCGCTGGTGCGTTTCGAGACCCCACCAGGCCACCAAGCTCAGGTCGATTTTGCACACTTTCGTTTGCCATGGGGTCGTCGGTGGGCACTTCTCGTGGTGCTCGGATACTCGAGGCTGCTATGGCTTCGGTTTTTCAAGCGACAGGACATGCGGACGTTGTTCGCGGGGCTTGAGCAGGCCTTCCTATTTTTTGGAGGAGTTCCCAAAGAGCTCCTTTTTGACCAGATGCGTTCGGTCATCGTCGAGGATCACCGCCGGGAAGGTGGCCCTCTCGTTGAGAACCCAGAGTTCGTCCGCTTCGCCCACCACTGGGAGTTTCGAACAAGAGCGTGTCGCCCGTATCGGGCGAAGACCAAGGGCAAAGTGGAAAGGCCAATCCGCTATGTGAGAGGAAGCTTCTTCTACGGTCGCCACTTTATCAACGATGACGACCTCGATGCTCAGCTCGAGCGTTGGCTGAGTGACGTCGCCAACGTCCGACTCCATCGCACAACCAACGAACGACCGATAGAACGATTCGCGCGCGATGAAAGGGCCACTCTGAGACCGCTCGTTGAGCGGCCATATCGCTCTCTTGTACTGCCAAACCAACCCGCGAGAAGAACTCCAAAAGCCTGCTTAACCACACTGCCTTCGATGGATGTCGAGCATCGTCCCCTCGAAGTCTACACGCGGCTCGTTGGAGGTGGACAATGAAGGCGAGCACAATATCGCGACGTGAGCAGATCCGTACGATGCTGGCCGACCTAAAGATGCCTGGCGCGCTCGAAGCTGTCGACCGCGTACTATCTGATGCCGATGGCGGTGCGGTCACAACGGCGGAGGCCATCGAGAACCTTCTTGGAGCGCAGATCACGTTGAGAAACAACCGTCGTCTCCAAGCGGCGATGCGCTCCTCACGACTCCCCGCGGTCAAAACAATCGATGAGTTCGATTTTTCGTTCCAGCCATCGATCAAACGCGAGCAGATTGAGAACCTTCACGAGCTCGGGTTCGTTGAACGTAAGGAGAACGTCGTCTTATTGGGACCTACTGGTGTGGGCAAAACTCATCTTGCCATCGCCGCTGCCCAGAATGGACGGCGCGTCTATTACGGCAACCTCTTCGAGGGAGGTGATGAGCTCAGCGTGACGCGGGCCGCCTCACTCGTCGACTCGCGGTTCTCAGTTATCCGTCACCCAGACCGGCGCGGTGCTTTTTTTCCAGCTCATAAGTAGGCGATACGAGCGCGCTTCGACCGTGCTCACCTCTAACAAAAGTTTCGAGGAATGGGGCGAGATCCTTGGCGACGAAGTCATGGCCGCCGCTCTCATCGACCGCATTCTGCACCACTGCCACCTCGTCAACATCCGAGGAAACAGTTACCGCATGAGAGAGCACTCCGAACTGTGGCGAGCGCTCCATCCGGCGGGTTCGGACGAACCTCACCCGCCGGCTAAATCTCATAGGAAATACACGGAGGCGACGGCGTCATAGGGTTCGCCACCCATGGCTCGGGTGTGCAATTTTCATCCGCCATGAATGCGCAGTTTTCGGCCGGCGTTGACATTCTTTGTCTTCGGTCCGATTTGCCTGAGCTGTTCCGGCCCGATCTTCAAATCTCGGACAGCTCGCTGCCGCCCAGCCTAGGGATGGCCAGCGGTCGAGCCAGCTCGGGCGATTCATCCCAGCGCCCAGGCGACCGGTCGGACTGTAGGCCATCGTTTTCTTGCCGATCGTCTCGTGGCCGGGAAAGGACGCTCCGTCCCGGGGAACGAGGTGAAAGTAACGGGTCAGAGACCTTCCGACTCGCGAGTAGATCCAATCCCCCGAATCTGCCGATCCAGGATTCTGAATCGTGGGTCGTCCCGTCGCTAGTCCCTCTAATCTATTGTGAGATAGAGGACTATCTGATCGAGAGGGTCCGAACTTACTCGTCGGTCGGCGAGATGAAAACCAAATTTGTGAACATGGGATCATTTCGAAAATGGGTCGGCCTGCTAATCCACTTATTTCCAGCTACTTATGGATTGACTTTCGGTACTAACTATGGCATTCAACTTGCAATACGTGGATATTTTATTCAGCCATGGACTCAGGGGGCTAACCATCCGCATCAGAAACCCAAGTGCTAATATGGGCGGCAAGTTAGCCGATCTCAACCTTATTCCAGAAGTCAAAAGACATATTCGGTGGAGGTACAAGATGACATTTAAAACAATGACTCATGCGAGCCTGTTACAGCGCGCCCTGATGGCGGTGCCGCTGGCCCTATTGCTGGCCGGCGGGGCGGCCTTCGCGCAGCAGGTGGACGGAACCATCTACGGCAAGGTCATAGACGATCAGGGGCTTGCCGTTCCGGGCGCGACGGTGACGATCTCGAGTCCACAGAACCTCACGACCGAGGTTCGAACCACGACCGATCAGGGTACGTACCGTGTCAGGTTGCTGAAGCCGTCGAAAAACTACACCGTGGTGGTCGAGTTGGCAGGATTTCGAACGATGACCAATCGACAGGTGGAACTGGCTGCAGGGCAGGCCATCGAGGTGAATGTGACACTGTCGCCGGGCGGGGTGGAGGAGACCGTTACCGTCACCGGAGAAACGCCACTGGTTGACATCAAGAGCTCGCAGACGATGATCACGCTGGATACAAATATCATCGACAACATCCCCCTGGACCGCAGTGCTAGTGCTCTCATCGAGTCGATGCCGGGCGTCCAGGACGAATCCATGGGGGGGACATCGGTTCACGGGGGCGGGCCCCGGGAGCACTATTTCACCCTCGACGGAGCGAATGCCATGGACACCACGAACAACGTGTTCGTGGCCGATCTCCCGATAGACATGATAGAGGAAGTCCAGATAACCACCGGGGGTATTCCCGCGGAGTTTGGCCAGGCCGTGAGTGGGGTTTTCAACTTCGTGACCAAGTCAGGAGGGAACGACTTCTCGGGCTCGGTCAACTATTACTACCTTGGCGAGGACTTGGAGTCGAGCAACCTCACGCCCGAGCTAGAGGAGGAACTCGGGTCAAAAGCGAGCACAATCAAGGACCAGGACTACGGCGGAACTTTTGGGGGACCGATCAAGCGAGATTCTGTCTGGTTCTTCGGCAATATCCGTCGGCAGAGCACGGACACTCTACAACCCGTTCTCCCCACCCAGCCACGCGTTAGGAGTGAGACACAGACCTTCTTGAAGGTCACCGGGCAGGTGGGCCCGAGCCTCCTGAGCGGCTCTTACTATAGCAATCGCAGTAATACATTTCCGATTGGCATTCGCGGTTTTCAGAACAACATGGCCCCGGAGACCTGGAAAAGAGGCATCAATTCCAGGGACCTCTTCAACGCCAAATGGACGCATCTAGTGAACCAAGATACCATTTTTGAGGCACAGTACAACCAGATCTGGAAGTCGGGCACTGATGAGCATCCCAACAACCCTAACTTCACAGTCGGCTATAGGGACCAAGGTACACAGCTGGAATTCGGGGGGCTCGTCGAGGGTGTAAGGAAATTGGAGTGCCGGTGTACGTGGGGATATCGCTTTAATCTCTCGCACTTCCGCGAGATGGCGGGTGGCTCACACGAGATCAAGGTAGGCTTCTCTAATAACAACCCTAACAGCGACCGGTCGTTTGTCTACCCCGGTGGGGAAGACGTCCTGCAACAACTTCTCTTTGGTGCGGCCTACCGGGTTACCCTGGAGAACCTGCCGCTTACAAGTCAAGCCCGGGCCATTACCAGCTATGCAGTGTTTGCGCAAGACCAATGGACGATTGGAGATCGGCTCACCCTGAACCTGGGACTACGGTGGGAGACCTCGGAAGGCTGGATTCCCGAGCAGAGTCGGGGTGGCGGCCGCTGGTTCCCCGTGTCCACCTTCCCGGAGACCCACGACCTCCTCAACTTCAGCAACGTCTCGCCGCGCCTGGGTCTGGTGTATGCGCTGGGTGAGGCACGAAGGACTTCCATTAAGGTCAGTTACGGGCGATTCTACAAGTCGATGGCCACCCAGGACCTCTCCGTCGCCGTACCCGATATCGGAGGAAGCGAAAGGTACGAATGGAACGACCTGAATGGTGACCTCGTATTCCAGGACGGGGAGCAGGGAAGGCGTATCGGGAGTGTCTTGAACCCCTCTTTTAGCGATATAGAGAACATCGTCGATCCCAACTTGACAAATTCCTGGATAGATTCGTTTCACATCAAGCTCGAGCATGAGGTGACGAACGACTTCGTCCTCTCTGTGGCAGGAATCTTCAAGCGCGAGAGGGGCCTCTTTGATACGATTAGAAGGCGGACAACAGGAGACCAACAAAACCCTTTTAATGATTACCGCCCGATTGACGTGGTCAACCAAATCGACGGCTCGCCTTTGACCATCTTTGCCCTGAAACCGGAATTCTTGGGGGCCCAGTCCGTCATCCACTTGACGAACCCCACCTTTGCGGGGGAACTTTTCCGAGACTACAACGTATTGGAGATTGTCGCACAGAAGCGCTTCCGTGACGGCTGGCAACTCCTGGCCGCGTACAACTACAGCGACACCTACGGCAACATCGGCAATAACTTCGTCGGCACCACGCTCCAAAACTTTGTCTACAACAACCCCAATACGTTCACCAATGGGGAAGGACCGCTGGACCAGGACGCTCCCCACCAGATCAAGCTCCAGGGGACCTACACGTTGCCCTTCGATATTCTCGTGAGCGGCTTCTACCAGGGCTCGACCGGTATTCCCATCCACATCTTCGAACCTTTGATGGCCGACCTGGCTCCGGGAGCCTACACGGTGCGCCATTTCCCACTCTGCCGCACGGGCTCCGCACCACCCAAAGGCCATAGCGGCGGCGGCGGCGGTTGTAGGCCGGCTCCGCTTGGTAACCCCAATATCGTGGTGGAGACCAACATCGATGTGGCTGGGGAGCCAAGGGGTTTACGCCGGTTCGACTTCAAACACAACCTCGACTTCCAAGTGGAAAAGCAGATTCTGTTCGGGGACGGAATGAAGGTCGGGCTCATCCTCAACGTGTTTAATGTAACCAACACGAACCGAGTTTTGTCCTATAGGTCACTGAAATTCGACATACCGCAATTCCTGCAGGTCTCGTCGATCGAAACACCCCGCATCCTGAGACTCGGAGTGCGCTTCTCGTTTTAACAAGGGTAAAGAAGACGTAAACCTCTAGGTCTCGAAGGACGACACAAACCGGGGCGCCAGTAGTGGCGCCCCGGTTCTTTTCTTGTGTGCGCCAGGGCTGGCGCTGTCAACCGTCAAGCGAAAGCAAAACGGGAAGTGACTACTGCTAATCATTCAAGAAGAGGTTGCGAGGGAAGTAGATTCGCCGAAACCTGTTGACCCGCGCCTTGCTGGACAAGCAATCTGCCAGCCCACGAAGGGCAGCCACCTCGCCCTCCTCAGCGAGCACAGAGCATTCCGTGCCGAACAGCGGCTCGGCGTCCACAAGCCGGTTTTTGAAGTTGCGCATCGGGGAACTAGAAATTCGAGCACTTGGTGCGTCTTCTGAAAGAGAGGACGCTCAAGAAACAAGGTGGATGACCCGACCGTCGGCGGCGATTCGCCGTCAGATGGTTGAGCGAGCTCGGGGCTGCTGCGGATACTGTCTCGTGCACCAGGATTTTTGTCGCGTCTACCCATCAGGTCGATCACGTGATCGCCGAAAAGCACGGCGGAGAGACGACCATGGACAACCTCGCACTCTCATGCACCTTGTGCAATCGGCGGAACGGAAGCGGGAGACCTTCCGACTCGTCGAGTAGATCCAATCCCCCGAATCTGCCGATCCAGGATTCTGAATCGTGGGTCGTCCCGTCGCTAGTCCCTCTAATCTATTCTCATATAGAGGATTATCTGATCGAGAGGGTCCGAACTTAATCGTCGGTCGGCGAGATGAAAACCAAATTTGTGAACATGGGGATCATTTTAAAAATGGGTCGGCCTGCTAATCCACTTATTTCCAGCTACTTACGGATTGACTTTCGGTACTCACTATGGCATTTAACTTGCAATACGTGGATATTTTATTCTGCCTGGACTCAGGGGGCTAGCCATCCGCATCAGAAACCCAAGTGCTAATATGGGCGGCAAGTTAGCCGATCTCAACCTTTTCCAGAAGTCAAAAGACACGATCCTTTGGAAATAGTCTGCTCACCCAAGTTCGGGTGGGCTATTCAGTGGAGGTACACGATGACATTTAAAGCAATGACTCATGCGAGCCTGTTACGGCGCGCCCTGATGGCGGTGCCGCTGGCCCTATTGCTGGCCGGCGGGGCGGCCTTCGCGCAGCAGGTGGACGGAATCATCTACGGCAAGGTCGTGGACGATCAGGGGCTTGCCGTCCCGGGCGCAACGGTGACGATCTCGAGTCCACAGAACATCGCGACCGAGGTTCGATCCACGACCAATCAGGGTACGTACCGTGTCGAGCGGCTGAAGCCGTCGCAAGACTACACCGTGGTGATCGAGTTGGCAGGATTTCGAACGATGACCTTTCGACAGGTGATACTGTTTGCAGGGCAGCGAATCGCGGTGGATGCGACACTGTCGCCGGGCGGGGTGGAGGAGACCGTTACCGTCACCGGAGAAACGCCACTGGTTGACATCAAGAGTTCGCAGACGATGATCACGATCGATACAAATATCGTCGACAACATCCCCCTGGGGCGCAGTGCTAGTGCTCTCATCGAGTCGATGCCGGGCGTCCAGGAATCAGCTGATCTCGCTCCGCGAGGTGCCGGGTTTCGGGGGACAACGGTTCACGGGAGCGGGCCCAGGGAGGCCTTTTTCAGCATCGACGGAGCGGCTGCCATGGACATCGTGTACGGCCATCTCGCGTTCGGTATCCCGATAGACATGATAGAGGAAATCCAAGTAACGACCGGGGGTATTCCCGCGGAGTTTGGCCAGGCCTCGAGTGGGGTTTTCAACGTCGTGACCAAGTCAGGAGGGAACGAGCTCTCGGGCTCGTTCAACTATTACTACCAGGGCGAGGATTTGGAGTCGGACAACCTCACGCCCGAGCTAGAGGAGGAACTCGGGGCAAAAGCGAGCGTACTCAAGGACCAGGAGATCGGCGGAACTTTTGGGGGACCGATCAAGCGAGATTCTATCTGGTTCTTCGGCAGTATCCGTCGGCTGAACCGGGAGGAGCAACTACCCGTTCTCCCCACCGAGCCACAAACTCGCGAGACGACACAGGGCTTCTTCAAGGTCACCGGGCAGGTGGGCGACAGCCTCCTGAGCGGCTCTTGGAATAGCGAGCGCACAACTCTTTTTCCGGAAAACATTCAGGGTTTTCAGAACAACACGGCCCCGGAGACCTGGAGGTCACAAAACGATCAGGGGGACCTCCTAAATATCAAATTCACGCATCTAGTGAACCAAGACACCATTTTCGAAGCACAGTACAAGCAGATGTGGAAGAGAAACCATAATGACTATCCCAACAACCCTGACTTCACAGTCGGCTATAGGGACCAAGGTACACAGCTGGTATTCGGGGGGCTCGTCGAGGGTGAAAGGCGTCTGAAGGCCCGGAATACGTGGGGAGTTCACCTTAATCTCTCGCACTTCCGCGAGATGGCGAGTGGCTCACACGATATCAAGGCAGGCTTCTTTTTGGATCGGCCTCACAGCGACCGGTCGTTTGGCTACCCCGGTGGGGAAGACGTCCTGCAACAACTTCTCTTTGGTGCGGCCTACCGGGTTCGCCTGGACAACCTGCCGCTTACAAGTCAAGCCCGGAACATTGACACCTATTCAGTGTTTGCGCAAGACCAATGGACAATTGGAGATCGGCTCACCCTGAACCTGGGACTCCGGTGGGAGAGCTCGGAAGCCTGGCTTCCCGAGCAGAGTCGGGGTGGCGGCCGCTGGTTCCCCGTGTCCACCATCCCGGAGACCCGCGACCTCATCAACTTCAACAACCTCTCGCCGCGCCTGGGTCTGGTGTATGCGCTGGGTGAGGCACGAAGGACTTCCATCAAGTTCAGTTTCTCGCGATACTACCATTCGCTCATCACCCAGGACCACATGGTCGCCGTACCCGAAATCGGAGGAAGCGAAACGTACGAATGGAACGACCTGAATGGTGACCTCGTATTCCAGGACGGTGAGCAGGGACTGCTTATCTCACGTATCTTGAACCCCGCTGTTAGAGATTTTGACGACGTCATCGACCCCGACTTGGAAAATTCCTGGATAGATTCGTTTAACATCAAGCTCGAGCATGAGTTGACGAACGACTTCGTCGTCTCTGTGGCAGGAATCTTCAAGCGCGAGAAGAACCTCTTTGATACGGTTAGAAAGCGGACAACAGGAGACCAACAAAACCCGTTTAATGATTACCGCCCGATTGACGTGATCAACCAAATCGACGGCTCGCCCCTCACCATCTTTGCCCTGAAACCGGAATTCCGGGGGGCCCAGACCGTCGTATTCATGACGAACCCCACCTTTGCAGGGGTGGAACTTTTCCGAAACTACAACGTATTGGAGATTGTCGCACAGAAGCGCTTCAGTGACGGCTGGCAATTCCTGGCCGCGTACAACTACTTGGACAGCTACGGCAACATCGGCAATAACTTCACCGGCACCACGTTCCAAAACTTTGTCTACGACAACCCCAATACGCTCATCAATGTGGAAGGACCGCTGGACCAGGACTCTACCCACCAGATCAAGCTCCAGGGGACCTACACGTTGCCCTACGATATTCTCGTGAGCGGCTTCTACCAGGGCTCGACCGGTATTCCCATCCACATCTTCCAACCTTTCATGGCCGACCTCGCTCCGGGAGCCTACACGGTGCGCCATTTCCCACTCTGCCGCACGGGCTCCGCACCACCCAAAGGCCATAGCGGCGGCGGCGGCGGTTGTAGGCCGGCTCCGCTTGGTAACCCCAATATCGTGGTGGAGACCAACATCGATGTGGCTGGGGAGCCAAGGGGTTTACGCCGGTTCGACTTCAAACACAACCTCGACCTCCGAGTGGAAAAGCAGTTTCCGTTCGGGGACGGAATGAAGCTCGGGCTCATCCTCGACGTGTTTAATGTAACCAACACGAACCGAGTTTTGTCCTATGCCTCACTGAAATTCGACATACCGCAATTCATGCAGGTCTCGTCGATCGAAACACCCCGTATCCTGAGACTCGGAGTGCGCTTCCAGTTTTAACAAGGCTTGGGAGGTAAACAAGACCTAAACCTCTCGGTCTCCAAGGACGACACAAACCGGGGCGCCACTAGTGGTGGCGCCCCGGTTCTTTTCTTGTGTGCGCCAGGGCTGGCGCTGTCAACCGTCAAGCGAAAGCGAAACGGTGTTTTACCGAGCGGCACCGTACGCTTCAACCCGGCCGCTTCAAGACGTGGCTCGAGGCTGACGAGCGGAAGAGGGCGAACCGAGCTTGTGAGAGCGGCGACGCCTCCGCCATGAGATACACCGCGGCCCCGGTTGCAAGAATCACGATCAGGAGTTCATGTGACCAGATCATGCCATTTGGCGCAACGATCGTCGAGGCAGCGGATCAACTTTCCTGCATCGGCTCATTTCGCGATCTGCCAAGGGTCTTTAGTTGAATGACGAAAAAGACGTAGAACGTGACCAGACCCGCGGGAGTCCAGATTTCGGTAGTGAGGAAGTCAGCTTCTGAGCGATGAGCGCATCGAGCTCCTTCTCTCGTGGAACACGAGTGGCTTCAACATCGATGATTCCGTTCGTATCCCTGCAGGTGAGAGAAAAACTCTCGAAAACGTCGCACGCTACATGCTCCGATCCCCCGTGAGTCTATCCAGAATGCAATGGAGCCCAGGCAGCCCTCATGTTCTCTACGCTCCCAAATCCTCTCACCACGACCAGATTGAGCTTTCGCCGCCACTGCAAAAAATCGACGCGCTCGAGTTTTCGGCGCGAGTCATCACTCACGAAGCTTCGGTCAAAGTTCCTATGAATCGACGGCCGCCAGGAAGAGCGGGACAAGAATTGCAGGTCTACCCATCATCGTACTCGGAGCTTACTGAAGCCCCACTTGCCCGTTCACGGAGTCGATGAGTTTTTTCGAATCGTAACCCACTCCGTCCTTGAATACAGTCACCACGTTGCGAATGTCGGACGGCACCTGCACCGGATCTCCCTTGATGACCACCAAGTCGGCCAGCTTGCCGGGCTCGACGCTTCCGATCTGATCTTCCAGGCCGAGGACCTTCGCGCCGTTGAGGGTCATGATCTGGAAGGTCTCCACCGGCGTGAATTCTGCCTCAAGGAGTAACTCGTAGTTTCTCTGATCTCCAAAGCCCGGTAGCGCACCACCGTTCCCCGTGGGATCCACACCCGCCGCCAAGAGCCCGCCCGCTTGCACGAACGCGTACTCGAATGCCAGGGCGCGCGGAAACAAGTTCTTCATGTTCGACTCTTCTGCCTCGGCTGCGATCTCTGCCCGCGCTGCGAGGTACTCCTCTCGCGCACCCGGAGAGAGTGCCTGGAGGTTCCGGTCCTCGAGCGGCGGACGGCCGGGTACGTAGAGCTCGTAGATCGCGAGGGTGGACGTCATCGCCACGCCGTTGTCCACCATGTGTCGGATCGTCGCTTGGACCTCGTCGCTGGATATGTCGAGATCTCTCAAGCTTTCCTCGAGATCGGTCGGGCATTCGTCCGGCTTCTTCCCGGCATGCCAATCACTATTCGTAAAGTAGCCGTGCTCCAGGTTGTCGATCCCTAGGTCGACGGCCTCGGAGAATGAAACCGAGCAGAGGTGTCCCGTGAACTTGAGGCCGCGCTTGTGCGCTTCGTCGATCGCAGCAGCCAGCTCCGCACGAGAGATACGCGTATAGGCCTTGAACCAGGTCGCTCCCTCCTCCGCCCAGTAGGCAACCACGCGCCGCGCGTCTTCGGGGGTAGAAACTTGCGCCATGCTGGCACGCGACCCCGGTCCCGAGATGTAAGGACCGGTGATGTGCATGCGAGGTCCCACCGCCTCCCCCTCTTCGATGGAACGCTTCATGTTGATCTCGCTATACGGAGAGAAGCCCCCGGTTGTTCGGATCGTCGTGACCCCGCTCGCCAAGTAGAGTCGTGGAGCACTCACATTAATCTGGGAAGTACGGCGGTTGGTCGTATAGAAAGTATGATTATGAAGTCCCACAATGCCCGGAATCACGGTGTGACCCTTGAGGTCGAAGACCTCCGCGCCGACAGGAATACTGACTTGGGACGACTCCCCTACTGCCGCGATCGCACCATCTTTGATGACGATGGTCTGGTCTTTTTTCGGGGCCGCCCCCGTTCCGTCGACCAGTAGCACATGAGTGAGCGCGATCGTTGTAGCGTCGAAGCTAACGAACTCCTTCGCGTCCTCGGACAAAGACGATGCCGGCTGTGCGTACAAAGACCCCGACGACAAGAAAAGAACCGCCGCGGCGATCATGGCTTGACGTCGCATGAACTCCTCCTCAATCTACTGTGAAAACCAGCTTCATTCCCGCTTCCAAGTGTTCGGCGATATGACAATGGGCCATCCAACGCCCGGGATTCGAAAGCTCCAGAAGGATATCGATCGTGGTGCCGACTGGCAAGAGCACGGTGTCTTTCCAGACCCGGTTCTCGTTGGGCACGCCGTTCTGGGACAAAACGACAAAACGCTGACCATGGACATGAAAGGGATGCTGCATGGCGTGGAACGCATCACGATCGTTGGTCAGGCGTATCTTGACCACGTCCCCCACTTTGAATCGCCAATCGATATCCATGTTCTCGAGGTTTGACTTCGGATCACGCAGAATCCAGCGCACTTCTGAGCTCGTGCTCACCCAGTTCATCATCGGCATCGTCCCGCCCCACTCCACCGGATTGAAGTAAACGCGGTCGACCCGCATCCGCTGCATCACGGCGGGAGGAAGGTTCTCGAGCTCCAGGGTGAGGACAAGCTCGTGATCCACCGCCCGCCCGAAATACGCTTCGTATCGTGCAATGTCCGCCGCGACGTCGGCGTTCTCTCGAAGGGTTGAAAAGTTCGTCCCGTGATCGGTGGCCACCTCCTCAGTGGCGACGTGCACTTTTCCCAGTTCCTCGGTTTCAGCGAAAAAGTTGCCAAATATGTGGTTCAGTCCTTGGACACGGTTCGTCAGAAGCTGTGTTCCTGCGTCTGGAAATCGGACTTCAATGATGTAACGTTCGGCAGGCGCGATCACGACCGAATCAGCCCACGTCTCCAGCTCGAACTTGCTTAGATCCGAGCCGACGACCTTGATAGTCAAGTCACCGAAAGACAGGTTGAAGGTGCGGGTATTGGACACGTTGGTCAAGAAGAAGCGCACCACCTCTCCCCGCTTCACCGACAACTGATATTCTGGCTCTCCATTAATAAGGAAGACATTCCCGAACCTTCCCATCAGAGAGTGTGTCGCCCTCTCCTCGCCAAACGGAAAGAGACCGTCCTCGGTGACGAGAAGGTCATCCAACATGAGGATCTCTTCTCGGTTGACCGGATTGAAGTAGGTCGGGCTCGGAGGTCGAACCAGCATGTTGCCGTAAAGCCCGAGGTCCTGCTGGATGTCCTCCCGGTGGTGTGGGTGGTACCAGTAGATTCCGGCATCTCGAAAGAAGATCCGATACTGGAACGTCTCCCCGGGCGCCACCGGGTCCTGCGTCACTCCGGGCACACCGTCGAACGGATTATCGAGACGCACGCCATGCCAATGCACGGTCGTGGAGCGCTCGGTCAGGTTGGTGAAGTTCACGAATATCGTGGACTTCTGATTGACCTGGATGAGTGGCCCCGGATACTGACCGTTGAAACCATACATGATGTAGGTGTGCCCCAGGATGCTGCGTCTCACAGGAGCGGCGATGAGGTCGAGCGTTTGCCCGTCCGCGAGCTCCACGAGCTCCCGAGGTCTCGCGTCAGGCACCGCGTCGAGGTCGTCGACCCTAGGGAGATAGGGTTCCGAGCGCGGACGAAGTCCTTCCATTCCTGGAATCATCCTCACCATCGGATGCATGGGCGGATGGGTCCAGCCGTCACCACCATGGTGGGCCGCTTGGCTGAAAGGTTTAGCCGGAAGCATCAAGTGGCTATCCGGCATCATGTGACTGCTGGGAGACATGCCTCTCAAGACGAGGCGGCCCTTTCGATCGGTGACATCTGGAGAGACCTCCGCCGAGATCATGATGGTGAATTTGTTGAACGCGACTTGCCCTACCCCTTCGTTCCAGCCGTTTTCGACCTCTCCCAGTCTCAGCATTGGAGTCAGCAGGGGTGTGGTAGCCCACGCGACGTACGTCATGTAATCGCCAAGGCTCGTCGGATCGGGGAGACCCTCGATGCGCACGCTGATGTCGTAAACATGGTGCCCCTCCCGGGTCACCGCCATACCGAAAGGAGACTGAACCCAACCGAGCTCGACCACGCCGCCCACCCCGCGCATATCGGGTGTGGGCAAAAGCTCGATGCTGTACATGGAGGGATCGCCCGTCGCCTGTGAGGCAGCGACGGTCACGGCGAGGAAGAAAAGGAGCACGGCGGATTATTGTTTGGCCGATGTCTGGAGTCAAACGTGGCAGACAATTGGAGGCGGGGCGTTTTAGCTCCGCAGCCGGTTCCATAGAACAGCAGCTCACGCCTCCAGGGCCGCAATCTGTTCCATGGATCTTGTCTGTCCTTTCCAGCCGGAGTTAATACAGCTCCCCGTTCACATTGTCATCTAAGCGTGACGAAATCGAGCATTGTGCCAAATCGTGGTTGGTTGAACCGCCCCGGGTTTTCCGGAGACTCCAACTCTTGAGAGGATGGAGTCATGGCAAGACGAAGCAGGTATTCACCGGAGGTGAAAGAGCGCGCGGTGCGGATGGTCTTGGACCAGCAGCATCAGCACGAATCTCAGTGGGCGGCGATCGTCTCGGTCGCGTCGAAGATTGGGTGCACGTCGGAGACGCTGCGCAAGTGGGTGCGTCAAGCAGAACGTGACACAGGCAAACGCGTGGGGCTGACGACGGACGAGCGCACGCGACTCAAGGCGCTCGAGCGGGAAGTTCGCGAGCTTAAGCGAGCGAACGAGATCCTACGCAAGGCATCGGCGTTTTTCGCCCAGGCGGAGCTCGACCGCCGACCGAGGTGATGGTGTCGTTCGTCGATAAGAACCGCGAGAGCTACGGGGTCGAGCCGGTCTGCCGGATGCTGCCGATCGCCACTTCGCTCTACTACGAGCACAAAGCCCGAGAAAAGGACCCGAGTCGCCTCCCGGCCCGGGCCAAGCGGGACCGAGAACTCCGAGAAGAGATTCGGCGTGTGCGGAAAGAGAACTTCGACGTGTACGGAGTGCGTAAGGTATGGCGCCAGCTGCGTCGCGAAGGCAGCGACGTGGCTCGGTGCACCGTGGCCCGTCTGATGCGCGAAATGGGCCTCCAGGGAGCGGTCCGTGGACGTCGATTCAAGACGACGAAGCCCGACCCGAACGGGTCCCGTCCGACAGACCTCGTCGAGCGCGACTTCAACGCGACCCGTCCGAACGAGCTCTGGGTGTCGGACCTGACCTACGTCGCGACGTGGCGCGGCTTCGTCTACGTCGCTTTCGTCATCGACGTGTTCGCCCGACTCATCGTCGGTTGGAGAGCGACGACATCGTTGACCGCCGACATCGCTCTCGATGCATTGGAGCAGGCGCTGCACGAGCGTCGACTCGACCCCGAGGACCCGTTGGTTCATCACAGCGATCGCGGAGTGCAGTACGTCTCGATCCGCTACACCGAGCGGCTCTCCGAGGTCGGCATCGAACCGTCCGTCGGCAGCCGCGGTGATTCCTACGACAACGCTCTAGCCGAGTCCATCATCGGTCTCTACAAAACCGAGGTGATTCGTCGGCGCGGACCGTGGCGCGGTCTCGAGGACGTCGAGTTCGCCACCCTCGAGTGGGTGCACTGGTACAACACGCAACGACTCTTGGAACCGATCGGAAACATCCCACCGGTCGAGCACAAACTGAACTACTATCGCTCGCAACAAGGCTCGCTCGAGGTGGCGAGATTCAACTGAAACAGTCTCCGGGATTCCCGGGGCGGTTCAGGTCAAAGCGGGCCCCTCGTTACCGCAGGCTCCGACCAAGCCACATAATGTAGCTTACTATTAATAATGATGCGCCCTGGTTGAAGCAGCCCGCCAGAAGCGAACGGGATCGGGATCACGTATAATTGACTTGTGCATACGCTTCGCGGATGGAGGCGGAGATGAGTTCGACTCAAGAATCGGCTGTTTATGATGAACTGGTCGACCTCCTGGCGGACAGTGCGGACGCCGTGCGGTTGTCGTCCTTTCGTATGTCCAAGGAGAAACAGTCTCGCCTCGACGCCCTCCTGGAAAAGAATCGACAAGGTGTGCTGACAGAAGACGAGTCTTCTGAGTTGGACGCCTTCGAGCACTTCGAGCACTTGGTGCGTCTTCTGAAGGCGAGGACGCTCAAGAAACAAGGTGGATGACCCGACCGTCGGCGGCGATTCGCCGTCAGGTGGTTGAGCGAGCTCGGGGCTGCTGCGAATACTGTCTCGTGCACCAGGATTTTGTCGCGTCTACCCATCAGGTCAATCACGTGACCGCCGAAAAGCACGGCGGAGAGACGACCATGGACAACCTCGCACTCTCATTGCGAATCGTCTCGAGAGTCGCGTTCCGCCGCGCCCACGTGCCCTCGGCGCCGTCCGAAGGAACCGCTCCTCGTCGAGGTGGGAACACGATCTTGATGTTCGCGGTGCCGACCTCACCGAGCAGCTCGTACACCGACCGAGTATCGTAGGCCCCATCGGCTGTGAAACGTCGGATCGAAGAGTCGATCTGTTTTCGGTGGTGTCAAGTGTCAACGCTTCGCGCGCCTCGTCTGAGAACCAAACGGTGATGTCGCCACGGCTCCTGAGGCCACGCTCGTACTACCGCCAGTTGGTCACGCGATAGGTGAGTGGCGCGGGGGAATCTCACCCCCGCGCTCTCCCAGAACCGTGCGTGAATGTCTCCATTCACACGGCTCCTACCATCTGACCATTCAAGGGAACGCTCCCATCGACCAATGGTTTCGTTTTAATCATGGGCTCCTCCCGCCTGGGCGGTTGACCCTGTGACTAGAACGTGGATGGCATGGCCCCTTTGCTCTAGCCGCATTGCACGGCCTTCCCTGCTACTACAGGCCATTCCGCCCCTGTGCCTCGCATCGGTACTCTGGTCCTCGTGGGGCTTCCACTTGGACTTCTCCCTTGGCATCGAGGCGACAGGTTCTCCAGTTCCAAATACGAGCCTGAGTCGGACTCACGCCCCCTTAACGCCGGATGCCACGTTGGCAGTAAACAGGTTCCCCCAACGCTTATCCCAAGGCAACGAAGACCCCTCGGTTTTGACATCAACTTACAATTACGACGCTTCACCAGTGGTTCGCTTGCGCTCGTCTTTCCAACTCCTACCTGACACGTCTGGCGTGCCTTTTCCTTGACGCTCACGACCCTGGCTCTTGACCAGGGCCGCTCAAGGCGGTTTGCGACCAGGGCCTGCACCCCGGACACGAGGGGCCTATCCCTCATCTCGTACTTAGCTTTGCTGGACACACCTTCGTCTTGTATTTGCGGTTCACTCTGGTGGACTTGCGCGCGGCCATGGGTTCATCTCCTCGATATTCGATGTATCGAGAAGCTCAGTCGAAGCGGTTGCCGGAGTCAAGCTTCAGCACTATCGAGGAAAGACCCGCGCGTGCTCGCCAAAAATGTACCGGGGAGACGAGAGGGCTGGTTGCTTGCTTGGTGGCGCGAGTAGAGATGTAGAATAGAAAACGCTGCGGGGAGGAAAAGGAGTCCTCCCCGAGACTTGACCTTCAGGGAGCACGACCTCCCGTGGGCCCACCAGAAGATCCTTCAAAGTCCAGAAGAAATCAAGCAGGGAGAGGAAAGCGTGGACAGCGACGTCCGCGTCGCCGGTGTCTGCTGAAGGGGTGCGAGAAGCGCTTTCGGCCAAAACATTGGTGGAGTCGATATTGTGGCGAGTCGTGCCGGGAGCAAGCGCGCCGGTGGTCGGAGTGGAAGGCTCAGCAAAGGTACCGTTCGAAAGCTAAGGGCCGTAGGAAGCGTCAAGCGCAGAGCGGTCGGTACCGGCAGCGAGTGAAAGAGCGAGCCAAAGCGGTGGCGGAGCCCGGGGGCGAGGGTCATCACTGTAGCGGTTCTGCAAAAAATTTCCTTCCTGTGACCGGCCCGGCGTTGTGACAAGGAGTGGACCGATGCTTGACGAAAGCACCCGAACCGCGATCCTGAGGCTCCACTCAGCGGGACACGGCACGCGCAAGATCGCTCGCGCGCTGAGGATCTCCCGGGGAGCGGTCCGCAAGGTTGTCGAACAGGGCACGGCCCAGCCCCCCTTGCTCGAACGTTGCGAGAAAGCGGCGCCCTACCGGAAGGACATCCTGGCTCTATATAAGAGCTGCGAAGGCAACCTGGTCCGAGTGCATGAGGAGCTCGTGGCTCAGGGGGCTAACTTGTCCTATCCCGCGCTGACAGGCTACTGCCGTCGTCATGGCATCGGCAACAAGCCTCGCCTTCCCGCGGGCAACTACGACTTTCAGCCCGGACCAGGAGATGCAGCATGACACAGGATTATCTGATCGAGAGGGTCCGAACTTACTCGTCGGTCGGCGAGATGAAAACCAAATTTGTGAACATGGGATAATTTCGCAAATGGGTCGGCTAATCCACTTATTTCCAGCTACTTATGGATTGACTTTCGGTACTAACTATTCAACTTGCAATATGTAATATATGATTCAGCCGTTGACTGAGGGGGCTAGCGATCTGCATCAGAAACCCAAGTGCTGATATGGGCGGCAAGTTAGCCGTTCTCAACCTTTTCCAGAAGTCAAAAGACACATTCTTTGGAAGTAGTCTTTTACCCATGTTCGGGTGGGATATTCAGTGGAGGTACCAGGATGACATTCAAAGCAATGACTCATGAGAGCCTGTTATGGCGCGCCCTGATGGCAGTGCCGCTGGCCCTATTGCTGGCCGGCGGGGCGGCCTTCGCGCAGCAGGTGGACGGAACCATCTACGGCAAGGTCGTGGACGATCAGGGGCTTGCCGTCCCGGGCGCGACGGTGACGATCTCGAGTCCACAGAACATCACGACCGAGGTTCGAACCACGACCGATCAGGGTACGTACCGTGTCCCGTTGCTGAAGCCGTCGAAAAACTACACCGTGGTGATCGAGTTGGCAGGATTTCGAACGATGACCTTTCACCAAGTGGAACTGTCTGCGGGGCAGCTCATCGAGGTGAATGCGACACTGTCGCCGGGCGGGGTGGAGGAGACCGTTACCGTCACCGGAGAAACGCCACTGGTTGACATCAAGAGTTCGCAGACGATGATCACGATGGATACAAATATCGTCGACAACATCCCCCTGGGGCGCAATGCTAGTTCTCTCATCAAGTCGATGCCGGGCGTCCAGCGCGAATCCATGGGGGGGATATCGGTTCACGGGGGCGGGCCCCGGGAGCACTATTTCACCGTCGACGGAGCGGGTGTCATGGACACCACGAACGGCGTGTTCGCGTTCGGTATCCCGATAGACATGATAGAGGAAATCCAGATAACGACCGGGGGTATTCCCGCGGAGTTTGGCCAGGCCACGAGTGGGGTTTTCAACTTCGTGACCAAGTCAGGAGGGAACGAGTTCTCGGGCGCGGTCAACTATTACTACAAGGGCGAGGATTTGGAGTCGGACAACCTCACGCCCGAGCTAGAGGAGCAACTCGAGGAAAGAGCAAGCGTAATCAAGGACCAGGAGTACGGCGGAACTTTTGGGGGACCGATCAAGCGAGATTCTATCTGGTTCTTCGGCAGTATCCGTCGGCTGAACTTTGAGACGCAACAACCCGTTGTCCCCACCCAGCCATACACTCGCGATACGACACAGGCCTTCTTCAAGGTCACCGGGCAGGTGGGCAACAGCATCCTGAGCGGCTCTCTCACGCGCCAGCGCGGAACTATTTATCCGGCAAACGTTCGCGGTTTTGATAACGTCGACGCCCCGGAGAACTGGAGCGAATTCCGCAATAGCGGGGACCTCTTCCACCTCAAATGGACGCATCTAGTGAACGAAGACACCATTTTTGAGGCACGGTACAACCAGATCTGGAAGTCGAGCACTGATACGTATCCCAACAACCCTAACTTCACAGTCGGCTATAGGGACCAAGGTACACAGCTGGAATTCGGGGGGCTCGTCGAGGGTGTAAGGAGCGTGCCGTGCCGGTGTAGTTGGGGAGTTCACCTTAATCTCTCGCACTTCCGCGAGATGGCGGGTGGCTCACACGAGATCAAGGCAGGCTTCTTTAATGACCGGCCTAACAGCGACCGGTCGTTTGAGTTCCCCGGTGGGGAAGACGTCCTGCAACAACTTCTCTTTGGTGCGGCCTACCGGGTTCGCCTGGAGAACCTGCCGCTTTCAAGTCAAGCCCGGAACGTTGACACCTATGCAGTGTTTGCGCAAGACCAATGACAATTGGAGATCGGCTCACCCTGAACCTGGGACTCCGGTGGGAGAGCTCGGAAGCCTGGCTTCCCGAGCAGAGTCGGGGTGGCGGCCGCTGGTTCCCCGTGTCCACCTTCCCGGAGACCCACGACCTCATCAACTTCAGCAACCTCTCGCCGCGCGTGGGTCTGGTGTATGCCCTGGGTGAGGAACGAAGGACTTCCATAAGGTCAGTTACGGGCGATACTACAAGACGCTCGTCACCCAGGACCTCTCCGTCGCCGTACCCACTATCGGAGGAGGCGAAACGTACGAATGGAACGACCTGAATGGTGACCTCGTATTCCAGGACGGTGAGCAGGGACGGCTTATCGGACGTGTCTTGAACCCCTCTTTTAGAGATTTAACGGACGTCATCGACCCCGACGTGGAAAATTCCTGGATAGATTCGTTTCAGATCAAGGCCGAGCATGAGGTGACGAAGGACTTCGTCGTCTCTGTGGCAGGAATCATCAAGCGCGAGAAGAACCTCTTTGATACGGTTAGAAGGCGGACAACAGGAGACCAACAAAACCCGTTTAATGATTACCGCTCGATTAACGTGTCCAACCAAATCGACGGCACGCCCCTCACCATCTTTGCCCTGAAACCGGAATTCTTGGGGTCCCAGTCCGTCATATACTTGACGAACCCCACCTTTGCGGGGGAACTTTTCCGAAACTACAACGTATTGGAGATTGTCGCACACAAGCGCTTCCGTGACGGCTGGCAATTCCTGGCCGCGCTCGACATCAGCGACACCAACGGCAACATCGGCAATAACTTCGTCGGCACCACCCTCGTAAACTTTCTCTACGACAACCCCAATACGTTCACCAATGCGGAAGGACCGCTGGACCAGGACGCTCCCACCCAGATCAAGTTCCAGGGGACCTACACGTTGCCCTACGATATTCTCGTGAGCGGCTTCTACCAGGGCTCGACCGGTATTCCCATCCACATCTTCCAACCTTTGCAGGCCGACCTGTCTCCGGGAGCCTACACGGTGCGCCATTTCCCACTCTGCCGCCCCCGCGTCGCAACCAAAGGCCATAGCGGCGGCGGCGGCGGTTGTAGGCCGGCTCCTGTCGGTATTCCCGAAATCGTGGTGGAGAGCAACATCGATGTGGCTGGGGAGCCAAGGGGTTTACGCCGGTTCGACTTCAGACACAACCTCGACCTCCGAGTGGAAAAGCAGTTTCCGTTCGGGGACGGAATGAAGATCGGGCTCATCCTCGACGTGTTTAATGTAACCAACACTAACCGAGTTACGTCCTTTAGGTCACTGAAATTCGACGTACCGCAATTCCTGCAGGTCTCGTCGATCGAAACACCCCGTATCCTGAGAATCGGACTGCGCTTCCAGTTTTAACAAGGGTTGGGAGGTAAAGAAGACGTAAACCTCTAGGTCTCGAAGGACGACACAAACCGGGGCGCCACTAGTGGCGCCCCGGTTCTTTTATTCACTGTACTCTCGGTCGCATCGCGGCCCTTACCACCGTTATCTCAACGACGGCCTTCTCCAGGCGCGGAGACTCCGCGGTCAGCTTGATCACGCCCGGCTTCTTCGCCGCCTGGATGATGACCATGGCCAGGCCGTTGAACGCGCTTCGCTTGTCCGCCTTGTCCGGCTCGTGGCTCGACGGGTTGCCGTTGCCCACGCCGATGATCTCCCCGGGGCCCTCCACCGTGAATTGCACCTCGTTCCCGGCGGTCGGTCCAGCCGACCCTGCGCGTCGAGGATCGAGACCCTTACGAGGGAAACATCTTCTCCGTCCGCGTTAATGCTCGAGCGATCGGACTCGAGCGTGATGCCGGCCGGGGATGTGTCCCGAGGTCCGTGGAAAAAGAACGGCGCCCTCCACTCCGTCATCAGAGTATCATATCAGGCGGCAACCTCCGTGTGTTCGAGAACCTCGCTCAGACGTTGGTAGCCGTCGATGCGTCGTAGTTGAATCTGGCCAGAGGCGATAAGCCCAAACAGCAAAGCGACCGCGGACTCCTCGCTGGAGAACGACGCTTGGGTTTTCGTCCGGCGTCGAAACTCGCGGTTGAGATTCTCCAGAGCATTGGTCGTTCGAATCGATTTCCACATGGCACGAGGGAATTCGTAGAAGGTCAGCAGCTGATTACCGGCCTCCTCTAGGCTTCGGACGACGGCTGGCGCGAGAGGCGTCCACTTGGCGACGAGCTCGTCATAGGCTTTGCGAGCATCGATCCCGTTCTTGGCGTAGAACGATCCGGTTGTAGTCACGCCGGAGCTCACGGCGTGCGTGCGCCGGGCAATGTTCGAGCAAGTTGGCGCGCTTGTGCTCGGTACATCGCTGCAACCGGCACCCCGGCCACTTCTCCAGCGCTTTCGTCAGCCCCTTGTGGCCGTCGCTGATCACTAGCTTGGGAGCCCGGAGTCCTCGAGCCTGGAGTCCCTCCAGCACGGAGCCCCAATGCGTCGAGGCTTCGCTCACCGCCAGACGCAATGACAACAGACGTTTCTGCCCGTCTGGCGCGACCCCGAGCGCGACCAGTACGGGTACGCTGATCACACGTTTCGCCATCCGCACTTTCAGGTGGAAGCCGTCCAGGTAAACGATCGCGTAGACCTCCTCGCTGAGAGCACGGTTCTGCCATTCCTCGAAGCGCTCCTTCAGCCGGCTAACCACGCGAGACACCGCGCTCTTCGATAGGTGCTCCTCACCGAGCAGTGGTTTCAGCGCTTTGCGGATCCGGCGGCTATTCGCGCCCGAGAAGTACGTCCCCAAGATCGCCTCGTCGACCTCACGAGTCCGGCGCGCGTACCGGGGCAACAGCTCGCTCCTGAACTCTGTCGTTTCTCCCGTTTCCTCGTCTCGCACGCGGGCTCGTGGCACCCGGAGCTCGCGAGTTCCCACCGACGTCGTCACGTGCGTATTCCAGCCATCGTGAACGCCGAATCCAGAGCAAGCTGAACAGCGAATCCGGTGAAGCCGAACGCTCATCGAAGCGATGAAGTGTTGGGTGACCTCCTTCCCACTGATTGAAAACGTGAACCTATCTTACCTGCGTGTTGTGTAGCAAGGGGCGGCAGGTCGGTGCCGGAGGGAGCGGGCGTAAGGAAAGACGCGAAGCGACCTTCCCGCTCCCGTAGGCAGCGACCTGCCGCGGCCGAACCCCGGGCGATGTGGGGCTGGTTTCGGGGGGTTGCTGGGGTATGGCCTGGCTCGAGAAGACGCTTCCTGAGGCATTCTCGCGCGTCGTTTTGGCGCCGCATCGTCTGGTACCCCGGGTTTGGCGGTTTCACCCGTTTTTATCGCATCGACGCTGTGGTCCCTCGCTCGCTCATGCATCGGCGTTGTCAAATGCCTTTGGCGCAGCCTTGGTCTTTCTCAGAGAAGCTCCTTTGAGAGTGATGCGGTGCGCGCTGTGGAGAATGCGATCGCAGATAGCGTCTGCCTGGTTTGGGTCGCCAATCGCTTCGTGCCACTGCTTGAGCGGAATCTGGGTCGCGATGAGTGTGGAGCCACGCTCGGCGCGGTCTTCGATGACCTCCATTAGATCCCGTCTCTCCGATTCTTTCAGCGAGTGAAGCAGCCAGTCATCGATAGCCAGTAAGTCCAGCTTGGCGAGTTTCGTCAAAAGCCGGGCGTAGGAACCATCACCACGAGCGACCGCGAGCTCGTGGAGCAAGCGCGGTGCTCGCACGTAGCATCCGGTGAAGCCGCGACGACAGGCCCGCTCCACGAAGGCGCAAGCCAAGAACGATTTGCCAATCCCCGTCGGGCCGGTGATGAGCAGGTTATGGCGCTCACCGACAAAGCGGCAGTTGCCCAGGCTCAAGATCTGTTCGCGGTTTAAGCCTCGAGGCGCTTGGAAGTTCACGTTCTCCAAACATGCCGGATAGCGGAGCTTTGCCGCTCGCAGTCGTCGAGAAAGCTTACGCTGTTCGCGGGCGGTCCACTCGGCATCGACCAGGAGTCCCACACGTTCCTCGAAGCTCAGCTCCTTGTATTCGCTCGAGCTCAACTGGGTTTCGAACGCGGACACCAAGCCGAACAACTTCATGGCGTTCATCTTTTCTATCGTTTCGGGTGTCAGCATCGGGACTCTCCTCCTTCGTAGTGATCCGCGCCTCGGATGTTCTCGTGCTCCTCTCGCGGTTTCGCTTCGGCGTCCGATTCGAGCACCACACGATCCAGACCAGCCGAGAGAATGTTTTTCACCGTGCGATAGCTGTAAGAGCTCAAAGCTTCCGCTCGTGCGCAAGCGGCCTCGAGACGCTCACTGCCCCAGCGGCTGCCTAGTCGCATGACTCCCAGGCAAGAGCGAAATCCCTGCTCCGGGTGAGGCCGACTCTCTAGAATCCCCGCAACCAGCCTTCCCGTGGCGCGACCTGACTGCTCCGCCCAGTGGAGCAGCCGCGACGGCGTCCACTCCAGGTGCTCCCGATGCGAACGTGGCATATGCTCCGGGTTCGTGGAGTAGTGCCCCTTTCCTTTCTTGCGGGGATGCGACGCGACGCGCTTTCCCTTGAACAGGACCTCCACCACCGAGGCCGTCACCCGTGCCTCGACTTTCTCGTGAATGAGCTGATAGGGAACGCTGTACAAGTTGTTCTCCACCTCCACGTGGTAGTCGATGTTCACTCTGCACCGCTTCCACGTCGATAACTCGTAGCTCTCCTGCGGTAGCGGTTTCAGTACGGGCCGGTCTAGCCTTTCGTACAACTCCCGCCGACTCACACCGAGCTTCTG
Organism: Candidatus Marinacidobacterales bacterium; assembly: GCA_965237955.1. Classification (GTDB taxonomy): domain Bacteria; phylum Acidobacteriota; class Vicinamibacteria; order Marinacidobacterales; family SMYC01. Next base: position 75,965 of record OZ250169.1, on the reverse strand, counting down.
CATCGGACGCGCATTCAGGACCTCTAACTTCTCCCAGATGGCTTCGTTCAGTTCCGCCAGGCTGAAGAACGTGCGATGACGAAGCACCGCCAGGATCCAGCGCTGCGCCACCTGCACTGCCGACTCCACCTTCGCTTTGTCTTTCGGCTTGAACACCCGAGCCGGGACCACAACCGCACCGTAATGCGTCGCCAGCTCTTCGTACGTCCGGTTGATCCCTGGCTCGTAACGGTCCACCAAATCCACGCCGCTCTTCAAGTTGTCCGGAACCCAGATCTCCGTACTGCCACCGAAGTAATCCGACATCCCCTTATGGGCCTTCGCCCACGATTCCAGCGACTGGTTCAGTGTCGCTTCGACGTAGGTGTAACTGCTCGCGCCCAACGTCCCGACGAACAGCTCCATTTCGACGAGCTCTCCCGTTTTCGGATCGACGATGTGAGGCTTCTTCCCCGAAAAATCGACGAATGTCTTCTCGCCTGCTCGATGCCGTTGACGCATCGTCGGGTTCAGCTTCTTCTTCCACTGACCGTACAGCTCGCAATAACGGCTGTAGCCGTACGCTCCCGGCTTATTCTCCGCGTACTCCACCCACAGCTGCAGCAACGTCAGCTCTCGGTGACGCCTCAGCTCCTCGTGGATGTGGGCATAGTCCAGACCCGGCCGTGCGCCAGACGAGCCCGGCGGCGGAAACAGCCCTGCCTCCAGCTCCCCGTCGCTCAGCTCCTCCGGGAGCGGCCAGCTCAGACCACCCTTCTTCGCCTTGGCCAGGTACTCACTCACCGTTCCAACCGCCACGCGAAGTGCCTTTGCGATCATGCGGTGAGTAAAACCCAGCTCGTACTTTAACCTTAGAACCTCTCGTGTTTTTCTCATCGATAACCTCTTAGCTGCCATTTCCTAGATCGTCCTCCTTCCGGGTACGACCTAGAGTTGCCTTGAAACGTGCTATCGATGAGCGTTCGCGATGCCGGAACCGGCGTTCACGTTGCCTGGAATCCGTGTTCACCTTCCCCGGAATCGATGTTCACGATCCCCGGAATCCGTGTTCACGATGCTTTGGAATGGATGTTCACCTTCGGCTGGAATCTGCGTTCACGATGCCCCGGAATACGCAGTCACGCGACGGGTTTCGGCTCCGTTGCGATATCCACGGCGGTCTTCCGCACGCTCGTAGCTACCACACCCCAGCGCTTGGTTGACTTCTTCCTCGAGCACGACCTCGATTGCCTCCAGTACCCGCTTACGCAGCCGAAGTTGGACGAACTCCCGGTACTCGCTTACAGACTCCTTCGATATGGTGGTAGGCTTCTTCATGGCGTAATCCTCCTCCTCGCCTTTCCAGGCGCGGTTTCGTTTTGTTTAACCGGAGGTTACGCCATTCTTATTTCCACGGGAAGCGGGACGGATCCCCGGCCGGCTCCCCCGTCGTCTCGCGCCTGGTCTCGGCGACGACCTCTCCGTCCTGGAAGCACTTCGCCGTAAGCACTCCCGGCTCCCACTCGACCTTCCACGACAGGCTCGAGTACGGCTGCCTGTCCTGCCGTCCCCTGCTCTCGCCGTTGAGAAACAGCTCGACGCTCTCGCAGTTGGTGTAGGACCGGACGTCGATTATCCTATCGCTCTCCTCTCTGTCGGCCCAGTTCCAGTGAGGGAATAGGTGAAGGACGGTCTCGCCGCTCCAGCTCGACTTGTAGTAGTAATAGTCGTCCTTGGGAAAAGCGCAGGTGTCCATGAAGCCGTATTGTGCGTTGATCGCTGGCCAGTCATGGGGATACGGCTCGCCGCGATAGTCCATGCCATTCCAGACGAATCCGCCCGCCACGTAATCAGACTCGGCCACCATGCGCCAGGTCCGCTTCGGCCCTGGGGTTGTAGCAGCTGCGATGGCCTTTCTTTGCGTCCTCGTCATAGACCCCGCGCGTCGTCTTAGCATAGGCGGTCTCGAGGGCGACCATCGGGCGCTCCGGATTCTCAGCATGGTATTCGCCGTAAGTATCCGGGTTGAAACCCCTGACATCGATGACGTCCATCAAGGTTAAGAGACCTTCTAATAAATCAATCTCATCAGGCGAGCGCGCGCCTCCGAGTGGTCCCACGGGCCCGGTGGTGGGTCGGTAGGGGTCCAGCCGCTTGATTACGTCATACACCGCCTGCACCCGTTTGCGTGCCTCCTCGACGCGCCGCCGCCCCAACCCCCCGTTGTACATGCTCCAGAGGACGATGCTGGGGTGGTTCCTGTCGCGCCGCACCAAGCTTTCCACGGTGGCCAGCACCTCCTCCGAATCACCCAGGTGGCGGTTCTCATTCATCACCAGCATCCCCAAGCGGTCGCACGCTTCCAGTACCTCCACGGTCGGCGGGTTGTGCGCAGCGCGGTAGGCGTTGGCACCCATCTCCTTGAGCTTTTCTATCTTGTAAACGTTGATCCTGTCCGGCAGGGCGACGCCCACTCCTGCGAAGTCATTCGTCACGTCCTGGCTGAATTCGTACTCCTGACCCGCTGGGATATTCTGCTCCGCCTCGGACGTCACTACCGAGTTGCCTTCTATGTCGGTAATCGTGCTCGTGAGCGTGCACTCCATCGACTCCGCGCCGTCGTTGACCACCGTCGTCTTGATGTTGACCTCAGCCAGCTCGTTCGTGACCTCCGGCGTGGTGACGAAGGTCCCCCAGTGACCGACGTGCAGGGGGTCGATCTTCGTCAGCCAGACGTGGCGGTAGATGCCTCCGCCCTCATACCACCAGCCCTCATCCCAGTCCGCGTCGGCACGCACCGTCACCACATTCTTCCCGCCGAAGTTCGCCGCGTCGGTGATGTCGTAATAAAAGCCCGTGTAGCCACTCCAGTAGTGACCGAGCCAGTGACCGTTTACCCAGACGTCGCTGTTCCTGTAAACGCCGTCGAACTGAAGCCAAATCCGCTTGCCCTTGTCCGCGGCCGGGAGCTCGAAGCCGCGGCGGTACCAGCCGACGCCCTTGGGCTTGTAACCATGGTCCCTGTCGTACCAGAGCTGGAAGCCGCCGGGCCTTTTACCATGGGGCTTGTCCGCCCCCTTGGGGTCGAACTCGCCCCCCACCACGAAGTCGTGGGGAACGCGGACTTCTTCCCAGCCGCTGTCGTCGAAGTCGACGGACGCCGTCTTCACCGACCGCATCTTCTCGTCGTCTTCCCACAGGGCCGGCCTGTTATACAGGACCGCACCGTCAATGCCGCCGCGGCCCCCGGTGTTGTGCACCAGCACCGCCAGCTCGTTCGGCCCACCCCTGTTCCAGGCGGAGCCCAGAGTGACCTCGAACGGATCGTCAGCTCCCTCGTGGTAGAGGAGCCTCTTCCCGTTGACGTAAATGGTCGCGTTGTCGCCCACGGATTGAAAATAAAGCCGAGACCATCCGGTCGGCGATGCTCCGAGCTCCGCGCGAAACCAGGCAAGACCCTCCCTGCCCTCAAACACATCGCTACCCGGCTCCGTCTCCTCCCAAGCGGAGATATCGAGCCCGGGCGCCGCCATCTTTTCCGCCTCACCGATCCTCCCGCTGAAGAAGAACGCGCCGCTGCCCTCCTCCGTCTCCTCCCAACCGGGGATATCGAGCCCGGGCGCCGCCATCTCTTTCTCCTTGCTCATCTTCCAGCGCCACTTCTCTATGGTCTTTCCCCGAGGCAAGGGAGTGAATCCCTCTATCCTTCCCCGGTAGAAACGCCAGCCTTCGTCCATGAGAAGTTTCTGTCTTGGGTTCTTGTCCCGGTGATCTCGCGGCGCGCATGCGCTCGCTGTTAAGAATATGGAAATAAGACTGGACTTGCTTCGCTTCAGTGGACACCTAACGAACGGAGATATATATGGGTGTTCAAATGGCAGAGAAAAAGAAGCGTCGTCAATTCACGAAGGAGTTCAGAGCCGAGGCGGTTCGCCTGGTGCGCGAGACGGGTAAGCCGGTGAGCGAGCTAGCGCGGGATATCGATGTGACGGAGACGTCTCTGTATGCTTGGGTGAGACAGGACAGAATCGACCGTGGTGAGGGCGGGCCTGGCACGCTGACAAGCGAAGAACTTGAAGAGCTGCGAAGCCTACGAAAAGAAGTGCGCGATCTTCGGATGGAGCGAGATTTCCTAAAAAAAACGGCGGCGTACTTCGCGAGCGTGAAGAAATGAAGTTTGCGGCGATCGTTGCTCAACGCCTCGAGTTCAATGTCTCGTGGATGTGCCGTCAACTCGAAGTATCGCGAAGCGGTTTCTACGCGTGGCTGAAGCGGAAACCGAGTCGTCGCGCGCTCGAAGACCGACGCTTGTCTGCGAAAGTCGTATCGTCCTTCCGGGCAAACCGTGAGGTGTACGGGAGCCCTCGCATGGTCGACGAGCTCCGAGCAGATGGCGAGTCCGTTGGACGTCGGCGCGTGGCTCGTTTGATGAGAGAAAGCGGGCTGTGCGCACGTCTCCCGAAACGTTTTCGGAAGACGACGGATTCTTCGCATTTGCGACCCGTGGCTCCCAATCTCGTGCAGCGGCAGTTCTTTCCCAAGACACCCAACGAAACCTGGGCCGCGGACATTACCTACATCCGCACGTGGGAAGGCTGGTTGTACTTGGCCGTGGTCATCGACCTATTCTCGAGACGTGTGATCGGTTGGGCGACGGCGAGTCACCTTCGGACAGACCTCGCTATCTCCGCGCTTCAAATGGCCGTGCGTTATCGAAGACCGCCGCGCGGAATGATTCACCATTCGGATCGTGGTGTGCAGTACGCGAGCCGAGAGTATCGAGAGTTCTTGCGACGCCACGGAATCGAGTGCAGCATGAGCGGCAAAGGTGACTGCTGGGATAACGCCGTTGTCGAGAGCTTCTTCGGCACGCTAAAGACCGAGGCTCTCTATCGACTGGTTCTTCCTACTCGCGCTCAAGCGCGCTGGGCCACCGTCGACTACATCGCCAACTTCTACAACCCGACGCGGCGCCACTCGACTCTCGGCAACATCAGCCCGATCGAATTCGAACGCACACTCCTGAAAGAGAAGCGAGTTGCTTAGCAAACATGTCCACGAAACCGGAGCAAGATCAGACCCATGGAGGGAAACAGAATGAAAAAGGCTTTTAAGCTCATTTTTCTCATTTGGTAACTTCCTTTTGGATTAGCTCATCATTATTATTACAGCGGTTGATGTAGGCCTTAAAGATTTTTTCCCTGAGGGGGCGTTTTTCGGAATACCGGAGGAACACTGCTACTGTTTGCAATAATACCCCACTTCGCTCCATGGCAAGGGATTCAAAAAACTTTTCAAATTAAGGAGACGATGCTATGAGAAAAAAAATGCCGCTGGTTTTTTTGGTCTGCCCGTTCCTGTTCTTCACTTATGGCGCTAAAATCACGCTGGGAGCGCCTGAGCTTGCAGAGCCCAAGGCTCAGGTGATGATAGAAGTTTCTGCCGACCCACTCGTGTTGCTCTGGGAGCCTGTCGTCCGCTATTTGTGGTCGGAATTCAATGTGGTCCTCTCTGAGCATAGCGGAGTGCAGGTTACGGTGAAGACAGTCGAGCTGGAGTTTCTGGAGGGAACCACATTAGTCGCGACAGTCATATACGAGGGCGGGACTTTGCCGGCAAATGGCACGCTTGAAATTGCCTGCACCCCCGTAGTGTGGGGTTACTCCGACAAAATGAACATAATCGTGACCGGAGAAGACGCTAATGGCAACGCCGTCAATGTCTCAAGAATACCCAACATAATTCCATTTTCCGAAACCCTCAGCTGGAACCATGAGATCAGTGATGAGCCGACCTATTACATTACCGACTACGATGATAGCTATTATCAAGCCACTGTCAATGCCATAAAAGATGGCATTAATGAAGGCAGAAATATTCTGGGCAACTATGGCCCACTGAATGTTTTCATTTTAGGCCCTGACGCAGAATCGGTTGAGGACCTGGTCAGAGTCTTTTGCAAGAATAAGTTCAGTTCAAGGTACCCAGAGGACTCTGAAACCCAGATTGGTCTGTGCGTTAGCCACAACGAGCATCTGATTTCAAACGCGGCAAACGGGATTTCTGAAGCAAGTCTCTCCACGGCACGCGACGCGGACACGCCGGTCAAGCAGATAACGTTCGTCAGTCCGCACGCGCGTGGGAAGAACAGCTCCGAGCTCCGGCGGACTGGATTACACGAGTACACCCACGCGTACCAAAGCGCTTTCTATTTGAGAAAATGGATCTCCCACTTTGGTCCGGGTACCCCTTTAAAGCATTCGTCTCTCGAGGCTACCGACCCCATGCGGCCAGGACCCACTTGGATAATGGAAGGGTCGGCTGACTACTTGAGCTGGTATATCGCGGGCAAGAAAGGCTGGGTAGGCAGTCAATCTGGGATACAGGACTTCACAAATGAGATGGATAAAAGGATGACCCAAATCGAATCCTTCCGCGCAAGCAATCCGGATTTTTTTCTGTCAGAATCGCAAGATTTGACCCACGACCAGGTTAAAGAAAGAGTCGATGAAGCAGGTACCCTACTGTATAAGGCTGGTTCCTGGGCCATAGCGTGGATTGTCCATCAAGCCGGTTATGACGCATTGTATAAAGACTTTTACCAGGATTTGCCCAAGATTGGATGGAAGAGCTCCTTTGAGAAGAATATTGGTATGTCCGTTGATGAGTTCTACACAAAATTTGATGAATTCATGAGCAAGTCCCGGCAAGAAAAACTGGCGATTCTGCCAAGTCAGTAGTCATGAACTGAGCGCGTGCGTGACAATGGTCAGGATTTTAAACTGAGCTAGCCACGACTTGATCTGACACCCTTCCATCAACAGAGGAGGAGGCAAAATTTTTCAATAAGGAGACGATGCTATGAGAAAAAAACTACTGCTGGTTTTTTTGGTCTGCCCGTTCCTGTTCTTCACATATGGCGCTAAAATCACGCTGGGAGCGCCTGAGCTTGCACAGCCTAAGGCTCAGGTGATGATAGAAGTTTCTGCCGACCCACTCGTGTTGCTCTGGGAGCCTGTCGTCCGCTATTTGTGGTCGGAATTCAATGTGGTCCTCTCTGAGCATAGCGGAGTGCAGGTTACGGTGAAGACAGTCGAGCTGGAGTTTCTGGAGGGAACCACATTAGTCGCGACAGTCATATACGAGGGCGGGACTTTGCCGGCAAATGGCACGCTTGAAATTGCCTGCACCCCCGAAGTGTGGGGTTACTCCGACAAAATGAACATAATCGTGACCGGAGAAGACGCCAATGGCAACGCGGTCAATGTCTCAAGAATACCCAACATAATTCCATTTTCCGAAACCCTCAGCTGGAACTGTATTGGTTCAGCGTGAAGATGACAGCGAGGTTGGACGTTAACGCAACGCCCGGCGGCAGGATGTCCCCTATCGCCCCAGGGATCGTACCAGAGTGCTCGGGGGCGTCAAGGGTAAAGCGCGCTGCGCGCGCCGGCTTCGCCGCCCTTGACGCCCCCTGCGCTCTCTGGTACTCAATGCTTGTGGGCGAGAGGGAACGGAGTGGGGCTCCTGGGATCAGAGTGTTCATGCGGGCACCTTGTTCGCACGGCGCTCACGCCGCAGCTTCCGAGCCTGCTCGAGTTTGCGGTCTCGCTCCGACCAGATCTGGGTGGCCTTGCCATCCATGAAGTCCAGCGGCGCAATGTAGCCGATCGCGCTGTGCAGGCGAACCCCGTTGTAATATTCGACGAATCGTTCCATCAAGCGGCGAGCCTCTTCGAGGCTCGTGGGGCTGGCAGGACGCAGGGCGTCCGATTTTATCGTCTTGTGCCAACGCTCGATCTTCCCGTTCGATTGCGGGTAGTACGGCGCGGTCCTCACGTGCGTCATCCCTGAGATGCGGATGAATGCCTTGAAGTCCTTCGCGATGTACTGCGGACCGTTGTCCGAGATGATTCGAGGCCGCGCATCGGGGTACCGCTCCTTTGCTCGCTCCAAGATGCACTCCACATCCGCTTCCGTCATCGACTCACGAATCTCCCAGTGAACCACCGCGCGGCTCGCACCATCCAGAAACGAGCAGAGGTAGTAGAACGTCCCACCCAGGTTCAAGTACGAGATATCCGTGTGCCAGTGCTGGTGCGCTCGCAGCGGCTGAACGAAGCCCGTTCCCTTCTTCGACGGCTTCGGGTTCCAACGGTCCAGACGACCCGCCTTCGACAACACCCGGTACGTCGTCGAGGGGCTAACTGCCACCACGTCTTCGTCCAGCATCATGAACGTGAGTCGGCGATACCCGTCCAGTGGGTGGCAGTCGAAGTAGTCGATCACGGACTGGCGCTCCCATTCTTCGATCCAGTGATCCCGCGGCACCAGGCCGTTGTGCTCATTCACCTTCCCGTACCGCTTGCGCCAGTCGTAGAACTTGCCCCGAGCGATCCCGCACCACTGAACGATCTGCTGGACCGTGAACCGCCCCGGGTTTTCCGGAGACTCCAACTCTTGAGAGGATGGAGTCATGGCAAGACGAAGCAGGTATTCACCGGAGTTGAAAGAGCGAGCAGTGCGGATGGTTTTCGACCAGCAGGCTCAGCACGAATCTCAGTGGTCAGCGATCTCATCGATCGCGTCGAAGATTGACTGCACGCGGGAAACGCTACGCACGTGGGTGCGGCAAGCAGAGCGTGATGCTGGGAAGCGCGCGGGGCTGACGACGGACGAGCGTCAGCGGCTGAAGGAGCTCGAACGAGAGAACCGTGAGCTAAAGCGGGCGAACGAGATCCTTCGCAAGGCGTCGGCGTTTTTCGCCCAGGCGGAGCTCGACCGCCGACCGAGGTGATGTCGTTCGTCGACGAGAACCGTGAGAGTTACGGGGTCGAGCCGATCTGCCGGACGCTCCCGATCGCCCCGTCGACATATTACGAGCAGAAAGCGCGAGAGAAGGACCCAAGCCGCCTGCCAGCGAGAGCGAAGCGCGACGTTCAGCTCCGCGGCGAGATTCGTCGCGTACGGCAGGAGAACTTTGACGTGTATGGCGTGCGCAAGGTCTGGCGTCAGCTTCGCCGTGAGGGCCGCGACGTGGCTCGATGCACGGTGGCCCGTCTGATGCGTGAAATGGGTCTTCAGGGCGCGGTCCGTGGACGTCGATTCAAGACGACGAAGCCGGATTCGAGCGGCGCTCGCCCGATGGACCTCGTGGAGCGCGACTTCAACGCCACACGCCCGAACGAGCTCTGGGTCTCGGACCTGACCTACATCGCTACGTGGCGCGGCTTCGTGTATGTCGCCTTCGTCATCGACGTCTTCGCTCGACTCATCGTCGGCTGGCGAGCGACGACATCGTTGACTGCCGGCATCGCTCTCGATGCGTTGGAGCAGGCGCTACACGAGCGCCGACTAGACCCAGAAGATCCATTGGTGCACCACAGCGATCGCGGCGTGCAGTACGTCTCGATCCGTTACACCGAGCGGCTCGCCGAGGCGGGCATTGAGCCGTCCGTCGGCAGCCGAGGCGACTCCTACGATAACGCTTTGGCTGAATCCATCATCGGCCTCTACAAAACCGAGGTGATCCGTCGACGCGGGCCCTGGCGTGGTCTCGAGGACGTCGAGTTCGCCACCCTCGAGTGGGTGCATTGGTACAACACGCAACGACTCTTGGAGCCGATCGGAAATGTCCCCCCGGTCGAGTACGAGATGAACTATTATCGGTCGCAGGAAGGCTCGCTAGAGATGGCGAGACTCAACTAAAACAGTCTCCGGAAAACACGGAGCGGTTCACCGGAAGCTGGGTCTTGGTGGCGATTGTGTTCACGAAGTCGACAACCTCGTCACGACGGTCATGGGGAATCCAGGCACCACTCAGGCTTCCCCAAGTTTTTTTTTCTTCGGTCACCTCAGCGATGATCTGATCCTTACGGGCCACCTTCGCCTCGAGACGGGAGAGCTTCTCCTCTAGCTCCTTCTCACGGCTCGGCGCACGACGGAACGAAAACACCGTATGGGCTCCAGCCAATAGCTCCCTTTGCCATGTGTAGAACAGGCTCGGCTGGATTTCTGCCTCGTTGCATACCTCCGAGACCGGCTTTTTCTCGGCAACGTGCTGGCGCAACAGCTCTGCCTTTTGCTCCGCAGTGTGACGACGACGACCTTTGCTCATGACAGCTCCTTTTTCCATGTGCGTATTTTAACTTCAGGACTGTCATGTTCCAGCTGAACCGAAACAGAACCATGAGATCAGTGATGAGCCGACCTATTACATTACCGACTACGATGATAGCTATTATCAAGCCACGGTCAATGCCATAAAAGATGGCATTAATGAAGGCAGAAATATTCTGGGCAACTATGGCCCACTGAATATCTTTATTTTAGGCCCTGACGCAGAATCGGTTGAGGACCTGGTCAGAGTCTTTTGCAAGAATAAGGTCAATTCAAGATACCCAGAGGACTTTGAACCCCAGATTGGTCTGTGCGTTAGCCACAACGGGCAACTGATTTCAAACGCGGCAAACGGGATTTCTGGAGCAGGTCTCTCCACGGCACGCGACGCGGACACGCCGGTCAAGCAGATAACGTTCGTCAGTCCGCACGCGCGTGGGAAGAACAGCTCCGAGCTCCGGCGGACTGGATTACACGAGTACACCCACGCGTACCAAGACTCTTTCTATTTGAGAAAATGGATATCCCACTTTGGTCCGGGTACCCGTTCAAGGCATTCGTCTCTTGAGGCTACCGACCCCATGCGGCCAGGACCCAGGTGGATAGCGGAAGAGTCGGCTGACTACCTGAGCTGGTATATCGCGGGCAAGAAAGGCTGGGTAGGCAGTCAATCTGGGATCAAGGACTTTACAAACGAGATGGATAAAAGGATGACCACAATCGAATCCTTCCGCGTAAGCAATCCGGATTTTTTTCTGTCAGAATCGCAAGATCTGAACCTGGACCAGATTAGAGAAAGAGCCGGTAAAGAGACCGAAAGCACCCTGCTGTATAAGACTGGTTCCTGGGCCATAGCATGGATTGTCCATCAAGCCGGTTATGACGCATTTTATAAAGACTTTTTCCAGGATTTGCCCAAGCTTGGATGGAAGAGCTCCTTTGAGAAGAATATTGGTATGTCCATTGATGAGTTCTACACAAAATTTGATGAATTTATGAGCAAGTCCCGGCAAGAAAAACTGGCGATTCTGCCAAGTCAGTAGTCATGAACTAATGGCGGATGCGTGACAATGGTCAGGGTTTTAACCGTGGAACTGTGACAGCATTCATTTGTTCCTTTTTCATCGGTTTTGCTTCGAACTAGCGCTTGGTGAACGTGGACGAGCCATCGCTTTGCTCCGTGGTGGTCGAGGCCGCCGGGGCAACGACCACCGGCGGCACGTTCTGCGCGCGCACCTTCTCGTTGAAGGCGGCGAGATCGGTCGAGATCACCTCCTGGAGCTTCCCCATCAGCTCCGCCACCTTGGGCTTCAGATCGTTGAAGCGCGCGTACGCTCCCGCCGTCGACGTAGACATACAGCAGTACCAACTGGCTGTCCAGCATGGGTGTGATGGAGCCTCCACTATCTTGGAAGCCGACTGGACCTCGAGTCATCTTTTTCTCGATCTCGCTCAGCTTCGCGGTCATCGCCTTGGCCGCTTCCGATATCTCTCCCGCCTCGATGCCGGCCTTCTTGATGCGATTGAGGATCCCCGTCGTCTGCGCCTTGATGTCTTGCAAGGTGGTGAGGCCGTCGTAGACCTCCTTCAGCTTCCAGGCGATTTCCGCTGCCAGGTCATACTGTTCCTGGAGCGCTTCCACCGTCGTGCTCAGGTTGGGAAGGATCTCGATTTGCAGGGGCTGCGTCTGGATCCACTCGCCGACCGAGAGACGAACCTGGTACCTGCCGGGAACCACCGCGATTCCGGGCGTGCCTTCACCGAAACGGCCAACGTGCGCCATACCCTTCTCATCTTCCAGCAGGTGCTCGTGGATATCCGTCTCCAAGGCCTCGCCGCGCAGGTTCCACATCAACGTGTTGAAACCCTCCGCGACCGGAAGCTCGCTCGCTCCATCCCCGCCGACCAAGGCCGCAGAATCCGCCTGTTTTCCTGGCGTACCCTTGAACGTGCGCAGGAGCTCGCCGCTCTCGTCCAGGATCTGAAGCGTCACCTCTCCTTCCGGCATCTTCCCGACGTAGTAGTTGATCCGTGCACGCCCTGATAGCCGCCTCGATAGGCCACCCGCGGCTCGAACAGATACATATCCGCCTTCTGCACTTCGTCCGTGATCTGGTGGAGCGGCGCCACATCGTCCAGGATCCAAAACGCTCGGCCCTGTGTAGAGACGACCAGATCCTTGCGATGAACCCGAAGGTCCGTCACCGGTGTCACCGGCAGGTTGTTCTGGAAGCGCTGCCAGTGCGCTCCGTCGTCGAAGGAGATATACAGACTGAACTCCGTCCCCGCGTAGAGGAGCCCCCGGCGGTCTGGATCCTCTCGGATCGCTCTCGTGAAGTGCGTGGCCGGGATCCCGTTCGTGCCGTCCGTCAAGAGCTTCCAGCTCTCTCCGAAGTTGTTGGTCTGGAAGATGTAGGGCCGGAAATCGTTTTCGCGATAGCGGTAAACAGCAATGTGCGCACGGCCGGCGCCGTGCGCCGACAGATCGATCACGTTGACCGTCCCGCCCTGCGGCATGTCTTTCGGCGTCACCTCCTTCCAGTTGGCGCCGTTGTCGCGGGATAGGTGGACCTTTCCGTCGTCGCTTCCTGCCCACAGAAGACCCGCCTGGTGCGGTGATTCCTCGAAAGCGAAGATCGTGTTGTAGACCTCTACTCCCGTGCCGTCGTGGGTGATCGGACCTCCTGCATAGTCCTGGTGCTCGGGGTTGTTCGTCGTCAGATCGGGGCTGATCACTTCCCAGCTCTGACCGTCGTCCTTGGAACGATGGATCACTTGAGAAGCATGGTAGACAACGTCGGGGTCGTGGGGTGAGAGACGTATCGGCGCATTCCACTGGAAGCGGTACTTGAGGTCTCGCGCCGCCTCGCCGCGCGGTATCTGCGGGTAGGTAAGAATCTGGCGGTACTTCCCCGCCACCCGGTTGATGCGTGTGATCCTGCCCGAGTGGCAGCCGGCGTAAATAATGTTCGGGTCCCGGGGATCGATGGCGATGTGACCGCTTTCACACCCGCCGACCTGATACCAGTCCGGAGGCAGCCGGTTCCAAGCAGCGAGACCGTGGCTGGGCACGGAGACGGTAGTGTTGTCCTGCTGAGCGCCGTACACACGGTAAGGCCATTGATTATCCACGAACACCCGATAGATCTCCGCCGTCGGCTGGTTCATCTGCCAGGACCAGGACTCCCCTCCGTTGAAAGAGACGTTCGAGCCCCCATCGTTGGAGTTGATCATAATCTTCGGGTCATCGGGATTGATCCATAGGTCGTGATTGTCCCCGTGCGGAGTGTCGATCTGGATCTCGAAGGTCTTTGCGCCGTCGATCGATTTGTAAACGCGGGCGTTCAGCACATAGACCGTGTTCTCGTCCTTGGGGTCGGCGAAGATATGAATGTAGTACCAGGGGCGCTGGCGCAGATTCCAACTGGCGTTGACGCGGCGCCAGCTATCGCCCCCATCATCCGTCCGGTAAACGCCGCCCTTGTCTCCTTTCGCCTCGATCAAGACCCATACACGATTCGGGTTGGCGGGCGAAACCGCCACGGATGTCTTGCCTATCAGGCCGGTGGGAAGGCCGCCTTCGGAGCCGTTTCCAGTTGTCTCCGCCGTCCGTGGTCTTGAAAATGCCCCCGTCTTCGCTTCCCGAGATCATCGTCCAAGGCTTGCGCTCCGCCCGCCAGGCCCCGGCATAAAGGATGCGTGGATTGGTCACGTCCATGGAAAGATCGACGAAGCCGGTGCGGTCGCTGAGGAAAAGCACCTTCTCCCAGGTCTCCCCGCCGTCTTGGGAACGAAACACTCCTCGCTCTTCGTTCGGCCCGAAAATGTGTCCCAGCACCGCAACGTAGACCAGGTCGGGGTTCCGGGGATGGATGCGAATCTTTCCAATCTGTCCCGCCTGCCGCAATCCCACGTGCTTCCAGGTCTTCTCGCCGTTCGACGACCTATAGATACCGCCGCCCACCGAGACGTTCCCGCGCGGACAAGCCGATCCGGTGCCGACGTACACGACATTGGGGTCGGATTCCGCCACCGCGATGGCTCCCACCGAGCCCACGCCGAAGAAGCCATCGGAGACGTTCTGCCAATGATTCCCGCCATCGGTTGTCTTCCACACACCGCCGCCGCCAGCGCCCAGGTAGTAGATTAGCGGCTGGCCGCGAACGCCCGCCACCGCAGTGGCGCGCCCGCCTCGCGAGAAGTTGATCGAGCGAAACTTCATGCCCTCGAGCAGCGAGGGCGAGACCGTCACGTTCGCCTCGTTCTCCTCATAGTCGCTCGAGCTTCCCTGGGCGACAAGCGGGGAGACGGAAGCAAGCGTGAAAAAGATCGCGAGAGCCAGAAACCCTGCCCAATATTGCCGACGCGCCTTCATGATCGATTCTCCGACTGTTTCGTTTCTTGAATCTTACCTTCAGTCCGGAGGCACTACTATTCGGTCGCCGCTTCCTTCTCTAAAACGAACTTCTGGAGGCGCCGTCCTTGGCTCACCTCGCCGGTGTAGATGTTGCCCTGGGAGTCCACCGCCAATTTGTGCACCGAGTGGAATTGACCGGCGGAGCGGCCGCGGCGGCCGAAGGAACCGAGAATCTCCATGTCTTCTCATCGCAGGATCCAGACTCGCTGGTTGCCTCCATCGGCGTTATAGAGAAATGTCTGCTTCTCATCCGGTGAAAAATCCACATCCCACGTCGCTCCGCTCAGGGTCTCTTTGGCGATGAAAGCCTCTTTCACGAAGGTGCCGTCTTTTTGGAAGATCTGAATACGGTTGTTGCCGCGATCCGCCACATACACGAGCCCGTCGTTTGCGATCCGAAGCCCGTGCACACTTTCGCCGAACTGCTGTGCGACGGGAGCGCTCGGATCGTAGCGCCCTTGAACGGCATCGTCCGGCTCGTTTCCGTACGCTCCCCAGTGCCGCTTGTACTCCCCCGTATCCGCGTCGAAAACGATCACGCGCTTGTTCACGTAGCCGTCGCCAACGAAGACTTCGTTCGTCTCGGGATCGACTTCCATGTCGGTGGGGTGTCCCAGAAACTCCTTATGGTTGCTTCCGCCGGTCTTTCCAGCTTGTCCGATCTGGAGCAGGAAAGTGCCATCAGGGCTGAACTTCAGCACCTGGTGGTCTCGGCACAGCGGTCCGCCGTCCCTGTGCACGCTGTGGGCGCTTCCGGTCTCCGGGTCGCGTAAGCCTTCCCCGGCTACCCAGACGTTGCCCTTGTAGTCGACGAAGAGCCCGTGCTCGATGGTGGGCCAGTCATAGCCGGACCCGGGACCACCCCACGCCTGAAGGAGATTCCCCTCCGCATCGAACTCCATGACCGGTGGAGCCGGCTTGCAACAAAGCGAGATGGGCGGATCTTGCACCGCCCCTAGCTCGCTCTCACTCAGGCTACCCGGACGCTGAGCAACCCAGGTATGATCGCGCGAGTCGACCGCTATCCCGGCAATCTCTCCCACCAGCCAGTCGTTGGGCAGCGGCTTCGGCCAGAACGGATCGACACTGAACTGCGGTGTGCCCGTCCCCTCATCACCGGAAGTCGTCGCCTCCTGCATCGCCGCCTGTCCGCATGCCATTACCGTTAGGCATAGTAGAGTTGCTGCCGCTCGATAAATAGCTTGCGCGAATTTCATGATTCCTTCCTGATGACCGATCGCTCGGTCCATTCATCCCCGGCTCGACTCCATTGGCCGGCTGATGGGTATGTGAGAAGAAGCCTCCGTCGAGTTTATAGAAGGGACAGGTTCCTGCCATCAAGGTCCCCAGAGGACTTCCTTTTTTTTCAAAGGGCACCTCCTAGTCACTTCCCGTTTCGCTTTCGTTCCACGGTTGACAGCGCCATGCCTGGCGCACAAGAAAAGAACCGGGGCGCCAATAGTGGCGCCCCGGTTCGTGTCGTCCTTCGAGACCCAGAGGTTTACGTCTTCTGGTTCTCCTGTCGTTTCGGGGGATCTGATTTGTGTTGGAGGGCATGGCCTATGGACGCTGCCGCGATTGTGGAAAACGCCGGAAACTCCGGGCGAGAGAGGCGTTTAGGGAAAGGTTGTGAGCACGTACAAACGTGGAGCGGCGTTTTCCACAATCGCTTGGAAAACGCTTCGCGTTTCCCACGAGCGCCCACAGGCCCCTCCTGATATATATACAAGAAAGATTAATTCATATGGAATAAGGAAGGGGGGGCTCGATTAGTGGAGGCTATGGAAAACGCCCTTCCAGGCTTCGAAGAGAACTCAGTCGTGAGCAAGGTCTGAACGACCAGAACCGTGGGGGCGTTTCCCACAGCCTCGTCTCCCGCTGAGGGGCAGTGGCATTTGGTGAGGCCCGTGGGTTGAGAGGGTAAGCCATGTGTAGATGCGCATCGGCGAGAACGCTAGAATCTTTTTTTCCGAAAGAGAAAAGAGCGTTCCCGCGATGCGCGTTACTACGTTAGTCAACAAGCTCATCGGATTGCAAGGCCTGTGGGTCCGAGGTTTCCACTTCCAGGCGGACAAAGCCAGAGTGGTGGTGGATGTAGTACCACGGAGGAGGAAGCCTCTGTGCGGGATTTGCGGACGAAAGGTCCGCAAGAACAAAGATCGCTACAATCGCTACTGGCGGCACTTGGACCTGTTCGGAGTCCGGACCTATCTTCGCTACTCGATCCGACGAGTGGTATGTCGGCGGTGTGGAGTGGTCAGAGAAAAGGTGCCTTGGGCCGACAAGGGAAGCCGCTTTACCAAAAGCTTCGAACAAGAGGTAGCGTGGCTGGCACAGAGGACGGACGTCAGCGCCGTAGCGAACTATTTCCGAGTGACGTGGCGTTCGGTGCGACGGATCATCCAGCGAGTGGTTGCCGAGCAGCGGGATGAGCGGCGCGAGCTCGATGGATTGCGGGTGATTGGGATGGACGAGATCAGCTACCGCAAACGCCACAAGTACTTAACAGTGGTAATAGACCATCTCAGCGGCCGGGTCGTCTGGGCGGGAAAGGAGCGCAAGGCCAAGACGCTGCTGCGGTTTTTCCGCAAGCTCGGACCACAAAGAGCCGCGGAGCTCGAAGCGGTCAGCATGGACATGTGGGAGCCGTACATAACTGTCGTCGGCAAAAAGGCTCCTCAGGCACGGGTGATCTTTGACCGCTTCCACATCGTCAAGCATCTGAACGAGGCCGTGGATAAGACCCGGCGCGAGCTGGTGCGCGAGCTCAAAGGGACTGCCCGGCGCAACCTCAAGAACACCAAGTTTCCCCTTCTCAAGGCCAAACACAACCGCAGCGCGAAAGACAAACGGGTGCTCCGCGAGCAGGTGCGAGCTAATCGTCGCCTCTACCGCGCCATGCTTCTGCGCGACGACTTCATGGACCTCTACACCTACAAAACCGAGACATGGGCCAAGAAGTTTCTCCGAGGATGGCTGCGGCGCGCTATGAGCTCGAGGATAGAGCCCGTCAAACGCGCGGCGAAGATGACAGCCACTTCGATGGCGTCATCGCGTGGGTCACGTGGAGACTCAGCAACGGCCGACTCGAAGGAATGAACAACAAAATCCGGCTGCTGAGCCACCGCAGCTTTGGACTCCACTCTGCCGAAGCTCTCATCAGTCTCGTCTACCTAAACTGTGGCGGTCTCACCCTCGAGAGGATCCACTGAAATGGCAGGAGAGGCCGTCTTCTTTACCTCCCAACCCTTATTAAAACTCAAAGCGCACTCCGATTCTCGCGATACGGGGTGATTCGACCGACGTCGGCGAAAGGAATTGCCGCTGGTCGAATTTCAGTGTCGCAAAGGACGTAATTCGGTGAGTGTTGGTTAGATTGAATATGTCGAGGATGAGCCCGATTCTCATTGCCTCCCCGAACAGAAACTGCTTTTCCACTCGGAGGTCGAGGTTGTGTCTGAAGTCCTGGCGGCGGGTACCCCTTGGCTCCCCAGCCACATCGATGTTGCTCTCCACCACGATTTCGGGAGTACCAAGCGGAGGCGGCCTACAACCGCCGCCGCCGCCGCTATGGCCTTTGGTTGCGCCGCCACCGGGGCAGAGTGGGAAATAGCGCACCGTGTAGGCTCCCGTAGCCAGGTCAGCCTGCAAAGGTTCGAAGATGTGGATGGGAATACCGGTCCCGCCCTGGAAGAAGCCGCTCACGAGAATATCGTAGGGCAACGTGTAGGTGCCCTGTAACTTGAACAGGACGGGAGCGTCCTGGTCCAGCGGTCCATCCCAATTGATGAGCGTATTGGGGTTGTCGTAGAGAAAGTTGTCGCTCTCGGTGGCGGTCATGTTATTGCCGATGGTGCCGTAGACTTCGCCGATGTTGAGCGCGGCCAGGAATTGCCAGCCGTCACGAAAGCGCTTCTGTGCGACAATCTCCACTCCGTTGTAGTTTCGGACAATTGGCTCCGCAAAGTCGGGGTTCGTCAAGTATATGATCGACTGGGCCCCCCTGAATTCCGGTCTCAGGGCAAAGATGGTGAAGGGCGAGCCGTCGATTTGGTTGATCACGTTAATCGGGCGGTAATCATTAAACGGGTTTTGTTGGTCTCCTTTTGCCCGCCTTTTAGTCGTCTCATAGATGTTCTTCTCGCGCCTGAAGATTCCTGCCACAGAGACGACGAAGTCGCTCGTCAACTCATGCTCGGCCTTGATGTGAAACGCATGCACGTAGGAATCTTCCAAGTTGGGGTCGACGGAGTCCGTTCTATCATCAAAAGCGGGGTTCAAGATACTTCCGATAAGCGTTCCCTGCTCACCGTCCTGGAACACGAGGTCACCATTCAGGTCGTTCCAATTGTACGTTTCGCCTCCTCCAGTAGTGGGTGCGAGGGGGGAGAGGTCCTGGGTGTTGAACAACTTGTAGTGTCGCCCGTAATGGAACTTGATGGAAGTCCTTCGTGCCTCACCCAGCGCATACACCAGACCCAGGCGCGGCGAGACGGTGTTGAAGTTGACGAGGTCGCGGGTCTCCGGGAAGGTGGACACGGGGAACCAGCGGCCGCCACCCCGACTCTGCTCGGGAAGCCAGCCTTCGGTGATGGCCCACCGTAGTCCCAGGTTCAGGGTGAGCCGATCTCCAATCGTCCATTGGTCTTGCACAAACGTTCCATAGCGGTCAATGTTGAAAGCTTGACTTGAAATCGGCTGGTTCTCCAGCCGAACCCGGTAGGCCGCACCAAATAGAAGGAGTTGCAGGACGTCTTCCCCACCGGGGAACTCAAACGACCGGTCGGCGGTAGGCCGATCCATATAGAAGCCTGCCTTGAACTCGTGTGAGCCACCCGCCCAGTTGTCGCGGAAGTGCGAGACATTAAGGCGAACTTCCCACATATTGTGGCCCTTACAAGTCCTTACACCCGCGAGGAGCCCCCCGTATTCCAAGCTTGTACCTTGGTCCCTATAGCCGACGGTGAAGTCAGGGTTGTTGGGATACGAAGTATCGGTAAACGTCCAGATCCGGCTGTACTGTGCCTCCAGAATGGTGTTTTCGTTCACTAGATGCGTGGATTTGAGGTTTAGGATGTCCCCTTTACTCTCAAATATGGCCCATTGCTCCGGGGCGTCGACGTTCTGAAAACCGCGAACGTCTCTTGGAAATGCGGCTCGGCGGCTGCCCATGTAAGAGCCGAGGACCTGGGTGCTCTCGCCCACCTGCCCGGTGATCTTGAAGAAGCCCTCTGTCCTATCGCTAGTGAAGGGCTGGGTGGGGAGAACGGGTTCTCGCGTCTCCCTGTTCAGCCGACGGATATTGCCGAAGAACCAGATAGAATCTTTCTTGATCGGTCCCCCAAAAGTTCCGCCGTACTCCTGGTTCTTGACCGTGCTCGATTTTGCCCCGAGTTGCTCCTTTAGCTCGGGCGTGAGGTTGTCCCACTCCAAATCCTCGCCCGAGAAGTAATAGTTGACCGAGCCATGGGGCTCGTTCCCTCCTGACTTGGTCAGGAAGGTGAAAACCCCACCCGTGGCCTGGCCAAACTCCGCGGGAATCCCCCCGGTCGTTATCTGGATTTCCTCTATCATGTCTATCGGGATACCCCTCTCGGTGCCTCCCGAGAGGTTTCGGATGTTCCCTCCGTCGACGGTGTAAGAGTTCGCCCGGGGCGAGCCCCCGTGAACCGATACCCGCCCCATTTGTGAATTCTGGACGCCCGGCATCGACTTGATGAGAGAACTAGAACCGCGCCCCAGGGGGATGTTGTCCATTATGGCTTCATCCATGATCCGCCTCGTCTGCGAACTCTTGACGTCAACCAGTGGCGATTCTCCGGTGACGGTAACGGTCTCCTCCACCCCGCCCGGCGACAGTGTCGCATTCACCGCGATTTGCTGCCCTGCAAACAGTACCACCTCTCGAAAGGTCATCGTTCGAAATCCTGCCAACTCGACCACCACGGTGTAGTCTTGCGACGGCTTCAGCAACGGGACACGGTACGTACCCTGATCGGTCGTGGTTCGAACCTCGGTCGCGATGTTCTGTGGACTCGAGATCGTCACCGTCGCGCCCGGGACGGCAAGCCCCTGATCGTCCACGACCTTGCCGTAGATGGTTCCGTCAATCTCCTGCGCGAAGGCCGCCCCGCCGGCCAACAATAGGGCCAGCGGCACCGCCATCAGGACGCGCCATAACAGCCTCGCATGAGTCATTGCTTTAAATGGCATCGTGTACCTCCACTGAATAGCCCACCCGAACATGGGTGAGCAGACTACTTCCAAAGACTGAGAACGTTCGCTCCGGTGGTGTTCGGGGCGGAACACCGCGCAACCGTCAAAGAACTGAATCGCGTCTTTTGACTTCTGGAAAAACGTTGAGATCGGCTAACTTACCGCCAATATCAGCACCTTTTCTGATGCGGATCGCTAGTCCCCTGGATCTTTGATTACTATACAAAGTTAGGCTTTTCGCCAGCCCATAAGATTCATAAGATTCATGCACTTAGAAGGGTTTCGGCAAGCTCTGCTTTATCTAGTTTGTTCTGATACAGGGGACTAGCCCCCTGGGTCAATAGCTGAATCATATATCACATCTGCAAGTTGAATGCCATAGTTAGTACCGAAAGGGTTTGCGTCATAGGAGTGGGTTTTTACTTATGCTCCTTTTTTTTGTGCCTCTCGTCGAGGAAGCCTTGAGAGAGGATTTGGCGGCCGCAGGTGACATCACCACGAACGCGATCGTGCCGCCGGAAAGGCAGGCGATCGCGCACCTCGTTGCGAGACACCCCAACCACCTCGCCGGGCTGTTCATGGCGGAGCGCGTCTTTGCCCGGCTCGATCCCGATCTCGTCTTCGGGAGACAAGCCCGCCGCCGTGAGACAGCATCGCCTTCGGCACCGTGTACATTCTCATATCACGTCGGGTAGGATGCCTCAAACTGGGAGGTATACAGGATGAGACGCTTTTTTCTCCTTGCTTTCCTAGCCCTCACCGTGGGCGCGTCAAGCGCATTCGGGGACGACGCCACTGATATTGACACCGTGCTCGACAACCTCGAATGGCGCAATATCGGCCCGGCGATTATGGGCGGCCGCATCAACGATTTCGCACTCGTCGAGTCGAACCCGAGCGTCGCGTTCGTGGCGACGGCATCCGCCGGAATCTGGAAAACGACAAACAACGGTATCACTTGGGAGCCGCTTTTCGACGACCAACCGGTATCGAGCGTCGGCGATATCGCGGTCGCGCCGTCCGACCCTTCGATCGTATGGGCCGGCACCGGAGAGCCGGCGAACCAGAACAGCTCCTCATGGGGCGACGGCGTCTACAAGTCGATGGACGGTGGCGCAACGTGGACGAACATGGGACTCGAGGACACCCACCATATCGGACGGGTGCACATCCACCCTACGAATCCCGACATCGCCTACGTTGCAGCGGTCGGGCATCTCTGGGGGCCGAGCGAACAACGGGGCGTCTTCAAGACGACCGACGGCGGCAAGACCTGGAAAAATACCAAGTTCATCAGCGAGAACACCGGCTTCGTCGACCTCGCGATGGATCTCGAAAGCCCGGACACGCTCTACGCCGCGGCCTACCAGAGGCGCCGACGCGCGTTCGGCTTCAACGGCGGTGGTCCCGAGGCCGGCCTGTACAAGACGACCGACGGCGGGGTGACGTGGACGAAGCTCACGGGCGGCCTCCCTGAAGGCGACACCGGCCGGATCGGCATCGATATCTATCGCAAAGACCCGCGCATCGTGTACGCGATTATCCAGAACGCCGAGGGTGGCATCTTTCGTTCGGAAGACAAGGGCGAAACGTGGAAGAAGATGAGTGATACCAACCCGCGCCCGATGTATTACAGCCAGATTCGCGTCGATCCCCTCAACGATCAGCGCATCTGGGTGCTCGGTGGCAGCATGTACAACTCTGACGATGGCGGAAGAACGTTCGTCACCGATCGCGTCACCCGCATCCACGGTGACCACCATGCTCTTTGGATCAACCCGCGCGATTCGAACCACGTGCTGTTGGGCTCGGACGGGGGCATCCACTACTCCTACGATCGCGGTCTCACCTGGGATTTCGTGAACAGCCTCGCGTTAGGACAGTTCTACGAGATCGGTTACGACATGGAGACCCCCTACAATATCTACGGCGGTCTTCAGGACAACGCTAACTGGGGAGGACCGGTTAGAACTCGCCACCAGCAAGGCATCTCCAACGAAGATTGGTTCCACGGCGGCGGCGACGACGGCTTCTACACGCAAATCGATCCCAACGACGCGACGACGATCTACTTCGAGTCGCAGAACGGAGTCTTGCGCCGCCTCGATCTGAGCCGGCTCGAGATCAAGACGATCCGGCCCGAGCCCGATGAAGGTGAGGCCCGCTACCGGTTCAACTGGAACAGTCCCATTGTTATTTCGCCCCACGATTCGAAGACGATCTATTACGGCGGCAACCGGCTGTTCAAGTCGACGAATCGCGGCGACGAATGGACTCGTACCGTCGACTTGTCCAAGAACCGCGATCGCGACGAAATGCCGATCATGGGCGTCATGCTGAACGACGACACCCTGTCGCGGAACAACGGCGTCTCGACTTACGGGCAAATCACAACCATCAGTGAGTCTCCTCTCGTTCAAGGCCTGCTCTACGTGGGAACAGATGATGGCAACATTCAAGTCTCACGAGACGGTGGCGAAAGCTGGAACAACGTCGCGGCCAACTTGCCCGGCGGCCACCCCGGCATACACCCCGGCATACACGAAGACACGTACGTCACCCGGGTCGTTTCATCCCAGCATGCGGAAGGGCGCGTCTATGCTACCCTCGATGGCCACCGCAACGACGATTTCGCCACTTACGCGTTCGCGAGCGACGACTACGGCGACACGTGGCGACGCATCACCGCCGGTATCCCCGAAGGCCACACGCTGAACGTCATCCGCGAGCACCCGGACAACGGCGCGCTTTTGTTTGCCGGGGGCGAGCGGGGGGTGTACGTTTCTTTCGACTGCGGCGAGGTATGGCACGAGATGCGCGGGAGCTTTCCCCGGGTGCCAGTCGACGACATCGCGATCCATCCGCGCGACAACGACCTCATTCTGGGAACACACGGCCGCACCATCTGGGTCCTCGACGACATGAAGCCGCTCGAGAATCTGAGCGACGCGGTGCTTGCGGCGAAGCTTCATGTCTTTCCCATACGGGACGCGATCAACTACCGCAGCTTCCACTACAAGGGCCACCCCGGCCACAAGGTGTTTCTCGCCGAGAACCCGCCGCCGGGCGCGCTCGTCCACTACTATTTGAGCGAACCAGAGGCGGTGAAAGTCACCGTGACCGACGCCACCGGCCAGGTCGTCCGTACAATCGAAGGCTCGAACCACGTAGGGCTCAACCGCACCAACTGGGATCTGAGATATGACGACGCGATCCCGGCCGAGCCCACGGAGGGCTCCAACCCACCTCCTGGTCTCGAAGCAAATGGGCAGAATGGAAACCTCGAGGCGATCAATCTTCTCAGACCGCGAGTCCTTCCCGGTACCTACACGGTGCGGGTCGAGGCCGGCTCCGAGTCGGCCGAGCGCACGGTCATCGTGACCGACGATCCAAACGTGCGCGCGAGCGACGCCGATCGCCGAGCGCATCTCGATGCTCTTCTCGAGCTTCGCCGGCTCATTTCGGAAATGCACGAAGGGCACGAGCAAGCCGCCGCCTTGACCGAAGAGCTCAATGGGCTCGAAGCGACACTCGACGACGCGCCCGAGACGGTCGCGACCGCGTTCGCGGCGGCGAAAACGAGCGTGTCGGAGCTCGAGCGCTTGCTCTCACGCAACGAGGGACGGACGCTCACCCCAGATTCCTTTGGTAGCGCAACCGGACCTTTATACCAACGACTGATGCGTCTCTATGGCGCCCTCGACCCTTACACGGAAGCGCCGAACGCCCAACGGAAGGCGCAGATCGCGTCGATGTCGAGAGAGTTGGACGAGCGGCTCGATGGGCTGAAGGCCGTCGTCAGTGGCGAGATCGCCGAGCTCAACCGAGCCATCGAGAAGAATCGGATCCCGCGCATCCGGACACTGGCACCGAAAAAAACAACGTCTTGAGCATATTCTCGGCAGTGAAAAGTTAATCGATCTCGATCGTCAGACCCGCTCGAATTTTCCCCACCAGGATAGGGCTGTCGGCCCGGTTGAGTCCCGGTGAGGGTAGCAGAACTTCCAGTGTCCGATTCCCCCTTCCAATCCCTACGTTCCCCACCCACATCACTCGCGAGCCCAGAATCTCGCTCCAACACGCACGGTGCTTTGGTCAAAGTTCCTATTCATTTAACTGCTCAGGTAGTCCGCCCTCAGGGTATCGATGCTGATGAGCAGGACGTTGGGTGCGGCCGGCCAGAGGAGGCCGCATGAGGACAGGAGCACCGAGGCGATGACCGGTATCGTGAGCAGGAGGATGAGAAGAGTCGTCGGTGTCCTTCCCGATCCGGCGGACTGGGTTCGCCGTTCGCGGAAACCACCTGCCATGTGCCGTCGCCCATCGTCGTACGAGCGATGATAAGACTTGGAGTTTGCACAGGCAAGCTGACCTATTCGGACGCGACGATGCACCGCCCCTCGCCCTGCCCTCTTCGTCTCCCCAGCCTCCTTTGTGCTACCTTCCTCCCGAAATGGGCTGTTTTTGGCACTGCGGTGGCAAAACCCTATTGTTCATAGTGGCCGCCGCATTC
The DNA here is from genome assembly GCA_965237955.1 of Candidatus Marinacidobacterales bacterium. GTDB lineage: Bacteria > Acidobacteriota > Vicinamibacteria > Marinacidobacterales > SMYC01. The sequence goes on along the minus strand of OZ250169.1, from coordinate 50,721 downwards.
TTGGCGACGAAAGGATTGTCGCAAAGCAACGAGCTGGCCGAGCTGGCCGTAAAGTTTGGTCAGCTGTACGGTCAGGGTCGTTTTCCCGAAGCCAGAGAAACGGCAGCGGAGCTTCTCGAACGGCTTGAGAAAACGAGGGGACCGAACGACCTGGACGTTGCCGCCAACCTGAACAACCTCGCCTCTCTCACCTACGCCGAAGGCGACTTGAATGCCGCAGAGCCACTGTACCAGAGGGCGTTCGAAATCTACGAAGCCCTGCTCGGATCGCACCATCCGAACGTCGCAAGCGTCCTCTACAATCTCGCCGGGCTGTACGTGCAGCAAGGGCGGTACGACCGCGCGGAAGCGCTCTATGAAAGGGCGCTCGACATTGGCGAAGCGTCTTTTGGACCAAACCCCGAGACGTTGAACAATCTGGCTTTTCTCTTTCTCAAGCAAGACCGTTACGAGAAAGCCGAGCGTCACTTCAAACGAGCGTTAGCGATATGGGAGGAGGCCATCGGGTCCGAGTCTGCCCAGGCTGCAGTCGGTTTGAGCAACCTGGCGCTGCTCAAGGCGAAAAGAGGTTCCTTCACCGAGGCGGAAACCTTCTACGCACGGGCGCTCTCAGTCGAGGAGGCCGTCTTCGGCAAGGAGCATCCCGAGGTGGCTACGACCCTGAACAACCTGGCCATCGTTTACCGCGTGCAAGGGAAGCAAGTCGAAGCTTTCGCCCTGCACAAGCGAGCGCTGGCAATTCTGGAGGGAACTGTGGGGCTGGGGGACCCCTTGACCCTAGAGACCGTCAGGTATCTAGGCGCGTTGTTGCCAGGCGTGTCGCGTCAAAACATCCCATTAGAGGAAGCCTACAGCATTTACGAGATCATAGTTGTACGTGGAAGGAATGAGGCCGAGGACCTTTTCGAAAGGATCCAGCGCGGCGAGAAATTTGCGGCGCTGGCTGCGAAGCATTCGATCGACGGCAGCGCCTCGATAGGTGGATATGTCAGAGCAAGCCTCTCCGATTTCAGAGCGGAGGTACGCCAAAAGCTTCGGCCGCTCAGCGACGGCGAGATGAGCTTACCTTTCCCGCTGAACGGGTCCTGGGCCATCGTAAAGAAAGTATACGAACCCTCGTTCGCACCAGAATAGAATGTTTAGTAGCCAACGGAAGAGTAGGAGTTGAATCATGGGCAATCTCCGGTTTTGGATCGGCATCGCACTCTTGCCACTGGCGCTGTTGCCGCTGACCTCCTCCAACCGCCAAGAGAGGAAGCTTCCATCCTGGCACATCAAGGGCCAGCTGACAGAAGCCTGCACCTGCGACGTCCCCTGTAACTGCAACTTTGGCGAGCTTCCTTCCCCGCACGACTACTGCTACGCCATGTGGTCGTACTGGATCAAGGAAGGAGAGTTTGGGGGCGTGAAGTTGACCGACATGCACGTTGGCGGGGTGGAAGGCGCCCGGGGCTTTCGAGCGTTGCTCGATGCCCGGGGCACGGCGGAGCAACGTCGCGCCATGGAGGAGATAACGTACGCTCTAACGGGTCGACCCGTGTGCTTGGTCCGGCTCTGGCCGATCAAAGCCAACGCGTCAGGATTGATCGGTCCGGAGCCAAGCGGACGAGGCTCGGTTCTTCACACGTCCTATACGGATAGACAGTTCCTTGGCTTCGACTATATAAATATCGATCAGGAGGTCACGGATCGCGCGGCTCGACTGCGTTTCGGAGACCGAGGCGGGTTCGAGGCCAAGTACCTTCTGGGGCGAGACCCCAACCGGCCCATCACCATAACCAACAATGTCTCATGGCCCATCGAAGTCAGCATCAAAGGCAAGACGGTCTACTTCCGATATAAAGACCAAGACATTGAGCTGGATTACAAAGCGACGAATTGTAATCAGGGCGATTTCGAGCTTTCTAGCGAACAAGCCAGTGCTCGGCCAATGATGCCCGACCGGTAGGGAAAGGCTCAAACCTCCTTGATATCGACGTCGCGCGCGTAGTAGCCCAGGCCAAGGCGCCACAGCAGGACACCGAACTTGCCACAAAACGGAAGTTTCTTTGCCCTGGAGCTGGGACGCGGCCGTGTTTGAACACTAAGCGGCCTTTTCCCCGATGTATTTGAAAATGGCTGAAAGAGGCCTTTCTTATTCTTCTGGTAGAGCGGTCCTCTGTTCGAGCCGCAAAGAGTCGGATCGTGTAATTGCCGGATCTGACACCATTCTGAAACGTCGTCCAATGTTCTCCATCATCACTGGATTAAGCGGATATCTGCTCCTCTCGAATCTCGAAGGCGGTACAGGCACAAAGAGACAGAAGCGGAACAATATGCACGCCGGGGGAGAAACGCAGGAACCGGATGGGAGCAGATCGGCGGGCTACCGGGTCGCGCGACTCCCTTCCCTTCGGCACCGCACGAGCCCTGTTGCGACCTCCGAGACATCCTGTTGACACGAAGCAGCCCCGCTTTTAGACTTGCGACCGTCGGCACCGTCGCCTCGTAGCTCCGAACCCAAAGGTACTAGCGATGAACAAAAAACATCACAAATTGCTCGTCTTTGTCTTGACACTCGCCGGAGCGCCGTGCCTGTCCCAGGCTGCGGTATCGAACGAGGGAACCTCGAAACGGTTCGAGCCCATGGACGTTTTCGGTCTCGAGTATGCGTCGAGTCCCCGGATCTCACCGGACGGAGGCCGTGTCGTCTACGTACGCAATTTCATGGACATCATGAGCGACGTGCTCCGTTCCAACCTCTGGATCGTTCACGCCGACGGCGCGAAGCACCGCCCGCTCACCTCGGGCAATTACAACGACCACTCGCCGCGCTGGTCGCCCGATGGAGAGCGACTCCTCTATGTCTCGAACCGCGAAGGATCGGAGCAGCTCTACGTTCGCTGGATGGATACAGGACAGACCGCCCAGCTGACGCAACTCGGCGAGAACCCGGAGGGTCCCGCTTGGTCGCCCGATGGGAAGCTGATTGCCTTTTCGATGCTGGTTCCCGAAAAGCGAGAGCGCCTCGCGCCCATGCCCTCGAAACCCGAGGGGGCCGAGTGGGCGCCTCCGGTCAAGGTCATCGACCGACTGATCTATCGAGCCGACGGGCAAGGGTACCTGAAACAAGGCTACCGGCATCTCTTCGTACTTTCTTCCGAGGGCGGCACGCCGAGACAGTTGACCAGCGGTCCCTACCACCACGGGGGGAATTTGGTCTTCACACCGGATGGGAAGTCCATCATCTTTTCCGCCAATCGAATCGAGGACTGGGAATACGATCACCGGAACTCCGAAATTTACGACGTGTCCGTCGAAGACGGCACGGTCGCTGCGCTGACCGACCGGAAAGGTCCCGACAAATCTCCGGCGCTCTCTCCGGACGGACGGTGGATTGCCTATCTCGGGTTCGACGATACCTACCAGTTCTACCAGATCACGCGCCTCTACGTCATGAATCGCGACGGAAGCAACCCGCGATTGGTGAGCTCGGCGTTCGACCGTGACGTTCAAGCCCCGGTCTGGAGCGAGGATGGACGAGGCATCTTCTTCCAGTACGACGACGAGGGCCAGACGAAGCTCGCTCATATGACGCTGGATGGAGAGGTTCAGGATCTGGCCGGAAGCGTAGGAGGCACGTCCATCGGGCGCCCGTACAGCGGCGGGGAATACTCGGTGGCTCCGAACGGCTGGTATGCCTTCACCCGATCCCGCCCGGACGCGCCATCGGATGTCGCCATCGGGCGTCGCGGCACCGCAGCAAAGTCGCTGACCGCACTCAACGAGGATCTACTGGGCCACAAGGAGCTCGCCCCGGTGGAAGAGATCTGGTACGAATCCTCGCACGACGGGCGCAGGGTTCACGGATGGATCGCAAAACCTCCCGGGTTCGACCCGTCCAAGAAGTATCCTCTGCTTCTCGAGATCCATGGAGGGCCGGTGTCGAACTACGGCCCCCGTTTCTCGGCGGAGATCCAGCTCTATGCTGCGACCGGTTACGTCGTTCTCTACACCAACCCGAGAGGCAGCAATAGCTACGGGCAGGAGTTCGGCAACCTCATCCACCACAACTATCCCGGCGAGGATTACGACGATCTCATGTCGGGCGTCGACGCGGTGATCGCACGCGGCTATATCGACGACCGCAATCTCTTCGTGACCGGCGGAAGCGGCGGCGGTGTGCTGACGAGCTGGGTGGTGGGTCGGACTGACCGATTCCGTGCGGCGGTCTCCGCCAAGCCGGTGATCAACTGGTACAGCTGGGTTCTTACGACCGACATCGCGTCCGGTTACAAGTATTGGTTTCCGGGGGGCCCTCCCTGGGAGCATGAAGATCACTACATGAGGCGATCTCCGCTATCGCTGGTGGGGAACGTGACGACGCCCACGATGGTGCTCACCGGGGAGCAGGACTATCGGACCCCGATGTCGGACTCGGAGCAGTACTACCAGGCACTCAAGCTTCGCAAGATCGATACCGCTTTGGTTCGCGTTCCCGGCGCCTCGCACTGGATCGCCGACCGACCCAGCCACCTCATCGCCAAGGTGGCGAACATCGTGGCGTGGTTCGATAAGTACCGGACGGAGAGCGTGGCCACGGATTCGAGCTAGTCAGCTCGCTCACGCTCCCGCGGTCGCGGTCACGGTCGTGGACTTCGACCCTCGCCCGACGTTTCCCGCCACAAACCAGGCGAGGAGAAACGAGAGCAGAATACCGAGCTCAAGCCCGAGGCCTTCCACCGTCGGCTGAAGCTCGAAGAGCGGCAGGTAAAGAAGGGACAGCGAAACCCGAAGGACGGCCCCCTCTCCGTCCGGTCATCCTACTCAGCCCAAGTTTTCACTTCTCATCGCGCTTGGTGAACGTGGACGAGCCATTGCTTTGCTCCGTGGTGGTCAGACGGCCGCCGGGGGCAACGACCACCGGCGGCACGTTCTGCGCGCGCACCTTCTCGTTGAAGGCGGCGAGATCGGTCGAGATCACCTCCTGGAGCTTCCCCATCAGCTCCGCCACCTTGGGCTTCAGATCGTTGAAGCGCTCGCGCGCACCCGCCGTCGGCTCATCAACGCCACCCGCGACGTAGGCGTATAGCCACACCAACTGGTCGTCCAGCGTGGGTGGGATAGTGCCTCCACTATCTGTGAAGCCGAGTGGAAGACCTTTAGTCATCTTTTTCTCGATCTCGCTCAGCTTCTCGGTCATCGCCTTGGCCGCTTCCGATATCTCTCCCGCCTCGACGCCGGCCTTCTCGATGCGATTGAGGATCCCCGTCGTCTGCGCCTTGATGTCCCGCACGGTGGTAAGGCCGTCGTAGACTTCCTTCAGCTTCCCGGCGATTTCAGCTCCCAAGTCGTACTGCTCCTGGAGCGCCTCCACCGTCGTGCTCAGGTTGGGAAGGATCTCGATTTGCAGGGGCTGCGTCTGGATCCACTCGCCGACCGAGAGACGAACCTGGTACCTGCCGGGAACCACCGCCAGTCCGGGTGTGCCGTCAACGTGCTCCGCGCCCTTCTCATCCTCCAGCAGGTGCAAGTGGATATCCGTCTCCAACGCCTCGCCGCGCAGGTTCCACATCAACGTGTTGAAACCCTCCGCGACCGGAAGCTTGGGCTCTCGAGCCTCGCGGACAGAGGCCACAGAGTCTGCTTCTTCGCCCGGCGTACCCTTGAACGTGCGCAGGACCTCGCCGCTCTCGTCCAGGATCTGAAGCGTCACCTCTCCTTCCGGCATCTTCCCGACGTAGTAGTTGATCCGTGCACCGCCCTGATAGCCGCCTCGATAGGCCACCCGCGGCTCGAACAGATACATATCCGCCTTCTGCACTTCGTCCGTGATCTGGTGGAGCGGCGCCACATCGTCCAGGATCCAAAACGCTCGGCCCTGTGTAGAGACGACCAGATCCTTGCGATGAACCCGAAGGTCCGTCACCGGTGTCACCGGCAGGTTGTTCTGGAAGCGCTGCCAGTGCGCTCCGTCGTCGAAGGAGATATACAAACTGAACTCCGTCCCCGCGTAGAGGAGCCCCCGGCGGTCTGGATCCTCACGGATCGCTCTCGTGAAGTGCGTGGCCGGGATCCCGTTCGTGCCGTCCGTCAAGAGCTTCCAGCTCTCTCCGAAGTTGTTGGTCTGGAAGATGTAGGGCCGGAAATCGTTTTCGCGATAGCGGTAAACAGCAATGTGCGCACGGCCGGCGCCGTGCGCCGACAGATCGATCACGTTGACCGTCCCGCCCTGCGGCATGTCTTTCGGCGTCACCTCCTTCCAGTTGGCGCCGTTGTCGCGGGATAGGTGGACCTTTCCGTCGTCGCTTCCTGCCCACAGAAGACCCGCCTGGTGCGGTGATTCCTCGAAAGCGAAGACCGTGTTGTAGATCTCTACCCCCGTGCTTTCGTGAGTGACCGGACCTCCCCCATAGTCCTGGTGCTCGGGGTTGTTGGTCGTCAGATCGGGGCTAATCACTTCCCACCTCTGACCGCCGTCCTTGGAACGGTGGATCACTTGAGAAGCATGGTAAACAACGTCAGGGTCGTGGGGTGAGAGACGTATCGGCGCGTTCCACTGGAAGCGGTACTTGAGGTCTCGCGCCGCCTCGCCGCGCGGATACTGCGGGTAGGTAAGAATCTCGCGGTACTTCCCGGCCGCCCGGTCGATGCGCGTGATCCTGCCCCAGTAGCACCCGGCATAAATAATGTTGGGGTCCTGGGGATCGACGGCGATGTGACCGCTTTCACACCCGCCGACCTGATACCAATCCGTAGACAGCCGGCTCCAAGCAGCGAGTCCGTGGCTGGGCACGGAGATGGTTGTGTTGTCCTGCTGAGCGCCGTACACACGGTAAGGCCATTGATTATCCACGGACAGCCGGTAGATCTCCGCCGTCGGCTGGTTCATCAGCCAGGACCAGGATTCCCCTCCGTTGAAAGAGACGTTCGAGCCCCCATCGTTGGAGTTGATCATAATCTTCGGGTCATCGGGATTGATCCATAGGTCATGATTGTCCCCGTGCGGAGGGTTGATCTGGATGTCGAAGTTTTTCCCCCCGTCGATCGATTTGAAGAAGCTGGAGTTCAGCGCATAGACCGTGTTCTCGTCCTTTGGGTCGGCGAAGATATGAATGTAGTACCAGGGGCGCTGGCGCAGATTCCAACTGGCGTTGACGCGGCGCCAGCTATCGCCCCCATCATCCGTCCGGTAAACGCCGCCCTTGTCTCCTTTCGCCTCGATCAAAACCCATACACGATTCGGGTTGGCGGGCGATACCGCCACGGATGTCTTGCCTATCAGGCCGGTGGGGAGACCGCCTTCGAGCCGTTTCCAGTTGTCTCCGCCGTCCGTGGTCTTGAAAATGCCCCCGTCCTCGCTTCCCGAGATTATCTTCCAAGGCTTGCGCTCCGCCCGCCAGGCCCCGGCATAAAGGATGCGTGGATTGGTCACGTCCATGGAAAGATCGACGAAGCCCGTGCGGTCGCTGAGGAAAAGCACCTTCTCCCAGGTCTCCCCGCCGTCTTGGGAACGAAACACTCCTCGCTCTTCGTTCGGCCCGAAAATGTGTCCCAGCACCGCAACGTAGACCAGGTCGGGGTTCCGGGGATGGATGCGAATCTTTCCAATCTGTCCCGCCTGCCGCAATCCCACGTGCTTCCAGGTCTTCCCGCCGTTCGACGACCTATAGATACCGTCGCCCACCGAGACGTTCCCGCGCGGACAAGCCGATCCGGTGCCGACGTACACGACATTGGGGTCGGATTCCGCCACCGCGATGGCTCCCACCGAGCCCACGCCGAAGAAGCCATCGGAGACGTTCTGCCAATGATCCCCGCCATCGGTTGTCTTCCACACACCGCCGCCGGCAGCGCCCAGGTAGTAGATTAGCGGCTGGCCGCGAACGCCCGTCGCCGCGGTGGCGCGCCCCCCTCGCGAGAAGTTGATCGAGCGAAACTTCATGCCCTCGAGAAGCGAGGGCGAGACCGTCACGTTCGCCTCGTTCTCCTCATAGTTGCTCGAGCTTCCCTGGGCGACAAGCGGGGAGACGGAAGCAAGCGTGAAATAGATCGCGAGAGCCAGAAACCCTGCCCAATATTGCCGACGCGCCTTCATGAGCGATTCTCCCGACTGTTTCGTTTCTTGAATCTTACCATCGGCGTTGCGACCGCCCCAGGATACGGAGCGCATGGCATGATAACAGCTGTCTCAAGGCGCTTCGACTTGCTTACGAATATGAGCTACAGCGCTTCTGACTTTGTTCTCGATGAAGGTCCTTCCGAGCTCAGCGGAAGCGATCTTCGCATCCTCCGGTGGGATTCGATCTTTACGGACCCACCTGTTCTCGGCGTCGATGGCCATGACCTCTGAGGCGTCATCAATCGGGGTTCGGCGCTCGGGCGGTACGTTCAATCGCGCAAGATGCTCCTTCATTTGTCCTTCGCCCTCGTCATAGACGGGAACGTAGAAGACCCGAACGCCTTTGGACGACCACTCGGCGTCCAGTTCCAATGCGATTTTCCTAAGCGAGTCCTGACCACCATAGTGGTCGCCCATGAGTGCCACATGCTTAAATCCTGCGGCTATCGCGCTATACGCAATAGCTTTCGAAACTGCGGCAAATGTTTCCTCGCTGAGCGAAGTTGTTCCCGGGAACCTCATTTCCCCAGTTCTTTTGACGGGGTCTCCCGCTGGGGCATACGGGTTAATGGGATACACGAGAGCATTACCCAATTCTTCGGCGACGCGTCGCGCCATGTGCGTTACCAGGAAGTTGTGTTTCCCGATCGCCACCACTTCGCCGTTCTCGTGAGCTCCGCCGACATAGTAGATTGCCGTTGTCTCGCCACCCGCGATGCGATCGGCCACTTCATTGGTAGTTAGATCTTCAATCATCACAGACTTTGTCTGGCTGAACCCCATCGCGGGAGCTAGCAGGACCACCGACATCAACACTAAAGGCCTCATCGCACTGACCTCACGTTCTTATGATTCGATTCTTCCATGAAGGATTCGAACAATGCGGTACTGTATGCTCGTGCTTTACCCGTGTCAAGTAAACAGCAACTATGGGACTGTCCAACACGGGAGACGTGCTTTACTTACTTGCCCCCAATAGGAACCAGCCGGCCGGGCATGTCGGCCAGCACATACCCCATGACGGCCAGCAGGGCAATGGACTGACGGAAGTCCTGAGGATCCACCTTGTCGAGCGTGTCGGCGTGCGTGTGATGCCAGTCCCGGTAGTGGTCGTGCACATTTCGCGCCGATAGCCCGGGAACCCCATCTCGCATGAGAGGGCCGATGTCCGCTCCCCCTCCTCCGCGCTGGATTTCGCCGGCATCGATACCGTCTAGCAAGCGGCCGATCTGTCGGAGCTTTTCGAAAGCGACCTCGTAGGGCGGATTGCTGGTGTCATCGCGGTCGACGCCTTCGAGGCCGAAGCCGAATCCAATGGGTTTTTCGACTCCGCCATCCATCTCGATGGCAGCGACGTGATTGCCGATGTCGTCTCCAACGGACTCGCGGTAGGCTCGACCGCCCCCGAGCCCATTCTCCTCGTTCGTCCAAAGCACGACCCGCAACGTTCGGCGGGGGCGCAGTCCGACATCCTTCAAGATCTTGAGAGCCTGCCAGGCGGCAATACAGGCCGCGCCGTCGTCGTGGGCACCTTGGCCCACGTCCCATGAGTCGAAGTGTCCGCCCATCACAACAATCTCTTCCGGCTTTTCGCTTCCTATTATCTCCGCGATCACATTGGCGGAGTCTGCTTCGGGTAAGTTCTTGGCTTCCATATAGAGCTTGACCTCGACCTCGTGCCCGGCTTTCGTCATCCGGTGCATCCAACCCATGTCCTCGACCGTTACCGCGGCGGCGGGAATCTGGGGGATATCATCCTCGTATTGCATGGAGCCGGTATGGGGAGTGTAGAGGCTCCGATCAGTCACCGAGCGGACGAGAGCCGCAACCGCTCCCAGTTTCGCCGCTCGTGAAGCGCCCGCACGGCGGTACGCTACATTACGCGAATAGTCCATCCACGGTGGGGCATAGAGCAGGATCTTCCCTTCCACCTTCTCCCGGCCAAGCGCCTCGAGCTCGTCGAAGCTTCGCACCACCACGATCAGGGCGGTGATCCCCTCCGGCGGAGTCCCCACGCTTCCTCCGAGCCCCAGTATCCCGAGCGGTTTCTCGACCGGTGACACGACCTCGGCGTACTCCTTCCCGCGCACCCAGTGAGGGACCTTGACCGGTTGGAGCCGCACGTTCTGAAGCCCCTCTACTTTCATCCGGGCATGCGCCCACTCGATGGCTCTCTCCAGTCCGGACGAGCCACTCAGCCGGTGGCCTATCTCGGTCGTGAGGTACGTGAGTTTCTCCCAGCCTTCCACATCTTGAAGCGCTGTACCGAGAATCCGGCCGGCAGCCTCTCGATAGCGGTCGGTGAGTGGCTCCTTGCCTTGTGCCAGTAGCGGTCCGCCGGCGATGCTGAGCATTGCCGTCAGGAGCGTTGTGCGTCCAAGCGCGGAAACAACTATTGATAAGACCGAAAGAAATACAGTCTTCATTCTTGTGCTCCTTACGTTGTACTTACGGATCAACCAACCGAAGCTCGTTAGCTTACCCCTACCGCCCCTTCCTGGAAGAGCTGCTTCAAGAGCTGGGCGGCCAGGATCTCTTCGCCGTCATCCATGCAGCGGGTTGGGACCGTGGTTTCGAACATGACTATCCGCGGCCGGCCGTTGTTCAGCTTGTCGCGAGCTTCTTCCGGGCTGAGCGGGATGACTTGCTCGTCCCAGGTGAGTTCTAGCTCCGCGAATCTCTTGGTGTTTATCCTGACCTCCGCCGTGAGGCCCTTGACGTCGCTCAACTCCCCGGCCATGTAGCGAGCTTTTCGGGCCCATTCCGCCTCGAGGGCCTTGTGATCGAGCCGCTCGTACCGGTTTAAAGCCACGATGAGGCCGATGATCTCCTCCTTGCCTACCTTCATCCCGCGTCCCAGGTTGCGATTGGGTGAGGCCTGCATCATCGCCGCCTCGATGAGATCCTTTCTGCCGGCGAGAATCCCTGTCGACTGAGGCCCGCGAATCCCCTTTCCACCGCTAAACACGAGCAAATCCGGTCCCATCTCTCCGTAGCGGGTCAAGTTGCCGGCGGGAGGAAGCTCCGAAGCCGCATCGATCAGAACCGGAACGCCTGCCCGCTTTCCGATCTCCAGAAATTCGTGCGGCTTCATGACGTCGGGCTCGTCGGCTCTTTCGTGCTCTAGTCGGGCCAGGACATGAATCATTGCCGTCTTATCGTTCACTGCATTTCGGAACTGCTCCCGTGTCTCCACGTCCACGACGGTCATGCCCGCGGCGAGATAGGCGCGGTCATAATGGAACCGGTGCGCCTTCTGGGTGAGACACTCCACCTTCGGCCAGGTTGGTTGCGGTAGTGCCTTCATCTTCTCCAAGTCCGTCCCTGTGAGGCAGGCCGCCGCTCCCAGGACCATCGACGAGAAAGCGCCGCACGTGACCATCGCCGCCTCGGCATGGACGACTTCCGCGATCCTCTTACCGGCGGCCATGTTCAGGTCGGACATGTCCACGAAGTACCGGTTGGCTTCCGCGATGGCTTCGATAACCTCGGCGGGCATTCGAGAGCCCCCCATGCGGGTATGGTTGTCGTGACAGGGCAAGTGGGGATAGACCCCCAGGAGCCGCGTGTAGATGTTGTCCCCGTTCAGGCGACTATCTAGGTTGCCCGGTACGTCAGCCCGGTTGGGCGCGCAGCCAAAGAGGCCTCCCATGAGCCCGGCGCCGAAGAACTGCCGCCGACTCCACTTCATGGCAGGCGGCATCGATAACGGTTGGCTTTGATCGGTCATCTTGATCTCCCACAAGTTCTCTCTCTCCCCTTCTATGAATGGCGATGTCAAGAAAAAAACACCTGCCGCTCCCGATGACGGGTAGAGGATTCTGAACTCCTGGCATGAGTCTATAGGAGTGGCAAAAAAAAAACCACGAATCCCGAGAACTAGCCCGTGAGCGACATTGCTGCTCCCCACGAACCCCCAATGGCAAGGTTCACGACCCGGGTGGTGGAGGATCCCAAGGAGTGAACAGAATGTCGACCGCCGAGATCGGTTCAGCGCCCCCGAAAGCAAGTTGCAGGCTCGACGCCCGGCGGCATTTTGAACTGCCGGAGCGCCTCGAAATCCCGGATCAGCAACTCCAGCGCTCCGCGGGTGCGGTTCATCTGCTCCTCAGTGAACGTGTCGCCGGTTAGCTTGAGGATCGCGGCCGTGGTTTCTCTTGAGATCGCTCCGGTATCCCGGATCTCCTGGGTGGCGGACTCAAGCAGAGCCGGAGACAACATGAGGCTCCCTAGGGCCGCGGTAAAAGCTCGTCGTCCTACCTGACTCATCTCGTCTACCCTTCCTTTCTATTGTATTGGCTACAAATTAGGATGGTGCTGGTGCCACCCGGTGGCTTCCTGATACGCCAGAGCAAGCCTACAAGGCGTCGCTTCATCAAAGTTGCGGCCTACAAATTGAATTCCCACTGGAAGTTCCCCCACGAAACCCGCCGTGACGCAGATGGCCGGTTGTCCGGTGAGGTTCGTCAACGGAAGTGTTTTCGCCGGCGCCCGCGGTGGGGCCGACGGCCTGGCGGCCGGCGATTCCGGGCGCGGCCGCTCGACGAGACGGGCCGGCCCGCCCGCCGGTGCGAGCCACACGTCGACCTCTTGCATGAGCCGATTGGCATCCGCCTGCATCAGAGTGCGAAGTTGTTGGGCTTTGAGATAGTGCACTGCCGGAGTTAGTCGAGCTATCGGCAGCAGGTTCTTCCATGCCCTGGGGGCATCATCACTGAGCGAGTCGAGGTGATCTTCGAGAATGAGGTCCTCAAAGAATACCGCCGCCTCGGCCCCCCTTACCATCTGAAAAACCTCCTGATAGGGATAGTCAGGAAGCTGGATCGGTTTTAGCCTCACGCCCAGCTTCTCAATGTCCTCGAGCGCCTGGCTCATGACGGTTTCTTTCTCGCCGCCCAGGGCTTGGAACTCCTGCTCGACGACACCCACGCGAAGATTGTCGATGGGCACGCTGGGATCCCATTGATGCGGCATATCGATGGCGCAAAGGTCTCTCGGGTCCGATCCGCGAATCGCCTCGAAAACGGTCATGCAATCTTCAACGCTGCGACACATTGGACCGAGCTTGTCGATGCTCCAGGAGAGCGCCATCGCCCCCGCCCGGCTCACCCGGCCATAGGTGGGCCGGAGGCCAGTGACGCCACAGGCTGCCGACGGGCCCAGAAGCGAGCCGAAGGTCTCACTACCAATGGAAAAACCTACCGCCCCCGCCGCCGTGGCAGCGCCCGGTCCCGCTGAGGAACCGCCACTGGAGCGCGTGGTGTCCCAGGGACAGCGGGTCGTACCTCCGTACCATCGTGCTCCTCGAGCCAGCTCGCCCATCGTCAGCTTGGCGATCAGAACGGCGCCCGCCTGGCGAAGCTTGGTGACCACTGTGGCGTCCTCGACGGGCACACGGTTTTCGTGGTGTTTGATCCCCCAGGTGGTGCGGATACCCTTGGTGTCCAGCAAATCCTTCACTCCGTACGGAATGCCATGGAGTGGTCCTCGGTAGTGACCGCTGGCTATCTCCTGTTCTGCTTGCCGCGCCTCACGAAGGGCGAGCTCTTCGGTCAGGGTGATGACCGCCAGCAGTTGAGGATCTAACCGCTTGATCCGGTTGAGGTAGAGCTGAGTTAGCTCAACCGGCGACACTTTTCTGGATCGGACCTGGGGTGCCAGCTGGGTCACACTCGAAAAAGCCACGTCTTCGGGCGCCATGTTCACCTCCTAATAGGGCATAAGGAATCAGGGATAAGCAATGAGTGCCTGACGAAGCGCCGCTGGGCCCACCGCAAGGATGCGCCCATCACGGGAGATGCCCCTGAGATAGTTGAAGGTTAGGAGTGGCGGCTCCTAAGGCCGGGTTCGATAGAATCCGGCTGTGAAGGAAAAAGAAAGGAGCCACCACGATGTCAAATTACCAAATCATCGATGCGAAGAACAGGAAGAAGCTTCGAGAGATACTGAGCTCGAAGGGGCAAGCTCTGTTGCCGTTCTTGGATGCGATTGAGCGAACCGAGATAGCGATCGACGAAGTGATCGACGTTGCTGGCCGAGCGACGATCGAAGCGGTCTTGGATCTGTCAGCCCAAAGTGTGGCTGGGGAGAAACACCTGGGGAAGAAGGGTAGCGATGTTCGCTGGCACGGCCGGCAGGGTGGCGTAGTAAGCCTTGCGGAGCGGAAGTTGAGAGTGAGCCGGCCACGTCTGCGGCGTAAGGGAAAGGCAGAGGGAGGGGAGGTTGCGATTCCTGCCTACGAAGCGGTGAACAACTCGTCTCGGCTGAGCCAACGCATCTGGGAAATCCTGATGCTGGGTGTGTCGACGCGCAAGTACGCGTCGGTTCTTCCCGAGATGGCGGAGACGGTAGGGGTTAGCAAGAGCGAGGTGAGCCGTGAGTTCGTGGAAGCAAGCGCGGAGCAGTTGCAGGGGCTGATGGAGCGTCCGCTGGACGAGCTGGAGATCGCGGTCGTGTACCTGGACGGGATTCGCTTCGGCGAGCACCACGCGCTGGCGGCAATCGGCGTAGATACAGAGGGATACAAGCATGTTCTGGGGCTTCGGGATGGAGCATCGGAGAACCAGATAGTGTGCAAGGCGCTGCTGGAGGACCTGGTCGAACGAGGCCTGAGCCCAGAGCGGTGTCGGCTGTTCGTGATCGATGGCTCCAAGGCGCTACGGGTCGCCGTCGACGCTGTGTTCGGTACCCACAACAAGGTCCAGCGTTGCAGGAAGCACAAGGAGCGCAATGTGCTCGGTTATCTGCCGCAGGAGCTGAAGCCGCAAGTGCAAGCGAGCCTGCGTTCGGCCTGGCAGCTCCCAGCAAAGAAGGGCAAAGCGCGGTTGGAGCAACAGGCGAAGTGGCTCGAGGACGACTACCCCTCGGCGGCGGAGAGCATCCGGGAGGGGCTCGACGAGATGTTCACCATCAACGAGCTCGACCTCCCCGCATCTCTGAAACGCTGCCTTGGATCGACGAACATCATCGAGTCGTGCTTCAGCGGTGCGCGAGGTCGTACCCGTTCGCGTCACCCGCTGGCGCAATGGCAAGATGGTTCTGAGATGGGCCGCTTCGGCTCTGCTCGCCACGGAGAAAAATTTCCGTCGTATCATTGGATACCAATCGCTACCGATCCTCGAAGCGAAGTTAGCGGAGGTCACTGAGAATCAAGCGCTCGACAAGCACGCCAAAGTCGGGTAAACCATGTGTCAGGAGCCGCCACCACCTCGAACCTTCAACTATGGTGGGGGCACCTCCCCATCACGCACCGCCACAGCCTCGGCGATGCGTGAGGCACGATCGAGTGTGATGGCGGCACCGTCCTCAAAGGAGCACATCGGCTCCGCGCATGGGATCTCTCCTCCAACTGGCGCACTGGCAGCCGTGTTATAGCATCCCGAGTTCCTTGAGTGCGTTCTTCACGCCCTCCCGCTCTTCCGGGGTGAGATTGGGAAGGGGTTTACGAGGAGCGCCGCAAGGAATGCCTAGCATCTCCAGGGCTTCTTTGGCGGGGGCCACATAACCAGGGTCGTATTCGAGGAAACGGTTGAGCACTTGCACCTTCATGTGGAGCTCGCGCGCTTCCTCATGTCGTCCCGCCCTGAAGTGATCGTAAATATCCACCATCGCTTGAGGGATCACGCACGAGGCGGTCGAAAAGATGCCCCGCGAACCCACGCACAGGGCCGGATAGAACTGGCTATCGATTCCCGTATTCACGGAAACCTGACCAGACGTCAAGCGGATAGTCTCGACAAGTTGACCCATGTCGTCCTGACTGAGCTTTCCCCCAATAATGTTCGGATGCTGCATGATGTCCGCCATAAGCTGGGGGGACATGGGATTTCCGGTATAAAGCGGGTTGTTGTAGATTACCACCGGAATGTCGAGCGCTCTGGCCACGTCGGAAAAATGTTGCTTCAAGCCAGATGCGGGGATCTTGAAGTAATAGGTCGGGGTCAGGATGGCGGCCGAGGCGCCAACCTCCTGGGCGTCCTGGGCTAGGCAGATGGCCTCGTGGGTACTGCACCCGGCCGTTCCCGCAATGATCGGAATCCGACCGCCCGTCTGATCAACGATGATGGCCGTAACTTCCTTCCGTTCCTCGCGGCTCATGTGCGGAAATTCACCCGTTCCGGCGGTTGACATAATCGCGTGGCAGCCATTCTCGATCACGTATTCCGTTTGCTTACGAAGGGCTTGCTCGTCGATGCTCTGGTCGCTCTTGAACGGCGTGACGATAGCCGAGTAAATCCCTCGAAGTGTCTCCGCAGTCAGCATGTCGATCCATCCCTTCTTTGTTTTTCGATTGAACCCAAGAATTCAACACCGATGGCCATTTGATCGGTAGGAAGTATAATCCGGAAATACGTGGTTTTGCGAGACGGAATGCTGGGTTCGAAGACGGGAGTGGCATCGGGATTGTCAGCGATGGCTTGCTCAGACGTGGTCGAAGATAGGAGCTTTATGGCGGCGGGCGGGGTGTTTTGGACGCACGAGTCTTGCCGCATCGGCACCGAGGTGGGCGCGATGGGCGAACATAGAGTCGTGGCGCACGGCGGGTCGGATTGCTCGCCGACCGGCGTGACAGGCGCTTGCCTGGAGCCTTCTTCTCGCATACCATCAGCCGGCAATGGGGCCGAGCCGGGGATGAATGGCCCGATCATTTTATCAGGAGGGAATCATGAAATTCGCGCAAGCTCTTTATCGAGCGGCAGCAACTGTACTATGCGTAGTGGCCATGGGATGCGGACAGGCGGCGATGGAGGAGGCGACGACTGCCGGTGATGAGGGGACGAGCACACCGCAGTTCAGAGTCGATCCCTTCTGGCCGAAGCCGCTGCCCAACAACTGGCTTGTGGGAGAGATTGCCGGAATAGCCGTCGACTCGCGCGATCACATCTTGGTCCTTCAGCGTCCGGGGACCCTGGGTGTGGGCGAGCTGGGCGCGGCGCAGTCTCCGCCCATCTCGATTTGTTGTATGCCGGCTCCACCGATCCTGGAGTTCGATGCGGAGGGGAATCTCCTTCAGTCATGGGGTGGTCCCGGGTCCGGCTACGACTGGCCCGGTATCGAGCACGGACTCGCGATCGATTACCAGGGCAACGTCTGGGTAGCCGGGGAAGGCTCACGCGACCCGGAGACCGGACAAGGCCACAGCCTACACGGGGACGACGAGCCGCTGTGCGTAGACCACCAGGTGCTGAAGTTCAGCCGTGATGGCACTTTCCTTCTCCAGATCGGGCAAGCTGGAAGGACCGGTGGAAGCAACCATACGGAGTTTCTGGGACACCCCGCGGACATGGAAGTCGATCCCGAGACGAACGAAGTCTACGTGACCGACGGCTATCTGAACAGGCGCGTGATCGTTTTCGACGCGGATACGGGGGAGTACAAGCGGCACTGGGGAGCGTACGGAAACACTCCGGACGATACCGATCTCGGCCCCTACGATCCGAGCGCTCCCCCCTCACAGCAGTTCTTTCCCGTCGTGCACTCGGTTCGGATCGCGAACGACGGGCTCGTGTATGTGGCGGATCGCGTCAACAACCGTATTCAGGTCTTCCAAAAAGACGGCACCTTCGTGAAAGAGGTTATTATCGCTAAGGACACCACGTTCGGACGCGGATCGGCGTGGGATGTGGATTTTTCACCAGATGAGAAGCAGACGTTTCTCTATAACGCCGATGGAGTCAACCAGCGAGTCTGGATCCTGCGACGAGAAGACCTGGAGATTCTCGGTTCGTTCGGACGCCGCGGCCGCTCCGCCGGTCAGTTCCATTGGGTGCACAAAATAGCAGTGGACTCACACGGCAACATCTACACCGGCGAAGTGAACACGGGACGGCGCCTCCAGAAGTTCGTTTTAGAGAAGAAAACGGCGACCTAGTTCACCAGGGCGAGTGCCATGAGCCTCCATTCGCGCATGTGGAGAGGTCTGTCCTGTCTGACTCTGGTGAGCCTTATCCTTCTGGTGCGATGGACAACGGACATCGGCCTTCCTTTACTTTGGAAAGAGCAATTGGAGCTGGAGGCGGAGAGCCCAGTCCGGTCCATCCTCGGGCGTCTCCACGTTATAGAACACCTGGGCGCTTGCGTTGAGAGGCTGGCGTCCGATGCGAAAGATTTTTCCAAAGCCTCCTCCGAAGGGCACGAGCCAGCGATCGTCGTCCACTTCCCAATTCGCCGTGAGGATCGGCGCCGAGGTCAGGTACCAGCCATTGGGTAGGTTGTAGTTGATGAAATACTGCCTTGGTGCACAACTCCGATAGAGGCCGAGAGCTCGCTTGGCCCCGACTCCCATCATCCGGTCATCTCGCTATCAGGCATCCCGAGCGCCGTCATGGTGTTGAGAATCTTGCACCCGATCCTTGCCTCGACTCTCTGTGCCGCCAACCCTCTCGCTCGCATCGCTGAGCCCACGATAGCCTTGTAGCGATGGAACGTTGTCTCGACTTTGCTCCGTTTGCTGTAGCCCGATTCTGTGTGCCACTTTCGTTTGCCGAGCCGAGCTTGTGCTGCAATGTTGCGATTGCGCTGTCGGCTGCTCGCCGGCCCCGATGCGAGCTGGGCGCCCTTGCGCGGCGGTATCAGCACCCTCGGCGAGCAATGAGCGCTGTGATTCTCGATTGCCTCATAGACGCCGCCGGCGTCGTATGCGGTGTCAGCTCTGGCCGATGAGATGGGACTGTCGATCTGTCCGACAAGCGATGCAACCCGCGATGAATCGCGGGCTCTTTTGCTCGTCAGCTCGCCGGCGACGACTTCGCCAGTCTGCTCGTCGACACACAGATGGAGCTTGCGATAGTCCCTGCTCTTTGGTGCTCTGCGCAGCTGGCCGGCGTGGACAGCGAGACCGCTGCTGTCGATCAAGATGTGCAACGGCGTCTTCTGCTTGTCTTGGTAGAAGGGGACCTTACCCAGCTTCGCCTTGCGCCTCGAGATCGTGGTGTGATCGGGCACATCATTGTCTAGCTTCATCAGAGCGAACAACGATCGCAGCAATCCCTCGCTCTGCCTAGATGACAGATGAAACACCATGCCCAGGGTGACAGCCGTCTCGATGGCGTGGTTCGAGTACTTGCGTTGACGGCCCGGTTTCCTCCTCCTCGGCCGGGGCGCGTCCCAGTTCACAAGCTTGCCGGCGGTGAGCGAGATCCAGACGGTCAGGCTCCCACGGTTGCGTAGACCCGCCTCATATTCACGCCAATTCCTCACGCGATAGGCCTTCTTCACATACTTCCGCTGAGTGCGTTTGAAAATGCTCATGGGGAACCTCGAATCCGTGAGTAAAGGACAATTGTGGACCGAGATCGCGAGTTGTGCACCAAGGCACTGCCGACTCCACCTTCGCTTTGTCTTTCGGCTTGAACACCCGAGCCGGGACCACAACCGCACCGTAATGCGTCGCCATCTCTTCGTACGTCCGGTTGATCCCTGGCTCGTAACGGTCCACCAAATCCACGCCGCTCTTCAAGTTGTCCGGAACCCAGATCTCCGTACTGCCACCGAAGTAATCCGACATCCCCTTATGGGCCTTCGCCCACGATTCCAGCGACTGGTTCAGTGTCGCTTCGACGTAGGTGTAACTGCTCGCGCCCAACGTCCCGACGAACAGCTCCATTTCGACGAGCTCTCCCGTTTTCGGATCGACGATGTGAGGCTTCTTCCCCGAAAAATAGACGAATGTCTTCTCGCCTGCTCGATGCCGTTGACGCATCGTCGGGTTCAGCTTCTTCTTCCACTGACCGTACAGCTCGCAATAACGGCTGTAGCCGTACGCTCCCGGCTTATTCTCCGCGTACTCCACCCACAGCTGCAGCAACGTCATCTCTCGGTGACGCCTCAGCTCCTCGTGGATGTGGGCATAGTCCAGACCCGGCCGTGCGCCAGACGAGCCCGGCGGCGGAAACAGCCCTGCCTCCAGCTCCCCTTCGCTCAGCTCCTCCGGGAGCGGCCAGCTCAGACCACCCTTCTTCGCCTTGGCCAGGTACTCACTCACCGTTCCAACCGCCACGCGAAGTGCCTTTGCGATCATGCGGTGAGTAAAACCCAGCTCGTACTTTAACCTTAGAACCTCTCGTATTTTTCTCATCGATAACCTCTTAGCTGCCATTTCCTAGATCGTCCTCCTTCCGGGTACGACCTAGAGTTGCCTTGAAACGTGCTATCGATGAGCGTTCGCGATGCCGGAACCGGCGTTCACGTTGCCTGGAATCCGTGTTCACCTTCCCCGGAATCGATGTTCACGATCCCCGGAATCCGTGTTCACGATACTTTGGAATGGATGTTCACCTTCGGCTGGAATCTGCGTTCACGATGTCCCGGAATACGCACGTCGGGATTGAAAGTTGGGGATCAGCACGAGGATGGCGTTATCGAGGATCGTCCTCGTCCTCTCGTCGTCGGATGTTGCCAATCGGTGCACGAGGCGAGGGCCGACCTGCGAGGAAGCGATTTCGGTGGAGTGCTGTCCAAGGGAGACGAGCACTACCACTCGCCCTTCCGCCGCGAGCGCGTCGGTCTGTTGCTCGGTCAGGCCTCGCGGATCGGCCATCAGCCGCGCGATTTCCTGGAAGTGCTCGGCTCTAGCGAGGTTCGCCGGCGACGAAATCGTTAGCGCGAGAAACGGATTTCCCAACGTGGTCGTCCCGATGGTTCGGGTCTGCACGCGGTCCGATTCTCGGCCCAGTGTCTGGTAGTATGCGACCATCTGATCCCACGAGGCGTACATTCCGTCAGCCCCGAGCTCGAAGCCGAAGTGTTCGGTGGGTGAGGTGATCGCCGTTTGGGCCCCAGCCGTCGAGTACAAAGACAGGGCTGCTAGTGGAAGGCATAGCCACTTGTTCACGATCCCTCCTCGCTTCGAAGGAAAAAGAAGCCACTCCCTCTCACGGAGGCAGCCATCCAGCGGGACGAACCCGATTGCGATCGCTTCGATCCTCGCTCCCCCGAATGTCTACCGATCCGCGATAACCGTTGACATCGCACTGGAGCCTCGTGAGCACACACAAATTGCAAACCCGTACAAAGCACCATGCAACCTAAGAATTACCCATTTACAAGCAATATCCTTTTTCTCTGTTTGTTGTGGGGTAATGATGGGCTTGCTCTAAGTAGTCAAGGGTTGCAAACTTTTTCTACGCGTACCAATATTCTAAGCCGTTATATTATGCAAAAAACAATGTTATAAAGAAATCTTAAACGTGTAGGCATATTCACATGGCTTCGTATCAGGTGTTTTAATTGTAAGTCCCTTATCAGTCAGTGACCACTCCAGTTCTTCACTAATACCAAGCATTTTGATAGATTTAATCTCTGACTTCCATAAAACACGGAATGATTCAATCGTCACTTGTTCTCCGGGCCAATCAAGGCAGATCGCATACAAAGCATTTTCCTTTGTTGTGAACCTTATATCCCTTGCCGTATAATCCGACCCGTTTTTCTTCCGTTCCCAAGAAGTCCCGCCTTTCATTTTTGTAGGTCCTTCCCCGTAACTTATCCAGGGTCTGGTGCCATAGATCGCTTCACCATTGACCTCTAACCATTTGCCTATGCCAAGCAGCCGTTCCTTCACCTCTTCTGGAATCGTTCCATCAGGCCTTGGCCCTATATTGAGCAATGTGTTACCGTTCTTGCTGACTCTATCCACCAAATTATCAACTAATGTATTCACTGGTTTATAATCCGGATTCTGTCTATAGCTCCAGGAGCGTTTGTCCATAGAGGTATCGGTTAGCCAATCAAATGGGCTTAGTGTTTCCAGTTTTCCACTCTCGAAATCAAGTACACCAACTCCGAGAGGGAGAGCTCGACTCTTATAGGATACGACAACTTCCTTGCCCGATTCCTCGGCTTTGTTATAGTAATAAGCAAGTAACGATTTCTTGTACTCCTCGAACGTGGATTCCCCCCAGCCCATGTCAAACCAGAGTAAATCCGGCTCGTATTTGTCTATGACCTCTCTCACTTTTGCTTCCCAGTCCTTTAGGAATTCTTCTGATTCAGGAGCTCCTGGTTCGTGCGGCTGTGGATATAAACCGTATGTACCAGCATATTTCGGATCTTTAGTATCATAATTTCCTTTATAAGAAGTCTCATAGTACTTCCAGTTATATGCATGGTGGAATGAGGTAATAAACTTCATACCTTGTTTTCTAACAGCCCTTGCTAACTCACCTGCAATATCTCTCTTCGGCCCCATATCGGCAGCGTCCCACTCTGTAAGTTCACTGTCCCACATGGCAAAACCGTCATGGTGTTCTGCGACTGGGCCGGCAAACTTTGCCCCGGCCTTCTTGAACAGTTCGGCCCACTCATCCGCATCAAATTTCTCTGCTTTGAACACCGGAATGAAATCCTTGTATCCGAATTTCGAAGGATCTCCAAAGTGCTCTTTATGGTATCTTTTCTGTTTGTCTTCGTCTGAGAATGCAGCATACATTCCACGCGGATACCATTCATCACGATAAGCAGGTACCGAATAGACTCCCCAGTGGAAATATATGCCGAACTTTGCGTCTTTGAACCATTCTGGGGTGGAGTGTTGTTTGAGAGACTCCCAACTAGGTTCATATTTTTTCTCTGGTGTTACTTCTGAAATCTTGCAGCTCGTTAGAAAACCAACAAATGTTAATCCCCCAACCAGTACCAATGCTAACAAGATCTCATGTTTCTTAATCATCCTTTCCTCCTTTCGCTTGTAGAGTAGAAAGCTGGCGTAGTGGTTTAGGTAAGGCATATCTGTACTGCCCCTTTCGTCTGGCAGTGCCTCACTAGCCTAACCATGCTCTATCTCCAGCTCCCCCTCGTCAAACCGTACATTCGGTTTTCCCGAATACGGCTTTCCAATCATCTTCTTCCTGAGGCTTTCCATGGAGAAGTTATCGGTACCTTGAATAACCCCAGTGCCGGTGCCAATTTTCTCAGCGTGCATGAGAGAAGGTTCTATATCAGTACCTCGTGGAGCATACCAAAAGCCTGTGAGCGGCAATAGCGCCGCGCGGCTAATCCTTCGGGGAAGCAAAAGCTGTGATGCAGGCAGAATTCGGGCCGCGCTTGACGAGGGAGAACCACGGGTTTTTGGGGAACGGCTGCATGAGCTAGGGAGGAGCGCGAGATTCCGTCGTTCGTGCCTCCAAATGCGACAAGATTGTTCTAATGGTGTTGCGCTCGGTGATGAAGGCAATCACGCGGAGCTCACCGCCCCTTCAGACAAAGTGGTTCCTCCAGAGCGGAGGCACCCATGTACGGAAGGGAGAAACGAGTGTTGCTACGAAAGTATTTGCAGCAGGGATTGACGAAGGCAGCCCTGGCAGACAAGCTGGGCATAAGCCGCCGCACCATCTACCAGTGGATTGAGACCGGCCAATTGGACCGAGACATAGACAACGAAGCGGTCCGCTACAGGAGGAGATGCCCCTGAGATAGTTGAAGGTTAGGAGTGGCGGCTCCTAAGGCCGGGTTCGATAGAATCCGGCTGTGAAGGAAAAAGAAAGGAGCCACCACGATGTCAAATTACCAAATCATCGATGCGAAGAACAGGAAGAAGCTTCGAGAGATACTGAGCTCGAAGGGGCAAGCTCTGTTGCCGTTCTTGGATGCGATTGAGCGAACCGAGATAGCGATCGACGAAGTGATCGACGTTGCTGGCCGAGCGACGATCGAAGCGGTCTTGGATCTGTCAGCCCAAAGTGTGGCTGGGGAGAAACACCTGGGGAAGAAGGGTAGCGATGTTCGCTGGCACGGCCGGCAGGGTGGCGTAGTAAGCCTTGCGGAGCGGAAGTTGAGAGTGAGCCGGCCACGTCTGCGGCGTAAGGGAAAGGCAGAGGGAGGGGAGGTTGCGATTCCTGCCTACGAAGCGGTGAACAACTCGTCTCGGCTGAGCCAACGCATCTGGGAAATCCTGATGCTGGGTGTGTCGACGCGCAAGTACGCGTCGGTTCTTCCCGAGATGGCGGAGACGGTAGGGGTTAGCAAGAGCGAGGTGAGCCGTGAGTTCGTGGAAGCAAGCGCGGAGCAGTTGCAGGGGCTGATGGAGCGTCCGCTGGACGAGCTGGAGATCGCGGTCGTGTACCTGGACGGGATTCGCTTCGGCGAGCACCACGCGCTGGCGGCAATCGGCGTAGATACAGAGGGATACAAGCATGTTCTGGGGCTTCGGGATGGAGCATCGGAGAACCAGATAGTGTGCAAGGCGCTGCTGGAGGACCTGGTCGAACGAGGCCTGAGCCCAGAGCGGTGTCGGCTGTTCGTGATCGATGGCTCCAAGGCGCTACGGGTCGCCGTCGACGCTGTGTTCGGTACCCACAACAAGGTCCAGCGTTGCAGGAAGCACAAGGAGCGCAATGTGCTCGGTTATCTGCCGCAGGAGCTGAAGCCGCAAGTGCAAGCGAGCCTGCGTTCGGCCTGGCAGCTCCCAGCAAAGAAGGGCAAAGCGCGGTTGGAGCAACAGGCGAAGTGGCTCGAGGACGACTACCCCTCGGCGGCGGAGAGCATCCGGGAGGGGCTCGACGAGATGTTCACCATCAACGAGCTCGACCTCCCCGCATCTCTGAAACGCTGCCTTGGATCGACGAACATCATCGAGTCGTGCTTCAGCGGTGCGCGAGGTCGTACCCGTCGCGTCACCCGCTGGCGCAATGGCAAGATGGTTCTGAGATGGGCCGCTTCGGCTCTGCTCGCCACGGAGAAAAATTTCCGTCGTATCATTGGATACCAATCGCTACCGATCCTCGAAGCGAAGTTAGCGGAGGTCACTGAGAATCAAGCGCTCGACAAGCACGCCAAAGTCGGGTAAACCTTGTGTCAGGAGCCGCCACCACCTCGAACCTTCAACTATGGTGGGGGCACCTCCCTACAGGAAGCGCCCACCGACACCGCGACATTACCGAGCACAAAGTCATTCGCAAAATTCTTGACCACTTGGATAAGCGAAACGGCGACTCCCGCGCTCCTCCAAAGCCTTAGCTTCGCGCTCTCACCTTCATCTCCTCTGTGCCGTTTCTTGGGCAACGCAACGGCATACTTGTGTCTTCCCCCACGAAAACCCTCCGCCCTCACGAGGATGTCAAGGAATTAGTTGAAACCATCATAAGCGACTCGTGGTCATTTCCAGCTCTACGCCCCTGACCTTACGCGGCCTCAGGCATCTCGTCCTCTCGTTGGATCGCATCGATGGCCGCAACCACTACGTCGATGGATGCGTGCCCCTTGACTCGTCTGAACTGTTGTTCGCAGTGCAGCAGCACAGCGGCGAGCCATCGCTGGCGCATTTTGCTGTTACGGTAGCGTTTGATGTTGCGCTCGCAACTACGAACCATGGAGAACATACTCTCTATAGGATTCGTCGAGTGCAGGCTCTGGCGCAGTAGAGCGGGGACCTTCAACTTGTGGAGCATCAGCACCTCCTCGAGTGCCTCGAGGAGTGAGTCTGCCGCCGACTCGTTGATGTCGCGAAGCCAGCGCTCGAACTCCTGCAACATCTTCTTCGCGTCCTTGTAGCTGTTCTGCTCCAAGGCAGTCGCGAAGAGGTGGTGTGCCTGCTTGCGGTAGCGTTTGGGCAGGTGGCGCTGGATGTTGCGGTCTTTGTGCAAAGTACACCGCTGGTGGATGAGCTTCTTGCCGTATCGGTCTTTGAGCGCCTTGATGATCCCCCCGCCACCATCGGTTACCCAGAGGATCCGTTTGGAGAGCTTTAACCCCCGTCGCTCCAACTCTTCCAGCAATTCCTCGCAGATCTCGTGGTTCTCCGTCGCCCCTTCCCAGAAGCCCAGGGGGAGCTTTTTCCCTTCACGGTCCACGCCGAGCGCGACCACGAACGCCTGACCGCCGCGGTGGACCGTGTCTAGGTACATCGCGAAGAGCGGAAACTCTTCGAGACTGCGCTCCTGGAACTGCTTCAGCTGCTTCGCCGTCGCCTCGACCAGATGGCGGGACACCGAGCTCGGCGTCACACCGAAAGCCTTGCCTGCCGCCGTCACCGTCTCTTCGTACTTGCGAGCAGACATTCCCCGAAGCACCTCCGACAGGAGTTCCTCCGAAAAGCCCCCGCGATTCTTGAGCTGCTCGTAGGTTCTCAGCCCGACCTCACCCTCCGGGCCCCGCAATCGAGGGTGCTCGACAGGGAGCTTCTGGTCACCGACATAGATCGACCCACGTTGACTCGCCCATTTGCGAAGCCCGGACGACGTAGGATGGTAGTCTGGCCCAGATCTCTCTTCGCGCTCCATGTACATGAGCGTCTCAGCTACCAGGCGTCCGACATCGAGCATCGCGGCGTCCAGCGCTCGCTTGCCCTCCAGCATCACATGCACAACTTGATCCGCCCACCACTCTTGCTCCTGCGTCGCCCTCAGCATCTGTGTTGCATTCTTTCTCTTCTTCGTATCTGCTCTCACCGGGTGGCTCCTTTCTTTTTGATCGCCAGCTTTGACACCGACGATCTTGAAGGGAGTCACTCACCGATTTCAACTAGATTCAGGATATCCTCGCCCTCACCGCCTTGTCTTACTACGTACCCTTTGCTAATGTTACCGATACCGAATAACGTGACGTCACCTCGGTCAAGCTGGAGAATTCGTAGTGGAACGACACGGGCAGGTTCTTGAAATTTCCTATCCTTAACACCGGTCAAGTGAAATAGACGATTCGAGGAGCAAATCCTATGACATCCCTCTTTCGTGTTTGTGGCGTGATCACAGGTATCGTGGCGCTCGCTGTGAGCGCGGCCGCGCGAGAAGGTGCTCATGTGCACCAGGAACTGGTCGACAAGCTCACCGTCGAAGAGCAGCTCATCAAGGATTTACGTTGGCGGAACATCGGAAACGCCAACCAGAGGGGACGGGTCTCCGCCATCGACGCGCTGGACGAAGATTTCCGTTACGTCGTCGCTGGCACCGCCTCGGGCGGCGTCTTCAAATCCGTCAACGCCGGCACGACGTGGGAGCCGATCTTCGAGAAATACGGCTCCGCCTCGATCGGCGACGTGGCCATCTTCGAGGGAAACCCGGACATCATCTGGGTTGGCACCGGCGAGGAGTGCGGCAGGAACACCTCGGCCTGGGGTGACGGCGTCTACAAGTCGACCGACGGCGGCAAGACGTTCGAGAAGATGGGTCTTGGGAACACCTACACCATCGGTTCGGTGGTGACTCACCCCACCGATCCCGACATCGTGTACGTCGCGGCGCTCGGCAACATCTGGGGACCGAGCGAGCGAGGGTTCTTCAAGAGCACCGACGGTGGAAAAACGTGGGTCAAGTTGACGAACGGGCTCCCCGACGATTACGACAACACCGGGGCGGTGGAAGCGATCATGCACCCCACCGATCCGAATACCCTCTTCGTCGCTTTCTGGGAGCGGCACCGGACGTCCTATCGTCTCGACAGCGGCGGTCCCAATGGCGGCATCTTCACGACCACCGACGGCGGACAGTCCTTCAAGAAGCTCACGAAGGGACTGCCTGAGGGCTATTCGGGAAAGATCGGCCTCGCGATCTCGCGAAGCAACCCCGATGTGCTCATGACGCACTACGAGCATGGCTTTCAGCCGGAGCCCGAGGATCCCGACTACGAGGACATGACGAAGCTCGGCTCGGGAATCTACCGCTCCGAGGACGGCGGCGAGAGCTGGATGTACATGAACCGCTACTGGAGCCGACCCTTCTATTACCAGCACATTTCCATCGATCCCTCCGACGACAAGAAGATCTACAGCTACACCGGTCGCTTTCAGTACTCCGAGGATGGTGGCAAGACGCTGACGCTCATGCCGCGAAGCGTCGGCCACTGCTGGCACGCGCTGTGGCTCGACCCTCACAACAAGGGTCGTTTCTACGTAGGCAGTGACGGCGGGCTCGAGCTGACCCACGACGGCGGGGACAACTACGTCACCTACAAGAATATCAACGCCACCCAGTACTACATGGTCAGCGTCGACATGCGCGACCCGTACTACGTCTGCGGCGGCCTTCAGGATGCCGGCTCGTCGTGCGGTCCGTCCCTGACCCGGGCGGAGGGCATCTACACGAACGACTGGTACAACATCCAGGGAGGGGATGGCTTCCACGTTCAGATTGACCCCACCGATTGGCGGACTATCTACACGGAGCGGGATCCGAGAGGGATAGGAGGTGAGGTCCACCGGACGGATGCCTATACCCGGCAGGCGATTCTCATCCGGCCGGAGAAGGGCGGCAATATCGTCAACTACGACGAGTACATCACCCCGGAGATGGAGGCCCTGCAGCTCGAGAAAGGATGGGGACCGCCGCCCGAGCCGGGCGAGACGCAGCAAGGCGGTGGCCAGGAAGGCCGAATGGGCGCGTTCCGCTGGAACTGGAGCTCGGCGCTCATCCTGTCACCTCACAACTCGCGCACGCTCTACCTCGGCGCAAACCACCTCTTCAAGTCGGTCGATCGCGGGGACACGTGGTCGATCCTCAGCCCCGATCTCTCCAAGAACGAGTACGAGAAAACGATCAGGGAGTCGGGCGGTCTCACTCCCGATTATTTCTTCGGTGGTGGCGCCGAGTACCATGGCACGATCGTCACCATCGCCGAGTCCCCCGTTATGCCCGGCGTGATCTGGGTGGGAACGGATGACGGAAACGTGCAGCTCACCCGAAGCGGCGGGCGCGACTGGACGAACGTCGGTGATGCCATGCCCGGCCTGCCCGCTCCCGATTTCTACGTCAGCCGGGTGCGGGGCTCGTATCACGACGCGGCCACCGGCTACGCGACCATCGACGGCCACCGGAGCGCCAATTTCGAGCCGTGGGTGTTCAAGACCACCGACTACGGTCGCACGTGGAAGAACATCAGCAGCAATCTCCCCCGGCATCACCCGGTCTACGTACTCCACGAGGATCCAAAGAACCCCAATCTTCTGTTCGTCGGCACCGAGTTCGCGATCTTCTACTCGATTAACGGTGGCGAATCCTGGACGAGGCTCAACAACAACCTGCCCACGGTGGCGATCCACGATCTGGTCATTCACCCGCGCGAGAACGACCTGATTGCTGGAACCCACGGCCGCGGGATCTGGATCCTGGATGACATCTCGGCCCTTCAACGGGCGACGCCGGAGGTCCTCTCTTCGGAAGCGCATCTGTTCGACGTCCGCCGCGCGATCCAGTGGCTCGAGATCGAGCCCCAGGGCACCGGTGGCTCCCTGGCCTTCCACGGAGAGAATCCCACCAAGAACGTTATCATCCATTACTACACGCGTTCCGGAGTGAGCAGTGACGTCACATTCGAGATCGCCGGAGTCCTCCGAGAGAGAAAACGCACGTACACCGTCTCGGCCGAGCCCGGCATCAGCCGGCTCGAATGGGACCTGCGCTACGACCCGACGCCCGAGCAGGTGCGCGCATTCGAGGAGCAGATGGAACGAGCTCGTCGGCGGAGTTCCGGCAGGCGATTCGGCCCGCAGGAGGCCGAAGGCGACCGGGTCGAGCCGGGCCAATACGTGGTGACGATGACCGTTAACGGCAAACGCTACACCAAGCGGATCACGGTGCGCGCGGATCCCATGCTGGCGGAGGTGACGGCGGCCGGCCCGTCGGATGGCGGTTCGCGATAGTGACTTCGAGGGGCCCAGCGATCGTGCCAGGCGATTTTGCCCCACGACGGACGGAACAACGCAGGCGGTTGGCGGCTGAAACCGGCGGCGGGCAACCCGCTGAGAAGATTGGCTGCCGCCAGGCCCGCCTTCGCATGAAGCGTCGGCGGGTCCGCCGTAGCCTTGGCGGAGGCGGCAGGCTGCGGACGCGTTTTTCAGCAGTCTGCTAGCGCGTCAGACGCTTCACGTTCGAGCCATCCGCGTCCATCACGTGGATGATCTGCGGGCCCTCGGCCATGCCTGCGGGCACGTGGACGTAGACGATCTTCGACCCGTCGGGCGAGAGCCTCGGGTCGATCACTTCACCCGTCGTCGTCCGCGTCAAACGCGTCTGGTCGGACCCGTCGGCGTTCATCATATAGATTTCCGTCTGGCCGTCGCGCCACGACATGAAGGCAATCTTCTCGCCGTCGGGGGACCACGAGGGATACATGCCATTGTGGGGCTCGGTGGTCAGCCGGGCGAGTCCAGTGCCGTCGAGGCTCATCACGTTAACGTCCCGGCCAACGTGGAACGCGAGCTTGGTGCCATCGGGTGAGAATCGCGGAAACCAGTTCGAGCCGGAGTTGGTCAGCCGCTCGAGGTTCGATCCGTCGGCATCGACCGCGTAGATTTCGAACCCTCCGTCTCGATCGGACATGAAGGCGATGCGGGAGCCGTCGGGCGACCAGGACGCGGAGACGTCGCGAGCGGGGTCGTTCGTCAGCCGCCTGGGGTCGGAGCCGTCGGCGTTCATGACATAGATGTCGAAGTTGCCGTCGCGGTCGGTGTCGAACGCGATCTTGCCGCCGTCGGGGGAGAACGTCGGATAGCCCTCGTCCGCGGGGTCGTTCGTCAGCCGCGTCGGATCCGAGCTATCGGCGTTCATCAAGTAGATCTCGCCGTTCCCATCCCTGTCCGAGTAGAAGACGATCTTCGACCCGTCGGGGGACCAGGAGGGAGTACCGTTGCGAACGACCCGATCGGAGCGAGATGTGTCGGGCACCGCTCGACCGTTCCAGTAAACGAGTGCGGCAACGCCTGCAACGCCGATCAGAGCCACCACGAGCAGCCGGCTTGTGAGCAAGCGCTTCCGGCGGTTGAGACAACAGTGCTTGAACTTCCTGCCGCTGCCACATGGGCAGGGCTCGTTGCGTCCGACATGGGCCATAGGGCGGCTGACAGTCTAGTCCCGGACGCGGGAGCTGGACAAGCTCGATCCAGCGAGACCACGTCTCGAGAAAAGCCGACGTGCTCCTGATCCACTGGCCGAGAAGGGGATCGACGTCTGGGTGTCGGAGCTCGAGCCCCGACCAACGACCAAATGTGCCGGCGCAGGCTCATTGCGCCGGCAGTCCGCGGCACTTCGGCTTGTCGGCCATGACAGGCAGTCTACCCGCCTCGTCGAGCCACCGCGACAAGTTCTGCTGTCGGACGCCTGTCTCTCGAGCCAGCTGCGATGCACTCACTGCGTTCTTTCCAGTGAGCCGATGGACCATCTTCTGCTTGAAGGCAACGGAGTATGGCTTGCTCATCTCCTCATCGAGTTCGCGCCCCCGAGTGGTTCAACTTCGACCGACGCGACAACTACCCTGACGGGCCGGAATGGAGTGTCGCTCACAAAATAATGCGCTTGCTGAAGAGTAAAGACCTCTTGAGCGACGAACGCATGGAGTTGCTCCTCTCGTTTCGGAATAGCGGTTTTTCCGTCGACACCTCTCCCACCGTTTGGCCACAAGACACCCAAGGGCTCGAACGGCTTTGCCGCTACTTACTTCGCTGCCCCGTCAGCATCTCACGCATTCACTGGACGCCCGGTTCCAGGACTCTGTTCTACGAAAGCAAAGACTCACATGATGAGCCTTTGCTGTCCCATCCCAAAGGAGAGAGCCTCGACATTTCCGAGTTCATCGCACGAGGCCTCACCCAGATTCCAGAGCCTCGAAAACACGGCGTTCACTATTTTGGCGCCTACGCTTCGAGGTCGCGGGTTTTCCGGAAAAAGCGTGGCCTCACCCTTCACTCCCTCGCTGACAACGACAACTCGAAATCAAAGGCCGAACCCGAGCTCTCGCCCAAAAAACGTGCCGCCCTAAGAAAAAGTTGGGCGCAGCTCATCAAACGGGTCTATCAAGTCGATCCTTTGAAATGTGATTGTGGAGGAACCCTCCGCGTCATTTCCTTCATGACCGAGCACAAAGTCATTCGCAAAATTCTTGACCACTTGGATAAGCGAAACGGCGACTCCCGCGCTCCTCCAAACCACTAACCGACGAATCCACCTATCTCTTCAGCCGCTGCACCGCCACGCCGCGGTACTCGTTCGTCTTCACGCCTCCACACAACTCAATCTGAGGCTCCATCCCCCAGACTCCAGCTTCCTCACCGACCTCTGCTAACCTCGCCACCGCCAACCCAGCCTGAACAGACCATCAGATACGCAAAATTGCGGCGCGCGGCTGCCTTGGTGCACAACTCGCGATCTCGGTCCACAATTGTCCTTTACTCACGGATTCGAGGTTCCCCATGAGCATTTTCAAACGCACTCAGCGGAAGTATGTGAAGAAGGCCTATCGCGTGAGGAATTGGCGTGAATATGAGGCGGGTCTACGCAACCGTGGGAGCCTGACCGTCTGGATCTCGCTCACCGCCGGCAAGCTTGTGAACTGGGACGCGCCCCGGCCGAGGAGGAGGAAACCGGGCCGTCAACGCAAGTACTCGAACCACGCCATCGAGACGGCTGTCACCCTGGGCATGGTGTTTCATCTGTCATCTAGGCAGAGCGAGGGATTGCTGCGATCGTTGTTCGCTCTGATGAAGCTAGACAATGATGTGCCCGATCACACCACGATCTCGAGGCGCAAGGCGAAGCTGGGTAAGGTCCCCTTCTACCAAGACAAGCAGAAGACGCCGTTGCACATCTTGATCGACAGCAGCGGTCTCGCTGTCCACGCCGGCCAGCTGCGCAGAGCACCAAAGAGCAGGGACTATCGCAAGCTCCATCTGTGTGTCGACGAGCAGAGTGGCGAAGTCGTCGCCGGCGAGCTGACGAGCAAAAGAGCCCGCGATTCATCGCGGGTTGCATCGCTTGTCGGACAGATCGACAGTCCCATCTCATCTGCCAGAGCTGACACCGCATACGACGCCGGCGGCGTCTATGAGGCAATCGAGAATCACAGCGCTCATTGCTCGCCGAGGGTGCTGATACCGCCGCGCAAGGGCGCCCAGCTCGCATCGGGGCCGGCGAGCAGCCGACAGCGCAATCGCAACATTGCAGCACAAGCTCGGCTCGGCAAACGAAAGTGGCACACAGAATCGGGCTACAGCAAACGGAGCAAAGTCGAGACAACGTTCCATCGCTACAAGGCTATCGTGGGCTCAGCGATGCGAGCGAGAGGGTTGGCGGCACAGAGAGTCGAGGCAAGGATCGGGTGCAAGATTCTCAACACGATGACGGCGCTCGGGATGCCTGATAGCGAGATGATCGGATGATGGGAGTCGGGGCCAAGCGAGCTCTCGGCCTCTATCGGAGTTGTGCACCAAGGCATCGAAGTTCCGTTCACCGGTCGTGGCCGACCCGCGTAGGATATGAGGATTAGGAAAATTCATACGTGTCCGGCCCCGGTCCGCACGAAATTTCCCCACTGGGATGGGACTGTGCAGTCCGATTGAGTCCTGGTGAGGGTAGCAGAACTCGAGCAAACAGGGCAAGGCGGTTGAGGAGTGTCTCCCGCCGGGGGATGGGTGTGAAGAGACAGTCCGGCCGTTCTCGTGTCGGGGTATTCGGACAAGTGGCGTGGTCGGAACTCAGTTGTCTTTCATCATTATCAATATGATCGGGCCACCGGTCGCAAAAGCACGGTCCCGCACTCGGGCACGACGAGCTGCTTCTGGTCGGTCCGGGCTTTCTTACGTTCTTCCGGGGAAACGTATTCTGTCGTGCTTCGGACCGCGGCTCGGAGATCGTCTTCGTCGACGATGTTGTATCGATCGAAGACTGCGCGCGTGCGGTGGCCCGAGATTGCGCGTGCGACGTTCTCGTTAACCCCAGCTCGGACCATGTTCCGTACAGCCGTTCGCCGGAGGTCGTAAGGGCGCCGGTCTACAACTCCAGCGTTAGAGCAAGCGGTCTTCCACAACTTCCGGAACTCGCCCATCTGCTTTCCGCCTCGATGGAAAACGAACTCGCAGCCCAGCCGACGAGCCTGGTTGCGGCGCTCGACAATCGGGCGAATCGCGCCCTCGGCAACGAGCGTCCGTCCCCTTCGTGTCTTGGCATTGCTTTCGTGAAGCCGCAAATTCATTGTCTCGCGGTCGAAGTCAGACCACACTAGCGATTTGATTTCGCCAGGCCGCATGCCCGTCCAGTAGAAGAATTCCAAGAAATCCCGGACATCAGCATCCTTGATGTGGTCGAGGACGGCCATGAACTCACTGCGCTCGAAAAAACCCCGGCGGGCATTGGCCTCTGTCAGAGCCTTCGGGAAGATCGGGACTCGAGCGAGCTTGCCGGACTCAACAGCGATACGAAAAGCGGTGCGCAAATGCTCTACTTCGCGATTAATCGTTGCGGGTGCTGCTTTGTCAACCTGCCGGGCCTTCATGTTAACTTTGCAATCCTCGAGCGTTTCCGACGCGCGCTATTGGGCAAGCGTCGTGAGTGAAGGCGGTCCAATGAGCGTGGCCACAGGCACGTCCGGAGGCATCAGCGTATCTGCTGTGGTGCTCTCAAGGCGAAAGAAGGCGAGTGCCTCGTTGAGGAAGTCATGCTCATTCACGCCGACGAGGGCGACGAGCAGGGCGTCGAAATCGCCTGGGTGTGGCTGCAGGCCCATGGCACGAAAGGCATCGACCAACGCCACTTGCCAGCTGCTGCGATGCGCCATGTAGCACGCAAGTGGGATGCGAGGACGGAAAGACAATGGGGGCTTAGTCCAGGTGTCGTAGTGTTTCATGTGCTCGAAGTCGAGCGAGGGGTCAGTCTTGACCATGTCAAGGACTTGCTCGATACGGCTCCGAAGTCCATCTCGCCCATTGTCCGTGCCCAGCAGAGAAGGCAATACTCCCGATGCGCCCTCGCTAAACCATGGCGGCAGGTAATCGGGCTCTGCCACCGTCTCTCCCCTATAGTTATTCATCTTCTGATGCCACATCATGATGTGGTGGTACTCATGGACGACCGAGGACCTCAGGTGGTCACCGAGACAGCCCTCGGGTCGCTGGTGGTCATCGTTTGGAATACGCGACATATGCAGCGGTACCCTCCAGCCATCAGCCTTCACGTGCATTCCCGAAATGCCCGTGAAACTTTCTTTGGTCTGGTCCGGCTCATCCCCGATGGTTCTTGCCAGTGCGACGATTTCCTCATCGTCCGCGTTGTAGCCCTCGTAATCGATGAGGAAATAATAGTGTGGATAGGCACCGATCAGCGGAAATAGCTCATCCTTCAGCAGGCTCTCTGTCCCTGCTTTCCAGCTCTCCCACTCCCAGTCGGCATCGCCGCCGCCGTAATTGCTGGGCAGCGCTTCGGCGAAGTGAAAGTGGATCGGTGCATCGGATCTGACCTCGTTGTAGCCAAGCTCACACAAGACGTTTGTCTGCGGGTCCGAACTGTCACAGACCGGTGATTGCCCAGGAGTGGCGTCTTCCCCTTTGCAGCTGGTAAGCAAACCTGCTGTCATTATCACTACAATTAATATCCCGGCTAATACAATCGACTTCTTAAACATTTCTTTCTCCTTTTTATTTCAGCTTAAAGTGTCAATGGGCTGAACTAAACTTATCTTTATCACCTCCTAATTAAGGTTAATTTCCAAACTATCTATCATGTGTCGCGATGCATAAAAGATATCATGGCGCCTACATCAATCTTACACGCAAAAACCTGTCGCAAAATGACCTCACCGCGAACCCTCCCCTTGAATCACGACGCCGGTCGATCGGCGCCTGGCTCGCGAGAGGCGATCGCCAACCTGACCTCCGCTCCCGGGTCATCCGCTGAACGACTCGCACCGAGTTCTTATGCGGCTTCGCGGTAGTAGCAGTTGAGCATGCCGCCCAATCGTTTGCGACATCTCACGTTCCCGTCGAGACTGCCCACGTGCTCGTCCGATTCGATCAACGCGTTTTCGAGACCTTGATGGTTGCGCTCTCCATGATAATGATGAATGAATTCGGCTATGGCTCTTCGCAGCGATTGCTCGCCGAAGAAAATCATCCGATTGAGACATTCGCTTTTTATCGAAAGAACAAACCTTTCGATGTGAGCGTTCAAGTTCGGCGAACGGTACGGCAAGCGAACGACTCGAGTTCCGGCATCGTCGACGAGCCCTCGAAACTCCGCGGTGAACTTCTTGTCGCGGTCGAGGATGAGGAATCGCTTGCCGAGCAGAAAGCCGTCGAGTGGATCAGTGAGATTGCGACCGACCTGCATCATGAACGCGCTGTCAGGCCCCGGAGTAATTCCGGCAACGTGAATCTTTCGCGAGGAGAGCTCGATCACGATGAGTACGTAGTGGGTCACGAGCCTACCGAACGTGATGACCTCGACGGTGAAGAAGTCGGTGGCAGCCAC
This sequence comes from Candidatus Marinacidobacterales bacterium, assembly GCA_965237955.1. Classification (GTDB taxonomy): domain Bacteria; phylum Acidobacteriota; class Vicinamibacteria; order Marinacidobacterales; family SMYC01. The sequence continues at coordinate 14,460 of OZ250169.1, read as the reverse complement.
GGTTTCCCAATGGGCGGTCAGAAACGTGCGCCAGGGCGTCCGCTCACTTCTCTCGGGCGCGGGCTCGACGCCGTACTCTCGTAGAATATTTGCGATGGTGCTCCTCGCAACGGTATGGCCGAGATTCGGGAGTGCGCCGCGAATTCTAGTGTACCCCCAGCGCGGATCGTCTTTCGCTAGGCGCACGATGAGCTCGGCGAGCTCGACCATGACGCGCGGACGGCCCGCTCGTTTCCGCCGCGCACTATAGTCCCACTTCCGCGCAATGAGCCTCCGATGCCAGGCCAGGAGGGTTTCCGGTGTGACGATACCGGCGACTTCGGCCAGGAGCTTCCGGCCGAGGGCCTTACCCTTGACAGCGAGCCGACGTCGCTCGTCATCGGTGAAGCGAAGTTTCCTACCGCCAAGTCGAGCTTTGAGGACTTTGTTCTCCTTGAGCAAGTAGACGATAGTGGCCTGTTGTTCGCGCTGGATCCAACCAGCGATGGCAACGACCAACAATGTCAGGGGTTGGATCGGCGTACTCATGACGGAGGGATTCTAGCTTCCTGGCCGACCAAGCGTCGACGCGTGTATCCGAAACGCCCCGGTTTGCGCAGGTCTTGAGCTCGTTCGTGTTTTTGGACACGAGGGGATGGGCTGGCGAGAATTAAACGAGAAAATACAAACGATGATGAGAAGGACCGAGCGTTCCAAGACTGAAGCCACAACAAGTCGATGGACTATAGGGGCTGCAGTGTCTGTTCTGCTGGCCTGCGCTGCTTGCGGCAGCAAATCCCACGACGTGGTAGAACAGCCGTCAGAATTTTCTGACCAGGATTTCACCCGGTTCGAGGTCGTGCTCAAGCCGGTTCGTGAGCGTGGAACGGATGTAACGGCAGTGGAAGTCAGATACGAACTGATTGGCGACATAGGGTCCGCCGAGACGTTGAGCGTGAGGTCGCCGATCGTGTATGCGGGGCGTACAGACATGGCGGATTCGGTCGCCGAACTGGTCGTTCGTGACGAGGCCGGCGTTGTGGACCTGTCGGCTGAGGATGATCCCGAAGATCCGGGTGGTTTTCCGTACTTCCGCCATTGGCGCGCTGATCGGCCGGTGACTACACCGGTAACTGTGTCATATAGGGTTTCCCCGGCGAAAAGCCGGTCGCGTGGGCCGCAATTTGATTTCTATGCACACGATGGCGGATTCAGTGGCGGCGGCATGGCATTGTTTGTGTTGCCGGAAGACTTGGGAGAAGCGGCCTGGAGCGTGAGTTGGGATCTAAGTGACCTGGTGCCCGGTTCGATTGCCGCAAGCACTCATAGTGATGGAGACTTTGAGGTCCAGGGAGAATCAGATCGCCTGATTCAAGCCTATTACATGGTCGGACCTATCGGTCATTTCGACTCACCCGACGAAGAGCTGTCATTCCACGCCTACTGGCTCGGACAGACGCCATTCGATGCGCCAAAGGAAATGGCCTGGGTCTCCGAAGCCTATGGGTATTTGCGAGACTTCTTTCAGGACGATGAAACGCCGTCTTATCGCGTGTTTGTGCGAGCGTTGCAAGGGTCAGGCGGTGGCACCGCGTTGCATAACTCCTTCATGCTGGCAGTAGAGCCCGGAGATCCCGACTCATCAGCCGAATCGCCCCGCGGGACCATATTTCACGAAATGGGGCATATGTTTGTCGGTAGTCTGAGCACAGAAGATCCCCGCGGAATTCCGTGGTTTGCGGAAGGCCTGAATGTGCACTATACCCGGTTGCTGCTGCTCCGTTCCGGGCTGGCTCCTGTGAGCAACTATTTGGAAAGCATCAATTCAACCTCGCGGAGGTACTACTCGAATCCATATCGAAATGAATCGGCGGCCGAACTCGACCGACTGGGATTCAGCACGGGCGTCGGTGAGGGCAGCGCACAAAATGTTCCCTATACTCGCGGCAGCCTGTATTTTGCCAGTGTCGACGCCAAAATCCGGTCGGCGTCCAACGGCGCGCGTACGCTCGATGACGTAATCTTGCCGCTTTTTGAGCTTCGTCGAAATGGTGAGCCGTTGACCGAGGACAGGTTGGTTGACGCATTGGTCCAGGAACTAGGCCCGTCGGCTCGTGACGAGTTCGAATCAATCATTATCAAAGGCGACCTTGTCGTCCCGAACCCGGGAGCTTTTGGTCCCTGCTTCGATCGACGTCCGGCGGTGTTCACTGTCGATGACCGTACCGAGTCTGACGGATACGAGTGGATTCGCGTCGAATCGATTTCGGACGAAGAGTGCCGTAACTATTAGATCTGAATTCTCCAACTATTGCGGACATGCCCATACCATTAGCGACAATTGGGGACACTCGGACGTCGCAACGCAGCCGGGCTTTTATTTTGGCGGAAAGGATGGGTCGGGCTTGGCCGGGATAATTACAACGGGTCATGATCGAATTTTCTACTGACATTCTGAACTCGGCGCACGGATGAATTACCGTTATGCGATCGCTGAAGGTGGAAGGATAGTCGTTTTCAAGCCGCTCCGGCGGCCGCGCGCTGCCTTGGTGCACAACTCCGATAGAGGCCGAGAGCTCGCTTGGCCCCGACTCCCATCATCCGATCATCTCGCTATCAGGCATCCCGAGCGCCGTCATCGTGTTGAGAATCTTGCACCCGATCCTTGCCTCGACTCTCTGTGCCGCCAACCCTCTCGCTCGCATCGCTGAGCCCACGATAGCCTTGTAGCGATGGAACGTTGTCTCGACTTTGCTCCGTTTGCTGTAGCCCGATTCTGTGTGCCACTTTCGTTTGCCGAGCCGAGCTTGTGCTGCAATGTTGCGATTGCGCTGTCGGCTGCTCGCCGGCCCCGATGCGAGCTGGGCGCCCTTGCGCGGCGGTATCAGCACCCTCGGCGAGCAATGAGCGCTGTGATTCTCGATTGCCTCATAGACGCCGCCGGCGTCGTATGCGGTGTCAGCTCTGGCAGATGAGATGGGACTGTCGATCTGTCCGACAAGCGATGCAACCCGCGATGAATCGCGGGCTCTTTTGCTCGTCAGCTCGCCGGCGACGACTTCGCCACTCTGCTCGTCGACACACAGATGGAGCTTGCGATAGTCCCTGCTCTTTGGTGCTCTGCGCAGCTGGCCGGCGTGGACAGCGAGACCGCTGCTGTCGATCAAGATGTGCAACGGCGTCTTCTGCTTGTCTTGGTAGAAGGGGACCTTACCCAGCTTCGCCTTGCGCCTCGAGATCGTGGTGTGATCGGGCACATCATTGTCTAGCTTCATCAGAGCGAACAACGATCGCAGCAATCCCTCGCTCTGCCTAGATGACAGATGAAACACCATGCCCAGGGTGACAGCCGTCTCGATGGCGTGGTTCGAGTACTTGCGTTGACGGCCCGGTTTCCTCCTCCTCGGCCGGGGCGCGTCCCAGTTCACAAGCTTGCCGGCGGTGAGCGAGATCCAGACGGTCAGGCTCCCACGGTTGCGTAGACCCGCCTCATATTCACGCCAATTCCTCACGCGATAGGCCTTCTTCACATACTTCCGCTGAGTGCGTTTGGAAATGCTCATGGGGAACCTCGAATCCGTGAGTAAAGGACAATTGTGGACCGAGATCGCGAGTTGTGCACCAAGGCACCCAAACGGTGCAGGAGCTTCGGGGCCGTCATGCGGCCAAAGACGAGCTGCTCGAGCGTCGCCGGCGGGAAGAGAGCGACGTCACGACCAAAACGGCGGAGGCGGACACTCTACGCCGTCAGCACGCGCATCTTTTCAAAATAGGTCTCGAGCTCGAGGAGCTGGATGGACGCATTCGGGAAATCGAGGCCGAGCTCGCCGAGAGAGAAAAGGCCTGGCTCGAATCTCGACGCTCGGTCAAAAGCCTCGAAGCGCTTCTGGCACGCCACGATGCCGCCACCGTGTCAGCGGAGCGCCGTCGATATCAGAAGTTACTCGATTCGCTCGCGCTGCGTCAGCACACTTCATCGTCGGGGCAACCATGATAACCGGTCAGCTCCTGTTTGCCGAGGCCGATCCCGGAGCGGGCGAGCTGCGTCCATCCGGAGCGCTCGGGTCATCCCGATTCGAGGGCGAATTCGAGTCCGACTTCGCCGCGGATCTGACCCGTGCGCTCGAGATCGCGGGACCGGAGCTCGGAAGCAGGGCCCGGTTCGATTCTCCCGAGCATTCGCTCGGTATCGCTGAATCTGGCCACAAGGAGGCTATCGAGGGCGTGCCGCACTCTCCCGCAGAGTTGCCTGCGGCAGCAGCAGGCTCCGCGACGTATGCGAGCGTGGACGTCGCTCGCGAGAGCGATCGAGCCACACCGGCACCGGCAATCCACTTCGTTCCCGCGCGAACGAGCGCTGGCCCTTCCCCGGATTCTGCTGCCGTCGCGGTTTCGCCGGCACCACGCGTGTCGGACCTCCCGATTGCCCCGCGCGCGACAGTGGGATCGCCGGAGCAAACTTACCGGCACGCTTTCGAGCCGGTTGACGTCGCGCCTTCCATCCGGGCTCACGTTCAGGAGCGTGATCCCGTCGTTGCGAGTTCGAAGCCCGCGCCCGGCACGTACTCAACGGTTCGTGGACGGGCGCTGATCGCGGCCGACCGTCTTTTTTCGCCGACGCGTCGTTCTGGTCCTATTGTCGCGAGTGCGCTCCCGATGGAACCACCGCATGGACCGGGCACCGACGCAAGCCGCGTCCTCGAACGTGGCGCGGCGGCGGGCGATGCCGACGCGCCGTCCCCTCGGGCTCCTTCGGCGGCACCAGGGCCTTCGCGACGACCCGCACTCGTCGACTCCTCGGTTTCGTCATCGAATCCGAAGGGGAATTCCGAGGCGGCCGCTCATATCGAGCCGGCGGTATCGCCGGCGTCGACGGCCCGTGAACTACCGCGGGAGGGCTTGACGGCGACCGGTGAAGCCTCCTTCCAAGCCCCTATCATTATTATGAACGCCGACAGAAGTAACTGACAGACCGAATCGCGCTCGGCTGGGATTCGACCGCTCGCGTCGGTATCCGTGCGCACCTCTGCCTCATCGTCATTCTCATCGCAGTCAAGCGTTCCGACGCCAGTTGATGTCTTCGAGACCGAGGCGCCACGCTCCCCGAACACCGTCACGGCAACGCGCCTGGACGATCGTGCTCTGAACAACCTGACAAGGCGTGCCTTGTCCCGTCACATCGAAAACACGATGCGGGGGAGTGGCGTCCGGATCGGAGTTTCCGGGGTGATTGCTTCCGAAGGTGCGACCGTGCCGGCCGACAGGCTCGGCTCGGAGTCTGAAACGGCAGCCACCGCGGGCAAAGATGCCCCCCGAGCCGATGGGGGCAGGCATGACGCGCGCCACGGGGATTCCGGGAGCGCGGGCAAGGTGAGCGTAGACAGCGCGTCCGCTCTACCACCGGCTGCCCGGTCCAAGGGCTCGCTCGCACACGCCGGGAGCGCAAGCGTGGACCGAATCGGGACTCGTGCAAGCACGGATGTGTCGGGAGCGCTGCCGCGATCTGGAGTCGCACCCGATGCTGCAAATGCGACACTGGGCGGGGGATCGCCTCCCGACACCGCTGGTCGTGACGTGAACGAGCCTGGCGCTCCGCCGACTTCGAAACAAGTCTCCTCGACTTGGTTCTCGGGCGGACGCGGCGCGGACCACGCTCAGAGCGAGCCGGCCACGAGGCCCCCCGCAATCCCGGGCGATGACGCGTCGCCTTCGAGTGCCCGCCACGAAGTGCATCGACGCTCGACAGACGGCGCGAAGCGATCGAGTCGGCGCGGAGATCGAATTTCAGGAATCGAACAGCCGAGAGTTGCTGGAAGCTCGCGGGGGGGGCCGCGCGAGCTTGCACCGGTCGACGATGGCTTAAGACCAACGCGGACGGCCGACGATGCTCGCGCCGCGAGCTCGAGCGCTCCACTGCGCTCGGTGATGGAGCTTCCCGCTTCGGGAGGCCGCGTCGCTCCACCACCGTCTCCGGGCGTGGCGCCGATGCCGCCGATGATGGCCGAGAGCGTGGTCGCAACCGATCCTCTCGACAACCTCGATAACATTATCAGGGGCTCTGCCGGGTCCCAAACGGCGAAGGCGCGTGAGGTGTTCGGCTCTATCCAGGTGCCCGACGTTGAGACCGGGTGGCGTGCAACCAGGGCGGCGTCCACCCATCAACTCGTGCTGAGACTTTCGGCTGACGAGAAAGGTAATCCAGCACTCGACGGTGTCCGTGTCGTGCTTCGTGTCCGCGGTGCTCAGGTGCACGCACGCTTCGTCTCTGAAAGCGCCGACATGGCCGCTCGGTTACGCGAGTCACTTCCCGAGCTTCGTCAATTGCTGGCGCGGCAAGGTCTCGACCCGTCGACGGTAGACGTTGTGTCCCGGGTGGACCCCGAGGCCAGGGGTCGCCATCCGCGACAGGGTCACCCGCACGACCGGCCAGAGCGAAGGCCAGCCAAAAGCGACGGGGCTAACTTCGAGGAAATCCATCGCACCCTAATCGGCGAGCATCCCGCGGGGAGACCTTCGTGGCCGAGCATGAATTGAGCCGGCAATATGCTCCGTTTTGAGATTGCGTTGCCAATTACCGCTAGGGCAGGTCGACTGGAGACTCCTCGACATCCTCTATGGCGGAGATGTCATCGAGCGCCGGCGCGGCCGATTCCAGCGCTTCCATCTCGTTCTTCTTTTGTTTGATCATTTGAGAGATCACGTTGTCTCGCGTGTACAGGACTTCGACACGCCGGTTCTTCGAGCGGCCCTCGGGTGTTTCGTTGGTCGCGGTCGGTCGGTACTCCGCGTGGCCTTCCACGTGAATCTGGCTTGGGGCCAATCCCTGCTGAAGAAAAATGCGGGCTACCGTCGACGCTCTCGCGGACGAGAGCTCCCAGTTCGAAGGGAACACGCTAGTGCGGATGGGGCGGTCGTCCGTGTGGCCTGCCACGACGACCGACATATCGACATCGGCGACGATGCGGCCGAGCTCGTCCATGAGATCGCGTCCTTGTGGGCGCAATGCCGCGGATCCGGTATCGAAGAGCACGACGTCTTGGATGTTCAACGAAACACTTTCTTCCCCGCGGTTCACCTCCACGAACGATTCCACCCCTTGTGCTGCCACGAACGATTCGAGCGTTTTGCCGATGAACTCCATGAAGTCATCGACGTCCTCCATCGCGATGGTGATGTCGTATGGCGCGGGGTCGCTGGTGAGCACGTCGGTGTCGACGGCCGACTCGCCACCCATCCCGGCGTCCGCCATCATGCGAGAGCTGCCGTGTCCAAGACCGGCGCGTAGAGAATCCGCGGCGATGAGGAACTTCTCTTTCTTGATCTCGGACATCGAGAACATGAGGATGAAGAAACAGAGGAGAAGACTCATCATGTCGCCGAAGGTCAGCGCCCAAAGTGGCGCTCCTTCTTTGGGCGGGTCTTCCTCTGTCGGCGGCGTTAGCTCGATGGGCTGTTCTTGTGAGTTGTTTGGCATCGTGAGTGTGACCTCAAGCGGCGCGACTCGCCGAACGGTTCGTCGTCGGGACACCGGCCATGAAGGCTTCCATTTTCTCTTTGAGAATCTGCGTCGACTCACCGCGGTTGATGGACACCAGACCCAGGATCATGAGCTGAATCTCGAACGCTTCGATCTTGGCACGTCTCTCGAGCTTCGTGACCATAGGCAGGAAAAAAAGGTTGGCCATGAGCGCGCCGTACAGCGTCGTCAGGAGAGCCACGGCCATGTTGGGACCGATGCTCGCCGGGTCCTGCAGATTGCCGAGCATCTGAACCAGTCCCACCAGCGTGCCGATCATACCGAACGCAGGCGCGAACTTTCCCGCTTCGTTGAAGATTTTCTGGCCGACTTTGTGATGATCCTGCATCTGTCGAAGCTCGGTCGTCAGGATCTCGTTCAAGGTGGCGCTATCGGTGCCGTTAGCGATGAGCGCCAACCCCTTGGCAAGCGGTTTGTGTTGCGTCTTTTTCGCCATGTTCTCGAGTGCGAGGAGTCCGTTTCTGCGAGCCTCTTGAGCGCACCCGGTGAGGAACTTCACGATGCCGACGACTTCAACGACCGGGTTTCTGAAGACGCGCGACGACACCGCAACGATGTTCTTCAACTCCTTTGTGGGGAAAGCGATTGCGAGCGCGGCAATCGTTCCGCCAAAGACAATGAGCATCGAGGGCAAGCTGATGAACTGGCCGATGCCTCCGTCGCCTGCGGCCATGGCGAAGCCGATTAAGGCCACGCCAGCGATCACCCCTGAGATCGTACCAATGTCCATCGTCGTTTCTGCTTCGAACGGAACCCGCGCAAAAGAGGACGCTAGTCCCATGGAACAGAAAAAGCTAGACAACACTGGCACTTCTGTGATCTGCTAAATGCATGAAACACAAGGGCCGGCGAAAAGCCGAATTGAAGCTGTCGTCTCAAGAAAGCGAAGCGCTGACGCGACTGGCGCGACGCAGCCGTAGTTCGCCGCACCAAGCCTTCCGAGCGAAGATCGTGCTGGATTGCGCGGCGGGTCTGACGAATATGGAAGTTGCTAGTCCCCTGTATCAGAACAAACTAGATAAAGCAGAGCTTGCCGAAACCATTCTAAGTGCATGAATCTTATGAATATTATGGGCTGGCGAAAAGCCTAACTTTGTATAGTAATCAAAGATCCAGGGGACTAGGAAGATGCACACCATGAGGAGCACGGTGGGCAAGTGGCGAAGACGCTTTGTAGAACAACGAATGGAAGGGTTGTACGACGAACCTCGGCCGGGAGCGGCTCGCAAAATCGGCGATGACCAGATCGAGGAAGTCGTGACCAAGACGCTGGAGACGACTCCAAAGGGGAGAACCCATTGGAGTACGCGCTCGATGGCCAAGCATCTTGGGCTGAGTCATTCGACGATTGGACGTATTTGGCGAACGTTCGGGCTTCAACCGCACCGCTCGGAATCGTTTCGTCTCTCGCAAGACCCACAACTGGTCGAAAAAGTACGCGACGTTGTTGGCCTGTATATGAACCCACCGGATAACGCGGTCGTCCTGTGCGTCGACGAGAAATCGCAGATTCAAGCGCTCGAGCGTGCTCAACCTGTCCTGCCCATGAGCTTGGGCCAGCCCGAGCGACAAACCCACGACTACATTCGGCATGGAACGACTGACCTGTTTGCCGCACTCGACGCCGCAACAGGTGAAGTCTTCGGAAAGTGCTACGCGCGACATCGAGCGCTAGAGTTCAAGAAGTTCCTCGCTGAGATCGAAGCAGCCGTTCCCAGCGAGTTGGACATCCACGTCGTGCTCGACAATCTCGCCACGCACAAGACACCGGCGATCAAACGCTGGCTTTCCAAGCGACCTCGGTTCCACTTTCACTTCACACCGACACACGCCTCTTGGCTCAACTTCGCTGAGCGCTTCTTTGGCTTGCTCACCGAACACGCCTTGCGACGAGGCTCGCACACGAGCGTGCCTCAGCTCCGCGTTGCGATACAAGACTATCTCGATGCTCACAACGAGAACCCAAAGCCGTTCAAGTGGACGAAATCCGCCGACCAAATCCTCGAAACCATCGCTCGGTTCGCCCAGCGAACGCTCGATACACATGGCAAATCGAATTTGGACAGTAATTAAAGATCCAGGGGACTAGTTGGTTATCGTCCGCGAGGGCTGTGACTTTAGCCCAGCGCCGGGTTGGGTCTTCCGTGAGCCCGCTGAGCGTAAACGCCTGGATACCAGCCGGTTCCCAGCCCGTGTCCGGGAGGGTCGACTAGTGCCCGATGCCGTAACGGATGCCGCCGCGGCCCGGGGCCTGGTCTTGGTGGCCGGACGACGATGTTGAAGTGCGGCTGGTGCTGGCGCGCTGGCTGACGAAAGCCGGATACGACGTAGAGCTCTATCCCGACGGCGCCGCCTGTCTGGACGGGCTCTCGCGGAGCATGCCGGACGCGATCTGCCTAGACCTCGAGATGCCTCGCCTCGACGGGCTCGAGACCCTGGCACGCATCCGCGCGAATCATCGGCTGCTACCCGTCAATGACGGCGGTGAATGCGAGCGAGGCCATGGCCTGCGCCATGAACGAGGTGCCCGATCTCACGATTTCTGATATTCGCACCCTGCTGATCAACGAGGCTGTGCGAACACTCCTCGACGTGAAGCCCGGCGCCGAGATCTGGCGCGGTCGACCGCGATTGGAAAGGATTCTCAATTTCGATCCGCTCGAGCTCGTTTCGAGCGAAGGCCTGGTGGAACGGCGGCGGGTGATGGTGAAAGGCGTACCCCATCATGTGCTCATGACACCCGTGCGCCATTCGAACGAGACGCTGGCCGGAGTCATTGCCGTGTTTCGCAACATCTCCGACGACGCCGAACGCGAAACTGGAAACTGAGCAATGCGTGGCCGAAAACCGTGATTAGGGTGTAAAGATCCGCGGCGGGCAAGCCGATAACGAATCAGGAACCGAGACTAGGGGAGCGACGCGAGAATTGGAGGGTCGAGACGATGACGGCGAAAACTTTGACGGCTAAGCGGTTCACGACGACGGTTGGCTCTTTGGGAACTACGTTGTCACGGCTCCGCGACCTCGGGGAGCGCATCGCGGGAACGCCTCGGCTAGTGGCTCGTGACGAGATGGATGATGACGCTGCCTTCCAGGAGCTCGCTGCCAACATCCTCGGGATTCAAGACGTGGCGCGCCGTTGATACGGATCACGCCGGAAACAAATAACCTAAAGTCGCAGGGGCGCAAAGGATTCGGGTTCACTTCTTCCTTGCGCCCTCCGCGTCTTGGCGCTTTTGCGTTTGTTTTTGGAATCAGTCGTCGTTGACGAGAATAGCGTCGGCGGTCACGGCGCACGTCCGATTACGCCCGTCCGATTTGGCTAGATACAGTCCCCAACGGCGGGCGCCCGACCGCCTTCGAGAACCGTACGAAGCACGCGCGAGACGTCACGCTCGCTGATGACGCCCACCGGACGCTCGCCCTCGCAAACCACGACGCTCGAGATGGCTTGCTCGGTCATGGCGGTGGCGACCTCCACGACTGGTGTCCCGGGCTCGAACGAACAGACTTCGGACGACATGACCTTGTGAACTTTCGAGTTCGGCACGGCTTCCCCTCCGATTCGGACTTCAGCACCCTGGATCGGCCGAGAACGAGAAAACTTTACCTTCGGGGCGGCCTTTTTTCGCCACGAAGTGCGTGCGAACGACCTCGTTTCAGAGCGAGCTCGGGTAATGGAAGAGCCTTCGTTCCTTGATCAGGTTCACCACTGCGGTGGGCACTTGCGTCTCCCACTGGGTATCGCCGGTGCGAATGCCGGACAGCACCGATGCTGAGACGATGTGAAAAAGGTCGTCGCGGAACTCTTCGATAGGCACCACCAATTCGCTTTCGAGCAGGTACTCGAACAACCGCTGCCGCGCGCCGGGGAGGTGTATGTCCCGTGCGGTCAACGTCTGGCCGGACTCGGCATCGTGCGAGGGATACACGTACAGCCTGACCTTTCTCTTGAACAGGCGGCCGAGCCCCTCGAGCGAGCCGCCATCGAGATCTTCGTAGTACTTCTCACTGAAGAGCTCGACAAGAACGTGGACGCCAATGGCGAACGCGATGTCGCGGTCGGAGTATCGATGAAGATAGGACTCGAGTCGGTGGAACTCGGAGAAGTTCGAAATGAGCACCGGCTTTCGAAGAACCTTGAGAGTGTCGAGACGGGAAAGAAAATCCGCACTGTCGAAACCTGCCGTCTCTCTGAGATTGGCGGTAGTGATTTCCATGAGCGACACGATGTCGTCATCATCGAGTTTGGTGCGAGCCGCAAATTGGTGTCGTGCGGAAGCGAGCATGTGCTCGTGGACGTGGGTGATAGGGCGAAAGGTTCCGCGCTGCACGAGGATTGGCTTCTTGTAGAGAACCTCTCCTGGCTCCACGCTGACGCCGTCGGTGTCGAAAAAGACCGCGTGGGTCAGGCGTTGATGGATGAGCTCGAGGTTCAGCAATCGATTGTCGACGTCCGTGAAAGCCGGTCCGGTGCACTCGATGTGGTTGACGTCCACGCGGTCTTCGGCGAGCTGGTCGTGCAGAATCGCCACCGCGCGATGGGGATCTTGGTGAAAGAAGAGCGTCCCGTACAGGAGGTTGACACCCAAGAGTCCCAAGGCCTCCTGTTGCAGGACACTCTCCTTGTCGAGCAAGAGGGAGTGAATCAAGACTTGACTTGGCGAAGCGGAGGGTTCGTGTTGAAACTTCACCCCGAGCCAGCCGTTTCCGTCCCTCTTGCGCGAGTAGCTTCGAGCGGCCACGGTGTCGGCGAACGTGAAAAAGCATGTGTTCTCGCGTCGCTCCTCCGACAGTCGCTCCTCCAAGAGTGAAAATTCGAAGTCCAGCATCGTTTGCACGCGGGCGTGACTCACGTAGCGGTCCGACGAGCCGTAGATGGCGTCGCTGAACTTCATGTCGTAGGCCGAGATGGATTTGGCTATCGTTCCGGCGGCGCCACCGACACGGAACAGATGACGAGCCACCTCTTGTCCGGCACCGATCTCGGCTAACGTGCCGTAGAATTTGGGCTCGAGGTTGATCTTGAGAGCCTTGTCGTCGCAGCTCGTCACGATTTCGCTCACGGCTGATCCTTTCGTTTATTGGACGTATCGGAATCTGCTGGATTCTCATTACCCTGCGGCTCGCCCGGGCGGTCCGCGGCCTCTTGCATGCGGAGCGCACGAATTCGTCCGAGAGCGGCGCGCGCGCGGGCGTCTTCTGGAAAGAGCTTCTCGCAGGCTCGGAACCGCTCTTCGGCATCGTCGAGAAGACCCTTCTCCTGGTAGCGCTCGCCTAGATCCAGAAGCCACGTGTGGTAGAAGTCGGGCTCGAGATCGAAGGTGCTGACCGAGGTACGCTGTTCGATGGCAAGACAAGGGTTGTCTCGCCTGCCGCTGCGGAAGAGCACCGCGCCAATCGGGACTGTATTCGTGGGTGACAAATCGCCTTGCCACAGGGCGTATTCGACGTGTCTCACACCGGGGGCCGGGGTCAGGCGGTCGACGTGCCCACTCGAGCGAACCCGCAGAAGAGGAGCGCCGATCGCGCCGAGTTCGGGATGGTCTTCGGCGGCAGCGACGAGAGTGCTCAACCAGCAACGCCGCGGAATCGCCCGCTCACAAAGACCAGCCCAGAACGGCTCGTCGAGCTCGCGCGTTCCGGCGACCAAAGCGTCTTCGAAGCTGAAGGAGGGATGTCCTTGCACGACGCTACCGCGAGAAGGTGCGAGCGGGGCGTCTGGATCTCGGCGGCAGTCGACCCAGACGAAGCGAGCATCGGGCTCGACGGTGCTTTCCTGGATGCGTGAGAGAAGTTTCTCATCGTAGATTGGCTTTCCGAACACGGGAACAACGACACAAACGGGGCACGGTATCGTTTCGACCGCGGTTTCCATTACCGCGCGCCCCGTGAGCGACTCGGGCCTATCCGGCGACACTCTGAGCGTCGCCCACGCATATTGCGATCCGAAGCCGGCGAGCGTGACGACCTCGAAGCCGAATGCCTGAGACCAGTCCCGGATCTCCTGCTCGGTAACGACGGCGCCCGACCAGGTGCTTGTCGCGCTCGCCTCGTATGTGGACTCTCCCCCGTGGATTTGAAACTTGAAAACCGCCTCCGGCTTCAGGACGCGGGCAGCTTCACGCAGATAGGCTTCGATCACCCGCTTGTCGGGTATGTGCTGAAAGACGATGTACGAGAAGGCGAAATCGAAGCTGTCGTCGGCGAACGTTGCGAGATCGATACCGCTGCCCTCGTGCAAATGAACGTTGGGTAAGTCTTGAAGCCGTTCGCGGCCTTTGCGAATCATCTCTCCCGAGACATCGATACCGTCGACCTCCCCGAAGATGGCTGCTAGGTGGCGGGTAAGGCGCCCGACGCCGCACCCGATCTCGAGGATGCGGAATGTCTTTGGATCGCGCCCGTGACAAATAACCGGGAGGTCCGGCTCGACGAAAGAGCGTACGTTGATCGCGCCGCTCGCTTCGAAGCTACGCTCGTCCTGTTCCAGAACACTCTGCCGGACGAAGTACGGCGCGTCGTGAAGCGCCCGTGCATCCCACTCCTCTTGCATGCGCCGGGCGATATCGTCGAGCTGTCGGTTTTGCACTCAAAGCCTCGCAGCTTCGTATAGCAAATAGTGTGCCCATCGTAAACAACAGTAAATTATGGGCTTATGGCTGCACTCGTGCCGCTGCCAGGAAACGGGTGCCGGGAGTAGGACGTTTCTGCCGATCTCGGAATCTTAATTTAGAAGACCGAGTCGTCTTTTTTTCTTCGTCGCGACGCGATTTTTTCCGCGTTTCTTCGCGAGATACAGGGCATCGTCCGCACGAGTCACGAGCTCTTCCGGCGTGTCGCCTTTCGCGAACTCCGCGAGTCCGGCGCTGACGGTGAAGTGAACCAAATGGTCTTCGCCGAACTGTTTGTACTTGTAGCGAGAGGCCCGATGCGTTGAACGA